>NZ_LMDJ01000012.1 GCF_001425045.1 Massilia sp. Root351 | reverse complement strand
GGAGCTTTTCTATCAACGCCGGCGAGATCACCCGCTTCATCCAGCAGRGCGGCGACAGCAAGGTGCTGAACCGTATTGTCGGCCAGGACCCCAGCAAGATCCTCGGCGCGCTGCAGTCGAACGGCAAGGTCTACCTGATCAACCCGAACGGCGTGTTGTTCGGCAAGGATGCGCGGGTGGACGTGAACGGCCTGGTGGCCTCCAGCCTGGCCATCAGCAATAGCGACTTCCTGKCCGGCAGGAACMGCTTCAGCGGCGAGGGCGCGGGCAAGGTTGTCAACCAGGGCAGCATCAGCACCCCGGGCGGCGGCCAGGTCTACCTGATCGGCGCCAGCGTGGAAAACAGCGGCGTGATCACTKCGCCGCAGGGCGAGGTCATRCTGGCGGCCGGCAAGAGCGTGCAGCTGGTCGATTCGGCCAACCCGGACGTGCACGTGGTGCTGTCGGCGYCGGCGGACCAGGCGCTGAACCTGGGCCAGGTGCTGGCGGCGGGCGGCAAGGTCGGCATCTACGGCGCGCTGGTGAACCAGCGCGGGCGCATCAACGCCGACAGCGCGGCGCTGGGSGCGAACGGCAAGATCGTGCTGAAAGCCAGCGGCGCCAGCGGCACCACGCTGCTGGAAGCGGGCAGCCACACCAGCGCCGTCAACAGCGCGGGCCGGGGCGGCGAGATCCAGCTGCTGGGCGAGCGCGTGGGCCTGACCGGCGACGCGGCGGTGGACGCCAGCGGCGCGGCCGGCGGCGGCACGGTGTTGATCGGCGGCGACTGTTTCTCCGCTGCTGCTTCGCTATTTCTTCGCGTCAACAGCGCGGGCCGGGGCGGCGAGATCCAGCTGCTGGGCGAGCGCGTGGGCCTGACCGGCGACGCGGCGGTGGACGCCAGCGGCGCGGCCGGCGGCGGCACGGTGTTGATCGGCGGCGGCTACCAAGGTAACAACGCGGCGGTGCCGAACGCGCAGTTCAGCTTCGTCAGCCAGAACGCCAGTGTCGCGGCCGACGCCAGCGCGTCCGGCGACGGCGGCAAGGTCATCGTCTGGGGCGATCAGGCGGCGCGCGCGCATGGCAGGCTGTCGGCGCGCGGCGGCCTGGCGGGGGGCAACGGCGGGCTGGTGGAAACCTCCGGCCACTTGCTGGACGTGGACGGCGTGCGCGTCGATACGCGGGCGCAGGCGAAGGACGGAAAAGCCGGCCTGTGGCTGCTGGACCCTGAATTCATCACCGTCGCCACCGGCGGCACCGCCACGCGCGACGACGTGGCCAATTTCGGTGCGGGCCTGGCCGGCGGCATCACCTCGATCGCCCCGGAGACCCTCAATAGTGCCACCACCCACGTGGCGCTGCAGGCACGCCGCGACATTACCTTCGTGGACGCGGTCAACATCTTGTCCCAAGGCGTAGGCTTGTCGGCGCAGGCGGGCGGCGATATCAACGTGAACGCCGCGCTGACCACCAATGGCGGTCCGGTGATTCTGCAGGCCAACCTGGGCGATACCGCCAGCGGTTACGGCGCGGTGAACGTGAACGGTGCGCTGTCGACCAACGGCGGCAACCTGGTGCTGAGCGGCGCCAGCGTGGCCTTGAACGCGGCCGTGCGTGTCGGCCTGGGCGACGCCGACCTGCGCGTGAACAAGTCCGGCGGCGGCATCGCGGTGGGCCAGGGCGGCAGCTTGACTGGCGACTCCGATGCGGCTTACTCGCCGCTGTTCTTCTTCATGGCGGACAATGTCAGCCTGCAGGGCAAAGTGGACGGCGGCGGCGCGGGCGAGGGCACCACGGTGTCCTTCGTGCCGTACACGGCGGACCGCGCCATCCTGGTGTCGAACAGCATGCACGAGGGCAAACTGACGCTGGCCCCGGCGGACCTGGCGCGCATCTCGGCCCTGAATGTGAACATCGGCAGCAGCGGCGCCGGTGGCGGCGTGGTGGTAGCCGACGCGCTGGAACTGGCGACGGTGCGCAACCTCTTCATCGAAAGCGCGGGCGACATCGGTGTCAATAGCACGGTGCAAGCCAGCAGCGCCAACGGTACGCTGTCGCTGGGCACCTACGGCGGCGCGGCGGGCATCGGGTTCGGCGCCGGCGGCAAGCTGGCGGCGCACAACGTCTTGCTGCGTTCGGACCATATGGAACTGGGCGTCACGGCGGGCGCCATCAGCGCCAGCGGCCTGGCCAGCCTGTCCGCCTACAGCGATACCGTTGGCATCCAATTGGGCGGCGGCGGGAGCAATGACAGCGGCGGTGGCGCGTTGGCGCTGTCGGCTGCCGAGTTGGCTGCCATCCAGGCCGGCGTCTTGCAACTGAATACGGCGCAGGATTTGTCGGTGGCGAGCGATGTTCTTTCGGTTGCGGACACGCTGGTGCTGAAAGCGGGCGCCATCAGCAATGGCGGCGGCAAGCTCACCGCCAACGCGCTGGACATGACGGCCAGCGGCAGTATCGGCGCGGCGGACAACCCACTGTCGACGGTGGTGTCGCAACTGTCGGCGCGCAGCACGGCCGCCAGCGGCAGCCATTCCATCGATATCAACAACGTCAACTACGCTGCCAATCCGGTATCGGCCCAGGCGGCCCAGCTGACCATCAAGAATCTCACGCTGGCAAGCGGCAATGGCGGTTCCATCACGCTGCACAATACGGGTGCCACCCTGCTGGACGCAGGCGGCACTGTGAGCACGGATACTGGCAAGGTGACCTTGGCCGCGCATAGCCCGCTGACCATTAACGGCGCCGTGCGCACGGCCTCGGGCGATATTTCGCTGGTGGCCGGTTCGAGCGGCGCCGCCACGGACGTGCTGAGCTTCGGCAGCAGCGCCTTGGTCAGCTCCGGCAGCGGCAGCGTTACGCTCACCGCCGGCGCCGCCATTGTCGGGCTGAACAGCGCCACCGTGCAGACCGCGCCGGGCAAACTGGTCACACAAGCGAACCAGAATACGCCCGTGACGCCGCCGGTCACGCCACCAGTTAATCCGCCGGTCACGCCGCCGGTTGAACCTCCGGTCACGCCGCCAGTAACGCCACCAGTTACTCCGCCGGTCACGCCGCCGGTCGAACCTCCGGTCACACCGCCAGTAACGCCACCCGTTACCCCGCCAGTCACCCCACCGGTCACGCCACCGGTAACGCCGCCTGTGACTCCGCCAGTTACGCCACCGGTAACGCCTCCTGTAACGCCGCCGGTGACGCCGCCAGTGGAGCCGCCGGTGACGCCACCGGTTACTCCGCCGGTGACGCCGCCGGTGACGCCGCCGGTGGAACCGCCGGTGACGCCACCGGTTACGCCGCCCGTGACGCCGCCGGTGGTAACTCCACCGGTGGAGCCGCCCGTGACGCCGCCGGTCGAGCCGCCGGTCACGCCGCCCGTGGTAACGCCGCCGCCAAGCGCGGACATCTGCACCATAGCGCCGAATTCGGCGCTGTGCCAGGTCCTGTCGCCGCCGACCGCCAGCGAGCCGGTGAAGCCAGTCCAGATCGCGGCCAATGAAGTCATCAAGACCGTCAGCGCCAGCAGGCCGCGCCCGGAAACCGGCGGTCCGGCCGGCACATCCTCCACGCCGGACGACCAGACCGACAGCAAATCGGACACCAAAGAACTCGCCTCAAACGACCAATCGGGAATCAAAAATGAGCCAGCTAAAAAAATGTACTGCAACTAAAGCCTTGTTGCTGCTGGTCCTGTGGTGCAGTTGCACCCTGGCCCTGGCGGCGCAAGTTGCGGGCACCGTCGTGCAGCTGAGCGGCCCGCTGATGGCGCGCAAGGCCAGCGGCGCGGTCAAGATCCTGTCGCTCAAGTCCGAGGTCGAGAGCGGCGACACGCTGGTCACGGAAAAGAACACCTACGCGCTGGTGCGCTTCATCGACAACAGCGAGATCACCCTCAAGCCGTCGACGACCATGAAGATAGACAGCTACGCCTTCGACAACGCCAAGCCGGACCAGGACAGCGCCAATTTCAGCCTGGTGAAAGGCGGCCTGCGTTCCGTCACCGGCCTGCTGGGCAAGCGCAACAAGGAAAAATTTGAACTGAAGACGCCTAGCGCCACCATCGGCATCCGCGGCACCACCTTCATCGCCGACTTCGTGCCGGAGGAAGAGCAACGCGCCATGGCGTCGCTGCAAGCCTGGCTCAACGCCAGCACCGCCGCGCTGGGCGAGAGCGTGATGCCGATCGCGCCGCTGCAACTGGCGCAGGCGTCGCCGTCGATGACACGGCCGCCGGTCGGCGCGCCGGTCTTGCCGCCCGGCCTGTACGTGCAGGTGATCGATGGCCTGATCAATGTCAGCAACAAGGGCGGAGCGCAGCAATTTTCGGCTGGCCAGTTCGGCTACACGGCCAACCCGATAATGGCGCCGGTCATCGTGCCGAAGAATCCGGGCCTCATCTTCTTGCCGCCCCCGGCATTCTCGGCTCCGCCGCCGGTCAGTGGTACCAGCTCGCAGCCCAAGTCCAACGCCGTCGACTGCGAAGTCCGCTAAACCCGGAGCAAGCCATGAATATCGGCCAGGCAGCGCAGGCATCGGGCGTGACCGCCAAGATGATCCGCTACTATGAAAGCATAGGGCTGGTCAGCGAAAGTCGGCGCAGCGAGGCGGGATACCGCATCTATGGCGACAAGGACTTGCATGCGCTGCGCTTTATCAAGCGCGCCCGCAAGCTGGGCTTCTCGCTGGAGCAGATCCGCGAGTTGCTGTCGTTGTGGCAGGACAGCGGACGCGCCAGCGCCGACGTGAAAAAGATCGCGCTCTCGCACGTGGACGAACTGAATCAGCGCATCCGCGAGCTGACGGAAATGCGCGACACGCTGGCCACGCTGGCATCGTGCTGCCACGGCGACCAGCGTCCCGACTGCCCCATCCTGCAAACGCTCAGCGAATAAACATCCACACGGTCAGCGCCGCGCCGACCGCCACCACGAAGCCGCGCATCAGCTTTTCCGGCATGCGGTGGATCAGCCACGAACCGCACAGGCCGCCCACAATGCCGCCCGCGCACAGCGCCAGCGCGGCGGGCCAACTGATCATGCCCGAGAAGGCGAAGATCGCCGCGGCGGACGCATTCATGGCCATCGCCAGCATGTTCTTGGTGGCGGTGGCCATGCGGATCTGTTGGCCGGCAATGGTGAGCGCGGCCAGCATCAGGAAGCCGATACCGCCGCCGAAATAGCCACCGTAGACGGCGATGCAGCTCTGCACCGCCACCAGCGCGCCGGTGGGCATGCCGCTCACGGCGTGCAGCGGCTGGCTGCGGAAACTGCCCCAGGCGAACACCGAGGTGGCGAACAGCACCAGCCACGGCACCAGCTTGGAGAAGAACAGCGGCGGCGTTACCATCAGCAGGATGGCGCCAAGCACGCCGCCGACTATGCTGATAGCGAACAGCTGCTTGAACGTCAGCCCGCCCACACCGCCCACCAGCTTGCGGCCGGCGATGGCGGAAGTGGTCTGGCTGGGGAACATGGCGAGGGTGGAGGTCATGTTGGCCGCCACCGGGTTCAGGCCGGCCAGCAGCAGGGCCGGGAAGGTAATGAAGGAGCCGCCGCCTGCCAGGGCGTTCTGCACCCCGGCAAACAGGCCGGCGGCTGCGATCAGGAGGACGGTGTGGAGTTCGAGGGGAGGGACGGGAGACATGCGGGGATTATAGCCGGGCCGACCCGCCGCCGCTCGGCCGCGCCGGGCCGGCGCGGTTTCGGGCATCATGGCCGTTTCAGCAATGCGCGGGGAGGCGGCGATGGTTTATGAACTGTATTACTGGCCCACCATCCAGGGCCGTGGCGAATTTGTGCGGCTGGCGCTGGAGGAGGCGGGCGCCGCCTACAAGGACGTGGCGCGCGGCAAAGGCGGCATGAAGCCCACCGAGGCATCCATCGATCCCGCCGAAGAAGAGCGCGCCGCATTTGCGCCGCCGGTGCTGCGCGCGGGCGAACTGCTCATCGGACAGACCGCCAATATCCTGCTTTACCTGGGCCGCCGCCACGGCCTGGCGCCACGCGCCGAAGCGGGTTGCTGTGGGCGCACCAGCTGCAGCTCACCATCGCCGACATCGTCAACGAAGCGCACGACACGCACCACCCCGTGTCCACCAATCTGTATTACGAAGACCAGAAGAAGGAAGCGAAAAAGCGCGCGGCCGATTTTACGGCCGAACGCATTCCCAAGTTCCTCGGCTACTTCGAACAAATCCTGCAGAACAATGGCGGCCGCTACATGGTGGGCAAGCGCCTGAGCTACGTGGACCTGTCCCTGTTCCAGCTGGTCGAGGGCCTGCGCTATGCCTTCCCGAAGGCGATGGCGAGGCTGAAGCCCGGCTGGCCGGGCTTGTTGGCCCTGCACGCCATGGTGGCCCAGCGTCCCAATATTGCCGCCTACCTGGCATCGAAACGCCGCATACCCTTCAACGAGGACGGCATCTTCCGCCGTTACCCTGAACTCGAGTAGGCATTACTGCGCCGCGCTGACCGGGAAGCCCGCGCCGGCGATGGCCGCCTTCACCGCGTCCAGCGCCGCGCCAGACTGCACCTTCACCTGCCTGGACGCCAGGTCCACCTCAACGCTCGCCTGCGCGTCGACCGCCTTCACCGCTTTGGTCACGCTCGCCACGCAATGACCGCAGCTCATTTCTTCCACTTGCAGCTGATACATATCGACCTCCTTGTTGTGATGTGATCACTGTACTCCTTCCCATCGTAGGAAGGTCAAGCGCTAAAGCTGTGTTATTTTGACAGCACAATTCATTGAACGGGAGCAGCATGAAACGATGGTTATGGATGGGCCTGCTGGCGCTGACTGCGTGCGGCGGCCCGGTGGAGACCGGCGCGCAGGGCGGTGCCGCCCTGAAGGAGGGCGGCAGGGGGCAGTTCCTCGCTTACGAGCACACGGTGTCCATCGATACCGACGAGGCCCAGGTACGGCCGCTGGCGGACAAGCTGGTCGCCGCCTGCCAGGCGGACCGCGAGAACAACTGCACCTTGCTGGAGTCCGGCAGCAGCCAGGGGCGCGATCCGAGCGCGCATGTGAAGCTGCGCGCCAAGCCGGCCGGCGTGGCCCGGCTGGTGGCGCTGGCGTCGGCCGGCGGCAGCGTGCAGAGCCGGCAGACCCATGTCGACGACCTGGCCAAGTCCATCATCGACAGCAACAAGCGGCTCGACATGCTGCGGGACTACGAGCGCAAGCTGAAGGGCCTGGAGGACAAGGCGGGCAACAGCATCGATACCCTGATGAAGCTGTCCAAAGAACTGGCCTCGGTGCAGTCCGAGCTGGAGCAGGCCACGGGCCAGAATGCGCACCTGCTGGAGCGCGTGAACCTGGATCTGCTGACGGTCCGGATCGACGCACACCACCACAGGTCGTTCTGGTCGCTGATCGGCAGCGCGTTATCCGAATTCACGCAGAACTTGTCGCAGGGCGTATCGAGCCTCGTCACGGGCCTGGCGTATCTGCTGCCCTGGTTGCTGGCGGCGTTCATGGCCTGGCTGGGCGGACGCAGGCTCTGGCGAAAGTTCAAGCGGAAGTAAAAAAGCCCCGCACGCGGTGAGGCGGGCGGGGCTGGCTTGGCATTGAAGCCGATGTTGTTACAGCACGTCGCTGGCGTGGTCGGCCAGGCGCGAGCGTTCGCCGCGCGCCAGGGTCACGTGGCCGCTGTGCGACCAGCCTTTGAAGCGGTCCACCACGTAGGTCAGGCCGCTCGAACCTTCGGTCAGGTAAGGCGTGTCGATCTGCGCGATGTTGCCCAGGCAAAGGATCTTGGTGCCGGGACCGGCGCGCGTCACCAAGGTCTTGACCTGCTTCGGCGTCAAGTTCTGCGCCTCGTCGATGATCAGGAACTTGTTGACGAAGGTGCGGCCGCGCATGAAGTTGAGCGACTTGATCTTGATGCGCGAACGGATCAGGTCCTGCGTCGCCGCGCGGCCCCATTCGCCGCCATCGCTGTCGGACTTGTTCAGCACTTCCAGGTTGTCGTCGAAGGCGCCCATCCATGGCGACATCTTCTCTTCCTCGGTGCCCGGCAGGAAACCGATGTCCTCGCCCACCGGCACGGTGACGCGGGTGACGATGATCTCGTTGTACAGCTTGGTCTCCAGCACCTGCGCCAGGCCGGCCGCCAGGGCCAGCAGGGTCTTGCCGGTACCGGCCTGGCCCAGCAGCGTGACGAAGTCGCACTCCGGGTTCATCAGCAGGTTCAGCGCGAAGTTCTGCTCGCGGTTGCGCGCGGTCACGCCCCACACGCTGTTCTTGTTGTGGCTGTAGTCGCGCAGGGTTTGCAGCACGGCGGTCTTGCCATTGATCTGCTTGACCTGGCCGTAGAACGGCGCTTCGCCGTTGGCCGGCTCGAGGAACACGAACTGGTTCACCAGCAGGGTCGGGATGACCGGGCCGGTGACGCGGTAGAACGTGGCGCTCTGGCCGTTCTTGTTCTCCTGCCAGGACTCCATGTCCTTGCCGTGCTTGTTCCAGAAGTCGTCCGGCAGCTGGACGATGCCCGAGTACAGCAGGTCGGTGTCTTCCAGCACGTGGTCGTTGAAGTAGTCTTCGGCCGGCAGGCCCAGCGCGCGCGCCTTGATGCGCATGTTGATGTCTTTCGACACCAGCACCACGGCGCGGCCCGGCTGCTCGTCTTCCAGCGAACGCACCACGCCCAGGATCTGGTTGTCGGCCTTGCCTTGCGGCAGGCTGGACGGCAGTTCGGCGATCTGCAGCTTGGTCTGGAAGAACAAACGGCCCTTGGCGTCCTTGTTGCCCAGCTTGGACAGCGGGATGCCGCTCTCGATGGCGTCGTCGTCGGTGCTGCCGACCAGCGCGTCCAGCGTGCGCGAAACTTGGCGCGCGTTGCGCGCCACTTCGGTCATGCCTTTCTTGTGATTGTCCAGCTCTTCCAGCGTCATCATCGGCAGGTAGACGTCGTGCTCCTCGAAGCGGAACAGCGACGACGGGTCGTGCATCAATACGTTGGTGTCGAGCACGAACAGCTTGGTGCTGCCTTCCTGGTCGGCATGGCGGCTGGTGGAGGACTTGATGGTCACTTCCACCGGCTTGTGCTTGGCGGGATGCGGCGCTTCGACCAGCACCGGCGCGGACTTGCCGCGCGGCGACTTGGCCTTCGGCGACGGTGCTGCGGGCGCTGCGGGAGCAGGCGCGGCCTGCAGCAGTGCGGCTTTCTTTGGCGCCGGTTTCGCGGCGGCGGTCTTGGCCTTGGCGGCCGGTGCGGCGACAACGGAAATCGGTGCGGCTGGCGCAGCGACCGGGGCAACGGCTTTGGCGGACTTGGCCGCCGGCGCTGCCTTGACAGCTTTTTTCGGCGCGGCAGGCGCCAGTTCAACAACAGGCAAAGGCTGGGGACGAACGCCGCTGGCCTTCGGGTAATCTTTCGCGAGCAACAGGGTTGCCGGCTTGGTAGGCAGTTTTGGCAGTGGCATCAGGATCTCGATCTAAAAAATGCTGGAAGGGTCCGCCCATAGCACACGTCCCGCAGGGAGCGGCGCATGGGGTGGATGCTGACGAAAAGAAATATAAGAACTGCCGCGGGCGGGTAACGCCCGTTGAATGTACCGGTTGGTGGCCGCAGCCACCTGGTACAGTTGGTGGGAGAACTTTGCAGACTCAAAATCGAATGTAGGTGCGTCAGAGGTATTACGTTCTATGATTTGACAAATTCCAGTACTTCATCGACGTGACCAGGAACCTTCACGCCTCTCCATTCTTTCACCAATCGGCCGCTACCGTCAATGACAAACGTGCTGCGCTCGACGCCGCGCACGGTCTTGCCGTACATCTGCTTCATCTTCATGACGCCGAAGGCCTGGCACACGGCTTCGTCGGGGTCGGAAATCAGCTCGAAGGGCAGGCCCAGCTTGGCTTTGAAGTTCTCGTGCGACTTCAGCGAGTCGCGGCTGATGCCGTAGATTTCGGCGCCGGCCGCCAGAAACTGCTCGTGCAGGTCGCGGAAGGCCATGTTTTCCGTCGTGCAACCAGGGGTGTTGTCCTTCGGATAAAAGAATAGCACGGTGTGCTTGGCCGGGCGGCCCGACAACTGGAAGGTCTGGCCGCTGGTCATGGCGGCGGAAAAGTCGGCGACGGTTGCTACGGATGGGCTATCAGCCACAGGTGCTCTCCTGGACGGTGGCGCTGGTGCGTGGGCATTGTTGGCGCTGGCAGCGTACCCAGCGGCGCATAGATGGGGATGATGTACTGTTATTCAAGCTTGTTCGGCTGATATTTGTTATTGCTTTTCGATGATCAGTGCCAGCGTCACCTTGCGGCCTTCGGCCATCAGGATGTTGTAGGTGCGGCAGGCGGCGTTGGTGTCCATGCACTCCACGCCGATGTGCTTGTTCACCAGCGGGGCGCTCAGCTTCGGATGCACGAAGCGCTGGCGCTCGCCGGTGCCGAGGATGACCACGTCGGGCGTGTCGGCCAGCAGCTGCTCGAAATGCTCGACCGTCAGCTGCTCGAAACCGGCCACCGGCCAGGCGCGCGGCGGCGTTTCCGGCAGCACGATCAGGCTGTAGTCGTAAGGCTGGGCGTTGATTTCCACGCCGCCGGCGAAGTAGCCGGTGACGGTCTGGTAGGCCTGGGTGCTGTTGGGGTGGAGCTTCATAATAAAGTTTATGCGTAAGTATCTGTACGTAAAGTGGCGTAAAGGCACGCGATTCAGACCGTTATTGTAACGTTTTCCCTTGATCTGCGGCCCGCGAAGGTTGATTTAATCAAGCGGTTTCGGCAGAATGGGTATTTTCGCAATGCACCATTTGCGCGCATCGCCCGCCACGGGCCCCGTTATCTCGATAGGATTAGATTTTGCGACCGATTAACAAGTCGAACAAGCTGGCCGAAGTTTGCTATGAAATCCGCGGTCCCGTGCCGGAGAAGGCGCGGCAGATGGAAGAGGAAGGCCACAAGATCACCAAGCTCAACATCGGCAACCTGGCGGTGTTCGGCTTCGATCCGCCGGACGAAATCGTCCACGACATGATGGTCAACCTGCATGGCGCGGCCGGCTACACCGATTCCAAGGGCATGTTCGCGCCGCGCAAGGCGGTCATGCATTACACGCAGGGCAAGAATATCGCCGGCGTGGGCATCGACGATATCTACCTGGGCAATGGCGCGTCCGAACTGATCGTGATGTCGATGAACGCGCTGCTCAACACCGGCGACGAAGTGCTGGTGCCGGCGCCCGACTATCCGCTGTGGACCGCCGCCGTGAGCCTGTCCGGCGGCACCCCGGTGCACTATGTGTGCGACGAGCAGCAGGACTGGTTCCCCGACATCGAGGACATGCGCCGCAAGATCACCAGCAACACCAAGGCCATCGTGGTCATCAACCCGAACAATCCGACCGGCGCGCTGTATCCGGACGAGATCCTGCTGCAGATCATCGAACTGGCGCGCCAGCACCAGCTCATCATCTACGCCGACGAGATCTACGACAAGGTGCTGTACGACGAAGCGCAGCATACCTCGATCGCCTCGCTGGCGGACGACGTGCTGATGGTCACCTTCAACGGCCTGTCGAAGAACTACCGCGCCTGCGGCTACCGTGCCGGCTGGATGGTGGTCTCCGGCGAGAAACGCCATGCAAAAGATTACATCGAGGGCCTGAACATGCTGGCCTCGATGCGTTTGTGCGCAAACGCGCCGGGCCAGTTTGCCATCCAGACTGCGCTCGGCGGCTACCAGAGCATACAAGACCTGGTGGGCCCCGGCGGGCGCCTGTTAAAGCAACGCGATCTGGCTTACAAGCTGCTGACCGACATTCCGGGCGTCACTTGCGTCAAGCCGAAAGCCGCGCTGTACATGTTCCCGCGTCTTGATCCGAAGATCTATCCGATCGCGGACGACCAGCAATTCGCCTACGACTTGCTGGCAGAAACCAAAGTACTGATAGTCCAGGGCACCGGATTCAACTGGATTGCGCCCGACCACTTCCGCGTCGTGTTCCTGCCGAACACCGACGACATGACGGAAGCGTTCGGACGTATCGCGCGCTTCATGGAAGGCTATCGCAAGCGCCACGGCAGCCCCATCTGATAATCACAGCGCCGGGCCGGCGCCGCCGGCCGTGCTGCAAGGAACTCACCATTATGAAACCCATCAAAGTAGGCCTGTTAGGTGTCGGCAATGTCGGCTCCGGCACGTTCAACGTACTGGAACGCAACCAGGAAGAGATTCGCCGCCGCGCCGGGCGCGGCATTGAAGTGGTGGCCGTCTCGGCCCGCAACCTGGAACGCGCCAAGCAGCGCACTGGCGGCAAAGTGAAAGTGGTCGCCAGCCCGTTCGACATCGTCAACGATCCGGAAATCGATATCGTCGTCGAGCTGATCGGCGGCTACGACGAAGCCAAGGCGCTGGTGCTGCAAGCCATCGCCAACGGCAAGCACGTGGTCACCGCCAACAAGGCGCTGCTGGCCGTGCATGGCAATGAAATCTTCGCCGCGGCCCAGGAAAAGGGCGTGATGGTGGCGTTCGAAGCGGCCGTGGCCGGGGGCATCCCCATCATCAAGGCGCTGCGCGAAGGCCTGACCGCCAACCGCATCGACTGGTTTGCCGGCATCATCAACGGCACCACCAACTTCATCCTGTCCGAGATGCGCGACAAGGGCCTGGACTTCGCTACCGTGCTGAAACAGGCGCAGGAACTGGGCTACGCCGAAGCCGACCCCACCTTCGACATCGAAGGCGTGGACGCGGCGCACAAGGCCACCATCATGTCGGCCATTGCCTTCGGCATCCCGGTGCAGTTCGACAAGGCGCACGTGGAAGGCATTTCCAAGCTGGCGGCGGTGGACATCAAGTACGCCGAGCAGTTGGGCTACCGCATCAAGCTGCTGGGCATCGCCAAGCGCGCCAAGGTCAACGGCGTGGAAGGCATCGAGCTGCGCGTGCACCCGACGCTGATCCCGGCCAAGCGCCTGATCGCCAACGTGGAAGGCGCCATGAACGCGGTGCTGGTGCAGGGCGACGCGGTGGGCGCCACGCTGTACTACGGCAAGGGCGCAGGCGCCGAACCGACCGCCTCGGCCGTGATTGCCGACCTGGTCGACATCACCCGCCTGGCCACGGCCGACCCGGAGCACCGCGTGCCGCACCTGGCGTTCCAGCCGAACGCCATGACCGACATCCAGATCCTGCCGATGTCCGAGATCACCACCAGCTACTATCTGCGCCTGCACGTGGTGGACCAGCCGGGCGTGCTGGCCGACCTGACCCGCATCCTGGCCGATGGCGCCATCTCGATCGACGCCATGATGCAGAAGGAACCTGGCGACAACGAGACCCGCACCGATATCATCATCCTGACCCACCAGACCCAGGAGAAGAACGTCAACGCCGCCATCGCCAAGATGGAAGGGCTGTCCACCGTGGTGGGCAACGTGACCAAGATCCGCCTGGAAAACCTGAGCTGAGCCGCTGTCGCTTGAGATCAGAGGCGAGCCTGGGCTCGCCTTTTTTTCGCCCGCAATAATCAGCAACTCGATCATCCGCCGCCGGCGCCAGGTGCTAACCTTGGCGCTCTCACCGGAGCCCGCCTTGAAGCCACTGATCTTGCTGCTACTGGCCGCCGGCCACGCCAGCGCCGCCACCTGGTACGTTTCTCCCGCCGGCAACGACGCCGCCAGCGGCGCGCAGGACGCCCCCTGGCGCTCCATCGCCCGCGCCCAGGGCGCCGCCGCGCCCGGCGACACCGTTTACCTGCGCGGCGGCCGCTACGCCTATAGCGCCGCCACCACAGCGTGCGCCAGCCGCACCGCCGTGGTGGACGCCGTCACGCTCAATAAAAGCGGCAGCGAAGGCGCCCCCATCCGCTACTGGGCCTACCCCGGCGAAACGCCGGTGTTCGACTTTTCCGCCATGAAGGACGACTGCCGCGTGAAAGGCATCAACGTCTCGGCCAGCTGGCTGCACCTGAAAGGCCTGGAAATCACCGGCGCGCCGCAGCAGCCGGAAAACCGCCTGAACCACGAATCCTGGGGCCTGTGGATCAAGGGCAGCCACAACGTGTTCGAACAGCTCGACGCCCACCACAACATGGGCCCCGGCGTATTCATCGCCGACGGCAGCCACAACCTCGTGCTGAACAGCGACTCGCACCACAACTACGACCCCTACACGTCCAACGGCGCAGGGCAGAGTGCCGACGGTTTCGGCGCCCACATCAAGGCCAACCAGCCCGGCAACGTGTTCCGCGGCTGCCGCGCGTGGGCCAACACCGACGACGGCTTCGACCTCATCAAAGCCTATTCCCCGGTGACGATAGAGTATTCGTGGGCCTGGCAGCACGGCTACCTGCCCGGCACCGCCACACCGCTGGCGGCAGGCAACGGCAACGGCATCAAGGCCGGCGGCTACGGCGGCGTGTACGCGGCCAACGGCGTCAAGCACACCGTGCGCTTCTCGGTTGCCTTCAACAACAAGGCCGCAGGCTTCTACGCCAACCACCACCCGCTGGCGCTCGAGTTCTTCAACAACACCGCCTTCGGCAACGGCGCCGACTACGACATGCGCGGCATCGCCCCGGACGGCGCGCCCGCCAGTTTCGGCCTGCTGCGCAACAACATCGGCCGCACCGTGCGCAATGCCGCCGGCGCCGACCAGGCCCACAACAGTTGGACCCTGCCGCTCACCCTGCGCGATACCGACTTCGACAGCGTCTCCGCCGCAGGCTGGGATGCCCCGCGCCAGGCAGACGGCAGCCTGCCCGTCCTGCCCAACTACCGGCCGCGCGCCGGCAGCGCGCTGACAGCCCAAGGCGTGGACGTCGGGCTGCCGTTCAGTGGCGCCGCGCCGGGCCTGGGCGCGTTCGAGCCGCGCGCACAGGCAAAAAAATAGCCGGGCTGCGCGAAACGCGGCCCGGCGAAAAGGTCTTACTCTGGGTAGGTACTACAACATCAACTGCGGGTGCTACAAAAACTTCGCTACAACTTGATTACTTGCTGGCGACGGTCAGTTCGCTTTTCACTTCCTTCACGCCTTCAACGGCGGAGGCGGCCTGGATAGCTTTGGTGCCGATATCGGTGTTGGCGACTTGGCCGGTCAGCGTGACCACGCCCTGGGCAGCGGTAACGCCCACGCCTTTGTAGTCACCCAGCGCGGCCTGGACTTTCTTGCTCAGCGCGCTGTCGGTGGCGGTGGCGGCAGTGCCGACGCCAGCCATCGCGCCTTCTTGCTGTGGCACGGCGTAGGCGGCGGTAATCGAAGCGGCGGTCAGGGTGGCGGCGGCCAGCAGGCGGGTGATCATTTTGGTATTCGTCATGTTTGCTACTCCATAAAGGTTTTTAAAGGAACGCCTTGTGACGTTATCCATCCTATTGCAAGCGGTGTGCCAGCTCTAAAAACTCCAATAAAATCAAGGGTTTGGTAAATTTGCCAAGATTAACTTGCCGACAGGCAGCAGATTCACCACATGATTTGTCGTGATATGGCGACAGCTTCCCAAGCGATTTTCATAAGTCACTGAATAACAAGGACATTTTTCTGTCGCCACGCAACGACAGAAAAAAAGGCTATGGCTCGGCGCGCGGCGATTGGGTAGAGTCTGAACACCCACCCAAGGAGACCTGCTCATGCAATTGTCCAACTACAAGACTTCTACCAAGCTGGTGCTGGCATTCATCGCGGTGGCCACGATAGGCGCGCTGCTGGGCGCCTATGCCATCTACAACATGAAGCGCATCAGCGACGCCGACACCCGTCTTTACCAGAAGGAATTGATGGGCCTGTCATACTTCAAGGAGGCCAATGTGGAGCGCCTGAAGGCCGTGGTCGGCCTGCGCGACGCCATCCTCGCCACCAGCCAGGCCGAGCGCGACAACGCCTGGGGCCGCATCGCGGATGGCCGCGCCAAGAGCCAGGCCTTTATCGAAAAGGCGAGCCCTTTGTTTACGACAGAAGAGGGGCGCCGCCAGGTGGCGCAGCTGCAGGACGTCATTCGTGCCGACCAGGCGGCCGCCGACGGGCTGATGGGACGCATCAAGAGCAGCGAGATGCACGCCGACAGCGAACTGCAGCAATACATGCGCGCCAACGTGGTCCAGCCCAGCGTGCAATTGGGCGTGGCCATGACCAAGCTGTCCCAGCTCAAGGAAAGCGAAGCCAAAGCTGTCGCCGACGCCAACACGGAGCTGTACGCCGGCAGCCGCAACGTCACCATCGTGCTGGTGCTGGCCGGGCTGGCGGCGGGCGTGTTCCTCGGCTTTGCGGTCAGCCGGCACGTGACCAATCCGCTGGCGGTGGCGGTGGGCAGCGCGCACCGCATGAGCGAGGGCGACATGACGGTGGCCATGCGGGTGGAAGGCAAGGACGAGACGGCGCAGCTGCTGCAGGCGCTGGAAAACATGCGGGCCAGCCTGCAGGGCATCGTGGCCACGGTGCGCGAGGATGCCGATGGCGTGGCCACCGCCAGCGCCGAGATCGCGCAAGGCAATATGGACTTGAGCTCGCGCACCGAGAGCCAGGCCAGCGTGCTGGAGGAAACGGCCGCGTCGATGGAGGAAATCAGTTCGGCGGTCAAGCAGAATGCCGACAGCGCGCGCCACGCCAACCAGCTGGCCTCGAATGCGGCCAGCGTGGCCGTGCGCGGCGGCGAAGTGGTGGCGCAGGTGGTGTCCACCATGCAAGGCATCAATGACGCGTCGCGCAAGATCGAAGACATCACCGGCGTGATCGACGGTATCGCCTTCCAGACCAATATCCTGGCGCTGAACGCGGCGGTGGAAGCGGCGCGCGCGGGCGAGCAGGGCCGGGGCTTCGCGGTGGTGGCGTCCGAAGTGCGCAACCTGGCGCAGCGCTCGGCCGCGGCGGCCAAGGAGATCAAGGCGCTGATCAGCGACTCGGTGGAACGCGTGGACCTGGGCGCCAGACTGGTGGACCAGGCTGGCGCCACCATGACGGAAGTGGTGGCGAGCGTGCAGCGGGTCAGCGCCATCATCGGCGAGATCGCGCTGGCCAGCGGCGAGCAGACCACCGGCGTGGAACAGGTGAACCAGGCGATCATCGAAATGGACCACGTCACGCAGCAGAACGCGGCGCTGGTCGAGCAGGCTGCGGCCGCCGCCAAGGCCATGCAAGACCAGGCGGCCAGCCTGGCGCAGGCGGTCAGCGTGTTCAAGATCGAAGCGGGCGCCGCGCGCCAGCATGCCCACAACCCGGCCTCCAGCCGGGCGCTGGCGCTCAGGTGAAGCCGCAGGGCGGACTGGCGGCGCGCGCCGGGCGCGCAACGCGCAGGCCGCCGGCGCCATGCCTGCCATGGCGGGTTGCCAGCGGCCCTACGACTCGGCGCCGTCGGCGCGGAACTGGGCGGCGTTGAGGTCGTATTTCTGCAGCAGGCGATAGAACTCGGTGCGGTTGCGGTCGGCCAGGCGGGCCGCGTCGGCCACGTTGCCGTCGGTGAGCTTGAGCAGCTGCACCAGGTAGTTGCGCTCGAAGCGCTGCTTGGCCTCGGTGTAGCTGAGCACTTCCAGCGACGGCACGCGCAGCGCGCGCTGCACCAGCGTGAGCGGCACCAGCGGGGCGGTGGCCAGCGCGCACACATGCTCGACCACGTTGTACAGCTGGCGCACGTTGCCGGGCCAGGAAGCGCGCGTGAGCGCCTCCAGCGCGCCCGGCGCGAAGCCGCTGACGGTCTTCTGGTACTTGGCCGCCAGCGCATGCAGGAAGCGCGTGGCCAGCAGCGCCACGTCTTCGCGCCGCTCGGACAGCGGCGGCAAGGTCAGCGTGATGACGTTGAGCCGGTAATACAAGTCCTCCCTGAACTGGCCCTCGAGCATGGCCGTGTCCAGGTCGCGGTGGGTGGCGGACAGGATGCGCACGTCCACCGGCCGCCCCTGGTCGGAGCCGAGCTGGCGCACCACGCGCTCCTGCAGCACGCGCAGCAGCTTCACTTGCAGCAGCAGTGGCATGTCGCCGATTTCATCCAGGAACAGGGTGCCGCCGTCGGCCGCCTGCACCAGGCCTTCGCGGCTGTTGACGGCACCCGTGTAGGCGCCTTTCACGTGGCCGAACAGTTCCGATTCCAGCAGTTGCTCGGGAATGGCGCCGCAGTTGACGGCGATGAAGGGCGCTTTCGCGCGCCGGCTGGCGCGGTGGATGGCGCGCGCCAGCAGCTCCTTGCCGGTGCCGCTCTCGCCGCGTATCAGCACGCTGGCGTCGGACGCGGCCACCAGCTTGGCTTCGGCCAGCAGCTCGGCCATGGACTGGCTGCGGCTGATGATCTCCTCGCGCCAGCTTTCGTCGCCGCCGCCGTGCACCGGCGCCGGCGCGGTCAGGCTCAGCGCCTGCTCGATGCGCTCCAGCAGCACCTTGGCGTCGAACGGCTTGGTCAGGTAGGCGTAGGCGCCCAAGGTGGTCGCTTCCACCGCGTCCGGTATGGTGCCGTGTGCGGTCAGCAGGATCACCGGCAGCGCCGGGTACTGCGAGCGGATCTCCTGGAACAGCGCCATGCCGTCGCGGTCGGGAAGGCGGATGTCGCTCACCACCAGCTGCGGCAGCTCGATCGACAGCCGCGCCAGCGCCGCCTCCGCGCTGCCCACCGCCGTCACGCGGTAGCCGTTGGCGCTGAGCCGCAGCGACAGCAGGCGCAGCAGGTCCGGATCGTCGTCGACCAGCAGGATGTGGGCGCCGGCCATCAGCGGCCTCCCTGCGCCGACGATTGCGGCGGCGGCCGCACCGGCAGGTTGCGTTCGATCGCCTTCAAACCCTCCAGCATATCGTTCAGCTGTTCGGTCTTGCGCTGGTTTTCCTTCAGCTGCGCGATGAGCTTCTCGTTGGCCTCGGACAGGCGGCGCGCCTCGGCGCAGTGGCTCGAGAGCAGCTGCGCCAGCGGCTTGATCGATTGCGCCGCCTGCTCGTTGGACGTGGCCACGCTGTCGAATTGCGCCTGCGCGCGCGCCAGGTCGCCGGTGCCGCGTGTGAGCATCAGGATCATGCCGATCTGCAGCGACAGCTTGGGCGTGGATTGCTGCAGGCTCAAGCCGCTCAGTTCTTTCAGCAGCTCGCCTTGCGCCATGCGGCGCAGGCTTTGATGGTAGGCCAGCAGCGGCGCGGCCTCGTCCTGCGGCGAGACATGCGTGAGCGGCGTTTGCGCCAGCGGCGCGACTGGCGGCGGCGCCACCATCACCGGCGGCGGCGGTGGCGGCGGGGCCGGCGTCACGCAGGCGCCCAGCAGCAACAAGGGCAGCGCGGGCAGCAGGGACAGCAATTTACTGGTCATAAGGAAGTTCGATCCGAAAATGGGCTCCCGCCTGGGAGGGAAGCAGATGCAGGCTGCCGCCATGCGCCTGCACGTATTCGCGCACGATGGACAGGCCAATGCCGTTGCCGCGCCGTGCGCCGGGCGGCTGGCGTTCGCCTTGATAAAAGGGCTCGAAGACGCGCTCGGCGTCTTCTTTCGCTACGCCGGGGCCCTGGTCGATGCAATCGATGCGCAGCAGCCCCTGGTGCTCGTCCAGCGTGAAGCGCACCGTGCCGCCCTGTGGACTGAACCGCACCGCGTTCGACAGCAGGTTGCCCAGCGCGATAGCCATCTTGTCGCGGTCCATCGGCATGGCGCGCGGCGCGCCGTCGACCCGTGCGACCAGGGCGCGCGCCTGCAGCTGCAGCTGCTGGTTGGCGATCACCTCGTGCAGCAGCGCGGCCGGTTCGCAAGGCGCGCGCAGCAAGTGCTGGGCGTCGAAATTGGCCGCGTTATAGCGCAGCAGGTCTTCGATCTGGTTCTGCAGCGAGGCGGTGTTCTGGCGCAGGATGACGGCGATTTCGCGCTGCTGGGGCGTGAGCGCGCCCAGCACCTGGTCTTCCAGCAGCGCCACGCCCTCCACCAGCGCGGCCAGCGGCGTTTTCAGCTCGTGCGAAATATGGCGCAGGAAGCGCGACTTGTCGGCCTCCAGGTCCGACAGGCGCTGGCGCAGCCAGTTCAGCTGCTGGCCCAGGCGGCGCAAATCGTTCGGCCCCTCGACGGCGATGGCGTCGCCGTAGCGGTTCTCGCCGAGGCGGTGGATGGCTTGTTCGATCTGTTTCAGCGGGCGCGACACCCAGGCGCCGAAGCCGACCGCCAGCAGCGCGGCGACGGCGATGGCGGCGGCCACCTGGCCGGTGAGCACGCCGCGCCGCTGGTCCAGCTCATCGAGCAGCATCTGGTTGCGCCGCTCCACTTCGCGTTTCACCTCGTCCTCCAAGGCCTGGCTGATGGCGGGCAGGCCGCCCAGGGCCTGGTTCAAGGCCTGGTTCAGCGCCTGCTGGCGTCCGGCGCGGCGCGCGCGCGGGGTCTGTAATACCGCCCACGCCGCCGCGCTGCGCTGGTTCCAGTCGGCAAAGGTTTGCGGCGGCGCGCCGGGCAGGCCGGCGGCCACGGCCGCCAGGGCCGCCTGGGCGTCGCGCCAGGCCTCGGCGTAGCGCTGGCGGAAGGCCGGATCGTCCAGCACCAGGAACTGGCGCGCGCTGCGCTCCATGGCCACGCTGCGTTCGGCCAGGCGCTGCGCATTCTCGGTCAGCGCGATGGCGTGCTGGCCCGCCTCGCGGCTATGGGCGGCGAGGCGGTCCAGGGTCAGCAGGGCATGCACCGACGTCGCGCTCAGCAGCACGGCGATCAGCAAAAACACGCCCAGCAGCAAATGGCGGAATGACAGCTTGGGAAACATAGGAAACGGGGGCCGGACGGCTCAGCAGCGTATCCCGCGCATCATAGGGGAAAACGCCCAAACTCCGCGTCCGATTGCACCTGCCGAGCTGAGCCGCATTTGCCCGAATTCGGGGTCTGACCCCGAAGTGGGCGAAATGCGGCTTAGCTCGCTTGTAGGAAGATGCTTCAGGTGGGAAAGGATACGGATACTTTGAGGCCTTGGTTGTGGGCGCCGTCGCCGAGAGCGATGGTGGCGCCATGCAGTGCGGCAATATCGCGCACGATGGCCAGGCCGAGACCGGCGCCGCCGGGGTTGCGCTGCATGGAGGCGGCGGCGCGGTAGAAGGGCGAGAACACGCGCTCGCGCTCGCTTTCCGGGATGCCGGGGCCGCTGTCTTCCACTTCCAGCACGGTGCCGGCGCCGGTTGCGCCGGGGCCGACGCGCAGGGTGACGCTGCCGCCGTCCGGCGTGTAGCGCAGCGCGTTGTCGACCAGGTTGGCCACCATTTCGTGCAGCAGCAGGGCTTGCCCTGGGACCACCGCCTCTTGCTCGGCCTCCAGCGCCAGGTCGATGTTGCGGCTGACCGCCGGCACCGCCAGTTCCAGCGCCACCTGCTGCATCAGCGCGCGCAGTTCCACCGGCACCGGGTCGGCGCCGCCGCTGTGCTCGATGCGCGCCAGCATCAGCAGGCGGTTGGCCAGGTGCACCGCCGAGTCGGTGGTGGCGGCGATGCCTTGCACCATGCTGCGCAGCGCGGCCGTGTCGCAGGGGGCGCGGTCGGCTTCGCGTAGCGCCAGTTCGGACTGGGTCTTGAGCACCGTGAGCGGGGTGCGCAGCTGGTGCGAGGCGTCGGCGATAAAGCGGCGCTGGCTGGCGATCAGGCTCTGGATGCGCGACATGGAACCGTTCATGGCTTCCACCAGCGGCCGCACTTCCTTGTGCACCAGCGCGGGATCGACGTCGGACAGGTCGGACACGCTGCGCGTTTCCACCGCTTCCTTCAGCCGCATCAGCGGTTTCAGCACCAGCCGCACGGCGAACCAGACCAGCAGCGCCGTGGCCAGGATCAGGCCTGCCTGCCACAGCAGCGTGTCGAGCAGGATCTGGTTCGACAGGCCGCGCCGCGCGTCCAGCGTCTCGGCCACCTGGATCAGGGCGATGCCGCGCATGCTGTCGTCGTACACCGGCTGCAGCAGTGCGGCGATGCGCACCGGCTGGCCGTTGTACCGGGCGTGGTAGAAGCGCACCAGCGCCGGATAGGCTTCCGAGCGCGGCACGTTGGCAGGCACCGGCGGCAGGTCGGCGAAGCCGGACACGGTTTCGCCGTTGATGCCGCTGACTTTGTAGAAGATGCGGCCCAGCGTGTCGGTCTCGAAGCTGTCCAGCGCCACGTAGGGCACATCGGCCACCACCTTGCCATCCTGGACGGAGACGCGCTCGGCCAGCGCGCGCGTGGAGGCCAGCAGCGAGCGGTCGTAGGCCATGTCGGCCGCGTCCAGCGCGTTGCGGTAGACCGAGACCGCGTCCAGCGCCATCAGGAAGATCAGCGGCACCAGCAGCCAGCGCATCAGCTGGCCGCGCAGGCTGCCCAATGGGGTGGCGGCCTGCGCGGCGCTGGCCGGCGCGGGGGCTGGAACCGGGATGGCCTGCGCCGGCGGGCCGGATGCGCGCTCGCGGTCCATTACTCGGCCGGCTCGCGCGGTTGCAGCAGGTAGCCGATGCCGCGCAAGGTGGTGATGGCGGCGGCGCCCGGCAGGCTGCTTTCGAGCTTCTTGCGCACGCGGTGGATGTACAGGTCGATCGCGTCCAGGTTGGCGTCGTCGGCCAGCGCGAACACTTCGTCGAACAGCTTTTCCTTGGACACGGCGCGCCCGCTGCGGCTGATCAGCGCTTCCAGCACCGCGTGCTCGCGCGGCGTGAGCGCCAGCGCGGCGCCGTGGTAGCTGAACATGCGGGTGATGGTGTCGAAACTGAGCGCGCCGCAGCTGTGCACAAGCGCTTCGTTGCCCACGCTGCGGCGCAGCAGCGCTTTGACGCGCGCTTCCAGTTCGGCCAGTTCGAACGGCTTGGCCAGGTAGTCGTCGGCGCCCAGGTTCAGGCCCTGCACGCGTTCTTCCAGCCCGCCGCGCGCGGTCAGGATCAGCACCGGGGTCTTGCCGCGCGGGCCGCCGCGCGCGCGCAGGCGCTTGAGCACCTCCAGCCCGTCCATGCGCGGCAAGGTCAGATCGAGGATCACCAGCGCGTATTCCTGCGTGTGCAGCAGGGCGTCGGCGTCGGCGCCGTTGTCCGCGCATTCCACGGTCAGATGGGAGTCGCGCAGGGCTTTGGCCAGCCAGTGCTGCAGTTCGATGTGGTCTTCAACGAGGAGGATGCGCATGATATTGGTGTTGCCCGGTGTATGCTCAGGCCTGCATCTTCCTCGCCGCGCCGCCAAAAGTAAATTCCTTGTGGTGACATGACGACAAGATTCGCAGTGAATTCGCAGTGAAAGAGAATTGAAAGGAAGTGAAACCTATAGTGGAGCCCTGATTTCAGTGATCAGGCATATCACCAACAATTATATCTATAGGAGACACCCATGAAGAAGTCCACTTTGGCGATGGCGGCGGCAGCCTGCGCTCTGGCCGGCGCGGCCCACGCGCAGTCGAACGTGCAGGTTTATGGCCTGATCGACGCTGGCGTCGAAAGCGCTTCCAACGCCACGCCGACCGGGGGTTCCAAGACCAGCGTGATTTCCGGCGGCATGAACACGTCGCGCTGGGGCCTGCGCGGCACCGAGGACCTGGGGGGCGGACTGAAAGCGGTGTTCCAGCTGGAAGGCGGCATCCTGCTCGACAGCGGCGCCCAGGACGGCCCGCTGTTCAAGCGCCAGGCCAACGTGGGCCTGGAGGGCAGCTTCGGCCGCGTGGTCATCGGCCGCTCCTTCACCTCCGTGTACGACACCGTGATCTCCTACGATCCGATGGGCTTCGCGCCTTACTACTCGTGGGCCACCAGCGGCCCGGCTACCGGCCCGGGCAAGTACGGCTTCACCACGGCTTTCGATAACCTGATCAAGTACACCGGCAGCACCGGCAACTTCAAATACGGCGCCACCTACGGCATGGGCGAACAGACCACCGGCCAGTCCGACAGCCGCAAGGTGGCGGGCAACGTGGCTTACGCCGCCAACGGCCTGGGTTTGATGGCGACCTGGGAACGCATCAATGGCAACACCGTGGCCGTCACCGGCAACCGCGACGAGAACACCGTCTACCACCTGGGCGCCAGCTATGAAACCGGCCCGTTCAAGTTCTGGGGCGTGATGCGCGACTACAAACTGGTGTCCGGCAAGGCCGCCACGGCGGACGTGAAAGCCACCACATGGTGGACCGGCGTGGCTTACAAGGGCATCCCCAACACCACCCTCACCGGCGCGGTGTACCGCGTGAACGTGAAGAACGTCGCCGCCGGCAAGGATGCCGATCCGACCATGTTCGTGGCGCGCTACCGTTACGCGCTGTCCAAGCGCACCGACGTATACGTGGCGGCGGCCTACGCCAAGTCGAAGAACGGCCAGCTGACCGGCCTGTCGCGCGACGACGCCGGCTTCGACACCAACCAGCGCGGCGTGGTCACCGGCATCCAGCACCGCTTCTAAGCGCACGGAACTTCAGCTACGGAACCCCAGCCATGAAAGCCCTGTCCTCCTTCTTGTTCTCGCTTGCCGTGCTGGCGACGGCGGGCGCCGCTGCGGCCGATGCAGCCAAGCCGGCCAGGCCTGCCGCCGCCGTGCCGGGCCGCGTCGAGTGCATCGTGCCGTCCAAGCCGGGTGGCGCGATGGACCTGACCTGCAAGCTGGCGCAGAAGGGATTGCAGGCGCTGGCCGGCGGCGCCCCGCGCGACGTGCACATCAGCTATGTGCCCGGCGGCATAGGCGCGGTGGCCTGGCATTCGCTGATGACGCGGCGGCGCGCCGACCCGAACACGCTGGTGGTGTTCTCGGGCGGCTCGCTGCTCAATCTGGCGCAGGGCAAGTTCGGCAAGGCCAAGGCGGACGACGTGCGCTGGGTGGCGGCGCTGGGCGCGGACTACGGCATGATCGCCGTGCGTTCCGACTCGGCCTACAAAACGCTGGGCGACCTGGTGGCGGCGCTGAAGAAGCATCCAGAGAAAGTGCTGATCGGCGTGTCCGGCACCATCGGCAGCCAGGACTGGCTGAAGATCGCGCTGGTGATGCGCACCGCCGGCGTGGACCCGAAGGTGCTGCGCTTCGTGGCGCTCGAAGGCGGCGGCGAGGCTTTCACGGCGATGGACGCCGGCTATGTGCACGTCGTGTCGGGCGACGCGTCCGAGGCCACGCTGTACGCCGGCAACGGCAAGACCCGCGTGCTGGCGGTGCTGGCCGAACAGCGCCTGCCAGGCGTTCTGGCGGGCGTGCCCACCGCGCGCGAGCAGGGCGTGGACGTGGTCTGGCCCATCATCCGCGGCGTGTGGATGGGGCCCCACGTGCCCGAGGAGGACTACCGCCAGTGGGTACGGCTGTTCGACCGCATGATGGCGACCCCCCAATTTGCCGAGGCCCGCGCAGCCTACGGCCTGTATCCCTTCGTATTGACCGGCGATGCGCTCGCCGACCATGTGCGCAAAGCCGTGGACGACTACGGCAAGCGCGCCAGCGAATTCGGCCTGGTGCGCTAAGCAAGCTAGCTACAAAAAACCAACTTAACTGGAGACTCACATGTTCATCAAATCGACCCTGGCCGTCGCGGCCTCCCTCGTCGCGTCCGCAGCTTTTGCACAAGTACCCGCCGGCTACCCGGCCGACTACCAGAAGCTGATCGACGGCGCGAAAAAAGAGGGCAAGCTGGTGGTCTATGGCGCCACCGACAGCAAGGCGACCCAGCCGCTGATCAAGGAGTTCAGCGCCATGTATCCCGGCATTTCGGTCGAGTACAACGACATGAATTCCACCGAGGTTTACAACCGCTTCATCTCCGAAGCGGCCGCCGGCGGCAACACCGCCGACGTGGTGTGGTCCTCCGCGATGGACCTGCAAATGCGCCTGGCCTCGGATGGCCACGCGATGAAATACAAATCGGTCGAAGCGCCGAAGATCCCGGGCTGGGCCATGTGGGACGACCAGGCCTACGGCACCACCTTCGAGCCGGCCGCCATCGTCTACAACAAGCGCCTGGTGGACCCGAAGGAAGTGCCGCAGACGCACGCCGACTTCACCAGGCTGATCCAGCAACCCAAGTTCAAGGACAAGGTCACCACCTACGACATCGAGAAATCCGGCGTCGGCTTCATGTTCATGACCCAGGACGCGCGCGAAAATCCCAAGTTCCTCGAACTGGAAAACGCCTTCGGTGTGGCCAAGGTGCGCGTGCAGTCGTCCACCGGCACCATGATGGAGCGCATTTCGTCGGGTGAAAACCTGATCGGCTACAACGTGCTGGGCTCCTACGCGCTGGTGCGCGCCAAGACCGATCCGTCGATCGGCGTGGTGCTGCCGAAGGACTACACGCTGATCCTGTCGCGCGTGATGTTCATCAACAAGGCCGCCAAGAACGTCAACGCGGCCAAGCTGTGGCTGGACTTCATGCTGTCGCAGCGCGGCCAGACCGTGATCGCCAACGACTCCAAGCTGTACGCGATTCGCGCCGACGTCACCGGTGAAACCACGTCGGCCGACCTGATCAAGCAGATCGGCAAGGACAACGTCAAGCCGGTGCCGGTGCACCCCATCGTGCTGCAGTTCCTGGGGCCGGCCAAGCGCATGGCCTTCCTGAAGCAGTGGAAAGAAACCGCGGGCAAGAAGTAAGCCCAGCACGCTGAAAACCGAGGCACTATCATGCAAACATTGACCCCATCCAGCATCAGCGGCAGCGGCCGCCGAAGCTTGAACTGGCCGCGCGGAGTGGTGGTGACGCTGACCGTGATCGCCATCTTCCTGCCGCTGTTCCTGATCTTCTACCAGAGCTTCCTGTCGGCGCCGTTCTTCATGCCGGACAAGGTGCTCGGCCTGGACGCGTACCGTTTCATCATCGACGACCCGGACTTCGCGATGGCCTTCAAGAACGGCCTGACCCTGGCCACCGGCCTGACCCTGATCGCCGTGCCGCTGGGCGGCGCGCTGGCCTTCCTGATGATACGCACCGACCTGCCGGGCCGGGGCTGGATCGCGCCGATGCTGCTGGTGCCGATCTTCGTTTCGCCGATGGTGATGGGCTTCGGCTACGTGGTGTCGATGGGGCCGGTGGGTTTCTATTCCACCTGGGCCAAGGAGCTGCTCGGCTTCGTGCCGTGGAACATCTACTCCTTCACCAGCATCGTCATCATCGCCGGCCTGACCCACGTGCCGCACGTCTACCTGTACGCCTCGTCCGCCCTGAAAAGCCTGGGCTCGGACGTAGAGGAGGCGGCCCGCGTGGCCGGCGCCTCGCCGCTGCAGGTGATGGTGAACGTGTCGCTGCCGATGATCATGCCGGCGCTGGCCTATGCCGGCGTGCTGGTGTTCTTCCTCGGCTTCGAAGTGTTCGGCCTGGTGCTGGTGCTGGGTGACCCGGAAGGCCACCTGGTGCTGCCGACCTACCTGTACAAGCTGACCAACAAGCTGGGCACCCCGTCCTACCACCTGATGGCCGCCGTCGCCGTGTGCCTGGTGATGGTGACGCTGCCGCTGGTGATGATACAGCGCTGGCTGCTCAAGTCGGCCAACAAGTACGTGTCCATCAAGGGCAAGGGCGCGCGCAGCAAGGCCATGCCGCTCGGTAAGTGGAAGTGGCTGGCCTTCGGCCTGCTGGCCGCCTGGCTGCTGTTCACCATCGTCATGCCGCTGACCGGCATCGTGCTGCGCTCCTTTGTGCAGTACTGGGGCGAGGGCGTGCACCTGGCCGACGTGCTGACGCTGAACCACTTCCGCGACATCCTGGCCGAACCTTCGCTGATCCGCGGCATCGTCAACACAGTGCTGATCGGCGTGATCGGCGGCGGCCTGGCCGTGGCCTGCTACAGCGCCATCGCGCTGGCCATGCACCGCAAGCCGGACGGCATCACCCGCGCGCTGGACTACAGCGTGCTGGTGCCGCGCGCCGTGCCGGGCCTGCTGGCTGGCCTGGCCTTCCTGTGGGTGTTCCTGTTCGTGCCTTCCTGGCTGGACGGCATATTGAAGGGCATGGACAACGGCCTGGCCCTGTGGCTGAGCGAGCACCTGGTGCCGGCGCTGCGTTCGCTGCGCTCCACCATCTTCGCGGTGTGGCTGGCGTACTCGGTGGTGTGGCTGGCTTACGGCATGCGGCTGATTTCGACCGCGCTGCTGCAGGTGGGCCCGGAACTGGAAGAGGCGGCACGCGCCGTGGGCGCCAGGCGCGGCCAGGTGACGCGCGACGTGACCCTGCCGCTGATCAAGTACGGCCTGTTCGGTGCATGGCTGATGGTGTTCCTGATCTTCGAGCGCGAATACTCGACCGGCGTGTACCTGCTGTCGCCAGGCACCGAGGTGATCGGCGCCATGCTGGTGTCGCTGTGGGCCGGCGGGTCGACCGACCTGGTGGCGGCGCTGTCCTTCATTAACATTACGCTGGTGGCCGTGGGCCTCGGCATTGCGCTGCGCTTCGGCGTCAAGCTGCATAACTAAGCGCACAAAGAGAGAACTATCATGAAACGAGACCTCGCCATGAACGAATTAAGCGTCAACGACCTGCACCTGGAATATGGCCAGGGCGCCACCGCCAACCCCATCCTCAAGGGCGTGTCGATGCACCTGAAGAAGGGCGAAGTGGTTGCCCTGCTGGGACCATCCGGCAGCGGCAAGACCACCTTGCTGCGCGCGGTGGCCGGCCTGGAAAGTCCCAAGCTGGGCACCATCCATATCGGCGACCGCACCATGTTCGACGGATCGAACTCGTTCGAGATGCCGGCCGAGCAGCGCAACCTGGGCCTGGTGTTCCAGTCCTACGCGCTGTGGCCGCACAAGACTGTGTTCGACAACGTCGCTTACGGCTTGAAGCTGCGCAAGATGGGCGCTTCCGAGATCAAGGAACGCGTGATGGAGGTGCTCAAGCAGCTGGGCCTGGGCCATTTGGGCGAGCGCTATCCGCACCAGATGTCCGGCGGCCAGCAGCAGCGCGTGGCGATTGCCCGCGCCCTGGTGTACAACCCGCCCGTGATCCTGCTGGACGAGCCGCTGTCCAACCTGGACGCCAAGCTGCGCGAGGAGGCGCGCGCCTTCCTGCGCGAGCTGATCGTGCGCCTGGGCCTGTCGGCGCTGATGGTGACGCACGACCAGGGCGAGGCGATGGCGATCTCCGACCGCATCCTGCTGCTCAACAACGGCAAGATCGAGCAGCAGGGCACGCCGCAAAGCATGTACGAAACGCCGGAGACGCTGTTCACGGCGGAGTTCATGGGCAGCAACAACCGCCTGCCGGCCAAGGTGCTGTCGCGCGACGGCGCGCAGGTGACGCTGGAAGTGAACGGCGCCAGGCTGCAAGGCACGGCGCGCGGCGCCGGCATGGCCGAACCGGCCACGCTGATCCGCGTGGAGGAGGTACGGGTCAGTTCGACGCAAGTGGACAACGCCGTCGAGATCCCGCTGCTGACCTGCATGTACCTGGGCGACCGCTGGGAATGCCTGTTCAAGAGCGCCAGCGGCGACATCAGCCTGCGCGCATACTCGAAGTACAGGCTGGACGCGGGCAGCTACTGGCTGCAGCTGCCGGCCGATAAACTCTGGGTGTTCTGAACGGCGTGAAACCGGGGCCGGCCTTTCTCTCCGCACTGGCGGCCGGCATCGTTGCCGCGCTGCTGTGCGTGTACCTGAACACGCCGCTGCCGTGGATGATAGGCCCGCTCTTTGCCACCGCCGCGCTGCGCCTGTGCGGCGTCGACCTTAGCGCGCCGGTCTCGGCACGCGAAGCGGGGCAGTGGGCCATCGGCACGGCGCTCGGCCTGTACTTCACGGCGCCGGTGCTGGCCGTGCTGGCGGCGCGGGCGGGCTGGATCGCCGCCGCCGTCGCCTTTGCGCTGGCGCTGGGCTGCTTCTGCGGCTGGCTGCTGCACAAACTGTCCCGCACCGACCGCACCACGGCCTTCTTCGCCATGGCCGTCGGCGGCGCATCGGAAATGGCGGTGCAGGGCGAGCACCATGGCGCCAACGTGGAACGGGTGGCCGCCGCGCACAGCTTGCGCATCATGATGGTGGTCGGGATTATCCCGTTCGCGATCCAGTACTGGGGCAGGCACGGCCTGGGCCTGGGCACGGACTTGTTCGTTCCCGGCGCGCGCAGCGTGCAGCCGCTTGGCCTGCTGGCGCTGATCCTGCTCACCAGCGGCGCCGCGCTGGCGCTGAAGAAGGGCCGGTTGCCCAATGCCTGGGTGATAGGCCCGCTGCTGATGGCCTTGCTGCTGACGGCCTTCGGCGTGCACCTGAGCCGCTTGCCGGACTGGATGGTGAAGGCTGGCCAGCTGTTCATCGGCATCTCGCTCGGCACGCGCTTTGCGCCCGGCTTCCTGCGCACCGCGCCGCGCTACCTGGCCAGCGTGGCGGCCTGCAGCGCGCTGGCGCTGGCGCTGGCCGCCGCCTTCGGCCTGGTGCTCGCGCAACTGGCGGGCCTGAATCCCGGCACCGCCATCCTGGCCACCTCGCCCGGCGGCATCGCCGAAATGTCGCTCACGGCGCAGACCCTGCACCTCGGCGTGCCCATCGTCACCGCTTTCCATGTCTCGCGCATGGTGGTACTGGTGCTGGCGATAGGGCCGCTGTTCCGCCGCATGCGGCGGAGAAAATTCCGCGATTAATGTAATTTTAGTATGTTGTTTTGTTAATGTGAGAATTGGATAGATTTGTGCAATATAAATCCGTCTCTTGCATTTTGAACGTTTGGCTTGGTCAAAAGAAATACCACCGTTTATAATGGGCGGCCTAGCGCATAGCGCGTTCAATCAGTTTATCCCATGCGTGCACCGGCAATTTCATTCACCATTGTGCGGCATGCTGCATGGGCTCCAGGCGTTGAAACGCCCGAAGCCTGGATGCGCTGGAGCCGTGCACCCGCGCCGATTGAGCGGGAGGGGGAGCCGGGAGTGAAGCAAATGCCGGCCATGCTGCGCCGCCGTGCCGGCCAGTTGGGGAAAATGGTATTGCAAGTTGCGTATGATTGCCTTGGTGATAATTCCGGCGTTCCCATGGTGTTTTGTTCCAGGCATGGCGAAGTTGGCCGTGCCATGGAATTGCTGGGGCAATTGGCGCGTGCGGAGGCATTATCTCCGGCCGCTTTCGGCATGGCGGTTCATAACGCGACAGCCGGCCTGTTTTCGATAGCCCGCTCCGAACGCTCCAATCATGTGGCATTGGCTGCAGGCGCGAGCTCGCTGGAGCACGCCGTGATCGAGGCGTGCGGCTTGCTGGCGGACGGGGCGCCCCAAGTGCTGCTGGTGGCGGGCGACTGCCCCTTGCCGGAATTTTTGCAGCAATTCGAGGACTGCGCCGAACAGCCGCACGCGTTCGCATGGCTGTTGGCGCCAGCCGGAGAAGACAGTATGACGCTGTCCTGGCAGGCCGATGCCGACGCCGGTGCCGAAGCGGCGGCCGCTGGCCCCGGCACGCTGGATGTGCTGCGCTTTTACCTGAGCGGTGCGCCGGCGCTGGAGCGCGCTGCAAGCAACCGCCGCTGGCGCTGGAGCCGCGATGCTTGATAAGGCCTTTCTCTGCTGGCGGGTGTTCGCCACCGGGTTCAGTTTTGCGTTGTTCGGGTTTGGCGGCTTGCTGCTGCGCGTGGCAGTGTTCCCGGCGTTGCAATTGCTGGTGCGCGATCCCGAGCGGCGAGTGGCGTGGTCACGCCGCGTGATACGCGCGGCCTTCCGCACTTATATCGATCTGATGCGTGTCCTGGGTGTCCTGCGCTACGAGCTGCACGGACTGGAAAAGCTGGATCGCGGAGGGTTGCTGATCCTGGCCAATCATCCGACCTTGCTGGACACGGTGTTCCTGATGGCGTTCGTGAAGCGGGCCGACTGCGTGGTGAAGGCTGAATTGTGGAACAACGCTTTTACTGGCGGTCCGGTGCGCGCGGCGGGCTATATCGCCAACAACGGCGGCGCGGATCTGGTGGCCGACTGCATTGCCACGCTGGAGCGCGGCAACAACCTGATTATCTTCCCGGAAGGGACGCGCACCGCGGGCAGCGGTGAAATCAGCCTGAAGCGCGGCGCGGCCAACATCGCCGTGCGCGGCGCGCGCGACATTACGCCGGTATTGATTCAGTGCCGGCCGGCCACGCTGCGCAAAGGGGAGCCGTGGTGGAAAGTGCCGCCGCGCCTGGCGCGCTTCAGCATCGCAGTGCAGGACGATTTGCCGATTGCCGCCTTTATCGGGGAGGGCGCCAGCGAGGTCATGGCGGCGCGCAATCTGACCGAGTACCTACAACAATATTTTACGGGGAAGTACCAGCATCATGCTTGAACAAGAAGTCAAAGAACTGATTATCGAAGTGCTGCAACTGGAAGACATTACGCCAGCCGATATCAACGCCGACGAACCGCTGTTCGTGGAAGGCCTGGGGCTGGATTCTATCGATGCGCTGGAGTTGGGCGTGGCGCTGCAGAAGCGGTATGGCATCTCGCTATCGGCCGACTCGGCCGATACGCGCCGCCATTTCGCTTCGGTGCGCGCGCTCGCGGCCCTGGTGGAAAGCCAGGGCAAGAAGGGAGCGTGACATGATCGACCTGAATGCAATGAACCGGGAACAGATGCAGCAGTGGGTGATCGGACTGCTGGCCGAGATGTTTGAGCTCAATGCGGCGGAACTGACGCCGCAGTCCAATCTGTATGCGGATCTGGATATCGACAGCATCGACGCGGTGGACCTCGCTGTCAAACTGAAACAGCTGACCGGCAAGCGGCTGCAGCCCGAAGTGTTCAAGACTATCCGTACCATCAGCGATGTTGTCGATGCCCTGGCCGGGCTGGCGGTCGAGCAGGCCGCCTGAGATGGCGTGGACGGCCCTCGCGGTCCTGGTCACGCTGCTGTATCCGCTGGCGATCTGGCTGGGACACGGGCAGTTTGAGCCGCGCTGGCTGGCGCTGCTGCTGGTGGTGGCCGCAGGCGCCCGCTTGCCGGCGATGAAGCTGAGCAGCGCGGCGCGCTGGTCGGTTGGCGGCGCGCTTGTGCTGGCCGCCTGTGCGCTGTGGAGCAATCTGCTGTTACCGCTGAAGCTGTATCCGGTGCTGGTGAATGCCGCCTTCCTGGCGGCCTTCGGCTATAGCTTAACCACGCCGGTGTCCATGGTGGAGCGGCTGGCGCGCTTGCGCGAGCCGGATCTGCCGGCTGAGGCGGTTGCTTATACGCGCCGGGTGACGCAGCTGTGGTGCGTATTTTTTCTGCTTAACGGCGGCTGTGCGCTCGCCACTGCCCTCTGGACTTCGGAGGCAGTGTGGTCGCTCTACAACGGCGTCATTGCCTATGTTCTGATGGGGCTGCTTTTCGCAGGCGAACTGCTGGCGCGCCGCCATTTCCGTCGCCAGTATCAAAAGTAACTTAAGACTAACGTTGCCATGTCTGATCATCTATCCCATCTGGCCGCCGCGCTGGCGGCACGCGATCCCGACGGCGTGGCCGGCTGGCGTGCCGGCATGCCGGTCGGCTATGGTGAGCTGGCAGCGCGCCTGCATGCGTGGCGTGGCGCGCTGGCCGGCAGCGCCGGACGCCACTATGCGCTGTACATCGAAGACAGCCTGGAATTTGCCGCCGCGCTGCTGGGCGCCTGGCACGCCGGCAAGACGGTGTGGCTGACGGCGGACGCGCTGCCCGCCAGTTGCGCCGCGCTGGCGCAGCACGTGGACGGTTTCCTCGGCGAGTTCCCGGCGGCGCTGGCCCCGATACAGCCCGCTGCGGCGCCGGCAGCCGGCAGCGGCGCCCAGCCGGCGTTGCCGCAGCTGCCGCCGCTCGATGCGGCGGCCGACGTGCTGGTGGTGCATACCTCGGGCAGCAGCGGTGCGCCGCAAGCCATTCCGAAGCGCCTGTCGCAGCTGTCGAGCGAGCTGTCGGTGCTGGAGCGGATGTTCGGCGCGCAGCTGCGCGGCGCCAGCGTGCTGGCCACCGTGTCGCACCAGCACATCTACGGTTTGCTGTTCAAAGTGCTGTGGCCGCTGTGCGCTGCACGCCCGCTGCATGCCGCCAGCGCGGCCTACCCTGAGCAACTGGCCGAGCTGCTGGCGCTGCGGCCTGCGGTGCTGGTCAGCAGCCCGGCCCAGCTGGCGCGCTTGCCGGCGCATCTGGACTGGCGCGGCGCGCGCGCGCAGCTGCGGGCGGTGTATTCGTCGGGCGGCCCGCTGCCGGAGGAGGCGGCGCATGCCTGCGCCTGCCTGCTCGGGACGGTGCCGATGGAAGTGTACGGCAGTTCGGAGAGCGGTGGCGTGGCCTGGCGCCAGCGCAGCGCGGCCGGGGATAGCGCCGCCTGGCAACCCTTCCTGAATGTGGCGTGGCGCATCGCTGCCGATGACGGCGCCCTGGAAGTGCGTTCGCCGCATCTGCCGCCCCTGCCGGGCGAAGGCTGGCTGGCGCTGGCCGACCGCGTGGCGGCGGCCGACGGCGGCCGCTTTGTACTGCTGGGGCGCGCCGACCGCATCGTGAAGGTGGCGGAGAAACGCATTTCGCTGGACGCATTGGAGCGTGCCCTGTCGCAGTCGCCGTTGGTGGCGCAGGCGCGCGTGCTGCAGGACGATAGCGCGCGCGGCCAGCTGGCCGGCGTTGTGGTGTTGTCCGAAGCTGGCCGGGCGCAGCTGGCGGCAGGCGGCAAGCTTGCCATGAACCGCGCGCTGCGCGCGCTGCTGGTCCCGTTCGCCGAAGCGGTGGCCTTACCGCGCCGCTGGCGTTATCCGGCCACGCTGCCGGTCAATGCGCAGGGCAAGACCACCCATGCCGCGCTGCTCGAACTGTTGACGGCGGCGGGGCCGGGCCATGCCGCGCCAGCCGGCGCCAGGCCGCGCGAACCGCAGCTGCGCGAGCTGGATCGCTCGGCCGGCAGCGTGGCGCTGGAACTGACCGTGCCCGCCGACTTGTTGTATTTCGACGGCCATTTTCCAAACGCCCCGGTGCTGCCGGGCGTCGCCCAGCTCGACTGGGCGATAGGCTACTGCCGCCGCTATTTCGATCTGCCGGCCGTATTCCGCGAGGTCGCCGCGCTGAAATTTCAGCAGGTGATCCGGCCCGGCGCCGTGGTGCGGCTCGAACTGCAGCATGATGCCGCCAAGGGCAGCGTGCAGTTCCGCTATTTGTCCGCCGCCGGGCAGCATGCCAGCGGACGCATCTTGTTCGTGACACCATAACCTGAAAGCAGTCGATGCAAGATAAATCATTCTCTCCCGTGCGCCAGAGCGCGTTCGCAGCCCGCTACGAAGCGCAGAAGATCGCCTTCGGTCCGGTGGTGTTCCAGTGCGTGCGCTATGCATGGAAGCGCGGCATGCTGCAGGCCCTGGCCGACGCCTGCTCGACCGGCCTGAGCGTCGAGGAGATGGCGGCGAGCGGCAAGTGGAGCGAGTACGTGCTGAAGGTGGTGCTGGAGTCCTGCCTGTCGGCTGGCGCGGTGCAGCTGCGCGGCGGGCGCTATGTGCTCGACAAGGTGGGGTTTTGCGTCCTGACCGACAAGATCACCCAGGTCAATCTGGACTTCAACCATGACGTTTGCTACCTGGGGCTGCACGACCTGGAGAAATCGCTGGACGGCGAGCAGCCGCATGGCTTGAAGAAACTGGGCGACTGGCCCACGCTGTACCAGGGGCTGTCGCACCTGGAAGAGCCGGCCAAGAGCAGCTGGTTCGCCTTCGACCACCACTATTCGGACACCTCGTTCCCGGAGATCCTGCCCGACGTGTTTGCCACCGGCCCGCGCCGCGTGATGGATATCGGCGCCAACACCGGCAAGTTCAGCCTGGCCGCGCTGGAGTACAGCGCCGACGTGCAACTGCATCTGGTGGACCTGCCGCGCCAACTGGCGATGGCGGAACAGAACCTGCTGGCGGCCGGCGTGCGCGAGCGCGCGCAGCTGCACGCGGTGGACATGCTGGACGCCGCCGTCCCGCTGCCGCCGGCCATGGACCTGATCTGGATGAGCCAGTTCCTGAGCTGCTTCAGCGAGCCTGCCATTGCCAGCATACTGCAACGCGCGGCGGCAGCGCTGGCGCCGGACGGCCAGGTCCTGATCATGGACACTTTCTGGGACCGTCAGCAGTACGACATCGCGTCCTACTGCCTGATCAACACCTCGCCGTACTTCACCGCCATGGCCAGCGGCAACAGCAAGATCTACCAGAGTGCAGACTATGTGCGCCTGGCCGAAGCGGCCGGCCTGCGCCTGCTGACCGCCCGCGACGGCATCGGCTACTGCCATTCGCTGCTGCGCTTTGCGCGCGCAGGGGGCGCCGGTGTTTGATGCCTGCTTCATCGTCCCGGTCTACAACCACGAGCACGCGATAGGCGCGGTGCTGGCCGGTCTGCTGCCGCACGGGCTGCGCTGCATCCTGGTCGACGACGGCAGCGGCCCCGGCTGCGCGGCCGAACTGCGACGGCTGGCGGCGCTGCATCCGCAACAGGTGGTGCTGGTGCCGCACGCGCTCAACCAGGGCAAGGGCGGCGCCGTCATGAGCGGTTTCCGCAAGGCCGCGGAACTGGGCTACAGCCATGCGCTGCAGGTGGATGCGGATGGCCAGCACAATCTGGACGACGTGCCGGCCTTCCTGGCGAAGGCGCGCGCCCGGCCGCATGCGCTGGTGGTGGGCTGCCCGGTGTACGACGAGTCGGTGCCGAAAGGGCGCCTGTATGGGCGCTACGCCACCCACATCTGGGTCTGGATTAACACGCTGTCGCTGCAGATCAGGGATTCCATGTGCGGCTTCCGGGTCTACCCGCTGGCGCCGGTGCTGGCGCTGATCGAGCGCCGCGCGCTGGGCCGCCGCATGAACTTCGACATCGAGATCCTGGTGCGGCTGCACTGGGACGGCGTCGATATGGTCAATCTGCCGACCCGGGTCGGTTATCCGTCCGACGGCGTGTCGCACTTTCGCCTGTGGCTGGACAACGCGCTGATCTCGCGCCTGCATGCGACGCTGTTCTGCGGCATGCTGCTGCGCTCGCCGCGCCTGCTGGCGCGCAAACTGGGCCGGACGGGAAGCCGCGCATGAGTGCCGCGCCGCGCCACTGGGCCGCCATCAACGAAGTGAGCTTCGTGGCCGGCATGCGCCTGCTGTTCTGGATTTTCCGCGTGCTGGGACGCTGGCCGTTCCGGGTGCTGCTGTACCCGGTGCTGTGCTGGTATCTGCTCACCAGCGGGCGCGCGCGGCGCGTTTCGACGGCCTACCTGGCGCGCGTGGACGCCTACGCGCCCGTGCCGCGCCTGGGCGTGCTGCGCCATTTCGCCGCCTTCGCCGACAGCATTCTCGACAAGATGCTGCTGTGGGGCGGCCAGTATGACGTGGACAGCGTGACCCTGCATGGCGTGGACGGCTTCAACCGCATGCTGGCGGCGGGCCGGGGCGGGCTGCTGATCTGTTCCCACTTCGGCAACCTGGAGCTGTGCCGCGTGCTGTCGCGCCGGCGCCCGGATGTGAAGCTGACGGTGCTGGTGCACACGCGCCACGCGCAGGCCTTCAACCGCATGCTGGCCCGCCTGAACCCGGACAGCGAGCTGAACCTGATGCAGGTGACTGAGCTGACGGCGGCCACCGCCATGCTGCTGGCGGAGCGCGTGGGACGCGGCGAGCTGGTGGTGATCGCCGGTGACCGGGTGCCGGTCTCGCGCCGGCCGCGCGTGGCGCTGGCGGACTTCCTGGGCGCGCCGGCCGCGTTCCCGATCGGCCCCTATGTGCTGGCCAGCGCGCTGCGCTGCCCGGTTTACCTGCTGTTTTCCTTGCAGCGTCCCGGCGGCGGCGCCGAACTGCATTTCGAATTGTTCCGCGAGACGCTGCACCTGCCCCGGGAGGCGCGCGACGCGGCGCTGGCGGCGCTGGCGGCGGACTACGCCGGACGCCTGCAGCACTACTGCGTGCAGGCCCCGCTGCAGTGGTTTAACTTCTACGACTTCTGGCATCTACCAAAACAGGATACCTCCGATGCACCTGGCTGACCTTAAAAATACGCGCCGCGACGTGCGCTTCGACCAATCGCGGCTGACGATAGAAGACATCGTGGACATCGCGCAGGGCAGGGCCAACGCGGTCCTGTCGGACGATCCGGCCTTCCGCGCCGCCATTTCACGCGGCGCCGACTTCCTCGACCAGCTGCTGCGCGAGGACGGCACCGTTTACGGCGTGACGACCGGCTACGGCGATTCCTGCACCACCACCGTTCCGGCCGAGCTGGTCGCCGAGTTGCCGCACCACTTGTACACTTACCACGGCTGCGGCCTGGGCGAGAACTTCTCGCCGGCGCAGACGCGCGCCATCCTGGCTGCGCGCCTGGCTTCGCTGGCCAAGGGCTTTTCCGGCGTCAGCGTCGAGCTGCTGGACCAGATCGTGCGCCTGCTGGATGCAGGCCTGCTGCCGTTGATCCCATCGGAAGGCTCGGTCGGCGCCAGCGGCGATCTCACGCCGCTTTCCTACCTGGCGGCCGTGCTGTGCGGCGAACGCGAAGTGTGGCGCAACGGCGAGCAGGTGCCGGCCGAACAGGCTTTGCGCGAGGCGGGTATCACGCCGCTGCGGCTGCGCCCGAAGGAAGGCCTGGCCATCATGAACGGCACGGCCGTCATGACAGCGTTGGCCTGCATCGCCTACGGGCGCGCGGAGTACCTGGCGCGGTTGACCACCCGCATCACCGCCATGGCCTCTTTCGCGCTGGATGGCAATGCGCATCACTTCGATGAGGTGCTGTTCTCCGTCAAGCCGCATCCCGGCATGCAGCAGGTGGCAGCCTGGCTGCGCCAGGATCTCCCGACCGACCAGTGGGAGCGTAACGGCAAGCGCCTGCAGGACCGCTATTCGATCCGCTGCGCGCCGCACGTGATCGGCGTGCTGGCGGACACGCTGCCGCTGTTCCGCAGCCTGATTGAAAATGAACTCAACAGCGCCAACGACAATCCGCTGATCGACCCGGTGGGCGAACGGGTGCTGCACGGCGGCCATTTCTACGGCGGCCACATCGCCTTCGCCATGGACGGCATGAAGAATACCGTCGCCAACCTGGCCGACCTGCTGGACCGCCAGATGGCGCTGCTGGTGGACAGCCGCTACAACCACGGCCTGCCGGCCAATCTGGTCGGCGCAACCGGCGCCCGCGCGGCGATCAACCATGGCCTGAAGGCGCTGCAGATCAGCGCGTCCGCCTGGACCGCCGAGGCGCTCAAGCTGACCATGCCGGCTTCAGTGTTCTCGCGTTCCACCGAATGCCACAACCAGGACAAGGTCAGCATGGGCACCATCGCCGCGCGCGACTGCCTGCGCGTGCTGGAGCTGACGGAGCAGGTGGCGGCCGCGCTGCTGGTCACCGTGCGCCAGGGCGTGTGGCTGCGCTGCCGCGACTATCCTGAAGCCGTGCCGCACGCCGCGCTGGCGCGCATGCAGGAATTGCTGTCCCAGGACATCGCCGCCGTGGTGGAGGACCGCCGCCTGGACCCGGAGCTGCGCGTGCTGCTGGAACGGATCCGCAGCCAGGCATGGGAGCTGTATGCGTAGGCAGGCCAGGGAAAGCCGCTGGTTCGCGGAGATTGAAACCAAGGTCCAGTTCTTCGACCTGGACCCGATGCAGATCGTCTGGCACGGCCGCTACGTCAAGTATCTGGAAATGGTGCGCTGCGAGCTGCTGGACAAAATAGGTTACAACTACACGCAGATGAAGGAGTCCGGCTACGCCTGGCCTATCATCGACATGCATCTGCGCTACGCCGCGCCGGCCACCTTCGGCCAGGTGCTCAAGCTGCGCGCCGATATCGTCGAGTGGGAGAGCCGCCTGAAAATCGACTATGTGATCAGCGATGCCGCCACCGGCAAGCGCCTGAACCGCGCCAGCACCATGCAGGTGGCGGTGGATATCGCCAGCGGCGAGATGTGTTTTGTGTCGCCGCAGGTGCTGTTCGACAAACTGGGAATCGAACCGACATGAAAAAAATTGTGACCGCTGCGGCCCTGCTGGCCGCTTGCGCCGCGGCGTGCGCCGCCGCACCTGTGGCGAAGATCCAGGCCATGCTGGCCAAGCCGGATGTGCTGTGCGGCCGCTTCGACCAGACCAAGCAGCTGGCGGGCCTGAAGAAGCCGTTGGCGTCGAACGGCCGTTTCTGCGTGGTGGCGGGCAAGGGGGTGCTGTGGCGCACGCTGAAGCCGTTCCCCAACACCTTGCGCCTGACGCGCGACGAGATCGTTCATCTGCAGGGTGAGCGCGTGGCAATGCGGCTGGAAGCGAAGAACGAACCGGTGGTGCGCATGATTAACGGTGTCATGTTCTCGCTCCTGGGCGGCGACCTGGCGCAGCTGGACCAACTGTTCGAAGTGGACGGCACGGCCGATGCGGCGGGCTGGCAGGTGGCGCTGAAAGCGCGCGAGCCGGCGCTGGCCAAGGCCATCGGCGCCATCAGCCTGGAAGGCGGCGCGTACGTGAAGAGCATCGTGATGCAGGAAGCCAGCGGCGACAAGACCACCATCGTGTTCTCGGCCATGCAGGCCGGCCCGGCGGCGATGGCGCCGGATGAGGCGGCGCTGTTTTGAAGCTGGATATGCTCATGCGCGGCAAGCGGCTGGCGCTGCTGTGGCTGCTGGCGGTCGGCCTGCTGCTGGGCCATAACGCCTGGCTGTGGCTGGGCCAGCGCATCACGCCGGACACCGACATCCTGGCGCTGCTGCCGGTGCAGGAGCGCGACCCGGTGCTGCAGCAATCGTTCGCCCATATGGTGGACTCGGCCCAGCAGCGCCTGGTGGTGCTGGTGGGGGCGGAGGAGTGGGGCGACGCCAGGCGCGCGGCCGACGCCTACCGCGGCGTGCTGGCCAGCCGGCCCGGCATGTTCGCCGCCACCGCCGTCAACGACAAGACGCAGGACGACTGGCTGGCGCTGTTCCAGCGCCACCGCCTGGCCTTGCTGACGGCGGAGCAGGAGCGGCAGCTGCGCAGCGAGCCGACCGCGTTCTGGGAACAGGCCGCGCTGGGCCGCATGTACAACGCCTTCGGCGGCCCGAAGCTGGGCAGCTGGCAGGACGATCCCTTCGGCCTGTTCGCGGGCTGGGTGCAGGAGCGCGCGCAGGAAACCCCGGTGCGTCCGCGCGACGGCTACCTTTTCGTCGCGGACCGGGACGGCCGCAACCCGCGCCAGTATGTGCTGCTGCCGATGACCTTGACCGTGCCCGCCTTTTCCATCACCGCGCAGGACACCGTGCTGCCGCTGCTGGAGCAGGCCGCCGCCGCCGCGCGCCAGGCCGCGCCGGGCGTCGACCTGATCCCGGCCGGCGTCATCCTGCACGCGGCCGCCGCCAGCGGCCAGGCGCACGGCGAAATGTCGACCATCGGCCTCGGCTCGCTGGCAGGCATCGTGCTGCTCACCTGGCTGACCTTCCACTCGCTGCGCCCCATCGTATTGATCCTGCTGTCGATCGCGGTCGGCTGCCTGGGCGCCTTCTCGGTGTGCTGGCTGCTGTTCGGCCGCGTGCACCTGCTGACCCTGGTGTTCGGAGCCAGCCTGATCGGCGTGGCGCAGGATTACGGCATTTATTTCCTGTTCAACCGCATGGCGGCCGATCCGGCGCTCAGTTCGCGCGCGCTGCTCAAGCGCCTGATGCCGGGCTTGATTCTGACCCTGCTGGCGGCGGTGATCGGCTACATGGGACTGGGTTTTACGCCATTCCCCGGCCTGCGAGCGATGGCGGTATTCTCGGCGCTGGGCCTGGTGTTCGCCTGGCTGACAGTGGTGTGCTGGTTCCCGCTGCTGCTGGCCGGCGGCGCGCTGAAGCCGGGCGCGCTGGCGCGCGGCTATGGCGCCCTGCTGCAACGCTGGCCCGTGCTGCGCCCGGGCTGGAGCACTGCGGCGCTGGCGGCGCTGTTCGCGGCGGTGGCGCTGCCCGGCGTGCTGCGCCTGCATCCGAACGACGATATCCGCCTGCTGCAGAATTCGCCCAAGCAGCTGGTGGCCGATCAGCTCCGCCTCGGCAAGCTGCTCGATGCGCCGACGCCGGTGCAGTACTACCTGGTGCGCGGCGTCAGCGAGGAGGAAGTGCTGCAGCGCGAGGAAGCGCTCAAGCAGCGCCTTGCGCCGCTGGCGGCGCAAGGTGTGATAGGCGGCTGGCAGGCGGTGTCGAACTGGGTCCCGTCGCTGCGCACCCAGGACAGCCGCCGCGCGCTGCTGCAACAGAAGCTGCTTGCCGCCGACGGTCCTTTGCGCGGCGTGGCGGCGCAAGTGGACGAGGATGCGGACTGGGTTTCCGCCACGGTGGCGCTGCAGCAGGCCGCCGCGCAGCCGCTCACGCTGCCGGCCTTCCTGGCGGCGCCGTCCAGCGAACCGTGGCGCCACTTGTGGCTGGGCAGCACCGAGGGCGTGGTGGCCAGCATCGTGGCGCTGCGCGGTATGGACTATGCCGGCCTGCCCGCGCTGCGCCGGGCGGCCGATGGCTTGCCGGGTGTGCAATGGGTGGACAAGGTGGGCGAAATCTCCAGCGTGCTGGGGCGCTACCGGGTGTACATGGGCTGGGTGGTGCTGGCGGCTTACGCGGTGGTGTTCGCGTTGCTGCTGCCGCGCTACCGCGGCCGCGCCTGGCGCGTGCTGGCGCCGACCGCGCTGGCCAGCCTCGCAACGCTGGCGGCGGTGGGCTACCTGGGCCACAGCTTGCAGCTGTTCCATGTGCTGGCCTTGATGCTGCTGCTGGGCGTCGGCGTCGACTACGGCATCTTCATGCAGGAGCAGCCGGACCGGCGCGACGCCACGCCCTGGCTGGCGGTGGGTCTGTCGGCCGCCAACACCATACTCTCATTCGGCTTGCTGGGCCTGAGCAAAACGCCGGCGCTGCAGGCCTTCGGGCTGACCATGCTGATCGGGACCGCGCTGGTGTGGCTGCTGGTGCCCTGTTTCGCAACTAAAAAGGAAGAACCAGATGCTGCAGCAGTTTAAGCGCGCCGCCTTGCTGGCGGCTTTGTTGGCGGGCCTGCTGACGATGGCCGGCTGCGCCACCGCGCCGCCGCCGGCCGCGCGCCTGGGCCTGAAACTGGCGCCGGCCGCGCTGGGCGCATCGATCGCGGTGCAGCAGCATCTGCGCGTGGAGCGCAATGGCCGCAGCGACGACCTGGACGTGGCGCTGGAAGCGGACGCGGCCCGCATCGAGCTGGTGGGACTGGCCCTGGGCCAGCGTGTGCTGTCACTCAGCTACGACGGCAAGGATTTGCGCACGTGGCGCCACGTGATGCTGCCGTCGCAGGTGCGCGCCGAGGATGTGCTGGAAGACGTGCAGCTGACGCTGTGGCCCGCCGAGGCGATCCGCGCCGCGTTGCCGGCCGGCTGGCGCATCGCGGATGAGGGCCTGCGCCGCACATTGTCGCTGGACGGCGTGCCCATCATGGTGATCAGCTACAGCGGCATGCCGCGCTGGAGCGGCACGGTACAGCTGGAAAACCTGCGCTACCGCTATCGCCTGACAATACAGTTCGACGGCGGGGAGGGCCAGCCATGACGTTTTACCTGAACGCCTGCGGCATCGTTTGCGCCTTGGGCAGCGGCGGCGAACAAGTGCGCGCCGCCCTCTTGGACGCCGCCAGCGGCGTGTTGCCGACCGAGCGCTATTCGCCGGGCCGTGTGCTGCCGCTGGGATGCGTCGACGCGGCGCAGCTGCCGCCGGTGGCGCACCTGCCATTGCGGCTGCGCAGCCGCAACAATCAGCTTGCGTTGGCGGCGCTGGCTCAGATCCGCTGCGCCGCCGATGCCGCCATTGCGCGCTACGGCGCGCACCGGGTCGGCGTGGTGCTGGGCACCAGCACCTCGGGCATCGCTGAAACGGAAGCCGCGTTGCGCGCGCGGGAGCACGGGGGCGCTTTGCCCGAGGGTTTCCACTACGGCCAGCAGGAAATGGGATCCCCAGCCGAAGTGCTGGCGGCCGAACTGGGCGCGGGCGGACCGGCCTATGTACATTCTAGCGCCTGCTCGTCGAGCGCCAAGGCCATGGCCAGCGCCGCGCGCCTGATCGCCATGGACTTGTGCGACGCGGTGGTGACGGGCGGTGTGGACAGCCTGTGCGGCTTCACGGTGGCCGGTTTTTCGGCGCTGGAATCGGTCAGCGCGGCGCGCTGCAATCCGCTGAGCGCGAACCGCAACGGCATCAACATCGGCGAGGGCGCGGCGCTGTTCCTGATGTCGCGCGAGCCGGCCGCCGTGGCGCTGCTGGGCTGGGGGGAGTCGTCGGACGGCCACCATATCTCGGCCCCCGACCCGGCCGGCAGCGGCGCTCGGCTGGCGATAGAACAGGCTTTGCGGCGCGCCCGGCTGGCCCCTTCCGAGATCGACTACATCAACCTGCACGGCACCGCCACGCGCCAGAACGATGCGATGGAAGCGAAGGTGGTGGCCGGTCTGTTCGGCCCTGCGGTGCCTGTCAGCTCGAGCAAGCCTTTTACCGGCCACACGCTGGGCGCCGCAGCTGCGGTGGAGGCGGCCCTGTGCTGGCTGCTGATGCAGGACGAAAATCCGCGCGGCAGCCTGCCGCCGCAGCTGTGGGATGGCGCGGCCGATCCGGAATTGCCGGCCTTGAACGTGGCGGCGCCGGGCGCGCAACTGGGCCGTCCGCTGCGCCGCGTGCTGAGCAATTCTTTCGCGTTCGGCGGCTCCAATGCCGCGCTGGTGCTCGGGAGTCAGGCATGACGCCGCCCGCTATCGGCAGTCTGGTGCCGCACGCAGGCGCGATGCTGCTGCTGGACCGCGTACTGGACGTGACGGCCGAGACGCTGCGCGCGGAAGTGCGCATCCACCCGGGCAGCATGTTCTGCACCGACGGCGGTGTGGGCAGCTGGGTCGGCGTCGAGTACATGGCGCAGGCGGTGGCGGCGCACGCGGGCTGGCTGGCGCAACAAAAGGGCCAGGCCGTCAAACCCGGCTTCCTGCTTGGCTCGCGCCGCTACAGCACTACGCAGCCGCAATTTGCCTGCGGCGACGTGTTGCACGTGTACGTGCAGCAGGTGCTGCGCGGCGAGAACGGCCTGGCGGCATTCGAATGCCGCATCGTGCGCGCCGGCGGCGACTGTGGTGCCGAGCCGGCGCCATTGGCCAGCGGCACGCTGACCGTGTTTCAGCCAGACGACGTAAATGAATTTCTGCAGGAGAAGACTAAAAATGAATAAGAGTGTATTGGTGACGGGATCGTCGCGCGGCATCGGCAAGGCCATTGCGCTGCGCCTGGCGCGCGACGGTTTCGACGTGGTGGTGCATTGCCGCAGCCAGCGCGCCGAGGCCGACGCCGTGGCGGGTGACATCGCCGGCATGGGCCGCGCGGCGCGCGTGCTGCAGTTCGACATCGGCGACCGCGCGGCCACCGCAGCGGCGCTGGAAGCGGACATCGCGCAGCACGGCTGCTACTACGGCGTGGTGTGCAACGCGGGCGTGGCGCGCGACAACGCCTTCCCGGCCATGTCGGGCGAGGACTGGGACATTGTGCTGCAGACCAATCTGGACGGCTTCTACAACGTGCTCAATCCGCTGGTGATGCCGCTGGTTCAGCGCCGCAAGCCGGGGCGCATCGTGACGCTCGCCTCCGTGTCCGGCCTGGTGGGCAACCGCGGCCAGGTCAACTACAGCGCGGCCAAGGCCGGCATCATCGGCGCCACCAAGGCGCTGGCGCTGGAACTAGCCAAGCGCGCCATCACCGTCAATTGCGTGGCGCCGGGTCTGATCGATACCGACATGACGCAAGACCTGCCGATGGACGAAGTGCTGAAGATGATCCCGGCGCGCCGCGTCGGCACGGTCGATGAAGTGGCGGCGGCGGTCAGCTTCCTGGTCGGCGAGGAAGCCGGCTACATTACGCGCCAGGTGATTTCGGTCAACGGAGGCCTGGCATGAGCCGCCGGGTGGCAGTAACCGGCATGGCCGGCATCAGCCCGATCGGCAACGACTGGGCCAGCATCCGCAGCCGCCTAGGCGAGTACCGCAACGCCATCGTGCGCATGGGCGAATGGGCCGACTACGAAGGGCTGAACACGCAGCTGGGCGCGCCCGCCGCCGCGTTCGAGCTGAGCGGGCGCTTCAACCGCAAGAGCATGCGCAGCATGGGCCGCGTGGCGCTGATGGCCACGCGCGCCACCGAACTGGCGCTGGAAGACGCCGGCCTGCTCGAGTCGGATCTGCTGCGCAGCGGCGACATGGGGGTCTCTTTCGGCTCATCGGCTGGCACGCCCAGCGCCATCGGCGATTTCGGCCGCATGATGGAGGAACGCAGTACGCGCGGCATCAACGCCACCACCTATATCAAGATGATGGCGCACACGGCGCCGGTCAACATCGGCGTGTTTTTCGGCGTCACCGGCCGCGTCATCACCACATCCAGTGCCTGCACTTCCGGCAGCCAGGGCATCGGCTACGCCTGCGAGGCGATCCGCAGCGGCAAGCAGCTGGCGATGATCGCTGGCGGCGCCGAGGAGTTGTGCGCCACCGAGGCGGCGGTGTTCGACACGCTGTTTGCCACCAGCACGCGCAACGATGCGCCGGCCAGCACGCCGCGTCCGTTCGACTTCGGGCGCGACGGCCTGGTGATCGGCGAGGGGGCGGGCTGCCTGATCCTGGAGGACATGGAGCACGCGCAGGCGCGCGGCGCGGCAATCCACGCGGAGCTGGTCGGCTTCGGCACCAATAGCGACGGCTGCCACGTCACGCAGCCGAATGCCGTCACCATGCAAAAGGCGATGCAGCTGGCGCTGGCCGATGCGAGGCTGCAGCCGGCCGACATCGGCTACATCAACGCCCACGGCACGGCTACCGCGCAAGGCGACGTGGCCGAGTCGCAGGCTACGATGGCGGTGTTCGGCGGCGGCGTGCCTATCAGTTCCCTGAAGAGCTATATGGGCCACACGCTGGGCGCGTGCGGCGCGCTGGAAGCATGGATCAGCATCCAGATGATGCGCGAGGGCTGGTTCGCGCCCACCATCAGCCTGGAACAGGTCGATCCAGCATGCGCCCCATTGGACTATATCGCCGGCCAAGGCCGGCATTTGGATTGCGAGTATGTCATGTCCAACAATTTCGCCTTCGGCGGCATCAATACCTCACTGATTTTCAAACGCCATTCCACCTGACCCCTGAAAAGGAACTACATGAAGAAAAGTATCAACACCGCCTTGCTGTGCGCAGCCATTCTGACGCTGGCAGCCTTGCAAGGCTGCGCCACGCGCATCAAGGCATCCTCGACCGACAATCCGGCGCCAGCCGCCGAATTCAAGCAGTATGCCCGGATCGAGCTGCGCCCGGTCGTGTTCAAGGATGGCTATCGTGGTGACGTCAGCGGGCTGGCCAAGATCAATGAGAACCTGCAGAAGGATTTGACGCCGCGCCTGGCCGAATGGAATGCCCGTCCCGCCAATGGCCGCGCGCTGGTGATCGAGCCCGTGGTGGAACAGCTGTCGTTCAAGCACGGCGCCAAGCGCGTGCTGCTGGGGCCATTGGCCGGCAGTTCCGGTGTGCTGATGCGCCTGAATATCCGCGACGGCCAAGGCCAGGTGGTGGCTTCGCCGGAATTCTTCCAGCGCGCCGCAGCCATGGGGGCCGGCTTTACCATGGGCGTGCATGACAACATGATGCTGACCCGCGTAGCCAACCTGGCCAGCGGCTACGTCATCGCTAACTACGAGACCGCCAAAGGCGGCCCGACCGGTGCCGAGGACGCGAACGTTGCCCTCAACCCGAAGCCGTAAGCCATGAGCTCCAACCTTGACTTGTTGCAGCCGCCGGCCGATCCGCACGTGCCGGAAACGGCCTTTGGCAAATGGTTCTTGCGCACCAATACCTGGACTGTCCATGTGCTGGAACGCGCGTTGGAGGACTTGCAGCGCCTGATGCAGGGCGAGGCGCGCAGCTTCCCGGTGGTGGCAGACGTGGGGTGCGGCTTCGGCCGCTCGCTGGGCAAGCTGCACCAGCGCTTCGCGCCGGAGCGGCTGATCGGCATGGATATCGACCCGGAGATGCTGCAGGCATCGGCAGCCGAAGTGGCGCAGCTGAACATACCGGCTGAGTTCATTTGCTGTTCCAGCTCCAACATCAGGTTGGAAGACAATTCGGTGGACTTGCTGTTCTGCCACCAGACCTTCCATCACCTAATCGACCAGGAACGCGCGATCGCAGAATTCTTCCGTGTTCTGAAGCCGGGCGGGATGCTGTTATTTGCCGAATCGACCCGGCGCTACATCCATTCCTGGATTATCCGCCTGCTGTTTCGCCATCCGATGGATGTGCAAAAGACTGCGCCGGAATACCTGGACATGGTGCGCGCAGCGGGGTTTTCAGTGCCCGACAGCGCGGTGTCTTATCCGTTCCTGTGGTGGAGCCGCGAGGATTTGGGCATGATGGAAACGGTATTTCGTATCAAACCGCCCGCCGTGCGCGAGGAAACGCTGATCAACCTGGTCGCGTGTAAGCCGGCAGCTTGAAGCCGGCCGTTATCAATTTTTGGAGTCCACTATGAAAATGAAAACCTGTTTGATCGCCGCCGCACTGGGCACCTCGTTCTTGTCCACCGTACCGGCGTTCGCACGCGACACCAAGCTGATGATGCGTATCGAGAGTGCCATGGCGGACAACAACGCGCGCGGCCGCCTCGGCGACTCCGTGAAGTTCTACTTTGGCAATCAGGCCACGCCCAAGATCCTGGAGCGCCTGGTCATTGACCAAACCAGCCAGAAGACCAATAGTTTTGGTAAAACGCCGGAGCGTTCCTGCAACTGGGCCTTCCTGTCGGCCATGCTGCAGCTGCAGAAGCGCGCCCTGGCTGTGGGCGCCAATGCGGTAGTGAACATCGTGAGCAACTACGGCAATGTTCCCATGTCCAGCGAAACCGAATTCGAATGCCATGACGGCGCCATCATGTCCGGTGTTGCCCTGAAAGGCGAGTTCGTCAAGGTCGAGCAGTAATACGATGGCCGGATGCAAGCCCAGGCAGAGTCCATTGCCCGCGGCGAGCTTTCCGGCTTCCAGCCGCATGACAGACGCGGACGCATATCACTTTACCGAAATAAATTTATGAAAAAGATAGCCGTACTCGCCGCCTGCACCTTGTCTTTAACCGGCTGTGCTATCCATCAGAACGTGACGCCCGTCGAGATATTCGCGGAGAAGCAAGTCTGCCTGATTGAGGACACCAGAGTTCGCCAAGGATTTGTCGAAAGCTACAAGCGTGCGCTGGAAAACAAGGGATACCTGGTTCGCCGCATGCCGGCCTCGGCTTCTATTACGGATTGCCCGGTAACATCGACCTATGCGGCGACATGGCGTTGGGATCTTGCCTTGTACATGTCGTATGCGGAGATTAAGGTCTACAGGAACGGAAAAGCTATTGGGGAAGCCAAATACGATGCCAAGCAAGCCGGAATGAACACGGGGAAATGGATCGATGCCGACAAGAAGATAGTTGAGCTCGTTAATCAATTGTTCCCTGGCGGCGCCGGTAGCTGAGTACTGTCGGCCCGATTAATGCAAGAGGCGCACGCATTGGAGAATCCCTCCGCATCAGTGTGGTTGCTGGATAGCGCCGACTTGGACGCGGCGCTCGTCGCTGCCTGGCTTGCACAATTGGGAGAGAGCGAACTCCACCGTTTTCACAGTTTCAAACGGGAGGTGCGCCGAACGCAGTTTTTGGCTGGCCGCGTGCTGTTGCGCCGCGCCTTTAGGGATGCAGGTATTCATCCGCACGCCATTTCGGTGGTCGAGAGGCATGGTCATGCGCCTGTCGTGCACATAGCCGGTTTGGCTCAGACGCCATATTTCAGTCTGTCGCATAGTGGCCGCTGGATTGGCTGTGCCGTTAGTAGTGTTACGCCAGTCGGCATCGATATTGAGATCATGCGTGCCGGGCGCGATTTTGGCGCTCTGGCGGCGCATGTGTTCTGCGAACACGAAGCCAAGGCCATCGCGGCTTTGCCTGAGAGTGAACGTCCTTATGCATTTTATTCCTTGTGGAGCCGCCGCGAAGCGGAGTTCAAGCTAGGGATGACGCCATCCTATTATCACCCCTTGCCGCACCCCAGCTTGGCCATCGCGCTGTGCGCAGCACAGCCGATTCACTCGTCCAGGTTCCACACGTACTGCATGCGCGTCCAGGACTGCTGAGGCACACCGTCGATGGTGCCGGGCTTGAACCTGCACAGGCCCAGGCCCACTTGCGCGGCGCGGTCCAGGTCGCGGAAGCCGCTGGATTTTTCTATCTTCGAATCGGCCACACGGCCGTCGGTGCCGATCAGCAGGGCCAGCGTCACGGCGCCGGCGTCACCATTGCGCAGCGCGTTCTTGGGGTAGTCCGGCTTGGCGCAGTTGGCCGCATCCACCACGGCGGCCACGTGCACCGGACCCTTGGCGGGGACGACCCGGTCGCCGCCGCTGTCTGCCGCCGCCACCGGGCCTGGAACGGACGGCTGCACCCTGTCGGTCAGCGGCCTGGCCGTCACATTGGATGGCTGCTGCTGCGGGACGTTGTCCGGCACCGGCGGTACGTAAATGTCCGGCTGGCGTGGCGCTTCCAGAGGGAGGTCGGTGTACTCCACTTTGCGCGGCGGCTCTTTCAGTTCCTTGACCAGGTCCACCGTCGTCTCCGGCACATGGAATATGGTGATCCTGGAACTGCTCATGACCAGAACGGCCAGCGCAACGTGCAGGACTGCGACGACCGTGATGCCGGTGAGGTTTTTTTCGTTTTTCATGTGCGCTCCGAGTTCGTGTGGAACCTTGAATTGCTAGGTTGTGGAAGAATATTATTCCATCAAATAGAACTTGAAAAGCAATTTCTGTGGAAATGCATCGTGTGATATGCTTCCTTTCAATGGAAGTTAATTTGCGATGGGGTGGTAGATGGAACGGAAAATAAGGGTGTTGCTGGCGGATGACCATCCGATCGTGATGACGGGATTCGCCATGTCGCTGGAAAGCCATGGCATGGAAGTGGCGGGGCAGGCGCGTACGCCGGCTGACGCCATCGCGCAATTTGGCGCCTTGCAACCGGACGTGCTGGTGCTCGACATCCGTTTCGGCGAGGAGCTCACCGGGCTGGACGTGGCCAAGCAGGTGCTGGCGCAGGCGCCCGCCGCGAAGATAGTCTTTCTAAGCCAGTTCGACCAGGACAGCCTGATCAAGGAAACCTACCGCCTGGGCGGCCGCGCCTTCCTGACCAAGGACTGCGACCCGGCCGACCTGGCGGCTGCGGTGCGGCGCGCGCACGAGGGCGGGCTGTACTTCCCGCCGCAGATCGCCGAGCGCCTGGCGCAGCTGTCGGTGCAGGGCGAGCAGTCGCCGCAGTCGCAGCTGGACGAGCGCGCGCTGGAAATCTTCACGTTGATGGCCGAGGGCTGGACCAATGCCGAAATCGCCGAGAAGCTGGACGTGTCAACCAAGACCATCAGCAATATCAGCCAGGCGGTCAAGGAGAAGCTGGGCGTGCACCGTCCAGCGCTGATCACGCGGCTGGCCGTCAAGCACGGGCTGATTGAGCCCTGATGGCGCTGGCGCCATGGCGGGGCTGGAGCGTGCGCACGCGGCTGCTGTCCATCATCATTTTGCCGGCCGCGTACATGTTCATCACCTTTGTCGTGTACGCGTGGCAGTCGCGCTTGACCGCGGTGCGCGAGGAACTGGCCGAGCGCGGCCCGCTGCTGGCCAAGGTGCTGGCCGACAGCAGCGAATACAGCGTCACTGCCGGCAAGCTGGATGAACTCAGGGCCAGCGTCAGCCGCATGGTGCAGTCGGACAGCGGCATCTACAAGGTGGAACTGTTCGACAAGGCGCGCCGGCCCCTGCTGCATATCGTGAGCCGCAGCGGAGGCCAGCCGGAGCCCGCCTACTACGAGGCGCCCATACTGCGGCGCCTGATCTGGATGAATATGCAGACCCGCACCGCGGGCCCTGAAGGAATGACAGTGGAGACCGTGGGCCATGTGCGGGTGACGATGTCGCCGACCGCCATGCTGCGCAAGCAGACCGGCCGCTTCTACTTCGCGCTGCTGGTGGCCAGCCTGGGCTTGCTGGTCTGCGTGCTGCTGGCATGGCAACTGGCGAAGCAATTCAACCATTCGCTGAACGCTTCCATCCGCGCGCTGCGCGAGGCCGACGCCGAGAAGCGCCGCCTGATACGCAAGGTGAACGGCGCGGTGGAGGAGGAGCGCAAGAGCATCGCGCTGGAGATTCACGACGAGCTGAATGCTACGCTGATCGCGGTGCGCCTGGAGTCGCAGCGCGTGGTGGACCTGGCGCGCAAGCTGGAACAAGGGGCCGAGGCGCAGGAAATCGCCGCCCGCGCGCAAGGCGTAATCCAGCTGGCGCTCGGCTTGTACAACAGCGGCCGTGCGCTGGTGCGGCGCTTGCGCCCGGAAGTGCTGGACATGCTCGGCCTGCAGGGCGCGATCGAGGAAATGGTGCGGCATTACGACCGCGCCGGCGCCGGCTGCCGTTTCGAGTTCCACGCCGAAGGAGATTTCTCCGGGCTGGACGGCGCGGTCGCTATTTCGGCCTACCGCACCGTGCAGGAAGCCTTGTCCAACGTGGTCAAGCATGCCAAGGCCACGCGCGTGACGGTTGCGCTGCGGCGTGCGGCAGCGCCGCAGGACAGCGCGCTGCTGATCGAGGTTGCCGACAACGGCAAAGGATACGATCCGGCCCTGGCGTCGGCCGGCATCGGCATCATCGGCATGCGCGAGCGCGCCGATGCTTTTGGCGGCAGCCTTGCCATCGCTACTGGCCATGAAGGCACCGCCATCACCATTCGCCTGCCGCTGGCGTCGCGCTAGTTCTGTTTTTCGCGGCCTTGCTCGCTGCCGTTCATCTGGCGCAGCAGCGTGCGGACGAAGTAGGCCAGCAGGGCGAGGCCTGCCAGCAGCACGGACCAGAGGATGGCGGTGCGCTGGACCGTCGCGGCCGATTCCTGCCGTTCTTGCTGGCCCGGCAGTCCTGCCGCAATGGACGGCGCCGGCGCGCCATGGCCGGCTGGCGCGACGGTAAGTGCGGCGTGCGCCTGCGGCAGGGCGCGCAGTTCGTCGGCGCTGAAGCCGGGTGCGATCTGGGACGGCAGCAGCGCAGAGCTTTCGGCCCCGTCGCGGCCGTAGGCCAGCTGGTAGGGGCCCTTGCCGTTGGCGAGCAGCAGCAGCGTGGATGGTGTCCAGGAAATGCGCAGCGCGGGCCGCGCCGTCGCGCCTTGTTCGGTTTTCGCCACCCAGGTGTCGGTGTGGGTTGCGGCGATGGCCGCGTCGCCGGATTTGCGTTCCATGCCTTCCTGGGTGATACGGTAGAACGTGGTGTTCAGCACTGGGACAAAGAACAACTCTGGCTGGCGCCTGCGGTGACGGCGCGGCGCCGATTCGTAGCGGCCCAGGGTGACAGGGAAGACGGCGTTGGCGGCCTCGAACTGCATGCCGATGCGCTCTGCCGGGATGGCAATGCCGCTGCGGTAGACCAGGTCGGTGCCGTTTTTTGCCACCGTGGGTTGCAGCGTCAACGTGTCCATGGGCGGGCCGGCGTCGGCCGTGCTTTCGGTTTCGGCGACGATGCGCGCAAACACCAGCGGCGTCCCGCTGCGCCAGCTGAGGCGCGCGTAGCGGAACCGTGCAGGCTGGATGGCCATGCGGCTGTTCGACAGCGTTTGCGCGTCCGCGTTCGATAGCCAGCTCAGTTCGGCGGCGCCGGCGGGTTCCCAGCGCTGCAAGTCGCTACTGGTTTCCAGCCACAGCTGCGCGCTGTAGCTGCGCGTGCCAGGCGGAAGTTCGAAGCGCAGCGCGGACACCGGGGGCGGCTGGCCTTGTGCATCTTTTGCCGCATCGACTTCCAGTATCAGCCGGGACAGCGATTCCTGGCGCGCCGCCGCCGGAAACGCCGGGCTGCTGGCGACCGACAGCAGGCGCCCGCTGCCGTCGGTCCGGATATCCAGCCGCCTACCTGCCGCACCGTCATCGCCGCTTTGGACGGACCGCAGCGGGAAGACGCGTACCGGCAGATCCGCCACTGTCGTGTGCGTTGGCGCCGGAGGCGCCAGCAGCGCGAACGGGACGCTGGCGCCGTCGCGGTCGAACACGCGCAGATCGTCGAGCGAGCGTGAGCGGGAAGCAAGGTAGACCTGCTGCGGCAGGCGCAGCGCAGCCAGGCCGCTGTCCTTTTGCACGTTGAGCGGGATGGTGTGGCTATAGCCGGCGGCGCTGTCCGCAGGCGCGGCTGCATGGCAGGCGCCTGCCAGCAGCAATGCCGCGGCAGCGGCGCGGCGCAGCAGCGCGCTCATTGCGCCACTTCCGCACGCGGGGCGGCAGGGGGCAGCGGGGCGACGTATCCGATGGCCACCATCAGCAAGCCGGCACCGATGAACGACACGATGCGCTCGATGCCGCCGGCATTGGACAGGTCCACCGCGAACAGCTTGAGCACCACCACCGCGAGCAGTGCCGCGCCTATGCCCCACAGCGTGCGCATGCCGCGCCGCGCAGCCATCCGCATGAGCACCATGGCGCTGACGGTCCACACCAGCGAAAGCAGCGCCTGCACGAACTGTGAGGCCATCAGCGCGTTGAACTGGTAGGGCACATCCATGTAGTTCGACACGGAGCGCAGCAGCATCAGATTGAACCACACGTAGCCGGCGCCGGCGGCGGCCCCTTTGCGCTGCGGGGCAAAGCGGTGCCGGCGGAAGGCGGCTGCGGCCAGCAGCAGCGCGAAGCCGGTGGTCAGGTCCAGCGGATTGAGCAGTGGCAGGTAGGGTAGCGGGGCCATGGCGCCGCTGTACAGCAAGTTCCAGCGCGCTGCCAGCAACAGCGTCCACACGGCGGCAACGGGCAGCAGGAAGCGCTGGTGCCAGGCTGCCAGCGGATTGAGCGGCCATTCGTCCGCCCGGCACCGCAGCAGGACGGCGGTGGCCGCCATCATGGCCCATGCCGGCAGGTAGCGCGCCCAGCCTCCGCTGACTTCCCAGCCGTCCAGCAGCATGCGAATTTGCTCCGCTGTGCCGCCCGCCAGCAGCCAGCCGGCGATGGCGTGGTTCAGCACCGGCCAGATCATGAGCCACGGCGCGGCAATGCGCAGCAGATGCACCGCTACCAGGGCGGCGTGCGGCAGCGGCCACGCCATACGGGTCCACGTCCGCAGCGTGTACTCGGAGGCGGTCCAGGCGGCGGCATAAGCGCACCAGGCCAGCGCGCCGGGTGTGTGTCCGGTGAAATGCATCATCAGCAGCATGGCGCCGCTGATGCCGGCTTGCACCAGCCATACCGGCATGGCCAGCTTGCGCAGGCCGCGCCAGTCCATACGGCACGCCAGATGCTGGGCCAGCAAGGCCAGCAGGCTGGCGCCGATGGCGTAGAACGAGAGCATGGCGGGCAGGTCGTGCACGCCTTGGAAGCCGGGGCGCAGGCCGTACTGGTCCGCCAGGCAGGCGGCCAGCGGCGCCAGCGCCATGACGTACCAGGCCAGTCCCGCGCCGGGCAGCAGCGCCTCCGATGTGAGGGCGAGCGAGGTGCGCTCTTTTTCGTCGGCGCTGCGGACGGCGTGGCGGTGGAAGAACAGGCTGGAGAGCCACAGGCCGGCGCCCAGCATGAGGGCGCTCAGGAAGGGACCGTCGAGCAGGGCGACCCGGCTGTCCAGCCAGTCCCAGCGCGTGCGGTACAGGAAGACGCCGGCGGCCAGCAGTTGCACGGCCACCGTGTAGCCGCCGGCGATGCGCCAGCGCATGCGGGCAGCGATCACGCCGAGTAAGGCTGCCACCACCAGCGCGCTGGCGGTGAGCAGGTTGAGCTGGGTGGCGCCGCTGCTGCGGCTGACCACTTCGTACCAGGTGCCGGCCAGCAGCCACGCGGCGGCTATCGCCAGCAGCAGCGTGGCGAGCGGATCGCGCACGGCGGCAGGCACGGCCTGGCCGGCGCCGCGGAATTGCACCGCGACGATGAAGGTGCCGGCGGCCAGGATCAGGAAGCCGAGCCAGATGTTGGCGTTAGCCAGCACGGCGGCGTCGAGGCTGATGATGTCGCCGAGGAAGCCGATCCAGGCGGCGCCCTGCACCAGCAAGCCAAAGGTCCAGGCCAGCTTGCGCTGCTGGCGCAAGCCAACCCATACCACGCCGGCGCCTTCCAGCGCCCAGGCGGCGGCGGTCCAGCGGCCGTCCAGCGCGAAGGGCAGCGCCAGCGTGCCGAACACGACGCCGAGCGCGAGGAAGGATTCGCACAGCAGCCGGCTCGTGGCGCCCAGGCGGCGCCACAGCGCCAAGGCCAGTCCGGCGTAGAGCAGGCCTATGGCCAGGGCGGACCAGGCCATACCGAATTCCATGTGCTGCACCAGGCCGTGCTGCAGGCCGATGGCGGCCAGCGGCGTGCCGAACACCAGGGTGCCATCCACGTAATGCGCCAGCTTGGGCGCTTGCCGTTGTGCGTAGAACACCGCGATGGCGATGTACATCAGCAGGAACAGGCCAAGGAACAGCTGCGCGGACAGGTAGTGGTGCGGCGTATAGCGCAGCACGCCCCACGAAGTGCCAAGCACGAAGGTGCAGGCGAAGCCGAGCACATTGAGGGCGCGCCAGGATTTTTTGGTGGCGATATAGAGGATGCCGGCGTTGAGGATGGCGCAGTAGCTGAACAGGGCGATGTGGTTACCGCTGCCGGTGGAGACCAGCACCGGCGCCGCGAAGCCACCGATGATGCCGAATACGGCCAGCCAGACGGCGTTCTGCAGCACCGCCAGCACGCAGGCAAAGGCGACCAAGACGGTCAGCAGGGCGAAAGCCAGCGTGGCGGGCAGCAGGTGATAGACGCGGAAGGCAGCGAAAGTGGTGAGGATCAGGACGGCGATCGCGGTGCCTTGCACGGGCAGGCTGATGCCGGGGCGGCTATCGCGGATGCGCCAGCCCCAGGCCAGCAGGGCCAGGTCGGCCAGCACCACGCCGCTCAGGCGCAGTTCGATAGGGGTGTTGAAATTGGCGGCGGCGTATTTGAGCAGGAAGCTCACGCCCATGAACAGGATCAGCAGGCCGAGCTTGGCGACGACATTGCCGCCAAATAGCCAGTCGCGCGCCGCCACCAGCCAGGCTGGCGCCGCTGGTGCTGCCGGTGCGGCTGTTCCTGTTGCTGCAGTCGCTGCAGTCGCTGCCGGGGCTGCCCGGGACGCCGATCTGGCGGATGGCGTGCTGGCTGCCGGGTCCATCGGCGCAGGCGTGGCGGGAGGGGAGGCGCCGGCCGCAGCACCCGGAGGCGCGTACGTGTCAGCGGCGCCCGGCAGGGCAGGCGAGGCGGGAACTGCCGTCGCGGCAGGCGGCACCGGAGTTGATGGCGGGAACGGGAGCGATACGACTGGGGCCGGGGACCGGGCCGGAACCGGCGGCGGCATCGGCGCCTGCGCCGGCGCTGCGGCCTGCTGGGGCGCGGCGGCCTCCGGTGCCGGCGGGGGGGCGGGCTGCGTGTGCTCGGCGAGCAGATCGCGCACTTGCGCCCGCAACTCCCCAACCAGATGGCGCAGTTGCTGCACATCGCTTTCGTTGCCGGCAGCCTGCCGGCTGGCGCGACGCGCGGCGGCGATGCAATAGATCGGCATCCCGATCCAGTACACCGCTGCCGCGACTAATCCAACCATGATCCATTCCATGATGACCTCTGCCGGTATGTTGTCAGCGTATCGTGAGCGTACGCGCGTCCTTGTCCTGCGTCTTGATGAAGCGCACCACCGAGTCGACGGTCACGGTGTCGATCTGGCCCGCCATGCGGCGCTCGTGCGGGTGATCGTCGAACGCCACGTTGGCGCGGAACATGCGCGCGCCGAGCCGCGTCATGGCCGGGATCTCGACGGTGATGGGGCGGTAGCCGGCCTGCTTCAGCCACGCTTGCGCTTCGGCGCGGGTCTCCACCTGGCCCGGTTCGGCGCTGGCGGCGGCATAACTCTCCAGCACCCACTGGTTGGAGTTCTGGTAGCGCGTCGAATAGGCGTAGGACAGCATGTTGTAGTTGCTGTGGTGCAGGCGGCGCGGCGTGCTGGTCGACAGCACGCGCGCCAGCCGGGCCTGTATCTCCGGGCTCGGGATCACCAACTGCGCCTCGTACAGGAACATGTCGTCCAGGAAGAAGTTACCGAGGCCTTCGTTGAACAGGCCGGAGGTCGCGCTGCCGCAGTCATTCAGTTCGTGCACCACCAGCCAGCGGCCGCGTTCCTGGTCGCGCCACACCAGCGCCATGTGCGAGTAGCGCAGGCGGTACTTGCTCAAGTCCTGCCCGGCCCGCGACAGGAAGGCGATCTGCGCGCCGCTTTCGTCCAGCGCGCGGCTGGTGCGCAGCGCCAGGTCCATGCCTTTGACGACAGACTGCAGTTCGAGCGGCTTGTCTTCGCAGCTGTTGCCGGCTTGCGCGGCGCAAGGCTGCAAAGCCAGGGCGGCCAGCGCGGCGGCGATGCAGGCGAGGGTCGTGCGGCGCATGTTATTGCCCCACGCGGCTGTGGTGCATCAGGGCCTGGCCCACTTCGTTCGGGATGAAGGCGATGGCCTTGCCGGACAGGACCAGCACGTAGCCGGTGGAGATGGCCGTCACCGTCACCGCCTGGCCCACGGCGCGCGACAGGCCTTCGGTCGCCTTGGCGCTCAGTTTCACCGAGGCCGTGGCTGCGTCGGACGCGCCCTTGAGCACCACCACGCTGCCGTCTGCCGCCGCGTCCACGCTGGCGATGACGACGTAGCCAGAAGCGGCCACCGCCGACATCGATCCCAGCAAGACGATGCCGGCCGCGCCGGACAGCGCTTCGGAAGCACGCGACAGTTCGGACCCGCCGGCGCCTGCGCCGGCACCGGCCGCATTGGCCGAGGATGTGGCGGATACAGCGGCAAGCGACAGCAGGGAAATCAGCAGCAGGCGTTTCATGTTAAGTCTCCGGTTGGTTGATGGACTGCATCATCGCCCCGGATGGCCAATCCGGCAACGTATATGCTACTAGTTGCCAAAAATCGCACGCATGGTATTATCTTTCGATACTTTTTGCGTAGGGCTACCGCCATGTCCAATTCCAGCCTCATGATTGACGCACTGAAACGGCAATTGAAGCTGAAAGCCGTGACGTACGCGGAGCTGGCCCGGCGCATCGGCTTGTCCGAGGCCAGCGTCAAGCGCATGTTTGCCCAGCGCAGTTTCACGCTGGAGCGCCTGGAACAGATATTGGACGCGGTGGGCATGGATTTCGCCGAACTGGTGCAGGCGGCCACCGACGCCCCCCAGCTGATTGCGCAACTGACCTATGCGCAGGAGCAGGAAATCATCGGCGACATGAAATTGCTGGTGGTGGCGGTGGCGGCGCTGAACATGATTCCACTGGAGCGTATCGTGGCGGTGTATAAGATCAGTGAGGCGGAAGCGGTGAAGTATCTGCTGCGGCTGGATAAGATCGGTTTCCTGACGCTGCTGCCGAACAACCGCGTCAAGCTGCTGGTGGCGCGCACCTTCAGCTGGATACCGAACGGTCCGATCCAGACCTGGTTCCGCGGCGAGGCCTACGGCGACTTCCTGGATGCGCGCTTTGCCGGCGACCAGGAGCTCATGAAGCTGGTCAGCGTGATGCTGTCGCCGCGCTCCGCCAAGGCGCTGCTGGAGCGGCTGAAGCAGGTGGCCGACGAGTTTTCCCGGCAGCACCAGGAAGACGCCCGGCTGCCGTATGAGCAGCGCCACTCGCTGACCTTCATGCTGGCGGCGCGGCCCTGGATGCCGACGGCTTTCAAGGCCTTGATGCGCTAGGTCAAGGCCGGTCGGCGCGCAGTTGCGGTAAACCGGGTTGTCGGCCCGGGGTTCCTGATGTATTTTGTCAACATTCTACTTTTGCAAAGACCACCACCATGAGCAAGCCGAGCCAGTTTTCCCTGCTGACGCAGCGCCGCTTCGCCCCGTTCTTCTGGGTCCAGTTCCTGGGCGCCTTCAACGACAACCTGTTCAAGACCGCCCTGATGGTGATTTTGGGCTTCGAAGCGGCCAGCTGGACCACCATGTCCGCCTCCATGGTCACCAACCTGATCCCCGGCTTGTTCATCCTGCCCTACGTGGTGTTCTCCGCCACCGCCGGCCAGATCGCCGACAAGTTCGAGAAGGCCGGCCTGTCGCGCCTGGTGAAGTGGCTGGAAGTGGGCATCATGCTGATGGCCGGGGTGGGCTGGATGTCGCACACGCTGTGGCTGCTGATCGCGGCGGTGGTCGGCATGGGCGTGCATTCCACCCTGTTCGGCCCGGTGAAGTACGCCTACCTGCCGCAGCAGCTCAAGCCCGAGGAGCTGATGGGCGGCAACGGCGTGATCGAGATGGGCACCTTCGTCGGCATCCTGCTGGGCCAGGTGCTGGGCGCGGTGCTGGTCGCCTACGGCAATATCGGCATCGAGCTGGTGGCCGGCGCCACGCTGGCGGTGGCCGTGCTGGGCCTGCTGGCCAGCTACCGCGTGCCGCTCACGCCGGCCCCGGCGCCTGACCTGACGATCAACTGGAATCCGGTCAGCGAAACCATCCGCAACCTCAGTTTCTCCAGGCAGAACCGCACCGTGTTCCTGTCCATGCTGGGCAACTCGTGGTTCTGGTTCTACGGCGCGCTGATCCTGGCGCAGTTCCCGGTGTACGCCAAGGAATACCTGCACGGCGACCACAGCGTGTTCGTGCTGCTGCTGACGGTGTTCTCGCTGGGCGTGGGCACCGGCTCGCTGCTGTGCGAGCGGCTGTCCGGCCACAAGGTGGAAATCGGCCTGGTGCCGTTCGGTTCCATCGGCCTGTCGCTGTTCGGCATGGACCTGTACTTCGCCAGCCTGGGCTACGCCAACACCGGCGCGGTGCAGTGGCTCAGTTTCCTGGCGCAAGACAGCGCGCTGCGCATTCTGTTCGACGTGGTGATGATAGGCGTGTTTGGCGGCTTCTTCATCGTGCCGCTGTTCGCGCTGATCCAGGTGCGCTGCGAGCCGGCCCACCTGTCGCGCACCATCGCCGGCATGAATATCCTGAATGCGCTGTTCATGGTGGCCGCCGCCGGCGTCGCCATCCTGCTGCTGGGGCAGGGCTTCACCATCCCCGAGCTGTTCCTGGCCACGGCGGTGCTGAACGCGCTGGTGGCGGTGTACATCTTCTCGCTGGTGCCGGAATTCCTGATGCGCTTCCTGGCCTGGATGCTGATCCACACGCTGCACCGCGTGAAGACCATCGACGCCGACCGCATCCCTGAAAGCGGCCCGGCGGTCCTGGTGTGCAATCACGTCAGCTACGTCGACGCCATCGTCATCGGCGCGGCCAGCCCGCGTCCGATCCGCTTCGTGATGGACCACCGCATCTTCAAGACGCCGCTGCTGGGCTGGATCTTCCGCACCGCCAAGGCGATCCCGATCGCGCCGGCCAAGGAAGACCCGTGGCTGATGGAGAAGGCCTTCATCGACATCGCGCAGGCGCTGCACGAGGGCGACCTGGTGTGCATCTTCCCGGAAGGGCGGCTGACCACCACGGGCGAGTTGAACGAATTCAAGGGCGGCATCGCCAAGATCATCGAACGCAGCAAAGTGCCGGTGATCCCGATGGCGCTGCGCGGCCTGTGGGGCCATCTGCTCAGCCGCAGCAACGAGAACGTATTTGAGCGCACCTTCCGCAAAGGCTGGCGCTCGCGGCTGGCGCTGGCCGTCGGCCAGCCCGTCGCCCCGCTGGACGCCACCCCCGAGCTGCTGCGCGCCCAAGTTGCCGAATTGCGAGGCGACTGGAAATAAATCCTACGACTGGAGACAATTCCTACAAGCGAGCTGAGCCCCATTGCACCACAATCGGGGTCAGACCCCGAAGTGGGTGAAATGCGGCTCAGCTCGCTTGGCGGGAAAGCGCGGTTGCGATCGGATTAGTGGGGCGGGGCGGCCAGGCGCAGCAGGTCGTCGAAGTCGACCGGCTTGATCAGGTGCTGGTCGAAGCCGGCGTCCAGCGTGCGGCGGCGGGCGTCGGTCTGGCCCCAGCCGGTCAGCGCGACCAGCTGGATCGCATTGCCGCCGGGTTGCTGGCGGATCAGGCGCGCCGCTTCGTAGCCGTCCATGCCCGGCATGCCCAGGTCCATCACGATCATGTCCGGCTGCTGCTGGGTGGCGGCCGCCACGGCGGCGTAGCCGTCGTAGGCGGTGCTGACGTCGAAATTTTCCATCTCGAACAATGCGCCCAGCGAGTCGGCGGCGTCGCGGTTGTCGTCCACCACCAGCACCCGGGTGCGCCTGCCCGCGCCCGCTTCGGCCACGTAGGGCAGCGGCGCGGCCGGCGCCGCCGTCGGCTGGCCCGGCAGCGGCAGCTTGATGACGAATTCGCTGCCCTGGCCTATGCCGGGACTGTGCGCCTCGATACTGCCGCCGTGCATCTGCGCGAACTGGCGCGCCAGGCTCAGGCCGATGCCCAGGCCGCTCGACATCTGCCCCGTCACCGTGCGGCTTTGTTCGAACATATTGAAGATCTTGGGAATCGCGTCGGCCTCCAGGCCGATGCCGGTGTCGCGCACGCTCACGCACAGCATGCCGGCCTCGCGCCAGGCGCGCAGCGCCACGTGGCCGCCCTGCGGGGTGAACTTGATGGCGTTCGACAGCACATTGGAATAGATTTGCACCACCCGCGCGTAGTCCGCTTCCAGCACCGTGTCCTCGTCCGGCAGGTCCTGGTCCAGGTGGATGCGCTTGGCCATGGCGGCTTGCTGGCTCAGCTCCAGCACGTGCCGCATCACTACGCCGAACTCGATCGCCCCGCGCTGCAGTTCGATCTTGCCGCTGGTGATGCGCGCCACGTCCAGCAGGTCGTCCACCAGCCGCGTCAAGTGCACCACCTGGCGCTCGATCACCTGCTTGATGCGCTCGGCCGGCTCGGAGTCCGGGAACAGATTGGGCAGCAGCGCGGCCGAGGTGCGGATCGGCGCCAGCGGATTGCGCAGCTCGTGCCCCAGGCTGGCCAGGAATTCGTCCTTGCGGCGCGTCACTTCGCGCATCTGGTACTGCTTGTCGCGCGCGCGCAGCTGGGCGTGCAGGGCCGCGATCAGGGTCACCGTGCGCACCGGGCGCTCCAGCAGCGTGAGGTTGCCCAGGCTGATGACGGCGCGCCGCACCAGCAGCGAGTCGCCGCCGCGATGGGTGAGCAGCAAAATCGGCAAGTCGGACCAGTTGGGTTGCTGCTCCACGTAGTCGGCCAGCAGCCGGAAGCCGCTGGCCGACAGCGCTTCTTCTACCGTCAGCACCGCGCCCGCGCCCTGCATCAGCTCCTGGCGCAGTTCGCCCACCGTCTCGCACACGTGGCAGTCGATGCGCGCCATCTCCAGCACCTTGCGGCACAAGGCGGCGTTCTGCCCGGTCGGGGCGTAGACTAGGATGCGTTTTTCCATGGCGCTCAGGGCTGGCGGCTGGCGGGGCCGTGCGCCGCGTCCGTGGCGGGGTGGATATAGGTCGGCACGCCGGTCAGCACGCCGTGGAAGCCGGCCAGGACCGCGCCGACCATGGGGCCGCCCTTGCCGATGCTGAAGTCGCGCAGCGTGCGCTCGTGCCGGCTGCCGCGTTTCTTGAACACCGAGATCGCCTGCCGCACTTCGCCTTCGGCTTCGAAGTAGCGCAGCATGATGACGTTGTCGGCGATATAGCTGGCATCCACCGCCGTGGTCATGGCGCCGCCTATCATGCCGGCCTGCACCCCCACCACGATGGTGACCACGCCGCGCTGGCCCAGATAGGTGAGCAGCTCGTGCAGGTAGGTCGACAGGAAGCGCTCGTCCGGCACCGCGTTCAGGTAGCCGTTCAGGCTGTCGATGACGATCACGCGCGCATCGGCGGCGGCCGCGCTCACCACGGCCTGGGTGAACTGGCCCGGGGTCAGCTCGGCCGGATCCACTTGCTGCACCGTGAGCAGCCCGTCGTCGATGGCCCGTTTCAGGTCCAGGCCCAGGCTTTCGGCGCGGTTTAGCATATTGTTGCGCGACTCTTCGAACAGGAACATGGCGGCGCGCTCGCCGCGCCGGCACGCGGCCGAGACGAACTGCGCCGCCACGGTGGATTTGCCGCTGCCCGGCGGCCCGGCCACCAGGGTGCTCATGCCTTCTTCCAGGCCGCCGCCCAGCAGGTCGTCCATGGCGGCCAGGCCGCTGGAGAGCTGGCGGCGGGTGCTGGAGACCCGCGTTTCGGCCGCCACCAGGCGCGGGAACACGTGCAGCCCGCCATGCAGGATGCGGTAGTCGTGCGAGCCGCCGCGAAAGGCGATGCCGCGGTATTTCACCACCCGCAGGCGGCGCCGTTCGCTGCCGTAGGACTGGCTGGCCAGTTCCAGCGTGACCACGCCGTGCGCCACGCTGCGCACTTGCAGGTCGGTACTGAGGGCGGTGCGGTCGTCCAGGAAGATGGTGGTGCAGTTGCGGCTGGTGAGGTACTGCTTGAGCGCGAGCACCTGGCGCCGGTAGCGCAGCGGGCTCTCGGCCAGCAGCTGCAGTTCGGACAGCGAATCGAGCACGGCGCGCGTGGGCTTGTACTTCTCGATGGCCGCCAGGATGCGCTGGGTGGTGGTGCCGAGCTCGATTTCGGAGGGGTGGAAGATCGAGTATTGCTGGTCCGGGTCGAGCGAGGCCTGGTCGGGGATGATTTCTTCGATGTGGATGCCGTCCAGCGTCCAGCCGTGCGACTGCGCCACCGAACTCAGTTCCACCGTGGTCTCCGCCAGCGTGATGTACAGCACCGATTCCCCCTGGCGCTTGCCTTCATTCAGGAACTGCAGCGCCAGCGTGGTCTTGCCGGTTCCGGGTTCGCCCTCGACCAGATACAAACGGTCGCGTGTCAAGCCGCCCGCCAGGATATTGTCCAGGCCAGGAACGCCGGAGGAAAGAAAGCGGCTCGAATCGTTATTTTGCTGTTCCATAGTGTGTCGCCATTGGGAGATAGGTCGTGAAAATAATAACGCAGGCAAAAAAAAGGCACTGTACGTTAGAGCACATTTGGCAATTAGTTGATTCTGGAAAACTACATCTGGTTACAATTGTGTTAGTTGAAGCATTGTCGATTTATTACAATAGGCGGGTAAAACCCGGTTTTACTCCCCGCTGCAGTGCCCCTGCTGCAGTGTTCCGACCCGCCGCTGGCGGGTTTTTTTTCTTGACAGACTTAGAATGATCGTTCATTCTATAAAAAGATAAAATCCGACACCGTCGAAAGCGAACCATGAAACCTGTTTCCTTGCTCCTTCTTTCCGCAGCCGCACTCAGCGCCGGCTGCCAACCCACCACTGCCGCAGCACCTGGCGCCGGAAAGCCGGCGCAGGTGGCGGCCGTGGCCGTGCACACCGTGGCCCCGCGCAGCCTGGCCATCACCACCGAATTGCCGGGCCGCACCGCCGCCTATCAGGTCGCCGAAGTGCGCCCGCAAGTGGGCGGGCTGATCCAGCAGCGCCTGTTCGCCGAAGGCGGGGACGTGCAGGCCGGCGCCCAGCTGTACCAGATTGATCCGGCCACCTACAAGGCCGCCTACAACTCGGCCAAGGCCGCGCTGGCCAAGGCCAAGGCCAACCTGATGGCCGCCACCCCGAAAGTGGCGCGCTACAAGGACCTGGTGGCAATTGAAGGCGTGAGCCGCCAGGATTATGACGACGCGGTGGCCGCCGCCGAACAGGCCAAGGCCGACGTGGAGGCGGCTGCGGCCGCGCTGGACACGGCGCGCATCAATCTCGACTACACCAGGGTGGCCGCGCCGATTTCGGGCCGCATCAGCCGTTCCAACGTCACGCCCGGCGCGCTGGTGACCGCCGGCCAGGCCGGCGCGCTGACCACCGTGCAGCAGCTGGACCCGATCTACGTCGACGTGACCCAGTCCAGCACCGACATGCTGCGCCTGAAGCGCGAGCTGGAAAGCGGCAGCCTGAAGAAAGAGGGCGGCCAGGCCAAAGTGACGCTGCTGCTGGCCGACGGCAGCAAGTACGCGCAGGAAGGCAAGCTGCAGTTCGCCGACGCCAGCGTGGACCCCGGCACCGGCAACGTGGTGCTGCGCGCGCTGTTCCCGAATCCGAAGCATGATCTGCTGCCGGGCATGTTCGTGCGCGCCGTGGTGTCCAGCGGCGTGGACGAGCAGGCCATCCTGGTGCCGCAGCAAGGCGTGACCCGCAACGCGAAAGGCGAAGCGACCGCCATGATCCTGAACAAGGAAGGCAAAGTGGAGCAGCGCGTGCTGGCCACCGGCAGTACCGTGGGCGACCAGTGGCTGGTCAAGTCCGGCCTGGCGGCGGGCGACCGGGTCATCATCGACGGCTTGCAGAAAGTGCGCCCGGGCGCGCCGGCGCAGGTGGCGGCGGCTCCGGCTCCTTCCACCCCCGGCACCGCGGCAGCGGCAACCAAGCGCGCGGCGCAGTAAGCGAGGACGACCATGGCACGTTTCTTTATTAACCGGCCGATCTTCGCCTGGGTGGTGGCTATCGTCATCATGCTGGGCGGCCTGATCGCCATCCTCGGCCTGCCGATCGCGCAGTACCCCAGCATTGCGCCGCCGGCCATCACCATCAGCGGCGCCTATCCGGGCGCTTCGGCCAAGACGGTGGAAGACGCCGTCACCCAGGTGATCGAACAGAAGCTCAAGGGCATCGACGGCTTGCGCTACATGAGCTCGAGCAGCGATTCCACCGGCGGCATCAGCATCACGCTGACCTTCAACAACGGCACCAACCCGGACATCGCGCAGGTGCAGGTGCAAAACAAGCTGCAGCTGGCCACGCCGCTGCTGCCGGCCGCCGTCACGCAGCAAGGCCTGGTGGTCTCCAAGTCCACCAAGAACTTCCTGATGGTGCTGGGCTTCGTGTCCGAAAACGGCAGCATGAAGCAGGCCGACCTGGGCGACTACGTGGCCGCCAACGTGATCGACCCGCTGAGCCGGGTGGAAGGCGTGGGCGACGTGACCTTGTTCGGCTCCCAGTACGCCATGCGCATCTGGCTGGACCCGACCAAGCTGCAAAGCTACCAGCTGACCCCGGCCGACGTGACGGCTGCCATCACCGCGCAGAACACGGAAGTGTCGGCCGGTGAGCTGGGCGGCGCGCCCGCCATGCCGGGCCAGCAGCTGAACGCCACCGTGTCGGCGCAGAGCCGCCTGCAGACGGCCGAGCAGTTCGGCGCCATCCTGCTGAAGACCACCGCCAGCGGCGCCACCGTGCACCTGCGCGATGTGGCCCGCATGGAGCTGGGCAGCGAGAGCTACAACACCGTGGCCCGCTTTAACGGCAACGCCGCCACCGGCGTGGCCATCAAGCTGGCCACCGGCGCCAACGCGCTGGACACGGCCAAGGCCGTCAATGCCAAGATCGAGCAGCTGTCCAGGCAGTTCCCGGCCGGCATGAAGGCCGAAGTGGCCTTCGACACCACGCCCTTCGTCAAGCTGTCCATCGAAGAAGTGGTGAAGACGCTGGTGGAGGCGGTGATCCTGGTGTTCCTGGTGATGTATCTGTTCCTGCAGAATTTCCGCGCCACGCTGATCCCGACCATGGCCGTGCCGGTGGTGCTGCTGGGGACCTTCGGCGTGCTGTCGGTGCTGGGCTACTCCATCAACACCCTGACCATGTTCGCCATGGTGCTGGCGATCGGCCTGCTGGTCGACGACGCCATCGTGGTGGTGGAAAACGTCGAGCGCGTGATGACGGAAGAAGGCTTGCCGCCGAAAGAGGCGACCACCAAGTCCATGAGCCAGATCACCGGCGCGCTGGTGGGCATCGCCCTGGTGCTGTCGGCCGTGTTCGTGCCGATGGCCTTCTTCGGCGGCTCCACCGGCGTGATCTACCGCCAGTTCGCCGTCACCATCGTGTCGGCCATGACGCTGTCGGTACTGGTGGCCATGGTGTTTACTCCGGCGCTGTGCGCCACCTTGCTCAAGCCTGTGGCCAAGGGCCACCAGCCTGCCAGCACCGGTTTCTTCGGCTGGTTCAACCGTACGTTCGAGCGCGGCAGCAGCAAGTACGAAGGCTGGGTGGGCGGCATGCTCAAGCGCGGCAAGCGCTCCATGCTGCTGTACGGCGTGCTGATCGCCATCCTGGCGGTGGTGTTCATGCGCCTGCCCACTTCCTTCCTGCCGGAAGAGGACCAGGGCGTGCTGTTCGCGCAGATCCAGCTGCCGGCCGGCGCCACGCAGCAGCGCACCCTGAAAGTGATCGAACAGGTGGAGCAGCATTTCCTGACCAATGAAAAGCAGAACGTGGCCTCCATCTTCACCGTGGCCGGCTTCAGCTTCGGCGGCAACGGCCAGAACACCGGCATCGCCTTCGTGCGCATGAAGGACTGGGCCGAGCGTCCGGGCGCGGAAGCCAACGTGAAAGCCATCGTCGGCCGCGCCATGGGCAGCTTCTCGCAGATCCGCGACGCCTTCGTGTTCGCTTTCGCGCCGCCTGCGGTGCTGGAGCTGGGCAACGCCAGCGGCTTCGACCTGCAGCTGCAGGACCAGGCCGGGCTGGGACACGAAGCCCTGATGGGCGCGCGCAACCAGCTGCTGGGCATGGCTTCCAAGAGCCCGCTGCTGGTGGGTGTGCGCCCCAACGGCCAGGACGATACGCCGCAGTACAAGATCACCGTGGACCAGCAGAAGGCCACCGCGCTGGGCTTGTCCATCGCCGACGTGAACCGCGTGCTGAGCACGGGCTGGGGCTCGTCCTATGTGAACGACTTCGTCGACCGCGGCCGCGTGAAGAAGGTGTACCTGCAAGGCCAGCCGGATTCGCGCATGGCGCCGGAAGACCTGGGCAAGTGGTTCGTCCGCAATAACGCCGGCGAGATGGTGCCGTTCTCCGCCTTCGCCAGCGGCCAGTGGATCTACGCCTCGCCGCGCCTGGAACGCTTCAACGGCCTGTCGTCGGTGAACGTGCAGGGCATGCCGGCGCCGGGCGTCAGTTCGGGCGCGGCCATGGCCGAAATCGAAAAGCTGGCGGCCCAGCTGCCGGCCGGCATCGGCTTCGAGTGGAATGGCCTGTCGGTGGAGGAGCGCGATTCGGGTTCCCAGACCACGGTGCTGTACACCTTGTCGCTGCTGATGGTGTTCCTGTGCCTGGCCGCGTTGTACGAAAGCTGGTCGGTGCCGTTCTCGGTGCTGCTGGTGGTGCCGCTGGGCGTGATCGGCACGGTGCTGGCCACCTGGGGCTTCCACCTGGCGAACGACGTGTACTTCCAGGTCGGCCTGCTGACCGTGGTCGGCCTGGCGGCAAAGAACGCCATCCTGATCGTGGAATTCGCCAAGGAGCTGGAGGAGCAGGGTATGGAACTGAAGGCGGCCACGCTGAAAGCGGTGCGCCTGCGCCTGCGTCCCATCCTGATGACCTCGATCGCCTTCGGCCTGGGCGTGCTGCCGCTGGCCATCGCGAGCGGCGCCGGTTCGGGCAGCCAGAACGCCATCGGCGTTGGCGTGTTGGGCGGCATGCTGACGGCCACCTTCCTCGGCATCTTCTTCGTGCCGGTATTCTTCGTGCTGGTGCGCGGCCTGTTCCAGAAACACGAGCCTGCCGCCGCTGCCAGCACCGTAGCAGGAGTGCATTGATATGCAAAAGACTTTACTTTCCCTGGCCGCCGCGGCTTGCGCGGCGACCTTCCTGAGCGCGTGCAGCCTGGCCCCGGTGTACCAACGCCCGGCCGCGCCGGTGACGGCGGGCTGGCCGCAAGGCGATGCCTACCAGCCGGCCCCGGTGGCGGCGGACGCCAAGCCGGCCGCCGACATCGCCTGGCGCGACTACTTTGCCGACGAGCGCCTGCGCCAGGTGATCGCGCTGGCGCTGGCCAACAACCGCGACCTGCGCGTTTCGGCGCTCAACATCGAGAAGGCGCGCGCGCAGTACGGCATCCAGCGCGCCGCGCTGGTGCCCAGCGTAACCGCCTCCGGCGGCCAGAGCGCCACCCGCACCGCGGACAATATGAGCGCCGGCGGACAAGGGCAAATCAACCGCCAGTACACGGCCAACCTGGGCGTGTCCTACGAGCTGGACTTCTTCGGCAAGGTGCGCAGCCTGTCGGAGGCGGCCCTGCAGCAGTACCTGGGCACCGAGGAAGCGCGCCGCGCGCAGCAAATCAGCCTGGTGGCCGAAACGGCCAGCACCTGGCTGGCGCTGCAAGCGGACCGCGAGCGCCTGCGCCTGGCGGCGGACACGCTGAAAAGCCAGCAGATCACCTATGAGCTGAGCAAGCGCCGCTTCGCGGCGGGCGCCACCTCCGGGCTGGACATGTACGAAGCGCAGACCAGCGTGGAAGCGGCCCGCAACGACATGGCGGTATACACCGCGCAGGTGGCGCAGGGCGAGAATGCGCTGGCGCTGGTGGTGGGCGCGGCCGTGCCGGCCGAGCTGCAACAGCAGCAGGCGCCGCTGGCCAGCGTGGCGGCGATGGCCGAGCTGCCGGCCGGCCTGCCGTCCGAAGTGCTGCAGCGCCGTCCGGACGTGCTGGGCGCCGAGCGCACGCTGCAAGCGGCCAACGCCAATATCGGCGCGGCGCGCGCGGCCTTCTTCCCCAGCATTTCGCTGACCGGCACGGCCGGCAGCGCCAGCGGCAACCTGTCCGGGCTGTTCAAGGCCGGTTCGGGCACCTGGAGCTTCCTGCCGCAGATTCATCTGCCCATCTTCAACGGCGGCGCCAACACGGCCAACCTGACCGTGGCCAAGGTGGAGCGCGACATCGCCGTGGCGCGCTACGAGCAGGCCATCCAGTCGGCCTTCCGCGAAGTGGCGGATGCGCTGGCCCAGCGCGGCACGCTGGACGAGCGCCTGGCCTCGCAGGTGGCGCTGGCGGACGCGTCGCAAAAGAGCTTCCGCATCCATGAAGCGCGCTACCAGAAAGGCTCCGAGTCCTACCTGAACGCGCTGGTGTCGCAGCGCGCGCTGTACGCGGCCCAGCAAAGCCTGATCTCGGCCCGCCTGGCGCGCGCCGACAACCAGGTCACCTTGTACAAGGTGCTGGGCGGCGGTTACCGGTAACGATGGGGGCTGCGGCTAGGACGGCCGCCATTCCATGGCGGCGTGCAGGCCGTCCAGGCCTTGCATGATGAAGTCGCAGCGCTGGCACAGCCGCTGCGCCGGATTGCCGATCAGGACATTGAGCCGCACCGGCAGGTGCAGGCGCTGGCCGTGCGCCTGCAGGCCGCGCAGCAAGCCCTTGCCGATGCCGCGGCCCCGGTACTCGGGCAGCAGGGTGATGTCGATCAGCCGCACCTCGTCGTCGCTGTACTGCACATACAGGCGGCCGATCGGGCGTTCGCGCTCGACGATGATGGTGGCTTCGGCGTCCGGGTATTGCAGCTGGAAATCGGTCTGCTGCGCCTTGAATTGGACATTTTGCAACATCGCCTCGGTGGCCGCGTCGCAGCCGTGCAGGCGGAATTCCATGCCGCGCGTGCTGGCGTAGAGGCGCTGCAGGAAGGGCTGGTCGGCCGGCGTGGCTGGGCGTAGCTCAATCGATGGCGCGGTCTTGTAGGTCATCATGGACGACACCCTGTGCTGGTTTATGTTGTCTTTATGGTATCACCAATCCGGCTCGCTGTTACACGCCAAATTGACAAAATGCGCGGTGTTGGCCACAGTACCGCATCGAACACGAGGAATCCCGCATGAGCACCACCGAAAAACGCCATATCGACCCGGAGCGCGCGCTGGTGCGCCGCAAGCAGGTGCTGGACGCGGCGGCGGCCTGTTTCGGGCGCAGCGGCTTTCACGGCGCCAGCATGGCCGAAATTTCCAAGGCGGCCGGCATGAGCGCAGGCCATATCTATAACTACTTCGACAGCAAGGACGCCATCATTGCCGCCTTCGTCGAACAGAACGTGGAACGGGTGTCGCAGCTGATGCGCGACCTGGAGCAGCAGGCCGACCCGCTGCAGTCGATGGTGGACGACGCGCCGCGCCACGTGAACGAGCACCTCGACCCGAATACCTGGCCGCTGGCGCTGGAGATATCGGCCGAATCGGCGCGCAATCCCAAGATCGCTGAAGTGGTGCACGATGCCGACGTGCGTGCGCGCCTGCAGTTTCGCGCCATCCTCAAGGCCGCCCGCGAGCGGCACGGCTTGCCCACCGACGACTTCACCATGGACGGCCTGGTCGAAGCCATGATCTGCCTGTTCCAGGGGCTGGACGTGCGTGTGGTGCATAATCCGAAACTGAACGAGCCGGCGCTGTCGCGCTATATGAGCATCGCCATGAAGGCCATGCTGTTCTCATAAAGGACATGATGACCACTTCCTACATCTTCCCCGCCCACGACATCGCCGGGCTGCAGGTGGCCGGCACGGACGCGCGGTTCCCGGTGCGCCGCATTTACTGCGTCGGCCGCAACTACGCCGGCCACGCCCGCGAAATGGGCTCCGATCCCAGCCGCGAACCGCCGTTCTTCTTCTGCAAGCCGGGCGACGCCATGGCCGTGCTGCCGGTGCCGCCGCAGGGCGTGTCCGAGCTGCGGTATCCGCCGAAGACCAGCAATTACCACTACGAGTGCGAACTGGTGGTGGCCATCGGCAAGGGCGGCAGCGATATCGCCGTGGAGGACGCGCTGCAGCACGTATTCGGCTACGCGGTCGGCCTCGACATGACCCGGCGCGACCTGCAAGGCCAGATGAAGGATGCCGGACGGCCGTGGGAAATCGGCAAGGCCTTCGACTACTCGGCGCCCATCGGCGTGATCACGCCCGCAGCGCAGGCGGACGGCATCGCGCAGGCCGCCATCACGCTGGAGGTCGATGGCGCGGTCAGGCAGTCCAGCCACATCACGCACCTGATCTGGTCCATCAGCGAAACCATCGCCAACCTGTCCACCTTGTTCACCCTGCAGCCGGGCGACCTGATTTTCAGCGGCACGCCCGAAGGCGTCGGCGCGGTCACGCGCGGCCAGACCATGGTGGCGAAGATCGAAGGCCTGGCGCCGATCGCGCTGAAGGTGGTCTAAAGCTTATCGAGGGCGGCGGCGATGGCCCGCAGGCCGTCGAGCGCGCCCATGGCAATGCCGGCGTCGCGCGGGCCTGGCACCTGCGGCGCGCGCGGATTGATGCGCACCAGCCGCCCGCCGTAGTGCTGCACCACGCTGTGGCTGAAGTGGCGCACCGACGGAATCGCCGTGCCCGCGCCCAGTTCCACCACCACCGGCCGGCGCACGCGCGCCAGCCAGGCATGCATGCGTGCCTCCTGTGCCGCCGTGCGGTCCTCCAGCCACTCGCCATCGCCGAACATGAGGATATTCGGCCGCGCCAGCGCGCCGCAGTGGGGGCAGGCGGGCGGCGCATTGCGCAGGCGGCAGGCATCGGTGTCCACTTCCGGCACGAAGCCGTCCGCGCGCCAGATACCGCCGCAGCCACGGCCGCTGCGGGGCCGCATGCATTGCAAATGGTGGATGGAGCCGTGGCACTCCAGCACCCGCTGCGGATCGAAGCCCGCCAACTGGAACTGCCCGTCCACATTGCTGGTGAAGACGCTGGCCCCGTGTTCCATGCGGACTCCCCATTCGCGCAGCAGCGCGAAGCCTTGGTGCGGCACGGTGGCGCGGTACAGCGCCAGCCGGTGCCCGTAAAAGCCCCAGGCCAGCGCCGGATCGTCCCGGAACGCCTGCGGCGATGCGATGCTGCTGAAGTCCAGCCGCGCGCGGCCCAGCGCAGGGTAGGCATTCCAGAAGCCCTCGTTGCCGCGAAAATCCGGCAGCCCCGAATCGACGCCCATGCCGGCGCCGGCAGCTACGATGAGCGCATCGGCCTGGGCAATCAGCTCGGCGGCAAGGTTGATGGAATTAATCATATGTTAAGCATAAAGCACTCTTACCAAAATCCCAAACCTGCTGCTATAATGCTTTCGTTCGTCGGGGCGTAGCGCAGCCTGGTAGCGTACTTGCATGGGGTGCAAGGGGTCGGAAGTTCGAATCTTCTCGCCCCGACCAACAACTAATTTTTCATTGAAAGCCGGCAGTCGCCGGCTTTTTCTATTCTGCGGTCCAGATGCCCACCTTCGCGGCGCCCATGGGCACCCGGGACGTCGTCGTCTTCACGCCGATTAGCTCTGCCACGATCCGGGCTTCAGGTGTTCGACGCGGCCTTGGCCGGCGTGAAACCGTCGCTGCTCCAGCGTTCGCTGCCCACGCCGTGGTGGACGAAGAACAGGCCTTGCGGATCGTATTTCTGCTTGATCTGCGCCAGCCGCCGGTAGTTGCTGCCCCAGAAAGCGGTCTGCCAGTCGCGCTGGAAGTAGTCGCTTTCGGACACGTAGGCGCCGGCGCCGGGCGCCACTGTCAGCATCTCGTCCATGGCCTTGCCGATCTGGCGGGCACGGTTTCTTGCGTGCGCCCGGTCCGGGCCGCTGCCCGGCATGCCGGGGAATTGCGGCCCTTCGCCGCCGGCAATGATGAGCAGGGCGAATGCGTCCAGCGCGCCGGGGTGCATGGCCGTGTCGCGCGCCGCTGCGATTTCCGCCGCCGGCGCCCCGGCCAGGCCTTTGTTGAAGTGGAAGCCCAGCTGCCAGAGGCGGCTGCCGCGGAAGATGGCCTCGGCCAGTGCGGCTTGCCGCTCCGTATCCAGCAGCGACGCGGGCATCCACGCGGACTGGTAGCCGTGGATGTACCAGCCGGCTTGCTCCAGGTCGCCTTTCCATAGCGCGTGGTGGGGCGGCGCGCCGGGGCGCCCGTCGGGCACCATATAGCCGGGCGCATTTTTCCGGAAGAATTCCGCGTCCCAGAAATGCCGGGCCGGCAGGGCGAGCGACTGATAGGGCTTGTCGACAATGTACTCGGGCCGGGCGCGCAGCCAATCAAGCAGCGGCGCCCAGACGGCATCGGCCTGCTGCTGGCTGAGTCCCTGGAACACCAGCGAGACGTCGACCGAGTCTGCGTTGAAGCAGATCTGCTCGCCCCAGTGCGGATTGAACAGCGCGCTGGCGTAAAAGGCGACCAGGCGGGCGATCAGTTCGCGGTACGCGGATGCCGACAGCGCTTTGACCTTGAAGAACACGGCGCCGAACGTGGCCGGCAGTTCGCGCGTGCGCAAGGTCAGCCGCGTGATCACGCCGACGCTGCCGCCTCCGCCGCCCTTGAGCGCCCAGAACAGGTCCGGGTTGGTGCAGGCGTTGGCGATGCGTACCAGGCCGTCGGCGGTGACGACTTCCGCTTCCAGCAGCCCGGCCGCTGCCGTGCCGTAGTTCTTGGAGAAATTGCTGAAGCCTCCGCTTTGCACCAGTCCGGCCACGCCCACCGTGGTGCAGCCGCCGCCCTGCACATAGCGGCCGCCGCGCGTGGTGACGGCATCGTAGGCGTCCATCCACATGGCGCCGGCGCCCATGCTGACGGCGGGCTGGGGCGCGTCCGCACAGCCTTGCGCCACGAAGGCCTCGTGCAGGTGCACCTCGTTCATGCGGCGGGTCCACACCAGCAGCGAATCGGGCGCATCGGACGTGCCCTGGTAGCTGTGGCCGCCGCCTTTGACCACCAGGCGCAGCTTGTGTGTACGGGCGAAATTGACGGCGGCAACCACGTCGGCCGTGTTGGCGGCGGCCAGTGCATAGGCGCTGGGCTGCGACGTCCACGCGTCGATCCAGCCGCTGGTTTGCGTCAGGGCGGGCTGGTCGCCAATCTCGAAAGTATTGGCCAGGTGGGCCAGCGCGGTGGTGCAGGCGGGGCTGGTCTGGCCAGCCTGGCAGGCGGCAAAGAAGGGTTCAAGTTTGCTCAGCTTGCCGGTCACGCTACGGCGCAAGCCGGCCCAGCTGGAGGCTGACGGCCAGCCCCGATCGCCGGGGCGGACCCGTGCGCGCAGGCCGGTCAGCGGGGCGATAGCGCCGGCAAACGCAGGGCGCAGCGCGGACAGTGCCAGGGGCAGCGCCGCCAGTTTCAGCAAGGTTCTTCTTTTCATCGGGCCAGCCTCCGGCAGTTCATGACGGAGGCCAGATTAGTGCAAAGTGCGCGCTGAATCGAAGGAAATGGGGCGAACCGGGGCAGGCCGGGGCGGGCCGGGGGAGCTTATGTTTCTGTGCTGAATTTTGGCGGCGGCGCCGATCGTCGCGCTACCAGGCTGACCAGGCCTACGCCTATCAGCAGCATGATATACATGGGGGGTTCCGGAATCGGGCTGACGGCCGGCAGCTGCGCTTGCGCCGCACTGGCGGCGGGCGCCGCGTTGGCCAGGCTGATCAAATCCGCTTCATTCAGATAGTTGACTTCGCCGGGGACCGGCGGCAGCAGGGCCTTGTTGCTTGCTTGGTACAAAATATCGGCAGCGCGTGCGGTGCCGGTGGCGGCGCCTGCCAGCAGTAGTGCGAGCAGGCTTTTCTTCAATACATTTTGCATGGTGACTCCCAGAGCGATTGCGTATCTGCGGCCACCTTAGCACGAAATCGGACGGGATGTCGCTTGATTAATAATTTCAAATTTGCAATGTTTCTGCTGCGATGCAAAAGTTTCCTTGACCTTGGTTTACCCTTGCCGCTCAGCTGCGGCGGCGCTGTTCGGGATAGGCCAGCACGCGCGTGATGACGCCGGCCGGCACCGCCTTGTGCAGCATGTAGGCCCAGGCATTGGCGGCGCCGATGCGGCGGTCGATGGTCAGTCCTTCGTCGACGTGGCGCGCCAGGACCTGGTTGCTGCGTTGGGGCTGTTGAGTGTGCATGGCGGCTCCTGTTTTTGTGCACTGCAATGATAGCGATTTCCGCCGCGAACCAGCGTTCGGTTGACTTTGGGTACAATCAGCTTATACCCCCTTACTCGGAGAGCAAGTGAAACCCAACGCAGCGGCAATGCCGGGACAAGTGGTGCTCGTACTGCAGGGCGGCGGCGCGCTGGGCGCCTATCAGCTGGGCGTGTACCAGGCCATGAACGAAGCTGGCATCGAGCCGGACTGGGTGATCGGCACCTCCATCGGCGCGCTCAATGGCGCCATTATCGCCGGCAATCCGCCGGCGCGGCGGGTGGAGCGCTTGCGCCAATTCTGGACCATGATGGAGCAGCATTCGGCCCTGTATCCAGGCATGCCGCGCGAGTTCGCCAACGCGCTTACGCTGTCGCAGGGCATCCCGGCCTTCTTTGCGCTGAACCCGGCAACCTGGTGGAACCCGAACGCCAAGGTCGGCGTGGAGAACGCGTCCTTCTACCGTACCGGCCCGCTGCACAAGACGCTCGCCATGCTGGTCGATTTCGACTACCTGAACAGCAACGGCACCCGCTTCACGGTGGGCGCCGTCAATGCGCGCAACGGCGAGATGCGCTACTTCGACAGCAAGAAGGAGGCGCTGAGCGTGGAACACGTGATGGCCTCCGGGGCGATCCCGCCCGCGTTTCCCGCAGTGCGCATCGACGGCGAGCCATACTGGGACGGCGGCATTTATTCCAACACGCCGATCGAAGCGGTGCTGGATGACGAGCCCCGGCTCGACTCGGTGATCTTCTCGGTGCAGGTATGGAACCCGGACGGCAAGGAGCCGCAAAGCGTGCTTGACGTGCTTGAGAAGCACAAGGAAATCCAGTACGCCAGCCGCGTCGCCAACATCGAGCAGCAGCGCCGCATGCACCGCCTGCGGCACGTGATACGCCAGCTCACCCTGCAGCTGCCGCCCGAGATGCGGCGCAGCCCGGAAGCGCGCGAACTGGCCGGCTGGGGGTGCGGCAGCCGCATGCACATCGTGATGCTGAAGGCGCCGCGCCTGGACAGCGAAGACCACACCAAGGACATCGACTTCACCGCCGCCGGCATCCACCACCGCTGGAAGGCCGGCTACGAGGATACCCGGCGCGCGCTGGCGGCCCGCCCGTGGGACAGCGTGGTCGATCCTATCGAGGGCGTGGCGATCCACGAGGACTTTTAAGGCCCAGCACGTCCTGGCATACCGCCAGCCACGCGCGCGCCGCGTGCGATAGGTAGCGGCCGTTCCAGACATGCGCCACATCCCAGGCCAGCGCCGGCTCCACGATGCGCACCGCGTGCAGGCGCTCGTCGGCCAGCCGGTGCACAAAGGGCTCCGGCACCAGCGCCACGCCGATGCCGACCGATGCCATTTCCACCAGCCAGTCCCATTGGCCGCTTTGCGCCGCGATGGCTGGCGTGATGCCGGCCTGCGCGAAGGCATTGCGCAGCGCGCGCGTCAAGGCGAAATCGTCTTTCAGTAACACCAGCGGCAGCGCGGCCAGCTCCTTCAGCCGCAGCGTGCGGCGGCTGCGCTGGAAGGTGCCGGCGGCCGCCAGCGCGTACAGCGGATAGCTGGCGATGGGCTCGGCCTGCAGGGCCAGCGTGGCGTCGGCCGGCAGCACCGTCATGCCGAGCTCCAGTTCGCCCGCCGCCACCTGCCGCTCGATGGCCTGGCCGGTGTCCTCGCTGAGCGCCAGCGCAATGCCGGGATGGCGCTCGCGGAAGGCTTTCAGCACCGGCGTGAACAGCAGGTTGATCATGGGCGGAATGCCGATCGCCAGCGTGCCGCGCTGGCGCGCCTGCGTGTCGCGCACTTCCAGCTGCAGCCGGCGCAAGGTGGCCAGCATTTCCTCGCCGCGCGCGTAGACCACGGCGCCGGTGTCGGTCAGCGTCAGGCGGCGGCCGTCGCGCACCAGCAGCGGCGCGCCCACTTCATGCTCCAGCTGGCGCACCATCTTGCTGATGGTGGACTGGGTGACGTGCAGCGCTTCGGCGGCTTGCGTGAAGCTGCTCAGGCGGGCGGTTTCGATGAAGTAGCGCAGCGAACGGATATCCATGAGTTTTCCGACTGGAGTTGAGGAAATTAAGTCATGCAATGCATGAATGCCCGATTTTATACTGGTCCCACCAAAACATAATGACCTGGAGCACATCATGCATGAAGACCGTATCCGCCTGCCGGCGCTGATGGACAAGGTAATGACGGCGGCCGACGCCGCGCGGCTGTTCCGCAGCGGCATGACGGTCGGCATGAGCGGTTTCACCCGCGCCGGCGACGCCAAGGCGCTGCCGCTGGCGCTGGTGGAGCGCGCCCGCAGCGAACCGCTGGCGCTCACGCTGATCACCGGCGCATCGCTGGGCAGCGACAGCGACGGCCTGATGGCCAATGCGGGCGTGGTGGCGCGCCGCATGCCGTTCCAGTCCGACGCCGCGCTGCGCAGGAAGATCAACAGCGGCGAGGTGATGTTCATCGACCAGCACCTGTCCGAAACCGCCGAGCAGCTGCGCGGCGGCAGCCTGACGCCGGTCGACATCGCGGTGATCGAAGCGGTGGCCATCACGCGGCAGGGCGATGCCGCCGGCATCGTGCCCACCATGTCGGTCGGGAATTCGGCCAGCTTCGCCGCGCAGGCTGCGCAAGTCGTCATCGAAATCAACCTGAGCGCGCCGCTGGCGCTGGAAGGCCTGCACGACATCTACCTGCCCGCGCAGCGGCCCGGCCGCGAGCCGATTCCGCTCACGCACACCGGCCAGCGCATCGGCGCCGCCACCATCGATATCGACCCGGCGCGCATTGCCGCCATCGTTATCACCGATAGCCCGGACAGCCCCTCCAACGTGCTGCCGCCGGACGCGGAAACCCAGGCCATCGCCGGCCACATCATCGCCTTCCTGGAGGCGGAAGTGGCGGCGGGGCGCATGGGGCCGGAGCTGCTGCCGCTGCAGGCGGGCATCGGCACCATCGCCAACGCCGTGCTGCACGGTCTCACCGGCTCGTCTTTCCGCAACCTGTCCATGTATTCGGAAGTGCTGCAGGACAGCGCCATCGAATTGCTGGATTCGGGCCAGCTGGGCATGGCGTCCGCCTCCTCGATCACCCTGTCGGCAGCGATGCATGAGCGCTTCCTGCGCGACATCGGCCGCTACCGCGACCGCGTCGTGCTGCGCCCGCAAGAGATCAGCAACCACCCGGAGCTGGTCAAGCGCCTGGGCGTCATCGCGCTCAATACGGCGCTGGAGTTCGACATTTACGGCAACGTGAATTCCACCCACGTGGGCGGCACCCACATGATGAACGGCATCGGCGGCTCGGGCGACTTTGCCCGCAACGGCCAATTGTCCTTCTTCGTCAGCAAATCGGTGGCCAAGGACGGCGCCATCTCCAGCGTGGTGCCGATGACGCCGCACGTCGACCACACCGAACACGACGTGGACGTGCTGGTCACCGAATGGGGCCTGGCGGACCTGCGCGGGCTGGCGCCGCGCGAACGCGCGCCGCTCATCATCGAGCGTTGCGCGCATCCGGACTACCGCCCGCAGCTGCGCGCCTATCTGGAAGAAGCGCTGCCGCGCGGCGGCCAGACTCCGCACGTGCTGGAGAAAGCCTATAGCTGGCACACGCGCTACCGCGAGCAGGGCACGATGCGCGAGCTGTGGCAGGGTGGTAATTATAAAAAACTATTGAACCAATAAAATCAATTGTCTTTGTAAATGTTGCCTGCTTCTCTAGAATGAATTCACACCGAACAATATTCTTGAGGAGCAAGCAATGAGCCAGCAGCCACCAATTACGACCGCGTCCGGCATCCCCGTCGCCGACAACCAGAATTCCATCACCGCCGGCCCGCGCGGGCCGGTGTTGCTGCAGGACTTCCACCTGATCGAGAAGCTGCAGCATTTCAACCGCGAGCGCATTCCGGAGCGCGTGGTGCACGCCAAAGGTTCCGGCGCCTACGGCACGTTCACTGTCACGCACGACATCAGCCGCTACACCAAGGCCAAGCTGTTCTCGGCCATCGGCAAGCAGACGGCAACCTTCGTGCGCTTTTCCACCGTGGGTGGCGAGAAGGGCAGCGCCGACACCGAGCGCGATCCGCGCGGCTTCGCGGTGCGCTTCTACACCGAGGAAGGCAACTGGGACCTGGTGGGCAACAACACCCCGATGTTCTTCATCAAGGATGGCATCAAGTTCCCGGACTTCATCCATACCCAGAAGCGCGATCCGCAGACCAACCTGAAATCGCCCGCCATGATGTTCGACTTCTGGAGCAAGGCGCCGGAAAGCCTGCACCAGGTGACCATGCTGTTCTCGGACCGCGGCACCCCGGACGGCTACCGCCACATGGATGGCTTCGGCAGCCACACCTATAGCCTGATCAACGAGGCGGGCGAGCGCGTGTACGTGAAGTGGCACTTCAAGACACGCCAGGGCATCAAGAACCTGAGCGCGGCAGAGGCGACCCGCATCGCCGGCGAAGACCCGGACTACGCGCAACGCGACCTGTTCGGCGCCATCGCCGCCGGCGATTTCCCGCAGTGGGATGTGAAAATCCAGGTCGCCACCGACGCCGAGCTGGCGGCGTGGGGCGAGCGCACCGGCTGGAATCCGTTCGACCTGACCAAGGTCTGGCCGCATGGCGACTTCCCGCTGCAGCCGGTGGGCCTGTTCGAATTGAACCGCAACCCGGTCAACTACCACGCCGAAGTGGAGCAGGCCGCGCTGTCGCCGTCGAACGCGGTGCCGGGCATGGGCTATTCGCCGGACAAGATGCTGCAGGCACGCCTGTTCGCCTACCACGACGCGCAGCTGTACCGCGTGGGCACCAACCACCAGCACCTGCCGGTGAACGCGCCGCGCTGCCCCTTCCACAACCAGCAGCGCGACGGCGCCATGGCCGTCAGCAACGGCGGCGCGGCGCAGAACTACGCGGCGGTGGAGGCGGGCGGCATCCATGGCAAGGGGCTGGGCAACGGCGAACCGGAGCTGGCGCTGGCCGGCGCGGCGGCGCGCTACGACGGCCGTGGGCACGAGGATGACTACACCCAGGCCGGCAACCTGTTCCGGCTGATGCCGGCCCAGGAGCGGCAAAACCTGTTCAACAACCTGGCCGGTCCCATGAGCCAGGTCAGCGACGAGATTATCCAGCGCCAGCTGGGGCATTTCGACAAGGCCGACCCGGCCTACGGCGCCGGCGTGCGCGCGGCCCTGAAGGCGCGCGGGTGCAACGTGGACTAAAGCGAGGGCAAGGGGGCGCTGCGCCCCCGCCCCGCTGCGGTTAAAATGACGGTCTTGGATCTATCTACACGGGACCGCCATGACCATCAAAATCAGCCAGAACTTCGACTCCGGCGCCATCGAGGTGCTGCGCGCCGACAGCGCCGCCACCATAGAACTGAACCTGCGCGACGACAACGCTGCCGACATCCGCCAGTGGTTCCACTTCCGCCTGCAGGGCGCGCGCGGCCAGGCCGTCACCATGCGTTTCCTGAATGCGGGCCAGGCCACCTACGCCAAGGGCTACGAGGGCTACAACGCCGTGGCCAGCTACGACAGCGAGAACTGGTTCCGCGTGCCGACCTCCTTCGACGGCGAGGTGATGACCATCAAGCACACGCCGGACCTGGACAGCGTTTACTACGCCTACTTCGAGCCGTATTCGTGGGAACGCCACCTGCGCCTGCTGGGCGAAGTGGCCGAGAATCCGGCCGCGCGCGTGCTGGACCTGGGCAGCACGGTGGACGGGCGCGACATGAACCTGGTCGTCATCGGCGAACCGGAGGCGGAGAAGAAAGTGTGGGTCATCGCGCGCCAGCACCCGGGCGAATCGATGGCCGAGTGGTTCGTCGAAGGCCTGGTCGATGCGCTGCTGGACGATGCCAATCCGATCGCGCGCAAGCTGCTGCAGCGCTGCTGCTTCTACATCGTGCCGAACATGAACCCGGACGGCTCGGTGCGCGGCAATCTGCGCACCAACGCCGCCGGCGCCAACCTGAACCGCGAGTGGATGACGCCATCGCTGGAGCGCTCGCCGGAAGTGCTGTACGTGAAGAACAAGATCCACGAAACCGGCGTCGACATGTTCTTCGACATCCACGGCGACGAGGCGCTGCCGTACAACTTCGTGGCCGGCAACGAGATGCTGGAAAACTTCACGCCCGAACAGGCCGCGTCGCAGAAGGCCTTCATCGAGCGCTACAAGAACGCCAGCCCGGACTTCCAGGATAAATACGGCTACGCCGCCAGCAAGTACAAGGAAGACATGCTGACCCTGGCCTCCAAGTACATCGGCCACCATTTCAAGTGCCTGGCGCTGACCCTGGAGATGCCGTTCAAGGACAACGCCGACCTGCCGGACGCCTACGTGGGCTGGAACGGCGCCCGCAGCGCCGCGCTGGGCCGCGCCATCCTGCAGCCCATCCTGCTGTCGCTGGACGACTGAGCATGGGCGTCGAGATCGAACGCAAGTTCCTGGTCACCAGCGACGCCTGGATGCAGCAGGGCGAACCCGTGCTGCTGCGCCAGGGCTACCTGTCCTCGCACGCGCAGCGCGTGGTGCGCGTGCGCATCGAAGGCGAGCGCGCGGTGATGACCATCAAGGGCAAGAACGTGGGCGCCAGCCGGGGCGAGTGGGAGTACGAGATCCCGATGGCGGACGCGCAGGAGTTTCTTGAGAAGCTGTGCGAGCAGCCCATCATCGAGAAATACCGCCGCCGCATTCCGCACGCGGGCTTCGTGTGGGAAGTGGACGAGTTCCTCGGCGTGAACGCCGGGCTGGTGGTGGCCGAAATCGAGCTGCCATCCGAAGACCAGGCCTTCGACAAGCCGGACTGGGCCGGGGAAGAAGTCACGCACGATATGCGCTACCTCAACTCCAACCTGATCAAGCACCCGTACTCCGCTTGGTAAATGCCGTCTTCCATCCTAGACTGACAGGATGGAAGACGACTGGAAAGAGTTCGCCGCGCGTATCGACGCGACCTTGGCGACCTTGGCGACCAAGGCCGACGTGGAGGCCTTGCGCGCTGATTTCGCGCGCTGGACGCTGGCAACGGTGATAGGCCTGTTTATCGGTTTTGGCGGGCTGTTCGTGGGAATAACGAATACGTTGAAACCGGCGTCGCCGCCGGCCGCGCAGCCAGGGCAGCAGGCTCAGCAGCCCATAGTCATCTATGTTCCGGCCGCGCCGCCGGAACAGCGGCCCCAGCCGCAGCCGAAAAAATAAAGCCCTCTCGCGAGGGCTTTTTGCGCAGGGCGGGTTAGCAGGGCTTGCCCTGCGTAACCCGCCGATGAACGCTTAATGGAAGTGCTCGTTCCCGGCCGGGGTGTCTTCCGGCATTTCGGCGTGCACCAGCTCGCCGGTCGGGTCGGCGAACAGCGGCGCGCCGCAGTCGTCGCAGTATTCGGACACGTAGCGCTCGCCCAGCTTCTTCACTTGCGTCACGCCCAGCGCGTTCAGGTGCTCGACGATCTCTTCCACCGGGGTGCGCGGCTTGAGCAGCTCGGCGATGCTGCCCGAGATCGGCCCTTCCGGCGGCGTACCTTCCTCGTCTTCCTGGCCGTACAGCGGCCACACCACGCCGTACACCACGTCCGCGCTCTGGCGCGGGGTGAAGGCGACGCGGTATTCGTCGATCTGGCCGTCGGCCGCCTCCTCGCCGAAGCCGGCGATCACGGCGCGCAACTCGGACGGCTCCACCGACAGGGTGTGCGTCAGGTAGTGCACCGCGGCGCGGATCGACACCGGCCGGATCAGCTTGTCCGCTTCGCGGCAGGCCATGTAGTACGCTTCGGGCAGCAGCAGCTCGACGCCGCAGCCCGGCAGCAGGCGGTTGACGGTCGGCAGCGCCTGGATGCGCCACTGCTCCAGCGCGGCCTTGCGCTCTTCGGCAAAGTTCGCCTGCAGCGCCGGCATCTGCCAGCGGAACATCGGGCCGCCGTGCGGCGCCACCACGGCTACCAGCAGATAGCGGGTGTCGGCCAGGAAGGGCGCGGTGTCCGGCGCCTTGGCTTCCGATTTGAAGGCCACGCCCTTCAGCGCGGCCTGGGCCAGCTTGTGGGTCTTGCTGTAGGCCTCGGCGTGGCTGCGCGGCAGCTGGTCGATGGAATACAGCATCGAGGCCATGGCCATGTGCGTGCCGTCGGCCAGCAGGTGGGCCGAGAAGTGCGCCGACAAGGTGTTCAGCACGTCGGCCGGGATCGGGCCGGAAGCGATGGCGAAACGGGTCCAGGCCAGGATCGGCGCGGCCACCAGCAGCACGTCGTACTGCGTGCTGGCGCCGTCCGCCTCCACCGTGATGGTGCTGGACTCGCTGACCGCTTCCACGCCGTCCATCAGCACGTCGTAGGCGTTCAGGTCTTCCCGGAACAGGCCGTTCAAGGCGGCGTCGATGGTGTCCTGGTGGCCGGTCTTGAGCAGCTTCTGCAGCTGGGCGTCCAGGCTGTGTTCCCAGCTGCGCTCTTCGAGGCGGCTGGCGGCCTGGCCGACGGCCTGGGCTAGGGTGACGAGGCGCTGGCTGTCGGCAGTGAGTTTGTGTGGCGATTCTTTGGATGGGCGACGCATAGCGCTGTACTAGTCTCTGGAAAGTTCTGTTATCCGTATTGTAGTGGATTCGGGCCGGGGAGGCGGCCCAAATAAAAAACGCCGGACGAATCCGGCGTTTTTGACAGCAGGGCGGGCCGGTTACGCGGCCAGCAGCTGGCGCAGCACGAACGGCAGGATGCCGCCGTGCTTGTAGTAGTCCACCTCGATCGGCGTGTCGATGCGCAGCAGGACCTTGACTTCCTGCGACGAGCCGTCGGCGCGGTGGATCACCAGGGTGGCCAGTTGCTGCGGCTTGATCTCGCCTTCCAGGCCCTTCAGGTCGTACACTTCCTTGCCGGTGATGCCCAGCGATTCAACCGAATCGGTGCCGATGAATTGCAGCGGCAGCACGCCCATGCCGACCAGGTTGGAGCGGTGGATGCGCTCGAACGAGCGGGTGATCACGGCCTTCACGCCCAGCAGCTGGGTGCCCTTGGCGGCCCAGTCGCGCGAGGAGCCGGTGCCGTACTCTTCGCCGCCGAAAATCATGGTCGGGGTGCCTTCGGCCACGTACTTCATGGCCGCGTCGTAGATCGACAGCTGTTCGCCCGATGGCTGGTGGATGGTGATGCCGCCTTCCACCGCCGAACCGTCCGCCTTGGCCGGGATCATCTTGTTCTTGATGCGCACGTTGGCGAAGGTGCCGCGCATCATGATCTCGTGGTTGCCGCGGCGCGAACCGTAGGAGTTGAAGTCGGCTTTCAGCACGCCGTTGTCCTTCAGCCATTTGCCGGCCGGGCCGTCTTCCTTGATCGAGCCGGCCGGGGAGATGTGGTCGGTGGTGATCGAGTCGCCGAACACGCCCAGTGCGCGCGCGCCGGTGATGCCGGAGGCGGCCGCTTTCGGGGTCATCTCGAAGCCGTCGAAGAACGGCGGCTCGGCGATGTAGGTCGAGTCAGGCCAGTTGTAGACCTGGCCTTCGGTGGTCGACACGGCTTCCCACAGCTCGCCCGGTGCGCCCTTGACGTCGGCGTAATTGTCCTTGAACACTTTCGAGTTCATGGCGAACTTCATCAGCTTGCCGATTTCCTGCGAGGTCGGCCAGATGTCGCCCAGGTACACGTCCTTGCCGTCCTTGCCCTTGCCGACCGGTTCGGTCATCAGGTCGCGCGTCATGTTGCCGGCGATGGCGTAGGCCACCACCAGCGGCGGCGAGGCCAGGAAGTTGGAGCGGATGTTGGGGTGGATGCGCGCTTCGAAGTTGCGGTTGCCCGACAGCACGGCCGAGGCCACGATGTCGTGGGTGGCGATGGCCGCGTTCAGTTCCGGCGTCAGGTCGCCGGCGTTGCCGATGCAGGTGGTGCAGCCATAGGCGGTGACGCCGAAGCCCAGTTGTTCCAGGTAGGGCAGCAGGCCGGCGGCGGTCAGGTACTCGGTCACCACGCGCGAGCCGGGGGCCAGCGAGGTCTTGATGTGCGGCGCCACGGTCAGGCCGGCTTCCACCGCCTTCTTGGCCAGCAAGCCGGCCGCCAGCAGTACCGACGGGTTCGAGGTGTTGGTGCAGGAGGTGATGGCGGCAATGAGCACGTCGCCGTTGTGCACCTTGACGCCGTTCGACGTGGTGTATTCGCAGGTCAGATCGGCCGGATTCTTGTTGAAGCCGTTTTCGGTGGTCGGTTTCGAGAACAGTTCGGTGAAGTTGTTCTTCACGTTGCCGATTTCGATGCGGTCCTGCGGGCGCTTGGGACCGGCCAGGGATGGCGTCACGCTGGTCAGGTCCAGCGCCACCACGCGGGTGTAGTCGATTTCGCCCGCTTTCGGCACGCCGAACAGGTTCTGGGCCTTGAAGTAGGCTTCGAAGGCGTCGATCTCGGCCTTGGTGCGGCCGGTGCCCTTGAAGTAGTCGATGGTGGCGTCGTCGACCGGGAAGAAGCCCATGGTGGCGCCGTATTCCGGGGCCATGTTGGCGATGGTGGCGCGGTCGGTCAGCGACAGCGTCTCGGTGCCTTCGCCGAAGAACTCGACGAATTTGCCCACCACTTTCTCCTTGCGCAGCAGTTCGGTGATGGTCAGCACCAGGTCGGTCGCGGTGCAGCCTTCGCGCAGCGCGCCGGTCAGGTTTACGCCGATCACGTCCGGGGTCAGGAAGTAGACCGGCTGGCCCAGCATGCCGGCTTCCGCCTCGATGCCGCCCACGCCCCAGCCCACCACGCCGATGCCGTTGATCATGGTGGTGTGCGAGTCGGTGCCCACCAGGGTGTCCGGGTAGTACACGCCGTCGGCGGCCTTGTGCACGCCGCGCGCCAGATACTCCAGGTTCACCTGGTGCACGATGCCGAAGCCCGGCGGCACCACGCCGAAGGTGTCGAAAGCTTGCATGCCCCACTTCATGAACTGGTAGCGCTCATTGTTGCGCGAGAATTCCAGCTTCATGTTCAGGTCCAGCGCCTTCGGCTCGCGGAAGTGGTCGATGGTGACGGAGTGGTCGACCACCAGGTCAACCGGCACCAGCGGCTCGATCTTCTTCGGGTTGACGCCCATTTTCGAGGCCACGTTGCGCATCGCGGCCAGGTCGGCCAGCAGCGGCACGCCGGTGAAGTCCTGCAGCACCACGCGGGCCACAACGAATGGAATCTCGTCGGTGCGTTCTGCGGTCGCGCCCCAGCCGGCCAGCTGTTTGACGTGCTCTTCGGTGACCTTCTTACCGTCGCAGTTGCGCAGGACGGACTCCAGCACCACGCGGATCGATACCGGCAGGCGGGAGACGTTGATGCCCAGGCTCTTTTCCAGCGCCGGCAGGGAGTAGAACTTCCCCTTCTTGCCAGCAATGTTGAAATCCTTCAGCGTGTTCAGTGTGTTGCGGGACATGACCTCTCCTTCAGTGGGTATCGTCTGTTATTAATTTACGAGTACTGCCTTGGACTAAAAACTCAGCCTTGCGCCGCCGGTTCGGTAGCCGCTGCCGGCTGCAGCTGCTCGGCGTTGCGGCATTCGTTGGCCAGCTGGCGGTTCTGCTTGGAGTCCAGCAGCATGCCCTTGGCGGGAATGCCGATCCAGATCAGGCCATACAGCTTGTTTTCGAAGCGCAGCGCGCCGGTGGTGGTGCCCACGCGTTTCAGGCGGTGCAGGCGCTTCTTCCAGCGCAGGGCGATGAAGTTGTCGTCGCCGGCGTTCTGGTAGATGGTGATCTTGTTGCCCAGCTCGCAGTGGAAGTCGACCACGGCCGAGCCTTCCACGCCCGGTTCGGCGGCTTCTTCCGCGTCTTCCGGCGACACCGGCGGGGCGGCGCCCGTTTCGGACGGCTTGGCCGCTTTCTTGGCGCCCTTGGCGGTCTTCTTGGCGACGGTGTTGACTTCGGCCTGGGCGGCGGGCGCCAGGCACAGCGAGAGCGAGCCGAGCGCGAAGCTGCAGGCCACGAATAGTTTGGAGATGGACATTACTTGCCTTCCGTTGCGGGTTCGACAGGGGTGATGAGGGCGGCCGCCGCTTCCGGCAGGGCCAGGCCCGCCAGGCGCGCGCGCTGCAGCACGGTCCAGTAGTAGCGGTAGCTGGCGCGGTCGTGCAGGCGGCCGTTTTGCGAGATCGGACCCCACTGGGCGCGTTCGGCGTCCTGCAGGATGTGGGTGGCTTCGTTGACTTCGGACAGGCGCGGCGTGAAGGCCTTGATCACCGGCTTGATCTGGTTCGGGTGGATGCTCCACATGCGCGTGTAGCCGAACTCGGCGGCGGCGCGCTGGGCGTCGTTGGCCACCACGGCGGGGTCCTTGATTTCGGTGGTCACGTTATGCGAGGGCACCTTGCCGTGCGCGTGGCAGGCGGCGGCAATCTCCAGCTTGGCGCGCACCACCAGCGGATGCGTGAACTGGCCCGGCGTGCGCATGGCGTTGCCCGGCACGGCGCCGTAGTGGCCGGACACGAAGTCCATGATGCCGAACGACAGGCACTCGACCTGGGGCAGGGCGGCAATGGCGTACACGTCGTGCAGCGCGCCGTGGGTTTCGATCAGCACGTGCACCGGCAGGTTGGTGCGGCCGGCTTTCTGCGCGTAGGCGTTGATGACGTCGATGGCGCGCATGACCTGCTGCACGCTGTCCGGCTTGGGCAGCACCACGTAGGCCAGCTTGTGCGCGGCCGCGCCGCAGATGATGTCGACGTCGCGCTCGAAGTGCGGGCTGTGCAGGTCGTGCACGCGCGCGCCGACGCGGTTGAACTTGTTGTCTTCGCTGAGCAGCAATGCGGCCACCAGGCGCGCATGCGCTTCCTCGTTGCCGGCGGAGGCGCCGTCTTCGCAGTCGAAGGTGATGTCGAACAGGGGGCCAAGTTCTTGTTGCAAGGCAATCGATTTGCGCATCAGCTTTTCGGAGCCGGCGTAGTGGTCGCAGGCCGGCAAAAGCAGCGGCTGGCGCGTGCCCTGGAATAAAACCTCGGATGGATGCATGCGGGAAGTAGGAGTTGTTGGTGCGGAAGGTGCAGAAGGGCTTGCTGCGGGGGAAGCGGGTGCTGCGGCGGGCGCAGACGGAACCGCCGCACTGCTCTCGGCAGTGCGGCGGGTGCGGCGTATGGTCGGCTTAACCGGTTCCATAGCCAGGCTGGCCGGTTATGGCAGCAGGTGTTTCACGCCTTCACGCTCTTCGGTCAGTTCCTTCAGCGTGATGTTGATGCGCTCTTGCGAGAAAGCGTCGATTTCCAGGCCTTGAACGATGGTGTATTCGCCGTTCGCGGTGGTCACAGGGAAACCGAACATGGTGCCTTCCGGGATGCCGTAGGAGCCGTCCGATGGGATGCCCATGGTGGTCCACTTGCCGTTGGTGCCCAGTACCCAGTCGCGCACGTGGTCGATGGCGGCGTTGGCGGCCGAAGCAGCCGACGACAGGCCGCGCGCTTCGATGATGGCGGCGCCGCGCTTGCCCACGGTCGGCAGGAAGGTGTTGGCGTTCCATTCCTGGTCGTTGATCAGCTCTTTGACGGATTTGCCGTCAACGGTGGCGAAGCGGTAGTCGGCGTACATGGTTGGCGAGTGGTTGCCCCAGACGCACAGCTTCTCGATGTCTTTCACCTGGGTGCCGGTCTTGGCGGCCACTTGCGACAGCGCGCGGTTGTGGTCCAGGCGCAGCATGGCGGTGAAGTTCTTGGCCGGCAGCGACGGCGCCGATTTCATGGCGATGTAGGCGTTGGTGTTGGCCGGGTTGCCCACCACCAGCACTTTCACGTTGCGCGAAGCGACCGCGTCCAGCGCCTTGCCCTGCACGGTGAAGATCTGCGCGTTCGCTTCCAGCAGGTCCTTGCGTTCCATGCCCGGGCCGCGTGGGCGTGCGCCCACCAGCAGGGCCACGTCGGCGTCCTTGAAGGCGGTCATCGGGTCGGAGTGGGCGCTCATGCCGGCCAGCAGCGGGAATGCGCAGTCGTCGATTTCCATCATGACGCCTTTGAGCGCTTTTTGCGCTTTTTCGTCAGCGATTTCAAGCAGTTGCAGAATGACCGGCTGGTCTTTGCCCAGCATGTCGCCGTTGGCGATGCGGAACAGCAGGGAATAGCCGATCTGGCCGGCGGCGCCGGTAACGGCAACACGCATTGGGGTTTTAGCCATGATGAATCTCCAAAGTGGAATAGAAAACGATCTTGAAGCTGGGCCTACGCTTGCGGAAAACTGTAATGATACCAAAACCGGCCGGGTTTATTGATTGCCTTTGACCGGTACAGCGACTATGCTCTTCTTGTTCCGGCGCGCGCGGGCGCGCGAAGGCCAAGAGGGACATCGCCGCCGAGTGTAGGCTGGTATGTCGCTTCTGTCAATCATATCTTATGTCTTATATAAGACAGATAAGTTGTCGGGTTTTGCTGGACGGGATCGGGCTTTTGTGGTGAAATCCGGGTCTATGAATTCCGCCTCGTCCAATCTGACCAACAATGGCGCCGCCGCGAGCGGCACGGTCAGCCCGACGCCGGCGCCGGCAGCCTCCGCTGCCCCGTCCGCAGCGCCCGCCGCAGCCCCATCGGCCGCTCCCTCGCCCACCTTCTCCCCGCTGTACCAGCAGATCAAGGCCCTGATCACGCAAAGCCTGCAATCGGGCGAGTGGAAGCCGGGCGAGCTGATCCCGAGCGAAGTGGAGCTGGCGGCGCGCTTCAAGGTGAGCCAGGGCACGGTGCGCAAGGCCATCGACGAGCTGGCGGCGGAAAACCTGGTGATGCGCAAGCAGGGCAAGGGCACCTTTGTGTCCACCCACCACGAGGCGCGCGCCCATTTCCGTTTCCTGCGCCTGATGCCCGACGAGGGCGTGCCGCACTACCCAGAATCGAAGTTCATTGAAGTCAAGCGCACCCGCGCGCCGGCCGACGTGGCGCGCCTGCTGGAGCTCAAGTCCGGCGACGCCGTGGTGTTCATCAAGCGCGTGCAGTCCTTCGACGGCATGCCCACCATCGTCGAGGAGCTGTGGCTGCCCGGGCTGATCTTCAAGGGACTGACCGCCGAGCGGCTGGTCGAGTACAAGGGGCCGATGTACGGCCTGTTCGAATCCGAGTTCGGCACCCGCATGATCCGCGCCGCCGAGAAAATCCGTGCCTGCAGCGCCGACGAGGGCGCTGCCGCACTGCTGCAGGTCGCGCAAGGCACACCCTTGCTGATGGCCGAACGCGTGTCCTTCACCTACGGCGACAAGCCGGTGGAGCTGCGCCGTGGCCTCTATTCGACCGAACGGCATCATTACCAGAATGACTTGAACTAGGCAGTGACCAAATAAGGGAGACGCGCTGCCCGGACGCCGGTCGGGCCATGTTGCGCTAACAACACGCTACCTTGCATATTTTGCAAAGGCTGGCTACGACAAAACATAATTTTGGTTATATGTAACAATACATATTGGTCTGGACTGCGAAAATCGGCGAAAATCGCAGTCTCACAAATTTAGCATCACGTATAGGGAGGTCTCGTCATGTCAGAAGCCGTAAGAGAAGCACCAAAAAAAGAACGGCCGCAATTTCGCAATATCCACGTCACTGAATTGTCCAACTACCGCCTGCCGCTGGCCGGCGTAGTGTCCATCCTGCACCGCATTTCCGGTTTCCTGATGTTCGCGCTGCTGCCCGTGGTGCTGTACCTGCTGGAGAAGAGCCTGCTATCTGAGATCTCTTTCGAGCATTTCAAGGGCATCGCGTCGCATTGGTTCGTCAAGCTGGTGATCCTGGCGCTGGTATGGGGCTACATGCAGCATTTCTGCGCTGGCGTACGCCACCTGATCATGGACACCCACGTGGGCCTGGATAAAGACTCGGCGCGCAAGTCGGCAGCCACTGTGCTGGTCATCAGCCTGGCGCTGACCGCCCTGGTCGCACTGAAACTGTTTGGAGTATTCTGACATGGCAAACAACAATATCGGACCTAAGCGCCTGGTCGTCGGCGCCGGCTACGGCATGCGCGACTGGCTGGCCCAGCGCGTGACCGCGGTACTGATGGTGATCTACACCGCCGTGCTGCTGATCTGCTTCCTCACCGGCAGCAACTTCTCCTACGAAGGCTGGGCCGGCCTGTTCGCCCAGCAGTGGTTCAAGCTGTTTACCGCCGTGACCCTGTTCGGCCTGTTCTACCACGCATGGGTAGGCGTGCGCGACATCTGGATGGACTACGTGAAAGCCGTGGGCCTCCGTCTGACGCTGCAAATCATCACCATCGGCTGGCTGGTTGGCTGCGCCGTCTGGTCGGTACAAATACTCTGGAGTGTGTAATCGTGGCAGCAATCAAATCTGCAATCCCTACCCGCCGCTTTGACGCGGTCATCGTCGGCGCCGGCGGTTCCGGCATGCGCGCCTCCCTGCAACTGGCGGAAGCCGGCCTGAACGTGGCCGTGCTGTCGAAAGTGTTCCCGACCCGCTCGCACACCGTGGCGGCGCAGGGCGGCATCGGCGCCTCGCTGGGCAACATGGCCGAGGACAACTGGTTCTGGCACATGTTCGACACCGTCAAGGGCGGCGACTACCTGGGCGACCAGGACGCGATTGAATTCATGTGCCGCGAAGCACCGAAGGTCGTGTACGAGCTGGAACACTTCGGCATGCCGTTCGACCGCAATCCGGACGGCACCATCTACCAGCGTCCGTTCGGCGGCCACACCGCCAACTTCGGTGAAAAAGCCGTGCAGCGCGCCTGCGCCGCGGCCGACCGCACCGGCCACGCGCTGCTGCACACGCTGTACCAGCGCAATGTGCGCGCCCGCACCCACTTCTTCGTGGAGTGGATGGCGCTCGACATCATCCGCGACGCCGAAGGCGACGTGGTGGGCGTGGTGGCACTGGAAATGGAAACCGGCGAATGCATGATCCTGGAAGCGAAGACCACCATCTTCGCCACCGGCGGCGCAGGCCGCATCTTCGCCGCATCGACCAACGCCTTCATCAACACCGGTGACGGCATGGGCATGGCGGCGCGTGCCGGCCTGCCGCTGCAGGACATGGAATTCTGGCAGTTCCACCCGACCGGCGTGGCCGGCGCGGGCGTGCTGATCACCGAAGGCGTGCGCGGCGAAGGCGGTATCCTGATCAACTCGGAAGGCGAACGCTTCATGGAGCGCTATGCGCCGACCCTGAAGGATCTGGCGCCGCGCGACTTCGTGTCGCGCTCGATGGACCAGGAGATCAAGGAAGGCCGCGGCTGCGGTCCGAACAAGGACCACGTGATGCTGGACCTGCGCCATATCGGCGCCGACACCATCGCCAAGCGCCTGCCGTCGATCCTGGAAATCGGCCACAAGTTCGCCAACGTGGACGCCACCAAGGAGCCGATCCCGGTCGTACCGACCATCCACTACCAGATGGGCGGCATCCCGACCAACATCCACGGCCAGGTGGTCACGCCGAACGGCGACGGCAGCCAGAAAGTGGTCAACGGCCTGTACGCGATCGGCGAATGCGCCTGCGTATCGGTGCACGGCGCCAACCGCCTGGGCACCAACTCGCTGCTCGACCTGGTGGTGTTCGGCCGCGCGGCCGGCAACCACGTGGTGGCGCAGAACCTGAAGCAGAAAGAGAACAAGCCTCTGCCGAAGGACGCCGCCGACTTCGCAATGGGCCGCCTGAACAAGCTGGAAACCTCGACCGGCTCGGAAAAAGTGCAGGGCGTCGCCAACGACATCCGCGCCACGATGCAGAAGTACTGCGGCGTGTTCCGTACCGACGACCTGCTGACCCAGGGCGCCAAGGAAATCATGGTGCTCGACGAGCGCCGCAAGCACGTGTCGTTCAAGGACAAGTCCAAGGTGTTCAACACCGCCCGCGTGGAAGCGCTGGAACTGGACAACCTGATCGAAACGGCGAAAGCGACCATCACTTCGGCAGTAGCGCGCAAGGAATCGCGCGGCGCCCACGCGCACAGCGATTTCCCGAACCGCGACGACGACAACTGGATGAAGCACACCCTGTGGTATTCGGAAGGCAACCGCCTGGAATACAAGGCTGTCGTCACCAAGCCGCTGACGGTCGATACCTTCAAGCCGAAACCACGTACTTTCTAAGTAGGGCTCATTACCATGCCACGCACTCTCAAATTCAAGATTTACCGCTACGATCCGGACCAGGATGCCAAGCCGTACATGCAGGACCTGACGGTTGAACTGAAAGACACCGACAAGATGCTGCTGGACGCGCTGCAGCGCATCAAGTCCGACGTCGATGACTCGCTGGCCCTGCGCCGCTCGTGCCGCGAAGGCGTGTGCGGTTCGGACGCCATGAACATCAACGGCAAGAACGGCCTGGCCTGCACCACCAACCTGAACGAGCTGACCGAGCCTATCGTGCTGCGTCCTCTGCCAGGCCTGCCGGTGATCCGCGACCTGATCGTCGATATGACCCAGTTCTTCAAGCAGTACGATTCGATCAAGCCGTTCCTGATCAACGATTCGATCCCGCCGGAGAAAGAGCGCCTGCAGTCGCCTGCCGAACGCGAAGAACTCGACGGCCTGTACGAATGCATCCTGTGCGCGTGCTGCTCGACCTCGTGCCCGTCGTTCTGGTGGAATCCGGACAAGTTCGTCGGTCCTGCCGGCCTGCTGCAAGCCTACCGCTTCATCGCCGACTCGCGCGACGAAGCGACCGGCCAGCGCCTGGACAACCTGGAAGACCCGTACCGCCTGTTCCGCTGCCACTCGATCATGAATTGCGTCGACGTCTGCCCTAAAGGCCTGAACCCGAACAAGGCGATCGGCAAGATCAAGGAACTGATGGTTCGCCGCTCGATTTGATATGAGCGACATGGAAAAGCCTGCGCATCAGGCCGACCCGGCAAACCGTGCGCGCCTGCGCTGGCGCGCACGCCGGGGTTTGCTGGAAAACGATATCATCCTGACTCGTTTCCTCGATGCGCATGAAACTGAATTGACCGACGAGGAAGTGGACGCGTTCACGCGGCTCCTCGACTTGTCGGACAATGCGCTGATGGATCTGGTGCTGGCTCGCGCAGAGCCGGAAGGCGAGATCGATCTGCCGCATGTGCGCGCACTGCTGCAACGTCTGCGTCTCGCCTGATCTGCGCCAGGGCGGCCCATATGCTGGGCGGGCCGCCCGCGCCGCCGGAAGTTTAGAAGTTTTTTTTATAAGCCGCATCTCTCCAAGAAGGAAGAGTCCATGAACATCTCTGACAACAAAGCTACACTGTCGTTCTCTGACGGCAGCCCATCGGTCGAGTTCCCTATCTACAAGGGCACGGTCGGCCCGGACGTCATCGACATCCGCAAACTGTACGCCGGCACCGGCAAGTTCACCTACGACCCGGGCTTCATGTCCACCGCAGCGTGCAACTCGTCGATCACCTACATCGACGGCGACAAGGGCGAGCTGCAGTACCGCGGCTACCCGATCGAACAGCTGGCCGTGAACGCCGACTTCATGGAGTCGTGCTACCTGCTGCTGAACGGCGAACTGCCGAATGTCGAGCAGAAGGCCAAATTCGTCGACACCGTGACCAAGCACACCATGGTCCACGAGCAGATGCAATTCTTCTTCCGCGGCTTCCGCCGCGACGCGCACCCGATGTCGGTGCTGGTCGGCACCGTCGGCGCGCTGGCCTCGTTCTACCACGACTCGCTGGACATCAACGATGCCAAGCACCGTGAAGTATCGGCCATCCGCCTGATCGCCAAGATGCCGACCCTGGTCGCCATGGCCTACAAATACTCGATCGGCCAGCCGTTCGTGTACCCGCGCAACGACCTGTCGTACAGCGCCAACTTCATGCGCATGATGTTCGGCAATCCTTGCGAAGAATACAAGGTCAACGACGTGCTGGTGCGCGCGCTGGACCGCATCCTGATCCTGCACGCGGACCATGAGCAGAACGCATCGACCTCGACCGTCCGCCTGGCCGGTTCGTCGGGCGCCAACCCGTTCGCCTGTATCGCTGCCGGTATCGCCTGCCTGTGGGGCCCTGCCCACGGCGGCGCCAACGAAGCGGCACTGACCATGCTGAAGGAAATCGGCTCGGTCGAGAACATCCCTGCCTTCATCGCGCAAGTGAAAGACAAGAACTCCGGCGTCAAGCTGATGGGCTTCGGTCACCGCGTGTACAAGAACTTCGACCCGCGCGCCAAGCTGATGCGCGAAACCTGCCACGAAGTGCTGGAAGAGCTGGGCCTGCAGGACGACCCGCTGTTCAAGCTGGCCATGGAACTGGAAAAGATTGCACTGAACGACGAATACTTCGTGTCGCGCAAGCTGTACCCGAACGTGGACTTCTACTCGGGCATCGTGCAGTCCGCGCTGGGCATCCCAGTGTCGCTGTTCACCGGTATCTTCGCCATGGCCCGTACCATCGGCTGGATCGCGCAGTGGAACGAAATGATTGCCGATCCAGAGCAGAAGATCGGCCGTCCGCGCCAGCTGTTCGTCGGCGCTACCAACCGCGACGTGCCGCCGCTGGACAAGCGTTAATCGCCGGCCGGTAGCAGCACAACAGAAAGCGGGCTTCGGCCCGCTTTTTTTATGTCCGGTCGCGACCGCGGGGCTTGACGCGGCGCAGGCTGCAAAAGTATGCGGACAGGCTGGTGTTCAATGCCGTGTCCGCCCGATCCCATCCGCACTATCGCAAAACCGGATTCCACGGCACGCACGCAACGTGGCAAGCAGTCCACAGGTCATGCGCGGCGCTGCAACCACTGTTCGAAGTTGGGGCGCGTCAGGGGCTGGCTGACGTAATGCCCTTGCATGCCCGCGCAGCCGTGCTGGGCCAGGAAGTCGCGCTGGGCGCGGGTTTCCACGCCGGTGGCCACCACCTTGATTTCCAGGTTGCGGCCGATGTCGAGCATGGTCTTGGCCAGGGCGCCGCTGAGTCCTTGCGCGCCGATCTCGCGCACCGGGGCCGGCGCCATCTTCAGCTGGTCCAGCCGCAAAGCGCGCAAGCAGGTCAGGTTGGAGGCGCCGCCGCCGAATTCGTCCATCGCCATCCGCAAGCCCATTTCATGCACCCCCGCGCTGAGGCGCCGCGCCACGTCCGGATTGCGCATCAGCTGCGTTTCGCGCAGTTCCAGTTCCAGGCTGGCCGGCTCGATGCCGTGGTGCGCCAGCGTGCGCGCAATGTGCGGCAGGTAGTCGCGCTGGCCGAATTCGCGGTAGGAGGCGTTCATCGTGACCGGCAGGCCGGCGTAGCCCAGCTGGTGCAGCCGCTTGATGGTGGCGCAGACTTCCTCCAGCACGCGCCGTCCCAGCGGCACGATCAGGCCGTTCTCCTCGGCTTCGTTCAGGAACATGGCCGGCAGCAGTTCGCCCAGCTGCGGATGGCGCCAGCGCAGCAGCGCTTCCACGCCCACCACGCGCCCGGTCTGCACGCACACATTGGGCTGGTATTTCAGATACAGGCTGTCGCCAGTGAGCGCGTCGCGCAGCGCCTGCTCCATGCGGCGCCGCGCCTCCGAGGCGCTGGCCATGTCGGGCGAGTGGAAGTGCACCGCGTTCGGGCTGCCGCTCTTGCTCTTGTACATGGCGGCGTCCGCAGCGCGCAGCAGCACGCTGAAGCTGTCGCCGTCGTTGGGGTAGACCGCCACACCCATGCTGGCGCCGACCGGCAGGCTTTGGGTTTCGAATTGCAGTTCGTCGGCCAGGGCGGCGCGGATGCGTTCTATCATGCGCAGCGTGAAGCGCAGCGAGGGCTGTTCGGCCAGTACCAGCACGAACTCGTCGCCCCCCAGGCGGGCCACCGTGTCGCTGTCGCGCAGCGCGGACTGCAGGCGCTGCGCCACCATGCACAGCACGTGGTCGCCGGCGTCGTGGCCCATGGTGTCGTTGATTTCCTTGAACTTGTTCAGATCGAGCAGCACCACCGCCACCAGGTGGCCGCTGCGGCGCGCCGCGTGCAGCGCATGTTCCAGGCGGTCGCGCAGCAAGGTGCGGTTGGCCACGCCGGTCAGCGGGTCGTGCGTGACCTGATACTCCAGCTGGGCGGTGCGCTCCTTCAGCTCGGTGATGTCCTCGATGATGCCGATGAAGTGCGTCACGTGGCCCTGGACGTCGGACACCGGCGTCACCGACAGCCGGTTCCAGAACCGTTCGCCGTTCTTGCGCACATTGTGCAGCACCACCGTGACGGGCCGGTTGGCCGCGATCGCGGCAGCGAGTTCGGCGCGCTGCGCCGCATCCTGCTCGTCGGCGGCCATGAAGCGGGAATCCTGTCCCAGCATTTCCTCGCGGCTGTAGCCGGTGATGCGCTCGAACGCCGGGTTGACGTATTCAATGAGATTGTCCTTGCCGCTGCTGCGCGTGATGACGATGCCGTTGTTGGCCGCGTGCAAGGCCCGGTCGCGCAGCTCCGCCAGTTCGCCGCGTTGCTGCAGGTGGGACAGGTTGACGGCGGTGCCGAGCAGGTAGTTGCCGCCGGCCGCCTGCATGCGGGCGGCGCAGAACAGGTAGGGCAGGACGGCGGCGCCGCACAGCAGGCGGGCTTCGATGTGGACCGGGGCGTCGTCCTGGAGTGCGCTGCAGAAGGCGCGCGACACAGCGGGCCGGTCGTCGGGATGGAACAGGTCCAGCATGTGGATCGACCGCAAGAGCTGCGGCGCCAGGCCGGTGGCCAGTTCGACGCGATGGTTCCAGAGTACAAACTGCCCCGCGTCGTCAAGCACGTAGAACGCATCGGCCAGCAGCTCGATCACGTCGTGCAAGGAAGCGGCGGCGACCTTTTGGGCCGCCACCTGCCCGCCATTGTTCATATCGCCCCCATTGCCTTGTTATTGTTGGCCGGCAATGTGGGCGGCCGGGCTGCCGGCGAGCCTGGGCCTGAGTCTCTTGCAATAAGGTAGTTTAGCTCAGGCAGAGCCCGATGGCGCACGCTTTCGCAAATCCGGCCTGGGGGTGTTGCGGTGACGCCTAGTCTTCCTTGTCCAGCAAGTCCTGGATTTCCTGGCGTTCTTGCGGCGTGACGTGGCCGCCCCGCAGTGCCGCCAGCACCAGGGCCTTGCCGGAACCGGAGAAGGCTTTCTGGATCAGCTCTTTCAGCAGGCTGGTCTGCACCGATTCCTGTTCCTGCACCGGCGCGTAGATGTGGGCGCGCTGGTTCTCGTCGCGCGCCAGCAGGCCCTTGGTGTGCATTACCTGCAACAGGCGCAGCACGGTGGCGTAGTTCATGTCCGGCCGCGTTTCAAGGGCGGCGGCATGCACTTGCTTGGCGGTGGCCGGGCCGAGCGCATACAGCAGGCGCAGCATCTCCAGTTCGGAGGCGGTCGGTTTGGGTGGGGCGGTGGTCGTCATGCGGTCTAGAATAAAATATCTAGAACGGATTGTCTAGTAGTGATTGTCCGGTAGCGATTGCAGGCGCTGCGCGATCTCGTGGAACGGCGGCCGGAGCGCCGGCGCGGGCTGCAGGCAGTCATCCCGCAACCGGGCCAGCTGCTCCGGCACGGCGCCATCGCAGCGCTGCAGCAGTTCCTCGAGCAGGCAGCCGAAAGCGCGGACTTCGAGACGTTCCAGGGCGCCAGCCAGCGGCGAACCGGGCTCATGGAAGCTGGCCGCGCCGAAGTCGCCCAGCAGGGCAGATCCTTCGCCGCAATGCAGCACGTTGTGCCCGTACAGGTCGCCGTGCATGATGCCGCGCGCGTGCAAATGGCGCGCGGACGCGGCCACGCCCTGGGCGATGCCGAGCGCGTGGCCCAGGAGGAAACGCTGGTCGGCCGGGTAGACGTCGCGCGTGCAACTGTCGAAGCTGGGCGGGCCGGCCAGGTTGGTGAATTCGGGGGCGATCAGCGGCATCACCAGGGCCGCGATTCCTTGCGGGTGATCGGGCACCTTGCCCAGCACCGGCACCAGGCTCGGGTGCGTGCCGGCGCGGATACAGGCCGCCATTTCGCAGTCCGGCAAGCCATCGCTGGTGAGCGCGCTTTTATAGAGTTTGACGGCAACGGGTTTGCCGAGGTGCGTCGCACGATAGATCTGGCCCGAGGCCCCTTCGCCGAGCCTATTCTCCAATGCCAGTTGATTCCAGGGGATGTGCGCAATCGGATTATCTTCCGCTTCCTTTTCGGCCCCGGCGCTGAAAGGATTGCCGGCATAGGCGAGCCAGCTCAGGCGCGGCAATGCCAGCAGCCATGGCGGGAGCGCGGAAAAATTGTTGGCCGAAATACGCAGCAGTTCCAATGTGGTGCAAGCGGCCATAGTCGCAGGCAGCGTGCGCAATTGATTCCCCGCCAGCATCAATTTCTGCAAAGGCCGGTTGCCCAGTTCGGACGGTAAATCGGCGATCCGATTATCCGTCAATATCAGCCAGCGCAGTTTCGCAGGCAGCGCGTGGCAGGAAATTGAATTGATTCGGTTGGCCTTGAATCCGACCATGCGCAGTTCCGGGCAAGCGCCTAATATTTCCGGCAGTTCGGCAAATTGATTGTTCGAGCAAAAGATAATCTGGAGGCGGGCAAGGCGCGGCAAATCGGCAGGCAGCGAGGAGAGGGCGTTGCCGGACAGATCGAGAATCTCCAGCGTATCGGCCAGGTCAAAAATCTCAGTGGGGAATTCAGTCAGGCCGCAGGCCAGTTTCAGGCGCCTGGCGCCGTGCAATTCGCCGGCGCGCAGCTGTTCCAGGGTTTGCATGTGGTGCACTCGTGCAGGTGAAACGCCGAGTTTACCACCTCGGCGCCTGGCCCGGCACGCCGGTCCATGCACAGCTCTGGCATGATCAAGCCAGAAGCTGGCACGAACTGCGTCAAATCACCACTTCATCTCCCCTTTGGCGACCTTGGCGCTGATGGCCAGGGCGCTTTCCAGGCCAGCGGCAGGGTAGGCGGTTTTCATTGCTGCGATTAATGCGGCGGAGTCGGCGGATTGGGAAATGGCGGTTTCGAACTTGCGCAAATAATCCGCCGTGTAAGCTATGCTGTCCGGGGTCATTGCTACGCCGGGCGCGAAATGGCCGGGCACGACTGTCGCCGGTTTCAGTGCAGCGATGCGGTCCAGCGTGGAAAGCCACTGCTTGCGTGATTCAACGGTTTGCGTATCGGCGGTCCAGACGTGCAAGCCGTTAAATAATACAACGCCGCCGGCCACCGCTTTAATCGCAGGTATCCAGACGAAAGTCCGGTCGGGCGTGGCGCCTGTCAAGCCTTCGATTTTCAGGCTTTCGCCTTCCAGTTTAATCGTATCGCCCTGCAGCGCTTGCGGCATGACAATGGATTGCGGGGCATGCTGTTTCAGGATGGGGCCCCAATATGCAACCTTGGCTGCGGCCTTTTTCTCCATGGCGGCTATGGTGCCGGGCGTGGCGATAATCTTCGCGTCGGGGAAGGCGGCTTTAATCACGTCCAGGCCGAAATAGAAATCCGGATCGCCGTGGCTGACATAAACGGTGGTCAGGCGCTTGCCGCTGGCTTTAATCTGCTGCACCAGTTTTTGCGCTTCGCCACGTGAAAACTGGGCATCGATTAATACCGCGTCCTGCTGGCCTTTTACCAGCACGGAGGCAACCGGGAAAATGGCGGCTTCGCCCGGATTGAATACCTCCAGCGTTAATGGCGCGGCGGAAACGGCGGCGCTTGCGGTCGCGATGGCGGTGGCGGCGATGGTCTGCTTGATCATGGTGGAGTCCTTGTTGGGAAGTTGATGAGGCCAGTGTAAGCCCATCCATTCGTCTGAAAAACAGTGTAAATTGCAACTCTCAATTGCATGGATCGGACCAATGATGGACAGGCTGACGGCGGCGCAGGTATTCAAGGAGATCGCGGAACGGGGCAGCATGATTGCGGCGGCGGACGCGCTGGACATGTCGCGCGCCATGGTCACGCGCTACCTGGCGGAAATGGAAGAATGGTGCGGCGCGCGCCTGCTGCACCGCACCACGCGGCGCGTCAGTTTGACGGCGGCCGGAGAGGTCACGCTGGCGCGGTGCCGCGAGATGCTGGCCCTGGCGGCCGGCATGAGCGCAGCCGGCGAGCCGGAAACGCCGCACGGCCTGCTGCGCCTGGCCAGTTCGCACTCGCTGGCCCAGGCCGCCCTTGCCGGGGCGGTGACCGATTTCCTGCGCCGCTACCCGCGCACCGCCATCGATTTGCAGGTGGACAACCGCGCCGTCAACCTGGTCGAGCAGCGCATCGACCTGGCCATCCGCATCACCAACGGCCTGGAAGCCAATATGATCGCGCGCCGCCTGGGCGACTGCGATTCCGTGGTGGTGGCGGCGCCATCCTACCTGGCTGAGCGGCCAGCGCCGCAGCAGCCGGCCGGGCTGGCGCAGCACAACTGTCTGACATATAGCTATTTCGGCAAGAGCGTGTGGCGCTTCGATCCGGCCGGCGGGCCGATCGAGGGTGGCGGGGCCGGACTGCAGGTCCCCGTTGGCGGGAATCTGTCCGCCAACGAGTCGATGGCGCTGCTGGCGGCGGCGGTGGAGGGCGCCGGCGTTGCCCTGCAGCCGCGCTTTGCCGCCGCGCCGCTGCTGGCATCGGGCCGGCTGGTGGAACTGCTGCCGGGCTGGCGTCCGCAACGCATGGGGATTTACGGCATTTACACTTCGCGCGAGCACATGCCGCCGGCCCTGCGCGCCATGATCGACCACCTGCTGGGCTGGTTCGCCCACGACCCGGCGTGGCTCGCCGCCAGCATACCAATTATGGAAAAGACATGATTGACACCCTGCCTATCCCGCAATTTTTCGTGTTTGTATGGTTGTTCGAACACAATACCGCGTGCTATCCTTAGCGACCGTTTTTTTTTAACTACCGTATTACCGAGTCCTTCCCCACAACTTGATGTGCAATCCGCTAACCGGTCAGGCCGTGTCGCGGAAGGTTAGATTAACCCGCTAATCTCGCGAAGCGCGAAGAAAGGTGAGCAATATGATGCAGCAGCAGTCGTCCAACTCCTACCTGTTCGGTGGGAATGCACCGTACGTTGAAGAACTGTACGAGGCCTATCTCGACAACCCAGGTTCCGTGCCCGATAACTGGCGCGCGTACTTCGATTCCATGCAGCACGTGCCAGCAGTCGACGGCTCCAACAAGCCGGACGTCGCCCACGCCTCCGTGATCGCCTCCTTCGCAGAACGCGCCAAAGCCGGCCCGATCCGCACCGTGGTCGCTTCCGCCGACGCTGAAATGGGCCGCAAGCGCGTGGCAGCCACCCAGCTGATCGCCGCCTACCGCTACCTGGGTTCCCGCTGGGCCAACCTGGACCCGCTGCAGCGCCAGGAACGTCCGTCGATCCCGGAACTGGAACCGAGCTTCTACGGCTTCACCGACGCCGACCTGGACACCGTCTTCAACATCAGCAACACCTACTTCGGTCCTGAAACCGCGACCCTGCGCGATCTGACCAACTTCCTGCGCGACACCTACACCCGCTCCATCGGCGCGGAATACATGTACATCTCCGACCCGGCCGAAAAGCGCTGGCTGCAGGAGCGCCTGGAATCGATCCGCTCCACCCCGAGTTTCACCGCAGAGAAGAAGAAGCACATCCTGGAGCGCCTGACCGCTGCTGAAGGCCTGGAACGCTATCTGCACACCAAGTACGTCGGCCAGAAGCGCTTCTCGCTGGAAGGCGGCGAAACGTTCATCGCCTCGATCGATGAAATCATCCAGCGCGCCGGCGAAAAAGGCGTGCAGGAGATCGTTATCGGCATGGCCCACCGCGGCCGCCTGAACGTGCTGGTCAACACCCTGGGCAAAGCACCCAAAGACCTGTTCGAAGAATTCGAAGGCAAGCATGGCGACGACCTGCCGGCCGGCGACGTGAAATACCACCAGGGCTTCTCGTCCGATATCTCCACCGCAGGCGGCCCGGTCCACCTGTCGCTGGCGTTCAACCCGTCGCACCTGGAAATCGTCAACCCGGTGGTTGAAGGCTCGGTCAAGGCCCGCATGGACCGCCGCGGCGACGCGGCCGGCGCGCAAGTGCTGCCTATCCTGGTGCACGGCGACGCCGCCTTCGCAGGCCAGGGCGTCGTGATGGAAACGCTGAACCTGGCGCAAACCCGCGGCTACGGCACCGGCGGCACGGTTCACATCGTGATCAACAACCAGATCGGCTTCACCACCTCCGATCCGCGCGACGCGCGCTCCACCATCTACTGCTCGGACGTCGTCAAGATGATCGAAGCGCCGGTGCTGCACGTGAACGCCGACGATCCTGAAGCCGTGGTCCTGGCATCGCAGATCGCCATGGACTACCGCCTGCAGTTCCAGAAAGATATCGTGGTCGACATCATCTGCTACCGCAAGCTGGGCCACAACGAGCAGGATACGCCAGCGCTGACCCAGCCGCTGATGTACAAGAAGATCGCCACCCACCCGGGCACCCGCCGCCTGTACGCCGACAAGCTGAGCGCACAAGGCGTGATTCCTGCCGACGGCGGCGACAAGATGGTGGCCGCCTACCGCGACGCCATGGACGCCGGCAAGCACACCGTCGATCCAGTGATCTCCAACTTCAAGAACAAGTACGCCGTCGACTGGCTGCCGTTCCTGAACCGCAAGTGGACCGATTCGGCCGACACCGCCGTGCCGTCGACCGAACTGAAACGCCTGGCCACCCGCGTCACCACCGTGCCGGAAGGCTTCAAAGTGCACTCGCTGGTCGAGAAGGTACTGGCCGACCGCGCCGCCATGGGCCGTGGCGAAGTGAACCTGGACTGGGGCATGGGTGAACACCTGGCCTACGCCTCGCTGGTATCGTCCGGCTACGCCGTGCGCCTGACCGGCCAGGACGCCGGCCGCGGCACCTTCGTGCACCGCCACGCCGTGCTGCACGACCAGAACCGCGAGCGTTGGGACGCCGGCACCTACGTGCCGCTGCAGAACGTGTCCGAATCGCAGGCGCCGTTTACCGTGATCGACTCCGTGCTGTCCGAAGAAGCCGTCCTGGGCTTCGAATACGGCTACTCGACCGCCGAGCCAAACACGCTGACCATCTGGGAAGCCCAGTTCGGCGACTTCGTCAACGGCGCCCAAGTGGTGATCGACCAGTTCATCAGCTCCGGCGAAGTGAAGTGGGGCCGTGCTTCCGGCCTGGTGATGATGCTGCCGCACGGTTACGAAGGCCAGGGTCCCGAGCACTCGTCCGCGCGTCCGGAGCGCTTCCTGCAGCTGTGCGCAGACAACAACATGCAAGTGGTGCAGCCAACCACCGCGTCGCAGATCTTCCACCTGCTGCGCCGCCAGATGGTGCGCCAGTTCCGCAAGCCGCTGGTCATCCTGACGCCGAAATCGCTGCTGCGCAACAAGGACGCCGGCTCGCCGCTGACCGAACTGTCGAAAGGCGCGTTCCAGACCGTGATCGGCGAAGTGGACGAGAAGATCGACGCCAAGAAGGTCAAGCGCGTGATCGCCTGCTCGGGCAAGGTTTACTACGATCTGGTCAATGCGCGCAAAACGCGCGGCCAGACCGACACCGCCATCGTGCGCGTGGAACAGCTGTATCCGTTCCCGCACAAATCGTTCGCTGCCGAACTGAAGAAGTTCCCGAACCTGGCGGAAGTGGTATGGGCCCAGGACGAGCCGCAGAATCAAGGCCCTTGGTTCCAGATCCAGCACAACATCTTCGAAAGCATGGACGCAGGCCAGCGCCTGGCATATGCAGGCCGTCCGGCCTCGGCATCGCCAGCCGTCGGTTACTACGACAAGCACTACGCGCAGCAAAAAGACCTGCTGGAAACCGCGTTCTCGAAGCTGAAGGGCTTCATCCTCACCAAGTAATAGGCCCGCCCTCTGCTAAGGCATGTGGCCCAGGCAGAGGGCATCAAAGAATACAAAATACGGAGTTTTTTCATGGCACAAATCGAAGTTAAAGTCCCACAACTGTCGGAATCCGTCGCTGAAGCGACCATGCTCACCTGGCACAAGAAAGTCGGCGAAGCCGTCGCGCGCGACGAGAACCTGATCGACATCGAAACCGACAAAGTGGTACTGGAACTGCCAGCACCAGCCGCCGGCGTGATCGTGCAGATCATCCAGCCGGACGGCGCCACCGTGGTTGCCGACCAGGTTATCGCCATCATTGATACCGAAGCTACCGCCGGCGCCACCCCATCGGCACCTGCCGCCGCTGCCGCCGCGCCTGCCGCCGCCGCTGCTCCGGCCGCTGCCGCTGCCGGCGGTTCGAAAGGCGACGTGGCCATGCCGGCCGCCGCCAAGATCCTGTCCGAAGCCGGCCTGTCCGCTTCCGACGTTGCCGGTTCCGGCAAAGACGGCCGCGTGACCAAGGGCGACGCCCTGGCAGCAGCCTCCGCGCCGAAGCCTGCCGCACCGGCCCCGCTGGCGCCGGCCGCCGCCAAGCCTGCGCTGCAGAAAGTCGCCGCGCCAGCCGCGCCTAACCTGGGCGAGCGCCCGGAAGAGCGCGTGCCGATGAGCCGTCTGCGCGCACGTATCGCCGAGCGCCTGGTGGAATCGCAGTCGACCAACGCCATCCTGACCACGTTCAACGAAGTGAACATGGCGCCGGTGATGGACCTGCGCAACAAGTACAAAGACAAGTTCGAGAAAGAGCACGGCGTCAAGCTGGGCTTCATGTCCTTCTTCGTCAAGGCCGCCGTGGCCGCCCTGAAAAAGTACCCGATCATCAACGCGTCGGTTGATGGCAACGACATCGTCTACCACGGCTACTTCGACATCGGTATCGCAGTCGGTTCGCCGCGCGGCCTGGTGGTGCCTATCCTGCGCAACGCGGATCAGATGAGCATTGCCGACATCGAGAAGAAAATCGGCGAATTCGGCGCCAAAGCCAAGGAAGGCAAGCTGACCCTGGAAGACCTGACCGGCGGCACCTTCTCGATCTCGAACGGCGGCACCTTCGGCTCCATGCTGTCGACCCCGATCATCAACCCGCCGCAGTCGGCCATCCTGGGCGTGCACGCCACCAAGGACCGCGCCGTGGTGGAAAACGGCCAGATCGTGATCCGTCCTATGAACTACCTGGCCATGTCCTACGACCACCGCATCATCGACGGCCGCGAAGCCGTGCTGGGCCTGGTGGCCATGAAGGAAGCACTGGAAGATCCGGCGCGCCTGCTGCTGGACCTGTAATTCACTGGTAATGCCCCCGGCCTCGTTCGAGGCCGGGGAGTCCTTAGCCCGAGGTGTCGATGAGCGTTTCCGAAGAAATCAAGCGTTTGCACGAACTCAACCAGGCTGGCGCGCTGAGCGACGAAGAATTCGCCCGCGCCAAACAGAAGCTGCTCGACACCACGCCGGTGTCGCTCAGCAAGGACAGCGGCGCCAGCGACTTCGCCAGCGAATTCAACCGCTTCCGGCGCTCGCGCAGCGACCGCTGGCTGGGCGGCGTGTGCGGCGGGCTGGGCAAGGTGTCCGGCATGGAGTCGTGGATCTGGCGCCTGGTGTTCACGCTGTTTACGATCTGCTTCGGCTTCGGGCTGGTGATTTACCTGCTGCTTTGGATCTTCGTCCCGGACGAGTCCTGAAAAAGCGCTAACAAGCCAATTCATTAGGAATAAATATGAGCAACAAACAATTTGACGTCGTCGTCATCGGCGCCGGCCCTGGCGGCTACATCGCCGCAATCCGCGCAGCGCAGCTGGGCTTCTCGGTCGCTTGCGTGGACGAGTGGAGCAACGAAAAGGGCGGCCCGGCACCTGGCGGCACCTGCACCAACGTCGGCTGCATCCCGTCGAAAGCGCTGCTGCAGTCGTCCGAGCACTACGAGCACGCCGGCCATTCCTTCAAGGAACACGGCATCGACGTCTCCGGCCTGTCGCTGAACCTGGGCCAGATGGTCAAGCGCAAGGACACCGTGGTCAAGCAGAACAACGACGGCATCCTGTTCCTGTTCAAGAAAAACAAGGTCACCTTCTTCCACGGCCGTGCCGCCTTCGAAGGTGCAGCGACCGCCGACGGCTACCCGATCGCCATCACCGGCAAGGCGCCCGAGACCATTAACGCCAAGCAAGTCATCGTCGCCACCGGCTCCAACGCGCGCGCGCTGCCGGGTGCGGACTTCGACGAGAAACTGATCCTGTCGAACACCGGCGCCCTGGCAATCGACGCCGTGCCGGCCAAGCTGGGCGTGATCGGCGCTGGCGTGATCGGCCTGGAAATGGGTTCCGTATGGCGCCGCCTGGGTTCCGAAGTGACCGTGCTGGAAGGCCTGCCGACCTTCCTGGGCGCCGTGGACGAGCAGATCGCCAAGGAAGCCAACAAGCTGTTTACCAAGCAGGGCCTGAAAATCTCCCTGGGCTGCAAGATCAACTCGGTCACCAAGGGCGCCGACAACGTCACCGTCGAGTACAACGACGCCAAGGGCGAAGCCGTGACCGCCGTGTTCGACAAGCTGATCGTGTCGATCGGCCGCACCCCGAACACCAACGGCCTGGGCGCCGACAAGGCCGGCCTGGCGCTGGACGAGCGCGGCTTCGTCGCCGTCGATGGCGACTGCAAGACCAACCTGCCGAACGTATGGGCGATTGGCGACGTGGTGCGCGGCCCGATGCTGGCGCACAAGGCCGAAGAAGAAGGCGTTGCCGTTGCCGAGCGCATCGCCGGCCAGCACGGCCACACCAACTTCGACACCATTCCCTGGGTGATCTACACCTCGCCGGAGATCGCGTGGGTAGGCCGCACCGAGCAGCAACTCAAGGCCGACGGCACGCCGTACAAGGCAGGCACCTTCCCGTTCCTGGCCAACGGCCGCGCACGCGCGCTGGGCGACACCTCGGGCATGGTCAAGTTCCTGGCGCACGCCGAGACCGACGAAATCCTGGGCGTGCACATCATCGGCCCGATGGCTTCCGAGCTGATCTCCGAAGCCGTGGTGGCGATGGAGTTCAAGGCCTCGGCCGAAGACATCGCCCGCATCTGCCACGCCCACCCATCGCTGTCCGAAGCAACCAAAGAAGCCGCGCTGGCCATCGACAAGCGCACGCTGAACTTCTAAGGTAGTGCTTCCACGGCCGGACGGGCGCGCACGCGCCGTCCGGCCTTTTGCCGTTTTAGGCGGCCGATTAAAGCGACACCATCATGAATGTCCAAGAGTTCTACCAGCACGCGCTGACGCAGCGCGACTTCAAGGCCGACGCCGCCCAGCAGCGCGCCGTCGACCGCCTGCAGCTTTGCTACGACGAGTGGGTTGACTACAAGGCCCGGCGCTCGAACAGCTTCAAGCGCTTCATCAACCGTCCCGACGTGCCGCGCGGCGTGTACATGTGGGGCGGGGTGGGGCGCGGCAAGTCCTTCCTGATGGACAGCTTCTATTCGGTGGTGCCGCTGGTGCGCAAGACGCGCCTGCACTTCCACGAATTCATGCGCGACATCCACCGCCAGCTCGACGAGCTCAAGGGCGTGGCCAATCCGCTGGAGGAAGTGGCGCGCAAGGTGGCCAAGAAGTACCGCCTGATCTGCTTCGACGAATTCCACATTTCCGACGTGGCCGACGCCATGATCATGTACAACCTGCTGTCGGCCCTGTTCGACAACGGCGTGTCCTTCATCATGACCTCCAACTACGACCCGGAGCTGCTGTACCCGGACGGCCTGCACCGCGACCGCATCCTGCCCACCATCGCCCTGCTCAAGCAGAAGATGGACGTGATGAACGTGGACGCCGGCGTGGACTATCGCGGCCGCGCGCTGGAACAGGTCGATTCCTACTACACGCCGCTGGGCGCCGAGACCGACCGCAAGCTGCGCGAAGCCTATGCCCGCATCGCCGAAACCGCCGACGACGATCCGCACGTGACCATTGAAAGCCGCCAGATCCGCGCGCTGCGCCGCGCCGGCACCATCATCTGGTTCGACTTCGCCACCCTGTGCGGCGGCCCGCGCTCGCAGAACGACTATCTGGAGATCGCCAGCCAGTTCCATACCGTGATATTGTCCGGCATACCGATGATGTCGGCCGGCCAGTCGTCCGAAGCGCGCCGCTTCACCTGGCTGATCGACGTCTTCTACGACCAGAAGGTCAAGCTCATCATGTCGGCCGAAGTCGAGCCGGAGGAGCTGTACACCAGCGGCATGCTGGCCAATGAATTTCACCGTACCGTGTCGCGCATCGTGGAGATGCAGTCGCGCGAGTACATGGACAAGGAACAGCGCGGCGCAGCCGAAGCGCTGTCGTAACGACAGGATGAACATGGCAAAGTACTTCAATCTGGCGGCGCTGCTCGCAAGCGCCGCCCTGGCGGCGGCGCTGCCGGCACAGGCCCAGAAAATCGGGCAGGCGCCGCTGGGCGAACCGGCCGTCCCGCAGTCGCACTCGGTCGAGCAGGCCGACGCGCGCCTGGCCGAGGTGGCCAAGGGCCGTGCCGCCGTGCAGGCCGAATACGACGCCGCCGAGCAGGTCTGCAACGCCAAGTTCTTCGTCAATTACTGCCTGGATGCGGTCAAGGAAAAGCGCCGCGTGGCGCTGGCCGGGCTGCGCGCGGTCGAAGTGGAGGCCAACCAGTACAAGCGCAAGGCCGCCGTGGACAAGCGCGACGCCGAGCTGGCCGAACGCATGAAGAAGGACCAGGAAGAACTGGCCGGCCGGCTCGCCAACCCGCCCGCGCCGCCGGCCGAGCGCGAGCCGGCCAAGCCGGCCGCCAAGCCGGGCCCCAGCCAGGAGCAGCGCCAGGCCGGGCACGACGCCAAGCTGAAGGCGCAGGCGGCCAGGGACGCGGCCGAGGCGCCGAAACGCGCCGCCAGCGTGGCCGCGTTCGAGAAGAAAAAGGCCGAATCCGAGAAACGCCAGGCCGAGGTTGCGGCCAAGAAGGCCGCCAAGGCGGAAAAAGCCCGCAAGCGCGAGGCCGATGCGGCCGCCCAGGCCGCCAAGGATGCCGAGGCGGCTGCGGCCAAGGCCGCCAAAGCCAGGTAAGCGGCCACGCCAGGCCGGCTTTAAACCGCCTTGCCCATCTTCTGCACTGTATACGAGGGCGCCTCGGTGGGCGGCGCCACCAGCTTGATGATGGCCATGCTGCAGTTGTCGCCCTGGCCCTTGGCGCGTTCGATGGCCTTGTTGATCAGCATTTCCGCGGCCTTGCGCGGCGTGCCGCGCGCCACCACGGTGGCCATTTCCGTCTCGGTGAAGTACTGCCACAGCCCGTCCGAGCACAGCAGGAAGGCATCGCCCGGCTGCAGCCCCTCGTACACGCCCAGCGTGACAAACGGCGCCTTCTGCCGGTTGCCCAGCACGTTGACCAGCAGGCGCGCGCTGCGGTGTTTCTTGGCCGCCTCGGGCGGCAGCCGGTCGACGTTTACCAGGTGCTCGATATAGGCCGCGTCGCCGCTGCGCTCGGCGCACTGCGCGCCGGCGAAGCGGTACAGGCGCGAGTCGCCCACGTGGGCCCACACGGCCTGGCCCTGCGGCGTGAGCACCAGCAGCACCAGCGTGGTTTGCGGCTCGCCGCTGGCGCCCAGCGGATTCATGGCCAGCACTTCGTGGGTCTCCTGCGCAATGCTGCGCAGCAGTTCCTGCAGGCGGCCCAGGTTGGCCGTGTCGCCGGCGCGGTAGTCGTCGAACAGCTGTTTGCTGGTGTGCAGCACCTGCTCGGGCGCCGTGGCCCCGCTGCCCATGCCGTCGGCCAGCACCGCCATCACGTAGCCCGGTGCCCTCGGCGCCGTGTAGAGCGCGGCGCGGTCATTCTGTTGCGGCCGGTTGCCCAGATGCTGGGCGGTACCGGCTTCGATTTTGTAATTGCTCATATGGACTGGCTAGCCTGCATCTGTGCGCTGAGTTAAACTATGCACCGGTAAGCAGTTTTGTTGCAAGCGTAGGGTTGTTGACCAGGCGAAACTGTTGGGAAATATAACAGAACTGAGCAGAACCGAGATCCTGTACCCTATGACAGACGTAGAAGAAATCAAGCGCCGCATTATCGAGCTCGACGTGGAACACCGCGACCTGGACGCGGTCATCGACATGCTGACCCTGGACGGCCACCACGACCAGCTCCAGTTGCGCCGCCTGAAGAAACGCAAGCTGCAGCTCAAAGACTACATCACCTTGCTGAAAATGCAATTGGTGCCCGACGTACCCGCCTGAACCGCACTGTATCGCGTGCGGCAGCCCCATCTTAGCTTATTTTGACCGATCCCCGACTCACGGCTGACGCATCCGCGCCCGGCGCCCCGCCCGCCACCGACCAGCACGCCGAACCCGGCAAGCACGACGCCGAGATCGACCGCCTGTTCGGTCCCGGCGGACCGCTCAGCCCGGCAGTGGGCGGCTTCCGGCCGCGCCGTTCGCAAACCGAGATGGCGAAGGCCATCGCGGCCGCCATCGACGGGCGCAGCACCTTGATGGCCGAGGCCGGCACCGGCACCGGCAAGACCTTCGCCTACCTGGTGCCGGCGCTGATGTGGGGCGGCAAGACCATCGTCTCGACCGGCACCAAGAACCTGCAGGACCAGCTGTTCCTGCGCGACATCCCCACCGTGCGCGCGGCCTTGCAGGCGCCGGTGTCGGTGGCGCTGCTCAAGGGGCGCGGCAACTACCTGTGCCACTACCACCTGGAACGCACGCTGCAGAACGGCCGCATGACCTCGCGCGAGGATGTCGGCTATCTGCGCGAGATCTCGCGCTTCCTGAAAATGACGACGTCCGGCGACAAGGCCGAGCTGGCGCGGGTGCCGGAAAACGCCACCATCTGGAACCTGGTCACCTCGACCCGCGACAACTGCATGGGCGCCGAGTGCCAGTACTACCAGGACTGCTTCGTGATGAAGGCGCGCAAGGAAGCGCAGCAGGCCGACGTGGTGGTGGTCAACCACCACCTGTTCTTCGCCGACGTGGCGCTGAAGGACACCGGCGTGGCCGAACTGCTGCCGTCGGCCAACACCATCATCTTCGACGAGGCGCACCAGCTGCCCGACACCGCCACCCTGTTCTTCGGCGACACGTTTTCCACTTCGCAGGTGCTGGAGCTGTGCCGCGACGTGCTGGCAGAAGGCCTGGCGCACGCGCGCGACGGCGCCGACTGGGGCAAGGTGGTGACGGTGGTGGAGAAGGCCGCGCGCGACCTGCGCCTGACCTTCCCGCAGGATATCGTGCGCCTGTCGCTGCCGCAGATCGCCCCGTCGAGCGGCTTCTTCCCGGCGCTGGAAACCCTGAAGGACGAGCTGGACGGCATGCTGGCCGTGCTGGAAAAGCAGGGCGAGCGGGCCGAGACGCTGGACCAGTGCCGCATGCGCGGCATCGAGCTGATGACCGCGCTGCGCGACTGGAAATTCGATCCCAAGGCCAAGGTGGACAAGGGCGAGGAAGCGGTCTACTGGGTGGAGGCCTACACCAGTTCGCTACAGCTGCACAAGACGCCGCTGTCCATCGCGCCCATCTTCAACGGCCAGCGCGAAGGCGTGCCGCGCAGCTGGATCTTCACCTCGGCCACGCTGGCCGTGAAGAACGACTTCAAGCACTTCGCCGAGCAGATGGGGCTGACCGGCGAGCCGGCCCGCACCTGGCCCAGCCCGTTCAACTACGAGCAGCAGGGCATCCTGTACGTGCCGCAGGGCTTGCCGGACCCAAATTCCATGGGCTACACCGACGCCGTGCTGGACGCGGCGCTGCCGATCATCGAAGCGTCGCAGGGGCGGGCCTTCCTGCTGTGCACCACCTTGCGCGCCGTCAAGCGCGCCGCCGAACGGCTGCGCGGCGAATTCGAGCAGCGCGGCCTGCCGTATCCGCTGTTCGTGCAGGGCGACAAGGGCCGCACCGAGCTGCTGGACCAGTTCCGCAAATCCGGCAACGGCGTGCTGATCGGCAGCCAGAGTTTCTGGGAAGGGGTGGACGTGCGCGGCGAAGCGCTGTCGCTGGTGATTATCGACAAGATGCCGTTCGCCCCGCCGGACGACCCGGTGCTGGCCGCGCGCATCGAAGTGATGGAAAAGCAGGGGCTGAACGGCTTCATGCACCACACGCTGCCGGAAGCGATCATCAACCTCAAGCAGGGCGCCGGCCGCCTGATCCGCGACGAAGGCGACCGCGGCGTGCTGATGCTGTGCGACCCGCGCGTGATCACCAAGCCCTACGGCCGCCGCGTCTGGCAAAGTCTGCCCCCCTTCAAGCGCACCCGCGAAGCCCAAGTCGTGATCGACTTCTTCAAAGGCGTCCCGCCCGCCGACGCCCAAGCCAGCCCCTCCTGACATCCCTCCCGCCAACCCCGCAAGCCACCTGAGCCGCATTTTCCCTCATTCGGGGTCAGACCCCGAATGGACGGGATTGCGGCTCAGGCCGGCAGGCAGCGAAGCGCGGCGTCCAGGATGGCGGATTCGATGCGGCATGGCACACCGTGCGCTTGCAATCAGCCTTGTCCGCAATCGGCGTCAGTCAATTCCTTCCCAGTTGCCGCGATGCTTACAAGCAGCCTCTGCCGCACGCAGCCTCAATCGGGGTCTGACCCCGATTTTGGGGTGTGCGGCTCAGGCTGGTCAGGCCTGGGGATTGATGACGACCTTGCCGGTGACTTTGCGGGCGGCCATGTCGTTCAGCGCCTGCGCCGTGTCGGCCAGCGCGTAGCGGGCCGAGATGTGGGGCTTGATCTTGCCTTCGGCCAGCCAGCCCAGCAGCTGCATCATGCCGGCCAGGTTGGCCTGCGGCTCGCGCTTGGCGAACTCGCCCCAGAACACGCCCACCAGCGACGCCCCTTTCAGCAGCGCCAGGTTGAGCGGCAGCTTGGGGATTTCGCCGTTGGCGAAGCCCACCACCAGGTAGCGCCCGCGCCAGGCGATGGAGCGGAACGCGGCCTCGGCGTAGTCGCCGCCCACCGGGTCGTACACCACGTCCGGCCCCTTGCCGCCGGTGGCCGCCTTGACTGCCTCGCGCAAGTCTTCCTTGCTGTAGTTGATCAGCGCGTCGGCGCCGTGCGCCTTGCACACGGCCAGCTTGTCGTCCGTGGAGGCGGCCGCGATCACGCGCGCGCCCAGCGCCTTGCCAATCTCGATCGCCGCCAGCCCCACGCCGCCGGCCGCGCCCAGCACCAGCATGGTTTCGCCCGCCCGCAGCGCGGCGCGGTCCACCACCGCGTGGTGCGAGGTGCCGTAGGTGAGGGTGATGGCCGCCGCCGTGTCGAAGTCCATGCCGGGCGGCATCGGCATCAAGGCCTGCGCCGGCACCGCCAGCTGCTCGGCGAAGGCACCGTGCGCCGCGAACGCAATGACCTTGTCGCCCACCCGGTAGCCGCTCACGCCTTCGCCCACCGCGCGCACCACGCCCGACACTTCGTTGCCGGGCGTGAAGGGCAGGGCCGGCTTGTACTGGTACTTGCCCTGGATGATGAGCACGTCCGGGAAGTTGACGCCGGCCGCTTGCACGTCCAGCACCACGTGGCCGGGCGCCGCTTGCGGGTCCGGCAACGCTTCCACAACCAGGGTGTCGGGCAGGCCCCAGGCTTTGCATACGATGGCTTTCATGCGGTCTCCAGTGTGTAATCGTTATTAAATAGTACGGTCGTTTTATTCTACGCCGGTTCCGCGCGGCCGTGGCGCTTACTTTGCCGCCGCGCGCTTGCTTACCCGGAGCTGACACGGCGGGATGCGCGTTTGCGTTTTCGCAAAGCGCGGTGCGGCCAGCGCGCTACAGTGGATTCAATGAGCAAGCAGGAGGCTGCCATGTCGACTATCCGCTACGGCTGTTTCTTCAGTTACGCGCACGGGCGTCATCCCCATATGATCCGCTTCAAGAACGATCTGGCCGAGGCCCTCAAGTGCTACCTGGAGCCGCATTTTGACAACGAAAGCGAACTGTTCATCGACACCGAGCAACTCGGCGGCGGAGACGACCTGGACCGGCGCATCGCCACCGCGCTGTGCGAAAGCGTGTGCATGATCGTCATTTATACACCCAAGTACGAGGCGCACGGCTATACCCGGCGCGAGTTCGCCGCCATGCAGCAGATCGAGAGCGAGCGCCGCCTGTGGTATCCGCTGCCCAGCCACCTGATCATCCCCGTGATCATGACGCGCCACCCATTCAGCCTGCCGCCGCAGATCACGGACCCCGGCATGTATGTGGACTTTTCGCGCTACACGCTGGCCAGCGGCGACCTGAAGACCAATCCCGACTTCCTGCCCGACATCGAAAAAATCGTCCATCGCATCGCCGCCCACTACCATTACCTGAAGTCCAGCATCCCGCCCGGCCATGATTGCAGCCGCTTCGTGCTGCCGCCCATCCCCGAGGAGTGGCGCGCCACTCCGCCGCCCCACTTTCCCCGCTAAGGTGAACCATGGAACTTCCGCACCTGCTGCCGCCGCTGGCCACGCCCGGCGACGTCATTACCTTTCACTCGCATAAGGGCGGCGCCGGCCGCAGCATGGCGGTGGCCAACCTGGCCATGTTGCTGGCCGGGCGCAGCCAGGCCACGGTGCCGGTGCTGATGGTGGACTGGGACCTGGACGCTCCCGGCCTGCACCAGTATGTCGCACCGGCGGCGGACGGGCCGGGAGTGCTGGAACTGTTTACCGCCTGCCGCGACCAGCTGCAGCGCCGCAGCCGCCGCGGCGCCGCGCTGGACGACGCGGCGCTGGCCAGGCAGGTGCTCGACGCGGTGGGCTGGGAGCGCTACGTGGTGCGGGTGGACCAGAGCCGCCCGCTGTACCTGATGCGCGCCGGCTGCCTCGATGCCGGCTACGCCGAGCGCGTGGCCGCGTTCAACTGGGAGGCGCTGTTCCACCTGTGCCCGGCCCTGTTCCGCAGCTTCGCGGACATGCTGGCGCGCCAGTTCCGCCACGTGCTGGTGGATGCGCGCAGCGGCCGCAACGACATCAGCGGTATTTGCACCACCTTGCTGCCGACCCGGCTGGTGTTGCTGTTCGAAGCGAACCGCCAGAGCCTGGACGGGCTGCAGGCACTGGTGCAGCGCGCCACCACCTACCGCCGCAGCCACGAGGACGAGCAGCGTCCGCTGCTGATCTACCCCTTGCCGACCCGCACCGACATGGAAAACAGCGCGCAGCGCGCCCTGTGCCGGCGCGGCGACCCGGCCACCGGCTTGCCGGGCTACCAGCCGGTGTTCGAGCAGGCGCTGGGCGAGGCCTACGGTTTGCAGCAACTGTCGCTGGAAAGCTACTTCGACGAGGTGCAGCTGCCGCAGTCGCACAGCCTGGCGCGCGGCGAGCGCCTGGCGGTGCGCGGCGAGCCGCTGGCCGACCGCTATTCCGTCACGCGCTCGTACGAGGCGCTGCTGGGCTGGCTGGCCGGCGGCCATCCGCCCTGGCACTCGCGGCGCGAGATACCGCTGCTGGCGGCGGTGGCGCAGTCGCGCCGGGCCCTGGAGGGCGGCAGCGCTTACAGCATGACGCTGGCGCGCGACCTGTTCCGGCTGGGCCTGCTGTACGCGGACGAGGGCCGCAGCGCCGCCGCCGTGCTGGCCCTGCGCGAGAGCCTGGCGCTGCATGTGAAGGTGGTGGGGGAGGCGCATCTGGAGACGGCTGCCGTCAAGGCGCAACTGGCGCGCGTGCTGTTGCTGGAAGGCGAGCTGGACCAGGCGCGCATGCTGCTGCGCTGCGTGGTTGAAACGCGCACGCGGCTGCTGGGCGGCGAGCATCCGGACGTGCTGGAGGCGTGCTCGGCGCAGGCCGGCGCGCTGGCGCGGCAGGGCTATTTCGAGGCCGCGCTGGACCGGCAGGAAGAAGTGCTGCAGATCCAGATGCGGCTGCTGGGACCGGAGCATGTGCTGACCCTGGCCAGCCTGGCGGCGCGGGCCGGCATGCATTATTTGTCGGGCGAGCTGGAACTGGCGCGGCAGGCGCAGGAGCAGGTGCTGGCGGTGCGCGCGCGGCTGCTGGGCGCCGAGCACGAAGACACGCTGCGCGTGGCGGCGGCGCTGGGCCAGACCCTGGCCAAAATGGAGGGCAGCGGGCAGCAGGCGTGCGCGGCCGGCCAGCGTGGACCGCTGGCGCAGCCGGGCTTGCCCGGCCAGCGCGGCGCGCAGCAGGAGGCGGCGCACTACGGGTCGCCGCCGCTGGCGCCGGCCCAGGTCCGCCGGCGCGGCGCGGCGCGGCCGGCCGCCATGCCGGCCGAGCTGGCCGCCGGGCCGGCGGCGGACCCGGCAGTTCGCACGCCCGGCGTGGAGCAGCAAGTGCAGGCCTGCCATGCGGAGCCGTACTTGCTGCAGCGCGCCGACGCGCCCTGCGGCGAGCCGCTGCCGGAGGCGTCCTCCGCGCCGCGCGGCTAGCGGACCGGCGCGGCCTGCGGACCGCGCGCGGGAGCGCCGCCCGGCGTCGCGGCAGGGGCACTAAATTTGACCCGGGCGGCCGCCGGCATGTGCTGGCGTGCCGTTGCTTCGGGTAAAATCCCAGCCATGCGTATCCTAATTAGTAATGACGATGGCTATCTGGCGCCCGGCATCAACGCCCTGGCGGAAGCGCTCGCGCCCATAGCGGACATCGTGGTCGTCGCGCCCGAAGGCAACCGCTCCGGCGCCTCCAATTCGCTGTCGCTGGACCGGCCGCTGTCGGTGCAGCAGGCGGCCAATGGATTCTATTTTGTCAACGGAACGCCGACCGACTGCGTCCACATCGCGCTGACCGGCATGCTGGCCGAAAAGCCCGACCTGGTGGTGTCCGGCATCAACAACGGCCCCAATATGGGCGACGACACCCTGTACTCCGGCACCGTGGCGGCCGCCACCGAGGGTTATCTGTTCGGTATTCCCGCCATCGCCTTTTCGCAGGGCGCCTACGGCTGGGAACACATCGAGGACGCGGCCAAAGTGGCGCGCGACATCGTGCAGCGCTATGTCGATGCGCTGGCCAAGCCGTACTTGCTCAACGTCAATATCCCGAACCGGCCGTATGCCGACATGGGGCCATTCACGGCAACCCGGCTGGGCCGGCGTCACCAGGCCGAACCGGTGATCCGCTCGCAGGATCCGCGTGGCCGCGAAATTTTCTGGATCGGCCCGCCCGGCGCCTGCAAGGACGCCGGCGCGGGCACCGATTTCCACGCGGTGTCCCACGGCCAGGTGTCGCTGACGCCGCTGCAGGTGGACCTGACGCACCGTACCCAACTCGAGACGCTGGCAAAGGGCCTGGCATGACCGATAAACACCGCACCTTCCCGCTGCCGCTGTCCTCTGTCGTGGACAAGGCGCAGAAAAAGCCCGCCGTGTTCTCGCCTGTGGCCACGCCGCAGACGGCCACGCAGAACGCCGCCCGCAACGCAGCGCTGGGCGGCACGCATCCGGGCGTGCGGGTAGGGGCGGTGCCGGGGACGCCGGTGCGCCCGGGCAGTGCGCCCACGGCCATGCCGTCGCGCTCGCACACCTATGCGCTGGAGCGCGCGCAGGCCGCGCCGGCCGCCGCGCCGCGCCAGAATCCGCTGGTGTCGGACGCGGTGCGGCGCGCCATGGTGGCGCGCGTGGCCAAGCAGGGCGTGAAGGACCCGGTGGTGCTGGGCGCGCTGGAAGCGGTGCCGCGCCATATGTTCATGGACGAGGCGCTCGCTGCGCAAGCCTATATCGACGCTTCCCTGCCGATCGGCCACCACCAGACCATCTCCCAGCCCTACATCGTGGCGCGCATGATCGAGGTGATGCGCAACGGCGGCCAGCTCAAGCGCGTGCTGGAGATCGGCACCGGCTGCGGTTACCAGGCGGCGGTGTTGTCCTGCCTGGCGCAGGAGGTGTTTTCCATCGAGCGCATCAAGCCGCTGCACGAGCTTGCCAAGGGCAATTTGCGGCCGCTGCGGCTACCGAATCTACGCTTGCATTACGGAGATGGTATGCTAGGGCTGCCTCAGGCCGCCCCGTTCGACGGTATTATCCTGGCCGCAGCCGGCCTGGAAGTGCCGCAAGCGCTGCTTGAACAGCTCGCCATCGGCGGCCGCCTGGTCGCCCCGGTGGGCGCCCGCGCCCAGCACCTGGAGCTGGTGACGCGGCTGGGCAAGGCCGAATGGACCAGCCAGACGCTGGAAGACTGCCATTTCGTGCCCCTGCGCTCCGGAACCGTGTAAGGTCCGGCTGAAGAAGACAAACTAAGATGAGTATGACGAATAAGAGTTCCCTGTTACTGCTGAGCATTTCCCTGTGCGTGCTGAGCGCCTGTACCACCGTGCCGAACCAGGCGCCCGTGATCGACCGCACCACGCCCATGGTGACGTCGCCGCCCGCCAGGCCGCCTTCGCCCAGCGAAGACGCGCAGAAGGAGCGCGAGGAGCGCGGCCTGTATACCGTGAAAAAAGGCGACACCCTGATCCGCATCGCGCTCGACCATGGCCAGAATTACCGCGACCTGGTGACCTGGAACAACCTGACCAACCCGAACGACATCAAGGTGGACCAGGTGCTGCGCGTGCAGCCGCCCGAATCGGTGGGCGGCGTGCAGACCGTGGCCGTGCCCCAGCCGGGCACCACCGAAGTGAAACCCGAGCCGGTGCCCAAGAAGACTGGCCCGCGCGGCGAGAAGAGGCCGTGGAGCGAGGGGGCGCTGGCCGAGCTGCAGCGCGGCGACGAGGGCGGCGCCGTCAACGGCGCGGTCAAGCCGCCGCCGGCGCGCAGCGAGCGTCCGGCCCAGGCCGCCGCCCCGGCGGCCGCGCCTGCGGCGCCCGCCGCCGCCGCCGTGCAACTGAGCGCCGAGGACCGTGAACTGAGCTGGGCCTGGCCGTCCGAAGGCCGCGTCATCGCCACCTTCGACGAAGGCAAGAACAAGGGCATCGACATCGCCGGGAAAGCCGGGCAACAGGTGATGGCCGCCGGTGCAGGAAAAGTGATGTATGCCGGCAGCGGCATCCGTGGATATGGTAATCTCGTTATTGTGAAGCACAGTAATAGCCTGCTGTCGGCCTATGCGCACAACCGGACCATCCTGGTAAAGGAAGGGCAGAGCGTGAACAAGGGCCAGATGATTGCAGAAATGGGGGATTCGGACACGGACGCCGTCAAGCTGCACTTTGAAATCAGGCAGCAGGGCAAACCGGTCGATCCATCGAAGTTTTTGCCTAACCGCTAGCTACCATGACACACTCGCCGCACGACCGCCTGGATGACGATGCCCTGCCGGACGATTTTCCGGACGAGCAGATCGACGATGCAGTTGTCGACGGCGAGGGTGAGGGCGAAGGCGGCGAGGGCGCGGCCGCGCCGGAAGTGGGCGCGGTGCTGGAAAGCGTCGATGAACTGAAAAAGGTGCTGGCCGCCGAACTGTCCACCGACACCACCCAGCACTATCTGAACCAGATCGGCACCCGGCCGCTGCTGACCGCGCCGCAGGAGGTGCATTTCGCCACCCTGGCCAAGGCCGGCGACTTCTCCGCCCGCCAGACCATGATCGAGCACAATCTGCGGCTGGTGGTGTCCATCGCCAAGCATTACATCAACCGCGGCGTGGTCCTGCTCGACATGATCGAGGAGGGCAACATCGGCCTGATGCGCGCCATCGACAAGTTCGAGCCGGAGCGCGGCTTCCGCTTCTCGACCTACGCCACCTGGTGGATACGCCAGAGCATTGAGCGCGCCATCATGAACCAGGCCCGCACGGTGCGCCTGCCGGTGCACATGGTGCGGGAACTGAACCAGATCCTGCGCGGCAAATACCACCTGGAAGCGCAGCACCACAACGGCAAGGACGCCACCGCCGAGGATATCGCCGAACTGGTGGGCCGGCCGGTGGAGGAGGTGCAGGACATCCTGGCGCTGTCCGAGCACGCCACCTCGCTCGACGCGCCGCTCGACAACGACCCGCAGTCGTCGCTGATGGACATGCTGCCCGGCGACAGCGAGGATGCGCCGGACGCGCGCGCCGAGCACCACGAAATGACGGTGCTGGTGCGCGACTGGCTCACCAAGCTGCCGGACAAGCAGCGCATCGTCATCATGCGCCGCTTCGGGCTGGACAACGACGATCCTGCCACGCTGGAAACGCTGGCCGAGGAGATGGGCGTCACGCGCGAGCGGGTGCGCCAGATCCAGCAGGAAGCGCTGGTCAAGCTGAAACGCGCGATGGCCGCGCGCGGCGTGGTGCGCGACTCGCTGTTGTAGGGCGGGCCAGGCAAGGCTCACCCGCCGATCTGCTATCATAACGCCCTTCCGAAAGGCTGCCGGCCTCGCGCCCGGCAGCCTTGCTTCGTTTCCCCATACTCTTGAACGTTATGCAAGACACTATCATCGACATCAAATCGCTCGACATGGACGCCCGCGGCGTCGGCCACCTTGAAAACGAAGACGGTACGCCGGGCAAGGTGATATTTGTGGAAGGCGCGCTGCCGGGCGAGCGCGTCACCTTTGAAACGTTCAAGAAAAAGAAAAACTGGGAAGCGGCCCGCCTGGTCGAGATCCGCAAGGAGTCGGCCATGCGCATCCAGCCCAAGTGCGTGCACTTCGACTATTGCGGCGGCTGCTCCATGCAGCACCTGGAGCCGAGCGCGCAGGTGGCCATCAAGCAGCGCACGCTGGAGGACAACCTGTGGCACTTGAGCAAGGTCAAGGCCGGCAACGTGATGCGCCCGATGTACGGCCCGACCTGGGGCTACCGCTACCGCGCGCGCCTGTCGGTGCGCCACGTGGCCAAGAAGAACACGGTGCTGGTGGGCTTCCACGAAAAGAAATCGTCCTACGTTGCCGACATCCAGAGCTGCCAGATCCTGCCGCCGCACGTGTCGGACATGATGATGCCGCTGCGCGCGCTGGTCGGCTCGCTGAGCATCTTCGACAAGGTGCCGCAGATCGAGCTGGCCATCGGCGAAGACCTGACCGTGCTGGTGCTGCGCAATATGGAGGCGCTGACGGCCGATGACGAAGCCAAGGTGAAGGCCTTCGCCGACCAGTACCGGATCCAGTGGTGGCTGCAGCCGAAAGGCCCGGACACCGCCTATCCGTTCTACCCGCTGGACAAGCAGCTGCATTATTTGCTGCCCGAGTTCAACGTGCGCATGCCGTTCAAGCCGGTCGACTTCACGCAGGTGAACCACCACATCAACCGCGTGCTGGTGTCGAAGGCGCTGCGTCTGCTGGAAGTGCAGCCGCAGGACCGCGTGGCCGACCTGTTCTGCGGCCTGGGCAACTTCACCCTGCCGCTGGCCACCCAGGCGCGCGAAGTGGTCGGCATCGAAGGCAGCACCGCGCTGACCGAGCGCGCGCTGTCGAACGCCGTCGTCAACGGCGTGTCGCAAAAGACCAGCTTCATGACGCGCAACCTGTTCGAGGTAAGCAAGGAAGACCTGATCGCGCTCGGCAAGTTCGACCGCATGCTGATCGATCCGCCGCGCGACGGCGCGCTGGCCCTGTCGCTGGCGCTGGCGGAACTGAAGAAGACCAACCCGGCGCTGCTGCCGAAGCGCATCGTGTACGTCTCGTGCAGCCCGTCCACGCTGGCGCGCGACGCCGGCGTGCTGGTGCACCTGTGCGGCTATGTGCTGAACAAGGCCGGCGTGGTGAACATGTTCCCGCACACCTCGCACGTGGAATCGATGGCGGTGTTCGACCTGAACATCGACGCGCCGGTGACCCAGCTGGCCGACGGCCGCGACATGCCGGCCGCCGTGGAGCCGGACGGCGCCGTCAACCCGCTCGGCGCCGCCGCTTAAGCTGCTGTTTACGTCAAGAACCGAAGTGGTAGTTCAGCTCCACCCAGCCGGCGCGTCCGGCCGGGCTGTAGCTGCCCACCGGGTAGTTCGGCCAGCCGCCCGTGCTGTCGTGCTTGATCTTGTCGAACACGTTGTTGACGATCAGTGACAGCGTGGTGCGCTTGTTCAGGCGGTACACGGTGCTCAAATTCACCAGCGCGGTCGGCGTCAGGTAGCCGTCCTGCGCGCCGTTCGGCAGCTTGCCGTAGCGGTTCACCGATACCGTGCTGGTCCAGTCGCGGATGGTCCAGGCCAGGCTGGCGTTCAGCTTGTCCGGCCAGTCGGTGTTGTCCAGTGCATGCAGCTCGTCCTGCACCTCGTCCCCCTCGAACTGCTTGTAGCGCTTGGTCAGCGTCTTGGCGTAGCTGCCGCGCAGCACGAAGTCGCCGTAGCGCGTGCCGCGCAAGGCGTAGCGCGCCGTCAGGTCGAAGCCGCTGGTGCTCTGGTGCGCCGCGTTGATCGGGTTGACCGTGATTTCCTGGATCTCGCCCGGCTTGTTCAGCGCCGTCAGCGGATAGCGCTTGATGCGGTTGATGGTGTCCACGCAGCTGGGCGAGCTGATGTCCGCGCCGCCCAGCCGGCAGGCCGCCTCGTCGCGCAGCAGCTTGCCCGCGCTCAGGTTGGTCACCAGGTCGTCGATCTTCACGTTCCAGTAGTCGGCCGAGGCGTCGAAGCTGGCGCTGGGCGACCACACCACGCCCACGCCCCACGATTTGCCTTTCTCGGAACTGAGGTCCTTGCTGCCCAGCTGCACGTAGTCGGCTCCCGGCGACACATTGGCGTAGTCGCAGTCCTCGATCTTCTGGCCGGCCAGCTGGCAGCGGTAGTAGTCGGTGGTGGACGAGTAGTAGCCGGTGCCGCGCGACTTGTAGATGTAGTTCATGTCCGGCGCGCGGAAGCTGGTGGCGTAGTTGCCGCGCACCAGGACGTCGCGCGCGGGCCGGATCTCCAGCCCGCCGTTGTAGGTGAACTTGCCCTCGTTGCGGCCGGCGAAGCTGTAGCGGTCGTAGCGCCCCGCCACGGTGGAGCTGAGCTGCTTGAGCAGCGGGATGCTGGCCTCCACGCCCAGCGCGTAGCGGGTGCGCGTGCCGCCGTTCGGGTCCGAGCGCGCGGCAGTGTTGAACAGGCCCGCGTTGATGCCCGCGTCCGGCGTGTTGGTGTAGCCCTGGCGGCCCGCTTCGGCCACGGTGGCGAGCTTGACCGCGCCGGCCGGCAGCTGCAGCAGTTCGCCGTTGGCGGTAAAGCTCAGCGTGTTGGTCCACGATTCGTCGTCGCTGTGCGAGGCGCCGATGATGCTGTCGAACTCGGCCGGCGTCAGCCGCCTGGCCAGGCGCGCCGGATCGGGCGCATAGATCGGCACGCCGGCCGCATCCACGCCCAGCTTGGGGCCGAGGAAGAAGCTGTCGATATTGGCCAGCGCGCGCGGCACCTGGTTCTTGCTCTGGTAGAAGGAGGCGTTGTAGGCGGCTTCGTAGTCCCACTGCGTGCCGGGCAGGCGGCCCTTCAGGCCCAGGGTGGTGGCCACCGCCGTGTCTTCCCAGCTGCGGTTGAAGCGCGAGACGCCGCCGTATTCTTCCGGTGCGATGAACTTGTTCCAGGCCTCGTAGGCGCCGGTGTGCTGGTTGGCGAAGTAGGACACGCCGGTGGCGTTGGCCGCCCACGACGGGCCGCGCGTGTTGTTTTCGCTCCCGTTGCGGCCCACCAGCACGTCGGCAAACAGCGTGGTGGCGCCTGCCAGCGCATAGGTGGCGCTGCCGAAGGCGTTCTTGCTGACGTTTTCGGTCTGCACGGTCCAGTGGGTCGGGCCCACTTGCGGGCTGGCGCAGTAGCTGCCTTTCTTCACCGTGTAGGTGATGGTGCTGCCGTCGAACAGGTCGCCCAAAGCGGCGCAGGCGTTGCCCAGGCTGAGGTAGTTGCCGGTCTTGACGTCCTTGCGCGCCAGCACGGTGGAGGGCGTGCCGGCCTTGCTGGCCATGAAGTCGCGCTGTTTGCTCCACAAGGGATCGCGCTTGCTCAGCTCCAGGCTGAACACGGTATTGAGCCGCTCGCCGCTGCTGCCGCCGCTAAACTGCACGCGCTTGTCGCCGCCGCCGCCGCGCTCGGTGCTGCCGGCCTTCAGGTTGACGTCGAAGCCGTCGCTCTTTTTCTTCAGTACCACGTTGATCACGCCGGCGATGGCGTCCGATCCATAGATGGCCGAGGCGCCGCCGTTCAGGATTTCGATGCGTTCGACGATGGAGGAGGGGATGTTGGCCAGGTTGGTGAAGTTGACCGTGCCTTCGTAGGCGATCGGGAAGTCGGCCAGGCGGCGCCCGTTGAGCAGCACCAGCGTGTGGTTGGGGCCCAGGCCGCGCAGGCTGAGGGCGTTGGCGGACGGCGTGAAGGTGTTGCCGAAGTCGGCGCCTTGCACGAAGCCGCTGTTCTGCACCTGGTTGCTGAGGGCGTCGAAGACGTTTTTGTAACCTTGCCGGGTGATGTCCTCGCCGCTGATGACGGTCACGGCGGACGGTCCTTCCAGGCTGGCGCGCGGGATACGCGAGCCGGTCACGATCACGGCAGCCGGTTCAGCCGCCGTGGTTTGCGCGTTCGCCTGCCAGGATGCGCTGCCCAGCGCTGCCAGCAGGCAGGCCGTCAACGGTTTCAATTTGCATCGGGTAGTGGTCATTGCGTTATCTCTTTTTTTGAAAGAGTTGGCACCATAGCAAGCGCACCCTCATGCCGGGAACGAATGGATTCGCGCTTCGATATGCGTTTTGTGAGTGGTATTGCCGCTCGCTGGTTGACAACTATTATTCTCTTTGCAACACTGGGGGCTGTATCCAGCCCCGGGAGTTCAAATGCGCGCCATATCGACCTTAGCCCTGCTGTGCCTGCTGCCTGTTGCCGTGCAGGCGCAGACGCTGGTGGAAGCTTTTTCACCGCAGGATGCCGTGAAAGGCGTGCGGCAGGTGAAGGCGCGCTTCAGCGCCCAGATGGTGCCGTTCGGCGAGCCGCGCCTGAGCGATCCCTTCGACGCCGATTGCGGCGCGGGGCAGGGCGCCGGCACGGGTGCGGGCGAGCCGGCGCCGGTGGCGGCCGGCAAAGGGCGCTGGGTCGATGGGCGCAACTGGGTGTATGACTTCGAGCGCGATCTGCCGGCCGGCGTGGCCTGCCGCTTTACGCTCAAGGCCGGGTTGGCGGACGTGGAAGGCAGGCGGCTGGGCGGTGCGCGCAGCTACAGCTTCAACACCGGCGGGCCGTCCATCGTGACCTCGCTGCCGCACGAAGGGGCCGGGTATCTCGACGAGAACCAGATATTCGTGCTGACCCTCGACGCGCCGGCGCGCGAGGCGGATATCGCGCAGCACGCCTACTGCACGGCGGAGGGCATCAACGAAAAAATCGCGGTGCGGCTGTTGACGGGCAAGGAGCGCCAGCAGGTGCTGGACGGACGCAAAATGCGCCCCGGCCGGGACGGGAAAACCCCGGTCAGCGTTGTGCAGTGCAAGCGCAGCCTGCCGCAGAACGCCAAGGTGACGCTGGTGTGGGGCGCCGCCATCGCCACGCCCGGCGGCCTGGCCAACGCGCACGACCAGGTGCTGAGCTTCAAGACGCGCCCCGACTTCACCGCCACCTTCCATTGCGAGCGTCCCTCCGCCAAGGGCCACTGCATTCCGTTCCAGCCGGTGCGCGTGAGTTTCAGCGCCATGGTGCGCACGGCGGACGCGCGCGCCATCGCCATCACCGGCCCGGGCGGCAAGCGCTGGGGGCCGAAACTGTCGAAGGAGGACGAGCGGGCCGAGTACGTGAGCGGGGTGCTGATCGTCGGCCCCTTCCCCGAGAAAGCCAGGCTGCGCCTGGTGCTGCCGGACGCGCTCAAGGACGACGCCGGCCGCAGCCTGCTGAACCAGGCCCGCTTCCCGCTGGCCGTGCAGACCGGCGAAATGCCGCCGCTGGTGAAATTTCCGGCCCGCTTCGGCATCATCGAGGCGCGCGGCGACAGGCTGCTGCCGGTCACGGTGCGCAATGTGGAAGCGGGCATCGCCGGGCGCATGGCCAAGGCCAGCGGTGCGGCCGGCGCCATGCTGACCGTGGAAGGCCCGGACGAACAGCAGGACCGGCAAGTGATGGACTGGCTGCGCCGCCTGCATGGCGCCAAGCGCAGCGCGGGCTGGGTGCCGGGCGAGCTGTGGGGCCTGAAGGAATCGGTCTTCACGGAGCCGAAAGGCAGCCCGAAACCGAAAACCGAGCGCTTCACGCTGCCCAAGCCGGGCGGGGGCAAGGCCTTCGAGGTGATCGGCATCCCGCTGCGCAAGCCCGGCTTCCACGTGGTGGAACTGGCCAGCCCCAAGCTCGGGCTGGCGCTGCAGGGCAAGCCCAGCATGGCTTATGTCAGCGCGGCAGCCCTGGTCACCAATATGGTGGCCCATTTCAAGCACGGCGCCGAGTCCTCGCTGGTGTGGGTCACCTCGCTCGACAAGGGGCTGCCGGTGCCCAACGCGCAGGTGGCGGTGCGCGCCTGCTCCGGCAAGCTGCTCTGGCAGGGCAAGACCGACGCCAACGGCGTGGCCAGCATCCGCGAGGAACTGTTCCACGACGGCTGCCCGTACAGCGAAGGCTATTTCGTCAGCGCCCGCAGCGGCGCCGACATGACATTCACCCTGTCCAACTGGTCCGAGGGCATCGAACCGTGGCGCTTCAACGTGCCCACCGACGATCTGCGCGCCGACAAGACCATCGCCACCACCGTGTTCGACCGCACCTTGCTGCGCGCCGGCGAAACGGTGCACATGAAGCATTTCATCCGCCGCCGCAGTTCGGACGGCTTCGCCTATGCCACGCAGCCGGGCAAGGAGACGCGGCTGGTGATCACGCACCAGGGCAGCGCGCAGAAATACGAGCTGCCGCTGGTCTGGTCCAGCGGCGGGGTGGCGGAGAGCAGCTGGACCATACCGGCCGATGCCAAGCAGGGCGAGTACGACGTGCTGTATGAAGGCCGCGTCGGCGGCGTGTTCCGGGTCGAACAGTTCCGCGTCCCGACCATGAAGGCCTTGCTGCAAGGCCCGCCGGCGCCGGTGGTGCAGGCCGAGCAGGTGGCGCTCGACCTGCAGCTCAGCTATCTGTCGGGCGGTGGTGCGGCCGGCGCCCAGGTCAAGCTGCGTACCACGCAGCAGCCCCGCGGCGTGCATTTCGAGGACTACGACGATTTCGCCTTTGCCATGGGCGACGTGCGGGCCGGCAAGGTGGAGCAGTCCGCGTCCTTCGAGGGCGACGGCGATGACGGCGAAGAGCCGGGCATGGCCGAAGAGGAAGGGCAGGGCGAGGCTGGCGCGCCGGTGCAGACCCGCAATCTGACCCTGGACCGTGCCGGCGGCGCGCGCTTCGTGGTCGACAAGCTGCCCAAACTGGAGCAGCCGGCCACCTTGCTGGCCGAGATGTCCTACCAGGATGCCAACGGCGAAACGCTGTCCTCGGCCACCACCATAGCGCTGTGGCCATCGAACTATGTGATCGGCATCAAGCCGGACAACTGGGTGCTGAGCAAGACCGCGCTCAAGTTCCAGGTGGCCGTGCTGGACACGCAAGGCAAGCCGGTGGCCGGCGCGCCGGTGGACGTGGACTTCTTCCAGCGCCTGAACTATTCGCACCGGCGGCGCCTGGTCGGCGGTTTCTACGCCTATGAGAACAACAGCGAGATCAAGGCGCTCGGCAAGGCCTGCGAAGGCAAGACCGACGCCAAGGGCCTCTTGATCTGCGAAGTGGCGGCGCCGGAGGCGGGCAACCTGATCCTGCGCGCCCGCACGCAGGACGGCGAACAGCGCGCGGCCGTCACCAGCCGCGAAACCTGGGTGGCCGACGGCGACGCCTGGTGGTTCAAGGCCAGCGACGACGACCGCATCGACCTGCTGCCCGAGCGCAAGCGCTATGAGCCGGGCGAAACGGCCAGCTTCCAGCTGCGCATGCCTTTCCGCGAAGCGACCGCGCTGGTGACCGTGGAGCGCGAGGGCATACTCGACACGTATGTGAAGCACCTGTCGGGCGCCTCGCCGGTGTTCAGCATCCCCGTCAAGCCGAACTACGCGCCAAATATGTTCGTTTCCGCACTGGTGGTGCGCGGCCGCGTGGCCGGCGTGCAGCCGACCGCGCTGGTCGATCTGGGCAAACCGGCCTACAAGATGGGCGTGGCGCAGCTGAAGGTGGGCTGGGCCGCGCACGAGCTGAAGGTGGCGGTGAACACCGACCAGCAGACCTACAAGGTGCGCCAGAAGGCGCAAGTGTCGGTGAAGGTCACGCGGGCCGACGGCACGCCCGCGCCGGCCGGCGCCGAAGTGGCGCTGGCGGCGGTCGATGTCGGCCTGCTGGAGCTGATGCCGAACGCCAGCTGGGACTTGCTGGAAACGATGATGCGCCAGCGCGGGCTGCAGGTGGAGACCTCGACCGCGCAGATGCAGGTGGTCGGCAAGCGCCATTTCGGGCGCAAGGCGGTGCCGCACGGCGGCGGCGGCGGCAAGGGCGGCGGGCGCGAACTGTTCGACACGCTGCTGTTCTGGAAGGGCCGCGTCAAGCTGGACGCCAACGGCGAAGCCAGCGTGCAGGTGCCGCTGAACGACTCGCTGACCGCGTTCCGCATCGTCGCCATCGCCAGCGCCAATACCGGCCTGTTCGGCAGCGGCCGCGCCGAGATCCGCAGCACGCAAGACCTGATGCTGCTGTCCGGCCTGCCAGCCGTGGTGCGCGAAGGCGACAAGTTCCGCGCCGGCTTCACGCTGCGCAATGCCACGGCGGGCGACTTGAAGGTGGAGCTGGGCGCGCAGGTGTCCGGCAAGGCCTTGCCGCGCCAGAGCGTGGCCATCGCGGCCGGCATGGCGCAGGAAATCGGCTGGGACTACCAGGTGCCCTCCGGCGCCAGCGAACTGGCATGGGACGTGACCGCGCACACCAGCGGCATGCCGGCAGCCGGGGCATTGGCCGCGGAACCCGGCGCTGCGCCGGCCGCGTCGTCGGACCGGCTGCGCGTGAAGCAGGCCGTCAGGACGGCGGTGCCGGTGCGCACCCTGCAGGCCACGCTGCTGCAGCTCGACCAGCCGCAAACGATGAAAGTGGAAATTCCCGCCGACGCGCTGCCCGGACGCGGCGGGGTGCGGACGCTGTTCGCCGCGCGGCTGGGCAGCGAACTGCCGGGCGTGCGCGACTACATGCAGGCCTATCCCTACACCTGCTTCGAGCAAAACACCTCGCGCGCCATCGCGCTGCGCGACCGCGAGCGCTGGCAGCATCTGGCTGCGCAATTGCCCGCCTATCTGGACCACGACGGCCTGCTGAAGTACTTCCCCGTCATGGAGCAGGGCAGCGATACGCTGACCGCCTATGTGCTGTCCGCCGTCCAGGAAGCCGGCTTCCCGATTCCGGGCGACGCCAAGGCGCGCATGGAAGAGGCGCTGCTCAACTTCGTGCAGGGCCGCATCACGCGCGGCTCGCCGCTGGCCACGGCCGATCTGGCGGTGCGCAAGGTGGCCGCGCTGGAAGCGCTGTCGCGCGTCAACCGCGTCACCGGCGCCGAGCTGGAATCATTCTCGCCCGAGCCCAACTTGTGGCCGACCTCGGCCGTCATCGACTGGTACCTGATCCACCAGCGCGTCCAGGGGCTGCCCGAGCGCGACAAGCGGCTGGCGCAGGCGCAGCAGATCCTGCGTTCGCGCCTGAACCTGCAGGGCACCACCATGGGCTTCTCCACCGAGCGCAATGACAACTGGTGGTGGCTGATGGTGTCCGGCGACGTCAACGCCAACCGCCTGCTGCTGGCCATGACCGACAACCCGTCCTGGCAGTCCGACATCGGGCGCCTCGCGCGCGGCGCGCTGGGGCGCCAGCACAAGGGGCGCTGGAACACCACGGTGGCCAACGCCTGGGGCGTGCTGGCGCTGGACAAATTCTCCGACAAGTTCGAGCGCGAACCGGTGGCCGGCAGCAGCACGGCGTCGATCGGCAATGCCAGCAAGAGCGTGGCGCTGGACGCCAAGGCGACCAGCGGCAGCGCGCTGCTGGCCTGGCCGCGCGGGGCCGCCGAGCTCTCGCTCAAGCATGCGGGCAGCGGCAAGCCCTGGGTGACGGTGCAGAGCCTGGCGGCCATTCCGCTCAAGGCGCCGGTGTCGTCCGGCTACAAGATCGTCAAGACCATCACGCCGGTCGAGCAGGCCGTCAAGGGCGCCTGGACGCGCGGCGACGTCTACCGCGTGCGGCTCGACCTGGAAGCGCAGGCCGACATGACCTGGGTGGTGGTGGACGACCCCATCCCCGCCAGCGCCTCCGTGCTCGGCACGGGGCTGGGCAAGGATTCGCAACTGCTGACGGCGGGCGAGAAGAGCCAGGGCTGGGTGTGGCCCGCCTTCCAGGAGCGCACTTTCGAGGCGTTCCGTTCCTACTACGAGTTCGTGCCGAAAGGGAAGTGGAGCGTCGAGTATACGGTCCGGCTGAACAACGCCGGCCAGTTCCAGTTGCCGCCTACGCGCGTTGAAGCCATGTACAGCCCCGAAGCCTTCGCCGAGCTGCCGAATGCCGCCGTGAGCGTGAAATGAGCGTTGTCCCGATCCACTCCGCGCCGCATCCACGCCCCGTGGCGATGCCGATGCTGGCGCTGGGTATCGCCGTCCTGCTGGTGGGCGGCCCGGCTGCCGCCGCAGCCGCGCCTGCGCCCGGCGCGACGCCCACGCCGGAGCAGGTGCAGGCGGCCTACCGCGCTTCCGAGTCGACACTGCTGGACCGGAACGGTGCGCCGATCCAATCGATGCGTGTTGACCTGGCTGCGCGGCGCCTGCCGTGGGTAAAGCTGGACGACATTTCGCCGGCCCTGGGGGCGGCGGTGATGCAGGCCGAGGACCAGCGCTTCATGCAGCACGACGGCGTGGACCTGGAAGCGCTCGGCAAGGCGGCCTGGGACAACCTGTTCCGCCGCCGCCCGCGCGGCGCCTCCACCATCACCATGCAACTGGCGGCCCAGCTGGACCCGGCCCTGCAGCCGGCGGCGGCAGGCCGCAGCTGGACCCAGAAATGGGACCAGGTGAAAGCGGCCAGGGCGCTGGACCAGGCATGGAGCAAGCCGCAGATCATGGAAGCCTATCTGAACCTGGTGACCTTCCGGGGCGAGCTGCAAGGCGTGGGGGCGGCCGCGCGCGGCCTGTTCGGCAAGGCGCCGTCCGGCCTGAACGTGGCCGAATCGGCGGTGCTGGCCAGCCTGCTGCGCGCGCCTTCGGCCGCGCCCAAGCTGGTGGCGCGGCGGGCCTGCGCACTGGCCAGGGAATTGAAGGCCCACGCGAACTGCGCGGCCATCGAGACCACCGCCGCCAACGCTTTCACGCGCTCGGCCGCCATGGCCGTGCTGGCGCCGGCGCCGCAGGTAGCGCAGAAGCTGCTGACGGCGCCGTCGCAGCAAGTGCGCAGCACGCTGGACGCCGGTTTGCAGCGCCACGCGCAGGCGGTGCTGCGGCAGCAGATCATTTCGCTGCGCGAGCGCAACGTGAAGGATGGCGCCCTGGTGGTGCTGGACAATGCCAGCGGCGAGATCCTGGCCTATGTCGGCAACGCCGGCGGCAGCGAAGTCGATGGCGTGGCGGCGCTGCGCCAGGCCGGCTCGACGCTCAAGCCTTTCCTGTTCGAGCTGGCGCTGGAGCGCAAGCAGCTTACCGCCGCCTCGCTGCTGGACGACACGGCGGTCGACATCTCCACCGCCACCGGCCTGTACGTGCCGCAGAACTACGACAAGGAATTCAAGGGCTATGTCAGCGCCCGCACCAGCCTGGCCGGTTCGCTCAACGTTCCCGCCGTGCGCACGCTGATGATGGTGGGCCTGGACCGTTTTCACGGCCGCCTGCGTGAGCTGGGCCTGGACAGCCTCACCGAGCCGGCCGACTACTACGGCTATTCGCTGGCGCTCGGCTCGGCCGATGTCAGCCTGCTGGACCTGGCCAACGCCTACCGCACACTGGCCAGCGGCGGCCTGCATGGCAGCGCCACCTTGCTGCCGCGCGCGCCCGAGGCCAGGCGCCGCGTGCTCGATGCGCGCGCCGCCTTCATCGTCGGCGACATCCTGTCCGACCGCGCCGCGCGCAGCGTCACCTTCGGCCTGAAGAACGAGCTGGCCACCACCTTCTGGGCGGCGGTCAAGACCGGCACCAGCAAGGACATGCGCGACAACTGGTGCGTGGGCTACAGCGAGCGCTACACGGTGGGGGTGTGGGTCGGCAATTTCGACGGCGGTTCGATGTGGGACGTGTCCGGCGTCACCGGCGCCGCCCCGGTCTGGCGCGACGTGATGGACTACCTGCACCAGCACGTGCCCAGCCGCGCCCCGGCCGCGCCGCCGGGCGTGCTGCGGCGCGACGTGGCCTGGCAGCCGGCCTTCGAGCCGCCGCGCGCGGAATGGTTCATCGCCGGCACGGAGAGCGCCGAAGTGGCGCTGCTGCAGGAAACCCGCCGCGTTCCGCGCATCCTGTACCCGGCCGACGCCAGCATCATCGCCATCGACCCCGACATCCCGGACGCCCGCCAGCGCGTGTTCTTCCAGGCGCAGGCCGGGCAGGGCCTGCGCTGGCAGCTGGACGGCGCCACCCTCGGCCCGGCCGCCGGCAGCCTGGCCTGGCGCCCGGAGCCGGGCCAGCACGAACTGGCCCTGGTCGACGCCGCCGGCGCCCCCGTGGCCACCACCCGTTTCCAGGTGCGCGGGAACGCGCAATAAACCAGCCGGCGAAAAAAAAGCCGGCATGCGCCGGCTTTTTCAGGGAGGTTGCTTAGCTTAGTCGCGGTCGCCGCCGGCGATGCCCAGCAGGCTCAGCAGGCTGCTGAAGATGTTGTACACGTTCAGGTACAGCGACAGCGTGGCGCTCACGTAGTTGGTTTCGCCGCCGTTGACGATCTGCTGTACGTCATGCAGGATGTAGGCGGAGAAGATGCCGATCACCATCACGCAGATGGCGATGTGCAGCGCCGGCATCTGGAAGAAGATGTTGGCGACGCTGGCCACGATCACCACGATCACGCCGGCGAACAGCCACTTGCCCATGGCCGAGAAGTCGCGCTTGGACACGGTGGCGATACTGGCCAGCGTGGCAAACACGGCCGCCGTGCCGCTGAAGGCCAGCATGATCAGCGAGCCGCCGTTGGAAAAGCCCAGGGTACGCGTCAGCAAGGGCGTCAGCATCAGGCCCATGAAGAAAGTGAAGCCCAGCAGCAGGCCTACGCCCAGGCCGCTGTTCTTGTTCTTTTCAATGCCCCAGATAAAGCCGTAGGCGATCGCCATGAAGACGATGAAGCCCATGATGCCGGTCGGCACCGGCACGTGCAAAGCCACGCCGGCGGCTGCGCCCAGCACGGTCGGGATCATCGACAGCGCCAGCAGCCAGTAGGTGTTGCGCAGGACATTGTGGCGTACCGCTACGCCCTTGCCTGAATAGTCGTAGGTTTGCTGCAAGTTGCTCATGATGTTGCCTCCAAAGGATAGGTGCGGAGCACCGCTTGCTAAAAGCATAGCATGCTCTGCGTAAAAGGAGCAAAAACCGGCTTAGAGGGGCCTTAAAATCGGCCCATGGCACCGAATCTCGGTCCGGAATGGGGTTCTATGGTAAAATCAAGGGTTGATTGAATCATCAATTTCGTTTTAAACCTTTCTTTTTATTGGAGTTTTTTACATGGCAATCGAACGCACCCTGTCGATCATCAAACCAGACGCAGTCGCTAAAAACGTTATCGGCCAGATCTACAGCCGTTTTGAAGGCGCTGGCCTGAAGATCGTCGCTGCGCGTATGGCTCAACTGTCGCGCGCTGAAGCCGAAGGCTTCTACGCTGTGCACGCTGCCCGTCCATTCTTCAAAGACCTGGTTGACTTCATGGTCTCCGGTCCAGTCATGATCCAGGTTCTGGAAGGCGAAGGCGCCATTGCCAAGAACCGCGATCTGATGGGCGCTACCGATCCTAAGAAAGCAGAAGCCGGCACCATCCGCGCCGATTTCGCTGACTCCATCGACGCCAACGCCGTGCACGGCTCCGACGCCGCTGAAACCGCTGCTGTGGAAATCGCTTACTACTTCCCAGCACTGAACGTTTACTCCCGTTAATCTTCGCTTCGGCGAAGCACGGTAGCACGTTGATTTGAGCTGTACCTGTTGCCCCGGCCTCGTCCGGGGCGCAGCCTTTTTTTAGAATGAATTGAGTACAAGTATGGACACGACCCTCACCAACCTTCTGGACTTCGATCCGGAACAGCTGATCGCCTACTGTGCGGAGTTGGGTGAGAAACCGTTCCGTGCCAAGCAGCTGCAGCGCTGGATCCACCAGTTCGGCGCGTCGGACTTCGATTCGATGACCGACCTGGCCAAGTCGCTGCGCGACAAGCTGAAAACCCGCGCCCACATCACGGCGCCGGCCATCATCAGCGACCATACGTCCACCGACGGCACCCGCAAATGGCTGGTCGACGTCGGCAACGGCAACGCCGTCGAAACCGTGTTCATCCCGGAAGAAAACCGCGGCACGCTGTGCATCTCCACCCAGGCCGGCTGCGCCGTGAACTGCCGCTTCTGCTCCACCGGCAAGCAGGGCTTCTCGCGCAACCTGACGGTGGGCGAGATCATCGGCCAGCTGTGGATGGCCGAATTCGAACTGCGCCGCACCAAGGGCATCGAGCCCGGTCCGAAAGGCGAGCGCCAGATCACCAATGTGGTGATGATGGGTATGGGCGAACCGCTGCTGAACTTCGAGCCGACCGCCACCGCGCTGAAACTCATGCTGGACGACAACGCCTACGGCCTGTCGCGCCGCCGCGTCACCCTGTCCACCTCCGGCGTGGTGCCGATGATGGACAAGCTGTCCCAGGTGGTGCCGGTGGCGCTGGCCGTGTCGCTGCACGCGTCGAACGACGCGCTGCGCGACGGCCTGGTGCCGCTGAACAAAAAATACCCGCTGGCCGAGCTGATGGCCGCCTGCAAGCGCTATCTCGAGTTCGCCCCGCGCGACTTCATCACCTTCGAGTACTGCATGCTGGACGGCTTCAACGACAGCGACGAGAACGCGCGCGAGCTGGTGGCGCTGGTCAAGCACCGCGAATTCGGCGTGAACTGCAAGTTCAACCTGATCCCGTTCAATCCCTTCCCGGAATCGGGCCTGTTCCGTTCCAAGAACGAGCGCATCAAGCAATTCGCCCAGATCCTGATGGACGCCGGCATCGTCACCACCATCCGCAAGACGCGCGGCGACGACATCGACGCGGCCTGCGGCCAGCTGGCCGGCGAAGTGCAGGACCGCACCAAGGTGCAGGAGCGCATGGGCAAGATGGCCGAATACCAGAAGAAATTCGGCCCCGAGTTCGGCAAGATCGTGGAGATCCGTTCCTGATGACCGTGCTAGCCCACCGCTGCCTGCTGCGCCTGGCCGCCCTCGGCCTGGCCGGGCTGCTGTGCGGCTGCGCGTCGGCGCCGGGCAGCACGCCGGGCCACAGCGGCAAGGCCGAGCTGGCCACGGCGTCGGACCAGACGGCGGCGCAAAAGCGCGCCGAAATCCGCATGCAGCTGGCCATCGGCTACTACCAGCAGGGCCAGTACGCGGTGGCGCTGGACGAAATCAAGAAGGCGCTGGCGGCCGATCCCGAACTGGCCGACGCCTACAGCATGCGCGCCCTGACCTATATGGCCATGGACGAGCGCGAGCTGGCCGAGGACAACTTCGTGCGCGCCCTGAAGCTGGCGCCGAACAGCCCGGAAGTGAACAACAACTACGGCTCCTTCCTGTGCCGCCATGGCCGCGTGGCCGAGTCGTTCAAGTATTTCGACGCGGCGCTGGCCGTGCGCTCCTACCAGTCGCCGGCCGATGCCTACAACAACGCGGGCAGTTGCGCGCTGAAACAGAAAGATTACGACACGGCAGAGAAGTATTTGCTGCCGGCATTGAAGATTGCGCCGGACGTGCCGGCTACCAGCGCCAACCTGGCGCGCATCTATTACGAGCGGCGCGACTATGTGCGCGCCGGTTTTTTCATTACCCGGCTGAGCAAGCTGGCCAAGATGGACAGCCTGTCGGCTGACGTGCTGTGGCTTGCAATCAGGGTGCAGCATAAACTCGGCGACACGGGCGCGGAATCGGCCTGGGTGACGCAATTGCGCCGCCACCATTCCGGCTCGCCGGAGTATGCTGCCTATCAACGTGGGGCGTTTGATGAGTGAGACAGGTATACCTATGAATTCAGAACGGGCGGATCAGCCTGAGAAGCAACAGCAGCAGGGCACGCCCGGTGCGCAGCTGAAAGCGCAGCGCGAGGCAATGGGCCTGACGGTGGACCAGATTGCGGACCAGCTCAAGCTGGCCCCGCGCCAGGTGGCGGCGCTGGAAGCGGGCGACTACGCCGCGCTGCCGAATATGGCGGTCACGCGCGGTTTCGTGCGCGCCTACGCCAAGGTGGTGAAGCTGGACGCCGCGCCGCTGGTGGCCATGATAGAAGTGAACCCGGCCCCCACCCATGAGACGGCCGCGCCGGCGCGCCGCGAGAAAATCTCGGCCACGTTCTCGGAGTCGCGCTTCCCGTCGCTGACGGAGCGCTCGTCCAAGCCTGCGGGCTGGCTGATGGGCGCCGCCGTGGTGGCGGTGGTGGTGGCCGTGGCCGGCGCTTACCAGGCCGGCCTGCTGCCGAACGTGCTGAACGCCGTGAAGGATGGTACGTCGGCGGCCAGCGCGCCAGCCGCCGCCACGCCTGCGCTGGAGACGGTGGCCAAGCCGGGCGCCGATACCGCGCCGCTGATTTCGCCGAACGTGCCGCTGGTTTCCGTGCCGCCGGCCGATAGCGCCGCCGGCGCCAGCACCACGGCCGGCGTCAATCCGGTCGTGCCGGGCGCCGCACCGGCAAGCGGCGCGCCGGCCGGCACCGCAGCGGCCCAGGCCGCCGCCGCTCCGGCGCCGGCCGTTCCGGCCCCGGCCCCGGCGGCCGCCGCGCCTGCGCCGGCGGCGGCTCCGGCTGCCCCGGCCGCGGCAAGCGGCGCGGCCACGCTGGTGCTCAAGTTTACGGACGACTCGTGGGTGGAAATCCGCCGCCCCGGCAAGCCGTCGCTGATCGCGCGCCTGGTCAAGGCCGGCAGCACCGAGCAGTTCGAGATCAACGACGCGGCGCTGCTGATCGTCGGCAAGCCCGGCCACGTGCAAGCCACGCTGCGCGGCCAGCCGCTGGCCTTGCCGGAAGTGCCAGGCGGTACAATTGCACGCGTAAATATCAAGTAAATAAGTTAAGTAAAGCTCATTGAACAACATGGACGTCCCGATGTCGAACACCGCAATCCCTTCAGGCCCGCAAGCGCGCCGTGGCAGCCGCAGCGTGCTGGTGGCCCATGGCGACCGCAAGATCTGGGTCGGCGGCGACGCGCCCGTGGTGGTGCAGTCGATGACCAACACCGACACGGCCGACGCCGTGGCGACCGCGATCCAGATCAAGGAACTGGCGCGCGCCGGTTCCGAGCTGGTGCGCCTGACGGTGGACCGCCCCGAGGCGGCCGCCGCCGTGCCCTACATCCGCGACCAGCTGGACAAGATGGGCGTCGACGTGCCGCTGGTGGGCGATTTCCATTACAACGGCCACACCCTGCTGACCGACTACCCGGACTGCGCCCAGGCCTTGTCCAAGTACCGCATCAACCCCGGCAACGTGGGCAAGGGCGCCAAGCGCGACACGCAGTTCGCGCAGATGATCGAAGTGGCCGTCAAGTACGACAAGCCGGTGCGCATCGGCGTCAACTGGGGCAGCCTGGACCAGGCGCTGCTGGCGCGCATCATGGACGAGAACGCGGCCCGCGAGAACCCGTGGTCGGCGCAAGCCGTCATGTACGAGGCGCTGATCACGTCCGCCATCGAAAACGCGGTGCGCGCCGAGGAACTGGGCATGGGGCGCGACAAGATCATCCTGTCCTGCAAGGTCTCCGGCGTGCAGGACCTGATCGCCGTGTACCGCGAGCTGGGCAAGCGCTGCGACTACCCGCTGCACCTGGGCCTGACCGAAGCGGGCATGGGCAGCAAGGGCATCGTGGCCTCGACCGCCGCGCTGTCGGTGCTGCTGCAGGAAGGCATCGGCGACACCATCCGCATTTCGCTGACCCCGGAACCGGGCGGCGACCGCACCAAGGAAGTGGTGGTCGGCCAGGAAATCCTGCAGACCATGGGCTTGCGCAAGTTCACCCCCATGGTGATCGCCTGCCCGGGCTGCGGCCGCACCACCTCCACCACCTTCCAGGAGCTGGCCGACGACATCCAGACCTATCTGCGCGACTCGATGCCGGAATGGAAGAAGGACTACCCGGGCGTAGAAGCGATGAATGTGGCGGTCATGGGCTGCATCGTCAACGGCCCCGGCGAGTCCAAGCACGCCAATATCGGCATCAGCCTGCCCGGCACCGGCGAATCGCCGGCCGCGCCGGTGTTTGTCGACGGCCAGAAATTCGCCACCTTGCGCGGCGACAATATCGTCCAGGAATTCCAGGCCATCGTGCTGGATTACGTTAAAAAGAACTACGGCAAAGCATATGTCTGACAATAAAAAAGCTGAAAAAATCACCGCCATCAAGGGCATGAACGACCTGCTGCCGCAGGACGCGCACCTGTGGGAACTGTTTGAGAACACCGCACAATCCGTGGTGCAGAGCTACGGCTTCCAGCAGATCCGCACCCCCATCGTCGAGAACACCAGCCTGTTCGCGCGCGCCATCGGCGCCGTCACCGACATCGTCGAGAAGGAAATGTACTCCTTCACCGATTCGATGAACGGCGACGCGCTGACCCTGCGCCCGGAAGGCACGGCCGGCGTGGTGCGTTCGGTGATCGAGAACAACCTGGTGTACGAAGGCCCGAAGCGCCTGTGGTACAAGGGCCAGATGTTCCGCCACGAGAAGCCGCAGCGCGGCCGCTACCGCCAGTTCCACCAGTTCGGCTGCGAAGCGGTGGGCTTCACCGGCCCGGACGTGGACGCTGAAATGATCATGATGTGCCGCCGCCTGTGGGACGACCTGGGCCTGGAAAACATCCGCCTGGAACTGAACTCCATCGGCGACGCGGCCGAGCGCGCGGCGCACCGCGTGGACCTGATCGCCTACCTGGAGTCGCACAGCGAGCTGCTGGATGCGGAAGCCCAGCGCCGCCTGCACAGCAATCCGCTGCGCATTCTGGACACCAAGAATCCGGCCATGCAGGAACTGGTAAACCAGGCGCCCAAGCTGCTGGACTACCTGGGCGAAGCGTCGCTGGCGCACTTCAACGGCGTGCAGAAGATCCTGAACCATAACAACATTCCGTTCACCATCAACACCCGCCTGGTGCGCGGCCTGGACTACTACAACCGCACCGTGTTCGAGTGGGTGACGGACGAACTGGGCACGCAAGGCACGGTGTGCGCCGGCGGCCGCTACGACCCGCTGATCGAAACCTTCGGCGGCAAGCCTACCCCTGCGGTGGGCTTCGCCATGGGCATCGAGCGCCTGGTGGAACTGATGAAGGTGGCCGGCGAACCGGCCGAGCCCAACCAGTGCGACGTGTACATGGTGCACCAGGGCGAGCCAGCCCAGATGCAAGCCTTCGTGCTGGCCGAGCGCCTGCGCGACGCCGGCCTGGACGTGGTGCTGCACTGCGCCGCGCTGAGCGGCGCCGGCTCCTTCAAGAGCCAGATGAAGAAGGCCGACGGCAGCGGCGCGTCGTTCGCCGTCATCATCGGCGAGTCGGAGGTGGCCAACGCCACCGCCAACGTGAAAGCCATGCGCGGCGAAGAGGGCGAGCACCAGCAAGCCACCGTTGCGTTCGACGACGTGGTGGACTACATCGTGGACCACATCACGGGCGATGGCGAGGAGCACCACCATTTCCACGTGCACGATGAAAACTGCAAGCACTAATCCGTACCGTAACCGATCAACCTTTTTAACCTGACCGAATCTCATGGCATACGATCTCGAAGAACAAGAACAACTAGCTAACTTCAAGGCCTGGTGGGCCAAGTACGGCAACCTGACGTCGTGGGTACTGATCGCGGGCCTGGCGGCGTATTCCGGCTGGAACGGCTGGCAGTATTACCAGCGCACCCAGGCCGCGTCGGCCTCGGCCCTGTACGACGAGCTGCAGACCGCCGTCGCCGCCAAGGACGCGGCCAAGGTGCAGCGCGCCACCGCCGACATGCAGAGCAAGTTCGCCAGCACCAGCTACGCCACCATGGCGGCGCTGGCGGCCGCCAAGCATGCCTTCGACGCGAACGACCTGAAGACCGCCAAGGCCCAGCTGAACTGGGCCATCGAGCACGGCGAGGAAGAGCACAAGGCGATCGCGCGCGTGCGCCTGGCTGGCGTGCTGCTGGACGAGAAAGCCTACGACGAGGCGCTGAAGGTGCTGGCCGTGGCCGTGCCGAAGCAGTTCGAAGGTTCCGTGGCCGACCGCAAGGGCGACGTGCTGGCGGCGCAGAACAAGCTGGCCGAAGCGCGCACCGCCTACCTGGCCGCGCTGAACGCCATCGACAAGAAGAACCCGGGCCGCCAGCTGATCCAGCTCAAGCTCGAGGCGATCGGCGGCACCGTGCCGGCCGAGCCTAAGGCCGCCGCGTAACGAAGGGAATCGGGGGTGGCAGGGCGGGCTGGCGCATGGCGCGCAACCCGCTGGCGCCGCCGCAATGCATGCATGGCGGGTTGCGCGCAAGCGCTGACCCGCCCTACGGGTTTAAGGACATTTATGCGTATTGCCGGAAAAGTTGTTGGAGTTAGCCTGCTGGCCCTGGCCGCGGGTTGCAGCACCCTGGACAAGATCAATCCGTTCGCGGATGAGCCGAAGGACAAGCCAGCCGCGCTGGTGGAACTGAAAAACCCGATGGCGGTGAAAACCGCGTGGAAGTACTCGCTGGGCAAATCCGGCGCCAACAGCTTCAGCCCTGCGGCTGCGGCCGGCAGCGTGTTCGTGGCCGACGCCGACGGCGGCGTGGCGCGCCTGGACGCGGCCAGCGGCAAGCAGCTGTGGCGCGTCAAGGCCGGCAGCGACCTGACCGCCGGCGTGGGCGCCAGCCCGAACGGCGAAATCGTCGTGGTGGGCGGCGTCAAGGGCAACATCATCGCCTTCGACGGCAGCGGCAAGCAGCTGTGGAAGGCGCAAGCCTCGAGCGAAGTGCTGTCCTCGCCGGTGGCGGCGGACGACGTGGTGGTGGTGCGGTCGGTGGATAACCGCATCACGGCCTTCGAAGCCAAGACCGGCGCCAAGCGCTGGTCGGTGCTGCGCACCACGCCAGCCCTGACCCTGCGCAATGCGCCGGGCATGGTCATCAACGGCAGCAATGTCTACGTCGGCCAGCCCGGCGGCAAGCTGCTGGCGCTGACCCTGGCCACCGGCGTGCCGCGTTTCGAAGTGTCGGTGGGCGAGCCGAAGGGCGCCACCGAACTGGAGCGCGTGGCCGACGTGGCCGGCTCGCCGGTGGTGTTCGAGAAAGACATCTGCGCCGTGACCTACCAGGGCCGCGTGGGCTGCTTCGACCTGGCCACCGGCCAGGCGCGCTGGACCAAGGAAGTGTCTTCCGACGTCGGCGTGGCGGTGGACCAGCGTTTCGTGTTCACGGCCGACGAGAAGGGCGCCGTGGCGGCCTTCTCGCGCGAAGGCGGCCAAAGCGCCTGGAAGAACGACAAGCTGGCATTCCGCCGCCTGTCCACGCCGGCCTCGGTCGGCCGCAGCGTGGCCGTGGGCGACATGCAGGGCTACATCCATTTCCTGTCGCGCGAAGATGGCGCACTAATAGGTCGGGTCAGCACCGACGGCTCGGCGATCAAATCGTCGCCGGTCATCGCTGGTCCGAATTTGATTTTCCAAACCCAATCAGGGACAGTGACCGCGCTCGCGGTCGAGTAATACAATGAAGCCGGTAATAGCACTCGTAGGTCGCCCGAACGTCGGGAAATCGACCTTATTCAATCGTCTGACCCGCTCGCGCGACGCGCTGGTGGCGGACTTGCCAGGCCTGACGCGCGATCGCCACTATGGCGAGGGCCGCGTCGGCGAACGCCCCTTCCTGGTGGTCGACACCGGCGGTTTCGAGCCGGTCGCCAAGGAAGGCATCATGTACCAGATGGCGCTGCAGACCAAGCAGGCTGTCGCGGAGGCCGACATCGTGGTGTTCCTGGTCGACGGCCGCCAAGGCCTGACGCCGCACGACAAGACCATCACGGACTTCCTGCGCAAGACCGGCCGCCCCGTGCTGCTGGTGGTAAACAAGTCGGAAGGCATGCGCTACACCGCCGTGGTGTCCGACTTCTACGAACTGGGCATGGGCGACCCGTATGTGATTTCCGCCGCCCACGGCGACGGCGTGCACGACCTGGTGCAGGAAGCGCTGGACAAGGCTTTCGAGCAGCGTCCGGAAGATGCCGAGGAACTGGAGCCGGCCGAGCGCGGCGTGAAAATCGCGCTGGTGGGCCGTCCCAACGTCGGCAAGTCGACCCTGATCAATACCCTGCTGGGCGAAGAGCGCGTGATCGCCTTCGACATGCCGGGCACCACGCGCGACTCGATCGAGATCCCGTTCGAGCGCGACGGCAAGCAGTACACGCTGATCGACACGGCCGGTATCCGCCGCCGCGGCCGCGTGTTCGAAGCCATCGAGAAATTCTCGGTGGTCAAGACCTTGCAGTCGATTTCGGAAGCGAACGTCGTGATCCTGATGCTGGATGCCCAGCAGGACATCTCCGAGCAGGACGCCCACATCGCCGGCTTCGTGCTGGAAACGGGCCGCGCGCTGGTGGTGGCCGTCAACAAGTGGGACGGCCTGCAGTCGGACGACCGCGACGAGATCAAGATCGACCTGGACCGCAAGCTGGACTTCCTGTCCTTCGCCAAGATGCACTTCATCTCGGCGCTGAAGGCGTCCGGCATCGGCCCGCTGATGAAGTCGGTGGACCAGGCTTACGCCGCCGCCATGGCCGACATGTCCACCCCGAAGCTGACCCGCGCGCTGCAGGAGGCGGTGGAGAAGCAGGAGCCGAAGCGCAAGGGCTCGATCCGTCCGAAGATGCGCTATGCGCACCAGGGCGGCATGAACCCGCCGGTGATCGTGATCCACGGCAATGCGCTGGACGCGGTCTCGGACCCGTACAAGCGTTACCTGGAAAAGCATTTCCGCGATACCTTCAACCTGGTCGGCACGCCGCTGCGCATTGAATTGCGCACCGGTAAAAACCCGTTTGACAAGCGCGAAAAATAAAAGGCCGCTTATTGCTGGTTCGTTGACATTTCTGCACGGTACGCCCTGCACGAATGTCAAAAACAGGTTACAGTAGCTTGAAGGCATCATTCTCCAGGCAGAGATTGATGCTTGGCACTTGAAATACAGCGAGTCGCCTCCAATTCACACACAACAACATAAAACGGAGCTGTTATGAGCAACAAAGGGCAACTGTTACAAGACCCATTCCTGAACGCGCTGCGCAAGGAACACGTTCCTGTCTCGATCTACCTGGTCAACGGCATCAAGCTGCAGGGACATATCGAATCGTTCGACCAATACGTGGTATTGCTGCGCAATACCGTGACCCAGATGGTGTACAAGCACGCCATTTCGACCGTGGTGCCGGCCCGTGCCGTCAACCTGAACATCGAATCCGAAGCGGAATAATCATTGAGTATTGATTTTCGCCTCCCACCTTGCCTGGCGGTCGCATGCGCGCAGCTTTAGTCGGGGTCGACTTCGGTCAGGGCGATTTTGCCGCCAGCGTCGAGGAACTGATGCTGCTCGCGCGTTCGGCGGGAGCGGACCCGGTGACCACGATTACCGGCAAGCGCTCCAGTCCGGACGCAGCGTATTTCGTCGGCAGCGGCAAGGCCGACGAGATCGGCTTTGCCGTCCAGGATCTCAAGCTTGAGATCGTCATCTTCAATCACGCCTTGTCGCCAGCGCAGCAGCGCAACCTGGAAAAGCGCCTGCAGGTCCGCGTGCTGGACCGCACCAGCCTGATCCTGGATATCTTCGCGCAGCGCGCGCAAAGCCACGAGGGCAAGCTGCAGGTCGAGCTGGCCCAGCTGCAGCACCTGGCCACCCGCCTGATACGCGGCTGGACCCACCTGGAACGCCAGAAAGGCGGTATCGGCTTGCGCGGTCCGGGTGAGACCCAGCTCGAGACCGACCGCCGCCTGATCGGCGAGCGCGTCAAGGCGCTGCGGGCCCGCCTGGCCAAGCTGCGCAAGCAGCATGAAACCCAGCGCCGTTCGCGCGGGCGCAGCCAGACGTTTTCCGTGTCCCTGGTCGGCTACACCAATGCCGGCAAGTCCACCCTGTTCAATGCGATGACCAAGGCCGGCGTGTACGTCGCCGACCAGCTGTTCGCCACGCTGGACACCACCTCGCGCCGCGTCTACATGGGCGAGGAAGTGGGCAATGTGGTGGTCTCCGACACGGTCGGTTTCGTGCGGGAACTGCCGCACCAGCTGGTGGCGGCATTCCGCGCCACGCTGGAAGAAACCATCCATGCCGACCTGCTGCTGCACGTGGTCGATGCGGCCAGCCCGGTGCGCATGGAGCAGATCGAGCAGGTCAACCTGGTGCTGCGCGAAATCGGCGCCGATCATATTCCCCAGATCCTGGTCTGGAACAAGATCGATGCGGCCGGCCTGGAGCCGGCGGTCGAGCGTGATGAATATGCTAAAATTTCTCGCGTTTTCACCAGCGCCCGCACCGGCGCTGGGCTGGACCTGCTGCGCAGCGCGATCACCGAAGCGGCCAAGGCCGCACCCGGCAAGGCTTATCTGTACGAGGCGCCCGACGAGGAACCGGATCTGCACGATGAAGATCAGGACCCGGACTCCGATGGCCATTCCACTTTCACCCAAGTTGGATCACATTAGTATGCCTTTCTCCTCCTTAAAAAAAAGAATAGGCTTGAAGCTGAACTTGAACGATCCCCGCTGGGGCTCGGACAGCAAGGACGGCAACAAGCAGGCCCAAGAAGGCAAGAAACCCGGTGAAGGTCCGCCGGACCTGGACCAGCTTTGGCGCGACTTCAACCAGCGCCTGAACGGCCTGTTCGGCCAGAAGCGCAACAACAACAACGGCAGCGGCGGTGGCGGCAGCAGCGGCGGCGGCGACATGCGCGGCGCCGGCTTCACCATGGGCGCGGTCGGTGCGATCGCCGCGCTGGTGTGGCTGGCCAGTGGCGCCTTCATCGTGCAGGAAGGCCAGACCGGGGTGGTGTTCACCTTCGGCAAAGTCTCGCACGTGACGCCCGCCGGCTTGAACTGGCGCTGGCCGTATCCCTTCCAGAGCGACGTCACCGTCAATGTGTCGCAGGTGCGCACGGTGGAAGTGGGTTACCGCAACAACGTCAAGAACAAGCAGCTGCGCGAATCGCTGATGCTGACCGACGACGAGAACATCATCGACATCCAGTTCGCGGTGCAGTACACGCTGAAGAACCCGGTGTCCTGGATCACCAGCAACACCAATCCCGAGGAGACGGTGATGCAGGTGGCCGAGACGGCCATCCGCGAAATCGTCGGCAAGAGCAAGATGGACTTCGTGCTGTACGAGGGCCGCGAGAAGGTGGCGTTTGAAACCCAGCAGCTGATGCAGCAGATCCTGGACCGTTACGCGTCCGGCGCCCAGATCACCAACGTGACCATGCAGGGCGTGCAGCCGCCGGAGCAGGTGCAAGCGGCCTTCGACGACGCCGTCAAGGCAGGGCAGGACCGCGAGCGCCTGAAGAACGAAGGCCAGGCTTACGCCAACAAGGTCATTCCCGAGTCGCGCGGCGCCGCCTCGCGCCTGACCCAGGACGCCGAGGCGTACCGCTCGCAGGTGGTGGAGAACGCCGAGGGTAACGCGGCGCGCTTCAAGTCGGTGCAGGCCGAGTACGCGAAGGCGCCCGGCGTCACGCGCGACCGCATGTACATCGACACCATGCAGCAGATCTTCAGCAGCACCAGCAAGGTGATGATCGATTCCCGCGCCGGCAACAACCTGCTGTATTTGCCGCTCGATAAACTGATCGCCCAGTCGGCCGCCGCCGACGCTGCCGCGAAAGCGAATGCGACGCCGCCGCCGCCCACCGCCGTGATGCTGCCATCCGATGGCTTGCCGCCGGTCGATACCCGCCCGCGCGACAGCCGTACGCGCGAGTCCTCACGTGATCGGGAGAGCCGTTAATGAATCGCATAGTTACCATCCTGATCGGCGGCTTCATCGCATTGATGCTGCTGTCCTCGACCGTGTTCGTGGTCGACCAGCGCAAGTACGCCATCGTGTTCGCGCTGGGTGAAGTCAAGCAGGTGATTTCCGAGCCCGGCCTGCACTTCAAGCTGCCGCCGCCGTTCCAGAACGTGCTGTACCTGGAAAAGCGCATCATGACCATCGATTCGCCGGATGCCGACCGTTTCATCACGGCCGAGAAGATGAACATCCTGGTCGACGCCTTCGTCAAATGGCGCATCGTCGAGCCGCGCCTGTACTTCGTGTCCTTCGGCGGCGACGAGAGCCGCGCCCGCGACCGCATGTACCAGATCGTGAAAGCGGCGCTGAACGACGAGATCACCAAGCGCACCGTGCGCGAAGTGATCTCCGGCCAGCGCGGCAAGGTCATGGAAGCGCTGCGCACCAAGGTGATCGTGGAAGCCAAGCAGATCGGCGTCGAGATCATCGACGTGCGCCTGAAGCGCGTGGACTATGTGGAGCAGATCAACAACTCCGTGTACGAACGCATGAAGGCCGAGCGCGTGCGCGTGGCCAACGAACTGCGCTCCACCGGTACCGCCGACTCGGAGAAAATCCGCGCCGACGCCGACCGCCAGCGCACCGTGATCCTGGCCGAAGCCTACCGCGCCGCCGAAACCATCAAGGGCGAGGGCGACGCCAAGGCCAGCCAGATCTATGCCGACGCGTTTGGCCGCAATCCGGAGTTCTACAAGTTCTACCGCAGCCTGAGCGCCTACCGCGAGTCCTTCAAGAACCGCAGCGACGTGCTGGTGCTCGACCCGAGCTCGGAGTTCTTCAAGTACTTCAAAGGCGGCACCGGCGGCGCTGCCGCTCCGGCGCCCGCCAAAAAGTAAGCTGTCCCACGCCACCCGCCCTGCACACCCCGCAGGGCGGGTTGGCGGCCTGCCCGCGTAACCCGCCAGCGCCGCCCGACCAGCTTTTATTTCCATCCGCCCGCATTTTCGCGTAAAATATGCGGTTCGGCCCTCCGATTGCCGTGTGCGTTCCCGCCGGGACGCATGATCGATATCTCAACAACACCGTTTCCGGTTTTCTCCATGCCGAATTGGCTATTGCCCGAACATATTGCGGACGTTTTGCCGTCCGAAGCGCGCAAGATTGAAGAATTGCGCCGCCTGATGCTGGATAACTTCCGCTTGTACGGCTACGAACTCGTCATGCCGCCCCTGCTGGAATACGTCGAGTCCCTGATGACCGGCGCCGGCCAGGATACCGAGCTGCGCACCTTCAAGCTGGTCGACCAGATTTCCGGCCGCATGCTGGGCCTGCGCGCCGACATGACCACGCAAGTGGCCCGCATCGACGCGCACCTGCTCAACCGCGCCAGCGTCACCCGCCTGTGCTACGCCGGCAGCGTGCTGCATACCCGTCCGTCGGGCCTGCACACCACCCGCGAGCCGCTGCAGATCGGCGCCGAAATCTATGGCCACGCCGGCCTGGAAGCGGACGCCGAGATCCAGGAACTGGCGCTGGCCTCGCTGGCGCTGGCCGGTTTCACCGACGTGCGCCTGGACCTGTCCCACGTGGGCGTGCTGCGCGCCATCCTGGCCGAGGACGCCAACGCGGCCAAGGACGAGGCCGCGCTGTACCTGCTGCTGCGCGCCAAGGACGTGCCCGGCCTGGAGCTGCAAACCGCCGGCTACGCGCCGGCCGCGCGCGCCGCGCTGCTGGCCCTGCCGAACCTGTACGGCGACGTGGACGTGCTCAAGCGCGCCCGCGAAGTGCTGCCGGAACTGCCGGGCATCAGCAAGGCGCTGGCCGAGCTGGCCGCCCTGGCCGCCACCGCCGACAACCCGGCCACCGGCCGCGAAGTGGCGATCGACCTGGCCGACCTGCGCGGCTACCAGTACGAAAGCGGCGCCATGTTCGCCGTCTACGTACCGGGCCTGCCGAACGCGGTGCTGCGCGGCGGCCGCTACGACCACGTCGGCGAAGCGTTTGGCCGGGCCCGTCCCGCCACCGGCTTCTCGATGGACTTGCGCGAACTGGCGCGCCTGCTGCCCACGGCCGAGCGCAAGCACTCGATCCGCGCGCCGTGGGGCAATGCGCCTGAACTGAAAGACAAGATTGCCGAGCTGCGCAAAGCCGGCGAAGTTGTGATCCAGAGCCTGCCGGGTCACAGCAATGAACAGGACGAGTTCGAGTGCGACCGCGCGCTGGTGCTCGACGATAGTGGTAGCAACTGGATTCTTAAAAACTTAGGTTAGTGTGATGTCGAAAAAAAATATGGCAAAGAACGTGGTTGTCATCGGCACCCAATGGGGCGATGAAGGCAAAGGTAAAATCGTTGATTGGCTGACCGATCACGCCCAGGGCGTGGTGCGCTTCCAGGGCGGCCACAACGCCGGCCACACGCTGGTCATCGGCGGCGTGAAGACCGCGCTGCAGCTGATCCCGTCGGGCATCATGCGTCCAGGCGTGGCCTGCTACATCGGCAACGGTGTGGTGGTGTCGGTGCCGGACGTGCTGCGCGAAATCGACAAGCTCGAAGCGGTCGGCGTGGAAGTGGCTTCGCGCCTGAAGATCTCCGAGGCTTGCCCGGTCATCCTGCCGTACCACAGCGCGCTCGACGCGGCCCGCGAAGCGGCCCGCGGCGCCGCCAAGATCGGCACCACCGGCAAGGGCATCGGCCCGGCCTATGAAGACAAAGTGGCGCGCCGCGCCATCCGCATCGCCGACCTGCTGAACGAAGAGCGTTTCGCGGAGAAGCTGAAGGAAAACCTGGATTACCACAACTTCGTGCTGGAGAACTACCTCAAGGCGCCGAAGATCGAGTACCAGAAGACCCTGGACGATGCGCTGGCCTACGTGCCGCGCCTGCGCCCGATGGTCACCGACGTGTCGAGCGCCCTGTACGCCGCGCACAAGGCCGGCGGCAACTTGCTGTTCGAAGGCGCGCAAGGCTCGCTGCTGGACGTGGACCACGGCACCTATCCGTTCGTCACCTCGTCGAACTGCGTGGCCGGTAACGCCGCCGCCGGCGCCGGCGTCGGTCCCGGCATGCTGCACTACATCCTGGGCATCACCAAGGCCTACACCACCCGCGTCGGCTCCGGCCCGTTCCCGTCGGAACTGCCTACCGATGCCGGCGTTGGCCACCACCTGTCGTCGGTCGGCCACGAGTTCGGCACCGTGACGGGCCGCGCCCGCCGCTGCGGCTGGTTCGACGCCGCGCTGCTGCGCCGCTCGGTCCAGATCAACGGCGTGTCGGGCATGTGCATCACCAAACTGGACGTCATGGACGGCCTGGAAACCATCAAAATCTGCACCAGCTACACGCTGGACGGCCGCACCGTGGACATCTTCCCGGTCGGCGCAGAGGACGCGGCCCGCTGCCAGCCTATCTACGAAGAGATGGCTGGTTGGAGCGAAAGCACGGTCGGCGCAAAATCGCTGGCCGCGCTGCCTGCAAACGCGCGCGCTTATATCAAGCGCATCGAAGAACTGGTTGGCGTGCCAGTGGATATGGTGTCGACCGGCCCGGACCGCGAAGAGACCATCGTACTGCGCCATCCGTACGAGTAAGAAGGATAGAACTGATGAACACCCCTCAATCCGATGACAAGCACCTGTGGGTGTCCTGGGATGAATACCACCGCCTGATCGAGCGCCTGGCGCTCAAGGTGCATGAATCGGGCTGGAAGTTCGACATGGTCCTGTGCCTGGCGCGCGGCGGCGTGCGTCCCGGCGACGTGTTCTCGCGTATTTTCGACGTGCCGCTGGCGATCCTGTCGACCAGCTCCTACCGCGCCGACAAGGGCACCGTGCAGGGCGACCTGGACATTGCCAAATACATGACGATGACCAAGGGCCCGCTGTCGGGCCGCATCCTGCTGGTGGACGACCTGGCCGATTCGGGCGTGACCCTGATCAAGGTCATGGAGCACCTGAAGCAGAACTTCGAAGGCGTGACCGAGGTGAAGTCGGCTGTGATCTGGACCAAGGGCAGCTCGGCATTCCGTCCGGACTACCAGATGGAAGAACTGCCGCACAATCCATGGATCCACCAGCCGTTCGAAGACTACGACGGCATCCGCCCGCACCAGCTGGCGGCCTGGATCAAGAAGGGCGAAGCGTCGAAGTAATCGGCGTTCCCGGTACAAAGCGGCCTGCGGGCCGCTTTTTTTTTGGTTCATCGCGGATTTCCGGGATGGTGTTTCGCCGCACGGCGCTTGCGGCGGTTTTTTTTCGCCCGTGACAATTGGGTATATTGCAGAAGGGAAATTATCCTATACTGCTCCTGACGCGGCGCTGTGCCGCCACAGGGAGAGCGCATGGACTGGATGAACGTGTGGCGGGCGGGTGCGATTGCGGGCTTGCTTGGAGCGGCCTGCAGCGCCGGGGCCGCAGGGCAGCGGCCGGCGCCGCTGCCGGATGCGGCGTCGCAGAACATGCAGACGATCGTGAACCTGGCCGTGCTGCCGATCGAGGCGCAATGGCAGGAACGCGACCATGGTGGCCTGGAGGCCAGCTTCAAGTCGCTGTGCGGCGCCAGCGAGCGCTTCTCTGACGGCCAGCCGAAAATAATGATCTACGAATCGGCGCTGAACCACTATTTCGGCGCGTGGAACGCCTGGGACGCGTATCCCAGGCAGCTGCAGGAGTGGCGCACACAGTATCCCGATTCGCTGGCGCAGGCCTTGGCGGAAACCATGTACTGGAGTGCCTACGCGTGGAAAGCGCGCGGTGGCGGTTACGCGCACAGGGTGCCGCAGGAAGCCTGGCAGCTGTTCCATGAGCGCATGGCCATGGCCAGCGCGCGGCTGGAAGAGAGCAAGGCGCTATCGAACAGTTGTCCGCTGTGGCACAGCCTGCGCATCGCCAATCTGATGGAAACGGGCGCGCCGCGCGCGGTCATCGAGGCTGCCTACAAGCAGGCCGTGGCCGCTTTCCCATTCGACCTGCAGATCCATGCGCAAATGGCGCGCGTCTACAGTCCGCGCTGGGGCGGCAGCGCGCGCGAGTTCGATGCCTTCGCGCGACGTGCCGCCGCCATCACGCGCAGTGCCGAAGGGCAGGGCATGTACGCGCGCCTGTATTGGGGCGAGGACTGCAACTGCGACTCGGCGCCGCCCTTCGCTAGCGACGGTACCGGCCCGGAATGGAAGGTGATGAAGGCCGGCTTCGAGGACTTGTTGAAGCGCTATCCGAACAGCACGTGGAACGCCAATAAATTCGCTTCCTTCGCCTGTCGCGCGAATGACAAGGAAACTTACCTGAAACTGCGCACCGCACTGCAGGGCGCAGTCTACGAAGCGCTGTGGCCCGCGTCCTACTCCATGGACGTGTGCGACAGGCGCTTTGGCAAGCCTGCCTAAGCCTCGGCGGCGGCCTTCGGCCCGCCCGCCTTGCCGCCGTGCGCGAGCCGATACAGCAGCGGCAGCACCAGCATGGTCAGCGCGGTGGAGGACAGGATGCCGCCGATGACCACCGTGGCCAGCGGCCGCTGGACCTCGGCACCGGTGCCGGTGGCCAGCGCCATCGGCACGAAGCCCAGTGCGGCCACCAGCGCCGTCATCAGCACCGGCCGCAAGCGCCCCAGTGCGCCTTCGCGCACCGCCTGGTCCAGCGTCCTGCCTTCCTCGCGCAGGCTGCGGATGAAGGAAATCAGCACCAGCCCGTTCAGCACCGCCACTCCGGACAGCGCGATGAATCCGACCGCTGCCGAAATCGACAGCGGCAGCCCGCGCATGGCCAGCGCCGCGATGCCGCCGGTGAGCGCGAATGGAATGCCGCTGAACACCAGCAGGCCGTCCTTCAGGTTGCCGAACATGGCGAACAGCAGTCCGAGCACCAGCAGCAGCGCCGCCGGCACCACCAGCTTCAGGCGCTGCACGGCCGACTGCAGCTGCTCGAACTGCCCGCCCCAGGTGATCCAGTAGGCCGGCGGCAGCTTCACCTGCTCCCGTATGGCCTGCCCGGCCTCCGCCACGAAGGAGCCGATGTCGCGCCCGCGCACGTTCGCGCTGACCACCACGCGCCGCTTGCCCTGTTCGCGGCTGACCTGGTTCGGTCCCGGCGCAATGTCGAGCGCCGCCACTTCGCCCAGCGCAATGAAACCCTTGCCCGGCAGCGCGATCGGCAGGCGCCGGATGGCATCGAGGTCGCTGCGCATCTGCTCCGGCAGCCGCACCACGATGTCGAAGCGGCGGTCGCCCTGGAACACGTCGCCGGCCTGCTGGCCGCCCACGGCCGCCGCCACCGTCTCCTGCACGTCGGCCGAGTTCAGGCCGTAGCGCGCCAGCCTGGCGCGGTCCACGGCCACCGTGAGCACCGGCAGGCCGCTGGTCTGCTCCACCTTCACTTCACTGGCGCCCGGCACCTTTTCCAGTACGGACGAAATCCGTTCCGCCGTGCCGTTCAGCACCGCCATGTCGTCGCCGAACACCTTGACCGCCACGTCGCTGCGCACGCCCGAGATCAGCTCGTTGAAGCGCAGCTGGATGGGCTGCGAGAACTCGTAGCTGTTGCCGGGCAGCTGCTCCACGCTGGCGCGGATGGCCGCCTCCAGCTGTTGGCGCGTCTTGCGCGGCTTGGGCCACTGGTGTTGCGGCTTGAACATGATGAAGCCGTCCGCGCTGTTGGGCGGCATCGGGTCGGAGGCCACCTCTGCGGTGCCGATGCGGGCGAACACGCGCTCGATCTCGGGAAACTCCTTCATCAGCTTGCGCTCCAGCTGCTGCTGCATCGTCACCGACTGGGTCAGGCTGGTGCCGGGGATGCGCAGCGTCTGCAGCGCGATGTCGCCTTCGTCCAGGCTGGGCACGAACTCGCTGCCCATGCGCGTGGCCAGCAGCGCGGACAGCAGCACCGCCACCGCCGCGAAGGCCAGCACCACCGGCTTGTTGGCCATGGCCCGGTCCAGCGCCGGCGCGTACCAGCGCGAGGCCGCGCGCATTACCGCGTTCTCCTTCTCGCTGACGCGCTCGCCGATGAACAGCGCCACGGCGGCCGGCACAAAGGTCATCGACAGCACCATGGCGCCGAACAGCGCGATCACCACGGTGAGCGCCATCGGGTGGAACATGCGTCCCTCCACGCCGCTGAAGGCGAAGATGGGCAGGTACACGGCCATGATGATGAGCTGCCCGAACAGCAGCGGGCGGCGCGACTCGCGCGCGGCGGCGAACACTTCGTCCATCCGCTCGCTGCGCGTGAGCGGGCGGCCCAGCGCGGCCTGCGCGTGTGCCAGCCGCCGCACGCAGTTCTCCACGATGACCACCGCGCCGTCGACGATGATGCCGAAGTCGAGCGCCCCAAGGCTGAGCAGGTTGGCGCTCACCTTGTACGACACCATGCCGGTGAAGGTGAACAGCATCGACAGCGGAATCACCATGGCGGTGATCAGCGCGGCGCGCAGGTTGCCGAGGAAGGCGAACAGCACCGCGATCACCAGCACCGCCCCTTCCAGCAGGTTGGTGCGCACGGTGGCGATGGCCTTGTCGACCAGGGTGGTGCGGTCGTACACGGTGACCGCGTGCACGCCCGGCGGCAGGCTGCGGTTGATCTGCTCCATGCGCTGGTCCACCGCGCGCGACACGGTGCGGCTGTTCTGGCCGATCAGCATGAACACGGTGCCGAGCACCACTTCGCGGCCGTTCTCGGTGGCGGCGCCGGTGCGCAGTTCGCGCCCTTCGAGCACCTCGCCGATGTCGCGCACGCGCACCGGTATGCCGTCGGCGGTGGTGAGCACGACGTTGGCGATGTCGTCCATGGTGGCCAGCTGGCCGGGCGCGCGCACCAGCAGCTGCTCGCCGTTGCGCTCGATATAGCCGGCGCCGCTGTTGCCGTTGTTGCGCTCCAGCGCGCCCACCAGGTCGCGCACGGTCAGGCCGTAGGACGCCAGCTTGTCCGGGTGCGGCGCCACCTGGTATTCGCGGGCGTAGCCGCCGATCGAATTGATTTCGGTCACGCCCGGCACGGTGCGCAGTTGCGGCTTGATGATCCAGTCCTGGATGTCGCGCAGGTCGGTCGGCGTGTACGGCGTGCCGTCCGGCTTCTTGGCGCCTTCCTTGGTTTCCACCGTCCACAGGTAGATTTCGCCCAGGCCGGTGGAGATGGGACCGAGGGCAGGGTAGACGTCCTTCGGCAGCCGTCCGCGCGCTTCCTGCAGGCGTTCGCTCACCAGCTGGCGCGCGAAGTAGATGTCGGTGCCGTCCTTGAAGGTGACGGTGATCTGCGACAGGCCGTAGCGCGACAGGGAGCGGGTCTGGTCCAGCTGCGGCAGCCCGGCCATGGCCGTTTCCAGCGGCAGCGAGATGCGCTGCTCGGTTTCCAGCGGCGAGTAGCCGGGCGCCGCCGTGTTGATCTGCACTTGTACATTGGTGATGTCCGGCACCGCGTCGACAGGCAGGCGCTGGTAGTTGTAGACGCCCAGGGCGGCCATGCCCAGCACCAGCAGCATGACCAGCCAGCGCTGCGCGATCGAGGCGCGTATCAATCGTTCAAACATGATGGTCGGCCCTCGCGTCAGTGGGCGTGTTCGTTGCCGGACTTGCCCAGTTCGGCCTTGATGGCGAAGCTGCCGTCCGCCGCGTAGCGCGCGCCCGGCGCCAGGCCGGACAGCACTTCCACCAGCTTGCCGTCGCTGCGCCCGAGTGCCACGGCGCGCGCCATGAAGCCGGTTGGCGTGCGCACGAAGACGGTGGATTTGCCTTCCAGCGTCTGCACCGCGCTGCTTTGCACCGCCACCGCCGCCGTGACCGCGTTGGCCGCGTCGGCGGCGGGCGGGAACACGCGCACGTTGACGAACAGGCCTGGACGCCAGGCCGTGCCTGGATTCTTGAGCCGGATGCGGGCGGTGGCCGCGCGCGTCTGCTCACCCAGCAGCGCACCCACATAGGCCACCGTGCCCATGGCGCTGGCGCCGGAAGACACCGACTGCACGGAGGCCTGCTGGCCGACGCGCACCGCGTCCAGGTGGGGCGCAGTGACGGCGAACTCGGCCCACACGCTCGACAGGTCGGACAGCGTGAAGATGTTGGCGTCTTCCTTGACCGCTTCACCGGCGGCGATGTGCTTCTCAAGCACCGTGCCGTCGAACGGCGCGCGCACTTCGTAGCGGTTCAGGGGACCGGACGCGGACTGCACGGTGGCCGAGGAGGCGGCGCCCAGCGCTTCCAGTTTTTGCTGCGCGTTGCGCACGGCGATGCCGGCCTCGTTGGCTTGCTGTTGCGCCTGCAGGTAGTCCTGTTCGGCCGAGATGCGCTCTTCCCACAACTTGCGCTCGCGCGCCAGCAGCGTTTGCGCCAGCGACAGCCGCTGGCGGGCGGACAGCAGTTCGCTGCGCAGTTCGGACAGTTCGCGGCTGGACAGCACGGCCAGCACTTGCCCCTTTTTGACCTGCTGTCCCAGTTCGGCGTTCACTGTTTCCACCATGCCCGCCAGGCGCGGCACCACGTGCGCAGTGCGGTCGCCGTCGTAGCGGATTTCTCCCGACAGGGCGATGGCCGGTTCAATCGGCGCCGGTCCCGCCACCGCCAGCGTGATGCCGGCGGTCTTGATCTGTGCGTCGCTGAATGCTGCCTGCGGCGCCTCGTCCGCATGGTCCGCGCGCCCGGCAGTGTCCCCGTCTTCCGCATGCGCGGCCTGGCCCGGCTTGCCGCCGGCGGCGCCGCCCTTGGCGTCCGCTTCGGCGGGCCCGTGCTTGTCGCTGTGTTCTTCGCCGTGTTCCTCTTTGCCGCCTTGCGCCGTTTCCTGCGTGCCAGCCCTCTGCGCGCCCGGCAGCACGATGGCGGCCGCGAGCACCGCGCCCGACAGCACGATGGCTGCGATGGCGATGGTTTGTTTTCTAGTCAGTTTCATGATGGTTCAGTGTTGGTTGTACGGCGTGCCGTGGCCGAGGATGCGTTCGATGGCGGCAGCAGCGCGGTGTCCGTCCGACAGCGTCGTCAGATACTGCGCGCGCGCCTGCAGCAGCGTGCGCTGCGCGTCGAGCACGTCGATAAAATTGTGTTTGCCGAATTCGAAACCCTTGCGGGCCGCTTCGCTCGCTTGCTGCGCTCCCGGCAGGATTTCGCCGCGCAGCAGCGCCAGTGCCTGGCGTGCCGCGCGCAGCTCCTGCACCGCTTGCGCCAGTTCGGATTCCAGCCTGACGGCGGCGGCGGCCAGTTCGGCGCCGGCCTTGTCAGCCTGCCTCTGCGCCGCCAGGACGTTGCCCTGGTTGCGGTCGAACAGGGGCAGGGGCAGCGACAATCCCAGCACGGTCTGGCTGCGCGAAGGGTCCACCATGCGCTTGCTGCCGACGCTGAGCGTCAGGTCCGGTGCGCGGTTGGCCAGTTCAAGCTGCGACACCGCCTTGCGGCGCTCCAGCTCCAGCCGGGCCGGCATCAGCGCCGGCGACTGCGCGCGCCAGCTTTCCATGGCCGACGCCGACGGCGGCTCCGGCAGCAAGCCGATATCGCCTTCCACACGCTCAGCGCGCTCAGCGCGCTCAGCGCCGCGCGAACCGCTGGCGCCAGGCTGCTGCCAGTGCGCGGCAAGCCGCTGGCGCGCAGAGGCCAGCGCCGCCGTCGCATTGGACTGCTCCAGCTGCACATTGGCTTCCGCCAGCCGCGCCTTGGTTTCATCGACCGGCGACACTTTGCCGGCGGCGACGCGCTTGTTGGCGGCCTCGGTCGCGCGCCGCGCCAGTTCGCTGCCATCTTGCGCCAGGCGCAGGCGTTCCTGTGCCACCAGCACGTCGTAAAAGGCAGTCACCACGCTTGCGTGCAGTTCCATGCGCTGCGCTTCCAGCGCCGCGCCGGCGGCGTCGCGTCCGCGTTCGGCGGCGGCCAAGCGCGCCGAACGCTTGCCGCCGAGTTCCAGCTGCTGGCTGAGCTGCCAGGTTTTTTCGCCGTCGGATTCGCCGCCTCCGCTGCGGCCCACGCGTTCAAACGACAGCGTGGGATTGGGGCGGGCGGCCGCCTGTATCACCAGGCCCTCCTGTGCCTCGGCTTCGTAGCGGGCCGCCGCCAGCACGGGATTGGCTTGCGCGGCCAGCGCCAGGGCGGCGCGCAAGGTGAGGGCCGGCTGCTGCTCCGGCTCCGCTTGTTGTGCGGCCGCATGCATGGGCGCGACAAGCGCTGCCATGGCTAGCGGCCAAAGGAATTTGACCATCGAATTCTCCAGTATCGGGAAAAGAAATTCGACGGGACTTCAGTAAGTTGGAAAGAGTCCCGCCGCGCTAGGCAGCGGGATGCCAATCGGGCTTTTTCGGCCCGTCGGCGATGTGGGATGTGAAGCGGAGATCGGACGAGGGCGGATAGCCGGCGCTGGCCGTATCCGGCGGCGTGGCCATGCCTGCCAGGATGGACGCCTGTACTGCGTGGTGGCACACGGCGCAATCGGCGTGCACCTTGGCGTTGCCGGGCGGCTTGCCGCTATGCCCGCCGCCATCGGCGGCCCCATCGCCGTCGCCGCTGGCGTCGTCGCCGTCGTGCGCGCCGGCTTGCGCGTTGTGCTGGTGCGCGTGGTGGCCGAAATGCTGGCTTTGTTCCTGTTCATGCCCGCAATAGGCCGCTGCCGCAGACCAGGCATACTGGAGCGGCAGAACGGCAAGCAGCAGAATCAGGAACAATTTACGCATGGCCTAATTCTAGCAGCATTATCGAGCGGCATTCGCGGCCAAGGCCTTGCCGTGTAGTAAACTCCGGCCTGGCGCGCCGCACGGACCGGCCTGCCCATACCCGAAAGCCCTTAATGACCCAGAATTTTTTCCAGACTTTCATCCTGCTATTGCTGGTGACTGACCCCTTCGGCAACGTCCCGTTGTTCGCCACTGCGCTTGGCCCGGTGCCGCCCGCGCGCCGGCCGCGCATCGTGGTCCGCGAATGCATGATCGCCTTCGTGGTGCTGTTGGTCTTCATGTTCTTCGGCCGCCACTTCCTGGTGGCGCTGCAGCTGTCCGAAGCGTCGCTGCGCATCGCCGGCAGCGTGATCCTGCTGCTGATCGCCATCCGCATGATCTTCCCGCACCCGGATGGGGTGCTGGGCCGGAATGAGGGCGGCGAGCCATTCATCGTGCCGCTCGCGATCCCCGCGCTGGCCGGCCCTTCGGCGCTGGCCACGGTGCTGCTGTTCTCGCGCGAGAGCACCGGCGAAGTGCTGATCCACGTGGCCGCGCTAGCCGCCGTGGTGGTGGTGTGGCTGGCAGTGTTCCTGGGCGCCGAGCGCCTGCAGAAGGTGCTCGGCCCGCAGGTGATGACGGCCTTCGAACGCCTCATGGGCCTGATCCTGGCTGCCATGTCGATCGAGATGCTGCTGGGCGGCATCCGGGAATTCGTCAAGACGCTGTAAGCAAAAAGGCCGATCGCGGATCGGCCTTTTTTGACTGGCGGAGTTGATCGGATGAGTTGATTAGCTGATCACGTCCGCCCCTGGCACGCCGAACAGCTGCTGCTTGAGCACATGCAACTGGTCGCGCACCTGCGCGGCCTTTTCGAACTCCAGGTTCTTGGCGTGGTCCAGCATGGCCTTCTCCAGGCGCTTGATCTCCTTGCTGATCTGCTTCTCGCTCATGGATTCGTACTTGGCCGCCTCCTGCGCCACTTCCAGCTGCTCGCGCGCGTCCTGCGGGCTGTAAACGCCGTCGATCATGTCCTTGATCACCTTGTGCACGCCGCGCGGCACGATGCCGTTGGCCGCGTTGAAGGCGATCTGCTTGGCGCGCCGGCGCTCGGTCTCGCCGATGGCGCGCTCCATCGAATCGGTCATGCGGTCCGCGTACAGCAGCGCCACGCCGTTCAGATTGCGCGCCGCGCGGCCTATGGTCTGGATCAGCGAACGCTCGGAGCGCAGGAAGCCTTCCTTGTCCGCGTCCAGGATCGCCACCAGTGACACTTCCGGCAAGTCCAGGCCTTCGCGCAGCAGGTTGATCCCCACCAGCACGTCGAAGGTGCCGATGCGCAGGTCGCGCAGGATCTCCACCCGTTCCACCGTTTCGATATCGCTGTGCAGGTAGCGCACCTTGATGCCGTGGTCGCCCAGATATTCGGTGAGCTGCTCGGACATGCGCTTGGTCAGCGTGGTCACCAGTACCCGCTCGTTCTTGGCGATGCGGTCCTGGATCTCGGACATCAGATCGTCCACCTGGGTGCGGGCAGGGCGCACGATGACCAGCGGGTCCACCAGGCCGGTGGGACGCACCACCTGTTCCACCACCTGGTCGGCGCGTTTGTTCTCGTAGTCCGCCGGAGTGGCCGACACGAACACGGTTTGCCGCATCTTCGCTTCGAACTCCTCGAACTTGAGTGGGCGGTTGTCCAGCGCCGAGGGCAGGCGGAAGCCGTAGTCCACCAAATTGGTCTTGCGCGAACGGTCGCCGTTGTACATGGCCGACAGCTGGCCGATCAGCACGTGCGACTCGTCCAGGAACATCAGCGCGTCCGGCGGCAGGTAGTCCACCAAGGTCGGCGGCGGTTCGCCGGCCTTGGCGCCGCTCAGGTGGCGCGAGTAGTTCTCGATGCCCTTGGTGAAGCCGATTTCGGCCATCATCTCCAGGTCGAAGCGGGTGCGCTGTTCCAGGCGCTGCTCTTCAATCAGCTTGGTCTCCTTGCGGAAGAACTCCAGCCGTTCGCGCAGTTCATCCTTGATGGTCTCGATGGCGCGCAGCACGGTGGAGCGCGGCGTCACGTAATGCGAACCCGGGTAGACGGTGAAGCGCGGGATCTTCTGCTTGACGCGGCCGGTCAGCGGATCGAACAGCTGGATCGATTCCAGCTCGTCGTCGAACATCTCCAGGCGCACCGCCAGTTCGGCGTGTTCGGCCGGGAAGATGTCGATGGTGTCGCCGCGCACGCGGAAGGTGCCGCGCCCGAAGTCCACTTCGTTGCGGGTGTACTGCATCTGGATCAGGCGCGCGATGATGTCGCGCTGGGCCACGCGGTCCTTCTGGCGCAGCGTCAGGATCATCTGGTGGTACTCGTTCGGATTACCGATACCGTAGATGGCCGACACGGTGGCCACGATCACCACGTCGCGCCGCTCCATCAGCGACTTGGTGCAGGACAGGCGCATCTGCTCGATGTGCTCATTGATGGACGAGTCCTTTTCAATGAACAGGTCGCGCTGCGGCACGTACGCTTCCGGCTGGTAGTAATCGTAGTAGGACACGAAGTATTCGACCGCGTTCTCCGGGAAGAACTCGCGGAACTCGCTGTAGAGCTGCGCGGCCAGCGTCTTGTTGGGCGCGAACACGATGGCGGGACGGCCCATCCGGGCGATCACGTTGGCCATGGTGTAGGTCTTGCCCGAACCGGTCACGCCGAGCAGCGTCTGGAAGAACAAGCCGTCGCTGATGCCCTCGCACAAACCGTCGATCGCGGTTGGCTGGTCGCCTGCCGGAGGGAAGGGCTGGTGCAGCTTGAAGGGCGAATCCGGGAAGGTGACGACGGTGGGTGCTGCAGAATTATTAGGTTGCGAATCAGCCATGAGGTCAGACCTTTGATAGAATATGCGATTGTTGGCGCTTAAAACCGGATTTTGTTCGGGCGCTGACACGTATCCGCTGCGAACCGCTTCTAATCGAATCCAATCTTATCATGACGAACCCTTCCGTTTTCAGCGCCATCGAGATGGCCCCGCGCGACCCGATCCTCGGCATTACCGAGGCCTTCAATGCCGACACCAACCCGGCCAAGATCAATCTTGGCGTAGGCGTCTATTATGACAACAATGGCAAGGTTCCGCTGCTGTCGTGCGTGCAGAAGGCGGAAGCGGCGCTGATCGCCCAGCCCACCCCGCGCACTTATCTGCCGATCGAAGGCCTGGCCGCTTACGACAAGGCAGTGCAAGAGCTGGTATTTGGCGCCGACAGCGCCGTAATTCAAGAGAAACGTGCGGTGACCGTGCAGGCCATCGGCGGCACCGGCGCGCTGAAAATCGGCGCCGACTTCCTGCAGCGCTTCGCCCCCGGTGCGCAGGTCTACATCAGCGATCCGAGCTGGGAAAACCACCGCGCCCTGTTTGAGAGCGCCGGCTTCAAGGTCAACAACTACACCTACTATGACGCGGGCACCCACGGCGTGAACTTCGCCGGCATGCTGGCCGACATCAAGGCCATGCCCGCCGGCTCCATCGTGCTGCTGCACGCCTGCTGCCACAACCCGACCGGCGCCGACCTGACCTCGGCCCAGTGGGACGAGATTATTGCCGTCGTGGCCGCCAACGGCCTGGTGCCGTTCCTGGACATGGCCTACCAGGGCTTCGGCTCCGGCATCGCCGAAGACGGCGCCGTGGTGCGCCGCTTTGCAGCCACCGGCGGCCCGCTGCTGGTGTCGAACTCGTTCTCCAAGTCGTTCTCGCTGTACGGCGAGCGCGTGGGCGCACTGAGCGTGGTGGCCGCATCGGCCGACGAAGCCGCGCGCCTGATGTCGCAGCTCAAGCGCGTGGTGCGCACCAACTACTCCAACCCTCCGGTCCACGGCGGCAAGGTGGTGGCCACCGTGCTGACCACGCCGGAACTGCGCCAGCTGTGGGAAGACGAGCTGGCCGCCATGCGCGTGCGCATCAAGGAAATGCGTGATGCTTTCGTCAAGAAGCTGAAGGAAAAAGCGCCGGCGCACGACTTCGAATTCGTGCGCGAGCAGGTGGGCATGTTCTCCTACTCGGGCCTGACCAAGGCGCAAGTGGACGCGCTGCGCGCCGAATCGATCTACGCCGTGGACACGGGCCGCATCTGCGTGGCCGCGCTGAACTCGACCAATATCGACAAGGTGGTTGACGCCATCGCCAAAGTCCTCTACCCTGATAGCTCAGTCGGTAGAGCGACGGACTGTTAATCCGCAGGTCCCTGGTTCGAGTCCAGGTCGGGGAGCCAGAACACAGAAAAGCCCAGCCTTAACCGGTTGGGCTTTTTGCGTTTTAGGACCAGTTTATTGGGCCGCTGGGAACGCGTTGGAGCGTTGCCATTTCTCCATGTCGATGGGTAAGCCGAAATGTACGAACGGCAGCTCCCGGCCGACTTCGGCCATCAGCATGTCTGGCGAGCAGCTACTTCCCCTGCAGAGCACCCGAAATTTTCTTCCCGTCCGCGTAGCCCCAGATTTCCCCAAAAACAGACGTGGCTTCCTTGCTTTGATTGAGCTCCACGGTGCCGGACGCCCAAAAGGCATGTAGCGCCGCAGCCAAACCTGTTGTTCCTTCAGTACGGATGGTGGCTCGTGCCTTGTCAGTGCACACTTCCAACAGCAGTCGGTCTAGCAACTTCCCCACGCGGCGGTAAATCAGTTCCTTGGACTGCTCCGGCACCCTAAGCTCCGGTGGCATCGATGGATGGTAAGAAGCGGCGACCCAAGTCACTAGAGCGGTATCGAAGCGTTCCGCCGGACTAGCGTTGCTGACCATACACTCCATTAATTCCTTGGAAGATGTTCCCGCGACAGCCGTACTCATCGTAGAGCAAGCAACACAAGCCAACAACGCAAGTATGCCAACGCGCGCAAATTTAGTAGCTGGACTGCCTGAAGTCATGCAAACTCTCTTTCATTTTATTGGGCACGCGAGAATTGGGGCCGCTTGCTGCCCACTGATGCGAGTGTGTCGCCGAAGATCCGCATTTTGCCGAACCCGGCCGTCGGCACTCAGGATAGCATTGTGCCCAGATAAAAAATGCACGCATTATCACGGACAGGATCCTAACGGCCCTCTGTTTGGCTACCTGATGGAAGGCCGGGTACGAAGCAGGGCGAAGTAAGTGTGATTTCGGCAACGTCTTAAACGGTCAAACTGATGCCTTTTTTTCCTCCGCTCGCACCGTACCGCCACGGCATGCTGCCGGTCGACGCGCTGCACGCCATTTACTGGGAAGAATCCGGCAATCCGAACGGCGCGCCGGTGCTGGTGCTGCATGGCGGGCCGGGCGCCGGGAGTTCGCCTGTCTGGAGGCAGTTGTTTGACCCGGATCATTACCGCATCGTGCAGTTCGACCAGCGCGGCGCGGGCAACTCGACGCCGCCAGGCGAATGGCGCGCCAATACCACGCCGCTGCTGGTGGCCGATATCGAAGCGCTGCGCGCGCTGCTCGGCATTGAGCAATGGCTGCTGTTTGGCGGCTCATGGGGCGCCACCCTGACGCTGGCCTATGGCCAGGCGCATCCGGCAAGCTGCCTGGGCTTCATCCTGCGCAGCCCCTTCCTGTGCACGCGCGAGGAGATTGCGTGGTTTTTCGAGGGGGCGCGGCTGTTCCATCCCGAACTGTACGCGGAGCTGGCTGGTCCTATTCCGGCTGAAGAGCGGGAAGATTTGCTGGGCGCGTACGCGCGCCGGTTGCTGTGCGAAGACGAGGCGACGTATCTCCCCGCAGCGCAGCGCTGGTGCCGGTTTGAGATGGCACGCGCTTCGCTGCGCGGCGGCGCAGCCTCAGGTTTGCCGCAATCGGACGCGCTGGCCGTCAATTTGGCGCGCCTGGAGGTCCACTACTTCCGCAACCGCGGCTTTTTTGAGGATGGCCAGTTGCTGCGGAATATGCACCGCATCGCCCACCTGCCTGCCATGGTGATTCAGGGACGGCACGATACGCTTAGCGTGCCGCTGACGGCCTTTCGGGTGGCCGGCACGTGGCCGGGCGCTGCGTTGCGCATCATTGAAGACGGCTGTCACACCGCCTTCGAGCCCGGCATGCAGGAGGTGTTGCTGCAGGCAGCCGAGCTGTTCAGGCGGCACGGACACTTCCGCGCTACGTGAGGATCCACTCGCTTGATCCGTTTCCCGTCAACGCGACTTGCCGAACGGCACTTGTGAGATCCGTTCGGCCCGTATATAATCTTTCTTCTAATCCCTGATAGCTCAGTCGGTAGAGCGACGGACTGTTAATCCGCAGGTCCCTGGTTCGAGTCCAGGTCGGGGAGCCAAAATACATAAAAAAGCCCAGCCTTCACCGGTTGGGCTTTTTTGCATTATGCTCATCATTGAAAGGTGAGTATCCGATGAAATTGACTTTGGTTGTACTGGATGGCGTGCAGGCGCTTGACGTGGCAGGTCCGCTGGATGTGTTCGCGGAGGCTAACCGCCTGCTGCCGGAGAAGGACCACTATCACACCACGATGGTGGGCGGCCGCCCGGATAGCGTGATGTGCTCGAGCGGGATGGAATTCAAAGTCCATTGCGACTACTCCAATTTCCACACTGAGAGCGATTTGCTGCTGGTTGCGGGCGGCCCCCGGTATCCGGAATACCAGCCGGAGCCGGCCTTCCTGGCCTGGCTGAACGACCGGGCGCTCGCCGCCGGCCGCTTCGGCGCCGTGTGCAACGGCGTCTTTCTGCTGGCGCATGCCGGCTTGCTCGCCGGCCGGGAAATCACCACGCACTGGGACCACGCCGAACGGCTATCCATGCAATTCCCGGACGCCAACGTGCGGCCCGATAAAATCTTCGTCCGCGACGGCAATCTGTTCACCTGCGGCGGCGTGACCGCCGGCATCGACCTGTGCCTGGCGCTGATTGCCGAGGACTGGGGACACGAGCTGGCGATGAAGGTGGCCAAGCGCCTCATCGTCTACATACGCCGGGATGGCGGCCAGTCGCAATACAGCCCCTATCTCGCAGTAGGGGCGGACGAGGACTCGCTGGTGTCGAAAGTGCTGCGCTATGTAACCGACCACATCGGCGATGCGCTGACCATCGAGGACATTGCCGATGCGGTCGGCGTGAGCCGCCGCACGTTCTCGCGCGCCTTCGCCAAGCACGCCCACGTTACGCCGTCCGTGTTTGTGGACCAGGTGCGCATCGACTTCGCCCGCAAGCTGCTGGAAGAGACGGACGTGCCGCTGAAAACAGTGGCGTTCCGTTGCGGCTTTAATAACGCGACGCAGATGCGCATGAGCTTTTCACGCCAGATGGGCACCACGCCCAAGCTGTACCGCGAGCGTTTTCGCGCTGCCGACGAGGGCCAGGTAGCAGCCCGATAGCCGCTTTTGGGACAAGCGGAACGGGTTTTGGGCCAAGCCGGGGGAACCCCGCTCACGGACCCGTTTTGCTCATGCACAATGCCTCCACGCAATCACAACTGGAGTCATCATCATGGAATCCGCCCAAGCACGTCCGTCTATCCGTTACCTGCCCGTGAGCCTGTTCGGCTCGGTCATGAGCATCGCCGGCCTGTCTCTCGCCTGGCGCCTTGCCAGCAAGGCCTATGGCGCCGATATCGCCGTATCGAACGCCATCGGCGTGGTCGCCCTGGCCGTGTTCGCGGTGCTGAGCCTGTCCTACCTGGGCAAGCTGGTCAGGCATCCCGAGCTGGTGAAGGACGAATTTTCGCATCCCGTTATCGGCAGTTTTTTCGGCACCGTCGGCATCAGCATCTTGCTGCTGTCCAGCGTAATCGGCGCCTACAGTGCCGATGCGCAGCTGGTGGTCTGGGCCATCGGCGCGGCGGTCACGCTGGCGCTGGCGGTGGTGATGATTGCGCGCCTCCTGAACGGCAACGCCGCCGCCGCGAGTGCGGTGCCCGCGTGGCTGATCGCGGGCGTTGGCAGCCTCGATATCGTGGTCACCGGCGGCACGCTGACGGCTGGCTGGACGCACGAAGTGAACCTGCTTGCCGCAGCCGTTGGCGGCGTCAGCGCGGTGGTGTTCTTCATCCTGATTTTCTCGCGGCTGGTGCATCACGCGCCCATGGCGGACGGCATGCGCCCGTCCAAAATGATCCTGGTCGCGCCGTTCGCGGTGGGCTTTATTGCTTACGTCAACCTGGTGCAGCAGGTGGACATGTTCGCAGCGCTGCTGTTCTACTTCGCTCTGTTCCTGTTTGTCATCGTCTGCTACCGCCTGGCCGCCAAGCCGGCGCCGTTTTCGCCGTCGTGGTGGGCCATCGGCTTCCCGATGGCGGCACTGAGCAACTCCGCGCTGCTGTACTCCGCGTCGGCCGGCAGCAAAGGCCTGGAATGGATTGCGGTGCTGCTGCTTGCCCTGCTGACGGTATCGGTCGCCGTGCTGGCCATCCGCACCGTGCATGGACTGGCCACCGGCCGCATCCTGACCGCTTGAAGGAGGGCATATGCACAACGCGCCGCTCACCCTGGGTTCCAACCTCGACGACTTCGACGACTTCTATGACATGCTGAGCGACTCGCACAATGGCCTGGACGAGAGCCAAAGCAAGATGCTGAGCGCCCAGCTGATCCTGCTGCTGGCGAACCACATCGGCGACCTGGCGGTGTTGCGGCAGGCCTTCGCGCTGGCCCGCATCAACGTCGAACGAACGCTGCCGCGCTAAGCTTGCCGTATTGTTGGGCTTATGCATAAACGGTCCAGTCCTCCTGTTGCTGCCAACGTCGGGCTCCCCAGCGAGCCCCGCACCTTCGACCGGCGCGTCAAGCTGAACTGACCGAACGCCATTTGCAGCATGCGCTGCCGGAGGTGCAGGCATTCTTCCTTTCCATCCGCGCGCACGTCGATCCGGCGCATACTGTCCGCTGATGCACGTTGCGGGCACGCGCAGCCGCATCGGCCGCATGCCTGCACCGTGTCTAAAGTCATGGTTCTGCTTTGTGCCTGATGGCACATGCGCCATTGTCGGCGCCTTCCTAAAATTGCAGCACTGATTCGGCCTTCCGAGCTTGCCGGAATCAGCTCTCAATTTAAGGAACCGTATGACCAAATTACTGATCTCCACCTTGCTGGCCGCTGCCGGACTGGCTCCGTTCGCTGCTTCGGCGGCAGCTCCCGAAGAGAACTATTACGCTGGCGTTACCGCGTCCAGGGGCGGCACGCTGACGTACCGCAATCCCGCCAACGGCAAAACCGCCAGCGACGACGCCGGGACCATCTTCAAGGTGTACGGAGGCTTTGCGCTGACGGACTACCTGGCGCTGGAGGCGGGGTATGCGCAGGGCGGCAAGGCGCGTTTCGACAAGGCGCTGCTGGGTATGGCCAGCGAACCAACCTTCAAGGCCAGCAATTTCTACCTGGCCGGCCGCGCCACGCATCATTTCAACGACGACTGGTCGGTGTTCGGCAAGCTGGGCGTGACGCGAAACCGCTACGAGGGCACGGCCGCTTCCGGCAGTGTGTCGTCCACCAAGCCTCTGCTCGGTGTGGGCATGGCCTACAACATCACCAAAGAGGCTGCGCTGACGGTGGAATACGAGAACCTGGGCCGCACCCGCAAGGACGGCGTGAACGTCAAGCACAACGCCTTGCAGCTGGGCGTGAAGATGGGCTTCTGAGCTTCAGTAGCCATACCTGAGCGTGACGGAGGTGGTGACGCCGGTGCGCTCGCTGGTGCGCGGGCTGGCGGCGGCGTCGCCAAGCAGGCGGCTGGCCTGCACCGCGCTGATCAGGGTGTACTTGGCACTGAACTGCCATTGCCAGCGCAGGTCCGCGTACACGTCGCGCACGCCGCCGGATGGACGGTAGTTTGCGGTGCCGAAGTCCGCCTGCATGGCGCCGCCGCCGAGCAGGTTGGCGCCCACGCCGGCGAACAGTTGGTGGCGCGGCGCCAGCGTCGCTTGCGTGCCGGCTCGCGCGTTGAGCCGCACGCGCCCGGCGTCGCCAAGCGGTGTGAATACGTGCGCGTGCAGCGACAACTCCTGCACTGGCACGTAGTTGATGAAGCCTCCGGCTACCGGCCGGAACTTGCCCGTGCTGCCGTCGGCGAGCTGCGTGCCGAAGTCCAGCGCCAACAGCGGGCCATAGCGCAGCAGCGGCGCGTCCGACATATGCATGCCGAGCACCAGACCTTCCACGAAAATGCCATTGCTCCATTCCACGGAAAACTGCGGCAGCAGATAGGTGGAGCGCGCCGCGCTGCCATAGCGGCTGGGCGAGCTGCCCAGCGTAGCGCCCAGCGTCAGTTCTTTCGATCCTTCCGGCAGCAGGCTCAGGTCCGATTGCGCCAGCGCGGGCGCCAGGGCCACGGCAAGCGAGCTTGCTGCTACGAACTTCGACGCCATCTTCACCGCCATCTCAGATATGTCCCAGTTCGAGGCCGCGCAGGACGGCGCGCACGCGGTCGCGCACGCCCAGTTTGGAAAGGATGCTTGAGACATGGTTCTTGATGGTGCCTTCGCTGGGGCCGAGCGCCTGGGCGATTTCGGCGTTGTTGAAGCCTGCCGCCATCAGCGCGAGGATTTCCGTTTCGCGGCTGGTGAGCGGGGCGCACAGCGCCATGGCCGATGGCGCTGCAGCCGGCTTTTGGTAGGCCGCGCGGGTGCGTTCGGTGAGAGCGGGGCGGAACAGCGTGGCGCCTGCGGCCACGCTGCGGATGCCCTCGGCCAGGCGCTCCAGCGAAATATCCTTGAGCAGGAAGCCGCGCGCGCCGGCGCGCATGCCGTCGAACAGCGCGTCGTCGTCGTCGAAGGTGGTGAGCAGGATGGTGGGCGGCAGGCGGCCCTGTTCGCGCCGCAGCAGTTCGATGCCGCTGCAATGGGGCATGCGTACGTCGAGCAGCAGCACGTCGGCGTTCGCTTGTGCGATCACGGCGGCCGCTTCGGCGCCATCGGCTGCTTCTGCCACTACGCGGATGTCCGGCGTGAGGTCGAGCAGGCCGCGTATGCCGCTGCGCACCAGCATCTGGTCGTCCACCAGCACCACGCGGATCATGCGCGCGCTCCGGCGAGCGGCAGCGAGAATTCAAGGCAATAGCCGTGCCGGACGGCGCCTGCGTTGCCATCGCTACGGCCTGTGCACAGCATGCCGCCATGTTCGGACAGCCGCTCGCGCATGCCGGCCAGGCCGTTGCCTTCCGGCGCACCGCCGCTGCCCTGGCCATTGTCGGCAATGCGTGCCAGCAGGCCATGGCTGTCGGCCTGGATGTCTATCGTCAGCAGCGTGGCGCGCGCATGGCGCACGGTGTTGGTGACGGCTTCCTGCACGCAGCACAGCAAGGTGTGCGCGGCGGCGGGCGGGCATTCGTCCACCCGGCTGTCCATGGCCAGTTCTATGGCGGGCGAGGGGATGCCGGCGCACAGCAGCTGTAAGGCTTGCCGCACCTTGATTCCGCTTTCCTGGCGTTCGGTGCTGACCACGCCGCGCACTTCCGCCAGCAGCGATAGCGACAGCTCACGGGCGGTGGCGAGCGCGGTGGCGGGCTGGCCAGCGAGTTGGCTTGCGGACTGGCGCAGCGCCAGGTCCAGGTGCAGGTTGAGCGCGGTCAGATGGTGGCCGACGGCGTCGTTTAGGTCGCGCGCGATGCGCATGCGTTCGGATGCGCGCACCGTGTCGCCCAGCAGCGACTGCGTGGCGCGCAGTTGCGCGTTGCTGGCGGCCAGCCGCATGCGGCCTTGCTGCTCCTGCAGCACCATGTAGGCAAGGGCGAAGCCCAGCAGCAGCACGCAGCGTTCGGAGGTGAGTATGGCCAGCGTGGTGCCGATGCCGTTGTCGCTCAGGTAGATGCCGGCGCGAGCCAGTACCCATGCGTCCATGGCTATGCCAAGCAGCAGCTGCAGCGCCAGCCAGGCCAGCGCGCGGCGCAGCGGCAGCAGCGCTGCCAGCTGCATGGCGAAGATCAGGTGGAAGGCCAGCGAATCGAGCGCCACGCCAATGAGCAGCTGGACGGTCAGCAGCGGGATTGACAGCAGCCGCGTATCCAGCCACGTAGCCGCCCGGATTGCGGGGCGGATGCGCCACCACAGCAGGCAGATGAACGCAGCCATCAGAAGCGCTTCGCCGCACAGGAACAGCTCGTAGGCCATGCGCGCGCGGTCGGAGCCAGCCCGCACCAGCGACGGCGCGGGCGTGAACAGGCTGGCCAGATAGCGTGCCAATTGGCCGACGGCATTGTGCAGTTCGGCGCGGCCGGGGCCCGCAGCCCATGGTGGGGCCAGTTCCAGCAGCGCCAGGGTAACGCTGGCGACCAGTGCGGCGGCGGGGTAGCGGCTGGAGGCGCGCGGTGGGCTGTTGCTGATGTGTGTCATTAGGCCTGTCAATTTGGCAAGGTTGAGCGGATGCCATTCTACTTGAGCCATTCCACGCTTCAAAGTGCCGAAAGTCATGCCTACCTGACTTCCGGCATATGGCGGCGCGCGCGCCATGCCGTAGAATGCCGCCGGGCTGCAATGAATGCAAAGGGAGGGACGCGATGAGAATGCCGATGTTGATGCTGGCGCCGCTGCTGGCTTGCGCGCTGTGGCCCGCGCAAGCGCATGCGGACTCGGATGCGGAAGAGGCCTTGCCCCGGGTGGTGATTCCGGCCCAGCGCGACGCCGAATGGCATAGCTACCGCCACGCCTACAAGGCCGCGCGCTTTTTCGCGCCGTACCTGAAGACGCGGCCCCTGATCCAGGCACACCTTCAGATCCGCCCGAACCGCCCGGAGCTTCCACTGGACGGCCTGGAGGTGCAATTGGCAGGGGAAACCGTGAACATGACGCTGCCGGTGGACGCCATCGGCCGTCTCACGCTGCCAATGCTGAAGCAGGCCTTCGACGAGGATGCGGTGCTGCGCCTGAACCGCCAGAAGGGCCACTATCACTTCAGCGGCCGCTATTCGATCCGCGAGCGCGAGGATGGCGTGTATGACGGCGCCAGCCTGCGCGCCGCTTGCGAGCAGTTGCTGAGCGCGCAGCGCGAGTCCGGCTACCGCCTGCGCCTGATCGGCAGGAAGTGCGCAGGCGTGAAGTTCGTGTACGCAGCGTCCGGTCCAGTGCCCGAGGTGCTGCACAAGGATGCCGCCGGCGCGCTCACGCCGCTCGCCGTGGAGCGCGGCTACCCCTTTGAGAATCCCACCATGGGCACCTACCAGGTCGCCATTTACCGCTTTGCCGACTGGCCAGTGCAGGGCGAAGTACTTGCCCGCGGCAAGCCGCTGGCGGTGGGAACGCTGTACGACTAGTGCGCCCGGGCCCCGGCGAGCCTTCTGACAACGGTTGCCAGGCGGTCGATTTCGTCGAAAGTGTTGTAGAACGCCAGCGAGGGCCGCACTGTGGTTTCGACGCCGAAGCGGCGCAGTATCGGCTGCGCGCAATGGTGCCCGGTACGCACGGCGATGCCTTCCTCGTTGAGCGCCTTGCCCACCTCTTCGGTGCTGTAGCCGTCCAGTACGAAGGACATCACGCTGGCCTTGTCGCGTGCCGTGCCGATCAGGCGCACGCCCTTGATGCCCAACAGCTGCTGCGTGCCATACACCAGCAAGTCGTGCTCGTAGCGGGCAATGTTCTCAATGCCGATCTGGTTGACGTAGTCGATCGCCGCGCCCAGCCCCACCGCGTCGGCGATGTTGCCGGTGCCTGCTTCGAACTTGTTCGGGATGGGCTGGAACACGGTCTTCTCGAAGGTGACGTCGGCGATCATATTGCCGCCGCCTTGCCATGGCGGCATATCCTCCAGCACTTCGCGCTTGCCCCAAAGCACGCCGATGCCGGTCGGGCCGAACACCTTGTGGCCGGAGAAGACGAAGAAGTCCGCACCCAGGTCCTGCACGTCCACGCGCATGTGCGACACCGATTGCGCTCCGTCCACCAGCGCCTTCGCGCCCGCCCGGTGGGCCAGTTCGACGATCTCCTTGACCGGCGTGACGGTACCCAGTGCATTTGACACCTGCGTCACCGCGACCAGCTTGGTGCGGTCGTTGAGCAGCTTGCGGTATTCGTCGAGCAGCACTTGCCCGCTGTCGTCCACCGGGATCACGCGCAGCCTGGCGCCTTTGGCTGCGGCCAGCTGCTGCCACGGAACGATGTTGGCGTGGTGCTCCAGGTTGGAGACGATGATCTCGTCACCTTCGCCCACGTGCTGCGCGCCCCAGCTTTTGGCCACCAGGTTGATGGCTTCGGTGGTGCCGCGCACGAAGATCACTTCGTTTACTTCCGGGGCGTTCAGGAAGCGCTGCACGCGTTGGCGCGCGCCTTCGTAGGCGTCCGTCGCGCGCGCCGCCAGCGCATGCGCGGCGCGGTGAATGTTGGAGTTCTCGTGTTCGTAGAAGTAGTTGATGCGGTCGATCACGGACTGTGGCTTGTGCGTGGTGGCGGCGTTGTCGAACCACACCAGCTGGCGGCCGTTGACGCGCTCCTGCAGGATGGGGAAATCGCGCCGCACGGCGTGCACGTCGAACGGCGCGTGGCGGCCGCCGCCTGCCAGCGGCACGCCGTCATGCGGCGCCGGCTTGGCGGGCGTGACGTAGCCGCTGGGCAGGACCACCGAGTCGATGAAGTAGTACTGCGGCGCTTGCGAGGGCGCCGGCGGGGGCGGGAATGCTGCGGCAGGCGTGGCAACAGGCACCGTAGCAGGCGCCGCAGCCGGTGCCCAAAACGGTGCCGAAAACGGTGCCGCTGCGGGCGCGGTGACGGAAGCCGCTGCGGGCGCTGCATTGCCCAGCGTTTCCGCCACGCCGAGCGCGGCCCCGCCGATGCGCGGTTCGTAAGCCGGCAAGGTGCTGAACACCTTGTCCGGCACGCCGTTGCCGGCCGGCGCCGCCGGCGCCAGTGCCGGCGCGCGGTTGCCCAGCGAAAGCACCTGGGTGGGTGAGGCCGGGATCAGGTTGGCGCCCGGGATTTGCCCTTGCGGAATCGGCGTGCCCGGCACGGACGGGCCGAAGCCTGCCGGGCTGGCCAGCGGCGAACCGGCCGGCGCGATATTGCCGGGCGCCTGCACGCCGCGCGGAGAGAACGGCGGCGCGGCGAAAAACTCGGTCGCCAGGCGCGCCAGCACGGCCGGATCGAATGGCGCGCCGGGCGGTTCCGGCACGTCGGCGGGCCGGTTCGCCGGCAGCGAAGTGGGGGGCGTAAGGTAGCTCACGTGACGGCTTATTTATAGGTGTCGGGATAGTCGTGGTACTTGCCGATTTCGACGTCGTCGAGCACGGCCAGCGCATCCGTGGTCAGCACGGCGAGCGAGCAATACAGCGAGATCAGGTAGGACGAAATCGCGTGGTTGTTGATGCCCATGAAGCGTACCGACAGCCCCGGGCTCTGCTCGCCCGGCAGGCATGGCTGGAACAGGCCCACCACGCCCTGGCGCTTGTCGCCCACGCGCAGCAGCAGGATCTTGCTCTTGCCGTCGGCCACGGGCACCTTGTCCGACGGGATCAGCGGGATGCCGCGCCAGGTGATGAACTGCGAGCCGAACAGGCTCACGGTGGGCGGCGGCGTGCCGCGCCGGGTCGCTTCGCGGCCGAATGCGGCAATCGCCAACGGATGCGTGAGGAAGAACGCGGGCTCTTTCCACACCTTGGTCAGCAGCTCGTCCAGGTCGTCCGGCGTGGGCGCACCGGTCAGCGGGAAGATGCGCTGCTCGTCCGTCACCTGCGCCAGCAGGCCGTAGTCGGGGTTGTTAATCAGTTCGCTTTCCTGGTTCTCCTTGATGGTTTCGATGGTCAGGCGCAGCTGCTCCTTGATCTGGTCGTGCGGGCTGCTGTACAGGTCGGACACGCGGGTATGGACGTCCAGAATGGTGGAGACGGCGTTGAGGAAGTACTCGCGCGGGTTGTCCTCATAGTCGACATAGGTGCGCGGCAGCTGATTCTCTTCCTGGCGCGCGGTGCACGTGACCTTGATCGCTTCCGGGTTCTTCACCTTGTTCAGGCGGTAGATGCCGGCTTCCACGGGCACCCATTGCAGCAAGTGTGTCAGCCAGCGCGGGCTGATGGTTTCCAGCTGCGGCGCAGTCTTGGTTGCATTCGCCAATTGCCGTGCTGCGTTGTCGCCCAGTGCGGTCGTGCCGCCGATTGTTGCAGACATCCGTGACTCCATTTCAGATTAGTTGAGAAAATTAGTTACTTGCACAGTGTGCGGTGACTCGCCGGGCGGCTCAACATGCTATCGCCATCACTCTCCCTTCCGGCAGTGAATTCATCTCGTTGATGGCCTCGCCGTGCGTCACCAGCGCCGAGGGTGTCAGGGCAAGCGCCGCGGCCAGTTTCTCCACCGTCAGCAGCGAGGCGATGACGCAGCCTCGCTCGATTTCACCGATGTAGGAGCGGTTCAGGTTCGAGTTCTCGGCCAACCGTTCCTGCGACCAGCCGCGCTGTTGGCGCAGCCGCCGCACGCCGATGCCAAAGCTCTGTACCAGTGCGCTGGGTACGCTGGCGCCGCCGGGTGCCGGCGCCAGCACGTCGTCGGGCGCGGCGGCTTGCGGCCGGCCGGCATGGCGCTTGGTGTTCATGCCGAGGCGATGCCGTTGGCGAAGGCGCCGCTGCGCGATTCGGCTTGCGCAATACGTCCGCCGGGCGGCACGTCATGCGTGAGCCAGACATTGCCGCCGATGACTGCGCCTTTGCCCAGCGTGATGCGGCCCAGGATGGTGGCGCCAGCGTAGATGACGACGTCGTCTTCCACCACCGGATGGCGCGGCAGGCCTTTCTGCAGCTTGCCGTCCGCATCGGTGGGGAAGCGCTTGGCGCCCAGCGTCACCGCCTGGTAGACGCGCACGCGCTGGCCGATCACCGCAGTCTCGCCGATGACGACGCCGGTGCCGTGGTCGATAAAGAAACCTGCGCCGATGCTGGCGCCGGGATGGATGTCGATGCCGGTGGCGCCGTGCGCCAGTTCGGACACAATGCGCGCCAGCAGCGGCAGGCCCAGTGCGTAAAGCGCATGCCCGAGGCGGTAATGGATCATCGCCAGCACGCCGGGATAGCACAGCAGCACTTCGTCCACGCTGCGCGCCGCCGGATCGCCCTGGTAGGCGGCCAGCACGTCGCTGTCGAGCAGCCGCCGGATGGCGGGCAGCTCCGCCGCGAAGCTGCGCACCGCCGCCAGCGCATCGGCATCGATGTCGCTGCTGGTGGCGCGGGTCAGCGCCGCGTTGTATTTGAGTTCGCGGCGCACCTGCTTCAGCAAGCCGTGCAACGCGGCGTCGAGCGCGTGCGCAACGTGGAAGTCCTCGCTTTCCTGGCGCAGCTCGGGCGGGCCCAGGCGCATCGGAAACAGCACACCCTTGAGCGAGCCGATGATGGCGGCCAGCGCATCGCGCGACGGGAATTCCCGTCCGCCGGGTTCGTTGGCGCCGCTTTGCGCCTGGCGCCAGCTGTGGCGCGCCGTATACAGCGATTGCACGATGCCGGAGATGTCGAAGGTGCTCATGCGGTCCCCTTAATCCTGTATCCAGGGCAGGCCATGGAAGCGCCAGCCGTCGGCTTTGCCGCGCTGCTGCAGGGAGTCGATTTCTCCCTCGAAGCCTTCCAGGACATTGAACACGGCGGTGAAGCCGGCCTTGCCGGCTGCTTCCGCAGCCAGCACGGAACGCTTGCCGCTGCGGCATAACAGCAGGACGACGGCGTCCTTGCCGCCGATCTTGCTCTCCAGTTCGCGCACAAAGCGCGGATTGCGCGTCAGCGCGGTGCCGGTTGCCCAAGGCACGTGCAGGCTGTCGGGCACGTGGCCGACAAATTTGCGCTCTTCGGCGGTGCGCACGTCCACCAGCAGCGCGCGGCCGGTGGAAAACAGGCGCCAGGCCAAGGCCGGCGGCACGCCGCCGGCGTACGTCAAACCTGCGGACCCCGCTTGCTCTTTGATCGATGCCAGCTCGTCGGGCAAGGCTTCCGGGACTACGTCAACTAACATAAAGGACCTCGTGGATGATTTGTTCTGATGGCGATAGACAACAGCCAGCCGTTGACGTGAATGTACGGTTGCCTGAAACAAAACAAAACGAATAAAAACAAGGACGCAAAGGCGAAAAACAGATATGCGCCGGCGTATTGCCGTTCGGGCGCAGCGGGGCGGAAGGGCGGAGGCGGAAGGGGAACGGCGGAGCGGGGCGGAGAGAGTTACCAGCTGCGGGACGGTTCGGCGGCAAGGCTGCGCCAGGCGGCGCCGGCCAGTTCGTCTATCGCCGCGCGCGGGTCCAGCGTGACGCGGCCGCTCAGCCAGTGGCGCGCCAGTTCCTGCGCAGGCCCCAGCAGCAGCGGGGCGTACAGCTCGTGCGGCAGGCGGCGCAGTATGCCTTGGCGGAACCAGGGCTTGAGCAGATCGAGCAAGCTCTTGAAGTGGCCGGACGTGAGCGTCCGCACCGCCTGTTCGTGCGCCGGCGCCACAGCCTGGCGGCGCGAGAACAGGAAGCGCGCCAGCTCAGGGCTGGCCGTCACCCACTCCAGGTGGCTGGCGATCATGGCGTGGATGGCGCGCTCGGCATCCTCGGCTTGCCCGGTGCGCTCGATGAGCTGCGTCCAGTAGTCGTCCAGTCCCTGCATGAACAGGGCTGCGGCGATACCTTCCTTGGTGCCGAAATGGTGGTAGATGCTGCCCACCGACGCCTGGCTGCGCTGGCGGATGTCGTCGATGGTGGCGGCGTCGATGCCTTTTTCCGAGAACACGGCGAGCGCGGCCCACAGGATGGCCGACTTGCGGTCGGCGGGGGGGAGGGAGGCGGTCAAGTTCATGGCTAGAATAATGTTCTAGAATATAATTCTAGTCAAGCCGCGCGACGTGGTTTGACGTGATTGGCTCCGCCCCGGTCCGTTTTCGCTCCGCGCGCGAAGGCTTTCGTCGCAAGGCGGTTGCCAATTGCGTAATAGACCCGGACAATGCGCCATCGTCCCCACGTTGCGCCGCTATGTCCACCTCTGCCGCCATTGCCACCAAGCCGGGCTTCCCTTATCGCCGCCTGGCGACAGACTTCCTGTACGGCCAGGTGCTGAACCTCGTCTGCGGGCTGGCCACCACGTACATTCTCCGCCTGGGAGGCGGCTTTCTCGGCAACTGGCTCATTTCCATCTGCATCGGCAGCATGGCCCTGCTGATGATCGACGGTGCGCGGCTGGCGCTGTGGGGCCAGCACCAGCGTCCGCACTGGCTGCCGTTTGCCGTGATCGTGGCCATTTCCGTGCCGGTGGCGCAAGTGCTGGGCCTGCGGCTGGGCGGCTGGCTGCTGGGATACGACATGGGCGGCCTGAGCAGCATCGGCAGCAGCATGTCGTCCGGGATGATGATTTTCACCTTGCTGGCCGCAGGCGCGGCCACCATCTTTTTCACCAGCCGCGACCGCGTGCTGCGCGCCGAAGCGGCACTGGCGCAGGAGCGCGCGCGCACCGAGACCGTGGCGCGCCAGGCGGTGCAGGCGCAACTGCAGTCGCTGCAGGCGCAGATCGAGCCGCACATGCTGTTCAACACGCTGGCCAACCTGCAAGGGCTGATCGCCATCGACCCGCCGCGCGCGCAGGAGATGCTGGAGCAGCTGATCCAGTACCTGCGCGCCACGCTCACGTCCTCGCGCGCCGAGAGCACCACGCTGGCGCAGGAATTCGCGCTGATGGAAGCCTACCTCGGCCTGATGCGCATCCGCATGGGCGAACGCCTGAGCTACGCGTTCACGCTGCCGCCGGCGCTGCGCGGCGTGGCGCTGCCGCCCATGCTGCTCCAGCCGCTGGTGGAAAACGCCATCGCGCACGGTCTCGAACCCCGCATCGAAGGCGGCCACCTGGCCATCGCCGCGCAGCTGGAAAACGGCGTGCTGGCGCTCACCGTGCAGGATAACGGCCGTGGCCTGGACGCGGGGCCGGGCAAGGCCGGCACCAGCGTTGGCCTTGCCAATACGCGCGAGCGCCTGCATGCCATTTACGGTGGGCGCGCCGCGCTCACGCTGGAACCTGCGGCGCCGCGAGGCGCCATTGCCCGCATTACTCTTCCTGCCTGACTACCATGACCCTTCAAGTATTGATCGCCGAAGACGAACCTATCCTGGCCGCCACGCTGGCGCATGCGCTCAAGCGGCTATGGCCGGAGGCCGAACTGGTGGCCACCTGTGCGCACGGTGCGGACGCGCTGGAGAAGGCGCTGGCGCTGCAGCCGCACGTGCTGTTCCTCGACATAAAAATGCCCGGCATGAGCGGCCTGGAAGCGGCAGAGGAACTGGCAGAGCAGTGGAGCGGCAGGGCAGGCAAACCCTTCCCGCAAATCGTGTTCGTGACCGCCTACGACGAGTACGCGGTGCAGGCTTTCGAGCGCGAAGCGGCCGACTATGTGCTCAAGCCGATCAGCGATGCCCGGCTGGGCAAGACCATCGAGCGCCTGAAGGCGCGGCTATCGGCGCCGGCGCCGGGTGGGGGGCTGGAGGCGCTGCTGGGGCAGATGCGGGCGCTGCTGCCACCGGCAGGGCCATCTTCCGCTTCGGCAGGTCCCGCGCCCGAGCGCCTCAGCATGATCCGTGCCGCGGTGGGCAACCAGGTGCGCATGATCCCGGTGGGCGAGGTGGTGTACTTCGAGGCGCTGGACAAGTACGTCAACGTGGTGACGCAGGACAGCGAAGCGCTGATACGCATGAGTCTCAAGGAATTGCTGCCGCAACTGGACGATAAGCAGTTCTGGCAGGTCCATCGCGGCACCATCGTCAATTCCACCTGCGTGCAAAGCGCCTTGCGGGACGAGGCGGGCAAGCTGTCGCTCCAGTTGAAGCACCGGCCCGAGCGCGTGCGGGTCAGTCCGTTGTACGCCCACCTGTTCCGGCAGATGTGACAAAAAGCGCCATGAGCGCTGCTGGCACGGGGCAACCGGCCGCCGCGCGCAGCAGCCCGGTGATCTCGTCGGCCTGATTTGTCAAAAGGCATGCTGCACGGTCGCGATGGCAGCGCTGCGCACGGCGGCTCCGGGCACGCCGCCGTAGCGGCGCACGGTGGCGCTGAACAGCCAGGGGCCGGGTTTCCAGGATAGGGCCAAGCTGGCGGTCTTGCTGCCGTTCTCCGGCTGCCACAGGATGTCGGCGGACACGTCGAAGTCGCCGCTGTTCTGCGCTGCGCGTAGCAGGACGTTGCGTTGCTGTCGCGCCGACGCGGTGCGGTCCAGCCACGCTTCTCCCAGCATGGAAAACTTGGCTTCGTTGGTCCAGGTGAAGCCGGCCAGCACCTTGCCGCCGCCGTTGTCGCCCGCGCCGCGCTGCCAGTGCGGCGGCGCGGTGCGGCTGGTGCGCCATATGTCGTGCCGCTGCTGAAGCAGCACCGAGGCGTGCAGTTCCAGTTCCAGCGAGGCCACCTGCGAGAACGACAGGCCGCCTTCGATGCCGTTACGCGACGACACGCGCAGCACGGCGTATTCGTCGCGCGCGCCGTTCTGGCGGTACAGGCGCACGGCCAGCGAACCGTCGTCGCGGGGCTGGCCTTCGCGGCTGCGGCCAGGGTTCGACAACACCACCGTGAGGGCGCGGTCGGTATCGAACGCTTCCCAGGCCAGCATCGGAACCCCTTCAAGCGTAACGGGATTGAGGGCACGGCGGTCTTCCTGCTGCACCACGTCCAGCGGACGGAAAGCGTAGCCCACGTCCCAGCTCATCACCTTCTTGCCGGCAGTCAGGAAGCCGCCTGCGAGCGGGCGTTCCAGGGACATTTCATTGACCGCCATGCGCGCGCCGCCATCGCTGTCCTGGCGCGCGGTCAGCGCGCCGCGCAGCGCGGTTTGCCAGGAAGCGTTGTATTGCCAGCGTAGCTCGACATGGACGAATGTGTGCGTGCTGCGGCCGTGAAGGGTGTCGAACGACTCCGCCTGGGCACGCAGGTTCAGCGCGGCGCTGTCTTCCGCGGCGGCCGGGGCTGGAAGCAGGACGGCGGACGCGAGCGCGCACACCGCCAGGGCCGCCAGCGGGAATGCCACCGCTCCCGAGCGTGCGCCGTGGATGGGGGCGGGCCTTGCGCTGGCCGCTACGCCGGGTGCGCTGGTGTGCCCGGCGAGGAAGGGCAGTGCAAGGTTCATGGCGCCACGTCGTTGCGGCTCAGGTACATGGGATTGAACAGCTCATCGCCGAACTGGCGCGGCTTGTTGCCCTGCACGTGAACCTGGGTTTCGCGGCTGGTCTGGATCTCGTCGATCAGCGTCATGCGCGTCACCGATGCGCGACCGTTGCGCGTCTCCACGCTGAAGCGCGCCTGCTTGATCTTGCGGTCAGAGGCCGCGAACAGGTCGGCGTGCACCGGCCGGTAGTCGCTCCTGGCCACATGCAGTACGATGCGCTGGTAGCTGAGCGACTTGCGCTGCGCCGCCAGGTCCAGCTCCAGGCACGGAACGCCGTCCATTTCCAGTTCGCGCACCACGCTGCCCGCGTAGTCGCCGGCCCAGGTCATGTTGGCGATGTCGCCGGTGGAGGCCTCGCCGAGCAGCTTCTGCATCGGCGTAATGCGCATCGGCCGCGCGCTGCCCGGCACCAGCAGCCAGAAATCGTCGCCGGACATCAGCACTTTCTGGCCCGCTTCGCCGGGAGAGCGCGACAGCACCAGCGATTTGCCGCCGGGCCGCACCAGCACCTGGTAGCGCTTTTCCTTGTCCGGCTGGCCGTTCCTGAAGGTCTGCACCAGCGTGTCCAGCTGCGCCGAGGCGTCCGGCAGGCGGAAGGCGTCCGCCTTCTTCAGGATGGCCTGCACGTCCGTCGCGCCGGCGTGCCCAGCAGCCGCCAGCATGGCGGCGAGAATGAGTTGCTTAAACATGGGCGAGCGCCTCCACAACGGATTGTTTGGCAGCCTTGCGGCTGATGAACCAGGACGCCAGCGCCGACAGCAGCGCCACCGCCAGCACGGCGCCCGCATACATCGGTACCGACACCGACACCGCAAGCGGATAGCCGTTGCTGCGGCCGGGCGGCGGCGGCATCTGGATGCCCGCCAGCAGCAGGAACAGCGCCACGCCGCCCGCCAGCAGCATGCCGGCCAGTGCGCCGCCGCTGCCCAGCGCCAGTCCCTCCAGCGTGAACACGCGCATCACCTCGCCCGGCGTGGCGCCCATGGCGCGCAAGGTGCCGATTTCCCGGGTCCGCTCCAGCACCGCCATGGCCAGCGTGTTCGTGACGGAGAACAGCACGATCACCAGCACGATGGCGCCAAGGAAGCCGAAGATGCGGTCGTACAGGCCTTTCACGCTCTGATAGAACACGGCCTGCTGCAGCCAGGTGCGCACTTCCAGCGCGGGGCCGGATGCCTGCAGGGAGGCGGCGGTGGCGCCGGTGAGCGCGATGTCGTTCAGGTAGATGCTCAGCGTGCTCACCTTGTCGGTCAGCAGCAGCGCCTGCGCGGTGGCCAGGTCCACCATCGCCAGCCGCTTGTCGATGTCGGAAATGCCGGTGCTGACGATGCCGGTGACGTGGACGTCCACTGCGTTGAGGCTGCCGTTCACGGTGGTGGCCATCAGCGTGAGCACGCTGCCGGGCTGCGCGTTCAGTATCCGCGCCAGTCCTGTGCCGATCACCATGCCGGGCCCGTTGCCCGCGTCCTGTCCGGGCAACCGGCGGTCCAGCAGCTCGCCCGCTTCGCGTTTCATGAACGGTCCCTTGACGAGGAACTCCTGCGCAGCGTCCACGCCGGTGCCGAGGAAGATCTCGCTCTTGTCGCCATTGCTGATCAGTCCGGAGAACTGCAAGCGCGGCAGCACGCGCTTGACTTCCGGGCGCGCCAAGAGCTGCCGCGTCACGCCGGGGGCATCCCGCAGGCCGAATTCCAGCGGCATGTTCTCCACGCCGTTGAAGTGCCCGCGCGCGGCCAGCACCAGGTGGCCGGTGTCGCGCGCGCTTGCCTCGGCCAGCGACTCGTAGGTGTACAGCGCGAAGCCGCCGCCCAGCAGCGCGGCGGCAGTGCCAGTGGCCGTGATGGCCAGCGTGACCATTGAACGGCGCCGGTTGCGCATGGCATTCTTTAGCGCCATCGACAGCCATTTGAACTTAGTGAGCATGGCGCGCTCCTTCGAGCAGCACGCCGTCGGCCAGCGCCAGCGCGCGGTCGCAGTGGCGCATCATGCGTTCGTCGTGGGTGGCCACCAGGAATGTGGTGCCGTGTTCGTGCGCCAGCTCCTTCATCAGCCCGATGATTTGCGCGGCGGTGGCAGCGTCCAGGTTGGCGGTCGGTTCGTCCGCGATCACAAGCTGCGGTTGCTTGACCACGGCGCGCGCAATCGCTACGCGCTGACGCTGTCCGCCGGACAGCTGGTCCGGCCGATGCTTGCCCAACCCTGCCAGCCCCACGCGCGCCAGCGCGGCATCGACGCGGCGTGCGCGCTCTGCGGCCGGCACGCCCAGCAGGTAGAGCGGGAATTCCACGTTGTCGTAGGCGCTCATCACCGGCACCAGATTGAAACTCTGGAAGACGAAGCCGATGGTCTGGCGGCGCAGCAGCGTCTTGCGCGCATCGTCGGCCGCAAGCAGCGGCTGGCCGGCGTACAGCAGCTCGCCGCAGTCGGCCTGGTCCAGCAGGCCGCACAGGTTCAGCAGTGTGCTCTTGCCGCTGCCGGACGGGCCGGTAACGGCAACGATCTCGCCGCGCACCACGGCCAGCTCCACGTTGCGCAGCGCGTGCACGGTGTTTCCGCCAAGGGTGTAGGACTTGCCGATGCCGCGCAGCGACATCAAGGGTTCGGCGGCGCGCATCACAATCCCAGCTCCTTCAGGCGCGCTGCCGCCTTGGTGGCTTCCGCCGACTGTGGCGCTGCCTCCGCCAGCTGGCGCAAATAAGCCGCTTCGTCCGCACTGCGCCTGTCGGCTGCGGCTTGTTTGGCGGCCAGCGCCAGCAGGCGGGCGCGCACCGGCGCGGGGGATTGGGCAAAGACGGGAGACTTCAGCGCAGCGTCCAGCGCACGCAGGCCGCTGGCGCGGCGGTTCATGAAATCGGGCAGGGCGAGCAGGGTGTTGGCGGCCACCAGGCGCGTCTCTACGCTTTCGGGCGCGCCGCCGAACAGCACCTCGTCGTGCGCAGGCGTGAGCTGCGCCAGCGCCTTTTCGATGGCGTCCGCGCCGCTCTCGGCGAACTTCATCTTGTGCCAGGGCAGAAGCGCGTCGCGGCCTTTCAGCGCGGTGGCGGCGCCTTGGTAGGCGGCCAGCAGCGGATGGCCTGGGTGGCTTGCCGCCAGGGACTCGAAAGTGGCGGCGGCCGCGTCGCGCGCGCTGCTATCGCCCGCGGCGCCAGCCTGGAACTGTTGGCGTGCCTGGACAAATCCGGCCGGCGCCATTTCCTGGGGCGCGGCAGATGCCAGCAGGCAGGCGCCGCCCAGCAGCATGGCGAGGATGGTTCGTTTCATGGTGTGCTCCGGTGGTTGATCGATAGCGTCAGGCTAAAGATCAAGCGCAGCGGCAGCCACCGGCTTGCGACGAAACAGGGTTGGGCGGCGCCGAAACGCAGTGGCGGCGGCGCCGGTTTGTCAGGCCTCTGCGGCGATGCGCGCGGCCAGGCCGGCGATCATTGTCTCCATGCCGAAGACGAAGCGGGAATCGAAGTCCGGATCGAAGATGTGTTCGCGCGCATCAGTCAGGTGCGGGAACATGGCGTGCTTGCTGGCGAAGTCTCCGCCGCGCCGCATCAACTCCTTGGCGTCCAAGTGCTCGGGCGCAATGCCGCTTTCCTCGATCACGAAGCCCAGGATGAAGTACATGATGCCGAACGCGCCCCACGAAGCAGTGCGCGGATTGGCGCCGCCGTCGTGCAGCGGCGTCATCAGGGCCTCGCCCACGCGCATCACGTTTTCGGACACCACGTAGGTGCCGGCGAACACGCGCGCACCGTCGCGCCGCGCCAGCAAGGCCCGGCGTACTTCTCCCGCCACCGCCATCAGCCGCTGCTGCCAGCTATCGGCATCCGGTGCGCTGCGCGCTACGTCGTACATCAGAGCATCCGCCATGCCGTCCAGCAGCACCTGTTTGCTGGCGAAGTGCCAGTACAGCGAAGCGGCCTTGATCTCCAGTGCATCGGCCAGGCGGCGCATGGTCAGGCCCTCCAGGCCCGTTTCATCCAGCAGTTCGAGCGCCTTGGCGATCACCGCGTCCTTCTGTATGGCCATATTCTTCTTTACATGGGTTGTCTAACGATGTTAGTTTACTATACCTAACGATGTTAGATTGGAGAAAATATGAAACTCGAAGCGGATGTAATCGTGGTGGGCGGCGGCCCGGTGGGGCTGACTTTGGCCTGCGAACTGCGGCTGGCGGGGCTGGACGTGCTGCTGCTGGAACGGCGCGCCGAGCGCGTATCCAATTCGCGCGGCATGGGCATGCATGGACGCACGCTGGAGATGCTGGGCCTGCGCGGGCTGGCGCCGCGCTTCCGTGAGCGCGCGCTGCCGTTCAGCATCGGCCACTTCGCCGTGCTGGACACGCGGCTGGACTTTTCGGTGCTCGATCCGCAGTACGGCGTAAACCTGGTGATACCGCAGTCGGTCACCGAGGAGCTGCTGGAGGCGCGTGCCGCCGAATTGGGCGTGCGTGTGCAGCGCGGCGCGCTGGTGCGCGAGCTTTGGCAGGATGAAGAAATCGTATCCGTCGGCGGCGACATCGATGGCGCAGCCTTCACCGCACGCGCGGCCTGGCTGGCAGGCGCGGACGGCGGCCGCAGCCTGGTGCGCCAGCAGGCCGGCATTGCGTTCGAAGGGCATGCGGCCTCCGTGTACTCGATGTTGGGCGACGTGCGCCTAGGCGCACCGTTGCCCGGCAAGGCGCACACGGTAGTCAACCAGGCCGGCGTGCTGATGGTGGTGCCGATGGGCGACGCCTATCACCGCATCATCCTGATCGATGCGCAGCGCTGCCGCGAGCCATCGCAGCAGCCGCCCACGCTGGAAGAGCTGGCCGAAGGCGCGTGCCGCGTCGCTGGCTATGACTTGCAGCTCTCGGACGCGGTGTGGCTGTCGCGCTTCTCGGATGAAACGCGGCTGGCAGCCCAATACCGCAAAGGCCGCGTGCTGCTGGCGGGCGACGCCGCGCACATCCACATGCCTGCGGGCGGGCAGGGTATGAACGTCGGCATGCAGGACGCGTTCAACCTGGGCTGGAAGCTGGCCGGCGTGGTGAAAGGCGAAGCCGGCGCGGCGCTGCTGGACAGCTACGATAGCGAACGCCGCGCGGTCGGCCAGCAACTGCTGGTCAACACCATGGCGCAGACAGCGCTGCTGACAGCCTGCGACACGCGCGGCCTGGCGCTTCGCCAGCTGATGGACGGCCTGCTGCGCGATCCGGCCACCAACCGTGCGCTGGCACTGGAAGTGTCGGGCTTCGGCATCAGTTACCCCGCCAGCCTGTCGATGGCGCCGGACGGCTGCCGTGTGCTGGAGCAGTGGACCGGTGCGCGCGTGCCGGACTGCCCGCTGCATCTGGCCAGCGGCGCGCAGGTGCAACTGCACACCCTGTTGCACAGCGGCCGCTGGCTCTACCTGCGCTTGTGCGACGACGCGCCAGCGGGCGTATGCGCACCGGGCCAGGTGCAAACGCTGCGCGCCACGCTGCGGGAGCCGGTTTCCGGGCTGGCCGGCGCCGCCGCGTTGCTGGTGCGTCCGGACGGCTACGCGGACTACGCGCTGGCCTGATCGAAAATATTTCGGCGGGCTCTGGTCAATTCCAACCCTGATAGCTCAGTCGGTAGAGCGACGGACTGTTAATCCGCAGGTCCCTGGTTCGAGTCCAGGTCGGGGAGCCAGAACACAGAAAAGCCCAGCCTTAGCAGGTTGGGCTTTTTGCATTTTGCGCGCATTTTTACTGCGCTGTAGGAAGCTGCCGGCGGCAGGCGCCGGCTGGCCGGGCCGAGCTTACACGCTCTTCACCTGCAGGGTTTGATCTGCCGTCTTGATGTTGAACAGACGGTCGATGTTGGGATGCTTCCCCGGATTGGCACGGGCATCCTGGGTGTGTTCGGCATAAATCTTCAAGCCAAGTTCTGCCGCCTCGGGAGTAATCGCGCCCAGGGTCTCGGCCAGCCAGCAATAGACCCGGAGCGATCCCGCCTGGCCTTGCACATTTTCGATCTTTGCCGCTGGCGCGCCAGAGTGGTCGACCAGTTCGATTGCGGCAACCGCATCCCTTGAGGGAAGCAGGGAGAGGTTGTCGGAAAATTTTTCGCTGAAGTTTGGTAGCTGCATAGGTACTCTTGCAAGTTTTCATGTGGATAAAGCAGCATTTTGTCACATGTTTTAGCTCGCGGCAGCGCACATCGTCGACACCAACGCGGCGGCAATCACGATCTGCGATGGACCATTTCCCTTGCCGGCTATCAAAACGTAACTTTTGATCGGCTTTCGCTATCAAATTCCCGCACACCATGCGCATTATGGCAACGGCAATTGCCCTGGATGGCTGAATGAGGTGGACGGCTGCTGCACCGGCCAGTATCCTTGCACTATGTACACGCGGGCAGGTTTCGCGAATGGAAAAAACAAAAGGGATGAAGATGGTAACGGATGAGAAGGTTGTATATGGCACTGAGGATTTGCTGACCAGTCTGTGCGACTCGGTCACGCGGGTGCTGAACATCGCAACGCAAAGCACGGTGCACTATTCTGCGATGGTGCAGCGGATCACCAAGGTTGGCCTGAAGCCCGATATCGGCTGCTTCGTGCTGTTCGACGGCGGTTTTACTGGCTTGGTGGTGCTGAACTTCGGTAAAGACACGGCGATGGAGCTGTACGAGCGCTACATGCTGCACATGGGCATGCCCAAGTCCGAGCTGGCCGGCTCGCACACCTCGGACGAAGTGTCCAACATCCTGGGCGAGTTGATGAACCAGATCGTGGGCGACTTCACCGGCAAGATCCGGCGCGAGCTGCAGACCAACATCACCCAGAACCAGCCGAAAATGCTGGTGCTGACCAAGCAGGTGATGCTGAACGTGGACACGCCGCTGGACCGTCCTGAGATGCGCCGCGTGTCGTTCTACACCGAGAAGAATAACGTGTTCTACCTGGAGCTGGCGATCGACCGCACGGAGTTCATCCGCCTGCACGACTTCGACCCGCATGAAGCGCCGGATCCGGACGCGCTGATGGACATGGACCATTCCAGCCCGTCGAGCGACAGCGCCGCCGCCTCGCAAGCGCAGGAAGACAACGACGAGCTGCTCAAGTCCCTGGGCATGTAAATTCGCCGGCGGGCCCTAGCGCGGCAGCAGTGCCGGGCAGAAGCCGTGGCGCGCTTCGAAGGGGTTGAGCCACAATTCCTTGCGCCCGAACAGGGCGGGGTCGAGCTGCCTGTTGGGCAGCTCGAAGCGTTTACGGGTGCACAATTTGGCGCGCCGCAGGTCGTTGCGGTGATATTGCAGTACCAGCCGTTCCAGCGAACCGTCCGCCAGCAGTGCCTCCATGCCCGCCGTGATGCGGCGGTGCAGCCGCTTTTCGCGCGGCGCCACGAAGAACAGCGACGGAATCCGGTCGTGCAGCAGCAGGGTTTCTTCCACTGCCAGGGCGGGATAGTCCGGCTTGTGGGTATCGTACTCGGCAAAGATCTCGTTTACGCCGCGCGGCAGGTAGTCGAAACGGCCGGCCATCAGCATCTGGAACAGGCCGGTGTAGCTGCTACCCGTGACCACCGTGAGATGAGCCTCTTTCAGCGACTGCAGCGTGGCCCAGGCGCTGCCGCTACCGGCCTTCAGGCGCGCCAGGTCGGCCAGCGTGCGCGTGGCGCGCAGTGCGGGCTGGCTTTTGGCGTCGATCAGGAAGATGCGCCAGGATTGCAAGCCCAAGTCGATCGGGACTGGCACCGGCTTCAGTTCGCGCATCCAGTCGGGCGTGGCGGGGTAGGCCGTCAGGTTGACCAGGTCGCCGTCCTTGAGTGCCTGGAACAGGCGCGGACGCTCCATGTGCGCCACCGCATGCCGGATTTGATAGGGCCCGAATTCGGGCACGGTGCGCTCCAGTACGGCGGTCAGCAGCGCATTCGCGTATTCTCGCCGCCGGTCGGCCTTGGAGACAGGCTGGTCGAAGATGACGACATCGACGGCAACAGCGTGGCCTGCCTCCAGCAGGGCTGCTGCCAGCAAGGCGCGAATGCAAAGACGGGCTATCGATTTCCGCATGGGGGCCACCTTACTGCATGATCGCGCCGGCTGTCCAACAATGCAAACTTTCAATAAGCCAGCGGATTGGCTAATATGATTCAATGAAAAAGACAACATTACTACGCGTCGTGCCGGCAGTCGCCGCTGGCGCCCTGGCGCTGTATGCCGGCATCGGCTTTCTGGCGCTGCCTGCTATCGTCAAGAGCCAGGCCGTGCAGCTCGCCGCCGACAAGCTGCACCGCCAGCTCACCATCGACGATGTGACATTCAATCCGTTCACGCTGGCGATGGAGATCCGCGGCTTCAAGCTGATGGAGCCGCAGGGCGGCGCCGTTTTCGCCAGTTTCGATGCGCTGTCGCTGGACCTGGCGGGTGAGACGCTGTGGCGCATGGCGCCGGTGGTGCAGCAAGTGCGGCTGGCGCAGCCTTACGTGCACCTGGTGCGCACCGATGCGAACCACTACAGCATAGACGACATCATCGCGCTGGCCGCCAGCCAGCCGCCGTCGCCGGAGCCGGCGCGCTATGCGGTGAACAATATCCAGCTCGAAGGAGGGCGCATCGCGTTCGAGGATATGCCCGCGCGCGCCACGCATACGGTGGAGGGGCTGAAGCTGGGCGTGCCGTTCGTGTCGTCCATGCCGGCCGACGTGCAGGTGTTTGTCGAGCCTTTGCTGAGCGCGAAGATCAATGGCGCGCCGCTGCTCCTGAAGGGCAAGGCGCTTCCGTTCGGCGCCGCGAAGGAAGTGCAGGTGGAATTGAACCTGGACGACGTGGCGCTGCCGCGCTACCTGGACTACCTGCCGGGCAAGCCGAATTTCAAGCTGCCCAGCGCTTCGCTGAGTACGCGGCTGACGGCCAGCTTTGTGCAGCCCAAGGACAAGGCGGCCGCGCTGGTGATACGGGGCGACGCCAGCCTGAAAAACCTGGCGCTGACCCGGCCGGATGGCAAGCCCTTGCTGAAGCTGGCGGCACTGGACGCCAAGCTGGGCAGCCTGGATATCTTCGCCGGCCGCTACGACCTCGCACGCGTGGCCTTCGACGGGCTGGACGTGGAAGTGGCGCGCGACCGCAAGGGGCAACTCAATTTCGGGCAGCTGATGCTGCCGGCGGCCCCCGCTGCAAAAGTGGCGTCCGCGGCGCCTGCAGCATCTGCCGCGTCGGCGGCGCCTGCAATATCTGCAAGCGCTGCGGCAGGGCCGGCTGGCGCAGCGGCGCCTGCGGTGGCCGCCGCCAAACCCGCGCAGCCGCCGGCGGGCACGCTGGTATCGCTGAAGGAACTGGAGTTCACCAATGCCTCGCTGCGCTACGCCGACGACACGCCGCAAGCGGCCGCCAAGGCCGATGTTGAAAAGTTTGCCGCGACCATACGGGGCATCGTAGCCGATACCGGCAAGAAGACCGTGGCAATCGCCGAAATGGCATCCACGGGCGCCAACCTCGCTTACACGCAGGGCAAGCGCGCCGCCGCACAGCCTGCGGCCGGGAGGCCCGCCGGCAAGGCCCAGGACGGCGACGAACCCTACCTGGTGACGGTGGGCCGCGTGGACATCCAGGACTGGTCGCTGCGGGTGGACGACCGCAGCCATGCCGAACCTTCGGTCTTTGCCCTGTCGCCGGTCAGCCTGGCGCTGCAGGACGTCTCCAGCGCTCCCGCCAGCCGCAGCAAGCTCGATCTGAAGGCGACCGTGAACAAGACCGGCCAGCTTGGTATCGCCGGCACGCTGGGCCTGTCGCCGTTCAGCGCCGACCTGGCGCTGGACCTGAAGAATATCGGCCTGCTGCCGCTGCAGCCTTACGCCACCGACTACGTTAACCTGCGTTTCACGCAGGCGGCACTCAGCACCAGGGGCAAGCTGCTGCTGGATACCGGCAAGGATGGCGCGCTGGCGGGCGGCTTCAAGGGCGATGTCGGCTTGAACAACCTGGCCACGATCGATAAATCCAGCTCGAACGACTTCCTGAGCTGGAAAGCGCTGTCGTTCAGCGGCATGGACCTGAAGCTGCAGCCGTTCGCCATGAGCGTGGACAAGGTGGCGCTGAGCGACTTCTTCGCGCGCGTAATCATCGACCCAACCGGCCGCCTCAACGTGCAGGACATCAAGCGCAGCGCCGCCAACGAAGACCGCAGCCTGACTGAAGCTGGTTCGCGCGCCAAGGACGCCATTGCGCAGGCCAAGGCTGCCAAGGCCGCCAAGGCCGACGCAGCCAAGGCCGCCCCCGCAACTGGCGCCGGTGCAGCGCTGGCCGCCGCTCCGGCCGCCGATACAACGCCGCTGCCTCCCATCCGCATCGGCCAGTTCACGCTGTCCGGTGGACGCGTGCGCTTCACCGACAACTTCATCAAACCGAACTACACCGCCAACCTGAAAGGCATAGGCGGCACCGTCACCGGCCTGTCATCGGATGCCAACAGCAATGCCATCGTATCGCTGCGCGGTGAAGTCAACAGCGCGCCGCTGCTGATCTCCGGCCGCGTCAACCCGCTCAAGCGCGACCTGTCGCTGGACCTCAAGGCCGAGGTGCGTGGCATGGAGCTGGCGCAGCTGTCGACCTACGCGGACAAGTATGTCGGCTACGGCATCGAAAAAGGCAAGCTGACCTTCGAAGTAGGCTACCAGCTGGAAAACCGCGCGCTGAAGGCCGAAAATCGCCTGGTGCTCGACCAGCTGACCTTCGGCAGCGAAAGCACCAACCCCGACGCGACCAAGCTGCCAGTGGGCCTGGCCGTGGCGCTGCTGAGCGACCGCAATGGCGTGATCGACATCAACGTACCGATCGGCGGCTCGCTGGACGACCCGGAATTCTCGGTGGGCGGCATCATCCTCAAGATCATCGGCAATGCCATCGTGAAGACGGTGACCTCGCCGTTCGCGCTGATCGGCTCCCTGTTCGGCGGCGGCGAAGAACTGTCCAAGCTGGACTTCGACGCCGGCCGCGCCAATCTGCTGCCGGCCAGCGAAACGCGGCTGCGCTCCCTGTCCAAGGCGCTTACCGAGCGTCCCGGCCTGAAGCTCGACATCACCGGCCGCGTGGATCCGGTTGCCGATCTGGAAGCGCTCAAGCACGTCGCCATCGAACGCAAGGTGCGCCAGCTGAAAACGCGCGACCTGCAGGCGCGTGGCGCGGTGCCCGAAGGCGGCGTGGAGGTGGGCAAGGACGAGTACCCGGCTTTGCTGGCGCGCGTGTACAAGGATGAAACCTTTGCCAAGCCGAAGAACGCCATCGGCCTGCAGAAGACGTTGCCGCAGGCGGAGATGGAAAAGCTGATGCTGGCCAATTCCGCCGTCTCCGAAGCCGATGTGCTGGCCTTGGGCGGACGCCGCGCGCAAGCTGCCAAGGAGTGGCTGATCACCACCGGCGCGGTGCCGGCGGAGCGGGTTTTCATCGTCACAGCCAAGGCTTCGCCGTCATTCTGCGGCGTGGACTTCGCGCTGCGCTGATAGCTCTCTTTGGTCTTGCATAACACATATCATGAAAAAAATGTTGTTCGCGTTTATATAGGGCATATATAATTCGCGCTCTTTGATGCAAGGTGTTGGGCCGCGCTACTAGCGCGGCCTTTTGCGTTTTGCACAACATAACACTCCCGGCAAGGGAGGGGCGGAGACACTCTCTCTAACCAAGCACGACCCAGACAGGAATGTGAATGATTAAGATGTCCAAGATGCAGAAGCGTTTTTCCCGCACCGGCAGCGCCGTACTGGCGCTGAGCGCGCTGGTGCCAGCCGGCGCGGCCATGGCCCAATCGGCAGATGCACAGCAAGCGCAAGCCGGCCAGCTGGAGACGGTCACCGTGACCGCGCAGCGCCGTACCGAAAACATCCGCGACGTGCCGGTATCGGTCTCCTCGCTCAAGGATGAAAAGCTGGACGTGATCCTGTCCGGCGGACAGGACATCCGCGTACTGGCTGGGAAAGTGCCTAGCCTGAACGTGGAATCGTCGACCGGCCGCGTGTTCCCGCGCTTCTATATCCGTGGCTACGGCAACGCCGACTTCAGCACCTTCGCATCCCAGCCCGTGTCGCTGATCTATGACGACGTCGTGCAAGAGAACCCTATCCTCAAGGGCTATCCGATGTTCGACCTGGCCAACGTGGAAGTGCTGCGCGGTCCGCAAGGCACGCTGTTCGGCCGTAACACCCCGGCCGGCGTGGTCAAGTTCGAATCCGCCAAGCCTAGCCTGAAAGGCATGGAAGGCTATTACAACCTGTCCTACGCCAGCCACGGCACCACCAACGTCGAAGGCGCGGTCAATGTTCCGCTGTCGAACGAATGGGCGGTGCGCGTGTCCGCACTGCGCCAGCACCGCGACGACTACGTCTCGAACGCCTTCACCAAGGAAGACGATTCGATGGAAGGCTACAACGAACACGCCGAGCGCGTGCAAGTGCTGTACAAGCCTAACGCCGACTTCAACGCGCTGTTCAACGTGCACCAGCGCGTCACCAGCGGCAGCTCGCGCCTGTTCCGCGCCAATATCATCAAGAAGGGCACCAACGACCTGGTTGATGGTTTCGACGCCGACAAGATCTACACCAACGGCCAGAACTTCCAGAACCTGAAAACCGCCGGCGGCAACGTGCGCCTGAGCTGGGACCTGGGCGCCGTCAAGCTGTACTCCATCACCGGCTACGAAGCCATCAGCGAATACCTGAGCCGCGGCGACATCGACGGCGGTAACCCGGGCAACGCGCCGGCCGTGCCGTTCCAGGTGGAGACTGCAGGCAGCATTCCAGACCTGAAGCAGTACTCGCAAGAGTTCCGCGTGGAGTCGAAGAATGCCGGTCCGATAAACTGGCAGGCGGGCGTGTATTACTTCAATGAAGATGCCACCGGCGGCACCGACAACTTCAACACCGCCGGCGTGCGCACCACCCGCGTCACCAGCCAGCAGAAGAACACCGCCTGGGCGGCGTTCGGTTCCGTCAACTACGCCGTGAACGAGCAGTTCACCGTGCGCGGTGGCCTGCGCTACACCAAGGACAAGAAGGACTTCAACACCCTGGAAGCGATCAACACCACATTGGTCGGTCCGAAGTCGGTGGAGGCTAGCAAGGACAAGATCAACTGGGACCTGAGCGGCACCTACGCGCTGAACAAGGACGTGAGTGTATACGCGCGCCTGGCGACCGGCTTCCGTGCTCCGAGTATCGCCGCTGCATCGACCTCGGTGCCAATCACCGTGGCCGACGCTGAAACCATCACCTCGGTCGAGGCCGGCGTGAAGGCAGACCTGCTGAACCGCCGCGCGCGCGCATCGCTGAGCGTGTATCAGTATGACGTGAAGAACCAGCAGCTGACGGTTGTCGGCGGCAATTCCAACGTCAATAAGCTGATCAACGCGGCCAAGACCAAGGGTCATGGCCTGGAAGGCGAGATCGAAGGCTTCATCACCAACCAGTTCAAGGTGGCGCTGAGCGGTTCGTACAACTTCACCGAAATCAACGACGCCTCGCTGTCGGTGAACAAGTGTGCGCAGTGTACGGTGACCGATCCGATCAATGCGGCCGGCCGCGTGGTCATCGACGGCAATGCGCTGCCGCAGGCGCCGAAGTGGATCTTCAACGCCAGCGCGCGCTACAACTGGCCGCTGGCCGAAGGCAACTTGTTTGTGCTGACCGACTGGTCCTACCGCAGCAAGGTGAACTTCTTCCTGTACGAAGCCAAAGAGTTCACCGGCAAGCCGCTGACCGAAGGCGGCGTGCGCGTGGGCTACAACTGGGCGGGCGGCAAGTATGAAGTGGCAGCATTCGGCCGCAACATCACCGACACCCAGCGCATCACCGGCGCCATCGACTTCAACAACCTGACCGGTTTCATCAACGAGCCGCGCCAGTGGGGCGTGCAGTTCAAGGGCAGCTTCTAAGCAGCCCGCAAGCTGTCCGGGGTCGGGAGAATATTTTCAACCTGCTCTGGACAGCCTGAAAAAGGCTCACTATAATGTGGCCTCTTTTCCCTGATAGCTCAGTCGGTAGAGCGACGGACTGTTAATCCGCAGGTCCCTGGTTCGAGTCCAGGTCGGGGAGCCAGAATTCAGCAGCAAACAAAAAGCCCAGCCTTAACAGGTTGGGCTTTTTGCGTTTCAGATGCCTTCTGTTCGCGCATAGCGGGCCGCAGTGAGGCTATTGTGCGAGGGGATGGCTACTCCTGAGGCGAGGTTCGCATGGTGCCGGGCGGCGGTTGACGGGACCGCGGATGCTGGGCCGAGCAGGAGCGGATAGGGAGTCTGGGCCGTCACAGATTATTATCGATCTCGGTCTGACCTGCCTGCAACTTCCGTTCTCGCCCCAAACCGGACGTTTAGAAGCCAGCAGCAATCCATGTTACGTGGGAAACCCACCGCAGACATGTTTCGCCTGATCCCAACATAGGCAGCAAAAAATCTTGAAGTCTGCCTCTTTGAACCATACCTGAGCGTTGTTGTCGCCTAGAGCCACAAGCCTGTCCTCGCATCCTTTGCACCAGGCGTCCGGTCGCGCAAGATCCTCGTCGCTGCCCCAGAAGAATCCGACACGCTTGCCTGCGTCCGTCGCATGAGCGACGTGTACACATATCAGTCCTATGCCTTGCTCGCCATGAATCGGGCAATTACATGTTTTTGTGGCTTCCAAAGTGTCCCACTTATAGGTAAAAGTTGTCTGGCCGGTTCTGGCCGTTATACGTCATCGCTCGCTCTTCAGCAATTCGCTGTCAAACCACACATCCTCATAGCCTGGCGCGAGTAATACACGCCATCCAGGCGGCAATGCCAAGTACGGGAGAATGCTCGGACAATAGTCTCCCAAGTGGGCAACATGAAGTGGTTGGTAAAAGTCTGCGTCGGCTGAATATTCGCCACCGTAAATGTACCAGCCACATGTACCATTTTCAGGATTTAGGCGGGCCGCATGCAGCGGCACTTTGCCAAGCGAGTCAAGCGCAATCCCTACTTTCTGGGCAGGCTCAGGTGGCAAGCACTCCGCATCGAAGCGTCGGCAAATATCATGGTGTCCAGTTCGCATGTCTACCTAAGTCAGTTGTGTGATACCAATGTCTGCTGCTGGCCGAATGCGGTCCTTGATCACAGGATAGCATGTTGCCAATCCAAACAAACACGTGTTCCCGCCAGGACGGGCATGGCACGGACGTGACTTAGATGGGATCGCACTGAGAATTTAATTTCGGTTGGGGCCACTAGCAATGCGTCTTCCGTCGCGAGGCGGCATGGCCTGGTCAGAGGCGCCGTCGCGGCGCGTCGCTTGCATTTAGTGCGGTTGCCTCATGCCCGCGCCAGTTGCGGCTTTCCCGCCGAGGTGGGCACATGCCGATATTCGTCTGGACCGCCAGGCCCAGTCGGCGATTCGGTCGGCGGTGTTCATCCCGCTGGCGCCGGTTTCCTCCCCGGTTTGCGGGTGTTCGTCGCATGGGCAAAACACGCGCAGCCGAGCCGCTAGAATGGCGGGACAGGTTCAACACGAGGAATTTAATGAGTTCTCCCGGATTTTTGCCATTCAACGCTGCTCCCGTGCCGGAAGTCAAGCACGACCGCCGCCTGGTGCGCCGCTACCTGCTGCAATCGGCGCTGCGCTTCAATGCCGGCTCGCTGCTGTTCCTGTCGCTGGCGATCGCGCTGCTGCCGCTCTGGCTGAACTTCGGCACGGCTGCGCCGGGCGAATCCGAGGCCCGCAAGCTGAGTCCGTACATGATCGGCGGCATCGTGCTGGCGGTGATGGCCTGGTTCGCGCTGCTGTCGAGCGGGATCGCGCGCAGCTATCTGGTCCGGCTGGGCGAGGAGGGCAAGGCGCTGTGTGCCGAGGGGATGGCTTCCTCGGTGGCGCGCCGCATCGATGCGCCGTTCAATTCCAGCACCACCTTTGACCTGTGCACCGAATCCTTGTCGGGACTCGCGCTCGGCACGGCGCTTGGCTACTCAGGCCCACCGGCGTTCTTCCACGATCCTTTCAAGGGCCGGATCGTTCTGGGCCGATGGCGCCCGATGGTGCTGGGGCGCCATGTCGAGGTGCGGGTATCGTCCGATTTGGGGCCCAGTTGCCACATCGAACTGCGTTGCCGCCCGGGCCTGGCCTGGTTCGCGATCCAGCAGGGCGAGTCGCTGAAGGCCGCCGAGATGGTGTGCGTCCAACTGCGCCAGCACCTCGCGCGCCATGCAAACGTATTGGATGCGGCGCGTCGTGAACGCGAGCTGGAACGCACCTCGCTGCAGGCGCGCCTGTCGGCCTTGCAGGCCCAGGTCGAGCCACACTTTCTGTTCAATACCCTGGCCAATCTGAAGTACTTGATCCGCACCAACCAGCAGGGTGCGCAGGACATGCTCGACCACCTGGTCGGCTATCTGCAGAACGCGTTACCGGATATGCGCTCGGTGTCCTCGACCCTGGGACGGGAGATGGATCTTGTTAGCGACTACCTGGCGGTGATGCGCATCCGCATGGGCACGCGCCTACGCTTCGCAGTCGACGTGGAAGAGAACTTGCGCGGCTTGCCGTTCCCGCCCGCGATGCTGATCTCGCTTGTGGAGAACGCCGTCAAACACGGGTTGGAGCGGGCCAGCCGGCCTGGCCTGATCACCATCAGCGCAAGGTGTGAGAGCAAGGGGAGCGGCGAGTTGCTGGGCGTGTCTGTGGTTGACGACGGCGTCGGCTTGACTGAACAGGCCGGGCAGGGCACGGGACTGGCCAATATCGCAGAGCGCCTGCAGCTGTTGTATGGACGCGAGGCGAGCCTGTTCGTGGCGCCCGGCGACGGACAAGGCGTGCGCGCCGTGCTGACGGTGCCGGTGGCGGGGAGTCCTGCCTGATGCCCCGCGCCCTGATCGTCGAAGACGAGCCTCTGCTGCGGGCGGAACTGACGGACCAGTTGCGCGTCCTGTGGCCCGAGCTGCAGATCGCCGGCCAAGCCGAAAACGGCATCGACGCGGTGGCGGGCATCGATGCGCTGAAGCCAGACATCGTGTTCCTGGACATCCAGATGCCCGGCCTGAACGGCATGGAGGTGGCGCGCCATATTCCCGAGTCCTGCCAGGTGGTGTTCGTTACGGCTTACGCGGACTATGCCCTGGCCGCTTTCGATGCCGGCGCGTCCGACTACCTGGTCAAGCCGCTGACGACCGCGCGCCTGCTGCAGACGATCCGTCGCCTGAAGTCGCGTGTGGTCGCAAGCCCGCCGCCGGCCGTGTGGGAAAAGCTGTTCGAGCAGGAACGCGCGCCTGTATACCTGAAGTGGATCAAGGCTTCGAGCGGCAATACGGTGCGGCTGGTGATGGTGAGCGAAGTGCTGTACTTCCAGTCGGACGAAAAGTACACACGGGTGGTGACGGAGAACGGCGATGCGCTGATCCGGCTGCCTCTCAAGTCCCTGCTCGAGCAGCTGGACCCACAGCTGTTCGCGCAAATCCACCGCAGCGCCATCGTCAACCTGCAGGCTGTCGACCGGATCGAACGCAGCGAACAAGGGGGACGCGGCGGCGCCGGCCTGGAGGTGATCCTGAAGGGCCGGGCTGAGCGCTTGACCGTTAGTGAAGCGTACACCAGGCAGTTCCGCCAGATGTAGCTGGCAGCGGACAGGAAGCGTTCAAGTAGCACGCGGCATCGTGGCACAGTCGATGCCGACGGTATCAGGCAACACAAGAGCATTACAGCGTTTGCACCTTTTGATTCATTTATCCCATATGGAGCCAAATCCTACTATGCGACACATCCTTCCCGCCGCAGCCATGATCTTCTGCGTCATCGCCCTCCCCACCGCCAGCGCACAAGAACAAAAGCCCGCCTCATCCGCGCAACAATCGCGGTCGTTGAGCGCGGCAGACAAGGCCGCTGCCGTAGACCTGTTAGCCCAACGCCTATCCGATAAGTATGTTTTCGCCGACGAAGGCAAGAAGATGGCTGCCGCCGTCCGCAATCATTTGCTCAAGGGCGACTACCAGAAGGCTGCGACGGAGACGGAATTTGCAGGCTTGCTGACAACACATATCCAGGCTGCCCACCCGGACAAACACCTGAGCATCCGCTACGTTCCCAATGCGCAGCCTGACCGCCCGCGGCCCTCTCTCAACCAGGCCATGCCTGCCGAGGTTCGGCAGCGTATGACCGAAATGGGGCAATACCTCAATTTCTCCTTTGAAAGGGTAGAGCGCCTACCCGGCAATATTATGTACCTCAAGTTCAACGGGTTCTTTGATGCGGGTATCGCCAATGCGGCTGCCACAGCCGCCATGAATCTGGCAGCCAATGGCAACGCGATGATCATCGACTTGCGTGAAAACCGGGGCGGCGACCCGCGCATGGTGGCGCATGTGGCAAGCTACCTGCTTGGCGACAAGAAGGTGCATCTGTCGGACATATACTTCCGGGCTGACAATGAAACCAATTCCTTCTGGAGCGATCCAGCCGTTCCCGGAGCGCGCTTTGGCGCAGACAAGCCTGTCTACGTGTTGACCAGCGGCCAAACTTTCTCCGCAGCCGAAGATTTCACATACAACCTCCAAGCGATCAAGCGCATCACCGTAGTCGGTGAAACCACCGGCGGCGGTGCGCATCCAATCCAGCCGTTCCGTATCGATCCGAACTTGGTCGCCGTCATACCGGTAGGGCGCTCGATCAACCTGATCACACAAGGCGATTGGGAGGGGACCGGCGTGAAACCTGATGTGGCCGTTGCATCAGAGAAGGCTCTGACAAAAGCAAATGCGCTGGCCCTGCGTCAGGTGCTACCGAAAATCAGCAACCCGAACGAGCGGTCAATGCTTGAGAAAAAGCTCGCGGAATTGGAAACGGCTTTGTAAATCTGAACAAAGGTGCGGATGCTTGCGTCCGCGCCAATATGGATACCAGACGCGCGAGCGTCCTTCGCCGATTTATCGTGTTAGCAACTCCTTGCCAAAGGCGGTACTATCCCCAGATCTCGTTTCCATTCAGAAGGGTAGATCGCAATGGCCGTCAAACCATCCAATGTCCAACGTTATGTGCTGCTGTCCAACCGCGGGCTGTATTCGCCGGCGCTCAAGCTGACCGTCACCAGCGAGGAGAAATTCACCCGCGCCCTGTTCGTGCGGACGGGGTTGCAGACCACGGCCAAGGCGGCCAAGCCGAAGACGGTGAAAGTGGTCCATTCGACGGCGGAGACGGGGCCGAAGCTGGTGGAACTGAGCGATGCGGAGGCGGCGGCGCTCAAGGCCAGCAACGCGGGCATCAAGCTGGTGCCCGAGGTGCGTTACCACGTGGCGCGCAGCCCCAGGCTGCAGATCGTGAAGCAATCGACCGGCAAGGCGCAGGCCAAACCGGTAGCCGGCATCGGCTTGAAGGTGACGGACGCCGGCACGGGCAAGCCGGTGAAGGGCGCGCAGGTGGTGGCGTTTACGGACTTGGCGGCCGGCGTGGGGCAGCAGGGAACCACCAATGCCAAAGGCCTGGTGAGCCTGAAGTTCACCACCACCAGCAAGAAGCTGGAACTGTTGCTGATCTACGGGCCTGCCGGTTATTGGGGCTTGTGCGAGCGGTCGGTGACGATCAAGGATGGCGGTGTGAAGAGCATCGCGCCGATCGACCTGGCCACGCCGGATTATCTTGATGCCTTGTATGGGCACCATGCGGCCGATGCCGGCGCCGGTGTGCGGGTGGGCGTGATCGATACCGGCGTCGATGGTGCTCATCCAGACCTGGCGGTCGCGGGTGGCGCCGCCTTCGTCGCGGACGAGAACGATGCCGGCGGCTGGGGACCGGCCAAGCTGGAAGGCGAGCACGGCACGCATGTGGCGGGCATCGTTGGCGCGCGCGGCCAGCAGCCCAGCGGCAAGCAGGGCGTGGCGCCGGGCGCGACGCTGTACAGCTACCGGGTGTTTCCGAATGCGGGCGGCGGGGCCAGCAACTACGACATCCTGCGTGCGATAGAGCAGGGCGTGGCGGACAAGTGCGATCTGCTGAACCTCAGCCTGGGCGGCGATACGCCCGATGAAGCCGTGCGCGACGCCATCAAGTCCGCCTTCGACCAGGGTACCCTGTGCATCGTGGCAGCGGGGAACGATGGCCGCCAGCCGGTGTCCTACCCTGCTGCATGGGCCGAGTCGGTTGCGGTGTCGGCGGCAGGCAAGCAGGGCACCTTCCCGGCCGATTCGTCCGAGCAGCTCGATGTCGCGCCGCCGGCGGCAACGAGCAATAAGGAAACCTTCATTGCGCAGTTCTCCAACATCGGCACGCAAATCGATCTGACCGGGCCGGGCGTGGGCATCGTCTCCACGTTGCCGGGCAAAGGGCATGGCGTGATGAGCGGCACCTCGATGGCTTGCCCTGCGGCGGCGGGGGCTGCCGCCGTGCTGCTGGCTGCGCAGCCGAAAGTGCTGGCGATGGCGCGCGACCGCAAGCGGGCCACCGCCATGCTGGCGGTGATCAACGCGGCTGCCAAGCCGCTGGGCTTTCCCAAGGACCTGGAGGGATTGGGGCTGCTGCCTTGATGCCGGTGCGGCCGGCGGTTGCCGGCCGGCGTGCTATATTGAAGATATGAGCCAGCTTATCTTACGACGCACGAATGCAGCGGCGGTGTCGGCCGAGGAGGCGCTTGCCTTGCTCGGCACGCTGCCGCAGGGGCGCGTCATACATCACAGCGGGAACAATATCCTGGCCGATATCGCGCCTGAGAATGTGGCTGAGTTGCGGCAGAAGCTGGACGGCTGGATCGTGTCGCCGCAGGGGGAACGAATTCCCGTACCCGACACGCGCCGGCACATTTCGTAGCCGCCTCCCTGATTTAGTCCTTCAGCCCCTTGCCTGCCAAGATGTGCGGCACGCATTTCTCCACCCTGGCCGTGCGCGTCTTGGACTGCTTTGCTTCGGCAAAGTGCAGCAGGTAGGCGCGCTGCCGTCCCGGCGTGAGCGCCTCGAACGCCTCCTGCAGCTGCGGCGAGTCGTCCAGCCTGGCCTGGAACTCTTCCGGCATGTCGAAGTCCGCCGTCTCCTTGAACTCCACGCTCAGGCCCGCTTTTTCGACAGCGACGGCTTCCTGGACATAGGCTTTCACGACGGCTTGCATCTCGTCGACCTGGCTGGCGCTGGTAAAGCGGATCTGACGCCCTGCCTGCACATTCTTGGTCTGCTGGATCAGCACGCCTTCTTCGTCCTTGAGAAGTGAGCCCTTGAAGAACAGGATGGCGCAGTATTCTTTGAAGGTATGGATCAGGACGATGTTGGCGTCGTTGAACGTGTAGCAGGGCACGCCCCATTTCAGCTCTTCGTTGAGCTGGCAGTCGAGGATGATGGCGCGCAGTTTGCGCAACGCGGCTTGCCAGGTCGTGGCTTGTTCCACATACGCGTCAACCTTTGGGTTCGTCTCTTTTTTCTTCATAGTCTGTTGTCCCGTTGCGAGCGATAAAGTCGGCAGAAAGATTGTCAATATAGCATAGCTCCGGGGCTGCTAAAACGGCCTGGTATGCTATGCTGGGACATCGCATAGCCCGTCTCCCGATAGATGAAAATCGTCCCGACCTTCATGCTGTGCTGCCTGCTGTCGTGCGCGACGGAGGCCGCTGGCGTTACGCTGTGCGTCAGCGATCGGCCTGCTGCGCCGCTCACTTTTCCCGACCATGAAGGCCAGGCGCAGTATCTGGTGCGGCAAGCCGTGCGCGTGGCGGGGGCGGAAGCCAGTTTCGTGGTGCTGCCCTGGCGGCGCTGCATCGAATCGGCGCGGGCGGGCCAGGTCGACGGCGTGCTCGCCGTGCAGGCCTTCCACGCCTACAAGGATTTTTTGCGCTTCCCGCTCAAGAACGGCGGACCGGACCCCGTGTTCGCCCTGGGCGTGGACACCTGGGTGGTGGTAACCGCGCCCGGCAGCGGCGTCAGTTGGGACGGCAAGGCGCTAAAGGGCATCACCACGCCGGTTTCCTATCCGGCTGGCGTCAACGTGCTGCGGCATGCGCTGGACAATCTCGGCATCCGCCACCTGGACAGTGCGAAGACGGCGCTGCAGTTGATGCAGATGCTGAACGCGCAGCGCCTGCAGGCAGTGGTGATACGCGAAGCCGACGCCAGGGGATTTCTGGCGCAGGACGAGTTCAGGTCCTTGCGTGTTCTGGCGCCGGCCTTCCTGGTGGCGGACGCTTATCTGGCGTTCGGCAACGGCTATGCACAGTCCAATCCGGCCGTGGTGGCGGCAACATGGGAAGGGATACGGCGCATACGCGCCTCGCGCGAATGGACGGAGCTGGCGCCGGCGCTGGCGAAGTAGCGCAGACCATAACAAGGAGCATGCGATGGCAGATTCGAGACTTTGGGCCGCCGGAACTGCGGCGCTGATCGGGCTGGCCGCCTGCGGGCAGGCGTGGGCCCAGCCGCTGCAGCAGCCTTTCATTTGCCGCACCGAGGAGGCCGGGCTGGGCCAGCCCCTGGTGGACAACCAGCAGGGCATAGGCCACCCGGTGTTCGACGCGGACCGCAAGCTGCTGGGCCACAGCCAGCACTGCAACATCCACACCCGCGTGCTGCGCTTCTATTACAACGGCAGCCGCTTCAAGACCTACGATGCGGCCGATCCGCCGTCGGACATGCGCACCGTCGCCGTCAACGGCGCCAAGGTGCCGTTCGTGGTGCGGGTGGAAGTGGGCAGCATCAACCGCTTTCTTTACACCATCGCCATGCTGGAGCCGGCCGCCTGGAACCGCAAGCTGGTCTACTGGATGCGCGGCGGCGTCGGTATCGGCCACCAGCAGGGCATACCGATGTGGGTGAACGAACGCCTGAACAGCTCCGAGCGCTTGCTGATGCCCAAGCTGCTGGAGCAGGGCTACGCGGTGGCCAGCTCCTCCGGTAACGAGACCGGCGTGCACTACAACATGCTGCTGGCGGCGCAGACAGCCTTGCTGACCAAGGCGCGCTTCGTGGAGGCCTACGGCAAGCCGCAGGCCACGATAGGCATAGGCGGCTCCGGCGGCGCGGTGCAGCAGTACATGTTTGCGCAGAACCAGCCAGGCCTGCTGGATGCCGGCATCGCCATCCAGTCCTATCCGGACATGGTGACACAGACCATCCCCATCTCCGATTGCCCCTTGCTGGGCCAGTACTTCAAGGAGGAAGCGGAGCGCAACCCGGCTTCGCTGTGGGCGAAGTGGCGCAACCACACGCTGATCCAGGGTATGAATGCCAGCGACTCGTCCACCGAGTGCATCGCCGGCTGGCGCATGGCGATGCCGACCGTGCTCAATCCCGTCTACAAGGATCCGAAATTCGACGCCGGAGCCAGGCAGTATGGCTATCCTTCCAGTGTGTTCGCGCATGTGAAATGGACGCACTGGAACGACCTGGCGGAGGTGTATGGCGCCGATGCCGCCGGCTACGCGCCCATCCCGATCGACAACGTGGGCGTGCAGTACGGCCTGGCGGCACTGGCGCAGGGGCGCATTGGCGCGGAGGAGTTCTTGCGTATCAATGCGTGTGTGGGCGGCTGGAAGGAGCAGGCCGAATTCGTGAATTGGGACAAGGACGCCGACCCGTTCGACAGCCGCAACATGAAGCGCAGCGCCACCTGCCGCGACCCGGCCGGTACGCCGTCGCCGCGCCGCGCGGGCGACCTTGCGGCCATGCAGAAGGCGTATGCGTCCGGCCACGTGTTCACCGGCCAGCGCCTGGGCATGCCGGTGATCGACCTGCGGCCTTACCTGGAGCCGAAGCTCGACATGCACAACGCGCGCCAGTCCTTCTCGGTGCGCCAGCGCCTGCTGGACGCCAATCCGGCCGAGGCGAAGCAGCAGGTGATCTGGTTTACGCGCCTGGATGAGGACTTGAGCGCGCGCGTGATGGAGGCCTTGCCGGTGCTGGAGCGCCACCTGGCCGGCGGCGCCGCTGCGGCGGACTTCACGGATAAGTGCTTCGACAATGGCAATACGCTGATCGCTTCCGGCCCGTCCGTCTGGGACGGCGTATTGGACCGCAACCCGGCCGGCGCCTGCACCAGGGCGTTTCCGGTGTACAGCAGCCCGCGCATGGTGGCGGGCGGTTCGATCAAGGGCGACGTATTCAAGTGCGCGCTGAAGCCGGTGGATGCGGCGCTGGCCGATGGCACGTATCCGCCGGCCGTGCAATTCTCTGCTGCGCAAACGGCCTGGCTGCGCCGCATCTTCCCGCAGGGCGTGTGCGACTACGCGCAGAAGGACGCCGGGCGGCCCTGAGTTGGCAATCTGCTAAAATTGTGCCATTCCCTTCGCATACCCTATGTACCGGAACTGGAGCAGGCATGAAACGTGTGATATTCAACCAGAAGGGCGGCGTCGGGAAATCGACCATAGCCGTGAATCTCGCCGCCATTGCGGCCTACCATGGCAAGAAGACGCTGCTGATCGATATCGACCCGCAGTGCAATTCGAGCCGCTACCTGCTGGGCGACGCGGCCAAGGAAATCGAGCCCACGGTGGCGGGCTACTTCGAGCAGACCCTGAATTTCATGGTGTTCTCGCTGTCGGCGCGCGGCTATGTGCATGAGACCAGGTTCGAGAACCTGTCGCTGATGCCGTCGCACCCGGAGATCGGCGAGTTGCAGTCCAAGCTGGAGTCGCGCCACAAGATCTACAAGCTGCGCGACGCGCTCAACGAGCTGTCCAAGGAGTTCGACGAGATCATCATCGATACGCCGCCGGCCTATAACTTTTTCACGCAGTCGGCGCTGATCGCAGCCGACACCTGCCTGATTCCGTTCGACTGCGACGACTTTTCGCGCCAGGCCTTGTACACGCTGATGAACAACGTGGGCGAGATCAAGGCGGACCACAATCCGGCGCTGGAGATCGAGGGCATCATCGTCAACCAGTTCCAGCCGCGCGCCAATCTGCCGCAGCGCATGGTGGACGAGCTGCTGGCGGAGGGCCTGCCGGTTTTGCAGAGCAAGCTGTCCAGCTCCATCAAGGTGCGCGAGTCGCACGAGCGCTGCCTGCCGATGATCCACCTGGACAGCCGCCACAAGCTGTCGCAGGAGTTCCTCGCGCTGTACGAGGAGCTGGAGTTCGCGCAGCAGAATCAGGCCAAGGAGCGCAAGCGCGGCTGAGCACGGGCCGGTTCAAGGCCCGGATGGGGCAGATTCTCCGAACTCGCCGAACTTGCCGACGTAGCGGGCGCGCGGCCGTATCATGCCGCCGTCCGCCGCTTGTTCCGCCGCGTGCGCCAGCCAGCCTGCGGAGCGGGCCAGGGCGAACAGCACGATGCCGCTGTGCGGCGGCAGGCCGAGCACCAGTTCCAGCGCCGCCAGCGCGAAGTCCGAATTCGGCTCGGCGCCCTTGATTGCCGCCGCTTTGGCCGCCAGCGCCAGCACGCCTGCGGCTTGCGGCAAAGGCTCCATCATTTCCAGCAACTGCGTGGCGCGCGGGTCGCCGTCCGAGTACAGCGGATGGCCGAATCCGGGCCGCATGGGCACCAATTCCGCAGCGCCCGTTCCGTTCAATTGCGCCACGATGACGTCCTTCGCCATCAGGTAATGGCCGCCGTGCTCGGGGCCCGACAGCGCGGCCAGCCCCGCGCACAGCACTGCCGGCAGCGCTGCGCCGGTGGAGGCGACGCAGCGCACAGTAAAGGCCGAGGTGTTCAGTTCGTGGTCCGCCATCAGCACCAGTGCGGCGCGCAGCAGCTCTTCGCCGATGCCATGCACGCCCCATGCACGCGCCACTTGCCGGTGCAGCGGCTCGGCGGTGATCTCCGCATTCAGCAACAGGCCGGCCAGCATGCGCATCAGCTGCGCGGGTGGTGTGCCTGCCTCGCGGCCGGCCGGCGCCGCAGCGACCAGGGGCAGGTATGCCATGGCGCGCTGCAGCGGCGCCATGTCGCGCGCCAGCTCGGCGACGGCAGGAGGCAGCGGAGTCGGTGCAGCCGGGGAGGGCGCCGGCTGCGAAGGCGCTGCGGCCTGTGGTGATGGCGCCGCCAGCGTGCCGGTCGCGCCCCACAGGATGGCTGCGGCCTGCTCCAGCGTAGCGTGTGCGGCCAGCGCGCTGCTGTCTTGGCCCCGGTAAAACAGCTTGCCGTCCGCGATCAGCGAGATGCGCGACTCCAGCACCGGCACGCCCCAGCTCATGGCCGCGGCCACCGCGTGCCCGGCGCGTTTTCCGTCTGCCTTGCGCGCGGCGAGGCGCAGCACCTCTTCGTGCGCATAGCGCTTGCTGCGCGCCTTGCCGTCGGCGATGGAGGTGAGCATGCCCCGGCTCACATAGGCGTACAGCGTGGCGGCCGACACGCCGAGTATGGCCGCCGCTTCCTTGGATGAGAGCTCTTTCTTCATGCTTTATTTGTGTTGATTGCCGGAGTCAAGATTGACGCCGTTTTCAGGCGCCGCATAGACTCATTGTATGCACAAGCCTACACCACTCGCAATGCCGTCCGCGCCATCGGCGCGCCGCAAGGTCCCCATGCTGCAGCCGCTGCGGCACCGGCGCTACCGCCAGCTCTGGCTGGCCAACTTGCTGTCCAACCTGGGCACATGGACGCAAACGTTCGCCGCCGCCTGGCTTGTGGCCACCATTTCTCCGGCGGCGCAAACCTCCGCGCTGGTACCGGCCGCGAGCTACGCGCCCATGCTGATGTTCGGCCTGCTGGCAGGCGTGGTGGCGGACGCGGTGCCGCGTCCCAAGCTGCTGTTCGCAGTGAACCTCTTCATGGCGCTGGCGGCTGCCGGCATGGCGTCGCTGGCGGCCAGCGGCATGGCGTCGCCGGCCGCCGTGCTGGCGCTGATCTTCATGATGGGCACCGGCTCGGCCTTCATGTGGCCGGCCTGGCAGGCCGCCATGTCCGGACTGGTGCAGCCGGAGGAAGTGGAGGCTGCAGCGTCGCTGAACAACCTGAGTTTCAATCTCGCCGCCACAGCCGGTCCGGCGCTGGGCGGCATGCTGTTTGTGTGGATGGGGGCGGTGCCGCTGTTCCTGTTCAACGCCGTGTCTTTCGGCGGCTTGCTGCTGGTGTACCTGGACTGGATACGCGGCATCGCACCGGGGGCCGGGCCGGAGCAGGCGCCGGCTGCGGATGGCGGCATCAGCTGGCGCGGCTTCCGTGCTGGCCTGCAGGCCGCCTTCGGCTCGGCCGCCTACCGCCGGCTGCTGCGCCATACCGTCTGCGTGTTCGGCGCCGCCATCGCCTACACGGCCTTGCTGCCGCTGTTCGTGCGCGACGTGCTGCGACGCGAAGCCGGCGCATTCGGCAGCCTGATGGCCTGCGTCGGCGTCGGTGCGGTGCTGGCCGCGTTTCTGCTGCCCGAGCTGCGCGCCCGCCTCGCGCGCCGCCAATTGCTGGGTGGCGCGGTGGCCATGTTCGGCGCCATGCTGCTGGCCTTGCCGCATGTGCAGTCCTGGCCGGCGCTGATGGCGCTGTCGGCGGCGGGGGGAGTGGCCTGGTCCGCCATGGTGACCACCTTGAACGGCGCCGCGCAGTCGTCGTTTCCCAGCGAGGTGCGGGCGCGCACACTCTCGGTCTACCTGATGGCGATGGCGCTCGGCCAGACCGGCGGCAGCCTGCTATGGGGCGCAGTGGCCGGGCTGGCCGGGGTGCGGCATGCCATGGCCCTCGCGGGTGCTGGCCTGGTGCTGTACGCACTGTCGCTGCTGGCGCCCCTGCTGCTGCGCCGCGTGCAGCCGTGGCAGTGTAATCTGTAGCCTGGCAAAGCGGAGGAGAAGAAGATGGCAATGCTGGAACTGGCCGAAGGGGGCCAGCTGTACTACGAATGGATCGCCGAAGATAGTGGCGCCGCCGGCAAGCCGGTGCTGGTCTTCCTGCACGAAGGGCTGGGCTGCACCGCGATGTGGAAGGACTTTCCCGCGCGGCTGTGCGCGCGCACCGGCTGCCGGGGGCTGATGTTCGACCGGCGCGGCTATGGGCAGTCCGTGCCTTTGCGCACCGGGCGCAGCGTGCACTACCTGCACCGCTACGCGCTGGAAGAGCTGCCGCAGATGCTGGCGCTGCTGGACGGGCGGCCCTATGTCGTGGTGGGTCATTCGGATGGCGGCAGCATCGCCTTGATCCATGCTGCGGACCAGCCGCCCGGCCTGCTGGGCGTGGTGACGGAGGCGGCGCATGTGTTCGTGGAGGAAGTCACGCTGGCCGGCATCCGCGAGGCGCGCGCGGCGTACGGCGCCGGCAAGCTGCGTGGCCTGTCGCGCTACCACGGCGACAAGACGGACCAGATTTTCGGCGCCTGGGCCGACACCTGGCTGCGGCCGGCGTTCAGCCGCTGGAACATCGAGTACCTGCTGCCGTCGGTCGCGTGCCCGGTGCTGGCCTTGCAGGGCAGCGGCGACCAGTACGGCACGGAAGCGCAGTTGCGCGCCATCGAGTCTCAGGCGCCTGGCGCGCGCACGGCCATGCTGGCGGACTGCGGCCACACGCCGCACCTGGAGCAGCCGGAGGCGGTGCTGGCCGCCATATCGGATTTCTTGCAGGAGTTGGAGGCGAAATGATAGACCACCTGGATCATCTGGTGTTGACCACGCGCGAGCGCGAGCGCTGCATCGATTTCTACACGCGGGTGTTGGGCATGCAGCTGGAGACCTTCGGCGCAGGCCGCGTGGCGTTCAAGTACGGCGCGCAAAAGATCAACCTGCATGAATATGGCAAGGAGTTCCTGCCGAAGGCGGCGCAGCCCACGCCTGGCTCGCTGGATTTGTGCTTTATCGCGTCCATTCCGCTGGACGACGTGATTGCGCGGCTGGCGCAGCTGGACGTGCCGATAGAGGAGGGGCCGGTGGCGCGCACTGGCGCCAACTGGCCGATCCGCTCGGTCTATGTGCGCGACCCGGACCAGAACCTGATCGAGATATCCGAACGCGCCTGAGTCGAGCCGGCGGCAGGCGCTTTCAGTCGTTGATCGGCATGCGGCAGGCTGCCGCGTGCAGCCACTGTCCGTTGCAGATGCGTGCGCGGCACAGGCCCGCTTCCGGCCCGCCAAGGCGCTGGCAACGGCGTAGCAGGGCGTCGGTGCTGTCGCCGTCGTTGCGTTCGACCTCGTCGCGCCTGTGCGGGCCGGCGCCAGGCTGGTTGCCGCTATGGGCCACCAGCGCCGTCAGCAGCGCCAAGTCGCTGTCCGCTGGCGGCACGGCGGCCGTATGGACCGGCGCGGCGGAACGTGAGGCAGGGCTGGTGGCGGAGTGCGTGGGGGAGTGCGGGGCCGCGGGTGCTTGACTGGCCTGGTGGCCCTGGCGCACCTGCGGGGCGCGCGGGCCGGCAGCAATGGCGACCGCAGCTAGCTTGCGCCGGAGCGGGGTGATAGCCGGCAGCGGCTCGTTGACGATGGCCGCGGCGCGCCGCTCCACTTCGTCCGGCGCGATGACCAGCGGCGCCACGGGCGCCACCAGCACAACTGGCTGGCTACGCTGGGCCGGTGCCAGTCCATGGTAGCTGACGCCAGCGATGGCCGCTGCAACCATGGCCAGCAGCGCCAGGCGCATCACGAGCTGGCCGGGCTGCAGCCGTGCCAGGCGCGCGCCCGGCGTATTCGCCTTGCCGCTGTTCTCCAGCCTGGCCAGGATGCGCCGGCTGCCATCGCCCGGCTGCACGGCGGCGAACAGGTCCGGTCTTTGAGGTGGTGTGGATTTATCCAATCTATCCTCCCATGGTTTGATCTGCTTCGGAACCGCGCGGCGGCGGACGACATACGATGGAGCGATCCCGGTACGGCCGCCTTCAGTGTGCGGCCAGCCGCCCGGCCACGCTTTGACGGAGCGCACCATGCTTGCCGTTTCCTTGTTGCTGTTGTTTCTGCTGGTGTGCCTTGGCGGATGGCTGCTGCTATTCCCGGCCGGCCGCGATGCCCTGTTCGAGCTGGCGCTGTTGCGCTGCCGCGCCTTGCTGCGGGGGCGCTATGCCTGGCTGCTGGCTAGCGGCGCCTTGCTGACGCTGCTGCCGCCCACGCTGGCGCTGGTGGCCGGCCGCCGGCTGGCGCTTCCTGCCTTCGATAGCGCAGGCTATGAAGCCAACGGCCAGGTGGCCGTCTTGCTCAAGGGTGAACAGCTGGCGCCCCCGCCGCCCGTGCCGCCGCTGGCATTCGCGGCGACGGAGGTGGTGCGCGTGCGGCCCCTGCTGGCGGGCGCCAACCGCAGCTGGCAACAGCTTCATCCCGGCTTCGAACAGCGTCTGCTGCTGGTGTTCCGCATCATGAAGGAGCGCCATGGTTATGACATGGCGCTACTAGAGGGCTACCGCAGCCCGGAGCGGCAGGACCTGCTGGCCAGCACTGGCGCCAGTGTCACCAATGCCAGGGCTTTTCAGAGCTACCACCAGTTCGGCCTGGCCGCCGACTGCGCCTTTCTGCGCGACGGCAAACTGGTGATCTCCGAAAGGGATCCTTGGGCCATGCGCGGCTATCGCCTGTACGGCGAGGCCGCCGAGGCGGCAGGCCTGACCTGGGGAGGCCGCTGGACCATGATGGATTTCGGCCACGCCGAGCTGCGTTTGCCGGAGGCGATGCAGCGCAAACGTTGAGTCTTGTTCTGTGTCAACAATGCAAGGCGGGGCAGGTGGCAACATAGTTCTGGTCCGCCCACAGGCGCCACGGAGCTATCATCATGCGACGAATCTGGCTGTTCCTCACCGACTCCCGCAATCTCACCATTGCCGGGTTCATCGCCACGGCGGCACTGTGTTATCTCGGCGCCGAACTGCTGGAACTGGCATTGATCTGGGCAGTGGCGGCGTTGGCGGCGGCCGTCCTGGCGTGGCTGCTGGCGCGCTGGCTGAAGCGCAGGAAGACGGCGCGCGCCACTGTCGGCCTGGAAGCGGCCAGGGCGCCTGCGGAAGCTCAGGTACAGGATGTGGGCGCCGGCCGGCAGGAAGTGGACGCAGTCCGCAGCGGCATGCTGAAGGCGATCGCCACCATCAAGGGTTCCAAGCTGGGCCGCATGCCGGGATCGCGTGCGCTGTACCAGCTGCCGTGGTACATGGTCATCGGAAATCCATCGGCAGGGAAGAGCAGCGCCATCATCAACTCCGGCCTGCAATTTCCGTTTGCCGACGCGCGCGCGGTGCACGGCGCGGGCGGCACCCGCAATTGCGACTGGTTCTTTACCGCCGACGGCATTGTGCTCGATACGGCGGGCCGCTACGCGGTGGAGGACGAACACCTGGACGAGTGGCGTGGTTTCCTGGATTTGCTGAAGAAGCACCGCAAGCGTGCGCCGGTGAATGGCATCATCGTCGCGGTCAGCGTCGCGGAACTGCGCAGCGACCCGGATGGCGCGCTCAGGCTGGCGCGCAGCCTGCGCAAGCGGGTGCAGGACCTGATCGAACGCCTGGAGGTGTTCGCGCCGGTGTACGTGCTGTTCACCAAGGCCGACCTGATCGCGGGCTTCAGCGACTTCTTCTGCCAAGGCGAAAGCAGCGAGCGCGAGCGGGTCTGGGGCGCCACCATGCCCTACAAGCGCAGGGCGGGCAGCCAGGAGTTGCTGGCCTTCTTCGACCAGGGTTTTGATGAGCTGCACACGGGCCTGGTCGATATGGGCATGGCGAACATGGCGCAGCCGCGCCGCACGCGCATGGCGCCGGGCATTTTCACTTTTCCGATGGAGTTCGCATCCATGCGCGCGCCGCTACGGGCCTTCCTGGCCACGCTGTTCGAGGAAAATCCCTTCCAGTTCCAACCCGTGTTCCGGGGCTTCTACTTTTCCAGCGCCCTGCAGGAAGGGCAGCCCCTGAGCGCGCAGTCGCAACGCATCGCCGAGCGCTACGAGCTGGCCCTCGGTCCTGCACGGCAGGAGGTTGCAGCTATGCCCTATGGCTCGGCTGGCGGCTATTTTCTCTTCAAGCTGTTTCGCGACGTGGTGTTCGCCGACAAGGCGCTGGTGTCGCAATACGCCAGCCGTGCCAGCGCGCGCTTGCGCTATGCGGCGTTCTTTGGCGCGGTTGTGCTGCTGGGCGGGGCACTGGGCGGCTGGACCTGGTCTTACATGGGCAACCGCCAACTGGCCGCCAATGTGCAGGCGGACCTGGACAAGGTGGCGAAGCTACAGGAAGGGCGGGTGGACCTGCAGCCGCGCCTGGAGGCGCTGGAGATCCTGCAGGACCGGATCGAACAGCTGGAAAAGTTCGCGCGCGAGCGGCCATGGGCTATCAGCATGGGCTTGTACCAGGGCGGCCTGCTGGAGCGCAAGCTGCGCCAGGAATACTACGCGGGCGTGAAAGAGGTGATGGTCATGCCGGTGGCGGCCAGGCTGGAAGCGCTGTTGTTCGAGATGAACGCCAATGCGGAGCAACTGGCGGCGCCTGTGGGGGCGGGGCAGCCGGCGGCTGCGCCCGCACCCGCAGCCGTAGCGGCTGCGCCTGCTGCCTCCCGCCAGTATGCCGATGCCGATCCGCTCAACGTTGACGACGCCTACAACGCGCTCAAGACTTATTTGATGCTGGCCGACCCGCCGCGTGCCGAGGCCGGGCATTTGAACGACCAGCTCACGCGCTACTGGCGCGGCTGGCTGGAAGCGAACCGGGGCGCCATGCCGCGTGAGCAGATGATACGCAGCGCCGAGCGCCTGCTGACCTTCTACCTGGCGCAGTCGGGCGATCCGTCCTGGCCGCGCATCGAGCAGAAGCTGGCGCTGGTGGACCAGGCGCGCGAGAACCTGCGGCGGGTGGTGCGCGGCACGCCAGCGCGCGACCGCGTGTATGCTGACATCCGTGCCCGCGCCGGCACGCGTTTCCCCGCCATGACGGTGGTGCGTATCGTCGGCGAGCAGGACCAGGCGCTGATGGCGGGCAGCCATGCCGTCCCCGGCGCGTTCACGCGCGAGGCATGGGAGAAGTATATCCAGGGCGCCATCCGCGAGGCTGCCAGCGGCGAGTTGCAAAGCACGGACTGGGTGCTGAGGACAGCCAGCAAGGACGACCTGACCTTGGCGGGCAGCCCGGAGCAGATCGAGAAGCACCTGGTGGAAATGTACAAGAGCGACTTCTCCAGGGCGTGGCAAAAGTTCGTCCAGGGTGTGGCCGTGACGGACCTGGACGGTTTCAACGGCGCGGTGGCGGCCATGAACCGGCTGGGCGATCCGCAGTCCTCGCCCATCGTCAAGGTGCTCAACACCATCAACGAGCAGACCTCGTGGGACAACCCCACGCTGGCGAACGCGGAGGCGCGGAAGGCGCAGCGCGGCTTCACGGAGTGGGTCGAGCATACCCTGCTGCGCCGCGCGCCCGCGCCGGTAACCGTGCCGCTGGACCCGGCCCGTTTCGAGCGGCCGATGGGGACGGTGGGGCGCGCGTTCGCGGCGGTGGCCAGGCTGGTCTCCGCCAGGGACAAGAACGCCACGCTGCTGCGTGGCTACATGGAAGCGCTGTCGCGCTTGCGCACCCGCCTGAACACGCTGAAGAACCAGGGCGACCCCGGGCCAGGGGCGCGCCTGTTCATGCAGCAGACGCTGGAAGGCACCGGCTCAGAACTGGCCGACGCACTGCGCTTTGTCGATGAGCAGATGCTGACCGGGATGGGCGACGAGCAGAAACTCGCCATACGGCCGTTGCTGGTGCGGCCGTTGATGCAGACCTTCGCCGTGATCATCGGGCCGGCCGAGGCGGACCTCAACCAGACCTGGCTGGCGCAGGTGTACCAGCCGTTCCAGCGCACGCTGGCGGCCAAGTATCCGTTCTCGCCGGACGCGAAAATAGAGGCCAGCAGTCTGGAAATAGCCCAGTTCTTCGGCCCCGATGGGCTGGTGGCCAAATTCGTCACCACGGCCATGGGACCGCTGGTGGTGCGGCGCGGCGACGCGCTGGCGCCGCGCACCTGGGCCGACATGGGCATTGCACTGTCGCCGCAGGCGGTGTCGCGCTTTCCAGGCTGGATAGCGCCGCTGGGCGCAGGCGGCGTCGGTGCCGCAAGCGCCGCCGCGCAAACGGTGTTCCAGATCCAGCCGCTGCCCGCGCCGGGCACGCTGGAATATACGGTGGAGATCGACGGACAGCAGTTGCGCTACCGGAACACGCCGGCGCAATGGACCGGCATGGTCCACCCCGGCCCGCAAGGCATTCCGGGCGCGCGCATCACGGCAGTGGCCTTCGATGGCCGCAGTGTCGAGCTGTTCAATGAGCCGGGCCAGTTTGGCTTGAAACGCATGATCGACGCCGCGGTGCGCATGCGCAAGGAGGAGGGCGTGCACGAGCTGCGCTGGACCAATGCTGGCATCAGTGTGGCGCTGGATCTGAAGATCACCAGCAGTCCTGAGGCCGGTAACGGCGCTGCGCCGCAGGAGCAAGGCATGCGCGGCATGACGCTGCCGGAATCCATAGTCGGTACAGCGTCTGCGGTGGCAGCACCTGCCGCCCTGGCCGCGCTGCCGCAGGGAGGCGCGCGATGAGCCGCCTTGCTCCGTTACGCACGCCGCAACTGGCCCGCATCGGCTACTTCGGCAAAATTCCGGCGCGCAGCGACTTTATCAAAGCCGGCGACAACCATGCGCTGGTCGAATTGTTGGACGGCTGGCTGGCCGACACCATGACCGGGCTGACTGCGGAGCCGCGCTGGAAGCTGCACTACGACGCCATGCGCCCGCTGCATTTCGCTTTCGTCGGCACGCGCAGCAGTCGTGCCATCGCGGGTCATCTGGTGGCCAGCAGCGACCAGTCGCAGCGGCGCTTTCCTTTCCTGGCAATGAGCGTGCTGGAGGTTGATGACGCCCCCGCCTTCCTGCGCCACAGTCCCATCGTGCTAAGGCCATTCTGGAGTGCGCTGGCAGCCGGCATGGCGCCGCTGACGTCCGCCATGCATCCCGCACCGCAGTTGCATGCCTTGTCTGCAAACGCGCTGGAAATCGATCCGCACGCCCCTGCGCACGCTGCCTCGCTAAGTGATTTCCTCGGGCGGACCACGCTGGTCGGCCTGGATGCGATGCTGACGCTGGAGCGTAGCAGCATCTCGGCGCGCCGGACGATGCTTGCGATGGGACTGCTGCTGCAGCCTTTCGGCTGGAGCGGCAGCACGCGGCTGGAGCGCAGCCTGGCGCTGCCACTGCCGCGCGATCCGCTTTGCCGGCCGGCCGTGGCGGCCCTGTGGCTGTCGCTGGCCGAGCCCTTCCTGCGCCAGGTGGACGTGGAACTGGCGCTGCTGATGTGCGAGCTGTCCGGCCGGCCCGCGCTGGTGCTGGGTTTTGCCGGCGCGTCGCCGGCCACGCTGCGCGGCGTGATCGACCCGCAATATGCGGAAACGCAGCAGATCACTTTCGACAGCACCGCCTGGGTGGACGACATGATCCGTGGCGACCACAAGGTGCTGCGCCTGTCGGCCTGTCTGGAGCAGGAACTGCTCACGCTGGAATCTGCCTGCGCGCTGTTTTACGAAACCTTCACTTGAGGAGCAAGCCATGCGCTACGTTACCGCCGTGCTGCTGTGCGGCGCCGCCATTGCAGGCGCCGGACCGGTGCATGCGCAGCCCGCCGAACCGGCCGCGCCGAAATCCGGCCAGGTGCGGGTTAGCGGAACCTTGCCGGACGAGGCGAGCAAGGCGGCCATGCTGCGGCGCCTGCGCGAACTGTATGGCGCCGAGCACGTGGTGGACCAGATCGGCATCGGCAACGTGGCGCTGCCGCCCAACTGGAGCGGCCATGTGCAGAAGCTGATCGGCCCCAATCTGAAGCTGATCAGCAAGGGCGAGCTGAAAGTGGAAGGTACTAGCGTCAGCCTGCGCGGCGAGGTGGCCAGCGAGGCGCTGCGGCAGCAGATCGCCAGCGATGCCGCCACCAGCCTGAATCCGACCTACACCGTCAACAACGGCCTGCGCGTGAGCACGGCGGAGCAGGAGCTGCTGGACGCGACGCTGGCGAAACGGATTATCGAATTTGAAAGTGGGCAGGCGGCGATACGGCCGTCGGGCCGGGAGATCCTGGACCAGATGGCCGGCGCGCTGCACCAGCTGAAGGGGAAAATGGTCGAAGTGATCGGCCACACCGACAATGTCGGCCCGCGCGGCGCCAACCTGGCGCTCAGTCTGGCGCGCGCCGAGGCGGTACGGGCCTATCTGGCGCAGAAGGGCGTCAGCCCTGGCATGGTGGCCGTCTCCGGCCTGGGGCCGGACCGGCCGGTGGCGGACAATGCGGCCAGCGAGGGCCGTGCCCGCAACCGCCGCATCGAGTTCCGGATTGCGCAGTAGTGCGGAGCAGCGGCCCTGGGTCAGGGCAGGGTGATGGTGAGGCTGGCCTGGCGCGGCGCCAGCTTCACCAGGCCAGCGTAGTCCGCCATGCCCTGCCGGGTGGCATGCTCCAGCGACGCCTTCATGCCGGCGTACACCCCCAGCGCCGCCAGCGAGAACACCGCTGCCAGCGTCCACAGCGGCACGTCGCTGCGCAGCTTGTGCGCCACCTGGTCCGGCCGCTCGGCGCGCGGCGCGAAACCGCGGCTGCGGCCTTTGATGTGGGAGATTTCGTCGCCAAGGCGCGCGGTCAGGCAGGCCAGCTTGTCGCTGCTGTCAAGTGCATACTTGCCCTTGAAGCCGAGCAGCAGGCACAGATGGAACACTTGCAGCGCCTGCAGCCGTACGCCGCCCTTGGCGCGCAGATCCTCCAGCCGGTCGAAGAAGTGCTCGCCGGCCAGCTGGTCGCCGAACACCCGCAACTGCAGCGGGCGCCGCTCCCATGGCCCGCGGATCGGGAAGCCCGATGCCAGGATGGTCTCATCCAGCGCGGCGCAGTAGGCATACTTGGCCGCTTCGATGTCGGTTCCGTGCGCGCGCAGGCGCCGCGCCTCGTTCTCGAAGCCGGCCAGGAAAGTCAGCACCTTTTCCGCGAACTCCTGCTCGCCGGGCGGAGCCGAGCCGTTCTTCAGCATGAACAGCACGTAGAAGCCCTCGTGCATCAGGTCCAGCAAGGATGCGATGCGCGGCCCGGCCGCCGGCCCTGCGCGATTGCCGAGCAGGGACGGTGCGGCACGCCGTTCGATCTGGGCGCTCATGCCGTCACCGCGATCAGTTCGAGGCGCAGCTCGCGGATGCCGGCCGGGACGTAAATCGAAATCGACTGCGCCTTCAGCATTTGTTCGTACAGCACACCCTTGTTCTCGAGCGTGAAGTAGCAGGTGTCCGGCCGTAGCGGGATGGCGGCCGGCACTTGCGGCGCGTGCGTCAGCTTCACGCCGGGCATGGCGGTCAGTACGCATTGGTCCACGTCGTCCGGCGCGCCAGCCTTGATGCGCAGCGGCGCCGCCTCCACCAGCTCCAGGGCCGGCATGGCCGCGCCGATGGCCAAGTAGAGCGTGGTCTTGTGGTCGATCTTGCCCGAGTCGAGTTTGCCCCGGTGGTAGCAGGGCTTTTCCTCGTCCAGCGCGATCGAAAAGTAGCGTGCCGAAATGACCGTGTCGAGCAGCTCGCGCACGATGCCGTCCAGCTGCGCGAAACAGGGGCCGGGATGGTCATGCTGGTAGGCTGGCAGGCTGGCCAGCGTGTAGGCCTTGGAATAGGTCATCAGCGCCCCGGCCAGTCCGAGCATGGCCTCGAACAGGCGCTCGGGATGCAGCGCTGGATGGCGCAAGTAGTGCGTCAGCGTGGCGCTGGCGGTGCTCACGGTATGCAGCAGCCAGAAGGCAGAGACGTCGCCGGAGCGGAACTCGATCACGTTGCGGCTCGGTTCCCGCATGTGGCCCTGCAGCGCGTTGAGCTTGGCCTGCAGCGCATCCATCAGCTGTTCCAGCTGCATCTTCAGGCGCGGCGCGGCGGCTACCGACAGGCTGGGCGGGATGAATGCGGGATCGGGCTCGAACACCCCGGAAACCACACGGCGCAGCCGTATCAGCGGGAAGCACTCGAAACCGCCGCGCGGCTCCTGGTCCGACACCAGGCGCACCGCCTTGCGCAGATAGCTCAACTCCGCCGGCGCCGCCTGGGTGTAGATATCGGCCGTGCTGCGCTCCGTTTGCGCGTAGCGCGCCCCGGCAGGGGCGCAGTTGCTGCTGTCCGGCGCCAGCGAGGGCAGCGCGGCGTAGTAGGTCACTTCCTGCACGCTGGGCGGCAGCGCGCCCAGGTCCACCGCCGGCGGCAGCGGGTCGCTGGCGGGCGCGTCGCTCAACTCGCCGTCGCGGAAGATGGCCGACAGCGCGCGCAGCCGCAGCAGGTTCGCTTGCAGCGCCGGCGTGTCCCATTCCAGCGCCAGCACTCCCCACAGGTAGGGCTGCAGCGCCTGCGCGGTGCGCTGCAAGCGCGTCTCGTGGTAGCGGTCCTGCTGCTGGAAGTGCTGCGGGCGTAGGAACAGGCCTTCGCCCCAAAGTACTTTTGCCGCGGTGCTCATAGGTTCTCCTTGCTCATGGGTTTTGTCGGGATGAAGTGACAGATTGCGTCAGGGCTGGCAGCGCGTACCCGCCAGCGGCTGGCCCGGCACGCTCAGCGCGCAGGCGTGCAGGCCGATGGTGATGCCGCTCTTTTCCGCCTCCGCCGCAGAGAAGACGGCGCGCCAGCGCTGCGGCGCCGGCTTGCGGAACAGCGCCACCACGCCGATGCGCGTCGCCTCGCGGCTCACGCTTTCCAGCGCCTCGTAGCGCTGGCCCGGTATCAGCTGCACTTCCTTCACTTCGACCAGGTCCGCGCCCAGCAGCTCGCGTTCGGTCAGCGCGTTGAGAAAACCGTGGAGGCTGGCGCGCTCGAAGGCGGCGCTCTGGCGCAGCTTGTAGATGCGCGCCGACAGCGCCAGCGGCTGGCCGTCGCCTCCGGCGTTGAGGTTGCCGCTGGCATGCAGGCGTATCGCCACCTGGCGCGGCGGCTTTTGCAGCTCGGGCAGCTCGGGCGCCTTGCGCAGTCCGGCCAGCTCCATGGCGGCGCCGGCTATCGTGCCTGCGGCGCAACCGGACAAGGCCAGGGCGGAGAGGATCGCTGCTGCTGCGGTGTGTTTCATGAGGACTCCCTTTGGCGCGCGCGGGCTTGGCGTGGATTCATTAAAACCAAGCGGCGCCGACGCGTGTTTGAGCCAGCGCAAGCCGCGCCGCCACGCTTCCCATGGACCGGCGCCGGTCTTGCGCAATCGCAATCGCCGTTGTCATTCTTGCCTCAATAATGACCTTCACCAGCATCGAAGGAGACCATCTTGAAGCCCGGAACGACACTCCCCAGTCTTGCATGCGCGCTGCTGCTGTCCGCCTGCGCCGCCGAGGGGCCGCCGCTGCGACCCGACCCACCTGCCGCCGCCACGCTGGCCGGCGCGCTGACCGAAGCGAGCCGCGTGGCCGCCTCCGGCCAGCAGGACAAGGCACTGAGCCTGCTGCGCAGCGCGGCCGGCAGCTATCCGGCTGAAAAAGGGCCGTGGCTGTCGATGGCGCAGATGAAGTTCGACCGCGCCAGCTACGGCGAAGCCATCCTGGACGCGCAGGAAGCGCTGCAGCGCGACCCCGGCGACCAGCTTGGCAACAGCATCATCGCCGTCAGCGGCTTGCGCCTGTCGACCAAGGCGCTGGCGGATCTGAGCCAGCAGAACAACCTGAGCGGCTCGCTGCGCACCGAGGCCAAGGACCTGGCGCGCCTGCTGCGCACCAGCCTGGGCGAGGAAGTGCTGGTGCCGCCGGCTGCCGCTCCGCGCAGGCCGGTGGCGGCGCCGGCGCGGCGCGCGCAGCCGGCGGCGAAACCGGCCGCATCCAACGCTGCCGATCCGTTCGGCGCGCTCAAATAACCCTGAAGGAGAACCAAAATGGCTAGTGGCGACAGCGTCCAGAAACGGCTGGGCAAGGTGCGCGCACCGCGCGTGCAGATGAGTTACGACGTCGAGATCGGCGACGCGATCGAGCACAAGGAGCTGCCCTTCGTGGTTGGCGTGGTGGGCGATTTCGGCGGCAGCGCCGGGGCCGGGCCAAAGCGCCTGAAGGAGCGCAAGTTCGTCAACATCGATGCCGACAACTTCGACGAGGTGCTGGCCGGCGTGGCGCCGGTGGCGCGCTTCCAGGTGGCCAACGAGCTGGCCGGCGGCGGCTACTTCCCGGTCGAGCTGCAATTCCACGCCATGGCGGACTTCCGTCCCGAATCGGTGGTGCGGCAGGTGCCCTCGTTAAGCCGGCTGCTGGACGCACGCAGCAAGCTGGCCGACCTGCGCAACAAACTGGCCGGCAACGACAGGCTGGAAGACATCCTGAACAATGTGCTGAATAACACGGACCAGCTCAACAGCCTGGCCGCGCCTGCGGACAAGGGGGAATGACATGTCGGCACAACTGCAGCAGCCGCAGGGCGCGCCAACGGGCGCGGGACACAGCGCCGGCCTGCTCGACGAGATCGTCGAGCAAAGCAAGGTGGCCAAGTCCAGCGTGGAACACGAACGCGCCAAGGACATCATCGCCGAGCTGGTGAACCAGGTACTGGAAGGCAGCATGCCGGTATCGCACAACCTGAGCGGCACACTGGACGCGCGCGTGGCGGAACTGGACGCGATGATTTCCAGGCAGCTCAGTGCCATCATGCATGCGCCGGCGTTCCAGAAGCTGGAGCAGAGCTGGACCGGCCTGCATTACCTGGTGAAGAACTCCACCACCGGCCAGAACCTGAAGATCCGCATGCTCAACGCCACCAAGCGCGAACTGGTGAAGGACTTCCAGGGCGCGCTGGAGTTTGACCAGAGCAGCATGTTCAAGAAGGTCTACGAGGAAGAATTCGGTACCTTCGGCGGCGCGCCATACGCCGCCCTGCTGGGCGACTTCGAAATCTCGCGCCAGCCAGAGGACATCTACTTCGTCGAGCAGATGTCGCACGTGGCCGCCGCCGCGCACGCCCCCTTCGTCAGCGCCGCCTCGCCCGAGCTGTTCGGGCTGGAAAGCTATGGCGAACTGGGGCGGCCGCGCGACCTCGCCAAGGTATTCGATACGGTGGAATACGCCAAGTGGAAAGCGTTCCGCGAATCCGAAGATGCGCGCTACGTGGGCCTGACCCTGCCGCGCTTCCTGGGCCGCCTGCCATTTAACCCGGTCGACGGCAATACGGTGGAAGGCTTCAATTTCGTCGAGGAAGTGGACGGCACCGACCATCACAAATACCTGTGGTGCAACGCGGCCTACGCCTTCGGCGCCAAGCTGACCAGTGCTTTTGCCGATTACGGCTGGTGCGCCGCCATCCGCGGGGTGGAAGGCGGCGGCCTGGTGGACGACCTGCCGACCCACACCTTCAAGACCGACGAGGGGGAGGTCGCCCTGAAGTGCCCGGCCGAGGTGGCGATCACGGACCGCCGCGAGAAGGAGCTGAGCGACCTTGGTTTCATCTCCCTGGTGCACTGCAAGAACACCGCCTATGCCGCCTTTTTCGGCGCGCAGTCGGCGCAGAAGGCGCGCAAGTACAGCTCCGATGCGGCCAACGCCAACGCCGTACTGTCGTCCCAGCTGCAGTACATCTTCGCCGTGTCGCGCATCGCCCACTACATGAAAGCCATGATGCGCGACAAGGTCGGCAGCTTTGCCGCCGCCTCCAACGTGGAGGATTTCCTGAACCGCTGGCTGATGAAGTATGTGCTGCTGGACGACAGCGCCAGCCAGGACCAGAAGGCGCGCTTCCCGCTGCGCGAGGCGTCGGTGCAGGTGCATGAAGTGCCTGGGCGGCCCGGCGTGTACCGCGCGGTGTCCTTCCTGCGGCCGCATTTCCAGCTTGACGAACTCTCCGTTTCCCTCCGACTGGTCGCGGAGTTGCCTCAATCGACCAACACCTAAACCTCACCTAGGAGCATGCAATGGCAATCGACGTCTATCTGTACATTGATGGCATCAAGGGCGAATCGGCGGATGACCGCCACAAGGACTGGATCGAATGCAAGTCGGTCAATTTCGGTGTCGAGCAGCCCAAGTCCGCCACCGCCTCCACCGGCGGCGGCCATACGGCCGAGCGCTGCGAGCACCGCGACATCGTGATCTCCAAACTGGCCGACCTGGCCTCGCCCATCCTGCTGCAAACCTGCTCGGCCGGCCGCACCATCCCCAAGGCCAAGTTCGAGTTCATGCGGGCCGACGCGCAGGGCGAGCGCGTGAAGTACTTCGAGATCGAGATCGAGAACGTGCTGATCGGCGCAGTGGCGCCATCGGTGGAAGAAGGCGACATCCTGACCGAGCAAGTCGGCTTCAAGTTCTCCAAGGTGCGCTGGAAATACACGCAGCAGAAAATCACCGGCGGCGCGGGCGGCAACACGTCCGGCGGCTGGGACCTGTCCGCCAACCGCATCGCCTGAGCGCCTGGCAAGCGCAACGCCGCAGTGCAAGCCACTGCGGTATTTTTTTTTGAGAGGAGCAGCCATGGGTACCCATGTTCCCGGCCTGATGGACCGCTTGATGGGCGCGCGCAGCCAGGCGGCGGCCGGTGCTGCGGCCGGCCAACTGAAGGAGGCCGTCGCGCGCGACCTGGAGGACTTGCTGAACACGCGCGCCGCGCTGCCGGAGTCGCTGCTGGAAGACTATCCGGAGTGCGCCGCCTCCATCATCAACTACGGCCTGGTCGATTTTGCCGGCATGTGCCTGAGCAGCAGCGACGACCGGGCTCGCATCTGCGCCAGCCTGAAGGCGGCGATCGAGCGCCACGAGCCGCGCCTGGGGCAGGTGCGGACGCGCATCGAACTGCAGGCCGGCAGCATCAACCGGGTCAACTTCGTCATCAGCGGCGTGCTGGCGGTCTCTCCCGCTTTCGAACAGGTCAACTTCGACGCCGTGCTGCAGCCGTCCACGCTGCACTACGCCATCCACCACAGCGGAGCACATGCATGAGCATCAACCTGAAAACCCTGATCGCAAAACTGAACGACACCACGCGCCTGGCGGCCACCCGCGCCGCCAGCATCTGTGTCGGCCTGGGGCAGTACGAAGTCGACCTCGAACATCTGTTCCTGGCGCTGCTTGAACAGGATCAGAGCGACTTCGTGCTGATCGCGCGCAAATGCGGCATCAGCCTGGAGGCGCTGGACGGCGATCTGCGCAGCGAGATTGCGCGCTTCAAGAACGGCAGCGCGCGCACGCCGGTGTTTTCCAGGCACTTGCCGGTGTTGCTGGAACATGCCTGGCTGATTGCCTCGCTGTCGCTGCCGCAGCCGGACTTGATACGCAGCGGCCACCTGCTGCTGGCATTGCTGACCGAGCCGGACCTGGCGCAGCTGGCGGCACGCGGCTCGAAGCTGTTCGCGCGGTTCCCGGTCGATGAGCTCAAGCACAATATGGACAAGTACACCCGCGGCTCGCAGGAGGAGGGCCGCGCCGAGGCGCCCCACGCGGAGGCAGCCGGCGGCGACCAGGTGCGCCAGCTGAACGTGACCACGCCCGCGCTGGACCAGTACACCACCAGCCTGACGCAGCAGGCGCGTGACGGCAAGCTCGATCCCGTGATCGGACGCGAATCGGAGATTCGCCAGGCCATGGATATACTGATGCGGCGGCGCCAGAATAATCCCATCCTGACCGGCGAGGCCGGCGTGGGCAAGACCGCCGTGGTGGAAGGCCTGGCGCTGCGCATCGCGGCGGGCGACGTCCCCGAGGTGCTGCGCGGCGTGGAAATCCGCGCGCTGGACCTGGGCCTGCTGCAGGCCGGCGCCAGCGTCAAGGGCGAGTTCGAGAACCGGCTCAAGGACGTCATCGCCGAGGTGCGCAAAAGCCCGCATGCCATCGTGCTGTTCATCGACGAGGCGCACGCCATGATAGGGGCCGGCGGCCCGGCCGGCCAGGGCGATGCGGCCAACCTGCTCAAGCCGGCGCTGGCGCGCGGCGAGCTGCGCACCATCGCCGCCACCACCTGGAGCGAGTACAAGAAGTACTTCGAGAAGGATGCCGCGCTGGCGCGCCGCTTCCAGGTGGTGAAGGTGGAGGAACCTGCCGAGGACACCGCCTGCGCCATGCTGCGCGCTGTGGCGCCGCTGATGGAAAAGCACTTCAACATCCGCATCTGCGACGACGCCGTGGTGGCGGCGGTCAGCCTGTCGCACCGCTACATCAGCGGCCGCCAGTTGCCGGACAAGGCGGTCAGCGTGCTCGACACAGCCTGCGCCCGCGTGGCGCTGGGCCAGAACGCGGCGCCGCAACTGGTGGAGCAGGCGCAGCGGCGCGTCGAGCGTATCGGCTACGAGATCGCCGCCCTGGAGCGCGAGGACGCGGATGCAGGCAAGGATGGCAGGCATGGCGCCCGCCTGCGCGAACTGCGCGTGGCGCGCGAAACGCTGCAGCAGGAATACCGCAAGCACAGCGAGCGCTGGGAGCGCGAGAAGGCGCTGCACGCGGCCATGGAGGTGCAGCGCAACAGCCATCCACCGGTGGGCGGCGGCGTTCCCATGGCCGCGCTGGAGGCAGAGCTGCTGGCCTTGCAGGGCGGCGAACCGATGGTGCCGCGGCAGGTGGACGCGCATACGGTGGCCGCCATCGTGTCCGCCTGGACCGGCATCCCGCTCGGAAAAATGGTGCGCGACGAGATCCGGGCGGTGCAGAAACTGGAACAGGCACTGCAGGCGCGCATTCTCGGCCAGCCGCAAGCGGTCGCCGCGGTGGCGCAGCGCGTGCGCACCGCGCGCGCCAACCTGGCCGATCCGGACCAGCCCAAGGGCGTGTTTTTATTCACCGGCCCGTCCGGGGTGGGCAAGACCGAGATGGCGCTGGCGCTGGCCGACCTGCTGTACGGCGGCGAGCGCAAGCTCATCACCATCAATATGAGCGAGTACCAGGAAGCGCACAGCGTGTCGGGCCTGAAAGGCTCGCCGCCCGGCTATGTGGGCTATGGCGAAGGCGGCGTGCTGACCGAGGCGGTGCGGCGCGCGCCCTACAGCGTGGTGCTGCTCGACGAAATCGAAAAGGCCCATCCGGACGTGGCCGAGCTGTTCTACCAGGTGTTCGACAAGGGCGTGCTGGATGACGCGGAGGGACGCGAAATCGACTTCCGCAACACCATCATCATCGCCACCTCCAATGTGGCGTCGGCGGCCATCATGCAGGCGTGCCTGAACAAGCCGCTTGCGGAGCGGCCCGCCCCGGCCGAGCTGGAGCTGCTGGCCCGGCCGCAGCTGATGAAGCACTTCAAGCCGGCCTTCCTGGGGCGCATGCAGCTGGTGCCCTTCTACCCGATCGCCGACGAGGTGCTGGGCCGCATAGTCGCGCTCAAGCTCGAGCGCATCGGGCAGCGCATCCGCAGCAGCCACAAGGCCGAATTCAGCTACGACCAGGCGCTGGTCGAAGCGGTGCTGGCGCGCTGCACCGAAGTCGATTCCGGCGCCCGCAATGTAGACCACATCCTGAACGGCGCCTTGTTGCCGGCGCTGGCGGAGGCGGTGCTGGCGCGCATGGCGGACGGCGTGGCGATCACCGGCATCAAGGCCGGCGCCACGCGCCAGGGCCAGTTCAAATACATCATCAAGTAAAGGGAGCGCGCCATGCCGACGCCTGTGTTCAACCTCGCGCAACTACTGCAACCCATCAGCACGTCGCAAGCCTGCGGCGAAGACATTTCCTTCAGCAGCGAAGTGGACGACATCGTCAGGGCGCGGCTGGCGGACGATCCCACCCTGGACCAGGGCGAGTGGGTGACGGCGCTGAAAGAGGCCGACTGGCCCTTCGTGGCTGTGCGCTGCGCCGCGCTGATCGAGTGCCGCAGCAAGGACCTGCGGCTGGCCGTGTGGCTGGCGGAGGCGCACGCGCGCACGCGCGGCTTTCGGGGCCTGGGCGACGGCTATGCCTTGCTGGCCGGCCTGTGCCAGCGCTACTGGGACGCTCTGCATCCCGCCATCGAGGATGGCGACACCGAACAGCGCGCCGGCAACCTGCATTGGCTGTTGGCGCGCACGCCGCAGCTGGTGCAAGAGATCGCGGTGACCGAAGACGGCGCCGTGTGCATGGCCAGCTTCGATGCGGCGCGCCAGCGCCTGAACGCCGCCTGCGCGGCCGGCGCCGAGCATGCCGGCTGGAGCCCCCGGGCGCTGGCGGCGCCGGCCGGGCCGGGCCTGGCCGAACTGGATGCGGAGCGGCGCCGCAACCGGCCCCGGTTCAACGACGCCCTGCTGGCCGACGCGCGCTACTGCCTGGCCTCGTTGCAGGAACTGGAACGCGTGGTGGAGACGCAACTGGGCGCGGACGGGCCGGGCTTTGGCGCCGCGCGCGAGGCGCTGCTCAACGCCATCGACTTTGTCGCGCCCTTGGCCACACCCGCAGCCGGTGCCGGCGTGCAGGCCGCCGCAAACGCGGCCGGCACGCCGGGCAGCGCGCACGGCGCGCAAGCCGGCGGCCCACCCCTGGACCGCGCGCAAGCGCTGGCCCAGCTGCGGCAGGTGGCGGCGTTCTTCCGTCAGACCGAGCCGCACAGCCCGGTGGCGTACCTGGCCGAGAAGGCCGCCGGCTGGGGCGACCTGCCGCTGCACCTGTGGCTGCGCGCGGTGCTGAAGGACCCCGGCGTCCTTGCACACATGGACGAACTGCTGGGCACCGTCCCGCCGCCAGCCTAGTTTGCGTCTTTGTCCTGGTCAATCTGGAAAAATTGCTTTCAGTTAATTGTTGCATTCCAATAGAAATGCGCTCAGACTGCCTAAAAGACACTAAAACTTGGCACGAGGAGACTGGGATGAAGAATCTGAAGATCGGGGTCCGGCTGGGATTGGCTTTCACTGTCGTGCTGCTGTTGCTGACGGCGCTGACCCTGGTCGGCATCGTGCGCATGCAACAGGCCAGCGCCATGACCGACGCGCTGCTGCGCGACCACGTGCGGGTGGAGCGCATGGTGGCCGAGTGGCAGAAGGTGGTGGAAGTGAACGCCGCCCGCACCACGGCCGCCTGGAAGGTGCAGGACGCGGCCGACCAGAAAGGCTTTGAACAGCAGATGGCACAGGCCTCGGGCCGCGCCACCGAATTGCAGGACGCGCTCGGCACCATCCTGCAGGACCCGGACGGCAAGGCTGAACACGCCGCCATCCTGGCGGCGCGCAAGGCCTACGTGGATGCGCGCAAGGTGGTCTTCAAGGCCAAGGCGGACGGCGACCTGGAACTGGGCAAGCGCATCTTCGAGCAGGACATGGAGCGCAACCGCATCGTCTACCTGGCCGCGCTGCAGAAGCTGGCCGACACGCAGAAGCGCCAGCTCGACGAGATGGCGGCCAAAATCCAGCAGGGTTATGAGAGCGGGCGCAATATGCTCATCATGCTGGGCCTGGCCGCGGTGGCGCTGGGGGTGGGCTTTGCCTGGTACATCACGCACACCATCACGCGGCCGATCAGCGAAGCGGTGAAGGTGGCCGAATCGGTGTCCGCCGGCGATCTGACCAGCGACATCGTGGTGGCGTCCAATGACGAAACGGGCCAGCTGATGCACGCGCTGAAGAATATGAACACCAACCTGGTCAATATTGTCGGCCAGGTGCGGGGCGGCACCGACAATATGGCTGAAGCGTCGAGCGAAATCGCGGCCGGCAACCTGGACCTGTCGGCCCGCACCGAAGAACAGGCCAGCTCGCTGGAGGAGACGGCGTCCTCGATGGAGCAGCTGACGGCGACCGTCAAGATCAACGCCGAGAACGCGCGCCAGGCCTGCCAGCTGGCAGTAGAGGCGTCCGAGATCGCCAGCCACGGCGGCGCGGTGGTGTCGGAAGTGGTGGCGACGATGGGCTCGATCAACGATTCGTCGCGCAAAATCGTCGACATTATCAGCGTCATCGACGGGATCGCCTTCCAGACCAACATCCTGGCGCTGAACGCGGCCGTGGAAGCGGCGCGCGCCGGTGAGCAGGGCCGGGGCTTCGCGGTGGTGGCGTCCGAAGTGCGTACGCTGGCGCAGCGTTCCGCCTCGGCGGCCAAGGAAATCAAGCAGCTGATCGACACCTCGGTGCACCAGGTGGAGGCGGGCACCGGACTGGTGGACAAGGCGGGGCGCACCATGGACGATATCGTCGCCAGCATTGCCAAGGTGTCCGGCATCATGACCGAGATCGCGGACGCCAGCGAGGAGCAGCGCGTCGGCATCGAGCAGGTCAACTTCGCCATCACGCAGATGGACCAGGTGACGCAGCAGAATGCGGCGCTGGTGGAGCAGGCTGCCGCTGCGGCAGCGGCCATGCAGGAGCAGTCGGCGCAGCTGGCGCAGTCGGTCAGCGTGTTCAAATTGTCCGAATCGCAGACTGGCGGCCTGGCCGGCGCGGCGCTGCCGGGACGGCATGCGCGGCGCGCGGTGGCCGGGCGCGAACTGGCGCGGCTGACTTAGCCGCCGGGAGGGCATGCGCTACAATCGCACATGTCTTCCTCAAACAAACGTCCCATGTGCGCGGCCTGCCTGCGGCCGCAATCGGGCTGCATCTGCCGCTGGATTGCGCCGCTCGCCAGCGCCGCCGAAGTGCTGATACTCCAGCATCCGTTGGAAGTGGCCAATGCCAAGAACAGCGCGCGGCTGCTGCATCTGTCCCTGCCGGACAGCCGCCTGGAAGTGGGCGAGAGTTTCGAGCCGGAGCGGCTCGACGCCTTGCTGGGCGGCGCGCGCCGTGCGCTGCTGCTGTATCCTGAAACGCCGGGCGGCGCCTCGCTGGGCATCGCCCCCGCGCCGCCGTTCGATCCGGCCTGGGCCGGCGAGCCGGCCTCCCTGAAGCTGGTGGTGCTGGACGCCACCTGGCGCAAGAGCCGCAAGATGCTTTATCTGAACCCGGCCTTGCAGCGCCTGCCGCGCTTGCCGCTGCGCGAGGTCCCGGCGTCGCACTACCTGATCCGCAAGGCGCACGCGCCGGACCAGCTGTCCACGCTGGAAGCCACGGCGTACGCGCTGGCGCAGCTGGAAGGCGACGAGGAAAAGTTCGCGCCGCTGATCGCGGCGTTCGACGGGTTCGTGGCGCAGCAGCAAGGCTACGTCCGGGCGGGGCGCCCGGCTGAGTAGAGCATCAGCCGGGCCGGCGATCAACTGAGCAGTTTCAGCCCCGGCGGCAGCGCCTCGCCCAGCATGCGCTTCTCCATGGCCTGGTCGAGCTGCACCACCTCGCGCACCATGGCGCTCCAGGCGGCCGGCGCGCGCGTCGCTTCCATGCGCTGCAGGATCTGCGCGCGCAGTTCTTCGCTGATGTCGCGCGTGCGGTCGCCCGTCATGCGCGCCAGGTGGGCGGCGGCGAAGCCTGCCGGTTCCACCTTCTTCCAGTCCAGCGTCAGCAGCGCCGCCAGCCACTGCTCAACCGTTTCCACCGGCGCCACGTCGTGCGCGCTGCCGTGGAAAGGCTGGCGCGAGCCCACCCGGCCCAGTGCCCACAGGAAGCGGCCCAGCGCCGCTTCGGCCTTGTCGGCTTTGGCTGCAGACGCCGTGGCAAGCTGCTGCACCTGGCCCAGCAGCCATTCGCCGATCTCGCCCTTGTAGGCCGACGGGATGCGTTCCAGCGATGCGCCCAGGCGCAGCATGTCTTCCTCGCTGCCGTTGACCAGCGTGACGGGACGGCGGCCGCGCTCCTGCTCGTCGGCCTGCAGGTTGAAGGCGAAATCGTCCAGCAGCCGCAGTTGCTGCGTGGCGTCCAGCCCGCCGGAGACGCGGCGCCACAAGGTCCACCATTCCGAGCAGGCCTGGCTGTCCTTGTGGTGCTGCAGGCCGCTGTCGAACATGGCCCACAGCTGCTCGATGCGCCAGGCATCCAGCGTATGGCCGAAGCCGGGCCGCAGGCAATAGCCGGCCAGGTTGAGCCAGGCGCGTTCATGCTCGGCAGAGCGGCGGCGGCCCTTGGCCCGCTGCAGCAACGCGTCGAACAGGTGGCGCAGCAGCGGCGTGGGCCAGGACTCGCGCGCGCCCAGCAAGTGGTCGAGCTGGCGGCCCAGCTGGCGCACTTCCTTGCTGTCCACCTGCTGCGCGCGGCTGCCGAAGATGCGCTCGATTCTCTCCAGCGCGTCCTTGTAGCGGGGCGGCAGGGTGATCTCATCGGCGCCATCTTCGGCCGAGGGGGCGCCGTGGGCGCGCAGCTGGAATTCGAGCAGCCAGCGCTGTGGCTTGCCGCCTTCGCTGGCTACGCAATGCACTTCCAGCGTGCCCACTTCGCTCAGCGATGCGGCCAGTTGGACCGGGATTTCCTTGCGTGCCGCCGCGTCGCCGCTGTCGCGCAGCACGGTGGCGATGGGCGGCAGGCGCACATAGGAGGATGGATCGAGTTCAACCAGCTCCCCCGCGCTCGGCGCGGCGCCCGAATCGGCGGTCGATGAGACGATGTGGAAGCGTACCGGCCGGCCAAGGCGCAGCGCGAAGGTGCGTTCCGCAAGACGGACTTCGCTGCCGGCCTGCGCGCCGCGCGGCAGGATGCAGACGGCCCGGCGTGCGTGGCGCACGAGCGCCCCGGCGTCGTCTCCGGCATCGGCCGCAGCGGGCGCGTCCGCAGCGGCCGCGCCTGCGCCGCTTGCTGCGCCGTTGCTGGCGGCATCGCTGTCGAGCAGCAGGAAGTAGGAACGCGGGGACCCGCCGCCAATGGTGGGGGCGCGGCCTTGCTTGCCGATGGCGTAAGCGACGCCGCCGCGTGCGACAGCCACGTCCGGATTATCGTTGTGCAGCACTTGCACCGGCGCGCCGCGCCAGGCGGACAGCGTGGCCTCCAGCCGCGCCGCCAGCGCGTCGGCCCTGAATACGCCGCCGTTCAGCAGCAGGGTGTCCGGCACCGCAAGGCTGGCGTGCGGCGCCGCGCCCAAGGCCGCGCGTGCGGCGGCCGCGTGCTGGTGCAGGAAGCTGGACAGGTGGCGCGTGATGGCAGGGTCGCTGGCGTAGGGCAGGCCGAACTCCACGATGCCGCCGCGCGTGCGCCTGGCTTCCTCGTCCGCCGCGCCCAGCGGGAAGAAGCCGTCCACCACCATGGCCTCGACTTCCTCGCGCGTCAGCTCGACCGAGCGCGAGCCGCCGACCAGCTTGGAGCCCGAGCCCAGCATCGTCACGGCCACGCTGTCCGGCGCATCGGCCGCCAACAGCTGTTCCTTGGCGGCGCGGCAGCGCTCCGTGAGCTGCGCCATGCGCGCCGCCGACAGGCGCACCGCAGGCGTGCTGCCCGCGTCGCTGCCGGCCAGGCGGGCTTCAACCCGCCGCGCCAGCGCCAGGTCCATATTGTCGCCGCCGAGTATCAGGTGGTTGCCCACCCCAATGCGCGTCAGCAGGGGATCGCCGCCGCCGGCGGGCAGTTCCACCTTGATCAGGCTGAAATCCGTGGTGCCGCCGCCCACGTCGCACACCAGCACCAGCCGCGTTTGCGCCAGGTCCTGCGCCAGCGTGGCGCGGTGGCGGTACAGCCAGTCGTAGAATGCGGCCTGCGGCTCTTCCAGCAGCCGCAGCTTGGGCAGGCCCGCCATGCGCGCCGCCTCCAGCGTCAGCGCGCGCGCGCCCTCGTCGAAGGAGGCCGGTATCGTCAGCACGATCTGCTGCTGTTCCAGCGGCTGCTTGGGGAAACGCTGGTTCCACGCCGCGCGCAGATGCGCCAGGTAGCCGGCGCTGGCCGCCACCGGCGACACCTTGGCCACGTCGGGCTCCGCGCCCCACGGCAGGATGGCCGCCATGCGGTCCACATTGGGATGCGATAGCCAGCTCTTGGCGCTGGCCACCAGCCGGCCCGGCACCTGCGCGCCCAGCTTGCGCGCCAGGCGCCCGCTAGCCACCTCGGCCACGCCGGCCACGTCGGGCTCACGCCACGGCAGCTGCAGCTCGCCCGCCGCCAGCTCACCCTCGGCCGGGTGGTAGCGCAGCGACGGCAGCAGCGGCGCCGTGCCTATCTCGCCGGGCGCCACCAGCTGGTCGATGTCGAACAGCTTGACCTCGTCCGAGCCGGGCTCGCAGTAGGCCAGCACCGTGTTGGTGGTGCCCAGGTCGATGCTGACGAGGTAAGGCTTCATTACTCGCCGACGGTTGCGCGGACGTCGAACTCCACCTTCCAGCGCTGGCCATTGTCGTTGGAAACCGCCAGCAGCTCCAGCGTGCCCGACTCCGTTGCCTGGGCGTGCAGGCGCACCTGCACCACGTCGCCCGGCTGGCGGCCTTCCGGCGACAGCGTCATCTGGATCGCGTTCAGCTCCTGCAGTTCCTCAGGGCCCCAGAAGTCCAGCATGTCGCCGATCTGGTCCTGGCGGCGGGTGGAGGAACCGAAGAAGCGGAAGTCCACCGGCTCGCCGACCACCAGGCCGAATTCCTGGCCCGGCAGTTCCATCTCGCTGCCTTCCTCCATGCCGAACGGCGCCACGCACAGCGCCTGGATCGGCGGCTCCATGCCGGGGATGGCCGGCATCGACGATTCCACCGCCACGTAGTACGAGCGCGCCGTGCCGCCGCGAATGCGCACGCCGCTGCCACGGCGCACGTAGCTGTAGTAGGCCGCGCCGCGCGCCACCGCCAGGTCCAGGTCCGCGCCGCCCAGCATGCGGGCCGGTTCGGCGCCTTCCAGGTACAGCCAGTCGTTGATGGTGTCCATCACGCGCTTGGCCAGCAGTTCGGATTTGAACACGCCGCCGTTGAACAGCACGGCGGTCGGGTGCAGGAACGTGGCATCGGCGGTCTGCCTGCCTTCATAGCCTTGCAGCTCGCTGGTGGCGCCCAGCTGGCGCGCCAGGAAGGACGCCAGGTGGCGCGTGACGGCGGCGTCCTGCGCATACGGCAAGCCCAGCTGCGTCAAGCCGGCGCGGGTGCGCACGGCAGGGCGGGCCGAGGCTTCCACCTGCGGGAAGAAGCCGTCCAGGATGAAGGTGCTCACTTCGGCGCGCGTCAGCTCGGTGCGGATCGAGCCGCCGATCAGTTTCGAGCCGCGGCTCGGCACCACGATAGGCCAGCTTTCCACGCTGGCGTCGGCCAGCAGGGCTTCCTTGGCGGCGCGGCAGCCGTAGGTGAGCGCGCGCAGCTGCCAGGCGTCCAGCTGGGTGCCGTTGGCGGCCAGCTTGCGCGCCACCAGGTGGGCCAGCGCCAGATCCATATTGTCGCCGCCCAGCAGGATATGGTCGCCCACGGCCACGCGGTGCGGTTCCAGCACGCCGTCCCGTTCCAGCACGGCGATCAGCGAGAAGTCGCTGGTGCCGCCGCCCACGTCCACCACCAGGATGATGTCGCCGGGTTTGACTTCCTTGCGCCAGCGGCCTTCGCTGCCCTGGATCCAGCTGTACAGGGCCGCTTGCGGCTCCTCCAGCAAGGTCAATGCCTGGTAGCCCGCGGCCTTGGCCGCGTCGGCCGTGAGCTCGCGCGCGGCCGGGTCGAACGAGGCCGGGATGGTGACGGTGACGGCTTGCTCCGTGAACGGGGCATCCGGATGGGCGGCGTCCCATGCCTGGCGCAGGTGCGACAGGTAGCGCGTGGACGCTTCCAGCGGCGACACGCGCGTCACTTCTTCCGGCGCGTCGTTCGGCAGGATGGCGGCGCGGCGGTCCACGCCGGGGTGGCACAGCCAGCTCTTGGCGCTGGACACCAGGCGGATCGGCGTGGTGGCGCCGCGGCTGCGCGCCATTTCGCCCGCCACGGCGGTGGGTGCCTCGCCTTCGCCGTCGGCCTGCCATGGCAGCGCCAGCTGGCCCGGCGCCAATTCGTCCGGGTGCGGCAGATACAGGAAGGAGGGCAGCAGCGGCAGTTCTTCCACCGTGCCTGGCGCGGTCAGCTGCGGCACGCCGAGCACCGATTGCGCGGTCTTCTCGCCGTCGCTGGCCTGCAGGTCTACATAGGACAGCGCGCTGTGGGTGGTGCCAAGGTCGATGCCGATGGCGTAGCGCGGGGTGTGCGCGTTGTTATTCAGATTCTCGCTCACAGTTCCACCTCCGCAGGTGCCAGTACCTTGGCGTCATGCGCCTCGGCCAGCTTCGGCAGGCGCACGCTGGTGGCGCGCCAGCCGCGATGGCTCAAGCTGCCCTTGAACGGGGCCTTGCCGACCACGTTGCCGGTCAGGCGCACGGCGGCCGCATCGAAGCCTTCCTCCAGCGTGACGCGCGTGCCTTCGGCTTCGGCGCGCACCGGTTCGATGGTGAAGTGCTCGCGCAGCACCTTGGCGCAGCCTTCGTGCACCACGCGCGCGGCGGCGCCGATATCGGCGTCGGCGTAGGCGCTCAGGTTTTCCTGGGTGAAGTCGATCAGGCGCGCTTCGCGCTGCAGCAGGCTAAGCAGCTGCAAGGCGGCGTCCGGCGTGGCTTCGCGCAGGATGACGGGGGCCGGCGGCGCGGTGGGCGCGGCCGTTGGCGCCGGGGTGGGGGCGGCGGTCGGTGCGGCAGTGGGCGCGGCGGTGGGCGCTGCTGCGGTGGCGCCGGCCACGCGCGAGTTGATGCGCTGCAGGCGGGCGGCGAACTGCGGGTCCGACAGCGTGCGGAAGAAGGTGCCGAAGGCGAGCGCGATGCGGGCGCCAAGCGAAGGCAGATTGTTGTTCGTATTGGTCATGTTGTGGTCGATTCGGGTCAAAAAGCAGCCCGCCGCAGCAGGGAGCGCGGCCATGGGCTGGCGGTGTTGGTGACATCGGATAGCGTGCGCGGCGCATCGGCGCCGGGCGCACGGCACCTGGGACAGTGCGCATGATACCAGCTAGCGGCCCGGCAGCGAAGCTCCCGCCCCGCTGCGTGGCGGGGCGGGCAAGGGAAAACGCAGCGGAAAACGCAGGACGGAGCGGCCCCGCGTCAGGGCGGGGCCGCTCAGAATCGCACGAACTCGGCCTCGTCGAGCTCTTCGCCGGCCGGCGCCGCCGACGCGTACAGGTCGCGGTTGCGCACCATCTTGACGGCGGTCGGCTTGCGCATCGGCGCCTGGGCCTGCCGGCGCGGCGCCTGCGGCGCCGCGTTCACCTTGAAGAAGCCCATGGTCTGCTGCAGCTGTTCGGCCTGGCTGCTCATCTCCTCGGCCGTGGCGGCCAGCTCCTCCGAGCTGCTGGCATTCTGCTGCGTGGTCTGGCTGAGCTGGTTGACCGCCGAGTTGATCTGCGCCACGCCGGCCGACTGCTCCTCGGACGCGGCGGCGATCTCCTGCACCAGTCCCGACGTCTTCTTGATGTTGGGAACCATCTGTTCCAGCAGCACGCCGGCCCGCTCGGCCAGTTCCACGCTGCTGGTGGCCACTTCGCCGATCTCCTGCGCCGCCACCTGGCTGCGCTCGGCCAGCTTGCGCACTTCGGCCGCCACCACCGCGAAGCCCTTGCCGTGCTCGCCGGCCCGCGCCGCCTCGATGGCCGCGTTCAGCGCCAGCAGATTGGTCTGGTAGGCGATATCGTCGATGATGCCGATCTTGCGCGCGATCTGCTTCATGGCCGCCACGGTGGCGTCCACCGCCTCGCCGCCCTCGCTGGCTTCCTGCGAAGCCTTGGCCGCCATGCCGTCGGTGGCCTTGGCGTTGTCGGTGTTCTGGGCGATGGAGGAGGTCATCTGCTCGATGGAGGCGCTGGTTTCCTCCACGCTGGCGGCCTGTTCGCTGGAAGCCTGCGACAGCGCCTGCGCCGTGGCGCTCACTTGCTCGGACGCGCTGGCCAGCGACTGGGCGCCGGAATTGACTTCCGTCACCACCTGCAGCAGCTTGGCCATGGTGTTGTTGGCGTATTCCTTCAGCTCGGCAAAGCTGCCTTCGTACTGCTTGTCGATCGTCTTGCTCAGGTCGCCGTCCGCCAGCGCGCCCATCACGCGCACCACGTCGGCAATGCTGGCGCCGGTGGTCACCATCAGGCGGTTCAGGCCTTCGCCCAGTTCCTTTTGGAAGCCTTGCAGCCCCGCCAGTTCCACGCGCGCCTGGAAGTCGCCCCGGTTGGCGGCCGCCACCACGCGCTGCTGGCCGTCGATCACCAGCCCCAGCTTCTCCACCGTGTTGTTGGCGTAGCGCTTCAGGTCGTCGAACGCGCCCTCGTAGGGTTTGGTGATGGTCTTGCTCAGGTCGCCTTCCGACAGCGCGCCCATCACGCGCACCACGTCGTCGATGCTGGCGCCGGTGGTCACCATCAGCTGGTTCAGGCCTTCGCCCAAGTCCTTCTGGAAGCCTTGCAGCCCGTTCAGGTCGATGCGGCTGTCGAAGTTGCCCCGGTTGGCGGCCTCGACGGCGCGCTTCTGGCCGGAAATCACCTGGTTCAGCTTGGCCACCAGGTTGCGCATGGCGCGCAGCAGCTGACCGGTTTCGTCCTTGGAGCTGTCGTTGATTTCAATCGACAAGTCGCCCGCTTCGAGCCGTTCGGCCACCTGCACCGCTTGCCGGATCGGGCGCACGATGCTGAGCGTGATCCAGGCCGCGATGGCCACCGCCAGGATGATGGCCAGCGCCGCCAGCGCGATCACCAGCGTGCGGGTCGACTCGTAGGTGGCGGCGGCCTCGCTGGCGGCCTTGTCCATCAGCTCGCCCTGCGATTTGGCCAGCGCTTCCAGCGCGGCCCAGAACACGTCGTTGGTGGGCACGAAATCGGTCTTCAGGAAGTCGATGGCGGCTTTGCGGTCGCTCTTCACGAGCGCGTAGAAGGGCTCGTACTTGGCGGCCACCAGTTCGCGCTTGTCGATGATGTTCTTGTACATCTGCTTGCCGGCGTCCGTGCTCAGCAGTTTTTGCACCTTGCCCAGGCCGTCCGTCATTTCGCTGCGGTTGGCATCGACCAGGCGCCGGTATTTTTCGACTTCGGCATCGCTGGTGGAGAGCAGGATGTTGCGCATCTGGCGCGCGTTGTCCATGCTGTTGGTCAGCACGCCGTTGATCAGCACTACCTTGGCGTAGTGTTCCTCGTAGATGACGCGCGTGCTTTCGTTGATGGTGCCCAGGCGCTGGACACTTATGATGGACAAAATGAGCAGCAGCAAAACGACGCTGCCAAAGCCGAAACCCAGGCGGGTGGCGATCTTCAGGTTTTTCAGCATGGGAATTCCCTGTCGGATAATCGAGTGACCTCGGTGATTATGCGCTGCCGTCCGGAGGGGAAATCTCTCCAATAATCACTGTTGCGCGGACGCGCCATGCGGCATAGAATGCTGTATATGCATACAGTATTGGAATGGCCATGGATGAAGACGACTTTGAAGGGCAAGCCATGCTGCCGCCGGCGCCGCTGCGCGCGCAGAAGGGGCGCGGCGCGCTCAGCAATCTGCAGGGCCGCTACGAGGCCTACGGGCGCGAGCAGTTCGACGACGGCTGGGAACACGAGGAGGACGACCCCGCCGCTCCGCGCGTGTGGAAGACGCACGTCACGGACGAAGTGGCCAAGTCCATACTTACCCGCAACAGCTCGCCGGACATTCCGTTCAGCGTGTCGCTCAACCCTTACCGGGGCTGCGAGCACGGCTGCATCTATTGTTTTGCGCGGCCCACGCACAGCTACCTGGGCTTGTCGCCCGGCATGGACTTCGAGAGCAAGATCTTCGCCAAGGTGAACGCGCCCGAGCTGCTGCGGCAGGAGCTGGCGCGGCCGGCCTACGTGCCGGAGCCAATCGCGCTGGGCGTCAACACGGACGCCTACCAGCCCTGCGAGCGCAGCCTGCGCATCACGCGGCGCGTGCTGGAGGTGCTGCACGAATGCGGGCATCCGGTGGGGCTGATCACCAAGTCCGCGCTGATCGAGCGCGACATCGACCTGCTGGCGGCCATGGCGGCCAGGGGGCAGGCCTCGGCCGCCATCACCATCACCACGCTGGACCCGGCCATCGCCCGCACGCTCGAGCCGCGCGCGGCGGCCCCGGCGCGGCGCCTGCGCACCATCCGCATGCTGGCCGAGGCCGGCATACCGGTGGGCGTCAGCATCGCGCCGGTAATTCCCTTTGTTACCGAGCCGGACCTGGAGCGGGTGATGGAAGCGGCCTTCGAGGCCGGCGCCATGCACGCCAACTACATCGTGCTGCGGCTGCCGTGGGAAGTGAACCCGCTGTTCCAGCAATGGCTGGAAGCGCACTTCCCGGACCGCGCCCAGCGCGTCATGAACCGCGTGCGCGACATGCGCGGCGGCAAGGACTACGACAGCGATTTCGGCAAGCGCATGAAGGGCGAGGGCGTGTGGGCCGAGCTGATACGGCAGCGCGCCGAGAAGGCCATCCGCCGCTTCGGCATGGAAAAGCGCGGCAGCCGCTTCAGCCAGCTCGACGCCACGCAGTTCAAGCGCCCGCTGGTGGTCCCGGCGCTGGGCGCCAAAGCCAGGACCGCAGCGGCGGCGGGGCAGATGGACCTGTTCTGAGCAAGGGGAGGATAGATGGGCTGGCGATGGATCAGTATCATCCTGCCGCTGCTAGCGCCGATGGCCAGCTCTGCTGGGTGGCAATCGGATTCTGCGCATCGGCCCTGTACGAAATTGCGCGATCACACCCGTGTGATCCGTGTGATCGTGCTCTGCCGAGCGGTACGGCAGGCAAGTTGAACGGGGTAGCTATCGCCTGGGGTGGTTTGCCGGTGGTACTGGTTTCGATGCGTTAAGGGCTTACGGCGCCTTGCGCGAGCAATTGCGGCCGGCGCGCTTTGCCACGTACAGCGCGGCGTCGGCGCGCTCGATCAGGTCGTTCATGGATTCGCCGATGCGGTGCTCGGCGACGCCGGCGCTGATGGAGAGCCGGCGCCCGGCCAGGTTGCCGTCGAAGCGAAGTGCCTGCACCGCTTCGCGGAACCGCTCGGCGAAGGCCAGGCAATCGTTGGCGCTGACGCCGGACTGGAAGATGGCAAATTCGTCGCCGCCGTAGCGCACCGCGACATCGGCCCGGCGCGACAAGCCGCCCAGCAGCTGGCCCACGCGGCGCAGCACGACATCGCCGCTCAGGTGCCCGCACGCGTCGTTGATGTCTTTGAAATGGTCTATATCGAACAGTAATAAGGCCAGCCGCGCTGACTCCTCGCGCTCGTGCAATTCGATCATGCGGGCCGCCGCATCTTCCATGTAGTAGCGCGTAAACAAACCGGTCAGCGGATCGCGCGCCGCCAGCTGGTAATAGCGGCGCCTGTCCTCCTCCATCTCCGCGTAGCCGATTTGCGCCTGCTTCAAGTCGTCATAGGCAATCTGCAGTTCCTGGTTGGCGGCAAGCAGACGCTGCTCGTGCTGGTGTTCCAGCGTCACGTTCTGATAGATCGTGACGAAACCCTGGGCCTCGCCGTTCTCGTCGTGGATGACGCTGCCGGTGATGTCGAGCACCGTGCCGTCGGGGCGCGTGCGGGTGAAATGATGGGGCTGGAATTGTTTGCTGAGCTGAATGCGCTCCTCGACTTGCCGTTCCGGATCGCCCGGCCCGAATTCGCCGCGCCGGGCGTTAAAGTAAAACAAGTCCGGCAGCGTTACGCCGGGACGCATGACGTCTGCCGTAAAGTTCAGCAGACGGCAGAAGGCATCGTTCCAGAAACGCATCGTCAAAGCGCTGTCGATGATGGTCACGCCCACGGGCATGCATTGCATGGCTTGCACGAGTTCATGAACGCTCAGCTGCGCAATACCGTGGGTCAGGGGAGGTAGTTTCATCGCGCGCCCTCAGATGGCCTAGCCTGGCCGGTAACGAGAGAATATCAGCTTGTATACATGGAAAATGCACACATTCTCACGCTGCCGCCGGCCGGTTGCCCGCCGCGTGCTAGGTGTTGCTGGCGATGAGTTCCAGCAGGTATTGCTCGATGGTGAAGACGTGGGCGTCGTGCTTGCCGAGTTCGCGCAGGGCGATGGCAAGGTGGGTCAGGTAGTCGCTGTTGGGACCGCTGGGGCCGGCGGAACGGGCGATGTGGCGGGCGATTTCCTCTTCGCTCGCTTCGCCCAGGAAGGCTTCGTTGTCCTCGCGCGCCACGTACACCACGCCTTCGGCGGCGTCGGCCGCACCCGCCGTCGCCGCGTCCGCGTCGTCGAACGCCATCTCCACCGCCACCCGCAAGTAGCCGTTCTTTTCCCGGTAGTCCAGGTGCTCGAACACGGCCGGCGTGATCAGGTAAGCCATGCCATGGCAGATGGCGCCGGCCTCGGGGATGATGGTGACCACCCGGCCCGGCGCGGCGGGCGTGCCGCGATGGTCGTGCGAGCCTTGCCAGAAGCGCCGCGACCAGCCGGCGATACTGGCCGGGCGCCGCTGCAGATAGGGGAAGTCCGCCTTGTAGATCAGCGAGCCATAGCCGAACACCCACACGCTGTGGTGTCCGGCGAACTTGTCCATCTGCCGGTTGATCTCGATAGTGTTGGCTGACATGGGCAAATTATAGCGAACAGCGCCGCGCGCGGCAGCCGCTGCGGGACGCCGGCGTGCTATCCCGCCACACGCAATTGGGCAGCCTGCCGCAGCGCGCCCTGGATGGCTTGCGCGCGCAGTTCCGCACCCAGCGCAATGCCTTCGGCGCGCACCACGTCCACCTGCGCCACGCCCATGATGGCGAACACGGCCTTCAGGTAGGACTCCTGGTGGTCTGCCAGCATCTCGTGCGGCTGGCCGCCACGGGTCGAGACCAGCACCACGCGCTTGCCCGTCGCCAGCCCGACGGTGCGGCCGTCCGGCCCCACGTCATAGGTGCGGCCCTGCAGCAGCACGCGGTCCAGCCAGGCCTTCAGCGTGGACGGCACCGACAGGTTGAACATGGGCGCGCCCAGCACCAGCACGTCGGCGGCCATGAACTCGGCCAGCAGCGACTCGGTCAGCAGCGCTTCCGCGCTGAGCTCGGCGTTCATCGGCAGCGCCGTGTTCCATTCGGAGCGCATCACTTGCATCAGCGGGCCGTTCACGTGCGACAGCGGCGCGGCCGACAGGTCGCGGTAGACCACGCTGGCTTGCGCGCCCGCGCACAGCGCCTCGACGGCGGCGGCGCTCAATTGGCGGGAAGCAGAGTTATCGCCCAGGCAAGCTGAATCGATGTGCAAGATATTCATGATGGTCGCAATAAATAAAACAATTTGGGCAGGGTATACCTGCAACAATCAACGCGGAAGAGGGGATAATGCAAATCACTTTTGCAAAAATAGAATAATCGGACTTGACGAAATGGCAGCGGAAAACCTTAACGACATGTATCTTTTCGCTAAAGTTGTCGAACATGGCGGCTACAGCGCTGCCGCGTCGGCGCTGGGCATGCAGGCATCCCGTCTCAGCAGGCATATCGTAGCCCTGGAACAGGACCTGGGCGTGCGCCTGCTGAACCGCACCACGCGTCGTATTTCCGTCACAGAAGCGGGCCAGACCTTCTACCGCCATTGCGCCGCCGTGGTTGCCGAGGCCCAGGCCGCGCGCGACGCCATCGAGCGCACCCGTTCCACGCCGCAGGGACTGGTGCGCCTGAGCGCCCCGCTGGGGCTGCTGCAAAACGGCGTCGGCTGCATCATTTCCAGGTACCTGGCCGCCAACCCGCTGGTGCGCGTGGCGATAGACGCCACCAACCGCCGCGTCGATGTGATCGAGGAGGGTATCGACATCGCGCTGCGGGTGCGCACGCCGCCGCTGGACGACAGCGACCTGGCGGTGCGGGTGCTGGCGCGGTCCGAACCCATCCTGGTGGCCAGTCCGCGCCTGTTCGAGCAGCTGCCGCGCCCCATGGACGCGGCCGGCCTGGCGCACATGCCCACGCTGGCCATGGCGCGGCCGGGCGACAAATTCGTGTGGAACTTCATCAACGTGGCCGGCGCCAGCGTCAGCGTCACGCACGCGCCGCGCATGGTGACGGACGATATGCCGACCTTGAAGCTGGCCGCCATCGACGGCCTGGGCGTGGCCCAGTTGCCGCAGGCGCAGGTGCAGGCGGACCTGGACAGCGGCCTGCTGGAGCGCGTGCTGCCTCAGCTGAACTTCCCGTTCCGCCTGGTGCACGCGGTGTTCCCGTCGCGCCGCGGCCTGGTGCCGGCCGTGCGCGGCCTGCTCGATGAACTGGTGCTGGGCTACCAGAGCAACTGCTGCCTTGCCTGAGGTCCAGGCCTAGGACTGCGGAATATTCCACTCGTGCGCCGCCACGAACTGGAACAGGAAGTCGGCAAAGCTCTGCGCGGCCGGCGACAGCGAGCGCGCACTCTTGGTATAGACGAAGAAGCGCCGCGTCAGTTCCGGCTCCTGCAGCAGGCGCATCTGCAAGCCGTACAGCTTCACCATCGGCGCCGCGTACGGCAGGCAGGCCGTCACGCCCAGGCCGGCGTTCACCATGGCCAGCGCAGTGGTCATGAAAGTGACCTCGTTGTAGGGATTGAGCGCCACGTCGCGCAGCAGCCGCTCGGTGAACTGGCCCTGCAGCGCGATCAGCGGATGCTCGTTGACGTCGCTCCACGTCACGCTCGGCTTGTCGGCCAGCGGATGCGCCACCGGCAGCACCAGCACGAATGGCATCTCGAACAGCAACTGCGCCGCGATCTCCGCCGCCGGGTCGCGTTCCGGGCCGATGCCGAAATCCACCTCGCCGCTGAACACGCGGCCGGACACGTTTTCCACCGGGCAGTCCACCAGCATCACCTGCACTGCCGGGTAGGCCGCGCGGTAGGCGGCAATCACCTCCGGCAGCAGGGTGCAGGCCATCATCTGCGGCGCGGCCACCCGCACGGTGCCCTTTTTCAGCGCCTTGCGGTTGGCGATGTCGGCCATGGCGCCGTCCAGGTCCTCGATCATCTTGTCGAACAGCGGATACAGTTCGCGCCCCAGCTCGGAGAGCTGCGCGCGGCGGGTATTGCGCTCCACTACCTTAACGCCCAGCAATTGCTCCAGTTCCTTGATCTGGCCGCTCAGCGAGGATTGCGTCAGGTTCAGGTACTCGGCCGCCAGCGTAAAGCTGCCGGTCTTGGCGATGGCGACCAGGGCGCGCATCTGGCGCAGGGTAGGACTCATTGGGAAATCCGATAAATCGATTGAAAAATACCGTTTGTATGATATCTCATTCTGGATTCTAATATCGACATATCCCCGGGAGACCATCATGAAGATCAAGCAAATCCACCACGTCGCCTACCGCTGCAAGGACGCCAAGCAAACCGTCGAGTGGTACGTCAAGCACCTGAACATGGACTTCGTGCTGGCCATCGCCGAAGACGAAGTGCCGTCCACCAAGGCGCCGGACCCGTATATGCACGTGTTCCTGGACGCCGGCCACGGCAACGTGCTGGCCTTCTTCGAACTGCCCACCCAGCCGGCCATGGACCGCGACCACAACACCCCGGCCTGGGTGCAGCACCTGGCCATGGAAGTGGAGACGATGGACGAGCTGCTGGAAGCCAAGCAGCGCCTGAGCGCCGCCGGCATCGACGTGATCGGCCCCGTCAACCACACCATCTTCAAATCCATCTATTTCTTCGATCCGAACGGCCACCGCCTGGAGCTGTCGGTCAACACCGGCACGCCGGAAATGATGCGCAAGCTGGACCAGGTCAAATGGGACATGCTGGAAGAATGGTCCAGGACCAAGAAAGCGCCCAAGCACGCCGCCTGGATGCACGCACCCGCCACCGGAGCATAAACAATGAAACTCGCCACCCTGAAAAACGGCAGCCGTGACGGCGCCCTGCTTATCGTCAGCCGCGACCTGAAGCAGTGCGTCAGCGCGGCCGGCATCGCGCCCACGCTGCAGGCCGCGCTGGACAACTGGGACTTCAGCGCGCCGCAACTGGCCGCCCTGTACACCGCCCTGAACGAAGGCCGCGCCGCCGATGCGCAGCCCTTCGACCAAAGCGCCTGCCATTCGCCGTTGCCGCGCGCCTACCAGTGGGCCGACGGCTCGGCCTACATCAACCACGTGGAGCTGGTGCGCAAGGCGCGCAACGCCGACGTGCCGGCTTCCTTCTACACCGATCCGCTGATGTACCAGGGCGGGTCGGACAGCTTCGTCGGCCCGCGCGACAACATCTATGCGCTGAGCGAAGAGTGGGGCATCGACCTGGAAGCCGAAGTGGCGGTGGTCACCGGCGACGTCAGGATGGGCGCCAGCGAGGCCGACGCGGCCCAGGCCATCCGCCTGGTGATGCTGGTAAACGACGTTTCGCTGCGCAACCTGATCCCGAACGAGCTGGCCAAGGGCTTCGGCTTCTTCAACTCCAAGCCGGCCAGCGCGTTCTCGCCGGTGGCCGTCACGCCGGACGAACTGGGTGCGCACTGGGCGGACAGCAAGCTGCACCTGCCGCTGACCGTGCACCTGAACGCGCAGCCATTCGGCAAGCCGAACGCCGGCGAAGACATGACCTTCAGCTTCGCCCAGCTGGTGGCGCACGCCGCCAGGACGCGCGAACTGGCGGCCGGCACCATCATCGGTTCGGGTACCGTGTCCAACAAGCAGGGCAGCCTGCACGGCTCCAGCATCGCCAACGGCGGCGTGGGCTACTGCTGCCTGGCCGAAGTGCGCATGTACGAAACCATTGAAGGCGGCAAGCCGGCCACCGGCTTCCTCAAGTTCGGCGACAGCGTGCGCATCGAGATGTTCGACGCGCAAGGCACCAGCATCTTCGGCGCCATCGACCAGACCGTGGTGCACTATCAGGAGCGCGGAGCATGAAGCTCTACACCTACTTCCGCAGCTCGGCCGCCTACCGCGTCCGCATCGCGCTCAACCTGAAAGCGCTGCCTTACGAGGCGGTGCCGGTGCACCTGCTGCGCGGCGGCGGCGAGCAGCTGGGCGAGGCTTACCGCGAGGTCAATCCGGGCGCGCTGCTGCCCGCGCTCGATGACGACGGCACGCTGCTGACGCAGTCGCTGGCGATCGTGGAATACCTGGAGGAGCAGTATCCGCAGGTTGCGCTGTTGCCGGCCGACGCGGCGGGCCGCGCGCGCGTGCGCGCGCTGGCCATGACCATCGCCTGCGACACGCATCCGCTCAGCAATCTGCGCGTGCTCAAATACCTGGTGCACACGCTCAAGCTGGACGAGGCGGCCAAGCTGGAATGGATACGGCACTGGATGCGCCTGGGCCTGGCCACCTTCGAAGCGCACCTGGCGCGCGACGGCGCCACGGGCCGCTTCTGCCACGGCGACACGCCGACCCTGGCCGACTGCTGCCTGGCGCCGCAAGTGTTCAACGCGGAGCGTTTTGAAGTAGACCTGGCGCCGTATCCCAACATCGCGCGCATCGCGGCCAATTGCGCGGCCTTGCCCGCGTTCCAGGCCGCGCATCCCGCGCAGCAGCCGGACGCCGAGTAAGCAGCGATCAGGCGGCGCTCAGCACCACCCGGTCGCGGCCTTCCTTCTTGGCCTGGTACAGCGCCTTGTCGGCCCGCACCAGCAGGGCGGAGGGCGAATCCGGGGCCTCCTGCGGATAGGAGGCCGCCACGCCCACGCTGATCGTCAGCGACACCGTCAGTCCGCCGTCCAGGTCGATGCGCAGCTGCGCCACGGTCTCGCGCAGGCGCTCGGCCGCGCCGCCGGCCGTCTCCAGGGACGCCTCCGGCATCAGCAGCACGAACTCCTCGCCGCCGAAGCGCGCCACCAGGTCGATGCTGCGCATGGCCGCCGACAGCGCACCCGCCACCGCCACGATGGCCTGGTCGCCCACGTCGTGGCCGTAGGTGTCGTTGATGCGCTTGAAGTGGTCGATGTCCACCATCAGCAGCGCCAGCGGGTGCTTGTAGCGGCGCGCGCGGTCCAGTTCCTTGGAAATCTGTTCGGTCATCCGGCGCCGGTTGGCGATGCCGGTCAGCGGGTCGGTGGTGGCCAGCTGTTCCAGCTTGCTGTTTACCGTGAGCAGTTCCAGCGTGCGGTGCAGCACCCGGTCTTCCAGGTTGTTGCGCTCGTCGTTCAGCGCGGCCAGCGCGTTGCGGCGCGAGCGCAGCACGCGCACCAGCACCGTGATCAGCGCGGCTTCCAGCAGGATCAGAGTGGCGCCCAGGAGAATCTGCCATCGGTACAGCTCCCACACACTGACCGGGCGGTTGCGCAGCAGCGCTTCCTGCGGCAGGTTGCGCAACTGGTGGCGCTCGGCGGTGGGGTGGTCGAAAATGTAGCGCTGCACGCCGCTCAGGTCGGCCGGCTGGCCCTGCAGGATGCGCGCGATAACGCGGCCTATGGCTTCGCCGCTCAGCACGTAGCCGCCCACGACGCCCGGCAGCACCAGCGACTCCACGTGCGTAAACACCGGCACCGGCGACGCCGCCGCCAGCTTGCGCGCCACATCCGGCGGCGTGCCGGCGCCGCCTTCCTGGCCGCGGTGGGTGGCAAACATCAGGATGGCCGTGTCTTCGCCCAGCATGGCGGCGCGGCGGACTAGCTCGCTAAAGCCCTGCTGGTCCCAATAGTCGAAGGCGATCTGCTTGCTGTACGGGCGCGACGCGGCGCGCACGCCGGCGATCCATTCCTGCACGCGGGGCGTCTGGTCGCCCACCACCACGATGCGCTTGACGCTGGGCGCCACCAGCGGGATCACGCCCAGCATGCGGCCATAGTCCGGCGCCAGTTCCAGTGCTTCGCCGTCGCCGGGGCGCCAGTTGCGGCGGCCGTGGTTGACGTAGTAGCGCGGCACGCCTGGGAACAGGTCCGGGTGGCTGTTGAGGAACCCAGCCGCCAGGTGGTTTTCGGTGACGATGGCGTCCAGCTTCACGCTGGCGTATTTGGTGCGCAGGTACGGCGCCATGCTGTCCAGCGACGCCTGTTCGCCCACCCGCACGGAGTCGAAGTGCTCCTCGAAGATGTCGGGCGCGTCGCCCCAGCGCTTGCTGGCCAGTTCGTCATCCATGCCCTTGCGCACCAGCCGCTGCCACTCCGACGCGGAGTCCGAACCCAGCGAGTACAGCACCAGCACCGTGCGCGTGCCCGCCGCCTGCGCGTGGCGCGCACCCAGCGTGGCGAGTGCGGCCAGTATCAGCAGCAGGCACAGCAAGGCTCGGCGGGGCGGAAAGCGCATGGCGGGAAGGTGGAATCGGCGGAAGTTTGTCTGACGGTCAATATAGTTTGACACAAAGTATCTGGGATTGTGTCTACACTTGTCTATATATTGCAAATCGCTAATAAAATCTCGACGCATATTGCGGTGGCTTATGGCGCGCAGGCAAGCGATCTGCCAAGGCTAGGCCGCCCGTAGCGCGTCCACGATCTTCATGCGCGCGGCGCGCACGGCGGGCAGGAAGCCGCCGATGAAGCCCATCGCCAGCGAGAACAGCAAGGTCTTGACGACGATGGCGCCATCGAGCCGGAAGCCGAACGCCAGTTCCGAGAAGGACTGGAAGTTGGTGGTGGAGAAGGACAGGAACTGCATGAAGGATGCGAACACCAGCCCCGCTGCGCCGCCGGCCAGCGCCAGCAGCATGGACTCGGCCAGGAAGGCGGCCAGGATGTTGCGCCGCTGGTAGCCCAGCGCCCGCAGCGTGCCGATTTCGCCGGTGCGGTTGGCCACCGACGCATACATGGTGATGGCCGCGCCTATCATGGCGCCGATCGAAAAGATGATCGACAGCGTCAGCCCCAGTATGCTGATGAAGGTGGACAGCGCGCGCGACTGGTCCGAATAGAAGGTTTGCTCGCGCTTGGCCTCCAGCGTCAGGCGCTGGTCGGACTCGATATCCTGCTTGAAGCGCGCGAACAGCCCGCTGTCGGCCAGCCGCAGCACCATGGACGAATAGCCGTTGCGGCGGAAGGCCTGCATCAGCTGGTCCGCGTCGCCCCATATCTCCGAATCGAAACCGCTGTTGCCGGCGTCGAACAGGCCCACCACGGTCCACTCGCGCTGGCCGAAGCGCAGCTTTTCGCCGATGCCCGCGCCCGCAAAACGCTTGGCGATGCTGGCCCCGGCCACGATCTCGGAGGCGCCGGGCCGAAACATGCGGCCGGCGCTCAGCTTCACTTGCGGGCGCAGCACCAGGCCGCGCTGGTCTATGCCCCGTATCACCACGTTGGACGGCTTGTCCGAGCCGCGCTTGAGCAGCGAAATCAGCACCACGGTCTCCTTCGAGATCATGGGCTGGCCATCCGCGCCGAGCGCGATGGCGGCGTGGCTGGCGGCGATGTTGGCCTGCGCGCGCTCAACGCCGCTCTGTACTTCGCTTTCGGCCGAACGGCGTATCAGGATCACGTTGTCGTACTCGCCGGTGGTGACCAGCGTGGTGCGCAAGCCCTCGTCCAGCATCAGCACCGTGGCGAACACGAACACCACCAGCGCCAGCCCGCCGGCCGTCAGCACGGTGGTCAGGCGCCTGGCCCACAGGTTGCGCGCGACATAGGAGAGGGGGATCCGCATCAGCCTATGCTCCTCAGGCCCTCGACGATGTTCACGCGCACCGCGCGGATGGTGGGCGCGATGCCCGCCACCACGCCGATCAGCAGCGCGGCCAGGCCCTGCAGCAGCAGGGTGGGCGGCGCCACCTGGAACACCGGGAACATGGTGCCCATGGCCGAGCCGATGATGGCCGCCAGCGGGAACAGCAGGGCGATGCCGAGCGCGGCGCCGAACACGGACAGCAGCAGCGATTCGCCGAAGATCAGCGCCGCCAGGTAGCCCGGGCCGAAGCCCAGCACTTTCAGCGTGGCGTATTCGCCCAGCCGCTCGCGCGCGCTCATGGCCATGGTGTTGGCCATCACCGCCATGATGATGACGATGACCACGAAGGACACCACCCGCACCGCCACCACGATGGCCTCGGACATGGACACGAAGCCGAGCTGGAACGCCTTCTCGGTTTCGGTCAGCGTTTCGGCCAGCGAGTTGCGGAACTGCGAGTCGATCACGCTGGAGGTGGCGGCGGCGTCCTCGGCGCGGGCGATGCGCACCACGTACACGCCCACCTGGTTGGCGCGGCGCGGGTAGATTTTCTTCAGGCCCTCGTTCACGTAGTCCCAATGGAAGAACATGGTGGCGGTGTTGGTCGACTCCTGTTTTCCGTCGTAGATGCCGCGCACCGCGAATTCCCATTGGCCGGGATAGATGGTGCCCTTGATGGGAATGGTGTCGCCCACCTTGAAGCCGTACTGGTTGGCCAGCTTGCGGCCGACGATGGCGCCCTTGCGGTCGCGCAGGAAGGCGGCCCGTTCTTCCTCCGGCAGCAGGTAGTCCGGATAAATGTCCAGGTAGCTCTGGCCGGAGATGGCGAATTGCGCGAAGAAGTTCTTTGGGTCCTTGTAGACGCCGCCGAACCAGTTGGCGTAGCCCACGCCGGTCACGCCGTCCACCGCGCGCAGGCGCGCCTGGTAGGCCAGCGGCAGCGGGAACACCAGCGAGGTGGCGTTGCGGGTGACCAGCGTGGTGTTGGATGCGCCCTCGGCGCCCGCGTACCACGCGTCCACCACCGTTTGCAGCAGGCCGAAGGACAGCGTGGCCACCACCAGCCCAAGCACGGTCAGCCCGGTGCGCAGCTTGTGGCGCAGGGCGTTCTTGAAGATCAGCTTGAGCAGGTACATGGCATTTGCGTGACAGATGCGTGGCGCGGGCCGGCTACCCGGGCGTGGCGATGAGCTCGCCTTTTTCAAGGTGGATCAGGGTACGCGCCTGCTGCGCCGCATGGGCGTCGTGGGTGACCATGATGATGGTCTTGCCCAGTTCGCGGTTCAGCTGCTGCATCAGCGCCAGCACGTCGCTGGCCGATTGCCGGTCCAGGTCTCCGGTGGGTTCATCGGCCACGATCAGTGTGGGGTCGGTGACGATGGCGCGCGCGATGGCCACGCGCTGCTGCTGGCCGCCGGACAGCTCGTTGGGCGTGTGGTCCATGCGCTCCGACAGGCCCACCATGGACAGCGTCAGCGCCACCCGCTCGCGCCGCTCGCGGCGGGACAGGGGCGTGAGCAGCAGCGGCAGCTCCACGTTTTCGAACGCGGACAGCACCGGCATCAGGTTATAGAACTGGAAGATGAAACCCACGTTGGCCGCGCGCCAGTGCGCCAGGTCGGTCTCGGACATGGAAGCGATGTCCAGGCCGTCCACGCGCAGCAGGCCGGAGTCCGGCTTGTCGATGCCGGCGATCAGGTTCAGCAGGGTGCTCTTGCCGGAACCGGACGGTCCCATCAGCGCGGTGAAGTCGCCGGCCTGGATGTCGAGCGTGATGTCGGTCAGCACCGGCACGTGCTGGCCGCCGCGCCGGTAGGATTTCACCAGGTGCTCGATGCGCACCAGCGCTTCGCTGCCGGGCGCGGTCATTTCTTCGCCACCGACACTGCCTGCCCGTCCTGCAGCCTGGCGTCCGGGTTCGACACGAGCTTGTCGCCCGGCTTCACGCCTTTCACCTCCACCAGCTCGCCGACCTTGCGGCCGCTGCTCACGGCCACTTGCCGCGCTTTGCCGTCCGCCACCACGAACACCACCGGCTTGCCGCCGCGCGTGGCGATGGCGGCCGGCTGCACGGCCGTCACCGGCGCCTTGTCCTCGGCCGGCACCGGCTTGGAAAGGAACGCCACCTTGGCGCTCATGTCCGGCAGCACGCGCGGGTCGCGGTCGATGAAGCGCACCTTCACCAGCAAGGTGGCCTTGCTGCGGTCCACGGTGGGCACCATGCGCGACACCACGCCGGCCAGGCGCAGCTCGGGGAAGGCGTCAAGCTGGATTTCGGCCGGCTGCTCCGCCCTGATCTTCGACAGGCTGGACTCGGACACGTCCGCCTCCACCTCCAGCGTGTCCATGTCGGCGATGGTCACCACCGCGCCCTTGCTGTCGGCGGCGGAGGAGAAGGGCGTGATGTTATCGCCCACGTTGGCGCTCTTGGTCAGGATCACGCCGTCGAACGGCGCCCGGATGACGGTCTGGTCCAGCGCCACTTGCGCGGCCTGCGCGTTGGCCTGCGCCGCCGCGATGGCCGCGCGTTGCGCCGCGATGGCGGCCCTGGCCTTGTTGTAGCGCGCCTGCGCCGTATCGTAGCTGGCCGCCGCGATGAACTTCTGCCCCAGCAGTTCGCCGGCGCGCTTGTAGGCCTGCTGCGCGTCCTGCAGCTCGGCCTGGCCCTGTTCCAGGTTGGCCTGCGCCACTTTGATGTTGGCCTGCGCCTGGCCCAGCGTGGCGCTCACATCGCGGTTCTCCAGCCGCGCCACGATCTCGTCCTTCTTCACGCGCGAGCCTTCCAGCACACCCAGCCACTCCAGCCGTCCGGTGGCCTTGGACGACAGCGCCGCCTTGCGCTGTGCCACCACATAGCCGGTGGCATTGAGCAAGGTGTAGTTCTGCGAGGGATAAGCCTGCGACACCGTCACCGTTTCCACGTCCGCCTTGCCGCCGGCCTGGCGGCTGATGACGACGCCCGCCGCCGCCAGCGCCAGCAGCACCAGTGCGATCTTTATCCACTTGCGCCGGCGCGCGCGCTGGCCCGGTAGCTGGGCTTGGGCGTCGCGGTCGATTTTCAGTTTGGAGAGATCGGGAGACGGCGGCATGGGGCACCTCTGAGTGAATTGCTTGCAATTATAGCCATTTTTCCGTGCGGGGCAGGCGCCGCCGCAGGGCGCCGCTGCGCGTTCACGACGGCAGCAGGCTGCGCCGTCCAGCTTCCAGTATGGCCGCGCTCAGGCGCTCCAGCCGCGGCGACTGCACGCGCCAGGTGTGCCAGTGCAGCGCCACGTCGCTGAACTTGCCGGGCGCCAGGTCGAGCAGGGCGCCGCTGGCCAGCCGGTCGCCCACCTGCTGCTCGGCCACCATGCCGTACCCCAGGCTCAGGTCTATGCAGCGCAGAAAGCTTTCGTTGGCGGGGATGTAGTGGCAGGGATGGCTGCCGGGCAGCAGGCCGCATTCGCGCTGCATGAAGTTCGCTTGCAGCAAATCCTTGCGGTCGAACACCATCATTGGCGCCGTCAGCGCCGCTTTGCGGCTCAGGCCGCCCGGGAACCAGCGCGCGGCGAAGGCGGGCGAGGCCAGCATGCGGTAGCGCATCACGCCCAGCGGCTGAGCCACGCAGCCGCGCATGGGCTGCGCCTCGGTGGAGATGGCCGCCAGCGCCTGGCCGCGCTCCATCAGCGTGTACGTGTGGTCCTGGTCGTCCAGTGACAGGTCGAGCAGGATGTTCTCCTTGATCAGGAAAGGCGCCAGGGCCGGCAGCAGCCAGGTGCCCAGCGTATCGTTGTTGACGGCCAGCGACACGCTGAGCGGGCGGGCGTCCTCCTCTTGCATGGCGGACAGAAATTCGTCTTCCAGCAGCTTGCTGCGGCGCAGGTATTGCACCAGGCGTTGGCCGGCGCTGGTGGGGCGGCAGGGACGGCTGCGGATGACCAGCGGCGTGCCCAGCGCCACCTCCATGGCGCTGACCCGCTGCGACACGGCCGAGGCCGACACGTGCAGCAGCGCGGCGGCCTGCTCGAAGCTGCCGGTGTCGATGATGGCCAGCAGGGCTTCGGCCTGGCGGGTGTCGGGCAGCATGGCAATCTCCAGATTAGCGATTCTTAAGTATCCTGAACAATATTAATCCAGCTTCATCTACGGCGGCAAGCCATGGAAAATGCGTGCATCCCCACTCATCAGCGAGCTTGCCATGTTTACTACGCACGTCTTCTTCAACGGCCTGGGCCTCGGCGCCAGCCTCATCATGGCCATCGGCGCCCAGAATGCCCACGTGTTGCGGGTCGGCGTGCGGCGCCAGCATGTGGCGGTAACGGTAGCGACCTGCATCCTGATTGACGTGCTGCTGATCGGCGCCGGCGTGGCCGGCATGGGTGCGCTGATCCAGGACTCGCCGCTGCTGATGGGCCTGGCGCGCTGGGGCGGGGCGGCGTTCCTGGTGTGGTACGGCCTGCGCAGTTGGGCCGCCATGCTGCGCGCGGACGCGCTGCAGCTGCAGGCGGGCGCGGTGCCGCCCAGCCTGCAGCGCGCCCTGGTCAGCGTGCTGGCGCTGTCGCTGCTCAACCCCCACGTCTACCTGGATACGCTGGTCTTGCTGGGTACCTTGGGCGGCAACTATCCTGCCCATCAGCGCGCCAGCTTCGCGGTGGGCGCGATGACGGCCTCGCTGCTCTGGTTCACGGCGCTGGGTTTCGGCGCCAGCCGCTTGTCGGATGTATTCCAGCGCCCCCTGGTCTGGAAAACCATCGAAGCACTGACCGGCTGCATCATGCTGGCGCTGGCGGCCGGACTCGTGTTGCAGTAACTAGTATTATGATATTTGCAATATCTTCAATGTGCATGCATGATGGTGGCCAGTCCACCTATCCAGGATAAACATGGCCACCGCAGAAGACTATACCTTGCTTGCCCAACAGCTTTATTTGGCCAACCTTTGGCGTCCAGCCGACTACAACGGCTTGAAGTCCCTTTCCACCTACCTGGCCAATGCCAACGCGCCCACCAATCTGACGGACCTGCAGGCGTCCTACAACACCCATAGCGGCGTGCGGGACGTCCTGAACAATTTCAGCGGCAGCGCGGAGTCGGCAGCCCTGTACGGCAATGTCACCGATGCCGTCTTTGTCACCGCCGCCTACCAGCATCTGCTGGGACGCGATCCCTTGCTGGCCGGCCTGACGTTCTGGACCGATGCCCTGAAAAACCACGAAGTCACCCGCGCCACGGTGGCGACGCAGATCATCGCTGCCGCCAGCAAGGAGGGCGCCAACGCGGCCGACAAGGCGACCATTGCCAACAAAATGCTGTTCTCCACCTACTTCACGTCCGTCATCGACACGCCGGCCGAGATCGCCAAATACAGCGGCGCCGCCGCCGCTGCCCAGGTGCGCGTGCTGGAGGGGGCGGTTGGCGCCACCACGGCGGAAAGCGTGATCAAGTCGCTGGTGGATAACTACTGGAATCCCGTTCCGACACCGGTGGCCGCGATGGCCGCCGAAACCCATCTGGCCGTGGCCAACGCCGACGGCGCGGAGCTGATCGGCATCAACCAGTCCACCGTGCTGAGCTGATTCAGCGGCCCTGCCGGGGCGGCCGCAAGCGGGGAATGCGGGGCTAAGGTAAAATCTTGCCCCATGCCTCATACACCGCCCCTCCCAGCCCCCATACTGCAAGCGCTGGACCGTGCCGACGCCTCCTGGCGTGCGGTCCTGTTGCGCGGCCTGGAAGCGATGGCGGCGGCCGATCCGGCCTATCTGCCGGCGCTGGCCGCGGACAACTACCTGCCCACTGAATTGCGCCTGTTCGCCGCTTTCGAGCTGCCGCTGGACCGGGTGCGCTATGTGCTGGTGGGCGAGGGGCCCTATCCGCGCGCGGAAAGCGCCACCGGCGTCTGCTTCATGGACGGCGCCGTCAAAGGGCTGTGGTCGGACCAGGCGGGTGGCGGCCTGGCCAAGCCGGTCAACAAGGCCACCTCGCTGCGCAATTTCATGAAAATGCTGCTGGTGGCGGACGGCCTGCTGGCCGCCGACAACACCGCCGGCGCGGCGCTGGCCGCCGTGGCCGCCCAGGCGCGCGGCAGCGCGCAGGCGACCCAGACCCTGGCCGGCATCCAGCACAAACTCATCGGGCACGGCTTCCTGCTGCTGAACGCCTCGCTGGTGTTCCGTCCGCATGTTGCTCCCGTGAAAGACGCGAAAGCCTGGCTGCCGTTCTTTGAAACGGTGATCGCCGCGCTGGAGCCGGCCCAGCCTACGCTCATCCTGTGGGGAAAGATCGCCGAGCAGCTGAACCGCTTGCCCGTGGTGCAGGCGCTGCCGCAGATCGTGGCCGAGCACCCTTATAACCTGTCATTTATCGGCAACCGCGACATGCACGCCCTGTTCGGGCCGTTGCGGCTGCTGCGCGCCTGAAGGGCAAGTAAGCGGCTTGCCAGGGGTGCCTGACAAAATTGGTCAAGTTTGGTATACTTGACTAAATCGTTCAACTAATCAGGGTTTCGACTGCTTGGAAGGAACGATATTTTAACCGAACCGAGGTTGTGATGCGTCTGACCACCAAAGGCCGTTTTGCAGTGACTGCGATGATCGATCTGGCTTTGCGCCAAGGCAAAGGCCCGGTCACGCTGTCTGGCATTTCGCAGCGCCAGGCCATTTCGCTGTCTTACCTGGAGCAGCTGTTCGGCAAGTTGCGCCGCCACGAGATCGTCGAATCGATCCGCGGCCCCGGCGGCGGCTACAGCCTGGCCCGCCGCGCCGACAAAGTCACGGTGGCGGACATCATCATCGCCGTCGACGAGCCGCTGGACGCCACCCAGTGCGGCGGCAAGGAAAACTGCCATGGGGCGGACGCCGCCACCGGCGCGCGTTGCATGACCCACGAACTGTGGGCCACATTGAATGAAAAAATGGTCGATTACCTGGACTCCGTATCGCTGCAGGATCTGGTCGATCAACAAAGGCAAAAACACGCCGAGCAGGCCGTGGTGGTGATGCACCGCAACGCCGCCGTCGGTTAATAGATTCGCAGTACGCAGATACGCTGATTGGAGTAATAGATGAACGCCCCAGAAAAAAACGTCGCCCAGGTAGCCCCGGTTGAATTCAAGACCGCGCCGCACTTCCCGATCTATATGGACTATTCGGCCACCACGCCGATCGACCCGCGCGTGGCCGACATGATGATCCCCTACCTGCGCGAGCAGTTCGGCAATCCCGCTTCCCGCAGCCATATGTACGGCTGGACCGCTGAAAAAGCGGTGGAAGAGGCGCGCGGCCACGTGGCTGCGCTGGTCAACGCCGATCCGCGCGAAATCATCTGGACCTCCGGCGCCACCGAGTCGAACAACCTGGCCATCAAGGGCGCGGCGCAGTTCTACAAGACCAAGGGCAAGCACATCATCACCGTGAAGACCGAGCACAAGGCAGTGCTGGACACGGTGCGCGAACTGGAACGCGTGGGCTTCGAAGCCACCTACCTGGAACCGCAGGACAACGGCCTGATCACCATCGCCCAGCTGGAAGCGGCGATCCGCCCGGATACCATCCTGATCTCGGTCATGCTGGTCAATAACGAGATCGGCGTGATCCAGCCGATCGACGAGATCGGCGCGCTGTGCCGCTCGAAAGGCATCATCTTCCACTGCGACGCCGCGCAAGCGACCGGCAAGGTGGTGATCGACCTGCAGAAGACCAAGGTCGACCTGATGACCTTCACCGCCCACAAGACCTACGGCCCGAAAGGCATCGGCGCGCTGTACGTTTGCCGCAAGCCGCGCGTGCGCATCGAAGCGCAGATGCACGGCGGCGGCCACGAGCGCGGCCTGCGCTCCGGCACCCTGCCGACCCACCAGATCGTCGGCATGGGCGAAGCGTTCCGCCTGGCGAAAGTGGAGATGGAGAGCGAAATCGCGCGCATCAAGGCGCTGCGCGACCGCCTGGCAGCCGGCCTGCAGGAGATTGAAGAAACCTACATCAACGGCGACATGGAACACCGTGTGCCGCACAACCTGAACGTGAGCTTCAACTACGTGGAAGGCGAGTCGCTGATCATGGCGGTCAAGGACCTGGCCGTGTCGTCCGGTTCGGCCTGCACCTCGGCGTCGCTGGAGCCATCCTACGTGCTGCGCGCCCTGGGCCGCAGCGACGAACTGGCGCACAGCTCGATCCGTTTCACCATCGGCCGTTTCACCACCGAGAAGGATATCGACTTCGCGGTGGAACTGATGAAGTCCAAGGTCGGCAAGCTGCGCGAACTGTCGCCGCTGTGGGACATGTTCAAAGAAGGGATCGACATCAATTCGATCCAATGGGCAGCGCACTAATTTTAAGATTACAGGAGCATCAAAATGGCATACTCGGAAAAAGTGTTGGACCACTACGAAAATCCACGCAACGTCGGCGCCTTTGAAAAGGGCGACGAATCGGTCGGCACCGGCATGGTGGGCGCGCCTGCCTGCGGCGACGTGATGAAGCTGCAGATCAAGGTCGGCGCCGATGGCCTGATCGAAGATGCGAAATTCAAGACCTACGGCTGCGGCTCGGCGATCGCCTCGTCGTCGCTGGTGACCGAATGGGTCAAGGGCAAGACCCTGGACCAGGCGCTGGCCATCAAGAACACCGCCATCGCCGAAGAACTGGCGCTGCCGCCGGTGAAAATCCACTGCTCCATCCTGGCTGAAGACGCCATCAAGGCGGCAGTTGAAGACTACAAGGCCAAACACGCGGCACCAGTGGCAACAGCGGCTTAAACGCCGGAGGACAGCATGGCAATTACCCTGACCGAAAAAGCGGCCAAGCACATCAACCGTTACATCGAACGCCGCGGCAAAGGCATCGGCCTGCGCTTCGGCGTGCGCACCACGGGCTGCTCCGGTCTGGCCTACAAGCTGGAGTACGTGGACGAAGTGACGGACGAGGACAGCGTGTTCGAGTCGCACGGCGTGAAGGTGTTCGTCGACCCGAAAAGCCTGCCGTACATCGACGGCACCGAACTGGACTTTGCGCGCGAAGGCCTGAACGAGGGCTTCAAGTTCAACAATCCGAACGAAAAAGACGCCTGCGGCTGCGGCGAAAGCTTCCGTATCTAAACCCGCAGTTTCTTTGTAATGCGCCGTGCAAAACCACTTCGAACTTTTCCACCTGCCGCAGCAGTTCGCCGTCGATAAGGAGGCGCTTGACAGCGCCTACCGCGACGTCCAGGGCCGCGTCCATCCCGACCGTTTCGTCAACGCCACCGATGCAGAAAAGCGCGTCGCCATGCAATGGGCCACGCGGGCCAACGAAGCCTACCAGACCCTGAAAAACCCGCAGAAGCGCGCGCAATACCTGTGCGAGCTCAATGGCGTGGACTTGCAGACCGAGTCGAACACCGCCATGCCGGCGGCTTTCCTCATGCAGCAGATGGAATGGCGCGAAGAGCTGGACGACGCGCGCAGCGGCAAGGACCTGGAACTGCTGGAAAAGCTGGACGGCCAGCTGCGCGCCGCGCGCAAAGAGCAGTTGACCGACATCGAGCGCAGTATCACGGCTGGCGACTTCCACGCCGCCGCGCAAGGCGTGCGCGCGCTGATGTTCCTTGAAAAATTCGGCGAAGAAGTCCGCTTCGCCTTCGACGCCCTCGAGGCGTAACTCGCCACCAGGCATACAGCACGAGAACCTATGGCACTACTGCAGATTTCCGAACCCGGCATGTCGACCGCGCCGCACCAGCACCGGCTGGCGGTGGGTATCGACCTGGGCACCACCAATTCGCTGGTCGCCACCGTGCGCAACAGCATCCCCGAAGTGCTGAACGACGAGGAGGGCCGCCCGCTGCTGCCTTCCGTGGTGCGCTACCTGCCGAATGGCCACGCCAATATCGGCTACAAGGCCCAGGCCGCGCAGACCACCGACCCGAAGAACACCATCGTCTCCGTCAAGCGCTTCATGGGCCGTGGCCTGAAGGACATCGCCTACGCCGAGAACCTGCCGTACGACTTCGTCGATGAACCCGGCATGGTGCAGCTGCGGACCGTGGCCGGCGTGAAGTCGCCGGTGGAAACCTCGGCCCAGATCCTGGCCACCTTGCGCCAGCGCGCCGAAGACTCGCTGGGCGACGACCTGGTAGGCGCCGTAATCACCGTGCCGGCCTACTTCGACGACGCGCAGCGCCAGGCCACCAAGGACGCGGCCCAGCTGGCCGGCCTGAACGTGCTGCGCCTGCTGAGCGAGCCGACCGCCGCCGCCATCGCCTATGGGCTGGACAGCGCTTCGGAAGGCCTGTTCGCCGTGTACGACCTGGGCGGCGGCACTTTCGACATCTCCATCCTGAAGCTGAGCAAGGGCGTATTCGAAGTACTGTCCACCGGCGGCGACTCCGCGCTGGGCGGCGACGACTTCGACCACCGCCTGTTCTGCTGGATCCACGAGCAGGAAAAACTGGCGCCGCTGTCCGATGAAGACACCGCCGTGCTGATGGTGAAGGCGCGCGAAGCCAAGGAACTGCTGTCCACCAAGTCCGAAGTGACGGTGGATGCCGCGCTGAGTTCAGGCGAGGAAGTACATCTCAAGATCACCGCCGAGACCTTCGCCGAGATCACCAGGCACCTGGTCGGCAAGACCATGAACGCCATCAAGAAAGCGCTGCGCGACGCCAATGTGGACGCGGACGACGTGGACGGCGTGGTGATGGTGGGCGGCGCCACGCGCATGCCGCATGTGCAGCGCGCCGTGAGCGAATACTTCCACACCATCCCGCACGCGAATATCGACCCGGACAAGGTGGTGGCGCTGGGCGCCGCCATCCAGGCCAATCTGCTGGCCGGCAACCGCGCGCCGGGCGACGACTGGCTGTTGCTGGACGTGATCCCGCTGTCGCTGGGCATTGAAACCATGGGCGGCCTGGTCGAGAAGATCATCCCGCGCAATTCCACCATTCCTTGCGCCCGAGCGCAGGAGTTCACCACTTTCAAGGACGGCCAGACCGCGCTGGCAGTGCACGTGCTGCAGGGCGAGCGCGAGCTGGTGAGCGACTGCCGTTCGCTGGCGCGCTTCGAGCTGCGCGGCATTCCGCCGATGGCGGCCGGCGCGGCGCGCATCCGCATCACCTATCAAGTCGATGCCGACGGCTTGCTGTCCGTGTCGGCGCGCGAACTGCGCTCCGGCGTGGAAGCGTCGATCTCGGTCAAGCCGTCCTACGGCCTGGGCGACGACGACGTGGCGCGCATGCTGCAGGATTCCTACAAGTCCGCCGACGTGGACATGAAGGCCCGCGCGCTGCGCGAAGAACAGGTGGAGGCCGAGCGCATCCTGCTGGCCACGCAGTCCGCGCTGGACGAGGACGCGGGCCTGCTGGACGACGCCGAGCGCATCGAGGTGGACGCGCTGATGGCGCAGACGCGCGCGGTGCTGCAGCAGTCCGTGGACGGCACGGTGGACCACCAGGCCGTCAAGCTGGCGGTGGAAGCCCTGGCGCGCGGCACCGAAGAATTCGCATCGCGCCGCATGGACCGCAGCGTGCGCAGCGCACTGGCCGGCAAATCGCTGGACCAGGTCGCGGGTTAAGTTGAAAAATCTGAAAGAACACAATGCCTCAAATCGTATTCCTGCCCCACGCCAAGCTGTGCCCTGAAGGCGCGGTAGTCGAAGCTCCCGCCGGCAAAACGCTGTGCGACGTCATGCTGGAAAATGACATCCACATCGAGCACGCCTGCGAAAAGAGCTGCGCCTGCACCACTTGCCACGTGCTGGTGCGCGAAGGCTTCAATTCGCTGAGCGAAGCCAGCGAAACCGAAGAAGACCTGCTGGACAAGGCCTGGGGCCTGGAAGCGGTGTCGCGCCTGTCGTGCCAGGCGGTGGTGGCGGACGAAGACCTGGTGGTCGAGATTCCGAAGTACACCATCAACCATGCCAGCGAAGGCGGGCACTGAGGAGCGCAGCATGAAATGGAGTGACATCACGGCCATCGCCGAAGCGCTGTACGACAAATACCCCGAGATCGACCCGATCACCATCCGCTTCACCGACCTGCACAACTGGGTGGTGGACCTGGATGGCTTCGACGACGACCACACCCGTGGCGGCGAAAAAGTTCTGGAAGCGATCCAGCAGGCGTGGATCGATGAAGCAGCTTAAAACAGCAGTGAAGACCGCAGCGAAGCCGGCCAGGCCGGCGCCGCTGGGCGACACCGTCACAGTGGCGGCCAACATGCCCGAGATCCGCGAAGGGCAGTCGGTGGCCTTGCTGCAGGAGCTGCACATCCTCACGCGCGACGGCAAGCTGAACCAGGACAGCCGCCGCAAGCTGAAGCAGGTCTACCACCTGTACCAGTTCATCGAGCCGCTGCTCAGGGAAGTACAGGCCCAGGAGGGGAAACTGCGTCCCGGCGTGTCGCTGGTCGACCACGGCGCCGGCAAGTCCTACCTCGGCTTCATCATCTACGACCTGTTCTTCAAGCACCTGGAAGACGGCTCGCACATCTACGGCATCGAGACGCGCGCCGAGCTGGTGGCGCGCTCGCAGGAGCTGGCCGCCAGGTTCGGCTTCAAGGGCATGTCCTTCCTGCCGCTGTCGGTGGCCGAGTCGACCGAGTCGAAAGAGCTGCCCGAGCAGATCGACATCGTCACCGCGCTGCACGCCTGTAACACCGCCACCGACGACGCCATCGCCTTCGCGCTGAAGAAGAAGGCCAAGTTCATGGTGCTGGTGCCGTGCTGCCAGGCCGAAGTGGCCACGGTGCTGAAGAAGAACAAGGCCAAGCAGCTGAAAAGCCCGCTGACCGAAATCTGGCGCCACCCCATCCACACGCGCGAATTCGGCAGCCAGGTCACCAACGTGCTGCGCTGTTTGCAACTGGAGGCGCATGGCTACCACGTCAACGTGACCGAGCTGGTTGGCTGGGAGCACTCGATGAAAAATGAACTCATCATCGCCAGCTACAAAAACCTGCCGCGCCGCCGTCCGACGGAGCGCTTGCAGGAGGTGCTGGAGACGCTGGGACTGGAAGAAATGGGCAATCGCTTCTTTGCGGAGCAGTTAGCCAAAGCTGAATAGACGAAAAGGGCGGGAACATGAGTGAGCAGTGGATAGACCTTCGCAGTGACACCGTAACCCGCCCCAGTCCCGCCATGCTGGACGCGATGCGCGCCGCCGATACCGGTGACGACGTCTACGGCGACGACCCCACCGTCAACCTGCTGCAGGACACCGCCGCCGAATTGTTCGGCTTCGAAGCGGCCCTGTACGCGCCATCGGGCACCCAGTCCAACCTGATCGCGCTGCTGGCCCACTGCGGCCGCGGCGACGAATACATCGTCGGCCAGGAAGCGCACACCTACCGCTACGAAGGCGGCGGTGCGGCAGTGCTCGGCAGCATCCAGCCGCAGCCCTTGCCCAACCAGGCCGACGGCAGCGTCGCCATCGCCGACATCGAAGCGAACATCAAGCCGGACGACGTGCATTTCGCCCGTTCGCGCCTGCTGGCGCTGGAGAATACCATCGGCGGGCGCGTGCTGCCGGCGGCCTACGTGGCGCAAGCCACCGCCTACGCGCACCAGCGCGGCCTGGCCACGCACCTGGATGGCGCCCGCATCTGCAACGCCGCCGTGCAGCAGGGCCTCAGCCTGCGCGACGCGGTGCAGGGCTTCGACAGCGTGTCCGTGTGCCTGTCGAAAGGCCTGGGCGCGCCGGTCGGCTCGGTGCTGTGCGGTTCGCGCGCGCTGATCGGGCAGGGCAAGCGCTGGCGCAAGATGCTGGGCGGCGGCATGCGCCAGGCCGGCGTGATCGCGGCGGCCGGCCTGTACGCGCTGCGGCACAACGTGGGCCGCCTGGCGGAGGACCACGCCAACGCCGCCTTCCTGGCCGCCGAGCTGGCCAGGATCCCCGGCCTGAAAGTCAGCACCCCGCAAACCAATATCTTCTACGTGGACGTGCCGCCGCAGCACACGGCGGGCTTGCAGGCCGCCCTGCATGCCGCGCAGATCCGCGTCTCCATGGCGCCGCGCCTGCGCCTCGTCACCCATCTCGATGCGCCGCGCGCCGGCCTCGAACGCACGGCCGCCGTTTTCGCGGCCTATTTCAACAACTTATGACCGAACAAGACAACACCATCCGCCTCGCCAAACGCGTGGCGGACATGCTCCCATGCTCGCGCCGCGAGGCCGAGCTGTACATCGAAGGCGCCTTCGTGCGCGTGGACGGCGTGCTGGTCGAGGAGCCGGGCGCGCGCGTGGCGCCGGAACAGGCCGTGGAGCTGGACAAGGACGCCACGCTGCTGGAGATCGCCCCGGTCACCATCCTGCTCAACAAGCCGCCCGGCATCAGCGCCGGCATCGACAAGGAAGGCCCGCCGGTGTTCAGCCTGCTGAGCGAAGCCACCCGCGCCGAGTCCGCGCGCGGCGAACGCTTCCTCAAGCGCCACCTGGCCAACCTGTCGCTGGAATCGCCGCTGGAGACCGTGGCCAGCGGCCTGGTGGTGCTGACGCAGGACTTCCGCATCACGCGCAAGCTGGGCGAAGGGCTGGAGCAGGAAATCATCGTGGAAGTGGAGGGCAGCATCGCCGACAACGGCCTGGCGCTGCTGAACCACGGCCTGCCGTACAACGGCAAGCCGCTGCCGCCGATCAAGGTCAGCTGGCAGAACGAGCAGCGCCTGCGCTTCGCGCTGAAGTCGCCCAAGCCGGGCCAGATCCAGCACATGTGCAAGCTGGTGGGCTTGAAAGTGGTGGCCATGAAGCGCATCCGCATCGGCCGCATCGCCATGTCCAGCCTGCCGCTCGGCGAGTGGCGCTACCTGCAGGGCTTCGAACGCTTCTGAACCGGGGGCGGCCTGCAACGGCCGCACACAGCACTTTCAAGATCAGGCGGAGTTTGCCGCCTTGCGCATTTTGGTCCACTTGTAAGTCCAGGTGGCGAATTCATCGTCTCGTGGATCGTCCGCGTAGGACTCGACTCTTGGCGCCAGGTCTTTTCGCGAAGCCACTACCGTCACCCTGGTCCTGCCCAAGCCGAGCCTTTTCCTGCAATATCCTAGTGAGCGCGGACGATGTGTGAATGCACCCGTACGCCACAACTGATATCGCAGGCTAAGGCGAGTCAGGGCAAAGAGAAAAGGCAGCAGCGCGCAGATCGCGGCGAAGCCAGGTTCATGTGCCCAAAGCCAGCCAAGCACGGCCATTGGCAGCGACCCTAGCCACATATACATGGGATGGATGCCGCCGAGTTTGTAAAGCTGAAAGTTGGACAGATCCAGGCCCATCGCGCGCAGCTGGACCACAAGTTCAGGCAGGGCAAGGATACTGCGAGGGGTGTTCAGGTGGCAGAGAAAAACTGTGCCGCTTACGGCATCGCGTCCAACGAGCGCGGTGCAGGTCCCGATATATTGGGTATGAAGCACCCCGTCGCCATCGTTCAGTGTTCCGATAGCGTACTCATTCGTAATGACATCGACGGGCATGGTATTTCGTTCTGATGACTAACTGGCTGCACAGGGGCAGCGATGTTTGTCAGCTTGCTTGAGCGCTAACCGCTTTCTTCTCGGGTTTAGGCAGCTGCACCAGGCGGGTGCCGGCGAGGCGGTCGTGCAGGAACTGGCGGTCCTTGCTGAGGAAGGCCGTCAGCGACCAGGCGAGGATGCCGACGCCGATCGCGTTCAGCGCTTGCCAGCGGTTCAGGCTGAAGGCATAGTTCACCAGCAGCGCGGGCAGCACCCAGCCCCAGCTCAGCAAATAGCGCAGCGCGGCGATCTTGGGCGGCACGTGGGCGTGGCCCGGCAGCACCACCTTGATGCGCCAGGTGCGCATGGCCAGGGTCTGGCCTTGGCGCACCCATTGGTGGATAAAGTAGGCGCCCAGCACCAGGAAGGCCAGCATCTGGCGCATGTGCTCGGCCGTCTGCGTGTGCGACGCGCCGGAGGCGATTTCAAAGATCAGGAAGGGCAGGAACAGCGCCGCGAACGCCAGCAGCAGCTCGTACACCATGGAGATCAGGCGGCGTTTGACGGTCGGTGCGGGCTGGTCGAGCAGGGCGCTATTTGACATTGGCGGATGCGGGCTGGCTGTTCAGGGCGGTGCCGCTGGCTGCTGCCGGGACGGCGGCGGGCGCTGCGGCTGGCGGGATGGAGCCCGGCACGACGTTGGATGCGCCGGGCATCTGCGCGGCGCTGCCGCCTGCCGCGAGGCCGGCTGCCGGGCTGCCGGCATTGCCGGCGCTGCCTGGCACGGTGGCGCCAGGGGCGGCGCCCGGTGTACCCGGAACCAATGCCGCGCCCGGCGGCTTGGCCTTGATCGGCGCCACGACCGGCGCTTTGCTCTGGGTCGGCGTGGGCGGATTGGCGACCTGTTTCTTGGGCGCCTTGTCGGCCAGCTGTTTCTTTTGCTCTTCCGGCAGCTGCTGGTACTGCTCCCACTGGGCCGATTTCTGGCCCGGGGTGATCTTCTGCGTGCGGGCGAAGTTCTCGCGCACCTGGCGGCGCTGGTCGGGCGTCAGGCGCAGCCAGTCGCGCATGCGTTCGTGCACGCGCTGTTGCTCGTCCGGCTTCATCGAGGCGAAGCGGTTGGCGATTTCCAGCCATTTCTGCTTGCGTAGGCCTTCCAGTTTGTTCCACTCGGCCGACAGCGGCTCCAGCGCGCGCTGCTGCGCGGGCGTGAGGTCTTTCCACAGCGGCTTTTCCAGGGCGATGGGCGCGACGGCGTGCTTGCCGGGCGGGGCTGCGACAGGCGCCGCGGCAGGAGCAGGGCCGCTCTGCGCGGAGGCCACGGCGGCCCAGACCAATATCGCCACGCTGACGAGTTCACCCTTGTACTGGTACAGCGTAGTCCAGCTGATACGCGCCATCCTTATTGCTCGCGATTCTCAAGATAGGCGTTGAAGCCATGGTCAAGGTAGGCCGACAGCGGCAGTTCGTCCGACAGCACGGCCGCGTCCAGCTCGGCCAGTTCGGCGATGCGCTGCTGCTCTTCGTACTGGTACACGCCGACCATGCCGGCCACCAGGATCAGCATGGGCACGGCAACGCGCATGCGGCCCAGCCAGCTGAACGGGTTGCTGAAGAAGCCGCCGGCGCCGGAGGTGGCCAGTTCGGCTTGCGTCACGCGCACCGGCACGTGCGCCTTTTTACGGGCCATGGCGGCCTTGCGGGCGGCGGCCAGGCGATCGGTGGTCGAAGCCGGCAGGTCGTCCAGCTTCTCATTGAGTGCGTGGCGCACCCGATAGGCAAAGTTGAGGTCGTCGGTATTCATAGTTTAATTCCCTTGGCTTTGAGCGCTTCGGCGAGAGTGTGAGTTGCTCTTGAGCAATGTGTTTTCACGCTCCCTTCGGAACATCCCATCGCTTCGGCCGTTTCGGCCACGTCCAGATCATGTAAGTAACGCATAAGGAAGGCTTCCCGTTGACGCGCTGGAAGCTTTTGTACTTCGTCATCGATGGCGCTGAGGGTTTGCATGCGCTCGACCTTGTCGGCGCTGGACTCGGCGGCCTGGGAGCCCTGCTCGGCCTCGTACGATTCCAGTATATCAAAGTCGTCATGCTCGGCGCCGGAGGAGGAGCCCATGCCGGAGAACAGGCTGACCCAGGTGTTGCGCACCTTTTCGCGGCGGAAGTAGTCGAGGATGGTGGTCTGCAGGATGCGCTGGAACAGCATCGGCAGCTCGGCGGCCGGCTTGTCGCCGTATTTTTCGGCCAGCTTGATCATCGCGTCCTGCACGATGTCCAGGGCGCTTTCGTCCTTGCGTACCGCGTAGACGGCTTGTTTGAAGGCGCGCCGCTCGACGTTCTCGAGGAAGTCCGATAATTCTTTGTCTGTTGCCATGCGTCGGGGAGCGTACTGCGGGGGAGATGAACAGGCTGCATCCTAGCAAAAAACGGGCCTTTCCGCATGTTTTTACAGCTTTCCAACATGAAAATGCACCAGAACGGCAATCATTTTGAATGTTGCTCACAATTTTGCTTGACCAATTTGGTGCGGCGCAGTAACGTATAGATCGCTTTGCACACCACGAAGCCATTGGTTTTACCCGGCAGCACACAACGCTGCCATTGGTAACTCCCGCTTTCATTTGTCAGCAGTTTGCTCTAACCCGCGCCACAAGCGCGAGAGGTATGCACAACCGCGGCAGACACTCCGGCCAAACGAGTTGCGTTTAGCGCCACTTTGCACCGTATCTATGGGTACGCGAATAAGTGACGTGACCGCAGAAAGAAGGGACGCCAGGAGAACTGCCACGCATTGCATAGCTTCGCCAGGAAAGAGCATCCGATCAATCTCCTATGGACCTTGAAAGGAATGTTTCATGAACACCGAAGCAAATGCACCCATCACGGGCGCAGAGATACTCGTTCGCTGTTTGGCTGAGGAAGGCGTAGAACACGTCTTTGGCTACCCGGGCGGCGCAGTGCTCTACATCTACGACGCCATCTTCAAGCAGGACAAATTCCAGCACGTCCTCGTTCGCCACGAGCAGGCCGCCATCCATGCCGCCGACGCGTATTCGCGTTGCTCGCAAAAGGTGGGCGTTGCGCTGGTGACTTCCGGCCCAGGTGTGACCAATGCCGTTACCGGCCTGTCCACCGCCTACATGGATTCCATCCCCATGGTCGTGATCTCGGGCCAGGTGCCCAGCCACGCCATCGGCCAGGACGCCTTCCAGGAATGCGACACCGTGGGCATCACCCGCCCCGTGGTCAAGCACAACTTCCTGGTCAAGGATGTGAAAGACCTGGCGGAAACCGTCAAGAAAGCATTCTTTATCGCCCGTACCGGCCGTCCCGGTCCCGTGCTGGTCGATATCCCTAAAGACATCAGCATGCACAAGGCGCCGTACTCCTATCCCAAGGAGATCGAAATGCGCTCGTACAAGCCAGTGGACAAGGGCCATTCCGGCCAGATCCGCAAGGCGGTGCAACTGCTGCTGCAAGCCGAACGCCCGATGATCTATACCGGCGGCGGCGTGATCCTGGCCAACGCCTCGCCCGAGCTGAACAAGCTGGTCGACAAGCTGGGCTTCCCGGTCACCAATACGCTGATGGGCCTGGGCGCCTACCGCGCCTCCGACGAGAAATTCGTCGGCATGCCCGGCATGCACGGCACCTACGAAGCGAACATGGCGATGCAGAACTGCGACGTGCTGATCGCCATCGGCGCCCGCTTTGACGACCGCGTGATCGGCAACCCGAAACACTTCGCCACCAACCCGCGCAAGATCATCCACGTGGACATCGATCCATCGTCGATCTCCAAGCGCGTCAAGGTCGATATTCCTATCGTCGGCAACGTCAAGGACGTGCTGGTCGAGTTCCTGGCCCAGCTGGACGCTTCCGAGCAGAAGCCGAATCCGGCCGTCTCGAACTGGTGGAAACAGATCAATGAATGGCGCGGCAAGGACTGCCTGAAGTACAGCGGTTCGGACCTGGTCATCAAGCCGCAGGACGTGGTTGAAAAACTGTGGCAGGTCACCGGCGGCGACGCTTACGTCACCTCCGACGTCGGCCAGCACCAGATGTGGGCTGCGCAGTACTACAAGTTCGACAAGCCGCGCCGCTGGATCAATTCCGGCGGCCTGGGCACCATGGGTGTGGGCCTGCCGTACGCCATGGGCGTGCAGATGGCCAATCCGGACGCCACCGTCGCCTGCATCACCGGCGAAGGCTCGATCCAGATGAACATCCAGGAACTGGCGACCTGCAAGCAGTATCACCTGACGCCGAAGATCATCCTGTTGAACAACCGCTTCCTGGGCATGGTGCGCCAGTGGCAGCAGATCGACTACGGTTCGCGCTACTCCGAGTCCTACATGGATTCGCTGCCGGACTTCGAGAAGCTGGCCGAGGCCTATGGCCACGTCGGCATGCGCATTGAAAAGCCGGGCGACGTCGAGAACGCGCTCAAGGACGCCTTCCGTATGAAGGACAAGCTGGTCTTCATGAATTTCATTACCGACCAGAGCGAGAATGTGTGGCCGATGGTGAAGGCAGGCAAAGGCCTCTCCGAAATGCTCTTGGGTTCGGAGGATCTGTAATGCGACATATTATTTCTGTATTGCTGGAAAACGAAGCCGGTGCGCTGTCCCGCGTGGTGGGCCTGTTCTCGGCCCGCGGCTACAACATCGAAACGCTGACCGTGGCGCCGACCGAAGACGCGACCCTGTCGCGCATGACCATCGTCACCACCGGCTCGGACGACATCATCGAGCAGATCACCAAGCACCTCAATCGCCTGATTGAAGTGGTCAAGGTGGTCGACCTGACCGAAGGCCAGCACATCGAGCGCGAGCTGATGCTGATCAAGGTGCGGGCGGTGGGCAAGGAGCGCGAGGAAATGAAGCGCACCGCCGACATCTTCCGCGGCCGCATCATCGACGTCACCGAAAAGACTTACACCATCGAGCTGACGGGCGCCAAGAGCAAGCTGGACGCCTTCATCGATTCGATCGACCGCACCTCGATCCTGGAGACCGTCCGTACCGGCGGCTCGGGCATCGGACGCGGCGAGCGCATCCTCAAGGTTTAAGTCTCAATAAAAATCAATCAAGTATTTCACCGAATATCTCACCAAGGAATGACCATGAAAGTTTTCTACGATAAAGACGCCGACATCTCCCTGATCAAGGGTAAAAACGTAGCCATCATCGGCTACGGCTCGCAGGGCCATGCGCACGCGCAGAACCTGACCGACTCCGGCGTGAACGTCACCGTCGGCCTGCGCAAAGGCGGCGCCTCGTGGCAGAAAGTAGAAGCAGCCGGCATCAAAGTGGCTGAAGTGAACGACGCCGTCAAAGCGGCCGACGTCATCATGATCCTGCTGCCGGACGAAAACATCGCCCAGGTCTACAACGAAAACGTGGCGCCAAACGCCAAGCAGGGCGCAGTGCTGGCCTTCGCGCACGGCTTCAACGTGCACTACGGCCAAGTCGTGCCACGCGCCGACCTGGACGTGATCATGGTTGCCCCTAAAGCTCCAGGCCACACCGTGCGCGGCACCTACCGCCAGGGTGGCGGCGTGCCGCACCTGATCGCCGTGTACCAGGACAAGTCCGGCAACGCCCGCGACATCGCCCTGTCGTACGCTTCGGCCAACGGCGGCGGCAAGGCCGGCATCATCGAAACCAACTTCCGCGAAGAAACCGAGACCGACCTGTTCGGCGAACAGGCTGTCCTGTGCGGCGGCGCCGTTGAGCTGATCAAGGCCGGCTTCGAAACCCTGACCGAAGCGGGCTACGCTCCGGAAATGGCCTACTTCGAGTGCCTGCACGAACTGAAGCTGATCGTCGACCTGATCTACGAAGGCGGCATCGCCAACATGAACTACTCGATCTCGAACAACGCCGAATACGGCGAGTACGTGACCGGCCCGAAAGTGGTGACCTCGGCAACGAAAGAAGCGATGCGCCAGTGCCTGAAGGACATCCAGACCGGCGAATACGCGAAGAGCTTCATCCTGGAAAACAAGGCCGGCGCCCCGACCCTGATTTCCCGCCGCCGCCTGACCGCCGAGCACCCGATCGAAGAAGTGGGCGCCAAGTTGCGCGCCATGATGCCTTGGATCGCGAAAAACAAGCTGGTCGACCAGTCGAAAAACTAACAAGCAAAGCGCCGGGCATCCGGCGCCTTGGTTCATGCACCCTATAAGTTCCCGAACTTATAGGGTGTTTTCATTTCTGCAGGGCGGTCATCGCCGGCCGACTGCAGCATCCATGCGCGGAACGCTGCGATCTTGGGCTGGCTCTGCGTGGCCTCGGGGCAGACCAGGTAATACGCGAACTCCTCGACCTGGCGGGCCTCGAGCAACTGGAGCAGCGTGCCGTCGGCAAGCTGGCTGGTGATCATGGCGGCCGGCAGCAGGCCGGCGCCCTGGCCGGCTTGTATCGCGTCCAGCAACAGCCCCGTGTCATTGAACGACGGCCCGCGCGGCGGCTTGCTGTCGTGCACTGCATTGGCTGCATACCAGGCTGCCCACGCCTTGCGCTCGGCGTCATGCACCTTCGGCCAGTCCACCAGGTCCGCAGCGGCGGCAGGCAGGCCCCGGCCCGCAAGCAGCGACGGCGCTGCGACGGCAACCATTTCAACGGCCACCACCCGGTCGCTGCGCAGCCCGGCATAGCGTCCCAGGCCATGCCGCACGCTGACGTCGATTGCTTCGCGGGAGAAGTCCGCCAGTGTGCTGCTGGCGATGACCTGCAGGTCGATGTCGGGATGCGCATCCTGGAATGACTTCATCCTGGGCACCAGCCACGCGGAAGCGAAGAATGGCGTGACGCTGACGGTCAGCAGGCCGCTTCCGGCGGCCGGGGCCGCGACCCGGCGCGACGCCTCCGCAATCTGGCGCAGCGCATTGCGGATCGGCGGCAGGTAGTCGCGGCCGCTGTCCGTCAGGTAGATGCCGCGCGTCACCCGCTCAAACAGCTTCACGCCGAGATGGCGCTCCAGGCCCTTGAGCATCTGGCTGACGGCGCCGGGCGTGACGCACAACTCTTCCGCCGCCAATTTCACGGACAGGTGGCGGGCGGCTGCGTCGAAAGCCTTGAGTGCGTTCAAAGGCGGAAGGCGTTGTGTCATGGATTAGAAAAACTAAAGTATGCCGCGTAAATATTCTCGTTTGTAGGCCTTATCCACCTGCGATAGCATCCATCACTATCCGAACGATGCCAAGCCGGTATGCTTAAGTATATCTGCCGCATGAAAAAACCCCAACCGATGCGAAGAGGACGACATGGTGGACGACACGGCTGACAATCAAATGTGGGACCTGATCGCTGTAGGCGAGCGCATCGCCGCCGGCGAGCTGAGCGCGCGAACGGTGACCGAAGCACAGCTTGGCCGCATAGCCAAGCTTGATGGGCAGTTGCATGCTTATGCCCAGGTACTGGCGGACACGGCGCTGGCGCAGGCGGACGCCGCCGACAGGGAGATCGCCGCCGGCCTGCGCCGCGGTCCGCTGCATGGCGTGCCGCTGGCCGTCAAGGACCTGTGCTGGATCGAGGGTGTGCCGACCGCTGCGGGGACCGCTGTCCACCGGCACTTTCTTCCACCCACGGACTCAACCGTTGTGCGCCGGCTCAAGGAAGCCGGTGCCGTGTTGCTCGGCAAGACGCAGCTCACCGAGGGCGCCTATTCCGACTATCATCCGTCCGTCACGCCGGTGGTCAACCCGTGGAACAAAGACTACTGGGCCGGCATTTCTTCCAGCGGCTCCGCAGTCGCTGTCGCCGCCGGTCTTTGCTACGGCGCCATCGCGTCCGATACCGGCGGATCGATACGCTGGCCCTCGGCGGCCAACGGGGTCACCGGGCTGAAGCCGAGCTGGGGCCGCGTCAGCCGCCATGGCGTATTCGAACTGGCCGCCTCGCTCGACCATGTCGGCGCGATTGCGCGCACCGCAGCCGATACGGGCGCCATCCTGGCCGCCATCGCGGGCCGCGACGACGCCGACCCCACGGCCGCTCCGGCGCCGCTGCCCGCTCCTGCGGACGCCGCACTGCTTGGCGCGCAAGGCTTGCGCATCGGCATCGACCCGCACTGGAACAGCGAAGGCGTCGAACCGCAGACGCGCGGGGCGCTGGCCGCCGCCGCGCAAACCTTCAGCGCGCTGGGCGCCACGCTGGTGGAGGTCGTGTTTCCGGACGCCACCCGGATCGTGCACGACTGGGTGAGCAATTGCGCCGTCGAGGCGGCGGTAGCGCACGAGGCCGGCTATGCGGCGCACAAGCAGTTGTACGGGCCGATACTGTCGCAGGTGATCGACGCGGGACGCGCCGTCCCGGGGCTGGACTACCAGAAAATCCTGTTGCGGCGTGCTGCTTTCCGTGGCCGCGTCGAGGCGCTGTTTTCAGATGTGGACCTGGTGCTGACGCCGGTCCAGCCATTCGCGCCGCTCAGCCTGGCGACGGTGGCAACGCTGGGCGAGCAGCCGCAACTGATAGCCGCTCTGCAGCGTTACACCTGCCCGTTCAATATGAGCGGCCACCCCGCGCTGACTTTCCCGGCGGGGATGGCGCAAGACGGCTTGCCCATCGGCTTGCAGCTGGTGGCCGCCAATTTCGGCGAACAGACGCTGCTGCGCGCAGGTATCGCATTCCAGTCGGCCACCGGCTGGCACCGGCGGCGTCCGCCGCTGCCGGATACGGGCGCGCCCGCCGTGGCGCAAGGACAATGATCATGCGTTCGCCAGACACGGCCGTCTCCGGAATATTTCATGGCTGGATTGTGGTCGCCGCCGCCTTCGTCGTCACCTTTGTCGGCTTCGGCAGCGCCTACAGTTTCGCATCGTTTCTCGCCGCCTTCCAGGCCGAGTTCGGCGCATCGCGCGGCTCGGTGTCGCTGGTGTTTTCGCTTGCCGGATTCCTGTACTTCGCCCTCGGCCCCATTTCCGGCCCGCTCGCGGACCGCTGGGGTGTGAGGGTGCTGACGGCCGCCGGGATGGCGCTGGTGGGCCTGGGCCTGATTCTTGCGGGCCGCGCAAGCACGCTGATGCAAGTCTACCTGGCCTACGGACTGGGCGTCGGACTGGGCGTGGGCTGCGCCTATGTGCCGGCGCTGGGCGCCGTGCAGCGCTGGTTCGTCCAGCGGCGCGGCCTGGCCTCCGGCCTGGCGGTCAGCGGCATCGGCGTCGGAACCCTGGTCCTGCCGCCGCTGGCCACCTGGCTCATCGCTCAGCTCGAATGGCGCAACGCCTACCTCGTCCTGGGCGTGCTGGCGGTGGTGCTGGGCGGTGCGGCTGCATGGTTCATGGAAGGCGACCCGGCATCCCGGGGGCTGCATCCGGATGGCCAGCGTCCGGCAGCGGGTTCAGTGCCGCGCCGGCAGGAAGGCCTGAGCGTGCGCGAAGCCATGCGGACACGGCCGTTTCGCGGGCTCTACATCGCATGCCTGGTCGGCTCGCTGGGCGTGTTCGTCCCGTTCGTCCACCTGCTGCCTTATGCGGTCGAGCATGGCGTACCGGCTACTGCCGCCGCATGGCTGCTGGGAGCCATCGGCGTGGGCAGCACGGCCGGCCGCTTCTTGCTGGGCGGGATGGCCGACAAGGTTGGCCGGGAACGCTTCCTGATCGCCATGCATCTGGGGATGGCGGCAGCGCTTGCGATCTGGGCCGCCAGCGGCACCTGGCTGGCGCTGGCAGCGTTCGCACTGGTTTTCGGCCTGTTCTATGGCGGCTGGGTGGCCGTGCTGCCGGCGGTCGTGGCCGACCTTTTTGGCGCCAAGCACGTTGGCGCCGTGATTGGCGTGCTGTACACAAGCGTGGCGATCGGCACGCTGGCCGGACCCAGCAGCGCCGGCTTCCTGCACGACGTTTTGCACGACGACTTGCTGACGATAATCGCATGTTCTGCGGCTAACGTCATCGCCGCTGCGGTGCTGGCCGTCATGCTGAAGAAGCCGTTGGCCGGCGCCGGCCCAGGCTCGTGATAGGGCGTGCGTATTCCTGGGGGAGGGGAGCAGTTTGGCAGGCTGGGCATGGCGCGGGCAATTGCATACTCGTCCACATTCTCCATTAAGCAGGAATGTGACATTTGCTGTCTCGTGCGCACACCTGCTGTGTTTGGACGGGCTACGTACACGCCGCGCGTGCACTTTCCGTATCAGCATGCTATCCTTCTACACAGCAATAGTTAGTTTCCCCCGAGCCCCACTCCCGCTCAAGCAATTGAATTCTCGTGCCGCCTCCGGCACGTGCCAGTGCCCCGTCCCGCATTGATTACCCGCCCGCCGCCGCTGCCGCGTCTGCGTGCGCCATATCGACACCTGACCGGACCAGCCATGACCATTTTCTGCTGCCAGACCGAAGCGAACCGCCTTGACGCGCTGTACAAGCTGCGCCTGCTCGATACCCCTCCCTGTGAAGCCTTCGACCGCATCACGCGCATGGCCGCGCGCGTGTTCGACCTGCCCATTGCCGCCGTGTCGCTCACCGACGTCGACCGCCAGTGGTTCAAGTCGCGCGTGGGCGTCGAGCACACCTCGATCCCGCGCTTGCAGGCGCCCTGTGGCACAGTGGCCGATACTTCCGGCGTGCTGGTGATTCCCGATTTGCTGGAAAACGATGCATTCCGCGACAGCCCGCTGGCCGCCAGCGGCGTGCGTTACTACGCCGGCGCGCCGCTGATCACGGCGGACGGCCACTGCCTGGGCGCCATGTGCGTGCTGGGCCTGGCGCCGCGCCACACCACGCAGGAGGAAATCGCCTACCTGTCCGACCTGGCCGCCATGGTGATGGCGCAGATCGAGCTGCGGCATGCGGTGGGCCGTGTCGACGCGCGCAGCGGCTTGCCCAACCGTAACCAGTTCATCGAAGACTTCCAGGACATGCAGCGCGACAGCCCGCCCGATGAACTGCGGCTGGTGGCGGTGATCAACCTGGCCACGCCGGAGCAGTTGGACAGCGCAGCACGCGTCAAGAGCTCCTCTTACTTGGACGAACTGGTGAACGAGGCGGCGCAGTGGATGCGCAGCCAGCTGGGGCTGAGCCGCAGGGTGTACCACGTCGGCGACGCGCAGTTTGCGCTGTTCGCGCCGCCCTGCATGACGGTGGAGGACTATGTGCCGGTGCTGAAGGAGAAACTGCGCCGCGCGGCCGGTCTCGCCAGCTCGCGCCATATCGCCACGCCGTCGGTGGGCGTGGCGCCGTTCGTGCTGGGCGGGGCGAATTGCCTGGACGTGCTGCGCACGGCCCAGAGCGCGGCGCATGACGCGATCGGCCAGCCTGGCAGCATCGCGGTCTACTCGCGCAGCGAAGACGCGGCCTGCCAGCGCCGCTTCCTGCTGCTCAATGAATTCGGCGGCGCGCTGGAAAGCGGCGGCCAGTTGCGCCTGGTGTTTCAGCCGCGCGTGGACCTGGAAACCGGGAATTGCGTGGGTGCCGAAGCGCTGCTGCGCTGGAAACACCCGGAGCTGGGCAACCTGTCGCCCGGCGAATTCATCCCGGTGGTCGAGCGTTCGGGGCTGGCGCAGGCCACCACCGCCTGGGTGCTGAACGCGGCGCTGCGGCAGCAGCGCCTGTGGCGCCACGCCGGGCTGGACTTGCTGCTGTCGATCAATGTGTCGGCGGCCAATTTGCTGGAGCCGGATTTTGTGGCCCAGGTCGAGCACGGTTTGCACATGTATGACTTGCCGGCCTCCTGCCTGGAGCTGGAAATCACGGAAAGCGCCATCATGTCGCATCCGGGACGCGCCCACGCCACGCTGGAGGCCATTGCCGCCATCGGCGTGCGGCTGGCCATCGACGATTTCGGCACCGGCTACAGCAGCCTGTCGTACTTGCAGAACATGCCGGCCGACGTGGTCAAGATCGACCAGTCCTTCATCATCGGCCTGGAGGACGACCAGCGCAAGCAGTCGCTGGTGACCACCATGATTTCGCTGACGCGCGACCTCGGCCACCGGGTGGTGGCGGAAGGCGTGGAATGCGGCGAAGTGCACACCTTCCTGAGGCTGGCAGGCTGCGACGAGGCGCAGGGCTATCTGTTTGCGCGGCCATTGGAGGCGGCCAGTTTCCAGGCATGGTGCGGCGGCAAGGTGGCGCCGCACAGCCAGGGGCGCTTGCTGCGCGCGCTGGCCTGAGGTTCGCGGTCTAGCCGAACAGCTTGCCCTTGAGCAGGCTGATGCCTTGCGCCACCATATCGTCCTGCGGCACGGCGCCGTGCGGCGTCAGCTGGTCGATGATTTGCGGCAGCAGCTGGGCCAGGCCGGTGCTGGCGTGTTCCGGCTCCAGGCCGGCCTGCTGGGCAATCTGCGCCAGCTGGCCAGCGCCCAGCGCGTCCATGATCTGGTTGCCCGACACGGCCTGGTTCTCGCCGGTACCTACCCAGGACGCGACCTGGTCGCCCAGGCCGCTGGCCTGGAGTTTCTGCAGCAGCCCCTGCAGGCCGCCGGCCTGGTCGATCAGGCCTATCACGCTGCCGATCAAGTCGCCTTGCGGCACCGGGTCCTGTTTCTGTGCGCCCAGCGAGCCGAGCACTTGTCCTGCGAGTTGATCGAGTAATCCCATGATGGTTCTCCGGTTGACCGCATTGAGGGGTGATGCAGGGTGTTGTTCATATTATCACGCTGAAAAAATTCCGCACTGTTACAAACGCTCACTTAGTTGTGCTTGGAGCATCGCTATTTTCGGGTAAAGTTGCTCCACGATTTAACCAAGGAGCAACACAATGACCGCCAAGAAGACCATCCTCGCCGCCGCCATGCTGATACTGGGCGCCCACGCACAAGCGCAGGCTCAGCAAACCCCGACCAGCGGCACCCTGGTCATCGTTCCCGCCCAGGGCGAAGTGCGCGCCAATAACGACCAGGCCGTCGCCACGCTGGCCATCGAAGAGCAGGACAAGGACAAGGCCGCCGCCGCCTCGCGCGTGAACCAGAAGATGAAGCAGGGCCTGGATATCGTGAAGAAGGAAGATCCGCAGGCCAGCCTGAAAACCCAGGGTTACTACACCTATCCGGTGTACCCGGAAGACCGCCCGGTCGCGCCGGGCGCCGCGCCCAAACCGCGTGTGCCGACCGCCTGGCGCGTGGGCCAGTACCTGCAAGTGACCACCACCAATCTCGACAAGCTGCCGAAAACCGTGGCCGCCGCGCAGAAGGTGCTGACCCTGAACAACCTGAACTTCGGCCTGTCGCCGGCCGCCACCAGGAAGCTGGACGAGCAGCGCATCGCCGCCACCTACCAGAACCTGAACGAGCGCATCGCCGCGATCGCCAACGCCATGGGCCGCAAGGTCAGCGACGCCACGCTGGACACGGTGGACTTCGAAGGCTCCGGGGCCTACGCCCGCGAAGCGATGGCCGCGCAAGCGCCCATGATGATGATGCGCGGCAAAGCCATGGACAGCGCGGAAGTGTCCGAGCCGAGTTTCGAACCCGGCGAGACCACGCTGGAGATGCGTGTTGTCGGCAAAGTCAAGTTCAAGTAAGCAGAGCGTCGTTGTCAGTTCATTTCTTTTGCTGCGGTGTCCCTTATATAATAGGGTGGAACAATGTACTCACCCGCAGCACTAGAAATGGAACCCAATGGCAAATTTCCCCCGTCGCAGACCTAAGAATGGCGTAGCACCGGCCAAGCCCAAGAACTCGCGTTTTGCACGGTTCGCGCGCAAGGCCCGGGGCGAGGGCGGCGGCGACCGTCCGCGTTCGCGCGGCATCTACCTGCTGCCCAACGCCTTCACGACGGGAGCGCTGTTCTGCGGTTTCTACGCCATCGTCATGGCCATGAACCAGCGTTTCGAGCACGCCGCCTGGGCTATCTTCATCGCCATGGTGCTCGACGGCCTGGATGGCCGCATCGCGCGCCTGACCAATACGCAAAGCGAATTCGGCGCCCAGTACGACTCCCTGTCGGACATGGTGTCTTTCGGCGCCGCGCCGGCGCTGGTGATCTATGAATGGTCGCTGCGCGGCATGGGCAAGCTGGGCTGGATCGCCGCCTTCGTTTACTGCGCCGGCGCCGCGCTGCGCCTGGCCCGTTTCAACACCAATATCGAAGTGGTGGACAAGCGCTTCTTCCAGGGCTTGCCCAGCCCTGCGGCGGCGGCCATTGTCGGCGGCTTCGTGCTGCTGATGGTGGATCTGGAGATGCCGGGCCTGCAGCTGGCCTGGACCTCGTTCGCCATCGCTCTGTTCGCGGGCCTGACCATGGTGACCAACGTGCCGTTCTACAGCTTCAAGGACGTCAATTTCCGCAAGTCGGTGCCGTTTATCGCGGTGTTCCTGATTGCGCTGTTCTTCGCGCTGGTGTCGATCGATCCGCCCAAGGTATTGTTCCCGCTGTTTATTGCATACGGCCTGTCCGGCTACCTGGTGTCGTTCTGGCGCCTGGCCAAGGGCAAGCCGGTGAGCATCATCCAGACCGACGAAGAGCCGGTCGACGAAAGCGAACGCCGCTAGCAAGCGCAGATGTGATGCAGGCGGTTCCATCCCAGCCATAAGGAGAATTCGTTATGAGCCTTAGCAACCGCCTCATCATTTTCGACACCACCCTGCGCGACGGCGAGCAATCGCCCGGCGCGTCCATGACGCGTGAAGAGAAGTTGCGCATCGCCAAGCAGCTTGAGCGGCTGAAGGTGGACGTGATCGAAGCCGGCTTCGCCGCCGCCTCGCAGGGCGATTTCGAATCCATCAAGGCCATCGCCTCCCACGTGCGCGAATCGACCGTCTGTTCACTGTCGCGCGCCAACGACCGCGACATCGCCCGGGCCGCCGAGGCGCTGGCGCCCGCCGAACGCAAGCGCATCCACACCTTCATCGCCACCTCGCCGCTGCACATGCAGATGAAGCTGCGGATGGAGCCCGAGCAGGTGCTGGAGCAGGCCAAACTGGCCGTGCGCTTCGCCCGCAACCACACCGACGACATTGAATTCAGCCCGGAAGACGGCAGCCGCTCGGAAGAGGACTTCCTGTGCCGCGTGCTGGAGGGCGTGATCGCCGAGGGCGCCACCACCATCAACTTCCCCGACACGGTAGGCTACGCGGTGCCGGAAATGTTCGGCGCCACCATCAAGCGCCTGCGCGAGCGCATTCCCAATTCCGACAAGGCCGTGTGGTCGGTGCACTGTCACAATGACCTGGGCCTGGCCGTGGCCAACTCGCTGGCCGGCGTGATGATAGGCGGCGCGCGCCAGATCGAATGCACCATCAACGGCCTGGGCGAACGGGCCGGCAACACCGCGCTGGAAGAGGTGGTGATGGCGCTGCGCACCCGGCAGGCGTATTACAACCTGACGGTGGGCATCGACACCACGCAGATCGTTGCCGCCTCCAAGATGGTGTCGCAGATCACCGGCTTCGCGGTGCAGCCTAACAAGGCCGTGGTGGGCGCCAACGCTTTCGCGCACGCCTCCGGCATTCACCAGGACGGCATCCTGAAGGCGCGCGAAACCTATGAGATCATGCGCGCCGAGGACGTAGGCTGGACCGCCAACAAGATTGTGCTGGGCAAGCTGTCCGGCCGCAACGCCTTCAAGCAGCGGCTGCAGGAGCTGGGCATCGAGATGGAGTCGGAAGCCGAGGTCAACGCCGCCTTCGGCCGCTTCAAGGAACTGGCAGACCGCAAGTCCGAGATCTTCGACGAAGACATCATGGCGCTGGTGGCGGACGAGGAAGTGGCGCAGGAAAACGAGTACTACCGTTTCGTGTCGCTGGCGCAGCGCTCCGAAACCGGCGAGACGCCGCACGCCAAGGTGGTGTTCTCCATGGACGGCAAGGAGCGCAGCTGCGAAGGGCAGGGCGACGGGCCGGTGGACGCCATGGTCAACGCGATCGAGAGCCAGGCCAAATCGGGCGCCGAGCTGGTGCTGTTCTCCATCAACGCCATCAGCACCGGCACCCAGTCGCAGGGCGAGGTGACGATGCGGCTGTCAAATGCCGGGCGCATCGTCAACGGCGTCGGCTCGGACCCGGACATCGTGGTGGCCTCGGCCAAGGCTTACCTGTCCGGCCTGAACAAGCTGCATTCCAAGATCGAGCGCGTGAACCCGCAAACCGAGTAAGGCCGGGGGCTGACCTCGGGGGCAAGACACACTGGGGCTAGCGGAAGAAGCGCGGCTTTTCTTCGTAGGCCGGGTCGGGCCCGGCCATCATTTCGCGCACGATGCCGGCCTGGTCGAAGTGCACGTGCATCAAGGAATTCCATACGCCGGACTGCTTGTAGCGGTAGGACCAGACCGTGAGGTCGCGCAGCGACAAATAGCTCGTCTCGGCCGGATGGCCGATGGTGCGCAGCACCTCGTCGCGCGTGGCGAGGCCGACTTTCAAGGTGGCGAATTTTTCGTCCGTCAGCACCTGTTCGTACGATTTCAGCCCGCCGTCCGGGCCGAAGCGGGCCATCCAGGCGTATTGCCCGAAGGGCTGGGTGGTGTATTCCAGTACCGTGTCCCCGCCCACCGGATAGACGGCGGTGGGCCGGCCCAGCTTGGCCTGGACCGCATCCATGCGCTCGCCGATGGCAGGCGGCGGGCCGCCCAGGCCGGCGCACGCGGCCAGCAGCACCGGCAGCAGAAATGCCGCGGCTAGTCGTTTGATGGTCATGTCATTCACCGAGTTGTGTTATGAGGATTGTAAGCCGCCGGCGCGCGGCGCGTCGCCTCCCTGGTATCGGTAGGACTCCTGCATAAATTGGGTTTGCACCGTATAATCGTGGCTCGACGACGGGAGGCGCCATGCATGCAATCACAGCGTTATTAACGGGCAAGGCGGTAGCGCTGGGGCAGGGCGTGTCCACCGGCATTGCCAAGCTGCCTGCCGGCGGCCCATTATGGCTGGCGGCGGACGGCCTGCGCGGCGACGAGCAGGGCGACCGCCAGTACCACGGCGGCCCGGAGAAGGCGCTGCATCACTATGCGCTGGAACATTATCCGCACTGGCGCGGCCGCTTCGGCGCCGCCGCGCCGCTGCAGGGGCCGGGCGCATTCGGCGAAAATATCGCCACACTGGGCATGACGGAGCGGGACGTCCATGTCGGCGACGTGTACCGCGTCGGCACGGCGCTGGTGCAGGTGTCGCAGGGGCGCCAGCCTTGCTGGAAGCTGAACTTGCGCTTCGGCCAGCCGGATGCCGCGCGCGCGGTGCAGGATTCGGGGTTGACCGGCTGGTACTACCGCGTGCTGCGCCCAGGCTGGATCGCCCCGGCAGACTTGCTGGAATTGCAAGAGCGACCACTGCCGGACTGGCCGCTGGCGCGGCTGATCGCGGCTTTGTTCCTGCTGCCGCGTCCGGCCGGCGAGGGCGCCGCGGCTGGCCGGCCCGGCGCTGCGGCCTGGCGTGCCGAATGGCAGGCCGCTGCCGCGCTGGCGCCGCTGGCCGAGAACTGGCGCGCCAATTTCCGCCTGCGCCTGGAGCGCGGCGGAGTGGAAGACTGGGGCCGCAGGCTGGACACGCCCAATACTTTCTAGCCACCGCCGTCCAAATCCGTTATACTCGCGGGTCTGGTCTTTGGATCAGCTTCTTAAATCGTAATCACGGTGCGCAGGGTTCAGACTCCGCATACCGCATGTGAAAGGTAATATCATGACCGTAGAAAACATCAACAAAGCCGCGATCATCGCGGACAACGCACGTGGCCAGAACGACACCGGCTCCCCAGAAGTTCAAGTTGCGCTGCTGACCGCACGCATCAACGAACTGAACGGTCACTTCAAAGCCCACAGCAAGGATCACCACAGCCGTCGTGGCCTGATCATGATGGTTAACCGTCGTAAATCGCTGCTGTCCTACCTGAAGAACAAAGATGCAACCCGTTACCGCGACCTGATCGCTAAACTGGGCCTGCGTAAGTAATTTTTGTACGTCCCGGCTTGAGCCGAAATGCCTGCGTCAGTTCTCTGCCGCGGGCATTTTGTCATTCTGAGCCGGGAAAATAGGGCAATCCGGCAATACCTGTAGCAACGCAGTAAGTGGCAAACAAGCAGAAAACAAGCAGAAAATAAGCAGTAAAGGCGGCGGCCCCGGCCGTCGTCTGTGGTGAGGTGAACGACAGCTCCTGAAAATCTGTCGGCAAATAGAAAGGGATTACCCATGTTTAACAAAGTTACGAAAACCTTCCAGTACGGCCAACACACCGTAACCCTGGAAACCGGCGAGATCGCTCGCCAGGCATCCGGCGCGGTGATGGTGTCGATCGAAGACACCGTCGTGCTGGCAACCGTCGTGGCGCGCAAGGAAGCCAAGCCTGGCCAGGACTTCTTCCCGCTGACCGTTGACTACCTTGAAAAGACTTACGCAGCCGGTAAAATCCCGGGCGGCTTCTTCAAGCGCGAAGGCCGTCCTTCCGAAAAAGAAACCCTGACTTCCCGCCTGATCGACCGTCCTATCCGCCCTCTGTTCCCGGAAGGCTACATGAACGAAGTGCAAGTGATCATTCACGTGCTGTCGGTCAATCCTGAAATCGATCCTGACATCGCTTCGATGATCGGCGCCTCCGCTGCCCTGTGCGTAGCCGGCGTACCGTTCAACGGCCCGATCGGCGCCGCCCGCGTGGGTTACGCCAATGGCCAGTACATCCTGAACCCGACCACCACCCAGCTGAAGACCTCGCAGATGGACCTGGTTGTGGCCGGTACCGAAACCGCCGTGCTGATGGTGGAATCGGAAGCGCAGCAGCTGTCCGAAGAAATCATGCTGGGCGCCGTGGTCTTTGGCCACACCGAAATGAAAGCAGTCATCGACGCGATCCACGACCTGGTGCGCGACGGCGGCAAGCCTGAAGTGCAGTGGTCGCCGGCGCCGAAGAACGAAGCGCTGATCGCCAAAGTGGCGCAGTTCGCCGAATCGAAGATTCGCGAAGCCTATCAGACCAAAGACAAGCAAGCCCGCACCGACAAGCTGCGCGCCATGTCCGCCGAAGTGGTGGCCGACCTGGCCGCCGACGCAGCGGCCAACGGCGCCGACGCGCCGGACGGCGTGGAAGTTGGCAACATCCTGTTCGACATGGAAGCCAAGGTTGTGCGTTCGCAGATCCTGGAAGGCGAGCCACGCATCGACGGCCGCGACACCCGCACCGTGCGTCCGATCGCGATCCGCACCTCGGTACTGCCGCGCACCCACGGTTCGGCCCTGTTCACCCGCGGCGAAACCCAGGCACTGGTGGTCGCGACGCTGGGCACCGCCCGTGATTCGCAGAAGATCGACGCGCTGATGGGCGAGTACACCGACGACTTCATGCTGCACTACAACATGCCTCCGTTCGCCACCGGCGAAACCGGCCGCGTCGGTACGCCGAAGCGCCGCGAAGTGGGCCACGGCCGCCTGGCCAAGCGCGCGCTGATCGCCGCGCTGCCGGCAGCCGACGAGTTCAGCTACTCGGTGCGCCTGGTATCGGAAATCACCGAATCGAACGGTTCCTCGTCGATGGCTTCCGTGTGCGGCGGCTGCCTGGCACTGATGGACGCCGGCGTGCCGATGAAAGCGCACGTGGCCGGTATCGCCATGGGCCTGATCAAGGAAGGCGGCCGTTTCGCCGTGCTGTCCGACATCCTGGGCGACGAAGACCACCTGGGCGACATGGACTTCAAGGTAGCCGGTACCGCCAATGGTATTACCGCGCTGCAGATGGACATCAAGATCCAGGGCATCACCAAGGAAATCATGCAAGTGGCGCTGGCGCAAGCCAAGGAAGGCCGTGAGCACATCCTGGGCGAAATGCAAAAAGCCATGCCGCACGTGAAGACCGAGCTGTCTGACTTCGCACCGCGCCTGATCACCATCAAGATCAACCCGGAGAAGATCCGTGACGTGATCGGCAAGGGCGGCGCCGTGATCCGCGCGCTGACTGAAGAAACCGGCACCCAGATCGACATCAGCGATGAAGGCGTGGTCACCATCGCTTCCGTCGACGCTGCCGCCGGCCAGGAAGCCAAGCGCCGCATCGAAGAGCTGACCGCATCGGTCGAAGTGGGCAAGACCTACGACGGCACCGTGCTCAAGCTGCTGGACTTCGGTGCCATCGTCCAGGTTATGCCGGGCAAGGACGGCCTGCTGCACATCTCGCAGATCGCCAACGAGCGCGTCAACGCCGTTGCCGACTACCTGAAAGAAGGCCAGCAAGTGCGCGTCAAGGTTCTGGAAACCGACGACCGCGGCCGCCTGAAGCTGTCAATGAAAGCCGCCGCCGAAGAAGGCGCAGCGCCAGCCGCAGCGCAGTAATCGAGCTCTAGCTTCATCCGGAACCGCCAGTGCGCAAGCCTGGCGGTTTTTTTTTTTTCGCCCGGCTGGAACTTGTGCCGCGTTCGCCTGTTTCAGTATCAGGAGGGACGCCATGGGCACGCTATACGACGAGGGTGTGTTGCGCTGGGCCGGGGAGCAGGCGGCTCTGCTGCGTGAAGGCAAGCACCCGATGCCTGGCCTGGGACATCCGGACAAGTCCGGTCGCAGGACTTCTTCCCCGACGGTGAGTGAGCCGCGCTATTGCAGTTTGCGGAACGGGTCGGCGGGGTCTGGCTTGCAGCGCACGTAGAGGCTGCTGCGGTTGATCCGGCGTTCTTCCAGCACGCCCTGCTGCTTGCAAATGTCTTCCACGCTGCGGCGCCATGCGGGGCGCAGTTCGCGGTTGTTCGCGTCCAGCGCCAGGATGCGTTCGCCGGCCAGTACGCTGTCCTGGCATTCCGGCTGGGTGCAGTAGCGGATGCAGTCGTTGCAGACCACGGCCTGGCCGGCGTGGAATGGCTGGCACTGGTCGTAGGTGGCGGGAATCACGATCTGGTAGGTCTTGACGTTGAAGTAGCCGCAGCGTTGCACGCCGAAACGGCCGATGCCCGCTTCCGCGTCCTGGTAGTCGAAGTCGCCGGCGAAGTAGATGCCCGGCACTTTGATGACGCCCAGGCGGTCGATCGCGGCCAGCTCCATCGGCTCGCGCGTCAGGACCGCATGGCCCGATTTGTCGAACTTCACCTTCTTCAAGTAAGCCTTCTTGAGCCGCTCGCCATCGCCGGCCGGTTCGAAACACTGGTCCGCCCACACGTCGTCCTTGCCGGGACAGTCCGCCACCGCCTGTGCTGCGGCCAGCGCCAGCAAGCTACCGATCCAGAAGTGTCTCATTCTTGGTATCCCTTAGATAAACCTGATCATCTTACATTTTCGGGGGAACGTTTGGCGTCCTCGACGGTCAAATCACTAAGGGGGCCGCCATGGGAACGCTGTACGACCAGGACATTGCAGCATGGGCGCAGGAGCAGGCTGCGCTGCTGCGCGACCGGCAGTGGGATCTGCTCGATGTGGAGCACATTGCCGAGGAAATCGCCGAGCTGAATTTGCGCGAGCGCCACGAGCTGGCGCACCGCTACATTATTTTGATCAGCCACCTGCTGAGATGGCGCTATCAGCCGGATCGCCGCTGTTCAAGCTGGCGCAATACCACACGCCACCAGCGCAGCCGCATCGAGCGCCTGCTCGCGCGGGCGCCGAGCCTCAAGCATGTGATGGACGACGCCGCCTGGCGGGCGGATGCGTGGGAGGATGCAGTCGATAAAACAGTACATGAAGCGAATCTGGATGATGCCATCCTGCAGGCAGCGAAGGCCTGGACCTTTGAGCAGATCCGCACGCCGGAGTTTTTCCCTGAGTAACTACCGTACGCGCTGCCGTTGGCGGCCTCGGCTATACTTTGCGCATTGCCTATTTCTCAACGGCCTGCGCCCATGTCCCCGTTCAATCTGTTCCAGCGCGTCTCGAAGGCGCCGACCAACCCCAAGGCGGCGCCCAAGCCGCGCCAGTTCGACGTCGCGGACCTGTATGACGGGCCGGTCAAATTGGGCACGCAAGAGGGCGCCGTCGCCCAGCCGCTGGACGAGAAGCTGCGCCAGGCTTACTTCTGGATCGTCAACAACGCCATCATCAGCCCGCATTACGACATCGAGTACAACAGCGGTCCCGCGCAATCCTACTCCGTGGGCGACAGCAAGCGCACCCTGAACCTGCCGTCGGCGCAAAGCTACTCCAGCTTCGTGCTGCTGCCGCTGCTCACCTTCGCCACCCGCCGCAAATGCCTGTTCGTGGGCGGCCCGGGACGCGGCAAGACCGCCAGCGCCATCCTGATGGGCGTGCTCTCGGGCGCGTCGGTGAAAGAAGTCAAGCGCGCCATGCAGCACGGGCATCCGCAGATGACCATCGCCGACCTGCTGGGCAACCCGCTGCCGGCCGACCTGGTGAACGCGCAGAGCATGGACGACATCCGCATCGCGTGGCGCAGGTGGCTGGGCATGCGGGTCAAGATCATCGACGAATACAACCGCATCCCCACGCGCACGCAAAGTGCGCTGCTCACCCTCATGGGAGACAATTACGCGGAAGTGCTGAACCATATCTACGAGTGCCCGGAATCGGCGTGGTACCTCACCGCCAACGACGACCAGGGCGGCGGCACCTACGAGGTGATCGAAGCGCTGCGCGACCGCATCGATGTGATCGTGCAGGCGCTGTCCTTCAATCCGCGCTTCCTCGGCGAACTGCTGGTGCGCATCGAGGAGAACCTGAAGCCGGAGGAACTGGTGCCGGCCGAGATCATCTTTACGCCGGAACAGGTGGACCGCATCGGCGAGGAGATCCGCGCGGTGCTGGTGCCGGAGCCGGTGCGGCGCCGCCTGGAATTTTTCACCAGCCAGTTTGAGCTGCTGGAGACGGCGGGCGGCCAGTTCGAGTACATGACCAAGGACACAGCGCGCCTGTCGGGCTTCGACTGGAGCCAGATCACCGCCGCCGACAATGGGCGCGACCGCCTGAAGGACCTGGGCTGCCAGACCCTCAATGGCATCTCGGTGCGCAACCTGATGACATTGCTGATCTACGCCAAGGCACTGGCCTACTTCCGGGGCAATGCGGAGGTGGAGCTGGACGATGTGCGGCAGGTGCTGCCTTTCGTCCTGCACGACAAGCTGCAACCGGACCTGGATGCGCCGTTCTTCGGCCTGCCGGAAAACGCCGCCTACCGCACCGACAGATTGAGCTGGCTGCGCCGCCTGCTGGACGCCTCCAACGCCGACTATGACCGCCTGGACCTGGACCGCAACGATCCGGTCGGCGATTTCGCCGCGAAGTTCGCGGAGGGACTGGACGGCCTGAGCGAGCGCGAAGTGCTGTCGCGCCTGAGCAAGATCGAGCGGCAGGTGGCCGAGCAGACCAGGGGGCGCAAGTTGTACGGCCATCTGTATGACGACCTGCTCAAACTGAAGTACCTGCACCAGCGCTACACCAACTACCTGGTGTGGCTGCGGTCGCAATAGGGGATGGCACCAGCATGATGTCGCCGCAGTTCGCCAGCCTGCTTGCATCCGGCCGCCCCGAGTTCAACCGGCGTGTGGCCGAGGCGCGCCGCCGCTATCCGGCCTTCGACACGGCAGCCTTCGGCGCCTTCGTGCAAGGTCCCGCCGACCAGGCCTTCCGCGCCGCGGCGGCGGCGGGCGCCTCTGACCGCTTGCCTGCTGTCGCCATGGCGGCCTTCGACGTGGCGCTGGAGCTGGTGGCGCACGGGCAGGGCGGCGGCATCGCTGTGCAGGTGTGGTGCGAGCTGGCGCCGCGCTACGCGGCGCTGCTGTGCGCTCAGCCGGCGCAGGTGCTCGGCATGCTGAGCAACGCTGCGCTGCACCTTGAGAAGTCCGGCCATGCGCGGCCTGCCCAGTGGCTGGCGCTGATGGCCGAACTCGCGCCGCAGATCGCGGATCTGCAGCAGCTGAGCGCCGCCGGCCAGGTATGCGCCTGGCGCGCCGGCATGGCGCACTTCCGCCAAGGCGCCATCGCCGCCGCCGGCAGCCTGCCCGAACCGCTGGCGTTGGCCGCGTTCGGCGTGCCCGCCGGCGCTGGCGGCATGCCGGCAAGCGCCTGGCCCGCGCTGCGCGAGACGGCGCTGCGCGACCCGTGGTGGACACCCGACCATGCCGCCCGCGAGCGCGCCAAGGACGGAGCGGACATCGGCAGCTTTACCGGCTTTGGCGGCGCCTTCCCCGAGCCGCCCGAAGTGCGACCCGCCGCCGACGGCTTCTGGGTCCGCAGCGGCGAGCGCTACGCACTGCTGGTGGCCGATGCCTGCGGCGCCGTGCTGCACGCGGCCACGCAAGATGAATACGAGCAGCCGCAGCCGCCGGCCGTGCGCGCCAAGGTTAGCCAGTCTGGCCAACGCATCGCCATCAACGGCCGCGAGTTCACCGTGGACTTGCCGGCCGACGCGCTGCGCATCGTCTGCAACGAGCACACTGTGGCCATCACCTCTCCCTACAGCCACGCCATCCGCGTGCTGCCGCTGCCATGAGCGCCACCGGCACGCCGACCGCAGAGCTTCTCGCCCAGTGGCGCGCCGCCTGGCCGCAGGCGCTGGAAGCGTGGAGCAAGTTCACCCGCCTGCGCGACGCGCGCCTGTGCGCCAGTACGGTGGAAGCGGCAAGGGAAGGGCTGGGAGGCAGCTTCGCCATGATCCGCCTGCTCGACCAGAGCGTGGTGGTGGACATGCAAAGCGTGCAGGAGCTCGGCCTGGATGACTACGCCGTGGAAATACTCGCCCACGAGATCGGCCACCACGTGCTGGCGCCCGGCAGCGCCACAGATCAGTTCCGCCTGCTGGCCCGCATCCGCCGGGCCTTGCCCACGCTGGAGCGGCACGCCGCCATGGTGGCCAACCTGTACACGGACCTGTACATCAACGACCGCCTGCAACGGCAAGCGCACCTGCGCATCGACCACATCTACCGGCGCCTGGAACAAGGGCGCGCTCCCGCCGCGCGCAGCAAGGTCTGGTCGCTGTACGTACGCATTTATGAGAACCTGTGGCAGTTGCAGAAGGGCGACCTGGGCGGCGAGGAGTGCACCAGCGCCATGGACACCGACGCCTGGCTGGGTGCGCGCCTGATCCGCGTCTACGCCAAGGACTGGATGGACGGCGCCGGAAAGTTCGCCACGCTGCTGTTGCCCTACCTGGTCGAGAGCATAGAGGACGAGCAGGAATTCCGCCGCATGTTCGACACCCGCGACGCAGCCGAAGGCTGCGAGCCCGCCGGCGGCCAGCAAATCGAACCGGGCGAGGTGGAGGACGCCGTCCATCCCGTGCATGATGCGCGCATCTCCGGCCTGGACGATGCACCGGACCAGCCGCCGGCCGACACCCCGGCTGCCAGTGAAGCCGGGCAGACCCGCGAGCCCTACGAATACGGCGAAATCCTCAAAGCCGCAGGCCTGAAGCTGAGCGAGGAAGACATCGCCGTGCGCTACTACCGCGAACGCGCCTTGCCGCACCTGATTTCCTTCCCCAAAGTCCCCGCGCCCGCGTCGGCCGAGCTGCAGATGGAGGGGCTGGAGCCGTGGCAGACCGGCGACCCGCTGGACAACGTGGACTGGCTGCAAAGCGTGATTCAGAGCCCGCGCGTTATCCCCGGCCTCACCACGGTGCAGCGCAGCTACGGTGTCGAGGCCGCGCGGCCGGAAAAACCGGCCCTGATCGATCTGGACCTCTATGTGGACAGCTCCGGCTCCATGCCGGATCCCCGCGTCCGGACTTCCTACCTCACGCTGGCAGGCGCCATCATCGCGCTGTCCGCGCTGCGCGCAGGTTCCAGCGTGCAGGCGACGCTGTGGAGCGGCAAGGGCGAAGCCATGGCCACCGATGGATTCGTGCGCGACGACCGCGCGGTGCTCGGTATCCTCACCGGCTTCTACGGCGGCGCCACCTGTTTTCCGATTCATCAGTTGCGGGAGACATTCAAGAGGCCGCGCCAGCGCCGCACGCATATCCTGATGATCTCGGACGACGGCATCACCACCATGTTCGACCGGGATGAGCAGGGCAACAGCGGCTGGGATGTTTCCGCGCGAGCGCTGGCGGCGGGCGACGCCGGCGGCACCATGGCGCTCAACATCGCCCGCGACTGGGACGGCGAGGATGTCTCGCGCTGGAACCGCAAAGCATACGACGCCCTGCGGCGCGCCAGGGATGCGCAAGGCTGGGAAATTCACGCCATCGAGCAATTCGAAGACTTGGTAGAATTCGCCCGCGCCTTCAGCCGCCGCCACTACGGGCCAAAGAGCGCAACAAAGAACGCGCCACGCAGAACGAAAGCATGATGGAACACGCCGGCCCACCTATTGAAACCTTGACGCACCGGCTGGCCGAAACGCCCGCGGAGTTCCTGGCCGAGCCGCGCATCGGCACGGTGGGCACCGTGCATGTCGCCGCGCTGGTGAATGACGTGCTGGCGCTGCACGGCCAGCGCGCGCCCTTTGCCGCGCTGGACCGCTTCACCAGCACCGACGCGCGGCGCGACCGCAACCGGCTGGCGCTGGCGATGATCGCTGCCTGGCTGCTGGCCGACGATTGGTTCGTGGCCGCCGGCATGCCTCAGGCCAAGGTGTTGGCGCTGCTGCAAACCGCCATGCAGGAATTGGCGGAGGCCACGCCGGCCCATAAATTCGTGACCGATCCGGACCGGCGCGAAGAACTGGCGCGCGTGGTATTGGCGCGGCTGGACTACCGGCCCGCCGGCGAGACGGTGGCGCAGGCGACAGACCGCTTGTCCGGCATCAGCGGCGTGGAGCGCCGCCGCCTGCTCGAAGCGAGCCGTGCGGCCGAGGAGCGTGCGGCCGAAATCCGCGCCGCGCTGGCGCGCAAGGCGGCCGAAGAATCCGCCGACAAATGGTCGCGCGAGTGAGGCACGCGTGACAGCATTGAACGACGAACGCATGGACGAAGACGCCGAACGCTTCCCCACGCTCACCGCTGCTGGCCGCGCCATGCTCAATTTCCTGCGCGAGCACCCGTCGGCTCCGGTGTTTCGCAACGAGAGCGGCAACAAGCTGCTGGCGCACGAGGTGGAGCAGGTGCGTGCATTCGAGCAGGATGTGGCACAAGCCACCGTGGGTTGGTCCGGCCAGGGCCGGCCCACGTGGATGGACGATTTTGTGCGCGCCGCTTTCGAGAGCGTGCCGCACTACCGCCAGCTTGGTTCCCCGCCCAGGGACTTCAACGCGCTGCCGACAGTCTGCCGCGCCGACTTCGCTGCCGACATTGCTGCCTTCGTTCCCGATACGGCCGACGTGAAGCGCATGATCAACTTCCGTACCACCGGCACCACCGGCCATCCGCTGGTGATTGCATCGCACCCCGTGGTGGCGGCGCGCTACCTGGCCTTCCACAAGCGCGCGCTGCGGCGTTTCGGCGTCGAGCTGACGCATGGCAGCGGGCAGGTGGGCGTGGTGCTGCTGGGGCATCAGAAGCGTTGCTTCACCTACGTGTCGGTAACGCCGACAATGGGCGAATCCGGTCTGGCCAAGATCAACCTGTATCCGGACGAGTGGCGCACGCCGGAAGATCGGGCGGTCTATCTGGACGCACTGGCGCCTGAGGTGATCGCGGGTGATCCGATCTCGTTCACAGAACTGCTCAACATCCCGCTGACCATGAAACCGCGCGCCCTGCTGTCGGTGTCGATGCTGCTGCTGCCGGCCTTGCGCGCCCGGCTGGAGCAGCGCTTCGGCTGTCCCGTGCTGGACATCTACTCGCTGAACGAAGTGGGCCCGGTGGCGGTGCATGACGCGCGCGCGGGCGGCCACGTGCTGTTGCAACCGCAGCTCTACGTGGAGATCCTGGACCGCGGCGGCCAGCCGGTGCCCTACGGCGAACGCGGCGAAATCACCGTCACGGGCGGCTTCAACTTCTGCCTGCCGCTGCTGCGCTACCGGACCGGCGATTTTGCGTCGCTGTCGTTCGACGCCGCCTCTGGCGCGCCGGTGCTCGTGGGCCTGTCCGGGCGCTCCCCGGTGCGCTATTTTGCTTCCGGCAAGTGGATCAACAACATCGACGTCACGCACGCCTTGCAGAACCTGCCCATCCCGCACTTCAGCGTGCACCAGCACGCGGACGCTAAGGTGGTGCTGCGCATGAAGCAGGCCGTCACCCCGCTGGGCGACGAGGCGCGCTCCGCGCTGGAGACGCTGTTCGGCGCAGGCCAGGTCACGCTGGAAGTACTGGCAGCGGACGACAAGACACTCCAGTACTCATCCGACCTGGAAGGCGCGCACGCATGAAAGCTTTCAGGACCGGTCTGGTGGTCGGCAAGTTCAGCCCTTTGCATCTCGGGCACGAGCTGCTGATACGGCGCGCGATGGAGGCGTGCGGCGAGACCATCATCATCAGTTACTCGCTGCCCGAACTGCAAGGCTGTGAGCCATGGAAGCGCGAACAGTGGCTGCGCGCGCGTTTTCCTCAGGCGCGGGTGCTGGTGCTGGACGGCGAGCGGCACGCGCTGCCGCACAACGACGCGGACGCGCTGGCGCAGCGCGAATTCGTCGGCCGGCTCTGCGTGGACGTGCTGGGCACCACTGTCGATGCGGTATTTACCAGTGAAGACTACGGCGACGGCTTCGCAGCCGAGCTGACGCGGTATTTCGCGCGGCGCGCGTGCGCGGAAGCGAAGAGGGACGCGGGCGTTCGCGCGTTTGCCGTGGCGCAGGGCTGCGCACTGGCGGCAGTGCAGCACGTGTGCGTCGACCAGGCGCGCAAGGCGGTGCCGGCGTCCGGCACGCTGGTGCGCAGCGACCCTCACGCGCACCGCGCCTTCCTGTCGCCCGAGGTCTATAGCAGCTTCGTGCAGACTGTGTGCTTCCTCGGCGGGGAATCGAGCGGCAAGACCACCATGGCCGCAGCCATGGCGGCGCGCATGGAGACCGTCTGGGCCGCCGAGTATGGGCGCGAGCTGTGGATGGAGCAGGGCGGGCGGCTTGCCTACGCAGACATGGCGCGCATCGCGGAAACGCAGCAGCGGCGGGAAGACAGCCAGCGCCTGCAGGCGCGCCGCTATCTGTTCTGCGACACGTCCGCGCTCACCACCTTGTTCTATTCAGGCGAGATGTTTGGCCGGGCCGAACCTGCGCTGGAGAGGATGGCGCAACGCCGCTACGACCACGTGTTCCTGTGCGCACCGGATTTTGACTTCGTGCAGGACGGCACGCGGCGCGAGGCGGAATTCCGCCAGCGCCAGCACAGCTGGTACCTCGCCGAACTGGCGCGGCGCGAGATTTCCCATGTGCTGCTGGAAGGCCCGCTGCAGCGGCGCATCGCAACCGTGCTGCAGTGCCTCCGCTGCTAAGGGTTTGTCTGCGCGCCTGTTAAAACGAACAAAGGGCCATCGCGGATTTCCGAGATGGTGTTTCGCCGCGAGGCGCTTGCGGCGGCTAGCCCGTCCCGGAGGCGTGCTTGCTCTTGTCTCCTTCCTTTGCCGCCGGCGCGCTGCGCGGCGGGCTGTCGGCCCGGCCGGTTCGGGGCTGCCGTGCACCGTCGGCAGGTAAGCCCCGAGAGCAATGCCTGGTTCCCGTATATCCGTGAAGAACCATAAAAAAGCCCCTTGGGGAGCAAGGGGCTTTTAGGGGGAAGGAAGCCTAACAGCAGCCGCCGCGTTTGCCGGCGCCGCCGTAGCGCGCTTCCTGGCGCTCGCGGAAGAACTCCTCGTAGCTCATCATGGGCTGATCCGGATGGGTCTTTTCATGATGCGCCACGTAGGTGTCGTATTCGGGCAGGCCCACCATCAGGCGCATGCTTTGCCCGAGATAGCGGCCGGCCTGTACCAGTTCCTGAAACATTACTGCACCGCAGGCATGGATTGGAACGGGCTTTCCTTCACGGTCGGCTTGGCGTTGGCGCGCGCGATCATCGCGGTGCGCACACCGAACACCAGCACGCTCAATACCACCACCATGAAGAAACCGGCCAGCGACGCGTCCAGGTAGTCATTGAAGACGATCTGGTGCATCTGCGCCATCGACTTGGCCGGGGCCAGCACTTTTTCTTCGGCGATTGCGGCCGAGTACTTGGCGGCGTGGGCCAGGAAGCCGATCTTCGGATTGGCGTCGAAGATCTTCTGGAAGCCGGCGGTCAGGGTGCACAGCAGCAGCCACACGGTTGGCACCATGGTGACCCAGGCGAAGCGCGCGCGCTTCATCTTGAACAGCACGCAGGTTGCCAGGATCAGCGCGATACCGGCCAGCATCTGGTTGGCGATACCGAACAGCGGCCACAGGGTGTTGATGCCGCCCAGCGGATCGACCACGCCCTGGTACAGGAAGTAGCCCCAGCCCGCCACGCACAGCGCGGTGGCCAGCAGGCCGGCGAACACGTTCTTGGAATCCTTCAGCGCAGGGTGGAAGGCGCCCAGCAAGTCTTGCAGCATGTAGCGGCCGGCGCGGGTGCCCGCGTCCACGGCGGTCAGGATGAACAGCGCTTCGAACAGGATGGCGAAGTGGTACCAGAAGGCCATCATGGCCTTGCCGCCGATGACGTTCGACAGGATGTGGGCCATGCCCACGGCCAGCGTCGGCGCGCCGCCGGCGCGCGAGATGATGGAGTGCTCGCCCACGTCCTTGGCGGTCTGTACCAGGACTTCCGGAGTAATGTGGAAGCCCCAGCCTGAGATGACGGCGGCAGCCGCTTCAGGCGTGGTGCCCAGCAACGCGGCCGGCGCGTTCATGGCGAAGTAGATGCCCGGATCGATGGTGGACGCGGCCACCAGCGCCATGATGGCGACGAACGATTCCATCAGCATGGCGCCGTAGCCGATGAAGCGGGCGTGCGATTCGTTCTCGATCATCTTCGGCGTGGTGCCGGACGAGATCAGTGCGTGGAAGCCGGACACGGCGCCGCAGGCAATGGTGATGAACAGGAAGGGGAACAGGTTGCCCGACCAGACCGGGCCGGTGCCGTCGATGAACTTGGTCACCGCAGGCATCTGCAGGTAAGGGGCGACGATCACGATGCCCAGCGCCAGGCCGACGATGGTGCCGATCTTGAGGAAGGTGGACAGGTAGTCGCGCGGGGCCAGCAGCAGCCACACGGGCAGCACGGAGGCGATGAAGCCGTAGCCGATCAGCATCCAGGTCAGTTCGGTGCCGCTGTAGTTGAACATGGGCGCCAGCGCCGGGTTCTCCTGCACGTACTGGCCGCCGACGATGGCCAGCATCAGCAGCACGAAGCCGATGATGGACACTTCGCCGATGCGGCCGACACGGATATAGCGCGAGTACACGCCCATGAACAGCGCGATCGGGATGGTTGCCATGACGGTGAAGCTGCCCCACGGCGAGCCGGTCAGCGCTTTCACCACGATCAGCGCCAGCACCGCCAGGATGATGACCATGATCATGAAGGTGCCCAGCAGCGCGATATTGCCCGGGATCGGGCCCAGCTCGGACTTGATCAGGTCGCCCAGCGATTTGCCGTCGCGGCGCATGGAGATGAACAGGATCATGAAGTCCTGCACCGCGCCGGCGAACACCACGCCGGCCAGAATCCACAGCATGCCGGGCAGGTAGCCCATCTGCGCGGCCAGCACCGGGCCGACCAGCGGACCGGCGCCGGCGATGGCGGCGAAGTGGTGGCCGAACAGCACGTATTTATTGGTGGGCACGTGGTCCAGGCCGTCGTTCAGCTTGTAGGCCGGGGTCATGCGGTTCTTGTCCAGGCTCATCACTTCCTTCGCGATGAACAGGCTGTAGAAGCGGTAGGCGATCAGGTAGACGCAGACGGCCGCGATGACGATCCAGATGGCGCTGATGGCTTCGCCGCGCTTGAGCGCGATGACGCCGAGGGCGCTTGCGCCGGCCAGCGACAGTGCCGCCCAGCCGAGCTTGCGTAGCAGTGCTTGCATGGTTTTTCCTCCGAGAGATAGCTATAGTTTTCGTAGGGCGGGTTCGCTTGCGTCGCCCGCCATGAGCCGCCGAGACGCATGGCGGGTTATGGCTACGCCTAACCCGCCCTACGAGACCTTTTCGGCTTATGGCTAGTATTCATGAAGCAAATATCTGCCACAAGCGCAGCACTACGCAGATAGACTACGTACTACTACGGAGCGCCAGGCGGTGCCGGCGACGTACAATCCGCGTCACCCCATCGGACCCGAGCTCGGAACCTTAGACATGAAGCTGCGCCAAAAAGTCATTTTCCTGGCGATTACGCCGCTGATCCTGGCGCTGTGCGCCATTGCGCTGGCGGTGCGCCATCAGGCCAATGTGCTGGCCCAGCAGCAGCGCGACACCATCCAGCAGGCCTATCTGGACAGCAAGGAAGCCGAGCTGGAGCACTACGTGACGCTGGCCACGCATTCCATTTCGCGGCTGTACAAGTCCGGCGCCAAGGATCAGGCCAGCATGGACGAAGCCAAGCGCATCCTCGGCTCGCTCAGCTTCGGCGACGACGGCTATTTCTTCATCTACGACTTGAAGGGCAATTCGCTGATGCACCCGCGCCAGCCCGAGCTGGTGGGGCAGAACCTGTGGGAGCTGAAGGACCAGAACGGCACGCCCACCATCCAGCGGCTGCTGCAGCGGGCCCAGGCCGGCGGCGGCTACGAGCGCTATTACTGGGTCAAGCCCTCCAGCCACCAGCCGGCGCCCAAGCTGGGCTATGTGATCCTGCTGAAGGAGTGGGGCTGGATGCTGGGGACCGGCATCTACCTGGACGACGTGGACCGCGCGCTGGAAAAGGTGGACACGCAGCAGCGCGCCAACATCCAGAACACCATGCTGTGGATTACCGGCATCGCCATCCTGGCCGCGCTGGTGGTGGCGGGCGCCGGCGTGGCGCTCAACATCAGCGAGTTGCGCGTCGCGGACGCCAAGCTCAAGGCGCTGGCGCAACGGGTGGTGGAGTCGCAGGAGGAGGAGCGGGCGCGCTTGTCGCGCGACCTGCACGACGGCATTTCGCAATGGCTGGTGTCGATCAAGCTGCAGATCGAGGCCGGCATCATCCGGCTCGGCAACGTCAAGCCGGCCGCCGGGCCGGACCAGTGCGCCGCCGCCCAGGGCGTGTTCGAGCACGCCGCCGAACAGCTCAACAACGTGCTGGGCGAAGTGCGCCGCATTTCCCACAACCTGCGCCCGGCGCTGCTGGACGACCTGGGCCTGGCTGCCGCGCTCAGCCACCTGGCCGAAGAATTCCGCCTTAGCAGCGAGGTGCCCATCACGTTTTCGGCCGAGGGCAGCACCGAGGATCTGCCCGAAGTGGCGAACACCGTGCTGTTCCGCATTGCCCAGGAAGCGCTGACCAATATCGAGCGCCATGCCGGCGCCAGCCATATCGAGATCAGCCTGACCGGCGCCCAGCGCGCCGTCACCCTGCGCATTGCCGACGACGGCCATGGCTTCGACACCGACAGCATTGCCGTCCACCCCAAGCGGGGCATCGGCTTACGCAATATGATGGAGCGCATGGAGGCCATCGGTGGGCAATTCTCCATCTCGTCCTCGCCAGCGGGCACCGTGCTGCTGGCCCACGTTTCGAATGAGCGCTAAACGAAAGTTAATCCGATGACAATCAAGATCTTGCTGGTGGACGACCACCCCCTGGTGCGCGACGGCCTGCGCGCCCGGCTGGAGGCCGTGCCGCAATTCGAAGTGGTGGCCGAGGCCGGCGGCGCGCAGGAAGCGCTGGAGCAGGCGCGCCACTGCACCGTGGACCTGGTGCTGATGGATATTAATATGCGCGGCGGCAACGGTATCGAAGCCACTGCCCAGTTCAGCCAGCAGTTTCCCGATATCGCCGTGCTGATCCTGTCCATGCACGACAAGCTCGAGTACGTATCGCAAGCCATCCAGGCCGGCGCGCGCGGCTACGTGCTCAAGGACGCGCCCGGCAAGGACATCGTGGTGGCCATCGAGACGGTGATGTCCGGCGGTATCTATTACAGCGCCGCGCTTGCGCGCCAGCTGGCCAAGCCGCAGAACCTGGACGCCCAGCTCACCTCGCGCGAGCACCAGGTGCTGCTGCATATCGCCAACGGCCAGTCCAACAAGCAGATCGCGCGCGACCTGGACCTGTCGGTGCGCACGGTGGAAACCCACCGCCTCAACATCAAGCGCAAACTGGGAATAGAAGGGCAGGCCGAATTGATACGCTATGCCGTGCAATTTGCCAACGGTACGCCGTCACTACAGACTAAATAGCCACAAACCACCGCTGAAGCCGCCAATAACGCGTCGGCGGGCTGCAACAATGTCACAATCAGAGCACGCACTCTAGCGTACAGAACCTGTCCAATCGGCAATTTCTGATATATTCCTGCTCCCAGGCAACGCGAAATGCGAACCGTTGTTATTTTGGTTACAAAGAGTTGCTTTGAATCAATATTTGTTCTACTATTGCACGCACTACCCACGCCGAGATACTGATGTCCTTGTCTGACGCAAGCCCGTTTCCTTTGGTGGGCCTCACAGCGGTGTCCAACGCTCAAAACGAGTGGGTGGCCCTGTCATTCCAAATTTCCGCCGTCCCCGACGAAACCCAGCTGACCACGCTGCAAACCGTGTTCGGCTATCCGGATATGGACGCCGCGCTGGCGCCGCTCGACTACCTGGTCACCGTCGCCGGCCTGCAGCAGTACGACCTCAGCCAACTGGCCTTCCTGGCGCCGGCGCGCACCATCCTGCGTGTTCCCGCCGCGGCCTGCGCCGAGCCGGCCATGCAAGCCAAGTGCAAGCAGTTGGCCGAGGCCGGCTACCGCCTGATGGTGGACGGCGAAGCGGGCATCGACGCCGGCAAATGCGCCATCCGCAGTCTGGCCTTCGATTGTCGCGCAACGCTGCCCAGTGAACTGACCATGCTCACCATGGCCGGCCCGCACCTGGCCCTGAATGTCGACACCCCGGCCCGGCTGGCAGCCTGCCGCGCGGCCGGCTTTACCCTGTTCAGCGGCGACTACGTGCGCCACCCGCAGCGCGAAAGCAGCGCCGCCGACGGCACCTCGCGCAAGCGCCTGCTGGCGCTGCTCGGCCTGCTGGCGCGCGACGCGGACTCGCGCGAACTGGAAATCCTGCTCAAGCAAGACCCGGCGCTGGCCTACCACCTGTTGAAGGTGGTGAACTCGGCCGCGTTCGCCGCCAAGTCGCCGATCCACAGCTTCGGCCAGGCCATCAACGTGCTGGGCCGGCGCCAGCTGCAGCGCTGGCTGCAACTGCTGCTGTACGCGCGCCAGCAGGACGACGGCGGCGCCAACGCGCTGCTGCCGCTGGCGGCCGTGCGCGCGGCCCGCATGGAAGCGCTGTGCAAGGCGCGCGGCGGCGACCGCGACCAGCAGGACATGGCCTTCGTGGCCGGCGTGTTCTCGCTGCTGGACGTGCTGCTCGACATGCCGATGACGGAAATCGTCAGCGCGCTCAGCCTGGACCTGGACGTGGTGATGGCGCTGCTGGACCGCGCCGGCCCGATGGGCGACATGCTCAAGCTGGTGGAGCAGGACATGTCCGACACCAGCGCCTTGCACGACCTGGGCATCGACCACGAAACGCACTGGCGCAGCCTGCTGCAAGCCTGCCACTGGGCGATCCAGGTGAGCAGGAACCTCTAGCCATGCTGGCCCACCCGGTCTCCGATTTCCTGGGTAGCAGCGCAGCCCTGTGCGACGCGGTACTGCGCTTGCGCGGCGCGGCCCTGGCGGAGGAGCTGGGCCGCATCGCGCGCGACGTGGTGCACTCGCCGCAGGGGCGCTACTTGCCCGCCGGCGCCGACGGGGCCTCCGCATGGCAGGGCGGCATGGTGCAGGAAGTCCGTTTTGAAAACCAGTACTTCGGCCGCTTTGAAGTGGCGGGGCGCGACGACTACAGCGACGCCGAGCGCCAGCACCTGGCCAGCCTGGCCGCGCTGGCCGCCAGCGTGCTGCAGGTGCACTCCATCGCCCAGCGCAGTACCCACGCCTACGTGCAGGTGGAAGCCCAGTTGCAGCACCAGGCACAGATCCTGGACCAGATCCACGAGTCCGTGCTGACGATGGATATGAACGGCTTCATCACCAGCTGGAACAAGGGCGCCGAGCGGCTGTTCGGCTACACCCCGGTGGAAGCGGTGGGGCGCAACATCCTGTTCCTGTACGATGACGAAGACGTCGGCTTCAGCGACCCCTTCCTTGAGCACGGCGGGCGCCTGATGGAAGTGCGGCGCAAGAAAAAGTCCGGCGAAGTGTTCTGGGCCAGCCTGTCGTTGTCCACCCTGCACGACATGGACGGCAGGCCGACCGGCATGATCGCCTACCTGACCGACATCACCGAGCGCAAGCTGGCCGAAGAACGCATCCACCACCTGGCCTACTACGACGCGCTGACCGGGCTGCCCAACCGCACCCTGCTGACCAAGCTGGTCGACCAGGCGCTGACGGTGGCCCAGCGCAGCAAGCTGCACGGCTGCGTGCTGTTCATCGACCTGAACCGGTTCAAGCTGATCAACGACACGCTGGGCCGGCGCATCGGCGACGCGCTGTTGAAGGAAGTGGCCGCGCGTTTCCGCGTGGTGCTGCGCGACCAGGACCTGGTGGCGCGGCTGGGCGGCGACGAGTTCGCCGTCGGCCTGTTCGACATCGGCCAGCACTACGAAGCGAGCCGCGTGGCGCACAAGCTGCTGGCCGCGCTCAACGAACCGTTCATGGTGGACGGCCACGATTTGAGGGTAGGGGCCAGCATCGGCATCAGCGTCTACCCGCAGGACGGCGCCGACGCCGAAACGCTGCTGCGGCTGGCCGACATTGCCATGTACCGCGCCAAGCAGGGCGGCGACTCGGACGCCGAGCACGTGGCCTTCTACAGCCGCGACATGAACCAGGGCATGCAAGAACGCATGCGCATCGAATCCGGGCTGCGGCAAGCGCTTGGCAACGGCCAGCTCGAGCTGCACTACCAGCCCAAGTTCTCCATCGCCGACAGCAAGATCATCGGTGCCGAAGCGCTGGTGCGCTGGCGCCACCCCGAGCGCGGCCTGGTGCCGCCGGCCGAATTCATTTCGCTGGCCGAAGCCACCGGACTGGTGGTGCAAGTGGGCGAATGGGTGCTCGAAGCGGCGTGTGCGCAAGCGCAGACCTGGAAGGACGGCGGCTTGCCGCCGATCCGCCTGGCCGTCAACGTCTCCGCCCGCGAATTTACCTCCGCGCTGCCGGGGCGGGTGAAAGAGACCCTGGAGCGCTACGGGCTGGAACCGTCGTGGCTGGAGCTGGAAATTACGGAAAGCACGCTGATGCACAACATCGACCGCGTGATCGGCATCATGGACCGGATTACCGCCTTGGGCGTGACCCTGTCGCTGGATGACTTCGGCACCGGCTACTCCAGCCTGTCGTACCTGAAGCGCTTCCCGATCGACACCCTGAAGATTGACCGCTCCTTCACCACCGGCATTCCCACCGACGCCAGCGACTGCGCGATTGCCAGTACCATCATCAGCATCGCCCAGCAGCTCAACCACAAAGTGATCGCCGAAGGCGTGGAAACGGTGGAGCAGCTCGCTTTCCTCAAGGACAACGGGTGTGATGAAGTGCAAGGGTACTTATTCTCCAAGCCGCTGCCGGCGGAAGCGTTCGAAAAAGCGCTGCGGGAGGACTGGCTGGCGGAAGGGCGGTAATTCTGTATAATGCTGCCACTCAGGAAGCGTGGCCGAGTGGTTGAAGGCAGCAGTCTTGAAAACTGCCGACGGTGTGAGCCGTTCGTGAGTTCGAATCTCACCGCTTCCGCCAAAAATTGAATCCAAGCAGTGCCAGAAGGACCCGGAACCCGTGTTTCTCCAAGTGAGAACGCGGGTTTTTAGTTTCAGGAAGTGCCAGGAAGTTGATTGACATCCCGTATTTTTCGGGGCATGGTTGGGGGCACAATCTACGCCTTAAAATCACATGCCCCCAAGATGCCCAAACTAGTTACCCCACTCACAGATATCAAACTTCGCAACGCCAAACCGGCGGACAAGGCCTACAAGTTGGCCGATGGCGGAGGCCTGTATGTCGAAGTCATGCCGAACGGTTCCAAGTTTTGGCGTATGAAAGTTCGCCAAGCGAATGGCAAAGAATCTCGGCTCACCTTTGGGGCTTATCCCGACGTGTCACTGGCGGGCGCGCGTGCTGAGCGCAGCAAGACCAAGCAGCTGCAAGCAAGTGGCGTTGATCCTGCCCAAAGTAAGAGGGTCGAGAAGCTGCAGAAGAAGGTCGCTGCGGAGAATACATTTGAAGTTCTAGCCAGGGAATGGCACGCGAACAAGGCCGAGACATGGAAGCCCAACACGGCCAAAGAGGCGTTGGCACGCCTGGAGAACGACGTGTTTAAGCGCATCGGCAACCGCCCGATTTCTGAGGTGGACGCGCCGCTCATGCTGGATGTACTACGCCAAGTCGAGAAGCGTGGCGCGGTCGATATGGCCGCTCGTGTTGGCGCGCATTGTAGCGCTGTCTTCCGCTTTGCCATCGCCAAGGGGCTCGTGAAATACAATCCGATTCCCGATCTGCGAGGTGCACTCAAGCCGCGTGCAAGGGGCCACCACGCGGCTATCGGAACCGATGAGCTACCGGAGTTCCTGGCTGCGCTGGCGAAAGCCGAGGCGGGCATGTTTTTGCCGACCAGGATCATGATGCGCTTAATGCTTCTGGTATTTGTACGCACCAGTGAGCTGATCGAAACACGGTGGGAAGAGATCGACTTGGCGAACGAAGCCTGGGTCATACCTTGGCAGCGTATGAAGATGGGAAAGAAACAGGTTAACCCGCGTAAGTTGGACCATTATGTCCACCTACCACGCCAGGGCTGGACCCTGTTGCGTGAGTTGCACAAGCTTACTGGTCACGGTGTGTACCTATTCCCCAATCGGACTGATCATGAAAAGCCCGCGTCTAATGGCGCAATCTTGATGGCGCTGAGGCGTATGGGTTATCAGGGGCGGCACACGGGTCACGGCTTCCGCTCGCTGGCAATGGGCATCATCAAGGCGCGGCTTGGCTACAGGCATGAGGTAGTGAACCGCCAGCTTGCACATGGATCGAACGATGAGTACGGAGAGGCCTACGACCGCGAGCAATTTCAGGAAGAGCGCAAGGTGATGATGCAGGCGTACGCCGACTACATCGAAATGGTCGAGAACGGCGGCAACGTCATACCGGTTAGTTTCAAGCGGGCGTAAGTCCCTTGCAAACCCGCATGAAGCCGTGCTTTGCACGGTTTTTTTGGCCCAAGAAGCGAAACGCAAAATGGAAAACGATAAAAAATTTGCCGGGACAGCCGGGACAAATAAATACATAGGTTAAGTCTTTGATTCTTCAGTCTTTATTTGTCCCGGTAAACATATATGGTTGCCGGGACAGAGCCGGGACGGCTCCGGGACAAGTGTCTCATGTTGAAGCCGTTAGGTACATTTAATCGAGGCTGAGAAGCTTCGGTTAGTGCTTACCTGCTCTCCTGGGATTGTGCGCGAGGGGTTTCTTGCGCTCCCCCGCCGCCCGCCGGATGTGCAGACGTGTGTACTTGAAGCTGTGCCGGATGGTTGATGTTGGAGCTTAGTTGGTACTGGCTCGGCACTATCTTGGCCGCGCTTGCTACTTTGGTCCGTGCTGGTCGATAAGCACCTCCAGGCGCTTGGTCGGCTGCGTCGGCTTTGGCTGTATGCTCGGGCTTGGTCGCTTGCCTGCTGCTGTGATCCGTTGGGTTGGTGCGATTCACCGGCGGCGTGCTGCGCGGTGCAGCCAGTCGCTGCGGCCGCATGGCCGGCGCGGTCTGCGTGCCGCCGTCACTGCGCTTGATGCGTTGGCCTATGCTGGCCGGCAAGTCACTCTAGTCGGTGGACCGCTACGGCGGCCATGTCTGTGCGCTCTGGCTTGGTCGCGCGCCTAGTGCTGTGATCCGTTTGGGCGGTGCGATTCATCGGCGGTGCGCTGCGCGGTGCAGTTGGTCGCTACGGCCGTCTGGCCGGCGCGGCCCGCGTGCCACCGTTACTGCGCTTGATGCGTTGGCCTATGCTGGCCGGCGAATCACTCTAGTCGGTGGACCGGCTACGGCGGTCATGGCTGTGCGCTCTGGCTTGCTCGAGTTCTTGGTGCTGTGATCCGTTGGGTTGGTGTGATTCATCGGCGGCGTGCTGCGCGGTGCAGCTGGTCGCTGCTGCGGTTTGTCTGGCGCGAGCCTGTTGCCGCCGTGGCTGCGCTTGATGCGCTGGCCCGTGCGGCTGCGGCGGTCATGGCTGTGCGCTCTGGCTTGCTCGCGTTCCTGGTGCTGTGATCCGTTGGGTTGGTGTGATCCATCGGCGGCGTGCTGCGCGGTGCAGCTGGTCGCTGCTGCGGTTTGTCTGGCGCGAGCCTGTTGCCGCCGTGGCTGCGGCGGGTCAGGGCTGCGCGCTCTGGCTTGGTCGCGTGCCTGGTGCTGTGGTCCGTTGGGCGGTGCGATTCATCGGCGACGCGCTGCGCGGTGTGGTTGGTCGCTGCGGTCGTCTGGCCGGCGCGAGCCTATTGCTGCCGTGGCTGCGGCTGATGCGCTGGCCCGTGCGGCTGCGGTGGGTCATGACTGTGCGCCTGACTTGGCCGCGTGCCTGGTGCTGTGATCCGTTGGGTTGGTGTGATTCATCGGCGGCGTGCTGCGCGGTGCAGCCGGTTGCTGCTGCGGTTTGGCTGGCGCGCGTCTGTGCCGCCGTGCTGCGCTTGATGCGCCGGCCCGTGCGGCTGCGGCGGTCATGGCTGTGCGCTCTGGCTTGCTCGCGTTCCTGGTGCTGTGATCCGTTGGGTTCCTGTTTGCTCTTGGCGTCATGGCACGCATCGCACAGCGCTTGCTCGTTCGTTTCATCGTCGGGGCCGCCCTCAGCAAGCGGGATGACGTGATCGCGCTGCGTTGCGGGGGAAGCGCGCCCGTTACGCAGGCACTCCGCACACAGCGGATGACGCTGGAACAGCGAGGCGCGCATGGCCTGTAGCCAGCGTCGGGTAATACGTGGTGTGGCCTTCACGTCTTTGCGCCACTGTTCACGTGGATGTTTCAGGCATCGGCCACTTCCGTCGCGGACCAGCACGCGACAGGTAGAAAAGCTGCACGGACGGGGTGCTGAGACTGGCATAGCGCCTCCTGGCAAATTTATCTGTGCAGACGTCTGCACCGGCCGACGCATCCGCACGAACGTTGTGGCGGGTTGTACCGGCCAACGAATATCAATGGCCAGCCAGGCCGGACAGAAGCGCAAACGCTGATGGAAAATCAGGACGAAAAAAAACCCGCGCGGCGCGGGCTGGCATTCAATCGTTCGAGGTGCAGTAGCTAAGACTTGATCAGATATGGGTTGTCAGTTGGGAGGCAGCTTCCGCCCCATAGCGGACCCTGAATAGCCCGTCGCAACAATTCGCATTAATAGGGGTACAGGCTAAAGTCAGTCTACTGCTGCCCGCGAGTTCGCAGCCAGTCGGTGCTGGTATTGGCACGCTCGGCCTCCCACTCAGGATGCAGGTCTGCGATCTCATTTAGGGTGGGATCCGCACTAAGCAACGCGCCTACGCTGACATGATAAGGTTCGAGGGGATCATCGTGATCAGCGGCACCGCACAGGAATTGCCAGTCCCCCTCTTCCCTAACGACCAAGAGCGCGAGTCGCTCTCGTCGGAACAAGTGCCCACAACAGTAGACGCCCATTCGTTGATCTGTAAACCTAGCACTACTACCCATCCTGCGTACCTCATCTATTGCGTCTGCCAACATCAAACAGCGGCTGCCGCTCTTGGCCGTTAAGCGATGGTGGTGCTCATTCAGGAGCAGTCGCCGCCCATGTGCCCCCAGCAGATAAGTGGAAGGGTAGCGTGTCGATGATTTCCTTGGCCCCCTGTATATCCCAGGAAAACACGCAGCAACCACATCCATTCATTTCGGATACATAGGTAAGTTGCTCTCGATACTGCTCCAGCCAATGTTCTGCCTCACCCACTTCGCCAGCGTTATCAACCAAAGCGCAAATTGATGCACGTACTTCCATGAGCATCCTAATTTAAATTTTACAACGTCCGTTTGTGGCCGATGTCAGCCGACCAGCTTCCCATCCTGCCAATATTCATATACTGCGCCCTCTGTTTCGACATAACAGATGATTCGACCGGTCAGCACTTCCAAATTTATGACTGCGGGCACCACACCTCCAACAGAAACCACATTGCAACTAGAGTTTATCGGGAGAAGAAATTCCACCGCCCACGGCTCAATTACAATGGCAAGCGCTGAACCCGAGGTGTTTTTTATTTTAATCGAATCGCAGTTAGCCATACATAATCCCGAAATCGCTATAAATATTTACCAACTCAATCGTCCGGTATTGGCCGAACCCGGCCGTTGGCGTTCAGGATAGCATGTTGCCTGCATGTAAAACTCACGAATTATCATACCCGGCAGAAGTCGCCCCAAAGCCGCCGGTCGCGCGGCGTTATCTTTTTGAGCGGACAACCAATTCTTCAGCTATTGCCAGCAGCTCTCGGTCCCCCTCTAGGCCATGATAGGGTTTTATCCTGAGATGATTGCGAGGCTGGCGGGCTATTTTTTCAGGCGAATCATCAAGGATGGTAATACGTTCGACTGGATAACCATGACTTTGCACGCGGCGAAGGTCCTTAATATATACGTAGCCGTTGGACTGTGTATCCACACGTTGAATACAACGCTCTACCGCCCAAGAAAACTTCACATCAAAGCCGGCGAAAATCTCCGCTACGACTGCATCTACATATTCTCGCGAAGAGGAAGACCAAACAGCAAAATCGTATAAAGGCTTAGCAGCGCTAAGAAGCTCAAAAAGAAATGGCCTCTTGTAGACGAAGTAAGGAGCATACTCAAAATCTGCATCCCGACTAAGTTTTTTGGGAGTGGCATGCACCAACGTTTCATCAAGGTCGAAGATAAGGAGATTACTTGTCATGCATTGCCTATCATTAGATTGGGCGGCGGCTTCTGGCCGATGTCGGCCCTATCATAAAGTAGTAACAATGCTAGAAGTCTGGAACAATATTCTCACGAACATACGGACCAAACCAGCGTCCAACTGGGTATGACGGCATAGTCCCTAAATTTTGCAAGTTGCCCAGATGGTGTCTCAGGCAGTTGACTGCGCCGGAAACCGCATTTTTTGAACAACCTTCAGTTCGGCAAATCGAGGCAGTATCTGTAAACGCACCGCGCGTCAAAAAATCATGCATGACAGCGGCGAAGATTAGAAGTTCGTCAGGTTGCACATAAACTTCAGATTGCCACTCAGTAGGTTCGACGGGCGGCACCCTGAAAAGGTATTCCTCGTTGCCCCAATTCCATGCCCGACTACCTTGCCAGAGTTGACCGCAGGTCGCGCAATGATAGAGCCTATGCTCACCGTCTAGATGCTTGGAAAGCACGGCTAACGACTTCTTCAATTGACGGCTGTCTTTTATTCTTTTCGTTACAGCTGCACGAAGAAACTCTAAATCATTGAACTGCACGCAAGAACACATTATGACAATCCCAATTTGAAAGGCTAATAAGCCAGTCCCACACTGCGTTCTGAACGACGGCTTGTGGCCGAACTCGGCCGACGGTGTTCAGGATAGCAGCTTACTCATCTGCAAAACTCACAAAACCTCACTCCAGGCCGAAGCCGCCTCATTGTAGCCGGTCGCGTGTGATGCATTTTCGCCCTAAAGCGGCACTCAGTAACAGCAACTACAGCCTAAGGAGGAGGGTCATGGCTATTGATGAGAAACCTCCTGCGAAACATGCGCCTCCGAACCAGGCCAACATCCTTTTTACGACGACCAAGTATCCCGCACGCTCGGAGGGGTCAAAAAACCACCCGCGACTAACAGCGCCGGTGTGGCAACCAATCACAAAGTAGAGTACGGGCAGGAAGAAGAACACAGCAAATACCGACAACCATGCTAAATCGTGGGCGAGGACGGAGGCAAACCTCGCGTGTTCGAACCACGCATCGGAAGTTACAAGGCCCATTGATGACCAGACTCCTGTAATCGCGGCGGTTCGGTTTGTTGGTACGATGCTCATCTTGTTCTCCGCCTTAATGCCATGTGCCGACCGTCCGCTCTTGGCCGAAATGGGCCATCGCGCCTCTAAACCGAGTCCGTCATCCGAGCACCTGATTCGGCGATTTCCACCAGAGCAAACGCCTGACTCATGACGAGCAGACCTGCACGATAGAAAGCTGCCTGCGACGAACTGACATCATGCACAGTAACCTCTTTAACCCACACACTGCCTGTGTCTGGAAAATTTGGGAAGTATCGAGCAAGCCCGTCATTGAGACCCTTCAAAATCGCCGCAGCGTACTCTTCAGGCGGCTCGACAATGAAGCGAATTCCTGGCACTTGGTTGTAATGAAACTATACACGCAGACCCGCAGATTGAAATCGCGGCCCCAAGTGAGTGTTGAAAAATGCATAGTGCTCGACCTCTCCCGGATGACTCAATGGCATTGCGGAATCGCTTTCTTAAAATTCGAGCCGGGGTTTGAACGGCGGCTACTGGCCGGAAGCGGGTAACTCAAGCTCGCTTCGCATCCGCATGCGGGCGTAGTTCGTCAATGCTTGGCAAATGCTGAAGCGCATCGCCCCCAAGACTATAAAACTCGATTCCACTCAGTACCCCGCCACTCTCAAATATAAATGCACCACTTACCTCATCACCTTCGCCTACTAGGTAGTCGCCCAAAATATTTACACCGGGAGGTGGCAGAGGGCGTCCCTTGATTTGGAAATTGATACTGGCACATCCACATGGACATTTCCATGAAGTGACTTCTGCCAGGTCAACTTGCTGAAGAAACGCCGACGCCTCAGCATTGCCGTGTTCAAGCATCCAGCGGGCTAGCCGATGCTCATCGGGTGTCAGAGCCCGATTTCCTGTTGGTTGGTCCATTAAGTCAACTTAGCTTTCGTGGTATCTAGCATTAGCGTCTGCTGTTGGCCGGAAGCGGCAAGGACAAACTCTAACCACCCGACAGCGAGTGTCACTTCTCGTCGGAGATACTACTTTTTTAGGGATTACATCCTCACTAGCAACCGCCGAGCGCGCGCCTCCCACAGGGAAGCGCCGATTCGGCGGAAGGCACGGGACACCCCGGCAGGCAAGTTGTTTCAAGACAGGATCGTATCCGCGCTTTCCAAAGTTATCAAGAGGTCTTGCAATCTTTTTTCCGCACGGGCCACCACCAGCTTGACGTGCGGCCCGCGTACGCCCTTCAACTGCAGCCTGATGCGGTCGTCTGGAAACTGGAAGACGTACTTGGCTTTCAGCGCCATACGGTCGTTATAGTCGCCGAGCATCCGCCACGCGGCTTCGATCATCCAGCCGTCCAGGTGGTCCGCCGTAACCACACCGCGAAGCGGTTTTACCTTTTCATCCAACACGTCTTTTGCGGGCGGCCCCTCCGACACGCGCAGAGCGACGTACCACTTCGCCCACGCTGCGCAGCAGCTCGACGCGCTGCCCGTCTGCGAGTTCACCACACGGCGCCAGTTATCCATGCGGCTGGCGAACTCGCGCTTGCGGCTGCTGGCCGCGACTTCTTCACGCTTTGCCGCCATGGCTGCGCTTGATGCGAGGGCCTGTGCGGCTGCGGCGGGGCATGGCTGTGTGCTCTGGCCTGGCCGCGTGCCTGGTGCTGTGATCCGTTGGGTTAGTGTGCTTCATCGGCGACGCGCTGGGCGGTGTAGTCGGTCGCTGCGGCCGTTTGGCAGGCACGAGCCTGTTGCCGCCGTGGCTGCGCTTGATGCGCTGGCTCGTGAGGTTGCGGCAGGTCATGGCTGTGTGCTCTGGCCTTGCTGCGTGCCTGGTGCTGTGATCCGTTGGGTTGCTGCGATTCATCGGCGGCGTGCTGCAAGTGCAGCTGGTCGCTGTGGCGGTCTGGCTGGTGCGTGCCGCATGCCGCCATGGCTGCGCTCGATGCGCTGGCCCGTGCGGCTGCGGCGGGCGGTGTAGTCGGTCGCTGCGGCCGTCTAGCTGGCGCGAGCCTGTTGCCGCCTGTTGTCGCCTTGGCTGCGCTTGATGCGCTGGCTCGTGCTGGTCAGCGAGTCGCGCCACTCAGTGAATCGGTGGCGTCTAGTTACACGATGAATCGCCAGCGACAAACCAATTTCGAAAGTAGTCTCAAATTGCCCTATTTTGAGGTTCGACGCCTATCTATCATCGCGGTTGTTGTTCTCGGTGTTTCACGGTCCGTTGTGCTACGTGAAAATTATATAAATAGTTTAGGAGTTCCTCATGAAATTTAAGAATCCGCAGGCCGCAGCAGTCCGTTCGGCATGGTCCACTCTGGCAAAAGCCAAGGAGAAGGTCGAGCGAGTAGAGAGGACACTGCGATCAATCGTCATCCCAGAGATTGATGAGGCTGCTGTATTGAGAAGCAGGGAACGAGTTGAAGACCTTTTGGCAAGCCGGGCCTTAGGGGACGCTTCCGACGCAGAGGAGCAACAAGCCAAGGCCGCGTTGCGGATAGCCCAGAGCGCGTTCGAACAAAGCAAGAGCGCACGCTCAGAGAAAGCGCTTGAGCGCGATGGCCTGTCTCGGCATTTAGCAGTTGCTAGAGGCGCCCTGTCCAATGCCGAGAATTCTTTTAAAGAAGTCCAGCGGGCTTGGGCGTTTGAGGAACTGCAAGCCGCCGATCTGGCGTATACCGAAGCCGTTGCTGAGGTGGTCAAACACTTCCGGCGTGCGCGCTCGTGCGGAAAGCTTATGTATCGCCTGACAGGCGAGGATTACGGCCCGTACAAACTCCACGCCAGCAGCGACATCAAGCTGCCCGTGATTGGCCCCGCTTCCAAGGAAGTTTCCGTTCGGCTTCAAGTGTCTGACGGCTACTTCGATCCGGGCATTTTCCTGTGCGCGGAAAGGTATGCGATGCAATCAACGGATGTGGATGAGTTGGTGCGCGAGCTAGCCTTGCTACGCTGATTGCATTTTTTCGGTGGCCGAATTGCTAGGAATTTTGCGGTTTCGGTTGTCAGCGATTTGCGTACTTGCGCGCAACATAAGAACACTCATGAAAGCATAAATGAACTGTAATCATTCAATGTATGAAATCCCTGCAGGATTAACGGTGGGGGATCTTTTGCGGGAGTGGGCGGGTGTATCGCATTTGTCCCTGCCCATTGGAGCCGTCCAGGAAGTTTGCCCGGGCTGCAAGAAAAAATTCTCAGCCTGTCTTGCACGGGGTATGACGCTGCGCTTGTATCGGAGTGATTTGCCTGTACCTATTGCAACGCAATACGACGTATGCGTCCAGTGCACTGGCACCTATCGAGCTGGCGGGCATGCACGGAATCAGGTTTTGGAAGCCATTGAAGTCTTTTTTATCGGTAAGGGGGAATAATGTCTAACTCAGCACACGGTCCGCTGTGGCGTATGCCGACAATTGAGGCGCAGACTGGCCTCTCGAAGACGGAAATCTACAGGCGAATTCGTCAGGGCGATTTCCCCGCACCGATCAAATTGGGAGCACGTGCCGTCGCCTGGCCATCTTCGGCAATAGAAGCTTGGATTGCTTCGATGGTTGCGCAAGGACAAAAAGTCAAGGCTTGACGTGTCCAACGGTCTTTCCGCCGATTGCGCGGAAGGACCGCGACCTAGTGCAGACGTATGTACTTTTACGATTTTCAACCTTGGTAGAGCAGTGGGGTTCGCTATGGATTGGCCAAACGGATGAGCAGGCTTCTTGCATGGTTTCGAATTAGAGGATACTCTATGTATGTCCCCGAAAAAGACGGGACCAGGCTTGGACACCTGAATACTCAAAGCGCACAGACCGCGCCATGCGGTTTTTTTACGTGTGTATGCCTTCGTACGTCTCTATGAGCGGCGATGGTGGGGAAGCCTTCGGGCTTGCTGGTTTCTTTGGGTACCAGTCGTCCAACCCTGCCATTCGCCGCTCACCTCGTTTGGACGCGGGGCGCGGCAAGACCGCTACCCAAGGAGGCACACATGCCTAGCTGTACTCGCACGCCTGAACAATCCAGTTCAACCATTCAATCCCACATTTCTAGACCATGCACACTGGCGGCCTCGCTGCTCGTCGGGTTAGCCCGGTGCGAGCCGTTGTATGACGTTCTGAATGAGCGTGGCGAAATTCTTATGGTTGGTGTTTCTCATCAAAGCGCCGCCTCGGCGATTGATGCACATCAGGAGCTGATTGATGTTCCTCCGCATTGGCACGGAGATATTCGCATCAAGCTCCAACGCAATGGACGGCAAGCGCACCGGATCGGAGGTGCGGCATGAGTAGCTGGGATAAACACCAAGCGCTGCTGATGCACCTGGGCGGTCCTCATCTACCGCCGCTGTCATTGAATATATCGGCCCAATATCAACCCTGCGTTGATGCCGGCGTGGCGGCTGCTGTGTGCTTTTTCGACGACATGACGTCCGTCGGCCTGCACGACCATATCGCACTTTCGATGCATGAATTCATGGTGAGTGTGCGTGCAGGAATGCGGGCCACTAAAACTGTTCCCACGGTTGCGATGCAGGGCTGCACAGACGCCTTCGCGGCAGGGTATTTGGGGCGGATTCAGCAAGAGCTGCGGCTGTTCCACGATGACGGGTTGCTTCGTTCTCAGGAGCCAACTTTCAGCAGTCGCGATGGCAGTCATTAGGAAGTAGTTTGGACGGAACGAGCAACACACAATGCTGAAAAAGTCGCTGATTGGCATCTAGCGTAGATGGTTTTGTAGCCCGGAGCCGTGGTGTAAGAACGAAGCGCATTGAGGCGACCCAAGCTGCTGCTTGTAGCATGAAGTAAAGGAACAACAAATGAGTGACAAGGCTTTTCCAGTCAGCGTTGATGCGGCGCGCGCCGCGCTCGGTTTCATCCCGTCGGATGATCGGGAGGTGTGGTGGCGCATAGGCATGGCGCTGAAATCGGAGTTTGGAGAGGGTGGGTTCGACCTATTCCAGAATTGGAGTGAGCGGGGCGCGAGCTTCGACGCCAAGGCGGTGAAATCAACTTGGAACAGCTTCAAGCCTGGTGGCAGGGTGACGATCGGTACATTAATTTTGGAAGCCAAGCGGGGCGGCTTCGATCCCAAAGAATTTGCGCCTGCGGTGCCGCTGTCGGCTGCCGACAAGGTGCGCATCCGTAAGGAGCGGGAAGCGCGGGACGATGCTGCGGCAAAAGACTTGGCGAAGAAACACGAGGCGGCGGCCGTCGAGGCTGGTCAAGCGTGGGCGAGTGCGGCGGAGGTCGGTGCAAGCCCATACTTGACGAGCAAGGGTGTGCAGGCGTACGGATTGCGTTACCTGAGTGGCGGCGTGCTGTTGGTGCCCCTGCGCGATGGCGAGGGTAAGCTGTGGAACGTGCAGCGGATATTTGCCAAGGGCGACAAGCGCTTTCCCGCCGGCGGCCGCGTGTCGGGATGTTTTCATGTGATCGGCGACATTGCTGAGTCGGCCTGGGTGTTGATCGCGGAGGGTTACGCGACAGCTGCGACTTTGCATGCGGCAACGGGCTATGCCGTGGTGGTGGCTTTCAACGAGGGCAACGTGCGCCATGTGGCCGCAGTGATGCGTCAGTCGCGGCCGGACGCCAGGTTGATGCTGTGCGCCGACGATGACAAGGAAACGGAAGAGAGGACTGGTAAGAATCCAGGCATCATATCTGCGTTGGAAAGCGCTGCCGCCGTTGGCGGTTATTGGTGTAAGCCCGAGGGTCTGCTGGTGGGCGGGTCGGACTTCAACGACCTAGCCGCAACGGCGGGCATTGAGACGGTGCGCATGCAACTGGCGGCGGCGATTGCGAAGGTGGATGGCATAGCGAGTGTAGATAAGTTGTCCCCAACTAATACGGCGGCAACCCCCGCAACCCCTGCGGACAGCGCAGTTAATTTACGCGGCAAGAAATCCGAAGCTGCGAAGGGCAAGAGCCCAGGCAAAGAGGGCACGGCGGTATCCACAAAGGGTCCGAACCAAGCGTCGCGCCCGTTCTTTCACGTCGATGAGGGAGGCGTGTGGTTTCATGGTTTTAGCCAGCAGGGAGACCCGCTGCCCGCGCAATGGATTTGTAGCGAGCTGCATATTACCGCGCAGTCCCGTGACTCCGCAAACGGTGAATGGGGCTATCTTCTGGAATTCAACGATGGCGACGGTAATGCAAAGCGTTGGGCCATGCCCGCCAGCCTGCTAGCCGGGGACGGCACGCAATACCGCTCCACGCTCCTGGGGATGGGGTTACGCATCGGATCGGGTACGGCGGCGAAGAATCATTTGAGCGTCTATATCCAGACCCAGCAGACCGCCGTTCGGGTGCGCTGTACGGACCGCATCGGCTGGCATGACAATGTCTATGTGCTGCCGGATCGCACCATTGGCGGCGGTGGCGAGACGGTAATGTTTCAGGCGGCGGGCGGCGTGATTTCGCAGTTCAAACAGCGCGGGACGCTTGCGGAGTGGCGCAACGAGGTGTCCCGTCATTGTCGGGGCAATTCCCGCATGCTGTTCTGCGTGTCGGCCGCGTTCGCGGCGCCGTTGCTGCATTTGGCGCGTGTGCCGTCTGGTGGATTCCACATATGGGGTGACAGTTCTAGCGGCAAGAGTTCCGCATTCAAGGTAGCCGGGTCGGTGTTTGGCGGCAAGGATTACCCGCGCAACTGGCGTATGACAGATAACGCGCTGGAGACCGTTGCAACGCAGCATAGCGATGCCTTGCTTTTGCTGGACGAAATCGCCCAAGTCGATCCCAAGGTGGTGGGCGATACCGTGTACATGCTGGCGAACGAGTCCGGCAAAGGCCGCGCCACGCAAACAGCCACAGCGCGCAAGGTGGCGACATGGCGCGTACTGTTCCTGTCCGATGGTGAAATCAGCTTGGCGAATCACATGGAGCAAGCGGGTAAGGGAACCAAGGCGGGGCATGACGTTCGGATGGCCCATATCGCCGCCGATGCGGGCCGAGGGTTTGGTGTATACGAAACGCTCAACGGCTTTCCCAGTGGGGCAGCGCTGTCCGATCACTTGGTTAGCAAGGCGCAGCAGCACTATGGTACGGCGGGCATGGCCTTCATCGAATACGCCGTGCAGCACGCCGAAGCGCTGTCCGACGCGTTGCCGTCCGGCGTGGCTGAGATGGCGAGGGAGATATGCCCGTCTGATTCTCATGGTCAGGTGGCGCGGGTGGCAACGCGCTTTGCCTTGGTGGGGATGGCGGGTGAACTGGCGACGACTGCGGGAATTACTGGCTGGGCGGCAGGTGAAGCCACAGACGCCGCCCGCGCCTGCTTTGCGGCTTGGCTAGATGGCCGTGGCGGTGCCGGTAACGTCGAGCATGTCTCGATACTGCGTCAGGTGAGTGGCTTCTTCCAAGCGCATGGTGAGGCGCGCTTTGTCTGGTGGCATCGTGCGACGGATGACCACAAGCCGAACACGATAAACCGTGCCGGCTTCAAGCGCCTGCTGACGCGGGACGGCACGGCCATCAACTCGAATGCGGATCACCACAAGGTGTATGGGGACAGGGTGCACCCTGTGGATGCGGAAGAATCCCAACAGGAGTATTTCGTACTGAGTGAGGTTTTCAGGGAAGAGATATGCAAGGGTTTCAATCCCAAAACCGTCACGCGCCTGTTGATCGAGCGCGGCTTGCTGATGACGGACAGCGATGGCGGGGCAACCCGTAGAGAGCGTCTGCCAGGCATTGGGGCTGCGCGGGTCTATCGTTTTAAACCAGAAATTGCAGGGATTGATGTTTGAAATCTCCGCCGCCGGGCGGTGGGCGGCGCGGGGAGACTCCTTTTGCGCGAAGAAAATTAGGCTTTCGTGATCGGAATGCCAGGAAAAGCGGGTGCGAAGCCCGCTTTTTTATTGCCTAAATGATTGGTATTTAGCAATCAACGATCTGTTCCAAATCGGAAATAGTGAGTTCTTCTGCTGATTTCAACGCGTTTCTTATCTTTGACACCGCGTTGTCCCGGCTGTCCCGGCTTGTCCCGGTTGCAAAAAGTACATTTCCCGGGACAGTTTTTCTTTTATAAAACAAAGGCTTATATATGCATTTAACAATTGTCCCGGCGTCCCGGTAAAAACAGCGGTCCTCAGGAAGCCCGACTGTCTGTGGTCGTTAGCGGGTGCCGTCCTCGCGCCGCCTTGGCCGGGACGGGTTCGGGTTGGCCGCGCTGGCACGTCGCTGGCCGGTGACTGTCTCCAGTCGATCTCGACCGCGTGGGCGTTGCCCCCCATGAAGGTACTTCCAGGACGTTAGAGGGACAAGGGTGATTCAGACCCCGCCGACGTGCTAGCGGATGCCGAAAAGATTTCCTGACAAACTGCCTGACAACTTACGTAGATGAGCCAAGGCTGACGAATGAGGTCTGGGTTGAGTTGTTGGGATGCAAGGAGTGCGTAAATGTTGTGCCATCTTCACTGTCACGATGGATGGAAACTTGTGAGAAATCGTAGGAAGCTGAGTTACAGTGTATTGTCTCCAACAACACTTATCGCATATGAAAAACCTTGAAGGTTTACATAATTTACGTGCTCAGGAACAGCTTATAGGCGAGCAAATCACCGCTGCTATCTCTGTCAGTGTCGTGTTGCAGGAACATCTGTTTGCCGTCCACGATGCGATGGATCATCTCATCACCTTGCTCGAAGTACCTGCTCATCCAGGTGGCAGAAACCACGCTTTGCAGTTACTCGCAATTCGTCTATTTAATTTGGGAGGAAGCACGCTTAATGTAGGACTTACCGGATATTATCAGGCTGCATTTCAACTCTTGCGAGATGCTCTGGAACTCGTAAATTTGCTCGATTTATTCAGAATTGACCCTGCGGCTCTGGAGCGCTGGATGTCCGTTCAGGACAAACGGGCAGGTGATGAATTCAAGCCTTTTAGGGTACGTACGACACTTGAGAAGAACCCCGAGTTTAATGGGCAGCGACGTGACCATATTTATTCCGTCTATTCCGATGTGGCGATTCACCCAACGTTCAAAGGGACACAGTTCATAACGTCTTGCGGCACACCGAAAATCGGCCCGTTCTTCGACATAAATTTACTCACAGCTCTACTTGAGGATTTTGCAGCGCACATCTCTCACGCGACGCTTGCCGCAAGCATCTTACTTAACGAAAATTCATCTTATGACATTCTCATGAAGACGGATGGATTCCTTGATCGGCTCCGACGCTATGAGATAAGATATCTACGCAATTAGGGCCGTTTTTCCTTGGGCGCAGTTGTAGCGAATGGAAGCGGAGCTTTGCGTGTAAGAGCTGAATTGCCCCTCTGGGGATTAAATTGGGGATGTATGGAACTGGACACTCGGTTGGTAAAAGATAGAAGGCAACTCGAAATGCGTCATGCAGAACTGTTGGTTGAGGCAGACGTTCTCCGGCGGAAGAGGGGCGGGGATGGGGATGCTGATGCTAGACGTAACGCTGGATTGGAAGCCACGCGCCTGAAACGTGATGCGTTGAACGTAGTCGCTGAAATCGCGAAAATTAATCGTGCAATTGAGTTGCTAGGTCCGATCACCGAAAGTATTAATAGCAGGCTTAACATTGTCCACTACCATTATAAGAATTGGAAAGATGTTAAGGAAACAGGGACATACGCGGGAAAACTGAGCGAACGCCTTGGCGGGAATGGACACGTCAACGCCATTAAATACAATGCCGAAGTCATTGCGTTTTTGCAGAATGCTCATGCTCTGTGCGACTCTCTTCCGTATGTTTTGAACTTGTATCTTAGAGTAGTATCATTTGACTCACGAAGTATAGGGTGGACCCAACAAAGTATCGAGTTACTCGAAACTGGGGCAAGAAATTTAGGTGAGAATCTATTGGCAGACCGATTGGTCGCGTTCTCGAAACAGCCGTTGTTTTCTAAGCTGCAAGATATTGTCAACTGTGCAAAGCATAAGCATTTAGTTCCAATTTTCTACGCTAATGGCCGCACCGTCTTTGCTGAATCAGACGGAGAGTGGAAAGCATCTGAAACAGATGTGCACGAATTTATGGTCGCTGTTGACAACGTGCTACTCCCCCTTGTCTTGGACATGCTGCGGTTGACATCGCAGCATTGCCCCAGCTCATGAGCAGCGTTCTTAGGAGGAATTTTTTTGGGGGCATGTTTGGGGGCATGCTAGTTGCTTGGAGTGCTTCTTTCTCAGATATTATGCGGCCTATAGGAGGGTGTTCGACTGCCACCGCTTCCGCCAAGATCTTCAAAGGAACCCTTGTACTACAAGGGTTTTTTTTCGTCTGTGCATTTGGCGATGTCAATCTTGTTATGCGTAAGTGGGCGTGTAGATGGTCGTAGTTGCGGATACGGCTTCCGTAGCTACATCGTAGTAACTGGCGACTTTTGACGCGGCGATTCACAGTAATGCAGTTGCCGCTTTTCAGTCAGCGCGAGAAAATTGCCTAATGGACATTTGTACGCTGCATGTTTAGACTGCGATAGTACGCCTGCAATCTGCATGGCCGCCACCCAAAATAAGAATCTATGAAAAGCACATTCCCAGAATTCCTCAAAGATATGGGCGGCGCTGCCGCCTCAGCCGCCGACGCCGCATCAAGGGCTGTCGATGCCTCCTTAACCGCCGCAAAGTCTTCCGCAGGGAAGGCAGGCCATTCTGCAGTTGAATTAGGACGGTCGGCCGGCATAGCTGCGGTCGGCGCTGCGCAGGCTACCTCGAGCTTTGCTTCAAAGACTGGAGTTGCGGTTTCAAGCAGCGCCACAAGGTCGTTGGCTACCGTGAAACTCGGTGCAGCCTTGGCTGGTGATTCAGCATCTGCCGGCGCGAAAAGCGCCGCAACGGCTCTGGGTATCGCCGCCGATTCCGCCGGTGAGGTGCTCGGAGCGTTTGGTGTCTTAGTCGGCGATTTGAACGGTGACGGAAAAGTTGATTTCGAGGACGCAAAAATCGCTGCTGCCAAAGTCAAGGCCGTTGCTGGTTCCGCGGCCTCTGAACTTGGCCAGCTGGGTAAGAGCGCTTTACAGTCGCAACTTGTTAAAGACGCCGCCGCTGGCGCGGTAGTCGGTGGAGCATTGGCATCGGTGCTGCCGGTCATTGGAACGGTAACCGGCGCTACTGCCGGCGCAGTATTGGGCGCGTACAAGAGCGTTGGGAAGAAGTGAGCGAGTGAAAAGTAAAGAACATGTCAAAGAAAATTAGCGGGGCAGAATTCCCTCTTGCCAAAATCTTCAGCTCTGATTTTGATTATGTAATACCTAGCTATCAGCGTCCTTATGCCTGGACTACAGTCCAGGCAGGTGAGCTGTTCTCGGACCTCTATGACTTCTACAGCAAAGAGGATAGAGACGATACCTACTTCCTAGGCAGTATTGTTTTGATTAAGGAGGAGGGCGCACCTCATTCTGAAGTAATCGATGGTCAGCAACGTCTCACAACTCTGACCATTCTTCTTTCTGCTTTGACACACCGTGCAAGCGGCGCCATTCGTGATGCGTTTCAGCGTTATCTTAGCGAGCCGGGCAACGTGTTGGAGAATTTGCCTCAAAAGCCCAGGCTCACACTGCGCGAGCGCGACCGCTGGTTTTTTAAGCAGTACGTTCAAGACGTGGCATTGAATGAGCTATTAATGCTCGACCCTGCTCAACTCGAGAATGAGTCGCAGCGAAATATGCAAGCGAATGCTCGCCTTTTCTTGCAGCGGCTGGAAGCTGCATTCGGCAATGACGTGGCCGCAGCGACCCAATTTGGTGGTTTTTTAGTGCAGCGATGTTTCCTGGTGGCGGTATCTACGCCCAGCCAGCAGTCAGCGTTTCGGGTGTTTTCAGTGTTGAACAGTCGCGGCCTTGACTTGCTGCCTACCGATATCATTAAGTCTGATGTTATCGGTAAAGTGGCGCCAGCCAAGCGCGACGAATACAACGATACCTGGGAGGAGCTCGAGGTTGAGACTGGCCGTGATGGTTTCGCTGAGGTCTTCGCTCATATCCGGATGATTCACGCAAAAGACAAGGCTCGGCGCGCGTTGCTCGAGGAATTTCGAGAGCGTGTAATTAGCAAGGCGGTATCAGCCGAGAGCCTAGTGTCCGATGTTATTGTCCCCTATACTGGAGCCTACTTAATCGCGAAGCATTCTCAATACGTTTCTACGTCTAATGCGGCTGAAATCAATGCGTTTCTGAAGTGGCTCAACCGCATTGACAACTCTGATTGGCTGCCTAGTGCGATGAAATTTTTAGCGCAGCATGGCTCGGATGCCTCATACGTTCATTGGTTCCTGATTCGACTTGAGCGACTCGCAGCTTTTATGCATATTTGCGCGTATGACGTGAACAGCCGTATTGAGCGTTACGCCCAGATTTTGACTGCAATGGAAAATCCGCATTCAATTACTCATCCCGTGCTAACGGTGGAATTGTCTTCCAAAGAGAAAGCAGAGTTCCAAGCCCATTTACGAGGTGACGTCTACCTGATGACTGCGCGTCGTCGGAACTATCTGATTCTTCGTTTGGATTCGTTCATGACTGATGGTGCTGCTACGTACGACCCTTCGATTCTCACTATTGAACATGTGCTTCCTCAGACGGTGCGGGATGGCACCGAGTGGTCGATGCTGTGGCCCGAAGTTATCGAGCGCGCGTCGTGGCTGCATAAATTAGCTAACCTTGTACCGTTAAATCAGCGTCGGAATTCCGAAGCGAAAAATTTCGATTTCGAACGTAAGAAGAAAGCCTATTTCGTTGGTAAAAAAGGAGTGTCTTCCTACGTGTTGACTACGCAAGTACTGAGCGTTGTTAGCTGGACTCCGGAGGTTGTCAAGCGACGCCAAGAAGACCTGTTGGACGTATTGCGGACTGCTTGGGCTCTGAATTGAGAGCGATGCTTTCCTCGTCAGTTTCGTTTGACAGTAATCGTGCAGCCGCTGAGGAATAATTCAGCGGTTCTCTAGGGCTCACGGACGATGAGGTGAAGTTCTATGATGCGCTGGCGAGTAATGAGTCTGCTGTGCATGAATTGGCCGATGAGATGCTCAGAAGACAGCACATGAGCTCACCGAAAATCTTCGGAATAACGTTAGTGTCGATTGGTCTGCACGCGAAAGTGTGCGCGCGATTCTGCGCTTGATGGTCAAGCGAATCCGGCGAAAGTACAAGTACCCGCCAGATAAGCAAGAGCAGGCGGTGGAAATGGTGTTGAGGCAAGCTGAGGTTTTGGGAGAAGCTCTTTCAATGTACGGATGACACGTCCAACCATGCCATTCTGCTACGGGCAGTGCGGCGTGATGAATTCTGGGCGCGAGGCCGTATCAGCCTTCCCAATACCCGCGCCGCATGGCGATCATCACCGCGTGGGTGCGGTCGCGCGCGCCGAGTTTCTGCAGGATGGCTTTCATATGGGCTTTGATGGTGTCCTCGCGCAAGCCTAGCTCGTCGGCCACCCGCTGGTTGGTATTGCCGCCGGCGACCAGCCTGAGCACTTCGATTTCGCGCTTGCTCAGCGAGTCGGATTGAAAACTGCCGGCAAGGCTGCTGGCCACCTGCGGCGGCAGTTGCCGCCCGCCCGCATGGATCGAAAGGATATAGTCGATCAAGTCGGTGCGGGTCAGGTTTTTCAGAATGTAACCGCTGGCCCCCGCCTGCAGGCTGCGGGTCACCTGCACGTCGCCATCAAAGGTCGTCAGGATAATGATGCGCGCCTCGGGATCGATGTGGCGTATGGCCTTGGTCGCGTCGATGCCGTTCAGGCCGGGCATCTGCAGGTCCATCAAGGTGATAGCGGGACGGAATTGCCTGAACAGCTCCACCGCCCCGATGCCGTCATCGGCCTCGCCCACCACGCAGAAGCGTGGATCGGAGGTCAGCACGCCGGCTATCCCGCTGCGCAGCAGCGGGTGGTCGTCTGCGATCAAGACGCTAATGGTGTCGCCGCTCGTCATATTTCGCTCTCTTTCCTTCCGCCACTCTACCACTGGCGGCGTGAAGCGGCATCACACGATGGGGTGTACGCCGGCGCGGCTAGAGCCGGGTAAAACGGTTACCCGAAAGTGCATTGTTGCTCGCTACGCGGTGCGGAATAATGGTCCAGGCGCAATGATGTGCCAACCGTTAGCCCGTATCTCGTCAGGAGCAAGGCATGGATCAGATTCACCTAATGAATGTGTTTGTCAGTGTCGGCGAGGGGGAGAGTTTTGCTGCGGCCGCACGCCGCCTTGATCTGTCCCCAGCCGCCGTGACGCGCGCCATCTCGGGGCTGGAGGATCAGCTGGGTGTGGAGCTGCTGCTGCGCACGACCCGCAATGTCCGGCTAACCGAGGCGGGACGGCGCTATCTCGACGACTGCCGCAGCATTCTGGCCAGTATCGCCGAAGCCAATCAGGCGGTGGCCGCCGCCAATTCCGCGCTGCGGGGAAATTTGTCGGTGGCGGCGTCCGACGCGTTCGGCAAGGACTTCATCATGCCCTGCATCGTCAAGTTCCTGGACAAGTATCCGGAAGTGGATGTGTCCGCCTATTTCCTGGACCGGGCCGTGAACCTGGTGGAGGAGGGGATGGATGTCACGGTGCGTATCGGCCATCTGCCGGACTCCAGCCTGAAGGCGCTCAGGGTGGGGCAGGTGCGGCCGGTGCTGTGCGCCGCGCCCGCTTACCTGGCGAGGAACGGCTTGCCGCTGCATCCGGTGGACTTGCTGCGCCATACGGTGATCGCGGCCAGCGGTGTTTCGCCGCGGCTTGAGTGGCGCTTCGGCGCGCAGGACGATCCCATGGTGGTGCGCATCAAGCCGCGCCTGACCGTCACCAGCAACGAAGCGGCGATCAACGCGGCGATCGGCGGCCTGGGTATTTGCCGGCTGCTGTCCTGCCAGGTGGGCACGGCGGTGGACGATGGCCGTCTGCACATCATCCTGGCGGACCATGAGGAGGCGCCGCTGCCGGTGTACGTGCTCCATCGGGGCAATAAATTCGGCGCCTCCAAGGTGCGCAAATTCATCGACCTGCTGGTCGAGCATCTGCGTGCCCATGCGCACCTGAATGCCGGGCAGGCGGGCCCGGCGTGCGGGAGGGCGCTGGCCTGCGCCTGAGCCTTAGCGGGGCGCGGCGGCATAGGCCCGGCTGCTGTCGAGCGTGAGCTCCATGGTGGTGCCCTTGCCGCTCTCGCCCTTGCTGCCCAGCTTGGCGCCGATGCGCATGGCGCGCTCGCGCAAGCCTATCATGCCCCAGTGCTGCTCCTTGATGCGCTCGGCCACTTCCGCGTCGTCGATGCCGCGTCCATTGTCGGCCACGCGCAGCACCAGCAGCGCGGCGCCGTAGTCCAGGCTGGCGGTCACTGCGCTGGCTTGCGCATGCTGGAAGGCGTTGTGCATCGCCTCTTGCCCGATGGCGCACAGATCTTCCAGTATGGTTGGCTCCAGCACCTGGCGCTTGCCACTCACCTGCAGGGTGAAGGCGGTGCTGGCGTAGACGGCCGACAGCATGTCGCCGGTTTGCCTCAGGCATTGCTCGATGTCCGGGCCTTTGCGCAACTGCTGCACCTGGCGCCGGCCTTCGTTGATGGCGTGGTCCGCATTCTGCAGGATTTTCTCCAGCTGCTCGCGCGGCTCACTGCCGCCAGGCAGCTTGAGCGCCACGTTGTGCACGTGCAGTATCAGCGCCTGCACGGTTTGCAGGATGGTGTCGTGCAAGGTGCGCGCGATGCGTTCCCGTTCCTCCTGGCGCACCTGCAACTGGTGGAACAGGGTGTGGGTGGCGGCCTTCAGCCGGTATCGGTACAGGCAGTACAGCACCAGCGCGCCCGCGCCCAGGCAGGCCAGCTTGAACCACCACGTTTGCGTGACGGTGGGCGCTACCTCCAGCTCCATGGAGGCGATGGCGTCGCCGGCGACGCCGTCTTCGTTCACCGCGCGGGCCTGGAACACATAGCGGCCGGGGGCGATGTTGTTGTAGTAGGCGGCGCGGCGCGTGCCGGCGTCCTGCCAATGCGCGTCCACGCCCTTCAGCTGGTACTGGAAGCGGATCGCCTCGGGCTTGCGCAGGCCCGGCGCGGTGTACTGGATATGGAAGTTGCGCGAGTCCGGCGGCAGCAGCAGGCGGCCTCCGGCGGGATGGCTGCCGTCGTCCGTGTTCACGCGCAGCAGCCGGATGACGGGCTTGACCGCGTTGGGCCGCAAGGCCCTGGTATCCAGTTTCACCACGCCGCCGGTGGCGCGGAACCACAGCTGGCCGTTGCCGGCGTTGAAGGCCGAGGGCAGGCGGTTGACGATCGACGCGCGGCCCGGGTAACCTTCCAGCGCGTCGATCACCTCGTACACCAGGGGAATCGACGGCTGCCGCACCGACGCTTCCCAGGCGTCGCGCCGGATGTGCACCACGCCGCGCGCGCCGTTCAGCCAGCGGTCGCCTTCCGGCGTGATCGCCAGCCCGGTCACGTTGCGGAGGACTTCCGCGTCCAGCGGCGCCAGTGCCTCGAACTTCTGTCCGCGCAGCACGGCGATGCCGCGCTCGCCGGCGATCACCATGTGCGGCCCCGGGAAGATGCCCGACTCCTGGCCCACCATGCCGATGTCGTAGCGCGCCAGCTTGCCGTTGTCGTACAGGCTGAGGAAGCCGTCGCTGTGGCTGAGCCACATCTGGCCGGTATCGCCCGCCGCCGTCATGTTGATGCGCTTGGGCAGGTTGAACGCCGAGCGTGGCTTCCACTGGCCGTCCACCCAGCCCATCAGGCCGGTCTCGGCGGCCGCCATCCACAGCACCTTGCCGTCGTCGGTAATGCCCATCACTTGCAGGTCGGCCGGTTTGCCGTCCGGCGCCGGCAGTGGAATGCGGCTGGAGCGTCCCTTGTGGATCCGTTCGATATCGCGTTTTCCCGCCAGCAGCAAGGCGCCGTCGCGGCCGCTAACGAGGGCAGTGATGCCGCGCCGTGGATCGGCCACGGCCGTTCCGTCCGCCTCCAGGCGCGAGAGCTTGTTGCCGTCCTCTTCCCGTATCCACAATCGGCCTTCGCTATCCTTGACCATGGTGGAGACCATGGACTGCGCGGCAAGCTGCAAGGGCTGCAGCTTGTTTTCGCGGAAGCGTTCCAGGCGGGATGCCGTCATCAGCCAGATATTGCCTTCGCGGTCTTCCAGCACTTGCTCGGCGGTCATGGCGCCCGCTTGCCGGCTCGCATCCAGGCGGTCGGCAGCTTGCCCGGCGACGTCGATCGGCTGGTCGGGCAGCTCGCCGGCACGCGCCAGGCGGCACGGGCTGCGGGGACAACGCGGCGCCCAGAAATTGCCGTCGCGGTCGAACTGGCCGGCGCTGCGCGATTGCAGATGGTTGAACTCGGGCGAACGCGGCAGGGGAGCGCCGGGCGCCGACGCCGGCACCGGATACAGCACACCGTCCGCGCTAATCCAGATGCGGCCGTCGGGCGATTGGATCAGCGGCCCGCGCTTGCCGCCGTCGGCAATCCGTCGCAGTTTCCCGGTGTTGCGGTCATAGCGGTACAGCCCTTGTTCATCGGCGTACCAGACCCGGTCATACTGGTCGATCAGCACCCGGGACGCCAGCGTGGCCCAGTTGGGGCTGCTTTGCATGTTTTCCCACTTGCCGTTGCGGTAGCGGAATAGCCCCTTCATGCTGACCGCCCAGATGGCGCCCTCGCGGTCGGCCATCATGCCGCTGAAGTTGCCCATGCGGAAGGTGTCTTCGCTGCCCGCCAACTCCGTGACGCTGCCATCGGAATGTAGCGCTACCATGCCGGCCCACACGAAAGAGATCAACAGATCGCCATTGGGCAGGGCGCTCAGGTCATTGATGCGGCTGGACTTGAGCGATAGGCGTTCAAAGCTGACGCCGTCAAAACGGTACAGGCCGTCCGTCGTGCCTAGCCACAGCCAGCCGTCGATGGTCTGGGCCAGCGACTGGATGTCGGATGGCATGCCGTCCTTCTCGCTCCAGCTGGCGTGGTTGAGATTGGCCAGCCGGATGGCAGGATTGAGTGCAATCGACGATGGACATAGCAGCAACAGCACCAGTCCGGCCAACACCTTCCGCAACTGCTTGGACATGTACCCGCTCTCGTTGGATAAATCCCTATTCTAGTGTGCTTCTCGTTCTGCCTGCTCTGCCTTTCGATAGAGTGGCTTTCATCATGGCCTTCGTCATCCGGGACCGTCCCGCGCACGATAAACTGCCCCTGTTCCCGCCACGTAGTGCCGTGAGACAATTCGCCCTGTCCTTCACTTTTTATCTTTACACGACATGAGCCGATCCCACCACCGCGCCAACCGGCGCCAACGCAAGAAAATGCACCTGGGCGAATTCCAGGAACTGGGCTTCATGGTCGACGCCAAACTGGCGTCCGGCCAGGACGAGGCGCAGCGCGACAGCCTGCTGTACCGCTTCCTGCTGGAAGCGGTCGAAGCCAACGGCCTGGCGTTCGGCGGCGGCATGAACAGCGACTTCAGCGGCTTCGTCGTTTCCGGCAAGGCCTACGGCAAGGTCGAAGAGCAGCACCGCGAACTGGTGCGGGCCTGGCTGGAAAGCCAAAGCGCGCTGCAGCAAGTGCAGGTGGGCGAATTGCGCGACGCCTGGTACGGCTGGGGTTAAGCCGCACTCCGACACGGCTACAGCCGTATCGTCCCCTCAATCGAATCATCCAGCGTCTGCCCGATGACGGCGCCTACCAGCATCTTGGCGCCGGCCACGGCGTTGCCGTGCTTGTTGTCCCAATAGTAGCCTTCCACCGGCCGCACCTGGATCACCGTGATGCGCGGGTCGTTCTCGCCTTCGGTGAACCAGGTTTTCAGCGTGAAACTCCACAGTTCCTTGATCATCGCCGGGTCGCGCGAGATCACCGCGTGGCCGTCGAAATAAAGGAAGCCGGAATGGTGCGAGGCCTGGAAATACAGGCGCACGGCCGGATTGGCGGCGATGTCCTGGTTGTGGTGGCTGTCGTCGGCGCTGAGGAACCACAGGTTGCCCGCTTCGTCGACTTTGAGCGGACTCATGGGAATAACGCGGTTGGCGGTGCAGAAGAAGCCGCTCTTGGCTTCTTCGGCGATGTCCTTGATGCGTTGTATGGCTTCGCTGCCAGTCAGGTTGCGGCGGTTGTGCTCCGGCTGATTGCGGTTGATGCTGTCCATTGCATTCTCCTTAAGTCGCCCAGGCCTCATGCCTCGGCTGTTCAGGACAGATGCTAGGCGCGATTGCGCGAATGGACTGTGTGCTGGCTAACCTTGCGGGCCTGCTCAGTAATCAAACTTGGTACTGCGCTCATTCTTGCCGAGCTTGACCGCGCGCGCCATTTCGGCTTCCGCTTCCCTGGCAGCCTTCTCGGCCAGTTTGGCCGCGCGTGCTTCCTCGGCCTGCTGCCGGCGCACCGCGTACTGCTCGTCCAGCCGGCGCTGGCTGCGCAGGCGCTCCAGGCAGTCCTGGAAGAAACTGATTCTTTGCAGCATGGCCACCAGCCACACGATGCCGATCACCATCAGCACTAGCGTGTAGCCGCTTTGCCAGGCGGCGAAGTTCTGGTCGAGGGCGGGGAAGATGGGACGGGCGCGTTCCAGGCACACCTGGCCAAACAGCGACAGGCAAGCGGCCAGCAGCCCGAGCACGACGGTTTGAGCGATCTGCCAGCCGGTCGTTTTCAGTCGCTGGTCGAGCAGGGTTTGGGTGTCGGATGCGTAAGTCATGGCGGCGATGCGGGTGATTCGGTACTAAGATTGCAAGTTGGCTAGCATTGCAGCTTTAGCAGCAAGCATGATTATGTCATCATTTTTCCTTAAAGAAAACTAAGTTGCCGTAATGAACTTAACCTTTTACTGCCTTGGAGCCTTATATGAAGATCGCCGTATTCAGCGCGCAGCCTTATGACCGCCGCTTCCTGGATGACGCGCTGGCGCGCCGCCAGGCCGGCGGGGCGCTAGCGCTGCAGTATTTCACCGAGCCGCTGTCGCTGCAGTCGGTTGCGCTGGCGCAGGGATGCGGTGCCGTGTGCGTGTTCGTCAACGACGCGCTGGACGCCGGCGTGCTGGCCGCGCTGGCGGCGCAGGGCGTGCGCGCCGTGCTGCTGCGCTGTGCGGGCTACAACAATGTGGATCTGGCGGCGGCTGCGCGGCTGGGCCTGTTTGTGGCGCGCGTGCCGGCGTACTCGCCGGAGGCGGTGGCCGAGTTCACGCTGGCGCTGGTGCTCACGCTGAACCGCCACACGCACCGCGCCTACGCCCGCGTGCGGGAAGGCAATTTCGCGCTGGATGGGCTGCTGGGCAGCAATTTGCACGGCAAGACGGTGGGCCTGATCGGGCTGGGCAAGATCGGCCTGGCGGCGGCGCGGATCTTCCACGGTTTCGGCTGCCGGGTGCTGGGTTACGACCCGGCGCCGCCCGCCGGGTTTCGCGCCTTGGGCCAGGCGGCGCAGTTGCCCGCGCTGCTGGCGGCGTCGGACATCGTGTCGCTGCACTGTCCGCTGCTGCCGGCCACCCACCATCTGCTGGACGCGGCGGCGCTGGCGCGCATGAAGCCGGGCGCCATGCTGGTGAACACCTCGCGCGGCGGCCTGCTCGACACCGGCGCGGTGATCGATGCGCTCAAGTCGCGCCACCTGGGCGCGCTGGCGATCGACGTGTACGAGCAGGAAAGCGAGCTGTTCTTCCACGACCATTCGGCCGACATTATTTCCGACGACGTGTTTCAGCGCCTGCTCACTTTCCCCAACGTGCTGGTGACCGGCCACCAAGGCTTCTTCACCACCGAAGCGCTGCGCGAGATCGCCGAAACCACCTTCGATAATCTGGAATGCCACAGGGCCGGCAAGCCTTGCGCCAACGCCTGCCTGGCTACTTGACGCCGGGCGGCGTGGCGGCGGCACGGTCAATCCCGTTTTAATTGCCGGATGGTATGCACTTCTTCATTTCTTCAGCCTGCATTAGAATGGGTTGATGATTTCTTTCCATGACGATGTTCTTGCTGCCTTGCGTGATGCAACGGCCAGCCGCCATGCCGTGCTGGACCAGGCCATGCCGCTGGCGCGGATGGCCCCGTCGCTGAGCGATTACCGCGAACACTTGCGCCTGCTGCGCGGCTGGTTGGCTAGCATGATGCAAGCGACTTTGCGCCATCGCGACGGCCCGCAGGATCGGCGCCTGCTGCCGCCGGTGGACCGCTTGCGCCTGATCGATGCCGACCTGGCCGACCCTGCGCTTGCCATCGACGCCGGCGGCGCCGCCGCAACGCCCAGCGCGGCCGAGCTGGACGGCAACGCTGCGTGGCGCTGGGGCGTGGCCTACGTGGTGGAAGGCTCGCAGCTGGGCGGCGTGGTGCTGTACCGCCGCCTTGTCGCCAGCCTGGCGCCGCACCCGCTGCGCTACCTGCATGGCGACGGCGTGCCGCCTGGCCCGCGCTGGCAGCTGTTTCTGGCGCGCCTGCGCGCCGAAGTCCGCAGCCCGGCCGACATCGCCCAAGCCTGCGCCGGCGCTTGCGCCGCCTTCGATGCCTTGATTGCGCAGTTGCCGCCGCAAGTGCCGCAGGCGGAGGCCGCGTGACGGCGCCAGTCGACCTGGCCAATTGCGCCAACGAGCCGATCCATATTCCCGGCAGCATACAGCCGCAAGGCGCACTGCTGGCGTTCGACCTGCAGGGCGGGCTGGTGGCCTGGAGCGCCAACGCCGCCGCACTGCTGGAGGTGGCGCCGCTGCCCGGGGCATCGTTCGACAGCATGGGGCTGGACGAGGCGGTGAACGCTTTGCTGCGCGCCGCGCTGGCCGACCAGGCCGACGGCGCCACGCCGCCCGCCATGGCCGACGTGGCGCGCGCCGGCCACACCTTCGATTGCGTGGTGCACGGCTACGGCCAGCGCGTGATCGCCGAATTCGAACTGCGCCATGCGCCCAGCAACGAAGTGGCGGCGTTCGCGCTGCGGGCGCACGCCGCCATCGGCCAGTTGAAGCGCCAGAAGTCGCTGGTGGCCCTGATGCAGCTGGTGGCGGAGCAGGTGCGCGAGATTACCGGTTTCGACCGCGTCATGGGCTACTGCTTCCGTCATGACGACAGCGGCGACGTGGTGGCCGAAGCCGTGCGCGACGGTCTGCCGCGCTACCTGGGCCAGCGCTATCCGGCCGGCGACATTCCGGCGCAGGCGCGCCGCCTGTACACCATCAATACGCTGCGCCTGATTGCCGACGTGGGCTACCAGCCGGTGCCGCTGCTGGGGGCCGCAGGCGCAGGAGAAGGTGTGCCGCTGGACCTGAGCCACAGCATCCTGCGCAGCGTGTCGCCGATCCACATCGAGTACTTGCAGAACATGGGCGTGGGCGCCTCGATGAGCGTGTCCATCGTCGTCAACGGCCGCTTGTGGGGGCTCGTGGCCTGCCACCACATGGCGCCTCGCCAGGTGCCGTATTCGGTGCGCATGGCGTGCGACGTGCTGGCCCAGGTGCTGGCCGCGCACGTGCAGAGCACCGACGCGCGCGAGCGCAGCGATCTGGCCGAGCGCGGCGCGGCCCTGCGCACCGAACTGATAGAAACGCTGCTGCACGAGGACGACGTGCTGCTGGCGCTGCAGCGCCACGCGCCGGCGCTGTGCGCGGTGCTGGAGGCGGGCGCGCTGGTGTTCGCGCAGCACGGCAAGCTGGTGGTGTACAGCGGCGACGGCAATCCGGTGGACGAGGCGCTGGCCGCGCGCATGGTGGCCTCGCTGCCGCCGGAGGGCGCGCAGCTGGTGCGCCGCGGCGGCGTGGCCGACTGGCCGCAAGACTTGCGCGGCCGGACCGGGCGCTGGGTTGGCATGCTGGCGCTGCATTTCGATCCATCGTCCGGCGGCTGGCTGCTGGCGCTGCGCCCGGAGCAGGTGCAGACCGTGCGCTGGGGCGGCCGCCCGGACAAGACGCTGAGCTTCGGCCCGAACGGCGTGCGCCTGACGCCACGCGGCTCGTTCGACGAATGGGTGGACCTGGTGCACGGCAGCGCCGAGCCGTGGGAGGACGGCCACGTGCTGGTGGCCGAGCAACTGCTGGCGGAAATGCACCGCGCCTGCATGGCGCGCCACGCGGAACTGGAGCGCGCCCGCATGCAGCTGCTGGCCATGCTGGGCCACGACCTGCGCGACCCGCTGCAGTCCATCACCATGGCCGCCAACGTGCTGCAGCATGGCGCGCAGCCGCACCAGCTGGGCCAGCGCATCCAGCGTTCCAGCGGGCGCATGCAGCGGCTGATCAGCCAGGTACTGGACATGAGCCGGCTCGATAGCGGCATGGGCCTGGGTATGCGCCCGCGCGAGGCGGACCTGAGCCGCCTGCTGGAGGACTTGCTGGACGAGTCGCGCCTGGCCCATCCTGGCGTGGTCTACGAGGCGGACATCGCGCCCGCCGTGACGGCCGATGTGGACCCGGACCGCCTGGAGCAGGTGGTCAGCAATTTGCTGAGCAATGCGCGCCACCACGGCATGGCCGGTATGCCGGTGCACGTGGCGCTGGCGTTGGCGCAGGGCGGCGAGCAGGTGACGATCTCGGTGCGCAACCACGGCGCGCAACTGGCGCCGGAAACTGAAGCGCTGCTGTTCAATCCTTTCAAGCGCATCTCGCTGCAGAATCCGAACAACCGCACCGGCATGGGGCTGGGCCTGTACATCGCCTCGCGCATCGCCGAGGAGCATCGCGGCAGCATCGTCTATCGCTACGAGGCGCCGCATGTGGTATTCAGTGTCGGCCTGCCGCGCAGGGGCGGCAAGCCGGCCTAGCTTAGCGGTGGATGGCGCAGCCTTCGCCGCTGCAATCCGCCGCCAGCCCGGTTGCCGGATCAGTTGCGGGTTCGGCCACTGGTTCCGCCACCGTTTCCGCCAGCAACTGGCCGATCAGCGCGCCCACCTGCATGTCGCCTGCGCGGCCGAAATGGCTGTAGCGCAGCTTGCCCTGGCGGTCGATCAGCAGCAGGCTGGGTGTGCCGCGCAGCTGGTACTGCTCCATCGTCAGCGGCACCGGGCCGTTGGACGACGGCATGTCCACCGCCACCGGGAACTTGATCCGGTACTCGTGCATGAACACTTCCAGCGCGCGCCTGGTCATCACGTCGTGATGTTCGAACACGCTGTGCAGGCCGATCACGGCGACGTCTTCGGCGTCGAAGGTGTCGCGTATCAGGTTGGCCTGCGGGATGCCGTGCGATACGCAGCCGGGGCACAGCATCTGGAAGGCGTACAGCGCCACGACCTTGCCGCGCAGCGCGGCCAGGCTGAGAGGCTGGCTGGTATTGATCCAAGCCGAAACCTGCAGTTCCGGCGCGGGATGGTTGACGATCATGGCGCTTGCTCCCTTATTTGGCGCGCAGTTTGACGGACGGGAAATCGACCGGCACCTGGAAGGCCACGTTGATGTAGTTGGTGAACAGGTTCAGCGCCACGTGCGCCAGCATCTCGACGATCTCTTCGTCGCTGTAGCCCGCTTCGCGCAGGCCGGCCACGTCGGCGTCGTCGATCTGGGCGCGGTTGTTCACCACGGCCACGGCGAAGCGCAGCGCGGCGGCGGTCTTGGCGTCGGCGGACTGGCCGGCTTGCGCGGCGCCCATCTCGTCGGCGCTGGCGCCCGCCTTGCGGCCCAGCGCAGTGTGCGCGGCCAGACAGTATTCGCAGTTGTTGCGGTCGGCGATGGCGACGGCGATCTGTTCGCCCAGCTTGGCCGGGATGACACCGCCGCCCAGGGCGCCGAAGGAACCCCACATGCTTTTCAGCGCCGCAGTGGAATTGGCCACGGCCTTGAACATGTTCGGCGTGGCGCCAAACGCTTGCTGGATCTGGCCCAGCAGTTGCTGGCGTTCGCCGGTGGTGTCGGCAGGGGTGACGAGAGGGATGCGCGAGGTATTCATATAGGACTCCTAAGTATGTGAGTGGAAAAAAACGGAAGGTCATGCAAAGATCGCCCAGTTCCGTTGCTGGGTGGCCGGTTCGGCCTCTTCATGCTCAGCGCAGTCGATGCGGATAAACGATATCGGCAGCGGCGCGTTGACCAATGCGCAGTGGTGCGGCGTTTCCGCACCGGGATACTTGTTCGCTTCAAAGTGGCGGCACGACGGGCAGGCCCGCAGCGCCGGAAAACGTTCGGACTTCTGCAGCTCGGCGATCAGCTTGAGCAGCCCGGTCAGCATATGAACTTGCATGGCCGGGGGCAGGGCGGCTGCCGCGTCGTCGGCGAAGCTGACCGCGCTGCCGATGCGTTCGGCCACCGCATTGCCGCTGGCGGTCAGAAACAGCGCCGTGGCGCGCCCGTCATCCTCGGCGCGCGCCTTGCGCACCAGGCCCTTGGACACCAGCGAGGCGACCGAGTCGCTGGCGCTGGCGGCTGAAATGGACAACTGCGCCGCCACCCACGACAGCCGCACGCCGTTGGGGCGCGCATGCAGCAGCTGCAGTATCTCGGTCTGGGCCGGGTTCAGGTTTTCGCTGGTGGCGAATTCCCACACGCCGGAGCGCATGACACTGGCAATGCGCGAGATCGCCGTGATGATGCGTGCCGACACGTCCGGGGTGCCGTCCCATGGGGTTTCAGGTTTGATGTCCATGCAGCGAATTATAAGCCTGTTTTTCAGTTTGTAAAGGACTCCTAATTAAATAAATTGCGCAGTTCGAGCGTGCGCCTGGTGGCATCAGGCGCTCCCGGCGCGCTTTACCAGCGCGAGCTGGCGTGCAGCGGAACGCGCGGGCGTGTGGGCGGTGCGTGCGGCGCCGCGTGCGGTGTCGTTCTCATGCAAGGTAAACACCGATACCGCCTCCGACAGCGCGCCCGCCTGTTGCCGCAGGCTCTCGGACGCGGCGGCGGCCTGCTCCACCAGCGCGGCATTCTGCTGCGTCATCTCGTCGATCTGCGTGATGGCCTGGTTCACCTGTTCGATGCCCGAGCTTTGCTCCTGCGCCGCGTGCACGATGTCGGACATGATGGTGGTGATGCGCTTGACGCTGTCCACCACTTCGCTCATGGCCTTGCCCGCGTCGGCCGCCAGCAGGTTGCCGGCATCGACTTTCTGTACGCTGTCGTTGATCAGGTCCTTGATTTCCCTGGCTGCGCTGGCGCTGCGTTGCGCCAGGTTGCGCACCTCGGACGCCACCACGGCGAAGCCGCGTCCCTGTTCGCCGGCGCGCGCCGCCTCCACCGCCGCGTTCAGCGCCAGGATATTGGTCTGGAATGCGATGCCGTCGATGACGCCGATAATGTCCACGATCTTGCGCGAGCTGTCGTTGATCGCGCCCATGGTGTGCACCACTTGCTCCACCACCTGGCCGCCCTTGCTGGCGACGGCCGTGGCGCTGCTGACCAGCTCATCGGCCTGGCGTGCGTTGTCCGCGCTCTGGCGCACAGTGGACGTGATCTGCTCCATGGACGCGGCGGTTTCTTCCAGGTTGGACGCCTGCGCCTCGGTGCGCGAGGACAGGTCCGAGTTGCCGCTGGCGATGTCGTTCGACGCGTGCCCTATGGTGTCGATGCTGCCGCGCACGCTGCCGACGATGTTGACCAGGCTGTCGTTCATGTCCTTCAGCGCGCGCATCAGCTGCGCGGTCTCGCTGCGTCCCTCCAGCGCAAAGTGCGCGGTCAGGTCGCCCTGCGCGATGCGTTTCGAGATGCGTACCGCCTCATCGAGCGGCACGCTGACCGAGCGCGCGATCATGCGCGCGACCAGGCCCGCCAGCAGAATCAGGCCAAGCATGGAGCCGATCATGATCCAGCGCATGCGGTGCAGGGCGGAGACCCGCTTCTCCAGCAGTATTGCCAGTTCCTTGCTGGCGGCCTGGTTGGCGGCGAACTGGGCGTCGATGGCCCTGGTGGTTTGTGCCACATAGTCTGTGCCGGGATAGGTGAGGGCTTCGGCCCGCACGATCTGCTCGGTGGCCAGCTGCATGGATTTCACGGCCAGCTCCTGCGCCTCCTGCCATTGCGCGCCCACCATGGCCTTCACTGCGGGATTGGCCCCCACCGATTTGTTGTAGGCGGTGGCGGTCTGGGTCATCCTGTCGTTCACGCGTGCCACGATGGCCGCCAGCGCCATCCGGTCTTCCGGCGTCGCCTCCTGCTTGGCCAGCAGGCCGGCGCCCTTGGCGCGCATCTTGCCGGTTTCCTCGGTCAGGTAGGGCAGCTGGTAGTACATGGCCTGGATCAGCTGGTAGCTGTCCAGGTCGGGGTCCAGGCTCAGGCCGAACAGGTCGCCGATCAGATCGTTCACCACCAGCAGCTTGGGCACCAGCGCGCTGTGCGCCTCGTAGCTGGCCGGTACCGAGATGCTGCGGCTGGACACTTGCGTGCGCAGTGCTTCCCAGTCGCGCTTGGGCGTTTCCCACGCCTGCTCGATGGTTTTGTCATTGAGGCTGCGGATGATGGCGTCCATCGTCTGGTAGGCTTGATCCGCCTCGCGCTGCTTGGCGTCGCGCTTTTCCTGCGACCCTGCCACGCCGCCCAGCACCAGCGCGGCCAGGCCGCGGTGCTGCTGCGTGTTCTGGATGACTTTGAGAATGGCGGCGGAGGGCGCCAGGCCGGCCGTTTCGGTTTGCGCCGCGTCCAGCGTTTTGCCGGCCTCGCGCAGGTAAAGCGCAGTCGGTATGCCGGCGAGCAGCAGCGCGATCACACTGAGGATAATGAATTTCTGCCAAAGCAGCAGCCTGTCCAGCCACGAATGAGCGTTCACGATTTTATCCCCCTACGGTCTGCAACTTTTTTAGGCGCAACTCTTTGAATTGATTCTATGCCTATTTCTTTAGGAAGACGAGCGGGGTGTTGTTTGCGTGCGCGGTCGTTTCAAATCCGGTCGCTCTCCTTGCGCACCACGCGGCCGATGATGATGCAGTCCGGGCCCCGGCACACCTTGCGGTGGTACTTGCGCTGGTCCGGATTGTCGGAAGTGAGCCACCACTGGCCGGCGTCGCGCGACATGCGCTTGACCACCGGCTCGCCTTCGTAGTTCACCGCGAACACGACACCGTCGACCGGTTTGTTGTCGGCCGTGTTGATGATCACCAGGTCGTCCTCGTACAGCGCCGGTTCCATGCTCTCGCCGCGCACCTTGATGCCGATCAGGCGCTCGGGATCGAAGCCGTTGCGGTCGGCCCAGTGGCGCGGCACGCTGAGGGTGCTGCCGTCGTGCGTTTCCGGCTCCACCGCGAAACCGGTGATGCCGGCCGACAGGCGCAGTTTGACCTTCTGGATCTGGTAGAAGCGCGTGTCGTCCTCCGGCGCCACCACCACCGGCGTGTATTGCGCGGGCAGCACGCCGGCCGGCGCCGTGCCGCGCTCGCGCGTGCCGATGCCCTCGTGCAGCCACTCGAACGTGACGTGCAAGGCGGCCGCCAGCTGCACCAGCGTGTGCGCCTCCGGGCCCTTCTTGCCCACTCCGTTGAGGATGCGGTTGATGGTGGGTTGCGGCACGCCCGAAGCGCGCGCGAGCGCGCTTTGCGATTCGTAACCCGCTGCTTGCATGGCTGATTCCAGCCGTTCCGAGATAGTCATGGTAAAACTATACACGCATGGATAGAGTCATGCAACTCTATCCATTTGTGGATTGCAATGCTATTCATTCGCGTATACACTGGGCCCTGGCAAGCTGTACAACCGGACCTCATCCTGGCCGGCGCCGGCCCCCTTAGATCAACCTATTGCGAAAGGAATCCCATGGCGGAACCTGTTAGTTCGAGCGCGTCGATTGCGATTGCCGCCGGCACCATTACCTTGAGCGGCTCGGCGTTTGGCGTGCAGTATGATGCGCTGCTGGCTGGATTCATCGGTGGCCTGGTGTCATTGTTGTATCTGCCGCCGATGCCGGCCTTGAAAATTGCCGGCACCGTTGCCGCATCGGCCCTGGTCGCCGGCTTCTTTGCACCGGTGATCGCGGCGGCGGCACTGCACTATTTCCCGTGGCTCAATGGCGTGGGAGACTTCATGCGCCTCGCCGGAGGTGCGGGCCTGGGCATCGCAGCGCAAGTGCTGATCCCCGCAGTCATGAGGCGCTTGCGTTCACTGGTGGGAGGCCGCTAGTGCAGGCGACGTGTAAGCTGCACCGGGTTTGCGCTGTATCAAAGCTGACGCAGCGCCCAGCACCAGTGCGCTAGATATACTGGGGTGACTGGGCGGCGCGCTGTGCGCCGCCGCTTTCGGAGGTTGCCACCATGCGCCCGCATCCGGTGAACCGCGGCATCTGGCGGATGCTGTCGAAAATCAAGAAAATGGAACAGCGCCTGCGCGCGGCGGGCCTGCCGATGCTGCTGGCGCGCTTGCCGTACTGGCTGCTGGCGCTGCAGTATTGCTGCACCATGCAGGCCAAGATGGCACGCATCGAGCGCATCGCCGTGCGCATCCGTTCATGGCTGGCTTCGGTACAGGAGTTGTGCGCCAGGGAGGAGGCCAGGACCGAACTGCTGGATGTGCGCCAGGCCATGCGCGACGATATCGAGTGCACCAAGCGCACCCTGTGGGACTTGCGCGAGATCTGCCTCGATGTGACTCAGCTGTTCGGCAACGTCGGCTACAGTTCGCGCCGGCTGGCGCGGCTGCAGGAGAATCTGGTCAAGCTGTTGTCCGAGTCCTACGAGTCGGCCACGCAGCTGCAGCAGGTGCTGGCCGAGCATGATGCGGCGGCGCTGGCGCTGCTGCGCGACATGCAGGCGCCGCAGTGGCAGCATGCCGCGCCCAACGCCTGAGGCGCTGCGCCGTCAGAACCCTTCCAGGACTATCTTGCCCTTGGCGCGGTTGCTTTCGATCAGCGCGTGGGCGCGCTTCAGGTTGGCGGCGCTGATGTTGCCGTAGCGCTCGCCCAGCGTGGTCTTCAACACGCCGCTGTCCACCAGCTGCGCCACGTCATTGAGCAGCGCGTGCTGCTGCGCCATGTCGGCGGTCTCGAACATCGAGCGGGTGAACATGAATTCCCAGTGCAGCGACACGCTCTTGCGCTTGAGCTTGCTCACATCCAGCTGGCCAGGGTCGTCGATCAGGCCCAGCTTGCCTTGCGGCGCAATCAGTTCGGCAATGGCGTCGAAGTGCTTGTCGGTCTGGTTCAGCGCGGCCACGTAGTTCACCGGCGGCAGGCCCAGGCGCTTGACTTCCTCGTTCAGCGGCTTGCTGTGGTCGATCACGTGGTGGGCGCCCAGCTGGCGCACCCATTCCGCCGTGTCCGGACGGGACGCGGTGGCGATGATGGTCAGCCCGGTCAGCTGGCGCGCCAGCTGCACCAGGATGGAACCGACGCCGCCGGCCGCGCCGATCACGAGCAGCGACTTTCCGGCCGCACTGGACTCGCGGCCCAGATCGCGGCTGACGCCAAGACGCTCGAACAGCAGCTCCCACGCCGTGATGGCGGTCAGTGGCAGGGCGGCAGCCTTGCCGAAGTCCAGGTTCTTCGGCTTGTAGCCGACGATGCGCTCGTCCACCAGGTGCAGTTCGCTGTTGGTGCCGGGGCGGGTGAGCGAGCCGGCGTACCAGACTTCATCGCCGACCTTGAACAGCGTGACGTCCGGGCCGACCGCCTTGACCACGCCGGCCGCGTCCCAGCCGATCACTTTCAGCTCGCCGCCGGCCGGCGCCACGTTCTTGCGGATCTTGGTGTCGACCGGGTTGACGGAGACCGCCTTCACTTCGACCAGCAGGTCGCGCCCGGCTGCTGTCGGTTCGGGCAGCTCGACGTCGATCAGCGCGTCGGCATGATCGATGGGGTGGGAGGCGCGGTAGGCAACTGCTTTCATGGGAAAACTCCTGGGTGGTTGTGCGATGCGCGTATCATCACTTATTTCGCAGGCGCGAAAAAGAGGGCTTTTCCTGAAACACTTTCAAAGGAATGACGATAGTGCTGCGGCTGGATGATTTGACGGTCTTTGTGCGCACGGCCGACGAGGGCAGCCTGTCGGCCGCTGCGCGCGCCATGGAGATATCGCCGGCGCTGGCAAGCGCGGCCCTGAAGCGGCTGGAGGGGGAACTGGGGCTGCGGCTCATTGCCCGCACCACGCGCTCGTTGCGCCTGACCGACGAGGGCGAGCGCTACCTGGTGCACGCGCGCGAGGCGCTGCGCCTGCTGAAAGAGGGGCACGATACGCTGATGCAGGCCAAGGATGTTCCCGGCGGCACGCTGAAGATCGCCATGCCGTCCGACCTGGGCCGCAATATCCTGCTGTACTGGCTGGACAAGTTCCAGGCCCAGTATCCTGGCGTGCATTACCAGATCAGCGTGAGCGACCGGCAGGCGGACATGTACCGCCAGCCGGTGGACCTCGCCATCCGCTATGGCAAGCAGGAGGATTCCAGCCTGATCGCCATGCCGATCGCACCGGACAACCGGCGCGTGCTGGTGGCGTCGCCGGACTATATCCGCAAACACGGCCGGCCGGCGTCGCTGGAGGAACTGCAGCGCCACAACTGCTTGTGCTATGCGCTGGACGACGTGATCCACAACAACTGGACCTTTTATCCGCCCGGCCGCAAGGGACCGGTAACGCTGGCCGTGCGCGGCAACCGCTGCGCCGACGATGCCGACCTGGTGCGGCGCTGGGCCGTGGCGGGACTGGGCATTGCCTACAAGTCGAAGATGGACCTGTCGGACGACTTGCGCAGCGGCAGGCTGCACGTGCTGCTGCCCGACATCGTGGGCGAAGCCACGCCGCTGCACCTGGTGTGCATGCACCGCTCGCAAGTGACGCCGACGGTGCTGCAGCTGCGCGACTTTCTGCGCGCCCAGTATGAACAAATGTAGCCGGGATGCTTAATGCGCCTTGGACAGGATCAGCAGCCAGCGGCGCAGCAGCAGTACTTCCAGGTGGCCGGCTTGCACGCCGGTGTCGCATTCGAGGATGGGGTTGACTGCGTAGAAGCGCTTGCGGAAGTCGCGGCAAACCAGGATCTCGCGTTTGCCGAAGCGCACCAGGAAAGACATCGGGGCATATTCCAGGCCGAAACGGGAGCCGAAACCGCTGTTCAATGTAGTCATGATTCTTCCTTTGGGTCAGTTGAATGTTGATCGAGTGAAGCCACTGTATCACAACTACTGTTGAAAAACACAGTACTGTATGAAATATCAGTAGATTTTAATAACTGTTGTTTTTTTGTGCAGCAGCTTCGGTGCGCCAGGGAACGGACAGCCACCGCGCGCAAGCCTTATCATTTATAAAACAAAGGAGTACCACCCATCTTGAACCAGACTGCAACATCGAAATTGATGCGCTTCGTGGAAGCGCGCCTTACCCCGGGCGGCGAATTCGGCCTGCACCTGACCGCCGGCGCCGCGCTGATGATGGCGGCCGTGGCGGTGTTCGCCGAAGTGGCGGAGGACGTGGCCGAGAACGACGGCGTGGCCGCGTTCGATCTGCATGTGTCGAACTGGATGCATGCCCACGCGCAGGAGCCGTACACCAGCGTCATGTGGCTGTTCACCCACCTGCACAGCGTGGCGGGCATGTGCGTGCTGGTGGCGCTGGCTGCGGCCTTCTTCTGGCGCCGCGCAGCGCGGCACGGCCGCTACTGGCTGCTGGCGCTGGGCTTGTCGGTGCCGGGCGGCATGCTGTTGAACGTGGTGCTCAAGCACATCTACCAGCGTAGCCGCCCGGTATTCGAGGAACCGATGCTGACGCTGGCAACCTATAGTTTTCCCAGCGGCCACACAGTGGCGGCCACGCTGTTCTGGGGCCTGGTGGCCAGTTACGCGGTGATGACGGCGCAGCGCTGGCGCGTGCGTGGCACCGTGGTGGCCGGCGCCACGCTGATGGTGCTGCTGGCCGGCACCAGCCGCATCTATCTCGGCGCGCACTATCCGAGCGATGTGCTGGGCGCGATGGTGGAAGGCTGCGGCTGGCTGGCCGTATGCATCACCGGCTGCTCCACCTTGCGCCGCAGGCAGGCCGCCAAGGCCGCCAGTGCGGCGCAGCCGGCGGCGCCCGCGCACAGCGCGCAGACGAAAGGATAGCCGTGGCCACCGTGGTCCCCGTCATTATCAACGCCGGTGCAGGCCTGGGCTACTGCGGCGAGTTTTCGCAGCAGCTGCTGGCCAAGTTCGCGAAGCACGGTTACGTGGCCGATATCACGCTGGCGCAAAGCGGCGAGGACATGATCGCCGCCGCGCGCGCGGCGGTGGCGGCGGGCGAGCGGCTGGTGGTGGCCGGCGGCGGCGACGGCACCATCAATGCCGTCGCGTCGGTGCTGGCGGGCACCGACGTGGCCTACGGCGTGCTGCCGCTCGGCACGCTGAACCACTTCGCCAAGGACTTGCAGATTCCGCTCGAGCTGGACCAGGCCATCGCCACCATCGCCACCGGCGGCCACGTGCGGGTGGACGTGGGGGAAGTCAACGGCCGCATCTTTCTCAACAACTCCAGCCTCGGCCTGTACCCGGACATCGTGCGCGACCGCGAGAAGCAGCAGAGCCGGCTGGGGCGCGGCAAGTGGCTGGCGTTCACCTGGGCCGCGCTGGCGGCGCTGCGGCGCTTTCCTTTCCTGAACGTGCGGCTGAGCGTGAATGGCGAAGAGCATGCCCGGCGCACACCCTTCGTATTCATCGGCAACAACGAATATCTGATGCAAGGCTTCAATATCGGCGCGCGCAGCCGCATCGACGGCGGTATGCTGAGCCTGTACGTGGCGCAGCGCCCCAGCCGCCTGGGACTGGTGCGGCTGGCCTGGCATGCGCTAAGCGGCACGCTGGCGCAGCAGCGCGACTTCGACGTGCTGCTGGCCACGGAAATGACGATAGATACGCGCAAGGGCCGCAAGCACGGCAATGCCCGCATCCGCGTGGCGACCGACGGGGAAGTGACCGTGATGCAAACGCCGCTGTCCTACCGCATGCGCGCCGGCGCGCTGACGGTGGTGGTGCCGAAATAAGTGAGAACGAAAGGAGAACGCCATGCGTACGCTGGTGCATTTGTCGGATCTGCATTTCGGCCGCGTCGACGAGGCCCTGCTGGCGCCGCTGAAGGCGCGCGTGGAAGCCCTGCGGCCAAATGTGGTGGTGGTGTCGGGCGACTTGACGCAGCGCGCCCGCAGCGCCCAGTTCAAGGCGGCGCGGGCCTGGCTGGACACCTTGCCGGGGCCGCAGATCGTGGTGCCGGGCAACCACGACATTCCGCTCTACAACGTGGTGGCGCGCTTCTTCACGCCGCTGGTGAAATACCGCCGCCACATCACCGCCAACCTGGCGCCGGAGTACGTGGACGATGAAATCGCCGTGCTGGGCATGAACACGGCGCGTTCGCTGACCTTCAAGGATGGCCGCGTCAACCGCGAGCAGGTGGGGCGGCTGCGCGAGCGCTTCAACGCGCTGCCGGACGGGCTGACGCACGTGGTGGTGACGCACCACCCGTTCGACCTGCCCGAGCATTTCGACAAGGACGACCTGGTGGACCGCGCGCCGATGGCGATGGAAGCCTTCGCCGACTGCGGTGTGGACTTGCTGCTGGCCGGCCACCTGCATTCCAGCCACGCGGCCAACAGCTCGCGGCGCTACAAGATCGCCGGCTACGCGGCGCTGGTGGTGCAGGCCGGCACGGCCACCTCGACCCGCAAGCGCGGCGAGGAAAACTCGTTCAACGCCATCCGCGTGGAGACCGGGCGGCTGACGGTCGAGCGCTACAGCTGGCAGGAAGCGCTGGCCAGTTTTGAACTGGCCAGCAGCGAAGTGTTCTGCCGCAACGGCGACGTGTGGGAATCGACCCGGCCCGCAGCGGCGTAGCCCGGCTTAGAACCTGTAGCGCAGCGTCAGCTGCGCCGAGCGCGGCGCGCCGGGCAGGCTGAGGAACTTGCTGGAGCCGTGGCCGGCCACGATGTAGTCGCGGTCCAGCAAATTCATCACGTTCAGCTGCACTTCCACCGCCCTGGCGCGGTAGTAGGCCATGGCGTCCACCGTGGTGAAACCTGCCAGCGCCACCGTATTGCCCGGATTGGCAAAGCGTTCCCCCACATAGTTCAGGCCCGCGCCCGCGCCCCAGTGGCTGTTGAAGGCCTTGCTCAGCCAGACGTTCAGGCTGTGGCGCGGCGTGAGCGTGGCGCGCTTGCCTTGCACGAACTGGCCGTCATCCTTGGCGATGGACGCGATCATGGTGGCGTCCAGCCAGGAGTAGCCGGACCAGGCCTGCCAACCCTGGCCCAGGTCGCCCGCGAACGTCAGTTCCAGGCCATCGGTGCGCTGCGTGCCCATCGGGATGATCTTGTTCGTGGCCGGGTCGGTAGCCTTGATGTGGTCGCGCTGCAGGCGGAACACGGCGGCGGTCAGCGACGCGCGGCCGCCCAGCAGGTCGAACTTGGCGCCCAGTTCCTTGTTCTGGGTCTGCTCCGGCGCCATGTCGGCGTTGTTGGCGGCCAGCGCAAACGTTTCGCCGGAAGGCTGGTAGGACTTGCTGAACGACGCGTAGTAGGACTGCTGCGCATCCGGCTGGTACACCAGGCCGGCGCGCGGGCTCCAGGTGCTGTCGGTGCGCGCCAGGTTGGGCTGGTTCACGCGGCGCTCGATGGTCTTCTGTTCGAAGCGGTCGTAGCGCACGCCGGCCAGGGCCTTCCAGTTGGCGGACAGGGCCAGCTGGTCCTGCACGTAGCCGCTGCTCACGTCGAACCTGGACAGGTTGTTGGCGCTCGGCGCGCCGCCGGCGGTAAAGGGCACGGCCGGCGACACCGGGTTGAACAGCGACACAGTGGCCACGTTGGCCTGCGAGCGGTTCAGCACTTCCTTGTCCTGCTGGCCGAATTCCACGCCGTACAGGATCTGGTGCTGCATGCCGGCCAGTTCGGCCTTTTGAACCAGCTCGGTCTGGTTGAAGTAGCCGTCTTCGGCGCGGAACACATTGCCGCGCGTGAGCGAGGCGGTCCTGGCCGCTTCGTTGACCGAGCCCACCAGGGTGTTGTTGCGGTTCAGCGTGTAGTCGTAGTAGCGGAAGGCGTTGCGCAGCTTGAGCGTGCCGCTGAAGGCATGCTCCAGCACGACGCCGGCCGCTTTCACGCGCGCGTCGCTGAAGTCGTTGTCCCTGGCGTTGGCGGCGCCGTAGTAGGTGCCCGGCGCCACGTCGACCACCCGGCCCTGGTAGGAAGGAATGCCGAAGTCGGTCACGCGCTTGTCGTGCAGGTACTCGGCCTGCAGCAGCAGGGTGGTGGCGGCGCCCAGCTTGAACTGCACCGACGGCGCCAGCGCCTGGCGTTCCAGGAACTGCTGGTCGCGGTAGCTATCGGCGTCTTCCACCGCGCCGGTGACGCGGAAGGCCACGCCGCTGTCGGCCAGGTTGCGTCCCAGGTCGAACTCGCCGCGCTTCTGCGCCCAGCTGCCCACCTGCAGCGCCACTTCGCTGATGTCCACGCCCGGCTTCTTGGTCACCCGGTTGATCAGGCCGCCGGACGAGCCGCGGCCGTACAGCACTGCGGCCGGGCCTTTCACCACTTCCAGCTGCTCGATGTTGGACAGGTCGCGGAAGTAGAGCGCATCGTCGCGCATGCCGTCGATGAACTGGTCGGCGATGGCGGAGAAGCCGCGGATGGTGACCTGGTCGCGCTGGCCGTCGCCGTGCGACATGCCCACGCCCGGCACGGCCTTGAGCGCGTCATTCAGCGAACGCACGCCTTGGTCGCGCAGCAGCGTTTGCGGAATCACGTTCACGGTTTGCGGAATGTCGCGCAGCGGCGCGTCGGTCTTGGTGGCGCTGGACGACTTGACCGGGTTATAGCCTTCCGCATCGGCGGCGCCCACCACGGTCACGGTGGGCATCACGCCATCGGCGGCGCCGCTGGCGGCGTCGACCTGGGCGTGGGTAAGGGCGGGGAAGCTCAGTGCCAGCAGCAGCGCCAGCGGGGTTTTCTTCAGTGCCATGCGGAGTCCTCGAGAACGGAATGGATGTTGGATTGGATGATGGATTCGACGATTCGGCTGGCGGCGGCTGGCTAAATACAAATTAGATGCAAATGATTCTCAATATCATATTGCAATCTATAAATAAAAACAACTTTTAATTGATAATGATTCGCATTCACAGTATTATCGCTGCTCCAAGCCAGCCACTTCCCGCCCGCGGAAGCAAGCAAGTCATCCGTCTCCACAGAATGAGGAACACGATGCAAGACTTGATCATCCTGGCCCACGTGCCTACCGATTCCGTCAACCTGGGCTTCCTGCCCGCAGCCAGGGCCCTGGGCCTGAACGTGGTGCTGCTGAGCGACCATGCGGACGCCCACCGCAAGCATTTCAACCAGGCCGGCTTGCCCGCCTACCCGGCCGAGATCGTCGCCTGCGACGTGTTCAACCCGCTGGCCGTGATCGACGTGCTCAGCGCGCGTGCCGCCGCGCCGGCCGCGCTGTTCTCGAATAGCGACCACCTGCAAACCAGCACCGCCGTCGCGGCCGACTACTTCGGCTTGCCGCACAAGGACTGGCACGTGACCTACCGCGCCAAGAACAAGGCGCAAATGCGCGAGCACCTGAAGGCGGAAGGGCTCGACCCGCTGTGGTTCGGCCTGGCCTGCAGCCAGGACGACCTGGACCGGCTGGTGGACGAGGTGCTCTATCCGTGCATCGTCAAGCCGCGCGAAGGCGTGGCCAGCCAGCAGGTGACGCTGGCCGCCACCGAGGACGAACTGCGCGAACAATGCGCCGCCATCTGGCAGTCGCAAGCGGGCGCGCCGCTGCTGCTGGAGGAATACATCCCCGGCCCGCTGTATACATTGGAGACGCTGGGCGACGGCGAGCGCCTGTGCGTGCTGGGCGGCTTCCAGGTCAGCCTGTCGCCGCCGCCGTACTTCGTGGAGCTGGAAGCGCGCTGGGGCACCGGCCTGACGGCGCAGCAGGAAGCGCAGGTGGTGCGCATGATAGAGCGCTTCGGCATCGGCTTCGGCGCCTGCCACACCGAGTTCGTGCTCAGCGCCACCGGGCCGCGCCTGATCGAGATCAACTACCGCAACATCGGCGACTACCGCGAGTTCCTGTTGCAGGACACATTGCACATCCCGCTGTTCGAGACCGTGCTGCGGCTCTACCTGGGCCAGCCGCTGCCGGACCTGAAGCCGGCGCAGAACGCCGCGCTGATACGCTACTTCACCGCTGCCGAGGAAGGCCGGCTGGCCGCGTCGCCGTCCGCCTTCGGCGCCGGCGGCGACGGCGTGCAGTGGCATTACCAGCCGCTGCGCGAGCAGGGCGAGCAGATCCGGCTCAGCAACTCCAACAAGGACTACCTCGGCGTGCTGCGCGGCACCGGCCGCGACGCGCACAGCCTGGCGCTGGCCATGGACCGCGTCAGCGCCGGCCTGGTGTGGGAGATTGCAGCGTGAGGCGCGGCAGCGCCTTGCGCGCGCTGAGCGCGGCCGTCAACATGCGGGCGGAGGACAGCTATATCCGCCAGCGCGTGCTCGATGCCTTGCTGCGCGAGGATGTGCGCGGCTGCGTCAGCCAGGCCACGCTGGCCGGCGCGGAGCAGCTGGCCGGCTATCCCGGCGCGTGGAGCCGTCCCAGCGGCGCCCAGTGGCTGCGGCTGCCCCATTTGCAGGGCGGCGTGTTGTGGATACCGGTGCAGCCGGCGCATTTCATGCAGCAGTGGCGCAGCACCGCCGCGCCCCTGCTGTGGCAGGAGGGCGTGCGTTACACCGAGCTGCTGACGCTGGACCAGATCCTCGATTGCTTTGCGCGCGGCCTGGCGCCGCAGGCGCAGGCGCTGTTCTCCTCGTTCGCGGCCGAGTGCAGCCTGGCGGTGGAGCACCGCCGCATCGCGGACACCGAGCGCGAACGCTGGTTCGGCGCGCTGCGCATGGACGCGGCGGCCGCGCAGGATCTGGACTGGAGCGCCTCCCTGCTGCACTACGACCGGGTGGCGGCGTTCCACGACCACCCGCTGTATCCTACCGCGCGCGCCAAGCTGGGCTTCGACCGCGCCGCGCTGGAAGCCTACGGACCGGAATGCCAGCGGCCATTCCAGCTGCGCTGGCTGGCGTTGCCGCGCGAGCTGGTGTTCGCCGAAGGCGGGGCGGCGCCGGCGCGCTTGCCGGACGCTCCTGCCGCGCCGGACGGCGGCTGGCCGGCCGCGTGGCCGGGTTTCGCCGACGTCGGCCTGGCGCCGGCGCTGGCGGACAGCCATGTGCTGCTGCCGGTCCATCCCTTTGTGTGGGGCGCGCAGCTGGACGCCATGCTGGAAGGCTGCGGCCTGGCCGGGCGGGCCATCGCCGCGCCGCAGCCCTGGCTGTCGGTGGCGCCCACGCTGTCGGTGCGCACCGTGGTGCTGCTGGACGCGCCCGAGTGGCACCTGAAAGTGCCGCTGACGATACGCACGCTGGGCGCCCGCAACATCCGCACCATCAAGCCCAGCACCATCCGCGACGGCCACAGTATCCAGACCCTGCTGGGCGCCATTGCCGCGCGCGAGCCGGCTTACGCGCAGCGCCTGCTGCTCACCGGCGAACAGGCGGGCGCGCACGCGGACCACCGCATGTTCCTCGGCTACATACTGCGGCGCTATCCGGACGCGGCGCTGCAAGGCTGCTCGGTGGTGTCGGTCGCTGCGCTCACGGCCACCGCGCCGCACGGCGGCATCGTGGCGCAGGAGCTGGCCCAGCGCTATTACGACGGCGAGCTGACGGCGTTCTTCGACGACTACCTGGACCTGACCCTGGGCCTGCATCTGACGCTGTGGCTGCGCTATGGCGTGGCGCTGGAGTCCAACCAGCAGAACTCGGTGCTGGTGCTGGGGCAGCGGCAGGGCTGGCCGCGCCTGCGCCTGCTGCTGAAGGACAACGACGCGGCCCGCATCCACACCGGCGCACTGGCGCGGCGCTGGCCGCAGCTGGCCGCGCACGTGGCGGACCTGCAGGACCAGCGCATCGCCGTGGCCGACGCGCTGCCGCTGGCGCAGATGTTCATCACCATCACGCTGCAGCTGAATATCGCCGTGCTGGCGGAACGCTATGCGCAGGCGCTCAAGGTGGAGCCATCCGCGCTGCATGGGCGTGTGCGTGCGTGCGTGGAACGGGTGCTGGCGCAGCTGGAAGGTGAGGGCGAGGACGCATCGCTGGCGCGGCGCGTGCTGCTGGAGGACGAGCGCCTGTACCTGAAATGCCTGCTGGTCGCGGCCACCTTGTCGGACAAGAGCGAAACCGGCGCGGCCGACGTGAACAAATTCTACGGCCGCAGCGCGCCCAACTTCCTGAGGCCGGCATGAGCGCAGCGGCCGTGGCGGGCGGCACCCGCCCGGGGCTGGTGATCGGTACCGTCATGCTGTGCCACTTCGTGGCGGCGTTCGCGGCGCTGGGCATGCCGCCATTCTTCGCGCTGATCCTGCAAGGTGCGCTGCACAGCGGCCAGCCCTTCCTGGCCGGCTGGCTATACGTGGTGCCCACCTTCTTCACGGCGCTCAGCAGCCCGTGGTGGGGCCGGCTGGCGGACCGCTACGGCAAGAAGCGCCTGCTGCTGCGCGCCCAGCTCGGTCTGGCGGCCAGCTTCCTGCTGGCCAGTTTCGCGCCCAGCGTAGAGTGGTTCGTCGCCGCGCTGGTGCTGCAAGGCTTGCTGGGCGGCACCTTCTCGGCCTCCAACGCCTACCTGGCCACAGTGGTCAGCGGCGCGGCGCTGATGCGCAGCCTGACGCTGATGCAGTGGTCGGCCCGCGCCGCACTGGTGATCGCGCCGCTGGGACTGGGCTGGCTGCTGATGCAGACCGGTTCGCCGCTGCTGCTGTACCGCTGGCTGGCCGCGCTGCCGCTGTGCGCGGCGCTCGGCATCTGGCTGCTGCCGGCCAGCGGCGCCGCAGCCAAGGCGGCCAAGGCGCAGGCGGCCAGGGTCGAAGCGGTGGCCGCCACGCCGCGCCAGGTCTACCTGCTGCAATGGCTGTTCGTGTTCGCCACCGTCGCCACCATGCCGTACTTCGTCAGCTACGCGCAGGCAGGCGCGGCCACGCCAGCCATCGCCGGGCTGCTGTTCGGGCTGCCGCACCTGGTGTACCTGCTGTGCGCCGTGCCGCTGAGCCGCTGGCTGGGCCGCAGCCACCTGCCGGCCACCATGGCGGGCGCCTGCGCGTTGCTGGCGCTGGCGCTCGCCGGGCAGGCCTGGAGCGGCGGCGCGCACTGGCAGCCGCTGGCCGCCTGGCGCGTGCTGATGGGCTTGGGCATGACGCTGGCCTATCTCGCGCTGCACGGCCTGATCGCCAGCCTGGTTCAGCATGACAACGCAGGCCACACCTTCGGCTGGTTCGAAAGCAGTTCCAAATGGGGCGCAGTCGCGGCCGGCCTGGCCGCCGGCCTGATGGTGCAGCAAACCGGCCTGCGCGCGCCCTTCGTCGCCGGCGCCGGCGTGATGCTGGCCTGCGGCCTGTATGCCGCGGCGCTGGCCTGCGCCCCCACACAAAAATACGCATTGGAGAAACCATGAAAGTCATGACCGCGAATTTCCCGCAACACGCGCAAGCGGATGCGCAACTGGACGCGGCGCGCCGCGCGATGGAAACCCTGCTCAATTGCTACTGCCGCGAAGTGGCGGCGCCGCATGGCCAGCTTCAGGTGGGCCCGCCCGGCGCGCAGGACGACTGGCCGCAGTCCCTGCGCATGGCCATGCGCGCCGCCGTGGCCGGTGCCGGCGGCGCCGCAGGGCCGGGCGTGCTGCAGATTGCGTTGCCGCACACGCGTGCGCGGCTGCTGGTGGCCGTCGCCGCACCGTCGCACACGGGCAACTTCAGCTACGTTTCGGCGTTTTACGCCAAGACCGACGGCAAGCCGTGGGCGATACTGGACTGGGAAGCGCTGGCCGCTACGCTGCTGCGCGAACTGGGCCAGCAGACCGGCACTGGCCATAACGAGGAATTGATGCAGCAGATGCGCGACAGCGTCGGCGTGACGGCGGCTGTGCTGGCGGTGGCCGACCCCGGCCCGTTCGCCGCGCAGCCGGCCGCCGCCTTCATCGCCTCCGAGCAGTCGCTGCTGTTCGGCCACCCCTTCCATCCGGCCCCGAAGAGCCGCCAGGGCGTGACCCACGCCGACATGCTGCGCTACTCGCCGGAAACCGGCGCGCGCTTCCCGCTGCACTATTTCGCGGTGCGGCGTGAGCACCTGATGCAGCGGTCCCTGCTGGAGCGCAGCTGCGACCGGATCGTGGCGGCGCAAGCGCCGGCCGGCCTGGCGCCGGACGACAGCCATGCGCTGCTGCCGGTGCATCCGTGGCAGGCCAGCCACCTGCTGGAGCATCCTCTGGTGGCGGGCGCGCTGGAGCAGGGCAAGCTGCGCTACCTCGGCCCGCATGGCGCCGACTATTTCCCCACCTCGTCCATCCGCACGCTGTACCACCCGGACCAGCAATACTTCTACAAGTGCTCGCTGAATATCCGCATCACCAACTGCGTGCGCAAGAACGCACACTATGAACTGGAAGGCGCGTTGCAGGTCAGCGAAATCATGCGCGGGCTGATGCCGGATCTGAAGCAGCGCTTTGCCGGCCTGGAGGTGCTGGAGGAGCCGGCCTTCATGAGCGTGGACCTGAAGTCCGGCGACGCGGCCGGCGACCGCGACGTGAGCGAAGCGTTCGGCATGATACTGCGGCGCGGCTGGCAGGACTTCCTGCGTCCCGGCGCGGTGCCGCTGCTGGCCGGCGCGCTGTTCGGCAACCATGTGCATGGCGCCGCGCGCCTGCGCGAACTGGTGGCGCAAGCGCGCGGCGGCACCACTGCCGCAACCGGCGCCGGCGATACCGCTATGGCCGAGCGCTGGTTCTCGTGCTACGTGGAAGAGCTGATGTATCCGGTGCTGTACTGCTATTTCGCGCATGGGCTGATCTTTGAACCGCACTTGCAGAACGTGCTGGTGGGCGTGGCCGGCGGCTTGCCGTGCCAGGTCTTCCTGCGCGACTTCGAGGGCGTCAAGCTGACCCGCGAACGCTACAGCGCGGATGACTTGCGCGGCGTGAGCGAGGCGGCCCGTACGGCGTTGTGGTACAGCGCGGACCTGGGCTGGAATCGCATCGCCTACTGCCTGTTCGTCAACAACTTCTGCGAGGCGGTGGACCAGCTGGCCGGCCGCGACGCCTTGCTGCGCAAGCGCTTGTGGGCGGTGGTGCGGCACCACGTCGCGCGCTACCAGCAGCTGCACGGGGACAGCCAGTCGGCAGCCCGCCTGGGCGAGCTGCTGGCCGGCGCGCCCTTGCCCGGCAAGACCAATTTGCTGAACCGCTTCTTCAAACGCGCCGACCGCGCCACCACCTATGTCGCGGTCGGCAATCCCATGGCGCCGCGGGAGGCCGCATGGAATTGAGGATGGATGCGGTGTTCGGGCGCCTGCGGGCGGGGCTGCAGGATGCCCTGGCCGAGGCGCGCGAGCCGTTGTGCGCTTATGTGTACGACATGCAGGCCCTGCACGCGCACGCCGCGCGCACGATGGCGGCATTGCCGCAGCAGTGCGAGCTGTTTTACGCGATCAAGGCCAATTCCGAGCTGCCGGTGCTGCGCACGCTGGCGCCGCTGGTGCACGGCTTCGAGGTGTCCTCCGGCGGCGAACTGGCGTGGGTGAGGGAGCATTTCCCGCACACGCCGGTAATCTTCAGCGGGCCGGGCAAGCTGGATGGCGAACTGCAAGCCGCACTGGAGCTGGGCGTGGACGGGCTGCACCTGGAGAGCGTGCACGAAATCGAACGGCTGGGCAGCCTGGCGGCGCGGCGCGCGGACGTGGCGCCGGGCGGCCGCGTGCCGGTGCTGCTGCGGATTAACCTGGCGCTGGACGGCCTGGCCGAGACGCGCCTGATGATGGGCGGGAAACCCACGCCGTTCGGCATCCCCGCCGCCGGGCTGCCGGCAGCGCTGGCGCGGCTGCGCGCCTACCCGCAGCTGGCGCTGCGCGGCTTCCACTTCCACCTGCTGTCGCATCAGCTCGACGCGCAGGCGCACCTGCGGCTGATGGCCAGCTACCTGCGCCAGGTCAAGCTGTGGTGCGCGCAGCACGGCCTGGACATCGGCCACATCAACGTGGGCGGCGGCATCGGCGTCAACTACCGCGAGGAGCAGGCGCAGTTCGACTGGCAGGGCTTCTGCTCGGAGCTGGCGCGCCTGATGCAACAGGAAGCCATGCCCGGCGTGAAACTGCGCTTCGAGCTGGGGCGCTACATGACGGCCTGGTGCGGCTACTACGCGATGGAAGTGATCGACATCAAGGCCAGCTATGGCAAGACCTATGTGGTCGGACGCGGCGGTACGCACCATTTCCGCACGCCGCCCGCCCAGGGCCACAGCCACCCCTTCCATGTGATGCCGGTGGAGGCCTGGCCCTATCCGTACGCGCGGCCGCAGGCGCAGGACACGGCGGTCAGCGTGGTAGGCCAGCTGTGCACGCCGAAAGACGTGCTGGCTTTCGATGTGCCGGTGTCGCGCGTGCGCTGCGGCGACGTGCTGGTGTTCCCGCTGGCGGGCGCCTACGCATGGCACATATCGCACCATGACTTCCTGCGGCACCGGCATCCGCATCAATGGTATCTGCATGCTGAAGCCTAACCGCCTGCGGCAAAAGCTGTCCGGCGGCGGCGCCGTGCACGGCCTGCTCAATTCCATGCCGTGCGCGCTGATGGTGGAGATGATCGCCTGCGCCGGCTACGACTTCGTCATCCTCGACACGGAGCATGTTTGCGTCAACCCGGAAACGCTGGAGCATATGCTGCGCGCCGCCGAGTGCGCGGGCTTGCCGGCGCTGGTGCGGGTGCCGGCGGGCGGCGGCGCGGACATCACGCGCGCGCTGGACGCGGGCGCGATGGGCGTGGTGGTGCCGCACGTCTGCACGGCGGACGACGCGCGCGCCGCCGTGCAAGCCAGCCGCTACCACCCGCTGGGCCGGCGCGGCATCAGCGGCGGCCGCACCACGGGCTTCGGCGCCATTCCGCTGACGGACTATTTCGGGCAGGCCAACCGCGAAATCATGGTGGTGGCAATGATAGAAGATGCGCAGGGCGTGGAGAATATCGACAGCATCCTGTCGGTGCCGGGCATCGACATGGTGCTGGAAGGCGCCATCGACCTGTCGCAGTCGCTGGGTCATCCGGGGCTGGCGCAGCATCCGCAGGTGCAGGCGGCCATCGGCCGCGTGGCCGACGCCTGCCGGGCGCGCCAGGTGCCGTTCTGCGCCATCCCGCGCGAAGCCGGACAGCATGCCGCATGGCTGGCGCGCGGGGTGCGCGCCTTCCTGCTGGGCGACGACCGGGGCGTGAGCTTCCGCGCACTCAAGGCGCACGTCGGCGCTTACCGGGACGCTACAGCCAGTAATCCATAAACCGCGCCGACCATTCCTTCATGCGCATGCCCCAAGGCCGGTGGCGCCACTGCTCCAGCTTCACCTCGGTGGAGTTGCGCAAGTCCTCCTGGAAGGCGCGCTCCATCTCGGCGCCGAAAGAGTCGCCCATCACGATCACGCTCACTTCGCTGTTGTGCAGGAAGCTGCGCGTGTCCAGATTGGTCGAACCCACGGTGGACCAGACGCCGTCGATGACGGCGGTCTTGGCGTGCAGCACGGCCAGCTTCAATTCGTGGATCTTCACGCCCGCTTCCAGCAGTTCGTCGTACTTGGCGCGCCCGGCGTGCCACACCAGGCCGCTGTCGGACACGCTGGGCAGCACCAGGCGCACGTCCACGCCGCGCCTGGCGGCGGCCGTCAGCGCGTCCATGGTCTGCTGGTCCGGCACGAAGTAGGCCATGGTGATGTGGATGGATTTCTTCGCCTCCTGCATGGCCAGCAGGTAGGCTTTGAAGATTTCGAACTTGCCGCCCGGCGCGCTGCCCAGCACGCGCACGATGCGGTCGCCGGCGATCACCGGGTTGGGGAAGTAGTCGGCGTCGCGCAGGTCGTCGCTGTCCTGCTGGGTCCAGGCCTGGATGAACAGCCACTGGAAGGCCGCCACGGCCGGGCCTTCGATCTTCACGTGCGTGTCGCGCCAGCCCACGTCCTTTTTGTCGGTGGGCTTGGCCTTGGAGCGGAACGGCGAGCTTTTCGAATAGGTGTCGCTGATGTTGATGCCGCCGGTGAAGGCCACCTTGCCGTCGACGATGAGGATCTTGCGGTGGTCGCGGTTGTTCACCTTCCAGCCGTTGCCGCGCACCTTGGCCGGGTTCACGGGGTTGAACGCCACCAGCTTGATGCCGCCGGCGCGCATGCGGTCGAAGAAGGCTTGCGGCACGCCGATGGTGCCCACGCTGTCATAGATAATGTTGACGGTGACGCCCTCGGCCTGCTTCTTCAGCAGCAGGTCGGCGAACTGGTTGCCCAGCATGTCCTCGTCGAAGATGTAGGTCTCGAAATTGACGTGGTTCTTGGCCGCGCCGATGGCCTTCATCATTTCGGTCAGGGTGGCGGGGCCGTCGAACAGCAGCTGCACCTTGTTGCCGGCAATGAGCGGCACGCCGGTGGCCGCTTCCTCCAGCGCCGCCTGTTGCCCCAGGTCCAGCGCGCCCTTGGCCCAGCGCTTGTTCAGCAGCGATTCGCTGGTGTTGGCCGACAGCTTGCCGTTGGCGGTCTCGATGCGCGGCGCGGCCGAGACTGCGGCCTTGGCCTTGGCGTCGTCCACTGCCACGGTGGGCAGTGAAGCGCACGCCACCAGGGACCAGCAGGTCAGTATGGTTGCCAGCCAGCAGCGTGCGCTTGGGAGTGTCATGGTTTATCTCTTTATGGTGGTCTCATCCGGCAATATGGGGGCCGTGTCCCTGGCCCCAAGGAAGAAGTCGACCGGCGCCGTGATGAAACGGCGGCCCAGGGCTTTCAGCAGGGCAAAGCCATGCTTGAAGCGCACCTGCCGCGAGCGCAGCGCCACCCACAGCGCCAGCGCGAAACTGACCAGCAGGTTGACCGCGCCGATCGCCAGGAAACCCGATACGGACTTCAACACCAGTTGCCAGCTGACATTGTGATCGAGTCCCACAATTGCTGTCGCGAAGTTGGCAGACGAGAAAGTTACGTGACGGATGTCGATCGGTAGCCCGAGCAGGAAGCCCAGCGTGCCTATGCTGCCGAGCAGGATGCCGAAGTAGAAATTGCCCATCAGGCCGCCCAGGTTGTTCTCCAGGTACAGGCCGAGGCGGGCCAGGCGCTTCTGGCCGATGAGGCGGCCCAGGCCGCGCCGCTGCGCAATGCGCTGGGCGAAGCGGGTGTAGAGCGCCTTGTTGTCGTAGTAGCCCGAGATCAGGCCGGCCAGGAACAGGCACACGCCGGCCACCGCCGCGTACAGCAGCGCCGGGCTGCCGATGGGGTCGATATCGTGCAGCAGGTGCATGGCTTTTTCCGGCGACACCAGGTGGTGGCCGGTGATCTTCTGCCAGCCGAAGGCGATCAGCCAGGCGGTCGGGATGGCCGTGGCCAGATTGCCCAGCACCGCCCACACCTGCGTGCGGAACACCTTGTTGACCAGTTCGGCCATGCTGTCGATGTCGAGGTATTTGCCGTCGCGGCTCTGCAGGCCGGTGGCGATGCGCGAGGCCGTCATGGCCGGCTGCTTGGTGGCCACGGTGAAATGCAGCAGGTGGATGAACATGAAGCCCAGCGAGTAGTTCATGCTGAACAGGAAGGCTTCCACCAGCGGCGCGGCGCGCAGGTAGGACATCAGGATCTTGAACAGCGCCATGAAGCCGATGATGAGGCCGGCGCCGGCCGAGGACAGGAACATGCCGCCCAGCTGGCCCCGGTTGTCGGCCACGTAGTGCTCGCCGGTGCGGCTGGCGTTTTCGGTGACGTTGCGCGCCAGCAGGTGAATGTTATCGGCCAGCAGGTCGCGCACCGTGTACTTCTTGTTGTGCGCTTCGATCAGCTCCAGCATCAGGGCAATGCCGGCCGCGCGGCGTTCGCCGGCGGGCGCGTCCAGCAGGCCGCCGGAGGTGTCGACCAGGAACAGCAGCTTGCGCAGGCGGTCGATGCTTTGCGTGAGCGTGACCAGCAGATAGGTCAGCGCAATGCTGGTGCCTTGCGCCAGCGCCTTCTTGCGGATCTTGGCCACCACGGCGTCGCACTGGTCCAGCATCACCAGGAGGTGGGCGGCGTCCTCCACTTGTTCGGCCTGGCCCGCCAGCAGTTGCCGGTAGCCTTCCAGGTAGGCGTTCACCTCGCGGTTCTGTTCGGTGAACGGCGAATCGAAGACTTCGATTTCGGTGTGGAAGTTGGTCAGCTTCGGTTCCAGGCCGATGGCGGCCACGCGGTAGGACAGCGTGCGGATCGCGTCGAGCAAGCCGGGCAGCATGACGTTGCGCATGCCGGGCACGGCGGTGAAGACGGTGTCGAACAGTTCCAGCCAGTCGGCGGCGGGAACGGCGCCGATCCACAGGTGGTCGGTTTCCTCGTGGGCCAGCTGGTCGAGCGCGTCGCTCAGATACTCGTCGCCCAGCGCCGGCGGCAGCGCGCGGTAGGCGATGCGGCGTTTCAGCTCGGTGAAGAAGCCGTCGTTCGACAGCACGCCGATCTCGGTGTAGAGGCTGGAATGGCGGCGCGCGGCGAGCAGGCGCAGCAGATAGTCGCGCAGCGCCTGGGCGTGCAGCGGATCGGCCTTCAGCAGCCGGGTCAGGGTGCGCACGTTGGCGATCGCCTGGGCCGCATCGGCAGGGCGCTTGGGGCGCAGCGCATTGAAAAGTTTTACCAGCGTATCGATGCTGGTGGTCGCATCGGAGATGCTTTCAAGAATATTAAGCATCCCGCTAGTCTACCCGAAATGCTGCAAACGCACATTTCCGTACTGCAAAATGGGGTCAGGGTTAATATTGCCGCGCCGACTAATTAACCCTGACCCCATATTGCTTTTAGCAAAGGTTGATCCTGGCGGCGGCCTGGCGCAGTTCGGCGCGGAAGTCGGGGTGGGCGATGCTGATCAGCTCTTCGGCGCGCTGGCGCGCGGACTTGCCGCGCAGCTGGGCCACGCCGTATTCGGTGACCACGTAGTTGATGTCGTTCTTGCCGGTGGTGACGTGGGTGCCGGGCGTGAGCGTGGGGACAATGCGCGAGATGGCGCCGTCCTTGGCCGTGGAGGGCAGCACGATGAAGGCCTTGCCGCCGCGCGAGCGGTTGGCGGCGCGCACGAAGTCGACCTGCCCGCCGGTGCCGGAATAGGGCAGGTGGGCAATGCTTTCGGAGCCGCACTGGCCCAGCAGGTCGATCTGCAGACTGGCGTTGATGGCGATCAGCTTGTCGTTCTGGCCGGCGATATAGGGGTCGTTGGTGGTGTTGACGGGGTGCATTTCCAGCATGGGATTGTGGTGCATATAGTCGTACAGCCGCTTGGAGCCGAGCGCGAAAGTGGCCACCATCTTGTTCGGCAGCCAGGTTTTTCTGCGGTTGGTGACCACGCCGGCTTCGACCAGGTTCAGGATGCCGTCGCCTATCATTTCGGTGTGGATGCCGAGGTCGCGCTTGCCGGTCAGCTGCATCACCACCGCGTCCGGTATGCCGCCGTAGCCGATCTGCAGGGTGGAGCCGTCTTCTATCATGTCGGCCACGTATTTGCCGATGGCTTCCTGCACCGGACCGATTTTCGGCAGGCCCACTTCGATGATGGCCTCGCTGCTTTCCACCAGCGCCGCCACCTGCGAAATGTGGACGTGGCACTGGCCGTGCGCGAAGGGGACGTTGGGGTTGACTTCGAGCACCACCGCGCGCGCCTTCTGCACCGCGGCCATGGTGTAGTCGGCGCCCAGGCTGAGCGAGAACCAGCCTTGCTCGTTCATCGGCGAGGCCATGGAGAACACCACGTCGGACGGAATCTGGTTGCGTTCGATCAGGCTGGGCAGCTCGGAGAAGTAGGCCGGGATGAAGTCGGCCCAGCCGGCCTGGCCGGCCGCGCGCGAGGCGCCGCCGAAGAACAGGGCGACGTGGCGCACATGCTGCACGGTGTCGCAGTCGAAGTAGCCGTATTTTCGCAGGGCAAGAATTTGCGACACCTTGACGTCGCGGAAGCGGCGCCGCTGCTCGGACAGCTCGGTGAGCAGGGCGGGCGGCTCGCCGGCGCCGGACGGCACGATGATGAAGTCGCCGTCGCGCACTTGCTGGATGGCGTCGCTGGCGGACATGCGCTTGCTGGCGTACTGGGCGGCGTACTGGGCTGCGGTGGTGCTCATGGTTGGTCTCCGGCTTGTAAATTGGTAGTTTTTTCTAAACTATACCCTTCCCGCCATGATGTATATCAACCGGACGACAATTGACCGGTTTGAATGTGAGCGCGCGCACAGATACACGCGTGGCCGCGGCGTAACCTGTAGTCATTATGAAAACCGCACTGTGCACCATCGCATTGTTGTCACCGCTGGCAGGGCTGGCGCAGGAACAGTCCGCCTCGGCCGTCACGGTGTACGGCGTGGTCGATGCGGGCGTGGTGGCCGAACGGGGCTGCGGCGCCGCCTGCGCCAAGACCAAGGTCAGCAGCGGCGTTGCCAGCGGCTCGCGGCTGGGCGTGACGGGCAGGGAAGAGCTGGGCGGCGACGTGCGGGCGGTGTTCACGCTGGAGGCGGGCGTGGGCGCCGATACCGGCCAGTCCGAGGAGGGGCGGCTGTTCGGCCGCCAGGCCTTCGTCGGCCTGGAGAGCCGCTGGGGCGCCATCACGCTGGGCCGCCAGTACAATCTGCAGTACGAAACCCTGATCGACGTGGCCGACCCGTTCCGGGGCGGCATGGCGGGCACGGCCACCAACCTGGCCGGCTACACCACGCGCCGCTACGACAACACGGTCAAGTACGCCACCCCGCAACTGCGCGGCTGGAGCGCGGGCGCCATCTACAGTTTCGGCGAGTCGTCCTACAGCACGCGCCAGAACCGCGCCTACGGCGCCACCATAGGCTACGAGAACGGCCCGTTCACGCTGCGCGTGGCGCACCAGCGCAAGAACAACCTGTCGGACGCCACCGGCGTGGTGCCGGCGGTCGATTATTCGTCGCGCAATACGCTGGTGGCGGCCAACTTCAACATGAAGGCCGCCACGCTGTACGCGGCCTACGGCGTCAACCGCGGCATCGGCAGTTCGCCGTGGGACCCGTCCAACCCCTACGGCGCGCTGGTGGCGCCCATGCCGACCAACAACAGCCACGACATCCTGGCCGGCATCGCGATCCCGCGCGGCGCGGCCACCTTCATGGTGTCCTACATCCACAAGAATGACCGCAGCCTGGCCAACCAGGATGCGGACCAGATCGCCGCCGGCATGACCTATGCGCTGTCCAAGCGCACCAGCCTGTATGCCGCTTACGCCAAGATCAAGAACAAGAACGGCGCCGGCTATACGGTGGGCAACGCCACCGAGCGGGGCAAGGGCAACAGCGGCATCAACCTGGGGCTGCGCCATTCATTCTGAGCAAGTGTTTCCACAGCCGTGCTACAGTTTGCGACTGTGATCAACAACCGCCCGGAAATCTTCATGTATCTCACCTATTTCAACGGCAGCTGGAGCGAAGGCAATGCCCCGCTGTTCGGCGCCATGGACCACAGCGTCTGGCTCGGCTCGTCCGTTTTCGACGGCGCGCGCTCGGTGCGCGGCCACATGCCCGACCTGCGTCCGCACCTGGAGCGCGTGGTGCGCTCGTCCACCAGCGTCGGCCTGGTGTGCCCGCTCAGCGTGGATGAGATGGAACAGCTGGTGCGCGAAGGCGTGGCCAAATTCCCGGCCGACGCCGAACTGTACATCCGACCGCTGGTGTTCGGCACCGACGGCCTGCTGATCCCCGTGCCCGAGAAGTCGGCCTTCGCGCTGACCTTGTTCGACGCGCCCATGCCGCCGTTCAGCGGCTTTTCCGCTTGCCTGTCCAGCCTGCGCCGTCCGGATGCCGACATGGCGGTGGCCGATGCCAAGGCCTCGGCGCTGTACGCCAATTCCACCAAGGCGCTGCGCCTGGCCAAGGAGCGCGGCTATGACAACGCGGTGATGCTGGACAGCCAGGGCCACGTGGCCGAGTTCGCCACGGCCAACCTGTTTTTCGTCACGCCGCAGGGCAAGGTGGTGACGCCGGTGCCCAACGGCACTTTCCTGTCGGGCATCACCCGCGCGCGCGTGATCAAGCTGCTGGCCGGGGCCGGCGTGGCGGTGGAGGAGCGTTCGGTCAAGCCGGAGGAACTGCTGACGGCGCTGGAGATCTTCAACACCGGCAACTACGGCAAGGTGACGCCATGCGTGCGCTATGAAGAGCGCGCGCTGCCTGTGGGGCCGGTGGCCACGCAGGCGCGCGATCTGTATTTCGCCTTCATGGACGCGGCGTAGGGCGGCCTGCTTATTTCCTGGCGGCGCAGTTGGGGCTGAGCAGGCGGCCGGTGCTGTCGACCGTCATGCTCTCCTGCTTGCCCTGCACGGTGCCGGACATATTCATGCGCATGGTGTAGGCGCTGTCGCCCTGGAACAGCACCTGGCCGCTGCCGCTCGAGGGCGGATTGGTGCAGGTGTAGCTGATGTTCATGCCGCCGGGTATCGGCGTGTGGCTGGTTTTGCAGTCGCCTTGTTGCCCGGCCGGCAGTTCCTTCTTCTCGGCCATTTCCTTGGTCACGCAATAGGTGATTTTCATGCCGCCGTCGGCGCCGCCGCTGAGGGCGATGCCTTGCTTGGCCATCATGGCTTCCATCATCTGGCGCTGTTCGGGCGGCAGGGCGGCGAGCTGCTTTTGCGCCTCGGCCAGGGCATTGGCGTTGCCGCCCTTGGCGTTGCTGACCTTATTGTTGATTTCCCACAGGCCGGGGCGGATGGTCTGCGCCGACGCGGGCAAAATGAAAGCGGCCGCAATGACTGCGGCCGGGAGGATGTGGCATAGCTTGCGAGTGGATGGCATGGCGGCTCCCGTTAAACGTAGCCGCCAGCATACCGCATCAGCCTCGGCTTTGCGGTTCCGCTACGAAGATTTCCACGCGACGATTGCGGGCGCGGCCGCTGTCGTCGTTGTTGGAGGCGATCGGTTCGCGCGAGCCCTTGCCTTCGACCACGATGCGGGTCGGCGAGACGCCGCGCGCAGCCAGGTAGTCGCGCGCGTTGGAGGCGCGGTCGACCGACAAGGGCTGGTTGATGGCGTCGCTGCCGGTGCTGTCGGTATGGCCGATGATGCTGACCGTGGCGGCAGGGTTTTCATTCAGGGTGGTGGCAAAGCGGTCCAGGATGGGACGGAAGTTCGACTTGATGTCGGCGCGTCCGGTATCGAAGGAAATATCGCTGGGAATTTCGAGGCGCAGGCGGTTGTCGTCGGTCTTGCTCACTTGAACCCCGGTGCCCTGCGTGGCCTGTTCCATGGCGCGCTTCTGGTTCTCCATGCGGGTGGACCAGATATTGCCGATGACGGCGCCGGCCGCCGCGCCGATCAGCGCGCCGCCGGCAGTGCGGCCACTACTGTGGCTGCCGGTGGTGCCGCCGATCAGGGCGCCCAGGGCGGCGCCCGCGCCGGCCCCGGTGGCCGTGCCGCGCTGGGTGGCGGACATATCGGCGCAGCCGGTGCTGGCGAGAGCGATGGCCAGCGCCATCGCGCCGGCCAGGGCTTTTTTACTGCCGTTGTTACTGATTTGGTTCATGGACACTCCTTAGGCTAAATGCCGCGTCCGCTTATCAGACGCAGCAAGATCATAATAATAGCCACTACCAGCAGAATGTGGATGAAGCCGCCGATGGTATAGGAAGTAACCAGGCCCAGCAGCCAGAGGATGATGAGTACAACAGCGATGGTATATAGCATGATAGTGGCCCTCTCGTCTCAATGTTGATTTAGGAGTTGTCAGTATCGGCGCTTGGTGGCGCGTGTTCTGTTCGGTGCCGTACATAAAGTGTTATTTCATTGCTACGCGCTGTCAGCGTGGTTTTAACCGTGCCGCAATTCGCCTTTCACCACGCGCACGCGTTCGCCCTGCTGCCAGTTGGGCGCGCTGCGGTGGAAGGTGCGGTGGCTGCCGTCGTCCATGCGCACCTTGATGGTGTAGCTGCGCGTGGCGCGCATATTGCCTTCCACCTGGTTGCCGACCACGGCGCCGCCTACCGCGCCGGCCACGGTGGCCAGCTGGCGGCCGTGGCCGCCGCCGATCTGGTTGCCCAGCAAACCGCCCACCACGGCGCCGGCGCCCGCGCCCAGGCCGCTGCCCTGGGCGCGGGTGGTCACTTCGCGCACCGATTCGACCACGCCGCAGCTCTTGCAGACGGCCGGCTCGGCCGCCACGCGCTGCGCTTCGGGCGCGCGTTCATAGGCGCGTTCCGGCACGCGCTCCGCTTCGGCGCTGTTGTCGGCGTAGGCGGCGCTGGCCGGCGGCGGCACCGGCGTCAGGCTCGAGCCCGGTCCGGGGCCGGGATGGTAGCCGGGATAGGACACTGCCGCGCCGTCGCTGGACGGCTGCTGCGCCTGCGCGGCGGCGGCCACTTGCTGCGGCGCAGGATTGCCGGTGGAGTTGGGCAGCCAGCCCATCAGCGCGGCGATGCCCACGCTGCAGAACAGGATGACGGCAATGGCGGCGATGAGCAGCAGCGGATGGTTGGTACGGACGGAGTTGGTGTTCATTTTGTTTTCCTTTGCAGACTGATGCACGGGATTTTCGCCGCGCCGGGCGGCTAGTTCAGTGCGTCAGCGTACATACAGGGAAATTCAATGCCGCTACCCTTCATTTCATGATGAAGAAAAGCTAACTGTCGCCCCCCATGGACCTGACCCTCGCCACCGCCCACAGCAGCATGCCGCCGCCCGACTATGGCAACCGGCTGCTGGCCAGCCTGCCCGAAGACGATTTGCTGCACCTGGAATCGCTGTGCGAGCAGGTGCATTCGGACGTGGGCGACGTGCTCTACGAGCCGGGCCAGGCCATCCAGTACATCTATTTTCCCAGCGACAGCCTGATTTCGCTGCTGGCGGTGGCGGAAGGGCGCATGACGCTGGAAGTGGGCTCGGTCGGGCGCGAAGGCATGATAGGCTCGTCGGTGGCGCTGGGGCACGAGCTGGCGCAGGTGCGCGCGGTGGTGCAGCGCGCCGGCCATTCAAGCCGCATCCACGCGGCCGACTTCTGCGCCGAGTTCGCGCGCATGGAATCCTTGCAGCGCCTGCTGTACCGCTACACCGACACCTTGCTGGCGCAGGCCATCCAGATCGCCGTGTGCAGCCGCTTCCATGTACTGGAGGCGCGCCTGGCGCGTTCGCTGCTGATCACGCGCGACCGCCTGCAGTCGGAGAAATTCCACCTGACCCATGAGTTCCTGGCGCACGCGCTGGGCGTGCGCCGCGTCGGCGTGACCAAGGCCGCCAGCGCGCTGCAGCACCAGAAGCTGATCACCTACAGCCGGGGCAATATCGAGATCCTCGACTCGGCCGGGCTGGAGGCGGTGTCCTGCCGCTGCTACGAAATGGTGAAGGACACCGGCAGCATCGGCATGGCCAACGTGTTCCTGTGATCCCGCAAGGCGGGCCGCAACAAAAAAGGACTTCCTCGGAAGTCCTTTTTGCTGACGCGGATGGGATGGCTTAACGCGGCGGCTTGTTGACCTGGTTGCCGATCACGCCACCGACCGCAGCGCCGCCGACGGTGCCGACTGCGCTGCCGCCGGTCAGCACGGAGCCGGCCACGCCGCCCACGGCCGCGCCGACCGCGGTATTCTTATCTTGCTGGGACATGCCCGCGCAAGCACTCAGGGACAGGATGGCGGCAACGGCCGCGAGGTGTTTAATGTAGTTCATGATGTTCTCCTTTATTTGAGGCGCATGTCGTTGGTAACGCTTTTCACGCCGTTGATGCTGCGGGCTGCTGCCACTGCCTTGTCGATGTCCGCCTGCGAGGAGACGAAGCCGCTCAGCTGCACCGTGCCCTTGTAGGTTTCCACGTTGATTTCCGATGCATTCAGCTCCGGCTGGTTCACCATGGCGGCTTTGACGTTGGCAGTCAGCACCGTATCGTCGATGTACTCGCCGGTGCTTTCAGCCGTGGGCGTCGATGCGCAGCCGACCGTGGCGGCCAGCATCAGCGCGCCAAGCAGGGCGGGAAGGGATTGCAGAGTTTTCATCTTTGCTCCTTGAAAAATTGCGCCTGGTACGAGTGGCATAAGGCGCTTGCAACACGGCCAGATTAACCGCCCTCAGCAAGATGTTCTGTTCGCCATCGCACGGTGATGCGTGCCGGCGACGGCATAAGTGTTACTTATTGTTTCCGCGCCGGACGGCCCTTGAGCGTCTTGCCGGGCGGCGGCGCCACCGGCTTGCTGCGCGCCTGTGCCAGCAGCCTGCCGCAGTCGCTGTCCTTGCCGGGCCCGGTGTTGATCAAGGGCAGCAGCGCCGCCGCCGGCGCCGCCGCGACCGCCAGTGCCACCGCGCCGCCCGCCTTCAGGGCCAGCGTGCCCTTGTCCACGCTCACGTCCGGGTTCTTGAAGGTGCCGGTGACGTACAGCGGCGAACGCAGCGTGAAGATGCGCAAGCCCTTGCTGTCGGGCTTGAGCGTGAGGTTCAGCTGCTCGCTGGCCAGGTTGACGCTGCCGTTCACGTCGATCACGGCGTCGTCGGTGTCGACGATGAATTCGCGCGTTTGCGCCAGCCCGTTGGTGACGGCGAAATCGGCCGCCATGCAGTTGAGCTTGACCTGCTTGTCGCCGGACAGCTTGGTCAGCACCACGTTGCCGAGGTTCAGGCCCATCTGCTCGAGCAGCAGCTTGCTGATGCTGCCCTGGTTGATCAAGGCCTTCACTTCGCCATTGGAGGCGGCCAGCAAGGTCGCCACCGAGTCGCCGGTGGCGCTGAGCGAGGCGTCGCCGTTGATCTCGCCCACGCTGGCCTTCAGGCCGTCCAGCGTGGGGAACAGCTCCTTGAGCTTCAGGTGGCGCGCGCTGGCCTTGAGTTCGGCGCGGATGGCGTTCTTGTCGGTGCGGCCGCTGCCGTCGAGCTTGACGTTCGAGGCCAGTTTGCCGCCGGCCCAGTCGAAGTTGAGCGGCGTCAGCGCCAGCACGCCGTCCTTCAGGTGGATGTCGGTCACCAGGTTGGCGATCGGCAGCTGTTTTTCGCGCACGATGCGGTCGGCCTTGAACTTGACGTCGGCATCGATGCTGGTCCAGCGCTCGGTGCGGAATTTCTCCACCGGCAGCACCTTGCCGCTGGGCTGCACCGCGGGCAGGCCGCGCGCCTGCTTGCTGGCATTGGAGTCGGCACCCACCAGCGGGCCGAGGTCGGCGAACTGCAGCAGGCGCGACTCGACGTTGCCGCTCAGGTAGCCGCGCGGCCGCTTCTGCTGGTATTCCATGTGGCCGCCGATGTCGCTCGAGCCCACCTTGCCGGTGAACTTGTCGTAGATGTAGTGGCCGCTGTCCTTGCCCAGCGTGGCTTTCAGGCGCCCGGAGGTCGTGAAGGGCGGCGTTTCCGGCAGCACGATGCCGGTCAGGCCGTACAGGCGCGCCATGCTGGGCGCGGCCATGGTCAGCTTCACGTCAAGCGCGGCCAGCGCGGTGGGCCGGGTCAGCGTGCCTTCGATGGCGATGCGGGTGCCGCCCAGGTTGACGTCGGCCGCCAGCGGGTAGGGCATGGCCTGCTGCTGCAGCGACAGCACCGCGCCGGCCTTGCCGTGCCCGCTAACCGGCGCGCCGCGCCACTGGCCCTTGAGCTTCCACGACACGCCGTAGGTGGGATCGGCATTGATGGTGTCGATCTCGGCGGTGGCGTCGGCCTTGGCCAGCGCGTCCTTGTAGTGCACGGTGCCCTTGTTGAACACCACGCGCTGCAAATCCAGCCGCCACGGCGAGGGCTTGTCCTTTTTCTCGAAGGTCCAGTTGTTCTGGCCGTCCTCGCTGCGCTGCAGCAGCACGGTGGGCGCCTCGAACCTCAGCACCGGGATCGAGATCTGCTTGTTGAGCAGGGCGAAGGGATTGAGCGAGAAGGAGAATTCGCCCACGCTGGCCATCTCGGCCGGCTGCATGCCGGCCGGATTGCCCAGGTGGATGTCGCGCGCCACCAGGTGCGGCCACGGCAGGCGGTCGCGCCAGCTGCGTTCGCGCTCCGGCACGATTTGTTTTTCCCACGTCAGCGCCAGGTTGCCATCGATGGAGAAGGGGCGGCCGATGGCCTCGCTGGTCTTTTCGCTGAGCCAGGGACGGGCCCGGTTCCAGTCGTAGTTGAGCAGCACGATGAGCGCGACGGCGGGCACGGCGAGCACGGTGCCGCCGATGGCGAGGGCGATTTTTGTTCTGCGCGGCATGGTCATGGGGCGGCCTTTCATACAGAGAGCATGGCGTCAGCCTACACCACGCATGGCGGGTGCAATGTGCGGCACCGTACTGAATGGGTTCTCCAGAACGCTTATAACGTCGATACCCCTCATACATTCAAGGAGAAAAACAATGAACGCTACGCTGCGTATCCAATACAGCTCCGCCATTTGCGGCCTGGCCCTGCTGATGCTGGCCGGCTGTGCCAGCCAGAAAGCCCCCGCTACCGCCGATGTCGCCGTCTCGCGCGCGGCGGTCGAGAACGCCACCTCCGCCGGTGCGGCCGAACTGGCCCCGGCTGAAATGACGTCGGCGCGCGAGAAAATGCTGCGCGCCAACCAGGCGCTGGCCGCCAAGGATTACCAGGCCGCGCGCGACCTGGCCACCCAGGCCCAGGCCGATGCCCGCCTGGCGCAGAGCAAGGCCAACTCGGCCAAGGCCACCGCCGCCGCCGACGCGCTGCAGGAAAACATCCGCGTGCTGCGCGAAGAGCTGGACCGCGCCAACACCACCACCGTCAAATAATCCAGGGAGACCACCATGAAGATGATATTCAAACCGGCCGCGCTGGCGCTGGCCATCGCACTGGGCGCCTGCAGCTCCGCACCCACCACCACCAGCCTGCTGGACCAGACCCGCGGCGACTACATGGCCGCCCAGAACAACCCTGCGGTGGCGCAGTATGCGCCGGTGGAATTCCGCCAGGCCACGGCCGCGCTGGACCGCGCCAATGAAGCGGCCGCCCGCAAGGACGATGCCGCCGAGGTGGACAAGCTCGCCTATATCGCCAAGCAGCGCATCGGCGTGGCGCAGGAAGTGGCCAAGCAGAAGGGCGCCGAGGCCCAGGTGGCGGACGCGGCGCGCCAGCGCGACCAGATCCGCCTGGACGCGCGCACCGCCGAGGCCGAGAACGCCAAGCGCAGCGCCGAGCAGGCCCAGGCGCAAGCCGAGGCGGCCCGCATGGCGGCCGAGACCCAGGCCGGCGCCACGCGCGACGCGCAAGCCAAGGCCGACGCCCTGGCGGCCCAGCTGGCCGACCTGCAGGCCAAGCAGACCGAACGCGGCATCGTGATCACCTTCGGTGACGTGCTGTTCAATACCGACCAGGCGGTGCTGACCGAAGGCGGCCAGCGCACGCTGCGCAAGCTGGCCGACGTGCTGACCCAGAACCCGGACCGCAGCGTGATGGTGGAGGGCTTTACCGACAGCACCGGCAGTTCGGCGCACAACCTGGAACTGTCGCAGCGGCGCGCCGAGGCGGTGCGCAGCGCGCTGATGGCCATGGGCATTGAAGGCACGCGCGTGGCCACCCGCGGCTACGGTGAAGCCTATCCGGTGGCCGGCAACGACTCGGCCGGCAACCGCCAGCTGAACCGCCGCGTGGAAATCGTGCTGTCCGATGCGGGCCGCCCGGTGAACTCGCGCCGATGAACCCATTGAAAAGGAACTGTCATGGCTGAATCCACATTATCCCCACCCGCCGGCATCGATACGGCAGCCATCCGCGCGGCAGCGCAAAACCTGTCGGACGGCCCGGTCACGGCCGGCTACAAGGGCGACCGCGAAGCGGTCATCAAGATGTTGAACGGTGCGCTGGCGACCGAACTGGTCTGCATATTGCGCTACAAGCGCCACTACTACACAGTGGCCGGACGCGACAACGCCGGCGTCAAGGCCGAGTTCCTGGAGCATGCCGTCCAGGAACAGGAACACGCCGACTGGCTGGCTGAGCGTATCATTCAGTTAAACGGCCAACCTGATTTTAATCCGGCAACGTTGCTCGATCGCAGCCATGCCGAGTATGATGAGTCTGGGGAGGTGCAGTCGATGGTGCGCGCCAACCTGATCGCCGAGCGGGTGGCCATCGAGTCCTACCGCCAGATGATCGAGCAGATCGGCGACTCGGACCCGACGACCAGGCAATTGTTGATCAAGATCATGGCAGTCGAAGAGGAACACGCCGACGATATGCGGGATCTGCTCGAGTAAGCGCTCGAATCAAGTCCTCTTTTTTGCAGTACGTTTAACCCACCATAACAACAGGAGTCCATCATGCTTGAAAATAACATCAGTACCGTGAACAACGACGTGAAAACCCTGGTCAAGGACGCCCAGGCGCTGTTCACCGCAGCCACCGCGCTGACCGGCGAAAAGGCCGAAGAACTGCGCGGCCGCGGCATGCGCGCGCTCGACACGGCGCTGGCCAAGGCCCACGAGGCGCAGCAAAGCGCCGTCGCGGCCGGCAAGCAAATGGCACAGTCGACCGATGCCTACGTGAAGGAAAACCCATGGCGTTCGATCGCGCTGGCCGCTGGCGTGGGCCTGCTGGTGGGTGTGATCCTGGGCCGCAAGTAATTGCCCGTGCCAGGAGCTGACATGGAGCAACCTGCATCGCCTGCCCCTGGCTTGATCGGCTCGCTGGCCGGCGTGTGCCGCAACACGGCGCGGCTGATCCTGTCGCGCATCGAACTGGCTGCGCTGGAGCTGTCCGAGGTGCGCGAGCACCTGGTGCAGCTGTCGGTGGTGTTTGCGCTGGCGCTGGTGGCCGGCTGGTTCGCGGTGGCCTTCACCACGGCCACCGTGGTCTATCTGGCGTGGGAAGCGATCGGCTGGAAAATCCTGCTGATCCTGGCCGCCGGGTTCATCATCATCACCCTGTGGCTGGTGATGATGGCGCGCGGCCTGCTGCGGCAGAAAAAGCTGGGATTGCCCATGACGATGGCGGAGCTGCAAGGCGACCGCGATATGTTGCTGTAACCAGGCTGTTGTAATGTGGAGTGTCCATGACTAAGCAAGAACACGCGGCCCTGGCCGCCGCCAAGGAAAAGCTGGTGCTGGAAGGCCAGTTGTACCGCGTCAGCGTGGTGCATGCCAAGGCCCAGGTCGCCAATGCGCTGCGTCCCGACGCCATCGTGCACAGCGCCATCGAACATGCGCTGGGCGCGGTGCAGCAGCGCTTCGCCGGGCTGTTCGGCGGCGGTGCGCCGGCAGGCGCCGATGGGCATGGCCAGGGCGCAGCCGCCGGCCTGGGCGGCCTGGCCAGCCTGGCCGGCGTCATCGGCCTGGTGAAGGGCATGGGATTGACGCGCGCGCTGCCCATCGCGATCCGGGTGGGCGCCTTCGTGGCGCGTCGCCGCCTCGTCAAGCCGGCGCTGTTTGCCGGCGCGGCGGCCCTGGCGGCCGGCCTTTGGCTGTCCAGGCGCAAGTAGCGCTGCCTGCCTGGCAGCAAAAAAAACGCCGCGAAGTTCGCGGCGTTTTTTCATGGCGCGGCGGATCGCTTCATTGTCCGCTGGTGTCATAAGCGCCTTGCTGCGGGTGGTTGGCATTGGCGATCTGCTGGCGCATATTGCCGATGTCCGCCGCGTAGGTGGCTTGCGCTTCCTTCATGCAGTCGGCGCGTTCCTGCTGCGCCAGCTGCTTGCACTCGGCGCGCGCTTCTGCCAGCGCGGCGTTGATTTCCTTGCGCAGCGTGGCCATCTGCTGCGCGGGCGTGCGGTCTTCCCTGGTCCAGCGGGCGGGATCGCCGCGCTTGATTTCCTGCTTTTGCTGGACCGCCACTTCGGGCGGCGTGACTTGCGCCTGCGCTGCGCAGCAGGCCGCTAGCGTGGCAATGGCTAAAGTTCGTTTCATAGAGTTCTCCTATGGCCGGCTAAAGTCATAGCCGGCCGGTAAACAGCATGAACAGCAGGATCAGCACGATCACTGCGGTGACGCCGCTGGGCGCATACCCCCAGTTGCGGCTGTGCGGCCAGGCTGGCAGCGCGCCTATCAGTAACAGAACCAGTACGATGAGGATAATGGTGCCCATGGCGTTCTCCTTGATTTCTTCGGGTTATGGTATTAGTAGCGATAGACGCGGCCATCGACCATGCGCACGCGGTTGCCCACGCGCAGGTCATACACGCTGTCCTGATTGACGGTGCGGTATTCGCCGTTGTCGAGCCGCACCGTGATCTGGTAGGCATCGTATGGCTGGTTGCGGTTGCGTTCGACGCTGTTGCCCACCAGTGCGCCACCGATGGCGCCGGCGGCGGTGGCCGCGGTGCGGCCGCTGCCGGAGCCGACCTGGTTGCCCACCAGCGCACCCACCAGGCCGCCGGTCACGGCGCCAACTCCACTGGTGGCGGGATCGAGACGGACAATCTGGATCGAATCGATCACCCCATGAGTGGAGTCGTTGCTGGCGGTGGAGTAATTGGTGGATGAGACGGGGGTGCTGGAGCAGCCGGTGATCAGGGTGGAAGCTGCGATCATCAGTGCCGCGACGGTTTGTGTAGTCTTCATGTCGATCTCCTGGAAAGTGTGCTTACAGCATAGTCAGCCTGACGGCAAGGGTCTGTGCGATGACGCACGAAGCCTTTCGGCGCCTGGGCTTGTTGCAAACGCAGAAAATAAATCACGGTGTGTACGCTAGCGTACAGATGGCGCGGCGCGGCTGGGTGACACTGCAGACTGCTCAGTTGAGCACTTTCCAACCAAGGAGAACACCATGAAGATCGCTCAAAAATTTGCCACCGCCGTGTTTACTGCCGCCACTGTCTTTGCTGTGGTCGGCTGCGCTTCCACCCCGACCAAAGAAGGTGCCGGCGAATACGTCGATGACACCGTGCTGACCACCAAAGTGAAAGCCAGCATCTTCAACGAGCCGACGCTGAAATCGACCGAGATCAATGTCGAGACCTTCAAAGGCACCGTGCAGCTGAGCGGCTTCGTGGCCCAGCCAGGCGACATCACCAAGGCCGGCGAAATTGCGCGCGGCGTGGCTGGCGTGAAGTCGGTCAAGAACGACATCCGCGTGAAGTAAGCATGCGGCCGGCGCCGTCCCTGCGGGGATGGCACCGGCAAGCGAAAGCATATGATGCACGCCGACGATGCAGCAAGCCGACCGCTGGATGCGGCGGCGTCATCCCCTTCCGTTCCGGTGCCCGACAAGCCGGACCTTGCGCAAGACACTCCCCCCGCCATACCGCCCGACGCCGCAGCCCGCCTGCCGCTGCACGTGCACGCGCGCGGCCTGGCGCTGGGCATAATCGCCACCGTCGCCTTCCTGTACGCGCTGCAATGGGCCAAGCACTTCCTGGTGCCCCTGCTGCTGGGCATCTTCATCGCTTATACCCTCAATCCGCTGGTGTGCTGGCTGGAGCGCATCCGCATTGCGCGGCCGCTGGGCGCCACGCTGGTCACGGCCGCCATCCTGTTCGGCTCGGCCGTCACGGCCGACAAGCTGCACGGCGAATTCCAGAACATCGTCGAAGAACTGCCCACCGTCACGCACAAACTGTCGCGCCTGCTGTCCGACAAGCTGGGCAAAGGACCGAGCACGCTCGAGCGCATCCAGGCCGTGGCCACCGAGATCGAGCAGGCCGCGTCCGGCGGCGCCAAGCGCACGCCGCGCAAGGCCATACCGGCCGAGCAGGGCGGCATCAAGGTGATCGACTGGGTGTGGGCCGGCTCGATGGGGGTGGCCGGCTTCGTCAGCCAGGCCGCGATGGTGATCTTCCTGGTGTTTTTCCTGCTGCTGGCGGGCGACACCTTCAAGCGCAAGCTGGTCAAGCTGACCGGGCCGTCGCTGAGCAAGAAAAAGGTGACGGTGCACATCCTGGAAGACATCAACAGCAGCATCCAGAGCTATATGTTCATGCTGCTGGTGACCAACCTGCTGCTGGCCTTGCTGATGTGGATGGCCCTGCGCGCCATCGGCCTGGAGAACGCCGGCGCCTGGGCCATCGTGGCCGGGCTGCTGCACCTGATGCCGTACTTCGGCCCCCTGCTGATCACCAGCGCCACCGGCGTGGTGGCCTTCCTGCAATTCGAATCGCTGCAAATGGTGTTGCTGGTGACCGGCGCCTCGCTGGCCATCGCCACCCTGGTGGGCACCTTCGTCACCACCTGGATGACGGGCCGCATCGCCCGCATGAACCCGGCCGCCGTGTTCGTCAGCCTGCTGTTCTGGGGCTGGCTGTGGGGCGTGTGGGGGCTGCTGCTGGGCGTGCCGGTGATCGTCATCGTCAAGGTGGTGGCCGAGCGCGTCGAGGGCATGGAAGTGGTGGCGGAGTTGCTGGGCGAGTAGCGCCCCGTGTATACTCGGGCGCAGGGCGCTTGCCGTGGCCCATCATCGCCAGGAGAGCACCGTGCCGCTGCACATACAAATCGAAACCGGGCAGGGCCGGGACCCGGCCTGCGTTCTGCCGGCGCAGGCATTGCAGCAGCTGCAGCCGGTGTTCGACGCATTCCGGCGGCAGACCGGAGTGCGGATGTCGGAATACGACAATACCAAGCTGCCGCCCAATCACGCCGGGCTGCTGGCGGACGCCATCGACGCCCTGTTCAAACAGGCCAAACCGGCCGACATCGCGGCGTTCCAGTCGCTGCTGCGCAAGGCGGCGGCGTCGCAGCTCTATCTCTACTGCGACGGCGAATAGCCGGCTGCGCGCCGCGCTCATCAGAAAAAATAGCCACTCCTGCAGTTGAAATTCCGGTCTCCGCGGCGTATAAAAACAGCTGCGTCCTTTTTGATGGCAACCACCGGAGAAAACATGACTACACCGATTGAAGGCACCCCTGGCAATGTCGAACGCAATGAACTGTCCTTTCCCGCCGCGGATGGACTGCTGGCGCTGGCGGACAGCGATGGCCACGCGCTGCCGGTTGAACGGCCCGGCGCGCAGGTGACGCGCGCGGTGCTGGCCGCCTTGCAGGACAGCGGGCTGGGGCTGGAGTTGGACGAGCGGAATTTACTATGCCTGCGCTATGGGCCGGCCGCGCACGTGGTGTGCGTGTCGCGCCAGGCCGTGGCGCCGGAGCGCATGCCGGACTTGTTGAAGCACAAGATCGTGCTGGGCGCCGTCGCCACCCGCGCCATCGGCGACGAGGACTGGCGCGTCGACCATCTGCTGCTGGCGGAACCGGTGGCGGGGCTGGCGTGCAGCGTGCACGTGATGGTGCAGCGGCGCTCCGGCGAACTGGTGATGGCCGGCTGGGGCGAACTGGCGCACGGCCAGCTGCTGTTCCACCTGCACGCGGTGAAGCGGCCCGGCGCGGTGCCGGTCGCCATCGCCGGTTGCCTGGGGGACGGCCGCCTCGACATCACGCACGCTGCCGCCAGCATGCCGGACGCCATGCACTAAAGCAGCAAATTGCCGTGCTCGTCGCGCGGATGGTGGCGCAGGCTGCCCAGCTGCAGCGCGTACTGGCGCGCGAACTCGGCGCCGAGGAAGAAGATCTGCGCCGAGTAGTACACCCAGAGCAGCAGCGCGATCAGCGAGCCGGCAGCGCCGAAGCTGTTGGCCACGCCGCTGTTGCCGATGTAGGCGCCGATACCGTATTTGCCCAAGGTGAACAAGGCCGCCGTGCCGAGCGCGCCGATGGTGACGTCGTGCCAGGACAGCGCGATGCGCGGCAGCAGCTTGTAGATCACGCCGAACATGGCGGCGATCACCAGGAAGCCGATGGCCCAGTTGATGACCGACAGCGCCAGCGTGGCGCTGCTCCACAAGCCCTGCCAGTATTTCTCCAGCACCGCCAGCGCGGCGCTTACCACCAGCGACACCATCAGCAGAAAACCCAGCACCAGCACCATGCCGAAGGATAGCAGGCGGGTGCGCACGGTGTCCCACACGGTGCCTTGCGTCAGCGGCGGCAGCTGCCAGATTTCGTCCAGGCTGGATTTTAGTTCGGCAAAGACGGTGGTGGCGCCGAACAGCAGCAGGGCGCCCGCCACCAGCGTGGCCAGCTTGCCTTCTTCCTGGTTGCGGGCGCCGGCCAGCACGGCCTGCAGCGCTTCCGCGCCCTGCGGGCCGACCAGGCCGCGCAGCTGCCCGAACAGCTCGCCCTGCGCCGCCTGCTCGCCGTAGAAGGCGCCGGCGATGGCGATCACCAGCACCAGGATGGGCGCGATGGAGAACATGGTGTAGAAGGCCAGCGCTGCCCCCTTGCTGCTGGCGCGGTGCTCCAGCCATTCGGTGACGGTGCAGACGGCCACGCTGCGCAGCGTCTTCACCTTGGGCGGAATGTGTCTCATGGCAATATCTCCTTCCGAAAAAGAAAAAGGGGCCGAAGCCCCTTTTCCCAACAGTCAGACGACCGGCCGTGCGATTAGTTCACGCGGCGTTCGATGGTCACTTGATCGACTTCCACGCGGCGGTTAGGCTCCAGGCACTTGATCAGGTCGGCGCGCTTCTTGTTGTCGCACTGTACTACTGGCTGGGACTCGCCCTTGCCGACGGCGTTCAGGCGGTCAGCGGCAACGCCTTTACCGGTCAGGTAAGCCTTGACCGAGTTGGCGCGCTGTTCCGACAGCTTCTGGTTGTACTTGTCCGAACCCAGGCGGTCGGTGTGGCCGGTGATGGTCACGTTGCCGACGGATGGGTTGTTGTTCAGCAGCGTGGCCAGCTCGTCCAGCTTAGGCTGGTTCGGGTTCAGCTTGGCGCTGTCGAAGGCGAACAGTTCGGTCGCCGACATGGTGACCTTCTCGAAGCGCGGCGCTGGCGGCGGCGGTGGAGGAGGCGCTACCGGTGCCGGTGCTGGTGCTGCCACAGGCGCTGGCGCCGGTGCCGGCGGTGCTGCCGGTACTGGCTTAGGACCGAGCGCGTAGTTCAGCGCGAAGTTCAGGTAAGCATTGTTGCTGTTGGCGCCCACGCCCGGGAAAGCGTTGTCGCGCACGAAGGCGTGCACGTTGCGCAGGTCGGCTTGCAGCGACAGGCGGTCGGTCAGGTCGGACTGGAAGCCCACGCCGGCGCTGACGAACGGTGCGCTCTTTTCGCGCTCTGCGGCATTGCGCAGGTTGGTGCGCGAACGCTCGGCGCCGATACCGACCAGCAGGAAGGGACGCACGGCTTTGCGCGAGAACAGGTACAGGCCGTCCACGCCCAGCGTTTCTTGCTGGTAGCGGGTGCCGTTGTCGCGGCTGCGGGCATAGGTGTAACCGGTCTGGATGTCCCAGTTCTGGTTCAGGGCTTTACCGAACTTCAGGCCGGCGCCATGGCCGCTCTTGTCGATGCCGAAGTCCGAGTCCTGGTCCATGATGCTCAGGCTGGGCTGGACGTACCAGTTAGGGTTGATCACGGCTTCCTGCGCCAGAGCGGCGGACGAGGCCAGCGACATCAGGGCTGCAACGATAGCAATTTTATTGGTCTTTTTCACAAGTAACTCCCGTTTTTATTTGAGGGTGGTGCTGCCTACACAGCGAAGTTTCCAGCTAGGTGCTGAGCTGTTGGACTGGACTTTATGGACATTTGCTCAATAGCTCCGTGCGCTACCGCACAAAACTCTTGCGCTACATCAAATGTGTTGTCGAATTGTGACGGTCCAGCCTGTGAACTGGCGTCAGTTTGCGCAGTCCAATGGAAACCGCGCCGTCACCATAAATGGTGCGGCGCGGTAGGTATTGTAGCAGAGTAACAAGCTTGGTGACTTGGCCAGCCCAGAATTTAGCGGGCAGGTGGTGGCGGCGCCGGTTCTTCCGCAGGTTTCGGAGCGTCCGGCACCACGATCAGGGTGTCGCCGGCTTTGCCCGGCTCGCCCGGTGCGCCTTGCGGTCCAGGAGGGCCCGGCACAGGAACCGGCACCGCGGCCGGCGCCGGGGTTTCCACCGCCGGCGGGTTGTTAACAGTGGTTTTTTCGCAGGCGGTCAGGGTCAGGGCGGCGGCCACGGTGGCCAACAGGATGGAAATTTTCATGATCAGTCCTCTCTTTGGTAAAGATGGAATCACTGTAGCGGCCCCCGCAGCACTGCTCTGTTCGCGAACGCACCAAGCGGCCCCGCAAGGCCCATTATTGACCGATTGCTCACTTATGTTCGTTGCCGCACAGACCAAAACAGGCCGCCACGGCATTCTAGACCCCAGAAGTAGACGAATGCGTGGCCTGCAAGGCAGTCGGGCCCCTCGCCACGCAATCCTGGCTATCGTTATAAGGAGTGATGAAATGCATGCAATCAGAGATAACCAAAATTCCGGCCACGCCATGATGGAGCCTGCCAAGGCGGCAGACAAACCAAGGCTGACGCTGGTAGAACGTCCCGGTCCTATTCCTGAGCGCAAGGCCTTGTCGCTGGCGCCCATTGAGCGGGTGCGTTCGACTTCGGCTACGCTGCGCCGCATCGAAAACATGCAAAAGTTGATCGCCGAGCTGCAGCAACATGAAATGCTGGCCGACGAGATTGCATGGTTCCTCAAGTTTTCGCCTTCCGGCGCCCGCAAATACATCCGCGACCTGCGCGACGCCGGCGTGATCGAACTGGCCCGCTATATTGAAGGCACCGCCACCTACCTGGGCAAGGCGGTCTACCAGCTGACGCCCGACCCTGAGCGCGTGAAGCAGTTCCTGGCCGCCATCGTGCAGCCCAAGCGCGAAGGCGCGCCGCCGCGCAAGGAGCGCCCCAGCCTGCGGGAACAGGCCATGGCCGGCGCCGGCCGCCACTTCCATATCCTGGCCGACGACACCCATTATGCGATCCGCGTCAACCGCGGCCCGGTCACCCGCGATCCGCTCGTGGCAGCCCTGTTCGGCGCGCCGACCTCGCTGCAAAAGGCACAGCCGTAAAGCCGCCGCCCGTCCAGACGGGCGCCGCACCTGGTGCGGCCAGCAATGCTACACTCAAACAGCCGGAATGCGTTCCGGCTGTTGTGCATTGAATTGTCGGAAAGGAACCCCACCTGAGGCGGACAAGTTTCCTTATGGATGGCACTATGGACGGATTGTTGTGGATACCCGTGTTGGCGCTGGCAGTGGCCGCGCCGCTGCTGTACCCGCGCTGGCGGTTGCGGCGGGCACTGGCCCGGCCGCTGCCGGCTGCCGCCGAAGCGGTCTTGCAGCGCAATATCCCGGTGTACGCCAGCATGGGCGCCGCGCTGCAGCAGCAGCTGCGGCAACTGGTCAAGCAGTTCCTGCACCAGAAGAAATTCGTCGGCTGCGAGGGCCTGGAGCTGGATGACGAGATGCGTTACACCATCGCCGGCCAGGCCTGCCTGCTGCTGCTGAACCGGCCCAGCAAGGTGTACCGCGCGCTGCACACCATCCTGGTCTACCCCAGCGCCTTCCTGGTGCCGCGCCAGCAAATGGAGGCCGGCGGGGTGGTCACGGCCCACAAGCAGACGCTGCTGGGCGAGTCCTGGGATGACGGCCGCGTGGTGCTGTCCTGGGCCGACGTCAAGCGCGGCTACCGCGACTGGACCGACGGCCACAACGTGGTGCTGCACGAGTTCGCGCACCAGCTCGACAGCGAATCGGGCAGCACCAACGGTGCGCCCTACCTGGGCAGCCAGGACAGCTACCGCAGCTGGTCGGCGGTTCTGTCGCGCGACTACGACAATCTGCGCTACGACGCCTACTATGGCCGGCAGGACAGTGTGCTCGACCATTACGGCGCCACCAGTCCGGCCGAGTTTTTTGCCGTCGCCACCGAGACCTTCTTCGAGAAGCCGTGGCAGATGGCCGGCCGCCACGCCGCCCTCTATGACGAGTTCATGAAGTACTACCGGGTCGATCCGCGCGCCTGGCTGGACCAGCCGGCGGCGCCGCCGCTGCCGGAACCCGGCCCGGTCCCGCTGATGGCGGCCGGGCCCGGCGCGGCGCGCCGTTCCTACGCCATTGCAAGCTGGTAGGGGCCGGCATAAGGTGCGCTTTCCGTCGAGGAAAAGAGCATAATTCAAGCATGTCCTAGGCGCGCGGGAAGGGTGGCGACATGCAATTCGAGGAATTCGATTTTTTCACACAGGCCCCGGTGGCGCCGGCCGCAGCGGCAGAGGCCGCCTCGCCGCTGGTGCGCTTGCAATACCTGGTCGACAACACGCCCGCCATCATCTACTGCACCGTGCCCAGCGGCGACTTCAAGATGACCTTCGTCAGCAACAACGCCCTCAACGTGCTGGGTTACCGGCCGGAAGACATGGTGGCCGACCCCAACTTCTGGTTCGACCACATTCACCCGGACGACGCGCCCAATATCTTCTCCAGCCTGGCCAGCATCTTCACCGAAGGGCAGCGCGCCTACGAGTACCGCTTCCGCATCGCCGACGGCTCCTACCTGTGGATGCACGACAGCCTGCGCCTGATCCGCGACGAGCACGGCGCACCGCTGGAGGTGATCGGCTCGCTTACCGACATCACCGTGCGCAAGCACATGGAGCAGGCCCAGCATGACCTGATCGCCAAACTGCGCGAGGCCCACGAACAATTGCTGCAGTCGGAGAAAATGGCCTCGATCGGCCAGCTGGCGGCCGGCATCGCGCACGAGATCAACAACCCGGTGGGCTTCGTCAATTCCAATATGGGCACCTTGCGCAATTACGTGAGCACCCTGTTCGGCGTGGTCGATGCCTACGACCAGGCGCTGGCGGCGCAGCCGCTGCCGCCCGCGCTGGCGGCGCGCATCGGCGCGGCGCGCCAGGCGGCCGACCTGGAGTTTCTGCGCGAGGACGTCACCGAGCTGGTGAAGGAATCGATGGACGGGCTCAAGCGCGTCAAGGACATCGTGCAGGCGCTCAAGGATTTTTCGCACGTGGGCGAAACCGAGTGGCAGGTGGCCGATCTGCACCACGGCCTGGACAGCACGCTCAACATCGTGGCCAACGAGATCAAGTACAAGTGCACGGTGGAAAAGCAGTACGGCGTGCTGCCGCAGGTCGAGTGCCTGGCCTCGCAGCTGAACCAGGTGTTCATGAATCTGCTGGTCAACGCCGGCCACGCCATCAAGGAGCGCGGCACCATCACCTTGCGCACCGGCGCCGAGAACGGCTGGGTCTGGATCGAGGTGGGCGATTCGGGCTGCGGCATCCCGCCGGAAAACCTGAACCGCATTTTCGAACCCTTCTTCACCACCAAGCCGGTCGGCAGCGGCACCGGGCTGGGCCTGTCGCTGTCCTACGGCATCGTCAACAAGCACGGCGGCCGCATCGAGGTGGCTTCCGAAGTGGGCAAGGGCACCCGCTTCACGATACGGCTGCCGGTGCACCCGCCCAAGGGCTGAGCGCTACAGGATAATCGAGCCGTCCGGCGCCCGGTTCACCTTCAGGATGCCGGGTTCCTCCGCCTCCAGACGCTGCGCTTCCAGTTCCTGCGGCGTGAGCTGGGAGGCGTCCCGGGCCGGCTGGGCCCGCGACGCGGCCTGGTCGGCCAGCAGACGGTCGCGCATGGCCAGCGCTTCGCCGATATTGTCCTGCAGGTCGGCCAGCTGCCAGGGCTTGGGGATGAAACGGAACACGTGCGCCTCGTTGATGGCGCTGATGGCCGTCTCGAACTCGGTGGAGGCCGTCAGCATCATGCGCACCGTGTTGGGCGCGACATCCTTGAGCGCCTGCAGAAAGGCCACGCCGCTCATTTGCGGCATGTGGTAGTCCGAGATCGCCACGTCGAAGTCGCACACGCACACGCGCTGCAGCGCCTCGAAGGGATTGGTGAAGATTTCCGTCTGCAGATCGAGGTGCTTCAGCTGCGCACGCATCGAGCGCTGCAGCGCCATCAGCACGTTCATTTCATCGTCCAGCAGCAGGATGCGTCGCATGGTTTCCTCCTATTTCCCTTTGAACGGCCGCACCCGTATCGACAAGCGCCCCTCGCTCTTCGCTTCGAAGTCCTGCACCTGCTGGATCATGCGCGCGTCCAGCACGTGGTCGGCCGCCAGCAGCATCAGGCCGTCGCGGCTGACCAGGTCGCGCGCCAGCACCATGCCGGGCACCAGTTCGCCGGACAGCATTTCCACCCCGTTGGCCTCGTCGCCGGCGCCGCCGTCGACCACCTGGCGGAAGGCGTTCACCACGTTGGGGTCGTAGCGCTTGCCGCTGGCGTTGACGATCAGCGACTTGGCCTCGTCGGCGCGCAGGTGGCGCTGCACCATGGCGCCCTGCTGCAGGTTGTAATAGTCCACCGCCAGCGCCAGGATGCGCGCGCCCAGCGGGATGGCCAGGCCGGCCAGGCCGTCCGGGAAGCCGTTGCCGTCGAAGCGCTCCAGCTGGGCGCGCAGGATGGCGGCGCTGCCGCGCAAATCCTCCAGCGGCATCAGGAGCTGCTCGGCGCGCACCGGATGCTTGCGGAACAGGCCCAGCTCCTCGCCGTGCAGCATGGTCAGCGGCGTGGCCAGCATGGCGTCGCTGTAGCCGATCTTGCCCAGGTCGTGCAGCAGGCCGGCCACGAAGATGTCCTGGATCTCCCTGGCGTCCAGCTTGAGCTTGGCGGCCATCTTGCGCGCCAGGTCGGCCACCTGGCGCGCGTGGCCCGACAGCGCGCCGCCGCGCATTTCCAGCATGCTGGAGATGACCTTGATGGTGGTGACGAAATTCTGCTTGAGCTTGTCGTTCGCGGCCACCGCCGCGTCGCGCGACAGCTTCAGCTGCAGCGTGCGCGCCTCGACCTTGGCTTCCAGGCTCTGGTTGAGCGACTTCAGTTCCTCGTTCTGGCGCAGCGTGAGCGCCTCCAGGCGCTGCTTTTCCTGCTCCAGCGCGCGCCGCTCGAGCGCGTGGCGCACCACCAGCAGCATGTCGTTGTCGTCCCAGGGCTTGGTGATGTAGCGGTAGATCTCGCCGCAGTTGATCGCGTCCTGGATGGACTGGATGTCGGAGTAGCCGGTCAGCAGCAGGCGCACGGTGTCGGGCCAGCGGTCCTTCACTTGCGCCAGGAAGCGCGCGCCGTCCATTTCCGGCATGCGCATGTCCGAGATGACCAGGTCGACTTTTTCCGTTGCCAGCACGTCCAGGCCCAGCGCGCCGCTTTCGGCCAGCAGCACGCGATAGCCCTTGGCGCGGAACAGGCGCCGCAGCGAGGCCAGGATGTTGGGTTCGTCGTCCACGCACAGCAGGGTGGCCGCCGCGGCGGGCGCCGGCGGCATGGCGGGTGCGGTTGCCGCGTCTGCTGCAGTGTCGGCGGGTTTGATGGCTGAGTTCATGCTGGCCCTGGTCCTTGCTCCGGTGCTGGCCCGGGCTGCGCTTCTTCATGGCGCACCGGCAGCAGCACGCGAAACGTGGTGCCGGCGCCGACGGTGGAGTGCACCGTGATGCTGCCGTTGTGCTTGCGTACGATGCCGTAGGCCATGGACAGGCCGAGGCCGGTGCCCTTGCCGATCGGCTTGGTGGTGAAGAAGGGATCGAAGATGCGCGACAGGTTGTCCGGCGCGATGCCGCCGCCGGTGTCCCGCACTTCCAGCCACACCTGTTCGCCCGCGTCGTCGGCGCCGGTGCGCACCGTGATGGTGCCGCGCTCGGCGCCGATGGCGTGCGCCGCGTTTACCACCAGGTTCATCACCACCTGGTTGAGCTGCAGCGGCAGGCACTGGATGTCGGGGATATCGCCGTACTGCTTGACCACGTCGGCCTTGTACTTGACTTCGTTGCTGACGATGTTGAGCGTGGAATCGATGCCCTGGTGCAGATTGGCCCACACCCATTCCTGGTTGGCGTCGACCCGCGAGAAGTCCTTCAAGTCCTGCACGATGTGGCGCACGCGCACGATGCCTTCCTTCGACTCGTTCATCAGCGAGGGGATGTCCTCGCGCAGGAAGTCCAGGTCCAGTTCCTCGCGCATGGCGCGCAGCCGTTCGGCCACGGCCGCGTCGGCCACGTGCGGCTCGGCGTCGCGGTAGGCTTGCAGCGCGTCGAACAGGCTGCCCAGGTAGCTTTGCAGGGTGCCGAAGTTGGAGAAGATGTAGCCGATCGGGTTGTTGATCTCGTGCGCCACGCCGGCGGCCAGCTGGCCGATCGAGGCCAGCTTCTCGGACTGCAGCAGCTGCTGCTGGGTCATGCCCAGCTGTTCGTTCAGCGCGGTCAGCTCGATGTTGCGGCGGCGCAGTTCGGCGTCGGCCAGCTCGCGCTGGCGGATGTCGTCCTCCAGCCGCTGGTTGGCCTCGGCCAGCTGGGCGGTGCGTTTTTCCACCAGGTGTTCCAGGTTGTCGTGCGCCTTGCGCAGCGCGTTCTCGGCCACCCGCCTTTCGGTCACGTCGCGCAGGGTCTGGATCGCGCCCGCGACCCGGCCGCCCGCGTCGCGCAGCGGCGCGGCCGTGAAGTGCAGCCAGTGGCCGCTGGCGCCGATATTGGGGAAGAAGTCCTCGTCCTCGTAGGCGCCCGGGATCAGCGCCGAGCGCTTGTGCTTTTCGCGGTAGTACTCGCTGGCGGCCGGGTCCACGCCGGACACGATCAGGTCGGCCAGCAGCGCGCGCTGTTTGGGGTAGAACGCTTGCCAGTGGTTTTGCGTGCCCACCATTTCCGCCGTGCTCCAGCCCAGCAGGTGTTCGCAGGCCTTGTTCCAGTGGGTGATGGTGTGCGTGGTGTCGATCACGAAGGTGGCCACCGGATGGCCGTCCAGGAAGGCCGACAGGTCGAAGGCGGGCACCGTGTCGGCGGCCCGGGCCGCAGGGGCGGCGGACGTGGCGGCGGTGCTGGCGTGGCTGGGGAACATGGCGGCTCCGTTCGGTTGACCGTCAGCTGACCAGGATCTGGCTCAGGTCGTGGAAGGTGCGCTCGGACTCGGCCAGCACTTCCATGCAGACCTGGTCGCTGAGCGCGGCCGCGCGCCAGGCTTGCCAGCCCAGTGCCGGCACCAGTTCGTCGCTGCGGCCGGAAAATTCCAGTCCGTGCGAGAAGGCGTCGGCCAGGTGCACCGCCAGGGCCAGCGACGGCGCATCCAGTCCTTCCGCGTCATGGTGGCTGGCGACGGCGTGCTGTATCTGATGCGGAAACTGCCAGCGCGCGGCCAGCGCGCCGCCGATGCCGGCGTGGTCGAAGCCGAACACGGCGCGCTCGGCATCGGCCTGGTAGCAATCGTGCTCGCGGCGGTAGGCTTCCATCTGTGCGTATTCCTCCGGGTAGCGGGTGGCCAGCACCAGCGTGCCGAGGTCGTGCAGCAGGCCGGCGATGAAGGCGGTGTCCGGGTTCTGGCGCAGCGGCCGCGCCAGCGCGCGGGCGCAGGCGGCCGTGCCCACCGAATGGCGCCAGAATGCCGGCAGGTCGAAACTGCTGCCGGCCGCGCTGCGGAAGCTGCCGGTGATCGAGCACGCCGTCACCAGGGTGCGGATGTTGTGCACGCCCAGCACCGCCACTGCCTGCTGGATGGTGGTCACGCGCGAGGGCATGCCGTAGAACGAGGAATTGGCCAGCCGTAAGGTCTTGGCCGACAGCGACTGGTCCAGCGCGAGCTTGCCGGCCAGCACCTGCATGTCCAGCCCTTCCTGGCCCACGCAGGCCAGCAGTTCACCCACCACGGCAGGCAGCGAGGGCAAGTCTTGCACACGGCGGGCGACGTCTTCCATGGTCGGCATGATCAGCTCCGGCTGCGGTAATCGGCGAGCAGGCGCAGCAGCTCTCCGGTGGCTTCCGCCTGCGCGCTGTGGCGGAACAGGTGCTGCAGGCGCTGCAGGGCTTGCTGGCGGCGCGCGGCGGCCTGTTCGGCCGTTTCCGGCGCGGGCGGCACCAGCACGCTGCAGCTGGCCACGCCGCGCCGGCGCAGCGAGTTCAGGCTGCTGTCGCTGAGCACGGCGCCCGGCGGCAGCAGCACGGCGCCGTGCGCGTCCAGCAAGGCTTCGGCCAGCACCATGCCGGCGCTGGCATCGTCCAGGTCGACTACGGTGCTGACACCGTTGGTGCTGGCACTGCTCATGCTGCCTCCTCTTTGCGGCTCAGTGTGATCAGGCTGCCGCGCGAGGTGGAACTGGCGCCCATCGGGTAGACGTCGACCGCGAAGCGCACGCCGTCGATGTCGGCCTCGTGCGTGCCGGGCGCCCGGCGGCTGCCGGACGCCATGGCCTCGAAGCCGTCCCCGGCCGGGAACAGTTCCGGCAGCACCACGCAGGCCTCGTTGCCGAGCAGGGCGCCGCCGCCCCGGAACAAATGGTCGGCGGCTGCGTTGATGAAGGCGATCATGCCCAGGTCGTCCATGCCGATGACCGGCAGCGGCAGGTGCTGCAGCAGTTCGCGCGCCACGTTCAGGCTGATCTCGTCGCGGCTGATCTGCTGCTGCTTCTGGCGCAGCACGTCCTCCAGGCGGCGGTTGGCCGAGGCCAGCTCGTGGTTGACGGTGCGCAGTTCCAGGTTCAGGCGCTCGTTCTCGTCGGCGATTTCCTTGAGCCGGAATGCCTCGGCGATGTGGCCGCGCAACTGCTCGTCTTCCCACGGCTTGGTGAGGAATTTGTAGATCGCGCCCTCGTTGACGGCGTCCGTCACCGACTGCAGTTCGGTATAGCCCGACAGCATGATGCGCAGCGTGTCCGGATACAGTTCCTTGGCCTTGCGCAGGAAGTCCGCGCCCAGCATGCCCGGCATGCGCTGGTCCGACACGATCACGTCCACCGCGTGCCGTGCCAGCACGTCCAGGCCCTCCTGGCCGCTGTTGGCGGTGTGGATCTGGTATTCGTCGCGGCGCAGCAGGCGCTTCAGTGACGAGACGATGTTCTGCTCGTCGTCCACCAGCAGCAAGGTGCGCTGCTGCTTCTGCACCCGCAGCAGGTGCGGCGACAGGCGGCGGTCCTCGCGCAGCAGCGTCTGCACCTCGTCCGGCGTGAGCGGGGCGGCGAAGAAATAGCCCTGGATCAGGTCGCAGCTGTGGCGGCGCAGGAAGTCGCACTGCGCCTCGCTTTCCACGCCCTCGGCCACCACCTGCATGCCCAGCAGGTGGGCCATGGAGATGATGGTCTTGGACAGCGCCGCGTCGCCGCTGTCGGTGACGATGTCGCGGATGAAGGCGCAGTCGATCTTGACGGCGTCGAAGGCATAGCGCTTCAGGTTGCTCAGCGAGGAGTAGCCGGTGCCGAAGTCGTCCAGCACCAGCGCCACGCCCAGCGTCTTGAGCGGCTCCAGCAATTGCAGCTGGTCGGCGCCGGCGGCGGTCTCCTGCGGCAGCGCCGCCTCGGTGATTTCCAGCGCCAGGGCCGACGGCGGCAGGCCAAACGCGTCCAGCGCGGCGGCCACCTGGGCTGCAAACTGGCGGTCGCGGCACTGTTTGGGCGAGACGTTGACGGCCACCCGCACCGGCGCCAGGCCGGCGTCGCGCCAGGCGCGCAGATCGTGGCAGGCGCGCCGCAGCACCCAGGCGCCGATGGCGCCGATCAGGCCGGCCTCTTCGGCCACCGGCACGAAACGCTGCGCCGGAATCAGGCCCAGCACCGGATGTTGCCAGCGCACCAGCGCCTCCAGGCTGGCCACCGCGCCGCTGCGCAGGTCGGCCAGCGGCTGGTAGCGCAGCTGCAGCTCCTCGCGGAACACCGCCAGCCGCAGCGCGGCCTCCATGCCGATGCGCTCCAGCGTGCGGTGATTCATTTCCGAGGCGAAGAACTGGTAGTGCGCGCCGCCCAGTTCGCGCGCGCGGGTCAGCGCCATGTCGGCGTAGCGCAGCAGGGTGGCGCCGTCGCGCCCGTCCTGCGGGCTGAGCACGATGCCGATGCTGGCGCTGGCATGCACCTGCTGGCCTTGCAGCGTGAAGGCAGGCGCCAGTGCCGCGAAGATGGTCTCGCACACCGAGATGGCGTCCGACGGGCTGGCCACGTCGCCCAGGATGACGACGAACTCGTTGCCGCCCAGCAGGGCTACCGTGTCGTCGCTGCGCACGCTGGCGCGCAGCCGTTCGGCGGCCCCGGCCAGCAGCTGGTCGCCGCCGGCGTGGCCCAGGCTTTCATTGATGAAGGCGTAGTTGTCGATGCCGATGCACAGCAGGGCCAGCTGGCCGCCGTGGCGCTGCGCCTGCAGCAGTGCCTGCTGCAAGCGGTCGGTGAACAGGTGGCGGTTGGGCAGCCCGGTGACCCTGTCGTGCGTGCTGTGGAAGGCCAGCCGCTGCTCGCGCTCTTTCAGCTCGGTGATGTCGGTGACGATGCCGATGTAGTGCGCCAGTTCGCCGTGCTGGTCCGGCACCGGCGACAGGAACAGGTCGTTCCAGAATGGCGTGCCGTCCTTGCGCTGGCTGCGCAGCACCATGCGCGCGTCCTCGCCGCCGGCCATGGCGCGGCGCAGCGCCGGCAGCGCGGCGGCGGCCTGTTCGCCGTCCGTGTCCTGCAGGAACAGGCAGTCGCGTCCCAGCAGCTCGTCCTGGCCGTAGCCGGTGATACGGCAGAACGCGGGGTTGGCGTAGATGATGGGGCAGGAAGGCTGGCGCGCGTCGGCGATCAGCACGCCGTTCGAACTGGCGGCCAGAGCGCGGGCGGACAACTGCGGCATGGCATCCAATTCCATCGGGCTTTTCCTATGGGTGGGCAGCGGACAGGGACAGCAATTGATTTTTATTATACGGCCGGCACGGCGCTCTGTGCGCGCCCGCACGGAAGCGGAACGGCCCGGCGGGCAATCTCGGCAGCGGTACAGGCTTGGTGTTGCAGTCCAACAACCGGCGCAAGAATTCATTTGACGCGCTGGTGGCAGCTTATATAGTTGCTACAATAAAAATACCGATACATGATCTGAAAAGCGTCCTCAAGCCCCATGCTAGACATGGATCATGGCAAAGTTGCCCGAGCCGGTACATTATTCGCCAGAAGAATGCTAACGAGTTGAGAAGGGGGAACGTCAATGACACAGGCATGGGTAGTGTTGACACGCCCGGACGGACGCGACGTGGCCGCGCCGACCGAATCCCAGCTGGCTGCGGCGCTGGCGGAAATCTACAGCGGCGCCGCGCACGGCCCGGATGGCGGTCCCGGCACGGCGGTGCTGCGCTTCGGCTACGACGACGGCCTGATGTACGAGGTGGAGGTGGCCAGCGGCGGCGACATCTGTTTTGCCGAATGGTCCGACCGCGACTGCGAGATCGCCCTGGCCAGCCCGCGCCGCATGGCCGGCGCGCCGCAGGCCGACGCGCTGCAGCTGTGGAAGTGGCTGGCGCAGCGCCAGGTGGCCAAGATCCGCGACCAGTCCTGGTCGGAAGGCTAGTGCGCCATCAGCACCGGCACCGTCATGCTCTCGAGCACGGTGCGGGTGACGCCGCCCAGCAGCGTTTCGCGGAAGCGCGAGTGGCCGTAGGCGCCCAGCACCAGCAGGTCGCAGTTTTGCTCGGCCACCAGCGACAGCAGCGCTTCGCCGGTGCCGGTGGGCCGCTTCAGCAGGCCGGCGCGCGGCGACTGGCGCAGCAGCACGTCCGCCTCGATGCCGTGGCGCGCCAGGTATTGCAGCAACTCCGCGCCGGGCGCGTCGCCATGCAGCGCGCGCTGGTTGTCCGCATCGAACACGGCGACATGCACGCGCTCGGCGCGCCGCAGCAGCGGCAGCGCCTCGTGCACCGCGCGCGCCGCTTCCCTGCTGGCGTTCCAGGCCAGCATGACGCGCCGCGCCGGACCGCCCTGCGCCGACGCGGGCAGCGGCAGGCCGGCGTACGGCACCACCAGTACCGGGCGGCCGGAATGGGTCAGCACCTGGGCCGGAAAGTCGCTGCCGGCCGAGGTTGACACGTGTTCCGGGTCGGCCTGGCCGATCACCACCAGGTCGGCATGGCGCGCCATCACGCTCAGGCCTGCGCCCGGGTCGTCGTCCACCACGCGCTGCGCGAAGTCCTGCAGGCCGAGGCGCTGGACCAGCGGGCCGAACTGCTCCAGCGCGCGGTTGGCGCGTTCCCTGAGGAAATTGAGGTGCAGGGCCAGGTTGGGGTCCTGCTCGTCGACGATGGCGTTCTGGTACAGCGCGCGGGCGATGCCGGTCATGGCCACGCCCAGCAGGTGGCCATCGTCCTGCAGCGCCAGTTCGACCGCCAGCCGGATGCGTTCGGCCACGCGCGGGGCTTCGTCCACGTGCACCAGGATGCTTTTGTAAGACATGCTGCGCTCCTTGAGGAGAGGGGGCATGTCTTTGATTATAGGCCGCCGCGGCGCTAGCCGGCGCTGCCTTCGGTGCGCTCCCCCGCGCCGCTTTCCTTGAGCTGCGCGTAGTGCTCCTTGATGCTGTCGGCGACGGCGGGCACATGTTCGGGCTTGCCGGCCGCGATGGCGGCGGCCAGGCCCAGCATGTCGGCCGTGATGCCGATCACGTCCTTCAGCCGGCTGGCGTGGCGGATGCGGCGCTGCGCCACTGCCACCAGGTCCAGCAGCACGCGCTGCGGTTCGCCCAGGCCGGCCGCCGCCAGCACGGCGGCGTCCACGTACAGGCGGTTGGCGCGCTGGCGCAGCGCGACCTCGTTGTCGAACAGCGCCTGCGCCGCGCCCTGCGAGATGCCTTGCTCCAGGCTGACGCTGGCGGGCGCCGCGCCGCCTGGCGGCTTATCGCGGATCGCCTTCATGATGCGCCGGTGCAGCGCGTCGGCGCAGGCCGACAGCGCGTCGGCCAGGGCTTCGACATCGGCGGCGGTGATGGACCGGGTCATGGCGTTCTCCTCATTCGGTGACAGGGGCGGCGCCGGCCACGGCCGCGGCGCTGGCGCGCAGGGCGTCTCGGCTTGCGGCCAGGGTGCTGCGCGCGGCCGGATCGTCCGGCCGCGCCATGTGCGCCGCCAGCGCCAGATGGGCCGCCGCGATGGCCGCCACATGCTTGGCCGCCAGCGTGTGGCGCAGGCCGGCCAGGCGGTATTCGTTGCGCTTGGCCTGCCGGTGCGACTTGGCCAGCGCCGCCAGCAGCCGGTCGCGCGGTGTGTCGGCGAACGGGATCTCCACCTCCAGCATGCCCAGCACGGTGTCGCGTTCGTTGTCGCTGCTTTTGCTGTAGTAGCGCAGCAGGTTCTGCATCGCCTCCAGCAGGGCCTGCAGTTCCTGGTCGCCGTCGCGCACCATGGCTTGCACGGCGCGCTCCTGGTAAGGCTGGCTGGCCGCGCGCGCCAGCAATTGCGCCAGGCCGCTGTAGGCGTTCACGTGGCGGTCGGTCAGGCCGGTTTCCGGCCAGGCCTTGATGCTGCTGCCCATGGCCTTGAGCGGCTGCTTCAAGTCGAACGTGTCGCCGCCGGCCAGCCTGCCCAGGGCCTGCATATAAAGCGCAACTGCCTCGTGGATGGCCATCAGGTCCGGATAAGCCGCGCGCCGGCGTGCGTCGGCCAGGCGCTCGCGCTGCTCGGCGGCCGGCGACAGGTAGGGTTGCTGGCGGATATAGGTGTCGCGGAAGCGCTGGGTCAGGTCGGCGTAGCCGCCCAGTTTGGCGGACTCGGCGGCAAATTCCCGCGCCTCGTCCAGGCGCGGATTGCTGGCGCAGCCGCCCAGCATCAGCAGCAGGACCAGCAACAGCAGGCACGGGGTGGCCGGCGCGATGGCCGGTAGGCGGGGCGGTTTCATCGGTCCTCTCCCAGGCAGGAAAGGATCTATATTGCTCCCTGCAAAGATTTGGACCTTGCGCTAGCGCAAACCGGAATCAGCCAGGCGCGCCAGCCAGCCCAGGCCGTCTGTGGTGGCCGCCAGCGGATTGTATTCGCAGCCCACCCAGCCCTCGTAGCCCAGCTCGTCGAGCAGCTTGAACAGGAAGGCATAGTTGATCTCGCCGGTGCCCGGCTCGTGGCGGCCGGGGGTGTCGGCCAATTGCATGTGGCCGATTTGCGGCAGGCAGGCGCGGATGGTGTTGGCCAGTTCGCCCTCCATGCGCTGCATATGGTAGATGTCGTATTGCAGGAAAATATTCGGCCGCGCGCAGGCGGCGATGATGTCCAGCGCCTGCCGGCTGTGGTTCAGGAAATAGCCGGGGATATCGTAGGTGTTGATGGGCTCGATCAGCACCTGGATGCCGTGTTCGTGGCAGCGCTCGGCAGCGTACTGCAGGTTGCTCACCAGCGTTTCGCGGGCGCGCTCGGGCGCCAGGCCGCCGGGCAAGATGCCGGCCATGCAGTGCAGCCTGGTCACGCCCAGTTCGGTGGCGAAATCGATGGCTTGCTGCACGCCGTCGCGGAACTCGTCGGCGCGGCGCGGATCGCAAGCCATGCCGCGGTCGCCGGCCGCCCAGTCGCCGGGCGGCATGTTGTGCAGCACCAGCTGCAGCTGGTTGCGGTGCAGGCGCTGGTTCAGCTGGTCCGGGTCGTAGGCATAGGGAAACAGGAACTCCACCGCATCGAAGCCAGCCTGGCGCGCCGCAGCGAAGCGGTCCAGGAACGGCAGTTCGGTAAACAGCATGGACAGGTTGGCGGCAAACTTCGGCATGACGGGTTGAAAAAGCAAAAAAGGGGTCAGGGTTAGTTAAGTATATAACTTAATTAACCCTGACCCCATTTTGCCTCCCGGCATGCCGGGAGCAGGGCGCTTAGCGGCCGCGGCCGCCGGAGCGGTGCGGAGGCGCGGCGCGCGGGGCGCTGCGGCCGCCGCCCGGGGCTGCCGGAGCACGGCCGCCGCCGGCGTTGCCGCCACCGCCGCCGCCAGTGCCGCCGGCGCTGCGCGGTTTGCCTGCGCCGCCGGCGCTGGCGCCCGTGGCCGGCTTGCTGCGGCCATTGCCGCCGCCGCCCTGGCGGGGCGCGTTGCGATGGTGGCCGGCGCCGCTGCGCAGCTGGATGGGCTGGGCACGCGCGGTCGGGTCCGGCTCAAAGCCTGGGATCACTTCACGCGGCAGCGTCTGCTTGATGAGCTTTTCGATGTCTTTCAGCATGATGTGTTCGTCCACGCACACCAGCGATACCGCTTCGCCGGTGGCGCCGGCGCGGCCGGTCCGGCCAATGCGGTGCACATAGTCTTCCGGCACGTTCGGCAGGTCGTAGTTCACCACGTGCGGCAGCTGGTCGATATCGATGCCGCGCGCGGCGATGTCGGTGGCCACCAGCACTTGCAGCGTGCCATCCTTGAACTCGGCCAGCGCGCGGGTGCGCGCAGCCTGGCTCTTGTTGCCGTGGATGGCCATGGCGCCGATACCGTCGTTGCCCAGCTGCTCCACCAGCTTGTTGGCGCCATGCTTGGTGCGCGTAAACACCAGCACCTGCGTCCACTTGTGGGTGCGGATCAGGTAGGACAGCATCGGGTGCTTCTTGTCGCGGTCGACCGGGTAGATCTTTTGCGCGATCACTTCCACGGTGGAGTTGCGGCGCGCCACTTCGATGGTGGCCGGGCTGTCCAGCAGGTTGTCGGCCAGGGCCTTGATCTCGTCCGAGAAGGTGGCCGAGAACAGCAGGTTCTGGCGCTTCGGCGGCAGCGCGGCCAGCACTTTCTTGATGTCGCGGATGAAGCCCATGTCCAGCATGCGGTCGGCTTCGTCCAGGATCAGGATCTCGACCTTGCTCAGGTCGATGGTCTTTTGCATCATGTGGTCCAGCAGGCGGCCCGGGGTGGCGACCAGGATGTCGACACCATGCTTGAGCTGCTTGATCTGCGGATTGATGCTGACGCCGCCGAAAATGACGGCGGAGTTCAGGTTGGTGTACTTGCCGTACACGCGCACGCTTTCCTCGACCTGGGCCGCCAGTTCGCGGGTCGGGGTCAGGATCAAGGCCCGGATCGGGCGCGCGGCGGTGCGGTTGCTCTGCTTGGCGCCGTTGGCGTCGGTGGACAGGCGGTGCAGGATGGGCAGGGTGAAACCGGCGGTCTTGCCGGTGCCGGTCTGGGCGCCGGCCAGCAGGTCGCCGCCGTTCAGTACAGCCGGAATCGCTTGGGTCTGGATAGGCGTCGGCGTGGTGTAACCGGTTTCGGCGACAGCGCGGACGATGGCGTCAGACAGACCAAGGGTAGAAAATGACATGATGACTTTTAGTTAAGATCGGCTCGTCGCCTTTTGGGCGCCAGTCAGAGGCAATCAATTTTTACTCGGGGTGGCGGCCATGGACTGGTCGAGGTGCCGCTTTGCCGAGTATAACAGCTAGTTGTCGTTCAAGTTGCGGCAAGGAAATGAAAAAGGGGCCGCAGCCCCTTTTATTTTGTAACAAAGTTACTTAAATTGTGACTTTATCAATCAAAGTCGTGCAAACCTCAGGCAAATTCCGCCAACAGGCCGATCATCTGGCCGAGCACCTTCGGGCTGCCGGCGATGACGTTGCCCTTGTGCAGGTAGTCCGACTCGCCGTTGAACTCGGCGATGATGCCGCCCGCTTCCGACACCAGCAGCGCGCCGGCGGCGATGTCCCAAGGCTTCAGGCCTTTTTCGTAGAAGCCGTCCAGGCGGCCGCAGGCCACATAGGCCAGGTCCAGCGCGGCCGAGCCGGCGCGGCGCACGCCATGGCTGCGTTCGGCCATGATGCCGTACATTTTCAGGTATTCAGTCAGCGCGGCAGGGTTGCCGGCCTGGTAGCCGGTGCCCAGCAGGGCTTTGGCGATACGGTCCAGCTTGCCCACCCGGATGCGCTTGTCGTTCAGGAAGGCGCCGGAACCCTTTTCAGCGGTAAACAGGTCGTTGCGCACCGGGTCGTAGACCAGGGCCAGCGTGATGACGCCGCGGTGCTGCAGGGCCATGGAAATGGCGTACTGCGGGAAGCCATGGATGAAATTGGTGGTGCCGTCGAGCGGATCGATGATCCACAGGTACTCAGTCTCGTCGTTCACATTGGCCGAGGCGCCGGATTCTTCGCACAGGAAGCCATGCTCGGGGTAGGCTTTGCTCAGTACCTCGATGATGGCCTGCTCGGCAGCGGTATCGACATCGGTGACGAAGTCGTTGTGTTGCTTCTCATTGACGATGACACGGTCAAGGTCGAAACTGGCGCGGTTGATGACGGCGGCGCCGCGGCGGGCGGCTTTGATAGCCGTATTGAGCATTGGGTGCATGGTAGCTTCCGTGAAAAAAACGCTGCTGCCCGCCGGGCGCGTTGCATCTCGGCAGGGTGGCGTATAGCAATGTGAAAAAGCGATTGTGAGAAAGAGCGGTGCGGGAACGGGTTGGAATGGTTAGAATGCCACCGAAATCCATCTCGAACGCGCGTAATGGCGCTATTTTAAATGATGCAGCCTCAAAATACAGCGACTCTTTTTCACCGCCTGCGAATAATTCTGGTCGAAACTAGTCGTCCTGGCAACATTGGCTCGGTGGCGCGCGCCATGAAAACCATGGGTTTTGCCGAGCTCGTGCTCGTGACGCCGCGCTTCGAAGGCATGCTGGAGCACGAGGAGGCGGTGGCGTTCGCCAGTGGCGCGCAGGACATCCTGGCGTCGGCGCGCATCGTTGGCAGCATGGCCGAGGCGCTGCAAGGCATCAACTTCGCGGCCGCCGTGTCGGCCCGGCTGCGTGAGTATTCGCCGCCGGTGCTGGCGCCGCGCCAGTTCGCCGAACACGCGGCCGCTGCCCCGGAGCTGCATGCGGCGCTGATTTTCGGCAACGAGCGCTTCGGCTTGCCGAACGACATCGTGGAGAAGTGCAACGCACTGATTAATATCCCGGCCAACCCGGATTACTCGTCGCTGAACCTGGCGCAGGCTGCCCAGGTACTGGTGTACGAGTGCAGGATGGCGGCGCTGGCGGCCATCACCGAGGCCGCCGCGCCGGCCGAGCCGGCCATCGGCTTCCAGGGCGAGGCGGCCAGCCTGGCGCAGATCGACGGCATGTATGCGCACCTGGAGCAGGCGCTGGTGGCGCTAGGCTTCCTGGACGCGAACAACCCGCGCAAGCTGATGCCGCGCCTGAAGCGCATGTTTTCCCGCACCCAGCTGGAAACCGAGGAAGTGAACATTTTGCGTGGCATTGCGCGCAAGATAGCTGACAAATGCGCCGACAAATGCGCCGACAAACCAGCCGACAAACCAGCCGACAACCCAGCCGACAACCCAGCCGACCAGCCCGGGTAAGTTCAGATATCGAACGGCGCCGCGTGGCCGCCGTACAGCCGCTCCATGATGGCGCGCTCGCGCCCGGTGACGGCGGCGACGAATTCGCGCGGCCGTTTCATGCGCTTGAAGGCTGAGAATCCCCGCTCCAGGAATTGCTGCAGGCTGCCGAGGCCGGCCAGCCGGGCCGGGCCGCGCATCAGCATCAGGGTGCCGCTCAGCATCGGCACCCGCACCAGCTGGCTCAGCGAATCGCCCAGCGCCTGTACCAGGTCCAGCTGGCGTTCGCGGTCGGCGCGCGTGAGGGCCAGGCGGTAGGCGGCGATATAAGCGGCGTCGCTAAACTGCGGGCCCAGCAGGCGGGCCATGGCCGTGTCCAGCCGTTCAGCCAGCGCGTCCAGCTGCATCGCCTCGGTGATGGTTTGCAGCGCGTCGGCCGGCAGCACGCGCTGCATGGTGGGCGCGATGCGTTCCAGGTCGGTGTCGCGCTGGCTCAGGTCGTGGGTGCCGTACAGCTCTTCCAGGAAAAACTCGGCGGCCTGGCGGGTGTCGGGGGCGGCCAGCAGGTCGGCATGGGTGCGCGCCAGGCGCGCGGCCTGGAAGGTTTTCAGTGCCAGCCGCGCCGATTGCAGGGCCGGATCGCGCCCTGCCGCCTGGCGTTCCAGCCGGGCGGCGCGCAATTGCAGTTCCAGCGCACTCGTGATGGGTTCATTCTTCATGGTGATTTTTTACCAGAAGCAAATAGATGCGTGGCTCTATTTTTGCACGCGGAACGCGCGGATCTTTGGCGTACACTGCAAAAAACACTGGAATATCAGAGACATGCTGAACCGCAGAACCTTTTTGAAAACCGGCGTGCTGGGCGCGCTGGCGCTGGCCGCGGGCGGTGCGCTTTACCGCACCGTACAGGGCGCCGCACCGCTGCAGCGCTACGTGCTGAACGGCGAGGCGCGCGCCGTGCTGGTGGCGATTATTCCGGCCATCGTCGGCCCCATGCTGCCGCCGGGCGAGGCCGCGCGCAATGCCGCCGTTGCCCGCACCACCGATGGCGTGCAGCAAGCCGTCGCCAGCCTGCCCCTGAGCACGCAGAAGGAAGTGCAGGACCTGTTTGGCCTGCTGGCGCTGGCGCCCGCGCGCCGCCTGTTGGCGGGCGTGCCGGCCTGGAGCGAAACCACGCCCGCGCAGGCCGCCGCCTTCCTGCAGGACTGGCGCCTGCACCGGCTGCAGATGCTCCAGACCGCCTACCACGCGCTGCATGACCTGGTGCTGGGCGCATGGTATGCCGATCCCGCCAGCTGGGCCGCCATGGGCTATCCGGGCCCGATCAAGGAGCTGAGCCGATGAACGCCGGCCAAAACGCACACCCGAATGTGATTCCCGACCCGATCCGGGCCGGTCTGGCCTCCGGCTGGAAAGTGATCGATGGCGCCGCGCTGGACGGCGACCGCACGCTGGAGGCCGACGTGGTGGTGATCGGCAGCGGCGCCGGCGGCGGCGTGACGGCCGAGCTGCTGGCGCTGGCGGGCCTGAGCGTGCTGATCCTGGAAGAGGGCGCGCTCAAGTCGTCCAGCGATTTCAAGATGCGCGAAGCGGACGCCTATCCCACGCTGTACCAGGAGGCCGGCGCCCGCAAGACGCGCGACAAGGGCATCAATATCCTGCAGGGCCGCACGGTGGGCGGGTCCACCACGGTGAACTGGACCTCCAGCTTCCGCACGCCGCCGTCCACGCTGGCCTACTGGCAGCGCCATTTCGGCCTGGCCGGCTACACGCCGGAAGCGATGGCGCCGTGGTTTGCCATGATGGAGCGGCGCCTGCACATCGGCCCCTGGGAGGTGCCGCCCAACGAGAACAACGACCTGCTGCGGCGCGGCGCGGACAAGCTGGGTATCCCCACCGCGTCGATCCGGCGCAACGTGAACGGCTGCTGGAACCTCGGCTATTGCGGCATGGGCTGCCCGACCAACGCCAAGCAATCGATGCTGGTAACCACCATTCCATCCGCGCTGGACCTGGGCGCCAGCTTGCTGACGCGGGTGCGCGCCGAGCAGCTGGTGTTCCGCAATGGGGCGGTGGACCACCTGCTGGCCAGCGCGCTCACGGCGGATGGCCTGGCGCCCAGCGGCAAGCAGGTGACGGTCAAGGCGCGCCACTATGTGGTGGCGGGCGGCGCCATCAACTCGCCGGGCCTGCTGCTGCGCTCGGGCGCGCCCGATCCGCACGGCCTGCTGGGCAAACGCACCTTCTTGCATCCGACCATTATCTCGTCCGGCGTGTTCGAGCAGCGCGTGGACGGCTACGCGGGCGCGCCGCAATCGATCTACTCGGACCATTTCCTGGAGACGCAGGCCATCGACGGCGCCATGGGCTACAAGCTGGAGGCGCCGCCGCTGCACCCGCTGCTGCTGTCGACCACCATGGCCGGCTTCGGCGAGGAGCACGCGGCCATGATGCGCCAGTTCCCGCACGTACAGGGCTTGCTGGCCCTGCTGCGCGACGGCTTCCATGCAGAGGCGCCGGGCGGCAGCGTGGCGCTGGATCAGCACGGCGCGCCGGTGCTGGATTACCGCCTCACGCCCTACGTGTGGGACGGCGCCCGCCGCGCGCTGCTGTCCATGGCCGAAATCCAGTTTGCGGCCGGAGCGCGCAGCGTGTTGCCGGTGCACGAGCTGGCGCGCAGCTACACCAGCTGGCAGCAGGCGCGCGAGGCGATCAACGGGCTGCCGTTCAAGAATTTGCTGATGCGGGTGGTGTCGGCGCACGTGATGGGCGGCTGCGGCATGGCGGCCGACGCGCGCCACGGCGTGGTGGACGGCAACGGGCGCTACCACGGCGTGGCCAACCTGTCGGTGCACGACGGCTCGCTGTTCCCGACCTCGATCGGCGCCAATCCGCAATTGTCGATCTATGGCATCGCCGCGCGCCTGGCCAGCGGCCTGGCCGAGCAGCTGACCGGCAAGCCTGCGCCCGGCTTTGCCGATGCCGGCGCCGGCACCCCCATGCCCCTGGTGCCGGCCGCGCGAGGCTGACATGGCACGCCGCCTCATGCTCGCCATCCTGCTGCTGCAGCTGTGCTTCGGCCTGGTTATGGCGGCGCTGGCGGTGTATCTGGGGCGGCAGCTGGGCTGGGCCGGCCCCGGCTGGCTGGCGGCGCTAACGCTGGGCCTGGTTAGCGTGATACTGGTCCGTATGGTAATTTCTGGTAACAATTTTCGCATGGCGCGCCGCGCCGGTGGGCCGGTCGCGGCGCCGTACGCGCTGGCGCCGGCAGGTTTCGCGCGCATGTTTGCGCGCGAATTTGCCTCCTCCATGACAATACAGACATGGACCATGTTGCGTCCGCGCACCACGTTGCATATTGCGGAGGGCAACGCCGGGCCGCCGGTGCTGCTGCTGCACGGCTACGCCTGCAACGGCGCCTATTGGAGCAGCCTTGCGGCGCGCCTGCGCCGGGCCGGCGTCAGTTATATGACAGTGGACCTGGAACCGCTAGGTGCGGGTATCGACCACTACGCGCCGCAGATCGACGCCGCCCTGCAGCAGCTGTGCGTCGCCGCCGGCCAGCGGCAGGCGGTGGTGGTGGGCCACAGCATGGGCGGCCTGGCCGCGCGCGCCCACCTGCGCGCGTACGGCAGTGCGCGCGTGGCGCGCGTGATCACGCTCGGCACGCCGCACCACGGAACCGCGCTGGCAGGCTTCGGCCCCGGCCTGAACGCGCGCCAGATGCACCGCAATTCGGACTGGCTGGCGGCGCTGGCCGCCTCCGAGACCCCGGCAGTGCGCGCGCTGATCGTGTCGTTGTGGTCACACCACGACAATATCGTGGCGCCGCAGGACTCGGCCCGGCTGCCGGGCGCGCGCAACGTGGAATTGGGCGGCATCGGCCACGTGGCGATCGGTTCCCACCCTGCGGCCCTGCGCTTTGTGCTGGACGAAGTTGCCAGTTTGTCGCGTGATTGTGTTAATTTGGAAACAAAATAGACAGCCCGGCTCGCCTTAGGTAGACTGCATTGAGAAGCGGCAATTCATAGCGTGGCCACCGGTCCGGCTTGTGTGACTATTGGTGAGAATCCGCGCGTGCGGTTGCTGTATGGTGATGCATGCATGCCCAGCACAAGGCAAAACGATGCCAACTGACTTCGCCAAGCTGATCCTGGAGGAATTGCCCGAGGCCGTCGTCGTGACGAGGCCGGGCGGGGAGATACTATGCTGGACGCGCCGCGCGCAGGCCATGTTCGGCTACACCCAGGCGGACGCTCTGGGCCGGCGGCTGGACCAGCTGGTGCTGGCGCCCGGGCAGGAGGACGATGGCCACGCCATCGAGCAGCACATCATCGAACACGGCGACGCGCGCTATGAGGCGCTGTGGCGGCACCGAGACGGCACGCCGCTGCCGGTGGAGTGCGCCGCCAAAACCATCACGGCCGACGGCCGCACGCTGTTGCTGTGCACCGTGCGCTGCCAGTGCGACCGCCAGCGCCATCGCCCGGACCTGGCGCTGCAGGAACAGAACCTCGCGCTGGCAAGCGAACTGAACGATGCGCACCGCGCCACCGACCTGTTCTTAGCCAGCATGTCGCACGAGCTGCGCACGCCGCTTCATGCCATCATCGGCTTCGCCGGCACCATGCTGATGCGCCTGCCAGGCCCGCTGACCCAAGAACAGGAGCACCAGCTGCGCACAGTGCAGGCCAGCGCGCGCCAGCTGCTGGCGCAGATTAACGATTTGATTGACCTGAGCAAGATCGCTTCGGGTAAAGTGGAGTTGAAGCTGGAGCCGCTGGAGTGCCACGCCGTAATCGCGGAGCTACTTCCAGTATTCCAGCCGCAAGCGCATCAGAAGGGTCTGCAGTTCGATTTCAACGCGCCGCACGACGATGTCAATGTGCACTGCGACCGGCGCGCCATGCAGCAGATCGTGAGCAAGCTGGTTAACAACGCCATCAAGTTTACCGACAGCGGCGCGGTGCGCATCGAACTCGACACGGCCGACGTCGACGGGCGCGCGTGCGCCACGGTCAGCGTGAGCGATACCGGGGTCGGTCTCGCGCCGGAACTGCAGCGCATGCTGTCGCGGGCCTTTCGCCCGCTGGACGGCGACGCCGGCGGCGCCGGGCGGTTCGAATGCACCGGCCTGGGCTTGCAGGTGAGCTTGCAGCTGGCGCAGTTATTGAACGGGCAGATCAGTGTGGCCAGCAGGCCGGGGCGCGGCAGCATATTTACGCTTGCCGTGCCGCTGGAAGCGGCGCACGATGCCATAGAGAGAACATGAAAGCATGACTTTACCGGGAGCGCAAACGTGTCCGCACGCATCCTTATCATAGAAGACAATCCGACCAATATGGAGTTGATGGTGTACCTGCTCAACGCCTTCGGCTATACGCCGCTGATGGCGCATGACGGGGAAGAGGGCGTGGCCACCGCACGGCGCGAGCTGCCCGACCTGATCATCTGCGACGTGCACCTGCCCAAGCTGGACGGCTACGGCGTGGTGGCGCAGCTCAAGCAGGACCCGGCGCTGCGCCCCATCCCGGCGCTGGCGGTGACGGCGCTGGCCATGGTGGGCGACCGCGAACGCCTGCTGGCGGCCGGCTTCGACGGCTACATCGGCAAACCCATCGAACCGGACACCTTCGTCACCCAGATCGAGTCTTTCTTGCCGGGGGAGGCGTCGCCCCCGGCTAAAAACGACGTCGCCACGATCCTGATCGTGGACGATCATGTGCTCAACCGCGAGTTCCTGATGACCTTGCTGGGCTACGGCGGCCACCGGCTGCTGGAAGCGTCCAACGGCGCCGAAGGCCTGAAGATGGTCAGCGCCGAGCGGCCCGACCTGGTTATTTCGGACATCCTGATGCCGAATATGGACGGCTACGAGTTCGTTACCCGCATGCACAGCAACCCGGACACCGCGCACGTGCCCATCATTTTCTACACCGCCACCTACCGGGAGCGCGAAGCCATGGCGGTGGCCGAGGCCTGCGGCGTGCGCTGGGTGCTGCCCAAGCCGTCGGACCCGGACGTGATCCTGCGCACGGTGCGCGAAGCGCTGGGCGTCACGCCCGACGAGGAGGACAGCGTGCCGCAGTTCGCGCCCGAGCCGCCCAGCGGCGGGCGCTTCCTGGACATCGACCACAAGGTGGCCGAATACCTGGGCGAGCTCGAATCGAGCAGCGCCCTCATTTCGCAGCTGGCCAGCACCGGCGACGGGCGGGACACCGGCGCCGAGCATCTGACGTCGATGACCGAGCGCCTGTCGCGCTCCCTGTCCAGCCTGCAGGCGGTGAGCCTGCGGCTGACTGCGCTGATCGAGCTGGGCATCGAGCTGGGCGCCGAGCGCGATCCGCAGGCGCTGATCGAAGCGGGTTGCCGCGTGGCGCAGAACATTTGCGTGTCCAAGTACGCCTGCATCGGCGTGCTCGAATCGGGCGCGCAGGAACTGAGCCACTTTGCCGCCTGCGGCGTGGGGCAGCAGGCGCGCCTGATCTCAAGCACGCCGCGCGCCGGGGTACTGGGCGGGCTGCTGGAACAGCGCCAGCCGGTGCGCATCGACGCACTGCCGGGCGACCCGGCCGCCATCGGCCTGCCGGACAGCCATCCGCCGGTGCATTCCTTCCTCGGCGTGCCGATCGCCTCGCGCGAGCGTACCCACGGCTGGCTGTACCTGGTGGACAAGCTGGGCGCGGCCAGCTTCAGCGAAGTGGACGAGCGCGTGGCCGCCACGGTGGCCGCGCAGATCTCGGTGGCCTACGAAAACCTGCTGCTGTACGACGAGATCCGCCGCCACCACGCCCAGCTGCAGCTGGACATGAACGCCCGCATCCGCCTCGACGAGGACCTGCGCCGCTTCCGCCTGGCGATGGACGCCACCGCCGACGCCATCTTCCTGGTCGACCGCGCTGGCATGTGCTTCGTGGACGTGAACGCGACCGCCTGCCGCATGCTGGGTTATTTGCGCGAGGATTTCCTGAAGGTGGGGCCGAACAAATCCATCGACGGCGACCTGCGCCGCCTGGAGGACTTGTACGACAAGCTGCTGGCCGGCGACCAGAGCGGCGCCATAGCCGAGCTGCTGTTGCAGCGCAAGGACGGCTCGCCGCTGTCGGTGGAAGTGCAGCGCCGCACGCTGCGCTCGGGCCAGAACTGGATCCTGGTGGCGGTGGCGCGCGATATCACCGAGCGCAAGGAAGCCGAGCAGCGCCTGCTCAAACTGGCCCACTTCGACACCCTGACCGGCCTGCCCAACCGCAGCCAGTTCTACGACTCGCTGACCCATTCGCTGCAGCAGGCGGCCGAGCACAAATGGGCGCTGGCGGTGCTGTTCCTGGACATGGACCGCTTCAAGAACATCAACGACACGCTGGGCCACACCATCGGCGACGAACTGCTGCGCCAGTTCTCCAGCCGCCTGGTCGATTGCCTGCGCGTGCGCGACACCATCGGCCGCTTCGGCGGCGACGAATTCGCCGCCATCCTGATGCTGCCGGAAGGGGCGCAGAACGCCATCGCGGTGGTGGACAAGATCCGCGAGGCGATGCGCAAGCCGTTCGACCTGAAAGGCCACGAGGTGACGGTGACGGCCAGTATCGGCATCTCCGTGTTCCCGGACGACGGCAGCGACGCCGACACGCTGATCCAGTACGCCGACACCGCCATGTACCGCGCCAAGGAAGCCGGGCGCGACGCCTTCCGCTTCTTTACCGCCGAGATGAACGCGCAGTCGCTGGCGCGGCTGGACCTGGAAAACGCGCTGCGGCGCGCCATCGACAACAACGAGTTTGTGCTGTACTACCAACCCAAGATCGACATCAGCAGCGGCCGCCTGAGCGGGGCCGAAGCGCTGATACGCTGGAAGCGGCCCGGCCACGGCATGGTGTCGCCCGCGCTGTTCATCCCCATCCTGGAGGAAACCGGCTTGATTGTGCGGGTCGGCAACTGGGTGCTGAACGAGGCCTGCCGCAAGATCGCCGAGTGGGGCAAGACCCGCATCGGCGCGGTGCACCTGTCGGTCAACGTGTCGGGCATCCAGTTCTTCGTCGGCGGCCTGGAGGAGGAGGTCATGCGCGCCATCAAGCAGCACGACATCGCGCCCGAACTGCTGGAACTGGAGCTGACCGAAAGCTCGCTGATGTCGAACGCCGAGGAAACCATCACGGTGCTGCAGAACCTGAAAAAGCTCGGCATCCAGATTTCCATCGATGACTTCGGCACCGGCTATTCCTCGCTGGCCTACCTGAAGCGCTTCCCGATCGACAAGCTGAAGATCGACATCGCCTTCGTGCGCGAAGTGACCAGCAACCCGGACGACGCGGCCATCGTGCTGGCCATCATCAACATGGCGCACAGCCTGAAGCTGCAGGTGATCGCCGAAGGCGTGGAGCGCGACGCGCAGCTGGCTTATCTGCGGCGCCACAACTGCGACGAAATGCAGGGCTACTACTTCAGCCGCCCGCTGCCGGAGGACGAGTTCGAGGTCATGCTGAGTGAGGGCAAATACCTGCAGGCGCCGGTGGACGAAAACCAGGTCGACCAGCAAACCCTGCTGATTGTCGACGACGACGCCTTCATGCTCGACGTGCTGAGCGACTTCCTGTCGCAGGACGGCTACCGCATCCTCACCGCGCAGACGGCGGCCGAAGGGTTCGACGTGCTGGCGCGGCACCAGGTGCAGGTCATCCTGTGCGATCAATGCATGCCGTTGATGAGCGGCACCGAATTCATGGAGCGGGTCAAGAACCTGGCGCCGGACACCTTCCGCATCATGCTGTCGGCCTACGCCGACCTGACGCCCATCATGGCGGCCATTAACCACGGCGCCATCGACCGCTTCTACACCAAGCCATGGAAGGGTGCGGTGCTGCGGGAGAACATTCGTGAAGGATTCCGCCTGCACAGCCAGCTGCATGGGCAGCAGCCCGTCCAAGCGGCATAGCGTGGCCGCCGGCCGGCTCCGGCGCGCGGCGCGCGCCTTGCTGGTGCTAGCCAGCGCTGGCGCGGCGCTTGCCGCATGGCCCGGGCGCGCCTGTGCGCAGGCAGGCGGTGCTGTGCCGCTGCGCATTTACAGCATCGACAGCAAGCCGGTCGGCTTCATGGACCGGGGCCGTCCGGCCGGCTTTGCGGTCGACCTGGCGCAGCAGATCCAGCAGCGCATCGGCCGGCGCGATGCGGTCCAGATCATTCCCTGGGCGCGCGCCAACACCATTGCCATGAATGAAGCCAATGTACTGCTGCTGACTGTTGCGCGCACGCCCGAGCGCGAGCGGCGGCTGGTGTTCGTGGGGCCGGTGTTCGTTGCGCATGTGTCCGTGTTTGCCTTGAAGGGGCGGGGCGCCGAGCTGCGCGCGCTGGGCGACGGCATCTACAAGCTGCGCGGCGGTGCGCGGCGCGGCAGCATTTTCGCGCAGCGGGCGCGCGACTTCGGCTACAGCATTACCGATGAGCCGGTCAGTTCCGAAGTGGCCGCTCGCATGTTGATGAGCAAGCGCTTCGAACTGTGGTTCGACGGCGAGGAGCTGGTGGGCCCGGCATTGGAGAAGGCCGGCTACGCGCGCGACGATGCGGAACTGGTGAAGCAGCTCAGCGTGGACGACGTCTACTTCGGCTTTTCCAAGGGTACGCCGCCGGATACCGTGCGCGCCTGGGACGCGGCGCTGCGCGACATGAAGCGCGACGGCGCGTTTTTGCGGCTGCACCAGTACTGGCTACCGCCGTCCTCGCTGCCGCCGGACTTGCGCGTGCACGGAAAAAGCACGCCCTGATCGCCTCTGGTCACCTGGCCGGCTGCCCGAGCGCGGCGAAGTGCAGCACCCAGCGCCCGCGCGCCTGTACCAGCGCAGCGGCTTCGTCGTCATAGAAGGCGCCGACAGGGCAGGCCGCCAGCCCCTGCGCGATGGCGCCCAGCAGCCAGCGTTCTCCCACCAGGCCAGCTTCCAGGAATGCATGCCGGTAGCCGCGCGCGCCATGCGCCAGCGCGCGCCCGGTGTCGACTGACAGCACCAGCACCACGGCCGCGTCGCCGATCACGTCCTGCGCCAGCGCCGCCTGACGTGCGCGGGCGGCAAAGTCCCCTTTAGCCACGGGCAGCAGCGCATGCTGCGGCAGATAGCGGTACAGGCCGGGCGCCAGGCCCGCCACGCGGTTCACCACCAGGTCGATGCGGATCGCTTCCGACAGTTGCGGGCGCTGCGCCATGTCCGCCAGGATGGTGGACAGCGCAGCCAGCGGCACCGGCCCGGACGTATAGCGCCGCACGCTGCGCCGCTGTGCGATGACGGCGTGCGCGCTGGCGGGCGCGGCAAGCGGCGCGGGCAAGCGCAAGGCGCCCGGCGGCAGGGCGTCTGCTGCAAAGCTGCCGTATGGCTGCGCAGCGGTCTCCGTGTGCCCTCCGGCGCGGGGCGGCAGCCGCAGCGACGTCGCCCGATGAATCACGCCAGTGGCGCCCAGCGCGGAACTTGCCTGCGGCGCTTGCGGAACCGGTGATGCCGGCGCCGCTGCCGAATATTCCTGCGAGCCTGGCTGTGGCGCCGCGCCAGGCATGGACGCCGGCACCGGGCCGTAACGCCGCAGCGCCATCATCGCCAGCACGCCTTCCTCCACGCCGTCGATAGCCAGCGCGCGTGCCGCCAGGGCCTCGTCGAATTGCGGCAGCAGCGTGGCGTGCATGCCGGCCTGGTGGCCCGCTATGCGCAGGTTTTCCAACAGGTGCCCCGCGTCGGCAGTGGCATAGCGGTATGCGCGGTTGTGATACTTGTAGCCCGTACGGCGGAAAATCGCACTCAGGACGAGCAGGGCATCGGCGTCCCGCGCGGCGGGCGCGCCCAGAGCATCTTCCGCGGCTGGCAGGGGACCTATCCATGCCAGCCGGTGCTGCTCCGGTCCGTAGTGGTACAGGCCGGGCGCCAGCCCGTCGATGTCGCGCGCGGCCACATACAGTTCGCTGGGAAACAGCGCACCGGAAGAGGGCGCAGCCCGCAGCGCCCGCCCGCCGCGATGCTCGGTCACGCCGGCTCCCAGGAAGAGAATCTGCGCTAGCTGGTCCAGCCGCAGGCGGCGTTGCGATGCGGACGCCGGTCCGCGCATGGCTGCCTGCAGCGGCTGCGAGGCCGGGCTGGCGGCAGGCAGCGCCACGTGCCGTGCGTTGGGATAGCGTTTGAACGGCTCCGGCGCATCGCCCCATTCTATGCCGGGCGCGCGCAGGAAGACGCTGCTGCGCGACTCGGACGACAGCGCGTGGTAGCGCAGCACCGGCGCCGCGCCGCCGATGCTGCCCGTGCCACCGGTGTTCGCCGCGTCGCCCGCGTTTCCAGCCAGCGAGGCAGTTCCGGCGTCCACATGCAGCGGCAGATCGCCTGCGCCATGGCGCAGGCCGAGGAAGTAGGCGGCCGCCAGCGCCGCCAGGACCGCCAGCGGCATGCCCAATGCGGGCGCGCCGCGCGGGCCGGCGCCGGCAGGGGCAGAGGCCGGCCGCGCCGCCGGCGCACGGCTGCGCAGCCAGTTCAGCACCAGCGGCAAGTTGAAACACAGATGAATGAAGACCAGCAGCAGCGTGGCATAACCGAACAAGTAGTGCCAGTCGAACACCGGCAACTGCTGGTTGGCGACCCAGAAGACTCCCAGTCCGGCCGTGCTGAGCAGATAGCACAGCAGCAGCACGCTGGTGTGCACATTGAGCGCCAGCCGTCCCGGCGTGCGCCCGCGCCAGCGCATTGCTGCCAGCCATACGGCGTACAGCAGCAGCGGCAATGCAACCCAGAGGATTTTCGGCGCCATCGGCACATTTTAGCGCCGATGGCGATGCGGCGCGCGGCTGCGCGCTTAGAAGTGCACGCCGCGCAGCAACTGCTGCATGGCGATCTGCTCGGACGACATCTGCGGCGGCTTCTTGCCGTCGCCGCCCTTGGCCGCATCCGAATCCGGGAACATGCGGAAGCTGGTGTTGAGCACGATCTGCGCCACGCGCGGCATCAGCGCGTGCAGCACCTGGCCGAAGATGCCCACCCGCGTTGCGATGCGCACCGGCTTCCAGACGATGGCCTCGGCGATCAGGTCGGCCGCTTCCTCCGGCGACAGGGTCGGTACGTTCTGGTAGATCTTGGTCGGCGCGATCATCGGCGTGCGCACCAGCGGCATGTTGATGGTGGTAAACTTGATGCCCAGATCCTGCAGCTCGGACGAGGCGCAGCGGGTCCAAGCATCCAGCGCCGCCTTGGACGCCACGTAGGCCGAGAAGCGCGGCGCATTGGTCAGCACGCCGATGGACGAGATGTTGATTACGTGGCCGCGCTTCTTGGCCGTCATTGACGGCAGCAGCGCCATGGTCAGGCGCAGCGCGCCGAAGTAGTTCAGCTGCATGGTGCGCTCGAAATCGTGGAAGCGGTCATAGCTGGCCTCGATGGCGCGCCGGATCGAGCGGCCGGCGTTGTTCACCAGCACGTCCACGCCGCCGTGGTTGGCGATCAGCACCTGCGCGAAGCGGTCGCAGTCGGCCATGTCCGACAGGTCGGCAGGGTAGGTGATCAACGCGAAGCCGCGCGCTTCCACTTCCTTCTTCGCCTCGAGCAGCTTGTCCTCGTCGCGGCCGCAGATAATCGTGATGGCGCCCGCTTCGGCCAGCTTGTGCGCCGCCGCCAGGCCGATGCCGGACGAGCCGCCCGTCACCAGCACCACCTTGCCGGCCACCTGGCCGCGCAGGGTATGGTCGATGAACAGGTCCGGGTCCAGGTTGCGTTCCCAGTAGTCCCACACCGGTGCCGCGTATTTTTCCAGCGGCGGGCAGGCGATGCCGGTGCCCTTCAGTGCTTGCGCGGTGTCGCGGTTGTCGAAGCGGGTCGGGTAGTTCACGAAGGTCATCAGGTCCGGCGGCAGGCCCAGGTCCTTCATCACCGCGTCGCGCACGCGGCGCACCGGCGACAGTGCAAACACGCCTTTCTTGATCGACTTCGGGATGAAGCCGAACAGCGCGGCGTTGATGCGGATGCTCATGGTGGGCGCATGCGCGGCGCGGCAGAAGGTGTTCAGCACTTCGCCAACGCGCATCGGTTCCGGATCGGTCAGGTGGAAGGCGCGTCCGTCCAGCTTGGGCTGGTGGGAAATGTGGTCCATCGCGTTGACCACGTAGTCCACCGGCACGATGTTGATGCGGCCGCCTTCGATGCCGATGGTGGGCATCCACGGCGGCAGTAGCTGGCGGATGCGCTGGATCAGTTTGAAGAAGTAATACGGACCGTCGATTTTGTCCATTTCGCCGGTTTTCGAATCGCCAACCACCAGGCCGGGACGATACACGCGCCACGCGCCCCTGGTTTCATTGCGGACGATTTTCTCGGACTCGTGCTTGGTCGCGAAATAGGGATGGTCGAGGTTCTCGGCCTCGTCGAACATGTCTTCGCGGAAGATACCCTCGAACATGCCGGCGGCGGCAATCGAACTGACATGGTGCAGTATTCCTGCCTGGATCGCGTTGGCGAATTCGACCGCGTTGCGCGTGCCCTCCACATTCACCGCGATCTGTTCGTCGGCATCGGCCAGCATATCGTAGACAGCGGCCAGATGATAAAAATGGTCCACCGATTTGGTGAGTTTCTTGATGTCGTCCTTGGATACGCCGAGCTTGGCGCTGCGCAGGTCGCCGAATACGGGAATGGCGCGGGCTTTGGTGGTGCCCCAGTATTCATACAGGCCGGCCAGCTTGTCGCGGCTGCCTTCGCGCAGCAGGAAATACACTACGCTGCCCTTGCGCGCCAGCAGTTTTTTGACGAGGCGCTTGCCGATAAACCCGGTCGCTCCAGTAACAAAATATTGCATCAAGTTTCTCCTTTATTCTTAGGTTTTCTTCCGCGAACAATCATTACAGGATAGACAATAAATGGCAAGCGCTGTTGCAAGCTTGATTAGAACGCGCGCTCTACCCCATTAGAAGCCCATCTCTAGAAATGGGGCCTAGAATGATTTCATCGAAGGAACGACCCGATTAAACCGACAGTCTCAATGGAGCCCACTATGGTGAAGAAACTGAAATCCCTGGCCAATGCCGACGACAAGCAATTGGCGAGTGCCGTTCGCAATTCCGCGCAGCAGATCTGGCAGGCTGGCCTGGGCGCATTTGCCAAGGCGCAGGAAGAGGGCGGCCGCGTGTTCGCCAAGCTGGTCAAGGAAGGCAACGCGCTGCAGCAGCGTACCCGTGACCTGGCTGAAGATAAGGTTTCCGAAGTGCGCGAGACCGTGTCTGGCGTCAGCAAGCAAGCCGCCGGCTCGTGGGACAAGCTCGAGCAAGTGTTCGAGGACCGCGTCTCGCGCGCCCTGGGCACCATCGGCGTGCCGACCCAGAAGGACGTGCAGGAATTGAACGCCCGCGTGGAAGCGCTGACCAAGGCTGTGGAAGCACTGACCGGCAAGAAGGTGGCGCCAGCCAAGGCCGCCAAGCCTGCCGTGAAAACGGCCAAGCCAGCCGCCAAGGCCGCCGCTAAACCGGCCGCTAAACCGGCCGCCAAAGCTGCCGCCAAACCTGCCGCCAAAGGTGCCAAGCCTGCTGTCAAAGCTGCCGCCAAGCCGGCCGCGAAAGCCGCTTCCAAGCCAGCCGCCAAGGCTGCTTCCAAGGTGAAAGCCGCCGCCAAGGCGGCCCCGAAAGCCGCCGCCCCTAAAGCTGCAGCCATCGCTTTCCCGACCGCCGAATCGGTCAGCGCCGCCAACAAAGCCGCTTGAACGCGCAAGCGTCCGAGCCGGCTGTAACAGTTCCCTCGGTCCTCCTCCCCCGGTCCGTTCGCGGACCGGGTCCGAGGGAATGCTGCATATGAAAGTCTATGCCTAGAAAACCCGCCGCCGCGCGTGCCGCAGCATCTGCAACAGCACCGGCCGCAACCCCCAAGGTCGGCCTGGCCCTGGCTGGCGGCGGTCCGCTGGCCGTCGTCTACGAGATCGGCGCGCTGGCCGCGATAGCCGAGGCCATCGAAGGCCTGGACCTGAACGACGCCGAAATCTATGTTGGCGTGAGTGCCGGCGCCATCATCAGCGCGGCGCTGGCCAACGGCTACACCCCGCACCAGATGTGCCGCCTGTTTGTCGAAAGCGACGTCGACGCGGCTGTGCACGGCACTGCCGGCGCCATGCTGTTCAAACCCGAAACCCTGTTGCGTCCCGCCTTGCGCGAGTTCGGCCGGCGCGCGCGCGTGCTGCCCGGCCTGCTGGCCGGCGGCGCGCTGCATTACGCGCGCCAGCGCGCCAGCCTGGCGTCCTCGTTCGAGCGCCTGACCGAGGCGCTGCCGGCCGGCTTCCTGTCCGGCGACGCCATCGGCAACTTCCTCAAAGCTGCTTTCGCTGCCAAGGGCTGCAGCAACGACTTCCGCCAGTTGCCGCGCAAGCTGCGCATCGTGGCCACCGACCTCGACACGGGCAAGGCCGTCTGCTTCGGCGAGCCGGGCCGGGACGACACGCCGATCTCGGTCGCCGTGCAAGCCAGCTCCGCCGTGCCCGGGCTGTTCCCGCCGGTGGAAATCGGCGGCCACCACTTTGTCGATGGCGCACTGCGCAAGACCATGCACGGCTCCATCGCGCTCGAGCATGGCGTGGACCTGCTGCTATGCGTGAATCCCATCGTGCCTTACAACGCCCGCTTCAAGCAGGGCGCGCGCAAGCTCACCAACGGCGGCCTGCTCGACGTGCTGTCGCAGACCGTGCGCTCCATCCTGCATTCGCGCCTGGAAACCGGGCTGGCCAGTTACCAGGTCAGCCACCCCGGGGTGGACATCCTGCTGTTCCAGCCCAGCGAGGACGACGCCGAACTGTTCTTCACCAATATGTTCAGCTACAACAACCGCCGCCGCACTTGCGAGCAGGCTTACCAGAATACCCGGCTGATGCTGTGGCAGCAGCGCCACCAGCTGGCGCCCAAGCTGGCGCGGCATGGCATGCGGCTCAAGCTGAACGTGCTGCAGGACAGCAGCCTGACGCTGGTGCGCCAGCGTCCGCGCCGCAAGGCCTTGGGGCGGCTGGATGCGGCGCTGTCGGACCTGGAGCGCTACCTGAAAGTAGCCCATGGCCGCTGACCGGTACGCCGTTTCTAAAAGCCTGGCATCGGTGTTATCCTTGCGGGAAGAAAAACAAAGACCAGCCGCCATGCTACAGAAAGCACCTCGCCGTACCCGGGAACGCATACTCGAACTTTCCCTCCGCCTGTTTAATGAATTCGGCGAGCCCAATATTACGACGACGGTCATCGCGGAAGAGATGAATATCTCGCCCGGCAACTTGTATTACCACTTCCGGAACAAAGACGATATCGTCAATTCCATCTTTACCCAATTCGAGGGCGAGATCGAGCGCATATTGCAAGTACCGGCCGGCCGCCGCTCGAATATCGAGGATGTGTGGCTGTACCTGCACCTGATGTTTGAACTGATCTGGCGCTATCGTTTCTTTTACCGCGACCTGAACGACCTGCTGTCGCGCAACCGCAAACTGGAATTGCATTTCAAGCAGATCCTGGCACACAAGATCAAGGTCGCCAAACAGCTGTGCGAAGACTTGCGCAGCGAAGGTTCGCTGGAAGCGTCGGACGCGGTGATCGACGCCATGTCCACCAATATGGTGGTGGTGGCGACTTACTGGCTGTCTTATGAATATGTGCGCAATCCGCGCAAATACAGCGAGCAGCAATCGATGTCGGACGCGCTGGCGCGCGGCTGCTACCAGGTGCTGTCGCAGATCGGCCCCTATCTGCGCAATGAAACGCAACTGCTGTTCCAGAAGCTGTCGGAAGAATACTTGAAAAAGATAACCTGAGGAGATAAGCATGGCATGGAAGACCTTCCCCTATCCGGAAGACGCATACGTCCACACGGCGGCCAGCCTGAAGAAGGCCTGGCCGCGCCTGCACGCCAACGACGCCGAGCCGTTCCCGGCCAAGGCTGAACTGGTGCAGGCCTGGATCGCTTACCATGCCGGCGACTTCGAGCAGGCCGCCAAGCTGGGCCTGGAGCAGGGCGCCGACGGCTACTCGGTCGCGCACCGCGCCACCTGCATCTACGCCACCTACCTGGAGGCCAGCGAAAAGAAAAAGCTGGCCATGTTCCTGGAAGTGTCCGAGCGCTGCGAGCAGCAGCAGCAAGAGCAGCCCAAGAACGCGGCGGCCTACTACTGGCACGCCTACGCGCTGGGCCGCTACGCACAGGGCATCTCGGTGGTCAAGGCGCTGGCGCAGGGCATCGGCGCCAAGGTCAAGAACAGCCTGGACACGGCCATCAAGCTGGCGCCCAAGCACGCCGACGCGCACATCGCGCTGGGCAGCTACCACGCCGAGATCGTCGACAAGGTGGGCGCCATGATAGGCGGCCTGACCTACGGCGCCAAGAAGGAAGAGGGCTACAGGCTGTTCAAGAAGGCGCTCGAGCTCAACCCGGACAGTGCTATAGCGCGGATCGAATACGCCAATGCGCTGGCCATGCTGGACGGGAAGAAGAAAATGGACGAAGCTGTCGCCCTGTACGAAGAGGCGGCCGCGCACGAAGCGCGCGATGCGAACGAGCGGCTGGACGTGGAACTGGCGAAAGCCGAGATCGAGGAAGAATAAGCGTGAAATCGTTGTGTGTGTATTGCGGCGCCAATGGCGGCGTCTCGCCGCGCTATGCGGAAGCCGCCAGGGCGCTGGCGCGCGGCATGGTGGAGATGAATTTGTCGCTGGTCTACGGCGGCGGCAATGTCGGCCTGATGGGCATCATCGCCGACGAAGTGCTGCGCCTCGGCGGCGAAGCAACGGGCGTGATCCCGACCGCGCTGGTGCAGCGCGAAGTGGCCCACACGGGTTTGACGCGCCAGTTCGTGGTCAAGGACATGCACGAGCGCAAAGCCATGATGGCCTCGCTGTCGGACGGCTTCATCGCCATGCCGGGCGGCATGGGCACGATGGAAGAACTGTTCGAGATGCTGACCTGGTCCCAGCTCGGCATCCACAGCAAGCGCATCGGACTGCTGAACGTGGACGGTTTCTACGACAGCCTGGTCGGCTTCATCGGCCATGCCACCGCGCAGGGCTTCATCCGCCCGCAGCACGCGGCCATGATGATGGTCGAGTCCGAACCCGGCGCGCTGCTGCAGCGCTTCCTCTGAGCAAAATGGGGTCAGGGTTAATTATTTTTGCAATTAGTTGCAAAAATAATTAACCCTGACCCCATTTTTTTGGCGGTTACCAGAGCTTGGTGCCGCTCAGGTCGAGCTGGGTAAGGTAGAGGCGCAGGTCGAACTCGTACTGGTGGTAGTTCGGCTCCATATACGTGCATAGCTTGTAGAAGGCTTTGTCGTGCTGCTTTTCCTTCACGTGCGCCAGTTCATGCACGGCGATCATGCGCAGGAATTCCAGCGGTACTTCCTTGAACATGGTGGCCACGCGGATTTCGTGCTTGGCCTTCAGCTTGCCGCCCTGGACCCGCGAGATCGACGTGTGCAGCCCCAGCGCGTGGTTGATGACGTGGATCTTGCTGTCGAACGCCACCTTGTCGATCGGCGCGGCGTTGCGCAGGTGCTCATTCCTCAAATCCTGGACGTACTGGTACAGCGCCTTGTCGGTGCGGATGCCGTGCGCGCTCGGATAGCGCTTTGTCAGCACGTCGGCCAGTTTGTCCTGCGCGATCAATTGCTGGACTTGCTGCTGCATTTGCTCGGAATAGGCGCTGAGGTACTTCAGGGGCTGCATATATACGGATGGCCGGATGGGTGGGGAGGCGAGAATGTATCACATTCCGCTATATAATCGAGTATATTGCGATTTTCCATGCAGAAGGAGTGCTTGATGCTGAAGAAGCTTTGTCTCGCCGCCGCGCTGGCGTCCGCCATGGGCGTTGCCAGCGCCGCCGATATTACCGTATCCGCCGCCGCCAGCCTGACCAACGCCTTCAAGGAGTTGTCGCAAGCGTACGAGGCCGCGCACCCGGGCGACAAGGTACTGCTCAACTTCGCCGCCTCGGACGCGCTGGTGGCCCAGATCGCCAAGGGCGCGCCGGTCGACGTATTCGCCTCTGCCGACCAGGAAGCGATGGACAAGGCCGAGCAGCAGCAGTTGCTGGCGGCCGGCAGCCGCAAGAACTTCGTCAGCAACTCGCTGGTGCTGATCGTGCCCGCCGCCAGCACCTTGCCCGTCAAGAGCCTGGCCGATCTGCGCCTGCCTGCCGTGGCCAGGGTCGCCATGGGCAATCCGGCCGGTGTGCCGGTGGGCCGCTACGCGAAGCAAGCGCTGGAAAAGGCCGGCTTGTGGACCGCTGTCGAGCCCAAGCTGATCTTCGGCGCCTCCGTGCGCCAGAGCCTGGACTACGTGGCGCGCGGCGAAGTCGATGCCGGTTTCGTCTACGCCACCGACGCGCTGGTAATGAAGGACAAGGTCAAGGCGGCGCTGCCGGTGCCGACCGAGTCGCCGGTGCTGTACCCGATCGCCGCGGTCCGCGCAGCGCCCAATCCCGCCGGGGGCGGCAAGTTCCTGGCGTACGCGCTGGCGCCGGCCGGCCAGGCCATCCTGGCCAAATACGGCTTCGGACGTCCTTAAACGATGGAATCGGCATGGATCGCGCTGTCGCTATCGCTGAAGGTAGCGCTGTGGGCCACTGTGCTGGACGTGGTGTTCGGCGTGGCGCTGGGCTATCTGCTGGCGCGCGCGCGTTTCCCCGGCCGCGACATGCTGGACGCGATCCTGACCCTGCCGATGGTAATGCCGCCCACAGTGCTGGGCTACTACCTGCTGGTGCTGATTGGCCGCAACGGTCCGATAGGCCACTGGCTGCAGCAGCACTTCGGCATCAACCTGATCTTTACCTGGCAGGCGGCGGTGATCGCCGCCGCCGTGGTGGCTTTCCCGCTGGTGCTGAAAGCCGCGCGTTCCGCGTTTGAAACGGTGGACACGCAACTGGAGGACGCCGCCCGCGTGCTGGGCGTGTCGGGCACCGGCGTATTCCTGCGCGTGACCATGCCGCTGGCCTGGCGCGGCGTGCTGGCGGGAACCTTGCTTGCCTTCGCGCGCTCCATGGGCGAATTCGGCGCCACGCTGATGGTGGCCGGCAGCATCCCCGGCAAGACGCAAACCCTGTCGATCGCCGTCTACGAGGCGGTACAGGCGGGGCAGGACGACACCGCCAATCTGCTGGTCATCATTACTTCGGTGACCTGCGTGGCGGTGCTGGTGCTGGCCAACAAACTCACGCCTACGCGGCAGCCCTGACATGCAGATCCAGCTCGATATCGCCAAGACCCTGCGCGCCGGCCCGCGTGAATTCACCCTGAAGGCGCGCCTGCGCTCCGACAGCCGCCGCATCGTTATCTACGGCGCGTCCGGGGCGGGCAAGAGCATGCTGCTCAAGGCCATCGCCGGACTGATCACGCCGGACGCCGGCAGCATTGAACTGGGCGGTCGCCGGCTGTTCGACAGTGCCGCGCGCATCAACCTGCCGGTGCAGCGCCGACGCGTGGGCTATCTGTTCCAGGACTACGCGCTGTTTCCGCACCTGAACGTGCGGCAGAATATCGTGTTCGGGCTGAGCCGGGGCTGGTCTGGTTGGGGCTGGCCGAATCTGGACTGGTTCAATCCCGCTCCGCGCGTCGATGGCGAACGGCTGGAGTACTGGCTGGAAGCCTTCCAGCTGCAGGCGGTGGCGCAGCAGTTGCCCTCGCAGTTGTCGGGCGGGCAGCGGCAGCGGGTGGCGCTGGCGCGTGCGCTGATCGCCGATCCAGCGGCGCTGCTGCTGGACGAGCCCTTCGCCGCGCTGGACCCGGTGCTGCGCGTGCGCATGCGCGAAGAGCTGGACGCCTTGCAGCGCCGGCTGAATATTCCCATGCTGATGATTACCCATGACCCGGAGGACGCGCGCGTTTTCGGCGGGCATGTACTGACGATGGCCGACGGCGCCGTCATCGAGGAGAATGGCAATGGCGGATGACGACAAGGAACTGGCCTTGGACGGCAAGGTCTGGATGACGGTGGGCGGCGAGCACCTGGGGGGCTCCAACCGCGTGGCGCTGCTGGCCAGCATCGCGGCATGCGGCTCCATCACGCAGGCCGCCAAGGCGGTGAAGATGAGCTACAAGGGCGCCTGGGACGCCATCGAGGCGATGAACAACCTGGCCGGCGAGCCGCTGGTGGAGCGGGTTGCCGGCGGCAAGGGCGGCGGCGGTACGCGGCTGACCAGACGCGGCGCGCAGCTGGTGGAGAACTTCCACAAGATCGAGCGCGAGCACCGCCTGTTCGTGGAACACCTGAGCCGCCAGTCGCACGCGCTGGCTGATGATTTCCTTTTGATCCAGACCATGAAAATGAGAACCAGCGCCCGCAACCATTTCGCCGGCACTGTGTCGGCCATCAAGACCGGCGCCGTGAACGATGAAGTCACCATCGCCATCGTCGGCGGCCAGCAGGTCGTGGCCATCATCACGCACGAGAGCACTGCCGGCCTGGGATTGCAGGTGGGATCGGAGGCGTTCGCGCTGGTGAAGGCGTCGTCGGTGATTGTCGCCACGGAGGCCGAAGGGGCGCGGCTGTCGGCGCGCAACCAGCTCAAGGGCGTGGTCTCGCGCCTGGTGCCCGGCGCGGTGAGCGCGGATGTGAGCATCGCGCTGCCGGGGGGCGGCACCATAGGCGCCACCGTGACGCTGGAAAGCAGCCAGGCACTGGCGCTGGAGGAGGGCATGCAAGCCACGGCCCTGTTCAAGGCCTCCAGCGTGATCGTGGGCGTGCCGGCCTGATGGCCTAGCGGCGGTTGCCCAGCGCGAGTATGGAGATGCCGGAGGCCACAAAGGCCACGCCGGCACCGACGTTGAGGCCTTTGGTGGCGCGCGGGCGCTGCGCCATCCAGTCCGACAGCTTGGCCGCGTAGCAGCCCATGAGCGCAAAGATGGCGGCCGTCAGTACGGCGAAAATCGCGCCGTAGGCCAGCATCTGCACCGTCACCGAGCCGCGCTCGGCGCTGACGAACTGCGGGATGAAAGCCAGCACGAACAGCCCGGGCTTGGGGTTGAGGATGGTGGAGAGCAGGCCGCTGGCGAAGATGCTGCGCAGGCTCTGCCGCGCGGCGGGCCGGAACGAGATCAGGCCGTGCGAGCTGAGTGCCTTGTAGCCCAGGTAGAGCAGGTAGGCGGCGCCAACCAGTTTGACGGCCCAGAAGGCGGCGGGCGAGGCCTGGATCAGCAGCGTCAGTCCAAGCGCCGCAGCGATGGAGTGCAGCATGATGCCCAGCCCTGCGGCGGACGCGGACAGGGCGGCGGCGGCGCGGCCCTGGCTCAGGCCACGGCTGATGGCCAGGATGTTGTCGGGGCCGGGAGAGATGACCAGCAGCAGGACGGCCGCCACGTAGGCGGCCAGGGTGTCGAGGGGGAACAGTGCCATGTCGGAGCGGACCTTGTGGTTGAGGTCCGACCGATTCTAGCATGCCCGGCTGACAAGGTTTTAGCGGGTCGATTCGAACAGGAACCAGATGCGCTGTTCGGCCTCGTCGATCCAGTTTTCCAGCAGGCTGGCGGTGGCGATATCGTTGTCCTGGTCGCAGATCTCGTGCACTTCGCGCATGAACTTCACCAGTTGCTGGTTGTCTTCACGCAATTCGTTCAACATGGCCACCGGATCGACGTATTCGGCGTTGTTGTCCTTGATGCGCTGCAGTTCCGCGATATGGCTCACCGAGCGCAGCGTGCTGCCGCCCAGCTTGCGCACGCGCTCGGCCACCGGGTCCAGCATGGCGTAGACGGCGGTGGCCTGCTCGTCGAGCAGCAGATGGTAGGAGCGGAAGTGCGGGCCGCTCACGTGCCAGTGGAAGTTCTTGCACTTGATGTAGAGCGTGAACGCATCCGCCAGCAGGCGGTTCAGGCCCAGCGTGACTTCCTTGCGGGCTTTCGAGCCCAGGTCGGTCGGGGTGGTCAGCGCATCGCCGCCCTGTTTTGAAGTTGCAGTCATGTCTGCCTCGTGATGGTGGGTAGAATCGGTAGCAAACGCTGGCCCTTGCCAGCGGGCCTGCCGATTCTAGCCCAGCACGATGAAACACGGCGGACGCTATGGTGCAGTGCGCGCCTCTGTCAAAAGGGGGATAAAGAGGCTGTGCACTGCGGGGCGCGCCGCGCAGGCCATGTTCGCCTCATTGCTTGTCGTCCGTCTTGGCGCCGCTGCCGCCCTGGCGGTTGCCCGCAGCGCGGTTGGCGGATTGGCGGCTCTCGCCGCCCTTGCGGCCTATCTCCGCCATGTGCTCGCGGTCGCGGCTGACCGCTTCGCCGCCTTTCTGGCCGGCGCGGCGCGCTTCCTCGGAGTCGAATTCGTGCGCCGTGCCCTTCTGGTGTGCAGCCTGTCCGCCTTTGCTCGCGATGCTGCGTTGCTGCGCTTCATCCATCGCCGCGAACCCGCGTTTTGCCGTGCCTTTGGTGGCGCTGCCTTTGCCTTGATCGCCTTGATTTGTAGCCATGACCCTTCTCCTTGATCGTAGTGAACGTTGGACGGGCAGCCAGGCTGGCTGCTCCGTCAATTAGAGAAGTGTCATGGCGCTTAGTTCCGCGAGAATGGCGTTCAGGCGACTTTCAGCACAAGCTTGCCGAAGTTCTTGCCTTCGAACAGCATCGTCAATGCCTGCGGGAAGTTTTCTATCCCCTGCACCACGTCTTCCTTGCTCTTGATCTTGCCTTCCTTCAGCCAGCCCGCCAGCGCGGCCACGCCCAGGTGGTAGCGGTCGGCGTAGTCGAACACCACCATGCCCTCCATGCGCGCGCGGTTCACCAGCAGCGACAGGTAGTTGGCGGGGCCTTTCACGGGCGTGGTGTTGTTGTACTGGGAGATCGCGCCGCAGATGACGATGCGCGCCTTCATGTTGATGCGCGTCAGCACGGTGTCGAGGATGTCGCCGCCCACGTTGTCGAAATACACGTCCACGCCTTGCGGGCAGTGCTCTTTCAGGCCGTCGCGCACCGAGCCGGTCTTGTAGTCGATGCAGGCGTCAAAGCCCAGTTCATTGACCACGAAGTCGCATTTCTCCTTGCCGCCGGCAATGCCCACCACGCGGCAGCCGAGCTGCTTGGCCACCTGGCCCACGGTCTGGCCGACCGCGCCTGCCGCGCCGGACACCACCACCGTTTCGCCGGCTTTCGGCTGGCCCACTTCCAGCAGGCCGAAATAGGCCGTCATGCCCGGCATGCCCAGGGTGTTCATCCACGTGGTCAGCGGCGCCAGCCGGCCGTCGATCTTGAAAAAGGAGGCGCTCTTGTCGTCCGCCGCACCTTGCCAGTAGGATTGCACGCCGATGCCGCCGGACACGATATCGCCCACCGCGTACTTCGGCGACTTGGATGCCACCACTTCGCCCACGCCGCCGGCGCGCATCACTTCGCCGATGGCGACCGGGCGGATGTAGGATTTGGCGTCGTTCATCCAGCCGCGCATGGCCGGGTCCAGCGACAGGTAGAGCGTCTTGACGGTGATCTCGCCGTCCGCCAGTTCGCGCAGCGGCTCGGCTGCCTTCTGGAAGTCGGTTTCTTTGGCCATGCCGAGCGGACGGCTGGCCAGGCGGAATTGCAGGTTCTCCAAGGTCATTTTGTGTCTCCAAATAGTGAGTGCTTGAACTATAACTTAGAATTGAACGATCGTGCTATTTTTCAAATAAATGGAACTGCCGCGCAGGCGTGCGACAATAGCGGGTTGATATTCGTCTAACCTGAAATTTTTTGACATGACGCATCCAGAATACATCCTTACCCTGTCCTGCCTCGACCAGCGCGGCATTGTGCACCGCGTGTCAGGCTTCTTGGCCGAACACGGTTGCAACATCATAGACTCCGCACAGTTCGGCGACGCCGAATCGCAGCTGTTTTTCATGCGCGTGCATTTCTCGCTGGACGAGCCGGGCGTCAACGACGAGCAGCTGCGCGCCGATTTTGCGCAGCTGGGCGAGTCCATGAAGCTGGACTGGGAGCTGCGCGACGCGCGCGCCAAGCCGCGCGTGATGCTGATGGTCTCGAAAATCGGCCATTGCCTGAACGACCTGCTGTTCCGCTACAAGAGCGGCCTGCTGCCGGTGGAAATTCCGGCCATCGTGTCCAATCACATGGACTTCTACCAGTTGGCGGCCAGCTACAACATTCCCTTCCACTACCTGCCGCTGGCGGCCGGTGCGCCGGAAGAGGCCAAGCTGGCGCAGGAAGCGCGCATCATCGAGCTGATGGACAACCACAAGATCGACCTGGTGGTGCTGGCGCGCTATATGCAGATCCTGTCGCCGCAGCTGTGCGCCCGCCTGAAGGGCAAGGCCATCAATATCCACCATTCCTTCCTGCCCAGTTTCAAGGGCGCCAAGCCGTATGCGCAGGCGCACCACCGGGGCGTGAAGCTGATCGGCGCCACCGCGCACTTCGTCACCAGCGACCTGGATGAAGGCCCGATCATCGAGCAGGACGTGGAACGGGTCGACCATTCGATGGACGCGGACACGCTATCGGCCATCGGCCGCGACGTCGAATGCGTGGTGCTGGCGCGCGCCGTGAAATGGTTCACCGAACACCGCGTGCTGCAAAACGGCGCCAAGACCGTCGTATTCAAATAACCTTACCGAACATAGAAGTGTGCAATGGCCCTCAAAGCAACAATCTACAAAGCCGAATTATCGATTGCGGACATGGACCGCAATTACTACGACACGCACCTGCTGACGCTGGCGCGCCATCCGTCTGAAACCGACGAACGCATGATGGTGCGCCTGCTGGCGTTCGCCATCCACGCACACGAGCACCTGACCTTCACCAAGGGCTTGTTCGACACCGACGAGCCGGACCTGTGGCAGAAGGACCTGACCGGCGCCATCCAGCTGTGGATCGAAGTGGGCCAGCCGGACGACAAGAAGCTGATGAAGGGCGCCGGCCGCTCGGAGCAAGTGGTGGTGTACAGCTATAACGCCACCAGCCATATCTGGTGGAAGGCGCTGGCCAACAAGGTCGACCGCGCCAAGAACCTCAGCGTGATCAACCTGCAGTCCGAGGCGACCGAGCAGCTGGCCAAGATGGCCCAGCGCACCATGCAGCTGCAATGCACCATCCAGGACGGCCAGATCTGGCTGACCGACGGCACCGAAACCGTGCTGATCGAGCGCGAAACGTTCAAGGGCGAGCGCTAGTACCCTGTGGCGCTGTGGCAGAATGTGCCAATGCGCCGCTACTTTTTCGCACTTACGCTCATCGCTTACGCGGGCGCCGCCCTGGCGCTGACGCAGGCCGAAGTCATGGCCGGCGCCGAGCGGATGTACCGCGAGCAGATGCGCGAGCTGCAGGCCCGGCACCAGCTGGACGCCGATCCCGCTTTCCATCAGCGCGTGCAGCGCGTCGTCAAGCCCCTGATCGCGCAAGCCGTGCACGATTATCCCGAATCGGCCGGCTGGCAGTGGGAAGTCCACACCACGCCGGAAGACGACGACAATGCTTACGCCATGGCCGGCGGCAAGCTGCTGGTCAGCCGCGCCTATGTCCACAAGCTGCAGCTGACGGACGCCGAGCTGGCCATGCTGCTGGCGCACGAGATCGCGCATGCGGTGCTGCGCCATAATCTGCTGGAGTACGAGGAAGCGATGCGGCTGGAACCGGCCTGGCGCGGGCGTCCCTTCGCCGAGCTGGAAGACGCGGTGGACAACGACTCGGCGTTGATGCGCAAGCTGGCGCCGCTGGGCATGCAGCAGGAGGCCGAGGCTGACCGCGAAGGCCTGAAGCTGGCCTGGCGCGTGGGCTGGTCGGCGCCCATGCTGGCGCGCTATTTCCACAAGCTGGCGCGCGCCAGCCATGCGCCCAACTTCGAACAGTTCGCGCATCCTGCGCCGTCGCAGCGCTGGAAGGCGGCGCAGGAGCTGGCAGCCATGCTGGAAGCGGCGGGGCGCTAGCTAATGTATAATTTCGCACCATGCAAATGAAATTGGCAAACAGGTGGAAACACCAGGCGCTGTGGATCTGGATCGCGGTCATCGCGGTGCTGATGAACGCGCTTGCGCCGTCGATTTCGCACGCCATGGCCGAAGGTAACCCGGCCGCCTTTGAATTCTGCCGCGCCGACAAGAGCAAGCCTCTGCCGGCCGCCTTCCTGCTGATGGAAGACGGCAGCGACAGCAAGGCCATGTCGATGGGCGAGGATTGCGGCTATTGCTTTACCCACGCCGGCTCGTTCGGCATGCCGCCGTCCCTGGTTTCCGGCCTGCCGTTCGCCGCGCAGTCCCAGGTTCACCCCTTCCTGTTCTATCGCGCACCGCAGCCGCTCGCGGCCTGGTCGGCGTCGCGCCCGCGCGGGCCGCCTGCGCAAGTCTGAATCTGCTTTACAACTGCGTCCTTGCCCTGCCAAGGCGCATCCCGTAATCGTTTCAGAGGTAGATATGAAAACCAAATTCCTGGCATCCGTGTTGCTGTTCTCCGCCGCCTGCGCACAAGCGCAAGTCACCGTCAAAGACCCATGGGTGCGCGCCACCGTGCCCGCCGCCAAAGCCAGCGGCGCCTTCATGCAGCTGCAATCGGCGCAGGATGCGCGCCTGGTTGAAGTGCGCTCCAGCGTGGCCGGCAGCGCCGAAATCCATCAGATGGCGATGGAGAACAATATGATGAAAATGCAGCAGGTGGACGGCATCGACCTGCCTGCCGGCAAAACCGTGGAGCTGGCGTCCGGCGGCTACCACATCATGCTGATGCAGCTGAAACGCCAGCTGAAAGAGGGCCAGACCGTGCCGCTCACGCTGGTGGTGCGCAAGAAAGACAAGAAGCTCGAGACCATCGAGCTGAACGTGGCCGTGCGGCCGCTGACCTATTCCGCCAAGTGAGGCCCGCCATGAAGAAGATTCTTGTTTTCGCCGCAGCCGCGGCGGGCGCGCTGCTGTCCGCGCAGGTGTACGCGCACGTGACGCTGGAGCAGGCCACCGGCCTGGCGGCCAGCTACCAGAAGCTGACCTTCCGCGTCGGCCACGGCTGCGACGGCAGCCCGACCAGGGCCGTCACCGTGATGCTGCCCGAATCCGTGACCGGCGCCAAACCCATGCCCAAGCCGGGCTGGAAAATCCGCACCGTGGAAGGCAAATTGTCGGTGCCGGTGGAGTCGCACGGCCGCAAGATCACGACCGCCGTGCGCGAAGTGACATGGAGCGGGGGGCCGCTGGAGGACGCGTATTTCGACGAGTTCACCGTGCAGGTCAAGCTGCCTGCGGAAGCGGGCAAGCTGTATTTCAAGATCGTGCAGGAGTGCGTGAAGGGCAGCATGGCCTGGGATGAGCTTCCCGGCGAAGCGGGCGTCAAGGTTCTGGCGCCGGCACCCGTACTGAACGTCCTTCCGGCAGAAGGCGCCGCCCACCAGCACTGAGAACATCATGAACAAGTTTAAACGCAAGCCGCTGGCAGTGATGCTGGCGGTGATGGGCGCTGCTGCGTCCGTGATTTGTCCTGCGCATGCGGATCATGCCGTGGTCACCGTCAACGGCGGCCGCCCAAGTTCGCTGCCGGCGCAGATTCCCACCACCATGGAAGGCATCACCGGCGCCCAGATCGAAGACCGCATCAACGCCAGCGACAGCGAGGATGCGCTGAAATACCTGCCCAGCCTGAACGTGCGCAAGCGCTACATCGGCGACTACGACCATGCGGTGCTGGCCAGCCGCGCGTCCGGTACCGGTAACAGCGCGCGCTCGCTGGTGTACGCGGACGGCATCCTGCTGTCCAATTTGCTGGGCAACGGCGCCACCTATACGCCGCGCTGGGGCATGGTGACGCCGGAGGAGATCGAGCGGGTGGATGTGCTGTACGGGCCGTTTTCGGCAGCCTATCCGGGCAACTCGGCCGGCGCCGTGGTGGACTTCCAGACCCGCATGCCGACGCGGCTCGAGGCGCACATCAAGCTGTCCGGCTACGGCCAGGGCTTCAAGCAGTACGGCAGCGATACCCGCCACTACGGCAAGCAGGGCAGCGCATCGCTCGGCAACCGGCAGGGGGCGTGGTCGTGGTGGGTGGACGTGTCGCGCCTGGACAGCAATGGCCAGCCGATCGGTTTCGCCAACAGGCAGCGTACGCAGGGCACGCCGGACAGCGGCGGTGTGCCGGTGACAGGCGCGATTGCGGACCGCAACCCGGCCAACAAGGACTGGCTGATCCTGGGCGCGACCAACCAGATCCATACGGTGCAGGACCATGCCAAGGTGAAGCTGGCCTACGAGCTGTCGCCGATTCTGCGCGCCAGCTACACCCTGGGCTGGTGGAAGAACGGGGCCGAGCGCAGCTCGCAGTCCTATCTGCGCGACACGGCCGGCAAGCCGGTGTACAAGGGCGACATCAACGTGGACGGGCTGCGCTACAGTCTCCTGCCTTCGGACTTCGCGCCCAGCCGGGGCAATCTGGAGCACCTGATGCACGGTTTCTCGCTCAAGCAGCACAGCAAGGGGGTATTCAGCTGGGAGGTGGCGGCCAGCCTGTACGATTACGCCAAGGACCGCGTGCGCACGCCCACCGTGGCGGTGCCGGACCGGGACACGAACGGGCAGGGCAACGTCACCGACATGGGCGGCAGCGGCTGGAACACGCTGGCGCTGAAGGGCACGTGGCGGCCCGGCGCCGGCGCCGGCGCTGCCGCCGCAGGATGGACCGCGCACGTGGTCGATTTCGGCCTGCAGCGCGAGGGCGCCAAGTTGCGCACGCATGTCTTCAGCAGCGCGGACTGGATCGGCGCGGGCGACGGCAAGCACGTCTCCACCTTCAACGGCGAGACGCGCCTGGAAAGCCTGTATGCGCAGGACACCTGGCGCATCGGCGAGCCGTGGAAGGCGACGCTGGGCTTGCGCTTCGAGCGCTGGCAGGCCTTCGGCGGCGAAGTCTCCAATGCGGCCAGCCTGGCGGCCAGGCCCGGCACCGGCGGCCTGCTGGGCTTCCCTGCGCGCAGCGAGAACAGCTGGTCGCCCAAGGCGGCGCTGTCCTACCGGGCGTCCGACCTGTGGACACTGAAGGCGTCCACCGGCCGCGCCGTGCGCAACCCGACTGCGGCCGAGCTGTTCCAGGGCTCCATCGTGGATGGCAGGATCATCAACACCGATCCGTCGCTGCGCGCCGAGAAATCCTGGACCAGCGAGCTGACCGCCGAGCGCGCGCTGGAGCGCGGCACGCTGCGCACCACCGTGTTCCACGAAAACACGCGCGACGCGCTGTACTCGCAGGCGCTGACGCCAACCGTGAACACGGTGCAGAACGTGGGCGAGATCCGCACCACGGGGCTGGAGCTGTCCTACCAGGCGGAGCACGTGCTGGTGCGCGGCCTGTCGCTGACCGGCAGCATGACCTACGCCGACTCGGAGATCGTCCGCAACGACAAGCTGCCGGCCAGTGCAGGCAAGCGTCAGCCGCGCGTGCCTGACTGGCGGGCGACGCTGCTGGCCTCCTACCACGTTGGCGACAAATGGACTACCAGCCTGGGCGCGCGCTACAGCGGCCGCCAGTACGGCACGCTGGACAACAGCGATCCGAATGGCGCCACTTATACGGGTGTGTCGGACTATTTCGTCACCGACGTGCGGGTGCGCTACCGCTTCAACACGCAATGGACCGGTTCGTTCGGCATCGATAACCTGAACAACCGCAAATACTGGGCCTTCCACCCGTACACCCAGCGCACGGTGATTGCGGAACTCAAGTTCGACCTGTAAGTTCCCCGGCCCGGCTCTGTCCGGGCTGAGGTTGCCGCAGCCGGTGCCGCCCCGTGTTTCGGTGCAGCTCGAATCCGCCGGTTCCCGGCAGCTGCAAGAGTGGCTGGACCGCTTGCTGGGTGGCGCCTCCGCACAAGAGTTGTTCAACATCAAATAACGCAGCCCGGCGGGGTGTGCGCCTGCCGGGCTGAAGTAACCTGTCTTGCTTGCAGCAGTCGTGTGCTACTGCGGGCTGGCGCCCAGGCGCTTGACGTTGCCCGAACCCATGATGGATTTGCTGATCTGCGGGTCGCCGTAGTAGCCGATGTCGCCGGAACCGGCCACGCTCAGGTTGAGCGACTGCTTGGCCCACACCGTGGCCTGGCCCGAGCCGCCGATGCTGACCGAGGCGTCGCGCGCGGCCAGCTGGCCGATGTTGACCTTGCCCGAACCGCCGATCGACACCTTCAGCCGCTCGGTATTGCCGCTTGCCTTCAAGCTGCCGCTGCCCCCCAGCGACACCGATACCGATTCGCTTTCCATGCCGCGCACATTGATGGCGCCCGAGCCGCCCACGTCGAAAGTCAGGTTGGCGCCTTTCAGGTTTTCCGCGTCCACGGTGCCCGAGCCGCCCACCGAGATCCGATCGAGACTCTTGGCCTGCACGATAATTTTCATGTTGCGCGTGTCGAGCCGCATATTGCGTTTGACCGGGCGCACGCGCAGCGTTTCGTTTTCCACCACCGTCTCCACCAGCGCCTGCAGGTTGTCGTCGGTCTCGATGGTGATGCTGTCGGTGTTGCCGATGCGCACTTCGGCCTCGCCCGGCAGCGCAAGCGCCAGGCCGGTGAAGTGGCCGACGTCGCGGGTCTGCTTGGTGATCTTGCCGTTGCCTTGCACGCGCTCGCCGCCGCCCAGCCAGCTGAACGGACCGGCTTGCACCTGGGCGGCGGGAACCATGATGGCCAGGGCGCTGGCGGCCAGCAGCGTGGCACGGGCTGCGTTGCGCAGGGCGGAGCGGACGGTCGGGTTGATTGCCATGTTGTGATCTCCTGGTTGATCTTGTCGTGAATCTGGTTCGATGGTGGGATAGTAGGGAAACCGCGCCGCCGCCGCCCGTCCCATGCGACAGACTGCACGGACGGCGGAATAGAATGCATTCCGCAGGGGGGCGGCGCGCGCCATGCGGTATCATGCTGGCTGTAACTACACTGGAAACACATGCTGATCATTACCATCAAACAGGGCAAGGAAAAGAGCCTGCTGGCAGGCGACCCCTGGATTTATCCGACCGCCATCGAGCGCGTCGAAGGCCGCCCGCAGGAAAAGGGCAAGGCCGGCGCCACCGCCACCGTGCAATCGTCGTCGCGCAAATTCCTGGCGCGCGCCGCCTACAACGCCCACGCGGTGCAGATCCGCGCCCGCGTCTGGACCTTCCGCGAAGACGAGCCGGTGGACCACGCCATGATGAAGCGCCGCGTCAAGGCCGCCATCGCCAGGCGCGCGTCCGCCGTGGCCAAGCTGGGGCCGGAAGACCTGATGCAGCTGATTCACGCCGAGGAAGACGGCCTGCCCGGCCTGGTGGTGGACTACTACGGCGGCCCGGCCGGCTTCCTGCTGTGCAGCTTCCAGGCCGGCGCCGTCGACGCCTGGAAAGTGCCGATCGTGCAGGCGCTGCTGGCCGAGACCGGCTGCCCCAACGTGTTCCAGCGCGCCGACGAGGAGTTGCGCAAGGGCGAGGGCTTGCCGGTATTTACGCGCGAACTGGCCGGGCTCCCGCCACCGCCCAAGTCGGTTGTCAACCAGGGTGGCGTAAAGGTCTACATGGACCTCAAAACAGGCTTTGAATTCCCCAAGCGTCCCGTATAATCTTTCCAGGCGACATTTTTTATCCGGAGAGTAGAGTACGATGGACAATCACCAGTCTTCGCAGATCCGCACCCTCAGCTATGAAGAGAACGAAGACCATCCGGTCTTCGGCACCCTGGTCGAGCAGATCCTGCATCTGCTCAATTCCAGGCTCAGCTTCAGCGACATCCTGATCCACCAGAACAGTCCCCTGCTGCTGCGCCAGCCCAAAGGCCTGGTGGCGGTGACGGATTCGCCCATCACGCGCGAGGAGCTGGAGGAATTCTTCGAAGTGGTGGAGCCGAACTGGCGCGAACGCATCCAGGACCGCGCTTTCGACCGTTCCATCGACCTGCACACGGCACGCATCCGCGCCAACTGCTTCACGTTCCAGGGCAAGAAGCGGCTCGGCTGCGTGATCCGGCGCTTCCCCAAGGAACCGCATGCGATGTCGCAGCTGGGACTGCGCGCCAACGAGCAGAAGTTCTCCCAGCTGACCAGCGGCCTGGTGCTCATCATCGGCGACACCTGCCAGGGCAAGTCCACCACCATCGCCTCCATGCTGGACGAGATCAACAAGACGCGCTCCGGCCACATCATCACCATCGAAGACCCGGTGGAGACGCTGATCCCGCAGCGCCGCTGCATCGTCACCCAACGCGAGGTCGGCTTCGACGGCGACGTGGAGAGCTTCTACCTGGGAGCGCTGGACGCGCTGCGCGAGCGGCCGGACGTGATCGTCATCGGCGAAATCCGCGACGCGCAGACTGCGCAGGAAGCGCTGGCGCTGGCCGAATCCGGCCCGCTGGTGCTGGCCACGCTGCACGCGCGCTCCACCGAACTGGGACTGCAGAAGATGCTGCGCATGCTGGGCAACAGCGAGCCGCAGCAGCAGGCGCTGGCGCACGCGCTGCGCGGCGTGCTGTGCCAGGCGCTGCTGCCGTCGGTGGAGGGCAACCGCTACCACCTGGCCACCGAATGCCTGACCATGAATCCGGACGTGGCGCGCCTGATCGAGAACGGCAGCATCGCCGGCATCCGCGACTGGATGGAAACCAAGGGCGGCGACGGCTGCCACACCATGAACGCCGCGCTGCGCGTGCTGCTGGCCGAAGGCAAGATCGCCATCGAGGATGCGCGCAACGCCACGACCGACCGCCTCGGCCTGGCCGGGTAGCGGCGGCTTGGCAGGGCGGCCCAAGCCGCCCTGCCTGCTAATCCAGCGGCACCGTGCGGTAGCGGTTCACGTCGTTGCCGCTGACCGGCGGCGCGTTGTTGCCCCAGTCGCTGCGCAGATAGGACACCACGGCCGCCACCTCGGTGTCGTTCAGCTTGTGGCTGAACGGCGGCATGCCGTAGGGCCGCGGATTGCCCGCCGTGCCGGGCGCGAAGCCGCCGTTGAGCACGATACGGATCGGATTGACCGCCTCGTCCATCAGCAGCGCGCGGTTGCCGGCCAGCGGCGGATAGTGCGGCGGCAAGCCCTTGCCGGTCACCCCGTGGCATTCCACGCAATGGGCGGTGTACAGCCGCGCGCCGGCCTCCAGCTGCGCGCGCGCCTCCGGCGCCGTGCTGCGCTCGTAGCGCTCCGCCGGTTCCTGGCGCGGCAGCGTTTTCAGGTACACCGCCATCGCTGCCACGTCTGCGTCGCTCAAGTGCTGCAAGCTCTCGCGCACCACCTCGGCCATCGGCCCGAACACGGTCGCGCGCGGCGAGATGCCGGTCTTCAGCAGCTGCTCCACATCCCGCTGCGCCCAGTCGCCCAGGCCGGCCTCGCGGTCGGACGTGAGCGACGGCGCGTACCAGCCCAGCACCGGTATCAGCCCGCCGGACAAGCCGTCGCCGGACGCGCCCAGCGCGTTGCGGGTGCTATGGCATGCGCTACAGTGGCCCAGGCCCTGCACCAGGTAGGCGCCGCGGTTCCAGTCCGCGCTTTGCGCGCTGTCGGTGCGGAAGGCGGCGGGACGGAAATACAACGCGCGCCAGAATGCCAGGCCGATCTGCTGGTTGTAGGGGAAGCGCAGCTGGTGCGGCTGGTTGGCCTGCTTCACCGGCGCCAGGCTCTGGAAGTAGGCGAACAGCGCATCCGAATCGTCGCGCGTGATGTGGGTGTAGCTGGTGTACGGGAAGGCCGGATACAGCATGCGGCCGCCGCGCGATTTGCCGTTGTGCAGCGCGCGCCAGAAATCGTCCGCGTTCCACTGGCCGATGCCGGTGTCGCGGTCCGGCGTGATGTTGGGCGAGATCACGCTGCCGAACGGCGTTTGCAGCGCGCGTCCGCCGGCGTAGGGCGCGCCGCCGCGCGGCGTGTGGCAGGCCATGCAGTCGCCGGCCCGCGCCAGGTAGGCGCCGCGCGCCACCCGCTCGGCCTGCGGCAGGGCGGCCGTCTTGCTCAGCGGCGGCAGCGGATCGTCGGCCGGGTACAGCATGAAGCCGGCGCCGGTGGCCAGCGCCAGCACGGCGATGGCGATGATGGGCAGTTTGCTCATGGCCGGACCTCCGCTGCCGGCGCGCCGGGACCGCCTGGCGAGCCTGGGGCGCCGGACGAGCCTTGCGCCACGCCGGCGCTGCCGCATTCCAGCGGCAGCGGCATGGCGATGGAAGCGGCCGGACGGGCTTGCGCGTCGGCCGGCTGCGAGGCCAGCCAGCCGGAAACGGCGGCCACGTCGGCGTCCGACAGGCGCGCCGTGATCTCGGCCATGCAATCGGGCGCGTGCGCGCGGCGCACCTTGTTGCGCCAGGCGCCGAACTGCGCGTTGACGTAGTCGCGCGGCAAGCCCAGCAGGCCGGGGATGGCGGGCTCCACGCCGGTCAGCTGCGCGCCGTGGCAGGCCACGCAGGCCGGCACCTTGCTGGCCGCGTCGCCCTGGTGCACCAGCACGCGGCCGCGCTCCAGCATGGCCGGCGTGGCCGCGTTGGGCGCGGGCGCGGGATAGGGCGGGTGCAGCTCCGAGAAGTACTGGGCGATCTCGCGCAGGTAGGCGTCCGGCAGGTGGTCCACCATATACGTCATCATCGGATACTTGCGGCGCCCTTCGCGGAAGTTGCGCAGCTGGTTGTACAGATAGCCGGCCGGCTTGCCGGCGATGCGCGGGAAATAGGCGTCGCCGCGCTCGTTGGCCGCGTGGCAGGCGGTGCAGGCGGCCACGCGCTGCGCCAGCGTGTCGGGCAGGGTTTTCAGGGCCGCCGGCGCGGCGCCGGCCGGCGCGGCCGCTGCCAGCCCGCAGGCCAGCAGCGCGGCGCCACAGGAGCGCGCGAACAGGCTCGATAAGGTGGTATGCATGGGTGTCCCGTTAAAATAGCTTTTGGATGGGAATCAGGGGACAGGATACGCCTGTGTTGCCAAGTTTGACAGACTCAGAATCGCATAAAAACCAAGGATCAGTTTGAAACTGTATGAAGCGCTGGCGCAGGAGATCGAGGACATGGTGGCGCGGCAGGTGCTGCGGCCGGGGGAGCGGCTGCCGTCGGTGCGCCAGCAGCACGCGCGGCGCGGCGCCAGCCCCGGCACCGTGTTCCAGGCCTACTACCTGCTGGAGGCGCGCGGCGTGATCGAGTCGCGCCCGCGTTCGGGCTACTACGTGGCGCCGGCCCGCGCGCCGGCCGCCGCGCCCGGCGTTCAGGGCGGCCTCCAGCCCGACCCCGAGCCCACCCGTCCGGATGGCGCGCCGCGCAGCGTGGACGTCAGCGGGCTGGTGTTCGGCGTGCTGGAGGCGGCGCGTGCACGCCAGGTGGCGCCGTTCGGCTCCGCCTTCCCCAGTCCCGAGCTGTTTCCGCTGCCGAAGCTGGCGCGCGCGGTGGCGGCCAGCATGCGCCGGCTGGACCCATGGAGCTCGGTGGCCGACCTGGGCGCCGGCAACGGCGAGCTGCGGCGCCAGATTGCGCTGCGCTACCAGCTGGATGGCGCGCCGGTGGCGGCTGCGGAAATCGTGGTCACCAACGGCGCGCTGGAAGCGCTGAACCTGTGCCTGCAGGCGGTGGCCAGGCCGGGCGACACGGTGCTGGTCGAGTCGCCCAGTTTCTATGCGGCGCTGCAGGCGCTGGAACGGCTGCAGCTGAAGGCGGTGGAGGTGGCCACCGATCCGCGCGAGGGCATGGAACTGGGCGCGCTGGCCGCGGCGCTGCAGCGCCACCGTCCCGCCGCTTGCTGGCTGATGACCAGTTTCCAGAATCCGCTGGGCAGCCTGATGCCGGCCGAGAAGAAGCAGGCGCTGGTGGTCCTGCTGGCCGCGCACGGCGTGCCGCTGATCGAGGACGACGTCTACGGCGAACTGTATTTCGGCGCGCGCCGCCCGGCGCTGGCCAAGCGCTACGACGCGCCGGGCGGGCAGGGGCTGGTGCTGCATTGCAGTTCATTCTCGAAGTGCCTGGCGCCGGGCTTTCGCGTGGGCTGGGCGGCGCCCGGGCGCTACGCGCAGGCAGTCGAGCGGCTCAAGCTGAGCACCAGCCTGGCCGCCGCCATGCCGTCGCAGCTGGCGCTGGCCGACTACCTGGGGCAGGGCGGCTACGACCGCCACCTGCGGCAGTTGCGCAGCGCCTTGAAGACCCAGCAGGCGCGCATGCTGGCGGCGCTGGCCGAGCATTTCCCGGCCGGCACGCGCGTGACGCATCCGGAAGGGGGATACTTTTTATGGGTGGTGCTGCCGGACGGCGCGGACACGCTGGCGCTGCACGCCGCCGCGCTGGAACACGGCATCGGCATCGCGCCGGGGCCGATGTTCTCGGCCAAGCGCGAATTCCGCAACTGCCTGCGGCTGAACTACGGCCATCCGTGGACGCCCGCGCATGAAGCGGCCATCGCCACGCTGGGCAGCTTGCTACGGTGTTAGCTGTCGCTGGCGGGGGACGCGCCGGCCGCTGGACGGGCGCGCGGCGGGCGGCGCGCCTTGGCGGGGCGCTGCGGCGGCAGCACGTTGCCGGCGGCGATCCAGTGGCGGTAGACGCGCAGCGCCACTTGCGCGTCGTCGGCGGCGTACAGGATCTGGCGCTCGCTGAGGCGGGCGCTGGCCCAGTTGGTGGTGGAGATTTTCTTCGATTTTTGCAGCTTCTGGCCAAAGAACTTGGCCACTGCGCTTTTCGCGCCCAGGTCGTTGCGCTGGCCGCCGCGCAGCGCCACCGACAGGTCGACCACGCGCGCCGGCTCGATGCCGAGCTTGGCGCGCAGCCGCCGCACGTCGTCGGACAGGCCGAAGCCGACCTTGAGCGTCAATTCGGACTCCAGCACCGCTTTCAGCGCCGGCAGCGCCGGCGAGGGCGCGGCGCCGATCTGGAACAGATAGGCCAGGCGGTCGGTGGCCAGCTGGATCAGGTGCGGGCCGTCGGAACTCTGGCCCTTTTGGAAGGTCGGCTTGGATTCGGTGTCGAAGCCCACTGCGTCGGCCGCCAGCAGCGCCGCCTGCGCCTCCTCCGCCTCGGCGGCGGTTTTCACCAGCCGCACTTCGGCCAGCGTAATGCCGGCGTAGGGCGGCAGCTCGGGCGCGGATTCGGCGGCGACCGCAGCGGTGTCGCTCATCAGCCTTTTTTGGAGAACTTGGCCGTCAGCTGGGCCAGCTTGTCCTGGCGCACGCGAGCCGCTTCCTCGGCCGCCGCCGCGTCGCGTTCGGCTTTCTTGCGGTCGGCTTCCTTCTTCAGGCGCTCCTTCAAGACTTCCTTGGCGTGCTTGCGGTGCACATCGGTCACCTCGGCGCCGGCGGTGCCGTCCAGGTCGTAGCGCACGGTGGCTTTTTCCATCACCCGCAGATAGCGCTGCGAGCCGGTATGGATGCCCAGCGCGGTGCGCATCAGCTTTTTGTCGATGCCCGGCACTTGCGCCAGGATCTGCTTGTCGATGCCGATCGACAGGGGCAGGCAATCGCGGAAAGGAGGAAACTGCTGTTGCAGCTGTTTCAGCAGGGTGCGGGCGGTCAGCGCTGGCGCGGCGCCGTCCGGCGCGGCAACAACCGGCTTGACAGCGGCCGGGTTGGCAACGACCGGGGTGGTAACTTCAGCCGCTGGCTCAGGGGTAAGGCTAGTGTTCATCGACATCACAGGTTAAGCAAAGAGCCGCCAGCATATCACGCTGGGCAGGGGAGTGCATTGCCAAATCCGCCAAAATGTTATTTTAACCACATCTTTGCGCGTGCGCGCCAGCCTGAAACGCGCTATAATTGCCGACGCACCAAATGAAGCACCGTGCCCGTCAGGTTGAAACAGGAGTTGCTCTGCCTTTTCCCGCTCTGCACTGTACGTAGTTGCCAGCCCGTCCGAACGGGCTTTTTTCATTCCAGCACCCCTACGCGCCATCGGACCCTTGCCGGCCCGGGTGGCATTGTTTTCACTACGCGCCGCCGGCCCCCGGGTCTGCCATTGAGAGATATTTGTAATGACGAAAACGCCGAAAACCCTCACGCTGTCCACCAAAGCTCCCCGCGCCAAGACGGCGGAACTGGCGGTACCTAAGACCACTTTATCTTATGTCATCGACAATGCGCAAGAGGCTGCCGGCAAAGTTACCGTTGTAAAAAAGACGCGCTCGCGTCTGGCCGCCGTGGCCGGCGCCGATAACGCCGCCGCCGACGTGGCCGAGCTGGCCGAACTGACGTCCGCGGACATGGACGCCGTGGCCGAAGTCGCCGCCGAAGAGAAGAAGGCCACCGTCAAGGTGGCGCGCAAGGCTGGCGCCGCCTCGGCCGCCGTGTCGCTGGCGGCCCCGGCCGGTCCCAAGCCGGTGGTGGTGGTGAAGACCCGCGCCGCCAGGGCCAAGGCCGAGCCGGCCCCGGTGGTGATGGTCGCGCCGGGCGCGGCGCCGGCCGTGAGCCAGGTGACCGATGCCGCCACGCTGGCCACCATCGATACTTCCGGCTACCTGCTGCCGGGCGTCAAAGTGCCGGGCCGCCGTGGCCGCAAGCCGAGCGAATTCACGCCGGAGAACGATGAAGTGGCGGCGCTGAACGCCGTCGAGCGCGCTGAACTGAAGGCCGTGTCGAAAGCGCGCGAGCGCAAGGCCAAGGGCCTGGACGCGCTGAGCACCGAAGGCGTGACCGCCGAGGACCTGGAACGCCGCCGCCTGCAGATCAAGAACCTGATCAACATGGGCAAGGATCGCGGCTTCCTGACCTACGCCGAGATCAACGACCAGCTGCCGGAAAACATCATCGATCCGGAAGCGATCGAAGGCATCATCGCCACCTTCAACGACATGGGCATCGCGGTCTACGAGCGCGCGCCCGACGCGGAAAGCCTGCTGCTGACCGACAACGTGGCCGCCGTCACCAGCGACGACGAAGTCGAGGCCGCCGCGGCCACCGCGCTGTCGACCGTGGACTCCGACTTCGGCCGCACCACCGACCCGGTGCGCATGTATATGCGTGAAATGGGCGCCGTGGCGCTGCTGACGCGCGAAGGCGAAATCGAGATCGCCAAGCGCATCGAGGGCGGCCTGAAGGACATGATCCAGGCCATCTCGGCCTGCCCGACCACCATCGCGGAAATCATCGCGCTGGCCAAGAAGATCGAGAACGACGAAGCCAAGGTCGATGAAGTGGTGGACGGTTTCGTCGATCTGAACGAAGCCAGCAACGCCCCGGCGCCGGCGCCGGCCGCCGCTGCCAATGCGCACGCCTCGGACGAGGACGAAGAAGAGGAAGAAGAAGTCGAAGAGGAAGACGGCGACGCCAACGGCGGCGCGGCCGGCTTCTCGACCGAGCAGCTGGTGCAGCTGAAGAAGGGCGCGCTGGAAAAGTTCGAAGTGATCGAAGTGCAGTTCGAGAAGATGCGCAAGGCCGCCGGCGGTTACGGTTCGCCGGCCTACAACAAGGCGCAGGAAATCATTTCCGCCGAGCTGCTGGGCATCCGCTTTACCGCCAAGGTGGTGGAAAAGCTGTGCGACACCCTGCGCGGCCAGATGGAGCAGGTGCGTTCCATCGAGCGCGCCGTGCTGGAGCTGTGCGTGAACCGCTGCGGCATGCCGCGCGCCCACTTCATCAAGGTCTTCCCGGGCAACGAGACGGACCTGGACTGGGTGGACGGCGAAGTCGATGCCGGCTACCCGTACAGCACCGTGCTGGGCCGCAACGTGCCGGCCGTGAAAGAGCTGCAGTCGAAGATGATCGACCTGCAGGCGCGCGTGGCGCTGCCGCTGGCCGACCTGCGCAAGATCAACAAGCAGATGGCGGCCGGCGAGAAGCGCGCCCGTACCGCCAAGCGCGAAATGACGGTGGCCAACTTGCGCCTGGTGATTTCGATCGCCAAGAAGTACATCAACCGCGGCCTGCAGTTCCTGGACCTGATCCAGGAGGGCAATATCGGCCTGCTGAAGGCGGTGGACAAGTTCGAATACCGCCGCGGCTACAAGTTCTCGACCTACGCCACCTGGTGGATCCGCCAGGCCATCACGCGTTCCATCGCCGACATGGCGCGCACCATCCGCGTGCCGGTGCACATGATCGAGACCATCAACAAGATGAACCGTATTTCGCGCCAGATCATGCAGGAAACCGGCAGCGAGCCGGACCTGGCGACGCTGGCGGTCAAGATGGAAATGCCGGAGAACAAAGTCCGCGAGATCATGAAGATCGCCAAGGAGCCGATTTCGATGGAAACCCCGATGGGCGAGGACGGCGATTCGCAGCTGGGCGACTTCATCGAGGACAACACCACGCTGGCGCCGCTGGACGCCGCGCTGCACGCCTCGATGCGCAATGTGATCAAGGAAGTGCTGGACTCGCTGACCCCGCGCGAAGCGAAGGTGCTGCGCATGCGCTACGGCGTGGAAATGTCGAACGACCACACGCTGGAAGAAGTGGGCAAGCAGTTCGATGTGACGCGCGAGCGCATCCGCCAGATCGAAGCGAAGGCCATGAGCAAGCTGCGCCAGCCGTCGCGCTCGGACAAGCTGAAGACCTTCCTGACCACGCACTAAGCGCGGCGGCGCCGCTCAGTGGCGGGCGTCGGCGGAAGTGTCAAGACGGGAGGCTGCGGCCTCCCGTTTTTCATGGTCGGACAACATGATGGTGAGGGTGGTGCCGCGTCCCGGCGCACTGTCTTCGCTCAGTTCGCCGCCGTAGGCCGACACGCGCTCGCGCAGCGCCAGCATGGCCAGCGTGGCGCCACGGCTGCCGCCCGTCTGCGGGCCCAGGCCGTTGTCGCTGATGATGATCAGCAGGGCGCCGGGGCGCAGGTCCAGCGACACGTCGACCCGGGTCGCCCTGGCATAGCTTTCGATGGCGAACATCGCTTCCTGGATCATGCGGAAGATGGCCCAGGTCTGCGGCGCCGTCAGCGCGGCGCTGGCGCTGTCGTTGATCATGTGCAACTGGCAGTGCATGCCGCTGCGCCGTTCCTGCTGCTTGAGCAGCCAGTCGGTGGCGGCCGGCAAGCCCAGTTCCAGTGTGCTCGGGTGCAGATCGTTGATCAGCGCGCGCACCGCGCCGATGGCGCTGTCGAGCGTGCCCAGCACGCGCACGCTGTGGCCGTGCAGGCGTGGATGGCGCGCCTGCGAGGCCGTGCCGAGCAGGACCGCGTCCAGCTTGAGCGCCATCAGGCTCTGGCCCAGGTCGTCGTGCAGGCTTTGCGCCTGGCGGCGGCGTTCGCGCTCGCGTGCGGCTTCCTGCAGGTCGCTCAGCTCGCGCAGCTGGCGCAAGGTCGACTGCAGTGCTTCCTCTGCGGCGCGGCGCTCCGTCACGTCGAGGCACATGCCGATCAGCAGCGCCGGCTGGCCATCTTCGTCGTACAGCGGCTGCTTGTAGGTCAGCAGGCGGCGGTCCTGGCGCAGGCCGGCGTGCCACACCCATTCCTCGTCGGTCCACAGGCTGTGCGAGGCGAACGCGGCGCGGTCGGCGGCCAGGAAGCCGGCTTGCTGCTCGGGCGGGTAGTGCTCGCCGCCGTGGGTGCCGGCCAGGGCGCTGTAGGGCTGGCCGAAAGCCTGTTCACAGGCCGCGTTCATCATGACAAAACGGGAGTCGGCATCTTTCAGGAACAGCGCCAGCGGCAGCCGGTCCAGGATGTCGCGCCACTGCCGCTCGCCGCGCGCCAGCAAGGCGGCGCCGCTTTCACTGGCGGCCAGGCGCTGGCGCAGGCCCGCCAGTTCGGCTTCGGCGGCTTCGGCGGCGAGCGCAGCCAGGGCGGCCCGGCGCCAAAGCGCCAGCGCGGCGAGGACGGCCAGCATGGCAAGGGCGGCGGCCAGCAGCAGCGCCAGCCAGGTTGTGTTTGGTGGAAACATCTTCGATTGTACCCAATATTATGTTTTTGGCATCGCTACTGTATAGCACAGTTCGGCATCAATTTGGCGCACGGAAATCATTATTGACTAGCAGTCCGATACCCTGTTGAAGGCAGGCTGAAGATGCGACACTGCGCGCCGGAGTTTCTTGACAACCGTAAACGTTGGCGGGACGATGAAGCCGGACCCGCAAACCGCGTCCCGACTTCGGCCCGGAAACTCGTCATCCAATATTGGGAGTATTCAACATGAAGGTCGCACTTTCGCGCCGCAAGTTCCTGAAGGCGGGAATGGTTGCGGGCGTCGCGGTGTATCTCGCGCCGCTGGGGGGCAAAGCCTTTGCCGCCCTGTTCGAGGACAAGATCCTCACGCCCGTCGCCTGGGATCCGAAAAACGGCCAGGCCAAGGTCCGCATCGACGGCAAAGCCAAGGTCACCGGCGCCAAAGTGTTCGCGCGCGACATCCGCGCGCAGGACATGCCGCACTGGCCGCAGCAGCAAGCGCACGCTTTCATCCTGCGCGCCACCCGCACCGACCGCCTGTATGCCGGCATCGACCTGTCGCTGCTGGGCGAGGAACTGAAGCCGGACCGCGTGGTCACGGCGGCCGACCTGGCGCGCGACGGGGTGGCGTTCCCGGCCTTCTACGGCGCCGACATGCTGCTGCCCGAGGGCCAGCAGGCGGCCTACCTGGGCCACGCGGCGGCCATCCTGATCTACGACGATTTCGCGCGCTACCGCTTCGCCAAGGACAAGCTGCAGTTCCAGGAGTCCGTGCTGCGCTACGGCGAGCCGGTGGCGCCGATGGTGCGCGACCCCTGGGCCACGTTCCGCTTCGTGCGCGTGGGCGGCGCCACCTCGCACGACGACGACAAATTCTCCAGCCTGGGCCAGGCGCCGGTGTTCCCCAGCATGATGCGCAAGCAGCAGCCGGTATGGCCGGACGGCATCGAGCACGGCAAGCTGGGCGAGCAGGGCATGTTTTACGCCAACCAGATCAAGGCCGAGCTGGACAGCCCGCCGGCCGACTGGCTGGTGCTGGAGCGCGACTACCAGACCCAGTCGGTGGACACCGCCGCGCTGGAGCCGGACAACGCCAATTGCTGGTACGACGCTGCCAGACAGGAGCTGCACATGGTGGTGGCCAGCCAGGGGCCGCAGGAAGTCATCGACAGCACGCTGGAGATGATGAAGAAGGCGAGCTTCCCGCTCAAGGCGCTGTTCGTCCACCCGTGCTATACGGTGGGCTACGGCTCGAAGGACCATTACAACTTCCCGTTCTACGGGCTGGTGTGCGCGCTGTACGGCAACGGCAAGCCGGTGCGGCTGGCCAACGACCGCTACGAGCAGTTCCAGACCTCGATCAAGCGCCACGCCTTCGACATGAAGTACCGCATGGCGGTGGACCGCCAGACCGGCATGATGCAGTCCTTCGCCGGCACCTTCGAAGGCAACGGCGGCGGCCGCGCCAATTTCTCGCCGTCGGTGGTGATGGTGGCGGCCACGGCGGCGCAATCGATCTATTACTTCCCGAAGAACGACTTCGCGGCGGTGGCGCTGGCCACGCGCGCGGTGGACGCCGGTTCGGCGCGCGGCTATGGCACCTTGCAGAGCATGGCGGCCACCGAGATGATGGTGGACGAGTTCGCCGAACAGCTGAAGCTGGACCCGATCGAATTCCGCCTGCGCAACGCGCTGCGTTCGGGCATGAAAAATTCGCAGGGCGCCATTCCGGCCGGCGCCATCCGCGTGGACGAGGTGCTGCGCAAGGCGCAGGTCCATCCCATGTGGACCGGCCGCGCCAAGCGCAAGGCCGAATACGACGCGGCCCATCCGGGCAAGCGCTACGGCGTGGGCTTTGCCTGCACGCAGAAGGACTTCGGCACCGGCGCGGAAAGCTCGCTGGCGCGGGTGGAGATCGAGGCGGATGGCAAGATCCGCCTGTGGCACAGCGGTACCGAGATCGGCACCGGCATGTCCACCTCGCAGGCGGTGGCGTGCGCCAAGTGGCTGTGCCGCCCGGCCGACGAGATCCTCACCGCAGTGACGGACTGGGCCGACCTGCCCATGGTGGCCACGGGCGACCCCTACCTCATGAGCCAGGCCGAGCAGGACAAGCTGGCGGCCAATCCGCGCTGGTCGCCCACCTACTGCTCGCCGGCCAGTGCCACCAACTCGGCCTACTACTACACCCACAGCACGCGCGAAGCGGCGCGGGTGGTGTTCATGCACGGCCTGTGGCCGGCCGCCATGGCGATCTGGAGCCAGGGCGTGGCGGGCGGCCAAGCAGCGTCGCTGGTGGTGCGGGTGGAGGATGCGCGCTGGGTGGACGGCAAGCTGTCGGCCGGCGGGCTGGAAGCGCTGCCGTTCGAGGCCATCGTCAAGCAGGCGCACGAACTGGGCCTGGTGACGGGGGCGGCGGTACACGTGTTCAACCGCTGGCAGTGGAGCGAGGCGGACTGGGAGATACCCGGAAGCGGCGCCGCCACGGTGCGCCTGCCGGTGGATGGCCTGTCGCTGCGCTACGGCAGCGGCAAGGATGGCAAAACCGACAAGGCTGGCACGCCGGGTGGCTACCGCGTGCTGGACCGCAGGAAGGTCTACATGCCGGCCACCCAGCGCAACGGCGCCATGGTCACTTACTACAGCTGCGTGGGCACGCTGGTGGAGCTGGCGGTGCACGAGGGCAGCGGCAAGGTGGAGCTGCTGGGCCATCACTCCATCATGGAGTGCGGCAATATGCTGTCGCCGCAGCTGGTGTCCGGCCAGCTGCAGGGTGGGCTGGCCATGGGCATCGGCCACGCGCTGCACGAATACCTGCCGCTGTACGAGGACGGCCCCGGCAACGGCACCTGGAACTTTAACCGCTACCACCTGCCGCGCGCCTCGGACGTGGCGGTGTGGACGCAAACCGCCGAAGTGCTGCCGCCCGTGTCGGAGACCGATACGCCCAAGGGCATCGCCGAGGTGGTGATGATTCCCGTGGTGGGCGCCATCGTCAACGGCATCGCGCACGCCATCGGCCACCGATTCACCAAACTGCCGGTAACCCCGCAACGTATCAAGGAGGTGCTGGCATGAGCATCGTCACCAAACCCATTACCCTGCATTTGAACGGCAAGACCGTCGGCCCGGTGCCGGTGCCCGAAGGCATCATGATGGTCGATTTCCTGCATGAATACCTGAACCTGACCGGCTCGCGCCTGGGCTGCGGGCAGGGCGTGTGCCACGCCTGCGTGGTGATCCTGGACAAGCCGGATGGCAGCAGCGAGGAAGTACGCTCCTGCATCACCGGCGCGCATTACTTCGAAGGCAAGAAGGTGCGCACGGTGGAAGGCATCGGGCAGAAGAACGAGAAGGGCGAGCTGGCTGGCATGTCGGCCATCCAGCAGAAGTTCCTGGAGCACTTCAGCTTCCAGTGCGGCTACTGTACCCCCGGTTTCGTCAACGCCGCCACCGTGCTGCTGGAGCGCCTCAAGCGCGAACCGGTAGCCAGGGCCGATGTCGAACGCACCATCAGCAGCGCGCTGGAAAACCATATCTGCCGCTGCACCGGCTATGTGCGCTACTTCGAGGCGGTAAAGGACGTGGTGCTCGGCACGCCGGGCCTGGTAAAGGAGGGGGCATGATGCGCGCCTTCTTCCCGCGCGCCTGGGCGGGCGCGGCCAGGGCGGCCGCCGCTGTTGCTGCGGCCGCTGCGCTGGCATCGCTGGCTGGCTGCGGCAGCGGTGGCAGCGGCGCGACGCCGCCCACGGCCAACAACAAGGACATGGTGGAACGCGGCCGCTACCTGGCCAAGCTGGCCGACTGCGCGGCCTGCCACACCGCGGCGGCTGGCGCGCCGTGGGCAGGCGGGGTGGAGCTGAAGTCGCCATTCGGCACTTTCTACGGCACCAACATCACGCCGGACAAGGAGCACGGCATCGGCAGCTGGAGCGCGGACGAGTTCTACGCCGCACTGCGCGACGGCGTCACGCCCGACAAGCACCTGTATCCGGCCATGCCCTACACCTCCTACCGATCGCTGACACGCGCCGACAGCGACGCCATGTATGCCTACTTCATGCAGGTGAAGCCGGCCCGGGTGGCGAACAGGGAACCGGAGCTGAAGTTCCCCTATAACCTGCGTTTCGGCGTGCGCTTCTGGAACATGCTGTTCCTGGAAGACCAGCTGACCGACGCGTCGGTGGGCAAGTCGGCCGAATGGCAGCGTGGTCGCTACCTGTCTAACACGCTGGGCCACTGCGCGGAATGCCATACGCCGCGCGGTGCGCTGGGGCAGATGGACCTGTCGCGCACGTTGACCGGCAACCGCATGGCCCGCATCGGCGCGCCCGACATCACGCCGGCCGGCCTGTCGGCCATGGGCTGGACCGAAGCGGACCTGGCCTCCCTGCTCACCACGGGCGTGGCGCCGCAAGGTTCGGCCACCGGCGAAATGTTTGAGGTGGTGCACCTGAGCACGCAGTACATGCTGCCGGCCGATCTCAAGGCCATGACGACCTATCTGATGGGCGACAAGCCGCTGGCGCCGCAGCCGCTGAAAGTGGCGAACCCGGCTGGCGCCGACATCGATGCCGGGCGCCGCACCTACCTCGCGGTGTGCGCCGGTTGCCACGGCCTGGACGGCGGCGGCAAGCCGCACGCGGCGGTGGCGATGAAAGGCAACAGTTCGGTGCGCAGCGCCGACGCGCACAACCTGATCGCGGTCACGCTGGACGGCATCCGGGCCCAGCATTTTGGCGAGAAGGAGAGCATGCAGGAGATGCCAGGCTTTGCCGGCAAGCTGTCCGACAAGGAAGTGGCGGACCTGTCCAATTACATGCGCGCCAGCTGGGGCGGCGCCGCCAAAGTGACGGAGGCGCAGGTAAAGGCCGTGCGGGCCGAGGGCGCGGGCGGCGGGCACTAGCGGTATCCGGCAAGCGCGGCGAACGCCGCTGGCAATCGTGCCCTATGGAATTGTTATCAATAGTATCATTGTCTTTTTTGCTGGAAAAAGACATGCTGAATAAACTGATCCTGGGCGCCGTGCTGTCGGCGGGTGCGCTGGCCGGCTGCGCGCGGCAGGAGGCACCCGCTGCCGTTGCCGCGACCGCTACGGCGGCGGCTACGGTAGCTGCGCCTGCCGCATCCGGGCCCGCCGTCCGGGTGTCGCCAGACCTGGCGATGGCTGGGGTGGACGCCACGCCGCTACTCAAGGCCTTGTTCGGCGACTATGCCACGGCCAAGGACGGTGGCGTGGTGGCCACGCTGAATGATCCCGACCAGCCTGGTTCGCAAGGGCTGTACCTGCTGTCGCGTGTCGCCTCCACCGTGCTGCCGGGCGGTGAAACCGTGCTGGTGTTTAACGGCGAGGCTTGCAACGAAGCCGGCGAGGCGCAGACCGCGCACGCCACCCCGGGCCTGCTCAGCTTTTTCTTGCTGAAGCAGGAGCAGGGTGCCTGGCGCGTGCTGCGGCGCCACGAGAATGTCGCAGCACTGGGCTCGTTCGGCAATGTCGGTACGCTGAGCTGGGTTGCGCTGGCGCCGGGCAAGGTCGGCCTGGCGGCCGAGCACGGGGGCACATGGCAGGGCTACACGTCGCTGTTCCTGGCGCTGATCGATGTCAGCGACCCGCAACCGCGCGACTTGATGGGCGAGGAGGCGCAAGTGCTGGCCGACACCGAAGGCGCTTGCGGCGGCCGCGTGGCCGAATGCTGGGATGTGCGGGCCAGGTGGAGGATATTGCAGCCAGCCGCTGGCGCCCGCTACGGAGCGCTGGCGATGGACTTCGACGGCGAGCAGCGCGTGGCCACCCCGGCCAGCCTGGCGGCCGCTGACGCGGACGCCGACGAGGACAACGTGGTGCGCACCACCAAGCGCATCGGCGGCAGTGCGCGCTACGTATACGACGGCAAGGCTTACAAGCTGGCCAGCGGAGCCAACCCCATTCCCACCTTTTGATGCGGCCTGGGCCGGCAAGCGGCCCGGCCATTCAGCGCCAGCGGCGCCGCGCGCTGGCTGCCAATCCCAGCAGTCCTATGCCCAGCAGCGCCAGGCTGCCTGGTTCCGGCACGGAGTTGCCGCCGCCACCGCCACCATTGCCGCCGCCGCCGCCGTCCCCGGGTATGCTGAGCTCGTTAAAGTTGGTCCCGTACTGGAAGCGCACGCCAGTGATATCCGCGTTCGTCAGCCCGGCAACGCCGGTCAGCATGAAGGTCACCGAGTTGGAAATGACCGGCACGTCTTCCAGGCCGCCGTTGGGATTGAAGTCGGCGAGGCTGGAAATGATGCCGAAATTGATGCCGTCCAGCGAGGCGGGGTCGTCCAGATTGGTGCCTGCCGCGCCGTTATTGAAGTTGCCGATATTGCCACCCGGGTTGGAGATGTAACCCGAACTGGCGATCCCCTGATTCTGTCCGCTGGGCCCGGAGCCTGCCTTGTAGCCGAATTCCCCGCTCACATCGGTTACCCCGGCGCAGTTCACTTCCGAGCAAGTGCCCAGTATAGAGGAGCCTGCCGTCAGCATGGCAGAGACCGTGGTCAAGACCGGCGCGCCGGTGAAATTCCAGAACAGCCCGGAAAGAGTGCTGCCCGGGACGTCGGCCAGTGCGTTGGCGCCGGACGTATTCGTCAGCACGATGGTCAGGTTGTTGCCGACCAGGTCGAAGCTTGCGCTGGCACTGACGGCCACACCTCCGCTCGTCACGCCGCTACCCTGGAACAGAATCGGCGCGGCGCTGGCATTCAGCGACGCTGCCATCGCCAGCGCAAGTGGTAATAAGTACTTTTTCATGGAATCCCCCTTTGATTGTAATACGCCACCAGCTGTATTTGTCCTATGCATCAATTGTGCCAGGAAGTGTAAGCTATTGAATTGATATGAAATACCAAAAATCATCCTCGCTGATTCCGCAATTTGTGTAAAAGCCACCGACAGTCATTTATTCAACTTTTTTGGAATATTTAGTGATATGAGGTAATTGTTATTCCCGGAAGTTATTATTAATTTCCATGTAGATTTATCGTGATTTATTCCCGCTATCGAATAGAGCGGATTTTCAAAGGTATTCAATTGTGCCTATAGGAAAACTCATCTACCATGCGGCTTCCAAGTTGAAAGTGACGTTGATTTAGATTCAACTTGTGCGGCGACAAGCCCAAGAGGAGAGGGCTGTTTAGCGTCGCGGCGTGGGACAGTCCTGTTGACAGTTCAGATGACAGGCCTAACAGATGCAATTCAGTTATTCATTCAAATTAATTAATATTACTTCCGCGCTGGCAGTTGCCGCGCTTCTCCCACTGTCTGCACATGCCCAGGGGCAGGATGACGATTACGCGCCGGGACGCCTGCTGATCGAACCGGTGGCCGGCTTGAGCGAGCAGGCTCTGCAACTGCTGCTCAAAGGTCATGGCGGCAAGCACCGCAAGCTGGGCCAAAGCGCGCTGCATGTGGTGGAATTGCCGCCGACGGCATCGGCCAAGGCGGTGCTGGCCCAGCTCAAGCACCGCCCCGAGCTCAAATTCGTTGAACTGGACCGGCGCGTGAAAAGCACTTACGCGGCCAACGATCCGTATGCGGGCAGCGAATGGCATCTCGGCAAGATCGGGGCCGCCACCGCATGGGATAAGACCCAGGGCGCCGGCGTCGTCATCGCCATCCTCGATTCCGGCGTGGACGCCAGCCATCCCGACCTGCAGCCCAATCTGGTGCCTGGCACGAATATCTATGGCGGCAACAGCGATATTTCGGACGTATGCGGGCACGGCACCGCCGTGGCGGGCGCTGCCGCTGCCCGCACCGGCAACGCCGCCGGCGTGGCAGGGGTGGCGGGGCAGGCGCGCATCATGCCGGTGCGGGTCGCCTATCTGGACCCGTCATACGGCTGCTACGCCTACTACAGCACGGTCGCCAGCGGCCTGACCTATGCCGCCGACCACGGCGCGCGGATCGCCAACGTCAGCTATGGCGGCGTGTCCGGCAGTGCCGCCGTGCAGAGCGCGGCGCAGTATATGAAGAGCAAGGGCGGGCTGGTGTTTGTGTCCGCAGGCAACAACGGCATCAGCGAAAGCACGCCGCCCACCAGCACCATGATCGTCGTGTCGGCCACCGACGGCAGCGATGTCCGCCCTTCGTGGTCCAGCTACGGCAGCTTCGTGACGCTGTCCGCGCCGGGCGCCGGCATCTGGACCACCAACAAGGGCGGCGGCTACCAGGCCTGGAACGGCACCTCCTTCGCCAGTCCGGTTGCCGCTTCCGTCGCCGCGCTGATGATGGCGGCCAACCCGGCGCTGGACGGCGCTAAAGTGCAGAGTCTGCTCCAAAGCACGGCGGTCGATCTGGGCGCCGCCGGCCGCGACGCCGTCTTCGGCTATGGCCGCGTGAACGCCGCCGCCGCCGTGCAGGCCGCGGTGGGCAGCGTGCAGGCTGCCGACACCCAGGCTCCGGCAGCCGGCATCGCCGCCCCGCTGGGCGGCGCCAGCGTCAGCGGGACGGTCGCCGTCAGCGTCAACGCCAGCGACAATGTGGGCGTGGCCAGGGTCGACCTGAAGGTGAACGGCACCGTGGTGGCCAGCGATAGCACCGCACCGTACGCCTTCAGCTGGAACAGCACCGGCGCGGTCAACGGCATTGCCAGCCTGGTGGCGGTCGCCTATGACGCGGCGGGGAATGCCGGCACGTCCGGTACGGTGCAGGTGAATGTTGCCAACACCACGGCACTGGTTCCCGCCGATACCACCCGGCCGGTGGTTGCCATCGTTAATCCCACGGCCGGCAATGTCAGCGGTAATGTGAATGTGGCGGTGAATGCTTCGGATAATGCCGGGGCGGCCGGTATCAGCCTTGCCTTGTATATTGATGGCGTGCTGAAGGCCAGCGGCAAGGGCGCCAGCCTGTCTTATAACTGGAATACGCGGAAGATTGCTGGCGGTTACCATACTGTGCAAAGCGTGGCGCGCGATGCTGCTGGAAATACTTCGTCGGCCACGGTCCAGGTAAGCAAGTAGTAATTCATCACTATTTAAATTTTGAATTTAAAGATTTCTAAAATCATTACACCTGTTTATTCAAGGAAATTACAATGGCAATTATTATCACATCTTAATTAACGTAGCCTATCAATCCGAAAGTTCCCGTGCGGATATTCAATTGCCGCACATAAACTTTTGGCTTATTATTCGTCTCGAAGTCTGAAAAAGGCAAACCCCGCGAAAGCGGGGGACGCAAAGTCATCGGTCTAAAGGGTTCATACCCCATGACGGCAGGACTGCCAGGCAATGTGGAGTAGTACGCCGTCCCCTTGCGCCCTCCGGGTCGCCAGGCCGTGTCTCCGCATGGTTGCGCAGTCCTGTCTTTGAAAAAATTCAATTACAGGAAACCAGCCATGAAATCGATTACCGCCATCTCCGCAGTGTTCCAGCCACGTGCCCTGATCCTGGCTTTTGCCGGCATGGCCGCCGCCGTGGCGCCGCAAGTTCGTGCGGCAAGCGATAGCGACGGCGACTATGCCCGTGGCCGCATCCTGGTTGAGCCGCGCGCCGGCCTCACCGCCGGCGAGTTCGACAAACTGCTCAAGGCCCACGGCGGCAAGGCCCGCAAGATCGGCCAGGGCAGCACCCATATCGTCGAACTGCCGGCCAACGCTTCCGAGAAGGCCGTCGTGGCCCAGCTGAAAAACCGTCCCGAGTTCAAGTTCGTCGAACTGGACCGCCGCGTGAAGAGCAGCTACGTGGTCAACGACCCGTACGCCGGCGGCGAATGGCACCTCAACAATATCGGCGCCGCCGCCGCCTGGGACAGCGCCAAGGGCGCCGGCGTCACCATCGCCATCCTGGACTCCGGCGTGGACGGCGCCCACCCCGACCTGCAAGCCAACCTGGTTGCCGGCTACAACGTGTACGGCAACAACACCGATACGTCGGACGTCTGCGGTCACGGCACCGCAGTGGCCGGTTCGGCCGCGGCCCGCAGCGACAATGGCGTCGGCGTGGCTGGCGTAGCCGGCCAGGCCCGCATCATGCCGGTGCGTATCGCCTACCTGGATCCGACCTACGGCTGCTACGCCTATTACAGCACCGTGGCCAGCGGCCTGACCTATGCCGCCGATCACGGCGCCCGCATCGCCAACGTCAGCTACGGCGGCGTGGCCGGCAGCGCCGCCGTCCAGAGCGCAGCGCAATACATGCGCAGCAAGGGCGGCCTGGTGTTCGTCTCGGCCGGCAACAACGGCAAGGACGAAGGCCTGGCCCCGACCAGCACCATGATCGTGGTGTCGGCCACCGACGGCAGCGACACCAAGGCTAGCTGGTCCAGCTATGGCAACTTCGTCAGCCTGGCCGCGCCCGGCTCGGGCATCTGGACCACCAGCAAGGGCGGCCTGTACCAGACCTGGAACGGCACATCCTTCGCCGCCCCGGTGGCCGCTGCCGCCGCTGCCCTGCTGATGTCGGCCCGTCCGGACCTGAGCCCAGCCCAGGTTGAAACCATTCTGTTCAACACCGCCAAGGACCTGGGCGCCGCCGGCCGCGACAACCTGTACGGCTACGGCCGCGTCAACGCCGCCGCCGCCATGACGGCCGCGCTGGCCGCGCCGACGGCACCGGATACCCAGGCCCCGAGCGTGGCCATCGCCGCCCCGCTGGGCAGCAGCACCGTCAGCGGCGCTGCCACCGTCAGCGTCAACGCCAGCGACAACACCGGCGTGGCCCGCGTGGACCTGCAAGTGAACGGCGCCGTGGTGGCCTCGGCCGATGCCGCTCCGTACGTGTTCAGCTGGGACAGCACCGGCGTGGCCAACGGCATGAACAACCTGGTGGCCGTGGCGTATGACGCCGCCGGCAACCGCGGCAACTCGAGCGCCGTGGCCGTCAACGTCGCCAACGCCCTGCCGCCGGCTGCTCCGGACACCGTCGCACCGGTGGTGGTGCTGACCAACCCGGTTGCCGGCCGCGTCAACGGCAACGTCAACGTCACCGTGAACGCCTCCGACAACAGCGGCGCCGCCGGCATCCGCCTGAGCCTGTACATCGACGGCAGCCTGAAAGCTTCCGGTTCCGGCAGCAGCCTGTCGTACAGCTGGAACACCAAGAAGGAAGCGGTTGGCACCCACACCGTGCAGACCCGCGCCACCGACGCCGCCGGCAATACTTCCACCGCCACCGTGCAAGTGACCCGCTAATCCGGCCGCCGACCGCAAGCGCAATTAAAAGCGCCGCCCAGTGGGCGGCGCTTTTTTCATGGCGGAGCCGGAGCAGGCCGGGTCAGCCGGTGTTGCGCAAGCCGGCCGCCACGCCGTTGATCGACAGGTGGATGCCGCGGTGCACGCGCTCGTCCACCTTGCCCGGTTCGTGCGCCACCGAGCGGTGGCGCTTGATCAGCTCCACTTGCAAGTGGTTCAGCGGATCCAGGTAGGCGAAGCGGTTCTGGATCGAGCGCGCCAGCAGCGGATTGCCGGCCAGCCGTTCGCCGGCGCCGGTGATGCGTTCGAGGCAGGCCAGCGTGGCCGCGTGTTCGCCGGTGATGCGCTTGAAGATGCGCTCGCGCAGCTCGGCGTCCTGCACCAGCAGCGAATAGCGCGAGGCGATCGCCAGGTCGGTCTTGGCCAGCACCATGTCCATGTTCGACAGCAGCGTGGCGAAGAAAGGCCAGTGCTGGAACATGGCGCGCAGCTGCTGCACCCGTTCGGCTTGGTCGCCATCCGCGATCCACGAGCCGATGGCGCTGCCGAAGCCGTACCAGCCGGGCAGCAGCAAACGGCACTGGCCCCAGGAAAAGCCCCAGGGAATGGCGCGCAGGTCCTCGATGCGGCGGGTGGATTTGCGCGAGGCGGGCCGCGAACCGAGGTTCAGCTCGGCGATCTCGGCAATCGGCGTGGCTGAGAAGAAGTAGTCGGTAAAGCCGGGCGTCTCGTACACCAGGTTGCGGTAAGCCTGGTAGGCGCGCCCGGAGATCTCCGCCATCACCGCCTCGAAGCCGGCCAGTTGCTTGCGCTGGGCGTCGTCCGCCGCCGGCGGCATCAGGCTGGCCTCCAGCGTGGCGGCCACCAGCAGCTCCAGGTTGCGCCGTCCGATGTCCGCGTTGGAGAATTTGGAGGCGATGATTTCGCCTTGCTCGGTCAGGCGGATCTGGCCGTTCACGGTGCCCTTGGGTTGCGCCAGGATGGCCTCGTAGCTGGGGCCGCCGCCCCGGCCGACGGTGCCGCCCCGGCCGTGGAACAGGCGCAGCTTGACGCCGGCCCTGGCGAACACGTCCACCAGGCCCAGCTCGGCCTTGTACAGTTCCCAGTTCGAGGTGAGGAAGCCGCCATCCTTGTTGGAATCGGAATAGCCCAGCATGACTTCCTGCAGCCCGCCTTGCGCGTCGATCAGCTGGCGCACCATCGGCAGCGCCATCAGGCGTTCCATGATGCCGGCCGCGCGCTGCAGGTCGGGAATGGTTTCAAACAGCGGCACCACCATCAGGTCGGCCGTGCCGTTGCCGTCCACCGTGCGCAGCAGGCCGGTTTCCTGCTGCAGCACCAGCACTTCCAGCAGGTCGGACACGGTTTCCGTGTGCGAAATGATGTAGTTGCGGATGGCGCGCGCGCCATAGCGCTGGCGGATCTCGCGCGCCGCGCCCAGCACGGCCAGTTCGGAGCCGGTTTCGGCCGAGTACGCGATGTAGGGCGAATACAGCAGCCGTGGCTGGGCCAGTTCGGCCAGCAGCAGTGCCACCTTGGCCTCTTCGTCCATGGCCGCATAGTCCGGCGCCGCGCCGGCCTTGGCGAACAGCTCGGCCAGCACGCGCTCGTGCACGTCCGAACTCTGGCGCATGTCCAGCGAGGCCAGGTGGAAGCCGAAGATATCGGCCGCGCGCTTGAGTGTGGACAGGCGCGGATGCACCAGCATGGCGCCGTGGTTGGCGTTCAGCGAATCGATCAGGATCTGCAGGTCGGCGGCGAAGGCGGCGGCGTGCTCGTACGGCTCGGCGTGGCCCACTTCCTTGCGCAGGATATTGGCCGCGCCCAGCGCGCGGGCGGTGCTGGCCAGGCGCGCGTAGATGCCGATCAGCGCGCGCCGGTACGGCTCGTCGCTGCGGTGTTCGGAAGTGTCGGTGGAGGAGTCGGCCAGCAGCTGCAGCGCCGGCGTGCATTTGACCATCAGCGTCGACACCGACAGCTCGGCGCCCAGCGTGTGCGCCTCGTCCAGGTAGAAATCGAGGATGGTGGTGGCCTGGCGCGCCAGCGCGTGGCGCGCGGTGGCGGCGTTGACGTTGGGATTGCCGTCGCGGTCGCCGCCGATCCAGCTGCCCATCTGCACATAGGGCGCGGCGATGGCGCACGGCGCCGGTTCGCCGTCCGCGCTGCCGGCGCCGGCCGGCCGGTACTGGGCGGCGATGTCGGCCTCGATGTCGTCGTACAGCCCGGGCAGTTCGCGCAGGAAGGTGATGCGGTAGTAGGACAGCGCGTTCTCGATCTCGTCGGCCACGGTCAGCTTGGTGTAGCGCAGCATGCGGGTCTGCCACAAGGTGGCCACGCGCGAGCGCAGCAGGTGCAGGTTGGCGGCGCTTTCCTTGGGCGTGAGCGGCGTGTCGCGCTCGGCCAGCAGGCGCGCGATGTCGTGCTCGGCGTCCAGGATGGATTTGCGCTGCACCTCGGTGGGATGGGCCGTCAGCACCGGCGAAATCAGCGCCTGCTGGAAGAAGCCGGTGACGGTGTCCTGGCCGACACCGGCGCCGGCCAGCTTGCACAGCGCATAGCTCACGCTGCCTTGCTGCGGCTTCGAACCCGCCAGCAGGTGGGCGCGGCGGCGGCGGATGTGGTGCTGGTCCTCGGCGATGTTGGCCAGGTGGGAGAAATAGGAAAACGCGCGCACCACGCTGATGGTCTGCTCGCGCGTGAGGATTTTCAGCATGCCGTCCAGTTCCTTGGCCGCGCCGGCGTCGGCTTCGCGGCGGAAGCGCACGGCGGTCTGGCGGATGGTTTCCACCACCGCGTACACGTCCTCGCCCTCCTGCGCGCGCAGCACGTCGCCCAACAGGCGGCCGAGCAGGCGGATGTCTTCCTTCAGGGGCGCGTCCTTGTCGGCGCCGGCGTCTGCTACTGATGCTGCTGTATTGCTTGCAACCATGGTATATGCCCTATGCATGATTCTCGAATGGGGCGCGCATGATAAAATTTGGTTCTAAGAATTTGTCATCATGCACGCTAGCGAAAGAACAGGCTTTGAATACTTCCGATTTGGCTCAAGAGCTTCCTACCCGACTGGTGATCGCTTCGCGCGAAAGCCGCCTTGCCATGTGGCAGGCGGAGCATGTGCGCGCGCGGCTGTCGGCCCTGTACCCGCAGTGTAGCGTAGAAATTCTGGGCATGACCACGCGCGGCGACCAGATCCTGGACCGCACCCTGTCCAAGGTCGGCGGCAAAGGCCTGTTCGTGAAAGAGCTGGAAGTGGCGATGGCCGAGGGCCGGGCCGACCTGGCCGTGCATTCGCTGAAGGACGTGCCGATGGAGCTGCCCGAGGGTTTCGCGCTGGCTGCGGTGCTGGAGCGCGAAGATCCGCGCGACGCGTTCGTCTCCAATGATTACGCTACCCTGGACCAGCTGCCGGCCGGCGCCGTGGTGGGCACCAGCAGCCTGCGCCGCCAGTCGCTGATCGCGGCGCGCTATCCGCACCTGGTGATCAAGCCGCTGCGCGGCAACCTCGATACCCGGCTGGGCAAGCTGGACCGCGGCGACTACGCGGCCATCATCCTGGCCGCCGCCGGCCTGAAGCGCCTTGGCCTGCCGCAGCGCATCCGCGCGCTGCTCGAGCCGGAAACCAGTTTGCCGGCGGCTGGGCAGGGCGCGATGGCGATCGAGATTGCCGAGCGCTCCGACGGGCTGGACCTGATGCGCCTGCTGGCGCCGTTGAACCACCTGGCCACCGCGCAAGCAGTGACAGCCGAGCGCAAGGTGTCCAAGGTGTTTGGCGGCAGCTGCCAGGTGCCGCTGGCCGCTTATGCCACCGTGGACGGCGGGCAGATGCATCTGCGCGCCATGGTCGCCACGCCGGACGGCGCGCGCATGGCCACGGCCGAGGTGCGCGGCGTGGCCGCCAGCGCCGAGCAGCTGGGCCAGGACGTGGCCGAACTGCTGCGCCGGCAGGACGCGGTCGCCATTCTGGCCAGCTGCCTGGCCGATGCCGCCGCCGCCGACGCGGCGGCCAACCCGCAGGCGGCGCCGTCCGAGGCGCACCGCAACGATCCGCAGCCCGGCAGCTCCGAGGACATCGCCCACACGCAGCCCGGCGAGCCCACCGGCGGCCGTTCCGGCGTCTGACGCGCGGCCCCGCCAGCCCAGGATGCCCGCCACCGTCATCATCACCCGTCCCCTGGCACAGGCGCAGCCGCTGGCCGCGCGCGTGGCTGCGCTCGGCCGTCCGGTGGAAGTGCTGCCGCTGCTGGAGATCGCACCGCTGGCCGACAGCAGCGAGCTGCAGGCCACGCTGGCGCAGCTGTCCAGCTACGCGCTGGTGGCTTTCGTGTCGCCCAACGCCATCGACGCCGCGTTCGCCCACATCCCGGCCTGGCCGGCCGGCGTGACCGCGGCCGTGGTCGGCGAGGGCAGCCGCGCCGCGCTGGCCGCGCACGGCGTGACCGAGGCCAACGCCCACATCGCCAGCCCGGCCAACCCGGCCCACGCCGACACCGAACACCTGCTGCAGGCGCTGGACCTGAACGCGCTGCGCGGCGCCCGCGTGCTGATTGTGCGCGGCGAGAGCGGGCGCGAGCTGATGGGCGACGCCTTCCGCGCCGCCGGCGCCGACGTCACCGTGGTGGCAGCCTACCGCCGCAGCACGCCGGCGCTCACGCCGGCGCTGGGCGCCACGCTGGCGCGCCTGCTGGCGCGCCCGGCCGACTGGGTCATCACCAGTTCGGAGGCGCTGCGCGGTTTGCTGCAGCTGGCAGGGCAGCTGCCGGACGGCGCCGAGGCTGTTGTAAAGTTGCAACAACAGCATTTAATTGTCCCCCACGCCCGGATAGCCCAAACGGCAAACGGGCTGGGCTTCCACCGCATCACGCAGACAGGATCAGGCGACGAACGCCTGCTGGCCGCGTTACAATCACGTCCATGAACGATTTGCCTACGAAACCAGACCCCGCCGACCCCGCAGCGCAGCCCGGCCGCGCAGCGGAGCAGCCGGCCCTGCTGACTGCCAGCCCGGCCGCCGGCGCCGCTTCCCCATCCCCAGCTGCCGGCGCGCCCAGCGTGACCGGCAGCCTGCAACGCCCGCTGACCATCGCCGTCATCGTGCTGGGCATCCTGCTGGCCGCGCAAACCTGGTCGTCGCACAACCAGATGCGCAACCTGCGCGAGGAAATGGCGCGCCGCCTGCAGAAGGGCGACCAGGTCAACACCGAAACGGGCACGCTGGCGCGCGCGGTGCAGGAAACGGCCAAGGAACTGCAGATCAAGGTCGGCCTGCTGGAGAGCCGCCAGACCGAGGCCCAGAGCCAGCAACTGGCGCTCGAGCAGCTGTACCAGGACCTGTCCAAGAACCGCGACGAATGGGCGCTGGCCGAGATCGAGCAAGTGCTGTCGACCGCCAGCCAGCAGCTGCAGCTGGCCGGCAACGTGCCGGGCGCGCTGATCGCGCTGCAAAACGCCGACCGCAGCCTGTCGCGCTCGGACAAGCCGCAATTCATCACCATCCGCCGCGCCATCGCCAAGGATCTCGACAAGCTGAAGGCCTTGCCGAGCGTGGACTCGGTCGGCCTGGCGCTGCGCCTGGACAACGTGATGGCACAGGTGGACACGCTGCCGATGCTGGCCGATGAAAAACCGACCCTGCCGGCCGCGCCGGACAAGAAAAGCCGCGCCGCCGCCAAGCCGGCCGCCGCCAAGGGCGGCAAGGCTGCCGCCAGCGCGCCGGTGGAAGAGGGCAGCCCATGGCTGCACCAGGCCCAGGACGTGTGGAACAGCTGGAGCAGCGAAATGTGGACCGACGTGCGCCAGCTGATCCGCGTGCGCAGCGTGGACACGCCGGACGCGCTGATGCTCTCGCCGAGCCAGGCTTACTTCCTGCGCGAGAACCTGAAGCTGCGCCTGCTGAACGCCCGCATGGCGCTGTTGTCGCGCAACGAGACGGCCTTCCGCAGCGACCTCATCGCCGCCCAGGAAGCGCTCAACAAGTACTTCGACACCCGCGCCAAGACCACCCAGACCGTGCAGGCATTGCTGCGCCAGGTGCAAGGCAGCAACCTGGCGATCGAAATGCCGACGCTGGCCGACAGCCTGAACGCTGTGCGCAACTACAAAGCGAAGCCTTAAGCCATGCGTTTCTTCCTCTGGTTACTCGCACTGATGGCGCTGGCCATCGGCGTTGCCGTGACGGCGCGCTTCAATCCGGGCAATGTGGTGCTGTTCTATCCGCCGCACCGCATCGACCTGTCCCTGAACCTGTTCGTGGTGCTGATGCTGGCGCTGTTCGCGCTGCTGTACCTGGTGATCGGCGCGCTGCGCAGCACCATGCAGATGCCGCACCGCGTGGCGGCCTACCGCCAGCGCAAGCGTGAACGCGACGGCAACAAGGGCCTGCGCGACGCGCTCAAGGCGCTGTTCGAAGGGCGCTTCGGCCACGCCGAAAAGGCGGCGTTGCGCGCTTCCGAACTGCCTGAAAACGCCGGCGTGGCCGCGCTGATCGGCGCCCGCGCCGCGCACCGCATGCGCCAGAACCACCGCCGCGACAACTGGCTGGCCCAGACCGCCGGCGACAACGCGCTGAAAACCGCGCGCCTGATGACCATGACCGAACTGCTGGTGGACGACCACCAGCCGGAAGCGGCGCTGGAAGCGGTGCGCGAGCTGAACGCCAGCGGCACGCGCCACATCCACGCTTTGCAATGGTCGCTCAAGGCCCAGCAGCAGGCCAAGAACTGGCCGGAAGTGCTGCGCCTGGTACGTTCGCTGGACAAGCACAAGGCACTGCACCCGGCGCTGTCGGCGCGCCTGCGTGAACTGGCCTACGACGACCTGCTGTCGGACAAATCGCACGACGCCGAATCGGTGCAGCGGGTCTGGTCCACCATTCCGACCGCGGACCGCCTGAAGCCCTACGTGGCCTGCCGCGCCGCCGCCGCCATGAACGCGCGCGGCCTGCACGACGCGGCGCGCGTGGTGGCCGAGGAAGCGCTGGCCGCCAACTGGGACGAGCGCGTGGTGCGCGCCTACCGCGAAGCGGCGGCCCCGGCCGGTACGCCGGCGCTGCTGGCCCAGATCGAGCACTGCGAGCGCTGGATGCAGGAGCGCCCCACCGACGCCGAGCTGGCGCTGACCCTGGGTTCGCTGTGCCTGAAGCAGAAACTGTGGGGCAAGGCCCAGCGTTACCTGGAGCAGGCCCTGTCGGACGCGGAAGACTCGCGCATGGTGCGCGAATCGCACCTGAAGCTGGCGCAGTTGCACGAGGCGCTGCAGCAGCCCGAGGAAGCGGCCAGCCATTACCGCCAGTGCGCGCTGGCCACCATCCTGTAACAGTGGCGCCAACCAGGCCAAGCCCGTCTCCGCGACGGGCTTTTTTCTGCGCCGGGTCCTGCTGCGGCGCACAAGTGCTGTCCACTTCGCTATAATTACGCGGTTAGACTTTCCAAAAGCAATCCCCCAGCATAGCAAACGAGGAAAATATGAGCCTGAATAAAGTATCGTCCGGCCGCGACGTGCCGAACGACTTCAACGTGATTATCGAAATCCCGATGAACGCCGATCCGATCAAGTACGAAGTGGACAAGGAATCGGGCGCCATCTTCGTGGACCGCTTCATGGGCACGGCGATGCACTACCCGTGCAACTACGGCTACGTGCCGAACACCCTGTCCGACGACGGCGACCCGTGCGACGTGCTGGTCATCACCCCGTTCCCGCTGATCCCGGGCGTGGTGGTGCGTTGCCGCGCCATCGGCGTGCTGAAAATGAGCGATGAAGCCGGTGAAGACGCCAAAGTGCTGGCCGTGCCGGTCGACAAGGTGCTGCCTATCTACAAGCACTGGCAGAAGCCGGAAGACCTGCAAGACCTGCGCCTGCAGCAGATCCAGCACTTTTTCGAGCACTACAAAGACCTGGAGCCAGGCAAGTGGGTCAAGGTGCAGGGCTGGTACGGTCCGGAAGAGGCCAAGCAGGAGATCCTGAACGGCGTGGCCAACTACAAGAAGGAAAACCCGGAAGGCTGATTGCCGCTCCGCAGCTAAAAACATGCAAAGAAGCACCCGTGCCGCGAGGCCGGGTGCTTTTTTTTTTATTCTTCGGCGCCGGCGCGGAATTTTCCGCGCTCGCGGTGGTCTACCTGTGTGCGAGCAACCATGCAAAGGAGGGAAATACCATGACCATGTCACGCATTGAAAAGCGCGGCTGGCAGGCCTACTTCGACGGCGTGGCCCGGCAGCTGGAGGGCATGAGCGCTGAAATCGACGTGGAAGCGATGGCCATCGGGAGCCAGGTGGAGGCGGAGTGGGTGCCGCTGCTGGGCATCAGCTACGATCCCAAGAGCGACGCGCTGTCGATTGCCGTTGAAGGCCTGGGCCACCTGATCCGCAGGCCGCAGACCCTGTTTGTCGATGTCGAACTGGGCCGGCTGGCCAGCATGGAGGTGATCGACAGCGACAATGTGCGCCATATCGTCAAGCTGCGCGAGCCCTTGCCGCTGCCGGCGCCGTGAGCGCGGCGCCGCTTAGAAGTATTTGAGCCAGGCAATACCGCTGGTGCGCTTGCACCAGCCGAACCAGCGCGTGGGCAGGTAGAGCAAGGCCGCCAGCAGCGCGCTGGCGAGCCACAGCTGCCATACGGCGCTGAACTCATAGCGGCCGCCGCCCGCCCCCTGCATGGCCGCCGCCCCCCGCTGCAGGGCCAGCAGCGCATACAGGTGCAGCAAGTAGTAGAACAGCGGGGCGCCGCCGACCACGGCGAGCATGGCGCAGGCGCGGCGCCACGCCGCATGCCGCACAGGCCGTTCCAGCAGTGCCAGGACCAGCAAGCCGGCGCCCAGCGTCAACAGCAGGAAATCCAGCGAAGGCGGGTACTTGGTGAAATTCAGGAAGGACATGGCGCTGTGCAGTGTGTCCGCGCCGGGTGCCCACGGCAGTGCCTCCCCATACATGTTGACGCTGCGCAGTACCAGCATCGCTGCCAGCGCCGCCGCGCCGCCGCCCAGCAGGAAGCGCGTGCGCCGCTGCGGCGCCGTGGCGCGGCTGTACAGCGGTCCGGCCGCGTAGCCCAGCAGGATCACGCCTATCCATGCCAGCAGCGGGTAGCTGACGCGCACCCTGACCGGCCCTTCGTTGACCAGGTAGCCGCGCTGTTCCAGCACGGTCCACAGCATGGCGCCCGCGCCGCCCGGCTCGAAGCCGGCGCCGAAGCACGCCGCCAGCTGCGCCAGCGTGGGCAGCGCGTTGTGGCCCGCCACGATCAGCGCGCCCAGCGCCGCCAGCCAGGGCAGCGGCAGGCGGTGCAGGAAGGCCAGCGCTATCATGGACAAGCCGATGGCCCAGATCACCTGCAGGTAGAGCACCGGACCCGGCCACTGGCCGGACCAGGCGAAATTGACCACCACCAGTTCCAGGAACAGCAGCAATGCGCCGCGCTTGAGCAGGAAGCCGGTGGCGCTGCGCTGGCCGCCAGGCGGATGCGCGTACAGCCAGGCCGCCAGGCCGGTGAGGAATACGAACAGCGGCGCGCAGAAATGGGCCGCCAGGCGCGTGAAAAACAGCGCGGGCGGGGTGGCGGCAAGGTCCATTGGATCGCCCACCTGGTGCTGCAGATAAAAGGTTTCGCGGACATGGTCCACCGTCATCAGCAGCATGACGATGCCGCGCAGGATGTCGATTGTGGCGACGCGGCCGCCGGTTATTGCCTGGTTCATTTCAGTTCAGCTTTAAAAACGGTAGGACAGCGTAGCGGTAATGGTGCGTTCGGCGCCGGGCGCCACCCACAGCTGGCTGTAGGCGCTGGCGTAGTAGGCGCGGTCGAACAGATTGTCCAGGTTGAGCGCCAGGCGCAGCCTGGGCGTGGGCGCGTAGGCTGCCAGCAGGCGCGCCGTGGCGTAGGCAGGCAGCCGGAAGCTGCCCGATACCGCCACGTCACCGAGCCGCTCGCCCACGTAGTTCAGGCCTGCGCCCACGGTGACGGCGTCCCCGCCGCCAGCGCGGAAGGTCCGCGTCAGCAGCAGGTTGCCGCTGTGGCGCGCCACATTGGGCAGGCTGCTGCCGGTGCGGATGCTGGTGTCGCCCTTGGTCACGCTGGCGTCGGTGTAGGCATAGGCGCCGGACAGCCGCAGGCCGGCCGCCAGTTCTCCCGACACATCCAGTTCCACGCCCTTGCTCGCCACTTCGCCGGCCGGGAGGGCGAAGTCCGTGTTGAGCGGGTTGGTGGTCAGCACATTCTTTTTGTCGATGCGGTATAACGCCAGGGTGGCGCTGAGGCGGCCGTCCCGCGCATCGGTTTTCGCGCCAAGTTCGAAGGAGCGGCTTTCCTCGGCAGGGAAGGCCTGGTTGGCGATGCTGATGCCGCTGTTGGGCCGGAACCCCTTGGCCGCGCTGGCGTACAGCGAAAGCGCCGCCGCCGGCTGGTACACCAGTCCCACGCGCGGGCTGGTGGCACTCAAGGCCTGCCCATTGCTGGCCGCCGTGCGGCGGTTGATCACTCGCTGGCGGTAGCTGTCGCGCCGCACGCCCAGCAGCGCCTTCCACTGCGCGCCCAGCCAGAGCTGGTCCTGCAGGTAGACAGCGTGCGCGCGCTGGTGCTCCACGGTGTCGATGGACAGCGTGAGCGGGTCGGCCACGCCGCCGTACACCGGCGCGTAGATGTCGATGGCATAGGGATGGGCGGCGGTCGGATTGCGGCGCAGCTGCAGGCGTTCGTCGTCGAAGCGGTAGCCGTCCACGCCGAACAGCAGGTTGTGGACCACCGCGCCGGTGCCGACGCGGCCCAGCAGTTCGGCGCGCGCCGAACCGTCGGTGGCCCAGAAATCGCGGTAGCGGCGCTGGCGGCGCAGGGTACGGCCATCTGCCAGCAGGTTGTTCGCCTCGCTGGAGTAGCCGGCCAGCGAGCTGTCGCGGTAGGACAGGCCGGTTTGCAGCGACCATGCTGCCGACAGCTCGTGCTGCACGAACAGCTGGTGGCCCAGCGACTTGACGGTTACGCGGCCGTCGCCCGGCTCGCCGAGGAAACGCGACACCGGCACGGCGCCCAACTGGCCGTTGACGGCCAGTACCCCGCGGTCGAACGGCGTGGCCTGGCGCGCGGCTTCCACTTCGTAGGACAGCGTAGTGGCGGGGCCGATCAGCCAAAGCAGCGAAGGCGACAGGAAACTGCGCTCGCTGTGCAAGGTGTCGCGGAAGCTGTTGCCGCGCTGGTGGGCGGCGTTCAAGCGGTAGGCCAGCGTGTCGCTGATTGGCCCGGCCAGGTCGGCCGCCGTGCGCCAGGTCCGGTGGCTGCCGGCGGACGTCTCCAGGCTGTACTGCGGCGCGAAGCGCGGCTTGCGGGTCAGGATGTTGACCGTGCCGCCCGGGTCGCCGCGTCCGTACAGGGCGGACGCGGGCCCCTTCAGGATCTCGACCGATTGCGTGCCGGCGATGTCGCGCATGCCGTTGTAGCCCCGGCTGGAGCTAAAGCCGTTCACCATGTAGTCGGAACCGAAATTCGGGTCGCCGGTGAAGCCGCGCATGGCGTAGCTGTCCCACAGGCCGCCCAGGTTGCTCTGCTGAGCGATGCCGCTGGCAAGTTCCAGCGCGGACGAGAGCGAGGTGGCCCCGGCGTCGCGCAGCAGGTCGGAGGTCAGCACGCGCACGCTTTGCGGAAGGTCCTGCAGTAAAGCGTCAGTCTTGGTTGCGCCGGCCGCGCTCAGGCTGCGGTAGTTCTGGCGCTGCGCGCTGATGGTGACGCTGTCGCCCGGCGCGGCGTCTGCCGCATCAATGGCCGCAGTGCTGGCGCTTGCTGCGGGGGCGGCGGCGGCGGCGCACGGCGCCAGCCATGCGGCCAGCGCGGCGATGGCGGCTTTCTTGAAGTGCATCATTCGTCGCCGCGCTCCCATTGCGGGAACGGGTCGGCCAGGCTGCGCCAGCCGGCCATCCCTGAGGCCAGCTCCGCGTCGCTCAGCAAGGAATTTTCGAAGGCGAGTTCGATGGCGGCGCGGTCCAGTTCCTGGCCGATGAACACCACTTCATTGACGCGGTCTCCGTACGGCTCTTCCCAGCCGGCTTCCATCTCGGCGCGCTGCGGATCGTCTTGCGGCGGCAAGCGCTTGCCGCCTGCCGCCCACCAATGGCCCACCGGCTCCACGCTTGCGATGCGGCCAGCCAGCGAATACGCCACCGCCCAGTCGGGCCGGGTAGCAAACCAGAGGTAGCCCTTGGCGCGCAGCAGTCCGGGAAAGTCGCGGCCCAGATATGCGTCGAAACGCTCCGGATGCAGGGGCCTGCGCGCGCGCAGCACGAAGCTCGAGATGCCGAATTCCTCGGTCTCCGGCGTATGCTCCCCCGCCAGCGCGCGCGCCCAGCCGGCCATGCCGCTGGCGCGGTCCAGGTCGAACTTGCCGGTGCCCAGGATGCGCTTTAGCGGCACCCGTCCGCGCTCGGCAAACGCCAGTTCGGCGGCCGGATTGAGCGCGATCAGCGCTGCCTGCACATCGGCCAGTTCTTCCTTCGTTACCAGGTCGGTCTTGTTGATGACGATGACGTCGGCGAACTCCACCTGTTCCGCAAGCAGCGAGGGCAGGGTGCGTTCGTCGTGTTCGCCTGCGGTTTCGCCGCGGTTGGACAGGAAATCGGTGCCGCGGTAGTCCGGCAGGAAGCTGCGCGCATCCACCACCGTCACCATGGTGTCGATGCGGGAGATGTCGTTCAGCGAATCGCCATCCTCGCTGCGGAAATCGAAGGTGGCGGCCACCGGCATGGGTTCGCCGATGCCGGTGGATTCGATCAGCAGATAGTCGAAGCGGCCCTCGGCCGCCAGCTTGCGCACTTCCAGCAGCAAGTCCTCGCGCAGGGTGCAGCAGATGCAGCCATTGCTCATCTCGACCATGCGTTCGTCGGTGCGTGACAGCGACGCGCCAGCGCTGGCGGTGCCGGAGGCGATCAGCGCGGCGTCGATATTGACCTCGCTCATGTCGTTGACGATGACGGCGACCCGCAAGCCTTCACGGTTGGCCAGTATGTGGTTGAGCAGGGTGGTTTTGCCTGCGCCGAGAAATCCTGATAGGACTGTGACGGGCAAGCGGCTGTCGCTGATGGCTGGCATGGAAAGGCCTTATTAATGCAAGAGGGTTGCAATAATAGATCGGCACGGCCGTTAACGCAACAGGGTTGCATTAAAGGATGAAAAAGCGGGGAAAAAACCGCTTACTTCTTGCTGCAACGCGGGCAGATGCCCTTGATGAGGAAGTCGACCTCCTCGCCCACGAATCCTTCCGGCATCTTCACGCGGCGCGGCAGCGGCACGTCGTTGAAGCAGGTGACGGCGTCGCAGCTGTTGCACTGGAAATGGGCGTGTTCGTGGTTTTGCTGGACGGCGCCGGCCGAAAAGCGCCACACCTGGTCGGCGCCCGCGATGCGGTGCGCCAGCCGGTTTTCCGTCAGCCACTCCAGCACGCGGTACAGTGTGACCGCGTCCAGCGCATCGCCCGGCAGGTGGCTGTGGATTTCGTGGTGCGTCATCGCCTCTTTCTGCTTGAGCAGATAGGCCAGTACCCGGGTGCGCGGCTGGGTCAGGCGCGCACCGGTGTCGCGTATCAGCGATTCGGCTTGGGTGATGTAGGAGGTCTGGGGCATGATGGCAGGGGTAGGTTTACCTGCGCATTTTAGCACGCATGTTCAGCATGCGAACCCGGCGCCCCTGCCCGGCGCGGTCAGGCGGCTATCGCCAGGCAGGCTTGCGCGCAGCGCCGGCATGCGTCGGCACAGGCCTGGCAATGATCCATTTCATGGGTGCCGCATTCCTCGCCACATGCCTCGCAAACGTCGGCGCACAGCGTGCACGCCGCCGGCGCGAAGCGGCTGCCCCTGCCCATCAGCGCCGCGGCGAGCCGGCACGCCTGGGCGCAGTCCATATCCAGCGCTATGCACCTGGCCATGGCGTCCACCTCCGGCCCGGCAAGGCAGGAGGCCGCGCAGTTGTCGCAGGCAGTGGCGCAAGCGTTGCACGCGTCGATGCAACTCCGGTAGCTCTGCTGTTCCATGGTGTTCTCCTCGCAGCTCGGTTCGATGCGGAATAGTGTAGCGAGGAGCCGCCGCCAGGTTAAACACGATTCCGCCAGGAAGGTGCGGCTACGCCAGGAATTCCAGCAGCACCCGGGTGAATGCCGCCGGGGCTTCGACGCTGGAAATGTGCGAGGCCGGCAGGGCGGCCAGGCGTGCGCCTGGGATGGCGCTGCGCATGGCCTCGGCGTCGGCAACGGTGGTCACCGGGTCGGCCGTGCCCGCAATGATGAGCGTGGGCGCGGTGATGGCGTGGATTTCGCCGCGCATGTCGGCGCCTGCCAGGGCGTCGCAGCAGGCCGCATAGCCTTCGTAGTTCTGGCCGCGCAGGCGGTTGGCCATGGCGTCGGCGACGGCTGGCTGGCGCTGCACGAATTGCGGCGTGAACCAGCGCTGGGCGGCGCTGTCGGCGATCGGCCCCAGGCCTTGGGCGCGCACGGCGGCGGCGCGCGCTTGCCATCCATCCGCCGTGCCCACGCGCGCGGCCGTGTTGGCGAGAACCAGCTTGCCTATCCTGCGGGCGGCGTGCAGGCCCAGCCACTGGCCGGTAACCCCGCCCATGGACAGGCCGCAGAAGTGCGCTTGCCCGATATCCAGGTGGTCCAGCAGCGCCACCACGTCCGCGCCCAACTGGGCGATGGAATATGGGCCCGGCAGGCTGGCGGACAGGCCATGGCCGCGCGTGTCGTAGCGCACCAGGTAGTAGTGGGCGGCCAGATCGTCAACCTGCGCCTGCCACATGCTCAGGTCCGTGCCGAGCGAGTTGGACAGCACCAGCGCCGGCAGGCGGCGGTCGCCGTCGGTGCGGTAGTGGATGCAGGTGTCGTTGATGATTGCGATGGGCATAGGTGTCCTTAAATAGTCGGTGCGGCCGGTTTGCGTTTCAGGACCAGGTAGGCGAACAGGCCGATCAGGATGCCCCAGAACGCCGAGCCCAGGCCGAGGAAACTCATGCCGGACGCGGTGGCGAGGAAAGTGATGACGGACGCTTCGCGGTGCTGCTCGTCCTCGATGGCGCCCATCAGGTTGGAGGTGATGGCGCCCAGCAGCGCCAGGCCAGCCAGCACGGCCACCAGTTCTTTCGGCAAGCTGGCGAACAGCGCCACGATGGTGGCGGCCATGGTGCCGCCCGCAACGTAGAACAGGCCGTTGGCCATGCCGGCGACGTAGCGGCGCGCTGGATCTTCGTGCGCGTCCCTGCCAGTGCACAGCGCCGCGGTGATGGAGGCGATGACGATGGTGATGCCGCCGAAGCCGGCCACCGCCAGCGACGCGATGCCGGTGGCGCCCATGATGGGCCGCGCGCTGGTCTGGTAGCCGGACAGCTTGAGGATAGCCATGCCGGGCAGGAACTGGCCGCTCAGGCTGACCAGCACCAGCGGCACGGCGAAGCTGAAGGTGGCACGCCAGCTCCATTCGGGCTGTATCCATTGCGGCGTGGCGGCGACCAGCTGCACGCCGCCCAGGTCCGCCGAGCCGGTGCCCCAGGCGATCAGCGCGCCGGTCAGCATCACCACCACCACGGCGTAGCGCGGCACGAGTTTTTTACAGACGATGTAGCTCACCACCATGCCCACCGCCAGCACCGGCAGCGTGGCGATGGACTTGAAGGTGTTGACGCCGAACTGGAACAATATGCCCGCCATCATGCCGGCCGCCAGGCCCTTGGGAATATGGCGCAGCAGCTTGTCGAAGGAGCCGGACAGGCCGACCAGCAGCAGCGCCGCCGCGGCCGTGATATAGGCGCCTACCGCCTCGTTGATGGACATGGCGGGAAACAGCGTCACCAGCAGCGCCGTGCCCGGCGCCGACCAGGCGGTGATGATGGGCGTCTTCAGGCGCCAGCTAAGCCACAGCCCGGACAGGCCCGCACCGAGCGAGATGGCCCAGATCCATGACGACATCATCGCTTGCGATGCATGCGCCGCGCTGGCCGCCTGGAAGAAGATCACCAGCGGCCCGGAATACGAGATCACCACCGCCAGGAAGCCCGCCAGCACGGCCGAGAAAGACCAGTCCCGCAACAGCGCCATGGCTCGCTCAGCCCTGGTCGCCGCCGCCCACCGGCAGCACGGTTCCGGTGATGTAGCTGGCTTCGTCGGAAGCGAGGAACAGGATGGCGCGCACCTGCTCGTCGATGGTGCCGTAGCGGTGCATCAGGCTGCTGGCGATGGTCTGGTCGACGATGCCCTGGTACCAGACTTGTTCCTGCTCGCTGAGCGGCCTGGGATTGCGTGGCACCTTGCGCGGCGGCGCTTCCGTGCCGCCGGTGGCCACGGCGTTGACGCGGATGCCTTGCTGCGCGTGCTCGAGGGCCAGGCTGGCCGTCATGGCGTTGATACCGCCCTTGGCTGCCGAGTAGGGAATGCGGTAGATGCCGCGCGTGGCGATCGAGGACACGTTGACGATCACGCCGCGCTGCTGTTCTATCATGGCCGGCAGCACCGCGTGGCAGCACCACAGGGTGGGGAACAGCGAGCGGCGGATTTCCGCTTCGATCTGCTCGGGCTCGTATTCCTGATAGGGCTTGGCCCAGATGGTGCCGCCCACGTTGTTGACCAGCACGTCGATGCGGCCGAAGGCGGCGACAGCGGCGCAGGCCAGCTCGCGCGCGCCGGCATGGGTCTCCAGGTCCACCTCGCAGGCGATGGCCAGCGCGGCCGGGAAGTCACGGCCCGACTGCACTTCGGCCAGCACCTCCAGCACCAGCGGCGAACGGTCCGCCAGTACCAGCGAAGCGCCTTCGCGCGCAGCCTCCAGCGCCACGCCGCGTCCTATGCCTTGTGCGGCGCCGGTGACGATGACGACTTTGTCTTTGAATCGCATGCTCATTTTTTATACTCCGCTGCTGGCCGAGAATTTCTCGAAATAGAAGTTGGCCGGGCTCACGCCCACGTCGCCCAGCCAGGTGCGCACCGCGTCCACCATGGGCACCGGGCCGCACAGGTAGACGTCGGCGTCGCCGCCGTTCAGCCAGGAGGGCTCGACGTGGTGGGTGGCGTAGCCCTTGCGCGGATGCGTGCTTTCCTGCTCGGCCACGCAGGTGACGTAGCTGAAATGCGGATGCGCGGCCGCGATGCGGTCCAGCTGTTCCAGCGCCACCAGGTCGCAGTCGCGGGTGACGGCGAACACCAGCCGCACCGGCTGCGGGAAGCCGTGCGCGGCCAGCACTTCCAGCATCGACAGGAAGGGCGCGATGCCGGTGCCGCCGGCCAGCATCAGCACCGGCCGCTGCACCGGGCGCAGGTAGAAACTGCCGAACGGGCCGGCAAAGGCGATCTGCTGGCCCGGCTGGGCCGTATCCGCGAGGTAGCTGCTCATGCGGCCGCCGGGCACGTTGCGCACCACGAAGGAGGCCAGCGGCGAACCCGGCACGGAGCTGAAGGAATAGGAGCGCGTCAGCGCGCTGCCGGGTACTTCCACGTTCACGTACTGGCCCGGAAGGAAGTCCAGCGCTTCCGGCTGCGCCAGTTCCACCGTGAAGCGCAGCGTCGATTCGGACAGCTTTTCCACCGAGGCGATGCTGCCAGGGTGGCTGGCCGCCGCCGTCTTGCAGGAGGCGGAGGTGGCAGGGATCTTCACCACGCAGTCGGAGGTGGGGCGCATCTGGCAGTTCAACACATAGCGCCGCTCCGCGTCTTCCTGCGTCAGCGCGTCGTCGATGTAGCCGGAAGCGGGCATGTCGTAGCTGCCCGATTCGCACAGGCCACGGCAGGTGCCGCAGGCGCCGTCGCGGCAGTCCAGCGGAATGTTGACCTTCTGGCGGTAGGCCGCGTCGGCCAGCTTTTCATTGGGGTTGCAGCTGATGAAGCGGGTCACTCCGTCTTCGAACTGCAGTGCGATGGTATGGCTCATGTCCGTACTCCAGACTTTAAATATGGTAAATATCGATGACCTGATTGATGTAATCGTTTTTCAGCACGACGTACTTGTTCAGGATCTTCGGCGCCGCGCCGGAAAAGTCGATCACGTAGCGCGACATGCCGAAGTAGCTGTAGTCCGTCTTGTAGCGGTGGCTCAGCGTGTGCCAGTTGAAGCGCACGGTGCACAGCGCGCCTTCCTGTTTTTCCAGCTCCACGTTGGCGATGTTGTGGCTGGTGCGCGTGTCCGGCATGGTGGCGCTGGAGCGCTCGGTCTTGATGCGGAACACGCGGTCTTCCAGCCCCTGGCGGGTGGGGTAGTAGATCAGCGAGATTTCGCGCTCCGGGTCCGACACCAGGGTGTCGTCGTCGTCCCAGGCCGGCATCCAGAACTGGGCGTCCTGGTGGTAGCACTCCAGCCATTCGTCCCACTGCTCGTCGTCCAGCAGGCGGCTTTCGCGGTACAGGAAAGCTGCGATGCCGTTGATGTCGATGCTGCTCATTTCTGCTCTCCCTCGGCGCGCAGCGCCTGCTTCATCACGTCCAGCCAGTAGCGGTGCTGCACCGTGTACAGGCCTTCATCCTCGGTCTTCACGCCGCTCATCACCGGTTGCAGGCCGATTTCCCTGGCCGCGTCGTCCGCGCCCTCGATCCAGTGGGTGGCGCCGCGGCACATGTCGTTCCATTCCATGGCCTTGCCGGCGTAGCCCTGCTGGCAGGCGCGGAATTCCTCCAGGTCGTCCGGCGTGGCCATGCCGCTGACGTTGAAAAAGTCCTCGTACTGGCGGATGCGGCGCGCGCGCGCTGCGGCCGGTTCGCCCTTCGGCGCGATGCAGTAGATCGTCACCTCGGTCTTGTTGACTGAGATGGGGCGCAGCAGGCGGATCTGCGACCCGAACTGGTCCATCAGGTAGACGTTGGGGTACAGGCACAGGTTGCGCGAGCGCTCCACCATCCAGTTGGCGGTGGCGGTGCCGAACTTGTCCGCGTACTCGCCGTGGCGCGGGTAGTTGGGACGGTCCTGCGGGTTGGCCCACTTGGTCCACAGCAGGATATGGCCTTGCTTGAAGGCGTAGAAGCCGCCGCCCTGCTTGCCCCACTTGCCGGCGTCCATGGCCTTGATCTTGTCTTCGCGGCCATTGGCGGCGTCGGCTTCGGCTTCCTTGCGGCGGTTGGTGGTGGCCGCGTAGTTCCAGTGCACCGCCGAGACGTGGTAGCCGTCAGCGCCGTTCTCGGCCTGCAGCTTCCAGTTGCCTTCGAAGGTGTAGGTGGACGAGCCGCGCAGTACTTCCAGGCCGTCGGCCGACTGGTTGACGATCATGTCGATGATCTTGGCCGCTTCGCCCAGGAACTCGGACAGCGGCGCCACGTCTTCTTTCAGGCTGCCGAACAGGAAGCCCTTGTAGTTCTCGAAACGCGCCAGCTTCTTCAGGTCGTGCGAGCCTTCCTTGTTGAAGCACTCGGGGTAGCCCGCTTCCTCAGGGTCTTTTACCTTCAGCAGCTTGCCGCTGTTGTTGAAAGTCCAGCCGTGGAACGGACAGGTGTAGGTGGCCTTGTTGCCGCGCTTATGGCGGCACAGCTGCGCGCCGCGATGGCTGCAGGCGTTGATGAAGGCGTTCAGTTCACCCTGGCGGTTGCGCGCGATGAACACCGGCTGGCGCCCGATGTGCGTGGTGTAGTAGTCGTTCACGTTGGCCACCTGGCTTTCATGCGCCAGGTAGATCCAGTTGCCTTCGAAGATGTACTTCATCTCCAGTTCGAACAGGGCCTCGTCGGTGAAGGCGGCGCGGTGCAGGCGGAAGTCGCCTTTCTCGTGGTCTTCCACCAGGTACTGCTCCAGCGGGCGGGCGCCGGAGGGTGCAGCGTTCACGGGGATGATAGGAATCGTGGTGCTCATGCTGTTCTCCCGGTTCAGGCGGCGGCGCGCACGCGTGCCACTTCGGCTTCCGGCGCGGCAGGACGTTCGCCGTACAGGCGGAAGTCGAAGTCGATGCTGGAGTAAGGCTGGCGCAGGTCTTTCTGGGCGATGGCGGCCGGATCGGTCACCTTGCTCACGGCCGGCACCAGGCCCTCGCGGCTGGCGAAGGCGAAGTCGTCCCACAGGTATTCGTCGCCGTCGATGTTGATCTGGGTGGTCAGCTTGCGGTGGCCACCGGCGCTGACGAAGAAGTGGATGTGCGCGGGCCGCTGGCCGTGGCGGCCCAGCTGGTCCAGCAGGCATTGGGTGCTGCCGCCCGGCGGGCAGCCGTAGCCCTTCGGCAGGATGCTGCGGAACTGGTAGCGGCCCTGCTCGTCGGCGATGATGGTGCGGCGCAGGTTGAAGTGCGACTGCGACGCGTCGAAGAAGGAGTAGTTGCCCATCAGGTTGGCGTGCCACACTTCGACCTTGGCGCCCGGCAGCGGCTGGCCCGCCTCGTCGTACACGGTGCCCTGCATGAACAGCACTTCGGCCTCGGCGCTTTCGCTGCCGTCGTCCAGGCGCGCGAAACCGGTGCTTGCCGGCGCGCCGGCCACGTACAGCGGGCCTTCGATAGTGCGCGGCGTGCCGCCTTGCAGGCCCGCCCTGGCTTCGGCTTCGTCGGCGCGGATGTCGAGGAAGCGTTCCAGGCCCAGGCCCGGCGCCAGCAGGCCCAGTTCATTGTTCTTGCCGGCGTTGGTCAGGTATTCCAGGCCCTTCCAGAATTCGCTGGGCTGGATGTCCAGGTCTTCGATCGCCTTGCACAAGTCGCCCACCAGGCGCAGCACCACTGCCTGCACGCGCGGATTGGCCGGGCGGGTGGCGGTGTCGATGATCCAGTTCTGTACCAGCTTGTCGATGTCGTTGTGTGTCATGTCAGTCTCCGTCTAGTGGGTTTGCTTACAGGTCGTTGGTGCGGATCGACGATGGATGGCGGCACAAGGGCATCACCTCGATCTTCATGAAGGGGAACAGCGGCAGCGTGGAGAGCAGGGCGTGCAGCTCGTCGATGCTGGCGGTGTCGAAAATACTGATGTTCGAGTACTGGCCGGCGATGCGCCACAGGTGGCGCCACTGGCCGCTGGATTGCAATTCTTGAGAATACGCCTTCTCGCGCGCCTTGATCGCTGCGGCTTCGGCTTCGGGCAGGGTGGATGGCATGCTCACATCCATGCGTACGTGGAACAGCATTGGAACTCTCCTTGATGGCGGTCAGTGGCGGCGCAGGCGGCCGAGTTTGTCGGTATCGACGGCAACGCCCAGGCCGTGGCCGGTGGGCACTTGCAGCATGAAGTCCTTATAGACCAGCGGCTCCTGCAGCACTTCTTCGGTGAGCAGCAGGGGCCCGAACAGCTCGGTGCCGAAGGACAGCTCGGCGAAGGTGGAGAACAGATGCGCCGACGCGGCCGTACCCACGCCGCCTTCCAGCATGGTGCCGCCATACAGCGCCACGCCGGCCAGTTGCGCCACCGTGGCCACCTGGCCCGCTTGTACCAGGCCGCCGGATTGCGTGATCTTTACCGCGAACACGTCGGCGGCCGATTGGGTGGCGTAGTCGTAGGCGCTGAGCGGTCCTTGCAGGGCTTCGTCGGCCATGATGGGCACCGAGAAGCGTTGCGCCAGGCGCGCCATGGCAGCCTTGTGGTGGGCCGGCACCGGTTGCTCGATCAGGTCCACGCCTCCGGCTTCCAGCGCCGCGATGGCTTCGATGGCCTGCAGTTCGTTCCACGCCTGGTTCACGTCCACGCGGATGCTGACCGCGTCGCCCAGCGCGCGCTTGATGGCCAGCACGTGCCGCACGTCGTCGGCCACCGGGCGGGCGCCGATCTTCAGCTTGAAGATGCGGTGGCGGCGCAGTTCCAGCATGCTTTCCGCTTCGGCGATGTCCTTGGCGGTATCGCCGCTGGCCAGGGTCCATGCCACCGGAAGCGCGTCGCGCACGCGGCCGCCCAGCAGTTCGCTAAGGGCAATGCCGAGCCGGCGCGCCTGCGCATCCAGCAGCGCGGTCTCGATGGCGCACTTGGCGAAGCGGTTGCCCTGGACCGCCTTGCGCAGCTTGGCCATGGCCTTGGCCACCTGGCTCGCTTCCATGCCGGCCAGCAGCGGGGCGATATGGGTGTCGATATTGGTCTTGATGCTCTCGGGGCTCTCTTCGCCGTAATTCAGGCCGCCGATGGTGGTGGCTTCGCCCCAGCCCTCCACGCCGTCGCCGCAGCGCACCCGCACCAGCACCAAGGTCTGCGTGCTCATGGTGGTCACGGACAGCTTGTGCGGACGGATGGTGGGGACGTCTGCGAGGATGGTTTCTATGCTTTTGATCATATCTTATCCGTATAGTCGGTATAATTCGAAGGGATAACACCACGATAAACCCTTGAAAAAGTATCGTCCAACACTGTTTTGGTATGATTTCAATACCTAAGAGGTATGAAGATGGAAATCCGGCATTTGCGCTACTTCCTGGCGGTGGCAGAGGAAAAGAACTTCACCCGCGCCGCAGTGCGCCTGTTCATTGCGCAGCCGCCGCTGAGCCGGCAAATCCAGCAGCTGGAGGAGGAGTTGGGCGTGCCCCTGTTCGAAAAAGGCTCGCGTCCCTTGCGCCTGACCGAAGCGGGCGAGTTTTTCCAGGCGCATGCGCAGGTCCTGCTCGACAAGCTGGCGGACCTGAAGACGATGACGCAGCGCGTGGGCAAAATCGAGCGCACGCTGTCGATCGGTTTCGTGGCATCGACGCTGTATGGCCTGCTGCCGGAGATCGTGCGCCGCTTCCGCGAGCAATACCAGGAGGTGGACATCACTTTCCATGAGCTGACGACGATGGAGCAGATGCGCGCGCTGAAGGAAGGCCGCATCGATGTCGGTTTCGGCCGCGTAAAGTCGGAAGATGCGTCGGTGCGCCGCATCCTGCTGCGCGAGGAGCGGCTGATCGTGGCCATGCCGATCGGGCACAAGCTAGGCATGCTGGGGCGGGGGCTCAAGCTGCGCGAACTGGTGGGCGAGACGCTGATCGTCTACCCGCGCAGTCCGCGCCCCAGCTTCGCCGACCAGGTCCTGGCCATCTTCAGCGACCGGGCGCTGCACCCCGAGCACGTGATGGAAGTGCGCGAACTGCAGATTGCCATCGGCATGGTGGCGGCCGGGCAGGGCATCTCCATTGTGCCGGACAGCCTGCAGGGCATGAAGCGCACCGACGTGCAATACGTCCAGATCGACGACAAGCACGCGGTCTCGCCCATCCTGTTCAGTATCCGGCTGATGGACCGCTCGGAAGAACTGCGCAACATGCTGCAGATTATTTACGACGTCTACGAGTCGCGCGGCATCCCGCACGTCAAGGAAGAGCTTTAGGCCGCGCGCCGGCCGGGATGCGGACTACGCGGTGGCTTCGGCCGGCGCCGCCGGGCCATGGGCGGCCGACGAGGATGGCAGCGGTTTCTGGCGGATCAGCGATACGGCGACCACCGCGATGGCGGCGGGGATCGCCATGGCCATGAAGTTCTGCTCCAGCGGCAGCTGCATGCCGACCAGCGTGCCGATCACGATGGGCGCCAGGATGGCGCCGCTGCGGCCCACGCCGGAAGCCCAGCCGATGCCGGTGGCGCGGATCGCCATCGGATAGAACTGCCCCGCGTAGGCATAGGTGACGATCTGGGTGCCGATGGTCGATGCGCCTGCCAGGCCCACCAGCAGGAACAGCACTTCGGTGGGCACCTTGTAGCCCAGCAGCGTAATCGACACGCCGGCCAGGGTGTACATGCCGATCAGGACATGCTTGATGTTGAAGCGGTCCGCCAGCCAGCCGCCGCCGACGGCGCCTATCACCGCGCCGAAGTTCAGCACCAGCACGAAGGTCAGCGCCGAGCCGAGGCTGTAGCCGGCGCTGGCCATCAGCTTGGTGAGCCAGGAACTGAGCGCGTACACCATGAACAGGCACATGAAGAAGGTAATCCAGAACATCACGGTGCTCAAGCCGCGGCCGTCCTGGAACAGCTTGCGGATCGGCGCGCCCGCTGCGCTGTCGGCGGCGGGAATGGTGAAACGGTCGCCGGCGCCGGCACGGTAGGACGGTTCCATGCGCGCCAGGATGGATTTCAGCTCGTCGAAGCGCTGCGCCTTGATCAGGAAAGGCATCGATTCCGGCAGCGATTTCAGGATCAAGGGAATCAGCAGCACCGGCACGCCGGCAGCCAGGAATACCGACGACCAGCCATAGGTTTCGATCAGGCCCTTGCCCAGCAGGGCGGCCAGCATGCCGCCCACGGCGTAGCCGCTGAACATCAGCGTGACCATGGTGGAGCGGATTTTCCTGGGGGAGAACTCCGTCATCTGTGCCACCACGTTGGGCATCACGCCGCCTATGCCGAGGCCGGCCAGGAAGCGCATCGCGCTGAAGGTGTAGGGATCGGTGGCGAAGCCCGCCGCCGCGGTGAACACGCTGAACAAGCCGATGCAGATGGCGATGGCCAGGCGGCGGCCGATCTTGTCGGCCACGGTGCCGAGGAAGATGGCGCCGAACATCATGCCGAACAGCGCGGAGCTGACCATGAAGCCGGCATTCTGGGCGGTCACGCCCATTTCCTTCATGATCGATGGCAGGGCGATGCCGGCGACCGCCAGGTCATACCCGTCGCAGATGATGATGATGGCGCACCAGAACAGGACGCCGGCGTGGAAGCGGTTAAAGCGCGCCCCGTCCGACACTTTGTGAACGTCGATTTGCTGCATGGTTTGGTCTCCTTATGGCCCGGTTAGTTGTTTTGAAATGGGACAACCGGAGAATAGATATACCTTGGAGCGCCGTCCAAGACCGATTTGGTAGCCTTTTGATACCTGCCGGGTATCGCCATGATGTTGCATCGCGTATTTCGCCCACGCGTCCGGCCGCACGCGCCCGATAGGACTTTTTTTCTTGACCTTGGCGCCAAAACGCCGATACTATTTGGTGTGCGGTAATCAATCATTTGTTCGTTAATCGAACAAAACAGGAGCGAATATGATAGACAAGACATACGAATCCCTGCAGCGCGCCGTGGCCGACGTGCATGACGGCGCCACCGTCATGATTGGCGGCTTCGGCAACGCGGGCATGCCGTCGGCGCTGATCGACGCGCTGATCGAGCAGGGCGCGCGCGATCTCACCATCGTCAACAACAATGCCGGCAACGGCGAAACCGGGCTGGCCGCGCTGCTCAAGGCGGGCCGGGTGCGCAAGATCATCTGCTCCTTCCCGCGCCAGGCGGACTCGCAGCATTTCGATGCGCTTTACCGCGCCGGCAAGATCGAGCTGGAACTGACGCCGCAGGGCAACCTGGCCGAGCGCATCCGCGCCGCCGGCGCCGGCATCGGCGGCTTCTTCACGCCCACCGGGTACGGCACCCTGCTGGCCGAGGGCAAGGAGACGCGCCTGATCAATGGCCGCCACTATGTGCTTGAATCGCCCATCCACGCCGACTTCGCGCTGATCAAGGCGCTGCGCGGCGACCGCTGGGGCAACCTGGTGTACCGCAAAACGGCGCGCAACTTCGGCCCCATCATGGCCATGGCCGCCAAGACCACCGTCGCCCAGGTGCAGGAAGTTGTCGCGCTGGGCGAACTCGATCCCGAAGTCATCGTCACGCCCGGCATCTTCGTGCAGCGCGTCGTGAAGGAGAATGCATAATGCAGCGCTATACCCGAGACCAGATCGCCGCCCGCGTGGCGCAGGACATTGCTGAAGGCGCTTACGTCAACCTCGGCATCGGCTTGCCGACCAAGGTCGCCGACCACCTGCCCGCCGAGCGCGAAGTGTTCCTGCACAGCGAAAACGGCCTGCTCGGCATGGGCCCCGCGCCCGCCGAGGGCGAGGAGGACGAGGACCTGATCAACGCCGGCAAGCAGCCGGTCACGCTGCTCACCGGCGGCGCCTACTTCCACCACGGCGATTCCTTCGCGATGATGCGCGGCGGCCACCTGGACGTGTGCGTGCTGGGCGCCTTCCAGGTGTCGGCCGGCGGCGACCTGGCCAACTGGCACACCGGCGCGCCGGACGCGATACCGGCCGTGGGCGGCGCCATGGACCTCGCCATCGGCGCCAAGCAGGTGTTCGTGATGATGGACCACCAGACCAAGAGCGGCGAAAGCAAGATCGTCCGGCAGTGCAGCTACCCGCTGACCGGCGTGGCCTGCGTCAACCGCATCTACACCGACCTGGCCGTGCTGGACGTGACTCCGGCCGGGCTGGTGGTGCGTGAAATGGCTGAAGGCCTGAGCTTTGAAGAACTGCAGGCCGTCACCGCTGCGCCGTTGCTGCAGCCCAACTGAGGACAGACTATGAAACCTGCATACATCTGCGACGCCATCCGCACCCCGATCGGGCGCTATGGCGGCGCCCTGAAAGACATGCGCGCCGACGACCTGGGCGCGGTGCCGCTGCGCGAACTGATGCGCCGCAATCGGTCGGTGGACTGGCGCGCGGTGGACGACGTGATCTACGGCTGCGCCAACCAGGCCGGCGAGGACAACCGCAATGTGGCGCGCATGTCCTTGCTGCTGGCCGGGCTGCCGCTGGAAGTGCCCGGCTCCACCGTGAACCGCCTGTGCGGTTCCGGCATGGACGCGGTGGGCACGGCGGCGCGCGCCATCATGGCCGGCGACGCGCAGCTGATGATTGCCGGCGGTGTGGAATCGATGACGCGCGCGCCGTTCGTGATGGGCAAGGCCGACGCCGCGTTCTCGCGCAGCGCCGCCATCTACGACACCACCATCGGCTGGCGCTTCCCGAACCGCCTGATGAAAGAGCTGTACGGCACGGACGCCATGCCGGAGACGGCCGAGAACGTTGCCGATGAGTTCAAGGTCAGCCGCGCCGACCAGGACCGCTTTGCGCTGGCCAGCCAGGAGAAGACCGCGCGCGCCCAGCGGGACGCGTTGTTCGCCGATGAAATCGTGCCGGTGCTGATCCCGCAGCGCAAGGGCGATCCGGTGCGCTTCGAGCAGGACGAGCACCCGCGCGCCACCTCGATCGAGGCGCTGGCCAAGCTGAAAGGCGTGGTGCGCGCCGACGGCAGCGTCACCGCCGGCAACGCGTCCGGCGTGAACGACGGCGCCTGCGCGCTGCTGCTGGCCAGTGCGGATGCGGTGAAACAGCACGGCCTCACGCCGCGCGCCCGCATTCTCGGCATGGCCACGGCGGGCGTGGCGCCGCGCGTGATGGGCATCGGCCCGGCGCCGGCCACGCAGAAAGTGCTGCGCCAGCTGGGCATGACGCTGGACCAGATCGACATCATCGAGCTGAATGAGGCCTTTGCCTCGCAAGGGCTGGCCGTGCTGCGCGAACTGGGCCTGCGCGACGACGATCCGCGCGTCAATCCGCTGGGCGGCGCCATTGCGCTGGGCCACCCGCTCGGCATGAGCGGCGCGCGCCTGGTCACCACTGCCATGTACCAGCTGGCGCGCAGCGGCGGGCGCTACGCGCTGTGCACCATGTGCATCGGCGTGGGGCAGGGCATCGCCCTCGTCATCGAGCGCGTTTAGTTCCATGCTGGCCCGTACCGCGGCGGCAGCGCTGGCGCGATAGTGGCCGGACAGTGACGCGTTCCGGCCGTGCTGCGGCCGTGCCGCCGCCGTGCTATCGTGCGGCTGGGCCGGGCCATGCCGGCGGACGAGACGGAGGCGTTGGTGTTTTCAGTTAATGTTGGGCCGCTGGTGCTGCAAGCCAGCCATGTGCTGCTCGCCATGGCGTTCGGTATCGCCGCGGGGGTGGGCTACCTGGCGGGCCGCAAGAACAAGGTTAACGTCACCGGCATCTTGCTGGACATGGTGCTGGCCGCGCTGGTGGCGGGCCGCATCGCCTTCGTTATCATCCGTTTCAACGATTTCCGCGGCGCGCCGTGGTGGGCGGTGTTCGATATCCGCGACGGTGGTGGCAACTGGCCGGCCGCGATTGCCGGTGCGCTGGCGGTCGGCGTATGGCGCTGCTGGCGCAAGCCGCAGCTGCAGGCGCCGCTGGGCGCCGGCCTGATTGCGGCGGTGTTCGCATGGGACATGTCCGGTTCGGCCATCGCGCTGCGCAGTGCGCAGGGCGCCGCCGCGCCGGCCGCCATCCGGCACATCGCCGGGGGCAAACCGATGGTGGTGAATTTCTGGGCCAGCTGGTGTCCGCCGTGCCGGCGCGAGATGCCGGTGCTGGCTAAAACGCAGCAGCAGCGCCGCGACGTGGCTTTCGTGTTCGTCAACGAGGACGCCGACGCGGCGGCGGGCCAGCGTTTCCTGTCCGAGCGCGGCTTCGCCGTGACCAATGCCGTGCACGACGCGGACGCCGGTATCGCCCATGCGGTAGGCGCCTCCGCCTTCCCCACCACGCTGTTCTACGCGGCCGACGGCAAGCTGGCCGGCCTGCACGTCGGCGAGCTGTCGCAAGCCTCCCTCAACGCCTACCTGGAAAAGATAGCCCGCCCGAAGTAGTCCTGGGCCGGGGCGACGCACTGGAGCAGCGGTACAGCGGGCGGCACGGTGTGACTGCGGGCATGCGGGAGAAGCAGGGCCTGGAGCTGGCCGTTAGCAACGCTGTCCCAGGCATTGCGCCCGAGCGCCTGTCCAGCAGGCTGCACGGCGGCGCTGGGTGCGTACACGGCATGCCGGGAAAAACGGCGACCTTTGCGCAGGCTGTCGCCTAGTTGACACCGTAGGCCGCAAACTGTGAGGCGACCTGCGGTTTCAATGAGACTGCGGCGTTGATGTCCGCGCCGGCGTCCCGATGCCGGCCCAGCTTGCGTTTGGCGAGGCCCCGGCCGTAAAGCGACTCGGCGGACTTCGGCCGCAGCGCTAGGGAGGCCGTGTAGGCGGTTTCGGATTCCGAGTACCGTCCCATGCGCAGCAGAACGAATCCTTTGCTGTCATATGCACTCGCAAGTGTTGAGTCCTCTTCCAGGGCTGCGTTGCACGTTGCCAGAGCCGTGTGCAGCGAAATGTTCTGCGTAGCCAGGTACCAGCAGACATTGTTTTGCCCGATTGCGGTCTTGCTGGCAGCTTGCGCGGCGGCGAAGTCGGCTTCGGATGCTGCAACATTGCCTTGCTTGAAGCGGACGACGCCGCGTTCCAGCAGCAACTGCGCGCGGTTCCGGTCGTTTTGTGTGCGGGCATCGAGGGCCGCAGTATAGGCGCTGATTGCTGCTTCGTAGTTCCGCGCACCCGCTTCCAGTGCGCCGCGCAGTTGCAGCGCGGCGCTGTTTTTCGGATCGAAAGCGAGAGCGGCTGCCAGCGCCGCACGACGGCCTGCGAGGTCGCTGGCGGGCAGCAGCTCGGCACGATATAAGGGGATGTTCACATCGGGCGCGGCAGCCGCGCCGCGATCCAGCACATCGAGCGCTGCTTTGCGCTGGCCCAGCAGCATGCGGATTTCCGCTGCCGTGGTGTACGCTTCCGGATTGTCGCCGTCTGCTGCGATCAGTGCGGCGGCCTGGGTTTCGACATGTTTCGGCTCGCCCTTGGCATGCTGCAGCCGCGCGGCGATGAGATAGGGGGTGGAATTGTTCTTCGGCTGCAGGCGAATGGATTCCAGTGCGTCGGCCAATGACTGGCGAGGCTGCTTTTCCTGCTCGTAAGCAAGGGCACGGTGGGTGTAGGCCCATGCGTCGTTCGGGAAAAGCTGAATGATACGGGTGAAATCGGCTAGTGCATCCTGGTAGCTTTTGTCGTGCATAGCCAATATGCCGCGCACCCGCAGCATGACGTGGTTCGAACTGTCGAGCAATGCGGCATGTTCCACGTCGCGCCGGGCTTCCCCGTTCCGTCCCAAAAGCAGGTAGATCCGCGCACGGCAACCATAAGCACGAGCATCCTTGGGGGCTTCGCTGACAATCTGGTTACAGGTGGCAAGAGCGCCGGTCCAGTCGCCGCTGTCGGCTTGCTGGCCTGCGTGTTCTAGCAGCGTGTCGGACGCGGGAGTGAACTGCGCCATCGCAGGTCCTGGAGCGGAGGGCGTGTCCGGGCTGCCAGTACTGTTGTTGTTGGCTATGCGGACCAGCGCCATGAACGCCAGGACGAGCAGCCAGCCCCAATTGAAGGTACTGTGCTGCGCGTCACCGTAGGACGCGCTTGCGCGCTTGCGCCAGCCGGTAAAGGTGAGCTTGCGCCGCCATGCCGGCACCTGGCTATTTCGCTCGCGCCAATCGACGATGCAGGGAACGCTGGCGACGAGCGCGAGCCATTCGGGGAAGCGCGCGATCAGCGTTTCCAGCGTGGGAGAGTGCAGCACCAGTTCGCGGGTGCTAGGTTCGTCTGCCCGGCGCAGCCGCTCGATGAGCTTGCGCTGCTGCCCGCGCACCTCGTCCGTTTGCAGATCGAACATGGCGCGTTGCTCCAGCGCATTGTTCAGCAGGGCGCCCGCATATCCATGACTCTCGACGCGGCGGCGGTCGTTATTCCAATCGAAGACCCTGGCCGCCGCGATCAACAAGGCTTCATGTCCTGGCTGCCAGCCGGCCGCCAGCAGTTCGGCCACCATACGCTCGAACGCGTCGCGCTCGACGATGCTGCTCAGGCGCTCGTCGGCCAGGCTGAGCTTCAGTTCGCGCTCCCAGGGCGCGTCGTCGGTGGCCGCCATTTTCCCGGCGCTGCCGGCGGCCCGCTGCTGGAAGGCTGTGAACACAGCGTCGGCCTGGCTGACTTCGGCACCGGGGGACGCTGTCGTCGCTGTGGCTGGCCCGTGCGCCGGCGTTTCTGCTGGCGGCTCCGGCTTAGGCTGGACTGTTGCTGGGGACGGGCTGACGTCGACGCCTTCGCCCGTGTTCTCGCTGCGGTAGCGCAGCCAGTGCAACGCGGCGTCATAGGCTTCGCGCAGGGACTGGAACTCGGCCGGGTCGGTTTCCTGGTCGATCAGTTTGAGTTCGCGCGCGTAAGCTCGGCGGACGCTGCGCTCGTCGGCAGTCTCGGCAACGTCAAGCCGTTGCAGGAAGGCGGGCAGTGCGGTCATCGGATAGTAAAGCTGTCGTGCTCGGCTTCGTTGAGCAGCGTTTCGAATTCCCTGCGCTGCGGGTCTATCCGGCGGTTGTCCTGTGATTCCAGGGCTTGTTCAAATGCTGAAATTTGTGCGCCGAACCACTCGCGCTGATTGCCACGGATCTGCTGGTACAGCCGCTCGCCGCGCGCCAGCAAGGTACGGTGCTCCAGCCGGTCGCGTGGGTGGATCTTGAGTTCGGACAGGGCAACGAAGCGGGCTGCGATCTCGGCTTCCGTCAGCAGGCCGGGATTGCCTTCGATGACCAGCGTGTGCGTGTGCGCTGTCTTCACGACCGTGGCGTCAACCTGGAGCAAGCCGTTCACGTCATAGGTGAAACGGATATCGACACCGCTGTCCTCTCGCGCCAGTTGGGGCAGCGCGAACTGCAGGGTGCCGAGGCGGACGTTGTCGCGGCACATGCGGGCCTCACCCTGAAACACGTTCAGTTGCAACTGCTTCTGCTGTTCCGCAACCGGGTAATAGCGCTTCACACGGCTCACTGGCACCGGTGTGTTTCGTTCTATAACCGGGTCGAAGTGTCCATGCGAGAGGCTGCCGTCACCCAGCGTCATCGATACATCGATGCCCAGCGAATATGGCGCGACGTCCGTCATTACCACCTCGTTCAAGGCGGCGTCGCGCATCTTCAGGCCGGCCTGTACTGCCGCGCCCAGCGCCACGACTTCGTCGGGATTGATGTCGCACGATGGGAAGCGGCCGAACATGCGCGCCACCAGGCGGCGCACCATGGGCATGCGGGTTGCGCCACCGGCCAGTACCACGTTGTCCAATTCGGTCGCGCGCAGGTTGGCGTCGCGTAGCGCACGCTCGACCGGATCGCGCAGCCGGCGCAGCATGCCTTCGCAGATGCGCTCAAGGGCCTGCTCGTCGATGTCGAGCTGGTACTCCGTCTCATTGTGGACCACGCGGATGGCGGCAGTGGCGGCTTCACTGAGCATACGCTTGGCTGCTTCGGCCTGGGCGTATAGACTCTGCAAGAAGTAATGGTCGCTTTTCAGGCTGACCGGCACTTTGCGCTGCTCGAAGAAGTAGTCCACCAGGCATCGCATGAAGTCTTCGCCGCCCAGCATATTGTCGCCGGCCGAGGCACGCACCTCCATCACGCCCTCGAACAGGTCCAGCACCGACACGTCGAATGTTCCGCCGCCCAGATCGAAGACCAGGAAGCGGGTTTCAGCGTCGCGCAAGTGAATGCCGTAGGCCAGGGCCGCCGCCGTCGGCTCGTTGAGCAGACGCTCCACGCGCAAACCCGCCAACTGTCCGGCTGCGCGCGTGGCTTTGCGCTGCGCGTCCGAAAAATACGCGGGTACGGTGATGATTGCTTCGGTAATAGCAATGCCGAGCGCCGCTTCCGCATCTTCCTTCAGCGCGCGCAATATCAGCGCGGACAACTCTTCGGCGCGGAATTCCTTGCCGCCCAGGCGCAGGGTCTTGTCGCTGCCCATGTAGCGCTTGAAGACCGCAGCGGTGCGGTCGGGATGCGTCTGCAGGCGTTCGCGCGCCGCACGCCCGACCAGGATGCTGCCGTCTTCGTCGATGCTGACGCAGGAAGGCGTCAGCACCTCGCCAAGGCAATTGGGAATCAGGCGGGATGCGCCATGCTCCCAGACTGAAATCAGGCTGTTCGTAGTACCCAGGTCTATGCCGACAATCATCATTGCCCTCGCGCGATAAAAGAAAATTTTACCAGAAATGCAATTTCCATATGGAAATTGCATTCCTTTGCTTTGCTTCGGCCGCGCAGGCCTTGTACCTACTGATTCGGCGATGCCGTTGCCGGGAGCATCTGGCCGCTGTTCTGCTCTTTGCGGATCAGCCGGTCCGCCTGCTGCGCAATGAGGAAGGCGGCGGCCAGCAGGGCCGCGCCTACCAGGCCGATCTGATGCTTGTCGAGCATGGCGATGCTGGCCGCGCCGACGACGCCGGCGGCCGACACGCCGATGTATAGCGCCGCCGAATTCAGCCCCAGCAGCAGCGGCGCCGACGCGGGCGCCAGGCTGATCAGGCGGTGCTGCTGCGGCACCAGCAGGCCCCAGCCGCACACGCCCCACACCACGATGGACAGCGCCGCGCTCCACAAATGCGCGCTCGCCAGCGGCAGCAGCGCGAAGTTGACGGTGCTCAGCGCCAGCGCGCCGTAGATGATGGTGCGGCTGCCGAAGCGGTCGGTCAGCTTGCCGGCGCCCAGGTTGCCCGCCGTGGCCGCGCAACCCCACAGCAGCAGCAGGCCGGCCAGCACCTCCGGCTTGCCGGCGGTGACGCGGTCGAAGGTCACCCCGATATAGGTGTACACCGCGAACATGCCGGAATAGGCGGCCAGCGTGGTCAGCAGGGTCAGTACCACGCGGCTGTCCTTCAGTGGCGCCAGGCGTTGGCGCAGTGTGACGGCGGGCAGGGCGGGGATGTGGGGCAGCATGGCGCAGACGGCCGCGCCTGCGGCCAGGCCGACGGCGGTGACGAACCACATGGTGGCGCGCCAGTCGCCCAGGCCGCCGATGAAGGTGCCGATGGGCGAGCCCAGCGCGGTGGCGCTGGTCAGGCCTGCAATGACGATAGCCAGCGCGTGGGCGCGCTTTTCGGGCGGCACCAGGGAGGCGCCGGCGGCGGTGGCGGTCGGGCTGAACATGGCGGCGCCCAGGCCGGCGATCAGGCGGCTGGCCAGCACCCACTCGATGGTGGGCGCCACCGCCGTGATCAAATTGCCAATCACGAAGACCGCGAGGCCGGCCAGCAGCAGGCGTTTGCGCGGCCAGTGCGCGAGGGCGGCGGCGATGACGGGCGAGAGCAGTGCGTAGCTGAGCGCGTACAAGGTCACCATCTGGCCTGCGACCCCGATCGATACCCCAAGCGATTGCGCCACCTGGGGAAGAATGCCGGCCACGACAAAGCTGTCGGTGCCGATGGCGAACATGCCCGCTGCGAGCACGATTAAACGACGGTCCATGATGTTACTCCTTCAATGCGGGTGCCCTTGTGGGCGGATTTTTTAGTTTCATCATGAAACTTATCAGATAAAGTTGCGTGATGCAACTGATAGATTTAAAATCGTCCCCATGCAACGAAAAACTTTCGATGGAATGAACTGTTCAATAGCGCGCGCGCTCGACCAGGTGGGCGAGTGGTGGAGCTTGCTCATCGTGCGCGAGTGCGTTCTGGGCACGACGCGCTTCGATGAATTCCAGGAGCGCCTGGGCATCGCCCGCAACATCCTCACCAGCCGGCTCAACCGGCTGACCGAACTGGGGATACTGGAGAAGGCGCCGCTGGAAGGGCAGGAGAAGCGGCAAGGCTATCGGCTCACGCCCAAGGGCGAGGAATTGTTTCCCGTGCTGGTGGCTTTGCTGCAGTGGGGCGATAAATGGGCGCCTGGCCCGCATGGCGGCTCGGTGCGCTACGTGGAGCGCGACACGGGCAAGGAGCTCGAACCGGTGGGCCCGAAGTCGGCCGACGGCTGCCCGCTGGGCTTTCGCGACGTGCGCATGATGGCCGGCCCTGGCGCGACGGCCTCCACCCTTGCCAGGATCGATGCCCGCAACCAGGCAGTGCTGGGTGACAGCCAGGCGCCGATCCGGCAAGAGCCTGGGGCGAAATGATGCCGCCGTTGCCGCCTTAAAAGGACGGGCGTACACTGGGCAGCTTGCGACAACGCTGAACCGCTTCATGGTCCAAGCCGCCTTGGAGAAGGCCGACAGGCTCATCGGGCGGGAAAAGACAATTTACTACTCTGCAAATGACACCGCGATGTGCGGTTTTCTATGAAAAATACGGCACGCCGATGATTGATTTTCCCGCGTTGATGCAATTGGCTGAGGCCTCCGCTGCGGTGACGCAGAAATGCGCTTGCAGCAGCGTGCCGTTGGCGGCCTGGCAAAGCCTGCCGACGTCGCTGGAGCTGGAGAAGCTGGAAGAGGTGGGCACGCTGGTGGAAGACCCGTACGACGAGCCCACTTTCAAGGAATACCATCCCAACGGGACGCGCTACGAGAGCGAAGACGCGCCCATCGCGCCGCGCTACTATCCCGCCAACCTCAGCCAGGTGCTGCGCTGCCAGGTGTGCGGCCGGCATTTCTTGCGCTACAACGAGGCGGGCGGCTATTTCACCGAGCTGCGCATGCGCGCCTTGCGGCCCGAACTGCTGGTGGACGCCGCGCTGTAGCCTGCCGGCCTGCTGCCTGCGGCAGCTCAGCCCTGGTGGCCCTCGTGGATGGGCCGCCCCAGCGCCTGCCGCACGTCCCTGGCGCACGGTCCGACCCGTGCGATGAGCCCGCGCAGTTCTTCTTCGGGAATGCCGAATTCGTCGGTCCAGTAGCGCACTTGCTGCGGCTCGTCGAGTTCGATAATGGCGCGTTCCTGTGCTTCCCGCATTTTCTGTACGTCAGACATGATGCGCTCCTTCGCAGTGCCAATGCGGCATCATCGCGCGTTCCCCGCCGCGTTACGGTGCGCTCGCTAACGGAACGGATTGCGTTCGTTCAGCTCGCTGATGTAGTTGTCGATGCCGCCGCTTTCGCGTTCCAGGAAGCGTTCGACGGCGTCGGCGAAGGCGGGGTGGGCGAGCCAGTGCGCGGACCAGGTTTTTTGCGGCAGGAAGCCGCGCGCCATCTTGTGCTCGCCCTGCGCGCCGCCTTCGAAGGTGGCGATGCCGTTGGCGATGCAGAATTCCAGCGGCTGGTAGTAGGCGGTCTCGAAATGCAGGCAGGGCACGTGCTCGTCGGCGCCCCAGTAGCGGCCGTACAGCGTGTCCCTGGTATGGATCACCAGCGAGGACGCGATGGCGCGGCCCGCGCGCTCGGCCACCACCAGCAGGATGTTGCCGGGCATGCTGGCGCCGATGCGCTGGAAGAAGTCCAGGTTCAGATAGGGCGACGAGCGGTGTTCGGCGTAGGTGTTCGCGTAGCAGCGGTGGAAGAAGCGCCAGTCTTCGGCGCTGGCGTCGTGGCCGCGTATCTGGCGCATCGTCACGCCGGCTTCGCGCACCTTGCGGCGCTCGGCGCGGATGTTCTTGCGTTTCTTGTGTTCCAGCGTGGACAGGAACTGTTCGAAGTCCGTGTAGCCCTGGTTCAGCCAGTGGAATTGCACGCCGCTACGCAGCATGAAGCCGGCTTCGTGCAATTGCATGGCCTGCTCTTCCGGCGGGTAGAGCACGTGCGTGGACGAGACATCGGCCGATTTCTGCTGCGCCTGCAGCAGGGCCACCAGCGCCGCGCGTGCCTCGCCGTTGCGCGCCAGCAGGCGGCCGCCGGTGACCGGGGTGAACGGGATGGCCGACAGCAGCTTGGGGTAGTACTCGATGCCGTTGCGGTGGTAAGCGTCGGCCCAGGCCCAGTCGAACACGTATTCACCGTAGGAGTGCGCCTTGACGTAGAGCGGCATGGCGGCGGCCAGTGCGCCGCTGTCCTCGTCCCGCAGCGCCAGGAATTGCGGCTGCCAGCCGGTGTCGGCGCTGGCGCTGCCGGATTCGTGCAGCGCGTGCAGGAAGGCGTAGGACAGGAAGGGATTGTCCTCGCCCTGTGCCGCAAGCAGCGCGTTCCAGGCGGCTTCGCCGGCTTCGGCAAGGGAGGAAAGGACGTCGGGGCGGTAGCTCATGGGGGCATTTTACGCAAACTGGGCAACTTTGCACGATGGCTAAGGGTGGATGCTAAAATTGGCTTATCCATAGAGGAACCAGCCCGTATGTCGCACGCACCGCATTCTTTCTTCAATCTGTATTCCCACGACTTCGCGCGCCTGAGCGTTGCCGTGCCGCGCTGCCGCGTGGCCGATCCGGCCTACAACGCGGCCGAAACCGTGAAACTGGCCGAGCAGGCGGCCGCCAAGGGCGCCGCGCTGGTGGCGTTTACGGAACTGGGCATCTCGGCCTACACCTGCGATGACCTGTTCCATCAGCGCGCGCTGCTGGACGGCTGCCTGGCCGGCTTGCGGACGGTGCTGGAGGCGTCGACGTCGATCCGCGCCGCGCTGATCGTGGGCGTGCCGCTGCGCGTGGACCACCAGCTGTTCAATTGCGCGGTGGTGCTGTCCGGCGGCCGCATTCACGGCGTGGTGCCGAAATCGTACCTGCCGAACTATGGCGAGTTTTACGAGGCGCGCCAGTTCAGCGCGGGCGACGAGGCCATCTCCACCGAGATCGACCTGCTGGGCCAGCGCGTGCCGTTCGGCTCGGCGCTGCTGTTCGAAGTCGCAAACCTGCCGCTGTTCAAATTCCACGTCGAGATCTGCGAGGATGTGTGGGTGCCGATTCCGCCGTCGTCGTTCGCCGCGCTGGCGGGAGCGACCGTGCTGGTGAACCTGTCGGCGTCCAATGTGGTGGTCGGCAAGGCGGACTACCGCCACCAGCTGGTGAGCCAGCAGTCGGCGCGCTGCCTGTCGGCCTATCTGTATTCGTCGGCGGGGCGGGGCGAGTCCACCACCGACCTGGCCTGGGACGGCCAGGCGCTGATCTACGAGAACGGCGAGCTGCTGTCCGAGGCCGAGCGCTTCCAGGACGAGTCGCACCTGATCTATGCGGACGTGGACCTGGAGCGGCTGTCGCGCGAGCGCATGCGCCAGACTACCTTCGGGCAGTCGGTGCGCCGCCACCGCGGGGAAGTGGCGGCTTTCCGCACCGTGCGTTTCGCACTGGACCTGCCGGCGCAGCCGGTGCTGGCGCTGGAGCGCAACGTGGCGCGCTTCCCTTATGTGCCGTCCAATCCGGCGCTGCGCGACAAGCGCTGCAACGAGGTCTACAACATCCAGGTGCAGGCGCTGGTACAGCGGTTGTCCTCGTCCGGCATCAAGAAGGTGGTGATCGGGATCTCCGGCGGGCTGGACTCCACGCACGCATTGCTGGTGTGCGCCAAGGCCATGGACCGCCTGAACCTGCCGCGCACCAACATCATCGGCATTACCATGCCGGGCTTCGCCACCAGCGCGCGCACCTTGCTGCAGGCGCGCCAGCTGATGGAATTCGTCGGTTGCAGCGCGTCCGAAATCGACATCCGCCCCAGCTGCATCCAGATGATGAAGGACATCGGCCACCCGTTCTCGGAAGGCGAGCCGCAGTACGACATCACGTTCGAGAACGTGCAGGCCGGCGAGCGCACCAACCATTTGTTCCGGCTGGCGAACTTCCACAACGGCATCGTCATCGGCACCGGCGACCTGAGCGAGCTGGCGCTGGGCTGGTGCACCTACGGCGTGGGCGACCATATGTCGCATTACAACGTCAACGGCAGCGTGCCGAAGACCCTGATTTCGCACCTGGTGCGCTGGGTGGCCGAGAGCCGCCAGTTCGGCGAACGCGACTCGGCGGTGCTGCTGGCTGTGGTCAACACGGAGATCAGCCCCGAGCTGGTGCCGGGCAAAGCCGACGACGGCGCCCCGGCCCAGATAACCGAAAGTGTGATTGGCCCATACGAATTGCAGGACTTCAACTTATACTACACGCTGCGATTCGGATTCGCGCCATCAAAAGTGGCGTTCCTGGCCCATGCCGCGTGGAGTGACCGCGACATCGGCGGCTGGCCGAACGAGGCGCACGTGGTGCGCAACCAGTACGCACTGAAGGACATCAAGCACAATCTGGGCATTTTCCTGCGCCGCTTCTTCCAGACCAGCCAGTTCAAGCGCAGCTGTGTGCCGAACGGGCCGAAAGTGGGATCGGGCGGCTCACTGTCGCCGCGCGGCGACTGGCGCGCGCCCAGCGATTCGGAATCGGTGGTGTGGATGGCGGATTTGAAGAACGTGCCTGAAGAGTAAGCGCGCTTAAAACGATTTATATAGGGAGAATTCCATGAAGCAAATTACCGCAGTGATCAAGCCGTTCAAGCTGGACGAGGTGCGCGAAGCGCTGGCCGAAGTGAACGTCACCGGCCTGACCGTGACGGAAGTGAAGGGCTTCGGCCGCCAGAAGGGCCACACCGAGCTGTACCGCGGCGCCGAATACGTGGTGGATTTCCTGCCCAAGGTGAAGGTGGAAGTGGTGGTGGACGACGGCGTGGCCGAGCAGGTGGTGGACGCCATCATCAAGGCTGCCCGCACCGGCAAGATCGGCGACGGCAAGATCTTCGTGCAGAACGTGGAGCAGGTGATCCGTATCCGTACCGGCGAGACCGGCCCGGACGCGGTGTAACCGCCGGGCCGCCGCAGGCCGGCAAGCTTAGTGGCGGCTTAGTGGCGGCCGAGCCGCATATCGAATTTCCAGGTCAGCAGGCGCATGACGGTGATCGCCGTCGCGCTTGACCACAGCGCAAAATCGTCCGACACCGAGGTTTTCTGCATCACGATGTACATCCAGCAGCCGATGAAGGCGCAGATGGCATAGGGTTTGCCGTCGCGGAACACCATCGGCACCTCGTTGCAGACGATGTCGCGCAGCACCCCGCCGAAGATCCCCGTAATCACCCCCATCATGGCCGCGATGAAGACCGGCATATTGGCCTGCTGCGCCTGCGACACGCCGGCGATGGCGAACAGTCCCAGGCCGACGGCGTCGGCCACCACGATCACGCGTTCGGAGACGATCTGGCGCAGGGTGCGGATCAGGGGCGTGGCGATCAGGGCCAGCACGAAGATGAGGATGGCGTATTCCTGGTGCTGGACCCAGAACAGCGGGCGCTTGTCGAGCAGGATGTCGCGCAAGGTGCCGCCGCCGAATGCGGCGATGAAGGCCACGGTGAACACGCCCACCAGATCCATGCGCTTGCGCCGCGCTTCAATGAAGCCTGAAATCGCCCCGACCAGGATTGCCACGACTTCGATGATGGTGATCAGGGAGACGTGCGGGATGTGCTTCATTTAACTGTGGGGTTGGCAAAGTTGCTAATTCCCACAGGTTAACATGCGCAAGCGGCCAGGGGTAGGGTAATTTGGCCGCGCTCGGCGGTCAGCGGCGCTCGGGTTGCAGCGCGGCGCGCAGCAGGACTATCAGGGCGCCTTCGCCGCCGTCGGAGGGACGGGCCTGGCAGAACGCCACCACTTCTTTTTGCACCAGCCAGCTGTGCACCATGGACTTGAGCACCGGTTCCTGGCCGCGCGAGCCGAAGCCGCGGCCGTGGATCACGCACACGCAGCGCATGCCGCGCTGGTTGGCGCGGGTCAGGAAGGCGCCCAGCGCGTCGCGCGCGCCGTCGCGGTTCAGGCCGTGCAGGTCCAGCTCGTCCTGCACCGGCCAGTAGCCTTTGCGCATCTTCTTCACCACATCGGGGCCGACGCCGGGCGCCGCGTAGTTCAGCGCCGGGTCTTCCTCCATATAGTGGTCCACCTCGAACAGGTCGGACAGCGACTCGCGCAGCACGTTGGCATCGTCCTGGCGCTGCTCTTCGGGCGTGAGCGGGCCGCGTTTCTTCGCCGCCGCCAGCGCTTGCGCGGACACCACGGGGGCGGGCTGGTGCACGTAGCGGTTCTGCTCCGGCATGCGCTTGATGTCGCCCTGCGCGCCCAGCGTGTTGCGGAAGATGTTGGCTTCCGCCGCTGCCACTTTCTCGCGCTTGACGCGCTCGGCCTCGGCGGCCGCGCGCGCCTCGCCCTGTTCCTTCAGCTGTTTGCCGAGGGATTTCAGGTCGGCGAAGTCTTTCAAGCCCGCCATTTGTTACTCCTGGCCTTCCAGGTAGCGCTGCGCGTCCAGTGCCGCCATGCAACCGGTGCCGGCGCTGGTGATGGCCTGGCGGTAGATGTGGTCCTGCACGTCGCCGGCCGCGAACACGCCCGGCGCGGAGGTGGCGGTGGCCATGCCTTCGGTGCCGGTGCGGGTCTTGATGTAGCCGTTGTGCATGTCCAGCTGGCCTTCGAAGATGCCGGTGTTCGGCTTGTGGCCGATGGCCACGAACAGGCCGTGCACGCTGATCTTGGTCTTGGCGCCGTCGGCGGTGGCCGCCAGCGTCAGGCCGGTCACGCCGCCCTGGTCGCCGGTCACCTCTTCCAGCGTGTGGTTCAGCTTCAGCTCGATCTTGCCTTCGGCAACCTTGGCCATCAGGCGGTCGATCAGGATGGCTTCGGCGCGGAACTTGTCGCGGCGGTGCACCAGGGTGACCTTGGTGGCGATGTTGGACAGGTACAGCGCTTCTTCGACGGCGGTGTTGCCGCCGCCGATGACGGCCACTTCCTGGCCACGGTAGAAGAAGCCGTCGCAGGTGGCGCAGGCGGATACCCCGCGCCCCATGAATCGCCGCCGATGACGGCCACTTCCTGGCCACGGTAGAAGAAGCCGTCGCAGGTGGCGCAGGCGGATACCCCGCGCCCCATGAATTCCTGTTCGGACGGCAGTCCCAGGTACTGGGCCGACGCGCCGGTGGCGATGATCAGGGTGTCGCAGGTGTATTCGGCGCTGTCGCCGATCAGGCGGATCGGCTTTTCGCTCAGCTTGGCGGTATGGATGTGGTCAAACACGATCTCGGTCTTGAAGCGCTCGGCGTGCTGCAGGAAGCGCTGCATCAGGTCCGGGCCTTGCACGCCCATCGGGTCGGCTGGCCAGTTTTCCACGTCGGTGGTGGTCATCAGCTGGCCGCCTTGTTCCACGCCGGTCACCAGCATGGGATTCAGATTGGCGCGCGCGGCGTAGATGGCGGCGCTGTAGCCGGCTGGGCCAGAGCCGAGAATCAAAACGCGGGCGTGTTTGGTAGTGGTCATGGAAGGCTTCTTCAATTAGTTGGATAAACCAAAGTTGGGGGCGGGCACGGCGATAACAATGCCGGCGAGCAAAGACAGAATTATAGTCCAAGCGGGGAAACTGGTTGAATTGGGAGGCCGCTTCCCATAGAGATGGCTTAGAATACCCACAAATGGCTAGCGCCCTCTGGTGCGCCCGCAAAAATCTTATAAAAGTATCAATGTCTAAAACGAGAGAACAGCCTGCAAAGCAGTCCGCGGCCAAGCAACAGCCGATGAAGCAGCAGCCCTTGAGCTACACCCGCACGCCCACCGAGCGCCAACCGCTGCCGAACCGGCTGGTGCGGCTGCTGTCGGAGGCGCGCTGGTTCGCGCTGGCCGCGCTGGCGCTGTACTTTCTGCTCATTATGATCAGTTTTAACAAGGCTGATCCGGGCTGGTCGCATTCCAACGTGGTGCCCAAGGTGTACAACCTGGGCGGCCGCGCAGGCGCGTGGATGAGCGATCTGATGCTCTACATCTTCGGCCTGTCCGCCTGGTGGTGGTGCGTGTGGCTGCTGCGGGCCGTGTGGAGCGGCTACCGCGGCCTGACCCGCAAGTTCGTCACCAAGGAGGCGGCCGACGACGAGCACCGCCACGAAGGCCTGATCCGCGTGGTCGGCTTCGCCTTCCTGCTGGTGGGCAGCCTGGGCCTGGAATTCCTGCGCATGTACACGCTCAAGATGCCGCTGCCGCTGGCGCCGGGCGGGGTGCTGGGCAAGCTGATCGGCCATAGCGCGCACGTGGGCCTGGGCTTCACCGGCGCCACCTTGCTGATGCTGCTGCTGTTCGGGCTCGGTTTCAGCCTGTTCTTCCACGTGTCCTGGCTGGCGGTGGCCGAGCGCATCGGCGGCTTTATCGAAGACTGCTGCGCGTGGGTGCTGCACCGTTACCAGGACCGCGAAGACCGCATCCAGGGCGAGCGCGCCACCGTGCTGCGCGAGGAAGTGGTGGTCAACGAGCGCGCCAAGCATATCGAGAAGCACGTGGAGCGGCCGGTGCGTGCCGAGCCGCGCCTGGATGGCGGCACGGCTTCGGCCGCTGCCACGGCGCCGGCGTTCGCGCCGGCCCCTGCTGCGGGCCTGGCCGGCGCCATGGGGGACGATATGCCGCGCCCGGCCGCGACCGTGGCGCCGGAGAAGTTTGCCGCGCCGGTAGCGGTGAAGATCGAACAGCAGGTCACCGCCGTGGTGCCGTCCGACCGCGCCGTCAAGGAGCGCCAGGGCGCGCTGTTCCAGGATGCCCGTCCCGGCGACCTGCCGCCGCTGTCCCTGCTGGACGATGCGCCGGTGTCGCAGGAAACCGTGGCGGTGGAAACGCTGGAGTTCACCAGCCGCCTGATCGAGAAGAAGCTGTCGGACTTCGGCGTGGAAGCGCGCGTGGTGGCGGCTTACCCCGGTCCGGTGGTGACCCGCTACGAAATTGAACCGGCAACGGGCGTGAAGGGCTCGCAGATCGTGAACCTGGCGCGCGACCTGGCCCGTTCGCTATCGCTGACCTCGATCCGCGTGGTGGAAACCATTCCCGGCAAGAACTACATGGCGCTGGAGCTGCCAAACCCCAAGCGCCAGATCGTGCGCCTGAGCGAGATCGTCGGTTCCAAGGTGTACCACGACAACGCGTCCTCGCTGACGGTGGCGCTGGGCAAGGACATCGCCGGCAAGCCGGTGGTGGCCGACCTGGCCAAGATGCCGCACTTGCTGGTGGCCGGTACCACCGGTTCCGGTAAGTCGGTGGGTATCAACGCCACCATCCTGTCGCTGCTGTACAAGTCCGATCCGGCCGACGTGCGCATGATTCTGATCGACCCGAAGATGCTGGAAATGTCGGTGTACGAGGGCATTCCGCACCTGCTGGCGCCGGTGGTGACCGACATGCGCCAGGCCGGCCACGCGCTGAACTGGGCCGTGAACGAGATGGAGCGCCGCTACAAGCTGATGTCCAAGCTGGGGGTGCGCAACCTGGCCGGCTACAACGCCAAGATCGCGGAGGCGGCCAAGCGCGAGGAACACATCCCGAACCCGTTCAGCATCACGCCGGATTCGCCGGAGCCGCTGGAGAAGCTGCCCACCATCGTCATCATCATCGACGAGCTGGCCGACCTGATGATGGTGGTCGGCAAGAAAGTGGAAGAACTGATCGCCCGTATCGCCCAGAAAGCCCGTGCCGCAGGCCTGCACTTGATTCTGGCGACCCAGCGCCCATCTGTAGACGTGATTACCGGCCTGATCAAGGCCAATATTCCGACCCGGATCGCGTTCCAGGTGTCGTCCAAGATCGACTCGCGCACCATTCTGGACCAGATGGGCGCGGAAACCCTGCTGGGCATGGGCGACATGCTGTACATGCCGCCCGGAACCGGCTTGCCGGTGCGGGTGCACGGCGCGTTCGTGTCGGACGAGGAAGTGCACCGCGTGGTGAAGCACTTGAAACAGCAGGGTGAACCGAACTATATCGAGGGCATCCTGGAAGGCGGCACGCTGGAAGGCGAGGGCGGCGCAGAGGGTGGGGCAGGCGGCGGCGAGGGCGGCGGCGAAGCCGACCCGATGTACGACCAGGCCGTGCAGGTAGTGTTGAAAAACCGCCGCGCCTCGATTTCGCTGGTGCAGCGTCACTTGCGCATCGGCTACAACCGCGCGGCGCGCCTGCTGGAGCAGATGGAACAGAGCGGCGTGGTATCGCCCATGCAGTCGAACGGCAACCGCGACATCCTGGTGCCGGCCGCCAGCGCAGAATAAAGGACACAGCATGACCCAACTGAAGAACATCGCAGCATTCGCAACCGCCTTGCTGCTGGCGGGCGCCGCCCAGGCGGCCGCGCTGGACCAGTTCAAGGCCTTCGTCGCCAGCACCAAGTCGGCGCGCGGCGAGTTCACGCAGCGCCAGGTGAAGAGCGGCAAGAGTTCCAACACCGCCAGCGGCACCTTCGAGTTCGCCCGTCCCGGCAAGTTCATCTGGACTTACCTGAAGCCCTACGACCAGCTGCTGCAGGCCGATGGCGAACAGCTCTACATCTACGACAAGGACTTGAACCAGGTCACGGTGAAGAAACTGGGCAACGCGCTGGGCTCGTCCCCCGCTGCCATCCTGTTCGGCAGCAACGACCTGGAAAAGAACTTTACGCTGTCCGAAGCGGGCACGCGCGACGGCCTGGAGTGGCTGAAGGCAGTGCCGAAGACGCAGGACACCACCTTCGAACAGATCACCATCGGCTTGCGCAACGGCACGCCGGAAGCGATGGAGCTGAAGGACAATTTCGGCTCCATGTCCGTGCTGAGCTTCAGCAAGTTCGAGAAAAACCCGCAAGTGGGCGCGGCGCACTACAAGTTCGTGATGCCCAAGGGCGTGGAAATTTCCCAGCAATAGAAGAACAACCCGGGGCACATTCGGCGTGCCGCTTGCGCGCGCGCAAACGCCGCGCGCGCCGCTGCCGCTACAGTAAAGCATGATGGACGACCTTTTCAAAACCGAACCCCGCGCGCCGCTGGCCGAAGCCCTGCGTCCCAAGACCTTGGACGAAGTGATCGGGCAGCAACACCTGCTGGGCGAGGGCAAGCCGCTGCGCCTGGCCTTCCAGGCCGGCAAGCCGCACTCGATGATATTGTGGGGCCCGCCGGGCGTCGGCAAGACCACGCTGGCGCGCCTGACCGCCAATGCCTTCGACGCCGAGTTCATCGCCCTGTCCGCCGTGTTCGCGGGTGTGAAGGATATCCGCGCCGCCATGGAGCAGGCCCAGCAGAACCTGGACCGGCTCGGCAAGCACACCCTGCTGTTCGTCGACGAGATCCACCGCTTCAACAAATCGCAGCAGGACGCCTTGCTGCCCTTCGTCGAGTCCGGCCTGGTCACCTTCATCGGCGCCACCACCGAGAATCCCAGTTTTGAAGTGAATTCGGCGCTGCTGTCGCGTGCCCAGGTCTATGTGCTGAAGTCGCTCACCGAGGACGAGATGCGGCAGTTGCTGGTCAAGGCCCAGAAGGAGGCCTTGCCGCACCTGAAGTTCGAGGACGCCGCCGCCGACACGCTGATCGGCTATGCCGACGGCGACGCGCGCCGTTTCCTGAACCTGCTGGAGCAGGCCGACAACGCCGCTTCCTCGGCCGGCATCCGGAAGATCGACGCCAAGTTCGTCGAAAACGCCATGACCTTGAACGCGCGCCGCTTCGACAAGGGCGGCGACAACTTCTACGACCAGATTTCGGCCCTGCACAAGTCCGTGCGCGGCTCCAATCCGGACGGTGCGCTGTACTGGTTCTGCCGCATGATAGACGGCGGCGCCGACCCGCGCTACCTGGCGCGCCGCATCGTGCGCATGGCCTGGGAAGACATCGGCCTGGCCGATCCGCGCGCGCTCACCATGGCCAACGACGCCGCCGCCACCTACGAACGGCTGGGCTCGCCCGAGGGCGAGCTGGCGCTGGGCCAGGCCGTGATCTACCTGGCCATCGCGGCCAAGAGCAACGCCGGCTACAACGCCTTCAACCAGGCCATGGCGTTCGTGAAGCGCGACAAGTCGCGCGAAGTGCCGGTGCACCTGCGCAACGCGCCGACCAAGCTGATGAAAGAGCTGGGCTACGGCCATGAGTACCGCTACGCCCACGATGAGCCGCATGCCTACGCGGCAGGTGAAAGCTATCTGCCGGACGGCATGGCCGAGCCCGGCTGGTACCAGCCCGTACCGCGCGGCCTGGAAAGCAAGATCGCCGACAAACTGGCCTTCCTGCGCAGCCTGGACGACGACGCGCGCAAAGGCTGAGTTGCTCCGGTGGCGCTCGAATCGCGCACTTTACCTCTCCCGAACAGGTGCTATGCTGAAGGGACAGCAGTAGCTAAATTCACCATTTCACTTGAAGGGAGGAAATTATGGCTAGCAATCTTACCCGTTTCAGCCCGTTCGGCGATATCGCCCGTTTCGATCCATTCCGCGACATAGAGCGCTTTTTCGACGAATTCGACCGCCCGTTCGGCGTGGCCGAGCAGTCGCGCAGCATGCGCATGGACGTGCATGAAACCGGCCAGGCCTACACGGTGCGGGCCGAAATGCCGGGCTACGAGAAGGAGGACATCAACGTCTCCATCGACGGCAACACGGTGACCATCCGCGCCAAGCGCGACGAGCGGCAGCAAGCGCCGCAAGAGGGCACGCCGATGCGCAGCGAGCGTTTCCATGGCGAGCAGTACCGCAGCTTCACGCTGCCGCAGGAAGTGGACGACCAGCAGGCCAGCGCCACCTGCAAGAACGGCGTGCTGGAACTGACCTTGCCCAAGAAGGTCGGCGGTCACGGCCGGCAGCTGCAGATCCAGTAAAGCGGGGCCGGCCATGGACAGGGCGAGCGATACCCACCAGTTGCGTCCGCTGGAATCGCTGCGCAGGCTGCAGGCCTGGCGCCAGGTGAAAGACTGGATGCGCGGCGCGCGCTTCCGCCGCGCCGCGCGCAACGCGGCGGCGCGCATGCGGGTGGACGTGGACGAAAACGAGCGTGAATATGTGGTGCGCGCCGACGTGCCCGGCGTGCGCAAGGAAGACCTGAACGTGCGCCTCGATGGCAGGCAGGTCGACATCAGCGCGGCCGCGTCGGAAGAGCAGGTGCACGAGCCGGGCGCTTCCGCCGTGCACAGCGAGCGCTACCTGGGCCACCAGCGCCGCATCGTCACGCTGGCCCACGAGATCGATGACGCGCGCGCCAGTGCGCAATACCGGCACGGCACGCTGGAACTGCATCTTCCCAAGCGCGGCGCCCCGTCGGGCACCCGCGTCCCGATACGCTAGAACCCGACGGCGCAGTGCGCGGCCGCCACGGGCACGCAGCCCGTGGCGGCCGGGTTCATTTCCAAGCATTAACAAGACTGTGTCATTTATGCAATACGATACGATCCGTACGCATAGATTGTATACAAAATCGGTTGACAACTTTTTCAGCACTCGGCATCATCAGTCACATAGAACGCTGCCACAGAGCCGCGTGTAAGCATCCCAGTGGAGCGTCCACCAGACCTTCCATCCCGCCTCATGTACGACCTCGCCACGATAAAAACAGACGCCACGATCTGCGCGGAGAGGCATGCCGGATAGCACCGGAAAAAGTAGTTCACGAACATAACATCAATGATGGAGACACACATGAACAACCTGCTATTCCAGGTGGACGACCGCCCACCGCTGATCACCACCACCCTGCTGGCCGCCCAGCACATGCTCGCCGCCCTGGGCGGCATCATCGCCGTGCCGCTGGTGGTGGGCGCCGTCCTGAAACTCCCCGCCGACCAGATTGTCGCCCTGATCAACGCCGCGCTGCTCGGCTCCGGCATCGTCACCATCATCCAGTGCAAGGGCGTCGGCCCGATCGGCATCCGCCTGCCGTGCGTCATGGGCACCAGCTTCGCCTTCGTCGGCGCGGCCATCAGCATCGGCCTGGAACACGGCGTGCCCGGCATCCTCGGCTCCTCGCTGGCCGGCTCGGTGGTGATGATTGTCGGCTCCTGCTTCATGCCGCAGATCCGCAAGCTGTTCCCGCACGCGGTGACCGCCGTGGTGGTCACCATGATCGGCCTGTCGCTGGTGCCGGTCGCCATCGACTGGGCCGCCGGCGGCAAAGGTTCGGGCGCGCACTACGGCGATCCGATCAACCTGGGCATCGCGCTGTTCGTGCTGGTGACGGTAATCGCGCTGGTGCAATACGGCAAAGGCATCTTCTCGGCAGCGGCCGTGGTGCTGGGCATGTTCGTCGGCTACCTGGCCTGCGTCGCCATGGGCCTGGTGGACTTCTCCTCGGTGCAGAAAGCCGCCGCGTTCTCGGTGCCGCAGCCTTTCGCCTACGGCATGACCTTCCCGATCAGCGGCATCGTCGCCATGGGCGTGGCCTACGTGGTCACCATGGTGGAAACCACCGGCACCTTCATGGCGCTGGGTTCGGCCACCAACACCAAGATGCGCGGCAAAACGCTGGCGCGCGGCGTGCTGTGCGACGGCGTGGGATCGGCCTGCGTGGCCATGCTGGGCAGCCCGCCGGTATCGACCTTCGCGCAGAACGTCGGCGTGATCTCGCTGACCGGCGTAGCCAGCCGCCACGTGGTGGCCCTGACCGGCGTGATGCTGGCGCTGGCCGGCCTGTTCCCGGTGCTGGGCGCCATCGTCGTCACCATCCCGCAGCCCGTGCTGGGCGGCGCCGGGCTGATGATGTTCGCCATGATCATTGCCGCCGGCGTGCAGATGCTGAGCAATGTGGAGCACAGCAAGCGTACCGGGCTGATTATCGCCGTCTCCATCGGCTGCGGCCTGGCGGTCAGCGTGCGCCCCGAACTGCTGGTCAAGCTGCCCGCCTTCGTGCAGGAGATTTTCGGCTCCGGCATCAGCACCGCCGCCATCGTTGCGGTGACGCTAAACCTGATCCTGCCCGAGCGTCCAGTAGAAGCGAGCGAGGACGAGGAAGACGAGGTGCCCCAGCCCATGCTGGTAAAAAAGCTCGAGACGGCTTAAGCTCGTAGCCGCCAAACAGCAGTAATCCCTCCGCGCCGGTGACGACCACCCGGCGCGGTTTTGACATTGTTTCCGCAGTGCCCGCGCATTGTTTCCGCAGTGTTTAATCATTCCAAGGACTTCATAAAATGACTAAAACTCTCTTGATCAAAAATGCGCGCGTGGTGGTGACCATGGACGAACAGCGCCGCGAAATCGACAACGGCGCCATCTTCGTGCGCGACAACGTGATCGAACAGGTGGGCTTGACGGCCGACTTGCCGCAGCAGGCCGACGAAGTGATCGACGCCAGCGGCCAGGTGGTCATGCCCGGCCTGGTAAACACCCACCACCATATGTACCAAAGCCTGACGCGCGTGATCCCCACCGCGCAGAACGGCGAGTTGTTCAACTGGCTCACCAACCTGTACCCGATCTGGGCCAACCTTACCAGCGAGATGGTGCACGTATCCACGCTGACAGCCATGTCCGAGCTGATGCTGTCCGGCTGCACCACCAGCAGTGACCATCTGTATATCTATCCGAACAACTGCCGCCTGGACGACAGCATCGAAGCGGCGAAGAAGATCGGCATGCGCTTCCACGCCGCGCGCGGCTCCATGAGCGTGGGCCAGTCCAAGGGGGGGCTGCCGCCGGACCGCGTGGTGGAAGAGGAGGGCGCCATCCTGAAGGACACCCAGCGCCTGATCGAAACCTACCACGACGCCAGCCGCTATGCGATGCAGCGCATCGTGGTGGCGCCGTGCTCGCCGTTCTCCGTGTCGCGCGACCTGATGAAGGAAGCGGCCAGCATGGCGCGCAGCTACGGCGTGTCGCTGCACACCCACCTGGCGGAGAACGTCAACGACATCGCCTACAGCCGCGAGAAGTTCAACATGACCCCTGCGCAATACGCCGAGGACTGCGGCTGGGTGGGGCACGACGTATGGCACGCGCACTGCGTGCAGCTGGACGACGACGGCGTCTACATGTTCGCCAAGACCGGCACCGGCATCGCGCACTGCCCTTGCTCCAACATGCGCCTCGCTTCGGGCATCGCGCCGATCCGCAAGATGGTGGACGCCGGCGTGCCCGTCGGCCTGGGCGTGGACGGCTGCGCGTCCAACGACGCGGGCCACATGCTGGGCGAAGTGCGGCAAGCGATGCTGCTGCAGCGGGTCGGCTTCGGCCCGGACGCCATGACCGCGCGCCAGGCGCTGGAGCTGGCCACGCTGGGCGGCGCCAAGGTGCTCAACCGCGACGACATCGGCGCGCTCAAGCCCGGCATGGCGGCCGACATCATCACCTTCAAGCTGGACCAGATCGGATTTGCCGGCGCGCTGCACGACCCGGTGGCGGCGCTGGTGTTCTGCACGCCGTCCAACGTCACGCACAGCATCATCAACGGCAAAGTGGTGGTGCGGGACGGGCTGCTGCAGACGGTGGATTTGCCGATTGTGATCGAGCGCCACAACTCGCTGGCGCACGAACTGGCGCTGGCGACCGGCGCGCGCAAGGTGGCGTAAGCGGCGGGTTGCGCCTTCGGCCAATCCGCCCTGCGGGCCCGTGCGGGGGAGGGGAATGGGGGGGATCGGCGGGGCGCGCCGAGCAAAGCGCAATGCGGCGCTACTTCAGCAGCGCCGCAACCAGATCCTTGTCCGGCGCTGCGCCGCTGCTGTCGAAGCGCAGCGCGCCCTCCACGTGCAGCAGATGCTCCAGCATCAGCTGCGCGGCCAGGTCGGCGTCGCCCGACTTGGCCGCCACCAGGAACTCCTCGTGCTCGTTCGACGAGCACACCGCATCGCGGTCCGACTGGTACAGCATGGTGATCAGCGAGCTGCGCGCCACCAGCTCGCTGAGCATCTCGTGCAGCACCTGGTTGCCCACCACGTCCGCCAGCAGCACGTGGAAGTCACCCAGCAACTGTGAGCGTACCTTGTGATCGCCCAGCGCCTCGCGCTCCATCTTCAAATGCCGCTCCAGCACCTGGTAGTCGGCGGGCTTGGCCTTGGCCACGAACTCCCGCGCCAGCGCCGCCTCCAAAATGCGGCGCGCCGCGAAGATGTCGCGCGACTCCTTCTCGCTCGGCTGGCTGACGAAGGCGCCCTTGTCCGGCACCATCTGGATCAGCTTATCTTTGGACAGGATCAGCAGCGCCGCGCGGATCTTGGTGCGGCTCACCGAGTACAGGCGCGACAAAGCTTCCTCGCGCAGCTTGGTCCCCGGCGGCAGCTTGCGCGCCGCGATGGCCTCCGCGATGTGGTTTGCGATGTCGTTCGAGCTCTCGCCACTGCTCTGTTTTTCTTCGATGGCGACGATGGACGTTTGCATGGAGCCGTAGCAGTAATCAATGCTCAATCATACATGGATGGCTATTTATTGGCTATGATTGCTACTCTTTTGACAATGGAAGGCGAGGCATGCAGCACACATTCGCGGTGGACGGCATCGATGTGCTGGTGGAAGGCGAAGGCGACGAGACCGTGCTGATGCTGCACGGCTGGCCCGACACGCACCGCCTGTGGGATGGCCAGGTGGCCGCATTGCGCCGGCAGTACCGCTGCGTGCGCTTCACGCTGCCCGGCTTCGATCTGGGCAAGCCGCGCCGCCCCTGTTCGCTGGACGACATGACCGCGCTGATCGAACGCATCGCACGCCTGGCCAGTCCGGACCGGCCGGTGATCCTGCTGCAGCACGACTGGGGCAGCATTTTCGGCACCGAGTTCGCCCAGCGCCATCGGCAACTGGTGTCGCGCATCGTCTCGGTGGATGTGGGCGACGCGCTCACGCCCGAGTACCGCGCCGGGCTGGGCCTGGGCGCCAAGCTCGCCATCGTTGGCTACCAGCTGTGGCTGGCGCTGGCCTGGCGCATCGGCGGTACCGCCGGCGACGGCATGTCGCGCATGATGGCCAAGGCCATGAAGGTGCCGGTGGACGGCGCCGCCATCGGCAGCCAGATGAACTACCCGTACTACATCACCTGGATGGGCGCCTACGGCTCGTACCGCCGCGCCGCCGCCACCATGCCGGCTTGCCCCACGCTCTACATCTATGGCCGGCGCAAGCCCTTCATGTTCCACTCGCAAGCCTGGATCGACAAGCTGAATGCCACGGCGGGCAGCCGCGCGATCGCCATGCAGACCGGCCACTGGCCGATGCACGAAGATGCGGCCGAATTCAGCGCCGCCGTGCAGCGATGGCTGGCCGGGTTTTAGCCCGGGAAATCCCCGCAGCGCGCAGGCTGCAAACCCTGGCGCAGGCGCGTCATGGATTCCGCCAGCCGCGCGTGGCCCTCGCGCAGCACGCGGTGGCGCCAGCTCTGCGCCGGTGCCGCCGCCAGCCGGATGCGGCTGCTGCCGATCGCGTCCACCAGCGTCAGGCCATCGTTCGGCACCACGAAGCGCTGGCCGGGGCGCAGCAGGAAGTCGGTGGCCTGGCCGTAAGCGGTAATCCAGGTCACGCCGGCCACGCCCTCCAGCACGCGGCCGCCCGCATCCTCCAGACGCAGTGGGGTGTCGCTGCTCAGCGTGTATTCGGCGTAGGGCTGGGTACGGGCTTTCATGCTGCTCTCCTGGTGGCGATGATTCATGCCTCCAGCATAGCCCCGGCGTGGCGACCATAACAGATGCAACAAACCTCAATTGTGACGTATACAGCGTCGGTTCGGCTAAACTGTGCTGGTCGAAAAAACGCACCGCTGTACCTGTGCCGCGCCGCGCGCGCTCGCCACAATGGAGGGATGTCCATGCAAACCCATTTGTACGAACAGCTGGCCGACGAGCTGGGCGCCCACATCGCCGCCCGCGTGTTCGCCCCCGGCGACCGGCTGCCGTCCATCCGCCACCTGGCGCAGCAAAAGCGCCTCTCGGTCAGCACCGTGCTGCAGGCGCTGCGGCTGATGGAAGACCGCGGCCTGATCGAGGCGCGGCCGCAGGCCGGCTACTACGTGCGCCACCGCGCCCGCCTGCTGTCGTCCGTGATGGCGGACGCCGAGCAGCTGAAAGAGCCCGAATATGTCGGCATCACCAGCCTGCTGATGCGGGTGCTGAAAGAGAATGAAGCGCCCGGCATGGTGCACCTGGGCTCCGCCTGGCCGCCGGACGAGCTGCTGCCCATCAAGCGGGTGCAGAAAACCGTGGCGGCCGTGGCGCGGCGCGAGCCGGCGCTGCTGGCGCGGGTCAGCTGCTTCGAGACCAATGAACCGGCCTTCGTGCGCCAGATCATGCGGCGCGCGCTCGACTGGGGGCGGCCCGACCCGGCCGAGATCGTCGTCACCAGTTCGTGCACGGAAGCCATCAGCCTGTGCCTGCGGGCGGTTGCCAAGCCCGGCGACACCATCGCCATCGAATCGGCGACCTACTTCGTGCTGCTGCAGTTGATCGAAAGCCTGGGCATGAAAGCGCTGGAAATTCCAACCCACCCGAAAACCGGCCCCTCGATCGACGCGCTGGAGTTGGCCTTCAATGCCGGGCTGGTGCAAGCGTGCCTGTTCGTCCCCAATGCCAATAACCCGCTTGGCTGCGTCATGCCCGAGGAGAACAAGAAGCGCCTGGCCGCGCTGCTGTCCCAGCACGACGTCCCGCTGATCGAAGACGACATTTACCGCGACCTGTGCTTTGCGGCCGAGCGGCCCTGGCCCATCAAGGCCTACGACAGCACGGGGCACGTGCTGTTGTGCTCATCGTTCTCCAAAGCCGTCACGCCCGCCTCGCGGGTGGGCTACGTGGTGGCGGGGCGCTGGGCGCAGGAAGTGACGCTGCTGAAGATGGTATCGAGCGGCGCCACCAGCCAATTCTTCCAGGCCGTGCTGGCTGACTTCCTCACCGGCAGCAGTTACGAACTCCAGGTGCGCAAGATGCGGCGCGCGCTGGCGCAGCGCATCTGCCGCATGTCCGACGCCGTCGCCGCCAGCTTCCCGCACGAATGCTCGATCTCCGAACCGCAAGGCGGCTTCGTGCTGTGGGTGCAAATGCCGGCCCAGGTGGACGCGTTGATGCTGCACCGGCAAGCGGTAGGGCAAGGCATCGCCTTCATGCCCGGCCAGCTCTTCTCCGCCAGCGGCAAGTTCAGCAACTGCCTGCGCCTCAACTGCGGCAACCCCTGGAGTCCGGCCGTAGAGAGCGCCATCGCCCGCCTCGGCGCCCTCGTGCACCGCGCCTCCGCCACCCCCGCCCCCCGCGCCGCCTGACACCGCTAAGCGCCTTCCTACGAGCGATCTCAGCCGCATTCCATCCACTTCGGGGTCAGACCCCGAAGTAGGGTGAAATGCGGCTGAGCCCGCTCAAGCACACGAGGCCCCGCCTCGCAGATCTTCACATTGGCCTACCGCGTCGCCTGATTTTTCCCTACACGGTTAAGCGTAGTCCTATAGGCGACCTCAGCCGCATTGTCCGTACCTCGGGGTCAGACCCCGAAGTGGGGGGGATGCGGCTGAGACTGGCTCCGTATTTGGGCCTTTTTTTGCGTTTCATCCCCCGTTTTTTGCGCTTCATCGCACGCCCGTGGTAGGGCGGGGAGCCTTTAGGTACAGTTCAATCATCGCCGAACACAACGCAGTCCCCAACCACCAAGGAGCTTGAAATGAACGTACTGAAAAACATGGAAGTCATCTTCGCCGCCGCCGCTTCGCTGGCCCTCGTCACCAGCTACGCCACCGCCAGCGCCCCGGTTATCATGGTGCCAGCCGCCGCCGTCGCCGTTGCGGAAGCCTCGCCAGCCAAGATGCCTGTCGTGATCGTCGCGGCTAAACGCTTGACCGCAGCAGAGAAAGCCGCACTGATCTGAAAACTCAAAGGAAGTGGCGTCATCTTGGTACAATTGCTCTCTTTCCGACATAGCGGCAATTCCCATGATAGACATCCAACTTCTCCGTAAAGATATCGACAACGTCGCAGCCCGCCTGGCGACGCGCAAGTTCCAGCTGGACGTGGCAGCCTTTAACGCCCTGGAAGGCGAGCGCAAAGCAATCCAGATGCGCACCGAAGAACTGCAAAGCAAGCGCAACTCGCTGTCCAAGCAGATCGGTATGCTCAAGGGCAAAGGGGAAGACACGAGCGCCGTGATGGCGGAAGTGGCTGGCCTGGGTGATGAGCTGAAGAACAACGAACAAGCCCTGACCGTGGTGCAGGCCCGGATGAGCGATTTCATGCAGGCGGTGCCCAACCTGCCGCACGAATCGGTCCCGGTAGGCACGGACGAAAGCGGCAATATCGAAGTGCGTAAAGTCGGCACGCCGCGCGCCTTCGATTTCGAAGTGAAGGACCACGTCGACGTGGGCGCGGCCCTGGGCCTGGACTTCGACACCGCCACCAAGCTGACCGGCTCGCGCTTCTCGGTCATGAAAGGCGGCATCGCCCGCCTGCACCGCGCCCTGGCGCAGTTCATGCTGAACACGCACACCGGCGAGCACGGCTACACCGAATGCTACACGCCCTACATGGTCAACGCCGACTCCCTGCGCGGCACCGGCCAACTGCCCAAATTCGAAGCCGACCTGTTCTCGGTGAAGAAAGGCGGCGCCGAAGGCGAGGGCGAGACCTTCTACCTGATTCCGACCTCCGAAGTCTCGCTGACCAACATCGTGCGCGATGAAATCCTGGCCGCCGACGCGCTGCCGGTGAAAATGACCGCCCACACCCCCTGCTTCCGCTCCGAAGCCGGCAGCTACGGCCGCGACACGCGCGGCATGATCCGCCAGCACCAGTTCGACAAAGTGGAGCTGGTCCAGGTGGTCCATCCCGATACTTCGTACGACGTGCTCGAAGAGATGGTCGGCCATGCGGAAAAGATCCTGAAAGACCTGGGCCTGCCATACCGCGTCATGAGCCTGTGCACCGGCGACATGGGCTTTGGTGCCACCAAGACCTACGACCTCGAAGTGTGGCTGCCCGCGCAGAACACCTACCGCGAGATCTCGTCCCTGTCGAACTGCGAAGCGTTCCAGGCCCGCCGCATGCAAGCGCGTTTCCGCAACGGCCAAGGCAAGCCGGAACTGCTGCACACGCTCAACGGCTCCGGCCTGGCGGTAGGCCGCACGCTGGTCGCCGTGCTGGAAAATTACCAGCAAGCGGATGGCTCCGTAGAGATCCCGGAAGTGCTTCGTCCCTACATGGGCGGAATAACTTCGCTGAAGGCATAAATAGTCCTTCCCTTTCTGCAAAGGCCTGCTATAATCTTGCCTTCTCGCAGCAGCTAGTGGGAAAACGGAGAGGTGGCAGAGTGGTCGAATGTACTTGACTCGAAATCAAGCGTAGGGGCGACCCTACCGTGGGTTCGAATCCCACCCTCTCCGCCACAACAAGCTGCTGTAGGAAAATGCCGTACCAGGAGAGGTGGCAGAGTGGTCGAATGTACTTGACTCGAAATCAAGCGTAGGGGCGACCCTACCGTGGGTTCGAATCCCACCCTCTCCGCCAGAACAAAGTAAAAAGCCTCCCCTGCGGGAGGCTTTTTGCTTTGTGCCGGACGGAGAGGGTGGGATTCGAAGACGCAGCGCCCTAAGGGGCGCGGAGGCTCTCCGAATCCTCCGTTCAGCAGTGCGCCGTAAAAGCCAAGCTACATGCCAGACGGAGAGATGGACGGAGAGGGTGGGATTCGAAGACGCAGCGCCCTAAGGGGCGCGGAGGCTCTCCGGATTCGAAGACGCAGCGCCCTAAGGGGCGCGGAGGCTCTGCGAATCCTCCGTTCAGCAGTGCGCCGTAAAACCCCTAAGTCCCCAGCAACCCCGACAGCCGCCCAGCAGTCCCCCATACCGCAGCCTCAATAGTATCGCGCTCCCCCGGCCGCTGCCGCAGCCGATCGCTCGGTCCCGCCACACTAACCGCCGCCACCGCCATGCCCGACGCATCAAACACCGGCGCCGCGCAAGCATCAATCCCCTGTTCAAACGCCCCCAAACTCCAACAGCAATCCCGCGAGGCCGCCTCCAGCAGCATGCCCTCCGCCTCCTCAAACGTCACGCGCGCCCCGCGCGGATCCCCCTGCGCCGCCTCATACAACCCGCGCCACAACTCCCTCGGCCGCCGCGCCATCAGCACCCGTCCCGGCGCAATCAAATAAGCCGGAATCCTGCTCCCCGGCCGGATATTACTCACCAGCGGCGTCTGCGGCACCTCCTTTGCCAGATACACCGCAAACGGCCCATCCAGCTCCACCATATACCCCGACCAGCACACCTGCCTGCTCAACAAAGCCACCAGCCTGCGCCCGTGTCCGATCAAATCATCCTGTCCCAGCGCATCCGCCGCCAGCCCCAGAAACCGCAGCCCGATCCGATGTCCGCCCTGCGGCAGCGCCTCCAGCATCCCCTCATCCTCCAGCGTCGCCAGCAGCCGCGCCGCCGTAATCCGATTGATACCCACGTCCCTCGCCAACGCGCTCAAATTGCCGGTCGCACCGCCCGCCGCCACATACGCCAGCAAGCCGAACGCCCGGGCCACCGCCCCGCCTTTCGCTTCATCATCCGCCATAAATCCTCCATATGTTCATATTTGAACATATTGAACAAAAAACGCACAAGAAAAAAGAGCATTGCTATAGTCAATCCACCTTGCAACCCCAACGGAGACAAACCATGAGCAAACTCAACATCGGCATCGCCGGCGCCGGCATCGGCGGCCTGGCCGCCGCCATCGCCCTGCGCGACATGGGCCACGACGTCGTGGTCTTCGAACAAACCAGGCAATTCCTGCGCGTCGGCGCCGACATCAACCTCACCCCCAACGCCGTGCGCGCGCTGGACGGCCTCGGCCTGGGCATTCCCGAAGGCGTGCGCCGCACCGCGGCGCGCCCCACGCACCGCATCAGCCGCACCTGGGACAGCGGCGAAGAGACCTCGCGCCTGGCAATGGGCGACACCGCCGAACAGAAATACGGCGCGCCGCAACTGACCATCCACCGCGCCGACCTGCTCGCATCGCTGGCCGCCGCCTTCCCGGTCGAGCGCGTCCTGTTCGGCAAGCACGTCAAGGACATCAGCGCAGCAGGGCAGGGCGCTGCCGTTTCCTTCGCCGACGGCAGCCGCCACGAATTCGACCTGCTGGTCGGCGCGGACGGCATCCACTCCGCAGTGCGCAGCGCCATGTTCGGTCAGGAGCAGCCGCGCTTCACCGGCGTGGTGGCCTACCGCGCCGTGGTTCCCGCCGAGCGCCTGGCCGGCATCCCCAACCTGCAAGCGTTCACAAAATGGTGGGGCCCAACGCCCGAAAGCCAGATCGTCACCTTCCCGCTCAATGCCGGCAAGGACATCTTCATCTTCGCCACCACCGCGCAGGAAAGCTGGCAGCTCGAATCCTGGACCACGCAAGGCAGCGTGCAGGAGCTGCGCGACAGCTACGCCGCCTTCCACCCGCATGCACGCGCCATGCTGGACGCCTGCGACGAAGTGCTCAAGACCGCCCTGTACGAACGCGACCCGCTGCCCGCCTGGTCCCAAGGCAGCATGGTCGTGCTGGGCGACGCCGCGCATCCGATGATGCCTTTCATGGCGCAGGGCGCAGGCATGGCCATCGAAGACGGCGTGGTGCTGGCTTGCACGCTGCGCGATGTGCGGGAAGCTGCCGGCATCGCCGCTGCGCTGCGCCGCTTCGAAGCGCTGCGCATCGAGCGCACCTCGAAAATCCAGCTCGGATCGCGCGGCAACAACTGGCTGCGCGAAGGCGGTAACGCGGACTGGGTGTACGGTTACGATGCCTGGAAGGTGGCGCAGTGAAGGCCCGTGCCATGCTGGCCGCATGCTTGCTGGCGGCCCATGCTGGCGCGTGGGCCGCAGCGCCGGGCGCCGTTGCAGGCGGTGCCGCCGATGACGCCCCTGCTGCCGAAGCGGCCGATGCAGCCCCGTTCCGCGTGCATCTGCTGGGCACCGGCAGTCCGCTGCCCGAGACGCGCCGCTTCGGCCCGTCCGTCCTGGTAGAGGCGGGCGGGCAGAAGTTCCTGTTCGACGCGGGCCGCGGCCCCATGCAGCGCCTGCACACGCTGGGCATCCCGTTCGCCGCCGTGGACAAGCTGTTCATCACCCACCTGCATTCCGACCACACCATAGGAATTCCGGACCTGTACCTGACCGGCTGGCTGCGCGGACGCAAGACGCCGCTGCACGTGTGGGGCCCGGCGGGCACGCGCGGCATGATGGAACACATGGCCAAGGCCTTCGACTACGACATCAAGATCCGCCTGGAACAGAATCCCGGCTCGCAGGTCGATGCGGCCGATATCGGCGCCGGCGTCGCATACGAAAAAGAAGGGGTGCGCATCACCGCCTTCGAGGTGGACCACGGCCCGGTGCATCCGGCCTTTGGCTACCGCATCGATTACAAGGGCCGCAGCGTGGTGCTGTCCGGCGACACCCGCTACTCGCCGGCGCTGGTGCGGCAGGCCAGGGGCGCCGACCTGCTGGTGCACGAAGTGGCGGCCGGGTCCGAGGAGCTCATGCGCAGCTCGCCCGTTGTGCGCAATGTGATCGGCATCCACACCGGGCCGGAGGACGCCGGCAAGGTGTTCGCGCAAGCCGTGCCGCGCCTGGCGGTGTACTCGCACATCGTGCTGTTCGGCGTCACGGAACCGGAGCTGGAGCGGCGCACCCGCACCACCTACGCCGGACCGCTGACGATAGGAGAAGACCTGATGACCTTCGACATCGGGCCGCGGATCAAGGTGACCCGCACCATGGCCAAAGAATAGGAGAGGCGTGATGAAAACCGGATTGACCGCGGCCCTGGCGGCCGCGCCGCTGCTGGCCCAGGCCGGCACCACGATCTACGGCAGCATCGACGCGGGCCTGACCCGGGTCAGCAATATCGGCGGCGCCGGCGTTACCCGCACGGACAGTGGCAATATGCAGCCGGACCGCATCGGTGTGCGCGGCACGGAAGACCTGGGCGACGGCTGCCAGGCCGTCTACCAGCTGGAAACCGGCTATGCCACCGACACCGGTGCGCAGCTCAACGCCCTCAAGCTGTTCAACCGCGCAGCGTATGTGGGGCTGGGCAGCCGTCTCGGCACCGTCACCTTGGGCCGCCAGAACAACTTCATGTTCGAGATGGTGGCGCGCCAAAGCAATGGCGTGCTGACGGGCAGTTTCTACGCTTTCCATCCCGGGAATATCGACGACCTGACCAACGCGGGCGCCTACGATAACGCGCTCAAGGTAGTCAGCGCGCCCATGGCCGGACTGACGCTGGGCGCCATGCTGGCGCCGGGCGAGCAGCCGGGGGACGCGGCGCGCAGCCGCGCCTTCAGCCTGGGCGCCAGCTACGCCGCCGGCCAGTTCAGGGCCGCCGCTGCGCTTAGCGACACGCGCAACCGTAGCCTGGCGCTCGGGCAGAGCGCCGGCGTACGCAGCCTGCTGGGTCGGACACTGATTTCCGGGCAGGCCAACGCGCCGGTGTATGCGGCGTTGGCCACGGACCGGGTGCGCAGTATCGGCCTGAGCGCAAGTTATGGCGCGGGACCGGCACTGCTGCACGCGCTGCACGTGGACACGGCCATTACGGCCGGTTCCGCCGGCACGAGCATGAAAAGCAGCGAGCTGGGTGTAAACCTGCGCACCGGCGGCTTCACGTCACTCAACTTGGGACTGGCGCGCACCACGCTGGAAGGCCGGCGCTGGGACCAGTTGACAGCGAACCAGGTCTATACGCTGTCGCGGCGCACGTCGGTGTACGCCCAGGTGCTGCTGCAGCGCGCGTCCGGAAACGGTGCGGTGGCGGCCATCAATGCGCTGGGCGTGTCATCCACCCCGCGCCAGTCGGCATTGCGGCTGGGCGTGCATCACCTGTTCTGAGCCATGCCGCCAGTGCGCATGGGGCGGCGTTTGCATGTCCGTGGCGGCGAAACGGGGGACTTCGCTATAATCTAAAGCCCCGCTTCGAAAGTGCAAGATGACACACGCCCATCCAGACCTGCGCCAGCCCGATATCCCCCGCGCCCTGCGCGCCGCCGCCCGCGTCCAGGCCATAGAACCGTTCCGCGTCATGGAAATCATGAAAGCGGCCAGCGCAGCAGCAAAAGCCGGCGTGGACGTCATTAGCATGAGCGTCGGCGAGCCGGACTTTACCGCGCCCGAACTGGTGACGGAAGCGGCCGTGCGCGCGATCCGCAGCGGCGCCACGCAATACACGGACGCCCTCGGCCTGCCCGCGCTGCGCGAAGCCATCGCCGCCCACTACCGCACCGCCTTCGGCGTGGACGTCGATCCGCGCCGCGTCATCGTCACCGCCGGCGCCTCGGCAGGCCTGCTGCTGGCCTGCGCCGCGCTGGTGTGCGATGGCGACGACGTGCTTATGCCCGACCCCAGCTATCCCTGCAACCGCCACTTCGTTTCGGCTTTCGGCGGCAAGGCCGTGCTGATACCATCCAGCGCCGAGCAGCGCTACCAGCTGACGGCAGAACTGGCCGCGCAGCACTGGACGGAGCGGACCCGCGGCGTCATCGTCGCCTCGCCGTCCAACCCCACCGGCACCTCGCTGACGGTGGAACAGATGCGAGCCCTGCTGGCCGAAGTGCGCGCGCGCGACGGCTTCGCCATCGTCGATGAAATCTACCAGGGCCTCTCCTATGGCCACGCGCCGCACAGCGCGCTCAGCCTGGACGACCAGGTCATCACCGTCAACAGCTTCTCCAAATACTTCAACATGACAGGCTGGCGTCTCGGCTGGCTGGTTGTGCCCGAGCAGCTGGTAAGCGTGATCGAAAAGCTGGCGCAGAACTTGTTCATCTGCCCCTCCACGGTGGCCCAGCACGCCGCGCTGGCCTGCTTCCATCCCGATTCCATTGCCGTCTACGAGCAGCGCCGGCTGGAGTTCCAGCGCCGCCGCGACTTCTTTGTGCCGGCCCTGCGCGAGCTCGGCTTCGGCGTGCCCGTCATGCCCGATGGTGCGTTCTACGTATACGCCGATTGCAGCGGGGTTGCCCATCCGGCAAGCGGCGACAGTTCCGCCTTCGTCATGGCGGTACTGCGGCAAGCCGGCGTGGCCTTTGTCCCCGGCGACGACTTCGGCGTGGCGGGGCCGCACCGGCATGTGCGCTTCTCTTACGCCACCGCCTACTGCCGCATCGAAGAAGCCGTGCACAGAATGGGCAAGCTGCTGGGCCGGTAGCACACCCTAGTCGCCGCCCTCCGCGTTGGGCGCCACGATGCGCCAGCGCGTCATTTTGCGGTAAATGGTGGCGCGCGAGATGCCCAGTTCCTGCGCCGCGCGCGTCACGTTCCAGCGCTGCTTGCGCAGTTCTCGCAGCAGCAGGCCGCGTTCGTCATCGGGCTCGCCGCACGCGGCCTGCTGATCCGGCGCCGGCAGTGCCCGGTGGGACGGCGGCTGCTTCGATTCCCTCACGTCCATTGGCAGGTCGGGCAGCTCGATATGATCGTGCTCGCACAGCGCCACCGCTGCGCGCAGCGCATTGATCAGCTGCCGCAGGTTTCCGGGCCAGCGGTACCCCAGCAAGGCCCGCAAGGCCTCCGCCGACATCGTCACCTGTCCCCGGCCTGTTTCCGCCGCCACCCGGGCCAGCACGCTGTGCATCAAGGTCGAGATGTCGGCGCGCTCGCGCAGCGCGGCCAGGTGGATCTTCATGCCGTTCAGGCGGTAGTACAGGTCTTCCCTGAACTGGCCCGCCATGACCTGGTCGAGCAGGTTGCGGTGCGTGGCGCACACGATCTGCACGTCCACCGGCACCGCTTTCTCCGCGCCCAGCGGCACGATCTCCTTTTCCGCCAGCACGCGCAGCAAACGGGTCTGCATCTGCAGGGGCATGTCGCCTATCTCGTCCAGGAACAGCGTGCCCCGGTGCGCCTGCAGCAGCTTGCCGCGCATGCCTTTGGCGCGCGCGCCGGTGAACGCGCCGTCGGCGTAGCCGAACAATTCGCTCTCGATCAGCGATTCCGGTATCGCAGCGCAATTGAGCGCCACGAAGGGTTGCTCGGCGCGCTCGCTGGCGTGGTGGATGGCGTTGGCGAACACCTCCTTGCCGGTGCCGGTCTCGCCCTGCAGCATGATGGCGATGCCTTTGTCGATCACGCGCCGGATGATGGCCACGTTGCGTTTCATCTGCGCGTCCTCGCCGGCCAGTTCCTCCAGCGTCAGCAGGCTTGCCGCCGTCGGGTGGCTCGAGCGCGCGCTGCGCGAAGGCTGCACGCACAGCGTGCGTCCGCTCGGCGCGCGCATCAGCGCGTAGTACTGGCGCCCGCTGTGCAGCGCGCGCAGCGCCAGCGTCTCCCGGTGCTGGGCGCCGGAAGACGCCAGCAGCGTTTCCAGCCGCGTATCGAACACCTGGTCCACGGTCCGGCCCAGCAAGGCCTGTTCCGCGCCATGCAAGGCCTGCTGCACATTGCGGTTGACGGCGATGATGCGGCCCAGGTGGTCCAGCGCAATCAGCCCGTCTGTCACCACTTCCGCAAACTCGCGGCGCCGGCTCAGGCGGATGATCCAGTGGTCCTCGAACTTCTTGAGGAAGTGCGCGTTCTCTATCATCTTGGCCGAAACCGACACCAGCTGCAGCATCAGCGCCTGGCTGCGCTTGTCCCCCGGGGAGGACAGTGCGGACGCGTCCAGTACTGCCAGCAGGCTGCCGTCGGTGTCGAGGATGGGTGAAGCGCTGCAGGTGAGGGTGGTGTTGGTCGAGCGGAAGTGCTCGGCCTGGTGCACGGTCAGCGCACTCTGGTCGGCAATGCAGGCGCCCACCGCGCAAGTGCCTTCCTCCTGTTCCGACCAGCAGGCGCCCAGGTACAGGCCGGCGCGCCGCAGTTCGCGCTTTTGCAGGGCGTCGGCCTTGAAATCCACCGTCACGCCCTCGCAATCCGTCAGCAGCACCACGTAGCCGGCGCTGCGCACCTGGTTGAACAGGTATTCCACACCGCCGCGCGCGATCTGCATCATCGGCTCCATTGGGTCCTGGTGGTCGCGCAGCTGGCCGCCGGCCAGCACGCGCGGTGCCTGTCTGCGGCCGGGATCGAGCTTGTACTGGCCCAGCGAGCGGCGCCAGGAGCGCACGATCAGCGGGTCGGCGTCGGCGCGGGCAATGCCGCGCGAGCGCAGTAGTGCCAGGTCTTCATCGACGGTGGCAATGGTACTCATGGCAGGTCTCCGTTACCTGGTTAGTCCCAGGATATTGATTTGATATAGACCATGCTAGCAAGCGCAGTGCCACCCCGCAAGCACGCCTTTTGCAGGCGCGCGGCGCCCCGGCGCTGAGACACCTGTCTCATTTTCCGTCTCCCTGGAGCAGCTGTCGCGCCGCGCCAGCGGCGCGCCAGACGCGCAACACGGCCCGCGCGTGCTGGTGCGCTTCTTGCACAGGCAGCTTGCGCGCCGCCGTCCGGCGGGGCCGCAACACCATAAAAATTCAAGGAGATTGGCATGAAATACAACAAAATCGTGGGCTCGGCCCTGCTGGCGTTCTTGCTGCCGCTGGGGGCGCAGGCCGGCAGCCTGCCCGGCATGCGCGGCTCGGACCACCTGGGCATGACCGTGCCGAACATGGCCGAGGCGGTGGACTTCTTCGTCAAGGTGATAGGCTGCGAAGCCTCGTTCGACCTGGGCGCCTTCAAGTTCGACGATGACTGGATGCAGGTGCACCTGAACGTGGACCCGCGCGCGGAGATCAAGCGTTTCCGCATGGTGCGCTGCGGCTATGGCACCAACCTGGAAATCTTCGAATATGCCGCCCCCAAGCAGGCTGCGCGCCCGCCGAAGAACAGCGATGTCGGTGGCCACCACCTGGCCTTCTATGTGGACGACATGGACAAGGCGGTGGCCTACCTGAAGGCCAACGGCGTGAAGGTGCTGGGCGACCCCAGCACCTTCAAGGAAGGTCCTGCCGCCGGCCTGACCTGGGTCTATTTCCTGGCGCCGTGGGGCATGCAGCTGGAACTGGTGAGCTATCCCAAGGGGCGCGCCTACGAGAAGGGCGCCAAGCGCCTGCTGTGGGACCCGCGCGCGCCGGCGAAATAGCCATGTGCCGCAGCGCCTGTTCGGCCGCGCTGCGCGCATGCCTGGCGCTGCTGCTGTACTGGATGGGCGCTGCGGCGGCCCATCCATCGGCGGACCGGCTGGTACGCGTGGTCCACTTCGAGCCGCGCGCGGACGGCCTCGCGGCGTACGTGCGGCTGTCGCTGCCCTTGCTGCCGGCGTCCGGAGGCGTGCGCTACGACAGCATGGAGAGCGGGCGCCTTTTCCATTACCTCGATGCCGCCGCAGCGCCCGCGAAGCTGGAGCAAGTGGGCCGGCTGCTGGCGGACAGCCACCGGCTTGGCGCCGGCGGGCGCCCGGTGGCGGCGCGCGTGCTGGCGGTGCGCATCCAACTGCGCGGCCAGGTGCCGCCGTTTACTACACTGGAACAGGCGCGCCGCGCCGCCCGCACGGCCATGCCGGGGTTGCCGCCGCAGCCGGGCGGGCAGGGCATGCAGCCTGACGCGCCCACCGAAACGCGCCATGTGCTGGTTGACGCCGAGCTGCTTTATCCGCTCCCGCGCGGCGCTGCGGGCTACCCGCCGCTGTCCTTCTCCAGCCTGCACGAGCCCGAGACGGGCGGCCTGGCCGAGATCGCCAACGTGCTGTTCTTCCACCAGGACGGCGCGGTGCGCACCTACTCCGCCGCCGGTACGCTGGCAGTGCCGGTGCAGCTGAATCCTTCGCTGGCCGGCGCCGCGCGCATGTTCCTGCTGGCCGGCTGCGAGCACATCCTGCAAGGCTGGGACCATTTGCTGTTCGTGCTGTGCCTGGTGCTCGGTCCATTGCGGCTCAAGCCCACCGCGCTGCGCATCACGGCCTTCAGCGTTGGCCACTCGCTGTCGCTGGGCGCCGGCCTGTTTGGCTGGATGCCGGCCGGCGCCTGGTTTCCGCCGTGGGTGGAGGTGGCGATCGCCTTCTCGCTGCTGGGAGCCGCCGTGTCGGCGCTGCGTCCGGGCCGCAACGCGGGGCCGCTGGCGGTGGCGGCGGTGGGACTGGTGCACGGCTTCGGCCTGTCCTTCGGACTGCGGGAACTGCTGGCCGACAGCAGCGTGCCGCCGCTGGCCACGCTGCTGTTCTTCAACCTCGGCGTGGAAGCGGGCCAGTTGCTGATTGCCGCCGCTGGCTGGCTGGTGCTGCGTGCGCTGCAGGCATGGCGCGCCGGCTGGGCGGCGCGCGCGCAAACCGGCATCGCCTTCGGCTGCACGGCGGTATCGCTGTTCTGGCTCGCCGGGCGCCTTGTCGCGGCCATGCCCGCACCCTGAGCGTCCGCCCGCAACAGCTGTCACCGCCAGTGAGACAGCTGCTGTGCCACCTGTCGCGCAAAACCCCTGCAATGGCGGGCCGGATGGCCCGCAAGCGTGGTTTTTTGGCTGGCATGGTTGTTGCGAAATACCTGCCAAGAGCGCGCAGCCCGGCGCGCGCTTCCGACAGAGACAATTACAGGAGGAGTAAATGGAACACACGTCAGAGCAGCTGATCTGGATGTACCAGACCATGATCGCGATCCGCGAATTCGAAGACACCATGGTCAAGGTTTACCTGGAAGGCAAGCTGCCGCCGAATATCCAGAAAGGCCTGGCCTTCGACATCGGCTCCGGCCCGGTACCAGGCGAAATGCACCTGGCGGCGGGCCAGGAGCCGGTTGCCGTGGGCGTTTGCGCCCACCTGCGCGCCGACGATACGGTGGTCGGCGCGCACCGTTCGCACCACTTCGCCATCGCCAAGGGCGTGCGCCTGCCGGAGATGACGGCCGAGATGTTCGGCAAGGCCACCGGCCTGGGACGCGGCAAGGGTGGCCACATGCACCTGTTCGACCCGGCCGTGAAGTTCAGCTGCAGCGGCATCGTCGGCGCCAGCATGCCGCCCGCCTGCGGTGCGGCGCTGGCGGCCAAGAAGCGTGGCAGCGACGCGGTGGCGGTGGCCTTCTTCGGCGAGGGCGCCACCAACCAGGGCGCCTTCCACGAGTCGATGAACCTGGCCGCGCTGTGGAAACTGCCGGTCATCTTCATCTGCGAAGACAACAAGTACGCCATCTCGGTGGAGAAGTCCGATTCCACCGCCATCGCCAACAACTCGGACCGTGCCGCCGCCTACGGCATGTACGGCATCCTGGTCGAGCGCAACAGCGCGCTGGACGTGTTCGAGGCGGCCGGCGCAGCCGTGGCGCGCGCCCGGCGCGGCGAGGGCCCGACCCTGATCGAGGTAAAGACGGACCGCTACCACGGCCACTTCCAGGGCGACCCGGAAGTCTACCGTGCCAAGGGCGAAGCGGAGCAGGCGCGCAAGAACGACCCCATCCCGCAACTGGCGGCCTTCCTGCGCGCGCATGGCCTGCTGGACGACGCCACCGAGGCCGAACTGGTGGCCGTCGCCAAGGCCCGCGTGGCCGGCGCCTATGCCTTCGCCCGCAACAGTCCGGACCCGGCGCCCGAAGAAGCGCTGCAGCACGTGTTCTGCTGACCCCACACACAAGGAGACCTTCACTATGAGCACCACTGTCACCACCAGCACCAATGCCGCGCGCCGCATGACGATGGCGCAGGCGATCGCCGAGGCCATCGGCCAGGAAATGCAGCACGACCCCGAGGTATTCGTGCTGGGCGAGGATGTCGGCAAATACGGCGGCATCTTCGGCGCCACCACCGGCCTGCTGGCCAAGTTCGGCAAGGACCGCATCATGGACACGCCGATTTCGGAAACCGCCTTTATCGGCGCGGCCATCGGTGCAGCCGCCGAGGGCATGCGCCCGATTGCGGAGCTGATGTTCGTCGACTTCTTCGGCGTCTGCATGGACATGATCTACAACCACATGGCCAAGAACACCTATATGGCGGGCGGGAACATCAGCCTGCCCATGGTGCTCATGACCGGCATCGGCGGCGGCTACAACGACGCCGCCCAGCATTCGCAGTGCCTGTACGCCACCTTCGCCCACCTGCCGGGCATGAAGGTGGTGGTGCCTTCCAACGCGTACGACGCCAAGGGCCTGATGATCCAGTCGATTCGCGACAACAACCCGGTGGTGTTCATGTTCCACAAGGGGATCATGGGCCTGCCGTGGATGTCCTACTTTGAAGGCAGCACCAACGAGGTGCCCGAGGAAGCCTACGCCATCCCCTTCGGCCAGGCGCGCGTGGTGCGCGAGGGCGCCGACGTCACCATCGTGACCTTGAGCCAGATGGTGCAGAAGGCCGTGCTGGCGGCGGCCGAACTGGCCAGGGAAGGCATCAGCGCCGAGGTGATCGACCTGCGCACCATCGTCCCGCTGGACCGCCAGGCCATCCTCGACTCGGTGCGCAAGACCGGACGCCTGTTGATCGCCGATGAAGACTACCTGAGCTTCGGCCTGAGCGGCGAGATCGCCGCCATCGTCGCCGAGAACCTCGACAGCGTCACCCTGCGCGCTCCCGTGAAGCGCCTCGCCGTGCCGGACGTGCCGATTCCGTACGCGCGCCCGCTGGAGCAGTTCGTCATTCCGCAAGTGGACGGCATCGTCGCCGCCGCGCGCCAACTCGTATCCGCAAACACCATTGAAAGGAAAGCAGCATGAGCGAAATTCATTTACCCCAGGACGCCTGGGAAGACGTCGAACCCGGCACCGAGGCCCTGCTGGAGCAGTGGCTGGTGAAGCCCGGCGACCGCGTGACGGCCGGCCAGACGGTAGCCGTCGTCGTCATGGTCAAGACCAGCATCGACGTGCCGGCGCCGCAGGACGGCGTGCTGGACCAGGTACTGATCGAGGCCGACGCCACGGTTGCCCAGGGCAAGCCGCTGGCCACGCTGCGGGCTGCGTGATGCACGCCCACAGCACAGCCGTGGCGGCGGCGGACCAGGCGGCCGCGCCCGACCTGGTGCCGCTCAAGGGCATACGCGGCAGCATCGCCCGCAACATGACGGCTGGCTGGCAGGCGCCGCGGGTGGCGCTCGGCATGGACGTGGACATGCGCCGCTGCCAGCTGTTGCGGGCCCGCCTGCAGGAACGCGCCGGTTCCGGCGTGCGCCTGAGCGTGATGCCCATCGTGCTGCGCGCGCTGGCGCTCACGCTGCGCAGCCACCCGGCCATGAACGCGCTGATGCGCGAAGGCGCCATCGAGCGCATGCCGGGCATCCACATCAACGTGGCGGTGGCGCTGGAAGAAGGCCTGGCCGTGCCGGTGATACGCGACGCCGACACCAAGAGCATTGAGCAGATCGCGGCGGAAGCGGCGGCGCTGGCGGCCGGGGCGCGCGCCGGCACGCTGCCGGTCAAGGCTTACCAGGGCGGCACGTTTACGGTGAGCAGCCTGGGCGCGGCCGGGGTGGACTGGTTCACCCCCATCCTCAATCCGCCGCAGGTGGGCATCCTCGGCCTGGCGCGGGTGGCCGACCGTCCGGTGGTCCAGGGCGGCAAGCTGATGATCGCACCTGCGACCACGCTTTCGCTGGTGTTCGACCACCGCGCCGTGGACGGCCATCCGGCCGCGCTATTCCTGGGCGAGCTCAAAGCGCGCCTGGAAGCGGCCGAGGGGCTGTAGATGTTTGCCCCGCTATGGAACGCGCCGCGCCAGCCCGCGCTGGCCAGCTGCCGCGAGGAGCAGGAGTGGAACGCGCGCCTGCTCGCGCAGCCGGCGGATGGTGCGGCCATGCAGCTGTGGCGCTATGGCGCGCCCGGCGTGGTGCTGGGCTGCGCGCAGCGCGCCGCGCTGGACCAGGTGGCGCCGCGCGCGGCGGCATGCGGCATGGAGGCGGTGGTGCGGCAGGCGGGCGGCGGCGCGGTGCTGGCCGGGCCGTGGATGCTGAGCGCCTCGGTGCTGCTGCCGCAGGGCCATCCGCTGGCGTGCGGCCAGCTGGTGCACAGCTACCGCTGGCTGGGCGAGCTGTATGCGGGCGTGCTGCGCAGCCTGGGCGTGCCGGCCCATGCGCTCACGCCGGAGCAGGCGCGCGAACAGCAGCGCCGGGCCGCCCCGGCTCAGGTGGGCTGGGCCTGTTACGGCGGCTATTCGCCCTGGGAAGTGGTGGTGGGAGACAGGAAGATCGTCGGCCTGGCGCAGGTGCGGCGGCGCGGCAGCGTGCTGCTGGTGGCCGGGCTGCACCTGGCGCAGCCGGATTGGCGGCTGCTCGCGCAGGCGCTTGGCCGGCCTGACTGCGAAGCGGCGGCGCTGGCGGCCTGCAACACCTCCTGCGAGCAGGAGGCGGGTGGCGGCGACTGGCTCGGCGCCGTGGCAGGTCCGCTACGGCAGGCGCTGAGCTATGCGCTGTTCCACCTGCCGCAGGCGCAGGCCGAGGCCGGGGACGCGGCGGAAATTTACTGAAGCAAGGCTGCACACAACAACAAAGGAGATGACATGGACAAGCAAAAAAGCGGCATGCGCGTGGTGGAAAAGGCGGCGACGCTGACCCGGCGCGGCTTCCTCAAAGGCACAGGCCTGGCGGGCATCGGCGTGAGCGTGATCCCGGCCGGCGCGCTGCTGGCCAGCCCGGGCGCCGCGATGGCGCAGCAGTTCGAGGTGCTGGGCAGCGAGACCGGCGCCACGCTGTTGCGCATGGCGCGCGACATTTTCCCGCACGACAAGCTGGCCGACAAGTACTACCAGCACGCCATCGTGCCGTACGACGCGCAAGCGGCCAAGGACCCGGCGCTGAAGGCGCTGCTGTCCGACGGCGTGGCGCAGCTGAACCAGCGAGCGCGCCTGGCGCATGGCAAGGATTACGCGGCCGTGGCCGAGGAAGCGGACCGCGTGGCGCTGCTGAAGGATATCGAGACCAGCTCCTTTTTCGTGAAGATCCACGGTGGACTGGTCACCGGGCTGTACGACAACAAGGCGGTGTTCCCGCTGTTCGGCTACGAGGGCTCGTCCTGGGAGAAGGGCGGCTACGTGAACCGGGGTTTCGACGATATCGACTGGATCTGACAACAAGAACGAGGAGACAAGCATGGCGATCAAATACAGCACCGGCGACCGCGACGTGGTCGTCGTCATCGGCTCGGGCGCGGGCGGCGGCACGCTGGCCAACGAACTGGCCCAGCGCGGCGTGAAGGTGGTGATACTGGAAGCGGGTAAGCACTACACGCAGGCCGATTTCGAGAACGACGAATGGGCGATGTTCAACAAGATTTCGTGGCTCGACAAGCGCATCTCGGCCGGCGGCTGGCACCACACCAAGACTTATCCCAACCTGCCGGCCTGGATCGTGAAGGGCGTGGGCGGCTCCACCGTGCACTTCTCCGGCGTCGCGCTGCGCTTCCAGCCGCACGATTTCCAGACCCGCACCGTCTACGGCCAGGTGGAGGGCGCCAATGTGCTGGACTGGCCCATCACTTACAAAGACATCGCGCCCTACTACGACAAGGCGGAGAAGAAGATGGGCGTGGCCGGGGCGGCCGCCAGCGGCATGCCTCCCATGCCGGAGAATAACCACTACAAGGTGATGGCGGCGGGCGCGCGCAAGATCGGCTACAAGAAGATCGTGCGGCCGGTGGCCTCCAACAGCAAGGCCAATGACGGCCGTCCGGCCTGCATGCAGATCGGTTTCTGCATGCAGGGCTGCAAAATCGGCGCCAAGTGGTCCACGCTGTACACAGAGATTCCGCGCGCCCTGGAAACCAACCGCGCCGAACTGCGCCAGCAGGCCATGGTGCTGCGCATCGAGCACGACAAGTCCGGCAAGGTGACCGGCGTGCTGTACGTGGACGCCAAGGGCAGGACCCAGCTGCAGAAGGCGCGCGTGGTGTGCGTGGCGGGCAACTCCATCGAATCGCCGCGCCTGTTGCTCAACTCCGCGTCCAGCCTGTACCGCGACGGCCTGGCCAATTCCTCCGGCCAGGTGGGCAAGAACTATATGAACCACGCCACGGCGGCGGCGCTGGCCATCCACCGCAAGCCGGTCTATATGTACCGCGGCTTCGACATCGGCGCCGTGGTGGCCGACGAGGTGGACCTGGACACGCGGCGCGGCTTCAACGGCGGCTACTACCTGGAAGGGCTGGCGCTGGGGTTGCCCTACACGGCCGCCTTCATGAACCCCGGCGGCTGGGGCCGGGAAGTGACCTCGGCGCTGGAAATGTACGACCACATGAGCTGCGTGTGGGTGTGCGGCGAGGACATGGCGCGCGAGCAGAACAGCATCACGCTGCATCCCACCGAGAAGGACCAGTACGGCCTGCCGGTGCCCATCGTCACCAAGACCTACCACAGCAACGACGAGGCCATCGCTGCGCACGGGCTGCGCCAGTTCCGGCGCCTGTCCGAAGCGGTGGGCGCCACCCGCGTGATCGACATGCCGGCCTACCCGGCCAGCCACAACATGGGCACCAACCGCATGAGCGCCCTGGCGCGCGACGGCGTGGTGAACAAGTGGGGGCAGACCCACGACATCAGGAACCTCTTCATTTCGGACGGCAGCCAGTTTACATCCAGCTCCGCCGCCAACCCAACCTTGACCATCGTGGCGCTGGCGATCCGGCAAGCCGAATACATCGCCGGGGCCATGAAACGCAAGGAAATCTGAAGCACGGCAGGGAAGTACCCCAAGCACGAATAACTATAACTGGAGACAAGCATGAACCATAATATCAAGCGCCGTGCCGCGGCGGCGGCGATCTGCTGCGCATGCAGCGCTGGCGCGACCGCCGGCGTGGGTTTCGACACGGCCGACGGCTGGAAGTACAGCACCGACGGCTGGGTCATTCTGCAGGCCCACAAGCAGAACGGCGACAGCCCGGATACCACGGGCTTTCGCATGAGTTCCGGCACCACGCCCAGCCTGATCGCCTTCAACGTCACCGCGCCCGCCGTGGACGGCATGACGCTGAGCAGCCGCGTGGGCCTGTACATCAACGCCCAGTCGGGCGAGGGCAATTTCCGCAACGCCGGCAACGTCGGCAATACCGGGTCCAAGGCGCTCGATCCGCGCGAGATCTGGGCCAAGCTGTCCGCGCCATGGGGGGAACTGGTGTTCGGCAAGTCCTACAGCATTTACCAGGGCGAACCGGTGCTGGCCGACGCCTCCGTGCTGGCTGGCGGGCTGACCGGCTACGACAATGTCAACACCACCAATGCGCTGGCCGCCACCTTCAACGCCGGCTATATGTACACCAACTTCAACGCCGGGCTGCGCTACAACTCCCCGCAGGCTGCGCCGCTGACGTTTTCGGTGGGCGTCTACGATCCCAGCCAGGTGCGCAACGTGTTCGCCGGTTCCGGCGCCGACCGCACCAACTCGCCGCGCGTCGAGGGCGGAGTGTACTACCGCCACGAGGGCGGCGGGATGAAACTCAAGGTCTACGGCGACTTCACCTGGCAGCGCGCCGGCCATTGCCTGACGGCGGCTGGGTTGCCCTGCCTGGACGACAAGGTGAGCACGCGCGGCCTGTCGGCGGGCGCCACGGCCGACATGGGGGCCTTCAATGTGCACCTGTCCGGCTTCAGCGGCAAGGGCCTCGGCTCGGTGCTGATGCAGGACCTGGACGCGCTGGACGCGGACGGCCGCGCGCGCAAGAGCCGGGGCGTGTTCGGCCAGCTGGTGTACCGCCCAACGGCAGCGCTGTCGCTGCGCTACAGCTATGGCCGCACGCGCATCGACGGCACGGCTGCCACCCTGGGCCACCTGGCGCAGTCGCATATCGCCGGCGCCTACTACGCCGTCAACCGCTACCTGACCGTGTACGGCGAACTGGCCAACTCGCGTTTCAGCTACAACCCCGTCTTCCAGCACCGCACCGACACGGACTACGCCACCGCCGGCGTCCGTTTCATGTGGTAAGCCGTCCGCACATACAGAGGAGAACACCATGAACAAGCATCCACAGCGCCGTGCCGGCGCCATCGCCGCCGCATGCCTGGCCGCCGCCGGCGCGGCCGCCGTTTCCGCCATGCTGGCCGCCACGCCGCCCGCGTACGCGGTCGCCCCGCCCATGCCGGGACCGGCGGGCGGCGAGGCCGACCCGAATAACTGGACCCAGTACCACCGCACTTCGAACGCCTGGCGCTACTCGCCGCTGGAGCAGATCAACAAGGACAACGTCAAGGGCCTGAAGGCGGCCTGGATACACCAGCCGGGCGACATCACCGCCGGCCTGATCTCGACCCCGCTGGTGAAGGACGGCGTGATGTACTACGTGGCGCCCAACAACAACGTGTTTGCGCTGGACGCTGCCACCGGCCAGACTGTCTGGCATTACCAGCCCAAGCTGGCCGCCATCGCCAGCCAGAGCTTCTACGCCACGCTGAGCCGCAGCCTGACCATGGGCCACGGCCATATCTACCTGGGCACGCTGGACGGGCGCTTCGTCGCCATCAACGAGAAGACCGGCAAGGAAGCCTGGTCCACCCAGCTGACCGACTTGAAAAGCTGCTTCGGCTGCCTGTTCTCGTCCTCGCCGGTCCTGGCCGGCGACGTGCTGATCGGCGGCAGCACCGGCGGCGACCAGCCGCAGCGCGGCAAGGTATTCGCCGTGAACGCGCTGACCGGCGAGAAGATGTGGACCTTCGACACCATCAAGGACGATCCGAAGAGCTGGCCGGACGGCACCGGCCAGGTTGGCGGCGGCGGCGCCTGGCTGCCCGGCACCTACGACGCGGCCTCGGACACGGTGTTCATCGGCACCAGCAACGCCGCGCCCGATTTCTACGGCGACGCGCGCAAGGGCGACAATCTGTACACGGCCAGCCTGCTGGCGCTGGAGCCGAAAACGGGCAAGCTGAAATGGCACCGCCAGGAGATCCCGCACGACACCTTCGACTACGACGCGGCCTACGAGGCGCTGATCGTGAAGAAGGACGGCAAGGACGTCATCGTCCACTTGAACAAGAGCGGCTTCGTGTTCGTGATGGACAAGGCGGACGGCAAGCTGGAAAACGTGTGGCCGCTGAGCCAGACCTACAACTTCGTGAAGACCATCGATCCGAAAACCGGTGAGCTGATCGGCCGCAAGGCCATGCCGGCCGGCCAGGAGACCTTGTTGTGTCCCTACCTGCTGGGCACGCGCAGCTGGAACCCGGGCGCCTACAGCCCGAAGACCGGCCTGTGGTACACCAACGCCATGGAAGTGTGCCAGAAGGTGGTGCCGGCCAAGCAGGAGACCAAGGGCATGGGCATCGCCAGCCTGTACCTGGGCGTGGACAAGCTGGAAGCGGTACCGCCGCCGGACCGTCCCGCCGAAGGCCGGCTGGACGCGCGCGATCCGCTCACCGGCAAGCTGAAATGGAGCGTGAACTATGCCATTCCAGGCCTGGGCGGGGTGCTCACCACCGGCGGCGGCCTGGTGTTCAACGGCGACCCGTTCGGCTATGTGCACGCTTATGACGCGGACGACGGCAAGGAGCTGTGGAAGTTCCAGACCGGCTCCGGCATCCGCGCCGGCATCATCAGCTACGCCGTCAACGGCAAGCAGTACATCGCCGTGCCGAGCGGCTGGGGTTCATTGGCGCCGGGCTTCATGGCCAGCGCCTTCCCCAGGATCAAGGACCTGACCGGCGGCGCCGCGATGGTTGTTTTCGCGCTCGACTAGAACAGAGGAGATCGCCATGCACAACACCGCCATACCCATGCTGTTCCTGCTGTCCGGCCTGGCCTGGGCCGCGCCGCCGGCCAATTTCGACAGCCCCGCCGCGATTTCTGCGGGGCAGAAACGCTTCAACCAGAACTGTGTCTACTGCCACGGCAACGCCGGTTCCGGCGGCAAGGGTGCGCCGCTGCAAGGGCGCGACGACCTGCCGCCGCAATACTTGTTCGACACCATCAGCAACGGCAAGACGCGCGGCGCGCTGCAGATGCCGCCATGGAAGGAAGCGTTCTCTCCGCAGGAGATCTGGGAGCTGAGCGCCTACATTCATTCGCTGCGGGCGCCGGCGTCGACAGCGGCGCCTGCCCGCTAGGCCGGCGCCGGTCTCACGGCGTTGCCTGGCTGCGCGACACGTAGCGCAGCAGCAGTACGGCGGCTGCTGCCAGCAGGCCGGTCCACAGCAGCAGCAGGGCGGCGCGCGCCGGCAGAGCTGGCGCCGCCGCCAGCTGCGCCGATGCGCTGAAGCGCGGCACCTGGGCAAAGTCGCGGAAGCCGTAGCCGCCCAGGCAGGTCCTTGGGCAGGGATTGCGCTCGTCGCCCAGCGCGGCGCGCTGGATCTCGGCCTGGAAATAGTCGCGCAGCTGGCCGTGGTGCTGCTGTACTTCCGCGATGAAGCGCTGCTGGCGGGCGCTGTCGTTGCCGGCGATGTGGGCCAGCGCCTGGTAGGCCAGCGTCACCGGGCTGAAAAAGGCGGCGACACCGAACAGCGCGTCGCGGTTTCTGCGCGCGCTGTCGAACTTCTGCTCCACGCCGCGCATCGCGCTTTCCAGCGCCTGCGCCCGCTGGATGCGGGACACGCTGGATGACACCTTGTCCAGCGGCGTCTTTGATGGCTTCCATTCCGGATGGCTGTCATAGAAGCGCGCCAGGCTATTGAGTTTGTCAGCCGCCACGCGGTCGCCGGCGTCCCGCATCGCCTGCACATAGTATTCGCGGTTCGGCACGGGCGCGGCCAGCTGCACCCATGCGCTCAGCGCCCCGGGGATCACAATCGCGAATACCAGCCACGCGCCGGACACGGCGAACGCCGCGCTCATGCGGGTGGCGCAGACGGCGCAAATCGCCGTCGCCACCGCTGCCCAGAACGCCGAATAGGCCAGTACCACTGCCGACCATGCCGCCAGCGCGGAGCAACCCGCCACGGTGGCCGGCACCGCAGCCGACAACAGTGCCGCCGCCACGCAAAACAGCAGCAGCACCAGGGTTGCGGCCAGCGCCCGCGCGCCGGTTTGCACCAGCAGCAAGCGCAGCGGCGAAAGGCCCTGCAACTGCAGGCTGCGCAGGCGCCTGCTTTCGCGGTCCTGCGTCAATACGGACATGCAAAGCGACAGCAGGATCAGCGGCCACAGGTAGACCAGGAAGAACAACAGGTCGTAGCGTCCGGCAGCCAGCCGGCCCGGATGCTCGATTTCGGCGGCGGTCCGCACCGACTCCATCGATTCTGCGCGCACCCTGACGTATGCGGGCAATATGTCCGCCTGCGCGATGCCCAGCGCGGCGCCCGGTACGGCGGGCTTGGCCGCGAAGCCCACGTGTTCGCGGAAGGCATAGCCGCGGATGTCCACCGGCGTTCGATACCACTGCAGGACTGCGAACTCGCCGGCCTCCGGGTTGGCGAAGTAGCGCTCGGCCATCTGCCCGGCGCGCAAGCGCGCCTCGTGCTCCTGCCGCGCCGCATCGGCCCGCGCGGCCTGGCCCTGGCGTTCGAAGCGGCTGCCTTCGAACAGGCCGTAGCCTGCCAGCAGCAGGGCGGCTGCCAGCAGCAGCAAGGTGCCGCGCTCGCGCAGCTGCATCAGCAGGTCGTAGCGTATCAAGGCGAGGATCTGCTTCATCGCAAGCTCCCCTGGCGCAGGCGGCGTATGCCAAGGAAGGCCAGCAGCAGGCTGGCGCCCAGCGACGCCAGCAGCGGTAGCAGGTATTTCATCATCAGGTGACCCCATCGAACCGGTGCGTACAGGAAGTGGAAGGGCGGTATGCTGTTCCAGAGCTGCTCGTCGCCATCGTGCCGCTTGCCGTCGCGTTCGGGATGGCGGGTGATGGCGTCGTTGAGCACTGTCTGCATGCGGCGGCGCTGCTGCTCGGCGCTTGCGACGAACGCGAGGTGGCTGGCGGTGTCGCTGCCGGCCAGGTAGCTGGACAGCCCGGCGGCGGCGACGGCCGGGGAAATCCAGCCCGCCAGCGCGGCCGCGTCGCTCTGGCGCCGTAGCGCGTCGAACAGCCGGCCGTAGTGCTGGTCGAAGACCTTGTCGCCGTGCGCCTCGCCGCGCGCCAGGCTGATGCCTGCCCAGTTCACCGGCAGATCGCGCACGTCGCCCACCTTGTATTCCTTGAGCAACTGCTGCTTGTGCCGTTCGGCTTCCTCGGCATCGTCCGGCATGCCAAGGTCGGCATCGAGCGACTGGCGGAACTGCTGCATGCTGGGCAGCGGCGCCGCCGATTGCGCCAGTTCCACCGCCGCGCGCGGCAGCACCAGCGCCGTGGCTGCCCATAGTGCGATCAGCGCGGCCAGGCTGGCGCGCGTGCTGGCCGCCCATGCGGAAACCGCCGTGATGATGGCTGCCCAGGTGGCGAGGTACAACAGGTAGCCGGCGCCGAACAGCGCGCTGCGCAGGGCGCCGTCGGTAAACGGGTCTTGCGCGCCGCTTTGCCATTTGAGCAGCGCCACGGCGCCGCATGCCGGCAGCGCGATCAGCGCCGCCAGGCATACCAGCACGGCGGCGCGCGCCGCGCCGATCGCTCCCAGCGGCGCCGCGTTCACGCGCAGTGCAGCCAGGGTGCCGCGCTCGCGCTCGGCCGCGAACATGCCGTAGCCCAGAAAGATCATGGCCACCGGCGCCAGCACCTGCAGCAGCAGGGCCGGAGTCAGGCGGAACTGGCGGCCGGCATCAGGCTCGTCGCCCGCAGGGCGGTACACCAGCTCATTCTGCTTGTGCGCTTCGAGCCACACGCTGGAGCCCACGAAACGCTCCACGCCGGGGTCCAGCGCGGACAGCGCAGGCAGGGGCTTGAACACGTACACGCCGTAGTGCGCTGCCGAGTGCGGGTACTTCCTGCCCTGCTGCGACCAGCGCTGCTGTTCGGCCGTGCCGGCCACGTGGCGCGCTTCCAGCGTGTCTTGCAGGTCCAGCGCCGCCAGCGTGCCGGCGCACAGCGCGAGCACCATGCCCAGCCCGGCCACCAGCCACACGCGCCAGTCGCGGCGTCGTTCACGCCAGTCTGCCTGCCAGGCTCCGCCGAACGCGCGCCACCAGCGCAGCGGGCCGGCGGCGCCGGGTGCTTCAGGCCCGGCTGGCCAGGGTGTCGAGGTAGTTGCGTTCGAGTTCGCCAGCATTCAATTCTCCCAGGTTCCATTCACTAATCAGATGTCCGCCCACCAGCATGCCGCAGCGGTTGGCCAGTTCCTGCGCGCGGAACAGGTCGTGCGTCGCCATCAGCACGGCTGCGCCGTCGGCCGCGAGCGACCGTATCAAAGCGCCGAAGGACACGCTGGCTTCCGGGTCCAGGCCGGAGGTCGGCTCGTCCAGTACCAGCACCTGCGCGCCCTTGGCCAGCGCCATCACGATGCCGACCTTTTGCCGCATGCCCTTCGAGTAGCCGTGCGCCTGGCGGTGCCACGCGTGCGCCGGCAGGCCGGCACGTTCCAGCAACTGCTCGACGCGGGCGCGCGACGGCACCTGTCCCAGCAGCCGCATGAAGAATTCCACGTTCTCGGCGCCGGTCAGCTTGTCGTACAGCGCCACGTTCTCGGCAATGTAGGCGGCGTGGCGCACCGCGGCTTCGGCCGCGGGCAGCGGCGAGCCGGCCAGCGCGATGCTGCCGCCGTCGGGCCGTACGAAGCCGAGCAGGCAGCCTATGGTGGTCGACTTGCCGGCGCCGTTCGGCCCCAGCAGGGCGTAAATCTCGCCGGCGGCGACATGGAGGTTGAGATGGTCCACGACCGTACGGCCTGCATAGCGCTTGGTCAGTTGTTCGATGCGTATCATCGGAAAGTCCTTGTTGATATGCTTGCTAAAAGGCGTAGCGCGCTTCGGCGAAGAGCGTGCGGCCGGGGAAGGGATGCGACTGGTAGGCGCGGTAGTCGTTCAGGTTGTCCACGCCCACGGACAGCTCGGCGCCGGGCGCGGGACGCAGCAGCAGCCGCACATCCAGCTGCTTCTGGCGCGACAGGCCGCCGTACACGTCCGGGTTGATGTCCGTGTTGTTGATCTCGTTGAACTGGCGGCCGGAGTAGCGCCAGGTGGCCGCCAGGCTCCACGACTGCAGCGGCGCGTACAGCAGCGTGGTGGCGGAGCGCACGTGCGGCACGCGCACCCAGCGTTTGCCCAGCGACGGCTGATAGGCTGCGTTCTCCAGGATGACCGACTTGCTGAAGCCGATGTTGGCGTCCAGGCTCAGTCCACGGATGCCCAGCCGGTCGGCCGTGCCGGCCAGTTCCAGTCCCCGCGTGCGCACCCGGCCCACGTTCTGCGTGCTGGCCACGTTGGGGAACACAGTCAGGTCCAGCTGGGTCCAGATGGTGTGGCGCACGTCGTCCTGGAAGGCGCTGGCGCGCAGGCTGCCGTCCGCGAAGCGTTGTTCGGCGCGCAGTTCCAGCGCTGTTGAGCGTTCCGGCTTCAGCGTGGGGTCGCTGACGACGATGGCAGGCCCGGACTGCGTGCCCTGGAATAGTTCGGCCACCGTCGCGAAGCGTGTGCCCCGTCCGGCCGACAAGCGCAGGTCCAGGCCGTTCGCCGCGCTCCAGGCCAGCGACAGCTTGGGCGACCAGGCGTGCTCGCGGCGCGGCGCGTAGTTTTCTGCCGGGCCCGGCGTGAAGCGCTGAACGCCGTCCGAGGCTTCCCATTTTTCCGCGCGCAGGCCGAAGGTCGCGGCCCAGCCGGGGAGGAAGCGCCACGCGTCCTGCGCGTAGGCCCCCAGCAACTGCGTGGCGCCCCCCACGAACTGGGTCTCGGCACCGGCCACGCTGCGCCAGTCAGGCAGGCTGCGCGAAGCCTGGCGCAGCGCATAGTCGCTGGCGTGCAGGCCGAAGGTCAGCGCGTGACCGCCTCCGGTCCAGTCGCCCGGCACCGGCGTATAGCGCGCCTGCAGCTCCAGCGAGCGGAAACCCGTGCCGCCGCGCTGCACGGCCGTTCCGGCGCCGCCGGCAGGCGCGAACGGATCGGCCACGCCCGCGTTGCGCTGGGTGTCGTCGAGGATTTTGTAGCGGCTCAGCACCGCCGAGCCGTTCCAGCCGGTCTTGCGTCCGGTTTTCAGCGTGAAGCCGCCCTGCAGGTGGCGTTCCTCGCGCAGGAAGGGGGCGAAGGCGCCGGCCGGGATGTTGAAGACGTTGGCGCCGTCGCTCACGCGTCCGGACCAGACAGTATTGCCGGCTGCATCCCGCAGCAGGCTGGCATTGCTGTTTTCCGAATCGTTGCGCCACCAGGCGAGGAAAGCTTCCGCGCTCAGGCTGGCGCCGAAGTCGTAGCCCAGGCTGGTCTTCACCGTGTCCTGGCGCGTGTGGTCGATGGCCCCGGCGTTGGCGCCGAACACGGCGCGCCGCAGACCGGCGGGTGCGGTGTCGTACACCACGCCGCTCACCGGCGTGGCGGGGCCGCTGCCGGCTGCCGGGAAAGCGCCGGCGGCGTTGGCGTTGACGGCGTAGTACTGCATCGGCTGGCTGGTGGAATCCTGGTGGTTCACCATCAGCTTGTACCAGAGGCCGGAGGCCAGGCGGTCGCCGATCAGGGCCGAGGCCTGGTAGTTGTGGTAGCGGTCCTTCAGGCCGTAATTGTCGTATTCCTGCACCTGGGTGGCGACGCGCGCCGAGCCGCTGAAGGCGGTGGGCTTGCTGGTTGTGATGGCGATGGTGGTGCCGATCGAATTGCCGGGATAGACGGCGGAGAAGGGCCCGTGGAGCACATCGATGCGTGCCATCTCTTCCGGCGCGACCATGTTCCAGCGCGGGGCGTCGAAACGGCCGAGGAAGTTCGACAGCAGGTAGCCGTCCATCAGCACCAGCGCGCGCGGCGCCTGCGACGTGGAGAAGCTGCGGCCGCCAACCAGCGCGTTGCGGTCGCCGCTGTAGCGCTTGCGGATGGTCAGGCTGGGCAGGTTGCGCAGCGCGTCCTCAGGATTGAAGATGTTTTGCTGCTGGCGCAGCTCTTCCTGGGTCTTGCCGATGGCATAGGCAGGCAGGCCGGCGGCGGGCGGCGTGCTGCCTGCGCTGATGACGATGCTTTGCATGGCGGCCGCGCCGGCTGTGCCGGCTGGCGGGCCGTCGGCTTCCTCCGCGTGGGCCGGCAGGCAGCAGGCCAGGCCGAGCGAGATGGAGGTGGCCAGTGGGCTTCTTGAGATGGGCATGGGTGGAGTCGCGAATAGGTTATTGGTAGCCGGTTTGCATCTATGCTGCAAATGCAACAGGATTGCAATAATATTGCGGCGCGGCCGTTAACGCAACTCAATTGCAATAAAAACTGCAATGCGAATTGCGCCGGCCCGGCCGGCCCGGCGCCCAATGCTGCCTCAGCGCAGCGTCATCAGGCGGTAGACCTGATCGGCCAGGGCGCGCACTTCCTGCGAATCGGGGTTGCGCGGGCGCGGCAGCCGGACCGCGATGTCGTGGCTTATCCGGCCCGGATCGCTGGACAGGATGACGATGCGGTCCGCCATCATCACCGCTTCGGCGATGTTGTGCGACACCACCAGCATGCCGCGCGTGGGGATGCGGCCGCTGTCCCACAGCTCCAGGATGTCGTTGCGCAGGGTCTCGGCGGTGAGCACGTCCAGCGCGGAAAAGGCCTCGTCCATCAGCAGCACATCCGGATTGGTGACCAGCGCGCGCGCGATGCCCACGCGCTGGCGCATGCCTCCCGACAGTTCGCGCGGCAGCGTGCCGCCGCAGCCGGCCAGGCCGATTCGTTCGAGCATCGCGCCGGCGCGGTGTGCGCGCTCGGCAGGCGGCACGCCCTGCGCCTCCAGGCCCAGTTCCACGTTCTGTTGCACCGTCAGCCAGGGGAACAGGGCGAAGGACTGGAACACCATCGCCACGCCGCTGGCCGGACCGCTAATGCGCGTCCCGCGATAGACCGCGCTGCCCTGGTCGGCCGCCGCCAGCCCCGCCATGATGCGCAGCAGCGTGGACTTGCCGCAGCCGGACTTGCCCAGCAGCGTCACGATTTCGCCGTCGCGCAGCGCAAAGTTGACGCTGTCCAGGATGACGCGCGGCGCGCCGTCCGCTTGCTTGAAAGTCTTGCCGACGCCGGTCAGCTCCATCAGGATATTTTCAGCCATGCCAGTTCCTCGTTCGATCAACCCAGTGCACGCTCTTCGGCCAGCCGGTACAGGCGGTTCCAGAAGAATCGGTTCAACAACATCACATACGCGCACATCACGCCGATGCCCAGCGCGGTGCGATGGAAGTCGCCCGCGTCGGTCATCTGCTTGATGTAGCTGCCCAGGCCATCGGCCGCCAGCGTGGTGCGGCCCCAGCTGACGTACTCCGCCACGATGCTGGCGTTCCAGCAGCCGCCGCAGGCGGTGATGGCGCCTGTCAGGTAGGCGGGAAATACGGCCGGCAGATAGAAGCGCTTCCATTTCAGCCAGCCCTTCAAGCCCAGGTTGCCGGCCSCCAGCCGCAGCTCGTCCGGCATGGTGGAGGCGGCCGCCACCACGTTGAACAGGATGTACCATTGCGTGCCGAATACCATCAAAGGGCTGAGCCAGATATTGGGATTCAGCCTGTAGGCCAGCATCACGCAGACCGCCACCGGGAACAGCAGGTTGACCGGGAAGGCGGCCAGGAACTGGGCCGCCACCTGCATGCGTTGCGCCCAGCGCGGCCGCAGGCCTATCCACACCGCCGCCGGCACCCACAGCAGCGACGCCAGCGCGATCAGCACCATCACCCGCAACAGCGTGATCAGGCCGAGCCAGCCGACGTGCGCCACCTCCGGCCATCCCGCCCCGGCGCTGACGGACAGGGCCAGCCGCCAGGCCGCCAGCAGCATGGCCGCGTCGAGGATGCGCAGCGCATGGCGGCGGTAGCGGGACAGCCGGCCCGGACGGCCGGGGCGGGCCTGCCGCGGGGCTGCGACGCCGCCATCGCCCGCCGGTGCGGCCGCGCTGCCGCTCCAGGGGCCGGGTGGGGGCACGCCGTGCGCGCCGGTGGCCGGCCTGCCGGCAAACCAGCCCGGCGCGCCTTGCATGCGGCGCCTGCCATGGTCCGCCAGCCGGCGCAGCCAGCGGCTGCGTCGGACCCAGTCCAGCAGCCAGGAATGTTGCGCGGTGTCGCCCTGCGTGCCCTCGAAGCGGAACTTGTCCGCCCAGGCCAGCAGGGGCCGGAAGAACAACTGGTCGGCCAGCACGATCCCGGCCAGCATGGCGGCGATGGCCAGCGCGATGGCGCGGCCGTTGCCGGTTTCGATGGCTTGCGCGATATAGGCCCCGACGCCAGGCAGCTTGATATCCCGGCCCGCCACCGAGATGGCTTCCGCCGCCACCAGGAAGAACCAGCCGCCGGACACGGACATCATCATGTTCCACAGCAGGGCGGGGGTGGCGTGCGGCAGTTCCAGGCGCCAGAAGCGCTGCCAGCCGGACAGGCCGAACACGCGCGCGGCTTCGTCCAGTTCGGGCGGCACGCTGCGGATGGACTGGTACAGGCTGAAGGCCATGTTCCAGGCCTGCGAGGTGAAGATGGCGAAAATGGCCGCGCATTCCACGCCCAGCAGGTTGCCGGGAAACAGGGCGATGAAGGGCGCGACGGCGATCGCCTGGAAGCCCAGGATGGGCACCGACTGCAGCACGTCGAGCAGCGGCAGCAGCACCCTGCCGGCGGCGCGGTACTTGGCCGCCACCGGGGCGTACACGAAGGCGAACAGCAGCGAGCAGCCGAGCGCGATGAACATGCGCAGCATGGTGCGCAGCAGGTAGTAGGGCAGACGGGCGCCGTCCAGCGACATGGCGCCGGCATGCCCGAGGGCGAAGGGGCGCGCCATGCGCATGGCGCCGAAGCCGGCGGCGGCCAGCACGGCCAGCACCAGCGGCAGCAGCAGCCAGTCCCAGCGGTTGGGGCCGGCCAAGGCCAGGGCCGGCGCGGCGCGGCGAGGGTTGAACAGGGTGTACATCGGCATTCCCGGTACTGGCTGCGCGAGGCAGCCGGGTTCCAGCCGCGTGCGCCCCAGGCGCGCGCCGGCCACGGCGATGCGGGCGCCGCAGCGCGCAGGACGGGCCGTGCGCGCCGCAAGGGCTGCATGCAATCAATTTGTGCGTGGGGAATGTCCTGCACCGGAAGGCTTCCGGGCGGGATAGACACCATCATCCGCCGGTGGCAGATGACGGCAGGGAAAGCCTGCGTTATCTTGCCGGGGCGGGGCCAGGGCATGCCTGGCTACAACTGCCACTCGAACAAGTGCCCATGAGGGGACTCCATAAAATGCGAATGAGCGGCAGTGTATTTGGCAACTTGCGCCTGGTCAATACGGTCAGCGCTGCCCTAAGGCCATTCTAAGGCAGCGCCGACGGGGCGCACTGTTGCGTTCTGCCCAATCGGTGTCCTGAACAAGCGCATAATTGCAGAACGGAACCTGCGGTCTGCAAGGAAATGTTTATAATCTTTTCAGAATAGCCACCGACAGAGACAGGCCATGCCGACCCGTGCCCGCCGCAGCATCCTCCTGCCCCTCGTACTTGCCGCCGCGGCAACGGCCAGCGCCGAAGCCCTGCCGGAAGACGACCTGGCCGACCTGTCAATAGAACAGCTAAGCAATATCGTCATCAACTCCGTATCGCGCCAGGATGAACGCCTGAGCAATGCGGCTGCCTCGGTTTTCATCCTCACCGGTAGCGAGCTGCGCCGCAGTGGCGTGCGCACGCTGCCGGAGGCACTGCGCCTGGCGCCTAACCTGCAGGTGGCGCGGGTCGATGCGCGTAACTATGCGGTCACCGCGCGCGGCTTCAACGGCGCCTTCGCCAATAAGCTGCTGGTGCTGATCGACGGGCGCAGCATCTACACGCCGCTGTTTTCCGGCGTGTTCTGGGACGCGCAGGACGTGGTGATGGAGGATGTCGAGCGCATCGAGGTCATCAGCGGCGCCGGCGCCACCATCTGGGGCGTCAACGCGGTCAACGGTGTGATCAACATCATCACGCGCTCGGCCAAGGACACCCAGGGCGGCCTGGTGAGCGCGGCGGCCGGCGCGCGCGAGCATGACGGCACGGCGCGCTACGGCGCACGCACGGACAACGGCAGCCACTATCGCCTTTACGCGCGCTATATGGATGTGGACGACACCGTATCGGAGGCCGGCGTCAATACGCGCACCGGCATGCGCCGCCGCCAGGCCGGCTTCCGCGCCGACATGGACCTGCTACAGGGCGGTCTTATGATGGCGGGCAACGCCTACCAGGGCGCGCTTGGCCAGGCCGGCACGCGCGACATCCGTATTTCCGGCGCCAACCTGGTGAATCGCTACACCCGCAAGCTGGCTGACGATTCGGACCTGCGCTTGCAGCTGGTGCTGGACCACACCGAGCGCAACCAGCCAGGCAACTTCATCGAGCGGCTGGACACGGTGGAACTGGAGGCCCAGCACGGCGTGCGTTTCGGCGGTGTGCACAGCCTGGTTTGGGGCGGGGGCTACCGCCACAGCTGGGACGATGTGACGCCGATCGGCTTCGCTTTCCGCCCGGACAAGCTGGCCATGCACTGGGGGAATGTGTTCGCGCAGGACGAAATCGCCGTGACGCCGCGGCTGAAGCTGACTGCCGGCATCAAGGTGGAACACAACAATTACACCGGCGCCGAGGTGCTGCCCAGCGTGCGCATGGCGTGGACGCCGGATGCGCGCCAGCTGCTGTGGGCCAGCCTGGCGCGCACCGTGCGCGCGCCGTCGCGCGTGGACCGGGACTGGTATGCGCCCGCCACGCCGCTGATGATCGCCGGCCAGCCACGCTTCCTGGTGGGCGGCGGCAAGACCTTCGAGTCCGAGGTGGCCAACGTGGCCGAGCTGGGTTACCGGGCGCAGCCGGGGGCGCGCTGGAGCTATTCCGGCACGCTGTTTTACGGCGACTATGACAAGCTGCGTACGGCCGAGCCGCAGCCGGTGCTGGGTTTCGAGTTCTACAACCTGGGCAAGGCCACCACGCGCGGCCTGGAACTGTGGGGCCGCTGGCAAGCCATGCCGGCCTGGCGCGTGAGCGCCGGGCTGACCGCGCAAAAGGTCAAGCTGGGCCTGCGGCCGGGCAGCCGCGACAGCGTGTCGAACAGCCTGTTCCTCGCCAACGACCCGCGCCTGAACTGGCAGGTGCGCTCATCCTGGGATGTGTCGGACGCGCAGCAGCTGGACCTGACGCTGCGCTACAATGGCAAGTTGCCGCACCCGGTGGTGCCCTCCTATTATGAAATGGACGCGCAGTGGCTGTGGCGTGTGCGGCCGGAGCTGGAGGTGGCGCTGATCGGCCAGAACCTGCTGCACGCCAGACACCCGGAATGGGCCGCCGCGCCGACGCGCAGCGTTTACGAACGTAGCGCATTGCTGAAAGTGACATGGCGATTCTGATCTCCGCCGGCGCCGCCGGTCCCCTGGCGCTGGCGCCGCGCCGCCCCTGGGCCGAATTCGCGTATGCGCGCTGGCTGGTGCTGGCGTGCCACCTGTGCCTGGCGCTGAGCTGCCTGGCCGGGGGCGCCGACGCGCCGCTGGCGGCCCCGGGCAACGTCGAGCGCAACGTGAAGGCCGCCTTCCTGTATAAATTCCTGGGTTACGTCGAGTTCGGCAATGGGCAGGACGCCGCCGGCCCGCTGACAGTGGGGGTGGTGGGAGCGGAGGATATCGCCGCCGAGCTGGCGCGCATCACTGCCGGCCGCATGGTGGGCGCGCGCGCGGTGACGGTGCGCCAGGTGCGCGAAGGCGAGCCGCTGACCGGCTTGCACATGGTGTTCATCGACAGCGATGTGGAGCGCCCGCTGGCGCTGCTGCGCGCCGCCCAGCAGGCCGGCGTGCTGACCGTGACCGATGCCGAGGACGGCCTGCAGCAGGGCAGCGTCATCAATTTCCGCCTGGTGGAAGACCGGGTGCGCTTCGAAGTGTCGATGCCGGCCGCGGAGAAGAGCCATCTCAAGCTCAGCTCGCGCCTGCTGTCGGTGGCCTACCATGTGAAAAAAGGCGGTTCATGATGCTAGCGCGCCTGAAGCCAGGCACGGTGCGCGGCAAGCTGATCCTGATGGCCCTGGCCACCACCTTCGTGGCGCTGATGGCCTCGTCGGCGGCCATGCTGCTGTACGACCTGGATTCCTTCCAGCAGTACTGGGTGGACGACATGACCACCCAGGCCGAGATCGTGGCGGCGGTCAGCACCAGCGCACTCAGCTTCAACGACCAGACGGCCGCGCGGCAGAACCTGTCGCTGCTGCGGGTGCGGCCGCAAATCCAGGCCGGCGCCATCTACGACGCCAACGGCAAGCTGTTCGCGGCCTATGCCCAGTCGCTGGAGGACACGCCGGTATTCCCGGGCCAGCCGGGCCGGCTGGGCTATGCCATAGAAAGCGGCCGCCTGGTGGTAAACCACCCCATCGTGGAAAACGGCGAGATGATAGGCACGGTCTACCTGAGCGCGCGCTACCGGCTGATCGAGCGGGTGCGCAGCTATGCCGCCATCCTCGGCGGCGTGATGGTGCTCAGCCTGCTGCTGGCGGCGCTGGTGGCGAGCCGGCTGCAGCGCGGCATCACGCAGCCGCTGGCGGCGGTAACCGGGGTGGCGCGGGAAGTGATGCAAAAGCGCGATTTCAGCCTGCGCGTGCCGCTCTCCGGCAGCGGCGAGATCGGCACCCTGGTGGCCGCCTTCAACAACATGCTGGCTGAAGTGGGGCGGCGCGCCTACGCGCTGCAGGAGGCAAACCAGACGCTGGAGCGCGAGATGGCGGTGCGCCAGGGCGCCGAACGCGCGCTGCTGCTGGCGGACCGGCGCAAGGACGAATTCCTGGCCACCTTGGCGCACGAGCTGCGCAATCCGCTGGCGCCCATCCGCACCGGGCTGGACATCCTGCGCGTGAACCCGGACGACCTGGCGGCGGGCAGCCGGGCGCGCGTCATCATGGAACGCCAGCTGAAACAGATGGTGCGGCTGGTGGACGATTTACTGGACGTATCGCGCATCAACACCGGCAAGCTGGCGATACAGCGCGCGCCGCTGCCGCTGCATGCGGTGGTGAACGACGCGCTGGAGCTGGTGCGGCCCTACCTGGCCTCCCTCGGCCACCAGCTGGAGGTGGAGTTGCCGCCGCCGCCAGTCTACATCGATGGCGACGCCACGCGGCTGGCGCAGGTCCTGTCCAATTTGCTGAACAACGCCGCCAAGTACACCGACCGGGGCGGCCGGCTGTCGCTGCGGGCGGCACTGGAGGACGGCGTGCTGCGCATCCGCGTGCGCGACAACGGCATCGGCATCGCGCCGCACATGCTGGGCGAGATCTTCGACATGTTCGTGCAGGCCGACACCTCGCTGGAGCGCAGCACGGCCGGGCTGGGCGTGGGCCTGTCGCTGGCGCGCAAGCTGGCCGAGCTGCATGGCGGCAGCATCGTGGCCGCCAGCGCCGGGCTCGGGCAGGGCAGCGAATTTACCGTCACGCTGCCGCTGCTGGCGGCGCCGCCGGACAGCGCCACGGCGGCGCCGCGCGCCGGCGGCGAACGCCCGGCGTACCGCATCTTGCTGGTGGATGACAATACCGACTTCGTCGACAGCATCGGCGGCCTGTTGCGGGCCGCCGGGCACACGGTGCGGGTCTGCCACGACGGCATGCAGGCGCTGGAGGTGGCCGACCTGTTCGCGCCGGACTTCGCCTTCCTCGACATCGGCCTGCCGCAGCTCAACGGCTACGACCTGGCGCGTGCGCTGCGGCGCCTGCCGGGCATGCGCGCCACCACGCTGGTGGCCGTCACCGGCTGGGGCCAGCAGAAGGACAGGCAGCTGGCGTTCGAGGCCGGGTTCCAGAGCCACCTGGTGAAGCCGGTGGGTTTCGAGCAAATCCTGGCGATCCTGGACGGCGAAAAATGCGGTTGCTAAAGTTTGTTAATTCATCAATACTGGCGTTTTGGTATTTTCACAACTTCGACCCTCAACCCGCCCATGCTGACAAAATCCCTGTGTGCCGCCTTGCTGACGCTGCTTTCCCTGCAAGGCGCCGCCGCCGCCGAACTGCCTTCATACCCCTTCATTCACGCGCGCGGCACCGGTTTCATGTACGTGGCGCCCGACCAGGGCGAAATCGATTTCGACGTCTCGGCCTTTGACGCGAACGCGGAGGCGGCGGTGGCCGTGGTCCAGCAGCGCGTGCTGGAAATCCGCGCGCTGCTGGCCGAGCAGGGCGTGCCCGACGCCGACGTGGACGTGCGCGACATGCGGCGCCAGATCCGCAAGGCCAGCGTCACCGCATCGGACCCGGAATACGATATCAAGTGCTCGCTCCACATCGTGGTGCGCGACCTGGGCAAATGGCGCGACATCATGATGCCGCTGCTGAAAAAGCAGAACCTGGACTCCTTCGCCGCCACTTTCAGCCTGAAGGAGCGCGCCACGGTGGAGGCCGAACTGATGGGGCATGCGGTGCGCGAAGCGACCGCCAAGGCGGACGCCATGGCCAAGGGCTTCGGCAAGCGCGTGGGCCCGGTGGCCGGCGTGTCGTCGGACGAGATCAAGAACCTGACGCGCTCGATCGGCCTGGCGCCGGCCGACTGGCCGCGCAACAGCAGCAGCGCCAACACCAAGCGCAACGAGCAGGACCCGGCGGATTTGCTGATGGTGAGTGCGCTGAAGATGTCGCAGTCGGTCGATGTCCTGTTCCGCTTCAAGTAATCCGGTAGGGCTGCGGCAGGGCGGCGCCGCGCTGCTCGGGCTGGCGCTGGCGTTCTGCCTGTCCGGCTGTTCGGGCGGCATGGCGCTCTTGCGCGGCCTGGGTGGCCAAGGCGCCAATTGGGGGCAGCGTGTCCCCGGCGGGGCGCTGGACGCGCCGCCGCCGGCCGTCTTGCCGGGCCTGGCGGCGGCGTCCGGCGCGGCGGGCCGCCAGCCTGATCTACCCGCGGCCGGCATGGTGGCCAGCTGGATCACCAGCGGCGACCAGTCCCGCCTGCTGCAACGCCAGCCGGACGCGCCGCTGGCTGCGCTGCCGCGCGCGCTCACGCCCTGGTCGCCCGGGGTGGTAACGGCCGGCCGGTTGCCGGCCCCGCCGCGCGCCATCGAGATCGCCACCGGCGCCGCCGCGCGCCGCCAGCAGATGGCCGGTTTTGGCGCGGCGCTCAGTGCTTCCTCGGCCTGGCTGCTGGCGGAACGGCTTGACGCCACGCAGCGCCGGGCCCTGCTGACCGAGCTGTTCGGCCCCGCCCCCGGCATCGCACTCAGCGTGGCGCGCCTGCCGCTGGGCGCCGGCGAATTCGCCCGCAGCCAGTACAGCTACAACGACCTGCCTGCCGGCCAGAGCGACGACGGCCTGGCCCAATTCTCGATCGAACCCGACCGTGCCTATCTGGTGCCGCTGGCGCAGGACGCGCTGGCGCACAATCCGGCGCTGGAACTGATCGCCAGCCCCTACAGCGCGCCGGGATGGATGAAAACCAGCGGCAGCCTGCTGCAAGGCGCCTTGAAACCCGACGCCTTCGATGCCTACGCGCGCTACCTGAAACGCTATGTCGACGTGTATCTGGAAGAGGGTATCGCCATCCACGCCATCACGCTGCAGAGCGACCCCGCCGGCGGGCCGTCCGATGCACCCGCGATGCGCCTGGACGACGCCGCCCGCGCGCAATTGATCGGCAAGCACCTCGGTCCGCTGCTGGAGGACGAAGGCCCGCTGATACTGGAATGGGACGGCAACCGGGACACGCCGCAAGCCCCGCTCAAGGTATTGCAGGACAAGGTCGCAGGCCCGTACGTGGCTGGCGTGGCCTGGCACTGCTATGCCGGCAGCGCCGATGCGCAGGGCGCGGTGGCCGCCGCCCATCCCGGCAAGTCCAGCTACCTCACCGAATGCTCCGGCGGCGCCTGGGCGCCCGCCTGGCGCGACAACCTGACCCATTTCGGCCGCACGCTGGTGCAAGCGGCCACGCGCGGCGCGGCCAACGGCATCCTGTTCGGCAACCTGGCGCTCGACGAGCAGGGCGGCCCGCGCATCGGCGGCTGCCGTGGCTGCCGCGGCGTGGTCACGGTGGACGAGGGCGGCAATGTCACCCGCAATCCCGAGTACTATGCGCTGGCCCACGCCAGCCGTTTCGTGCGTCCCGGCGCGTGGCGCCTGGACAGCGTTGGCGGCAATCTCGGCCAGGACGGCATCGACAGCGCCGCCTTTGAAAACCGCGACGGCACCCTGGTGCTGGTGGCCGTCAACTCCGGCGCCGAAGCGCGCACCGTCACGGTGCGCGCCGCCGCGCAAAGCTACTCCGCCAGCCTGCCGCCGGCCAGCCTGGCCACCTACGTCTGGCGGCCCCAACCCTAGGCTTGCGGCACAGCGGCAAGCGGCGATTCGGCGTAGAATCGGCGCTTAGCCCAGAGGAGCGCCATGCTGTTCGATTTGACCGACCTACGCCTGTTCATCCACATCGCCGAACTGAAAAGCCTCACCCGCAGTGCCGAGCGCATGCACATGTCGCTGGCGGCGGCCAGCAACCGGGTCAAGGAACTGGAGGCGCGCTTCGGCACGCGGCTGCTGTACCGCGAAAACAAGGGTGTGCAGCTGTCGCCGGCAGGCGAAACGCTGCTGGCGCACGCGCAGCAGTTCATGCAGCTGGTGGAACGCCTGAAAAGCGAGATGCAGCAATACAACAATGGCATCAAGGGCCATATCCGCATCTTCGCCAACACCACCGCCGTCACCGAATTCATGCCGGAGGTGCTGGGCCGCTTCCTCGGCGTGCATCCGCAGGTGAATGTGGCGCTGGAGGAGCGTCTCAACCAGGACATCATACGCGGCGTACAGGAGGGCACGGCCGATATCGGCATCGCGGCCGGGCCGGTGCAGGGGGCGGGGCTGGAGATCATCCCTTTTTCAACCGACCGCCTGGTGCTGGCAACGGCGCCGGACCATCCGCTGGCGGCGCGCGCCCAGATCGGCTTTGCCGAAACGCTGGACTACCAGCACATCGGCCTGCACGAAGGCAGCACCTTGCAGCACTTCCTGGCGCGCGCGGCCAGCGAAGCCGGGCAGCGGCTGCAACTGCGCATCCAGGTGCGCGGCTTCGAGGCCATGTGCCGCATGGTGGAGAACAACGTGGGGATCGCCATCCTGCCGCATTCCTCGGCGCTGCGCTTGAGCCGGGGCATGAAGCTGGCGCTGGTGGAGTTGACGGAACCGTGGGCGGTGCGCGAGCGCAGCGTGGTGGTCCAGAAGCTCGACGCACTGCCGCTGTACGCGCGCGAGCTGGTGGATTTCATTTGCAGCATGGAGGCGGCGTAGGCCGCCCGCCGTCCCGCGCGCGCCTTACTTGCCTTCGACAGCTGCCGCTTCCCGGTTGAAGGTGGCGATCAAATCCTTGCCGATGCGCTCTTCCATGGTTTTCTGCACCGGCAGCAGGGCGGCGCGCCAGGCTGCCTTTTCCTGCGGCGTGAGCGTGTAGACTTCGGTCTTGCCTGACTTGCGGATGGCGTCCATGGCGGCATCGTTTTCCTTCTGCGCGATGTCGTTGGCGTATTTGGTCGCTTCCTTCATGGCGCTGTCCAGCGTGCTGCGGATGTCGGCCGGCAGCGCATCCCAGAACTTCTTGTTCACGATGACGGCGTAGCCGATGTAGCCATGGTCGGAGACGGTCAGGTGCTTCTGCACCTCGTGCACCTTCTGCGTGTAGATGTTGGATGGCGTGTTCTCGCTGCCATCCACCACGCCGGTCTGCATGGCCTGGTACACCTCGGAGAAGGCCAGCACCTGCGGGTTGGCGCCCAGCGCCCGCATCTGCGCGTCGAGCACCTTGGACGACTGGATGCGCATCTTGGTGCCCTTGAAGTCGGCCGGCGTGCGCAGCGGCTTGTTGGCCGTCATTTCCTTGAAGCCATTGTCCCAGAACGCCAGCCCGACGATACCCTTGGACTCCAGCTTTTTCAGCAGCGATTTGCCGACCGGGCCGTCATTCACGCGCGCCAGCGCCGCTTTGCTGGGCAGGATGTAAGGCAGGTCGTAGACCTCGAACTCCTTCACGCCCAGCGGCCCGAACTTGGACAGCGACGGCGCCAGCATCTGCACCGATCCCAGCTGCAATGCCTCCAGTTCTTCCTTGTCCTTGTACAGCTGGCTGTTCGGATACAGCTCGACTTTCACCCGTCCCTTGGTGGCAGCCTCGGCCAGCTCCTTGAACTTTTGTGCGCCTTTGCCTTTCGGCGTGTCGGCGGCCACCACGTGGCTGAATTTGATGACGATGGGGTTTTGCGCGTAAGCGCTGGCCGCAAATACAGTCACGGCGGCGAACAGCAGGGATTGCAGTTTCATGGTGTCTCCAGGCGGTGAGGGGCTCTTGCCGGCCCCTTGCGGGTTTTGATACGGTTAATGCAGATTCTTTCGCGCCGCCTCGGAGGCGATGCGCTGCGCCAGCAGCAGCACTGGCTTGTCTATCATCTTGCCGTCGACGGCCACGGCGGCGCCGCGCGCGCCCTCGGCGGCGGACAGCACGCGCTGCGCCCAGGCCACTTCCTCGCCGGAGGGCAGGAAGGCGCGGTTGACCGCCTCCAGCTGGTCCGGGTGGATGCACAGCTTGCCGCCAAAGCCCAGCCGGTGCGCATAACGCGCGTCATCCTCGGCGGCGGCGCCGTCAATGGCGGCGGTGATGCCGTCTACCGGCGGGCGCAGGCCGGCCAGGCGCGACGCCAGCACAATCTGCGAGCGGAAATAGAGCAGCTCGTCGCGCTCGCCGTGGATGCCCATGTCCAGCTTGAAGTCGATGGACCCGAACATCAGGCGCTGCACGCGCGGCGCGGAGACGATCTGGTTCATATTGGCGAAGCCCTGCGCAGTTTCGATCAGCGGGAACAGCGGCGCGCTGGACGAGGCGCTGGCCACGTCGGCCACTCGTTCGGCCTTGGGCAGCACGATACCGGCAATGCCGGGGCGGTGGCACAGGATCAGATCGTCCCCGAAGCAGCCCGAGTTCACGCAGTTCACGCGCACCAGCACCGGCACGTGCGGGGCGCGGCCTTCAGGGCTGGACAGCCAGTTTTCCAGCGCGTCGCGCGCCGCGCCCTTGGCGCTGGGCGCGACTGCGTCCTCGAGATCGATGATGACCGCGTCCGCCCCCGAGGCGCAGGCCTTGGCGTAGCGGTCCGGCCGGTCGCCGGGCACGAACAGGAAGGAATGGGCCAGGGCCAGCCTGGCGTCGGGTGGGGCAGCATGTACGGCAGTGCTCATAAGAGGTCTCCCATAATATTGATGCGGCTTATAGTCCAGATTTTGTCGGCCAGGGCGGCCATGTCGGCCGGCGTGGCGGCCCCGCTGAAGGCGGCCAGACGCGCGGCTTTGTCTTCCAGTTCGGTGCGGCTCAGGGTATTGCCGGGGTCTCCTTTGGGTTCGTCGACGCGGCCGTGCAGCGTGCGGCCATCCGTGGTGCTCACGGTGACCTTGCCTATCCAGCGCGCCGGGTAGGCCTGGTCCACCTCTTTGTCGAGCATCATGTGTACTTTGCCACGGAATTCGGCAACGCGCTGGGTATTGAAGCTGGCGTCGAATTCGGTCAAGCCGGCGCTGCCGAATTCGGCGATCAGGCCCAGCACGGTGCCCATGGAGAACTTGGCCTGGTGCACGGTTTGCGGGTCGACCACGGGGCCGAGCACGTCGATGGCGCCCTGGTGCACGTGACAGTCAACGCGGGCGATCTGGTCCGGCGCCAGGCCATGGCCGCGCATCACCTGCTGCAGCGCGTCGGCGGCCGGATGGGTGTGGCGGCAGCTGGCATGGAACTTGAACGAGGTTTCGGCCAGCGTCCAGCGGAAACCGAGGCGGTCGATCAGCTTGGCCGGGTCGGCGTCGCGCGTCATGCCGGCGCCCATGCCTTGCGCGCCTTCCAGGATGCGCCGCGCGCCGGTGAAGCCGGCCTGGGCCAGGTAGGCCGACATCAGGCCGTCGCTGGCGGCTTTGGCGGTGTGCAGCTGCTTGGAGTCGGCCGCGTCGCGCAGGAATTCCCACAGGCCGGCGGCTTGCGTGCCGGCCGAGCCGAAGGCGTGCAGCATCTGTTCCGGCGTGAGGTTGAGCAGGCGGCCCGCCGCCGCAGCGGCGGCGATGGTGCCGGCGGTGCCGGTGGTGTGGAAGATCTTGTAATGCGGGCGGCCCAGGAATTCGCCGACGCGGATGCCCACCTCGTAGCCCGCCACCACGGCCGTGAGCAGTTCGCGTCCGGAGCGGCCCAGCGCTTGCGCCACCGCCAGCGCGGCCGGGAACACCACGGCGGCGGGGTGAAACACCGAGCCGTTGTGGACGTCGTCCTGCTCGGCGTAATGGGACGCGGCGGCGTTCACCATGGCGGCGAACATGGGCGTGGCGTGCTTGCGCGAGATCAGGATTTCGCAGGGACCGGGGCCGCCCATCTGTTCGGCATAGCCGGCAATGGTTTCCACCGGGCGCGCGCCCTTGCCGGCCAGCGCGGAGCCGGCCCAGTCCAGCAGCAAATCCTCGGCGCGGCGCAGCACGTCGTGCGGGATGGTCTCGAATTGCAGCGTGGCGGCGAAAGTGGCCAGGGCCAGGCTGGGGTGGTTGATGGCGTTCATGGTGTCTCCGGGCGTAGCGATGCGGTGGGCGTCAGACAGCGCTGGCCGCGCGCAGCGACGCGATGGCCTCGGTTCCGTAGCCCAGGCCCGCCAGGATCGCGTCCGTGTGTTGCCCCAGCGCCGGCACGCCATCCATGCGCGCCTCGTACGCGTTCGGCACGCCGGGCGGCAGCAGCGCCGGCATGGGGCCGGCCGGCGTGGCCACCTCCACCCAGCGCTGGCGCGCCTTGAGCTGGGCGTGCTGCCACAGGTCGTGCATGCTGTTCATGTGCGCGTTGGCGATCTGCGCGCTGTCCAGCCGTTCGATCACCTGTTCCGCCGTCAGCGTGGAGAACACGTGCACGATCATCTCGCGCAGCTCCTGCCGCGCCGCCGTGCGCAGCGCATTGGATGCATAGCGCGGGTCCTTCGCCAGCTCCGGCTGCAGCAGCACCCTGGTGCAGAACAGCTCCCACTCGCGTTCATTCTGCAAGCCCAGCATCACGGTCTTGCCGTCGCCGGCGGGGAAAGGGCCGTAGGGATAGATGGTGGCGTGCGCGGCGCCAGCGCGGGGCGGCGGCGCCGCGCCGTCCATCGCGTAGTACAGCGGATAGCTCATCCACTCGGCCATGCTCTCCAGCATGGACACGTCGATGTTGCAGCCTTGCCCGGTCTTGCCGCGCTGGATCAGCGCCGCCAGGATGTTGGTGTAAGCGTACATGCCGGCTGCGATGTCGGCGATCGAGCAGCCGGCCTTGGCCGGTTCGTCCGGCGAACCGGTGATTGACAGGAAGCCGGATTCGCTCTGGATCAGCAGGTCGTAGGCCTTCTTGTCGCGGTACGGTCCGTCCGCGCCGTAGCCCGAGATGTCGCACACGATCAGGCGCGGATACTGTTCCTTCAGCGCTTCATAGGACAGGCCCAGGCGCGCGGCGGCGCCGGGCGCCAGGTTTTGCACCAGCACGTCCGCGCCGGCCAGCAGTTTGCCGAGGATTACGGGGGCTTCGCCGTGCTTGACGTCCAGCGTCAGGCTCTCCTTGGAGCGGTTGGTCCAGACGAAATGCGAGGCCAGGCCGCGCGCGCGGGCGTCGTAGGCGCGCGCGAAGTCGCCCACGCCGGGACGCTCCACCTTGATGACGCGCGCGCCCAGGTCGGCCAGCTGGCGGGTGCAGAACGGCGCGGCGATCGCGTGTTCCAGCGTGATGACGGTGATACCATCGAGCGGACGCATGGTGCTCACCTCAGAACGAGCGGGGCATGCCGAGCACGTGCTCGGCCACGAAGGACAGGATCAGGTTCGTGGAGATGGGCGCCACCTGGTACAAGCGCGTTTCGCGGAATTTGCGCTCCACGTCGTACTCGTGGGCGAAGCCGAAGCCGCCGTGGAACTGCAGGCAGGCGTTGGCCGCTTCCCATGAGGCGTCGGCCGCCAGCATCTTCGCCATGTTCGCCTGCGTGCCGCAGGGCTGGTGCGCGTCGAACAGTTCGCAGGCCTTGTAGCGCATCAGGTTGGCCGCTTCCAGGTTTATATAGGCTTTGGCGATCGGGAACTGCACGCCCTGGTTCTGGCCGATGGGGCGGCCGAACACCACGCGCTCGTTGACGTATTTGGTCACCTTGTCGATGAACCAGTAGCCGTCGCCGATGCATTCGGCTGCGATCAGGGTGCGCTCGGCGTTCAGGCCGTCGAGGATGTACTTGAAGCCCTTGCCTTCCTCCCCGATCAGGTTCTCGGCCGGGATCTCCAGGTTTTCGAAAAACAGTTCGTTGGTCTCGTGGTTCACCATGTTCAGGATTGGCACCACCGACATGCCCTGGGCCATGGCGTCCTTGATGTTGACCAGGAAGATCGACATGCCTTCGGACTTCTTGGTCACCTCGGCCAGCGGCGTGGTGCGCGCCAGCAGTATCATCAGGTCCGAATGCTGCACCCGCGAGATCCATACCTTTTGGCCGTTCACCACGTAGCGGTCGCCCTTTTTAACGGCGGTGGTCTTGATCCTGGTGGTGTCGGTGCCGGTGCTCGGTTCGGTCACGGCCATCGACTGCAGGCGCAGTTCGCCGCTGGCGATTTTCGGCAGGTAAAGCTGCTTCTGCGCCTGGGAACCGTGCCGCAGCAGGGTGCCCATGTTGTACATCTGGCCGTGGCAGGCCCCCGAATTGCCGCCGGAGCGGTTGATTTCCTCCATGATGACGGACGCTTCCGTCAGCCCCAGCCCGGAGCCGCCGTACTCCTGCGGGATCAGTGCGGCCAGCCAGCCGGCCTTGGTCAGCGCGTCCACGAAGGCTTCCGGATAGCCGCGCTGTTCGTCGATGTCGCGGAAGTAGGAGGACGGGAACTCGGCGCACAGTGCGCGCACCGCGTCGCGGATGTCCTGGTGGTCCTGGGTTGGCGTATGCATGGCGTTGTCCCCTGTTTGTTCAGTTCAATTTGGCTTCGGCCTGCATGGCCAGTTCGCCCTTGCTGTTGGCGGCCCACAGCGTGACCGTGCCGTCGGCGTTCTGGCGGGCGTTCACGGTAAAGGACGCAGTGTCGAACAGCGGCGAGACGGCGCGGAAGCTGAATTCGGCCACGTTCGCCTGCGGCAGTTCGGCGCGCAGCAGTTCCATGAGCAGCGTGGCGATCAGCGGGCCGTGTACGATCAGGCCGGGATAGCCTTCCACTTCCGTGACGTAGCTGCGGTCGTAATGGATGCGGTGGCCGTTGAAGGTGAGCGCGGAATAGCGGAACAGCAGCACCGGGTCGGGCGAGATCGTGCGCGTCCACTGCGCTTCGCCAGGCGGCATTTTGGGGGCCGGACCGGCGCTGCCGGGAGCGGGCATGTCGCGGTAGACGATGTCGTGTTCTTCCGTGATGGCCAACTGGCCGTCGTGGTGGATCTCGTGGCGCACCGTGACGAAGGTGAGCAGGCCGCCGGCGCCGCTCTTCTGCGCGATATCCAGGATGGTGGACGTGCGGCGGATGGCCGCGCCCACCGGCACGCCGGCGGGGAAAGTGAGGCGGCCGCCGGCCCACATGCGGCGCGGTTGCGGCACCGGCGGCAGGAAGCCGCCGCGGCGCGCATGGCCGTCCGGGCCCAGGCCGGACTGCGGCGCGGTGGTCCAGAAATTGATCCAGTGCCACAAAGGCGGCAAGGGTGCGCCGTGCTGCGGCGGGCTCGGATAGTCTAGTGTGGCAGCCAGCGCGGCTACCGCCTCGGGCCGCACCACGTCGTGCAGGGTTTCCGTCTTGCCGGTCCACTGCTGCAGCAAGGTAATGTCGTCGGTGTCGGATTTCATGGTGGGCTCGTCAAGATTGAAGCGATGAGCCAGTGTAGGCCGCGCCGGGCCACCCCACAATTCGCCATTTCGGAAGGGGGGCTTCGCTTCAGCTTGAGGCGGACCCTCCGTCCGGGCAGAGACAGGAGAACGCCATGAACCGTATCGTCAGTGCCTTCATAAGGGCGCACAGCACGCCCGAGCCGGATATTCCGCCGCCCGAGCCGGAAAAGGATCCGCCGCCGGACAACACGCCCTTGCCGGAAACGCCGCCTATCGAGGAGCCGGAGCCGCCGCAGCCGCCGATGAAGGCGGATGGGGCTTGATCTTTTTCATCTCCTCGTCGGTCTCCCGTTCGGCAGGGGTCTTGCCGCCGCTGCCGATGTCGGCTTCTTCCGTCATGTGGCCGTCGCGCTGTTCCGCATCCTTGGTGTCGTGCTGGGGTTGGGTTGCCATGCTGTCCTCCGCTTGCTGGTCGATGTCGGAAAAAGCCTAGCAGGGAGGCGGTGCCGGCGGCGCGCCGTAGCTGCGCGGACAATGTTAATCGGCGTGAAACGCCGTTGCTCACTAGCTACATATTTATGTGTTTGTGCTGGCCGTCACAATGCCGTCAGAATTCTATTCATATAATGAATCATCGTCATTTGGATTGTTGATCTCGGAGGCCATCATGGGCAATTCCTTACACAATAAAATCTATCTTGGCCGCCGCCATGCTGCGCTGAACGCCCTGAGCACCAAGCGGGTGCAGGCGCTGCTGCTGTTCACCGCCGTCGCCGGCGCGGCGCTGGCCTGGTTTACCATCCAGGCGCTGAAATAAGATTGCCGGCTGCCGCATACGCTGCTGAAAAGGGCCGCCGGGTGCATGCTCGCGGCCGCATTGCCTTGCCCTGACGCTACAGGGCGCGTACCATGAGGGCCGCAAGTCTCTTTTGGAATTTAGGCAATGAAAAACGAAAAACTCTCCGCCGATGAATACGACGCTCTGAAAGAGGTCGCACGCGGCCTCAAGCTGGGCGAGCGCATCAGTGCATGCATCGGCCGCAACACCAAGCGCCTCTCCGGGCTGAAGATGTTCAGCATCGCCCGCAACGGCCACATCACCCTGACCGATAAAGGCCAGCAGGCACTGTTCCTGCGGCGCTGCGTGCTCGGCCTGCGCGCGGTCGCGGCCGGCGGCGACGTCAAGCTGGACAACGATGTTGCCACCTTCCTCGGCAAGAAAGGCCACATCGTGGCGCGCGAAGGCGGCTACGACATCACCGACAAGGGCCGCGAATCGCTGGCCGACATCGAAGCCCAAGGCATCTAAGATTCCATACTCCCCACTCTGAAGGTTTTTGCAATGGATAGCGCAATGCACTGGTCGGCCCACGAGCTGACGATGACTGTTCTGATGACGCCCGACATGGCCAACTTTTCCGGCAACGTGCATGGCGGTACCATTCTGAAATACCTCGACAGCGTGGCTTATGCCTGCGCCAGCCGCTATTCGGCCAGCTATGTGGTGACCTTGTCGGTGGACCAGGTGATGTTCCTGCAGCCGATCCACGTGGGCGAACTGGTGACCTTCCTGGCCTCGATCAACTACACCGGCACCACATCGATGGAAGTGGGTATCCGGGTAGTGACGGAGAATATCCAGCAGCGCCTGGTGCGCCACGCGAACAGCTGCTACTTCACCATGGTGGCGGTGGACAAGGACCGCAAACCGGTCGCCGTGCCGCCGCTGGTACCCGAGACGGAGGAGCAGAAAGCCCGCTTCGAACAGGCCAAGCTGCGCAAGGCGGCGCGCCAGCAGGTGACGGCCAAGCGCAAGTAGGCAAGCTGGCGGTCCTGCAATCCGGCCAGGCTTTGCATTTGGTCAATACGACAGGGCAGAGCATGGATCGCCAGCCCGCTATGATGTGCCATGGAAAGCCGCCTTGACGCATGCTTTCCGGGCCTTCATGGCCTTCTTTTTCTCTGAGCTTGGCGCCCAAGTCGACTGGTCGGCGCGGCCGCGCTTCCTGGACAAGGAGCTGGCCGGAATCGGCTTTGGCGGCGCGCCGGATGGCATGGTGGCCGACAAGCTGGTCGAAGTGTGTCTGCGCAACGGCAGCGTACAGTGGGTCCTGATCCACATTGAAGTGCAGGCGCAACGCGACACCTCGCTGGCGTCGCACGCGTTCCACAACCAGTTGCTGGGGACGGTGATGGGCATCTCCTTCGCCACAGCCAAGCTGCTCGATTTCGCTGCGCAGGCCGATGCCTTGATGGCTTCCCATAATCCGTTTGCCTTGGTCACGCTGGCTCACCTGCGCACGCAGCAGGCCGGTCACGACCCTGACCGCCTCTACGCGGCCAGGTGGCAGCTGACCAAGCTACTGTACGAACATGGCTGGAGCAAACGGCGGATAATTGTGCTGTTCAAAGTGATTAACTGAATGATGAACTTGCCGCCGTTACAGCATGAGCGCTATTGGCGGGGTGTTCTCCGGTTGGGAAACGAGCACAACATGGAACTCGACATGAAGCACCCTATGGAGTGGGTTACGCCATTGGAGCAAATGTTCATCGACAAGGGGCTGAGGAAGGGGCTCGAGCAAGGCCTGGAACGCGGCCGCCGGGAAGGTGCTGCGGCGCTGCTGGAACGGCTGCTCACGCGACGCTTCGGGCCGTTGCCGCAAACCGCGCGGAGCAAGCTGGGCAAGGCCAGTGAAGCGCAATTGGCAGCCTGGAGCGATGCGCTGCAGGAGGCGCAATCGCTGCAGCAAATATTTGAATTCGCGCGCCGCGAGCAATGAGGATTGAAGCTCAGGCGGCCAGGGTTGCGCTGACCGAATCGAGATGGCGGCCCTGGCGCGCCATCTGCTCGAACAGCTCCGGCGCCACGGGGCGGCTGAAGTAGTAGCCTTGCATGGTGTCGCAGCCATGCCGCTGCAGGAAGTCCAGCTGCGCGCGGCTTTCCACGCCTTCAGCCACCACGCGCAGCTGCAGGTTGTGGGCCAGCGCGATTACCGACACCACGATGGCCGCGTCGTCCGGATCGGTGATGATGTCGTTGACGAAGGAGCGGTCTATCTTCAGCACGTCGATCGGGAAGTCGCGCAGGTAGGACAGGCTGGAATAGCCGGTGCCGAAATCGTCGATCGACAGCGTCACGCCCAGCGCCTTCAGCTGGTGCAGCAGGCTCACCGCCTGCGCCACATCATTCATGAACAGGCTTTCGGTCAGTTCCAGTTCCAGGCAGGCCGGCGGCAGCCCGGTGTCGGCCAGCACGCCCGCTATCATCTGCACCAGGTCCGGCTGGCTGAACTGGCGCGCCGACAGGTTGACCGCCATCTTCATCGGCGCGTGGCCGTGGCTGTGCTCCAGCCATTCCCTGGCTTGCGCGCACGCGGTGCGCAGCACCCAGGCGCCGATCGGCACGATCAGGCCGGTTTCTTCGGCCAGGCCGATGAAGCGCGCCGGCGACACCAGTCCCAGTTCCGGATGCTGCCAGCGCAGCAGCGCTTCGGCGCCGATGATGCGGCCGCTGTCCAGGTCCACCTGCGGCTGGTAGTGCAGCGCGAACTCGCCGCGCTCGAGCGCGCTGCGCAGCGCGTTTTCGATGCGCAGGCGTTCCTGCGCCTCGTCGTTCATGGCCGGTTCGTAGAACTGGAAGCTGTTGCGGCCCAGTTTCTTGGCCGCGTACATGGCAATGTCGGCATGCTCGATCAGGTGCTGGGCGTTGCCGCCGCCGTCATACGAGGCCACGCCGATGCTGCAGGTGACAAAGAACTCCTTGCCTTCCAGGACCACCGGCTGCGCCACGGCGTTCATCACGCGCTGCACGATGTCCGGCGACAGCGTCGCCTCGTTCGACTCGCCCAGGATGGCAACGAACTCGTCGCCCGACAGGCGCGCCACGGTGTCGCTGCCGCGCACGGCCGCCTGCAATCGCTCGGCCACGGTTTTCAGCAGCAGGTCGCCGGCCTTGTGGCCCAGGCTGTCGTTGACGAATTTGAAACGGTCCAGGTCGATCAGCAGCACCCACATCGGATGGCCGCTGCGGTTGGCGTAGGCGATGGCCTGGCTCAGGCGGTCCTGCAGCAGCACGCGGTTCGGCAAGCCGGTCAGCACGTCGTGGTGGGCGATATGGTGGATGCGCTGCTCGGACAGTTTGCGCTCGGTGATTTCGCTGCCGGTGCCGCGATAGCCCTTGAACTCGCCGCGCGCATCGTACACCGGCTCGCCGCTGGTGTTAAACCAGCGCACGATGCCGTCGTCGCCGGTGATGGCGTATTCCAGGTTGGAGAAGGGCAGGCGCGCCTCCAGCCGGGCGATGTGGTCGCGGCCCCAGCGCGCGGTCAGCATCTCCGGCGTGCTGTCCCAGCGGGTGCGGCCGATGAAGCGGCCCGGGTCGATGTGTCCTTTTTCAAAGAAGCCGTCGGTGATGCTGGTGAATCGGTAGAAGGCATCCTGTTCCCAGTACCAGTCCGAGGACAGCGCCAGCAGGCGCCGGAAGCGCTGTTCGCTGTCGAGCAGGGCGCGCTCGGTGTGCTTGCGCATGGCCACGTCGTCGGCCAGGCGCTCGTTGGACTGGCGCAGCTCGGCGGTGCGGGCGTCCACCAGCATCTGCACGCGGCGCGAGCGCAGCACCAGGCTTTGCACCAGCGCCGCCATCAGCGCGCTGAACAGCACCCCGCCCAGCAGCGTGCACAGGGAGCCGAGGTGGCTGTCGATGAAGGGCTGGGGCAGGGCGGTCACGCGCACTTCCCACGGCTGGCCCAGCACGGTGTAGGTCTGGCGGTACAGCGCATGCTGGTGGAAGGCGAACCAGCGCGCCAGCGGATGGCTGGCGCCGTGCGGTTGCGGCAGCTCGCCATGGCTGAACACCAGGTTGGCCGCCCGCTCCGGGTCGCCGACATAGACGCGCAGCGCCAGGTTGCCGTCTTGCAGCAGGCCGGCCGATTGCAGGATCTTGCCCACCAGCGAGGGGGCGCGGATCACGGTGGCGGTGTCGCCCTGCCAGGCTGCCTTGCGTTCAAGTGCGGTGCCTAGCGGCGCGCCGGTCCGGTACACCGGCATCATCATCACCAGGCCCGGTTCGTCGCCCTTGGACTGGGCCAGCTGGAGCAGTCCGGTGGAGTGCGGCTGGCCGGTGGTGAGGATCTGGTCGATGGCCAGCGGCATTTGCGGGTTGTAGCCGGAGTCGATGCCGAAAGCGCGCTGGTTGCCTTCCAGCGGTTCCAGGAAATGCACCACGTCGTAACTGGGACGCTGGCCGGCCGGACGCAGCACGCCGTTGTCATGCTCGGTGATGGTAAAGCCGGGGAAGGCGCGCCGCATCTCCGCCTCGTATGCCGGGCGCTCGGCCAGCGTGATGATGCGGTGGTAGTTGAAAGCCTGGATGAAGGGGTACTGTTGCAGCAGCGGCGCGGTGAAGTCGTGGAATTGCTGGCGGCTGACCGGGGCCGCCGCCACGAACAGCTGGTTGGTCACCTTCAGCACCTGCACCGCCTCGTTCAGGCCGCGCTGGATGGCAGCGGTACGCAGGTTGGCGCGCTGTTCGAAATCGAGCTGCATCTTGCCGTATTCGAGCGCCCCCACCGCGCCGAACAGGATGCCGGTGATCACCAGCCCCACGCCGAGGGTGCACGCCGCCGCGACGGTCAGGGTGGATTTGCGGCGACGTGTCATTGCTTTCCTGTACAGTAAAAATATGGCGGGGATGGGGCCGCCATTAGTGTGTCACAAAACTTGCCGCTCGGCATAATTTTGCATCAAAATAATTCCAAATAACAACAATTATTTCAGTTTGACAATTATTTTGAGGAGTGGCCGGCCTTCAGCCAGCGCAGCCGGAACACGATCCAGTGCGCCAGCAGGCGGTGCGCCAGGCCCCAGGCGGGACCGCGCCGGTGTGCCGCGCGCAGCAGGGCGCGCTGGGCCCGGGTGGGGGCCGCAGCGGCGCCGCTCGCGGCGCCCGGCTTGATGGCGAACAGCAGGCGGTTGTTGCCGGCAATGCCGTGGAAGCTGCCCACCCGCTGCTGGAAGCAGGCGCGCAGGCGGCGCAGCACGGCGGCGTACTGCGGGTCGTAGCTGAACACATTGGCCACCAGGACGCCGCCCGGGCGCAGCGCGCGCCGGCAGTCGGCGTAGAAGCCGGCGCTGCCCAGCGCGGGCGGCAGGCCGTCCTCGTCGAAACCGTCCACCAGCAGCACGTCGGCGGCGGCGCGCAGGCTGGCCATGTAGCGGCTGGCGTCGGCGTGGATAACACGGAAGCGCTCGTCGTCCGGCGGGATGGCAAACTGCTCGCGCAGCGCGATCACGTCGGCCCGCAGTTCCAGCACGGTGATGCGGCTGTGCGGCAGGTAGCGGTAGCAGAATTTGGCCAGCGAACCGCCGCCCAGGCCGACCATGACGATGTGCGCCGGGCGCGGCTGGAACAGCACGAAGCACATCATGGCGCGCGCGTAGCTGAGCACCAGCTGGTCGGGGTCGGCCAGGTTCATCTCGCTTTGCACCATGCCGGGCTGGAATTCCAGCGTGCGCAGGCCGCCGCGCGTGCTCACGCGCGGCGCGGCCGGTCCGGGAGCCGGCGGGACGGCCGGCGCTGTTGCGGCGGTGTGGTGCAGAGTGGCGGGCATGGCTTGCTGACCTTGTTGTCAACGGTAAAGTTCTGATAAGCTCGTGGGATTGTAGCGGAGAGCATGCGGCCGCGCATATTCATTTACACGCACACTATTTATAGGTACATTGCCGACATAGGCAGCGGCCACCGTGGAGAGAGCACACCATGTTTTTAGATCACCCGACCATTACCGCCACAAACAGCTTCACCGAACCGGACCGCATCGAGCGTCTGGGCCGCGTTTATGGCTACGTGGCGGCGCTGGCCGATATCGCCGGCAAGTCCAGCTTCATCGAGAAGTTCACGCAAATCCATGACCACAAGGGCACCCTGATCGTGTTCTGGCACGACGCCCCCACCGAGGACGAGAAGGAATTCTTTTCCAAGGCCTGGGCCAGCAAGATCGGCGACGGCAGCACCAACGTCGAGCACGAAGTTTAAACAGGGCCGCAGGCGCGGCCCGCAGTCCCCGACATGGATATAAAAACCCTGGTACTGGCGCTGGCGCTGGGCAATCTGAGCCTGTGCGCCGCGCTGTTCTTTTTCGAATACGAAAGCAAGAAGTCCCTCAGCCTGTCCACCTGGGCGGTCGCCAAGCAACTGCAGGCGGCGGCCTGGTTCCTGCTGTACTTCCGCGGCGTGCTGCCGGACATGCTGACCGGCCCGCTGGCCAATCTGCTGCTGTTTGCCGGCATGGCGCTCGACGCCGGCGCGCTGTGGGAGGCGGCCGGGCGGACCGGCTGGCGGCGTGTGCTGCTGCCGGCGCTGGCCGGCGCGTCCTTCGTCTACCTGGGCTGCCATTTCCTGGAGGTGGAACCGGGCGCGCGCGCGGCCGCCGGCTTCCTGATCGTCAGCGGCTTCTTCCTGTCCGGCGTGGCAGCGCTGGCCGTGGCCTGGCGCGGCGGCAGCATGCTGCGGCGCTACCTGGTGGTGACCATGGCGGGCCTGAGCGTGCTGGTGGCCGGGCGCGGCGTGCTGGCCGCCACCTGGCCCGAGGGCTGGTCCTGGGTGGGGCCGCTGGTGCTGCAAGGCGTGGGCTTCGGCGCGCTGTACCTGATGATGCTGACCAATGCCTTCGGCTACCTGCTGCTGTCGCGCGAGAAACTGCAGTCGGAACTGGCGCGCCTGGAAGTGATCGATCCGCTGACGGACGTGCCGAACCGGCGCGGCTTCTACCAGGCGCTGGCGCCGTGGATGGCGCTGGCGCGCCGCCCCGGCCTGCCGACCGCGCTGGTGATCCTGAACCTGGACCAGTTCAAGCGCGTCAACGACAGCTACGGCCATTCCGTGGGCGACGTGGTGCTGAAAGCCATGGTCGAGATCTGCAAAAAGCAGCTGCGGGACAGCGACCTGATGGGCCGCCTGGGGGGCGCCGAGTTCGCCATCCAGCTGCCGCGCACCTCGCAGCAGGACGCCGCCATGGTGGCCGAGCGCATCCGCGCCGCCATCGCCGGCCAGCCGGTGCGCGCCGACAAGGCCATGATCAGCCTGAGCGCCAGCATGGGCGTGACCACCATCCGCGCCGACGACAGCACCGTGACCCTGTTCAAGCGCGCCGACGGCGCCCTGCAGCAAGCCATGCTGGGCGGGGCCAACCGCGTGGTGGAAGCGCCCGACGTGACCATCGCGGAGGAAGTGTAGCGGCCGGGTGTCGCCGCTTAGCCGCGCGCACCGCACAGACTGTCATCATCGCGTCACAATCGATCCGTACTGTGGTAGCATTTTCATATAAACAGTATAAATCGATGCTGGAATCAATACACGGACCCACACCTGGAGCAAGTAGCATGTACGCAGCGGTAGACCTGGGTTCCAATAGTTTTCGGCTTGCCATCGGCAAGCATGACGGCGACGAAATCCGCGTCGTCAAATCGGCGCGCGAACCGATCCGGCTGGCGGCCGGCCTGGACGCTTCCGGCAACCTGACCGAGGCTGCCATGCAGTCTGCCCTGGGCTGCCTGAAGAATTTCCGCCAGGTGCTGGCAGGCTACGAGCTGGAGGCGGTGCGCGTGGTGGCCACGTCCACCATGCGGCTGGCGCGCAACTCGGCCGCTTTCCTGCCCGCCGCCGAACAGGCCATCGGCCACCCGATTGAAATCATCTCCGGCGAGGAAGAGGGCCGGCTGATCTATATGGGGGTGTCCAACGCGCTCAACATGCCCGGCGAGCGCCGCCTGGTGATCGACATCGGCGGCGGCTCCACCGAGCTGATACTGGGGCGCGGCAGCGACATCGAGCGGGTGGAATCGTTTTCCATCGGCAGCGTCAAGCAAAGCCTGTCCTTCTTTGTCGGCGGGCGGGTCGACGGCCCCTCGTTCGAGGCCGCCATCCTGTCGGCGCGCAGCCATTTCGAGGACGCCGCGCCGCCGTACCATCCCGAATACTGGAAAAGGTGCTACGGCTCGTCCGGCACCATCCGCGCCATTGCCGAGATCATCGAGAAGAACAAGCTGGGCAGCGGCGTGACGGCGGTCAGCCTGGAAGCGCTGAAGAAACGCTTCATCGCCGCCGGCCACGTGAGCAAGATCGACATGCCGGGCCTGCGGCCGGACCGCGCCAGCACCATCATCGGCGGGCTGGCGGTGCTGATCGCGCTGGTGCACGAACTGGGCATCGCCGTGCTGACGCCGATCGAGGCGGGCCTGCGGGTGGGCGTGATGTGGGACTTGCAGCTGCGTTCCACCAAGCGCGACCGCCGCGACCAGTCGGTGCGCGCCTTCCTGCAGAAATTCCAGGTCGACGAGGCGCGCGCCAACCGGGTGGCCGAATACGCCGCCGTGCTGTACGCGCAAATGAAGCCGCTCACCGACAACTACACGCGCCTGCTGGCCTGGAGCGCGCTGCTGCACGAGGTGGGTATGGCGGTGTCGCAGACCGGCTATCACAAGCACGCCTGCTACATGGTGGAAAACGCCGACCTGCCGGGTTTCACCACGCGCGAGCAAAAGACCATGGGCCGCCTGATCGTGGCCCAGAAGGGCAACCTGCGCAAGGTGGGCGACGCGCTGACCGACAGCGATTTCGCCAAGGCGGTAGTGGCGCTGCGGCTGGCCATCCTGTTCATGCACTCGCGCATAGAGATCGATTTCACGGAGCTCAAGCTGCGCATGAAGAACCGGATTGAACTGGAAATGCGGCGCGAGTGGGTGGCCGACCACCCCACGGTGTCCTACTGGATGGAGAAGGAGCAGGAGCTGTGGGACGAAGTGGGCGTGGACTTCAGCATACGGGCCAACGCCTGACCATGGCGCGCGGCTACCGGGCCTGGCTTTCGCTGGCGGCGCTGGGTGGCGCGCTGCAGGGCGTGCCGGCGGCGGCGCCAGCCGGCCCTGCGCCGGTCGAGACGGTCACGCTGTGCTTCGAGCGCGCCAATGTCACGCCATGGCGCACGGAGCAGCAGGGCGGCCTCAATTTCGCGCTGCTGCGCATGGTGGAGCAGCGCCTCAACATTCGTTTCGACTTTCAAAGCGTGCCGTGGAAGCGCTGCCTGGCGCAACTGCAGGCGAACGCTTATGACGGCGCCTTCGCCGTCAGCTACGTGCCGGAGCGGCGCGTACTGGGCGTGTTTCCCGGTGGCGCCGGCGCCGACAACGCCAAGCGCATGCACGTGGACCGCTACGTGCTGCTGCGCCGCAAGGGAAGCGTCGTTGAATGGGACGGCAAAGCGCTGCGCAAGCTGGATGGCCCGGTCGGCTTCCAGCTCGGCTACTCGGTGGGGGAGGTGCTGCGTGGGCTGAAGGTGGAACTGGACGAGGGCAGCCAGCGCGCCGACGAACTGGCGCGCAAGCTGATCGCCGGCCGGCTGGGCGCCGCCGCCATGGGCGGCAGCGACGCCGCCGCCGTGATGCGCAGCCCCATGGCGGCGCAGCTGGAAGTGCTGCCGCTGCCGCTGATCGAAAAGCCGTATTTCCTGGTGCTGTCGCACGGCATGGCCGAGCGCCGGCCGGAATTGGCCCAGCGCATCTGGAGCGCCATGGAGCAGGCGCGCAACAGCCCGGCCTATAAAAAGCTGGAGCGCGCAGCGCAGGAAGGCGGAGGCGACTGATGCGCCAGCGCCTGCTCAAGGCCTGGCGCGAAGACATCCTGCTGCGGCTGGCGGCGGGCATCTTGCTTGCCGTGGCGCTGACCACGGCGGTCTACACCACCTACGCAACGCACACGCTGCGCGCCGAAGCGGAGCAGCAGCTGCGCGAGCGCGCCGATCACCTGGCCAGCGTGCTGGCCCAGACCTTGGCGCGGCCGCTGTTCGACATCAACAGTGCCGCCGTGGCCAGCGTAGTCGACGCCATGCAGGCCACGCCGGAAGTGCTGGAGCTGAGCGTGCTGGCGCCCACCGGCGAGCAGCTGGCCAGTTTCCGTGCAGGGCGGGCGGGCGGGGCAGGCGGCGAGCCTGCGGCCGACGCCATCACCGTGCGCCGCGCCGTGGAGTACCAGGACGGCAAGCGCAGCTTCCCGGTCGGTACGCTGGAACTGGCGTTTTCGCGCCAGCAGGTGGATCTGCAGCTGCGGCGCCAGATCACGCATACCATGCTGGCCAACCTGCTGCTGGCGCTGGCCATCGTCATTTCCATCCTGCTGGTGGGGCGCAAGGTGAGCCAGCCCTTTACCGATATCCAGAAGGCGCTGGACAAGCTGACCGAGGGCGACGTCGATATCAGGCTTTCCGGCATCGGGCGGGTTGACCAGATAGGGCGGTTATCCAAGGCCGTGCACAGTTTTCGCGATACGCTGACCCGGCTGGGCCAGGCCGAGCACGAGCTGCGCGAGCTCAATGCCCACCTGGAACTCAAGATCGCCGAGCGCACGGCGGAGCTGACGCGCACCGCGCAGCTGGCCAGCGACAGCCAGCAACAGCTGGTCAAGGCGAATCGGCTGGCCGAGGCGGCCAATGTGGCCAAGTCCGAATTCCTGGCCAATATGAGCCACGAGATCCGTACCCCGATGAGCGCCATCATCGGCATGGCTTACCTGGCGCTGCGCACCGGGCTCACACCCAAGCAGCACGACTACGTCAACAAGATCCACCGCGCCGCCTTGTCGCTGCTGGCCATCATCAACGACATCCTGGACTTTTCGAAGATCGAGGCCGGCCGGCTGGAAGTGGAGCGGGTGCCGTTCTTCCTGGACGACGTGCTGGCCAATGTGGCCAGCGTCACTAGCCAGAGCGCGGCGGACAAGCAGCTGGAATACCTGTTCCACGTGCCGCCCTCCATCCCGCGCCACCTGGTGGGAGATCCGTTGCGCCTGGAGCAGGTGCTGATCAACCTGGTCAACAACGCGGTCAAGTTCACGCCGGCCGGCGAGCTGGAGATGACTTGCGCGCGGCTCGACACGGTGGCGTCCGGCGCTGCAGTAGACAGGCGATACTCCGAACATACTGCGCGGCTGCGCTTCTCGGTGCGCGATACCGGTATCGGCATGACCCAGGAGCAGATGGGCAAGCTGTTCCAGGCCTTCAGCCAGGCCAACGGTTCCACCACGCGCGAATATGGCGGCACCGGCCTGGGGCTGTCGATTTCGCAGCAGCTGGTGGGACTGATGGGCGGCGAGATCACGGTGGAAAGCGCGCCCGACCAGGGGTCGGTGTTCCGCTTCGACCTGGAATTTCCGCTGACCGGGCAAGCCGGGCGCGCCATGGTGGTGCCGGCTGCGCTGAACGGCGTGCGCCTGCTGCTGGTGGACGACAGCCCGGTGGCGCTGGAAATCCTGGCCGAGGCGCTGCGCGCGCTGCCGTTGCGGACCGACACGGCCCGTACCGGCGCCGAGGCGCTGGCCGCCATCGCGGCAGCCGACAGCGCCGGCGACCCTTACCGGCTGGTGCTGAGCGACTGGCAGATGCCGGACATGGACGGCATCGAGCTGTCGCGCCGCGTGCAGCAGGACGCTGCGCTGCAGGCCCGGCCCGGCATGGTGCTGGTGACGGCCTTCGGACGCGAAGAGGTGCAGCCCAAGGCCGAGGAGGCCGGTGTGATCGGTTTCCTGTTCAAGCCCATCGGACAGTCGGCGCTGGTCGATACACTGGTAACGCTGCTGGCGCCGGGTTTCAAGCAGCGCGGTGCCGAGCGGCGCTCGGACCTGCCGCGCCGCATCGGCCCACGGCGACAGTCGGAGCAGACCGAGAGCGAAACGGTGCCGGGCCAGCGCTACGCCGCGCGCGTGCTGCTGGTGGAGGATAACGCGGTGAATCAGCAGATTGGCGCAGAACTCATGGCTACGCTGGGCATCTGCGTGGACATGGCGAACAATGGCGAGCAGGCGCTGGAGATGCTGCGCGAGGGCGGTCCTGAGGCCTATGCCATGGTGCTGATGGATCTTGAAATGCCGCTGCTGGACGGCCATGCGGCCACGCAGCGCCTGCGCCAGGACAAGGCTTTCGACGCGGTGCCGGTGGTGGCCATGACGGCGCACGCGCTGCCGGACATACGCCAGCGTTGCCTGTCCGAGGGCATGCAGGACTACGTTACCAAGCCGATCGAGCCGGACCGCCTGCATGCCGTGCTGGCCCGCTGGCTGGGCATCGCCCGCCTGGCGCCCACCCAGGTGCCGTCACCCGCGCCCACCCTGGCGCCTGGCGCAGCCCAGCGCTATCAGGCCGCCGGCGCCGTCTGCGCCATCGGCGGCGCGGCGCGCGCGGAAGTGTGGGAGGTGCCATCGCTGGACGGCATCGACACGCGGCGCGGCCTGCATCTGGTGGCAGGCAATTCCGCACTGTACCTGCAACTGTTGGACAGCTTCCGCCAGAACCAGCGCGGCACCGCCGAGAGCCTGCGCGCCGCGCTGGCGCGCCGCGACGCCGTGGAGGCGGCCGCCATCGCCCACAGCCTGCGCGGCGTGGCGGGCAACCTTGGGGCCACTTCCTTGGAGCGTGCCGCGCGCGACCTTGAAATCGCCTTGGCGCCAGCGGCCGCCCCGTCACGGCCTGCCGATCCCGCAGGTCCGGCGTCGGCAGGTGCACCTGCGCAGGCGCCTGCGGGGCCCATCCCGGCGGCCGCGATAGCCGGCCTGCTGGCCACCGTGGAGCGGGCGCTGGCCGGCGTCATGCATGCGCTGGACAGCCATTTCCTATCCGCCGCACCGGCGCCGCCATCCGGGGACGCAGCCGGCGCCGTGCACGCCTTGCGCAAGCTGCAAACCCTGCTCGCCGAATTCAGCGGCGACAGCACCGACTATTTCGACAGCGCGCGGCCGGCCCTGGCCACGCTGCTGTCATCGGCCACGATGGACCGCCTGGCCGGACACATGGCACACTATGACTTTGCCGCCGCCAACCAGCTTTTGGTGGCAGCCATACAACAACTGGACACTGCATGAATCCCAAACAGACCGCCCGCCAAACCATCCTGATCGTCGACGACACGCCGGACAACATCACGCTGCTGTCCATGCTGCTGAAGGACAAGTACAACACCAAGGTTGCCAAGGACGGCGCCACCGCGCTGCAGATCGTGGAGACGTCTACGGTCGACCTGGTGCTGCTGGACGTGATGATGCCCGGCATGGACGGCTACGAGACCTGCCGCCGCCTCAAGCAGGACCCGGCCAGCGCCGACATCCCGGTGCTGTTCCTGACGGCCAAGAGCCAGCCGGAGGACGAGGCGCTCGGCCTGCGCCTCGGTGCGGTCGACTACCTGACCAAGCCTATCAGCCCGCCCATCCTGTTCGCGCGCGTGGCCACCCACTTGAAGCTGCGCGCCGCCAGCCAGACGCTGAAGGCCGAGAACAGCAACCTGGAAAACCTGGTGCAGGAACGCACCGGCCAGCTGTCGCTGATGCAGGACGCCACCATCATGGCCATGGCCACCATGGCTGAAACGCGCGACAACGAGACCGGCAACCATATCCGCCGCACGCAAAACTACGTCGCCGCGCTGGCGCGCAAGCTGCAAAAGCACCCGCGTTTTTCGGCCGAACTGACGGACGAGAATATCACGCTGCTGTACAAGTCAGCACCGCTGCACGACATCGGCAAGGTGGGCATACCGGACAGCATCCTGCTCAAGCCGGGCAAGCTGGATAAGGACGAGTTCGAGATCATGAAGCTGCATGCGGTGCGCGGGCGGGACACGATACGCCAGGTTGAGCAGTACATCGGCGGCAGCAACGGCTTCCTCACCTATGCCCGCGAGATCGCCCATTCGCACCAGGAGAAGTGGGACGGTTCCGGCTATCCGGAAAAACTGGCGGGTGAGGCGATTCCGCTGTCGGCGCGGCTGATGGCGGTGGCGGACGTCTACGATGCGCTCATTTCCAGGCGCATTTACAAGCCGCCGTTCAGCCACGCGGAGGCGGTGGCGGTGATGAAGGACGGGCGCGGCAGCCATTTCGACCCCGATATCCTGGATGCCTTCATCGAGATCGAGGGCGTTTTTGCGGAAATCGCCACCAAGTTCCGGGACGCGGAAGATGTTGTGGGTGAGCAGCTTCCTTAGAAATAGTATATATTGTTTATATTGTTGAAAATTCTGGAGCTAAAATGAACAAAACCGTTTCCGCCGAAAACCCAGCCGCCACCCCAGCCGCCACCCCCGTCGAACAGGCCTCCGCGCCGAAGGCCAATAGCGCCAAACCGGCCGCCCCGCGCGCAGCCGCCGCGAAAGCTGCGGCATCAAAGACTACCGCAGTGAAAGCCGCCGCTCCCAAGACTGCAACTACCAAAGCTGTAGCCGCCAAGGCCGCTGCGCCGAAAGCCGTGACAGCGGCCGCTGCGCCGAAGGCCGCAGCAGCGAAGGCTGCGGCTGCCAAGACCTCCGCGACGAAAGCTGCCGCGACCAAAGCCTCTGCACCGAAGGCCGCCGCGTCCAAATCCGCCGCGCCCCGGGCCGCCGCCAAGGCCGTGCCGAAAGCGGCCGCGAAAGCCGCGCCGAAAGCGGCCGTGAAAGCTGCGCCGAAAGCCGCCGCCAAGGCCGCTCCCAAGGCGAGCGCCAAGGCCGCCGCCAAGCCTGCCGCAGCCGTCAAGGAAAAAGCCCGCAAGGACAAACTGGTGCGCGACAGCTTCACCATGCCGGAGGCTGAATACGCCGTGCTGGGCCAGGTGAAGAAGGCCGCCCTGAAAGCCGGTTTCGAGATCAAGAAAAGCGAACTGCTGCGCGTTGGCGTTGCCCTGATCAGCAAGATCGACATGGCCACCCTGAAAGGCGTGCTGGGCTCGCTGCCGCAACTGAAGACCGGCCGTCCGAAAAAGGCCTGATGCCGTTGCATGTAACCAAAGTGACATGACTTTGTCACGGTCCTGAAGTATTCCCGGGCTACGCTTGCTTCGTCTCAACTCACAAGGACGAAGCATGCAACAGCCTATCTTACAGACGGAAATCCGCACTTCCTCCGCCAAGCTGTCGCTCAGCATGGCCAGCACCCCCGAGGAACTGCGCGAAGTGCAGCGTCTGCGCTACAAGGTCTTCATCGAAACGATGGGCCTGACCGCGCTGGCCAGCGAAGACGGGTTGGACAGCGACGAGTTCGACGCACACTGCGATCACCTGATCGTGCGCGACACCAATACCCTGAGCGTGGTTGGCACCTACCGCCTGCTGAGCGCCGCGCGCGCCCACAAGCTGGGGCGCGTCTACTCCGAGAATGAATTCGACCTTAGCCGCCTGAACAACGTACGCAACCGCATCGTGGAAGCGGGCCGCGCCTGCATCCACCCGGATTACCGTGGCGGCAGCGTGATCATGCTGCTGTGGTCCGGCCTGGCGGAATACATGCGCCGCGAACGCTGCGACTTCCTGGCCGGCTGTGCCAGCATCAGCCTGGCGGACGGCGGCCACAATGCGGTGGCCGTGTACAACTCGCTGGCCGCCCGGCACATGGCGCCGGCCGAGTACCGCGTCACCCCCCACCTGCCTTTCCCGTACAGCAAACTCGAAGCCGCGCAAAGCCCGCAAGTGCCGCCGCTGCTCAAGGGCTATATGCGTTCGGGCGCGTGGATTTGCGGCGAGCCGGCCTGGGATCCTGATTTCGAAAGCGCCGACCTGTTCCTGCTGATGCCGCTGGCCAACCTGGACAGCCGCTACGCCCGCCACTACGGCGTGGAAGGCTGAGCGGTGCCTGACGCAATCAGCCTGCGCTGCGCGGTGCTCAGCGTGAGCAGCCCGCACGGCGCCGCGCGGGACGGGGCGGGGGAACTGCTGGCGGCGCGCGCCGAAGCGGCCGGCCACAGCGTGGTGCGGCGCGTGTGCGTGGGCGACGACGTGGGCGCAGTGCGGCGCATGCTGAGCGACTGTATCGCCGACCCCGAGATCCAGGTGGTGCTGAGCTCCGGCGGCAGCGGCTTCGTGCGGCGCAATGCCGTGCCGGAAGCGGCCGCCGGCCTGCTGGAGCAGGAAATACGCGGGTTCGGCGACCTGCTGCAGCATCTGGCCTACAGCGCCGTCGGCAGCACCATCGTGCAGTCGCGCGCGCTGGCGGGCTACGCCAATGGCACCCTGATTTTCTGCCTGCCGGGCGTGGTGGGCGCCTGCGCGCTGGCGTGGGACCGCATCATCAGCGCGCAGCTTGCGATCGCGCCGCGAAAAAACCGCTTGCAGACGGCCTGAGCACGGACTATAGTGATTGTACCGATTGGTACATTTCGTACCGGTCGGAACAATTGAAAGGTATATCCCATGTCCAATCCCATCCCCACCCGTCCGCCGCTGCCGCCTTTCACCCGCGAAAGCGCCATGGAAAAAGTCCGCCTGGCTGAAAATGGCTGGAACACCCGCGACGCCGAAAAAGTCGCGCTGGCCTATACGGAAGACAGCTGGTGGCGCAACCGGGGCGAATTCGTCCAGGGCCGCTCCGCCATCGTCGGCCTGCTCAAGCGCAAATGGACGCGCGAACTGGACTACCGGCTGGTGAAAGAATTGTGGGCCCATGACGGCGCCCGCATTGCAGTCCGCTTCGCCTACGAATACCATGACGACTCCGGCCAGTGGTTCCGCGCCTACGGCAATGAAAACTGGGAGTTCGACGAGCATGGCCTGATGCACCACCGTCACGCCAGTATCAACGAAACGCCGATCAAGGAGTCCGAGCGCAAGCTGTTCTGGGATGCCAGCGGCCCGCGCCCGGCGGAGCACCCCGGCCTGACCGAGCTGGGTTTTTAAGCGGTTTTTTTAGTTTGGAAAGTATGCAATGGCAAGAATGATCGCAGAGCGGGCCGACGTGGTGCCGCTGCTGGCCGAAGTGTTCCGCGCCTACGGCTTTGAAGGGGCCAGCCTGGCCCGGATTACCGAAGGTACGCGGCTGGGAAAGGGCAGTATCTACAACTTCTTCCCCGGCGGCAAAGAGGAAATGGCGGACGCCGTGCTGGGCGAGATCGACGCCTGGTTTCGCCTGCACGTGTTCGAGCCATTGCATGAGAGCGCCGACCCGGCCGGCGGCATCGTCCACATGTTCGACCAGGTCGAGCGCTATTTCCAGTCCGGCCGCAAGGTCTGTCTGGTGGGTGTGTTCGCGCTGGGCAACGAGCGCGACCGCTTCGCCATCAAGGTACGCGATTACTTCGCCGCCTGGATCGATGCGTTGGCCAGCGCGCTGGTGCGCACCGGCAGGAGCGGCACCGAGGCGGCGGCGCTGGCCGAGGAAGTGGTGGGCGGCATCCAGGGCGCACTGGTGCTGGCGCGCGCGTTCGATCGGCCGGACATGTTCGTTACCACGACACAACGCCTGCGCATGCGGTTGAGCAATTGAAACAAAGCAAGAAAATGGGGATGGACAAACAGGAGGGTAACAGCGGGGCTTGGGCTGTTGGTTGGCGCCGGTGACCGCGATGCCGGCGCCTGGCATAGCACGACTGGGAGCTTAGTCAGTGCATCGAGGCAGTCGATAAATCTTTCAGCTCGCGGATGCTTAATTCCGATTTCTCGTGCATACGAAGCAAAATGGTTGCTCCCACCGCCAGCTTTCGATGGCGGATCTTGCTGATAATGGGCGGCTGCACTTCCAGCACACGGCACAGTTCCGCATCATTTTTGAGGTGCATCTTCTCAATCAGCGTATCGAGCAGCTTGTTGGGCACAAAGCTGGAGGGTTCCAACGCCCTTGCTCGATTCATTGCTTCGATCAGTTCGAGTTTTTTTTGCCGCACGCTCATTTTTTCCTCCTTAGTTAGAAAAACGTGGATAGATTGGCGTCTCCTGGCTTGTGTTTTACCGCCCAAACGGCGTAAACATGGCGGATCAACTCAACTATTAATAACCAAGCAAGTTGTATGTATGATACTGCAACGGTAGATTATTGGTAGGTCTAGGACAAAAAAAATTCTTGTTTATTGCGCAAACCGGTTGACGGATGTTGTTTCTTGTAGTCCCGAGCTCGTCAACACAAGAGTGCGGTCGGCCAGCTCGGCGGCGGCGTGCGAATGGGTCACCATGATGGTGCAGGCGCCGCTGGCCTTGATTTCTTTGCGTAGCAGCAAAAGGATGCTGTGCGCGGTGTCGGGGTCGAGGTTGCCGGTGGGTTCGTCGGCCAGCACCAGGCCGGGCCGGTGCACCAAGGCGCGCGCGATGGCCACGCGCTGCAGCTGCCCGCCGGACAGCTGATGCGGATAGTCGGCGCCGCGCCCCTGCAGCCCGACCGCTTCCAGCATGTCCAGCGCGCGCTGTTGCGGCTGGCCGTTCAGCAGCAGCGGCAGGGCCACATTCTGCAGCAGCGTCAGGTGCGGCAGCACGTGGAAGGCCTGGAAGATGAAGCCCATTTTCTGGCGCCGCAGCCGGGTGGCGGCGTCGTCATCCAGCGCGGACATGGCCACGCCGTCGAGCACGATGGGCGCCTCGGCCGCCGCATCCGGCTGGTCCAGCCCGGCGATCAGGTTCAGCAAGGTGGACTTGCCCACCCCCGATTCGCCCATGATGGCGACAAACTCGCCCGCGCGGAAGTTCCAGTTCAGATTGGCCAGCACGGGGCGGCCGGCATAGGTTTTGGACAGGTTGCGCAGGGCGAGCATGGACTTCCTTATCGGGTGAGGGCGCGCCGGGTAGCGAAGCTGGCCGCATCCACCAGCGCCACCAGCAGCAGCATGGCGATGATGACGGTGGCAGCCGCCTGCATCTGGAACAGCGACAAATGGTATTTCAGCATTTGCCCCAGCCCGCCGGCGCCGACCACGCCCAGGATGGCGGCGGCGCGGATATTGTTCTCCCACCGGTACAGGGTGTAGGACAGCATCTGCGGCAGCGTTTGCGGCAAGGTGGCGTAGAAGAAGGCGGCCATCGGCGAGGCGCCGTTGGTGCGCAGGCTATGCTCGGGCAGCGGCGCGGCGTTCTCCAGCGCGTCGGCGAACAGCCGGCCCAGCACGCCGGCGGTGTGCGCGGCCAGTGCCAGGGTGCCGGCGAACGGCCCCAGGCCGGCGGCAATCATCAGGATGGAGGCCCACACCAGTTCCGGCACCGAGCGCAGCACGTTGAGCATCACGCGCACGGCGGCGCGCGCCGGGCGGCCGAAGCGGCCCGCGCCGGGCAGGGCGAGCAGCAGCCCGCCGGCCACCGCCAGCAAGGTGCCGAGGGCCGACATGGCCAGCGTTTCCAGCGTGGCGTTGGCGGTCTTGACCAGGAAGGGTATGGCCAGTTCCGGCGGCGCGAAGCCGGCCAGGAATTCACCGCTGCTGCGCACCGCGTCCGCGCTGAACAGGGCCGACCATTTGAGCGGCAAGGTGGCGAAGCTGGCCAGCACCAGCACGGCCAGGGCCAGCGCCATCAGCCAGCCGGACCAGGAGCGCGGCGGCGCGCTGGGCATGGAGGCATCCGTCATCCGAGGCGCCTCCGCAGGTATTTCGAGACCAGGTCGGCGGCCGCCACCAGCAGCACGAACACCAGCAGCATGGACGACACTTCGCCGCCCGAGAGCATCTTCATCGACTCGTCCATGCGCTGGCCCAGTCCGCCGGCGCCGACAAAGCCCATCACCACCGAGCCGCGGATGGCGCATTCCCAGCGGTACACGGTGTAGGAGACCAGTTCCGACGCCGCTTCCGGCAGCGCGCCGTACAGCAGCGCCGCCAGCCTGCCGCTGCCGTTGGCCAGCAGCGTGTCGGCCGCGTGGGCTTCGGAGGACTCGAGGATTTCGGCGTAGACCTTGCCCAGCATGCCGCAGTAGGTGAGGGCGATGGCCAGCACGCCCGCCGTCGGGCCCAGGCCGACGATGCGCACGAACAGCAGCGCCCACACCAGCTCGGGCACGCTGCGCAGCAAAATCAGCAGCCAGCGCACGGCCTGGCGCAGCAGGCGCGAAGGCAGGGCCATGCGGCCGCTGCCCAGGCGGGAAATCGACAGGCGCTCGGTCACCAGCAGGGTGGCGGGGATGGCGCCGATCAGCGCGAGCGTGAGCCCGGCGGTGGCGATGGCGACGGTGAGCCAGGTTTCGCGCAGCAGCATGGCCAGGAATTCCGGGTCGTGCGCGGGCGGCACGAAGCCGGCCAGGAAGCGCCCGGTGGCCGCCAGGCTTTGCCAGTCGAACAGCAGCGCGGGCTTGAACTCGCTGGCCACGATCATCGGCCACAGCACGATCAGGGCGAGCACGGTGAGCGTCACCCGGCCGCGCCAGGCGGGGTCGGGGTGGCGCTCGGAATAGGGTACAGCGGGAATGTTGCGCATACGGGCCAGGACTTTACAGGCAGGCGCCGATGGCCAGCTTTTCGGGCGTGCTATCCAGCGAAGGCGCGTTGGCCGGCGGCTGTTCGCCCAGGTACAGCTCGGCGATCATCGCTTCGGTGACCTGCTCGCGCGGCAGGTCGAAGGCGATGCGGCCTTTTTTCAGCGCCACGATGCGCGTGAAATTGGCCAGCGCCAGGTCCACCTGGTGCAGGCTGCACACCAGCGCGGCGCCGCGTTCGCGGGCTTCCTGCTGCAGGGTGGCCAGCGTCAGCTGCGACAGCGCCGGGTCCAGCGCGGACAGCGGTTCGTCCACCAGCAGCGCCTGCGCGTCCGACAGCATCAGGCGCGCCAGGCCGCAGCGCTGGCGTTCGCCGCCGGACAGGCGGTCCACGCGGCTATACAGCTTGTCGCCCAGGTTGAAGCGGGCCAGCGCGCGGTAGGCCGCTTCCGGATCGACCGGTTTCACCAGCGAGCGCAGTGCGCGCCACAGGCTCCAGTGCGGCAGGCGCGCGGCCAGCACCGCCGTTACCACGCGCTGGCGCGGCGGCAGCGGCGGCGTTTGCGGCGCCAGGAACAGGCGCGCGCGCAGGCGGTGGCGGGCTCCGTTGTCCAATGCCCACGGGTCGACGCCGAAGGCCGTGTAGCGGCCGCCGTCGCCCGACTGCGGCTGGTGGTTGCACGCCAGCGTGGCCAGCAGCGTGGTCTTGCCGGCGCCCGAGGGGCCGATCAGCGCAAGCTGTTCGCCCGGCGCGATGGCCAGGTCGATAGCGTGCAGCGCCGGCGTGCCGGCGCCGCCGTGATGGCGCACCGTCAGACGCTCGAGCAGGTACAAGGGAGATGCCATATTACTTCTTCAGCAGGCCCGCGTTGACTGCAGCCGCTTCGATGGCGGTGTAGTTTTCAGCCTTGGTCGGAATGAACTTGGAGGCGCGCTGCAGGTCCAGGATCGCTTTGTCTTCAGGCTTGGACGGATCCAGCGCCAGGAAGGCTTCGGTGATTTTTTTCTTCATCTCGGCCGGCATGTCGGCGCGCACGGTCCAGTTGTAGTCGTAGTAGCCCGGGGTGGTGTAGAAAACGCGCACGGCGCTCGGGTCGACCTTCTTCTCGGCCACCAGCTTTTCCCACACGGAGATGTTCAAGGCGCCCGCGTCGACCTTGCCGCCGGCAACCGCGGCGACGGTGGCGTCGTGCGCGCCGGAGTAGGCGACCCGTTTCAGGTCGGTGTCCGGGTTGATCTTGGCGCCCAGCAGGAAGGAACGCGGCATCAGGTGGCCGGAGGTGGAGGACTCGGAACCGAAGCTCAGGGTTTTGCCTTTGAGGTCATCCAGCTTGGTGATGGCCTTGTTGGTGGTGACGAACACCGAGCGGAATTTCTCGTCCTCGGCGCGCTGCACCAGCGGCACGACCTGGCCCTTGCTGCGGTCCTTGGCTTGCACGAAGGTGAAGCCGCCGAACCACACCATGTCCAGCTTGTGGTTGATCAGGCCTTCCACCGATGCCGCGTAGTCGGTCACCGGGGTGAACTCGACCTTCACGTTCAGCTTCTTCTCCAGATACTCGCCCAGCGGCTTGAACTTGCGCTGCAGTTCGGTCGGTGCTTCGTCCGGGATGGCGGACACGCGCAGTACTTGCTGCGCAGGGGCTTGCGCGGCGGCAAACAGCAGTCCGGCAGCCATCAGCGATTTGACGAGGTTCAGTGGTGAGAGTTTCATGAGGAGGGATACCTGTTTATTGTTAAGGATGTTGGTTAAGCGGCATGGTTAAGTAACTAACCGAGCAATGCACGGCTGTGGCAGCGTCAGCCCGAAACGTGATATTCAGCTATGATAGCAAAACTGTCATCGGCAGCAGGCCCGGTGATGGCCGACCAACTTGACTGAGCACACTATGCCTATGTCCCGTACTGCGGCGATCCGCGTGATTTCGCCTGATGTTTCCAACCGGCCAGCCAGCATTCCGCATGGCAGCCCGGCCGCCATCGCCGAGATCAGCACCGGTTTGCTGGCCGAGCGGGCCTACACCTCGCCCAAATATTTGTACGACAGCCTGGGTTCCAAGCTGTTCGAAGCGATTTGCGAGCTGCCCGAATACTATCCCACGCGCACCGAAGCGTCCATCTTTGAGCGCCATGGCGCCGAGATTGCGCAGGCAGTGGGGCGCGGGTCCACGCTGATCGACCTGGGCGCGGGCAACTGCGCCAAGGCCGCCAGCCTGTTCCCGCTGCTGCACCCGGCGCAATACGTGCCGGTCGATATCTCGCGCGACTTTCTGCTGGAAGCGGTCAGCCGGCTGCAGCAGCGCTTCCCGCACATCGAAATGACGCCGCTGGGGCTGGATTTTTCGCGCAGCTTCCATTTGCCGGCCAGCGTGCGGCCCGAGCGGCGCGTGTTCTTTTATCCAGGTTCATCGATAGGCAACTTCGCGCCGCATGAGGCGATTGCCTTCCTGCGCCGCATGCGCGCCAACGAACAGGGGGACGGCGGCTTGCTGATCGGCGTGGACCTGATCAAGGACGGCGCCGTCTTGGACGCGGCCTACGACGACGCGATCGGCGTGACGGCCTCGTTCAACCTGAACATGCTGCGCCACCTGAACCATCTGATCGGCGCCGACTTCGACGTCACCCAGTGGCAGCACAGGGCGTTCTTCAACGCCGAAGAAAGCCGGGTGGAGATGCACCTGGAAGCGCGCGAGGGGCTGACCGTGAGCTGGGGAGGCTACGAGCGCCATTTCGCGCGCGGGGAGCGGATTCATACGGAAGACAGCTACAAGTACACCCGGCGCAGTTTTATCGACCTGCTGCAGGAGGCCGGTTTCGCCGCCACGCGCACCTGGACCGACGACGCGGAATGGTTCGCGGTGCTGCATGCCAGGGCGATAGGCGACTGACCGGGGCACCCAGACCATGCACATGACCGACCCTGCGCACTGGATAGCGCGCTACAACACGGTGCGCGAGCGTTCGCTGGCGCTGGCCGAACCGCTGTCGGACGAAGACTGCGGTGCCCAGTCGATGCCGGACGCGAGCCCCATCAAGTGGCACCTGGCGCACACCACGTGGTTCTTCGAGACTTTCATCCTGGAGCGCCTGGAGACGCAGTTCGCGCCTTTCCATCCGGCGTTCCGGGTACTGTTCAACTCGTATTACAACGGCATCGGCGAGAAGCATCCGCGCCCGCAGCGCGGCTTGCTGACGCGGCCCGCGCTGGCGGAAGTGAAAGCCTACCGCGCCAACGTGGACGTGCGCATGGCGCGCCTGTTCGCAGGCGAGCTGGCCGCGCCGCAGCGGGAACAGCTGGAAATGCTGGTCACGCTCGGCCTGGAGCACGAGCAGCAGCACCAGGAATTGATGCTGACGGATGTGAAGCACCTGCTGGCGCAGAACCCCCTGCATCCCGCCTACGTTCAGCGCGCCGAGGCGCCGGCCGGCGCATTGGCCGTCGCGGGGCGACCCGGCAGTTCCGCCGCAGCCGCGTCCGGCGCCGGCGGCGCGCCGGACTGGATCGCGTTCGATGGCGGCCTGGCCGAGATCGGCCATGGCGGCGATGGCTTCTGCTTCGACAACGAGCTGCCGCGCCACCGCCAATATGTGGCGCCGTTTGCGCTGGCCTCGCGCCTGGTCACGAACGGTGAGTACCTGGCCTTCATCGAAGCGGGCGGATATGAAACGCCGTCGCTCTGGCTGGCCGAGGGCTGGGACTGGGTTTGCACGCAAGGCTTGCGCAAGCCGATGTACTGGCTGCGGGACGAGACTAGCGGGCAATGGTCCGAGTTCACGCTGTTCGGCTTGCAGCCGCTGGACCCGCAAGGCCCGGCCACGCATTTGTCGCTGTTCGAGGCGGACGCCTACGCGCACTGGCGCGGCGCGCGCCTGCCCACCGAGGGCGAGTGGGAGCTCGCGGCGCAGCAGCTGGCGCCGGAAACCGGCCAGCTGCACCCGGCTGCGGCGCGGGAGGACGGCGACGCCGGCCTGTTGCAGATGTTCGGCCATTGCTGGCAATGGACCAGCAGCAGCTATGCCCCCTATCCCGGCTACGAGACGGCGCCGGGCGCGCTGGGCGAATACAACGGCAAGTTCATGCTGAACCAGTACGTGCTGCGCGGCTCGTCGTGTGCCACGCCGGCGGGGCATGCACGCGCCAGCTACCGCAATTTCTTCCCTGCCGGCGCGCGCTGGCAATTCACGGGCATACGCCTGGCGCGGCGCTAGCGGCAGGTCGGGTAGGGCCGGGGCCGGAGGTTCGCCCCCCACGCCATCAGGCGGCGCGGCGCTCCAGCAGCGCGCGGGTGGGCGGCTTGATGTTTGCGTGCCCCGGCCCTGCGGCCAGCCGGAACTGGCTGACCACGTCCTGCAGCGCGCCGGTCTGGTCGTGCATCGCCGCCGCTGCCGCCGCTGCCTGCTCGACCAGCGCCGCGTTCTGCTGCGTGGTCTGATCCATCTGGCTGATGGCGACGTTGATCTGTTCGATGCCGTCGGTCTGCTCGCGGTTGGCCAGCGTGATCTCGCCCACGATGTCGCTCACGCGCCGCACGCTGGCTACCACTTCATCCATGGTGCTGCCGGCCTGTTCCACCAGCGCGGCGCCGGCGTCCACCTTGCCCACCGAATCGGCGATCAGTTCCTTGATTTCCCTGGCTGCGCTGGCGGACCGCTGCGCAAGGGTACGTACTTCGGACGCCACCACGGCAAAGCCGCGCCCCTGTTCCCCGGCGCGCGCCGCTTCCACGGCCGCGTTCAGCGCGAGGATATTGGTCTGGAAGGCGATGCCGTCGATCACCCCCACAATTTCGGCAATCCTGCGCGAGGAGGCGTTGATCGAACCCATGGTTTCCACCACTTGCGACACCACTTTGCCGCCGCGCTGCGCCACTGCCGACGCGCTTTGCGCCAGCTGGTTGGCCTGGCGCGCGTTGTCGCTGTTGTTGCGCACGGTGGCGGTCATTTCGATCATGGACGAAGCGGTTTGCTCCAGCGCGCTGGCCTGCGCCTCGGTGCGCGCGGACAGGTCCATATTGCCGCTGGCGATCTCGCTCGACGCGGTGGCGATGGCGCCGGTGCCGCTGCGCACCTGGCCGACGATGTGCGCCAGGCTGCCATTCATGTCTTTCAGCGCCTCCAGCAGCTGGCCCGCCTCGCAGCGCGTGTCGGCCTCGATCTGGCTGGTCAGGTCGCCCGCCGCCACGGCGCGCGCCACGCGCAGCGCGTGGCCGATCGGCGTGGTGATGGAGTGCGTCACGCGCCAAGCGAAAGCCACGCCCAGCAGCAACGCCAGCACGCCCAAGCCGGCCATCATGCGCTCCGCCGTGCCGATGTTCGCCTTCACCAGCGCGCCGTGTTCGGTGACGATGCCGCGCTGCAGATCGTTCAGTTGCTTGACGCTGCCTTGCAGCGCAGCCAGCACCGGCAGCGTTTCGCTGCGCATCAGCTGTGCCGCCTCATCGCGCTGGCCGGCGGCGATCAGCTTGTCGACCCTGCTGAAGGATTGCACATACTGCACCCGTTGCGCGCGGATCGTCGCCAGCAGCGCTTTGCCCTCCGGCAGCACAACCAGCTGCTCCAGCAGCGCCAGGGCGTCCGAAATAGTCTTTTTGTTGGCGTCGATACCGGCGTGGATGCGCGCCTGGGCTGTGGCATCGGAGGCGATGAACAGCTCCAGTACCAGCGCCGAGTTGGCGCGCGTGGTGGCCGCGATGGTGGCGGCGGCATCGGCCTTGCGCCAGTCCTGGTCCACCATGGTGGTGCTCAGGTCGCCTATCTGCCACAGCCGCTGCAAGCCCACGCCGATCAGTGCCGCCATCAGCAGCAGAACCACGCCGAAGCCCAACCCAAGCCGGGCGCCTATCTTCAGATTCGCCAGTTTCATGCTTCCCTCCCGAAATGTTGCAGTGCAAAAACAGTATAGCAACTTTCGGGAAAGGTGTTCTGTGCTGGACAGCGCTAGCGCAAGGCCAGATGCAGCAAGCGTGGCTGCTGAGCATCGGAGTGCGCCATCGGCCCGGCTGGCATTGCAATCAGCAGCTCGCCATTTACCTTGCCGTAGGGTTGCAGTTCGATGCGCATCTTGAGCTGGCGGTCCAGCGCCACAAAGTCGTTCGAGCCGATGGCCACGATCTGGTGTTCGGTCCAGTCGTCCACCCTGGCGAAGTAGCGCTTGTCCACCCGCCGCAGATAGAGGGTCTGGCCATTGGCCAGGTTGTAGGCGCCGGCGAACTGCTGGAATTCGTCGCGCTGCATGGGAATGATCTGCCCGGGCACCGGTGCTTCGATCTGGCGCACGGGGCCGGGAATGGTCACGGTGTCGGCGGTCTGCGCGCCCGCCAGCAGTGACCCAGAGGCGAGCAGGCCCGCCAGGATAAGCGTTTTCATGATGAGGTCCTTCCTTCGCGATGACAGCCAGGCAATCTAGGCAGTCTAGGCTTGCGGGAAGGGGCGCGCGTCATTCAAGTGAATGAGGCCGTGGGCATGCGGGGGACTAAAGTTGTTGTTTGTCCAAGACAGCCATCACTGCGCCGACCACCGCTTCCGGCCGGGTGTACAGAATGGACTGGCCTGCGTCCTGCACGATGGTGCTGCTGCCGCGCGTGGACAAGGCCGCCAATTGCCGGCTGGCGAGGGATTCGGCGCGCGCGAGCACCGCCAGCGGCATGTCGCCGTAGCTCTTGCGCGCGGCGCGCAGCTGGCTGGCGCTGGCGGCCAGGTTGTCGATTTCGGAGGCGCGCGAGCGCCAGTAGGCGGGTTTGGCCACTTGTGCCGTTTGCGCGGCAGCCAGTTTGGGGCCGGTTTCGCCGCCTGGCGCGTAGGCGCAAGCAGGGGCGGCGCCGATCTTGCCGCTGTTGGCGGCGTCCAGGCAAGCCAGGGCTGCCTCGCGTGCCGCCGCCAGCGATGCGGCTTGCGGGAGCGCGGCGCCGTCATTGGCATTGGCGGCAGGAGCGGCTGCCGCCAGTTCCTCGTCGGACGGCGGCTCCACCAGCACCAGGCCGGTGACGTTGCCGCGTCCGCGCGCGGCGAACTGCTGCGCAATCATGGCGCCGAAGCCGGCGCCCACCAGCACGTAAGGCCCATCCATGCGCGCATTCTTCAGCAAGAAGTGCAGGTCCTTGGTGGCGTTGCCGGCCGTGGCGGCGCGGGTAGCCGGGTCGCTGAAGCCCATGCCGGCGCGGTCGTACACGCAGGCGCGGGTGCGCTTGGCCACTTCCGGCTGCACGGAGGACCAGTCCCAGCCCGCGCGGCCGCCGTCGGCCTCGAACAGCACGGTGGGCGAGCCCTTGCCCATGCAATACATATTCAGCTTGCGGTCGCCCACGTCCACCTTGACCTGCCCGCTGGCGTAAGCATCCTGCCCCGCAGGCGGGGCGGCGTGGGTGCTGGCGGCGGCTAGCAGGAGGGCGGCAGCCGCCCCGGAGAACGTGGGCCAGCGCATCATGCAGTGGCGTCCGCGCCGGCGGCCGCGGGGGCTGCAGCCGCTTCCTTCTGCCGGATCTGGCGGTTGACGGCGCTCAGCACGGCCTTGAAGGACGCAGTGACGATGTTGCTGTCGATGCCGGCGCCAAACAGGGTCGGGCCGTTTTCCAGGCGCAGCTCAACATAGCAGGCCGCCTTGGCGTTGGCGCCGGAGCCGATCGAGTGCTCGTGGTAGTCCATCAGCTTGATGTCCAGGCCGAGCGCGTCGACGAAGGCGTCGATCGGGCCATTGCCGCCGCCTTGCAGCGCCATGCTGGCGCCACGGTGGCTGAGGGCGATGTCGATCTGCACCGGCTCGTCGCTGGTGGTGTCTTCCTGCATCTTGTGCGAGCTGTAGGCGTACGGCGCGGTCTGCTCCAGATATTCCTGGCTGAAGATCTGGTGGATGCCTTCGGAGGTGATTTCCAGGCCGGTCTGGTCGGCCACCGCCTGCACCGCGCGGCTGAACTCGATCTGCAGGCGGCGCGGCAGCACCAGGCCGAAGTCCTGCTCGAGCAGGTAGGCCATGCCGCCCTTGCCGGACTGGCTGTTCACGCGGATCACCGCGTCGTAGCTGCGGCCCAGGTCTTGCGGGTCGATCGGCAGGTAGGGGATTTCCCAAGGCTGGTCCGGCTGCTGCTTGGCGAAGCCTTTCTTGATCGCGTCCTGGTGCGAACCGGAGAAGGCGGTGAACACCAGGTCGCCCACGTAAGGATGGCGCGGGTGCACCGGCAGCTGGTTGCATTCCTCGACCAGCTTGCGCACGCTGTCAATGTCGGAGAAGTCCAGGCCCGGGTGCACGCCCTGGGTGTACAGGTTCAACGCCAGCGTCACCAGGTCCACGTTGCCGGTGCGCTCGCCGTTGCCGAACAGGCAGCCTTCCACGCGGTCGGCGCCGGCCATGACGGCCAGTTCGGCGGCGGCAATCGCGGTGCCGCGGTCGTTATGCGGGTGCACCGACAGGATCAGCGAATCGCGGCGTTCCAGCTTGCGCGACATCCATTCGATCTGGTCGGCATACACGTTGGGCGTGCTGCACTCCACGGTCGACGGCATGTTGATGATCATCTTCTTCTGCGGGGTCGGCTTCCAGATGGCGCTGACGGCGTCGCAGATATGCTTGGAGAAATCGAGCTCGGTGGTGGAGAACGATTCCGGCGTGTATTCGAATCCCCAGTCGGTTTGCGGGTGCTGGGCGATCAGTTGCTTCACCAGCGTGGTGCCGGTGGTGGCAATGTTGGTGATTTCTTCGCGCGACATGCCGAACACCACTTTGCGGAACACCGGCGCCACCGAGTTGTACAGGTGGACAATGGCGCGCTTGGCGCCGGCCGCCGCTTCCACGGTGCGGCGGATCAGCTCTTCGCGCGACTGCGTCAGCACGATGATGGTGACGTCGTCCGGAATGCGGTCTTCGTCGATCAGCTTGCGCACGAAGTCGAAGTCGGTCTGCGAGGCCGAAGGGAAGCCCACTTCGATTTCCTTGATGCCGATCTTGATCAGCATTTCAAAGAAGCGCAGCTTCTTCTCGGGGCTCATCGGCTCGATCAGCGCCTGGTTGCCGTCGCGCAGATCGGTGCTCATCCAGATCGGCGGCTTGCTGATGATGGCGTTCGGCCAGGTGCGGTCGGTCAATTGGACAGCCGGGAAGGCGCGGTATTTCGCTGCTGGGTTTTGCAACATCATGGTGGTACTCCTGAGTCTTCTGAATTTTGGAAAGCCCCATGCCGGTCATGGGCGCATGCGATGTGGCGTTGGCTGCCTGGCGGGCCACGGAGACGCTAGGCCAGGCAACCGGTCGGTAGCGATAGCAGTAGCAGCGCGAAACCTCGGACGGTGCGTGCGGTGCTACGGTGCGTGTGGATAGCCGTGGTGGACATCGGTGCAAACTTTCCTGATTTTGGGGAGACTTGCGCAGCTTGTGGCCGGCGCAGGGGTACAACTGTGACGCGTTTTTAAGCGCGTGCTAGTAGGCGCGGCGCTAGCGATAGGGCGCTAGGAGCCGGCAGCAGGAAAGCGGATAGGTGCGGATGCGGGAACATGGGCTTTAATGTAAGGCAGCAAGTTCAACTCTGTCAAGCGAATTTGCTGCCTTGCAGCGAAGCTTACGACACAGTCACGCGCGCCGCGCCTGCGGCAGTCCTGCCCACCACGGCGGCGGCGTCGAAGCCCTCGCGCGCAAACAGGGCCAGCACCTCGTCCACGCTGGCCGGATCGCAGGCCACCAGCAGCCCGCCGGACGTCTGCGGGTCGGTCAGCAGGGCCTGCTGTGCCGGGGTGATGCCGGCCGACAGCGCCACGTCCTTGCCGTAGGCATCCCAGTTGCGGCCCGAGGCGCCGGTGAAGTAGCCGTCCGCGGCCAGCTGCGCCACGCCCGGCAGCAGCGGAATGCGGGCCATGTCCAGCTGTGCTTCCAGGCCGGCGCCGCGCGCCAGCTCCAGCAGGTGGCCCAGCAGGCCGAAGCCGGTGACGTCGGTCATGGCGTGCACCCCCGGCATGGCGGACAGCGCCTGGCCCGGTTTGTTCAGCTTGGTGGTGTTGGCGATCATGGCGGCGTAGCCGTCCGCACCCAGCTTGTCCTTCTTCAGCGCGGCCGACAGCACGCCCACGCCCAGCGGCTTGCCCAGCACCAGCACGTCGCCCGGCAGCGCGCCGGAATTGCGCTTGACCTTGGACGGATGCACCAGGCCCAGCACCACCAGGCCATAGATCGGCTCCACCGAATCGATGGTGTGGCCACCGGCGATGGGAATGCCCGCCTCGGCGCAGATCGATTCGCCGCCCTTGATGATCTGGCCTATGGTTTCGATCGGCAGTTTGTTGACCGGCATGCCGACCAGGGCCAGCGCCATGATGGGCGTGCCGCCCATGGCGTACACGTCCGAGATGGCGTTGGTGGCGGCGATGCGGCCGAAGTCGAACGGATCGTCCACGATGGGCATGAAAAAGTCGGTGGTGGCGATCAGCGCCTGCTCGTCATTGAGCTTGTAGACCGCCGCGTCGTCCGAGGTTTCGATGCCCACCATCAGTTCCTTCGGAACCGGGAAGCCGTGGGTGTTTTTCAGGATTTCCGACAGCACGCCAGGGGCGATTTTGCAGCCGCAGCCGCCGCCGTGGGAAAAGGAGGTGAGTTTGATAGGTGTTTGCATAATGCCCGTCACGATATCACAAGCGCGCCGCATCCCGCAGGGCGGGCATGAACGTTTCAGGTTCGGTTACAATCGGCCATGCGCTCACTTCATGCATCATTTCGCCACGCCCGGCCCGAGCAACTGGCGGAGGCCTTGCAGCACGCCCGGGCCCACACGCTGGCGCTGTTCGAGTGCGCCGCGGCCGCCGGGCTGGATGCCGCCATCCGCGTGCCGCAGCTGCGCAGCCTCAATCCGCCGCTGTGGGAGCTGGGCCGCGCAGCCTGGTTCGCCGAGTGGTTCGTGCTGCGCGAAGCCACTTCCAGCCACCCGGCGGACGCTGAACCCAACGCCTTGCTGAGCAAGGGCGATGACTGGTTCGACGCCAACACCGTGCCGCACGCCGCGCGCTGGAACCTGGACCTGCCCAGCCCCGGCGCACTGAAAACCTATTGCCACGAAGTGCTGGACCGGGTGCTGGACCAGCTGTCGCGCTGCGGCGGCAGCGACACCGAGCTGTATCCTTACCGGCTGGCACTGGCCCACGAGGACATGCAGGGCGAAGCCATGCTGTCGTCTCTGCAGACGCTGGGCGTGCCGGTGCCGCCCGAGTTGGCGCGCGACGAGCCGAGCTGGCCGCAGCAGTCCGAAATCGGCTTCCCGGGCGGCACGCTGCAGATGGGCAGCCAGGGCGGGGGGGGCTTCGTGTTCGACAATGAACTGCAGCCGCATGCCTGCTACGTGCCGCCATTCCGCATCGATTCGGCGCTGGTCAGCAACGCGCAGTATGCCGACTTCGTGGCCGACGGCGGCTACGAGCGGCGCCAGTTCTGGAGCGCGGCCGGCAATGCATGGCTGATGCGCCAGGAACGCTCGGCGCCGCGTTACTGGCAGCGCGATGCCGGCGACGGCATGCGCGGCAGGGCGCAAGACATCTTCTGGCGCACCATGCGCTTTGGCCACCTCGCCACGCTGGCCGGCCCGGAGCCGGTGCGCCATATCAGCCTGTTCGAGGCGCAGGCCTACTGCGCCTGGGCCGAGCGGCGCCTGCCCACCGAAGCGGAATGGGAATACGCCGCGCTGTCGGGGCACCCGGCATTCCGCTGGGGCTCGCTGTGGGAATGGACGGCCACGCCGTTCGAGCCCTATCCCGGCTTCGCAGCGGGGCCGTGGCGCGAATATTCGGCGCCGCATTTTGCCACCCACCAGGTGCTGCGCGGCGCCTCGTTCGCCACGCCGTCGCGGCTGGGATCGGCGCGCTTCCGCAACTTCCACCTGCCGGGCAGGGACGATATCTTCGCGGGCCTGCGCACCTGCTCCTGGTAGGCGAAATATTGTTAAAATCAGAACCTGATTTTGCAATTGCGGAGAAAAGATGAAACGTGCGTTGACCTGGCTGCTGACGGCGCTGACAGCCATCGTGCTGGCGGTCGTGCTGCTGGTGACGCACACGTCGCATTTCAAGCCGCTGCGGCTGGACTGGTTCTACACGCGGGTGTTCGCCACCTTTGCCATGGACAGCCCGGAAATGCTGTCCTCCTTCGGCGTGCTGCCGCGCTGGCTGGATTTTTTCAGCAGCCGGCTGGACGACGCGTCGCCTGCCCATGCGCGCAAGGTGATGGCGGAGATGAAGGACAATCTGGCGGTGCTGGAGAGCTACGACCGCGAGGACCTGGACCGGGACGGCAAGCTGTCCTATGACACGCTGCAGTATTTCATATCCATGCAGGTGGAGGGCGAGCCTTACCTGTCGCACGTTTTCCCGGTTAACCAGCTCGACGGGGTCCAGGCCACGCTGCCCGATTTCATGGTCCAGGTGCACCGCATCGGCAGTGTCGGCGACGCTGAGAATTACATTGCGCGCCTGCGTCGCTTTCCGGCCAAGTTCGGGCAAGTGCTGGAACGGATGAAGCTCAGCGAAAGCAAAGGCATCGTGCCGCCGCGTTTCACCGTAGAGAAGGTGCTGCGGCAGATGCAGGCTTTCGTCGCCACCCCGCCGCCGCAGCACCGGCTGTACCTGGACATGCGCGACAAACTGGCGGCGCTGCCGGCCGGGACGCTGGACGAGGCCACGCGCGCCAGGCTGCTGGCGGATACCGAGGCTGCCCTGCAGGGCCAGGTCTATCCGGCTTACCGCGGCCTGATTGCGTATTTCGAGGCGCTGCGCGGCACGGCATTGACCAACGACGGCGCCTGGAGCCTGCCGCACGGCGACGACTACTATGCCTGGGCGGTACGCATGCACACCACCACCGACTTCACGCCACAGCAGGTGCACAGCCTGGGCCTGGCCGAAGTGGCGCGCGTGGGCGCGGAAATGGACGCCATCCTGAAGCAGCAGGGACTGGCCGGGGGCAGCCTGGGCGAACGCATGATGCGCTTGTCGGCACAGCCGGAGCAGAAGTATCCGGACACGGAGGCGGGGCGCGCGGCCATGCTGGCACAGTACCGCGCCATTATCGGCGAGGCCAGCAAAGGCTTGGGCACGGCGTTCAGCATGAAGCCACGCCTGGCCTTGAGGGTGGAGCCGGTGCCGGCCGCGCTGCAGGCGACCGCCCCCGGCGCCTATTACCAGCCCGGGGCGTTCGACGGCTCGCGGCCCAGCGTGTTCTTCGTAAACATGCGCACGGTGAGCGAGACGCCGAAGTTCGCCATGCGCACGCTGGCGCATCACGAAGGACTGCCGGGCCATCATCTGCAGATCGCTGTGGCGATGGAACTCGAGGACGTGCCGTTCTTCCGCAAGGTGATTCCGTTCAGCGCCTACCAGGAAGGCTGGGCGCTGTATGCCGAGCGGCTGGCCAGCGAGCTGGGATGGGAGAAAACGCAGCTCGACAAACTGGGCCGCCTGCGCGACGACATGATGCGCGCCACCCGTCTGGTGGTGGACACGGGCATCCACTACAAGCGCTGGACGCGCGAGCAGGCGATTGCCTACATGCTGGAGAATACCGGCATGCCGGAGGACGACGTGACGGCGGAAGTGGAGCGCTACTTTGTGTCGCCGGGGCAGGCGCTGGCCTACAAGGTGGGCATGCTGACCATGCTGTCCTTGCGCGAACACGCGCAGCAGGAGCTGGGCGACAAATTCGACCTGAAGGCCTTCCACGACCAGGTGCTCACGCACGGCGCCCTGCCGCTGAAGGTGCTGGAGCACGTTGTCAGCGACTGGGTGGCTATGCGCAAGCGCAGCTGAGGTTCGGCGTAAGCCGCCATGCTGTTAAATCAGCGATGCGCCCAGCTTGGCCAGGTGCGCGGCGTAGGTTTCCGCGTCCAGTTCCTTGCGCGCCACGCCGCTGCGGAAGGCGGCCTGGGCGATCTTCGGCGTCACGCCGACCAGCAGGCGCGGGTCCAGCAGGCCCGGCACCACGTAGTCCTTGCCGAAACGCTCGTCGCTGCGGGCCATGCCGGCCAGCGCCACCACGCAGGCGATCTTCATTTCCTGGTTGATGGTGGTAGCGCCCGAGTCCAGCGCGGCGCGGAACAGGTAAGGGAAGCATAGCGCGTTGTTGATCTGGTTCGGGTAGTCCGAGCGGCCGGTGGCGATGATGGCGTCCGGCGCCACTTCGCGCACCAGCTCGGGGCGCAGTTCCGGCTCCGGATTGGCCAGCGCGAAAATGATCGGCTGTTTGGCCATCGATTTCACGTCCGCCTGCGACAGCAGGCCGGGGCCGGACAGGCCCAGGAATACGTCCGCGCCTTCGATTACCTGCGACAGCTTGGTGGCAGGCGTATCGCGCGCCCAGGCTTTCTTTTCGCCGTCCAGTTCGCGCGCGGTGGTCAGCACGCCCTTGCTGTCGCAGACGAAGATGTTCTCGCGGCGCGCGCCCAGCGACAGGATCAGGTCCAGGCAGGCGATGGCGGCGGCGCCGGCGCCCGAGCAGACGATCTTGATTTCGGCGATGTCGCGGCCGGTCATTTCAACCGCGTTCAGCAGGCCCGAGCCGACCACGATGGCGGTGCCGTGCTGGTCGTCGTGGAACACCGGGATCGACAGGCGCTCGCGCAGCTTGCGCTCGATGTAGAAACACTCCGGCGCCTTGATGTCTTCCAGGTTGATGCCGCCGAAAGTCGGGTGCAGCGCGGCGATGATGTCGACCAGCTTGTCCGGATCGGTTTCGTCGATTTCGATGTCGAAGGAGTCGATGCCGGCGAACTTCTTGAACAGCACCACTTTGCCTTCCATCACGGGCTTGCCGGCCAGCGCGCCGATATTGCCCAGGCCCAGCACGGCGGTGCCGTTGGTGATTACGGCCACCAGGTTGCCCTTGGCGGTGTACTCGTAGGCCAATGCGGGGTCGCGCTGGATTTCAACGCAGGGCACGGCCACGCCGGGCGAATAGGCCAGCGACAGGTCGTCCTGGCTGGCGACGCTCTTGGTGACGGCGATGGCGATTTTGCCCGGGCCGCCGGCCTTGTGATAATCCAGTGCCTTCTGTTCGAAAGTGCTCATGAAACGAATCCTTTAATATGCGAAAAACGCCTGCCCGAGCATAAGCCAGGGCAGGCGTGATGATGACTGAATGCGGCTAATATCTGATATTACCAACACTATCCGCGCGCGCGGTGCGCTTCCAGCCTGTGGATTTCACTTAGTCAGCGTGTTGATTAAGGATACAGGCCGCGCACTTCACGCGCTTGCAGCACGCGGGTGCACGCCAGGATGAAGGTCGCGGTGCGCAGCGTTACCTTCTTGTCCTGCGATACATCCCATACTGCGTTGAACGCGTCCTGCATGATGCGCGTCAGGCGTGCATTGATTTCGTCCTCGCTCCAGAAGAAGCTGGAGAAGTCCTGCACCCACTCAAAGTATGACACCGTCACGCCGCCGGCATTGGCCAGCACGTCCGGCACGATCAGGATGTCCTTGTCGGACAGGATGTCGTCAGCTTCCGGCGTGGTTGGGCCGTTGGCGCCTTCGAGGATGATTTTGGTGCGGATCAGCGGCGCGTTGGCGGCGGTGATCTGCTGTTCCAGGGCGGCGGGAATCAGGATGTCCGATTCAATGCCCCAGAATGCATCGCGGTCCATGAACTGCTCGATGCCGGGGAAGCCTTTTACGCCGCCCGTTTCCGCTACATGCTTGTGCAATTGTGCCACGTCCAGGCCGTTCGAGTGCACCACGGTGCCGGTGTGGTCCTGCACGGCGATGACTTTCGCGCCGGCATCGGCGAACATGGTTGCCGCTACGCCGCCGACATTGCCGAAGCCCTGGATCGCCACTCGCGCGCCCTGGATCGCCACGCCGCGCTTGGCCGCTGCCGCCTGGCCAACCACGAACACGCCGCGGCCGGTCGCCTCGCGGCGGCCCAGCGAGCCGCCCAGCGAGATTGGCTTGCCGGTCACGACGCCGGTCGACAGGTTGCCTTCGATCATGGCGTAGGAGTCCATCATCCATGCCATGACCTGTTCGTTGGTGTTGACGTCCGGCGCCGGGATGTCCTTGTTTGGGCCGATGATCAGGCTGATTTCGCTGGTGTAGCGGCGGGTCAGGCGCTGCAGTTCGCCACGCGACAGGGTTTTAGGGTCCACGCGGATGCCGCCCTTGGCGCCGCCGTACGGCACGTTCACGGCCGCGTTTTTCACGGTCATCCATGCCGACAGGGCCATCACTTCGGACAGGGTCACGTCCTGGTGGAAGCGCACGCCGCCCTTGCCCGGGCCGCGCGACATGTTGTGCTGCACGCGGTAGCCTTCGTAGTGGGCGATCGAGCCGTCGTCGCGCTCGATCGGCACGTCAACGGTCAGGATGCGCTTGGGGCGCTTCAGCGTTTCCACCCAGCGCGACAGGTTGCCCAGGTGCGGGGTAACACGGTCGATCTGCTTCAGGTACTGGCCCCAAGGACCGAGATCTTCTGGATTGAGGTAGGACGGCAGTGCGTGTTGGGTGGTCATGCTTGGCTCCTGTTTTATTCGATGGATTCTTCGTTCGACGCGGTGCTTGTGGCGTTGCGTTAGCGAGGCGAATCATAGGCTGGAGCCCTGCAAGGCGGCTAATGCTGTATGCGCATCCGATTATGCAAAAAAAGCATAACGTTACAATCGTTGAGTAAAAATTAACGTTCTGAGGCCGGCACGCGGCGCTTTTTGTCGGACGTTTTCTGCAGGCTTTCCAGATAGTCCCACAGCCGCGAAACGATGAATTTGCCGGGCCGGGAAGGCGAAGGGCGCTCCCGGTACAGGCGGATTTCCATTTCGATCTGCCAGTCCTGCACCCCGCCGTCGGCGGGCGCCAGCAGCTTCTGTTTTAGCTCGCGCGTGACGGCCGATTCAGGCAGGAAGGCGATGCCGCGTCCTTCCAGCGCCATCATTTTCAAGCCTTCCGCCATATCGGTTTCGTAGTGGTTCTCGAGATGCAGCGCGGTCTTGGTGTCCGCCAGGATCAGTTCCACCATGCGGCCCAGGTAGGCGTTGTTGGTGTAGGAGAGGAAGGGCAGCGGCTCCTGCCTGGTGCCGGGCAGCGTGAACTCGGGCGTGCGGGTCTTGTCGCAGCGGGCGTAGGCGCGCATGGCTTCGCGGCCCAGCACCAGCATGTCGTAGCGGCCCGGATCGAGCTGCACCGGCTGGCGCGGATGGTGGTAGCACAGCAGCAGGTCGCAGCCGCCTTCCACCAGCTGCAGCACGGCGTCGTGCACGTTGAGCGCCATCAAACGGCTGTTGATCGGCGCGAAGTCGGTCTCGAGCTGCGTGATCCATTTCGGGATGAAGGTCAGCGACAGCGTGTGCGGCACCGCCAGGTCGATGCTGTTCATGGCGGCGGCGCGCTTGTTGCGCAGCAGCTCGCGCACGCCGTTGATCTGGCCCAGCATTTCCAGCGCCTGCTCGTAGAACACCAGGCCGGCCGGCGTCAAGCGGGTGGGGTAGGAGGTGCGGTCCACCAGGTCGGTGCCGAGCCAGTTTTCCAGCGACTGGATGCGGCGCGAGAAGGCCGGCTGCGTCACGTGCCGCTGCGAGGCGGAGCGGCTGAAGTTATTGGTCTCGGCCAGCGAGATGAAGTCTTCCAGCCATTTGGTTTCCATGCTTGATCCAGCGCAAACGAGAGAGTGCGATTGTATTTCATTTCTTGCGCTGCTACTGCATTGCAGCATATACTAAGTCAAGTCATATGACGACTGACAACTTAGTGTTTGTACAAATATCACCAACCTTTCCAGGGAGCAGTGGCATGAGCAAACGGATCAACCATTTCAAGCGGGCGCTGAACAGCGGCACCCTGCAAATCGGCCTGTGGTCTGGGCTGTCGAGCAACGTCACGGTGGAGGTGCTGGCCAATGCGGGCTTCGACTGGCTGCTGCTGGACATGGAGCACTCGCCCAATGAGCTGCCGATGGTGCACTCGCAGCTGCAGGCGATTGCGCAGGGAACGGCCCAGCCCATCGTGCGTCCGCCCTGGAACGACACCGTGGTGATCAAGCGCCTGTTGGACGTGGGTGCGCAAACGCTGCTGATACCCTTCGTGCAGAACGCGGAAGAGGCGCGCCAGGCGGTGGCCGCCACGCGCTATCCGCCGCTCGGCGTGCGCGGTTTCTCAACGGCGGCGCGCGCCTCCGACTATGGCCGCGTGGCGGACTACTGGGCCACCAGCGGCGACGATATCTGCGTGCTGCTGCAGGTGGAAACACCGGAGGCGATCGCCAATATCGAGGAAATCGCGGCAGTGGAAGGCGTGGACGGCATCTTCATCGGCCCGGGCGACCTGGCCGCCTCCATGGGCCACCTGGCCAACCTGAAGCACCCGGACGTGGTGGCCGCGATTGAAGGCGCGGTGCGCCGCATTGTCGCCACCGGCAAGGCCGCCGGAGTGCTGATGGGGGACGAGGCGCTGGCGCGGCGTTACATCGCGGCCGGTTGCACTTACACTGCGGTAGGCAGCGACATCGGCCTGCTGGCGCGCGGCGCGGAGGCGCTGGCGGGAAAATTCAAGAACGCCGCCTGAGCGCGGCCCATCAAGAGGAGCAGGGATATGAGTAAGGGCGTGAGTAAGGTAGGCTTTATTGGTCTGGGCATCATGGGCGCGCCGATGGCGGCGAATCTGCTGAAAGGCGGCCACGAACTGTTCGTCCTGCAGCGCAAGGCGCTGCCGCCCGAACTGGTGGAACTGGGCGCGGTGGGCTGCGCCAGCAGCAAGGAAGTGGCGCAGAAGGCCGAGGTGATCATCCTGATGGTGCCGGATACGCCGCAGGTGGCCGAGGTGCTGTTCGGCGAAGGCGGCGTGGCGCAGGGCCTGAGCGCCGGCAAGACGGTGGTGGACATGAGCTCCATTTCGCCGATTGAAACCAAGCAGTTCGCGGCCCGCATCAATGCGCTGGGCTGCCAGTACCTGGATGCGCCGGTATCCGGCGGCGAAGTGGGTGCCAAGGCCGCCACGCTGACCATCATGGTGGGCGGCAGCGAGGAAGCCTTCAACGCTGTCAAGCCGCTGTTTGAACTGATGGGAAAAAATATCACGCTGGTGGGCGGCAATGGCGACGGCCAGACCACCAAGGTGGCCAACCAGATCATCGTGGCGCTGAACATCGAAGCGGTAGGCGAGGCGCTGCTGTTTGCTTCGCGCATGGGGGCCGATGCCGCCAAGGTGCGCCAGGCGCTGATGGGCGGGTTTGCCGCGTCGCGCATCCTGGAAGTGCACGGCGAGCGCATGATCAAGCGCACCTTCAATCCCGGCTTCCGCATCGAGTTGCACCAGAAGGATCTGAACCTGGCGCTGAGCAGCGCGCGCGCCATCGGCGTGAGCCTGCCCAACACGGCGACGGCGCAGGAGCTGTTCAATTCCTGCGTCTCGCACGGGGGCAAGGCCTGGGACCATTCGGCGCTGGTGCGCGCGCTGGAACTCATGGCAAACTACCAGATCGGCGACCAGCTGCCTGAATAGGATACGTCCATGACATTCCAAGCCACTTTATTGCGCAGCATGTTCGACGCCGCCGTGGCGACGGCGCAGCCCGGACTGTGCCTGCCCCGGTTTTTGCCGGAACCGCCGCGCGGACGCACCGTGGTGATCGGCGCCGGCAAGGCGTCGGCCGAGATGGCGCGCGTGCTGGAGCAGCATTGGCCGGGCCAGTTGAGCGGCCTGGTGGTGACGCGCTACGGCTATGCCGTACCTTGCCAGCGCATCGAGATCGCCGAAGCGGCGCATCCGGTGCCGGATGCAAAAGGGCTGGAGGCGGCGCGCCGCATCCTCGCCTTGGTGCAGGGGTTGACGGTAGACGACCTGGTGATCTGCCTGATCTCTGGCGGCGGCTCGGCGCTGCTGCCGCTGCCGCATGCGGGACTGGACCTGGCCGTCAAGCAGGAGATCAACCGCGCCTTGCTGCAGAGCGGCGCCACCATAGGCGAGATGAACTGCGTGCGGCGCCACTTGTCCGCCATCAAGGGCGGACGGCTGGCGGCGGCATGCCACCCGGCGCGGGTGGTCACGCTGCTGATTTCGGACGTGCCGGGCGATAACCCGGCCGACATCGCGTCCGGCCCCACCTGCGGCGACGCCACCACCTGTGCCGACGCGCTGGCCATCCTGCAGCGCTACGGCATCTCGGTGCCGGAGGCGGTCACGAAGCTTCTGGAGTCGGGCGCCAGCGAAAGCATCAAGCCGGGCGATCCGCGCCTGGCGCGCAGCGAGATCCGCCTTATCACCGCGCCGCAGATCGCGCTGGAGGCGGCCGCCGAAGTGGCGCGCAAGGCCGGTATCGTGCCTTACATCCTGGGCGACAGCATTGAAGGGGAGGCGCGCGAGGTAGGCATTGTCATGGCCGGCATGGCGCGCCAGGTGGCCATGCGCGGGCAGCCGTTCGAAGCGCCGTGCGTGCTGTTGTCCGGCGGCGAAACCACGGTGACGATACGCGGCGGCGGCAGGGGCGGGCGCAACGTGGAGTTCCTGCTGTCGCTGGGGGTATCGCTGAACGGCCACCCCGGCATCTACGCCATCGCCTGCGATACGGACGGCGTGGACGGACAGGAAGAAATCGCCGGCGCCATCATCGGGCCGGACATGCTGGAGAAGGCATGGGGCCAGCGCATCAACCCCCGTTTGAGCCTGGCCAACAACGACGGCCACGGCTTCTTCCAGGCGATAGGCGCGTCCGTGGTGTGCGGGCCGACGCTGACCAACGTAAACGACTTCCGCGCCATCTACGTCGAACCGCAGGCTCGAACGGCGATGAGCAGCAGTGACTAGAAGTGGTATTCCGCGCGTACCATCGGGGTGCGCGCGGTGGCGCCCGGATTGTTCTTGTCGCTGTTGCCGAACTTGTTCTTCCAGAACTGGTACTCGATGCCGACCTTGAAGGTGTTCTTGGCGGCGCCCACGGCTGCGCTCATGTCGTACATGATCTGCATGTCGATGTTGGTTTCCGGCTTGGTGGCGGCGCCGAATTCGTTGATGCCCTTGTGGCCGATGAAGTTGGCGAAACCTTCAAAAGACAGCGGGATGCCGGCATTGAAGGGGATGCCCCACACCAGGTTCAGCATCGGATGCACGTCGTAGTCGTAGCGCGGCGTGCTGGTTTTCGAGAAGCCGCTGTAGGGCGCGTTGCTTTCCCACAGAGCCAGCAGGCTGACGTCGAGGAAGCCCGGCACGTCCAGGTTGAGCGTGGGGCCGGCAACCAGCATGCGCTTGCGGGAGTTGTAGCCCGCGTCGTGCTTGGTGTTGAAGTCGAAGCCGGCGGTGAGGCCGAGGCCACGCACGGGACCGGCCTTGAAGTGCTTGCCGGTGACTTTGCCCAGGTCCAGCGTGTGGCGGTACAGCACGTATAGTTCGCGCGCGCCGTCATCTGAGCCCACGCTTTTCGGATCGGTCTTGTCGGACAGCAGCAGGTCTGCGCTGATGAAGTTCTTGCCGTAGGCGTAGCCGTTGACGTGGCTCAGGTTGACGATGTTCTTCTTGATGTCCACCGGGTTGAACGGCTCGGCGAAGTGGGTGCCGTAGCGGTAGCTCAGCGCGGTGTCGCTCCAGTCGAGCGCTTGCGCGGCGCTTGCGCCCAGCAGGGCCAGTGTGGCGAGAATAGTATGGTTGATTATCTGCTTCGGCATGCGCTGTTCTCCCCGGGATTGATGCACCCATTGTGTACGAAAAGACGGGCCCCGGGGAGGAAGCGTGGCGAAAGCGAGACGGCTTGTCGGCCCGCCCTATCGGGACGGCAAGCCGATGCGGGCCATGGGCGTGAGCAGCCACGCCAGTGCGCTGATGGCCAGCAGCAGCGCGCTGCCGCCTGCAAACAGCTGCGCCAGTGTGATCACCTTCAGCAGTGCACCGATGGCGGCGGCCGAGAGCGGCGCCAGGCCCATGAAGATGAACATGAAAATGCTCATCGCGCGGCCCAGCATGCGGGGCGGCACGCTGCCTTGTATCCACGTGAAGACGGCAATCTGCATGAAGCCCGCCAGGGTGCCCGCCAACAGCAGCAGGGCCGCGCCTTGCCAGGTGGCGGTAATGGCGCCCAGCGGCGCGAGCAGCAGCGCCACGATGGCGTCGATGGCGAGCAGGGTGGCGCCGAATCCGCCGAAACGCAGTTTCACGCCTGTGCTGGAAAGCGCCATCCCGAGCAGCATGCCGGTGCCGTGCGCCCCACTCAGCATGCCCAGCGAGGCGGCGCCGTGCAGGTTCTGGCTGGCCAGCAGCGGCAGCGCGACTTGCATGGCGCCGCCGACGAACACCGCCACCAGTGACCAGTAAATGAAGCAGGTGCGCAGCGCCATGTCGCGCCAGACGGTCAGCAATCCTTCGGCCACCGAGCTGAATATCGATTGCGGCGGGCCGGCCGGCGGCGTGGCGGCCGGGCGCAGGCGCACCCGGGCCAGGGTCCAGGCGGTGAACAGGAACGTGAAGCAGTCGAACGCAAAGGCCAGGCCGATGCCGATCGCACCGGCCGGCGCGTGCAGCGGCGCGCCGGCCGCGGCGCCGCCATGGCCATGCGCGGCGTGGCCTGGCGCGGCGGCGCCGCCGTCGCCTGCCAGGGCGATCAGCAAGGCGGCGAGCACGGGGCCGGTCAGCATGGTGAGCTGGCGCATGCCCATCATCGCGCCGTTGGCGGCCTGCAGGTGCTCGGACGGCACCACCTGCGGCATGATGGAGGTGCCCGAGGGGATGGAGAATGCCTGTGCCAGCCCCAGTCCGAGCGCCAACGCATACAGCAGCGGCAGCGACAGCAGCGCGGGCGCGAACAGCACCAGCCAGGCCAGCACGCCGAGCAGCGCGGCATTGGCGTACTTGGTCAGCATCAGCACGCGCTTGGGCGAGTAGCGGTCCACCAGCGCGCCGCCGACCAGCATGAACACCGCGCGCGGCACGCTCATGATGGCAATCGCCGCGCCCAGCGCAAGCGGGTCGCCGGACATGGTCAGCACCAGCCAGGGCAGGGCGATCATGGTGAACTGGTCGCCGAAGCCGGAGATGACGCCGCCGCCGAGCAGCCAGCGAAAGTTCTTGTCGCCCAGGATGGGCGGGCGTGGGGAGCGTGCTTTGGTCATGGCCCGGCCGCTCAGCTGTTGGTCAGGTTCATGCCGGCCACGCTGCCCAGCACCGCCGCCAGTGCGTCCAGCTGCGCCGGGTCGGAGTTGCGTAGCAGTTCAGCGCTGACTTCGCGCGCCGTCACCATCGCGTTGTCCAGCATTTCATGGCCGGCGGGGGTGATGACGGCATAGCCGACGCGGGCGTCGCGCGGGTCCGGCTGGCGCGCCACCATGCCGTTCTTTTCCAGTGGCAGCAGGGTGCGCGTGACGCCGGAGGCGGTCAGGCCCTGGCGCTCGGCCAGATCCACGCGGCGCAGGCGGCCGCCGGGCGCCCTGGCCAGGTGGTTGAGCAGCATGAAGTCGCTGAAGCTCAGGCCGAAGTGGCCGCCCAGCGCCGCGTCCAGGCGGCGCACCATGGCCGCTTGCGCGCGCGCCAGGCGCAGGCAGAAGTCGAGAGCGGCGTCGCCGGTGATGTTTTCCATGATGAGTCCTTGAACTTTATTTGACTAATGATTGATAATTGCTTGAGTCGGCAAGTATATGGTCAAGGCGAAAAAAAAGCCACCGATATTTTCGGCGGCTTTTCTCTCTAGGGCTGAGCGCGCGGATTAACGGTCGCCGTAGCTGCGGCGTGCGCCGTCGGTACGGGCGCCCTTGTAGCCGCCGCCGTCGCGGTTGAAGCCGCCGCCGGTGCTGGCGCCTTCGCGCGGGTAGCCGCCCGAACCGCCTTCACGCGGGTAGCCGCCGCCTTCCTTGCGCGGTGCGCCCGGCTTGCTGAAGCTGCGCTGGCCTGGCTTGCCGCCACGGTTGTCGCCTGGTTTCCAGCCGCCTGGACGGGCAGCCGAACGCGGAGGCGCGGTGCGCTTAGGCTCGAAACCTTCGATGGTGGTGACCGGGATCAGCTGCTTGGTGAAGCGCTCGATGCGCTTCACGTTCATGCCTTCGGCGTGGTTCACCAGCGAGATCGCCAGGCCGTTGCGGCCGGCACGGCCGGTGCGGCCAATGCGGTGCACGTAGTCTTCAGCAAACTTCGGCAGGTCGTAGTTGAACACGTGGGTGATGGTCGGAACGTCGATGCCGCGTGCTGCGACGTCGGTTGCCACCAGCACCTTCACCTGGCCGCGGCGCATGCTGTCCAGGGTGCGGTTGCGCGCGCCCTGGTGCATGTCGCCGTGCAGTGCGGCTGCCGAGAAACCGGCGATGTTCAGACGGTCGGCGATGGTGTCGGCGTCACGCTTGGTGGCGGTGAACACCACTGCCTGGTCCAGCGTCTCGTCGCGCAGCAGGTGGTCCAGCAGGCGGTTCTTGTGCGACAGGTCGTCCACGAAGTGCACGCGCTGCGAGATGTTCTCGTGCTTGTTGGCGGCGCTGATGATCTGGATGACCATCGGATCCTTGGTGATGCGGCGGGCCATGTTGCCCACTACGCCGTCCAGGGTGGCCGAGAACAGCATGGTCTGGCGGCTGTCAGGGGTGGCGGCAACGATTTTCTCGATGTCGTCGATGAAACCCATGTCCAGCATGCGGTCGGCTTCGTCCAGCACCAAGATCTGCAGCTGGGAGAAATCGATTTTGCCCGATTCCATATGGTCGATCAGGCGGCCCGGGGTCGCCACCAGGATTTCCGGATTGCGCGACAGCAGTTGCATCTGTTTAGGGTAAGGCATACCGCCCAGGATGGACACGGCCTTGATGCCGCGCAGGTTCACTGCGTACTTGTCGGTATTGGTGGTCACTTGCAGGGCCAGTTCGCGGGTCGGGGTCAACACCAGCATTTTTGGCTGTGCAGCTTTGAAACGTGGACGCTCGCCGCGCGCTTTGGCGGCTTGCATTTCTTGATTGGGGGTCTTGCCGGCGGCAGCCGGCGGCAGTGCTGCCAGACGGGTCAGCGACGGCAGCATAAAAGCTGCGGTCTTGCCGGAACCGGTCTGGGAGGATACCAACAGATCCTTGCCTGCGATAGCGGCAGGCACAGCTTGCTCCTGTACCGGGGTCGGCTTGGTGTAGCCGGCATCGGTCAGGGCTTTGAGTACGGACGTGTTGATACCAAGTGCTTCAAAAGTCATTCTTATCTTTCGTAAAAATCAGCGTTCATGCAAAAACGCAGAACGCAAAATAGCAACGCCAACCAAACGAAATGACTCTAACAAACTAGATTAGAAATTTCGGCACAAAAGCTTTGCGCCGGGACGGTGTCTTAGTCGACACACAAGGCGGGGGGCTTTATAAGCGTCATCAGGAACGATGCGCTAAGGCTTGCGTAGCTGCTGTTATTCGAAGTGCCGACTGCGTGTTGCAGCGCACAAGCCAGTACTATAACGCATTTCCGCCGTTCCTGCACGCCTATCTGGACTTTTATTGGCACGGACACAATTTTTGTCCGGATTTAACCCCTTTTCGCCGCCCGCTTCGTTTCACTCCTGATACCGGCCGGTCCGGGACCAGGAGAACAATATGATGAAGCGACTTTATGCCTTGCTGGCGCTGCTGCAGCTGGCCTGCGCCGCCCTTGCGGTCACGCCGCGGATGGATCCGCCGCTGATGGAAACGCTGGGCGGCGAGCGGCCGGTGCGGCTGCAAAGCCTGAGCATCGCCAGTGCCGTCAGCGGCGGCATGGCGGAAACCACGGTGCGTATGGTGTTTTTCAATCCGAACAGCCGCGTGTTGGAAGGCACACTGCATTTCCCCTTGCAGGAGGGCCAGCAGATCAGCGCCTTTGCGCTCGATATCGGCGGCAAGCTGCGGCCTGCGGTGCCGGTGGAAAAGAGCCGGGGCCGCGAGATATTGGAAGCGGTGGAGCGGCGCGGCATCGATCCCGGGCTGCTGGAGCGCACCGAAGGGAACAACTTCCGCTTGCGCGTTTACCCGATTCCGGCGCAAGGCACGCGCACGGTGGAGCTGAAATACGCCGAAACGCTGGCGCGCGACGCAGCGGGCGGAGCCTGGCTCTACCGCCTGCCGCTGGCCTACGGCGAGCGCGTGGGGGAATTCGATCTGAACCTGCAGGTGAGCGGCGCGAGCGCCGCGCCGCACAGCAGCGGCGCCTTCGGCGAGCTGCAATTTGCCGGCATGCGCAGCGGCTACCATGCGCGCGTGGCGAAGCAGGATTTTACCGCGCCGGGCGCGCTGGTGTTGCGCATCCCGGCCAGCGCACAGCCGCAGGCCTATGTACAGGAGTTCGCGGGCGAGCGTTATTTTGTGGCCGAGATCCCGGTGACGGCGCTGCGCGCTGCGCGCAAGCTGCCCAAGGTGGTGGGCCTGCTGTGGGACAGTTCCGGTTCCGGCGCCAACCGCAAGCATGATGCGGAACTGGCTGAGCTGGACCGCTACTTCAAGGCCCTGGGCCAGGCGGAAGTGCGGCTGGTCCGCCTGCGCGACCGTCCCGAGGCGGCTGTCCTTTACACGGTCGAGCGCGGCGACTGGAGCACCTTGCGCAAGGCGCTGCAATCCACGGTGTATGACGGCGGCAGTGCGCTGGCGGACTGGCAGCCGCAGGCCGGCGTGGGCGAATACCTGCTGGTGAGCGATGGCCTGCTGAACTACGGCGGCACGAAATTCCCGGCCCTGGCTGCGGGGCAGCGCCTGTATGCGCTCAATTCCGCGGCCAGCGCCGACGCCGGCCGGCTGGCTGCGCTGGCGGAACGCAGCGGCGGGCAACTGGTGCAGGTGCAGGCGGACCGCCCCGGCGCGGCGGCCGAGATGCTGCTCACCGACGGTCCGCAGCTGCGCGACCTGCGCGCGGACGGCGCCAAAGAGCTGCTGGCCGACCTGTCCGGCGCGCGGCAAGGCATGCTGCGGGTGGCGGGCAAGCTCACGCAGCCGTCGGCGCAGCTGGCGTTCACGCTGGTGCAGCAAGGAAAGGAGACCGGCATCAGGCTGGCGGTCGCGCACAGCGCACCGGTGCATCCGCAGGCGGCGCTGATGTGGGCAGGCTACAAGCTGCGCGACCTGGAGGCCGACTTCGAGCTGCATCGCGGCGCCATCCGCCGCCTGGGCGCGCAGTTCGGCTTGCCGACGCGCGAAACCTCGCTGCTGGTGCTGGAGATGATAGAGGACTATGTGCGTTACGACGTAACGCCGCCACCAGAGCTTGTGGCCGATTTTGAGAAGGCCAGGGCGCGTTTCGGCTCCATGCTGGCGCAGCGGCGCGGCAAGCAGCTCGACAACGTGGTGCGCCGCTTTGAGCAGAAGGTGGCGTGGTGGAATGCCGAGTTTCCCAAAGCGCCGCCGGTCAAGTTCGTGCCCCAGCCCGCGCCGCATGAGGTGCGCCCCGGTTCGGTGGGTGTAAAGGTGCAAGGCAGCCGCATCGCAGGCTTGCAGGATGGTGTTGTCGCCGAAGACGCGCGCGCAATTCCGGCGCCCATCGCCGCGCCTGCGCCGGCAGCGGAGTCGATGGCACTGCGGAAATCCATCGTCGCCAATGCCTCCAACGTTGCGCCAGCGGAGCGGGACCTGCGGCGCTTGGCGCCCGCCGCTCCGCCGCCGCCTCCGCCGGCCCCGGCCCCCATGAGTAGCGCCGTCGCGGCGCAGGCGGCAGATGCACCGGCCGCGGCCGGCGCCATTACGATGAAGAAGTGGTCGTCCAATGCGCCCTACATCGCGCGCATGAAGGCCGCCAGCAAGGAGCAGCTGTATGCGGTGTACCTTGACGAGCGTCCATCGTGGAGCGGCAGCAGCGCCTTCTACCTGGACGTGGCCGATATGCTGTTCGAGCGCGGCCAGCGTGAGCTGGGCCTGCGGGTGCTGTCCAACCTGGCCGAGCTGGAGCTGGAGAACCGCCACGTGCTGCGCATCCTCGGCTACCGCTTGCTGCAGGCGGGCGCGCCGCAATTGGCGCTGCCGGTGTTCGAGCAGGTGCTGCTGCTGGCGGGCGAGGAGCCGCAGTCCTACCGCGACCTGGGCCTGGCTTATGCCGCCGTTGGCAAGCATCAGCAGGCGGTGGACCAGCTGTATGAAGTGGTGCTGCGGCCATGGGATGGACGCTTCGCCGATGTGGAACTGATTGCGCTGGCAGAGATGAACGCGATTATCGCCCGGGCGCCCAAGGGTTCAGTGGACACCAGCAGGGTCGATTCGCGCCTGCTGAAAAACCTGCCGCTGGACCTGCGCGCCGTGCTGTCCTGGGATGCGGACAATAGCGACATGGACCTGTGGGTGACGGACCCGAACGGCGAGCGCTGCTACTACGCGCACACCATGACCGCGCAAGGCGGCCGCATTTCGCGCGACTTCACCGGCGGCTACGGACCGGAAGAATTCTCGCTGCGCAAGGCCAGGCCGGGCAAGTATCAGGTGCAGGCCAACTTCTTCGGCCACAGGCAGCAGCTGGTGGCCGGGGCGACCACCGTGCAGCTGCGCCTGACCACCGGCTTCGGTACGCCGGACGCCAAGGAGGAGATGATCACCGTGCGCCTCACGGGGCGCGGCAATTCGGTGCTGATGGGGGAGTTCGAGGTGCCCGGCGGGTAACCGGCGGTCAGATTGCGCCGGCCATTGCGCCGGCCGGTGCATCGCTTGCGCCTGGCCGGTCGAACCTCCCGGCGCTTACTTGACCGGCGGCGGGAAACTTTCAGACAGCTTGTCCGGCACCGGATAGGCTGGGTAAGCAGCGCGGAATTTCTGCCATTCTGCGATAGCTTCCTCGCGCTCGTTTGCCTTCAGCAGGTCTTCAATCTTCTCCAGCCATGCCTTGGGCTGCATCTCGTGCGGCGCCAGGATGCGCGATCCGCTGATGGAAACCTGCTCCGGCGCGGCCCGCGGGGCCGGCGCAGGCGCGACGACGGGTGCCATCGGCGCGAATGCCATTGTTGCCGGGGCCGGCGCTGGTGCTGGCGGCGGCGGCGGTGCTGGTGGCGCCGGTGCCGCAGCCGGTATCCGCGGCGCGGTGCGGTAGTCTATGCTTGCCGTGGCGGACTTCTCCATGGAGGTGAGCGGCTGGCCATGTTCCGCCGATGGGCGCACGTTGGAGGCGTTGGCGATCACGCTGGTGACCACCGCGCCGCTTGCCGCCGCCACGGGCATTTGCGTTGTCTGCGCAGTGGACGCGGGGGCGCTGCGCGAATAGCGGCCCAGCCCGCTCTTCTGCGGCGGCGCGTTGGCGACATCCTCTGCGATCACCGCATCTTCCAACCCGGATTTTCTTTCGACTGCATTGACGGCCGGTTTGGCAGGCGGCGTGGCAGGCAATGCTGCTCCGTCGCCGGCCTGCGCTTTGGCGTTTGCTTGCTTGGCCTGCGGCGCCGGGACGCGCGCGGACACAGCGTCAGCCACAGGCGAGGCAGCGGCGGCGGCCGGCGCCTCGGCTGCTGCAGAGGCTGGCGGTGCCGGCTGTGCGGACGGCGCGGTTGCCGGGGCGGGCGCTGCTGCGACCGACGCTTCGGTTACCGGGTCGTGTGCCTGCCACAGCGGCAGTGCGACCGAGATTGCGGCCACGCCGGCGGCCAGCGCCAGGGGCAATTGCCAGCGCGATTGCCAGCGCGGGCCTGAAGGCGTTGGCGCCGGCCCGGGCAGGGGGGCTTGCGCATGCGCTGGCGCCGGGGCATGCGCGGGTGCGGCCGCCGCCAACGCAGGCACCGACGCAGGCACCAGCGCAGGGGCGGTGGCCGGGGCGGCAACCGGATCGTTCGCGGCCGGCAGCGCGGCCAGTTTCTCGGCGGCCAGCGCGGCGGCAATGCGGGCCTGGATGGCGGCGTCGAGCGCGGGCGCAGGGGCGGGCTGGTCCAGCGCGGCCAGGTCGCGCGCCAGCGGATCGTCGCCTTGCAGGAAGGCTGCGAACGCGGCGTCGTCGAGTTGGTCGTGGTCTTTGCCGCTCATGCCTGTTCCTCCTGCGCATACTGCTCGCGCAATTTCTTCATCGCGTAGCGCAGGCGGCTCTTCACGGTCTCCACCGGCGCCGCCACGAGCTGGGCGATTTCTTCCAGCGACATGCCGCTGAATTGTTGCAGTATAAGCGCTTCCTTCTGTTCGGCGGGCAGCGCATGGATGGCCGCGTGCAAGGCCGTGTTTTGCTGGCGCGACTCCATGGCCGCGTCGGGCGCGGTGGCGGCATCGGCGGCCGGGCAGGGCGCTTCGTCCTCGCCTGCGGTGTGCGGCTGGCGCAACAGGTCGACCAGGCGGTTGCGCGCGATCTGGTACAGAAAGGTGCGGAAAGTGGCTTGCGGCGTGTAGCTGGCGCGCGCCTGGTGCAGGCTGAACCAGCTGTCCTGGGCGATCTCGTCGACCCAGTCGCGGCGCGGCGAGCGCCAGCTGAGAAATCGGTACAGGCCGCGGCTATGGCGGCCATACAGCTCCTGGAAGGCGGACAGGTCGCCTTCGCAGTAGCGCAGCATCAGGTGTTCGTCGGAAAGATCGCTCATGCTGCCGATGGAAGGCCCGCCCGGGATTGGCCTGGGCGGGTGTGCAACTTATTGGTAGTCGCTGGCGTTCAGGCCCATGACGTGCGAGAAGCCGCCGTCCACGTAGGTGATTTCGCCGGTGATGCCGGAGGCCAGGTCGGACAGCATGAAGGCGGCGGTGTTGCCCACCTCGTCAATGGTCACATTGCGGCGCAGCGGCGCGTGCGAGGCGGCAAAGCCCAGCAGTTTGCCGAAGTCCTTGATGCCGGACGCGGCCAGGGTCTTGATCGGACCGGCCGAAATACCGTTGGCGCGGATGCCCATCTGGCCCAGGTTTTCCGCCAGGTAGCGTACCGACGCTTCCAGCGACGCCTTGGCCAGGCCCATGGTGTTGTAGTAAGGAATTGCGCGCACGGCGCCCAGGTAGGACAGCGTCAGCACCGACGAACCCGGTTTCAACAGCGGCAGCGCGGCCTTGGTCATGGCGGGGAAGCTGTAGGCCGAGATGTCGTGGGCGATGCGGAAGTTTTCGCGCGTCAGGCCGTCCAGGAATTCGCCGGCGATCGCTTCGCGGGGGGCGAAACCAATGGCATGCACCAGGCCGTCGAGCTGGCTCCACTCTTTGCCCAGGTCGGCAAACAGGGCTTCGATCTGCTCATCGCTGCCGACGTCGCAATCGAACACCAGTTTGCTGCCGAATTCGGCGGCGAACTCGGTGATGCGGTCTTTGAAGCGCTCGCCGACATAGGTGAACGCCAGTTCCGCGCCTTCGCGCTGGCATGCCTTGGCGATGCCGTAAGCGATGGACCGGTTGGACAGCAGGCCGGTGATGAGGATTTTTTTGCCTTGCAAGAACGCCATATTCACTCCAATTGCTACTGCTGCGATGGCACGCGCGCCCGGGGCGGCGTTAGCGACAGTATGGGTTGTTTATTCTAGTGATGGGTGGGAGACCCGATACCGTAAGACCAAGATTGTAGGACGTAGCTGCCGCCACTGCAACTTTTCGTGGGCGGCGGCGGGCGGCGCATGCGCCAGGCGCTTACCCGCCCTGCGGTGTTGCGGGCCGCAGGGACCCGCCATTACCGCTTAATTTTGCTTGGTTTTCTTCTTGCCGGCGGCGTCGCGCGGGACGCGCGCCTTGACCAGCGACACCGGAGCGTCCTTGGCGGTGCCGCCCTTGGCTTGCTTGTAGTTGCTGGTGCGCGCCTTGTTGCCGCCACGGTCGGCCTCGAAGGCGACGATGGCGTTGTCGGCGATTTCCGGTGCGATATCGACGTGCAGCGAGGACGAGGTTTTCGGCACCAGGATGGTGGAGCCGGCCTTGAGCACGGTTTTGCTTGGGATGTTGTTGGCCTGGCGTATCACTTCCGGCGTGGTCTGGAACTTCGACGCCAGCGTTTCAATGCGCTCGCGCGCGCTGGTGATCTTGTGCGTGGTCCAGCTGGACAGTGCACGGCCCCACTGAGCCAGGTTCAGGTTGAACTTTTCGGCGTTGGCCTTGGGCAGCAAAATCTGGGTCTGTTCGCCGCCGGTGATGACGGGGCGGTTGAACTGCGGGTTCAGCGCCTTGAACTCGTCCACCGACATTTCCGCCAGCTGGGCGGCAACGGCCAGGTCGATGTCGCTGGTCTTGTCGATGGCGGTAAAATAGGGCTGGTTGTCGATCACCGGCAGGTGCAGGCTGAACTGGGCCGGATTGGCCACGATGTTCTTCACCGCCTGCAGCTTGGGCACGTAATTGCGGGTTTCCGCCGGCATATGCTCGGCCAGGCTCTCGAAATCGGTCGGCTTGCCGGCCGCCTGGTTGCGCTTGATGGCTTTCTGCACATTGCCTTCGCCCCAGTTGTAGGCGGCCAGGGCCAGCTGCCAGTCGCCGAACATGTCGTACAGGCGCTGCAGATAGCTGAGGGCGGCGTCGGTCGAGGCCAGGATGCCGCGCCGTTCGTCCTTGAAGGCGTCCTGCTTCAGGTTGTAGTCGCGCCCGGTGCCCGGCACGAACTGCCACATGCCGGCCGCGTTGGCGCTGGACAGGGCTTGCGGGTTGAACGCCGATTCGATGAAGGGCAGCAGCGCCAGTTCGGTCGGCATGCCGCGTTTTTCCAGCTCGGTGACCACGTGGAACAGGTAGCGCGAGGCGCGCTGGGTGGTGCGGGCCATGTGGTCCGGGCGGGCGCTGTACCAGTTGACGTGCTTCTGCACCAGCTCGTTGTTAAGATCGGGAATGGCGTAACCGGTGCGGATGCGGCCCCAGACGTCGGTTTCCTTGAAGGCATCTTCGCTGACCGCAGGCTTGGCGATGACTTTGGAGGCGGGGAGCAGTTCGGTGGTCGGCAGCTTGGCCGTGGCAGGCGTGGACAGCGGGATCAGGGGCAATGGCGGCGGCAGGTTTGCGGCCGCGGCCGCCGCCGCTGCGGAGGCGCCGTCGACTGCCTGGCTGACCGTGGGCGCCAGGGCAATCAGCGCGGCCAGCAAGGATGTGTTGATTCGTGCTTGCATAGTATTCCGTTGTTGTCGTCGAGAAACACAAACGAACCGTGAATAATGGGGCAGTGTACGTAGGTTGGCGCTGCTGAGTCAAGAAATATGTCGTCCGGATGACAGTTTCTTTGATGTAATGATGTCTGCATATATATCGAAGTTGACGGAAGTAGACGGCATTTTGCCGGAGTGCGTACAATGCGCCCTCGCCGCAAGCATTTACAAGGAAAGACCTTATGAGCAAGCCCATCGCCGACCACGACGCCGTTATCGCCCTGACCCAGAAATGGCTGGAGAAGGCCGTTATCGGCCTCAACCTGTGCCCCTTCGCCAAGGCGGTGCACATCAAGAACCAGATCCGCTACGTGGTCACGGACGCCGCCACTCCCGAAGAGCTGATGGACGTGCTGATGGCGGAACTGGAATTGCTGGCCGAGGCGAGCCCGGAAAAGGTGGACACCACGCTGATCATGCACCCGCAGGTGCTGAACGACTTCGAGGACTATAACGACTTCCTGGACGTGGTCGACGCGGCGCTGGAGGAAATGGACCTGAACGGCATCCTGCAGGTGGCCAGCTTCCACCCGGACTACCAGTTCGCCGACTCGGACAAGAACGATATCGACAACTACACCAACCGCTCGCCGTATCCGACCTTGCACCTGCTGCGCGAGGACAGCGTGGACCGCGCGGTGCAAGCCTTCCCGGAAGCGGAAGACATTTTCGAGAAGAATATCGAAACCATGCAGCAGCTGGGCCATGAAGGCTGGGACGCGCTGGATCTCGATCCGAAGCAACAGGTGAAGGGATGACGGAGCTGGAACTGAAGCGCATGGCGGCGGCGGTGCACGAGGCGGCAACGCCGTCCGTGCCGCCGGCCCAGCGCCCGGACACGCCCTGCGTGGCCGTCTGTTCCACCACCTTCGACGACATCTGCCGCGGCTGCGGACGCACTTATATAGAGGTGGCGCACTGGGTCTCGATGTCGGCGACGGAAAAAGAAGCGGTGTGGCAGCGCATCACGGCGCAGGGCTACCCGCGCCGCAATACCTGAGGACCGGGCGCCGTCCCGGTCCTGCCTCAGGCCTGTATCACCATCTTGGCCGATGCCGGCGAGCAGCCGCAGGCGAACACGTAGGCGCAGCCGCCGCCGCAGAAATTCATGCTGGTCTGGTGGTCCGGGCCTTCCTCGAGTTGCGCGACGAATTCCATTTCCTTGCCACAATCGTTGCACAGCGGTACCTCTTCGCCCTGGATCCAGCTGGGCTGGCCTCCCAGCTGGCCCAGGATGTCGCGCCCGCGCCGGCCGCCGGTATCCCAGGCATCGCGCGCCGCATCGTAGTCGCCGTCCAGCGTGTCCAGCCGCGCGCCGTGGTGGGTGGCGCGCACGGTTTCGCCGCCAGCAGGCGGGGCTGCCAGGCTCAGGCTGGCGTCGGACGGGACCGCCACGACGGCGTTGCCGCCGCTGTCTGCTTCCCATTCATCGCAGCAGCCGGGATCGTTATCGCACTTGAAGAGCAGCAGCAGTTGGTCGCGCCGCGAGCCAGGGTGGTTGGTGCGCAGCTGGCCGAGGAATTGCATGTGGCCAGCGCATTCCTTGCAGACCGGCCAGGCAAAACCGGCCGGCACGCTGGGCAGGCCGCCGAAACTGGTGCGGGCGCCGGCGCCTTGCGGCGCGCCGGGCTCGTTGATGAGGAGGTGGGTTGTCATGATGCTCGCGCAATGGTTGTCGGATAATTATAATATCGGCAACCATATCATGCGGCAAGACAGGCCGCGCGCACCGTTCGGCGCGCGGCGCGGCGGCGATCAGTAGCTGCCGATGAAGTCCTTCTTGCCGATTTCCAGGCCATTGTGGCGCAGGATGTCGTAGGCGGTGGTGGCGTGGAAGAAGAAGTGCGGCAACGCGTAGTGCAGCAGGTAGGTGGTGCCGGTGAAGTGCTTGGTCTTTTCACCGCTGCCGGTGGTGATGGCGCGGTCTTCGGCGCCGCCGAAATCGGCCGCGTCCAGGCCTTCCAGGAAGGCGATGGTCTTGGCGATGCGCGCTTTCAGCTCGGCGAAGGTTTTTTCGGTGTCCTCATACGGCGGCACTTCCTGGCCGGCCAGGCGCGCGCCGGCGCCCTTGGCGAAGTCGGTGGCGATCTGGATCTGGCGCGAGAACGGCAGCATGTCCGGGAACAGGCGGAATTGCAACAGGGCGTTGGCGTCCAGTTTTTTGTCGGTCACATGGGCTTCGGCCTTGTCGAGGATGGCCAGCAGACTGTTCAGGATCTGCTTGAACACTGGGATGGATGCGGTGTAGGTATTAAAAGTCATTGCGGGCTCCTCGTTGAAAGAGTGGCGATGATAGCAAGCTTGTCGCATTCTTGCTGGCGCCGATAGCTGCGCCACCGTGTAATCTGGTGACGCACACGCTTGTTTGCGTGCATAATTGTTGCAATTGAAAAATTCCTGAATGCGCCGACACGCGCTGGCCCCAAGTCCCGTGGTGAATGATTAGTTCTTTATACAGAAGGATGCGTTCCCGTCTGAGCGCGCTGTACGGCCTTTCCATCTACGGCGCGCTGCTGCTGGTGGTTTTTGGCGGCCTTGTGATACCTGCCATCATCGGCAGCTATCTGCTGATCGGCGTGCACGAGCAGCAGTCGGCCAAGATGGCCCTGAACGAATCGCTGCAGCGCAATGCCGACATCCTGGCGCTGGGCATGCAGGAGTCGCTATGGAATATGAATGCCGAATCGGCCCATTCGCTGGTCGAGTCGGTGATGCGCGACCGCTCGGTGCTGCAGGTGCAGGTGACCGGCCAGGCCGAAACCCAGTTCATGCACGTGCAGTCGCCGCGCCGGCAGACCGGCAACGTGTACCGCGCCGAACGCGAAATCCTGGTGCGCGGCGAGAAGATCGGCCGCATCGTGGTGGAGATGGACGACGCGCGCAGCCAGCAGGAGCTGCGCGAGAAGCAGCTGTCCTATGTGTTCGTGCTGGCCGCGCAGCTGACCGTGTCGCTGCTGCTGATCGTGCTGTTCCTGAACAAGCGCCTGCTCAAGCCGCTGCGCAAGCTGATGCGCTTTTCCGACCGCCTGTCGCACGGCGACTTTGAAACCCGGCTGGAACTGACCGGCAGCGACGAGCTGGGGCGCCTGTCCGGCCAGCTGGAGCAGATGCGGGTGGCGATCAAGCACCTGTTCGAGGACATCGGCCAGCGCGAAGAGCGCTTCCGCACCATCGTGACCCAGGTGCCGGGCGCGGTGTTCCGCTTTCGCCCGGACGGCCCGATCGACTTCGTCAGCGACGCCATCGAGGATATTTCCGGCTACTCGGCCGCGCAGTTCATGCGCAGCACGAGCCATTCCTGGGCCAACCTGATCTGCCCGGAGGACCGCCGCATGCAGCGCCGCGTGGTGACCCAGGCCATCCGCGACGGCCGCCCGTATTCGGTCGAGTACCGCATCACCGACGCCAGCGGCACCGAGCGCTGGGTGGCCGAGAACGGCCAGCCGCAGGTGGCCGAGCGGGGCGACAGCGCGCCCTGGGTGGACGGCATCATTTCCGACATCAGCCAGCGCAAGCACAATGAAATGCGCATCGAGGCGCTGCTGGCCGAGCAGAGCGCCATCCTGGACAACGTGATGTTCGGCGTGATGTTCGTGCGCAACCGCCAGATCGTCTCGGTCAACCGGCGCTGCGAGGAACTGTTCGGCTACGAGCCCGGCGCCATGGCCGGCGCCTCCACCTCCATCGTGTTCCCCACCGCGTTCGAGTTCGAGTCGGCCGGCGCGCGCCAGTACCCCACGCTGTCGGCCGGCGAGTACTTCAGCGAAGAGCGCCACTACCGGCGCAAGGACGGCACGCTGTTCTGGTGCATGGTGAGCGGCTGCGCCATCGACCAGAGCCGCGCCAACGAGGGCAGCATCTGGGTCTACGCCGACGTCACCGCGCGCAAGGAAGCGGAGGAAAAGCTGCGCCTGTCGGCCACGGTGCTCGAGCACATCGCCGACGGCGTGATGGTGATCGATGCGCAGGGCATCATCGTGGCCGTGAATCCGGCCTTCACGCAGATCACCGGCTACAGCGAGGCTGAAGCGCTGGGCCAGGACCGCGCGCTGACGCGTTCCGGCCGCCACGAGGACACCTTCTACCACGCCATGTGGCAGGAGCTGGAAACCACCGGCTTCTGGCGCGGCGAGCTGTGGAGCCTGCGCAAAACGGGCGAGCTGTACCTGGAATGGCTGACGGTGAGCGCGGTGCGCGACACCCACGGCCTGACCACCCACTATGTGTGCGTGTTCAGCGATATCACGCTGGTCAAGCAGTCGCAGGAAAAGCTGGACCACCTGGCGCACCACGATCCGCTGACCGCCTTGCCGAACCGGTTGCTGTTCCACGACCGCCTGCACCACGCGCTGCAGCGCGCCGCGCGCGAGCAGGAGCAGCTGGCGCTGCTGTTCATCGACCTGGACCGCTTCAAGAACGTCAACGACACGCTGGGGCACCACATCGGCGACGAGCTGCTCAAGCAGGTGGCCGAGGCGCTGCAGGACAAGCTGCGCGACGGCGACACGCTGGCGCGCCTGGGCGGCGACGAATTCATCGTGCTGCTGGAGAATGTGGACTGCCAGTACGGCGCCAGCCTGGTGGCCGAAAAACTGGTCGGCATGTTCGAGCAGCCCTTCATGGTGGCCGGCCACGAACTGTTCGTCACCTGCAGCGTGGGCATCAGCCTGTACCCGGCCGACGCCACCGACCTGAATATGCTGATCCGCAACGCCGACGTGGCCATGTACCAGGCCAAGGCGCGCGGCCGCAACGGCTACCGCTTCTACGCGCCGTCCATGTCGGGCGAGGGCGTGGAGCGCCTGCGCCTGGAGACCTTCCTGCGCCGCTCGCTGGAAAAAGAAGAGATGTTCCTGAATTACCAGCCGCAGGTGGAAATCGACACCGGTCGCCTGGTGGGCGTGGAGGCGCTGGTGCGCTGGAACCACCCGGAACTGGGCCTGGTGCCGCCGAACCGCTTCATTTCCCTGGCCGAGGATATCGGCTACATCAACCAGCTGGGCAAGTGGGTGCTGTACCAGGCCTGCCTGCAGATGGTGCGCTGGCAGGAGGCCGGGCTGTGGGTGCCGAAGATGGCGGTCAACCTGTCGGCCAAGCAGTTCGAGCGCGGCAGCATCGCTTCGATGGTGGGGGACATCCTGCGCGAGACCGGGCTGGAGCCGCACCGCCTGCAGCTGGAGGTGACCGAGTCTGTCATCATGAACACCGGCGACGCGCTGGTCTTTATCAACGACCTGCACTCGATCGGCGTGGGCCTGGCGATCGACGACTTCGGCACCGGCTATTCCTCGCTGGCCTACTTGAAGCAGATGCCGGTGCAGACCTTGAAAATCGACCGCTCCTTCATCAAGGACATTTCGACCGATGTCAACGACGAGGCGATCGCCATCGCCATCATCCAGCTCGGCAAGAGCATGAATTTGTCCGTCATCGCCGAAGGCGTGGAGACCGACGAGCAGGCCGCCTTCCTGCTGCGCCACGGCTGCAACCTGGCGCAGGGCTATTTCTACAGCCGCCCGGTGCTGCCGGACGACCTGCTGCAGCGCTGGAAGTCCTGATGCGCCCATTCGAAAGGACTGTATGAAGTTGTCGCGCCGCCGTTTTCTGCTGAGCGCCACCGCGGTGGCGGGCGCCATGGTGCTCGGCTGGGGGGCGCTGCCGGCGCGCCAGCGCGTGCGCGGCAAGGTGCCGCTGCCGCTGGCAGGCGCGAGTGGCGCGGTGGCGCTTAACGGCTGGGTCGCCATTGCGCCGGACAACAGCGTGACGGTGGCGATGGCGCGCAGCGAAATGGGGCAGGGCGTACACACCGCGCTGCCGATGCTGCTGGCCGAGGAGCTGGACGTGCCGATCGGCTGGGTGCAGCTGGTGCAGGCGCCCAACGACAAGATCTACGGCAACGTGGCCGCCCTGGTGGACAACCTGCCGTTCCATCCCGACGATGACAGCCGTGGCAAGCGCGCGGCCTCGTGGCTGGTGGCCAAGGTGGGGCGCGAGCTGGGCATCAACCTGACCGGCCATTCGTCCAGCGTGAAGGACTTATGGCTGCCGATGCGCGAGGCCGGCGCCACGGCGCGCGCCTTGCTGATCGAAGCGGCCGCGCGCCAGTGGAAGGTGCGCCCGCTCGAGTGCTTCACCGAAGCGGGCTATGTCGGGCACCCGAACGGCAAGCGCGCCAGCTACGGCAGCCTGGTGGCCGCCGCGGCGGGCATGACGCCGGGCGAAGTGCGGCTGAAGACCGTGGGCCAGTTCCGCTTGATCGGCACGGCCGTGCTGCGCCGCGATTCGGCGTCCAAGAGCGACGGCAGCGCCGTCTTCGGACTGGACGTGCGGCCCGAGGGCATGCTGTACGCGGCGGTGAAGATGTCGCCGGTGATAGGCGGCACCGTGGCCAGCGTGGACACGGCGGCGGCCCTGAGGATGCCGGGCGTGTCGCGGGTGGTGGACTTCTCGCCGGCGCTGGCCGAAAAGACCGGCGCCGGGGCCGGCGTGGCGGTGGTGGCTGCGCGCTACTGGCAGGCCAGGCAGGCCGCCGCGGCGCTGCCGGTGGTCTGGCTGGAGGGCGTGAACGGCAAGCTGTCGAGCGCCGACCTGTACCAGCGCTTCGCGCAGCAGCTGGACGACGAGGACGGCCACGCGTATTACACGGCGGGCGACATGGACGAGGTGGACGGCATGGCCGAGGCGACAGGCACGCTCAAGACGGTGAAGGCCGAGTACCGCGCGCCGTTCCTGGCGCACGCCGCCATGGAGCCGCTCAACTGCACCGCCCAGGTCAGGGACGGCAAGGTGCGCCTGTGGGTATCGACCCAGGTGCCGACGCTGGCGATCGACACCGCAGCCAAGGTGGCGGGCGTGAAAGCGGCCGACGTGACGCTGGAGGTGACCATGCTGGGCGGCGGCTTCGGGCGGCGCCTGGAAGCGGACTTCATCGCGCAGGCGGTGGCGGTGGCCAAGGAGTGCAACGGCGCGCCGGTGCAGCTGATCTGGTCGCGCGAGGACGACATCACGCACGACGTGTACCGCCCGGCCGCGCTGGCGCGCTTTGCCGCCAGCCTGGACGCGGCCGGCAATATCTCGGCCTGGGACAACAAGTCCGTCAGCGCCTCGATCGGGCACCAGTACCTCAAGCGCAGCCTGGGCCTGCCGGGCCTGGGGCCAGACATGACCACCGCCGAGGGCGCGTTCGACATGCAGTACGAGATTCCGCACCAGCGCATCCGCCACATCATTGCCGACAGCGCGGTACCGGTCGGCTATTTCCGCTCGGTGGGGCATGCGCACAATGCCTTCTTCAAGGAGAGCTTCATCGACGAGCTGGCGCATGCGGCTGGCATGAGCGGGGTGGGATTCCGGCGCGGCTTGCTAAACCGCCATCCGCGCCACCTGGCGGTGCTGAACGCGGCGGTGGACAAGGCTGGCCAGCCGCCGGCGGGTCGCGCGCATGGCGTGGCCTTGCACCAGTCCTTCGGCACCATCGTGGCGCAGGTGGCGGAAGTGTCGGTGCTGGACAGGCAGATCGTCGTGCACCGCGTGGTGTGCGCGGTGGACTGCGGCATCGCCGTCAACCCTGGCATCATTTCGCAGCAGGTGGAGTCGTCGGTGGTGTTCGGCCTGTCGGCGGCGTTGGGCGGCGAGATCACCATCAAGGACGGCAAGGTGGAGCAGACCAACTTCCACCAGTACCCGGTGCTGCGCATGGACCAGGCGCCGAAAGTGGAGACCATCATCATGCTGAGCGCCGAGCCGCCCGAAGGCATGGGAGAACCCGCGGTGCCGCCGGTGGCGCCGGCGGTGGCCAACGCCGTGTTCGCGCTGACCGGGCAGCGCTTGCGCAGCCTGCCGCTCAGGCTGGCGTAGGCGCTGGCCTCAGCGCCGATTCAGGCGGCCGCCGGGAGCAGCACGCGCAAGTTGCAGTCGCGCTGCCAGTGGCGGCGCTCCTCGCTGCTTTGCGCGTAGCGCGCCAGTTCGGCGTCGTCCATGCCGGCTTGCGCCACGATCAGCCGGTGCGCCACGTTCGGGTCCGGCAGCATGGTGCCGAAAAAGGCCACATGCTCGTGGCGCTGGATCAGCAGGGTGGGGAAGTTCTCCACGTCCAGGTCGCCCACCACGTCGGCATGGTCTTCGATATCGACCCACAGGAAGTATTTGTCCGGATGGCGCGCGGCCAGTTCGTCGAAGGTGGCGCGGTAGCCGGCGCAGGTGCCGCACCAGGCGGCGCACAGGCAGGCAACGATCCAGCGGTCCTGCGCCAGCGCTGCCGAGACGTCGGCGCGATTATCGGTATGTAGGGTAGTGCTATGCATGCGCGCTATTGTACCGCGAGATGTCGCCGGCCCGCGCAGGCCGGCCCCGGCGGGTTAAAATACGGCATGTCTACCATACTTGCAATTGAAACATCATCTGAAATGGCTTCCTGCGCGCTGCTGCGCGGCGAGAAGCTTTACACCCGATCCTCGTCCGGCGTGCGCACCCATTCGCAGGCCATCCTGCCGATGATCCAGGAACTGCTGGCCGAAGCCGGCGTTGCGTTGCGCGAGTGCGACGCCATCGCCTACGGCTCCGGCCCGGGTTCCTTCACCGGTGTGCGCACCGCTTGCGGCATCGCCCAGGGCCTCGGTTACGGCGCCGGGCTGCCGCTGGTGCCGGTGGTGACGCTGGACGCCATGGCACTGGCCTGCCACCAGCAGCACGGCGGCGCCGATGTGCTGGCCGTGCTGGACGCGCGCATGAGTGAAGTGTATTGGGCCCAGTACCGCTTCGGCGGCGCATCGCCGGCGGCGCCGGCGGCGCTGCCGCTGTCCGTGCTGCCGCCGGTGCTGTCGGCGCCCGAAGCGGTGGCGCCGCAGGGTGCGGTGACGGCGTGCGGCAATGGCTTCGCGGCCTACGCGGCAGCGCTGGCGGACCAGCCGTTCGCAGCCGGCGCGCATGCGGACGTGATGCCGCACGCGGCGCAGATCGCGCAGCTGGGCCGCATTGCGTTCGCGGCCGGGCAGGGTGTGAAGGCGGCCGACGCCCAGCCGTTCTACCTGCGCAACAAGATCGCCTATACCAGCGCCGAACGGCGCGAGATCAACGCTGCGAAGGCCGCCGCATGAAGCCAGTGTGGGATCTGGCGCGGCTCAATTATGAACCGATGCAGGACGGCGATATCGACGAAGTGGTGGCGCTGGAGGAAAGCGTTTATCCCTACCCCTGGACCCGGGGCAATTTCGCCGATTCGCTGGCCAGCGGCTACCACGCCTGGGTGCTGCGCAACCAGTCCATGCAGCTGATGGGCTATTTCCTGGTGATGCAGATGGTCGATGAGGCGCATCTGCTGAACGTGGCGGTGGCGCAAGAGTGGCAAGGGCAAGGGCTGGGCCGCTTCCTGCTGAACCAGTCCGTGGCCTGCGCGCGCGGGCTGGGGATGGAATCGATGCTGCTGGAAGTGCGGCCGTCGAACGTGCGGGCGCTGGAACTGTACCAGCGCTACGGATTTGAACAGATCGGCCGCCGCAAGGGCTACTACCCGGCGGGCGGCCAGCAACGCGAGGACGCGATCGTCATGCGTTATATGTTATGAACCGCAATGAAGTGTTCCTGCAGGAGATCGGCGTGGGCGTGCAATGGCGCTTGCGCAATGCCGCGCCGGGCGCTGCCGAGCCCCATGCCGGCAACGATGTTGCCGGGGCCGCTGAAACCGCTGAACCGGTTGACCTGGCCGCTGCGGTCATGTCGGCGTACGCCGCGCACGAGCCTGCCGCAGCCCGGCATGAGGCGCCCGCGCAGGCGCCCGGGCTTCGCACCGTGCAGCCGCCCGCCGCGCAGCCAGCCCCGGCGCAGCCAGCCGCCGCGCTGCCGCCTGCCGCTCAGCGGCCCGCCGCGCAGCCAGCCGCCGCACGCCCCGCCCCAGGCGCCGCCGCGAGCGACGACACGGCCTGGTTCGACGATGCCCCCGTGCCGGCCACGCCGCCACCGGTGGTTACCAAATCGCCCGCCAAGCCAGTGCAGGCGGCGCCGGCGCGTCCGCCCGCCGCAGGCGCGGAGGAGCCGGAATCGACTGCCTGGTTCGACGACGTGCCGATGCCGGCCGCGACCCCGGCGCCCGGCTCGGCCCGCGCGCAGCAGGCCGGCCAGCAGATCGCCGACATGGACTGGACCGCGCTGCAGGCTGCCGTCAGCACCTGCACCCGCTGCGACTTGTGCCACAGCCGCCAGGCCGCCGTGCCCGGACGCGGCGACCCGCACGCGCAGTGGCTGGTGCTGGGCACCGCGCCCGCCGCTGCGGACGAGCAGGAAGTGCGCGCCATCGCCGGCGCAGCGGGCCAGTTGCTGGACAATATGCTGAAAGCCATTGCGCTCACGCCGGACGAAGACGCCTACGTCACCACGCTGGTGAAATGCCGCCCGCCGGCCGCGCCGGACGGCAGCGACAGCCTGCCTACGCCCGAGCAGCTGGCGGCGTGCCGGCCCTACCTGCAGCGCGAGCTGGAGCTGGCCGGCAGCCGCATGATCCTCACGCTGGGCCACACGGCCGGCAAAGGCTTGCTGGGCGCCGCCGCGCGCGGCAAGGTGCTGCGCTACGACGGCATTCCCACCATTGCCACCTACCACCCGGCCGACCTGCTGCGCAAGCCGGCGGACAAGGCCAGGGCATGGTCCGACCTGTGCCTGGCGAAAGCGGCCCATGCCGGCCGGGCCTGACGCAGCGCAGGAAACAAGCGGTACGGAAACGTACCAGATGCGCTTCGAGCGCACCTGGGGCCATCTGACCCGCCCCCATGTGCGCGCGCTGGCCTGGCTGCTGGACGCGCCGGACCTGCTCGACCCGGCCTCGCCGCACTGGCAAAACCGCATCGCCACCCTCGGCCCCGTGCCGCCGGCGGCCGCCGAATGGCTGGCCGCGCTGGAGCGCGACCCCGCGCCGCTGGACGCCGCCCTGGGCGGCCGTTTCTATTCGCGCCTTGGCCTGTACGCCGAGAAACTGATGGCGTTCTATTTCGAGCAGCAAGGCACCCTGGTGGCGCATGGCCTGCAGGTGCGCGCCAACCGCAACGACACGGTGGGCGAGTTCGATTTCCTGCTGCGCCATGGCAGCCAGCTGCTGCACTGGGAATTCGCCACCAAGTTCTACCTGCTGGACGACACGGCGGGAGCGGCCAGCTTCAACCACCTGGTCGGCCCCAACCTGGCGGACACGCTGGGCGTCAAGATGCGCAAGACTTTCGCCAAGCAGCTCGAACTGGCCTACCACCCCGCCGCGCAGCCGCTGCTGCCGCAGCCGGTGGATCTGGCGCAGGCGCTGGTGAAGGGCTGGCTGTTCTATCCGCAAGGTTCGCCGCACGCGCTGGCCGGCATCTCGCCCGGCCACTGCCTGGGCTACTGGAGCACGCTGCGTGAATTCGCGGCCGGCCGCAACGGCGCCGCGCAGCCGCGGCAACAGTACGTGGTGATGCCGCGCCTTCAATGGCTGGCGCCGCTGAAGGTGCGCGCGGCTGGCGCCGGTGCACCCGTGCCGGGTTCCGGGCCGGATGCGGTGCCGGACCGCCCGCCGGGATCGCCAGCCGCCGCCGGACCGGCGCGCATCAATTCCATCGCGGCGGTCGACAGCGCGGCGCCGCTGGACGCTGCGCAAGTGGTGCAGGCCGTGCTGGCCCGTTTCGAACAGGAGATGTCGCCGGTGATGGTGGCGTCGGTGGTGGAGCGGGATGGCTGGCTGGTCGAGCGCGAGCGGGGTTTTGTCGCGCCGGACGACTGGCGCGCGCGGGCCGCCGCGCGCCGTGAACAGGGGCTGCTGCCCCCGTAAAGTGCTACGCTAGTGCTTCGCTTCGCCGATCAGTGCGAGCGAATCGTGCTGGCGCTGGTTGGCATTGTGCAGCCACATAATGCACAGCATGATGCCGGCAATGAACAGGCCGAACAGCACGATGATGGTGTTCAGTCCCAGGTGCAGGCGTATCATCAGCGAGTACATGGCCAGCATGGTCAGGATGGACAGGTTTTCATTGAAGTTCTGCACCGCGATCGAGTGGCCCGCACTCATCAGCACGTGGCCCCGGTGCTGCAGCAGCGCGTTCATCGGCACCACGAAGAAGCCGCCGATGGCGCCGATCACCACCAGCAGCGGGTAGGCGATCCAGGTCGAGTACACCAGTGTCATGCCCATCACGATGACCCCCATCAGGATGCCCAGCGGGATCACCGACAGCGACTTGCGCAGCGTAATGAAGCGGGCCGACATGATGGCGCCGAAGGCGATGCCGATGGCAACCATGCCCACCATGCTGGTGGCCTGGTCGTAGCGCATGCCCAGCGAGCGCTGCGCCCACTCCAGCACGATCAGCTGCAAGGTGGCGCCGGCGCCCCAGAACAGCGTGGTCACCGCCAGCGAAATCTGGCCCAGCTTGTCCTTCCACAGCAGCGTGAAGCAGTTCGAGAAATCGACGATCAGCTTGATCGGATTGCGTTCCTGGTGCGGATAGATACAGCCGGTGTCCGGGATGCGCAGGTTGAAGATGGCCGCCAGCACATAGGTCAGGCCCAGTACGCACAGCGCCGCCTCGGTGGTGGTGTCGATGCCGGTCTCGATCAGCGGGAGGTCGATATTGAGCAGCATGCTCGACAGGCGGCCGGTCACCAGCGCGCCGCCCATGACGGTGCCGAGAATGATGGAGGTCACGGTCAGGCCTTCGATCCAGCCGTTGGCGGCCACCAGCTTCTCGGCCGGCAGCAGTTCGGTCAGGATGCCGTACTTGGCGGGCGAGTACACCGCCGCGCCGAAGCCGACCACGGCATAGGCCAGCAGCGGGTGAACATGGAAGAAGATCATGGCGCAGCCCAGGATCTTGATCATGTTGGCGATGAACATGACCCGGCCTTTGGGCAGGGCGTCCGAGAAAGCACCGACGAAAGCGGCCAGCAGCACGTAGAACAGCACGAACGACAATTTCAGCAGCGGCGTCAGCCACGCCGGGGACTTCATGGAAATCAGCAGATCGATGGCCACAAACAGCAGTGCATTGTCTGCCAGTGACGAAAAGAACTGCGCTGCCATGATGGTATAAAAACCACGATTCATACTGGAAGGCCTGGAAACTAATCTCGGCTTGCTTTATACCATGAATAACTGGTATTCCCAAGAAATCGACTACATGTACGGAAGCTGCGGCCAAGCCCGCCGTTTCGATGTTTCCGCAAGGAAATCAGGCGTTGTCCGGGCTGCTGCCCGGGGCGCATCCGGCGGCGCATCCGGGTAGAATACGGCTTCGCTCAACCGTCCCGATTTCACTATGCCAAGGCCGATCGTCGCAACCATCCATATAGAGTCCATGCAACACAACCTGGCGCGGGCCAGAGCCTGCGCGCCGGGCGCCAGGGTGTGGGGCGTGCTGAAGGCGAACGGCTACGGCCATGGACTGGAGCGCGCCATGCGCGGCCTGGCGGACGCCGACGGCCTGGCGCTGATCGAGCCGGACAACGCGCTGCGCTTGCGCGAACTGGGCTGGACCAAGCCCATCCTGCTGCTGGAAGGCCCTTTCGACGCGGCCGACGTGGCCATGATGGCCGCGCATGGCATCAACGGCGCCGTGCATGGCGAGGAGCAGTTGGCGCTGATCGAGTCGGCCCGCCTGCCCGCAGCGGCCAAGCCGCTGAATCTGCACCTGAAAATGAACACCGGCATGAACCGTCTCGGCTTCAAGCCGGAGCGGTTCGCCGCCGCCCATGCGCGCCTGCGCGCGCTGCCGCACGTGGGCGAAATCACGCTGATGACCCACTTCGCCAATGCCGACGAGACCGCGCATCCGCGCCTGCCGATCGGCGAGCAGGTGCGCCGCTTCAACGCCGGCGCGGCCGGCTTGCCGGGGCCGCTCAGCCTGGCCAACTCGGCTGGCATCTTCCACATGCCCGGCGCGGCGCGGACCCTGGGCGCCGAACTGGTGAGCGACTGGATACGGCCCGGCATCATGCTGTACGGCGGCTCGCCGGGCGGCAAGAGCGCCGAGGAATTCGGCCTGCTGCCGGCCATGACGCTGAGCAGCGAACTGATTTCGGTGCAGGACATCCTGGCCGGCGACTGCGTCGGCTACGGCAGCCGCTTCCAGGCCGACGGCCCGATGCGCATCGGCGTGGTCGCTTGCGGCTACGCCGATGGCTACCCGCGCCACGCGCCGCAGGGCACGCCGGTGCTGGTGGACGGCGTGCGCACCCGCGTGGTCGGCCGCGTATCGATGGACATGCTGACCGTGGACCTGAGCGGCCTGCCGCAGGCGCGCGTGGGCAGCAAGGTGGTGCTGTGGGGACGGGGCATGCCGATCGACGAGGTGGCCACCGCCGCCGGCACCATCGGCTATGAGCTGATGTGCGCGCTGGCGCCGCGCGTGCGCGTGGTGGAAGCGTAAGGAGCACCGGCATGGCCAAGGCAAAAACCAATTACACCTGCACCGAATGCGGCGGAACCAGCAGCAAATGGACCGGCCAGTGCGGCGCCTGCCAGCAGTGGAACACCATGGTGGAAACCGTGCTGGAGTCCGGCGCCGGCAACAACCGCTACTCCAATCCGCAGCACCTGTCGCTGGCGCAGACCGCGCCGGTGCTGTCGCTGCAGGACATCGAGGCGCTGGACGTGCCGCGCTTCCCGACCGGCATCGAGGAGTTCGACCGGGTACTGGGCGGCGGCCTGGTGGCCGGCGGCGTGGTGCTGATCGGCGGCGATCCCGGCATCGGCAAGTCGACCCTGCTGCTACAGGCGCTGGCGCACATGTCGCACGCGAAAAGCGTGCTGTATGTCAGCGGCGAGGAATCCGGCGCCCAGATCGCACTGCGCGCCAAGCGCCTGGCGATCGACGCGCGCGACCTCAAATTGCAGGCCGAGATCCAGCTGGAAAAGGTGCTCGGCACGCTGGCCGAGCTGAAGCCGCAGGTGGCGGTGATCGACTCGATCCAGACCATGTATTCGGACGCGCTCAGCTCGGCGCCCGGCTCGGTGGCGCAAGTACGCGAGTGCGCAGCCCAGCTGACCCGCATGGCCAAGCAGAGCGGCATCACCATCATCCTGGTGGGGCACGTGACGAAGGAGGGCGCGCTGGCCGGGCCGCGCGTGCTCGAGCACATTGTCGATACGGTGCTGTACTTCGAGGGCGACAACCATTCCAGTTATCGGCTGGTGCGCGCCATCAAGAACCGCTTCGGCGCGGTCAACGAGCTGGGCGTGTTCGCCATGACGGACAAGGGCTTGAAAGGCGTGTCCAATCCGTCCGCGCTGTTCCTGTCGCAGCATGACAACCAGGTGCCCGGTTCCTGTGTGATGGTGACGCAGGAGGGAACCCGCCCGCTGCTGGTGGAAATCCAGGCGCTGGTCGATGCCAGCCACCTGCCGAACGCGCGCCGGCTGTCGGTGGGCCTGGAGCAGAACCGGCTGGCCATGCTGCTGGCGGTGCTGCACCGCCACGCCGGCATTGCCGCGTTCGACCAGGACGTGTTCATCAACGCGGTCGGCGGCGTGAAGATCACCGAGCCGGCGGCCGACCTGGCGGTGCTGCTGGCGATTAACTCGTCGATGCGCAGCAAGGCGCTGCCGCGCGGCTTCGTGGTGTTCGGCGAGGTGGGCCTGGCGGGCGAGATCCGGCCCGCGCCGCGCGGCCAGGAACGCTTGCGCGAGGCGGCCAAGCTGGGTTTCTCGATCGCCATGATCCCCAAGGCGAACGCGCCCAAGCAGGCCATCGAGGGCATGACCATCGTGGCGGTGGAGCGCATCGACGACGCGTTCACCAAGCTGCGTGAATTGCAGTAAGCAAGTTTATTCGTACGGCAATTTCCGCCTGCATCAAAAGTGAATGCGCAGTAGAATGAAGGCTTGGAGAGCGCTACCAGAAACGCGCTCTGATCAGGCAGTCAACAGGCAAGTCGAAATTCAGGAAGCAACAGCGTGCTAGTAGATCAAAGGCAGACAACCCGTAAAATTTTACGCGCAAAAGCGGTGGTGGTAATGGAGGGCGCCAAGCCGGCGCCGGCCCGTACCATCGACCTGGGCCCGACCGGCATGTCGGTCACCATGGGCCACATGGTGCCGTCCGGCCAGATCGGGCAGGTTTCATTCGAGATGTTTGTGGATGGCAAACCGGTCATCATTAGCTGCCGTTCAAAAGTAACATATTGCATCTTTAGCGGCGACGACGTGAAAGTCGGCCTACAATTCATCAATCCCGATGCGGCCGCCGTGGCCGCGATCGGCAAGTTCATGCGCTGATACGGGCGGCTTATACCGCGCTGTTTGCCGCATTGATGGACGGGTGAAGACCTTATCATGTCTTCCACTTTGATCGGATGACACAAAATGGCAAACTCAGGCATCGGCAGCATCGGAAACTACGGCAATCTGACCGGCACGGCGGCGTATGGCGCGAACAGCTCGACGCCGTCGGCGTCGGTACTGGCCAAGGTCGAGCGCACGCTGGCGGGCCAGGCCGGTTCCGTGGCCAGGCTGAATACCAGCCTGCTGCGCGACCAGACCAAGCTGTCCGGCCTGGGCCAGCTGCAAAGCGCGCTGACCGGCTTCCAGTCGATCGCCGAGCGCCTGGCCGGCAGCGGCCTGAGCACCTCGGCCACGTCGTCCGGCAAGGGCGTGCTGAACGTGAGCGCGGGCGGCACCGCCAAACCCGGCACGTATGCGGTGGAGGTGAAACAGCTGGCGCAGGGCCAGATCCTCAATAGCGACAAGCTGGCCAGCGCCGGTTCCAGGATCGGCACCGGCTCGCCGGCCACCATCAAGGTTGAATTCGGTGTCGAGGGCGCGGACAAATTCACGCCCGGCAAGACCGCCGCCAAGACCATCACCATCGACAGCAAGAACAATACGCTGGACGGCATTGCCGCCGCCTTCAAGGACGCCGGCATCGACGCCAGCGTGGTCAAGAGCGGCACCGGCTACGCGCTGCAGATCAAGGGCGAAAACGGCGAAGCGGCCAGCATGCGCATCAGCGTGTCCGGCGACGCGGCCGTGAAGAGCCTGGTGTCCTACAATCCGGCCGCCAACAACAGCCCCACGGCGCAGGGCCTGACCCAGGCGCAAGCGGCGCAGGACGCGCTGGCCACCGTGAACGGCAAGGAAGTGAAAAGCGCCGGCAATACGCTGAAGGACGCCATCGAAGGCGTCAGCGTCACCCTGACCGGCAGCGGCAAGACCGACGTGACCGTCAGCCAGGACAGCGCCCAGATCGCGCAGAACGTCACCAGCTTCGTCAACGCCTACAACGACCTGAACAACAAACTGAGCGCCTTGCAGAAGGGCGAGCTGAAGTCCGACCTGGCGCTGGGCCAGGTCAGCCGCGAGCTCAATTCGCTGGTGCAGGGCGGCGGCGGGGTGTCCAGGACCGCGCTGGCGGCGGCCGGCGTGACGGTCGACAGCAGCGGCAAGCTGGTGCTGGACGACAAGAAGCTGAAAAGCGCCATTGCGGCCGATTCGGCCGGCGTGGCCGGCTTGTTCACCAACCAGGGCAAGGGCCTGGCCGACCAGTTCGACGCCAAGATCGATGTCCTGACCGGCAAGAACAGCAGCATCCAGCGCGAGGCGCAGCAGGTCAGCAAGGACATCGGCACCCTCACCGCGAAAAAGGCCGACCTGGCCAAGGCGCTGACTACCCAGGCCAATGTGCTGGTGGCGTTCTACACGCAGCAGGAGCAGGCCGCCGCCAGCGAAGCCTTGCCCGGCTACACCGGCGCGCGCTCGCTGTTCGACTTCCTGGCCTAACGGGCCCGGCGCGCTTGCATTCGGCGCCGCAATGCCTGATCATCTCGCGTTCTGAGTATTCTTCTTTTCTTTGGAGGCAGGCATATGGCGGGGAAGCGTTGGGGGAAGTTGATGATGTTGGCGGCGACGGCTGCCATGATGTCCACGGCGGGGCTGGTGCAGGCGCAGCAGGAAGAGAAAGTCCTGAACATCTACAACTGGTCGGACTATATCGCCGACGACACCATCAAGAACTTCGAGAAAGAGACCGGCATCAAGGTCCGCTATGATGTTTTTGATAACAACGAGATCCTGAACTCCAAGCTGGCCGCCGGCAAATCCGGCTACGACATCGTGGTGCCGACCGCACCGTGGGCCAAGCTGCAGATCGACGCCAAGCAGCTGCGCAAGCTGGACAAGTCCAAGCTGGCCAACCTGGCCAACCTGGACCCGCAAATCCAGGCCAAGCTGGCCAAGATCGACCCCAACAATGAATACCTGGTGGACTGGCTGTGGGGCTACGCCACGGTGGGCATCAACGTCGGCAAGGTGAAAGCCGCGCTGGGCGGCGAGCCGATGCCGGACAATGCCTGGGAGCTGATCTTCAACCCGAAATACGCGGCCAAGCTGAAGTCTTGCGGCGTGTCCTTCCTCGACTCGCCGTCCGAGGTGCTGCCGGCGGCGCTGCAATACATCGGCAAGCCGGCGTACTCGGCCAAGGCGGCCGACTACGCCGAGGCGGGCAAGGTGCTGACGGCCATCCGTCCTTACGTCACGCTGTTCAGCTCGTCGGGTTATATCAACGACATGGCCAACGGCGCCATTTGCGTGGCCTTCGGCTGGTCCGGCGACATCAACATCGCCCGCCAGCGCGCCATCGACGCTAAGAACGGCAACCAGATCCAGGTGCTGGTGCCGAAGACCTCGGCCGCGCTGGTGTTCGACACCATGGCCATTCCGGCCGACGCGCCGCACCCGAACAATGCGCACCTGTTCATCAACTACATCCTGCGTCCGGAAGTGCATGCCAGCCTGACCAACAAGGTGTTCTACGCCAACCCGAACAAGGCAGGCATCAAGTTTGTGCGCAAGGATATCGCCGACAACAAGACGGTCTTCCTGCCGGCGGCCGACATGCAGCGCATGATCGCCCCGGAAGCAGTGCCGGCCGACGTGCGCCGTTCCATCACCCGCATCTACACCAAGTTCAAAACCGGCATGTAGCAGCGAGATAAGCAGGGATAAGCAGGAAGAGCAGCAAGCTGTAAACGCGACAAAGGCGCCTTAAGTGCTAGCTTAAGGCGCCCGGTTCCGCGCAGCGGCAGGCTATTCGTGATAGCGATCGGATAGTTTGTGATGGCTCCCACTGGACTCCTGGATCAGCTCGAACACGACCAGTGCGATCATGCCGCCAAAAATGCCCATGGTGAGGAGGGTAAACATAAGTTTTCAACCGTCTTTGGGACGGCAGCTCCCTAGAGTTGATACAACTAAACTTTAGCAGAAGCGTTTTGCTTTTCAAGCCACAGTTGCAACGCTATTTCACCACCAGGTCCGAAGCCATCACCGCCTTCAGGTAAAGACTGTCCGGGTCGCCCGGATCGCGCTGCACGAACCACCAGGCGCTGGCTTTGCGGATATCCCAGTCCTGGTCCTCCCCCGTCATCAGCAGCGCCGCCGCCTGGCCCAGGGTGGGCTGGTGGCCCACCACCAGCACGGTTTCCCGGGCGCCCGGCCAGTTGGCCGCTTTCAGCACGTCGGCCGCGTCCGCGCCCGGCGCCAGGTCGTTGTGGATCTTGAATTTGCGGCCCAGCGCTTCCGCCGTCTGCAAAGTGCGCAGCGCGGGGCTGGACAGCACGCGGCAATTGTCCGGCAGCTGGGAGTCCAGCCACTGGCCCATGCGCCGCGCCTGCTTCTGGCCCTTGGTTGTCAGGGCCCGCTCCAGGTCGGACTGGCCGGGAGCCGCTTCTTCGGCTTCGGCGTGGCGCCACAAGATCAGGTCCATGGTATCCCTCTTTTCGCGTTAGTCGTTGACCTCGCCGCTGGGCGTGCCCAGGGTATGCATCAGGTATTGCTGTCCGCTGAACAGGGTTTGCTTGCCGCGCGGACGGCGGCGCTGGTAATGGCCGGTCGGCTCCAGTTCCCAGGCATTGCTGTTGTCCTTCAGGTAAGGGTTCAGGCCTTCGGCGATGACGCGCCGCTTCAGCGCGCGGTCCAGCACGGGGAAGGCAACTTCGATGCGGCGGAACAGGTTGCGGCTCATCCAGTCCGCGCTGCCCAGGTAGACGTCGTGCGTCAGGTCGTTGCGGAAATAGTAGATGCGGCTGTGTTCCAGGAAGCGGCCGATGATGGAGCGCACCCGGATGTTTTCGGACAGGCCAGGCACGCCCGGCTTCAGCGTGCAGGCGCCGCGCACGATCAGGTCGATCTTGACGCCATCCTTGGACGCGGCGTACAGCGCGCGGATTACCGATTCGTCCACCAGCGCATTCATTTTAGCGATAATCCGGCCGGGCCGCCCGGCGCGCGCGATCTTGGCCTCGTTGCGGATGGCCTTGATCACCTCGTTCTGCAGCGCGAACGGCGCCAGCCACAGGTGGTTCAGCTTCTGCGGCTTGGTCAGGCTGGTCAGGTGCATGAACACTTCGTTGACGTCGCGCCCCAGCTCCGGGTTGCTGGTGAGCAGGCCGAAGTCGGTGTACAGCTTGGTGGTGGTGGGGTGGTAGTTGCCGGTGCCCAGATGCGAGTAGTAGCGCAGGCCGCCTTCCTCGCGGCGTATCACCAGCGCCACCTTGGCGTGCGTCTTCAAGCCCACCACGCCGTACACCACCTGCGCGCCAGCCTGCTCCAACTTGTCGGCCCAGTTGATGTTGGCTTCTTCGTCGAAGCGCGCCATCAGTTCCACGATCACGGTCACTTCCTTGCCGGCGCGGGCTGCCATGATGAGCGACTCCATCAGGTCCGAGTTCATGCCGGTGCGGTAGATGGTCTGCTTGAGCGCCACCACGGCCGGGTCCAGCGCGGCGGCGCGGATGAAGTCGATCACGGTCTGGAATGACTGGTAGGGGTGGTGCAGCAGGATGTCCTGCTGGCGCAGCGCGCCGAAGATGTCGGTATTGGTGGTCTTGTTGGCCACACCGGGGAAAAAGGGCGGAAAGCGCAGCTCGGGGTGGGCCACGTTGTTGATGATCTCGGTCAGGCGCACCAGGTTGACCGGACCGTCGACTTCATACAGGCGGCTGTTGTCCAGCGCGAACTGGTCCAGCAGGAACTGCGACAGCTCGGGCGGGCAGTTCTTTGCCACCTCCAGCCGCACCGAGGTGCCGAACTGGCGGCCCTGCAGCTCGCCCTTGAGCGCCTGGCGCAGGTTCTTCACCTCTTCCTCGTCGACCCACAAGTCGGAGTCGCGCGTGACGCGGAACTGCGAATAGGCGATCACTTCGCGGCCGGCGAACAGGTCGGAAATATGCGCATGGATGATGGAGGAGAGCAGGCAGAACGACACCCCGCCCGCGTCCGACAGCTCGTCGGGCAGGCGGATCACGCGCGGCAGCACGCGCGGCGCCTTGACGATGGCGATGGCGGTGCCGCGGCCGAAGGCGTCCTTGCCGGTCAGCGAAACGATGAAGTTGAGACTCTTGTTGACCACTTGCGGGAAGGGGTGGGCCGGGTCCAGGCCGATTGGCGTTAGCAGCGGGCGCACTTCGCGCTCGAAATACTGCTTGACCCAGGCGCGTTGCGCCTCGTTGCGCTGGGTGTGGCGCAGCAGGTGGATGCCCGCTTCCTGCAGCTGCGGCAGCACTTCGGTATTTAACAGTTCGTATTGCAGTTTGACCAGCTCGTGGCACTCGTCGCAGATGCGGCGCAGGTTGGCGGCCAGGGCAGGGTGCAGCGCGCTGTTGCTGCCGTCGGTGGCGGCGGCCGCCAGCAGGCTGGCCACGCGTACTTCAAAGAATTCGTCCAGATTGCTGCTGACGATGCATAAATAGCGCAGGCGTTCCAGCAACGGTACGGCAGGGTCGGCGGCTTGCGCCATGACGCGGCGGTTGAATGCCAGCTGGGACAGTTCGCGGTCGAGGAAAATACCGTGCTTGTTTGTTTCCGAACGCAGGTCAGGCTTCATGATGTTGTCTATCACTTTATCTTTGCAGATGGTTAATTCTAGCCCAATCGGGCGCGCCCCAGTGTAGATGTTAATTGTGACAACTCCATGACAAAACGGTGACAGCGCGGCTGTCACGTTTGTCATAATTGACCGGAACGGTGTCAAAACCGGGGTACTATTCCCTCTGAAGCGGGTGTTTTAATTATTTTTTCACATGTCATAAAGCTGTCATATTGGCTCGGTAGACTGCGCAGCATTCAAACCGTCACAACCCCTAAGGACATTGATATGCGTATGAAACAGTTGTTCACCTCCCTGGTTATCGGCGCCACCGCTGCCGTCGCCTTTTCCACCGCCGCTGCTGCGGACTTGACCGGCGCAGGCGCAACTTTCCCTTACCCGATTTACGCCAAGTGGGCTGAATCGTACAAGGCAGCCACCGGCAACGGCCTGAACTACCAGTCCGTGGGTTCCGGCGCCGGCGTGAAGCAGATCAAAGCCAAGACCGTCGACTTCGGCGCCACCGACAGCCCGCTGAAAGGCGACGAGCTGGACGCGGAAGGCCTGACCCAGTTCCCGGCCATCATGGGCGGCGTGGTTGCCATCGTGAACCTGGACGGTGTCACCCCGGGCGCGATGAAGCTGACCGGCCAGGTGATCGGCGACATCTACCTGGGCAAGATCACCAAGTGGAACGCGGCTGAAATCACCGCCCTGAACCCAGGCATGAAACTGCCGAACGATGAAATCACCGTGGTACACCGCGCCGACGGCTCGGGCACGTCCTTCCTGTGGACCGACTACCTGTCCAAAACCAACCCTGAGTTCAAGACCAAGGTTGGCGCCGGTACCGCCGTCAAGTGGGTGGTGGGCGTGGGCGGCAAGGGCAACGAAGGCGTGGCCGCCAACGTGCAGCGTATCAAGGGCGCGATCGGCTACGTGGAGTGGGCTTTCGCCAAGAAGAACAAGATCGCGCACACCCAGCTGAAAAACAAGGACGGCCAGTTCGTGCAGCCTGACGACGACAACTTCAAAGCTGCCGCCGCCAACGCCGAGTGGACCAAGACCCCGGGCTTCGGCGTGGTGCTGACCGACCAGGCCGGCAAGACCTCCTGGCCGATCACCGGCGTGTCCTTCATCCTGATGCACAAAACCCAGGCTGATGCAGCCAAGGGCAAGGAAGTGGTCAAGTTCTTCGACTGGGCCTTCAAGAACGGTGGCGCCGCCGCCGCCGACCTGGACTACGTGCCGCTGCCTGCTTCGGTTGTGAAGCTGGTGCAGGATTCGTGGAAAGCCAACCTGAAAGACGCTTCGGGTAAAGCAATCTACTAATCCCCGCGGCCTCCTCGGACAGCCGAGGAGGCTAGCCGGGGACGCTGCGGCGGACCGCCGCCGCGGCGCACCCGGCTAGCCCACATCCAGAACAAGACCACTCTATGAGCGCAGACATCACATCCCCGCCGATCACCTTGTCGGAGCCCGCCATGACAGAAGTGTCCAATGCCGCCATGCTCTCGACCATGCGCAAGCAGCGCATCCAGGATTTCATCTTCCACAAAGTCACGATGACCTTTTCCCTGTCGGTACTGCTGGTACTGGTGGGGATTATCATTTCGCTGGTGCTGGGCGCCATGCCGGCGCTGCAGCACTTCGGCCCGGCCTTCATCACCACCGTCGAATGGGACCCGGTCAATGACAACTACGGCGCGCTGATCGCCATCGTCGGCACCCTGGCCACGGCCGGTATCGCGCTGCTGATCGCCTTCCCGGTCAGCTTCGGCATCGCGCTGTTCCTGACCGAGATCTGCCCGGTCTGGCTGCGCCGCCCGCTGGGCACGGCCGTCGAGCTGCTGGCCGGCGTGCCGTCCATCATCTACGGCATGTGGGGCCTGTTCGTGTTCGCGCCGCTGTTCGGCGACTACGTGCAGCCTTTCCTGAAAGCCACGCTGGGCCAGCTGCCCATCATCGGTTCCGTGTTCAGCGGCCCGACCATGGGCATCGGCATCCTGACCGCCGGCCTGATCCTGGCCGTGATGATCATCCCCTTCATTTCCTCCGTGATGCGCGACGTGTTCGAGATCGTGCCGGCGGTGCTGAAGGAATCGGCCTACGGCCTGGGCTGCACCAAGTGGGAAGTGGTGCGCAAGGTGGTGCTGCCGTACACCAAGAGCGGCGTGGTCGGCGGCGTGATGCTGGGCCTGGGCCGCGCGCTGGGCGAGACCATGGCGGTGACCTTCGTCATCGGCAACGCCAACAAATTGTCCTGGTCGCTGTTCGCGGCCGGTAACTCGATCGCCTCGACGCTGGCCAATGAGTTCGCCGAGGCGGAGAGCACGCTGCACGTGTCCTCGCTGTATGCGCTGGCGCTGATCCTGTTCGTGATTACCCTGATCGTTCTGTCCGCCGCCAAGCTGATGCTGGCCGGCATGTCCCGCAAGGAAGGCGTCAAATGAGCCAAGCTACCCCAATGAACCCGGTCTACCGCAAGCGCCTGCTGGTGCACCGTATCGGCATCGCGCTGTCCGTGATGGCCATGTCGGTCGGCCTGATCGTGCTGCTGTGGATCCTGGCCACGCTGCTGATCAACGGCTTCTCGGCCCTGCACTACACCCTGTTCACGGCCAACACCCCGGCGCCCGGCAGCGAAGGCGGCGGCTTGCTGAACGCCATCGTCGGCAGCCTGATGATGGTGGGCGTGGCCACCGTGGTGTCGACCCCGATCGGCATCCTGGCCGGCATCTACCTGGCCGAATACGGCGAAGAGAACAAGGTGGCGCAGGTGACCCGCTTCGTGACCGACATCATGCTGTCCGCACCATCCATCGTGATCGGCCTGTTCGTCTACGCGCTGTACGTGGCCAACGTGAAGCACTTCTCGGGCTACGCCGGTTCCATCGCGCTGTCGCTGATCGCGGTGCCGGTGGTGGTGCGCACCACCGACAATATGCTCAAGCTGGTGCCCAACAGCCTGCTGGAAGCGGCGTTCGCGCTGGGCGCGCCGCGCTGGAAAGTGGCCATGACGGTGCGCCTGCGCGCGGTCAAGGCCGGCGTGGTGACCGGCGTGCTGCTGGCCGTGGCGCGCATCTCCGGCGAAACCGCGCCGCTGCTGTTTACCGCGCTCAACAACCAGTTCTTCAGCGCCGACATGAACGCGCCGGTGGCCAACCTGCCGGTGGTGATTTACCAGTTCGCCATGAGCCCGTACGACAACTGGCGCTCGCTGGCTTGGGGCGGCGCCCTGCTGGTGACCTTCAGCGTGCTGGGCCTGAACATCCTGTCGCGCACCGTGTTCAGCCAAAAAGCCCCGAACTAATCAAACATACATACAGATGAATACGCAAATGAGCAACGACACCAAAGCAGCGAACGCCGCCAAGCGCAAGACCATCGAAATCTCGGGCCTGAACTTCTTCTATGGCAAGACGCAGAGCCTGCACAACGTCAACCTGGACGTGCACGAGAAGCAGGTGACGGCCTTCATCGGCCCGTCCGGCTGCGGCAAGTCGACCCTGCTGCGCACGCTGAACCGCATGTACGACCTGTATCCGGGCCAGCGCGCCGAAGGCTCCATCATGTACCGCGGCCGCAACATCCTCGAGCCGGGCCAGGACGTCAACATGCTGCGCGCCAAGGTCGGCATGGTGTTCCAGAAGCCGACCCCGTTCCCGATGTCGATCTACGACAACATCGCTTTCGGCGTGCGCCTGTATGAAGACCTGTCGAAAGGCGAGATGGACGAGCGCGTGGAATGGGCGCTGAAGAAGGCCGCGCTGTGGGGCGAGGTGAAGGACAAGCTGAGCAAGAGCGGCCTGTCGCTGTCCGGCGGCCAGCAGCAGCGCCTGTGCATCGCGCGCGGCGTGGCGGTCAAGCCCGACGTGCTGCTGCTCGACGAACCGACCTCGGCGCTGGACCCGATCTCGACTTCGAAAGTGGAAGAACTGATCAGCGAACTGAAGCAGGACTACACCATCGCCATCGTCACCCACAACATGCAGCAGGCGGCGCGCTGCTCCGACTACACCGCCTATATGTACCTGGGCGAACTGGTGGAGTTCGGCGAAACCGACCAGATCTTCATGAACCCTGCCCGCAAGGAAACGCAGGATTACATCACCGGCCGCTTCGGCTAAGCCTCGGCACATAACAAGAGTACGGAGAGAACCACCATGATGGGCGAACATTCATCCAAGAAATATGACGAGGAACTGGAAGCGATCCGCTCCAAGGTGCTGCTGATGGGCGGCATCGTCGAGACCCAATTCCTCGACGCCATGACCTGCTTCCGCATCGGCAACCTGGAACGCGCCGAGCGCGTGATGCGCGAAGACGATACCGTGAACCAGCTGGAAGTGCAGCTGGATGACGCCTGCAGCCACCTGATCGTGCGCCGCCAGCCGACCGCCAACGACCTGCGCACCGTGATGGCCACCATCAAGGTGATTACCGACCTGGAGCGCATCGGCGACGAAGCGACCAAGATCGCGCGCACCGCGAAAAGCCTGCACAGCCGCGGCGCCGTGACGGTGAGCCACTATGAAATGGTGCGCAGCATCGCCAACGCCACCAGCGACATGCTGCACGACGCGCTGGACGCGTTCGCCCGCAACGACGGCAAGCAGGCGCTGCAGCTGATCGCGCAGGATGCCGTGATCGACCACGAGTTCCGTTCCATCATGCGCAATCTGATCACCTTCATGATGGAAGATCCGCGTACAATCTCCGCCGCGCTGGACACCCTGTGGGTGGCCAAGGCAATCGAGCGCATCGGCGACCACGCGAAGAACATCGCCGAGTACGTGATTTACGTGGTGGAAGGCAAGGACATCCGCCATACCAAGACCGTTCCCCTGCCGGACGATCTCCCAGAATAAAGTAAAGCGGTACCATGGCATCTGATAAAACGACTGTACTGATAGTGGAGGACGAGCCTGCGATCGTCGAACTGGTGACGTTTTCGCTGCGCGACGCAGGCTGGAATGTGTGCGCCGTCTCGACCGTGGGCGAAGCCTGGGAATTCATCACCAAGCGCACCCCGCAGCTGTTGCTGCTGGACTGGATGCTGCCCGACCAGACCGGCCTGCGCCTGCTGTCGCGCATCCGCTCCGACCGCCAGTTCCAGGACATCCCCATCATCATGCTCACCGCCAAGAGCATGGAAGAGGACAAGCTGGCCGGCCTGAACAGCGGCGCCGACGACTACATCACCAAGCCGTTCTCGCCGCGCGAGCTGCTGGCGCGCGCCAAGGCCCTGTTGCGGCGCAAGAGCCCGGAGCACGCGCAGGCGGCGATGAACGTGGGCGGCGTGACCTTGGACCCGGTCAGCTGCACGGTGCTGATGAACGAGCAGAAGATCGATATCGGCCACGCCGAATACAAGCTGCTGAAGTTTTTCATGGCGCACCCGGAACGGGTGTTCTCGCGCAGCCAGCTGCTCGACAAGGTGTGGGGCGACCACGTGGTGATCGAGGAGCGCACGGTGGACGTGCACGTGCTGCGCCTGCGCAAGGCGCTGAAGGAGGCCGAGCACCTGATCAAGACGGTGCGCAGCGTCGGCTACATGTTGTCCGAAAAATAGCGCTATGAATCCAAAACTGGTGTTCTGGGTGCCGGCGGCGCTGCGCATGGGCTTGATCCTGGCGGGCGTCGGCATTTTGTGGTGGCTGTTCGGCGCCATGACGGCGCTGACCGTGGCCTTCATCACGATGTCGGTGATGGTGTTCGCGCAGCTGAATTACCTGTACCAGCTGAGCGACTGGCTGGACGATCCGCAAAGCGCCAAGCTGCCCGACGGCTGGGGCGCCTGGACCGGCATTTTCTCGCGCCTGTACCGGCTGCGCCGCGACGACGAGAAAAACCAGGCCGAGCTGACCGAATGGCTGGCGCGCTTCCGCCAGGCCATGCATCTGCTGCCGGACGGCGTGGTCATCATGGACGACGTGCTGTTCCTGGAATGGTGCAATCCGGCCGCCGAAGCCCACCTGGGCTTGCGCAACGAACGCGACAAGGGCATGCGGGTAACCAACCTGATCCGCAGCCCCGAATTCATGGATTACATCATCCTGGGACGCTACGACCAGCCGCTGACCTTGACTTTCCGCGAGCGCAAGCTGATCGTGCACATCATTCCGTTCGAAAACCGGCGCCAGATCCTGGTTACGCACGACGTGACGGAAACCGAGCGCACCGAAATGATGCGGCGCGACTTCATCGCCAACGCTTCGCACGAGCTGCGCACGCCGCTGACGGTGATTGTCGGTTTCCTGGAAATCGCCGCCTCCGAGGACCTGGATACGGCCACCCGCATGGCGCACCTGAAGCTGATGACGGAGCAGGGGCATCGCATGCAGCACCTGATCGAGGACATGCTGACCTTGTCGCGCCTGGAATCGGTGGACCATCCGATGCGGCCGGAGAAGATCGATACCCGCGCGCTGCTGGAACAGGTGTTGCGCGATGCGCGCGCGCTGTCGGCGGGCAAGCACGAGATCTCGGTGGAGATGGAGGATGTGGCGGTGCAGGGCAATTATGACGAGTTGCACAGCGCCTTCGGCAACCTGGCGTCGAACGCGGTGCGCTATACCCCGGCCGGCGGCAGCATCCGGCTGAGCTGGAGCGACAGCGGCAAGGGTGTCAAGTTCGTGGTGGAAGATACCGGCATCGGCATCAGCCCCGAGCATATCTCGCGGCTGACCGAGCGTTTCTACCGGGTCGACAAGAGCCGCTCGCGGGAGACCCAGGGTACCGGGCTGGGCCTGGCCATCGTCAAGCACGTGCTGCTGCGCCACGGCGGCAGCCTGTCGATCAAGTCCGAGGCGGGCAAGGGCAGCAGTTTCACGGTCTGCCTGCCCAAGGTGTAAGCCGCAATCCGGCCCGCGTTTTGGGCGCCTGGGCCGGCTTGCGTTACAATCTGCCCCGCTTTAACTGTGCAGATAGCCGATACATGTCCTTGAAACGCTTACTCGCTTCCGTCCTGGCTGCCGCCGCGCTGGCCGGATGCGCTTCCACTCCGGTCGCGCCGCCGGTGGTGCCTGCCTCGCCGGCCGCCACCGTGGTGGCGCCGGCCGTGACGCCCGTCAATCCGCTGGCGCCCCCGGCGGTTGCCGCCGCGGCCGCACCGCCTCAGCGCAAGATCAAGATCGGCCTGGCCCTGGGCGGCGGCGCCGCGCGCGGTTTCGCCCATATCGGCGTGATCAAGGCGCTCGAGGCACAGGGCATCGTGCCGGACGTGGTGGTGGGCACCAGCGCCGGCAGCGTGGTGGGCGCGCTGTACGCGGCCGGAAATTCGGGCGCCAACCTGCAGAAAATGGCCTACGAAATGGACGAGGCCGCCATTTCGGACTGGGCCATGCCGCTGTTTGGCAAGTCATCCGGCGTGCTCAAGGGCGAGGCGCTGCAAGCCTACGTCAACAAGGCGGTGCACAACCGCCCGATCGAAAAACTCAAGATTCCCTTCGGCGCGGTGGCGGCCGACCTGAAAAACGGCCAGCCGATCCTGTTCCAGCGCGGTAATACCGGCATGGCGGTGCGCGCCAGCTCGTCGGTGCCGGGCGTGTTCCAGCCGGTGGTGATCGGCAGCCGCACCTATGTGGACGGCGGCCTGGTGGCGCCGGTGCCGGTGCGCTTCGCGCGCGAAATGGGCGCAGACTTCATCATTGCCGTCAATATTTCGACCCAGACCGATTCCCAGGCGGCGATCAGCTCGCTGGAAGTCATCCTGCAGACCTTTAGCATCATGGGGCAGCGCATCAACCAGTACGAGCTGAAGGACGCCGACATCGTGATCCAGCCGCCGCTGGGGCGCATGGCGGGCAACGATTTCGGCAACCGCAACAAGGCCATCCAGGCCGGGGAGCGCGCCACCAATGCCATCATGGCGCAGCTGAAGCAAAAGCTGAAAGCCATGCGCGAGCAGTAAGTTGTTATTTCAATATTCTTAATCAGGAAGTCCCATGCAAACCAAACCAGTACTGACCCTCGAAGACGTGAAGAAGATCGCCGCTGCCGCCGAAGCCGAGGCTGTGGCCAACAAGTGGGCAGTATCGATCTCCATCGTGGACGACGGCGGCCATGCGCTGTGGTTCCAGCGCCTGGACGGCGCTGCGCCGATCTCGTCGCACATCGCCCCGAGGAAGGCGCGCGTGGCCGCGCTGGGGCGCCGCGAGTCGCGCGTGTATGAAGAGATGATCAACAACGGCCGCGTATCGTTCCTGAGCGCGCCGGAGATGGAAGGCATGCTGGAAGGCGGCGTGCCGGTGATCGTCGACGGTCACGTGGTGGGCGCGGTGGGCGTATCCGGCGTCAAATCGAATGAAGACGCGCAAGTCGCGAAAGTGGGCATCGCCGCGCTGGGGTAATTCAGTGCGGCCAGGCAGGGCCTGCGCAGGCCCGCTCTCAGTGGCGAGGCAGCACCTCGTCAAGCGTACCGGCGTCCAGTGCGGCCTCGGCCCATGCCTGCAGCTCATCGAGGCTGGCCGCGCGGATCCGCGCGCTGACGTCCTCCGGTAGTGTGCCGAAGCGCTTTGCCAGCAGCCTGGCAAGCAGCGCTGCCTGGCCGAGCCGTAACCCGTCGGCCAGTCCTTCCTGACGGCCCTCCTGACGGCCCTCCTGACGACCCTCCTGACGACCCTCCAGGCGACCCTCCTGACGGCCCTCAAGCAGGCCATCAAACAGCCCTTGCTGCCGGCCTTGGGCCTGTCCTTCCTCCCAGCCCTTCAGCTTGCCCTCCTGCCAGCCTTTCTGCTGTCCTTCCAGCCAGCCCTCTCTCTGTGCTTTCTCGCGCGCTTCGTTCAATTCGCGCATCATCGCAATTCTTGCGCCGCGCGGGACGTAAGTATCCATGGCTTTTCTCCCTTCCAAATCGATGATGTCCTGCCACAGTTGGTCTTCAAGCTCCTTGGGAAGACGCATGATCCAGTCTATGACATGAAATAAGTTTATGACACGCTGACGGTCCCAGTCACGCGCGAACAGCAAGCGTGCGAGCTTCCATTTGGCGGCGTGGCGCTGCTGCGGCTGGCCGCGGGTCTGCTGGGTAAGCAGGTGGGCTGCGGTGAGCAGGGCGAAGGCATTGTCTTGGGTCTGCAGTTGCTCGACCCGGCGCGCGTAGTCCCGCAGCTTGACGCAACGGAAGTCCACCCGCGCACCGCAGCCGTGCCACCGGTAACTGAAACTGGACGGCCGCCAGCGGCGGGCGCGATCGGCCAGCACGACCAGGCAGGCTACCGGGTGCCGGAAGCGGTCGTAAATGCGGTATTGGTAGACATACATGCGTTCTGGCAGGGTGCAGTCTTGCTGCGCCTGCACTTCGATATGGATCAGCATCCATTGCTTGTTGCCGTCCCCGGTATGGATCTGCACCAGATGGTCCGCCAGCCGCGTGCCGAGCGCGGCGTCGCGCGTGACCTGGGGGAGCTCCTTGTCCAGGAACACAGGCGGGCGCAGCCAGTCGATGGCGTTACCCATGTCCGGGAAATAAAACGCCATAAACTCCTGGAAATACGCGGCCAGTGCGCCTTTCCAGGGCGCGTCGTAGGTTTCGCGAGGCAGGGGCAGGGCGATGATGGGCATCGGCCCAGTCTAGCCGGATGGTGCGGCAGCGTTTGGACCTGGCGCAAGGATTGCCGCCGCTGGCCCTGCGGACGGCGGGAAGCTGGTGGAGAACTTCCTGACGGCATTGTGGAATGGGCCTCTTTAGGTTATAATTCAAAGGTTTAGCCAATCTCACATCTACCGTAGCGACTACCACTCATCCATCATCAATCTGACTTGCAACCCGGGCGCACAGCCAGGGAATCTGTTGGTCGTCTGACGTGGCGCAGCTACGGTAACTTTATCAGGAGTTGCCCTTGCCGCCATTTTTTTCTGGCCCCGCCGTCCCAGCCATTCTGGCTCTTGCTGACGGAACCATTTTCAAAGGTTTTTCCATCGGTGCCGTCGGCCACACGACAGGCGAAGTTGTTTTCAACACTTCCATGACCGGTTACCAGGAAATCCTGACCGACCCCAGCTACTGCCGCCAGATCGTCACCCTGACGTATCCCCATATCGGCAACACCGGCGTCAATCCTGAAGACGTCGAATCCACCAAAGTCCACGCCGCCGGCCTCATCATCCGCGACCTGCCGCTGCTGGCCTCGAATTTCCGCTCCACCCAATCCCTGTCCGACTACCTGAAGGCCGAGAACATCGTCGCCATCGCCGGCATCGACACGCGCAAGCTGACCCGCATCCTGCGCGAAAAAGGCGCGCAGGGCGGCGCCATCCTGACCGGCACGCAAGGCAAGGAACCGTCGGTCGAGCAGGCGCTGGAACTGGCGCGCTCCTTCCCCGGCCTGTCCGGCATGGACCTGGCCAAGGTGGTGTCGGTGCAGGCCACCTACGAGTGGACCGAGGCCGAGTGGGCCCTGGGCGAAGGTTACGCCAAGCTGGACGATCCGAAATTCCACGTGGTCGCCTACGACTTCGGCGTCAAGCGCAACATCCTGCGCATGCTGACTTCGCGCGGCTGCAAAGTGACCGTGGTGCCGGCCCAGACCAGCGCCGAAGAGGTGCTGGCCATGAACCCGGACGGCGTGTTCCTGTCGAACGGTCCCGGCGACCCTGAACCATGCGATTACGCGATCGCCGCCACCAGAGTCTTCATGGACAAAAAGCTGCCGGTGTTCGGCATCTGTCTGGGCCACCAGATCATGGCGCTGGCCTCCGGCGCCAAGACGCTGAAGATGAAGTTCGGCCACCACGGCGCCAACCACCCGGTTCAGGACCTGGACAGCAGGCAGGTGCTGATCACGTCGCAGAACCACGGCTTCGCGGTCGATGCGGACACGCTGCCGGCCAACTGCCGCGTTACCCACAAATCGCTGTTCGACGGTTCGCTGCAGGGTTTCGCCCGCACCGACACCCCGGCCTTCTGCTTCCAGGGACACCCTGAAGCATCGCCTGGTCCTACCGACGTCGCCTACCTGTTTGACCGCTTCATCACCATGATGGCAGCGGTGGAGAAATAATAAGATGCCAAAACGTACAGACATTAAAAGTATTCTGATCATCGGCGCCGGCCCCATCATCATCGGCCAGGCCTGCGAGTTCGACTATTCCGGCGCCCAGGCCTGCAAGGCGCTGCGCGAGGAAGGCTACAAGGTCATCCTGGTGAACAGCAATCCGGCCACCATCATGACCGATCCTGAAATGGCCGATGTGACCTACATCGAGCCGATCACCTGGCAAGTCGTCGAGAAGATCATCGCCAAGGAAAAGCCGGACGCGATCCTGCCGACCATGGGCGGCCAGACCGCGCTGAACTGCGCGCTGGACCTGCACCGGCACGGCGTGCTGGACAAGTACAAGGTCGAGCTGATCGGCGCTACCCCGGAAGCCATCGACAAGGCTGAGGACCGCTCCAAGTTCAAGGACGCGATGACCAAGATCGGCCTGGGCTCGGCCCGTTCCGGCGTGGCGCACTCGCTGGAAGAATCGTGGGCGGTGCAGAAGCAAGTCGGCTTCCCGACCATCATCCGTCCATCGTTCACCATGGGCGGCAGCGGCGGCGGCATCGCCTACAACGAAGAAGAATTCGAAGCGATCTGCAAGCGCGGCCTGGAAGCCTCGCCGACCAACGAGCTGCTGATTGAAGAATCGCTGCTGGGCTGGAAAGAGTACGAGATGGAAGTGGTGCGCGACAAGGCGGACAACTGCATCATCATCTGCTCGATCGAAAACCTGGACCCGATGGGCGTGCACACCGGCGACTCCATCACCGTCGCCCCTGCGCAGACGCTGACCGACAAGGAATACCAGATCATGCGCAACGCCTCGCTGGCAGTGCTGCGCGAGATCGGCGTGGACACCGGCGGCTCCAACGTGCAGTTCTCGATCAATCCGAAAGACGGCCGCATGATCGTCATCGAGATGAACCCGCGCGTGTCGCGTTCGTCGGCGCTGGCTTCCAAGGCGACCGGTTTCCCGATCGCCAAGGTGGCGGCCAAGCTGGCCGTCGGCTTCACGCTCGACGAGCTGCGCAACGAGATCACCGGCGGCGCCACCCCGGCCTCGTTCGAGCCGTCGATCGACTACGTGGTCACCAAGGTGCCGCGCTTCACGTTCGAGAAGTTCCCGACCGCCGACCACCACCTGACCACCCAGATGAAATCCGTCGGTGAAGTGATGGCCATCGGCCGCAACTTCCAGGAATCGTTCCAGAAAGCCCTGCGCGGCCTGGAAGTGGGCGTGGACGGCATGAACGAAAAAACCCGCGACCGCGAGAAGATCGAGGAAGAGCTGGGCGAGCCCGGTCCCGAGCGCATCTGGTACGTGGGCGACGCTTTCGCCCAGGGCTTCACGCTGGAAGAAGTGCACAACCTGACCAAGATCGATCCATGGTTCCTGATCCAGATCAAGGAAATCGTGGACCTGGAACTGTGGCTGGACACGCAGAAGCTGGACAACCTCGACAAGACGGTGCTGTACAAGCTGAAACAGAAGGGCTTCTCGGACCGCCGCCTGGGCTTCCTGCTGCAGACCACCGACACGGCCGTGCGCAACAAGCGCCACGAGCTGAACATCCGTCCGGTGTACAAGCGCGTGGACACCTGCGCGGCCGAGTTCTCGACCGACACCGCCTACATGTACTCGACCTATGACGAGGAGTGCGAGTCCAACCCGTCGGACAAGAAGAAGATCATGGTGCTGGGCGGTGGCCCGAACCGTATCGGCCAGGGTATCGAATTCGACTACTGCTGCGTGCACGCGGCGCTGGCGATGCGCGAGGACGGCTACGAGACCATCATGGTCAACTGCAATCCGGAAACCGTGTCGACCGACTACGACACCTCGGACCGCCTGTACTTCGAATCGCTGACCCTGGAAGACGTGCTGGAAATCGTGGCGCTGGAAAAACCGGTGGGCGTGATCGTGCAGTACGGCGGCCAGACCCCGCTGAAACTGGCGCTGGACCTGGAAGCGAACGGCGTACCCATCATCGGCACCTCGCCGGACATGATCGACGCCGCCGAAGACCGCGAGCGTTTCCAGAAGCTGCTGCAGGACCTGGGCCTGCGCCAGCCGCCTAACCGCACCGCGCGCACCGAAGCCGAGGCGCTGACCCTGGCGCAGGAAATCGGCTACCCGCTGGTGGTGCGTCCATCCTACGTGCTGGGCGGCCGCGCGATGGAAATCGTGCACGAGCAGCGCGACCTGGAGCGCTACATGCGTGAAGCGGTGAAAGTATCGAACGATTCGCCGGTGCTGCTGGACCGCTTCCTGAACGACGCCATCGAGTGCGACGTCGACTGCATCTCCGACGGTACCACCACCTTTATCGGCGGCGTGATGGAGCACATCGAACAAGCCGGCGTGCACTCGGGCGACTCGGCCTGCTCGCTGCCACCTTACTCGCTGTCGCAGGAAACCATTGACGAACTGAAGCGCCAGACCTCGCTGATGGCCAAGGGCCTGAATGTGGTCGGCCTGATGAACGTGCAATTCGCGATCCAAAAACAAGACGGCCAGGATGTGGTGTTCGTGCTGGAAGTGAATCCGCGCGCCTCGCGCACCGTGCCCTACGTGTCGAAAGCGACCGGCTTGCAGCTGGCCAAGATCGCCGCGCGCTGCATGGTCGGCCAGAGCCTGGAATCGCAGGGCATCACCAAGGAAGTGGTGCCGCCTTACTACAGCGTCAAGGAAGCCGTGTTCCCGTTCGTCAAATTCCCCGGCGTGGACACCATCCTCGGCCCTGAGATGAAATCGACCGGCGAAGTAATGGGCGTGGGCATGACCTTCGGCGAAGCGTTCGTGAAATCGCAGCTGGGCGCCGGCGTGAACCTGCCGAAGTCGGGCAAGGTGTTCCTGTCGGTGAAGGCCTCGGACAAGCCGCGCGCCGTGAAAGTGGCGAAGGACCTGGTCGACATGGGCTTCACGCTGGTGGCCACCAAGGGCACCGCGGCGGTGATCGCGGCGGCCGGTGTGCCGGTCACGGCAGTGAACAAGGTGGCCGAAGGCCGTCCGCACGTGGTCGACATGATCAAGAACCACGAGATCAAGCTGGTCATCAACACGGTGGAAGAGAAGCGCAGCGCCATCACGGACTCGCGCGCCATCCGTACCTCCTCGCTGGCGGCGCGCGTGACGACCTACACCACCATTGCCGGCGCTGAAGCGGCGGTGGCCGGTATCCGTCATTTGGACGAGTTGCGTGTGTACGATTTACAAGGTCTGCATAAAACCTTACACTAAGCTCCTTTAAGCGATACGCAATCCAGATCGCTGACACAGAGCCCGCGCCGAAGCATGGCGCGGGCTCTGTGCTTTTCGTAACCTAGAGAGACAATTATGACTTCAGTTCCATTGACCAAATTCGGCGCAGAACTCCTGAAGGAGGAGCTGCACCAGTTGAAGACCAAGGAGCGCCGCATCGTGATCGACGCGATCGCCGAAGCGCGTTCGCATGGCGACCTGTCGGAAAACGCCGAGTACGATGCCGCCAAAGAGCGCCAGGCCTTTGTGGAAGGCCGCATCGCGGAACTGGAAGGCAAGCTGAGCGCAGCGCAAATCATCGATCCAACCCAGCTGGACGCGGAAGGCCGCGTGGTGTTCGCCTCCACGGTGGACCTGGAAGACCTCGAGTCGGGCCAGAAAGTGACCTACCAGATCGTCGGCCTGGATGAGGCGGACCTGAAACTGAGCAAGGTGTCGGTGACCTCGCCGATCGCCCGCGCGCTGATCGGCAAGTCGGCCGGCGACGTGGTGGAAGTGCAGGCGCCATCCGGTCCGCGCGAATACGAAATCCTGGAAGTGCGTTACATCTGATGACGCCGTCCATGGCCGGTTTCTTGCCGAAGGTGCGCCTGCTGGTGGCGGTGCTGTGGGCCGGCTGCCTGTGGGCGGTGGGCTACCTGGTGGCGCCGACCTTGTTTGCCACCCTGGGCGACCGCGTGCTGGCGGGCACCATCGCCGGCAGCATGTTCCATGCGATGGCGCTGCTGTCGCTGGGCTGCGGCCTGGCCATGCTGCTGCTGTTGTGGCGCGCCACGCCGGGCTGGGACGGCCAGCGCCGCCGCACGGTGCTGGCGATTATCGTGCTGATGGTGATGTGCACCGTGGTCAGCCACTTCGGCCTGCAGCCGATGATGGCGGAACTGCGCGCCGCGGCGGGCCCGTCGGGCGTGATGGAGTCGGCCGCGAAAGGCCGTTTCGGCATGCTGCACGGTGTTTCCAGCGGTATTTACCTGATCCAGAGCCTGCTGGCCGGCTGGCTGGTGTTGAAGCAGACGTAAAAAAACCGGGGCATACCCCGGTTTCGGTTAGGCCAGCGACGATTTTTTGGTGCTCTTCTGGCGCACCTTGGCACGCTTGATGGTGCCACCCTCGGTCACACGCTCATTCCCCTTCAGCAAAACCTTGTTGACCGACGGCTTTTTGGTGCCGCTGGCGCTAGGTTTCACGATGGTGACCATGCGCATGCCTTTGCCGGTCTTGGCGCTGCGTTCCTTTTCCACTTCCTTTTTCGGGCGGTACAGGACCAGCAGTTTGCCGATGTGCTGCACCGGCGCCGCCTCCAGCTGCGCGCAGATGGTGTCGTACATGCCGGCGCGGGCTTCGCGGTCGTCGCCGAACACGCGCACCTTGATCAGGCCGTGGGCGTCGAGGCCCAGTTCGATTTCCTTGATGACGGCAGGCGTCAAGCCCGCTTCGCCTATCATGACGACAGGTTTCAGGCCATGGGCCTCGGCGCGCAGGGCAGCGCGTTCAACGGGTGTGAGTTTGATCATAATATTTTTTTCGGTAGTTCTCTAAAGGCAGTATTCTACGCGAATGGCAAAGAAGAAATTAAACAAAAACTGGTTGCACGACCATATTAACGATCCTTACGTGAAAGCGGCGCAGAAAGATGGCTACCGCGCGCGGGCCGCTTACAAGCTCAAGGAGATCGATGAAGATGAACACCTGGTCAAACCAGGGCAGGTGATTGTCGACTTGGGCTGCACCCCCGGCAGCTGGGGCCAGTACGTGCGGCGCAAGCTGGCCGGCAAGGAGGGCGGCGGCATCAACGGCACCATGATAGGCCTCGACATGCTGCCGATGGAGCCGATCGCTGACGTGCATTTTATACAAGGCGATTTCCGTGAAATCGAAACGCTGGAGCAGCTCGGCGAGCTGTTGCAGGGACGCAAATGCGACCTGGTGCTGTCCGACATGGCCCCCAATCTGTCGGGGATTTCCTCGGCGGACGCGGCGCGCATGGAAGACCTGATCGACCTGGCCATCGAATTTTCGCAATTGCACCTGAAACCGGGCGGCGCGCTGCTGGTCAAATGCTTTAAAGACATGGGTTTCAACTCGGTGTACGAGAAATTCCGGGCCGAATTCAAGACCGTGACGCAGAAAAAACCCAAGGCCAGCCGCGACAAATCGTCCGAGATCTTCCTGCTGGGGCGCGGATTGAAGAATCCTGTGGAAAATAAGTCCAATCCCATAGTGTAAAGGCCTTGATATTTGCCATGCCGGCCGCAAATCCTGCGGTGAGGAGCGGATTTGCGCTTCCTCGCGGCAGGTGCGCGCCGGATTTGTGCACCGTACGGGGCAGGTTTATGGCACGGGCAGCGGTATTGCGAGTAAAATCGGATTTCTAGCTATCGGTCAAAGATGCGTCCCGCATCCAAGGAGTTTTCGTGAATAACATGTTTTCCAAATCAGCCATTTGGGTCGTCGTTGCCCTGCTATTATTCATGCTGTTTAAGCAATTCGAGAATCATGGCACGGCCGCTGGTTCGAAGACGATCGCTTATTCCGATTTGCTGGATGAAGTCAAAGCCCGGCACATCAAGGATGTGGTGATTGAAGGCAATACCATCACTGCCACCAAGGACGACGGCAGCAAGGTTCGGACCACCTCCACTTACCTGGACCGTGGCCTGATCGGCGACCTGCGCGATAACAACGTCCGCTTTGACGTGAAGCCGCCCGAGGAGCCTTCGTTCCTGCAGCAGGTGTTCGTGTCGTGGTTCCCGATGCTGCTGCTGATCGGCGTGTGGATCTTCTTCATGCGCCAGATGCAGGGCGGCGGCAAGGGCGGCGCGTTCTCCTTCGGTAAGTCGAAGGCGCGCATGCTGGATGAGACCAACAACACCGTCACGTTCGGCGACGTGGCCGGCTGCGACGAAGCCAAAGAGGAAGTGACCGAAATCGTCGACTTCCTGAAAGACCCCACCAAATTCCAGAAACTGGGCGGCCGCATTCCGCGCGGCGTGCTGATGGTCGGTCCTCCCGGTACCGGTAAAACGCTGCTGGCACGCGCCATCGCGGGTGAAGCCAAGGTGCCGTTCTTCTCGATTTCCGGTTCGGATTTCGTGGAAATGTTCGTCGGCGTTGGCGCAAGCCGCGTGCGCGACATGTTCGAGAACGCCAAGAAGCATTCGCCTTGCATCATCTTCATCGACGAGATCGACGCTGTCGGCCGCCATCGCGGCGCCGGCATGGGCGGCGGCAACGATGAGCGCGAGCAGACGCTGAACCAGCTGCTGGTGGAAATGGACGGCTTCGAAGCCTCGTCCGGCGTGATCGTCATCGCCGCCACCAACCGCGCCGACGTGCTGGACAAGGCGCTGCTGCGTCCTGGCCGTTTCGACCGCCAGGTATCGGTCGGCCTGCCGGACATCCGCGGCCGCGAGCAAATCCTGAACGTGCACATGCGCAAAGTGCCGATCGGTACCGACGTGAAAGCCGACATCCTGGCCCGCGGCACTCCCGGTTTCTCGGGCGCCGACCTGGCCAACCTGGTCAACGAAGCCGCCCTGTTCGCCGCGCGCCGCAACAAGCGTCTGGTCGACATGCAGGACTTCGAGGACGCGAAGGACAAGATCTTCATGGGCCCGGAACGCAAGTCCATGGTGATCCGCGAGGAAGAGCGCCGCAACACGGCCTACCACGAGAGCGGCCACGCCGTTGTCGCCAAGCTGCTGCCGAAGGCCGATCCGGTGCACAAAGTGACCATCATGCCGCGCGGCTGGGCCCTGGGCCTGACCTGGCAGCTGCCTGAGCACGACAACATCTCCGGCTACAAAGACAAGATGCTGGAAGAGATTTCCATCCTGTTCGGCGGCCGTATCGCCGAGGAAATCTTCGTCGGCCAGATGTCCACTGGCGCCTCCAACGACTTCTCGCGCGCCACCAAGCTGGCCCGTTCGATGGTGACCCGCTTCGGCATGTCCGACGCGCTGGGCGTCATGGTGTACGAGGACAGCCAGAACGAAGGCTTCATGGGCGGCACCAACAAGACCATCTCGGAAGCGACGCAGCAGAAGGTGGATGCGGAAATCCGCAACATCCTGGACACGCAATACGCGCTGGCCCGCAAGCTGCTGGAAGAGAACCGCGACAAGGTGGAAGTGATGACCAAGTCGCTGCTGGAATGGGAAACCATCGACGCCGACCAGATCAACGACATCATGGCCGGCATCGAGCCGCGTCCGCCGAAGGCCGGCGTCACGCTGCGCAAGCAGCCTAGCGGCGACGGCCCCGGCGCCACGCCGAACAGCGCCACCGCACCGGCTTAAACGCTGTGCGCCAGACAGAAAGGGTGAGGAGCAATCCTCGCCCTTTTTGCTTTTTGCTACGGGGCTCGGCTCGTGCTGCACTGCGGCACGATCCCACTTTTTCTTTTTCACTCAGCACCATTTGTTTCCATGAGACAGACAATACCGTTCGGCCGTTTCAACCTCCCGCTGCACCCGGCGGGCGCCCTCGTGATGGGCATCCTCAATGTCACCCCCGACTCTTTTTCCGACGGCGGCCAGCACGCCTCGCTGGAGTTCGCCATCGCCCACGCCGAAGAAATGATAGAGCAGGGCGTGGACATCATCGACATCGGCGGCGAATCGACCCGCCCGGGCGCGCCGGCGGTCCCGCTGGAAGATGAACTGCGCCGCGTGATGCCGGTGGTGTATGCGCTGCGCGACTGCGGCAAGGCCATCTCGGTCGACACCTACAAGCCGGCCGTCATGCGCGAAGCCGTGCTGGCCGGCGTGGACATGATCAACGACATCAACGCCTTCCAGGCGCCGGGCGCGATCTCAGCCGTGCGCGATAGCGACTGCGCGTTGTGTATTATGCACATGCGCGGTGACCCGGCTACCATGCAGCAAGCGCCCGAATATGGCGACGTGGTGCGCGAGGTGGCCGATTTCCTGCGTGAACGCATCGCCGCCTTGACCGATGCCGGCATTGAGCGGCGCCGGATCTGGATCGATCCGGGGTTTGGCTTTGGTAAGACAGTCGAGCATAATTATGCTTTGGTCAAGGCTGGCCGCCAGCTGGTGGATGAGCTGGGCGTGCCGCTGCTGGCTGGCATGTCGCGCAAGTCCATGATAGGGGCGGTGACGGGCAAGCCGGTGGAGCAGCGCATGGCCGGTAGCCTGGGCGGCGCGCTGGCGGCAGTGGCGCACGGCGCAAGGATAGTCAGGGTGCACGACGTGGCAGAGACCGTCGATGCGCTGAAAGTATGGCAAGCTGCAAACTAACGATAAAGAGAACTGACATGGCACGTAAATATTTTGGAACCGATGGCGTACGCGGACTGGTGGGCGTGTCGCCGATCACCCCGGATTTCGTCATGCGCCTGGGCTACGCGGCCGGCAAAGTGCTGGTCAAGAACATGAGCGGCTCGGCGCGTTCGACTGTGCTGATCGGCAAAGACACGCGCATCTCCGGTTATATGCTGGAAGCGGCGCTGGAAGCGGGCTTCGCCGCCGCCGGCGTGGACGTGATGCTGGCCGGGCCGATGCCGACCCCGGCCATCGCCTACCTGACGCGCGCGCTGCGCCTGCAAGCCGGCGTGGTCATTTCGGCCTCGCACAACCCCTACCAGGACAACGGCATCAAGTTCTTCTCCGACCAGGGCGCCAAGCTGCCCGACGCGGTGGAACTGGACATCGAAGCGCAGCTGGACCTGCCCATGGAATGCGTGGCGCCGGACAAGCTGGGCCGCGCCAAGCGCCTGGACGACGCGCAGGGCCGCTATATCGAATTCTGCAAAAGCACCTTCCCCAACGCGCTGGACTTGCGCGGCCTGAAAATCGTGGTCGATTGCGCCCACGGCGCCGCCTACAACATCGCGCCGCACGTGTTCCATGAGCTGGGCGCGGAAGTAATTGCCATCGGCAACAAGCCGTCCGGCTATAACATCAACGACGGCTACGGCGCCACGGCGCCGGCCGCCATGGCCGCCGCCGTGGTCGAGCACGGCGCCGACCTCGGCATTGCGCTGGATGGCGACGCCGACCGCCTCATCATGTGCGACGCCAAGGGCCGCCTGTACAACGGCGACGAGCTGCTGTACGTGATGGTGATGGACCGCTGCGCCACCGGCAAGGTGGACGGCGCGGTCGGCACGCTGATGACCAATATGGCGCTGGAAGTGGCGTTCAAGCAAAAGAATATCCCGTTCGCGCGCGCCAAGGTGGGCGACCGCTACGTGCTGGAAGTGATGCAGGAGCGCGGCTGGCTGCTGGGCGGCGAGGGCTCCGGCCACCTGCTGGCGCTGGACAAGCACACCACCGGCGACGGTATCGTGTCCGCGCTGCAAGTGCTGTCGGCGCTGAAGCGTAGCGGCCAGTCGCTGGAGCAGTGCGCCGCCGAGCTGGTGCTGTTCCCGCAAACGCTGATCAATGTGCGCGTGCCGGCCGGCTTCGAATGGCAAAAGAACCCCGCCATGGTGGCCGAGAAGGATGCCGTCGAGCGCGAGCTGGGCGACAGCGGCCGCGTGCTGATCCGCGCTTCCGGTACCGAGCCGCTGATCCGGGTGATGGTGGAGGCGCGCGACGCCGCCGCCGCCCAGAATTGCGCCCGCCGTATTGCCGACAAAGTGGATGCTAAGCTGGCTGCTTAAGTCTTGAGCAGACGAAACTTTTCCGTCGCTGCATTGACGCCATAGGGGCCTAGCACCTATAATACGTTCATCGGAGTGTAGCGCAGCCCGGTAGCGCACCTGGTTTGGGACCAGGGGGTCCAAGGTTCGAATCCTTGTACTCCGACCAAGAACTTTTAAGACGGGCTGTCGAAAGACAGCCCGTTTTTCATTTCCGCAGAGTTTTTCTGCCGGCAAAAAATACCCTGACTGCCCATAGCTCAGTTGGATAGAGCATCAGCCTTCTAAGCTGAGGGTCGCTGGTTCGAACCCAGCTGGGCAGGCCATATCCTTCTTGTTATCGCGAAACAAAGACGTTTCATAGCCTGGAATTGATTTTTATCAAAGTTTCCAAGCGAAATAGTGCGAGAATAAATTATTCCAACAGGAAACGTCTCATGCCTCCCGGTGCTCGGGGTGGTGCAAGGCGCGCTGCATCAAATCTTCGGGAACGCGTTTGAGCCGCAGGTAGTCCACCGCGTCCTGCAGGTTGGAACAATTGAGTATGCCCCTGGCGCGGCTGATGATGGTCGCCGTGGCGCTGTCCTGGCGGCGGTCCCGGGTGCGCCGGCGGTGGGGCAGGAAGATCAGCCTGGAGATGGTTTCCACGGGCACCTGCGCCGCGACCAATATCTTCACGCAGATATCGTGATCATGCTGCGTGAGTTTGGAAAGGGCGACCTGTATCGTCTCCTCCATCAAGGTATTGCATCGACGTTCCATGACGTAACCTTTACACGATGGTACAGGCCAAAAAAAGGACGATATCATGTGCCGCGGGCTCAGGTGCGGGTAGTTGGCGCCGCCTTGATATCGCTCAATAGGGGCTGATCTGAGGGAGGCAGCGGCAGCTCGATCGCGATATGGGTGCCATGGCCCCCCCCGCTGTCGGACAGCCTGCCGATTCCAATCTTGCCATTCAATGCCCATACCCGTTCCCGCATGCCGAGCAGGCCGAAGGAACGCGGCTTGCGCAGATCGGCTGGCGCGATGCCGCTGCCGTTGTCTTCTATGTTCAGGCGCAAGGTGCCGCCGCGCTTGCGTGCGGAAATCCAGACGCGGGTGGCGTTCGCGTGGCGCACGATATTGGTTAGCGACTCCTGCACGATGCGGAACACGGCGGTGCTGTAGCAGTCTTCCAGGATCAGCTCATGTTCCTTGACATCGAGCTTGCAGGAGATGCCATGCCGTCGTACCCATTCGTTGCGTAAGGCTTTCAGTGCAAAGTAGAGGCCGCCTTCCTCGAGCGCCGACGGGCGCAGATCGGTGGCAATGCGGCGCAGCGAGGTAACCGCCCGCACCAGCAGCTCGTCCATGCTGCGCAGTTGGCGTTCCGCTACCGGATTGGCGATTTGCAACAGTTGCAACTGGTTGAATTCGATCCGCAGGGTGGCCAGCAACTGGCCCAGGTCGTCGTGCAGTTCGCGCGCCAAGTGGGCGCGCTCCTCTTCGCGTATTGTTTGCAGTGCAGCAGAGAGGTCGCGCAGTTGCTGATACGAACTGGCCTGATCCGTGGCGCGGCGTCCCAGCGCCGTGTTGTTGCGCCGTGAGCGTGCCAGCCTGGACCCTTCCACCTGGCGTCTGGCGGCGCCGCGCAGCTGGGTTCCCGATAGCAAAGGCGGCGCCGGGCTCCTTGGGGGCACCCGGCGCCAGGTCTGCTCGCTTGTCTTGCTCATGTATATCCTGAAGATGTATGTGACGGGCTTATTTTACGATAGTGATAAAATTTACACATCTTTGCTGCGGTGCAGCGTGGCGTGGAATCCACATGGCGCCTCAGGCGTCGAACAGGTATTGCTTGACTTTCGGGTTGCCCTGGCGCCACAGCACGTTGTCGATCAGGTAGTGATGCACGTTGATGAAGATCCAGAAGCAGGCCACCGCCAGCGCGGGGCTGCCGATTTCCGGGATCTTGCCGGTGCGCGCATAGTCCAGCGCAGCGGGCATCAGCCAGAAGCCGATGGCGCCCAGCACGGCGCCGGTCAGCGCAAACCCGGCTAGCTGTCCCCTGGTCCAGCCGCCCGATTTTGCTTCATTGACTTTATAGCGGCCGATAACGGTCAGGTATTGCAGGGAATGGAAGAATGGGACCGTCAGCACGAAAGCCGGATCCAGGCTGATCAGGCCCATCCACAGATACAGCGTAACGAAATAGCCGGTCAATCCTGCCAGCGGCATTTGTTTCCAGTTGAACTGCTGCTCGTGCCATTGTTTGATTGCGCGGTAAAGGGCCAGGCCGCACCAGGCGGTTGTGCCGGCAGCGACCGTGCATGCGGCAATAACGATGACGCCGGGTACATTAACCACCAGGCCGAATACGCCCCATAATTCGCGGGCAAACTGCGTGCTGTTACCTAAGGTCCAGGTGGCAACCCAGCACGCGTACGCATTCATCAACATGGCTTTGCGGGCGGCTGCCGGCCAGTACCGTTTCTTGAAGGCCGCATCCATCATGGCCATGCCAAACCCTTGCTTGGCATAATGCCAGCCGACCAGCAATCCCATCAGATTTAAACCGATGCCCAATACCAGGGGCTGCCCATTCAGCCAGAGTAATGCCCCAAGCATCAATCCCAGCGCCAATGCTATTGGAGCGATAAAGCCGGCGAGGCACCAGCGGCGCGTTAAATCGGCAGGCATGGCGCCGTTCTTTACTTCCTTCCACGACCCATAAAATAATTGATAGGAATACGCGAAGTGCGGATGATTGACAAAATTGGCCACGACCAGCATGACAATAGCCAGCTGCGCGACGCTTTCCGCGCTCAGGCGCAGCATTTTAAAGATCAGCAACGCGATTACCGAGCCGCCACCCAGCAGTAATACATCGGTCCACGGCGTATATAAGGCGCGGTGCCGTACAGGGGAATGGAAATCCGTTTGGGTGTGAATTTGCATGGCGGGGACTCAAGAGGGGTGTTGCCTCATGGTATCACCCGAGCCGCCGGTGTCAAGGAATGCGCGCAAGCGTGCTGCAGCCTGTTGTACGCAAGGATGGATGGGCCGCCATCATGCCCGGTTTTGGTGTGATTAAGCTAATTTTTGGCTTGAGTGGGGCGCGAAATGCGCTCTGCGATCCGTGCACGCCTAATTGGCTACGGGTCGGTAGTGCGCCATGATGGCCTGGATCTCGCCGCGTCCCTTCAAGGCCTGGATAGCACGGTTTACTTTATCCGCCGGCCACCTGCCTTGCGGCGGCAATGCACAGTATGTATCGAAGGAGGTAATCTTAAATGAAACCGGATTCAATCGCTGGCGTTCCGCATGCACTTTGCGCTGGTATTCGAAATAAAGGGAATTGGTCAGCATATAATCATAGCGGTGCGTCAGCAGTTTGCTCAGATTGATATCGTCGGTCAACGCCTCGTCGCGCAGGAAACTCTTTGCCAGCACGCTTTCGGTTTCCTGGTAACGGTATCCCAGCAGCGTACCCACCCGAATACCGGCCAGCGCATTCAAATGCGGCAGCGGCGGTGTATCTTTCCTGCTGGCCACCGTCATATTGTTGGTAAATACGGTGTCGGTCCAGCGCCATTCTTTGCTGTCCAGCCATTCCGGGCGCAGGTCGCAGACTAAATCAGCTTGCCCGCCGGTTAACGCCGATTCGACCCGTTTGCGGGGAAAGGTGAGATAGCGCGGCTGTGCTTTCAGTTCGCGCGCGAGCGCGTCGCCAAAGTCCTTCAGAAGGCCGCCCACCAGCGCACCATCGCGGAATTCCGTCATGGGCATGGCGCTACCCGTGGAAACGGCGAACACGATATCCTCGGCCAAGGCCGGAATGGCCAGCAGGGAAGCGAGAATAAATGTGGGTAAGCGTTTCATCAATAAAAAGGCCTTCCGCAAGGAAGGCCTTGTGTCGTAAAAAACAGTCGCTCTTAGTAATTGTAGAACATGCGCTGCAGTTCTTTGGTGTTATTGGTCTTGGTCAGCGCCAGCATCAGCAGGATACGCGCTTTCTGCGGGCTCAGCGTGTCCGATACGACGAAGTCCAGTTCGTCGTCATTGGCTTCGCCATTGCGTGCCAGGATGCCCTGGCCGACGCGGCTGGCGCGCACGATGATGGCGCCGCTTTTGCGCGCTGCCACCAGGCCTGGTTTGACCTTGGCGGCCACGCTGCCGTCGCCGGTGCCTGCGTGGATGATGCCTTTCGCGCCTGCGGCCACGAATGCGTCCAGCGCCACGGTGTTCATATTGGCGTAGCCGTATACGATGTCCACTTGCGGCAGGGCGGCCAGGTTGCTGATGTCGAACTCGGTGTCGGCGGTGTGCTTGCGGGTCGAGGCGCGGTAGAAGAACGGCTTGCTGCCCTGGATGTAGCCCAGCATGCCCAGCTCGGCGGTCTTGAATGCGTCCGGGGTGGAGGTGTTGGTCTTGCTCACGTCGCGCGCGCTGTGGATCTGGTCGCCCATGGCCACCAGCACGCCCTTGTTGGCGGCCGACGGGTCGGCGGCCAGCAGCACGGCGTTATACAGGTTGATCGGGCCGTCGGCGGACAGTGCGGTCGATGGGCGCATCGCGCCTACCAGTACCACCGGCTTGCGGCTTTTGACCACCAGGTTCAGGAAGTAGGCGGTTTCCTCCAGCGTGTCGGTGCCATGGGTGATGACGATGCCGTCCACGCTGTTCTGGGCCAGCAGCGCGTTGACGCGCTTGGCCAGGGTCAGCCAATGGTCGTTGGTCATGCTTTCGCTGGCAATCTGGAACACCTGTTCGCCGTTGACATTGGCCACTTTGGCCAGCTCTGGCACAGCCTTGATTAGTTGCTGCACGCCAACCGTGGCGGCCGTATAGCCGACCGTGGTGGTGGACGTGGCGCCGCTGCCGGCGATGGTGCCGCCAGTGGCCAGAATGGTCACATTGGCAAGCTTGGGTGCCTTGGCCGCGTCCTGGGCGTGAACCTGGGCGGTGGCGATGACGAACATACCAACTACAGCGGCCATGAACTGGGCCGTCTTTTGATGCAGCATTTTTCTCTCCTGTTAAAGCTGACGAGCGGCGATGGTAACAAATCTCCCCGCAAGTTGTCAGTTTTTCAGGTTTTTCGTGTGCGCCCCGCAACTGTTGGCGAACGGCCGGCTTTGCCGGGTTAATTCAACAATGTAATGTGCCCGGTCTATAATCCGGCATGGATATCAACTCGGACGATCTGAAGATTTTCGTGGCGGTGATCGATAGCGGCACCTTGAGCGCCGCCTCCGTGCACCTGGGCCAGACCACCTCGGGCGTGAGCCGTGCGCTGTCGCGGCTGGAGGAAAAGCTGGCCACCACCTTGCTCACGCGCACTACGCGGCGCATGGAGCTGACCGAGGAAGGCCAGCTGTTCCTGGCCCAGGCGCGCGCCATCCTGGCCGCCATGGAAGAGGCCGAGGAAACCATCCGCATCCGCCGCCAGAGGCCGGCCGGACGCCTGTGTGTCGATGCCGCCTCGCCCTTCATGCTGCATTGCGTGGTGCCGCACGTGGCCGAGTTCCGAGCCCTGTATCCGGAAATCCGCCTGGAACTCACCAGTAACGACCAGATTGCCGACCTGATCGAGCACCGCACCGACATCGCCATCCGCATCGGCGCCCTCAGCGATTCGACGCTGCACGCGCGCGCGCTCAGTTCCAGCCCGCTGCATGTGCTGGCCAGTCCGGCCTATCTGGCGCGGCACGGCACGCCCGCCTCGCCGGAAGACTTGGCGCAGCACGAACTGCTTGGCTTTGCGCAGTATGAGCTTGGCAACCTCTGGCCCTTGCGCCACGCGGCCGGCAACAGCCTGCAGATCACGCCGGCGCTGGCGGCATCCAGCGGCGAGACCTTGCGCCAGCTAGCGCTGGCCGGGCAAGGCATGGTCTGCCTGTCCGATTTCATGACCCGCGCCGACATCGCCGAAGGCCGCCTGGTCAAGCTGCTTGAAGCGCATTCCACCGGCTTCCGCCAGCAAATCCACGCGGTCTATTACCGCAACACACAGCTCTCGCAACGTATCAGCTGCTTCCTCGAATTCCTGCAAAAAAAGCTGTGAAAAGGCCATGTAAGATTTCGCACTAGCCCTTACAGGGCTTAGTCCTACAGGGTTTTGACCTGTCTCAAGGAATCGCTGCGCAAAGTGTGCGTTAACGTACGGTCCCTTGCCCGCCAGAGGAATAAGATGGACTTGCGTGATTGATGCAGGGCGCAGCGAAAAGCGCAGCGCAAAAGCTCCTCCGCAGGTTAGCCGGCCGCCTCGAGTACCGGCACCAATTCCAAAGTAGTGAGCCGGTTACGGCAACGCCGGACCGAATTGCAGCTAGACATACGGAGGCCATCATGACGCAGGCAAACCATCCATCGAAGTACGTGGTCCGCGAGTATCTCGAACGCCGTTCGCAAGAAGTGCAGCCTCCTCCAACGCCGGAGGAGATCCGCCGCCAGCTAGGCTGGGGCTTGATGATGTACGACCAGAAAATGAGTACCGGCGACCGCATCTGACAGTTCGCTGCATTGCCTGCAAGGGGTCCGCACCGCAAGGTCCGGACCCTTTTCTTATGATTCCGCCGCGCCATTCGCTGAAAACGGCGCCGTTCACCGATGCCGGCATGCCGTTCGCCGAATTGCGGTATCGCCTGCCGCGCTTGCCCGCTATTGTGAGGTCACACATACACACGGAGGCGGCAATGGGCAAGGACAATCAGCAGCACTGGCGCAAACAGCTAAGCTGGGGCATTATCCTCACCGGCATCGGTGTGGCCTTCCTGCTGGACCGGTCGGGCGCGCTGCACTGGGGCACCGCCTGGCGCTACTGGCCGCTGCTGATGGTAGTGGCCGGCATCAGCAACCTGGTGCCGCCGACCAACGTCAAGCTGGTGCTGGACGGATTGTCCTATGTGTTTTTCGGCGCCTGGTTCTACTGCTCGTTTGAACATCTCTGGGGCCTGAGCTTTGGCAACAGTTGGCCGCTGCTGCTGATCATGTGGGGCGTGACACTGGTGCTGAAGCCCGTGCTGCACCACTATTTCGAGTCGAACAAGGAGCACTACGATGGAAAATAAGCGTCCACAACACGGCCTCGGCCAGGTCCTGATCGGCGTGGCGGTGATTGCCATTGGCTGCGTGTTCCTGCTTGAAAACCTCGGCATCCTTGACTTCGACTACACGCTGCAGTTCTGGCCGGTGCTGCTGATACTGGCCGGCGCGCTGAAGCTGGCGCAAAGCAGCGACAACGGCGGCAAGACCATCGGCGGCATCCTGATTGCGTTTGGCGCCGCGATTATCCTCAAGAGCACGGGCCTGCTGTATATCAGCTGGCGCACCATGGCGCCGCTGGTGCTGATCGGCCTGGGCCTGGTGGTCATCTTCAAGGCCCAGCAGGGCCGCAAGCCGCCGCAGATGTTCGACAAGCTGGGTAAGCTCGATGGCCAGGCCGATGACGACAGCGTGATCAACGTGACGGCCATCCTGGGCGGCATGGAGCGCCGCGTCACCACCAGCCATTTCCGCGGCGGCGAAGTGACCTCCATCATGGGCGGCTGCCAGCTGGACTTGCGCCACGCGTCGATGCAGGGCGAAGCGGTGTTGAACGTATTCGCGCTGTGCGGCGGTATCGAGATCCTGGTGCCGGACGACTGGGCCGTGAGCCTGCAGGGCACGCCGCTGCTTGGCGGCTTTACCGAAAGAGCCATGCCGAACAGGGATGCGAGCACGCGCCTTGTCATCCGCGGCGTCGCCATCATGGGCGGCGTGGAAGTGCGCAACTAAAGCGCCGCCGCAGCGATGCAAGGTTTGATCTCCAGCCGCCGGGGCGCCACGTTGTACCTGCTGGCGTGGCTGTTCCTGGGCACGGCGCTGGGCGGCGTGACGGTGGCGGTGGAAGACACCGCCTGGGTCAACGCCATGATCTTCGCCATTCCGGTGACGCTGGTGTATGCCGCCAGTGCCGGCTTTTCCTCCTACTACCTGTGCCGCGCCTACCCGCTGGCGGAGCGCGGCGCGGCCAGCGTGCTGCTGGCGCTGGGCGCTGCCGCCATCGTCTCCACGCTGCTGTGGAACGCCGTGGTGCGCGGCTGGAACGAAGCCTGCCTGCTGCCGGAAGTCCCATGGGCCGGCATCGCTTTCAAGCCGCAGCTGGCGATCCTGATTTCCGGGCTGGGCGTGCTGCTGTACGGCCTGCTGGCTGCGGTCAACTACCTGGTGACGGAGTTCGAGCGGGCACGCGGCGCCGAGCATCGTGAACTCGAATCGCGCCTGATGGCGCAGGAAGCCGAACTGCGCATGCTGCGTACCCAGATCGATCCGCACTTCCTGTTCAACAGCCTGAACTCGATCAGCGCGCTGACGTCGCAGAATCCGAAAAGCGCGCGCGAGATGACCTTGCAGCTGGCCGGCTTTTTCCGCCAGAGCCTGAGCATGGAAGCGCACAAGAAGGTGGCGCTGGAGCAGGAAATGATGCTGGTGCGGCACTTCCTCGCCATCGAAAAGGTGCGCTTCGGCGAACGCCTGGCGCTGCGCGCGGCAATACCGCAAGACGCGGGCGCCTGCCTGGTGCCGCCGATGATTATCCAGCCGCTAGTCGAGAACGCCATCAAGCACGGCATTGCGCAACTGGCCGAAGGCGGCTGGATCGACGTCTCGGCCCGCCGCGCTGGTTCGCTGCTGCACATCAGGGTGGACAACGCGGTGGACCAGGATGCGCCGGCCGCTGCGGCCGGCCACGGCGGCAGCGAAGGCAACGGCATTGGCCTGGCCAACGTGCGGCAGCGGCTGGCCTGCGCCTACGGACATGAAGCAAGCATCCGATGGGCGCGCCAGGAGAATATATTCACTGTGACGGTTTCCATGCCGGCAGAGACCAAGGAAGGATAGAGTATGCGCATCATCATCGTGGACGACGAAGCACTGGCGCGCGGCGTCGTGCGGGAGTACCTGGCCGAGCATGCGGATGTCGACGTGGTGGCCGAATGCGCCAACGGCTTCGAAGCCGTGAAGGCGATCACCGAACTGGAGCCGGACCTGGCGATCCTGGACATCCAGATGCCCAAGCTGGACGGTTTCGAGGTGGCTGAACTGGCGGCCGGCAAATGCCGTTTCATGTTCGCTACCGCGTTCGACCAGTTTGCCCTGAAAGCCTTCGAGTACCACGCGCTGGACTATCTGCTCAAGCCGTTCAGCCAGCAGCGCTTCGACCAGGCGCTGACGCATGCGCGCGCCAGCATCGGCAAGGGCGACAGGACGGACAGCGCGCCGCCGGCGCAGGACGGACTGGCCGGCGTGGTGCGGGACGCGGCGGTGCGCAAGGGGCCGCTGGGCCGCGTGCTGATACGCGACGGCGCCAGGGTGCACGTGATCGCCGCCGAGAAGATCGACTACATCGAAGCGCAGGACGACTATGTGCAGATCCGCAGTGAGGGCAAGTCCTATCTGAAGAACCAGCGCCTGTCCGACCTCGAGAACCAGCTGGAGGCGGGGAAATTCCTGCGCATCCACCGCTCCTACCTGCTCAACATCGAGTGCATGAGCCGCATCGAGCAGGCCGGCAAGGATAGCCACGTGGCGGTGCTGAAGGATGGCACCCGGCTGCCGATCAGCCGCAGCGGCTATCAGAAAGTACGTAGCGTGATCCAATGAGCAAACCGACCAATATCGCGACCCCGCCGCTGTTCGCCTCGCTGCCCGGGGTGACCGCGCTGGCCCTGGCCCTGGCATGGTCCGGCGCAGCTGCGGCGGGGACGGAAACGCGTCCGCCCAGCGAGGCCGAAATCAAGTCCTTTGAAAGCTGGTTCAGCCAGCGCCCCGGCGCCGGCACGCTCAGGGCCGGCTACGACATTCAGCGCGGCGAGGGAGCGCGCGACTGGACCGTGACCGCATGGGCCGAACAGCCGCCGCAACGCGCGGCGTGGCGCTTGTGCCTGGCGCGCGCCGATGGCTACAATTACGACGCCAGGACGCAGCGCTGGAGCGCAAACGGCGAACGGCGCCAGTACGTGTGGCTGGACCGCTCGGCCGACTGCGGCGTATCGCCCCAGCGCGTGCACCTCAAGCAGGAGCTGGGCGAGCGCGATATCGTGACGGTGCTGGAGCAGCAAGGAGCGGTGCTGCAAAGCGCGCGCCTGCTATTCGCCGGCAACACCCGCTGCGCGCCCCAGCGCGCCAACAAGTTCGAGCTGACCGCCATCGACGTGACGCCGGACCGGTTTTACCAGCTGACCTATGTCAGCGACCGTGGCGGCAATGCCGTGGTCACGGTGCGCAAGCGGGCCCGCGAACTGACGGCCTGGGGTGCGCGCTGCTGATGCCGGTTGCGTCAATCGATGCGCCACCATGACGGCAGCAGCGCCTGTATTTCAGGCCGCGCGAAGCGGTCGTCGATCAGGTGCACGGTGCCACGGTCGGTCTCGGTGCGGATCACGCGGCCGGCCGCCTGCACGACCTTTTGCATGCCGGGATAGGTGTAGGTGTAGTCGTAGCCTGAGCCGAAGATGGCGTCCATGCGCAGGCGTATCTGCTCATTCACCGGGTTCAGCTGCGGCAGGCCCAGCGTGGCGATGAAGGCGCCGATCAGGCGCGCGCCGGGCAGGTCGATGCCTTCGCCGAAGGAGCCGCCCAGCACCGCGAAGCCGATGCCGCTGCCATCGGCGCTGAAGCGCGCCAGGAACTGTTCGCGGCCCGCTTCGTCCATGCGCCGCGTTTGCAGCCACACCGGCACGGCGGGATGCCGTTCGGCGAACAGCGCGGCGGCTTTTTCCATGTAGTCAAAACTGCTGAAGAAGGCCAGGTAGTTGCCCGGCTGGCGCTGGTACTGTTCGCCCATCAGCTCCGCTATCGGCGCGAGAGAGCGGTCGCGGTGCTGGTAGCGGGTGGAGATGTGGCCGGCCAGGCGCACCGACAGCTGCTCGGCGATGAAAGGCGACTCGACGTCGATCCAGGCCGTGTCGTCCGGCATGCCCAAGGTGTCGCAGTAGTAGTTCCAGGGGCTGAGCGTGGCAGAGAACAGCGCCGTGGAATGCGCCGCCTCGAAGCGCGGCTTCAGGAACGGCGCAGGGACGATGTTGCGCAGGCAGAGCACGGAGTTGATCCGGGCGCCGGCGCCGCTGACGGTGACGTCGAACAGCGAATGCTGGCCGTAGCTTTCGGCCAGGCGCGCAAAGCCCATGGCGTCGAAGTAGAAGCGCTGCAGGTCCTCGTCCACGTAGGCGGGATGTTCGGCGTAGTGCTCGCCGATTGCGGTGACCGCCGTTTGCAGCGCGCCCATGATTTTTTCGGGCAGTCCGGCGTGCACCTGGTATTCACCGTCCTGCGCTTTTTCCAGCGCGGACCACTGGCGGTGCACGCGGTCGAGCGGCTTTTTCAGCGTTTCCGGCGCCGTCTTGCGCAGCATGCGCAGGCCGGCGTGTTCCAGTTCCGCCGAATACATCTTGCGCGCGCGCGACACCATGTTGTGCGCCTCGTCCGCCAGCACGCTGATCTTCCAGTCGTTCTGCAGCGTCAGGCTGTACAGCATGGCGCTGATGTCGAAGTAGTAATTGTAGTCGCCCACCACCACGTCGGCCCAGCGCGCCAGCTCGGCGCCGAGGTAGTAGGGGCAAACCTGGTGCGCCAGGGCGATCGCGCGCACGGCGGCCTTGTCGAGCACCGGCGCGGCGGCGCTGGCGCCGGCGGCCGATCCGGCGCACACGGCAAGGGCCGCGCTGCGGGCGGCCGGCAGGCGGTCGTAGAAGCCCCGCGCCAGCGGGCACGATTCGCCGTGGCAGGCCTTGTCGGGATGCTCGCAGGCGGTATTGCGCGCCACCAGCTCCAGTGCGCGCAGCGGCAGCAGCGGTGCGGACGAGCGGATGGTCTCCACCGCGTCCAGCGCCATGCGCCTGCCGGAGGTTTTGGCGGCCAGGAAGAACACCTTGTCCAGCTTGTGTTCCGCGCTCGCCTTGAGCAGCGGGAACAGGCTGCCCACGGTCTTGCCGATGCCGGTGGGCGCCTGCGCCAGCAGCGTACAGGCGCGGGTGCTGGCCTTGTACATGGCTTCGGCCAGCTGCCGCTGTCCGGGGCGGAAGTCCGCATGCGGGAAGCGCAGGGCTTTCAGTTCCGCGTCGCGCTGCGCGCGGTGCGCCAGTTCCTGCTCGGCCCATGCCAGGAAGCGGCTGCAATGCGACTCGTAGAAGAGGCGCAGGCCTTCGGCGTCGGCCTGCTCGGCGATCAGGGTTTCCTTCTGGCTGCCAACGTCGAAATACACCAGCGCCAGGCGCAGCTGGTCCAGCCCGCGCGCCTGGCACAGCAGATGGCCGTACATCTTCAGCTGCGCCCAGTGCAGCTGGCGGTGATTGTCCGGCATGCGCGCCAGGTCGCCGCGGAAGGTCTTGATTTCCTCCAGCTGGTTTTGCTGCGCATCGTAGCCATCGGCGCGGCCGCGCACGCGCAGCGGGCCGAAGCTGCCGGACAGGCTCACTTCCTTCTCGTAGCTGTCGCCGCGCCGCGAGGCCACCAGCGCGTGGCCGGCGATGCCTTCCTGCGCCGTGGGCGTGGGCGTGAAGCGCAGGTCGAGGTCGCCCGTCTTGGCGGTGAATTCGCACAGCGCGCGCACGGCAACGGTGTAGGTCGCACCCGCGGCGCTCATGCGTCCGCCCATTGCAGGTAGCACACCGTGATCGGCATCTGGTGCTCGGCGCAGTAGCTGATCCAGCGCAGCTGGTTGTCCTGCAGCCGGTCGCCAGGGCCTTTCACTTCGATCATCTGGTAGCGCCGCTCGGCCGGCCAGAACTGGATCAGGTCCGGGAAGCCGCTGCGGTTGGTCTTGATGTCGAGCAGGATGCGCTCGAACCACTTCTTCAGGTGCGCGGCCGGGATGCAGGCCAGCGCCAGTTCCACCAGTGCGGCGTCCAGCGCGCCCCAGAACACGAACGGCGACTGGATGCCGTCCTTGGCCGCCAGGTTGCGGCGTATGGTGTCCAGGTAGCGGCCGTCGTCCAGCTGTCCCAGGCAGGCGGCGAACTGCGGCGCGCGGCGGCGCTGGAAATCCGCGCTGTGCAGGTCGGCCGGGCCGTGGTGGAAGGGGTGGAAGAAGGCGCCGGGAATGCTGGTGAAAATCGCATCCCAGCACAGCAGCCCGAACAGGGAATTGATCAGCGCGTTTTCCACATAGTAGACCGGCGCGTCCGCGCGCGCCAGGTGGTCGCGCACCACGCCCTCCACCCACCAGTCCTCGGCCGGCATCGGCAGCGACAGGTCCAGCCGCACCACGGGCGCGGGCTGCGCGGCGGGCGGCTTGGGATGGCCCAGCTTGCGCTTCAGGCGCGGCAGCATGCGCAGCAGCTGCTGGCGTTCGTGCTCGCTCTCGGGCTGCGCCATGGCTGCCAGCAGCAGCGCGTGGGCAGCGCCGCAGCGTTCGCTCTTTTCCAGCACGCGGATGGCGCGCGCCCGCGCCCCGGGGTAGGCGCACGCGGCGTAGATGGCGTGCGCGCCGTCCCAGTCCTGCTGTTTCTCGAGATGCTGCGCCATCTGGAACAGCAGCTTGTCGCGCCGGCTGTTGAGCCACTCGTTGCCGCTGATGGCGGGCGGCAGGCCACGCAGCACGTCCTGCGGCGCCTCGCCGTCGGCAAACCGCTCGCGGCACTGGTGCAGGGCCAGGTAGTCGTCGATGTCGCGCCGGCTGCGGAAGCCGCGCGCGGACGGGGAAAACTCCACCTTCTCGTATTTGTACACGCCCAGGTCCGACAGCACGAATTCCGACCAGTCCTGGTGGTAGTTGCCAAAGAAGATGAGCCGCAGCCGGTCGCACAGTTCCTGGGCCAGCACCTGGTAGACATGGTCGAAGGCGTCGCCGCACCAGGCCGAAAAGCGGTGTGCGCCGTCGTGCCGCTCGCGCAGCGCCGCCAGCTGCTCGGGCTTGCGTGCGCTCTTTTCATGCCCGGCCAGCTGGAATACGCGCACGATTTCGGGCTTTTGCAGCAGGGTGAACAACTGGTCCAGGCTCAGTACCGGGTCGGCGTCCACCCAGCCCAGCTCGGCGAGCGGACGGGCGGCCTCGTGGGCGCAGCCGATTTCGGCATAGACCAGCTTGCTGGCCCGGAATAGCAGGCCCTTGCGCATGACCATGCGCACGAACAGCGCGCGCGAAGCGCGGGGCAGGGCGGGGAATTGGGTGAGGAAGGCGCGTTCCTCGGCATTGAGCAGGTCGTCGTAGCGCTCGCCGATCCACTGCAATACCCGGTGGAAGTTGTCCAGGTAATAAAACTCGTTTTCCAGAACTCTATTCATTGCTACGCGCTACAGACTGTATGTTCATACAGTGTAGCGCGTTCGCGGGCCGGGGGCAACCGGCGGCGCCGGCCGGCCCGCAGGGTTTATTTCTCCGGCGGCGTCACCGTGGCGGCGGCCTTGGCGATCTGGGCTTCCACATTGGCCACGGCCTGGCGGGTGGCGTTGGTCACCTGCTCATAGCCGGCGAATGCGTTGTCGATGGCTTGCTTGACGATCTGCACCGCGTTCTCGGAGCCCGGGCGCACGTTCTTGGTCACGTCGTAAATCAGCGCGCTGAGCGTGCTTTTCGCCTCCGTCATGTGGGCGTCGGCGGCGCGGGTGAATTCCTCGCGGATCTCGGCGATGATGCCGCCCAGCTGCTCGTTGTAGGCGGCGGCATTGGCGATGCCGGGCTGGACTTTGGCGGCGGCCACGGCCATCACGGCTTTGGGGTCGCGCGCCAGGCTGAGCTCCTTGCCGGCGGCCAGCTGCTCTTCGACGCTGGTCTTGGCAGTGGCCATGTTCAGCGCCACCACCTGTTCCACGCCTTGCACGGCTTTGCTGGTCAGCGTGTTGAAGGTTTCTAACTGAAATTCAAACAGCGCCTTGGTGGTTGCTGCGAACTGCTCTGGACTCGTAAACATTCGTTCTCCTCGGTTATTGGAATAGAACTACTACTTACCGGCCTGCATCAGGGCGTATTGTTATGGTCCCATTATTTGGCAAATGCTAATTTTTCGCAACGGCTATCTTTGTAGGGGCGCTCGACCCGCTCCCAGCCCGCACCGAGCGGGCCCTGCGCGCATACGCGCGAGCCGTCCACCTTGCTGACCCACCAATAGAACGGCGCCGGCGCCGCGCTCAGGGCGGTACAGGACAGCAGCAGCAGGGACGCGATCAGTGTTCTCATGCGCATCTCAAATAGGCGCCGCAGGCGGCAGCAGCAGGGTGAAGGCGGCGCCGCTGCCGGGCTCGCTGGCCAGCTTGATACGGCCGCCCAGCACGCTGCTGACAATGTTATGCGCGATGTACAGGCCCAGTCCGGAACCGCCGGTGCCGCGCCGGGTGGTGAAGAAGGGGTCGTACACGCGGCCCAGGTGCTCGGGCGCGATGCCGTTGCCGTCGTCGGCGTACACCAGCGCGACCTCGCCCTTGGCGTTCAGGCTGGCGCTGATGCGCACATGGCCCCGGCCCCGGCCGGCAAAGCCGTGCGCCACGCTGTTCTCGAACAGCGCCTGCAGTACCTGGCTCAGCTGGCCGGGGTAGCTGTCCAGTTCCAGGTGGGGCGGGATGGCCAGCTCGACCTGGACCGCCACCTGCTTGGCGGCCGCCTGCAGCGCCGGCATCAGTCCGGCCACCAGCGGCGCCAGCTTGAAACGGCTGCGCTGGCTGTTGTCATGGTCCACCGCGATGGCGCGGAAGCTGTGCAGCAGCGCCGCCGCGCGCTTGAGGTTGCGCACCACGATGTCGTCGGCCTGCGCTGCCTGGTCCAGGTAGGCGTCCAGCTCGGCCTGCCCGGCGCCGGCGGCAATGGCGGCGCGCAGCGCCTGGGTGCGGTCGGCCATGGTGCCGGCCGCCATCAGGCTGTTACCGATGGGCGTGTTCAGCTCGTGCGCCACGCCGGCCACCAGCGCGCCCAGCGCGGCCAGTTTTTCACGCCGCACCAGTTCGTCCTGCGTCATGCTCAGGTTGTCCAGCGCGGTGGCCAGTTCGTCATTGACCTGCTCGGCGCGCTCCTTGGCCTTGCGCAGTTCCGTGGTGCGGTCGGCCACCAGGGCCTCCAGCTGCGTGCGGTGGCGCCGCAGCTCGTCTTCATGCCGGGTGCGGGCGATGGCGATGCCGGCCAGGTGGGTGGCCACGCCGATCAGGCGCATATCGCCCGCGCTGGGACTGCGCGCCTCGCGGTAGTACATGGCGAAGGTGCCGAGCACGGTGTCGCTGTCAAGCAGCACGGGCACGGACCAGCACGCGCGCAAGCCGTACTGGGCGGCGACGGCCGCGTACGGCGCCCACAGCGGATCGGTCTGGATGTCGCTGACGATCACCGCTTCCTTGCGGTACATGGCGGTGCCGCAGGAACCCGCCACCGGGCCGATCGGCAGGCCGTCGATGGCTTCCATGTAGGCGCGCGGCAGGCTGGGGCCGGAGCCGCTCCGCACGGTGCGGCCGTCCCTGTCGAGCAGCAGGATGGAACACAGCACGCCGGGCGCTTGCGCCTCGATCAGCAGCATCAGCTTGTCCAGCGTGGTGCTCAGGGGCGCGCCGCGCGCCACCAGTTCCAGCAGCTGGTTCTGGCCTTCGCGCAGCGCTTCCGCGTGCTGGTGGCTGGCCGCGTCCGCCAGGCGCAGCTGGCGCAGCTGCGCAATGCTGGCGTGCAGTTCGTCCGCCGAACGCGGGGCCGGGAGCAGGGCCAGGATCTGCTCCAGCACGGCGCCGGTGCTGAACGGCAGGCGCAGGCTGGCGCTGGCGCCGGCAGCCAGCGCGCGCTGTTCTTCGTCGTCGAGTTCGTCCGCACCGCCGCCGGCCGGGGTCAGCAGGATGATGGGCAGGGCCGGCGTGGCGCTGGCGGCCCGCAGGTAACCGCACAGTTCGTAGCTGGAGCTGCCGGCCTGGGCGGCATCGAGCAGCACCATGGCCACGCCGCCGGCGCGCACCGCGTTAAGGGCGCTGTCGGCGCGGCTGACCGAGAGCAAGCCCAGGCCGGACGTCGCCAGCGCACCTTCCAGCGCAGCCAGGTCGAAGCTGGCGCCGGTAACGATCAGTATGGTTTGCAATTTGATAGGCGGTTTCGACGTCATTGCCCGGTCCGTGATGCGGGTCCAAGGACCAAGTGTAGTACAGGATGCCTGGCCATGGCGATGCAATTGGTAAGCAAATGCTGCTGGCGAAATGCTAGCCGCAGGCCGTCCGGCTGCGGCGGCCTGGCGGCGCGCAGCCGGTCATGCGGCTTTGGCGCCGCCGCCGCCCGCGGCGCGCGCCTCGGCGATTCTCGGATAGTTTTCCTCTATCCAGTCGACCAGCGACGCCAGCCGCAGCGCCAGTTCGCGGCCCATGGGTGTCAGGCTGTACTCCACGCGCGGCGGTATCACCGGGTGGGCGTAGCGCAGCACAAAGCCGTCGCCCACCAGGGCGTCCAGGGTTTGCGCCAGCATCTTTTCGCTGACGCCGCCGACTTCACGGCGCAGTTCGCTGAAGCGGTGCATGCCGTCCAGCAGCACCACCAGCACCAGCACGCCCCAGCGGCTGGTGACGTGGCTGAGCACGGCACGCGAGGGGCAGGCCGCCACCATCAGTTCGCCGCGGCGGGCTTCATTGCTGGCGGCCAGGGTGGCGCGCAGGGTCTTGGGTTGCGGCATGGTTGCTCTCCAGGGGGGGGGTACTTACCAAAATGTGCGTACTTACAAATAGTAAGTATAGGCGCTAAGATGAATTACTCCAACCGCGAATTGAAAGGAAACACCATGATCGTCATTACCGGCGCCAACGGCCAACTGGGCCAACTGATTGTTACCGAACTGCTGAAAACCACGCCGGCTGCCGCCATCGTGGCCGCCGTGCGCGATCCTGCCAAGGCCGCCAACCTGGCCGCACTGGGTGTGCAGGTGCGCAAGGCGGACTACACCGATCCGTCCTCGCTGGACGCGGCCTTCGCCGGCGCGGAAAAGGTTCTGCTGATCTCGTCGAGCGAGATTGGCCAGCGCCTGGCGCAGCACCGCAACGTGATCGAGGCAGCCAGGCGCGCCAATGTGGGCTTGCTGGCCTACACCAGCGTGCTGCATGCGGACAGTTCGCCGCTGGCGCTGGCGGGCGAGCACCGCGACACCGAGGCGCTGCTGCGCGCGTCGGGCCTGCGTTACAGCATCCTGCGCAACGGCTGGTATGTCGAGAACTACACTGCCGGCCTGGCCGGCGCGCTGGGCTACGGCGTGCTGCTGGGCAGCGCGCAGGACGGGCGCATCTCCGCCGCCACGCGCAGCGACTATGCCGCCGCAGCAGTGGCCGTGCTGAACAGTGCCGAGCCCGAACCGCTGTACGAACTGGCGGGCGACCGCAGCTTCTCGCTGCCGGAACTGGCGGCCGAGTTGTCGCGCCAGGCCGGCAAGGACGTGCCGTACAAGGACTTGCCGGAAGCGGAGTACAAGGCCGCGCTGCTGGGCGCCGGCCTGCCGGAATGGCTGGCGTCGCTGCTGTCCGATTCGGACGCGGGGGTGGCAAAGGGCGCGCTGGAAGACAACAGCGCCACCTTGTCGCGCCTGATCGGGCGAGCCACCACGCCGCTGTCCGAAGCGGTCCGCAGCGCGCTGGCGAAGTAAGCGCGGCCCGCTCAGTGCACGATGGCCAGCTTGCCGAAGTGGCGGCCGCCTGCACTGAGCTCCGCGTAGGCTGCGGCGGTGTCGCCGATGTCGAACACGCGGTCGATCACCGGCACGATGCGGTGCGCGGCGATGGCCCGTACCGCCTCGGCAAGGTCGGCCACCGATCCGGTGTTGTTGCCCACCACCCGCAAGGCCTTCACAATGATGGGCAGCAGGTCGACCTGTGCCACGGTGCCGGCCACGAAGCCCACCGTGAATACGGTGCCGCCCATGGCTGCCGCATGCAGCGAGCGCGCGAAGGTGGCGGCGCCGACGGTTTCCAGCACCAGGTCCGCGCCGCGGCCGCCGGTCAGTTTCAGGACTTCTTCGTCCCAGGCCGGCGTTGCGCGGTAGTTGATCAGCAGGTCGGCGCCGGCCTGGCGCGCGCGGTCCAGCTTGGCTTCCGACGAGGACGCCAGGATCGCCGTGGCGCCGCATGCCTTGGCAAACTGCAGGGCGAAGATACTCACACCCCCGGTACCCAGCAGCACCGCCACGGACCCCGGCTTGAGCCGTGCCGAGCGCACCGCGTTCCATGCCGTGGTGGCGGCGATCGGCAGCGCGGCGCCCTGCACGAAATCCAGGTGCGCGGGCAGGGCGGCCAGGCTGCTGGCCGGCACGGCGACGTATTCGGCCAGCGATCCAGGCAGGGTGAGGCCGCGCATGGCGGCAACGTTGTGCGGCGTGATGGCGCCGCCCTGCCAGTTCGGCATGAAGTGGGGTAGCACCCGCTCGCCGACGGACCAGCCGCCGACGCCTTCGCCCAACGCTGCGATCTCGCCCGCGCCGTCCGCCACCGGCACCAGGGGGAAGCCCGGCGCCGGGAATTGTCCCGTGGCGATGGCCACGTCCAGGTAGTTCAGCGTGGCGGCGCGCAGGCGCAGCACCACCTCGCCCTTGCCCGGCGAGGGATCGGGCAGCGCCGCCTGGCGGAAAGCGGTCAGTTCAGGGGCGGTCAGTTGCATGGCTTTCATCATCGTCTTTCACAAAGTCGGAAAGACCTCAGTGTCATTTAAAACCATGTTGAGATAAACTTGCGGGTACTTGATGCATTTGCAACTGGAGCTGTTAAATGGATCTGCTGGAAAGCATGAGGGTGTATGTGCAGGCCGTAGAAAAGGGCAGCCTTAGCGCTGCGGCCGCAGCCAGCGGCATGTCGGCGACCATGGCGGGCAACCATGTGCGCATGCTGGAGCAGCGCCTCGGCACGCGCCTGCTCAACCGCACCACGCGGCGGCAGTACCTGACCGCTTTCGGGGAGGACTACTATCAGCGCTGCAAGGAAATCCTGCGGCTGGTGGCCGAGACCGACGCGCAGGCGCAGACCCTGCAGCTGGCGCCGGCCGGCAAACTGCGCGTCACCGCACCGCTCACGTTCGGCGCGGAGGCGCTGATGCCAGCGCTGTCCGCCTATCTCGAGCGCTACCCGCAAGTGGATGTGGACGTGGTGCTGAGCGACCGCGTGCTGGACCTGGTGGAGGAGGGCTGCGAGGTGGCGGTGCGGATCGGGCATTTGCCGGATTCCGCATTGGTCGCGAAGCCGCTGGCGCCTTACCGGCTGATGATCTGCGCCTCGCCCGGCTACCTGGCGCGCAAGGGCACGCCGGCCAGGCCGGAGGAATTGAGCGGACACGATTGCCTGTCGTTCTCCATGGCCGCACTGGCGCACTGGCGCATGACCGGCGAGGATGGCGACTTGTGCGTGCCGGTGGCCGGCCGGGTGCAGGTCAACAACGGCCAGGCCTTGCGCGTGGCCGCGCTGCACGGCATGGGCATCGTGCTGCAGCCGGCGATACTGATGGAAGGGGATGTGCGGGCGGGGCGGCTGGTGCCGCTGTTCCCCGGCTATACGCTGCCTAGCCGGCCGATGAACCTGGTGTATCTGCAGGACCGCTACCGCTCGCCTAAACTGCGCAGCTTCGTGGACTTCATGGCGGAACGCTTCGGACAATAGAAAAAGCCTCCCGAAGGAGGCTWTTTYGCGGAATTCTGTGGTGCCCACGGAGGGACTCGAACCCCCACACCTTGCGGCACATGGACCTGAACCATGCGCGTCTACCAATTCCGCCACGTGGGCACTGTTGCGGAATTCTGTGGTGCCCACGGAGGGACTCGAACCCCCACACCTTGCGGCACATGGACCTGAACCATGCGCGTCTACCAATTCCGCCACGTGGGCACTGTTACTGCGTTCTCTGCGGCGTTGTTCTGCAACAGAAGGCACGCATAGTAAGGGATGGATGAGCCGCCGTCAAGGGGCGGCTCGCCGGTCCCGCTTCAGCGCGGCCAGGGTTTCCGCGCGCACGGCCGCGTCGTCGTCCAGGTCGGCCTTCAGCACGATGCCCGGCGCGAGCGCCTCGTCGCTGCCGCGCAGGCGGTTGCGCCACACTTTCTGCGGCATCACCAACACATTGCCGCTCGGGAGCCTGGCGCGGCCGACGTCGATGTACAGCGTATCGGCGCCGGTGGTGCGGCCGAGGTGGACGGCGCCGGGAACGCTTAGCACCAGGTCGGCGAAGTCGAGGCAGGCGCTGGCGCAGGACGCGTCCGTGAGCAGCGCCACGGGTCCGCCATAGCGGCGCAGTTTGCCGCCGCGCCGGGCGACTTCCGCGCGCGTGAGCAGGTTGCCGCCGGGCTGTTCCACCCAAGTCTCGCCTTTTGCCCTGGCTTGCTGCACCTGCTTGAGGAAGGCTTCGGACCGCTTCGCCTCCGCGCTGTCCGGGCCGTAGCGCGTGACGAAACCTTGCGTGAACTTGCCGGCGGTCTCCAGCAGCAGGTCGGACACGCGCCATTGCGCGTAAGTGCGTGGCAGCTTGTCGAGATCCTGCTTGTCGTAGTCGAGTCCGCCGGTGGCGGCGGTGAAGATCTTGTCGCCGATGACGCTGCTGCCGCCGCCATTGCCGCGCACGTCGAACACCATCAGGCGCACGCCCTGCAGTGTGCCCAGGTCAGCCAGCATGGCGTCGAACTCGGCGATCTGCTCCTTGGACGGCAGCGCGTTGAAATTGGCCGCGCTGATCCACAGTACGCCGTCCTCGAAGCTGAATTTGTTGCTGCGCCGCTGCTGCTGCGGGCTTTTTGGCGGCGCTTTCTCCCATGGCTGGAAGTAGCGCTGCATGGGGATGCCCTGATAGGTGATGGGCATGTCCAGCACGGCGCCCTGGGCGGTACGGAACTGGCAGCGCTTCAGTTGCAGGTCGGGCAGGGCGGGAACGGTCAGCGCGCCAGCCAGGTGTTCGGCCAATTTGCCGTTGCTGCGGCGCTCGATATAGGGTGCGACGTCTTCGGCGAGAATGGCGTCCACCTCGCGGCCGTCGCATCGCAGCAGTTGGGCGCCCAGCGGCGGCAATGGCGCCGGCCAGTCCTTCAAGTGCGCATCCACCACGTAGTCGCTTCCTTGCTTGCGCAGCCGCCAGCCGTTGACCAGCATGGGATAATCGCGCCGCGCATTGTCCGAGTAAATCAAGTGGCCGTCGCGGAAACCGCTGACGTAGTAGCGCGCCGCCGCCATCATGGAATCGTAGCTGTTCACCCTGGGAATTAGCTGCAGCGCTTCGCGGTAGCCTTGTTCGGCCCAGACCCTGAAGCCGGGATTGAGCTCGTCAATGCTGCCGGGATGCGCGGTCAGGATGAGCTGGTGCACCGCCTCGATATCGGCCCTGGCGGCGGCCTGCCAGTCCGCAGCGGTCTTGCCGGCGGCGCCGGCAGTGGCCGGAAGCAGCGTCAGCAGCAGGGCGGGCAGCAGTGCGCGGCGGGCGCGCAGGAGAGGCAGCAGCATGGGCTTCCTTATTGTCAAATAAGTAAGCATACTATGCCGTTATATGTGCGGGAGTCAACAAATGCCGCGCGCAATGAGAAAAGGCCTCCCGAAGGAGGCCTTTTCTGCGGAATTCTTGGTGCCCACGGAGGGACTCGAACCCCCACACCTTGCGGCACATGGACCTGAACCATGCGCGTCTACCAATTCCGCCACGTGGGCAATGTACTGCTGGTACTACCAAACATCGAAAACAGAACTGTGGTGCCCACGGAGGGACTCGAACCCCCACACCTTGCGGCACATGGACCTGAACCATGCGCGTCTACCAATTCCGCCACGTGGGCTCTGTCTTCTTTGTCTTTGCTGCGGTGTTCTGCAACAGAGGCACGCATAGTAAGGGCTGGCAGCCCTGCCGTCAAGAGCGAAAGCAAGATTTCTCGCCGGGCTGCGCGGGCGGCGGAAAAAGCGGCCGGAAAATGAATTCTGTGGTGCCCACGGAGGGACTCGAACCCCCACACCTTGCGGCACATGGACCTGAACCATGCGCGTCTACCAATTCCGCCACGTGGGCACTGTTGCTGCGTTTTCTGCGGCGTTGTTCTGCAACAGAGGCCCGAATCTTAAAGGCCGCGGCGGTCTTGGTCAAGCGTCAATTGATGTTTCCATGAAAATATTTCCTGCCGCCGGCCCAGGCCAGCGCCATCAGCAGGCCCGCGCCGTACATGGCCGCCTGCGACGGCTCCGGTATCGGCGCCAGGTTGTAGCCGATGGCGTCCATCGCCATCCGGTCGTTCCTGGTGATGAGCAGCAGTTCGCCTTGCGCGGCGGTCGGGTCCATCAGGCCCAGCATCATCAAATCCTTCCAGTGGCTGGCCTGGCGCTCGTCGCCGAAGTTGGTGCCGGTGGAAAATTCGGCGCCCAGCGTGGCGCCGCCGTCCACCGAGAAGTACTTCGCGCGCGCGTCGGCGGTCCAGTCGATCACGCCGCTGGCGCTGCTTTGCGCCGAGTAGCGGAACATGTCCAGCCCGGACACATACGTGAATTCGTTGTCGTAGAAGGGGCCGTTGTTGGGCGGCGAGTTAAAGTCGAGCACGTCCACGCCGCTGATGAAGCCCAGCGTATGGCCGATTTCATGCGCGGCCATGCCGACGAAGTCGTACTGCGTGGCGCCGATGCCGTTGCGGCTGTCGAAGTCGAAGGACAGGTTGCTGTTGAACTGGATAAAGCCGTCGCAATTGCCGATGCAGCCGGGCAGGGTGTCTTCCACGACCGCCATGCCCAGCGCCTTCGCTTCGGCGTTGGTGATGAAGACGGTGCTGTTGTTGTCGCTGCCGTTGTTGTCGAGGTAGGGGGTGGCGCTGGCTGCGCCGTTCGGGTTGTTGGCGGTGCGGTTGATCAGCATGCCGAAGCTGGTCCGGGGCAGGTGTGCGACGGCCGTGTTGTCCAGTGCCGAACTGCGGTCGGCCTCGAGCGCGCTGCGGAAGCTGGCGTAGGAGTGGAAGTCCTGGGTGCTGGCTGCCTGGCCAAGTATGCCGCCGCCCAGCGCGCCGAAGCCGACCGTCAGGTTGACGGCGATGTTGTCGGTCAGCAGTGCGGACCAGCGCGCGCCGGCTTCGATGAAGCCTTGCTGGGCTTGCAGCGTGGTGCCGGGCGTGAACTGGAAATTGAAGATAGGGGCGGCCTGGGCCGGCGCGTTGGCGAGCAGGTTGCCAAGGGCAAAGATGGTTGCTGCGGCGAGAATTTTCATGGCGCACTCCTGGTTGGAATGCGTGGGCTGATGCAAGAACCGTGCGGGGCTGTGGAATCAAGCACTTGTGCGTGCTTCGGCCGCTTGCTGCTGCAGCGTGTCAGGAAGTCCGACAAGGAATTCTGTGGTGCCCACGGAGGGACTCGAACCCCCACACCTTGCGGCACATGGACCTGAACCATGCGCGTCTACCAATTCCGCCACGTGGGCACTGAAGCTTCATAACAGATACTGCATAACAACTTCTGCTATTATAACGACTTGGAGAGTTTCGCGCCAGATGAACGTTTCCGTTCCATACTGCACATCAACTCGCCGTTTCCTCAGCGTTTCCGCTGCGGAAGACCAGAATTATAGAGGATTCTTTTGAGAAGTCAAATAGCCTGGAGTAACTATTTTCAGGCACGCGGCCAACGGCCCCGCGTTAGGCAAATGGCGCGACCTCCGGTACACTACGCCCTGTTCCATGTCAACGTGGCTGGTCAGGGCGGTACACGATTTTTTCTCCATCAATAATAAAACCATAGAAATACTTTTGAACCAATCTACCCACATCATTCCTAGCCGTGAGGAAATCCTCGGCATCTTCCGCAGCGCCAAGGCGCCGCTCGACCTGCGCGCTCTCGCGCTGTCGCTCGATGTTAAAGCCGAATCCCACGCCGTATTGACGCGCCGTCTGAACGCCATGGAGCGCGACGGCCAGATCGTTTCGGACCACAACGGCTTCTACGCCCTGGCGGACCACTCCGGCTTCGTGGCCGGGCGCGTGCAAAGCCACCGCGACGGTTTCGGCTTCGTGATCCCGGACGAGCCGGGCGAGGACCTGTTCCTGTCCGAGCGCGAGATGGCCAAAGTGCTGCATGGCGACAAAGTGCTGGCAAAAGTGGTCGGCCTGGACCGCCGCGGCCGTCCGGAAGGCACCATCGTCGAAGTGGTGCAGCGCGCCAACACCCACATCATCGGCCGCCTGCTGAAGGAAAACGGCGTGTGGCTGGTGGCGCCGGAAGACAAGCGCATTGCGCAGGACATCATCGTCGAAGGCCCGGTGGGCAAGGCGAAGGTGGACCAGATCGTCTCCGTCGAGCTGACCGAGCAGCCGGGCCGCTTCAAACAGCCGCAAGGCCGCATCACCGAAGTGCTGGGCGCGCTGGACGACCCCGGCATGGAAATCGAAATCGCGGTGCGCAAGTTCGGCGTGCCGCACATCTTCTCCGACGCCGCGCTAAAGCAGGCCAACAAGCTGCCGGACCACGTGCGCGAAGCCGACCTGGCCGACCGCGTCGACCTGCGCGACGTGCCGATGGTGACCATCGACGGCGAAGACGCGCGCGACTTCGACGATGCCGTGTATTGCGAGCCGGTCAAGATCGGCCGCAGCAACGCCTTCCGCCTGATCGTCGCGATTGCCGACGTGAGCCACTACGTGAAGCCGAACGATGCGCTGGACGCGGACGCGCTCGAGCGCAGTACCTCGGTCTACTTCCCGCGCCGCGTGATCCCGATGCTGCCGGAAAAGCTGTCCAACGGCCTGTGCTCGCTGAACCCGGCGGTCGACCGTTTGACGCTGGTGTGCGACGCCGTCATCACCGCCAAGGGCGAGATCAAGGCTTACCAGTTCTACCCGGCCGTGATCCATTCGGCCGCGCGCATGACGTACAACGAAGTGGCCGCCATCCTGGGCAACACCAAGGGTCCGGAGGCGGCGCGCCGCCCCGGCATCGTGCCGCACCTGCAGAACCTGTACGACGTTTACCATGCGCTGGTGAAAGCCCGCAACGAGCGCGGCGCGATCGACTTCGAGACCACCGAGACCTACATCGTCTGCAACGCCGCCGGCAAGATCGAAAAGATCATCCCGCGCACCCGCAACGACGCGCACAAGCTGATCGAAGAGTGCATGCTGGCCGCCAACGTGTGCGCCGCCGACCTGCTGCTGCGCCACAAGCATCCCGGCACCTACCGCATCCACGCCGGCCCGACCAAGGAAAAGCTCAAGCAGGTGCGCGACTTCCTGAAGCAGGTCGGCCTGAGCCTGGCCGGCGGCGACACGCCGGCCGCCGGCGACTACGCCGAGCTGATGCGAAAGATCAAGGAGCGTCCGGACGCGTCGCTGCTGCAAACCATGCTGCTGCGCTCGATGCAGCAAGCGGTCTACAGCCCGGACAACATCGGCCACTTCGGCCTGGCGTACGAGGCCTATGCCCACTTCACCAGCCCGATCCGCCGCTATCCGGACTTGCTGACGCACCGCGCCATCAAGGCTATCCTGCTGGGCAAGAAGTATGACCCGAAAGTGGCCGACACCAGCGTGCTGAACACGGCCGTGTCGAACGCCACGCGCCGCCAGCAAGCCAAGGACAAGGCCGAAGGCAAGCAGCCCAAAGCGGCCGGCGACCTGACCGTGTGGGATGCGCTGGGCGTGCACTGCTCGGCCAACGAGCGCCGCGCCGACGAAGCCTCGCGCGACGTGGAATCCTGGCTGAAGTGCTACTTCATGCAGGACAAGCTGGGGGAAGAATTCACCGGCATGATCACCGGCGTGACCACCTTCGGCATCTTCGTGCAACTGCAGGAATTGTTCGTCGAAGGCCTGGTGCACATTACCGACCTGGGCGCGGACTACTTCCAGTTCGACGAAGCGCGCCATGAGTTGAAAGGCGAACGCACCGGCAAGCGTTACCAGCTGACCGACAAGGTCAACGTGCAGGTAGTGCGCGTAGATCTGGAAACCCGCAAGATCGACCTGCGCCTGGCGCAAGCCGAGCAGGATGCCGCCGGCGTGCGCCCGGGTTCGGGCGACGAGCCAGGCAGCGGCCGCAACCGCAAGCAGCCGCCCAAGCCCGACACCCGCACCAACGTCAAGCCTGGCCCGAGCGTGCAGTCGCGGACGCCGGCCGCCACCAAATCGAAGGGCAGCCAGGGCAAATCCGCCGGCCAGTCGGCCGCCAAGCCGAAGCGCAGCAAATCCGCAGCACCGGCCGCCAAGCCTGCCAGCAAGAGCAAGAAGAAGCGCTAAGCATTAACCCGCCGCCCCCCGGTTCCCTGCGGGGCGGCACCTCAAGAAGAAAAGCATGTCCAAGAACAAAATGATTTTCGGCTTCCACGCCGTCACCTCGCGCCTGCGCCACGAAGCTTCCTCGGTAGAGGAAATCTTTGTCGACGTGGGCCGCAACGACCGTCGCATGACCGACCTGGTGGCCAACGCCAAGTCGCTCGGCGTGCGCGTGATGCCCGTGGATTCCACCCGCCTCGACAAGATCGTCGGCACCCACCGCCACCAGGGCGTGATCGCCTTCGCGCAGCAGATTTCGCTGGCGCGCAACCTGGACGAGCTGCTGGACGCCATCGAAGGCCCGCCGCTGCTGCTGGTGCTGGACGGCATTACCGATCCGCACAACCTGGGCGCCTGCCTGCGCGTGGCCGACGGCGCCGGCGCGCACGCGGTCATCGTGCCGAAGGACCGCGCCGTGGGCCTGAACGCCACCGCCGCCAAAGTGGCGTCCGGCGCGGCCGAGAACGTACCCTACATCACCGTGACCAACCTGGCGCGCACGCTGCGCGACCTGAAGGACCGCGACATCTGGCTGATCGGCACCTCCGACGACGGCGAGAAGAACCTGTACCAGTCCGACTTCACCGGCCCGACCGCGCTGGTGATGGGGTCGGAAGGCGAGGGCATGCGCCGCCTGACCCGCGAGACCTGCGACATGCTGGTCAGCATCCCCATGTTCGGCACCGTCGAGAGCCTGAACGTCTCGGTCGCCTCCGGCGTCTGCCTGTACGAGGCGCGCCGCCAGCGCCTGGTCAAAGAAGGCTAAGCAGCCCCGGCTGCCGGGGGCGGGCCCGTCGGGCCTGACCCCAGGTATCCGCCCCTGGCTCCGCGCCCCCCAAGCAACTCCGAACCGAATACGCTACCATTGAGTATCGGCTTCCATCCTGCATCCCCATGTTCCGCAATCTGCGCCAAGACATCAACAGCATCATCGAACGCGACCCTGCCGCCCGCAACGGTTGGGAGGTGCTGACCTGTTATCCGGGCTTGCAGGCCATCGTGCTGCACCGCTGGGCGCACTGGTGCTGGACGCGCGGCCTGAAATGGCCGGGACGTTTTATCTCCTACCTGGCCCGCATCATCACCGGCATCGAGATCCACCCCGGTGCCGAGATCGGCCGCCGCGTGTTCATCGACCACGGCTTCGGCGTGGTCATCGGCGAAACCGCCGTGGTGGGCGACGACTGCACCATCTACCAGGGCGTCACGCTGGGCGGCACCTCGCTGCACACCGGCAGCAAGCGCCACCCCACGCTGGGGCGCGGCGTCATCATCGGCGCCGGCGCCAAGGTGCTGGGCGCGTTTACGGTGGGCGACTATGCCAAGGTCGGCTCCAATGCCGTGCTGCTGAAACCCGTGCCGGCGGGCGCCACGGCGGTCGGCAACCCCGCCCACATCATCGACAAGGATGCCGTCAGCGTCAGCCCGTCCGCCAAGCTGTTCTCGGCCTACGGCATCACCGCCAACGGCGACGATCCGCTCATCAAGGCGCTGCGCGCGCTGATCGACCAGGCCGCCGCGCAGGAGCTGCAGATCGAGCGCATGGCCGCCACCATGAAGGCGGCGGGGCTGGATTGCCCATCCGTGCCCGCGTGCGACAAGTTCAACTCCGCCCAGCTGAACAAGCTGGTCGAATAACTGCCAGGTCTTACCAGGCGGAGGCAGGCTTCTTCCCCGCCGGCCCCTGGAAGCTCGCCGCCAGGAATTCCACGAACACCTTCACCTTGGACGACAGCTTGTGCTTCTCCGGGTAGATGGCGTGGATGTCGGCCGGCGGCGTGGCGTAGTCCTCCAGCACGATCTGCAAGCGCCCCGAGCGCAGGTACTTCGCAATATCCCATTCCGCCCGCAGCAGCAGGCCGTGGCCGTCCAGGGCCCAGTTCAGCGCCACCTCGCCGTCGTTGCTGCTCAAGGTGCCGCGCACCTTCACCGTCTCGGTCTGCCGTCCTTTGGTAAAGCGCCAGGTGCCGTAAGCCGCGTCGTTCTGGCGCAGCACGATGCAGTTGAACTTGACCAGGTCGTTCGGCACCTTGGGCAGCCCGTGCTGCTTCAGGTAAGACGGCGCCGCGCACACCAGCCGCCGGTTGGCCGCGATCCTGGTCGCCACCACGCGCGCATCGGGCACCTCGCCGAAGCGGATACCGATATCGAATGACTCGTCCACCAGGCTCAGCGGATGGTCGCTCAACTGCAGCTGCACCTCCACCTCGGGGTAGCGCTTGACGAAGTTGGACACGATGGGCGTGATGTAGGTGCGGCCGAAGCCCAGCGGCGCATTCACCCGCAGCAGGCCCTTGGGCGCGGCGCGGTCTTGCGACAGCTGCCGCTCCAGCTCCTCCAGCTCGCCCAGGATACGCACCGCGTTGGCGTAATACAGCTCGCCCGCGTCGGTGACGCTCAGGCGCCGCGTGGTGCGGTTCAGCAGCGGCACGCCCAGTTCCTGCTCCAGTTTGGTCAGCCGCTTGCTGACCGACGCGGGCGTGACACCCAGCTCGCGCGCCGCGCCCGACAGGCTGCCCTCCTTGACGATCTGGACAAAAAACGCCAGTTCGGATGGATCGATCATCTTTAACTCCAGGGAACAAGTAGCGTAACTTTACACGTATTCCATGGGTTTGGCGCAGCACTACACTGTGTTCACGGTGCTGTTGCATCCCATACAAAACTTGAGGAGATACCCATGCGCATCCATAAAATTGCCGCCATCCCAGCCGATGGCATCGGTCCCGAAGTCATCGCAGCCGGCCTGGAAGTGCTGAACGCGCTCGCCAGCCACGACCGCGGCTTCAAGTTCGACATCGAACACTTCCCGTGGAGTTCGGACTACTACCTGGAGCACGGCTACTACATTCCCGAAGGCGGCCTGGAACAGCTGAAGGCCTTCGACGCCATCTTCTTCGGCGCGGTGGGCAGCCAGCAGGTGCCGGACCACGTGTCGCTGTGGGGCCTGCGCCTGCCCATCGCGCAGGGCTTCGACCAGTACGCCAACGTGCGTCCGGCGCGCGTGCTGCCGGGCGTGACCAGCCCGCTGAAAGGAGGCGAGGACATCGACTGGGTGATCGTGCGCGAAAACTCCGAAGGCGAGTACGCCGGCAACGGCGGCCGCACCCACCGCGGCCTGCCGATCGAAACGGCCACCGAGACCGCCGTGTTCACCCGCGCCGGCGTGGAGCGCATCCACCGCTTCGCGTTCGAGCTGGCGCAGAAGCGTCCCGCCAAGCACCTGACGCTGGTCACCAAGTCCAACGCGCAGCGTTTCGGCATGGTGATGTGGGACGAGATCTTCTACGAAGTTGCCGCCGGCTTCCCGGACGTAAAAGTGGACCGCGAACTGGTGGATGCCGTCACCACCCGCATGGTGCTGAAGCCGAAAACGCTGGACGTCATCGTTGCCACCAACCTGCATGCGGACATCCTGTCCGACCTGGCCGCCGCGCTGTCGGGCAGCCTGGGCATCGGACCCACGGCCAACCTGAACCCGGAGCGCGCCTTCCCGTCGATGTTTGAGCCTATCCACGGCTCCGCCTTCGATATCGCCGGCAAGGGCATCGCCAACCCGGTGGCGACCTTCTGGACCGCCGCCATGATGCTGGAGCACCTGGGCGAGGAGGGCGCCGCCAGGCGCCTGATGAAGGCGATTGAAGCCGTGACGGCGGACAAAGTCCACACGCCGGACCTGGGCGGCACGGCCAGCACGGCCGATGTCACCCGCGCCGTGTGCAGCTACATCCGCGCCGGCCAATAAAGCAAGCCACCCGCGTGCCAAGGCGGCCCGAGAGCCGCCGCACGCTCACTCATAACTGGAGACTGATCATGAAAAGAACCCGCAAGTTCCTGGGGACGCTATATGTGCAAGTCCTCATCGCCGTGGCGGCAGGCATCGTGCTCGGCGTGCTCGATCCCGAGCTGGGCACCAAGCTCAAGCCGCTCGGCGACGCCTTCATCAAGCTGATCAAGATGGTGTTCGCGCCGGTGATCTTCGCCACCGTGGTGCTGGGGATCGCGAAAATGGACAGCATGAAGGACTTGGGCCGCGTCGGCGGCCGCGCGCTGATCTACTTCGAGGTGATGTCCACCTTTGCGCTGGGCCTCGGCCTGCTGGCGGTAAACCTGGTGGAACCCGGTGTGGGCATGAATATCGACCCGCACACGCTGGACACCAAGAGCATTGCCACCTACACCGCGGCCGCCGCCAAGCCGGCCAGCTTCATGGACTTCGTGCTGGGCATGATACCGGGCAGCGTGGTGGACGCCTTCGCCAAGAACGAGATCCTGCAGATCCTGGTGTTCTCCATCATGTTCGGCGTGGCGCTGGCGCACCTGGGCAGCCGCGCCAAGCCGGTGGTGAGCTTCCTGGAGAGCTTTTCGAACGCCATGTTCTACATCGTTGGCCTGGTAATGCGGGTGGCGCCGATTGCGGCGTTCGGCGCCATCTCCTTCACGGTTGGCAAATACGGCTTCTCGTCCATCGCCAAGCTGGCGCAGCTGATGGGCACCATGTACCTGAGCTGTTTCCTGTTCGTGTTCGTGGTGCTGGGCCTGGTGGCGCGGCTCTCGGGCTTCAGCCTGTGGAGGTTCCTGAAGTACTTGCGCGCGGAGCTCTTCACCGTGCTGGGCACCAGCTCGTCCGAATCGGTGGTGCCGCAACTGATGCACAAGCTGGAGCAGGTCGGCTGCTCGAAGCCGGTGGTGGGGCTGGTGGTGCCGTCCGGGCTGACCTTCAATCCCGACGGGCAATGCATCTACTACACCATGGCCGCCATCTTCATTGCGCAAGCCACCAACACCCATCTGACGCTGATGGACCAGTTGCTGGTGCTGGGCGTGCTGATGCTGACCTCCAAGGGTTCCGCGGGAGTGACCGGCTCGGGCTTCATCACGCTGGCGGCCACCTTGGCATCCATGGGCAAGATACCGGTGGAGGGCATGGTGCTGCTGCTGGGCGTGGACCGCTTCATGTCCGAAGCGCGCGCCATCACCAACACCATCGGCAACGCGGTCGGCACCATGGCGATTGCGCGCTGGGTCGGCGGCCTGGACCGCGTGCGGGCGGATGCGGTGCTGAACGGCACTGCCGACATGGACGTGCTGTACGGCGAGCCCGTCGCCACGGAGCGGGAGGAAGCGCCGCAGCCGGTGGTGCGCATGGCCATGGAAGGAGCGGTGCGCCATGGCTAAGCTGATCGAAGCGGCGCACGGCGAGGTGCGTGTGCACGACGCGGCGGCTGCCTGTGGCGCAGCCGGGGAAGGCAGCATTGCCGCCGGCCCCGGCCCCCGCTTTGGCGGGCGGGAGCGCCTGCTGTTGCGCGCCATGTTCGACGCAGCAATCGCCGCCGCCCAGCCGGCGCTGTGCGTACCGCCGCACCTGCCGCCGGCGCCGCAAGGGCGCACCATTGTGATCGGCGCGGGCAAGGCCAGCGCGGCGATGGCGCAGGCGGTGGAGCGCAACTGGCCCGGCCCGCTGGAAGGCCTGGTGGTCACCCGCTATGGCTATGCCGTGCCGTGCGAGCGCATCGACATCGCCGAGGCGGCCCATCCGGTGCCGGACGAAGCAGGCCACCGTGCCGCCCAGCGCATGCTGGAGCTGGTGCAAGGACTGGGCCGGGACGACCTGGTGATCTGCCTGATCTCCGGCGGCGGCTCCGCGCTGCTGCCGCTGCCCGCGCCCGGCATCACCATGGCCGAAAAGCAGGCCGTCAACCAGGCCTTGCTGGCCAGCGGCGCCACCATCTCCGAGATGAACTGCGTGCGCCGCCACATCTCGGCCATCAAGGGCGGCCGTCTGGCGGCGGCTTGCGCCCCGGCCCGCGTGGTGACCCTGCTGATCTCCGACGTCCCAGGCGACGACCCGATCGACATCGCCTCCGGCCCCACCGCGCCGGACCCCACCACCTGCGCGGACGCGCTGGCCATCCTGTCGCGTTACGGCATCGCCGCGCCGGACAGCGTGCTGGCGCTGCTGCGCAGCGGCGAAGGAGAAACCGTCAAGCCGGGGGACCAGCGCCTGGCCGCCTCCGAACTGCACCTGGCCGTCACGCCGCGCATGGCGCTGCAAGCGGCGGCGCAAGTTGCCCGCCAGGCCGGCGTGCGCTGCCACCTGCTCGGCGACGGCCTGGAAGGCGAAGCGCGCGACGTCGGCAAGGTCATGGGGGGAATCGCGCGCAGCACGGCCAGGCACGGCGAGCCCTTCGAGAAGCCCTGCATCCTGCTCTCCGGCGGCGAAACCACGGTAACGCTGCGGGGCAAGGGGCGGGGCGGGCGCAACGTCGAATTCCTGCTCGCGCTGGGCGTGGCGCTGGAAGGGCAGGAGGGCGTATACGCGCTGGCGGGCGATACCGACGGCGTGGACGGCGTAGAAGAAATCGCCGGCGCCATCCTCGCGCCGGACACGCTGGCGCGCGCGGCCGAGCTGGGCCTGCGTCCCAGGCTGAGCCTGGACGAGAACGACGGCCACGGCTTTTTCCAGGCGCTGGGGGACTCCGTCGTCACCGGTCCCACGCTCACCAACGTCAACGACTTCCGCGCCATCCTGATTACCTGACCTGGAATATGGTAAATTCGACTATGCAACTTGTCGAAAGAAGGAAAACGCATGACCAACGAAGCGGACAACCCCAACCTGCTGGACCCGTTTGAAACCCGCGTGCTCGCCGTGCTGGCTGAAAAAGAAGCCCTCACGCCGGACAACTACCCGATGTCGCTGAACGCCATCACCAACGGCTGCAACCAGCTGTCCAGCCGCGACCCGGTGATGTCGATCTCCGAGGAAACCGTGGCCGACGTGCTGCAGCGTCTCATGCAGCGCAAGTTCGTCAACGGCATCACGCAAGCCGGCGCGCGCGTCACCAAGTACGAGCACCGCATGCGCATCAAGTGGTCGCTGGAGCAGGACAAAGTGGCCGTGCTGACCGTCCTGATGCTGCGCGGCCTGCAGACGGCCGGCGAAATCCGCACCCGCACCGGCCGCCTGCACGACTTCAAATCCGTGGCCGACGTCGAGCAGGCGCTGCAGTTCCTGATCGACAAATACCCGCCGCTGGCTGCCAAGCTGCCGCTGGCGCCGGGCACCAAGGAGCCGCGCTACGGCCACCTGCTGCAGGGTGAAGAAGCGCTGGCGCGCGAGGAAACCGCCGCCAGTTACGGCGGCAGCACCAGCACCCCGGCGCAGGGCAGCCGCGTCGCCCAGCTCGAAGCCGAAGTGGCCCAGCTGCGCCAGGACTTCAGCGACCTTGCCGCCCAGTTCGCAGCGTTCAGGAAGCAGTTCGAATAGCCCTGTTTTAACCTGCCTCAGGCCCCTTCGCGCCCATGACATACACTGCGTATGTTTCGGCAGGAGGTGCATGACCTGCCCCCATGACTGCTTCACTGACGATACAACAGACGGCTGAAGCGTGTGGACTCAGCGTGCACACGCTGCGCTATTACGAGCGGATCGGCTTGATCAAGCCGATTCCGCGCCGCAGCAATGGCCACCGGCTTTACCGCGCCGATGACCTCAACTGGATCGCTTTTCTGTTGCGGCTGCGTGCCACCGGCATGTCGATCGAGGAGATGCTGCATTACGCGCAATTGCGTGAGCAGGGCGACCTGCCGGCCAGCGTGGCCGAACGCAAAGCCATGCTGGTCCGGCACACGGCTGCCGTCGAGGCCGAAGTGAGGGCGATGCAGGAAACGCTGGCCTATCTCCACCAGAAAATTGCACTGTATTCCAATATGGAAACTGACCTGCAATCACCATAGCTGTCGGAAAACTTTACACATACTTTTATTCAGAAAGTCGCTCCCGTTAAGAATCAAGGAGTTGCGATGCTGGCATAACTATTGCTTAATGCTAAGTTCTATTTATTTTATGAAACTAGTGTTATGAAATTTGCAAAAGTACTCGCAACCCTGCTGCTGTCTGCCGCCTCGTTCGCCGCCCATTCGACCATCATCACCAAAACGCAGACCCAGACCGTGGCTGGCCAGGACTTCGTGTTCGATTTCACCGGCCTGTCCAAGACCTTCACCGGCGGCGCCACGCTGACCCTGACAGCGCGGGGTGACTTTTCCGCGAACACTGCCAGTGAATTCCTGAGTATCTCGGCTGAGAACATTTCCTTCGGCGATTTCACTTACAAGACCAACAACGGCAATGGCAACGGCGGCGGCAACGACTGGACTGCTTATACCGCACACGACAACAAGTTCACCAAATCGTTCACCCTGAGCAACGCGCAACTGGTTGGGCTGTTGTCCGACCAACTCCTGCGTGTGAACGCGTTCCTGAGTTCCGAAGTCAACATTGTCGGCGCCAATTCCTATGTGACCGCGACCTTCAACTACACGCCGGTTGATGCGGGCGCACCTGCCCAGGGCGGCACCGTGCCGGAACCTGGCAGCCTGATGCTGGTGGGCATCGCGCTGGCAGCATTGACCGCAGCGCGCCGCCGCAAGCAGTAATTTTCTGCGCCGATAAGAAAAAGCCGCTGGCGGATAATCTCCGCAGCGGCTTTTTTCTTTTGGCGCCAGGCCCGGCTACTGTGCTTCGGCTTGCTCGCGCACGGCCTCCACCGCATCCAGGATCGCTTCGCTGGTGGCTGGCGCGCGCAACGGCGGGTTGATGCGGTAGTCGCCTACCGACGCCACCGCGTCGCGTATGGCCAGGAAGACCGAGAAGGGCAGCAGCAGCGGCGGCTCGCCCACCGCCTTGGAGCGGTGAATGCTGTCGAAGGCATTGCGGTTCTTGAACAACTGCACGTCGAAGTCTTCAGGGCAGTCGGAAACGCCCGGGATCTTGTAGGTCGACGGCGCGTGCGTCATCAGCTTGCCCGCCTTGTTCCACCACAGTTCCTCGGTCGTCAGCCAGCCCATGCCCTGGATGAAGGCGCCTTCCACCTGGCCCACGTCGATGGCCGGGTTCAGCGAATTGCCCGCGTCGTATAGCGCGTTCACTTTCAGCAGCTTCCATTCGCCGGTCAGCGTGTCGACCACCACTTCCGACACGGACGCACCGTAGGCGTAGTAGCCGAAAGGGTTGCCGGTCATGCTCTCGCGGTCCCAGCTCAGGCCCGGCGTGGCGTAGAAACCGTCGGACCACAGCTGCACGCGTGCCAGGTAGGCCTTCTGCACCAGGTCCGGGAAGCTGACCGTGGCGTCGCCGGCGTACACCATGCCGTTGGCGAACACCACGGCGGCCGGCTCGCAGGCGTACGTTTTGGCGGCGAACTCGCGCAGGCGGCGGTTCAGCGTGGCGGCGGCGTCCTGCGCGGCCTTGCCGTTCAAGTCGGCACCGGTGGAGGCGGCCGTGGCCGAGGTGTTGGCGACCTTGCTGGTGTCGGTGGCGCTGGCGCGCACGCGCGCCAGCGGAATGCCCAGTTCATGCGCCACCACCTGGCACACCTTGGTGTTGATGCCCTGGCCCATCTCGGTGCCGCCGTGGTTCACCAGCACCGAGCCGTCGGTGTAGATGTGCACCAGTGCGCCTGCCTGGTTGAAGTGGGTGACGTTGAAGGCGATGCCGAATTTCACCGGTGTCAGCGCCAGGCCTTTTTTCAGCACCGGGCTGGTGGCGTTGAACGCGCGGATGGCTTCGCGGCGGGCGCGGTAGGCGCTGTCGTTCTCCAGCTGGTCCACCAGCTCATGGATCACGTTGTCGACCACCTTCTGGCCGTACTGGGTGTAGTTGCGGCCTTCCTCGTCGTTGCGGCCGTAGAAGTTGATCTTGCGGACGTCCAGCGCGTCCTTGCCCAGCTTGCGCGCGATCTCGTCGACGATGTACTCGATGGCGATGGCGCCCTGCGGGCCGCCGAAGCCGCGGAAGGCGGTGTTCGACTGGGTGTTGGTCTTGCCCGCCATGGCGCGGATGTCGCAGTCGCTCAGGTAGTAGGTGTTGTCGAAGTGGCAGATCGCGCGCGTGGCCACCGGCGCCGACAGGTCGGCCGAGAAGCCGGCGCGCGTCACCATCTCCACCTTGGCGGCGGTGATCAGGCCGTTGTCGTCATAGCCCATCTCGTACTCGTAGTAGAAGCAGTGGCGCTTGCCGGTCACCATCATGTCGTCGTCGCGGTCGGCGCGCAGCTTGACCGGGCGCTTCAGCGCATTGGCGCACACCGCCGCGCAGGCGGCCCACAGCGCGGACTGCGATTCCTTGCCGCCGAAGGCGCCGCCCATGCGGCGGCATTCGATCACCACCGCGTGCGAAGCGATGTGCAGCGCATGCGCCACCACGTGCTGCATCTCGGTGGGGTGCTGGGTGGAGCAGTAGACGTGCATGCCGCCCGCTTCCTTGGGCAGCGCGTACGAGATCTGGCCTTCCAGGTAGAACTGCTCCTGGCCGCCGACGTGCAGCGTGCCCTTCAGGATATGCTTGGAGCGCTCGAAGGCCGCCTTGGCGTCGCCGCGCGTCAGGCGCATCGGCGGCACCACGAACGATTCCGCGTCGCGCGCCGCTTCCGGCGTCAGGATGGCTGGCAGCTCTTCGTACTGGATGTCGGCCTTGCGCGCGGCGTGGCGCGCCTGGTCGTGGGTTTGCGCCACAACGATGAAGATGGGCTGGCCCACGTATTCGACCTTTTCCTCTGCCAGGATCGGATCGTCGTGGATAATCGGGCCGCAGTCATTGGTGCCGGGGATGTCCTTGTAGGTATAAACGGCCACCACGCCCGGCATGGCCTTCACCGGCTCCAGGTTGATGGACAGGATGCGCGCGTGCGCTTTCGGCGACAGGCCCAGCGCGGCGTGCAGCGTGCCTTGCGCTTCGGGGATGTCGTCGGTGTAGGTGGCTTCGCCCAGCACGTGCAGGATGGCCGATTCGTGCGGGTGGTTCTGGCCCACTTCGGCCCAGCCCTGGGCCGCGCCGATGGTCATGAACGCTTCGGATTTACTGTTCATGCTGCGTCCTTTTCCTTGAATGCAAACGCGTTGATCGAAGTGACGGGAAGGGCGCCGTCGGGGCGCGACTCCAGCCAGAAGCGGCGCAGCAGGTTCTGCGCGGTTTTCATGCGGTAGCTGGCGGTGGCGCGCATGTCGGTCAGCGGGGTGTAGTCCTGCGCCAGCGCGGCCATGGCGGCCTTCAGCGTCTCCTCATTCCACGGCTTGCCCTCGATGGCCGCTTCGGCCAGCGGCGCGCGCCTGGAGGTGGCGGCCATGCCGCCGTAGGCGATATGCACATTGCGCGCGATGCCGTCTTCCAGCGTGATGCAATAGGCGGAAGCGACGGCGGAAATGTCCTGGTCGTAGCGCTTGGCCAGCTTGTAGGTGCGGAACTGCTGTTCCGCCTTCGGCAGCGGAATGCGCACCGCTTCGACGAATTCGCCCGGCTGCCAGTCCTTCTTCATGTAGTCCAGGTAGAAGTCCTGCAGCAGCATGCTGCGGCGGCCTTGCGAACCATTCAGCACGATTTCGGCGCCCAGAACTATCATCCACGGTGCGGAGTCGCCAATGGGCGAGCCGTTGGCGACGCTGCCGCCCAGGGTGCCGGTGCTGCGGATCGGCTGCGAGGCGAAGCGCTGCCACAGTTCGTGCAGCGAGTCGTTCTTGTACAGGTCGCCCACCGAGCGGTAGGCGTCGTCCAGCGACACGGCGGCGCCGATTTCCAGCATGCCGTCCACCATGCTTATCAGGTGCAGTTCCTTCACCTGGCGCACGTAGATCACGTCGCCCAGGTTGCGCATCTGCTTGGTCACCCACAGGCCCACGTCGGTGGACCCCGCCAAAATGGTGGCGTTGGGCTTGGCGGCGCGCAGTTCGGCCAGCTCGGCCAGGGTGCGCGGCGCATGGAAGGACTGGCCGTCGTGGGTGTAGCTGAACATGGTATCTCGTTGCAGGTCTTGCAGGGCGGCCACCAGGGCCTCCCGGTCAAAGCTCACGGGCGGCAATTCGCCCATGCGATGCGCGGCATCGATAATCGGCCGGTAACCGGTGCAGCGGCACAGGTTACCGGACAGGGTCTCATCGATTTGTTTTCGGCACAGGGGGGCGGTCTGGCCTGAAGCTTTCACTTCTTCCTGCTTCAGGTACAGGCTCCACAAGGACATGGCGAAGCCCGGGGTACAGAAACCGCATTGCGAACCGTGGCATTCGACCAGCGCTTCCTGCACCGGGTGCAGGCCGCCGTCCTTCTGCTTCAGGTCTTCCACCGAGAACACGGCCTTGCCGTCCAGCGTGGGCAGGAACTGGATGCACGAGTTCACGTTGCGCATTTCCAGTTCACCGTTCACCAGCGAGCCGATGACGACGGTGCAGGCGCCGCAGTCGCCTTCGGCGCAGCCTTCCTTGGTGCCGGTGCAATGCTGGTCTTCGCGCAGATGCTGAAGCAGCGTGCGGGTGGGCGGGGTGCCTGAGTTGGACGCGACTTCCTGCACGCGCCCCTGGTAGTAAAAACGAATCGGGTGAGACATGGACTACTCCTTCAACCTGCGATATAAATGGTCTTGAACAGGAATACGCCGGCGATACCCCAGATCATGCCGCTGACTTCCTTGTGCTTGCCGGTCAGCAGTTTCAACGCGGCGTAGCTGATGAAGCCCAGCGCCAGGCCGTTGGCGATCGAATAGGTGAATGGCATCACCAGCGCGGTGATTACGGCGGGAATGCTTTCCGTGGTTTCGCTCCAGTTGATTTCGGCCAGTTCGCGCAGCATCAGGCAGGCTACGAAGAACAGGGCGGGAGCGGTGGCGTAGGCCGGGACCACGCCGGCCAGCGGCGCGATGAACAGCGCGAGCAGGAACAGCACGGCGACGGTGACGGCGGTCAGGCCGGTGCGGCCGCCCGCTTGCACGCCGGCGGCGCTTTCGATGAAGGCGGTGGTGCTCGAGGTGCCCATTACCGAACCGGCGATGATGGCGCCGGAGTCGGCCAGCAGGGCCTTGTTCATGGTCGGCGGCAGCTTGCCGTCTTTCATCAGGCCAGCGCGCTGCGCCACGCCCATCAGGGTGCCGGTGGCGTCGAACAGCTCGACCAGGAAGAACACCAGCACCACGTTCAGCAGGCCGTGCGAGATGGCGCCGATGATGTCCAGCTTGAACACGGTCGGTTCGATCGATGGCGGCATGGAGACTACGCCGTTGAAGGTGTTCCCGGCAAAGAAGAACGACAGCACGGTCACGGTCATGATGCCGATCAGCAGGGCGCCCGTTACTTTCAGGCGGTCCAGCGCCACGATCACCAGGAAGCCGATGATGGCCAGGATGGGCGCCGGCTCGTGCAGGTTGCCCATGGTGACGAAGGTGGCCGGGCTGGAAACCACGATGCCCGAGTTCTTCAGCGAGATCAACGCCAGGAACAAGCCCACGCCGGCCGGGATGGCGGTGCGCAGCGAGGCCGGGATGGCGTTCATGATCTTCTCGCGCACGCGCAGCAGGCTCACCACCAGGAAGCAGCAGCCGGAGATGAACACCGCGCCCAGCGCCGCTTCCCAGGGGAAGCCCATGCCCTTGACGACGCCGTAGGCGAAGTAGGCGTTCAGGCCCATGCCGGGCGCCAGGCCAATCGGGAAATTGGCGTACAGGCCCATGATCAGGGTACCGATGGCCGCCGCCACGCAGGTGGCCACAAAGACGGCGTCTTTCGGCATGCCGGCGTCGCCGAGGATGGAGGGGTTGACGAAGATGATGTAAGCCATCGTCAGGAAGGTGGTAATGCCGGCCAATACCTCGGTGCGGACGTTGCTGCCGTTCTCACTGAGCTTGAAGTAGTTATCCAGGAAGTTCATGATGTTTGTCTCGTGTTTAGTTTTTATACGTCCGAAATTCCACTTCTTGCGAGTGGAAAAATATGACGTCCCGCGCTTTGGTTTTTGCGCTGCTTTCTTGTATCGTCGTCTATACGCTCCTTGTCAGCTTATTTGCTGCGGAATATTGGTTATCTGTTTTTCGGTATAGTCCGCATTGCTGCGTGCTGCCGCCTTCGGCCTGGCCTTGAAATGGCGCAGGAAGTCGAGCAGGATGCGGGCGGCCACGTCGGCGTCGTCGGCAGTCATCGTCTCCAGCGGGTTGTGGGAGATGCCGCCATTGCCGCAGCGGGTGAACAGCATGGCCACATCGGTAATGCGGGCCATCAGCATGGCGTCGTGGCCTGCGCCGGACGCGAGCTGGAATGCGGGGACGCCGGCCCGTTCGGTGGCGGCCGCAATCTGCTGCATGAGCCAGGGCGCGCAAGGCGCCGAACTGGCTGAAACGGTTGCTTCAACTTTGACATCAATGTGGCGCCGTTGACACACTTTCTCGATGCGCGCCAGGATGTCGGCCACCGCCGCGTCGCGCGCGGCGTCGTTGGCGGCGCGGATGTCGAGCGAAAAGCTGCACGCGCCGGGGATCACGTTGGTCGATCCGCCCGGCACCTGCAGCTGGCCGACGGTGCCCACCAGGGCCGATTCCAGCGCGCCCGGCTGGTGCGCGCCGCAGCGGTCCTCCACGTACAGCACGATCTCTGCGGCGGCGGCGGCGGCGTCCTTGCGCATGCCCATCGGGGTGGTGCCGGCGTGGCTGGCCACGCCCTTCATCTCGACCAGGAAGCGGCTGCTGCCGGCGATCGAGGTCACCACGCCCACCGGCAGGCCGCGGTCGAGCAGCACCGGGCCCTGTTCGATATGCACTTCCACATAACCCAGCAGGTCGGCCGGGTCGCGCGCGATGGCGGCGATGGTGTTGACGTCCTGTCCCGCCTCGGCCAGCACGTCGCGCAGCAGGATGCCGTCGCGGTCGCGCAGGTTCAGCAGGGCGGGGTCGAACTGGCCGATGACGGCGCTGCTGCCCAGGAAGGTGCTCTTGAAGCGCACCCCTTCCTCCTCCGAGAAGGCGATCACCTCGAAGTGGAAGGGCAGCGTCTCGCCGCGTTCGTGCAGCTGCTTGACCACGGCGATGGCGGTCAGGATGCCCTGGCGGCCGTCGTACTTGCCGCCGTTGCGCACCGTGTCGTAGTGCGAGCCGGTGAGCAGTGTGCGCGCCTGCGGGTCGGTCGACAGGTAGCGTCCCACCACGTTGCCCACCGCGTCGATGTGCGCGTGCATGCCCGCTTCGCGCATCCACTGCGCGATCTGCACCGCCGTGCTGCGGTGGGTCTGCGTCATGTAGGTGCAGGTCAGGCCTTGCGCGTCCTCGCTCAGTGCGCCGATCTGCTCGGCCCAGGCCATGATGGACTGGCCCATGGCCGGTTCATGCTGCAGCAGCGCGTTCAGGCGCATCTCGGCGATGCGGTTGATCTGGCGCAGCGCTTCGCGCGTCTCGTCTTCCACCTGGTTGCGCAGGCGGCGGCGGAACGCGGCGATGATGGCCTGGCGCGTCAGCCCCTGGCCGTCGGCGCCCTTCACCGCGATGATGAAGGGGAAGCTGAACTTGGTGTTGTAGGCGGCGTTCAGCTCCTGCAGCGCCGCGAACTCTTCTTCGCTGCACAGGTGCAGGCCGGCCTTGGCCTGCTCGCCGGTGGACTCGGGCGTCAGCTCGCCCGCCACCGCCGCCTTGCCTGCCAGCTCCGGGTGGGCGCGGATCAGGCCCAACTGCTCGTCGCGCGTGGCGTCTGCCACCACCTTCTGCAAGGCCAGCTTCAATGCGTCCACGGTGCGGAAAGGGCGCTGCGCGGCGGCGCGCTGCGGTATCCACGGCGAATGTTCATACAGTCCGTGCAGCGTGGCGCTGAAATCCAGCACGTCGCAGGTGTTCAGTTGCTTCAGAGTCGTCATCGTGCATTCGGGCCGCCGTTCTATGGCGGCCCGCTCCATGTTGGGTGATCTGGGAGGTGGCGATTTGATAATAGATGCCCGGATGCCGGGACTTATATCGCGGTGCCGATAACGACTGTGCGCACCGGCTATAAACTACTTCACCAGCAGGCGCGCGGCCGTGCTGACTTGCGCGCGCAGCCATTTGTGCTCGGTGGCGTGGTGTGCGCGTTCGTGCCACAGCTGGTAGAAGCGCAGCGGAGGAAACTTCACCGGCACCTTGTACGACTTCAGCCCCAGCGTGTTCTCGTAGAAGCTGGCGAACTGCTGCCCCGCCGTCAGCACCAGGTCGGTCTGCGCCACGATGTAGGGCAGCATGCGGAAGTGCGCCGACTCCACCACGATGTTGCGCTCCATGTTCTGCTGCTCCAGGAAGGCGTCGATGTTGCCGTGGTAGCCGGGCAGGATCAGCGCCGGCGCCGCGTGCGGCAGGGTCAGATAGTCCTCGATGGTCATGCCGTCCTTCGGCGTGCGGCGCGCGTAGGCGCTGTTGGCGCGCATCAGGCACACGATGGGGTCGTCGAACAGCTTGGAGATGTGCAGGTGGTGCGGCGGTTCGTCCCAGTTTGCCACCACCAGGTCCAGTTCGCCGTCCGACAGCAGGCGCACGTAGTCGGCGTCCGGTCCCAGCGCGTGGATCACCAGGCGGCTCTTGGGCGACTCGCGCCGCACGCGGGCGATCACCTCGGTGAAGAACTGGGTGTTCATGTAGTCCGGCGCGGCGATGTGGAAGGTGCGCGCCTCCTCCTGCGGCACGAAGGCCGTCTTCGGGCTGAACAGGCTTTCGGTCTCGTCGAGGATGCGCTTGGCCGGCTTGAGCAGGCTCTCGCCGTGCTGCGTCGGCACCATGCCGCGCCCGCCGCGCACCAGTAGCGGATCGCCCGTCAGTTCGCGCAGCTTGCGCAGCGAGGCGGAGATGGAGGGCTGCGGCTGGTTCAGTTTCAGCGCCACGCGCGAGACGTTTTTCTCGCACAGCAGCAGGTAGAGAATGCGGATCAGGTGGATGTCCAGGTGTTCTGGCAAGCGTGACATATCGGTCTCCCAAGGTTGGATATTTAAACTTATGCATAACAGAGTCGCATATCCGGGCCTGTAACAGCTATAACGGGAAACGTATGCAAGTTATATGTGCAAGCACAGGACTGGCGCCTTCAAGACCGCTATCGTTCCACCATCCCGGCAAGAGAGGAGACACTTTCCATGGCCGGGGGCAGGTTGATGGCCACAGGCCATCACGATCGTAGCGGCGGCAGGATAACGATCGTTCCGGAGGTGACAACCTCGCTCATCTGAAGTGCCCGCCAGAGGCAGATGAACAGACTAATTGGAAAATTCATGGAAGCTTTATTCGGATCGTATGGGGTGGAGTGGCTCAATCTGCTGGTACGCTGGCTGCATTTGATCACCGGCATAGCGTGGATCGGCGCTTCGTTTTACTTCGTCTGGCTGGACAACTCGATCCGGCCGCCCAAGCCGGGCAGCCCGCTGGCCAAGGCCGGCGTCTCGGGTGAACTGTGGGCCGTGCATGGCGGCGGCTTCTACAACCCGCAAAAATACCTGGTGGCCCCGGCAGAACTGCCGTCCGACCTGCACTGGTTCAAATGGGAAGCGTATGCGACCTGGCTGAGCGGCTTTGCGATGCTGTTCATCGTCTACTACTTCAACGCCTCGGCGATGATGATCGATAAAAACGTGGCCGACCTGTCGTCCATGCAAGCTGTGGCCGTGGGCCTGGGCACATTGGCAGGCGGCTGGATCGTCTACGACCTGCTGTGCAAGTCGCCGCTGGGCGAAAAGCCTGCCGTGCTGGGTAGTGTGCTGTTCGTGCTGATCGTCGCTGCGGCCTATGTGTTGACGCACACCCTGAGCGGCCGCGCTGCCTACATTCACATCGGCGCCATGATTGGCACCATGATGGTGGGTAACGTGCTGTTTGTGATCATCCCCGGCCAGCGCAAGCTGGTGGAAGCGATGGAGAAGGGCCAGTCGCCCGACCCGATCTACGGCAAGCGCGCCAAGGTGCGTTCGGTGCACAACAACTACTTCACGCTGCCTGTGCTGCTGATCATGATCAGCAACCACTACGCGATGACCTACAGCCACGCCTACAGCTGGCTGATCCTGGGCGCCATCATGGCTGCCGGCGTGCTGATCCGCCACTTCTTCAACCTGCGCCATGCCGGCCGCGTCTCGCTGGGCTATCCGGTTGCCGGCGTGATCCTGCTGGTGGCCGTGGCGATCGCCATCGCTCCGGCGCCGCGCAAGGCGATCGCAGCGCAGCCGGCTGCCGCCACTGCCGCCGATGGCCACGGCCATGGCGCCGAGGGGGCAGCACCGAGCGCCGCCGACGTCGCCCGCTCCGGCCACGACATCAACACCGTGCAGCAAGTGATGATCGCCCGCTGCGCATCGTGCCACTCGGCCCAGCCCACGCAAGCCGGCTTCGCTTCGCCTCCGGGCGGCGTGATGCTCGACACGCCCGAGCAGACCAAGCAGCACGCCGCCAAGATCTACCAGCGTGCCGTGCAGAACAAGGACATGCCGCTGGCGAACATGACGCAGATGACCGACGCCGAACGCCAGCTGATTGGCGCCTGGTTCGAGTCCGGCGCGAACTGACCCGCACACAAGAAGGAATGACTATGACTACCGAAACTACCGTCATCATTGATGGCTTCAACCTGACTGCGGAGCAGGTGATCGCCGTGGCGCGCGCGCCGCACGCCAAAGTGGAATTGGCCGCGTCTTCGCGCGCGGCGCTGAAGGAAAGCCGCGACTACATCGAATCGACCTGGATGCACGACGAAGCGCCGATGATGTACAGCTTTAACACCGGCGTCGGGCTGCTGAAGGACACCCGCATCAAGGTCGAGCACATCGAACTGTTCCAGACCCAGCTGATCATGGCCCACAGCGGCGGCATCGGCGAGCCGTTCTCGGAAGAAGTGAGCCGCGCCACCATGCTGCTGCGCGCGAACGCGTTCGCGTCCAACTATTCGGCGCCACGCGTGGAAGTGGTGGATCGCCTGCTGGCCTTCATCAACGCCGGCATCCATCCGGTCATGCCGCAGAAGGGTTCCGTCGGCGCGTCCGGCGACCTGGCCCCGCTGGCCTACCTGGCAGCGGCCATCGCCGGCTTTGACGAAGCCGAAGTGATGTACGACGGCAAGCGCATGTCGGCGCCGGAAGCCATCGCCAAGTCCGAAATCGGCCCGGTGAAATTCGACCTGAAAGCCAAGGACGCCTCGGCGCTGATCAACGGCTGCACCGCCTCGCTGGCGGTGGCCGTACTGGCCACCGACGACGCGCGCAACCTGCTGACCGACGCCTGCCTGTCGCTGGGCCTGACGCTGGAAGCGATGCGCGCCGAGATGGCCGCGTTCGACCCGCGCATCCAGCAGGCGCGCCCGCACCCGGGCCAGATCAAGACCGCCAAGGTGGTGCGCAAGCTGCTCAAGGGTTCCACCCGCACCACGCACGAAGCGCGCGCCGTGCAGTTCCCGGACGAGCTGCGCCGCACCGACATCCCGTACACGGCCCGCATCCAGGACGTGTACTCGCTGCGCTGCACGCCGCAGGTGTACGGTCCCGTGTTCGACGCGCTGGACTACATCGACACCATCGTCAAGAACGAGATCAACTCTGCCACCGACAACCCGCTGATCTTCGGCAAGGACGGCGGCGGTTTCGAGATCATCTCGGGCGGTAACTTCCACGGCCAGTACCTGGCGCAGGCGATGGACTTGCTGGCCATGGCCATCACGGACCTGGGCAGCATCTGCGAGCGCCGTGTGGCGCGCCTGATCGACCCGACCTTGTCGTGGGGCCTGCCGCGCAACCTGATGAGCGGCATCCGCGGCGTGAACACCGGCTACCCGGTGGTGCAATGCTCGCTGAGCTCACTGGTGATGGAAAACCGCACCCTGAGCATGCCGGGCAGCGTGGACAGCATTCCGTCCAAGGGCAACAGTGAAGACCACATCTCGAACTCGACCTGGTGCGCCCGCAAGGCCGCGACGGTGGTGCAGAACACCCAGTACATTATTGGTGTAGAGATGCTGCTGGCCGCGCAGGCGCTGACCATGACCGAAGACCTGTTGCCGGGCTTCCAGCTGGGCGAAGGCACGCAGGCCGCGTATGAGGAGATCCGCAAGCAGATCCCGGCCTGCCTGGACGGCGACCGCTGGTTCCACAACGACATCCAGGTCGCTCACTCCTTCGTCACCAGCGGTTCGGTGCGCGAAGCGGTGGTCAGCAAGATCGGCGAGTTCGTCTAAGTCCGGCTGGCGACAAGCAGCCGCAGGGCGGGTCAGGTCAGGGCGCAGCCCTGGCTGTAACCCGCCGTTCCCCCGCAGCGCGCAACTGCGCCAGCACCGCCGCCAGATCCACGATCCGGCCCGCCCGCACCGCATTCACCACCTCCAGCGCCGCATTGACCGCAGCGGCAGCAATCCTCTCCATCCGGTGCGGCAGCACCAGGCGATAGCGCCCCGGCATGCGCGGCAATGCGCCGACAAAGCCCACCGTCACGTCGCTGCCCGCGAGCCGCTGCAACTCGAGCGTGACCGCCTGAATCAGCCGCGCCAACTGAAAATGTCCGGTGGGCGCCGCCTCGGCATCCACCGGCCCTATGACATTGATCAGCCGCTCCAGGCGCGGCAGATTTCCCAGCACGCGTTTCAACTTCGCCGCAGTCGATCGCACGTCGGCCGGCGACGCGGAAGCGTCATCCAGCTCAAGGATGCTGAGCAGGCAAGGATGGTTGGAATAGCGATTTTGGCTGGAGATAAAGCGTTGATCGATGATTTTCATGCATAAACCCTGGTAACTGAAGCAGGCCACATTATGCAAACGCCAAGATGCAAGCCACATCGGCGCACCCCCTGCCTCGATGTAAGACCAGACTGACACGCCGGCTTGTGGCAATATTAACTTTCATTCAATTCCCTCCGCTTGCCATGCGCTTTGCCCTCGCCATCATGCTGTTCTTCCATGCCCGCGCCTACGCAGCAATCGACTGCAGCGCACTCGAGACCCGGCTGAGCGACATGGCGAGCGCCGACCAGCGCGTACGCCGCGAACATCAGCAACTGTCCGCCGACCCGAACCGGACGCCGCTACAGCAGGAAGACCTCGACCAGCGCTGGCACCGCATCGATGGCGCCAACACGGCAGAGCTAAAAGCAATCCTGGCGGCGTGCGGCTGGCCGCCAGGCGAGCAGGCCAGCCATCTAGCGTGGCTGCTTGCTCAGCATGCGGACAAAGACCGGGCATTGCAGCGCACAGCAAGGAATTTGCTGGAGTCGGCTGTCAAGAAGGGCGTCGCTGCACCGCGCGATCTGGCCTATCTGGCTGACCGTATCGCCACAGCCCAGGGCCGGCCGCAGGAATACGGCACGCAGTTCACCATGCCGGACCGTTGCACGCTCACCATGCTGCCGGTCGACAGTATCGACCAGGTGAACCGGCGCCGGCGGACCCTGGGCATGCAAAGCATTGAAGAGTATGAGGCGGAAGGCCGCAAGCGGCTCATCCCGGCCGATTGCCCTGCGCCTGAATGAGCGAAATGCAAAACGGGCCGGCACTTTGCAGTACCGGCCCGTTCTTTATGCGGCTAGCGGCTTACAGGCAGCAGGCCAGCATCTTCAGGCAGCACTCGATGCTCGCGCAGCAGTCCATATTGGCAGCGAAAGCGACAGCGGAAGTGGCCAGCAGGGCTGCGGCGGCAGCGCTCTTGATTGCGATGGATTTCATGGTGGGTTCCTTGAGAAAGTTGAAAAGAAGTTTGCGGAGCGGTCCGTATTCAGTCGGGCGGCGTCCAGACTTCTTTCATCTGCAAGGGGAGGTCGATCGTAGCGGGTTCGGGAAACACCGTTATTACCGCCGGCGACGGCAATGGCGCTAATTCGCCGCCGAGCATCGGCTGCACCGACGGCATGCAGCCCATCGTGGCGCACACCGCCGGAGGACAGGCTTCGTCGCAGCAGGTCTGCACCGGCTCAGCACCGGCCAGTGCGGTCTGCAGCGCGAAGAACAGCATGAGCAGGAGGAAACGGATAGTACGCATACGGAGATTGTAGCGCGATTTCGCTTTCAGGTACCGGGCGGGCGCGTCATCAGCCAGTAATCGGCACCGGTGACCGGCTCGAAGAACTTCGCCGCCACCTGGTAGCCCTGGCGCCGATAGAAAGGCAGGCTGCGTTCGTTGAACGTTTCCAGGAAGCTGACGGCGCCGGCACGGTCGGCTGCCGCCAGTCCGTGGGAGAGCAAGCGCGTGCCGAGCCCGCCGCTTTGCGCATCGGGCCGGACACCTGCGATCGACAGATACCAGGCGGACGACAAGCCGTGCGGCGCCAGGTTGGCCTCCATATTGGTGACGATGGCCTGGAAATTGGCATAGCCCTGTGCTCCCAGCAGTACGGCCAGTTCGCGTTCGCGCGCGGCGTAGGCATCGGCTTTGCGCGCGGCGTCGCCAGGAACGCTCCAGATGGCGGCACCGCTGCCTTCCGCACCGGCCAGATCGACACGGCCTGCCTGCTCGCCCTCGATCAGCGCCAGCTCAACGTAGCGCGCCAGCAACTGTCGCACGCCGCCCGCAACGCAGACCGACACGTAGAAAGGATCATCGGCCAGCGCCTCGGCCACGCCGGCGCCGTACATGGCGCGCTCAATATCAGTCAGCATTTCTCATATTTCCAGTTGCGGGACTTGCCCTCCGCTATCCATTCTACCGCCTGCTCCAGGCGGCGCTGGCGTGTCGCCTCGGTCCTGGCTTCCTCCATCCATTCCACATAGTCACGCCTCTTGCTGGTGCTGAACGCATTGAAATGGTCCAGCGCAGGCGGCTGCCGGGACAGCGCCTCGGCCAGGTCGTCCGGTACCACCAGTTCGCGCGGCGCGGCAGGCTTGGCGCGCGCGGGTGCTTTCACGCCTTCATCGTTCAGCTTCATCGCCTTTTTAATATAGGACTCCAGCGCCTTCTTCGGCGGCAGGTCCCCGATCGACGCGAGGCGGCCGAATTGTCCCATGGCCTCCCTGGTCTTCGCATCGCCCGCCTCAACGAGCAACTCGCCTTTCCAGAAGCCGAACGTGCAATGCGCCTTGAACGACGCCATGCTGCACAACATTCCGTTGTACTGGAAATGCGGGAAGCTCCACTTCATGGTCTCCTCCACGTCGGGGCAAGCCGCATGCACCACGGCGCGCAAATGCGCCAGGATGGGCTTGGCGAACTCGGCGGACTTGGCGATATAGGCGTCGACGCGCGGATCCAGGGTGGGCATGGCAACTCTCGGTGACTTTCGGTAAAGAGCAATATAACCACGCGAGTCCGATTTCTCAAGGTGCATTTGCGGCTGCGGCAGCTCCGGCGGTCCGCCGGCGCACCTGATATGCTAGCGGGCCGGCTAATGTCTGAAAGGGATACGGATGCGCTTCATTGACGTACAGTGGCTACACGCGGATATGGATGACCCGCTCCGGCTGGTTTCGGAAATCGACGGCAACGGGTATGAAACGCGGAAGCTGGAGTTCTTCAGAAACGGCAGCGTGGGTTTCGCCTCGGGCGAGGCAAGCTCGCTGGGCGTTGTACTGGGAACCGTTCCCGTTCCGTCTTTGGACGAAATCAATGCCAGCGATGACTTTGACGGCGTCGAACTAAGCCGGCTGGAGTTTGAGTCCCTGTGGGCGCAATACGGGTGCGGCTAAATACGGGTGCGCCTGGATACTGGCCGCTACCGCGGCAAAGGCGGTAGCGGCCGGGTGGCAGTTAGAAGTGGTACTCGGCCCGGACCATCGGGGTCTTGGCAGTGGCGCCTGGCACCTTGTGCGGCGTGCCGAACTTGTTGCGCCAGTACTGGTATTCCAGGCCCACGCGCAGGGTGTTGGGCTTCATGCCGGCGGCGCCGCTCAGGTCATACATGATCTGCGCGTCGAAGTTGATTTCCGGCGCGGTCGGGCCGCCGAATTCGTTCTTGCCCTTGTGGCCGATCCAGTTGGTGTAGCCTTCGAACGACCAGCCCGACTTGCCCAGCGGGATACCCCACGATGCGTTCAGCAATGCATGCGTGTCGTAGCTGTAGCGGCTGGACACGCCCAGCGGATGGTTGCTTTCCCAGACCGCCAGCAGGCTCACGTTCAGGAAGCCCGGCACGTCCAGCATCAGCGTAGGACCGGCCACTACCATGTGCTTTTTCGAGTCATAGCTGTGGTCGTTCTTGGTGTTCCAGTCGAAACCGGCAGTGAAGCCCAGGCCGCGTACCGGGCCATACTTGAATTCCTTGCCCGTCACTTTGCCCAGGTCCAGCGTGTGGCGATACAGCACGTAGGCTTCCTGCGCATTGGCGTCGTCGCCGTCCGAGTTCAGGAAGTCCACGTTGAAGTAGTTGCTGCCGTACTTGTAGCCGCTGGCGTGCGTCACGTTCAGGATGTGCTTTTCCAGGTCCTTGGTGTTGTACGGCTCGGCGAACCTGGTGCCGTAGCGGTAGCCGATGGAGGTGTCGCTCCAGTCGGCCGCGCTGGCCTGCTGCATGCCCGTGGCGAAAGCCAGAACGGCCACTGCGCCGGCGGCGCCTACTCGAAATGCGTTCATATTGCGTCTCCCTCTTTATTGTATTGGAGGCCCGATTATGTCCGCCGGTGTCATGGTTGTTATCCGTTGCCGCGTATATCCGCCAGTACTGTGCCGTATATGATTTTCATACAGGAGTTCCTGTTTCAACCCTATAAAGAAAGCGAGACACTATGGGCAAGCTGAGTACACACGTTTTGGACATCACGCAGGGCAAGCCTGGCGCAGGCGTACAGGTAAAGCTGTACCGCGTGGACGGCGGCGAGAAAGTGTTGTTAAAGGCAGACACCACCAACCAGGACGGCCGCTGCGAGCAGCCTTTGCTGTTCGGCGATGAAGTCCAGATCGGCAAATACGAACTGGTGTTCGGCGCCGGTGACTACTTCGCAGCGCAAGGCGTGGCCGTGCCGACGCCGCGCTTCATCGATGAAGTGGTGATCGCATTCGGCATAGCGGACGCGGGCCAGAATTACCATGTGCCTATCGTGGTGTCGCCCTGGGCTTACTCGACGTACCGCGGCAGCTAAGGAAGGACTTCGCCGTCAAAACAGGACGTCTCCAGTAGCTGCAAGGCCGGAGACGCACTGGCGATGGCGGCCTTCAGCGCGGGCAGCGTCTGGAACACCAGCGCGTCCGCCGTCACCGTGCGGCGCATTTCTTCGCGCGTGCCGCCCATGGCTGCGGGCTTGCGCCGCGCCGGCCAGTCAACGCCATACACTTTTGGATGCAGCACCGGCGGCGCGGTTGACGCCAGCGCCACGTAGCTTGCTCCGGCGTTGCGCGCCAGCTGCACCACCTCCCGGCTGCTCGCGCCATCCACGATGGCGTCTTCCACCAGCAGCATGCGCTTGCCCTTGAATTCGGCCCCAATGGCGTTCAGCCGCTGGCTCACCGCGCGCCGGGCCGGGCCGGCCGGCAGCTCGAAGCTGCGGCCGGGATAGCGGTGCTGGATAAAACCCTCGCGATAGTCGATGGCCAGCTTGAGCGCCAGCTGGATGGCCGCGGGGCGCGAGATGTCATCCACCGGCATCACGACGTCGATGGCGGAGGCATCGAGTTCGCTGCGCACCTGTTCGGCCAGCAGTTCGCCCAGTTTCAGGCGCGCCGCATAGACCGAGGCGCCGTCGATCACCGAGTCCGGCCGCGCCAGGCTGACAAATTCGAATGCGCTGGGGCGCGCGGCAGGGACGGGCGCTTGCGAGCCGGCCACCAGCTGGCGTGCCGACAGCGTGCCGGCCGCGCCGATGAAGACCGCCTCGCCCGGCGCCACGTCGCGCAGGAAGCGGAAACCCATGCCGTCCAAGGCTACCGACTCGCTGGCCAGCATATACTCGGTTCTCCCGCCAGACCCGCGCGCCCCTAGGCACAAGGGGCGCACGCCGAGCGGGTCGCGGAACGCCAGCAAGCCCTGGCCCGCGATCTGCGCCACCGCCGCATACGAACCCTGGACGCGCGCCTGCAGCGCTGCGACGGCTGCGAACAGCGCGTCCGCAGAGAAGCTCGCACCCTGGCTGGCCGCGTGCAATTCATGGGCCAGTACGTTCAGCAGCACTTCTGCATCGGAGGCGGTGTTCATATGGCGGCGGCCGGCCACCGACAGTTCGGCGCGCAGGGCGTCGCCGTTGCTAAGCCAGCCGTTTTGCGCCAGCGTGATGCCGAAGGGCGCGTTCACATAGAAAGGCTGTGCCTCCTCGTCGCACGAGGGGCCATAGGCAGCGCAACTGCAATGGCCGATGCCCGCGTTGCCGCGCAGTGAGCGCATATTGCGGGTGCGGAAAACATCCGTCACCAGGCCGTTCGCCTTGTGCATGGCGAACACGCTGTCGTTGTCGGTAGCGATGCCTGCGGCCTGCTGGCCGCGATGCTGCAGCAACAGCAGCGCATCGTAAATGGTTTGATTTGCAGGGGCGTGCGTAACCACGCCGACGATGCCACACATGGTCGGACTCCTCGAAATTACAAGCGAGACAGTAGCGCGCAACGCCGCAGGGCAGGCGGGCGCCGCATGCATAGCGCCCATAACCGCAGCGATATGAAACCGCGCATACCGGGTGATAGCCTCTCATGGCATGTGGTCAGAGTTCGTCTAACCCTGCCGCCCTACATCCAACTACCCAAGCAATCATGAACAAAATACCAAATGAGACAAGCGTAAAGGCCTTTCGCGCCAGCATCCTGCACTTTATCGCCGACCCGGCGTTCAGCGACCAGGCCCACCGCTGGCATGAAGACGGCCTGCTGGTGATCCAGGACGGCCGCGTACAAGTGGCAGGCGACTACGAGCAGCTCAAGAACACGCTCCCGGACGGCACGCTGGTGCGCGACTATCGCGGCAAGATCATCATGCCCGGCTTCATCGACACCCACATCCACTACCCGCAGACCGACATGATCGCCTCGCCGGCGCCCGGCTTGCTGCCATGGCTGGACACCTACACCTTCCCGACCGAGCGCCAGTTCAAGGACCCCGAGCATGCGCGCGGCGTGGCCGACTTCTTCCTCGATGAGCTGCTGCGCTGCGGCACCACCACCGCAATGGTCTACTGCACCGTGCATCCGGAATCGGTGGACGCGTTCTTCGGCGCCAGCGAACAGCGCAACCTGCGCATGGCGGCCGGCAAGGTGATGATGGACCGGAACTGTCCCGACTTCCTGCAGGACACCGCCGAGGGCGGCGCGCGCGAGAGCGAAGAGCTGATCAAGCGCTGGCACAACAAGGGCCGCAACATGTACGCGCTCACGCCGCGCTTCGCGCCCACCTCCACCGAGGCGCAGTTGCAGCTGGCGGGCGAGCTGGCGCAAGCCTACCCGGACACCTTCGTGCAGACCCACGTTGCCGAGAACACCGACGAAGTGGCGTGGGTGAAGTCCCTGTTCCCGAAAGCGCGCAGCTACCTGGACGTGTACGACAAGTACGGCATGCTGCGTCCGCGCTCCATGTACGCGCACTGCATCTGGCTCGACAACGAAGACCGCGCGCGCATGGCCGCCACAGGCGCCGCCGTGTCGATGTGCGCCACGTCCAACCTGTTCCTGGGCAGCGGCCTGTTCGACTTCGCCGGGGCCGACAAGGCCAAGGTAGCCCTGTCGCTGGCGACCGACGTCGGTGGCGGCACCTCGTTCTCGATGCTGCAAACGATGAACGAGACCTACAAAGTAGCGCGCATGGGCGGCACCTACATGCCCGCGCTGCGCATGTTCTACCTGGCCACGCTGGGCGGCGCGCGCAGCATGCAGCTGGAAGGCACGATAGGCAATTTCGTGGCCGGCGCCGAGGCCGACTTCATCGTGCTCGACCCGAAAGCCACGCCGCTGCTCGAACGCCGCAGCACGCGCACCAACAGCCTGGAAGAGCTGCTGTTCGCGCTGGCCCTGCTGGGCGACGACCGCGCCATCAGCGCCACCTACGCGGCCGGCAAGCAAGTCCACCAGCGCGGAGAGTAAAGAAAAAAAAGCCGGCAAACGCCGGCTTTGTCGAATCAGTTGCAGTCCATCAAAATGGGGTCAGGGTTAATTATTTTTGCAATATTAACCCTGACCCCATTTTGTTTTCGCCCGCGCCGACGGTAGGCAAGTCAACCAGCGTGGCGAGTAACCACCCAAGCCGGCGCGAGCCGGCTCTTTCTATGCTGTTGCATCTCGTAAAATCGGGGTCAGGGTTAATATTGCAAAAATAATTAACCCTGACCCCATTTTGGTTTACGGCATTATTGCGGCCAGATTTCGGCGAGGCGCAGCAGGTTGGTGGTGCCGGGTTGGCCGAAGGGAGTGCCGGCGGCGATGGCGATCTGGTCGCCGGTCTTGACGAAGCCCTCGCGCAGTGCGGTACGGCACGCTGCGGCCACCATCTCGTCCACGCTGTGTACGTCCGCGCTGACGGTGCTGTGCACGCCCCAGGCCAGCGCCAGCCGGCGCGCGGTGTCGCGGTTGGGAGTGATGCTGACGATCGGTGCGGCCGGCCGCTCGCGTGCTGCGCGCAGGCTGCTGTGGCCGGAGGTAGTGTAGGTGACCGTGGCGACCACGCCGATGATCTGCGTCACGTCGCGCAGCGCGGCGCAGATGGCGTCGCCCTTGGTCGCCAGCGGCGCTTCGTGCTGGGCGTCGATCAGTGCCTGGTAGGAGGGGTCGCGCTCGACCTCGGAGATGATGCGGTTCATGATGGCGACCGCCCGCACGGGGTAGGCGCCGCTGGCCGACTCGGCCGAGAGCATCACCGCGTCCGCGCCTTCGTACACGGCGTTGGCGACGTCGGATGCTTCGGCGCGGGTCGGCACCGGGGCGCTGATCATCGATTCAAGCATCTGCGTGGCCACCACGACCGGTTTGCCATGCTTGCGGCACATGCGCACGATGCGTTTCTGGACGCCGGGCACGCGCTCGGGCGGCAGTTCCACGCCCAGGTCGCCACGGGCAACCATCACGGCGTCCGATGCGGCGACGATCTCTTCCAGCCGGTCCAGCGCGGCCGGCTTCTCCAGCTTGGACAGCACGCCGGCGCGGCCTTTGACGATGGCTTGCGCTTCCTTCACGTCCTCCGGGCGCTGCACGAAGGACAGGGCGATCCAGTCCACGCCGAGGTCGAGCGCGAAGTCCAGGTCCTGGCGGTCCTTGACGGTCAGCGCGGGGATGGGCAGCACGGCGTCCGGCACATTCACGCCTTTTCGGTCGGACAGCACGCCGCTGTTGACCACGCGGGTGCGGATGGAGGTGGCGTCGCTGGCCAGCACTTCGAGGCGGATCTTGCCGTCGTCCAGCAGCAGCGATTGGCCGGCGGTCACCGCGGCGAACAGTTCGGGATGCGGCAGGCACACGCGCGTGGCGTTGCCCTGGTCCGGATTCTGGTCGAGCACGAATTCGGCGCCGGCATTGACGTTCACCTTGCCGCCGCTGAATTGGCCGATGCGCAGCTTGGGGCCTTGCAGGTCGGCCAGGATGGCGATCGGGCGGCCCAGTTCCTGTTCGATGTCGCGCACGATGTTGTAGCGCAGTTGGTGGTCGGCGTGGCTGCCGTGGCTGAAGTTGAAGCGAAATACGTCGGCGCCTGCTTCGAACAGCGCTTTGATGGTGCTGCGTTCGGAGCTGGCTGGGCCCAGGGTGGCCACTATTTTGGCTTTACGTTCACGGCGCATGATTGGTCTCTATTGTTTTCGAAGGACGGGGTTTTGGACGGGCAAAGCGAAACGCGCCGTGCTGGGAGCACGGCGCGCGGGGCATTACAGGATGAGGATGGCGCGGAAGTCGTTGACGTTGGTGCGGGTCGGACCGCTCACCACCAAATCGTCCAGCGCACTGAAGAAGCTGTAGGCGTCGTTGTTGGCCAGCAGGGCCTTGCCGCTGACGCCTTTGGCGTCGGCACGGGCCAGCGTGCCGGGCGCGTACAGGGCGCCGGCGTTGTCTTCCGAACCGTCGATGCCGTCGGTATCGCAGGCGATGGCGTGCACGCCGGGCGCCGCTTCCAGGGCCAGCGCGAGGCTGAGCAGGAATTCGACGTTGCGCCCGCCACGGCCGTTGCCGCGCACGGTGACGGTGGTTTCGCCGCCGGACAGAATCACGCAGGGACGCTGGAATGGCTGGCCGCGCGCGATGACCTGGCGCGCCAGGGCGGCGTGCATCAGGCCGATGTCGCGCGCTTCGCCTTCGATGCCGTCGGACAGGATATAGGGGGTGATGCCGGCATCGCGCGCCTTGTCGGCGGCCGCTTCCAGCGCGTCCTGCGCGGTGGCGATGACGTGGTGGCTGTTGCGTTCGAAGCGCGGGTCGCCCGGTTTCGGCGTTTCGCTGGCGGGCGATTCGAGGTGGGCGTGCACGCTTTGCGGGATGTCGATCTTGTACTTGCGCAGGATGGCCAGCGCTTCGGCGCTGGTGCTGGCGTCCTGCAGCGTGGGGCCGCTGGCGATCACGCGCGGGTCGTCGCCCGGTACGTCGGAGATCAGCAGCGTGACCACGCGCGCTTTGCCGCAGGCCAGGGCCAGGCGGCCGCCCTTGATGGCCGACAGGTGTTTGCGCACGCAGTTCATTTCGCCGATCGCGGCGCCGCTGCGCAGCAGGGCTTTGTTCAGGGCTTGTTTCTCGGCCAGCGTGATGCCTTCTGCGGGCAGGGCGAGCAGGGCTGAGCCGCCGCCGGAGATCAGGCACAGTACCAGGTCGTCTTCGGTCAGCCCTTGCACCATGTCGAGCATGCGCGCGGCGGCCTGCCGGCCGGCTTCGTCGGGCACGGGGTGGGACGCTTCGACTACCTCGATCTGTTCGGTCCTGGCGCCGTGGCCGTAGCGGGTGACGACCAGTCCGGACAAGGGGCCGTTCCAGTTGCGCTCGACCGCTTCCGCCATCGCCGCCGCGCCTTTGCCTGCGCCGATGACGAGGGTTCTGCCGTTGACGGGGGGCTGCGGCAGGAATTCTGCCAGCAGCGTGCGCGGATGCACGGCGCTGATGGCCGTGTTGTACAGGTCGAGCAAGAACTGGCGAGGGTCTGGAACGGACATGATGGGATTCTCTCTTCGTTGTTTCTGTTTCGGGCGGAGCTGGCGGGTTAGGCGCTGCGCGCTAACCCGCCCTACGGCGTGTCGGTATGCATAGGGTGGGTCAGGCAGAACGCCGTAACCCGCCATGGCATCAACCCTGCGCGATCTTATGGTTGGACATCAGCTCGATGGCCTGGCACAGCGCGGAGTGGTCCAGGCCCGACAGGCCATTGGCGGCGCAGGCGTTCATCAGTTCCTGGGTGTTGGCGGTGTTGGGCAGCGATACGCCCAGCTGCTTGGCGCCTTGCAGGGCCAGGTTCAGGTCCTTCTGGTGCAGCTGGATGCGGAAGCCCGGATTGAACGAACGCTTGACCATGCGCTCGCCGTGCACTTCCAGGATGCGCGAGGAGGCGAAGCCGCCCATCAGCGCTTCGCGCACCTTGGCAGGATCGGCACCGGCCTTGGAGGCGAACAGCAGCGCTTCGGCCACGGCCTGGATGTTCAGCGCCACGATGATCTGGTTGGCCACCTTGGTGGTCTGGCCGTCGCCGTTGCCGCCGACCAGGGTGATGTTCTTGCCCATCAGGTCGAACAGCGGCTTGACGGTGTCGAACGCTTCGGCAGGGCCGCCGACCATGATGGTCAGCGAGGCCGCCTTGGCGCCCACTTCGCCGCCGGAGACCGGCGCGTCCAGGTAGGCGCAGCTTTTCTTGTTGATCTTCTTGGCGAATTCCTTGGTGGCGATGGGCGAGATGGAGCTCATGTCGACCACGATCTTGCCGGCCGTGAGGCCGGCTGCCACGCCGTTTTCGGCGAACAGGGCTTCTTCAACGTGCGGGGTGTCCGGCACCATCAGGAAGATGATGTCGGCGCGCTTGGCCACTTCGGCGGCCGAGGTGCACACGGTGGCGCCGCCGTCGATCAGGTTGGCTGGCGGGTTCTTGATGTCATGCAGGTACAGCTTGTGGCCGCCGGCTTGCAGGTGGCCTGCCATTGGGGCGCCCATGATGCCCAGTCCGATGAATCCGAGGTTTGCCATGATATTTTCTCCTAGTGGTTTTTAAGTTTAAGCAGCCAGTTTCTGGATCCAGCCCAGGCCTTCTTCGGTGCCGTTTTGCGGCTTGTACTCGCAGCCGATCCAGCCGTCGTAGCCGATCTGGTCCAGGTAGTTGAGCAGGTAGCGGTAGTTGATCTCACCCGTGCCCGGCTCGAAGCGGCCTGGATTGTCTGCCAGCTGGATATGCTTGATGACGGACTGGTTGGCCTTGATGGTGTTGGCCAGTTCGCCTTCCATGCGTTGCATGTGATAGATGTCGTACTGCAGGAACAGGTTGTCCGAACCCACCGCTTCAATCAGTTCAAGGCCCTGGCGGGTGCCCGACAGGAAGAAGCCCGGGATGTCGAAGGTGTTGATCGGCTCGATCAGCAGCGGGATGCCGGCCTTCTTCAGGGCGGCGGCCGCGAACTTCAGGTTCTTCACCAGCGTTTCCTGCGCCTTGGCGCGCTCCACGTTGGGCGGCAGGATGCCGACCAGGCAGTTGATGCGCTGCGTGCCCAGTGCTTTCGCGTAGCGCAGCGCCATCTCCACGCCGTATTCGAACTCGCTCACCCGGTCCGGCAAGCAGGCGATGCCGCGTTCGCCGCCAGCCCAGTGGCCGGCCGGCAGGTTGTGCAGCACCATCTCCAGCTGGAACTGGTGCAGTTTCTCGGACAGCTGTTCCGGTTCGAAGTCGTACGGAAACAGGAACTCCACGCCCTTGAACCCGGCGCGCGAGGCGGCGCCGAAGCGGTCCAGGAAGTGCAGTTCGTTGAACAGCATGGTGAGGTTGGCGGCGAATTTAGGCATGGTCTACTCCTTACGCGACATCCAGGATGTCGTTGAATTCATTGATGGCGTTGATCTCGGTACCCATGGCGATGTTGGTCACGCGCTCCAGGATGATCTCGACCACGACAGGCACGCTGAATTGCGCCATCAGTTCGCGGGCACGTTCGAACGCAGGGATGATGTCGTCCGGCTTGTGCACGCGGATCGCCTTGCAGCCCAGGCCTTCGACCACGGCAACGTGGTCCACGCCGTAGCCGTTCAGTTCCGGCGCGTTCACGTTCTCGAAGGCCAGTTGCACGCAGTAGTCCATGTCGAAGCCGCGCTGCGACTGGCGGATCAGGCCCAGGTAGCTGTTATTGACCAGCACGTGGATGTAAGGCAGCTTGAATTGCGCGCCCACGGCCAGCTCTTCGATCAGGAACTGGAAGTCGTAGTCGCCCGAGATCGCGACGATGTCGGTGGTCGGATCGGCGGCCCGGACCCCCAGCGCGGCGGGGATGGTCCAGCCCAGCGGACCGGCCTGGCCGCAGTTGATCCAGTTGCGCGGCTGGTACACATGCAGGAACTGCGCGGCGGCGATCTGCGACAGGCCGATGGCCGACACGTAGCGGGTGTTGCGGCCGAAGTAGTTGTTCATTTCTTCGTACACGCGCAGCGGCTTGACCGGCACTTCGTCGTAGTGGGTCTTGCGCAGCATGGTGCGCTTGCGTTCCTGGCACTGGTGTACCCAGCCGGTGCGGTCCTTCAGCTTGCCGGCGGCCTTCCATTCCTTGGCCACTTCGACCAGCAGTTCCAGCGCGTAGCCGGCGTCCGAGACGATGCCCAGGTCGGGACCGAAGACGCGGCCGATCTGGGTCGGTTCAATGTCGATGTGGACGAAGCTGCGGTCGGCTGTGAACACGTCCACTGAGCCGGTGTGGCGGTTGGCCCAGCGGTTGCCGATGCCGATCATGAAGTCCGACGCCAGCACGGTGGCGTTGCCGTAGCGGTGCGAGGTTTGCAGGCCCGCCATGCCGGCCATCAGCGGGTGGTCGTCGGGGATGGTGCCCCAGCCCATCAGGGTCGGGATCACCGGCACGTTGACGATCTCGGCGAATTCCTGCAGCAGCGCCGAGGCGTTGGCGTTGATGATGCCGCCGCCGGCGGTGATCAAGGGCTTGTCGGCATCGTTCAGCATGCCCAGCGCTTTTTCAACCTGGGCGCGGGTGGCGCGCGGCTTGTACACTGCCATCGGCTCGTAGGTCTCGGGATCGAACTCGATCTGCGCCATCATCACGTCGAACGGCAGGTCGATCAGCACCGGGCCCGGACGGCCCGAGCGCATCAGGTGGAACGCTTGCTGGAAAGCGCGCGGCACCTGGGCCGGTTCCAGCACGGTGGTGGCCCACTTGGTGACCGGCTTGGCGATGGACGAGATGTCGACCGCCTGGAAGTCTTCCTTGTGCATGCGGGCACGCGGGGCCTGGCCGGTAATGCACAGGATAGGAATCGAGTCGGCCTGGGCCGAGTACAGGCCGGTGATCATGTCGGTGCCGGCGGGACCGGAGGTGCCGATGCACACGCCGATGTTGCCGGCGGCGGCGCGGGTGTATCCTTCTGCCATGTGCGAGGCGCCTTCCACGTGGCGGCCCAGGATGTGCTTGATGCTGCCGTTCTTCTTCAGCGCCGCGTACAGCGGGTTGATGGCCGCGCCCGGTACGCCGAATGCGACCGAAATGCCTTCTTTTTGCAGTACGTGGACCGCCGCTTCGGCTGCCGTCATCTTTGCCATGGTGTTCTCCTAAGTTATGTGCAAATACCGTTGTTGATGTTTTGTATGCTATAGGCGATCTCCTCGCTTGATAAGACAACAAAATATCCGTTTATTCGATACTCTGAGTATGGAATAATGTCCGCATGGATAAACTCAAACAAATCGAAGCTTTTGTGGCGGTGGTGGAGAAGGGCAGCCTGGCGCGCGCGGCGCTGGTGCAGAACATCACGCCGGTGATGCTGGGGCGCCGTATCGACGCGCTGGAGAAGCGCCTCGGCGTGAAACTGATGCACCGCACCACGCGCCATCTGACGCTCACCGAGCAGGGCAATGTGTTCCTGGACGACTGCCGCAAGCTGCTATCGGACTTCGAGGTGGCCGAGCGCAATATTTCGGAGGGGCGGCACAAGGCCACCGGCCACCTGATTGTGTCCGCGCCGGCCTCGTTCGGGCGCCAGCATGTTGCGCCGCACGCGCCGGCCTTCCTGGCCGCCAACCCGGAGGTGCAGATCTCCTTTAACCTGACCGACCAGGTGATCGACCTGGTGCGCGAGGGTTACGACCTGGGCATCCGCATCGGCGGCGTGATCGACCCGAGTTTCGTGGCGGTCAAGCTGGCCAAGAACCGGCGTGTTGTATGCGGGACACCGGATTACTTCGACCGCCACGGTATTCCGCGCACGCTGGACGACCTGGCGCACCATAATTGCCTGGCTTTCAACCTGCAGGGCGGGCAGCAGCGCGGCTGGTATTTCCAGCAGGGCGGCAAGCCGGTGACCATCAAGGTGCAGGGCAACCTGGATTGCAACGACGGCGAACTACTGCACCGCTGGGCGTGCGAGGGGCTGGGGCTGGCGTGGCGCTCGACCTGGGAAATCCAGGCGCAGCTGGCCGAGGGCAGCCTGATCACTGTGCTGGACGACTTCGCGCTGCCGGACTACGACATCATGGCGGTTTATCTACAGCAAAGACACCTGCCTGCCAAGATACGTTTCTTTATAGATGAGTTAAAGGCGGTTTACGCGCAAACAGGGTATTGGACACGCAACAGATAGTGGAAAATCGTTTTGTCGGTGTAATTGTTGTGGGTACACTGAAACATAGGGCCGCGTAAGACGGCATTCCAACATCATTCCCGGGAGTTTCGCATGGCCTTGCTGAGCCGTCTGTCGATCAAGAACAAACTCATGCTGAGCATGGGCCTCTGTCTGCTGTTGTTCATTATCATTTCCTCCACGCTCAGCATCGTCATGAGCAGCAGCAACAGCCGCGAACGCGTGGTGGAACAAGAGTTGCCGGCGCAGATAGGCGAAATCCGCAACGACATCCTGCGCCAGATTACGCAGCCCCTGTCGGTATCGCTCACCACCGCCAACAACACCTTCCTGCACGACTGGGAAGACGCCGGCGTGCCCGACGAAGGGCTGGAAGCGTGGAAGAAGGCGGCCAAGCAGCTCAAGGCCAAGAACCAGGCCGCCACCGTGTTCTGGATTTCGCACAGCACCGGCAAGTACTTTACCGATGCCGGCTACGACCGCACCCTGAGCAAGGACAAGCCGGGCGACCAGTGGTTCTACGGATTCCTCGACGGTAACAAGGCCTACACGCTGGACCTGGACAAGGACATCAGCGCCGATAGCTATATGCTGTTCATTAACACCCGCGTACAGACGGCCACCGGCAAGCTGGCCGTGGCCGGCCTGGGGCTGAGCGTGAACTCGCTGGCCCAGACGGTGCGCGCCTACAAGCTGGGCAAGTCCGGCTACGTCTACCTGGTGCGCGCCAACGGCACCCTGATCGTGCACCGCGATCCGGCGCTGGGCGACGGCAAACACCAATTGAAGGACGTGCCGGGCTTCACCCCGGAACTGCAGAAAACCCTGCTGAACGGAGAGAAATTCGCGCACAGCACCTATAACGGCGCCAACGGCAAGCAGTTCGTCGCGTCGTCCTATGTGCCCGAGCTGAACCTGTACGTGCTGGCCGAGGTGCCGGAGTCTGAAGTGCTGGGCAATATCGTGCGCTCGGCCACCGTGTCGTCGCTGATCGCGGCGCTGGTGGGCGGCGGCATCGGCCTGTTCGCCATCTATCTGATTGCCCGCGCGATTGCCGCGCCGGTGATGCGCGCCGCCGAGATGCTGGGCGATATCGCCAGCGGCGACGGCGACTTGAGCCGCCGCATGCCGGTGGAGTCGGAGGACGAAATCGGCGCGCTGGCGGCGGCGTTCAACCGCTTCGTCTCTTCGCTGAACGGCACCATCCTCAAGGTGCGCGACAGTACCCATTTGATCGCCACTGCGTCCAGCCAGATCGCCACCGGCAACTTCGATCTGTCTGCGCGTACCGAACACCAGGCGTCCAACCTGGAGGAAACCGCGGCCGCGATGGAGGAACTGACTTCCACCGTCAAGCAGAACAGCTCCAATGCGGAAGAGGCCAACAAGCTGGTGGCCGCCACCACCTCGGCTGCGGTGAAGGGCGGCACGGTCGTCACGCAGGTGGTGGACATGATGGGCGAGATCACCGAAAGCTCGCGCAAGATGTCGGACATTATCGGTGTCATCGACGGCATCGCTTTCCAGACCAATATCCTGGCGCTGAATGCGGCCGTGGAAGCGGCGCGGGCGGGCGAACAGGGGCGCGGCTTTGCAGTGGTGGCGTCCGAGGTGCGCAACCTGGCGCAGCGCTCGGCGGCTGCGGCCAAGGAGATCAAGGAATTGATCGTCGACTCGGTCGGCAAGGTGGAGGCCGGCGGCAAGCTGGCCGACACGGCGGGCGCCGCCATGTCCGAGATCGTCGCCTCGGTGCAGCACGTCGCCACGCTGATGGTGGAGATCACCTCGGCCAGCCACGAACAAAGCGACGGCATCGGCCAGGTCAACCAGTCCATCATCCAGATGGACGACGCCACGCAGCAGAACGCCGCGCTGGTGGAACAGGCCGCCGCCGCCGCGCAATCGCTGCAAGAGCAGGCCGCGCGGCTGGACCAGGTGGTGGGTATCTTCAAGCTCGAAGAAGCCGGCGCCACCTACGCTGGCGGCGCCAGCACCAGCACCAGCACCGCACTCGCGCTGCGCTAAGCGCCGCTGGACGGTATGCCGCAGGCGGTTAGGCCGGGGCTTCGCTCCGGCCGTAAGCCGCCGGAGCCGTCACGGACATCAAGCGTGCGCCGTCCCCAACTCATCTTCCGCCGCCCGCGCCAGCGCCTGCGGCTCCACATCCATGGCGCGCAAGGCGCGCGCAGCGAGGCTGTGCTGCATGCCCGCCGCCGCCAGCAGCACGTGCGCGCCGCACAGCGCGGTCGACGAGCGCTTTGCCAGTTCCGGCAGCGCCTGCATCAGCGCTTGTCCGGAAGGCTGCGAATTAAACAGCGCCGCCGGCTGGCCCGCGATCGGCGCCGGTGCGCCGACTCCGCCGGCATCGATGCCCAGCTTCTTCAGCGCGTCCACGTGCTGCCCCGCCAGCGCCCTGCGGTACGCGTCCGCATCCTTGCCCAGCCGCTCGAACACGCGCCGCGCCGACCCATCATCGAGCTCCAGGGCAGACAGCACATAGTGCTCCGCCCCCGGGTGCTCCTGGCCCGCCACGCGCGCGTGGCCTTCCGCGCCTTCGCACAGCGATTTGATCGTGCGCATATCCTGCAGGTGCTGCTTAAACTTGGAAAACATCGATAGCCTCCTAAAGTCAATCAATCCCGCGCCAGGCTGCCCGCGTGCTTCTTGTGCGCGGCTTGCCTGGTGACGCCGAGCGCCTCCGCCACCTGGGCCCATGTCCAGCCATCCGCGATGGCCTGCCTGACCGCCTTGCGCTCGAGTTGATCGGCCATCGCGCGCAGGGCTACCACTGCGGCCAGCGCATCGGATGGTTCTTCGGGAAGAGTGAGTGTGTGGAGATCAGGCATGCGTCAACTTTAGTTGACGCATGTGGGGTTGTCAACCAAAGTTGACGAGATTTTTTGCTGCAGGTTTTAGAACAGCTTGCTCAGGTCCGGACGGGTGGCCAGCGCCTGCTTGACGATGGCGGTGACTTTTTCGCGCTCGGCGCCTTGCAGCGGCTGGCGCGGACGGCGCACGTTCTCGTTGCCCACGCCGGCCAGCGCTTCCACCAGCTTCAGGTTCTGCACCAGCTTGGTCGACACGTCCAGGTGCAGCAGCGGCATGAACCACTGGTACAGCTTCAGCGCTTCGTCGTAGCGCTTGGCTTTCATCAGCTTGTACAGCGCCACGGTCTCGGCCGGGAAGGCCACCACCAGGCCGGCCAGCAGGCCGTCCGCGCCCACCGCCAGGCCTTCGAAGGACAGGTCGTCCACGCCCATGAACAGCTGGTAGCGCGTGCCCACGGCATTGCGCAGGTCGGTGATGCGGCGGATATTGTCGGTCGATTCCTTGATGGCGACGATGTATTCGCAATCCGCCAGTTCCTGGAAGTCTTCCGGCGTCAGGTCCACCTTGTAGGTGACCGGATTGTTGTACACCATGATGGGCAGCCTGGCCGCCGCCGCGATGGTGCGCAGGTTGTCCTTGGCTTCGCGCGCGTCCGCCGCGTACAGCACGGATGGCATCACCATGAAGCCGTCCACGCCCAGTTCGCGCGCCTGCTCGACGAAGCGGATCGCATTGGCGGTGCGGGTTTCGCTCACGTTGGCCAGCACCGGCACGCGGCCGTTGGCAACCTTGATGGCGGTCTTGGTGACAGCCAGTTTCTCGTCGAAGGACAAGGTGCTGGCCTCGCCCAGCGAGCCGCAGGTGACTAGGCCGTGCACGCCGTTCTGGATCTGGAACTCAAAGTGCTTTTCCATTTCGGCGTGGTCGAGTTCCTCGTTGGGGTGGAACTTGGTGGTCACTGCCGGGAATATGCCCTGCCATTTTGCTGCGCTCATGCTGATCTCCTGGGTGGGTTATGGTTGGATGATGATGCTATCGACGCGTGCCGGTGTAATCGGAACGCGAACCGAATCGGGGCGCCAGCCGTACAGCGTGGCGGTGGCGCTGCCGCAGATGCGGCCCTGGCAAGGGCCCATGCCGCAGCGCGTGTGTAGCTTGGCACTGCGCCAGCTGTCGTGCTGGCGCAGCTCGCCATGGCAAACGTCTTCGCAGCGGCAGACGATGGTGCTGTCGTCCGCCAGTGCGCGAATTTCGGGTCGCAGGGCAAAGGCGCGCGCGAGGCGCCGCGCAAATGCCTGCCAGCGGCTGCGGGTGCTGATGAAGGGGAGGGCCAAGTCCTGCCTGCCGGCCGCGGCCAGGCCGGCGATGCGGCCCTCGGCCAGCGCCTTGTCCACACCGCCCACGCCCGTGCCTTCGCCGGCGCAGTAGATGCCGGGCACGGTGGTCAGCTGCCAGGTGTCGGTCCGCACCGCTTGCGTGTCCGGAATGATGGCGCAGCCGAGCGCCATCGCCAGTTCGGGATTGGGCACCAGGCCGTAGCCGCAGGCCAGGTAGTCGCAGGCGATGATCTGCGTGCGGCCGCCGCTTTGCAGTTCGACGCTGTGCAACTGTGCTGGCGGTTGCCCTGCCTGGCCGCTAGCCGAGCCGGCTGCGCCGTTGGCCGCGCTATTGCTAGCCTTGGCGGCGGTCACGTAGCTGTCGCGGTGGTACGGGATGCCGCGCAGGCTGCGCCACAGCTTCAGCGCCTGTGCGATCTTGGATGGCGTGGCGAGCAGGCCGAGGGCGAAGCGCGCCAGCTGTGGCTTGGCCGCCTGTTCGGCGATGGCGACAACCTGCGCGCCACGTTCGGTCAGCGTGGCGGCGACGGCCAGCAGCAGCGGGCCCGAGCCGGCGACGACCACGCGCTTGCCCGCTACCGGAAAGCCGCCCTTGGCGAGCGCCTGCAGGCCGCCGGCGCCGGTGACGCCGGGCAGGGTCCAGCCGGGGAAGGGCAGCAGCAGTTCGCGCGCGCCTGTGGCGAGGATCAGGCGCTGGTAGTGCAGCACGGCGGCGGCATCGGGCGACTGCACCAGCAGCTGGCCGTCGGCGGGCGCATACAGCACGCGGTGGTGCTGCATGAAGGTGATGTTGGGCGCGGCCTGCAGTTCGTTCAACAGCGCAATGGCGCGCCCGTCCTGCTGCTGATGCGCGCCGCCGCGCCAGATCTGGCCACCGGCCAGCGGATTGTCGTCCACCACGCCGATGCGGGCGTTCGGCGCCGCCGCAGCCGCCGCGTGCGCCGCGGCCAGACCGGCCGGTCCGGCGCCGATGACGAGGATGTCGAACAGCTGCGTCATGCCGCGTCCTCCGCGAGCGGAGTGCGAACCTGCATGCCTGGCGCGCACGGCGTCTGGCAAGCCAGCTGGTGGGCACGGCCGTCTATCGTCACGCGGCATTCATGGCACACGCCCATGCCGCACAAGGGGCCGCGCAGCATGCCGCTGACGGAGCGCCGGGTGACAGCGGCACCTGCCGTGTGTACGGCGATGGCGGCCACCACCGTGCTGCCTGCAGGGACGGTGACGGTCTGGCCGTCTATCGCGAGGCTGATCAGCTCAGGCATGCGCGCTCCTCATTTGCGAAAAGCGGGCCGGCAGATAGGGCAGCGCCGGGATGGCGGCGCTTTCGTCCAGCATCTGCGCGGCCAGCAGCTGCGCGGTGGCGAGCGAGGTGGTGATGCCGAGGCCTTCATGGCCGGTGGCCAGCCACAGGCCGGGGCGGGCAGGGTGGGGGCCGATAATGGGCAGGCCGTCCGGGCTGGCGGCGCGCAGGCCGGTCCAGCAGCGCAGCACGTTCATGCCGGCCAGCGCGGGCGTGAAGGCGGCGGCGTGGCGCAGCATGCGGGCCATCATGGCGTGGTCCACGGCGGAGTCTGTGGTGCCGAACTGGCGCGAGGAGCCGATCAGGATCTGGCCCGTGGGGCGGGGCTGCAAATTGAACGCCACCGAGTCGCCGCTGGCGGCATGGGCGCTCTTGATGTAGCCCAGCTCCACCAGCTGGTGACGGATAAACCCGGGGTAGCGGTCGGTAATGGCAACGTGGCCCTTTTTCGGCTGCACCGGCAGGTCGGCCAGCAGCGCCGATGAGCGCGAACCCGCAGCCAGCACGATGCGTCCGCCCTGCAGGCGTGTGCCGTCCGCCAGGACGACGCCATTGCCGCCTTCAAGATGCTGAACCGTGCCGCTGAGCAGCCGGGCGCCGCGTGCGATGGCGCGGTCCATCAGGATGCGCGCGCTCTTGGGCGGGTAGACCAGGCCGTCGCCATCGACCAGCAGGCCGCCGGCCAGGCCGGGCCGCAGCTGCGGCTCGCGTTCGTACAATCTTTGCGCATCGAGCATGCGGCACGGCAGGCCATGCGCCGTCATGGTTTGCGCCTTGACGCGCGCTGCGGCCATCTCTTCATCATCGGCGGCAACCCAGATGGTGCCGCATTGGCTGTACTCGTGCCGGCCCGGCTGCCCGGCCACAAACTCGCGCCACAGCTCCAGCGACCATGCCGATAGCGCCAGCTCGGCCGCATTGTCGTCCATCACCACCAAGTGCCCCATGCCGGCCGCCGTTGCGCCGGAACCGACCACCTCCTGCTCGACCACCGTCACGCGCAGACCGCGCGCCGACAGCGCATCCGCGCAAGCCGCGCCGATAATGCCCGCGCCGACGATCAACACGTCCGGCAAGCTCACCGTATGCCCCACACCAGCGGGTCGGACGGATCGAGTATCAGCGTGGCCTGCGAGTTCACCCAGGCCTGGCCGCGTATGCTCGGTATCAGCTTGCCGCCGTCGTAACGGTAGGTGCCCTCGAACACGCTGCCGACAATGCTCTCCTGCCGCCACACCGCGCCTTCGGCCAGCTTGCCGTCTGCCGCCAGGCAGGCCAGCTTCGCGCTGGTGCCGGTGCCGCAGGGGGAACGGTCGTAGGCGTTGCCGGGGCAGAGCACAAAGTTCCGGCTGTCCGCGCTGGACGAAGGCGCAAACAGTTCGATGTGGTCGATCTCCGCGCCGTCCGCGCCGGTGATGCCCGCCGCGGCCAGCGCCTTGCGCACGGCGGAGGTAAACGCCGTCAGTGCGCCCGCATTCGATACATGCAGCTCCTGCCCATGCTCTGCCACCAGGAAGAACCAGTTGCCGCCCCAGGCCACGTCGCCCGTCACGCCGCCATGGCCGGGCACCCGCACCGTCACCGCGTGCCGCGCGCGGTAGGCCGCCACGTTTTCCACGGTCACGCTGCCGTCCGCGTGCAGCTCCGCTTCCACCACGCCCACCGGCGTATCGATGCGGTGCACGCCCACGCCGATACGGCCCATATAAGCCAGCGAAGCCACCAGCCCGATGGTGCCGTGCCCGCACATGCCGAGATAGCCGACGTTGTTGAAGAAGATGACGCCTGCTGCACAATCGGCCGCATGCGGCTGGCACAGCAGCGCGCCCACCAGCACGTCCGAACCGCGCGGTTCGCACACCACGGCGGAACGGAAGTTGTCGTGCTCGCGGCGCAGCAGTTCAAGGCGCTCATGCAACGGCCCGCTGCCGAGTTCCGGCCCGCCTGCGGTGACCAGGCGGGTCGGTTCGCCGCCGGTGTGGGAATCGATAATGGAGATGGTTTTCATGTTGAAATCATATGCCTTCCGCAGCCCGCCGTCTTGCAGGCGCTGCGCATCAAAGATGACGAAATCGGCACAATCGCCTTTCCGTCCGCAGGCCGTGCGAGAATGCGGCCATGGATACCGCAAAAACGGGAGGCGCCCGCCTGGCACTGGGCGCAAACATCGCCGACGTGTTCTTTGCCGAGCCGCTGTTCGACGCGCTGCCGGACGTGGTGTTTTTCGTCAAGGACGTGCAGGGCCGCTACGTGGTGGTGAACCAGACGCTGGTCAAGCGCTGCGGCTTGAAGCACAAGGATGCGCTATTGGGAAGGACCTCGGCCGAAGTGTTCGCGCGGCCCTTCGGCCAGAATTACCTGGCGCAGGACGAAGCGGTGCTGGCGGGCGGTGCGGAGATCGCGGACCAGCTGGAGCTGCACCTGTATCCGAACCGCGATCCAGGCTGGTGCCTGACCCGCAAGACCGCATTGCGCGGCGCGTCGGGCGCCATCGTCGGCCTGACCGGCATTTCGCGCGACCTGGCCATGGAGGACAGGAAGAATTCGGCCTACCACAAGGTGGCTGCGGCGGCGCGGCTGATACAGGAGCGCTACGACCAGCCGTTGCCGCTGCCGGAGCTCGCGCGCACGGCGAATATGTCGGTGGCGCAGCTGGAGCGCTATTTCCTGCGCATTTACCAGCTCACGCCGCGCCAGGTCATCATCAAGACCCGGGTGGATGCTGCATCGCGCATGCTGGCCGGGCCTGCCAGCGTGGCGGAGATTGCCATGGCGTGCGGATACGGCGACCACAGTGCTTTCACCCGCCAGTTTCGCGCCACCGTGGGGGTGACGCCGACTCAGTACCGGCGGGTTACGCTACGCTAGGCGCGCCCCGCCAACCCGCCCTGCAACACTATCCCAGCCGTACCTTTAGCCTTCCTCGCGCCAGCGGCGCAGCCACACGGCGCCGGCGATCATGGCCACGCCGGCGGCAACACCTATCCACAGCGACGGGGTGCCCAGCGTGCTCCAGGAGGCACTGAACAGGTCCGCGTTGCGCACGTGCTCCGCGCCTTCCTGCACCAGCTGGTTCGGATCGATCCGGCTGTGCATGAACCAGTTGCCGGGCGCCACGCCGAGCAGCATGCGGCTGACGATGTTCTCCATGAACCAGCCCGGCGCCATGCCCAGGCCGAAGATCTTGTTGGCCCAGGCGATCAATACCGCCGTCACCAGCGGCGCGCCCACCGCCCACAGGAACACCTTGGAGCGCGCCCAGCTCGACACCAGCAACAGCCAGCCCACGGTGGGCAGGGCCCACAGCACGTACACCGGCAGCAGGCCCAGGAGGCGCAGCGGCGACAGGTAGAAGGAGGGCGAGGACAGCACCGGGCCGATCAGGTTCACCCCGTGCATCGCCATGCTCACGCCCAGCAGCAGCGTAATCACCAGCGACAGCGCGATGCCGATCAACACGCTGACCAGCGGTATCGCCACCAGTGCCAGCGCCACCTTGGACAGCACCGTCATCTGGTCCGATACCGGCAGCGATTTCCAGAACAGCAGGCTGCGGTCGCGGCGGTCGTCGTGCAGCGCGCCGAGGCAGTAGAAGAACACCAGGAAGCCCAGGATAATCAGGATGGGCACCGAGAAGGCCATGTAGACGTCCGCCAGCATGGCGATGGTAGTGTCGCGCGCCTCGCCGCCCAGTTCCACGCTGATCTTGCTGGCGCTGCCCTCGAAGGCCATGTTGCGGCCCAGCAGCAGCCCGCCCAGCGTCAGCAGGGCGATCAGCCCGGCCACCACGGCAGGCGCCCACACCACCATGCCCTTGTGTTCCCAGAACTCGCGCTTGATCAGCCATTTCATCGTTTTCATTCGTAGCTCCCTTTCATGGTGGCGACAAACAGGTCCGCAACGCTCGGGGTGCGGATCTCGCCGAATTTTTCAAGCTGCGCGCGCGAAGCGCCGTCGAACAGCATCACTGCCTTGCCGAACACGCTGCGCTGCGTCATCGGCGCCAGCGCGTTGGCAGCGTTGATGTGCTGCGGCTCCACCATCACTTCGGTGTAGCGGTCGCCGATTTCCTCCATCGACGCCGCCAGCGTGATCTTGCCGTCGCGGATGAACATCAGGTCGGTCAGGATGTTCTCCACTTCCTCGATCTGGTGGGTGGTGATGATGATGGTCTTGTTCTCGTCGAAGTAGTCCTCCAGCAGGTTGTGGTAGAACTGCTTGCGGTACAGGATGTCCAGCCCCAGCGTGGGTTCGTCCAGCACCAGCAGCTTGGCGTCGATCGCCATTACCAGCGCCAGGTGCAGCTGCACGATCATGCCCTTGGACATGGCCTTGACCTTCATGTCCGGTTCCAGCTTGGTGTGGGCGATGTAGCGCTCGGCCTTCTCGCGGTTGAAGCGCGGATGCACCCCTTCCACGAAATCGATCGCGTCCTTCACCTTCAGCCAGCGCGGCAGCACGGCCACGTCGGCGATGAAGCACACTTCGTTCATCAGCGCGTCGCGCTGCTTGCTCGGGTCCATGCCCAGCACCGACAGTTCGCCCTCGAAGCGGGTCAGGCCGAGGATGGCCTTGAGCGTGGTGGTCTTGCCCGACCCGTTGGGGCCGATCAGGCCGACCACGCGGCCGGGCTGGATCTCGAAACTGGCTTCGTCCAGCGCCAGTTTCTTGCCATAGCGCTTGGTGAGGTTGCGGGCGGTGATCAGGGCGCTCATGCCGGCGCTCCCGGCTGCGTGCCAGGCTGTGAAGCGCGCAGCAGCTGCTCCAGGTCCAGCCCCAGGCGGCGGATGCGCTCCACCATGGCCGGCCATTCCTCGCGCACAAAGCGTTCGCGTTCGGTGGCCAGCAGTTTTTCGTGAGCGCCTTCGGTAACGTACATGCCTAACCCCCTTCGTTTTTCAACCAGGCTTTCGTCTACCAGTTCCTGGTAGGCCTTGGATACGGTAATCGGATTCAATTGGTAGTCGGCGGCGATCTGCCGCACCGAGGGCAGGGCGTCGCCGGGCTTGAGCAAGCCGTCCAGCATCATGCCGAGCACCCGCTCCTTGAGCTGGCGATAAATCGGCGCGTTGTCATTCCACATACATGCGTCCTCCTAGTGATGTGATGAAGTGGTGTTGTAGTGAACTATAACACTAGATTTGCGCACCGACGGTTTTTTTTTTGCATGCAGTCAGGACAGGCGTTGCAGCAGGGCGACGGCGTTGGCGGTGGCGGCGCCGGATGCGGTGTTGTCGAAGATGCACCAGGCGTCGTGGCCGTTGCCGGCGCGGCCGGCCAGGCTGACGGCGGCCTGGTCCAGGAATTCGCCGTCGTAGGACGAAAAGTAGACGCGCGGGCTGCCGTGAAGGCGGGCGTAGGTGGTGGCGGTGGTGGCCACGTGCGGGCCGGGCTGGCCGGCCGGCGGATCGGCGGTCACGCGCGTGACGGCGACATCGCTCAGCAGGGCGGTGGCGGCGCCGCCGAACCAGCTGGAATGGCGGGCTTCGCAGGCGAGCATGCAGCCGAAGTGTTGCCGGGCCAGCGTGAAGAATGTTGCGGCGAGGGCCGGGTCGAACTGCAGGCTGGGCGGCAGCTGGACCAGCACGCAGCCCAGTTTGGCGCCCAGGCCTGCCGCTTCGCCGGCGAAGCGCTGCATGGCCTCAGTGCAATCCGCCAGGCGCAGCTCATGCGTCATTTGCTTGGGCGCCTTGACGGCGAAACGGAAATCGTCCGGCACGCTGGCGGCCCAGCGTGCGTAGACCTGCGGCTGGTGCGGGCGGTAGAACGAGGAATTGATTTCGGCGGCGTTGAAGACGGCGGCGTACCGCTGCAAGTGGCTGCCTTCGGCGGGAAAGTCGCCGCTGGCCGCCCGTGGGATGGACCAGCCCGCGCATCCGATTCGCACTACCGCCATGGCGCCTCCGTCGTGGATGAAATACACTCTACGGCACCCGGGCGCAGTGTGTCGCCCGCTTAACCGGAACCAAGATGACCTTCACTCCCCATCGCCGCCACATCCTTGCCGTGGCTACCATCGCCACCGCTGCCGCCGCTGCAGGCTTGCTGGCCTCGTGCGCGGGCCTGATCGGCCCGCGCCAGTTCGAGGTGCCGCTCGAGCGCCTGCAGAAGAACCTGGGCCAGCGCTTCCCCGTCAGCCACCGCGTGCTGGGCGTGTTCGATGTTCAGCTGAGCAATCCGCAGCTGAGCACGGTGGGACAGAACGACCGCGTCGCGCTGTCGGCCGAGCTGACCGTGTCGCCCATGCTGATGCGGCAATCGTGGCGCGGCAGCCTGGCGCTGTCCGGGCGGCTGGTGGTGGACAACGCGCGCAGCGCCGTCTTTCTCAGCGACGCGCAGGTGGACCGTTTCGCCATCGACGGCATAGCTGAATCGCAGCAGCGCCAGATCGCCGGCGCCGCCAACATCCTGGCCGACAAGCTGATACGCGACGTGCCGCTGTACAGCTTCAAGCCGGAAGACCTGCGCTACGCGGGCGTGCAGTTTGTGCCGACCGGCATTCGCACCACGTCCAGCGCCCTGGTCATCATGCTGGAACCGGCGACTCAGGCCGGACAGACCGCGCAGCGCTAAGGCGCCATTCGCGGGTGTTGCACTGTGACAATCCGCGTATATTTTCGGGCTTGCGAACGGCGATAATTCCTCTTTTTGCTGACAGAGGTAGTTATGCCGTACATCGGTGCCGGACTCCATATCGCCATCGCGCTGTTCTTCGCCGTGCACGCCGTGCGGTCGCGGCAGCAGACCTACTGGCTGTTCATCCTGTTTTCCTTCCCGCTGCTGGGCAGCATTGTCTATTTTGTGGCGATCTACCTGCCCAACTCGCGGCTTGAGCATGGCGCGCGCAAGGTTGTCACGGCGGCGGCGCGTACGCTGGACCCGGGCCGCGAGCTGCGCGAAGCGCGCGCCGCCTTCGACTACACACCTACCGCGCAGAACCAGATGCGCCTGGCGCAGGCACAGTTGGAGGCGGGCGCCGCAGCGGAAGCCGCCGCCACCTACGGCGCCTGCCTGAACGGCGTGTTCGGCGCCGACCTGGAAATCCGCCGCGGCGCCGCGCGCGCCAACCTGGCGTGCGGCCGGGCGGGCGAAGCCATCGGCCACCTCGACTTCATCATCCAATCCGACCCGGGCTTCCGCGCCGAGGAAATCGCCTTGCTGCGCGCCCAGGCGTTGGGCGCCGGCGGCCGCCAGGATGAAGCACGCACCGCCTTCGAAGACGCGCTGGCCCGCTATGGCAGCTTCACGGTACGCGCCGAATACGCCATCTGGGCCGCCTCCGTCGGCGACACCCGGCTGGCAGCCGCCCAGCGTCCAGAACTGGAGCGCGCGATGCAGCGCTGGAACCGCAACACCCGCGATCTCAACGCCGACCTGATCCGCCGCCTGAACGCCGCTTACGCTGCCTGAGCGAAAGCCTCCGGCGCCACGCGGCAGGCGTTGGCGATAAAGGAGATGGTGTGGTAGTAGCCGCATAGGGCGATGATTTCGAGGATCTGGTCCGGCTGGTAGGCCGACGCCAGCTCCTGCCACGTCGCCTCCGAGATAGCGGCGCTGTCGTGCAGTTCGTCGACGGCGCGCAGCAGCAGCCCGGCGCCGGCCGCGGCCTGCGTGGCGGCAATGTCTTCGGCGCTCAGCCCGGCGGCGCGCGCGAACAGCGCCTTGTGCACGCCCCATTCGTAGTCGCAGCCGCAGCGCGCGCAGGTGCGCAGGATGACCAGTTCGCGTTCGCGCAGCGTGATGGCGCCGGGATCGAGCAGATTGCCGGCGAACAGGCGCTGCAGCACGCGTGGGCTGTGCGCCAGCGTGCGGAACAATCCCAGCGGTTCCATCCCCGGCGGCATGACGCGGTCAAAGGCTTGCTGCACGCCGGGCGCATAGGGCGCATCCAGCGGGGCGATTCTCGGTGTTTGCATGTCGGTCTCCTGAACAAGTGCTACAGTGCTGCTACGGATAATGTAGCATGCGGATGCGTATTGTGCTACGTTTTATGTAGCAGTATTTGAGTAAACCTTAATGAACCTGAATAAACCTGGAGAAACCATGGCTACGCCAAAACCGGGCATGCCGGTGCGGGGCTCGCGCAGCGGCCGTCCCATCATGGCTTTGCTGGACCTGCTGGGCAGGCGCTGGGTGATGCGCATCATCTGGGAATTACGTGCCGAAGCGCTGACCTTCCGCGCGCTGCGCGCGCGCTGCGAGGACATGTCGCCGACGGTGCTGAATCAGCGGCTACACGATTTGCGCGACGCCGGTATCATCGATTCGGCCGAAGAGGGCGGGTATGCGTTGAGCGTGCTGGGCGCCGGGCTGCTGGAGTCCATGGGGCCGCTGCTGCACTGGTCGGAGAAATGGCAGCGCGCATTGAGCAAGGAGAAAATATGACGACACTTTCGCACCACCTGCTGACCGAGGCATACAACAATGCCTGGGCCAACCACCGCCTGCTGAAAGCCTGCGCGCAGTTGAGCCAGGAGGAATTCGAGGCCCGCCGCACCAGCTTTTTCCCCACCATCAGGGCCACGCTGAACCACATCCTGACCGTGGACTGGTTCTACATCGATGCGCTGGAGCGCGAGATGCGCGGCGCGGAGCCGCATCCCAACTACCTGGGCTTTTTCGAGCGCGACGAGCCCTGCGCCACGGTTGCCGAACTGCGGGCCGCGCAGAAGGACGCCGACCGCCGCCTGATCGAATATTGCCAGCAGTTGAAGGATGACGAACTGGGCCGTGTGGTGATGATACTGCGCACCGGCTCAGTGCAGCGCGACAAGCGCTATCGCCTGCTGGCGCACCTGTTCGGCCACCAGATCCATCATCGCGGCCAGGTGCACGCCATGCTGTCCGGCACCGGCGTGGAGCCGCCGCAGCTGGACGAATTCTTCAGCGCAGGCGAGGCCGACCTGCGCGAGCAGGATTTCAAGGAGCTGGGCTGGACCGAGAAGATGATCTGGGGCTGAGTTTATCGGCTTGTCACGGGCGCGTGCTGCGCCATCAGCTCGGCCACCCAGTCCATGAACACGCGCAGCTTCTTGCTGACATGGCGGTTGGGCGGATAAGCGATGTGCATCGGCATCGGCTCGGTGCGCCAGTCTTCGAACAGCGGCACCAGTGCGCCGCTCGTGGCATGCGCCTGCGCCATGTACGCCGGTAGCCAAAGCACGCCCAGCCCCGCCAGGCCTGCCGCCAGGTAGGCGTTGCCATCGTCGATGGTCAGGATGTGGCGGCCCTGCATCTTCAGGCGCTCGCCGTCCTTCCGCATGGTGTACGGGAAGCCATCGCCGCTGCCGGACCAGCGGTACTTGACGATGCGATGGCCGTCGTCCTGCAGCTCGGCCGGATGGCGCGGCGTGCCGGCGCGCGCCAGGTAGGCTGGCGCTGCATAGACGCCCAGCTGCAGGTCGCCCACGTGCCGCGCCGCCAGCGACAGGTCGGCAATGGCGCCGCCGCGCAGCACGCAGTCCACGTTCTCGCCGATCAGGTCCACCTTGCGGTCGCTGGCGCCCAGGTCGAACTGGATGTCGGGGTACTTCGCGTGGAACAGCGGCAGCGCGGGCACCAGGATCATGGTGGCGAAGGGGCTGGGCACGTCCACCCGCAGCACGCCGTGCGGCGCCGCCGAGGCGCCGGGCAGGCTGGTTTCCACATCCTCCAGCTCGGCCAGTAGGCGCACGATGCGCTCGTAGTACACGGCGCCGTCTTCGGTGACATTGACCTTGCGGGTGGTGCGGTTCAGCAGTTTCAGGCGCAGACGCGCCTCCAGCTGCTGCACCAACTGCGTCACCGTGGTCCGGCTCATGTGCAGCGTCAGCGCCGCCTTGGTGAAACTGCCGGCTTCCACCACCCGTACAAAGGCCTTCATCGCGTCAAACCTGTCCATGTCCGCCTCCCGTTATTGTTTGGATTATACAAACAGTTATGGCGGGATTTGCGTGTTTATCCGCAATCCGCATGCAGGTAAAGTGCTCTCCACACCAACTTTCAGGAGCTACCCATGCCAGTACGCGACGTCGTTTTCCCGCCCGGCCGCCAGGCGCTGTACGAAAAGAACCGCTATTCGCCCGCCGTGCGCGCCGATGGCTTGCTGTTTGTATCCGGCCAGGTCGGCAGCCGCGAGGACGGTTCGCCGGAGCCGGAACTGGAAGCGCAGGTGCGGCTCGCCTTCAAGAACCTGAACGCCATCCTGGCCGCCGCGCGGTGTACCTTCGACGATGTGCAGGACGTGACCGTCTTTATCGTCGACCCCGAAACGAAGTTCGAGCGCATCTGGCGCGTGGTGCAGGAATTCTGGGGCGGCGCGCCGCATCCGACGGTCACCGCCGTCGGCGTAACGTGGCTGTACGGTTTTCAGTTTGAAATCAAGGTAGTCGCCAGGCTGCCGGCTTGACCGTCCGCTAACTGCTGCCGCGCTGCACCAGTTCGAAGCCGGTGTTGATGGCCCTGGCGGGCGGCGAGCCGGTGCCGTCCATGCGCGCCAGGATGGCTTGCGCGGCGAGGGCGCCGATGCGGGCGCCGTCCACGCGGATGGTGGACAGCGGCGGTACGGTGTGGCTGGCAAAATTCAGGTCGCCGAAGCCTACCACCTTCAGCTGCCCGGGCACCTGCACGCCCCTGGCGGCCGCTTCTATCAGCGCACCATGCGCCAGGGTATCCGAGCTGCACACCACCGCGTCCAGGCCGGGGTGCGCTTGCAGCAGCTGTGCCATGCCTTCGCGTCCGAGCGGCAGGGTGCCCGGCACCGGCGCCGTGTGCGTGGCCACCACGCTCACGCCCTGCTTGGCCAGTGCCGCCTGCAGGCCCTGGTTGCGGCGCGCCGCCCGCGGGTCGCCGGCGGTCAGTATGGCGAAGCGGCGGCAGCCCTGTTGCAGCAGATGCGTAGCCGTCGCATGGCCCACTTCCTCGTGAGAAAAGCCGATTACCATGTCGATCGGCGAGGCCGTCATGTCCCAGGTCTCCACTACCGGCGTGCCGGACTGCTGCAAGCGGCGCCGCGTGTTATCGGTGTGCAGCGTGCCGGTCAGGATGATGCCATCCGGGCGCCGGCTCATGATGGTCTCCACCAGGATCTCCTCGCGCCATTCCTCGTAGCCGGAAAATCCCAGCAGCAACTGGTAGCCAGCCTGCGTCAGCGCGTCGCTGGTGCCCTGGATCATGTCCGCGAAAATCTGGTTCGAAATCGTCGGCAGCACCAGCGCCACCAGCTTGCTGCGGCTGGCCGCCAATCCGCCCGGCAACATGTTTTTCGCATAGCCGGTTTCCTGCACGGCCGCCTGCACCTTGGCCAGCGTGTTGGGCCGCACCAGCTGCGGCTGGTTCAGCGCGCGTGACACGGTAATGGGCGACACGCCCGCCACCCTCGCCACGTCCACCAGCGTGGCGCCGCTTACCTGCACCTGCGCAGTGGGGGTGGTCAGCAAACGAAGTTCCGGTTTGTTCTTCTTCATGTTGTACGACGACTGGGTAGTTATGGTAGGATTTGATGTAGATAGTGTGAACTATATATCATTTTCAATCATTTGGAGTGCAAGATGCAGAATTCGACCCCGCTCATTACCGCCATGCGCGTCATCCCCGTTGCCGGCCGCGACAGCATGCTGCTCAACCTGAGCGGCGCGCACGGCCCTTACTTCACGCGCAACATCGTGCTCATGACGGACAGTGCCGGCAACACCGGCGTGGGCGAGGTGCCGGGCGGCGAGGCGATCCGCAAGACACTGGAAGACGCGCAAGCGATGGTGGTCGGGCAGTCCATCGGCAACTACAAGGCCATCCTGAACGCGGCGCGTACCGCTTTCGCCGAGCGCGACGCTGGCGGGCGCGGCTTGCAGACCTTCGACCTGCGCATTGCGATCCATGCCGTCACCGCACTGGAATCGGCGTTGCTCGACCTGCTGGGCCAATTCCTGGGCGTGCCGGTGTGCGCCTTGCTGGGCGACGGCCAGCAGCGCAGCGAAGTGCCGGTGCTGGGCTACCTGTTTTACATCGGCGACCGCAGCGTGACCGACCTCCCATACAACAGCGAGCCAGATGCGCCGGATGCCTGGTCGCGCCTGCGCCATGAAAAGGCCATGACGCCGGAAGCGGTGGTGCGCCTTGCCGAAGCGGCTTATGAGCGCTACGGCTTCAAGGACTTCAAGCTGAAAGGCGGCGTGCTGCGCGGCGAGGAGGAAATCGAAGCGGTGACGGCGCTGGCCGGGCGCTTCCCGGAAGCGCGCATCACGCTCGACCCGAACGGCGCCTGGTCGCTGAAGGACGCGATCCGCCTGTGCCGCGACCAGCACCACGTGCTGGCCTATGCGGAAGACCCGTGCGGCGCCGAGAACGGCTATTCCGGCCGTGAAGTGATGGCCGAGTTCCGCCGTGCCACCGGCCTGCGCACCGCCACCAATATGATCGCCACCGACTGGCGCGAGATGGGCCATTCGATCCAGCTGCAGTCGGTCGACATTCCGCTGGCCGACCCGCACTTCTGGACCATGGAAGGCTCGGTGCGGGTGGCGCAGATGTGCAAGGAATGGGGCCTGACCTGGGGTTCGCACTCGAACAACCACTTCGACATATCGCTCGCCATGTTCACCCACGTGGCCGCAGCCGCGCCGGGCAATATCACCGCCATCGACACGCACTGGATCTGGCAGGACGGCCAGCGCCTGACCAAGGCGCCGATGCAGATCGAGGGCGGCAAGATCAGCGTGCCGGCCAGGGCCGGCCTGGGCGTGGAAGTCGATATGGACGCGATCGACGCGGCGCACCAGGTGTACCTGGGCATGGGCCTGGGCGCGCGCGACGACGCGGTGGCGATGCAGTTCTACTTCCCGGGCTGGAAGTTCGACAACAAGCGCCCGAGCTTCGTGCGCTGATCTACTTTTCCGCTGGAACCGGCTTCGGCGTCACGCGGATCGCCTGGTTCAGCTTTTCCATGGTGGCGGCCGGAATGTCCCGGCTGCACACGATATGGCGCTTCAGGCCGGGCGGCACGTCCGGCACTTCATACTGCACCACGCTGTCCAGCGCCCGGTGGCGGATGCGCATGTGGTTCCAGTCGGTGCGGTCGGACAGCATGTAGGAAACACGGTCCGCCGCCACCATCTGCATCATGCCCACGCTGTTCACGTTGCTGAGCATCTTGCGGTTCGCGCTGCGCTGGATGCGCGCGTCCAGCGCAGCGCCATACGAGGAGCCGTCCAGCAGGCCCAGCGTCAGCGCCGGGTCGGCCAGCATGGAGGCCAGCGTGGCGTGCGCCTGCACCTGTGCCACCGCCTTCGGCGCGATCAGCACCATCTGGGTTGGGTCCGTGTAAATCGGCAGCGAGTATTGCGCGATAGCCGTGCGCTCGGCCAGGTGGTACCAGCCGATTGAACAGTAGTTGCGCATGCCGGTACGGAAGCGCGACCAGATGCGTTTCTGCGGTTCGCGCACAAAGATGGCCTCGATGCCTGCGGCGGCGAACAGCGTTTTGCCGTATGCCAGCAGGAAGCCTTTTTCTAGGCCGTCCTCGATGTAGTAATAGGGCGGCTTTTCGGACCACGCCACGGTGATGGGGGCGGCTGCCGCATTCGCGGCGGGCATGGCCAAGGCCGCCGCCAGCGGCGTGCTGCCAAGAAGGACAAGGGCGGCGCGTGGTGCCATCATTTGTCTTGTGCGCTGGGCTTGGCGCTGGTGCGGATGGCCTGGTTCAGTTTTTCCATGGTGGCGGCGGGCACGTCGCGGCTGCACAGGATGTGGCGTTTCAGCCCCGGCGGCAGGTCAGGCACTTCATACTGCACCAGGCTGGCCAGCTGCTTGTGGCGCGTGCGCATGTAGTTCCAGTCGTTGCGGTCCGTCAGCAGATAGGAGGCGCGGCCAGCCGCCAGCATTTGCACCATATTGGAGGTGGGCACGGTGCGGCGCATGATCTGGTTGGCGCTTTGCTTGATGCGGGCGTCCAGTTCCGGGCCGTAGGACACGCCGTCCATGACGGCCAGTGTCAGGACCGGGTCCGCCATCATCGAAGCCAGGGTGGGGTGCGTGCGCACGCGCTGCAGGGCTGCCGGCGCCACCAGGATGGTCTGCGGCGGATCGGTATAAACGGGCAGGGAGTATTGGGCAACCCGTTCGCGTTCCGGCAAGCGGTACCACGCGATCGAGCAGTAGTTGCGGGTGCCGTCGGCGAAGCGGCTGAAGATGCGCTTGTGCGGCTCGCGCACGAATTGCGCCTCCACGCCGGCGGTGGCGAACAATTGCTTCGCATAGGCCAGCATGAAGCCCTTTTCCATGCCGTCTTCCAGGTAGTAATAGGGCGCCTTCTCGCGCCAGGCGACCGTGAGGGGCTGCGCGGAGGCTGGAGCGGCGGCCAGCACGGCGGCCAGCAGCAGAGGCGTAGCCATTAATACGCCTGGATTCAAGCCTGGATTCATCGGACCGCACATTTCACATTGATGAAACGATTATACGCGGGGACTTGCTAATAATTCCACACGGATAATGTAGCGATGTGTAACACGACTACAAAAAGTCAGGCGATGATGGCGCCATCCAGTTGGTGGCGGGTGATGGCGCCATCTGCGGCGATGGCAATCCAGCCGCCGCGGGGCGGCACGGAATCCGGCTCCCAGTCCGGCAGCACGTAGCGGCGCTTGCCGGCTACCTCGTGCAGGGCGGGGCGGTGGGTATGGCCGTGGATCATGACGCTGGCGCCGGTCTGCTCGAAGATGTCGGCAATCGCCTGCGGCGTGACGTCCATGATCTCATAGGACTTTTCGGTGTGGGCCTTGCGGCTGTTGTCGCGCAAGCCGGCGATGATGGCCTTGCGCTGGGCCAGCGGCATGGCCAGGAATTGCTGTTGCCACGCGGGCTGGCGCACCTGGGCGCGGAACTCCATGTACTTCAGGTCGCCGGTGCACTGCGCATCGCCGTGCAGCAGCACCACGCGCTGGCCGCCGATGTCGGCCACCCAGGTTTCGGGCAGGATGGTGGCGCCGGAAGCGGCCGCAAAGCCGTCGCCGGCCAGGAAGTCGCGGTTGCCGGCAATCCAGAATACCGCCACGCCGGCGTCGCTGACGCGGCGGATGGCGCAGGTAATTTCTTGGTGGAACGGTTCGGCGAGGTCGTCGTCGCCGGCCCAGTACTCGAACAGGTCGCCGAGCAGGTATAGCGAGGCGGCAGCCGGCGCCTGCTGTTCCATGAAGGCATGGAACGCCGCCGTGATGGCGGGCTGGGCCGGCTGCAGATGCAGGTCGGAAATGAAGAGGGCGCTGATGCGCTTGGTGCCGTCGGCCTGCATCGGATAGGGCGTGCTGCGAGCCCGATTAAACGGCTTCGACTTTCTCGATGACGATGTCTTCCACTGGCACGTCGGCGAACATGCCGCTGCGGGTGGTTTTCACTTTTTTCATCGCGTCCACGACTTCGGTGCCTTCGGTGACTTTACCGAACACAGCGTAGCCCCAGCCGTCCTGGCCTGGGTAGTCCAGGAAGGAGTTGTTCTTCACGTTGATGAAGAACTGGGCCGATGCCGAGTGCGGCGCCGAGGTGCGGGCCATGGCCAGGGTGTACGGCTCGTTTTTCAAGCCGTTCTTGGCTTCGTTTTCCACGGTGGTGTCGGCCGGCTTCTGCTTCATGCCTGGCTCGAAGCCGCCGCCCTGGATCATGAAGCCGTCGATCACGCGGTGGAAGATGGTGTTGTTGTAGTGGCCGGCGTTCATGTAGGCCAGGAAGTTCTCAACCGTTTTCGGCGCCTTTTCAGCGTCCAGCTCAGCGGTGATCTTGCCCATGTTGGTGGTGATGACGATGGTGGTCATGATTATCCTTGACGTAGTTATCTTGAGGTGTTGATCTGGAAATTGTGATGCGTTCCGTACAGGGCCGCGACTATACAGCAGGCGCGGCCAAAGCGCTATTTTACTGCGTCACCGGAACAGGCGTTTTCAGTACCGTGGCGGACTTGATGACGATGGGCGTCACGGGGATGTTCTGGAAGATGCCCTTGTCGTCCACCAGCACGCCCTTGATCTTGTCCACCACCTCGTGGCCCTTGACCACCTTGCCGAACACGGTGTAGCCGAAGCCGTCCTGGCCGGGATAGTCGAGGCCGGTGTTGTCCACCACGTTGATGAAGAATTGCGCCGTGGCCGAGTTCGGGTTGCCGGTGCGGGCCATGGCCACGCTGTAGGTTTCATTCTTCAGGCCGTTTTGCGACTCGCTCACCACCGGCGGCTTGGTCGGCTTGCCCTTCAGGTCCACGGTGTAGCCGCCAGCCTGGATCATGAAGCCGTCGATCACGCGGTGGAAAATGGTGCCCTTGTAGTGGCCGCTCTTCACGTAGGACAGGAAGTTGGCCACCGACTTGGGCGCTTTTTCCTGGTTCAGCTCGAGCACGATCTCGCCCTCGGTGGTCTTCAGCGATACCTGGGGCGTGGGATTGGGCGCGGCCGGGGCGGCAGCTACCGCGCCGGACAGGGCCACGCCGGCGAACAGGCTGAAGAATTTTGCCAGCAGGGTCTTGGTGTCTTGCATATGGTCATCCTTTTTGTGTATGTTCTGATAAAACCAGACCAAGATCGGGGCAGTCCGGTTTTTATCAATGCTATACTAAGCGTTGACGTTTCATTCTAGCAAACTAGAACAACAAGATACCGAGGGTCTGTCAGTCTCCACGGCAAATGCTTGAGAGCCCGGTGCGGCACCAGAAGTGCCCGCGCCCGGTTCTCGTATTGTCCGGCTGGCTTGCACTTAACAAAAACGCAAGAGTCCGATGAGCAATTTAAAGATTTACAACACGCTGGCGCGCGAGAAGCAAACATTCGTACCGATGGAAGCGGGCAAAGTCCGCATGTATGTCTGCGGCATGACGATCTACGATTACTGCCACATCGGCCACGGCCGCATGATGATGGCGTTCGACGTGGTCTACCGCTGGCTCAAGGCATCGGGCTACGAAGTCACCTACGCGCGCAACATCACGGACATCGACGACAAGATCATCAAGCGCGCGGTTGAAAACGGCGAAACCATCGGCCAGCTCACCTCGCGCTTCACCAAGTATATGGACGAGGACACCGCCGCGCTGGGCATTCAGCCGCCGACGCTGGTGCCGCGCGCCACCGAATACGTGCCGCAGATGCTGGCGCTGATTGAAAAGCTGGAAGCGAAAGACCTGGCCTACCAGGGCGAGGACGGCGACGTGAACTATGCCGTGCGCAATTTCGAAGGCTACGGCAAGCTGTCCGGCAAGTCGCTGGACGACCTGCGCGCCGGCGAGCGCGTGGACGTCAACACCGGCAAGCGCGACCCGCTGGACTTCGTGCTGTGGAAAGCGTCCAAGGAATCGGAGCCGGAAGAAGTGAAGTGGGACTCCAAGTGGGGCAAGGGCCGTCCGGGCTGGCACATCGAGTGCTCCGCCATGTGCGCCTCGCTACTGGGCGACCAGTTCGACATCCACGGCGGCGGCGCGGACCTGCAGTTCCCGCACCACGAGAACGAGATCGCGCAATCGGAAGGCGCCACCGGCCACGCCCTGGCCAACTACTGGATACACAACGGTTTCGTGCGCGTGGATAACGAGAAGATGTCCAAATCGCTGGGCAACTTCTTCACCATCCGCGACGTGCTGAAAAAGTACGACGCCGAAGTGGTGCGCTTCTTCATCCTGCGCGCCCACTACCGCAGCCCGCTGAACTACTCGGACGCCCACCTGGACGACGCCAAGGGCGCGCTGACGCGGCTGTACACGGCGCTGGACGGCGTGCAGGGCGATGGCGCCGCACTGGACTGGACCGAGGCGAACGCCAAGCGCTTCGCCGAAGCCATGGACGACGACTTCAACACGCCGATGGCCGTGTCGGTGCTGTTCGACCTGGCCACGGAACTGAACAAATCCAAATCGCCCGCCGTGGCGCGCCAGCTGAAAGAGCTGGCCGCCGTACTGGGACTGCTGGAGCGCGCGCCGCAGGCCTTCCTGCAAGCGGGCGTGGGCGCGTCCGGTGACGACGCCGCCGCCATCGAGCAGCAGATCGCTGCCCGCGCAGCCGCCAAGAAGGCGCGCGACTTCGCGCTGTCGGACCAGATCCGCGCCGACTTGCTGGCCGCCGGCATTGTCCTGGAAGACAAGCCTGACGGCACCACCAACTGGCGCCGCGCATAATGGTGAAGGCCACGGACATGATGGGGGCGCAGTCCCCAGCGGTAGCAGTGCCGCCGTACTGGGAAGAAGCCAAGCAGGAGCTCATGAAGCGCGACCGCATCATGAAAAAGCTCATCCCGCAGTTCGGCGACCTGCACCTGGTCGGCCACGACGACCCGTTCACGACCCTGGCCCGTTCCATCGTCAAACAGCAGGTCACGCCCAAAGCAGCCGCTGCCGCCTGGCAGAAGCTGCTGGCGGCCTGCCCGAAATTCACCCCGGCCGCCGTGTTGAAAGCCGGCGCCGAGGAACTGGCCGCCTGCGGCCTGTCCAAGCGCAAGACCGAATACATCCTGGACCTGGCCGACAACTTCAAGGCCAAGAAAGTCCACGCCAACCAGTGGGACCAGATGGATGACGAAGCCGTCATCGCCGAACTGGTGCAGATACGTGGTATCACGCGCTGGACAGCGGAGATGTTTTTGATATTTAATCTGCTCCGTCCCAATGTTCTGCCGCTGGACGACCCCGGTCTGATCCAGGGCATCAGCCAAAACTATTTCTCCGGCGAGCCCGTTTCGCGCAGCGATGCGCGCGAAGTGGCTGCCAACTGGGAACCCTATCGGACCGTCGCCACCTGGTATTTATGGCGTAGTCTGGACCCGGTTCCGGTAGAATAGCGAAAAATTCGCCCAGCGCGAGGCTGGCCCCCGGGCCGCCCGCCATCCGGGCCATAACACGGAGGTACAATGACCAAGACAACTTTCCTCAATTTTGAGCAACCGATTGCGGAACTCGATTCCAAAATTGAAGAACTGCGTTTCGTGCAAGACGACTCGGCCGTCGACATCTCCGAGGAGATCGACCGCCTGGCCAAGAAGAGCCAGCAGCTGACCAAAGACATCTACGCCAAGCTGACCCCCTGGCAAGTGGCGCAGATCGCGCGCCACCCGCAGCGTCCATACACCATGGACTATGTGAATGAAATCTTCACCGACTTCCATGAACTGCACGGCGACCGCACCTATGCGGACGACCAGTCCATCGTCGGCGGCCTGGCGCGCTTCAACGGCCAGGCTTGCATGGTCATCGGCCACCAGAAGGGCCGCGACACCAAAGAGCGCGCCATGCGCAACTTCGGCATGCCCAAGCCGGAAGGCTACCGCAAGGCCATGCGCCTGATGAAGCTGGCCGAGAAATTCAACCTGCCGATCTTCACCTTTGTCGACACCCCGGGCGCGTTCCCCGGCATCGACGCCGAAGAGCGCGGCCAGTCCGAAGCCATCGGCCATAACCTGTACGTGATGGCGGAGCTGAAAGTGCCGCTGATCGCCACCATCATCGGCGAAGGCGGCTCCGGCGGCGCGCTGGCGATTGCCGTGGGCGACCAGGTGCTGATGCTGCAATACGCCACCTACTCGGTGATCTCGCCGGAAGGCTGCGCCTCGATCCTGTGGAAAACCAGCGAACGCGCGGCCGACGCCGCCGAAGCGCTGGGCCTGACCGCGCACCGCCTGAAAGCCATCGGCCTGATCGACAAGATCGTCTCCGAGCCGCTGGGCGGCGCCCACCGCGACCCGAAAGCCATGGCCACCATGCTGAAACGCGCCTTGGCCGACTCGCTGCGCCAGTTCCACGGCATGAAAACCAAGGACCTGATCAACGCCCGCCACGAAAAACTGATGAGCTACGGCAAGTTCAAAGAAACCACGCCGCAAGAGTAAGCAGCGCCGCTGGCAGAAACCAGACCGGAGCCGGCGCCAGCCTGCTCCGGTTTTTTTGCATTTCGGCGGTTCCACCATGGCGGGTTACGCTGCGCTAACCGCGCTACGGACGCCACGAGCCGTAACTCGCCGTGAGCCGCCCGCACCCCCGGAGTCCCCATGAAAAAGCAGCAAACCGCCACCCTCGCCAGCACCTTCGACGGCGCGCTCGCCACCGCGCAGCATGGCGGCCGCATCGCCATCGCCCTGAGCGGCGGCCTCGACTCCTCCGCGCTGCTGCACCTCGCCCACGCCTGGGCGAAACAGGCAGGCGCGTCCCTGTACGCCTTCCACGTCCACCACGGCCTCAGCCCCAACGCCGACGCCTGGCTGGCGCACTGCGAAGCGCAATGCGCCGCCCTCGGCATCGGCTTCGAAGCGCGCCGCATCACCCTGGAAAACGCGCGCAAGAGCGGCATCGAAGCGGCCGCCCGCAAGGCCCGCTACGCCGCCCTGGGCGCCATGTGCGCCGAACACGGCGTGCAGCTGCTGCTCACCGCCCACCACCAGGACGACCAGGCCGAAACCGTGCTGCTGCAGCTGCTGCGCGGCTCGGGCACCGCCGGCCTGGCCGGCATGGACGCCGCCAACACCGCGCCCGAACTGCTTGCCAATCCCGGCCTGGTGATGATGCGGCCACTGCTGCCCGCTTCACGCAAGCAGCTCGAAGCCTACGTGGCGCAGCACGGCATCGCCCATATCGAGGACGAATCCAATGACGACCCGCGCTACGCCCGCAACGCGCTGCGCCACACCGTCATGCCCGCGCTGGCCCGGTACTTCCCCGGCTTCCAGGAGCGCTTCGCCCGCAGCGCCCAGCACGCCCAGTCCGCCCAGCGCCTGCTGACCGAACTGGCCGAACAGGACCTGGCCGCGGCGCTGGATGGCGACTGTCTGCAGGTGGCCAAGCTGCGCGACATGAGCACCGACCGCGCCTACAACCTGCTGCGCCACTGGTTCGCGCTGCGCGGCCTGAGCATGCCGTCCACCGCCTGGCTGTCCGAAATGCTGGCCCAGCTGCTCGAAGCGCGCCACGACACGCAAATGCTGGTGGTGCACCCCGAAGTGGACGTGCGCCGCCACCGCGACCGCCTGCACCTGATTTCCAAGCTGCCCGAGATCGCGGGCACCCGCGAAGACCAGTTCGACGACTCCCCCGGCCAGGACTTTCGCTGGAACGGCGAAGCGTCCATCGATTTTCCCGATTACGGCGGCGTGCTGCACATCGAGCCGGCCGAGCAGGGCATCGACGCCGCCTGGCTGCGCGGCCAATACCTCACCATTGAGTTCCGGCGCGGCGGCGAGCGCCTGAAGCCCGCCGAGAACCGTCCCACGCGCGCCCTCAAATACCACTACCAGACCTTGGGCATCCCGGCCTGGGAGCGCGGCCGCCTGCCGGTGGTCAAAACCCAGGCGCAATTGCTTTTTGCCGCAGGAATCGGCATGGACTGCCAGCAAATGGGGCAGGGTGCCGTTGAACGTGTGGTCTTCCGCTGGGAATCAAAATAAAAGTTGGTACTGCGGCGATTTCGTATGTCCATATGCCAATACTGTATGACGTCATAACTTTTTTGGCTTGTCGTTTCGCACTGCAACATGTAGAGTTACAAGCCCTCCCTTTTTTCAATCTTCGAGCGGAAACATCACTGTTATGGCTTTAATCGTTCACAAATATGGCGGAACGTCGATGGGATCGACCGACCGCATCAAGAACGTCGCGCGCCGCGTCGCCAAATGGCACGACGCAGGACACCAGATCGTCGTGGTACCGTCGGCCATGTCCGGCGAGACCAACCGTCTGATCGCGCTGGCAAAGGAAATTCAAAACCCGCCCGACCCGCGTGAACTGGACATGATCGCCTCCACCGGCGAACAGGTCTCCGTGGGTCTGCTGTCGATGGCGCTGCAAGCGATCGGCAAGGCTGCGGTCTCCTACGCTGGCTGGCAAGTGGCGATTAAAACCGACTCCGCCTTCACCAAAGCCCGCATTCAGTCGATCGACGACGAGCGCGTGCGCAAAGACCTCGACGCCGGCAAGATCGTCATCATCACCGGCTTCCAGGGCGTGGACGACAACGACAACATCGCCACGCTGGGCCGCGGCGGTTCGGACACCTCGGCCGTGGCGATCGCCGCCGCGCTGAAGGCGGCCGAATGCCTGATCTACACCGATGTGGACGGCGTGTACACGACCGACCCGCGCGTGGTATCGGAAGCGCGCCGCCTGAAGGCGATCACGTTCGAAGAAATGCTGGAACTGGCCTCGCTGGGCTCGAAAGTGCTGCAGACGCGCTCCGTGGAATTCGCGGGCAACTACCGCGTACCGACGCGCGTATTGTCGTCGCTGACCGATCCGCTGATGGATCTCGAAACCGAAGCCAACTCCGGCACCCTGATTTCGTTTGAGGAAGACACCAACATGGAACAAGCAGTCATCTCGGGCATCGCCTTCAACCGCGACGAAGCCAAAATCACCGTGCTGGGCGTGCCGGACCGTCCGGGCGTGGCCTACCACATCCTCGGCCCGGTGGCCGACGCCAATATCGAAGTGGACATGATCATACAGAATCAGTCCGTGGACGGTAAAACCGACTTCACCTTCACCGTATCGCGCAACGACTACCAGAAGGCGATCGACGTACTGGAAGGCCAGAAAGCCGAAATCGGCTACAGCATCCTGGTAGGCGACGCCAAGGTATCGAAGATCTCCGTGGTCGGCGTCGGCATGCGTTCGCACGTCGGCGTAGCCTCGCAGATGTTCCGCACCCTGAGCGAAGAGAACATCAACATCATGATGATCTCCACCTCCGAGATCAAGATTTCGGTACTGATAGACGAAAAGTACATGGAACTTGCCGTGCGCGCACTGCACAAGGCCTTCGAGCTGGAAAAAGAGTAAAAAAAGATGGCCCGTTTCCTTGACCAAACGAGGGGCGGGCCAGTAAGATAGCGCTCGTCTGATCCGAAGCGGAAACGTGGAAGAAGAGACGTGGCCGAGTGGCCGAAGGCACATCCCTGCTAAGGATGCATACGGCTTATACCTGTATCGTGGGTTCGAATCCCACCGTCTCCGCCAGAACAAATAAAAAAGCCTCCCCTGCGGGAGGCTTTTTTATTTGTGCCGGACGGAGCCGGTGGGATTCGAAGGGCTGGGCCTACCGGCCCAGCCCTCTCCGAATCGCCCATCTGCTGCGCGCTTCGCGCGCAGCGCCGCGCGCCGAGGGCGCGCGACGCATGCACCCCCGTGTCCCCAATATGATACGATAGTTGCATATTGCACAACGGGAGACGCCATGCCCCTCCGCCGCATAGCCTGCGCACTAGCTCTGGTAGCAAGCTGCCCGCAAACATCCGCCGCCGCGCAAGCCGGCGCCGCTGCCCCCCCGGCGCCCCCCACAGGCATCATCACCCCGCTCCCCGCAGGCACCCCCGCGCCCCCCGCCGGCTTCGTGGTGGTCCAAACCACCTACCTCGAAAACCTGGTCTCCGCGCAAAAAGCCACCCTGGAAGCGATCGCCGCCACATCGCAAGCCGCCATCAACGCCGCCAAGGACAAAGAAGAGTGGATGGTGAAATTGCTCCAAACCATAGGCATCATCTTCTCCATCGTCGCCGCGATTCTCACCTACTTCGGCATCACCAAATACGCCGAAGTGAGCAAGTGGCTCAAAGAAATCGAAGCCCTGAACAAAAAGGCGCGCGAAACCAGCGAAGGGATGATCCAGAATGCCAAAAAGGTCGAGCGCGACGCCAAGGCGGTGGAAGCCAAGGTGAATGCATTCCAGGCCAAGGAAAGCGCGCTTACCGCCAAGATAGAAAAAGCCGACCAGGCCGCCGACGCCTTTGCCGAAAAGCTGAGCGAAATCGAACAACTATTCACGGGCATGCACTCGCAAAAGCTCATCCTCGACACCTTGCGCGCCAGCGACCAGAAAATCAAAGAAGCGCACGCCGTGCTGGACGAAACCAAGCTCTTGTATGGCATCGCCGAAAAGCACAAGAACGAGCGTGTCAAATCGTACCTCGCCGCTTCGCTCTCGCTGATCTGCATGTACGCGGAGCTATGGGAAGAGGCCAGCACGTACGGCAGAATCGCGCTGTCCACCAATCCCAGGAACTGGGACGACCGCCTGTACAATCTGGCCTGCATTTACGCCGTAAAATTCGATAAACTGCGCCACGACGCGGACAAGCAGGAGGCTATCGCCCTCGTCAGGCAGTATTTCGAGAAGGATGGAAAGGCGTCCGTTGCAGCCGGCGATATCAGCGACGCGCTGGACGACGTCGAGCTGGGCCCGCTCAAGGACGACATCGCAGCGATGGCGCTCGAATATGGCAAAGCGTACGACGTAGCGCGGATCTATGCCGTCAGATTCCAGAAGCGGAACAACCCGGCCGACAAGCAGCAGGCAATCAAACTGCTGACGCAGTATGTGGAACGGGGAGGGGAGAGTGGCGCTGCCAGGAATGGCATCGCTCAGGCACTGGCGGACCAGGACTTCCTGTCCGTCAAGGCCGATATCGAAACCATGGCGCAAGGCAGGCCGGCTGGGTAGCACAGGGCAGGCGCGGGGGCGGGCAAAGTGCACGCCCCATTGCACCGGATTAGCAACCTGGTTCTTTGATCAGCATAAGGTCTACTCCTTGGGTTCAATGCGTCATTCCGACGTTATGCTAAATCATAGCAGATAACACTTCGCATCATCACTGCCCCGTACACAGCGACGGCGCGCGCCAATTGCAGCGACTTAGTTAGGACTCTTGATTTATTGCCTTGCTGGCGATAATATGTAGCCATGTCATCCTGCCCTCGGTGTATTTTGATGTGCCATTTGAATAGGAGTCCTACCGTATGAAATGCATCGCGCTCTACCACGTACGTTTTGAGGATCTGGGAACGTTCGCCGCACCGCTGGCGGACGCCGGCTACCAGGTGAGCTACCGGCACGCGGGCGCCGCCCCGCTGACGCAGGCCGAGTGGCGCGGCGCCGAGCTGATCGTCGTGCTTGGCGGCCCGCTTGGCGTCAACGACGCCGCGCTCTACCCGTGGCTGGCAGGCGAAATCAGCGGCCTGAAGCAGCGCCTGGCGCTTGGACTGCCGACCTTGGGCATCTGCCTGGGCGCGCAGCTGATGGCGGCAGCGCTCGACGGGCGTGTCGAACGCCGGATGGGCAGCGGTGGGGCGCCAGAAGCCGAAATCGGCTGGTCCGCGCTGGACCTGGCCGAGGACGCCGGCCCGCTGCGGCACCTGCGCGGCGTGCCGGTATTGCACTGGCACGGCGACAACATCGTGCCGCCGTCCGGCTCACCGCCCGCGGCAGCAACCTTGCATACGCCATGCCAGGCCTTCACTGCCGGCAGCCACGCGCTCGGCCTGCAGTTCCACGCCGAATTCCATCCGGACGCGCTGGAAGAGTGGCTCGCCGGCCATAGCGTCGAACTGCAGCATGCTGGCGTCGACTTCCAGCGCCTGCGCGAGGAGACCCGCCGCCACGGCGCCGGCCTGGCCCGGGCAGGCGACGCGCTGCTGCGCGACTGGCTGGCCGGGCTTTGATCACACGTTTCAGATTTGGCCGCTTACCGGCCCCACTCAGGAGAAGAAGAAACGAAATTCGTCAAGCCAACCATCGCCGCAGCCATGCTGCTGCCGGTTTTCGGCGCGCAAGCCCACAAGAGGCGCCAGCGACTTGAAAACGACGGCGACCTGTGGCACTCGCATCGGGTGGTGCTGAAGCAGGACGACGCTTGCGGCAAGGGCGCGCTCAAGGTGCTTGATATCCCCGAAGGCGCCAAGCCCAGGCTGCCGAAAACCTGGCCCGGCCTGCCGCTGCTGATCGACAGCCCGGGCTGGAGCCCCATCTTCAAAGGCGAATTGCTGGAACTAGCGGCGGACCGGCAATGAGTCTGCCGGAGCGATCAGGCCGGCAAGCAGCCATGCATGATGGACTGCGTCTCATCGTGAGGGGGCCGCCGGCGCGCTGGACAGCAGTTGGCCGGACGCGTCGTAGCGGGGGCTGAATACCAAGCCAAACTGCGCGAGGCTGGTGCCGTAAGGGATCTGGGTGACGCCGTTCGCACCGCGCATCTGGGACGTGCCTTCGGCCACCGGCAATTTTTTCCAGCATTGCTCATAGTCCGCGCTGCCCACCCGGCAGACCAGCGACACCGCAGCATTGCCTTCCTTGGTCGCCGCAAAATCCTGCAACCCGTCCCGCGTCTTTGCAATCCGGATCGCAAGCACATCGCCCATTTTCAGCGTCGGGAAGGTATCGGGCACCGCAACAGTGGTAGCCCATTTCATGAAACTCGTGGAATGATTGAGCATGTCCACCCGCGCCATCCGGTACGCCTCTTCCGGGGCGCCATAGCGGATTCCCTGGTTATACGTCAGCGCGCGGTCCTGCCTTCCCATGGCTGAAACCGGGCCTTCGTCCGATGCCACCGTGGCGAAAATGACCTTGGTGGTCATGACCGTTGGCAGGCCGCCGCCCAGGTCCCACATATTCGTAAAAGCGTTGTTCACAGGGTTCGCAGAACAAGCGGCCAGGGCCAGTGCAACAGCGGGCAGCGCGGCCATCCGCAATCGGTTGAAAATCCGCATTCTATTTTCCATGTGGCAACAATACCGCTATCGTGCTCGAAAGCCGCGAATTTTGCAAACAATCACCTTTTTGACGAACGCGGCGTGGCGGCTCGCATTAGGATGGCGGGCGAACGTTCCGATAATAAGCGTAGGAGTACACCTTGGCCCAGACGAAAAATGCCCACCGCCGTGCCGCCCAGCCGCATGCCCTCTACCTGAGCAGGCTCGCCGCCGCCGTTGCCGTCGCCTGCGGCACGCTGGCCGGCGCCGCGCTGGCCCAGGAGCTGGGCATCCCGCAGGCGTCCGACAGCGCGCGGCAGGCAGGCAAGGGCCAGCCCGCTGCGGGGCCGAACCAGACCGCGAACCAGCCGGTCTACCTGATGTCCAGTTTCACGGCCAGTGCACCCAACGCGCTCAGCGTGTTCTCGTCCACCGATGGCGCCACCTTCGCCACGCTGGCCTCGGAAACCTATACCGCCAAACAGCCCCTGCTGCGCGACCCTTCCATGGTCCGCCATAGCGACGGCTACTACTATGTGGTCCACACCAGCGGCGAAAAGGGCGCCGGCTTCGGCGTCACGCGTTCCAGGGATCTGACAAGCTGGCAGGCCGTGCGCGAAGCGGCCGTCAGCCTGCCCGGCGTGGCAGCCACCCGCGCGCCGGAATGGCTGCGCGACAAGGACGGCAGCCTGAAGGTGGTGGTCTCGCTATCGCAGGACGGCGCCAAATTTGCACCCTACATTCTTGAACCAAACGCCGACTTCAGCCAGTGGTCCGCACCCACGCCGCTGGCCGGACTGCAAGGCTATCTCGATACCTTTGTGGTGGCGTCGGGCAAGGGCTACACGGCCTTCGCCCGGAACCAGCAAAGCGGCTACATCGAGCTGGCCACGGCGGCTTCGCCGGGCGGCCCTTGGACCGTCGAGAAAAAAGGCGACTGGGCCGGCTGGGGCGCAGGCGGCGAGGGGCCGGCGCTGGTCCAGCTGCCCGGCGGCGGCTGGCGCATCTACTTCGACCAGCAGGGCAAGCACGCCTGGTACGCGGACGGCGACAGCAACTTCGGCAACTGGTCGCCGAAGAAGGAAGTGGGCGGCGTGTCCGGCGTGGCGCGCCATTTCACCGTGCTGGCCGAGGATCCGCAAGCCTACGCGCAAGCCACCAAGCCGAAAGGCCAGCCGAAAAAGATCGCCTGGGATGAACATTCGCTGACCGTCGACGGCAAGCGCGTGGTGGTCTGGTCCGGGGAGGTGCACCCGTTCCGCCTGCCCAACCCCTCCCTGTGGCGCGACGTGATCCAGAAGATGAAGGCCACCGGCTTCAACGGCGTCGCTTTCTACTTCGACTGGGGCTATCACTCTTCCGCGCCCGGCGTGTACGACTTCTCCGGCGTGCGCAACGTGGAGCGCGCGCTGCAGATCGCCGAGGAGGAGGGCATGTACATCATCGCCCGTACCGGCCCCTACGTGAACGCCGAGCTGACCGGCGGCGGCTACCCCGGCTGGATGTTCCGCAACCGCGCCGAAGCCCGTACCGACGACCCGGTCTACACCGCCGCCACCGACGAATGGATGACGCAGATTAACGCCATCATCGCGCGCCACCAGGCCACCACCGGCGGCGGCAACGTCATCGCCTACCAGCTGGAAAACGAACTGGGCAAGGTCGAGCCCAAGCACGTGCGGCACATGGAACACCTGGCCGCCAAGGCGCGCGCCGACGGCATCACGGTGCCGTTCTTCCACAACGCGGCCGGCCGCCTGCCGGACTGGGCGCCGAAAGGCTCCAGCGCGCCGTGGGCCAACTCCGGCCCCACCGACATGTACGCCTTCGACGGCTACCCCGGCGGCACCTGCAACGTGTTCGCCGACCCCTCCGGCCCCAACAAAGCGCCCGACTGGGGCATGCACGGCAAGCCCGGCCCGAAATCCGGCGCGCTCACGTCGCCCAAGACGCCCGGTTTCGCAGCCGAACTGGGCGGCGGCTGGTTCGACTACTGGGGCTCGAACGGCACTTACGACTGCACCGCGCAGCGCCAGGGCAAGGGCTACCAGCGCGTCTTCTACGGCACCAACCTGATCAACCGCATCACCATCCACAACATCTACATGACCTTCGGCGGCACCTCGTGGGGCTGGCTGGCCGGGCCGGTGGTGTATACCTCCTACGACTACGGCGCCGCCATCTCCGAAGACCGCGGCCTGCGCGAAAAAGCCTACGCGCTCAAGCAGCAGGGCATGTTCGTGCAGGCGGCGGAGCAGGCGCTGGCCGAGATGGACAAAGGGCCGGAGCTCAAGCCCAGCAACGGCAAGATCAAGGTCTACCACAACATCAATCCCAAGTCCGGCACCCACATCCTGTTTGCCGTGCACAATCCGTCCGACGCGCTGACGGATGACCGCGCCACCTTCGCGCTGGCCACAAAGGACGGCAGCTACCAGATCCCGGTGCGCGTCAACGGCCAGGACGGCAAGCTGCTGCTGGCCTCCTACGCCATGGAACGCCAGCACCTGGTGTATTCGAACTCGGAAATCCAGACCCACTTCCGCCACGGCGAGCGCGACATCGTGCTGCTGCACGGGCGCGACAAGGAAGAGGGCGAGACCGTGCTGCGCTACCCCTCCGCGCCCAAGGTGGAGATCCTGTCCGGCTCGGTTGCATCGACCTTCGACGCCGCGAAAGGGGACCTTAAGCTGAACTACATGCACGACGGCCTGGCGCGCGTGCGCATCAGCGGCGGCGGCCGCGCGCCCATGCTGCTGTTGCTGGCCGACGAGAAAACCAGCTTCAACATGTGGCGCCAGGACACCGCAAACGGCGCGCTGCTGGAACTGACGCCGGCGCTGGTGCGCTCGGCCAGGTTCGACGGCGGCCAGCTTGCGCTTAGCGGCGACACCAGCGCGGACGCGGCGCTGGAAATCTGGGGTGCGGCGCCGTCGGCGGTCACCTTCAACGGCGAGTCGCTGACCCTGGCCGCGCAGCCGGACGGCAGCGTCAAGACCGGCAGCGTCAAGGGCCCGGAGCGCATCGCCTTGCCGGACCTGGCCAAACTGCCCTGGACGCGCCGCATGGACAGTCCCGAAGCGCAGCCCGGATTCGACGACAGCCAGTGGATCAAGGCCGACAGCCGCGCCTCCGCCGCGCAAACCTGGACCATGCCCGAGCGCGGCCAGCCCACGCTGAGCATGAGCGACTACGGCTTCCACCACGGCGACGTGTGGTACCGCGGCCGCGTCAGGATCACCGACCCCAAGACCAACCAGCTCGAATTGTTCTACGGCGGCGGCGGGGCCGGCATGATCCAGGCCTGGGTGGACGGACGCTTCCTGGGCCAGGACGAAATGGACACCGGCCGCTCCTTCCCCGAAACCACCGACAGCGTCAAGTTCGCGCTCGGCAGCCTGAAGGCGGGCGAGCACGTCATCTCCGTCATGGTGCGCAACAACTCGCACAACTGGAACCTGATGGCCGACGACTACCACCGTGAAGCGCGCGGCCTGATTTCGGCCTCGCTCACCTCGCGCGGCGGCAACCGCTTCGCGGTGCCGATCGACTGGCGCATCCAGGGCAACCAGGGCGGCGAGGCGATCGCCGACGTGGTGCGCGGCCCGCTGAACAACGGCGGCCTGCACGGCGAGCGCGAGGGCTGGCACCTGCCGCTGAGGCAGGGCGGCAAGCAGGACGGCTGGCAGGCGGCCAGGACCACCGACGCGCCGCCCGCGCCGGGCACCTACTGGCTGCGCACCAGCTTCGCGCTGGACCTGCCCAAGGGCCACGACGTGCAGCTGGGACTGGCCTTCGGCGACACCGGCAAGCCGCGTTCGGAGCGCAGCAACCGCGCGCTGATCTTCGTCAACGGCTGGAACATGGGCCAGTTCGCCGCCAACGTCGGCCCGCAGCGCACCTTTGTCATCCCGCCCGGCATCCTCAACCCCAACGGCCAGAACACCATCGCGCTGGCCGTGACCACGGACGGCAAGGCGGCCAACGCGCTTGAGCCGGTCAAGCTGGTCAAGCTGCGCACCGCGCGCGGCGGCGTGCCGCTGGAGATCATGCCGGGCAAGTAAGGCCAAAATGTGCGTGAAACGCAGTGCAAGTGGACAATTTGTGCACAAATTGTCCACTTTCATATGCATTTCGCGCATATAGTGCACAGGCGGGCCAATATAATTTCATGCATATCGCCACCTTTCTGGAGCATGAAATGTCTGATCTGTTTGAAAATCCCATGGGCCTGGACGGCTTCGAATTCGTCGAGTTCGCTTCGCCAACGCCGAACCAGCTGGAACCCGTGTTTGAGATGCTGGGCTTCACCCGCGTGGCCGAGCACCGCTCCAAGAAAGTCACCCTGTACCGCCAGGGCGATATCAACTTCATCATCAACAACGAGCCGAACAGCGCTGCCGCCTACTTCGCCGCCGAGCACGGCCCGTCGGCCTGCGGCATGGCCTTCCGCGTCAAGGACGCGCAAGCGGCCTACGCCCGCGTGCTGGCACTGGGCGCGCAGCCGATGGAGATCCCGACCGGCCCGATGGAACTGCGCCTGCCCGCCATCAAAGGCATCGGCGGCGCGCCGCTGTACCTGATCGACCGCTACGACGACGGCCTGTCGATCTACGACATCGACTTCAAATTCATCGACGGCGTGGAGCGCCACCCGGTGGGCCACGGTCTGAAACTGATCGACCACCTGACCCACAACGTCTACCGTGGCCGCATGAGCTACTGGGCCGGCTTCTACGAGAAGCTGTTCAACTTCCGCGAAATCCGCTACTTCGACATCAAGGGCGAATACACCGGCCTGACCTCGCGCGCCATGACCGCGCCGGACGGCAAGATCCGCATCCCGCTGAACGAAGAAGCGTCCGGCGGCGGCGGCCAGATCGAAGAATTCCTGATGCAGTTCAACGGCGAAGGCATCCAGCACATCGCGCTGCTGAGCGACGACGTGGTGGCCAGCGTGGACAAGCTGCGCGAAGCGGGCGTGCCGCTGATGACCGCGCCGCCCGCCACCTACTACGACATGCTGTCCGAGCGCCTGCCGAACCACGGCGAAGACGCGGCCCAGCTGCAGATGCGCGGCATCCTGATGGACGGCACCACCGGTGAAGGCGGCCGCCGCCTGCTGCTGCAGATCTTCTCGCAAACGCTGCTCGGCCCGGTGTTCTTCGAATTCATCCAGCGCAAGGGCGACGACGGTTTCGGCGAAGGCAACTTCAAGGCGCTGTTCGAATCGATCGAGCGCGACCAGCTGCAACGCGGCGTCATCAAAGCCTGATGGGAAGCGACATGTTCAAGCACGTTGAGCCCTACCCGGGCGACCCCATCCTGACGCTGAACGAACAGTTCGGCGCCGACCCCCGGCCCGGCAAAGTCAACCTGAGCATCGGCGTGTACCTGACCGAAGCGGGCAAGCTGCCCGCCATGGGCTCGGTGCTGGCGGCCGAAGCCGCGCTGGCGCAAACGGCCGGTCCGCGTCCCTACCTGCCGATGGAAGGCAGCGCCGTGTACCGCCACGCGGTGCGCGAGCTCACCTTCGGCAAAGGCTTCGACGGCATCGACCGCATCGCCACCGCGCAAACGCTGGGCGGCTCCGGCGCGCTGAAAGTAGGGGCGGACTTCATCGCCCGCTACTTCCCGCAAGCGCGGGTGTGGGCCAGCGACCCCACGTGGGACAACCACCACAGCATCTTCGCCGGCGCCGGCCTCACGGTGGAAAAGTACCCCTACTACGACGCCGCCACCAGCCAGGTCGACTTCCGCGCCATGCTGGCCGCGCTGGAGCTGCTGCCGGCCGGCGACGTGGTGCTGCTGCACGCCTGCTGCCACAACCCGACCGGCGCCGACCTGGACGACGAGCAGTGGCGCGAGCTGGCGCAGTTGGTCAAGCGCCGCGGCCTGCTGCCGTTCTTCGACATGGCCTACCAGGGCTTCGGCCGCGGCGTGGAAGAAGACGCGTTCGCCATCCGCCACTTCGCGCAGGAGGGCATCGCCCTGTTCGCCGCCACCTCGTTCTCCAAGAACTTCTCGCTGTACGGCGAGCGTTGCGGCTCGCTCAGCATCGCCTGCGGCGACGCGGGGCAGGCGGCCAATGTGCTTGGCCAGCTGAAAGCCACCATCCGCCGCAACTACTCCAGCCCGCCGACCCACGGCGCGCGCATCATCGAGCGCATCCTGACGGACGGCGAACTGCGGGCCGGCTGGCAAGCCGAACTCGACGGCATGCGCGCCCGCGTCGCCGCCATGCGTACCGCGCTGCACCAGGCGCTGTGCGCCAGCATGCCGGACGGCGACTTCAGCTATCTCGGCAAGCAGACCGGCATGTTCAGCTACACCGGCCTGACCGCGATGCAAGTGGCCGCGATGCGCGAAGAGTCCGCCGTGTACCTGGTGGGCACCGGGCGGCTGTGCCTGGCCGCGCTGACGGCGGCCAGTGTGCCGGTTGTTGCGCAAGCCATGGTCAAGGCGATCAAGACGCCCTTGACCAAATAAGAGCGCGCCATTACTATAGCGCTCGTTCGGACCGGAGCGGCAACGCGAAGGGCGACAATAGTTGAGTAATCAGCTAGGAGACGTGGCCGAGTGGCCGAAGGCACATCCCTGCTAAGGATGCATACGGCTTATACCTGTATCGTGGGTTCGAATCCCACCGTCTCCTTAATCAGCTAGGAGACGTGGCCGAGTGGCCGAAGGCACATCCCTGCTAAGGATGCATACGGCTTATACCTGTATCGTGGGTTCGAATCCCACCGTCTCCGCCAGAACAACGAAAAAAGCCTCCCCTGCGGGAGGCTTTTTTCGTTGTTCTGGACGGAACGGTGGGATTCGAAGGGTTGCCCGCCTGGCGGCGGGCAACCCTCTCCGAATCGCCCATCTGCTGCGCGCTGCGCGCGCAGCCCCGCGCGCCGAGGGCGCGCGATGCCACAGTCTCCCATCGCCCAAACACGGCAACAACAAAAAAAAAGCATCCCCCTGCAACCAATCCGCGATCCAGCTGCCTAACGCAGATGACCCGCGACGACACCCCCCCACCGAAAAAGCCCCAGGCCGAGCTCCCCCCAGCAAGACCTGGATGCTGTTCGCCGTCGTCCTGTTCATCAACTACCTCATCATGAAATGGTACTTCCCCGGCGCCGACTCGCCGGTGAACATCCCCTACACCGTCTTCAAGCAGGAAGTCGCCAAAGGCAACGTCACCGCCATCTACAGCAAGGCCGTCAGCATCGAAGGCCGCTTCGCCGCGCCGGTCGGCTGGCCGCCGGCCGCCTCCGCCAACCCGGCCCAGCCGGAAGCGCCGCGCCGCGCCGCCAAGACCTTCACCACCACGCTGCCCGCCTTCGTCGATCCCGGCCTCGAGCAATTCCTCATCGCCAACCGCGTCGAAATCAGCGCCATGCCGCTGCGCAGCGACAGCCCGCTGGCCACGCTGCTCTACGGCTTCGGCCCCGCCTTGCTCATCATCGCCTTCTACGTCTGGCTGTACCGCCGTGCCGCGCAGCAAGGCGGTGGCATGGGCGGGCTGTTCGGCATCGGCCAGAGCAAGGCGCGCCGCTACGACCAGCAGGCCGGCACCCGCACCACCTTCGACGACGTGGCCGGCATCGACGAAGCGGAAAACGAGCTGGTCGAGATTGTCGACTTCCTCAAGGACCCCGGCAAATACACCCGCCTGGGCGGCGCCGCCCCCAAGGGCGTGCTGCTGGTGGGCGCGCCCGGCACCGGCAAGACCCTGCTGGCCAAGGCCGTGGCAGGCGAGGCCGGCGTGCCGTTCTTCTCCATGAGCGCGGCCGAGTTCGTGGAAATGATTGTCGGCGTCGGCGCGGCCCGCGTGCGCGACCTGTTCCGCCAGGCGCGCGAGCACGCCCCCGCCATCATCTTCATCGACGAGCTCGACTCGATCGGCCGCGCGCGCGGCCAGTTCGCCATCGGCGGCTCGAGCGAGCAGGAGCAGACACTGAACCAGATCCTGACCGAAATGGACGGCTTCTCCAGCCGCGAAGGCATCATCGTGCTGGCCGCCACCAACCAGCCCGACGTGCTCGACAAAGCCCTGCTGCGGCCGGGCCGCTTCGACCGGCGCGTGGTGGTCAACCTGCCCGACAAGGCCGGGCGCGAAGCCATCCTGACGGTGCACACGCGCAAGGTGCCGCTGGCGCCGGACACCAGCCTGGCCGAGCTGGCCGGCGCCACCCCCGGGCTGGCCGGCGCCGACCTGAAGAACCTCGTCAACGAGGCAGCGCTGCTGGCCGCCCGCCGCAACCAGGACGCGGTGCACCAGAAGGACTTCCTGGACGCGCTGGAAAAAATCGTGCTGGGCCCGGAACGGCCCATCCTGCTCAGCCCGGCGGACCGCGAACGCATCGCCTACCACGAGAGCGGCCACGCCATCCTGGGCCTGCTGGTGCCCGGCTCGGACCCGGTACACCGCGTCACCATCGTGCCGCGCGGCCAGGCGCTGGGCGTGACCTACCAGCGCCCGCAGACCGACCGCTACAACTACCCCGAAGCGTACCTGCGGGCCCGCATCACCGGCCTGCTGGGCGGACGCGTGGCCGAGGCCATCGCCTACGGCAGCAAGACCACCGGCGCCGAGAACGATATCGAACAAGCCACCGAGCTGGCCCGCAACATGGTGACCCGCTGGGGCATGAGCGACGAACTTGGCCTGGTCCAGCTGGCGCCGCGCCAGAATCCCTACCTGGGCGGCGGCGCCTACGCCGGCCCCAAGCCGTTCAGCGAAGTAACCGCGCGCCTGATCGACATCAACGTGCAGCGCATCATCGGCGAGTGCCACGACGAAGCGCTGCGCCTGCTGAACCGGCACCGCCGGGAACTCGACGCGCTGGTGCGCGCCTTGCTCGCGCGCGAAACCCTGGACGAGAAGGAGATTCTCGCCGTCACCGGCCTGCCGCCCGCGCTGGCGCTGGAAAGCCGGCGCGAGCGGGGAGGGCGGGCCGCCGCCAGCGCCTGAAGCGCACCCGTGCGGGCGCGGCGTGGCCACTTCGGCTATCATACCGCCCGGTCCGCAATATCACCGCCAGCCTGTCTTGCGTGTAGAAGCATTGTTGGAAAATAAACGCGAGCAAGGAATGGCAATGAATGCAGCAGTAAGCGCCGGGCCGGCGATGGCGGCCCCGGCACAGTTTGGCCTGATCAACCTGTTGAAAGCCGGCGCCGCGCAGCTGATCGTGCTGCACCACCTGGCATTCTACGGCCCCATGTCCGACCACGCGCGCGCGCTGATGCCCGAGCTGATGGACTGGCTCACCGATCACGCCCGCATCGCCGTACAGGTGTTCCTGGTGGTGGGCGGCTTCCTGGCCGCCAAGTCCCTGTCGCCGTCCGGCCGCCCCGGCATCGCTACCCCGCTGCACACCACCTGGCGCCGCTACGCCAAGCTGGCCCCGCCGTTCCTGGCCGCCGCGCTGCTGGCGGCCGGCGCCAACGCGCTGGCCAGCGCCTGGATGACGCACGACTCGATCTCCGCGCCCGCCAGCTTCGGCCAACTGAGCGCGCACGCGCTGCTGCTGCACAGCGTGCTGGGCTACGAATCGCTGTCGGCCGGCGCCTGGTACGTCGCCATCGACTTCCAGCTGTACGCCGGCATGGTGCTGCTGCTGTGGCTGTCCGGCCGCCTGAGCGGGGACGGCCTGCGCACCTGGCTGATGCCGGCCGTGATGCTGGCCGCCGTCAGCAGCTCGCTGTTGTACTTCAACCTCGACAGCGACTGGGACAACTGGGCGCCGTACTTCTTCGGCAGCTACGGCCTGGGCGTGCTGGCCTGGTGGGCCAGCGACGCGAAGCGCACGCGCGGCGCGGTGGCGCTGCTGCTGGCGATGCTGGTGCTGCCGGCGCTGGCCGCGCTGGTGCTGGAGTTCCGCGTGCGCATCGCCGTCGCGCTGGCGGTGGCCTGCGCGCTGTTCGCCTTCGGCCGCGCCAGGCTGGCCGCCGACGCCGGGCGCGCCTGGCAGCTGGTCAACTACCTGGCCAAGACCTCGTACGCGGTGTTCCTGATCCATTTTCCGGTCAGCCTGCTCGTCAACGCAGCCTTTACGCGCTTCGCGCCGGCCGAGCCGTACTGGCAGGCGGCCGGCATGGCCATCGCCTGGGGCGCCAGCCTGGCCGCCGGCGCCGCCTTCCACCGCTGGGTGGAACTGCCGCTGGGCCGCATCGTCTCGCGGGTGGCGCAGCATGTGTACGCGCGGCCCGTGCCGGCGTAAGCGTTGCGCGGCGGAGCGGCCCCGCCAATGCCGCCTATAATGGCGGCTCACGGACCACACTGAGACGCCATGCCCTGGGACTATCCGCAAGCCTACACCCTGCCGCTGCAGCCGCAAGCGCAAGACATCGACGGCCTGCAGCACACCAACAATGCCGTCTACGTGCGCTGGTGCGAGGCGATCGGCTGGTCCCATTCCGAGGCACTCGGGCTGGCGCTGGCCGACTACCACCGCCTCGACCGCGCCATGGCCATCCGCAGCGCCTCCTACGACTACCTGCTAGCGACGCGCCTCGGCGAGCCGCTCACCCTGGCCACCTGGCTCACCGCCAGCGACGGCAAAATGACCATGGAACGGCGCTTCCAGCTGATCCGCGACAGCGACCAGGCCACCGTGCTGCGTGGGCGCTGGGAACTGATCTGCGTCGACATCAGCGCCGGCCGCGCGCGCCGCTTCCCGCCCGAGTTCAGCGCCATCTACCTGCCGGCCATGGTGGACGCCGGCCAGGCAAATTCCCGTTGAGAAAAACTGTCATGGCGGAAAAATTGCCTGATAATAGTCCCAGCCGCCGATAGCGCGCGGCGCAAGCCTATTCGAGGGGGGCGCATGGCTCAGGTGCTGAAAGTGCTGGTGGTGGATGACGTCGAAACGATGCGCAAGGTGACTGCGGGGCAGCTGGCGGGGCTGGGCTACGGGCCGGTCGACATGGCAGGCGATGGCGCCGAGGCCTGGCGCATGCTGGAGCGCAAGCGCTACGACCTGGTGATCTCGGACTGGAACATGCCGGCCATGAGCGGCATCGCGCTGCTGCAGCAGATGCGCGCCAGCCCGCGCCATGCGCACACGCCTTTCATCATGATCACCGCCGAGGCGGAGCGCAGCCGTATCGAAGCGGCTATCGCCAGCGGCGTCAGCGATTTGCTGGTCAAACCCTACACGGCCGGGCGGCTGTCGACCAGCGTGCAGCGCGCCATGGCGCACAGCATTGCCCCGGCGGCCCCGGCGCTCCCGTTCTCTGCGGGGGCGCCCGGGACGGCGGCCGAGCCGCAGGGGGCCGCCCGCACCGCTAGTGCCCCCGCTGCCGCTACTGCCGCTACGGCAGCCGCTGCCGCTGTGCCGGTCGGCCCGGTCCACTTGCCGCCCTTGGCCCCGCCGCCGCCGACCTTGCTGCTGGTGGACGACACCGCCGACAACCTGCACGTGCTGGCCAATGTGTTCAAGGGCAGCTACCGCATCAAGGCGGCCCACAATGGCGAAAAGGCGCTGGCGCTGTGCTGCTCTGACGCCCCGCCCGACCTGGTGCTGCTGGACGTGATGATGCCGGACATGGACGGCTTTGAAGTGGCGCGCCGCATGCGCCAGCATCCGAACGCGGAGAACGTGCCCATCATCTTTGTCACCGCGCTGACCGGCGACGCCGCCCGGCTGCAGGGCATGGAGCTGGGCGCGGTCGATTTCGTCACCAAGCCCATCGATCCGGTCCAGCTCAAGCTGCGCGTGGCCAATTTCATGCGGTACGTCCAGCTGCGCCGGCAATTGCAGGCCGACTACGACAACATGCTGGCCATGGCGCGCCTGCGCGACGACGTGGAGGCGATGACGCGCCACGACCTGAAAGGCCCGCTGGCCGGCGCCATCGGCATCCTGCAGTCGCTGATCGACGCGGGCGACCTGGACCGCCGCCAAGGCGAGCAATTGCGCCTGGCCGAGCAGGCCATGCTGCAGGTGACCGATATGGTCAACCTGTCGACCGAGCTCTACAAGATCGAGACCGGCAAATACCTGCTGCGGGCGGAACCACTGCCGATCAGCGACGTACTGCGGAAGGTGGTGGAGACGGCGCGCGCCAGTTACGCGGGCAAACAGCTGGTGATCGCGGTCGATACCGATTTCGACGTGGGCATCGATCCGCCCATGGGGCTGTGCGACGCGATGCTGACCTATTCGCTGCTGCACAATCTGGTCAAGAACGCCTGCGAGGCGGCGCCGGAGCGCAGCAGGGTCAGCGCCACGCTGTACGCGGACAGTCCCTTGCGCATCGAGATCGTCAACAAGGGCGTGATACCGGAAGCGATCAGGGAGCGCTTTTTCGACAAGTTCATCACCGATGGCAAGGCGGGCGGCACCGGTCTGGGTACCTATTCGGCGCGGCTGCTGGCGCGCGCCCAGCACGGCGAGGTGGCGTTCGCGGTAGACGACGACAAGCAGAGCACCACGCTGATCGTGACCCTGCCAGCCGCTCCTTCAGCCGCCCCTTCGGCCACCCCTGCCTAGCGGGGCGGGTCGCCCAGCCCCGGCACGCCTCCCAACCCGGTATGCCTACCAGCCCGGCACACCTCCGAGCTAGGCGCGCCTTCCAGCCTGGCTCGCCTCCCAGCTAGGAGCGCCGGCAGCCGGCACGCCTCCTAGACCGGATCGCGTCGCAGCCAGGCACGCCTCCTTGCCCGGCACGCCGTCCAGGCAAGCACGCAAATCAGGCTGGCAGCGCCAGGCCGTCCAGTTGCGCCAGCGCGGCGTCGAAGTCGAAGCGCTCCACCTGCTGGCTGACCTTGCGCAGCTGGCGCCCCAGCGGCAGGCCGTCCACCAGCGGTTCCAGCTCTTCCAGCAGGTCCAACGCGCCGGTGTCGCTGTCGGCCAGCAGGGCGCGCAATTGTGCCAGCATGGCGCCCACTTGCGGCGGCAGTGGCGCGGCAGGCGGTTGCACCGGCGCCGCGTCCGACGTTGCGTCCAGTGCTGTGGCCGATGCCGACGCCGTGGCCGATGCCGCGTCCGGTGCCGCGTCCGAAGCGTCGGCAAAAGCGTCGGCAGAAGCGTCGGCGGAAGCGCCGGGCGCCGGCGCGGCGCGTGCACTGCCGCCAAGCACTGCCAGGCCGGCCAGCACCGGGGCAAGTTCGTGCTCCACCGCCGCCAGCAGGCGCGCAACGTCGTTCGCGCCTGCGCCGGCTTTGCAAGCTAGCTCCAGCTCCGTGGCGGCGGCGGCAAGCGCCTTTGCTCCGATGTTGCCGGCCGTGCCGCGCAACGTGTGCGCCACGCGGCAGGGCGCTGCATCGTCGCCGCTCAGCCGCGCTGCGTCGAAGTTTGCGCGGAAGCCGCCTTGCCCGTCGCGGAAGCGGCCCAGCATGCGCAGGTAAAGCGCTTCGCGGCCCATGCTGGTGCCCAGCCCGGCGCGCACGTCGATGCCGGGCAGCTGCGCCGGCAACGCAACGCTGCCGCTGCCGGCGTGGCCGCCGCCAGCGCCGCCGGCCGGTTCCGCCGCAGTATCAACCGCGCGTGCGGCAGGCTTGATCCATTTCGCCATGGTGGCGAACATGGCGGCCACGTTCAACGGCTTGGAGATGTGGTCGTTCATGCCCGCGTCCAGCGCCAGTTCGCGGTCGCCCGACATCGCGTTGGCGGTCATGGCGATGATAGGCAGTGCGGCAAACTGCGGTTGCCCGCGCAGCTTGCGGCTGGCCGTGTAGCCGTCCATGACCGGCATCTGGCAGTCCATCAGCACGCCGTCGAAGGCCGGGTCGGCGGCCAGTCTTTCCAGCGCCTGCTGGCCGTCGCCGACGATAATCAGTTCGATGCCCGCGCTTTCCAGCAGCTCGCGCGCCAGCTCCTGGTTCATGTCGTTGTCTTCGGCCAGCAGGATGCGCGCACCGGCCAGGCTGGCCATGTCGGCTGCGCTGCGGTCCTCGCGTTCCGCCTGGCGGGTTTCGGTCACCACGCCCTTGCCCAGCACTTCGCCGATCGCCTCCAGCAGCGTGGATGGCGTGACCGGCTTGGTCAGCACCGCCGGCAGCGCCACCTGCTGGCGCGCCGCCTCCTCATGCGCCTCGTCGCGCCCGAACGCCGTCACCATGATCACCGACGGAACGTGGTTGACCGCGCCGGCCTGCATGCGCCGCAGTGCCTCCACGCCGTCCATCACCGGCATGCGCCAGTCCATCAGCACCAGGTCGTAGGGCAGGGCCTTGCGCTCTGCCTCGACCATGCTGCGCAAGGCGCTCTCGCCGTTGTCCGCCACGTCGACCTCAAGCCCGAAGCTGCGCGCCATGGTGGACAGGATCTCGCGCGCGCTGGCGTTGTCGTCCACCACCAGCACCCGCAGGCCAAGCAGCTCGTCCGCATGGAACATGCGCCGCGCCGAGCCTTCGGCGTGCAGGCCGAACCAGGCATGGAAGTGGAAGGTCGAGCCCTCGCCGGGTCGGCTGTCGGCCCATATGCGGCCGCCCATCAGCTCCACCAGCTTGCGCGAGATGGCCAGGCCCAGGCCCGTGCCACCGTATTTGCGCGTAATCGAGCTGTCGGCCTGGCTGAAGGACTCGAACAGCCGCTCGCACTGTTCGGGCGTCATGCCGATGCCGCTGTCCTTGACCCAGAAATGCAGCTCGACCCGCCCGTCCGCCTCGGCCGCCAGCTCGGCGCCGACCACGATCTCGCCCCGTTCGGTGAACTTGGCTGCGTTGTTGCCCAGGTTGACCAGGATCTGCCCCAGCCGCAGCGGGTCGCCGACCAGCGCCGTGGGCAGGTCCGGTGCGGAGGCGAACAGCAGCTCCAGTCCCTTGTCTTCGGCCTTCAGGCCGATCATGCTGGCGAAGTTCTGCAGTACGTCCTCCAGCCGGAACGGGATGTCCTCGATGCTCATCTTGCCCGCTTCGATCTTGGAGAAATCCAGGATGTCGTTGATGATGCCCAGCAGGTTCTCGGCCGAGCGGTGCACCTTCTCGATGTAGTTGCGCTGCTTCTTGTCGAGCTGCGTGCGCAATGCCAGGTGGCTCATGCCGATGATGGCGTTCATCGGGGTGCGGATCTCGTGGCTCATATTGGCCAGGAAGTCGCTCTTGGCGCGCGTGGCGTCTTCCGCGATCTCCTTGGCCCGCACCACCTCGGCTTCGGCTTGCTTGCGGTCGCTGATGTCGCGCACCGAAGCGCACACGCACACGCCGCGGTCCTCGATGGCCGGCAGCCGCGACAAGCCTATCTCGACCGAGAACTCGCTGCCGTCCTTGCGCAAGCCGTGCAGATCGGCGCCGACGCTGCCCATCTGGCGCGCCGTGCCATGCCCGATGAAGCCATTCCGCTCGCCCACGTGGGTGCCGCGCACCGCGTGCGGCACCAGCGTCTCGATCGGCAGCCCATGCAGTTCGCCGGCGGCGTAGCCGAACAGCTTGTCGAGCTGCGGATTGGTCAGCAGGATATGGCCGGTGGCGTCGACCACCAGCATGCCGTCTGGGGCGGCCTCGATAATGCCGCGATACCAGGCCTCGGTGGCCTTCAGCGCCACCTGCTGCTGCGCCAGTTCGGCCGACTGGCGCTCGGTGCGCTCCAGCAGGGCGTGCACGGCCTCGTTGCGGTTCTTGATCTCCATGCTCATCGCCAGTTGCGGCAGCAGGCCTTGCAGCAGCTCGGCCTCCGCCGCCCCGGGCGGCTCGAAGCTGGCAAGCTCCAGCACGCCCATCAGGCGCTCGCCGTGCAGCAGCGGGAGCGCCAGCAGGTGGCGCGCCTGGGCCTGGCCCAATTGCGAATGGATGTGGCCATACTCGGGCGGCAGCGCGTCCAGGCGGCGCGGCTGGCGGTCCTGCGCGCACTGGCCCAGCAGGCCGCTGCCCAGCGGCAGTTCCGGCGCCGGCGGCCGTTGCGGGTCGACCGCATAGGCGCCGCGCAGGCGCAGCGTCTGGCCGGTTTCGTCCAGCGTGTACAGCACCCCCTGGCCACTGCGCAGCAGCGGCGCCAGCAGCGCCAGGAAGCGCTGGGCCAGTTCGTCGAGCGTGGCGGCCTGCTGCAGTTCGGACTGGATGGCAGCCTCCTGCGACTTGATCCAGCGCTGCGTCTCGAGCTGCCGCGCCTCGACCTGCAGCTTGGCGATGGCGCGCGCCAGGTCGCCGGTTTCGTTGCGGTAGCCGGTGTGCGGGATTACGCTGTCGAGCTGGCCGGCCGCCAGCGCATCGACCGCCTTGCGCACGCGGTCGATGGGGTGGCGGATCGAGCGGCTGATGGACCAGGAAAACAGGAAGGCCAGCGCCAGTCCGCCCACCAGCAAGGCATAGGTGAGCAGGTTGCTGGTGACGGTGAACTGGCGGATGTTGTAGATGGTGGAGCGCACGCCGGCATCCTTGACCGCTGCGATCTCGGCCAGGTTTTTGTCGGCATCACGCATGGCTTGCCGGTGCCGCGGCAGCTCAAGCAGCGCCTGCGCTTCGGCGGTCCGGTTGCTCCTGACCAGGTCCAGCGCATCGTCGCTGGCGCGTTCCACGCGGGCCAGCAGTGCTTCGAAGCTGGCCAGGCGCTGCTGGTTGTCGGCGCGCAGCAGCGTGTTGCCGGCTTCGTCGACGGCATAGCGCAGGCGCTCGCGCGCCTCGTCCAGGTCCTGCAGCGCACGCTCGCGCGCCGCCGTGCCCTGTGCGCCGGCCACCTGGTGCAGCGCCTGTTCCATGCGGGCCAGCTGCACCCGCGCCTCCTTTACCTGCACGATGCCGATCACGCCTTCGCTCAGCAGGCGCTGCATGTCGTGCCCCAACTGCTCCTGCGTGCGCAGGCTCTGCACGCCCAGGGCCAGCGACAGCAGCAACAGCGAACAGAAGCCGAGCAACAGCTTGCGGCGCAGCGGCCACTGCTCCAGCCAGGCGATCAGCGTCCTCACGGCGCGGCAGCGGCCGCGCCGCTATGGGCTATCGCCTGCGCCTGTTTTTCCATGTCCGCGTCGCTGTCGGCGAAGCGCGCGGCGATCTGCTGGAACAGCGGCAGGCAAGCCTGGAAGGCGTCGCAGATGTCGGGATCGAAGTGCGAAGCGCGTCCCTCCAGGATGATCTGCACCGCCTTATCGTGCGGCATGCCTTCCTTGTAGACGCGGCGGCTGATCAGCGCGTCGTACACGTCGGCCACCGCCATCAGCCGCGCCGAGATCGGGATGGCGTCCCCGGACAGGCCCTCCGGGTAGCCGCTGCCATCCCACTTCTCCTGGTGGCTGTAGGCGATTTCCTTGGCCAGCGCCAGGAAGCCGACGTCCATGCCCAACTGCTGTTCGGCGTGCGCGATGGCGTCGCGCCCCAGCGTGGTGTGGGTCTTCATGATCTCGAACTCATCGGGCGTGAAGCGGCCCGGCTTGAGCAGGATGCGGTCCGGGATGCCGATCTTGCCGATGTCGTGCAGCGGCGCCGACTTGAACAGCAGCTGGATGGTGGCATCGTCCAGGAAGTGGCGGAAGCGCGGGTGCTCGCGCAAGTGCTCGGCCAGCACCCGCACATAATGCTGCGTGCGGCGGATATGGTTGCCGGTCTCGTTGTCGCGCGTTTCGGCCAGCGAGGCCATGGCGTGGATGGTCACGTCCTGAATCGCGCCCAGCTCGCGCGTGCGGCGCTGCACTTCCTGTTCCAGGTAATCATTCTTATCGCGCAGGAAGTCGGCCGCGTCCTTCACCTTGAGCTGGGTGCGTACCCGCGCCAGCACCACCGGTGGGCTGATCGGCTTGGTGATGTAGTCGGCCGCGCCCAGCTCCAGTCCCGCCGTTTCGTCCGCGCTGGAAGCCATCGCGGTCAGGAAGATGATGGGGATGTTGCGCGTAGCCGGTTCGGCTTGCAGGATGCGAGCCACGTCGTGGCCGGTCATGCCCGGCATCATGATATCGAGCAGGATCAGGTCCGGCTGCGGCCGCGTCTGCGCGATGCGGATCGCCTTCTCGCCGTTGTTGGCCGCCTTCACCGTGTACAGGTCCTTCAGCAGGTTGGCCATCAGCAGCAGGTTGTCCGGGGTATCGTCGACCACCAGGATGATGGGCTTGGCGGGCAAGTCTGGGGCGAAGTTCATACCTGGGCTCCTTGGTCGTTCCGGCTGGGATTGTTGTCAGACTATATATTGCCGCTGCGCAGCTGTAAACCGGCGCTTGCGGAGTGCCGGCGGCCGCGGCGTGGCGTGGCAAGCCGGCCATTGCGGCAATGCCCGCGCATTACAGCGGCAGGGCAGTCTCGTACTTCACTTCACGCAGCGCCACGCTGGTGTTGACCTGCGAAACGCCGTTCAGCTTTACCAGCACGTTGTGCAGGAAGTCGTGGTACCCGTCCATGTCCGCCACCACGATCTTCACCAGGTAGTCCGCGTTGCCGGTGGTCTCGTAGCACTCCACCACCTCCGGCCGCAAGCGCATCGCTTCCTCGAAATTCTTCACCGCGCCTTCCTCGTGCCGGGCCAGCGTGATGTTGGCCATGCAGACCACCGACAGCCCCAGCTTGCGCCGGTCCACCAGCGCCGTGTAGCGGATGATGTAGCCGTTGTCCTCCAGCTCCTTCTGGCGCCGCCAGCAAGGGCTGGCCGACATGCCGATCTTCTCGGCCAGCTCGTTTGACGAAATGCGCGCGTTTTTCTGCAGTTCGGCCAGAATCTTGACGGAGGCCGCATCCAGGGAATCATTTTTCATTTTTCTGCTATATTTGGAAAGAAAAAACCCATTCTAACGTCTGGAATAGCGGGAATAGACGAAATATTTCGCCCGATGCGCCATATCATTTCTCGCACTATAAGTATTTAATTGCGAGACACGACAATGAATTCCATGACCTTGCCAGCCTCCATCCAGCCAGCCCTGGCGGACCCCGACTACGCTCTTTCCGACAACCTGACCCGCACCCAGGGCCGCGTGTTCCTGACCGGCACCCAGGCGCTGGTGCGCCTGCTGTGCATGCAGAAGATCTGCGACGACGCGCAAGGCCTGAACACGGGCGGCTTCGTCAGCGGCTACCGCGGCTCGCCGCTGGGCGCGGTGGACCAGGAACTGTGGCGCGCGTCCAGGCTGCTGGCAAAGCACAACGTTGAATTCCTGCCCGCGATTAACGAAGAACTGGGCGCCACGGCGGTACTCGGCTCGCAGCAGGTGGAAGCCGACCCCACCCGCAAGGTCGATGGCGTTTTCGCCATGTGGTACGGCAAAGGCCCGGGCGTGGACCGGGCGGGCGACGCGCTCAAGCACGGCCACGTGTACGGCTCCTCGCCGCGCGGCGGCGTGTTGGTGATCCTGGGCGACGACCACGGCTGCGTGTCCTCCTCCATGCCGCACCAGAGCGAGCAGGCGCTGATCGCCTGGAGCATGCCGGTAATTAACCCGGCCAACATCCAGGAGTACCTGGAGTTCGGCCTGTACGGCTGGGCCTTGTCGCGCTACTCGGGCGCGTGGTCCGGCTTCAAGGCCATCTCGGAGACCGTGGAGGGCGGCGCCGTGGTGGAGCTGCCGCCGCTGCCGAGCTACGTTATGCCCACCGACTACACCGCGCCGCCGGACGGCCTGCACAACCGCTGGCCGGACTTGCCCGGCTTGGCCCTGGAAGTGCGCGCGGCCGAGAAGCTGGAAGCCGTGCAAGCCTTCGCCCGCGCCAACTCCATCGACCGCCTGGTAGTGCCTGCGCCGCGCGCCGCCGTCGGCATCATCAGCGCCGGCAAGGCCTACCTCGACCTGCTGGAAGCGCTGGAGCGCCTTGGCCTGCCGTTGCGCCGCCTGGAAGAACTGGGCGTGCGCCTGTACAAGCCGGGCCTGACCTATCCGCTGGAACGCACCCGCCTGGCCGCGTTCGCGGACGGCCTGCAGGAAATCCTGGTGGTGGAAGAGAAGGGCGCCGTGATCGAGCAGCAGGTGAAGAACCTGTTCTACAACCTGCCGCAGTCCGAACGGCCCGCCGTCATCGGCAAGACCGACCGGAATGGCGATGCGCTGCTGTCCGCGCTGGGCGAACTGCGCCCCTCGCGCATCGCGCCCGCCATCGTGCAATGGCTGGCGCCCCGGTTCCCCGAGCTGGACCTGAAGCGCATGCTGCCCGACTTCTGCGCCGCCGAGCTGCTGTCCAACAGCGCCGACGGCATCAAGCGCACGCCGTACTTCTGCTCCGGCTGCCCGCACAACACCTCTACCCGCGTGCCGGAAGGCAGCCGCGCCATGGCCGGCATCGGCTGCCACTTCATGGCCACCTGGATGAAGCGCGACACCAACTACCTGGCGCAGATGGGCGGCGAGGGCATCAGCTGGGTGGGTTCTTCGCGTTTCGTGGGCGAGAAGCACGTATTCCAGAACCTGGGCGACGGCACTTACTACCATTCTGGTTCGCTGGCGATCCGCCAGGCGATCGCCGCGCGCACCAACATCACCTACAAGATCCTGTACAACGACGCGGTGGCCATGACCGGCGGCCAGCCGGTGGACGGCACGCTGTCCGTGCCGCAGATCGTGCAGCAGGTGGTGAGCGAGGGCGCGAAGAAGGTGGTGGTGGTGACCGACCAGCCGGAGAACTACACCGGCGTGGCGCTGCCGGCCGGCGTAACGGTGCACCACCGCAGCGAGCTCGATGCCATGCAGCGCATGCTGCGCGAGATCGCCGGCGTGACGGTGCTGGTGTACGACCAGACCTGCGCGGCCGAAAAGCGCCGCCGCCGCAAGAAGAACAAGCCGGAAAAAATCGTATTCCCCGACCCGGCGCGCCGCATGGTGATCAACCCGGCCGTGTGCGAAGGCTGCGGCGACTGCGGCGTGCAATCGAACTGCCTGTCCATCCTGCCGCTGGAAACGGAATTGGGCCGCAAGCGCCAGATCGAGCAATCGTCCTGCAACAAGGATTACTCGTGCGTAGAAGGCTTCTGTCCGAGCTTCGTCTCGGTACTGGGCGGCACGCTGCGCAAACCGGCCAGCGTGGCCCTCACGCTGGCGGACCTGGAACAGGCGCTGGGCCGCTACCCGGCGCCCGCGCCGCACGCGCTGGACAAGCCGTTCGAAATCCTGGTGGCGGGTGTGGGCGGTACCGGCATCGTCACCGTCGGAGCGCTGATCACCATGGCCGCGCACCTGGAAGGCAAGGGCGCGTCCACGCTGGACTTCATGGGTTTTGCGCAGAAGGGCGGCGCGGTGCTGTCGCATGTGCGCGTGGCCGCGTCGCCGTCGGCCTTGAATCAAGTGCGTATCGACTTGCAGCAGGCGGACGCGGTGTTCGCCTGCGACCTGGTGGTAGCGGCGATGCCGGACAGCCTGTCCGTGATGCGGCGCGGCCACACGCAAGTGGTGGCCAACGAGCGCGAGATCCCGACGGCGGAATTCACCCGCGACCGCGACGCCTCCATCAACAAGGACGGCTTGCTCGAGAAGCTGGCATCGGCAGCGGGCGGCGCCAATCTGCTGCAGCTGGACGCGCAGGAAATCGCGGCGCGCTTCCTCGGCGATCCGATCGGCGGCAATATCCTGCTGATGGGCTATGCGTGGCAAAAGGGGCTGGTGCCGGCCGGCCTGGAAGCGCTGATGCGGGCGATTGAGCTGAACGGCGTCGCCATCGACATGAACAAGCGCGCCTTTATGCTGGGCCGCCTGGCCGCAGCCGACCAGGACGCGCTGTCCCGCCTGGCGCAGCCGCAACAGCAGGTGATCCAGTTCGCCGCGCCCAAATCGCTGCCGGAACTGGTGGCCTTCCGCGCGGACTGGCTGAGCAAGTACCAGAATGCTGCCTATGCCCGTGTTTACGCCGACGCGGTGGCGGCCGTCGAGCTGAAAGAGGTCGCGTTGGACGGCGATGGGGCGAAGCGCACGCTGAGCAAGGCCGTGGCGCGCAACCTGTTCAAGCTGATGGCTTACAAGGACGAATACGAAGTGGCGCGCCTGCACGCCGACCCGAGCTTCCGCGAGCAGATCGCGGCGCGATTCGAAGGCGACTACAAGCTCGGCTTCCATCTGGCGCCGCCATTGTTGGCGCGCAAGAAGCCGGGTTCGGACGTGCCAGCCAAGATGGCGTTCGGCGGCTGGATGATGAAAGGCTTCGGCGGCCTGGCGCGCCTGAAATGCCTGCGCGGCACGCCGCTGGACATCTTTGGCTACACCGAAGAGCGGCGCCGCGAACGCGCGCTGCGCGACCGCTACCTGGCGTTCGTGCACGAGCTGTCCGCTTGCCTCGGGCTACACAATAAAGCCGCCGCGCTGAGGCTGGCGCAACTGCCGGAACAGGTGCGCGGCTACGGCCACGTCAAGCTGGCGGCGATGGACCAGGTGGACGCTGCCTGGCAAGCGCGCATGGTGGAGTTCCAAACCCCGGCCACTGAGCTGAAGCGGCAAGCCTGATTGGTCAACGGGCCGTGCCGCGCGCCGGGAAGTAGGGACTTTCCGGCGGCCCCAGATAGCTTGGCTTGAGGCCGCCCGTATTGACCACCAGCCGCTGCAGCACGACGCCCGGGTCCAGGGCCCAGAATTTCAGCGTGTGTTTGCCAGCGGACCTCACCATGTGCGTGCTGGAGAACCTGGCCACACCGTCTGACACGATCTTGCGCCACTGTTCTTCCGATTCATCCGCGTGGATATTGATCACCTGAGGCGCTTCATCGTCGAAGGAGATCCCGTAGCGGAAGCCGCCTCCCGGGGAGAATTTCAGCGTCGGGGCCAATACCGCTTCAACCTGGAGCTTGCCGGGGTTGAAGATATTCACGGTATATTGCAGCTGCATGCCATCGCGCAGCTCAAGTGCCCCCGCCTGTGCGGGCGACACGGTCATGCCGGACAAGGTATGGCCATAGTCCGGAATCTTCAGCCAGCGCCGGCCGGGCGCGCTCGGCGCTGCCGTGTAATGCTCCGCTTCGATGGCGATCACGCCGTGCGCCTCCACATGCCCGGTGGCCTGTTCCGGCCGCAACGCGGCAGGGTTGTGGACGGGAACGGCCACCTTAACGCTGGCTTTGTCCGGCCCTGTCACCGTCAATTCCGCGCGGCTGTCGCCCAGCGGCACCTGGTCCCATTGCACGTCGACTTCTACCAGCTGTGTTTTCTCAACGGTTCCGCCGCTTGTGCTCAGGCGAACCCATGGCTGGTTGGCGGAAATGCTGAACGAGAATGGCGCGCTTGAACGGTTGAACAGTTCGATGCGGCCTGCCTGCTTCTGGAACACGTCCAGCTGTGGCAGCACCAGCGGTTTGATGGGGAATACTGGCCATGATACGGCATTGCCTTCGACGGCTATCCCCATCTGGTCGCTGGGGTGGATGCCGTTGGGGGCCGCTAGCTCGCCATTTACGGGAGCGCGCAATTCGCTCACCGCCGGCATCACGTCGCGATAGGGCTGGTCCCAGTTGGTATAGCCGAAACGGGTTTGCGACATCATATGCTTCCACTTCCCGCCGCTGATGTCCTGCTGGTACTTGCGCGCCAGTTCCGCGTCGTTGGCAAACAGCGCGCGCACCTTGGCGGCCATGTCGTTGGCGGTAATCCTGCCTTGGTTCGCATAAAGGCGGTTCATGCCGGCGCTGACATACATGTCCAGCGCGTTGGCCGAAGCGCGCACCGGGTACTCCACCAGCTGGAAGAACGCGTCGCGCTGCTGAGCCGGCAAGGCTGCGGCGACGCGCCGCGCACGCTCGGCCAGGCCGTTGTAGGCGCTCACCACGCGCTCCGCCTCCCGATAGTTCACCAGGCTGTAGGTCGCCGGGTCGAGCTGCTCCGGGCGGCGCCGCGCGTTGAAGCGCGTGTACTGGTTGACGATATCGGCAATGTCGCCCGCGTGGACAGCGCCGAATTCGCGCGCGGCCCACTGGTTCAGATAGCCGCCCAGGCGCTCGGCCGGCCAGGCTTTCGGGTCCCAGGCGTAGGTGAGGAAAAATTCGGTCGGTATTTCCATGGGCTTCAGATCGCCGACATTCACAACCCACATGCGGTCAGCTCCGAAGTCGCTGGCCAGGTTCATTTGCTCCCACACCTTGGCAATCTGGGTTACGTTGAGCCATTTATAGGAGCGCGGTACGCCAACGTAATCGAAATGGTAGTAAATGCCGGCGCCACCGCTGCGCTTTCGTTCTTCCGCCGTCGGCAGGCGCCGGATGTTGCCCCAGTTGTCGTCGCACATCAGCAGCAGCACGTCGTCCGGCACGCGCATGCCTTTGTCGTAATATTCCTGCACTTCCTTGTACAGGGCCCACAGTTGCGGTACCTGGGCCGGGTCCTTGTTCCATTCGGCTGCAATCAGCTTGCGCTGGTCGTTCACGATGCCCTGAAGCAGGGAAACGTTGGCCTGCTCGGACATAGGCTCATCGCCGTCACCCCGCATCGCCATCGTGATCACCTGCTCGTAGTCATGGCTGTTGCGTAAACCCTCGGCCCAGAATTTGCGCAACGCATCGCCGTTTTTCTCGTAGTCCCACGGTCCTTTGCCGTAACGGTGCCATTCCTGCTGCGAGCGCATCATCGGCTCGTGATGCGAGGTGCCCATGACGATGCCCATTTCGTTGGCCAGCCGGGCGTTTTCCTTGTCGTCGTCGTTGAACGCCGAGTACCACATGGCCGGCCACAGGTAATTGGCGCGCATTCGCAGCATCAGTTCGAACAGCTTTTCATAGAACTGGTGATTGAATCCGCCGAATTTGTCCTTGGCCCAATTAGTCAGCGCAGGCGCCTCATCGTTCAGGAAGATGCCACGGTATTTCACGGCGGGGCGGTCGCTCACCAGCGTGCCGAATGGAACGACGGCGCGGTCCTTGCGGGGAACCGGCACGTCCGCCCACCAATACCATGGCGACACGCCCAACTGCTCGGCCAGCGTGTAGATGCCAAAGATAGTGCCGCGTTTGTCGCTGCCGGCGATCACGAGGGCGCGCGCCACGCCGGGCATTGGTGCTTTCACCGCCTGCACCACGTAGCCTTCCCACAGGTCCTTGATTGAGCTGGTGTCGAGCTTCTTCTGTGCGATCAGTTGATCGATCAGGCGGCTGTGGCCTATGGTGCCGATCAGGATCACGTCCTGACCGCTAACTGCGCCGGGTGTCTTTTGCAGGCTCAAGGAAGGGCGCTGGCTACCCACCTTTTCGATGTCGCTTTGAAGATCGCGCGCCGCACGCAGCACCCCGGGGTAGTCGTCGCCATCCAGATGAATGGAAGCCATCTTTCCGCGCGCGATCAGCTCGACACCCGCAGCGGGGCCGGAATCCACGAACTTCTTCTGACCGATCGCCAATGCCGCCGGCGACACGGACAGGCAAGCGATTGCAAAGCTTGAAACCAGGGCGTACAGCAATTTCATGCGCGAACCTTTGTGTTTTGAAGTGGCTTTACCATTCTATAACACAAAAAAGATAGCGCAATCATTTTTTGTAAAACGCCGCCGCTTGCTTAACAAGCTGGCGGCCTGCGCTGCGCCAGTGATAAGGGCGCTGAAACCGGAGACAGCCGCACCCGCTCAGAACAAAGATTGCAGCGCCAGGCGCTGGCCGCTCATGGCGCCGTCGTAGCCGGGCAGGGCGGCCAGCGTGGCTTTGAATTCGTCGCTTTCCATGACTGCCAGCGCGGCGGCGACCAGTGGCGCAGCCGGCGCCTCGCGGGAGCACGCGAAAAAGTAGCGCTCGCGCACCACCGGCACGAAATCGAGGTCGAAACGGCGGGCGGCGGTTTCCACGCCGAAGCTGGCGTCGGCCATGTTGCTGGCGACGTAGGCGGCCACCGCCGCGTGCGTGAATTCAGCGCTCTCGAAGCCGTTGATGCGGTCTGGCGCAATGCCGTGGCCGTCCAGTAGCAGTTCCAGCAGCAGCCGCGTGCCCGAGCCGCGCTGGCGGTTCACAAAACGCACGTCCTGCCGCGCCAGGTCGTCCAGCGTGCGGATGTCCTTCGGATTTCCCTTTGCGGTAAAGATGCCCTGCATGCGATAGGCCAGGTGGATCAGCATCTGGCGGGCCGGATCGAGCAGCGGGCGGTACTTGGCCGCCGCCGCGCCTTCGAATTCGCCCACCGGCAGGTGAAAGCCGGCCAGGTCGCACTCTCCGCGCGCCAGGGCTGCCACGGCCTCGGTGCTGCTGCGGTATTGCAGGTCCACCAGCACGCCTTGCTGCTCCAGCCGGCTTACCAGCGCCGCTACCGCGAAGCCGTGCGATGCGGTCAGGCGCAGGGCGGGCGGACGCTCGTCGAGCAGGCTGGCCAGCTCCTGCTGCAGCTCGGAGGCCAGGCTGTCCAGCATGGGGCTCAACCGGGCGGCGATGCGCTTGTCGGCCCAGATCAGTTTGTCGGCCAGCGGCGACAGCACCGTCCCCGATCCACGCGACTTGTGCACCAGCTCCGCGCCGAATTGTTCGTTGAATTGGTTCAGCAGCCCCCACGCGTGGCGATAGGAGATGCCGCAGTCCTTTGCGGCCTGGCTGATGCTGCCCGTGCTGCGCACCGCCGCCAGCAGGTCCAGCAGCACCGGCAGCGGTACGGCCTGCCCGTTCGGATGGCGCAGCACCCAGTCCGGGCGTATCTCAACTTTGAACATATGCAAAATCCTTCATATTGCGTTGGTGTTTTTACAGTGATAGCCTAGGTTTATGCGTGAATATTAAGCGAAATATATGTTTTATAGAACATAACTTGCACTAAGTATTCGCGGCACTCGGCACACAATAAAAACGACGGAGGCATTATGCAGCAGCGTATTTCCCAGGCAAGCGCCATCCTTGCCGCCAGCAGTGGTGCGCAGGACCAGCTACTGCCGGTCCTGCACGCGATCCAGGATGCCATCGGCTATATTCCGCCCGAGCAGGTGGAAGAGATCGCCTCCACCTTCAATCTGTCGCGCGCCGAAGTGCATGGCGTGATCACCTTCTACCACTACTTCCGCACCGAAGCGCCGGCGCGCAAGGTGGTGCAGATCTGCCGCGCAGAAGCCTGCCAGAGCATGGGCGGCGACGCACTGCTGGCGCACGCCGAACACGCGCTGGGCTGCAAGTTGCACGCGCACACCACGGACGGAGAATTCGCGCTGGAGCCGGTGTACTGCCTGGGCCAATGCGCCACCGCGCCGTCCATGATGATCAACGAAGCGCTGCATGCGCGCGTCACCCCGGCGCGCTTCGACGCGTTGCTGGCCAAAGTGAAGGAAGCAGCATGAGCATCCGCATCTACATTCCCGGCGATTCCACCGCGCTGGCGCTGGGCGCCGACGACGTGGCGGCAGCCATCGCCGCCGAAGCGGCGTGCCGTGGCATCGACATCGACATCGTGCGTAACGGCACGCGCGGCCTGCTGTGGCTGGAGCCGCTGGTGGAAGTGGGCACGGCCGACGGCCGCATCGGCTTCGGTCCGGTGGACGCGGCCGACGTGCCCGCACTGTTCGACGCCGGTTTCCACCTGGGCGACAGCAAGCACACCCTGGCCCTGGGCCTGGTGGAGCAGATTCCTTACCTGGCCAGGCAAAGCCGCCTGACCTTCGCCCGCGCCGGCATTACCGATCCGCTGTCGCTGGCCGACTACGAGGCGCACGACGGCTACAAGGGCCTGCGCAATGCGCTGGCGATGGAGCCGGCCGCCATCGTTGCCGCCGTCACCGCCTCCGGCCTGCGCGGCCGCGGCGGCGCCGCATTCCCAACCGGGATCAAGTGGAACACCGTGCTGAAAGCAGCCGGCGTGCAAAAATACATTGTCTGCAACGCCGATGAAGGCGACTCCGGCACCTTCGCCGACCGTATCGTGATGGAAGGCGACCCCTTCATGCTGATCGAAGGCATGACCATCGCCGGGCTGGCGGTTGGCGCGAACAAGGGCTACATCTACGTGCGCAGCGAATACCCGCACGCCATCGCCAACCTGAACCACGCGATTGACAGCGCGGTGCAGGCGGGCTACCTCGGTACCGATGTCCTGGGCTCCGGCCGCGCCTTCGAGCTGGAAGTGCGCAAGGGCGCCGGCGCCTACATCTGCGGCGAAGAGACTGCGCTGCTGGAGAGCATCGAAGGCAAGCGCGGCGTGGTGCGCGCCAAGCCGCCGTTGCCTGCGCTGTCCGGCCTGTTCGGCCTGCCCACCGTGATCAACAACGTGCTGTCGCTGGCAGCTGTGCCGCTCATCCTCGACAAGGGAGCGGCCTACTACCAGGACTACGGCATGGGCCGTTCACGCGGCACCTTGCCGGTGCAGCTGGCCGGGAACATCAAGCACGGCGGCCTGATCGAACTGGCCTTCGGCGTCACGCTGCGCGACATCCTGTTCGACTACGGCGGCGGCAGCGCCTCCGGCCGCTCGATCAAGGCGGTGCAGGTGGGCGGCCCGCTGGGCGCTTATTTGCCCGAGTCGCAATGGGACACACCGCTGGACTACGAAGCGTTCGCTTCGCTGTGGGCGGTGCTCGGCCACGGCGGCATCGTGGTGCACGACGACAGCGCCGATATGGCCAAGCTGGCCCGCTACGCGATGGAATTCTGTGCCGTGGAATCGTGCGGCAAATGCACGCCATGCCGCATCGGCTCCACGCGCGGCGTGGAAGTTATCGACAAGATCCGTGAAGGCAGCGAGCGTCCCAAGCAGGTGATCCTGCTGCGCGAGCTGTGCGACACCATGCTGCATGGCTCGCTGTGCGCGATGGGCGGCATGACGCCGTACCCCGTGCTGTCGGCCCTGAACCACTTCCCGCAAGATTTCGGCCAGGTCTGCGCAGACCAGCGCGCCGCCTAGGAGACTTAGATGATCGAGACCATTATCAGCCGCGACTTCGGCACCCCGCCCAGCTTGGCCACCGACTTCGTGACGCTCACCATCGACGGCCAGCGCGTGACGGTGGCCGCCGGCACCTCGGTGATGCGTGCCGCCGCCGAAAGCGGCACCAACATTCCCAAGCTGTGCGCCACCGACAGCCTGGAGCCGTTCGGCTCCTGCCGTTTGTGCCTGGTGGAGATCGAAGGCCGGCGCGGCTATCCGGCCTCCTGCACCACGCCGGTGGAGGAGGGCATGGTGGTGCGCACCCAGACGTCCAAGCTGCAGGAACTGCGCAAGGGCGTGATGGAGCTCTACATCTCCGACCACCCGCTGGACTGCCTGACCTGCCCGGCCAACGGCAACTGCGAGCTGCAGGACATGGCCGGCGTGACCGGCCTGCGCGAAGTGCGCTACGGCTATGAAGGCGCCAACCACCTGAAGCTGAAGAAGGATGAATCGAATCCCTACTTCACCTTCGACTCGTCCAAGTGCATCGTCTGCAACCGCTGCGTGCGCGCTTGCGAGGAAACCCAGGGCACTTTCGCGCTGACGATTTCCGGACGCGGCTTCGAATCGCGCGTGTCGGCCGGGCAGGGCGAATCGTTCATGGAATCGGAGTGCGTGTCCTGCGGCGCCTGCGTGGAAGCCTGCCCGACCGCCACCCTGCAAGAGAAAACCGTTATCTGGATGGGCCAGGCCGAACACAAGGTGACCACCACTTGCGCCTATTGCGGCGTGGGTTGCTCGCTCGACGCGGAAATGAAGGGCAGCGAAGTGGTGCGCATGGTGCCCACCAAGGACGGCAAGGCCAACGAAGGCCACGCGTGCGTGAAAGGCCGCTTCGCTTGGGGCTACGCCACCCACAAGGACCGCATCCTGAAGCCGATGATACGCTCCAAAATCACCGATCCTTGGAAGGAAGTGTCCTGGGACGAGGCGCTGGACTACGCGGCCTCCGAATTCAAGCGCATCCAGGCCAAGCACGGCCAGGACTCCATCGGCGGCATCGTCTCCTCGCGTTGCACCAACGAGGAAGGCTACCTGGTGCAAAAGCTGGTGCGCGCAGCGTTCGGCAACAACAACGTGGACACTTGCGCCCGCGTTTGCCACTCGCCCACCGGCTACGGCCTGAAGCAGACCCTGGGCGAATCGGCCGGCACGCAGACCTTCGCGTCCGTGGCCAAGTCCGACGTCATCATGGTGATCGGCGCCAACCCGACCGACGGACACCCCGTGTTCGCCTCGCGCATGAAGCGTCGCTTGCGCCAGGGCGCCAAGCTGATCGTCATCGATCCGCGCCGCATCGACCTGGTGAAGTCGCCGCACATCCGCGCCCAGCATCACCTGCAACTGCGCCCCGGCACCAACGTCGCCATGGTCAGCTCGCTGGCCCACGTGATCGTGACCGAAGGCCTGCTGGCCGAAGACTTCATCGCCGAGCGCTGCGAACTGCGCGCATTCAACCAGTGGCGCGAATTCGTGGCGCAGGAATCGAACTCGCCCGAAGCCATGGAAGCTGTCACTGGCGTGCCGGCCGAACAGGTGCGCGCCGCGGCCCGCCTGTTCGCCACCGGCGGCAACGGCGCCATCTTCTACGGCCTGGGCGTGACCGAGCATGCGCAAGGCTCCACCACCGTGATGGGCATCGCCAACCTGGCCATGGCCACCGGCAACGTGGGCCGCGAAGGCGTGGGCGTGAATCCGCTGCGCGGCCAGAACAACGTGCAGGGCTCGTGCGACATTGGCTCCTTCCCGCACGAGCTGCCGGGCTACCGCCACGTGTCCGACACCACCGTGCGCATGCAGTTCGAAGCCGCGTGGGGCGTGGAACTGCAGGCCGAACCCGGCCTGCGCATCCCCAACATGTTCGAAGCGGCGCTGGACGGCAGCTTCAAGGGCCTGTATTGCCAAGGCGAGGACATCGTGCAGTCCGACCCCAACACCCAGCACGTGATCGCCGCCATGGAAGCCATGGAGTGCATCGTGGTGCAGGATATCTTCCTGAACGAAACCGCCAAGTACGCCCACGTGCTGCTGCCCGGTTCCTCCTTCCTGGAGAAGGACGGCACCTTCACCAACGCCGAGCGCCGTATCTCGCGCGTGCGCAAGGTGATGGCGCCCAAGGCCGGCTATGCCGACTGGGAAGTGACCGTGCAGCTGTCAAACCGCCTGGGCTACCCGATGAACTACACGCACCCGTCGCAGATCATGGACGAAATCGCGCGCCTGACGCCGACCTTCAGCGGCGTGAGCTACGCCAAGCTGGACAAGCTGGGCAGCATCCAGTGGCCGTGCAACGACGCCGCGCCGGAAGGCACGCCGACCATGCACATCGACCGCTTCGTGCGCGGCCAGGGGCGCTTCATCATCACGCAATATGTGCCGACCGACGAGAAGGTTACGCGCATGTACCCGCTGATCCTGACCACCGGCCGTATCCTGTCGCAGTACAACGTGGGCGCGCAGACGCGCCGCACCGAGAACGTGCGCTGGCACGCCGAGGACAGGCTGGAGATCCACCCGCACGACGCGCAGGAGCGCGGCATCAAGGACGACCAGTGGGTGGGCATCCAGAGCCGGGCGGGGGAGACCGTGCTGCGCGCGCTGGTAACGGAGCGCATGCAGCCTGGCGTGGTGTACACCACCTTCCACTTCCCGGAATCCGGCGCGAACGTGATCACCACCGAGAACTCGGACTGGGCCACCAACTGCCCGGAATACAAGGTGACGGCGGTGCAAGTGATGCCGGTGCAGCAGCAGTCCGACTGGCAGCTGGAATTCGCGCGCTTCCACGAAGAGCAGATGGCGCACAAGGATGCTGCCACCGCGCAGTCGGCATAACGAAGGAGAGACCATGAACATTCACCACCTGGTCACCATGGCCAACCAGATCGGCTCCTTCTTCGCGTCCTACCCGGACCAGGAGGAAGCCAGCACCGAGATCGCCAACCACCTGCAGCGTTACTGGGCGCCGCCGATGCGGCGCCAGCTGCTGGCGCATGTGGCCGAACATGGCGGTGAGGGGCTGGCGCCGCCTGTTCTGGCCTCTATCCAGGCCAATACCGTGCGGCTGACGCCCGCGCCCGCGCGCGGCGCCGCTGCCACCGCCGGCTCGTAACCTGCCGACACGTCGTCGGCGGCTCAATGACGGGGTACGGCGGCTGCCGCCGCCTGACCCGCCCTACGGATGCGCGCCGCCATCGGCTAGTTGGCCCCTTGGTCCGATGGACCGTAGGGCAGGTCAGGCGCCCCGCGCCGTAACCCGCCATGCCAGCCCCGCCGCCCCGCCGGAATCACGCCACCTGCAGCATCACCTTCCCGATATGCGCGCTGGTCTCCATCAGCGCGTGCGCCTCGGCCGCCTGCTCCAACGGATACGTCCGATATATCACCGGCCTGATCAAGCCATCCTCGATCAACGGCCACACCTTCTCGCGCAGCTTGCGCGCAATGGCCGCCTTGAACGCCACCGGCCGTGGGCGTAACGTCGATCCCGTCACACTCAACCTGCGCAGCAAAATCTGCCCCAGTGGCACCTCCACCCTGGCCCCGCCCAGCAGCGCGATGAACACCAGCCGCCCATCATCTGCCAGGCAATTCAGCTCGCGCGGCACATAATCCCCGCCCACCATATCCAGGATTACATCCACGCCCTTGCCGCCGGTCGCATCCTTTACCGCCGCCACGAAGTCCCCGGTGCGGTAATTGATCGCCAGGTCGGCCCCCAGCTCCGTGCAAGCCCGGCACTTCTCGTCCGACCCCGCCGTGGTGAACACCCTGTGTCCCAAGGCCTTGGCCAGCTGGATCGCCGTCACCCCGATCCCCGACGTTCCGCCCTGCACCAGCAATGTCTCGGTGGGCGCCAGCGCGGCCCGGTCGAACACATTGCTCCACACCGTAAAGAACGTCTCAGGCAGCGACGCCGCCTCCAGCATCGACCAGCCCTCCGGAATCGGCAGGCACAGCTCGATCTGCGCCGGGCAGTACTGCGCATACCCGCCGCCCTGCACCAGCGCGCACACCTTGTCCCCGATATGCCAGCCGCTATCCCCCACATGCCCCGCCACGATCTCGCCCGCCACCTCCAGTCCCGGCAGATCGGACGCGCCCTCCGGCACCGGATACTTCCCGACGCGCTGCAACAAATCCGGCCGGTTGATTCCCGCCGCATGCACCTTGATCAGCACCTGCCCCGGCAAAAGCGACGGGCGCGGACGCTCGCACAACTGCAGCACCTCCGGCCCTCCCGGCTGCGTAATTTCGATAGCGCGCATGGTTCCCCCTTCTAGAAATAGAGGAAACCGATGGTAGGCGCGGCGCCGGAAAATCCCCATGACCGCAGTCAATTTTCCGCAATATGGCCATCTTGCGAATCTTGACCGGGGTCAATGCGCGTTGAAAGCGGCACTGCCTATCATGGAACTATCTCGCGGTGCGAACCGCATGCCATACTATCTATCAAAAAACTATACCTACCTGGAGACACGTTTATGAGCAAAGCATTAGACGGGGTGCGCGTCCTCGACTTCACCCATGTGCAATCGGGGCCGACCTGTACCCAGCTGCTGGCATGGTTCGGCGCCGACGTGATTAAAGTGGAACGCGCAGGCGAGGGCGACGCCACCCGTGGCCAGCTGCGCGACATCCCCGGGGTGGACAGCCTGTACTTCACCATGCTGAACCACAACAAGCGCTCCATCACGCTGGACACCAAAAAAACCATGGGCAAGCAGGTGCTGGAAACCCTGATACGCGACTGCGACGTACTGGTGGAGAACTTCGCCCCCGGCGCCCTGGACCGCATGGGCTTCAGCTGGGAGCGCATCCAGGAGCTCAACCCGCGCATGATCGTCGCGTCCGTGAAAGGCTTCGGCCCCGGCCCCTACCAGAACTGCAAGGTGTACGAAAACGTGGCCCAATGCGCCGGCGGCGCCGCCGCCACCACCGGCTTCGACGACGGCCCACCCGTGGTCAGCGGCGCCCAGATCGGCGACAGCGGCAGCGGCCTGCACCTGGCGCTCGGCATCGTCACCGCCCTGTACCAGCGCAATGCCACCGGCCGGGGCCAGAAGGTGGACACCGCCATGCAGGACGCGGTGCTCAACCTGTGCCGCGTAAAACTGCGCGACCAGCAGCGCCTGGAGCGCACCGGCACCATGGAGGAATACCCCCAGTTCGCCGAAGGCACCTTCGGCGACTCCGTGCCGCGCGCCGGCAACGCCTCCGGCGGCGGCCAGCCCGGCTGGATCCTCAAATGCAAAGGCTGGGAGACCGACCCCAACGCCTACATCTACTTCATCGCCCAGGCACCGGTATGGCCCGCCATCTGCCGCGTGATCGGCCGCGAAGGCTGGATCACGGACCCCGACTATGCCACCCCGCGCGCGCGCCTGCCGCGCCTGATGTCCATCTTCGCCACGGTGGAAGAGTGGACCCGCGAGCACACCAAGTTCGAGGCCATGGACATCCTGAACAAGTTCGACATCCCCTGCGGGCCAATCTTGTCGATGAAGGAAATCGCCGAAGAACCGTCGCTGCGCGCCAGCGGCACCATCGTGGAAGTGGACCACCCCGAGCGCGGCAAATACCTCACGGTGGGCAACCCCATCAAGCTTTCCGACAGCCCCACCGACATCATCCGCTCGCCGCTGCTGGGCGAGCACACCGACGAGGTGCTGCGCGAGCTGGGCTACAACGACCTGCAGATCAACGCGCTGCGCGACGAGCGCGTGATCTGAGCCGCTGGCCAAGGCAGAGCATCATGCAGCACGCCACCTCCAGCGCTGAGGCCAGCGCCGGCGCCATTCCCGCACCCTGCGCCGGCTTCGGCGCAGCGGCGGGCACCGCGCTTAAACCGGCGGCCCACCTGAACCGCCTGTTCAGCGACCTGCCGTTTCTCGACCGCTTTGACGCGGCCGCGCAAGCCGGCTACGGCCGCGTGGAATTCATGTTCCCGTACTCGTATCCGGTGGAGCAGATAGCGCACCGGCTATGCAGCCACGGCCTGCAGCTGATGCGCTTCTGCCTGCCGGCCGGCGACTGGAAAGGCGGCGAGCGCGGCATCGCCTGCCACCCCGCGCGCGTGAGCGAATTCCGCTACGGCGTGGAAGAAGCCATCCGCTACGCGCGGCCCCTGGGCACGCGCCAGCTGCGCTGCCTGGCCGGACTGCTGCCGCCCGAGCTGCTGCCTGACCTGGCGCGCCAGACCCTGGTGCACAACCTGCGCTACGCCGCAGCCGCGCTCAAGCCGCACGGCATCGCCCTGCAGATCGCCCCGCACAGCGTGGCCGACGCTGCCTGCGCCGCCAGCATGGCCGGCCCGGGCAGCGCGCCGGAGACGGCCGACCATTTCCTCACCGGCAGCGCGCAGGCGCTCGCCGTCATCCGCGACACCGGCTCGGACAACCTGTTCCTGCTGGACTAACCTGGGCCCTTCATGAAACAGCGCACCCGCGTCTACACCCACGTCGACTGCTACGACCACCAGCCGGGAGAGGGCCACCCCGAATCGCCGCAGCGGCTGGCGCTGGTGCTGGAAGCGCTGAAGGCCCCCGAGTTCGCCGCGCTGGACTGGCAGGTAGCCCCGATGGGCACGCGCGCCCAGACAGAACTGATACACGACGCCGACTACTACGACGCCATCCTGGAAGCGTTGCCCGCGCGCGGCGCCGTGCCGCTGGACGGCGGCGACACCATGCTCTCGGCCGGCTCCTGGCGCGCCGTCATGCGCTGCATCGGCGCCGCCTGCGCCGCCGTGGACGACGTGATGCTGGGCAAAGCGGCCAACGTGTTCTGCGCCACGCGCCCCTGTGGCCACCACGCCGAGCCGGACCGCGCCATGGGCTTCTGCATCTTCAACCACGCCGCCATCGCCGCCGCGCATGCCAGCCGTGCGTATGAGCTGGAGAGGGTGGCCGTGGTCGATTTCGACGTCCACCATGGCAACGGCACGCAAGCCGCGTTCGCGCCGCTGCCCGGGCTGTTCTACGCCTCCTGCCATCAGTCGCCGCTATACCCCGGCACCGGCCTGCGCAGCGAAACGGGCAGCCGCAACAACATCCTCAACGTGCCGCTGCCGCCCGGCTGCGATTCGCCCATGTTCCGCGACCGCATTCGCCACGACCTGCTGCCCGCGCTGCGCAATTGGGCGCCGGAGTTGATCGTCATCTCCGCTGGCTTCGATGCCCACCGCGATGATCCGCTGGCTGGCCTGCAGCTGGTGGATGCGGACTTTCACTGGATTACGCGGGAGTTGATGGAAGTGGCTGCAGATACTGCGCAGGGCCGCATCGTCTCTATTCTGGAAGGCGGCTATAGTATGGCCGGCCTGACTGGCGGCGCTGCCGCCCATGTGCGCGCGTTGCTGGCTTGCAATGTTTAGCGCACCCCCTTAAAGAAGATAGGGCGCTTCTCTATTCTTGGGCGTTCCCCATGCTTAAGTTGTAGAACGCCTTAAAATGTCGAAAAGCCTGATTGCGCCAACCAAATCAACATGTTGCATTGGTGAAATTAAAATGCTATAATCAAATCGGATACGTAGCTTAAGTATGGTTAGAGCGCCAGAGACTTAGTCTTTGGGAGGTCCCGGTTCGATTCCGGGCGTATAAAGAGTATTCCCGGAGTGCTTTTTATACGCAAAGAATCAATGTTAACTGATCAAAAAAAACTCATCGTCTTTCAGGCCCAAACTCAGAATGTTCGGGAGCTCCAGGCAACTTTGGCGAATCTGAAACGGCTCATTCACCGTGATTTCATCAGCGGCAACACCTCGTCCGCAAAAGCACTGACTCGGCTTGTGGCGCTTAGTTATTCTGCATGGGCTGAAGCACTATTTTCAAAGCTGATTCATACTCCGTATGGTTTTAGTTGTGCGGAGATCGACTCAATAAAAGCGGTTGGTTCTAGGAATGTTGTCAACGGTTGGAAAAAATGCGTTGAGCTGGGTTTGGCGCGTATCGCTTCTGCTGATCCCGGGGATGTCTTGAATGCTAAGGAAAAACTCGATGAGCTAGTCAAGACGTACATTGAGGAGCCAAGTCAGCTCAGGAACAAGATTGCGCACGGCCAGCTTGTTCAGGCGCTCAATTCAAAAAATGATGATATTAACGCGGGCTTGACGGCTGATATTTTGAGCTTAGACATTGTCAAGCTGGACAGACTTCGCAGCGGCGCGCAGGGGCTGGCAGATATGATTGAGATGATTATCGAGTCTCCCGAGAAAAATGGTATGAAACATTTTGCTGCCGTTAGCAGGAGGATTGTTGAGGATTTGGATCGTACTCAAGCGTTCCGTATTGAAGATAAGATAGCCCTAATTAAGGCTAAATACTCGAGGTCGCCCCGAGCTAAGGGGGCAGTAACCAATGAAGTACAAAATAATCAGATGGCTTCCTGATTGGGGTTTGAGTGCTGAGTTGGGCGAATAGTTGTAGAAGTAGCTGAAGAGTTATCGCAGACTCTAATGACTGAGCAAGTGCCGAATTGCAGTTATTGCGAGTCATCATCCAGAAGGAAACCCTCAGCGCGTGCGCTACTGGTTGCCGCAATTGTTATTGCGGCGCAGAACGCACTAATCAACATCACCTGAGCCCGGCCACATCCAGCACCGCCAAGCTGCTGCCTTCGGCTCTCGATCGACGATCTGTGGCGACTGGAGGGCAAGACATATGCTGGTCGGCGAGGCATATCACTTTTTCGGGTAACCACCCGGTGCGATCACGCCAAGGGAACTGTGGCATAACTTCGGCATCTTCAGCCCCCAACCATTGCCCCAACGTCAGCGGCAACTCGGGCCCACACGCTGTTCTGTCTTCGTAGCACGAGGTCTCTCCATATCGGCTGGCGTGGGGGCGCTGCAGCCCCAACAACATCTTTGAGGCCTGTCATACTCAGTAGCAACCTGCCTAAATTCCTTGACGTTATCCATCACCTGCTATGCCGGCACCGCGCAATTGTGCGCTCGAAGTTGATCGGCGCGTATAACGATGGCCGGTTAGCTGAATTCCGTCCTGGATCTGGCTATACTTTTTCGGAACCTGTAGACGCTGGCGAAGGTGGCTACAGACATCGCGCAGGGGAGCATTGGTTCCATCTTCGAAGGCGGCTGCCGCATGGCGGACTGCCTGACGGTTTCGCTTCTCATATTCCGATGGGGCGATGAAAAATTACAGTCGCGCAACTATCCGCTATGGATGGAGGCTTTAATCGAAAATTTTTCTGTCGTCCCATCGCTGCGATTGACCCAGAAACATTTTGTGCCATAGTCAGCGCTACGAACGCTGAAGGAAGAGATTCCGCATCCAATTTTCTTGGCGGAGTCGGGATGGTTTTCTACGGTGGCCTGCAAGATTACCGCGTCATCGGCGCTAACTTTATCTCCTTCATCGTACCGGTGTAGCATCGCTGTTAAAAAAGCAACAGCGTCACCGCGTTTTGCAAACTTCATTGGGCCGAGAGTTATTGGTTTCGCAGGCATATTTATCCGATCGAAGTGGCGTTAAGTGGAGATGTTGCTAGACAGGGTGAGGCGTTCCCGCACTTCACGGATGATGAGTGCGGGAATGCCCATTGAGGTAAAGTGATCCACGCGGTCAGAGATCCATTGGATGCACTCATCTTTGTTCATATCATCGCGTGCAATCTTCTCATAGAGAGCTACGGCGCTCAAGCGTGAAAGCCCAAGTTCCATAAGGGAAATCAGCGTTCGAGACGAAACGCCAAATTCAAGCTGTGTTCCGATGTCCAATCCCTCATCGATTAAATCTTCACGTCCGACTTCTCGTAAGTGCAGGTGCAGCACATCCATATAGGCCGATAGGTATTTCGGAGCTTTGAACCGTGCGATCTGCTCAACAAGCTGCATCGTGTCGCGGATTAATTCCGGGAGAGTAAATGCCCGGCCCACTTCTTGGTGCCAATCAATACTATCGCCGATAATTCTAGCGAGGCTAAATCCCTTTAGCCACTTGACCACAACTAGAGCATATAGTCTGATCCGGGAGTCAGGGGTGAAGGCGACAAACAAATGTTCATTAACTCGACGCATAATCGTTACAAACCGGTCGTAACTGTCATTACTTGCAACCTCTGCGGGCAGTAAATTTTCCACATCACCAATATAATTTCGAAATGCGTCGAGGAGCTGCTGAAGGCCGACGGCGCTTACTCCAGGGTGCCGAGATGCGAGGTCTACATCGATTTCTATCTGCTGCGCCAAAACTGCTAAGCCTTCATCGAGTCTGGCGATTAAAGTCTTATCGTGCCGCTTTGCGATGTTGGCGCTTGCTATGGAGCCGAGTCGCATAAAGGTTGTAAGTAAGTAGGCGCCGACCTGCTCAAATTGCTCTTTTTCCTCATTGCTGGAGAGGCCCGGTTGGCTACGCTTTGAAAGATAGTCTACTATCGCGTCTCCCAGGTCGAGAACTACATCGCTTTCCCGTCTTATCGGGTAACGTGCGCGACTAGGAATTCCGTTTGGCCAAGCATCCTTATTATCAGCGTCTATACAAATAATATTTCCTTGAAATTCGTGTCCCCATCGGCCAGCTCGGCCAGCCAAGTTCCAGAAATCGTGGGGCTCCATCGGATGACCCTTACCCTTACGAGGCCCACGTACAATGATGGTGCGGCAAGATAAATTCACACCTTCAATTAGAGTCGAGGTACAGACGAGGAAAAGAATTTTCCCCGAACGGAATAGCCGTTCGATCTCAAGACGTAGCAAGGAAGGCATATTGCCATAGTGAAAGGCGACACCACGTTCCACCAGCGGGGCGAGTCGGAACCCTTGATGAACACCTTTTCGCGCGAGCTCTGCTAGTTGAGCATTCTCGATGTCAATGGATTCAGGTGCTGGGAGCAGTTGACTGATTAAATCAGCTACCTCTTCGGCTTCTCCTGCTCCGTTTGCATAAACCAGCGTTCCCCCTCTTTCGCCTGCTGCCGCAGCAATGAATGCGAGTCGTTTCTTGATTCCTGCTGGCGTACTTGCAAGTTGTAGAGTGCCGAGCGGAATATCTAATGCTTGCTGCTTTAGGTTCAGCGCCCACAGTTTGGATTTTCGAGGAACTTGAGTTGCAGTAATCAAGTTCTGAAGAACTGTAGATGAGTCACTGTTGACAGCAACAGTTTGAACGCCCAGCGGTGCATCAGCAAGTAGTTCCTCCGGGTTTTGGGTCGCAGGACTTATGAAAACAGCTTTGAGCTTAGGATTCGCACGAGTTACGCGTTCTATTGCGTCCTGTAGAATTACCCCACGCTGGTTATCACCGATCTTGTGTGCCTCGTCTACAATTAGTAAGTCAATAGAGAATGCAGGCCCAAGTACATTTGCTAGCAAGTGCAATCGCTCTTGTGTGAAGACGAGAATTGCCCTAGTTTTTCCTGACTTTGCCGTACGATATATATCGGGAAAAGGCAGCGATGACACATCAACTTGATCTGTTCCAGGCGGTAATTTATTAACAAGCTCTTTGAGGTTATCTTCTATTTCAGATACAAGCGCGCGAGTCGGTGCTATATAGACTGCTACCTGCGCCCTTGCGGTCACCATTTGGTCGATAAGCCACTGAAGCACTAGGTAAGTTTTGCCAGAAGCTGTTGGCGCTGATGCGGAAAGCCACTGTTCGCCAGTAGCATTATTCCAAAACTGCTGTTGAAAGTCATTCACCTGTAGCCAGATCCCACTTGACTGGACTAAGATAGATCGCTCTATTTCTCTGCGTTGAGCTTCAAGACCAAGGGCGATACCCAAGCGGCTGTCTAAATTAGCTGCCAGCATATGCCGATTGGTAGCTAAGGCGACTGCACGGAAATTGGATAGCTTTCCGAGAAGTACTGCACCAGCATCTCTCAGTGAAAGATCGTCGGCCAGCGAAATTGCCGCAGTCGCAATTCGAAGCGCTGCTTCTTGATCGTTACGTCGATTAGATCGTGCAAGAATGCTGCCCGCGAATATTAGTCGAGGCCAATCCAACGAGCTGATAAGTGGAGTTGATTCGTCGGGTAATAAATTATCTATCTCAGTGCGGACGGTTAGTAAGGTAATATCATTTAGGTCATCTTTTATGCCTTCGTTAAGAAGCCAAGTCTGAAGATTTTCAAGATCCATTGCCTAGTTTCCCATTGCTGCCAAGAATGCCTCGCGGAACCCTTCGGCTGACGGCAAGGGCATGCATAAGAACTCAATCTCCATTTGATTCAGCTTCTCCAGTTTGAGTCGTTCACCGATCTTGGCACTCCAGCCAGATAGGGCGACGTTGGATGCTTTAACAATTTCCTCCGCTACCGCTTGGTCGCTTTGTTTGGGGTAAAACGGAGCGTCGAAGCCCACTAGAGCAACACCACAGTATTTCACGCGCTTCGACATTCTGGACGACCTGTCAAAGTACTTCCTAAGGGCTTCTGTAAGCTCTGGATTGCTCAAATCTGCTTTGTCGCTCAACAGAAAAAGATCTCGCTCCCTTTCCGCACCTTCGTGATCTAATTCTATCAGGAACGGTGCGAGGGACCTAAGGCACTCCCGAATCGCATCAGCGGCGTTCTCGTATATTTTTGACTCACCCCAGTATAGTTTTAGAATTCCTTCTTCAGTAACGCCAGCATATACGCCGTCCGCACCATGGTAGTGCATGCGAGAATCCGTCTTCAAATCCATTTTGCAGAGAATTTGCGGCAATTTCAAAAATCGCTCTGCCAGAAGGTACAATAGCATTTCTCCGCCTTCGCCAGTCTTGGCCAAATCGGTAAACGACCGTTTGGCTCGTTCCACTAGCTCGGCTAGGGCCTCTGTACTGTTGAACTTGATATCGCGAGCCTTCGCCGCATCAAGCTTTGATCGAGGAATAGCGTAGTTAGCGACAGCGTTGCGCATGTATTCCGCCAGACGATGGGGCTGGACACGGCCATTTCCATCTACTGAAAGACAGTGGCAATGAATTTTGACCAGATGGCCATCGATTGATATGTTCCGCTGCACTAGGGTGAGATGGACATCCAGCGTTTCTGGATCTCCTGTGAGCGCGGACTCGAGATCAGTTGCGGTGATAGTCAATGCATGGCCTCCGGTCTAAGTCGACTGCGCATTTGCGCAGATTTTGCTAGATTTTAGCAACTATAATGTATTTCTTAATAATATCAAAGGCGTCCTATCATTTGGCTTGGCTGATGATCGACGGGAACTCAGCAGAATAGGATGCAGATGGTCCAAGTTCGAAAACGCCGGCATCCTCTTCTTGACAGGACCTCCCTCTGTACCTTTTGGAGAACGCGCCCGTTAGGCGATGACGGTCTAAATCATTCCGGGTTAAGATAATTCTCAATTAGCACCGCCCCATCGCTCAGCAGAAAGTCCTTAAATGCCTGAGCAACCGGCGGCAGGCGCTTGTTCTTCCGATGCACCACGTACCAGTTCAGCATCACCGGAAATCCCGCCACATCCAGCACCACCAGGCTGCCCGCCTTCAGCTCCTGGCTGATGGTGTGCGCCGACAGGAACGCCACGCCCATGCCGGCGATAACGGCCTGCTTGATGGTCTCGGTGCTGCGGATCTCCATCGCCACGTTCAGCCGCTCCAGGTGGGCGCCGAAGCCGTCCTCCATTGAATTCCAGGTATCCGATCCGCGCTCGCGGACCACGAACGGCTCCTGCACGATGCGCTCGACGGGAATGCGGCGTTTGCCCGCCAGCGGATGCTGCGGCGGCGCCACGATCACGTAAGGGTGGGGCGCAAAGGCCGCGTGCGCGGCGTCGGCCTGCTGGGGTGGGCGCACCATCACGGCCAGGTCGGTCTGGTTGCTGGAGAGCCGTTCCAGCAGCTCGGCGCGGTTGTGCACCGTGAGGTTGAGCTTCACGCCGGGATGGCGGCGGGCGAATTCCACCATCAGGCGCGGGAAGAAGTAGTCGCCCGCGCTGATCACCGCCACATTCAGCTTGCCGCCGGCGATGCCGCGAAACTGGGTGAGCGCGTCTTCGGCTTCCTGGAACTGCTGGATGATGGCGCGGCTGTGGTACAGCAGCTCGGCGCCGCCCGGCGTGAGGTAGACCTTCTTACCCATCTGCTCAAACAACTCCAGGCCCGCGTGGCCTTCCAGCGTCTTGATCTGGGTTGATACGGCCGGCTGCGTCAGGTGCAGTTCGGCGGCGGCGCGCGAAAAGCTCAGGTGGCGCGCCACCGCTTCGAACACTTTGAGCTGGCGCAGGGTGGCGTGTTTCATCGTTATCCCATGTATTCAGTATCGTGAATGGATATGCCAAAAACCTTTAACTATTACTAATCATTGTCAGGCCCTACGATGGACTTAGTCAACCGACATTATTCCAACAGAAGGGGAGCAGACCATGATGCAGATCGATACCGCCAACCTGGCCGATGCGCAGCGCCAGGCTTACAACGCCGCCTTTGCCGAACTGGGTTTGCGCTGGTTCTGGGGCAGCGGCGATTACGCCGGCCAGATGGGTGTGGAGAGCCAGCGCTCGCACCTGCGCCGCTACGTGGAGAACCACCATCCGCATATGCTGAAGGTGTACGACGCGGAGTTCCTGGTGAACGCGATCCAGAAGGTGATGGCGCGCTGCCTGGAGACCGCCGGCGCGGGGTGCGGCGGGGCTGGCGCGCAGGTGCGGCAGGGGGAGCTGCAAAGCGTGCAGCACGCTGTCCAACACAACGTTCAACACAACCTTCGGCACGGCGAAGTGGGCTTTTGAGCGGCTGTGTAACGTTGCTATTTTTTGCTTGAAAAAAATGAAAGAATGTCGAATCTTAACCGCGGTCAAGGATATCGGTTTTTGCTTCTTCCACAATCGTCTCGTGACAACGGTCAACCAGACACGGTCCAAACTAAATAATTATATGGAGATAACGAAATGAAGCATGACGATGACACTGCGCCGGTGATCAGGCCTCCTTCGTACCGCTGGCTGCAACTTATCATGGGCATTATCTGTATGGCCATGATCGCCAACCTGCAGTACGGTTGGACCCTGTTTGTAAATCCTATCGCCGACAAACACGGCTGGAGCAAGGCCGCCATCCAGGTTGCCTTTACCATCTTCATCCTGACCGAGACCTGGCTGGTGCCAGTGGAAGGCTGGGCGGTCGACAAGTGGGGACCACGTCCCGTGGTGCTGTTCGGCGGCTTGCTGTGCGCGCTGGGCTGGATCATGAACTCCTATGCCGACTCGCTGACCATGCTCTACATCGCGGCGGCCATTAGCGGCGTTGGCGCCGGCGCCGTGTACGGCACTTGCGTGGGCTCGGCTCTGAAATGGTTCCCGGATCGGAGGGGCCTGGCGGCCGGCTTGACGGCGGCGGGATTCGGGGCCGGATCAGCGGCCACCATCATCCCGATCTCGATGATGATCGCCAAAAGCGGTTACGAAGCGACCTTCCTGACCTTCGGTATCGGCCAGGGCGCCATCGTGATGCTGCTGGCGCTGCTGATGGTGCGTCCACCGGCACACGTGCCGAACAAGATCCAGAAGCAGACCAAGGTGCAGCAGTCCAAGGCGGACTTCGGCCCGTCGCAGATCATCCGCAAGCCGGTGTTCTGGGTGATGTACACCATGTTCGTACTGGTGGCTGCCGGCGGCCTGATGGCCACCGCGCAAATGGGCCCGATCGCCAAGGACTTCAAGATCGACGGCGTAACCTTTAACATCATGGGCATGATACTGCCGGCGCTGACGTTCGCCCTGGCCATCGACCGGGTGCTGAATGGCCTGACGCGTCCCTTCTTCGGCTGGGTGTCGGACCAGATTGGCCGCGAGAAGACCATGTTCATCGCCTTTGCGTTGGAGTCCGTGGGCATCCTGGCGCTGTACTACTGGGGCCGCGATCCTATCATGTTCGTCATCCTTACCGGCCTGGTGTTCTTCGCCTGGGGTGAGATCTACAGCTTGTTCCCTGCCACTGCGGCCGATACTTTCGGCACCAAGAACGCGGCGGGCAATGCCGGCCTGCTGTACACGGCCAAGGGCACGGCTTCGATCTTCGTGCCGCTGTCGAGCGTCCTGACGGCTGCCACCGGCAGCTGGGAAGCGGTGTTCTTCGTGGGCTGCGGCCTGAATGCGGTGGCTGCCTTCATGGCCTGGTGGGTGCTGCGTCCGATGCGCAAGCGCTTCATGGATACCGCCGTCACGCCGGTTGCCGAGGCGGATGACAAGTCCCTGGCCGCTGCTGCGCGGTTGGCCAACTAGCGAGCAATCGATGGCGCCGGCGATGTGGCCGGCGCCATCGAGCAAGCAAGAACAAGCGAGAACAACATGATCAAACGCTGGCTGCGCTTTCAACATTTCGACACGGTGCGCTTCGGTACCGTTGAAGGCGACAAAATCCGCATCTACCAGGGCGATATGTTCGACGCGCCTTCGCCCACCGATTTCACGCTGCACCTGTCCGAAGTAAAACTGCTCACGCCTGTGGTACCGGGCAAGGTGCTGGCGATGTGGAACAACTTCCACGCGCTCGGCCGCAAGCTCGGCATCGAGCCGCCGCCGGAGCCGCTGTACCTGCTGAAAACGCCGAACTCTTACCTGGCGCCCGGCGCCACTATCCGCAAGCCGCTGTGCGAGGACAAGGTGGCCTTCGAGGGCGAACTGGCCATCGTCATCGGCAAGACCTGTTTCAACGTGTCCGAGGCCGACGCCACGGACTACATATTCGGCTACACCTGCGCCAATGATGTCACCGTCAACGACATCATCAAGCGTGATCCGACCTTTCCGCAGTGGGTGCGGGCCAAGGGTTTCGACACCTTCTGCCCTTTCGGCCCGGTGATCGCCACCGGCCTCGATCCCGCCATGCTGGTGGTGCGGACCATCCTCAACAGCGAAGTGCGGCAGGACTACCCCATCAACGACATGGTGTTCTCCGCCGCTCAGCTGGTGAGCAAGATTTCGAAGGACATGACGCTGGATCCGGGCGACATCCTCCTGTGCGGCACCTCGGTCGGCGTCGGTTCGATGCGGCCGGGGAGCATAGTCGAGGTGGAGATCGACGGCATTGGAAAGCTCAGCAACCGTTTTGAGTAAAAACCAAGGAGCTGAAAATGAAAATCGCCATAGTAGGGGCGGGGGCAATAGGAGGATTGGTGGGGGCCAGGCTGGCCCTGGCAGGCGAGCAGGTGACGTTTCTGGTGCGGGGCGCCAATCTGCTGGCGATCCGCAACAAGGGCATCAAGCTGATCGAGCATGACGGCAGCGAACAGGTGGCCACCAATGTGGCGGCCACCGACGATTACGCCGAAGCAGGGCCGCAGGACGTGGTAATCCTGGCGCTGAAGGCGCACCAGGTGGCGGCGGTGGCGGACCAGCTGCCGCTGCTGTTCGGGCCGGACACCTGCGTGGTCACCATGCAGAACGGCATACCGTACTGGTACTTCCACCAGCACGGCGGCCACCTGGAAGGGCGCACGGTGCACAGCGTGGACCCGGACGGCAGCCTGGCGGTGCGCATCCCGCCGTCGCGCGTGATTGGCTGCGTGGTCTATCCGGCCTCGGAGCTGGTGGCGCCCGGCGTGGTGCGGCATGTGGAGGGCGAGCGCTTTCCGCTGGGCGAGCTGGATGGGTCCACCACGCCGCGCGTGCAGGCCATTTCGGAGTGCTTCACCAGGGCCGGTTTCAAGGCGCCGGTGCTGGACAACATCCGTTCCGAGATCTGGCTGAAGCTGTGGGGGAACCTCACCTTCAATCCGATCAGCGCGCTGTGCCATGCCACGCTGGAGGGCATCTGCCAGTATCCGGTGGCGCGCTCGCTGGCGGCGGACATGATGAAGGAAGCGGAAGCGGTTGCCAACAAGCTGGGCGTGACGTTCCGCGTGACGCTGGACAAGCGGATTGCCGGCGCCGAGAAAGTGGGGCGGCACAAGACGTCGATGCTGATGGATGTCGAGGCGGGACGCGGGCCGGAAATCGACGCGCTGGTCGGCTCGGTGGTTGAACTGGGGCGGTTTACCGATACCGCCACACCTCATATTGACGCGGTCTATGCGCTGGTCAAATTGCTGGAACGGACCATGACCGAGGAGAGAGGGCAGCTCAGGCTACAAAAAATGGCGGCCTGATAAAAAAACGGACGTTCCACAAGGACGTCCGTTTTGCCTTCCGCACTGCACACAGATTACATGCCCCAGGTGTACTTGGCGTCGCTCTTGTCGCCGGCGGTGTTGGCGTCCAGCTGTTCGCGCAGATGCACGCCGAAGATGGTCTCGATGATGAACATCAGGCTGAAAGGCTGGGCTTGTTCAGCAGTATGGGTTTGCTTATTGGTAATGGTGGTCATGATTGATTCCCTATGAAGTTAAAAATCGTTGGCGCCGCGTTGGTATGAAATGAGTATAGGCAGCCCGATACCGCGCCGCCAATTGAGGCAGCGCATAACAGGTATCAATCTGATGAATATTGCCTATGAAAAACCCACGAAAACGCGATAAATCTGTTTTCGGGATTCTTGACCGCGGTCAAGTTTTTGCTGCGCTGCGGCGCAACAGGCGCTAAAACAGGCGCTAAATCTTGCCCTGGTTTTTCAGGCGGCTCAATGTTTCCGGTGATAAATTCAGGTAGGCCGCGAGTTGCTTCTTCGGCAAGCGCTCGAACATTTCGCTGTGCTTGCGCACGAAGCGGTGCACGCGGCCCGGCGCGTCCAGCAGATGCAGGGTGATGGTGTGGCCCATGATCTCGCTCATCAAATGCATCACCTCATATTCGAAGCTTTGCTTGAGCTGCGAGTGGCTTTCCAAGAACGCCACCCACTGCGGCATGGCCAGCTTGGCCACGCGCGCTTTCGTCACGCACACGATGCTGTACGGCGTGGGCGTCTTCAGGCGCCAGGCCGCGTAGCTGGTTTCGATGTCGCGCTCAGCGGCGAAGCGCAGGATCATCTCCTTGGCTTCCTGGTTGGTGACCACGCGCTTCAGGATGCCGTCCAGGATGAAGTACTGCTCCATCTCGTGCACGCCCTGGTTCAGCAGCAGGTCGCCCTTGTTGTAGTCCACTACGGTGAGGTAAGGCTCCAGGGCCGCCATCTCGCTTTCGCGCAGTTCTTTCAGCACGATGTTCTGGCGCAGTTGCACGCGCAGGATGTTGCGTTCGGGGTGATTGGCTAGCAGCGTCATGACCTTGCTCTGATCCTAGTTCTGATTACTGATCTGGAAATGTTGGACATCTTCCTTTGAATCTTGACCGCGGTCAATGAGAGAAAACAAAGGGCGTCGCTATGATGGCTTCAACACCTTTGTTAAACCAAATATAAGAGACACTCATGACAACCAACAGCACGCAGTCTGACGAAACGACCGATGGCTTCCACCTGGTAGTGGATGCGCTCAAGCATAACGATATCGACACCATCTTCGGCCTGGTGGGCATCCCTATCACCGACCTGGCGCGCCTTGCGCAGGCTGAAGGTATGCGGTTTATCGGTTTCCGCCACGAGCAGCATGCTGGCAACGCGGCCGCCATCGCAGGCTACATGACGCAGAAGCCGGGCATCTGCCTGACGGTGTCCGCGCCGGGCTTCCTGAACGGCCTGACCGCGCTGGCCAACGCCACCACCAACTGCTTCCCGATGATCCTCATCAGCGGTTCCAGCGAACGCGAAATCGTCGACCTGCAGCAGGGCGACTACGAGGAAATGGATCAGCTGAACGCGGCCAAGCCTTACGCCAAAGCGTCGTACCGCATCAACAAGGCAGAGGACATCGGCATCGGCGTGGCGCGCGCCATTCGCGCCGCCGTGTCGGGCCGCCCGGGCGGCGTGTACCTGGACTTGCCGGCGCAGCTGCTGGCGCAGGTGATCGACGCCGAACACGGCCGCCGCTCGCTGGTGAAAGTGGTGGACGCCGCGCCGCGCCAGATCCCCGCGCCGGACGCGGTGCAGCGCGCGCTGTCGCTGCTGCAGGGCGCCAAGAAGCCGCTGATCCTGCTGGGCAAAGGCGCCGCTTACGCGCAGGCCGACGCCGACATCCGCGCCTTCGTTGAGGAATCGGGCATTCCCTACCTGCCGATGTCGATGGCCAAGGGCCTGCTGCCGGACACGCACGCGCAGTCGGCTTCCGCCGCACGCTCCTACGTGCTGGCCGAGGCGGACGTGGTGGTGCTGATCGGTGCGCGCCTGAACTGGCTGCTGGCGCACGGCAAGGGCAAGACCTGGGGCGTGCCCAAGCAGTTCATTCAGATCGATATTTCGCCGACTGAAATCGACAGCAACGTGGCCATCGCCGCGCCGGTGATCGGCGACATTGGCTCCTGCGTGACGGCGCTGCTGGAAGGCATCCGCAGCGGCGGCCACGGCAAGCCCGATCCCGCCTGGACCGGTTCCATCGCCGAGCGCAAGGACAAGAACCTGACCAAGATGGCCGCCATGCTGGCGCAAAATCCGTCGCCGATGAACTTCCACAGCGCGCTGCGCTCCATCCGCGACGTGCTGAAAACCCGGCCGGACATCAACGTGGTCAACGAGGGCGCCAACACGCTCGACTTCGCGCGCAGCATCATCGACATGTACGAACCGCGCAAGCGTTTCGACTCGGGCACCTGGGGCATCATGGGCATCGGCATGGGCTTCGCCATCGGCGCGGCCGTCACCAGCGGCAAGCCGGTGGTGGCGATTGAAGGCGACAGCGCGTTCGGCTTCTCCGGCATGGAACTGGAAACCATCTGCCGCTACGAGCTTCCCGTCACCACCATCATCTTCAACAACAACGGCGTGTATCGCGGCACCGACGTAAACCCTACCGGCGGCAAGGATGTGGCGCCCACCGTGTTCGTGAAGAACGCCCGCTACGACAAGATGATTGAGGCGTTCGGCGGCATCGGCTACCACGTCACCACGCCGGAGGAAATGACCAAGGCGCTGACGGAGGCCATCGCGGCGGGCAAGCCGGCGCTGATCAACGCCGTCATCGACGAAACCGCCGGCACCGAAAGCGGCCGCCTCACCAACCTGAATCCCAGCACCGCAGGCAAGAAGTAAATCCGCGTCAAACATCGAACAACACCAGGAGACTTAACATGACCAAACCGTTAGAAGGCATCAAGATCATCGACTTCACCCACGTGCAAGCGGGCCCTGCATGCACCCAGCTGCTGGCCTGGTATGGCGCCGACGTGATCAAGGTCGAGCGCCCCGGCGCGGGCGATGTCACCCGCTCGCAGTTGCGCGACATTCCCGGGGTGGATGCGCTGTACTTCACCATGTTGAACAGCAATAAGAAGTCGCTGACCCTGGACACCAAGACCGCCGAAGGCAAGGAAGTGCTGACGCGCCTGATCAAGCAGTCGGACGTGCTGGTGGAGAACTTCGGCCCCGGCGCGCTGGACCGCATGGGCTTTACGTGGGAGCACATCAAGGAACTGAACCCGGGCATGATCGTCGCGTCCGTGAAGGGCTTCAGCGACGGCCACCACTACGAAGACTTGAAGGTCTATGAGAACGTGGCGCAGTGCGCCGGCGGCGCCGCCTCCACCACCGGCTTCGACGACGGCCCGCCCACCGTGAGCGCTGCCGCGCTGGGCGACAGCAACACCGGCATGCACCTGGCCATCGGCATCCTGACCGCGCTGCACGCGCGCAACCGCAACGGCGGCAAGGGCCAGAAGGTGGCCGTGTCGATGCAGGACAGCGTGCTGAACCTGTGTCGCGTGAAGCTGCGCGACCAGCAGCGCCTGGACCGGGTGGGCTACCTGGAAGAGTATCCGCAATACCCGCACGGCAGCTTCACCGACGTGGTGCCGCGCGGCGGCAACGCCGGCGGCGGCGGCCAGCCGGGCTGGGTGCTCAAGTGCAAGGGCTGGGAAACCGACAAGAACGCCTACATCTACTTCACCATCCAGGGCCATGCGTGGGCCCCAATCTGCCGCGCCATCGGCAAGCCGGAGTGGATCGACGATCCCGCCTACATGACCGCCTCGGCGCGCCAGGACAAGATCTTCGACATCTTCGGCACCATCGAAGCCTGGCTGGCGGACAAGACCAAGTTCGAAGCGGTGAACATCCTGCGCAAGTTCGACATTCCTTGTGCGCCGGTGATGACGATGAAGGAACTGGCCAACGACGAGTCGCTGCGCGCCAGCGGCACCATCGCCGAAGTGGACCACAAGGAGCGCGGCAAGTACCTGACCGTGGGCAGCCCGATCAAGTTCTCCGACCTGAAAGTGGAAATCACCGGCTCCCCGCTGCTGGGCGAGCACACCAATGAGGTGCTGGAAACGCTGGGCTACAGCTCGCGCGAAATCGCCGCGCTGCACGAAGCCAAAGCCGTATAAAGTCACGTTAAGCCAACAAGAGGGCGGACCGGTTCCGCCCTCGTTCTTTTTGGAGGTCAGTAATGCAGACTATCGATTACAAGCAGCTGGTGGAAGGCATCGGCGACGCCGTGGTGGTGTGCGACGCGGCCGGGGCCATCATCGTCTGGAACGATGCGGCGGTGCGCATGTTCGGCTTTACGCGCGAGGAAGCGCTGGGCAAGTCGCTGGACATCATCATTCCCGAGCGCCAGCGGCAACGCCACTGGGACGGCTACAACAAGTCCATGGCCACCGGCGAAACGCGCTATGGCAACGACGTGCTGCGCGTGCCCGCCTTGCACCGCGACGGGCGCAATCTGTCGATCGCGTTCACGGTGGCGATGCTGTACGACGAGGCGCGCAAGGTGGCCGCCATCGTGGCCGTGGTGCGCGATGAAACCCAGCGCTGGAGCGAAGAGCGGCAGATGCGGATACGCCTGGCGCAACTTGAAGCAGCCAGCAAGGCCGCTAGCAAAGAGGAAGCGATAGCCGCGCAACAGTAGAACTACTAGTGGAACTGCCAGGTCTAACGAATTCGCAATATTTCCTATTACTATCGGCTCTCCCTTCGGGGGCAGCGCGCTCGGGGGCTAACGATAAAGGAGACTCGCAATGACGAATTTCGCTGGACGCTTCCGCATGCGCAGCATGGTTCTGTTTGTCCTCGGTGTCACGGGCGCGGCGGCACAGGCCGCACCCGTGGCGCTGCCGTCGTACAACATCGACCCGGAGAAGACCTCGGTCTCCGGCCTGTCCTCGGGCGGCTTCATGGCGGTGCAGCTGCACGTGGCGTTTTCGGCCACCTTCAAGGCGGGTGCCGGCGTCGTGGCCGGCGGTCCGTTCTACTGCGCCCAAGGCGTGCTCTCCAACGCGACCGGTCCCTGCATGGCCGCCAGCGCGTTCAGCAAGCCGGCCACGGCCACGCTGGTGTCGACCACCAACAGCTGGGCCAGCCAAGGCTTGATCGACCCCACCGGCAACCTGGCCAATTCCAGGGTCTACCTGTATTCCGGCACCATCGACAGCACCGTCAAGCAGCTGGTGATGAATGAGGCGGACACCTACTACAAGAACTACATCGCTGCCGCCAGTATCTTCTACAAGAACAACCTGGCCTCCGAGCACGCCATGGTGACCGACTACTTCGGCAGCGGCTGCAGCACCAAGGCCAGCCCCTACATCAACAACTGCAACTTCGACCTGGCCGGCGAGATACTGAAGTGGATCTACGGCCCGCTGAACGCGAAGAACAGCGGCGCGCTGGGCGGCAGCTTCGTGGAATTCAACCAGGGCGAGTTTATCGCCAGCCCCGCCTCGCACGGCATGGCCTCCAGCGGCTGGGCCTACGTGCCGGCCAATTGCGCCAGCGGCCAGCAATGCAAGCTGCACGTGGTGGTGCACGGCTGCCAGCAAGATGCCACCAAGATCCAGGACCAGTACTACCGCAGCACCGGCTACAACAAGTGGGCGGACACCAACAACATCGTCATGCTGTACCCGCAGACCGCACCCAGCAGCGCGGGCAATCCGAACGGGTGCTGGGACTGGTGGGGTTATGACGACGCCAACTACGCCAAGAAGAGCGGGCGCCAGATGGCGGCCATCAAGGGCATGGTCGACCGCGTGTCGTCCGGTGGGGGAGGCGGCGCGCTGCCGGCGCCGGCGGGACTGAACGTCACCGGCGTGACCAGCAGCAGCGTGGCGCTGGCGTGGAACAGCGTGTCCGGCGCGGCAGGCTACCATGTGTACCGTGGCGGCACGCAGGCCAACGCCGGCCTGCTGACCGCGCTGGCCTTCACCGACACCGGCCTGGCGGCGGGCACTGGCTACAGCTACACGGTGCGGGCGGTGGATACGGGGGGCGCGGCGGGCGCCGCCTCGGCTGCGGTGAACGCCACCACCACGGGCGGCGGCTACGTCTGCAGCGCCACCACGGCCAGCAACTACGCCCACGTAACGGCCGGGCGCGCCGTCAACAGCGGCGGTTACGCGCTGGCCAAGGGTTCCAACCAGAACATGGGGCTGTACAACATCTTCTACACCACCACGCTGGCGCAAACCTCGGCCGGCTACTACGTCATCGGCAACTGTCCCTGACAGTATCAATGCGCGGTCGGCGCGTGGCCCTGGTCTTCGATGGTGCCGCGCCAGGCGCCGGTTTCCTGGCCGCGCTGCTCGATCATCTCCTTGAAGCGCTTCAGGTTGCCGGACGCTTCAAGGCGCACCGCGCCCATGGCGTCGCCGATGGCTTCGAGCGTGCCTTCGGGCTGGTATGTCATGGTCAGGGTAATGCGGCAGCGATTGTCCGACAGGGCGTCAAACGTCACCACGCCGTTGTTAAGCTTGCCGGTGGTGCTGCGCCAGGCGATGCGCTGGTCCGGGATCTGTTCGGTGATCTCCGCGTCCCACTCCACCGGCTTGCCCAGCACGTCGGCCTTCCAGTGCAGGCGCTTGTCGTCCAGCTGGCGCACTTCATGCACGCTGTCCATGAAGGTGGGGAACTGCTCGAACTGGGTCCATTGGCCGTAGGCGGTGCGCACCGGCACGCTGACGGTGATGCTTTCCTTCACGGACGATGCTCCCCGCGCGGATTTGCCTTTTTTGAGTTGCTTGGCTAGCAGGTAGCCGCCTGCCGCCGCTGCGGCCATGGTGATGAGTCGGTTAAGCATGAGGTTCTCCTTTTGCGAGGTTATCCGTTGATGCTAATCGGATTCCCCGGCTGGATATACCGCCGTACTTCCTAATTCCATGTCGGACTAGGCCGACAAGACGCGGCGACGCCCCCGCCCGTATTTTGCTATGCTTAAGGCAGCCTATCGTTCTTACTTTGGGAGATCATCATGGCCATGTCACAAGAAAGTTACGTCAGGCAGCAAGGGCTGCGCAAATCGTATGACATCGAATACAGCAGCCTGCGCTACAAAATATCGCTGGAAGGCAAGCTGCTGAAGGAAATCGAGCTGCCGCTGGACACGCTCGCCGCCCTGGGCGACGAAGCCAGCTGGAAGAGCGCGGTGGCCGATATCGAGCACCTGCGCGGTATGCCGGAGCAGTAGCCCGGCCTGCCTCCAGCGCCGGTCTTAGGTCCGCGCCGGCAGTTTCCAGTCGGGGCGGATGAAGTGGCAGGTGTAGCCGTCGGGCAAGCGCTCCAGATAGTCCTGGTGCTCCGGCTCGGCTTCCCAGAATGGGCCGGCAGGCGCCAGCTCGGTTACCACTTTGCCCGGCCACAGGCCGGATGCGTCCACGTCCGCGATGGTTTCTTCGGCCACGCGCTTCTGTTCCGCGCTAGTGTAGAAGATGGCGGACCGATAACTGGTGCCCCGGTCGTTGCCCTGGCGGTTGGGCGTGCTCGGGTCGTGGATCTGGAAGAAGAATTCCAGGATCTTGCGGTAGCTGATGGTGGCCGGATCGAACACGATTTCGATGGCCTCGGCGTGGGTGCCGTGGTTGCGGTAGGTGGCGTTCGCTACGTCGCCGCCGGAGTAGCCCACGCGCGTGGCCAGCACGCCCGGATAGCGGCGAATCAAGTCCTGCATGCCCCAGAAGCAGCCGCCTGCCAGCAGCGCGGTTTCAGTCGTATTGCTCATGCCAGTTCCCTTTCAGTGTTTAGTGACTGTAAGTATAGGCATTCTGAAAAAAAACAACCCGGCACGCGGCCGGGTTGAAAGGAACAACAACGAACTTAGTTGCGGATTGTCATACCCACCATGATGCGGCGGCCGGCATAAGCGTAGTCCAGCAGGTTAGGCGTGCCATCGGCGAACGGGGTGTATGGACCCTGGCTGTTGGAGGTGGTGGCCTTGCCCAGGTTGCGGCCCTCGGCGAAGATCTCGATGCCGTTGGCAAAGCGGTAGGCGATCTTGGCGTCGATGAAGCGGGTCGAGTCCTTGAAGTTAGGCGAGCCCGGGTTGAACGGGGTGACCGTCACGCGGGTCACGCCCGGCGAACTCGGGTAATTGTTTACCGTGTTGTTGCCGCAGGCGGCGATGCAGGTGAACTGCTGCGCCACGAATTGCAACGCCAGGCGGGCCGAGAACGCGCCATCGTCATACCACAGCGAGGCGTTGTAGGAGTACTTCGACTCGCGGGCCGGCGGCAGCGGGGTGCCGGTGATCAGGTCCACCACGTTGACTGCAGAAACAGCCGAGCGCAGCTTGGTGTAGTTCGCGTCCAGGCCGGTGTACTTCAGGACCGACGGCAGGAACGTGAAGGCGGTCTTGCTCTGGAACTCGATACCCTTGCGGGTGGTCGCCACGCCGTTGTCGTAGGTGCGGTAGTTGAAGTCCAGATCGCCCAGCGACTTGCCGGTAACCGGATCAACCAGGTCGGTGCCCGAGAACAGCTTCACGTCGCTGCGGCCCACCACTTCGCTCGGACCGATCTTGCCTTTCTGGTTGAAGTAGGACACGTTGAACGTGCTGTCGCGGTTCGGGTACCACTCAAGACTCAAGTTCTGGTTCCAGTTGGTCTGGGGGCGCAAGGCCGGATTGCCCATGGTGCCGGTGCAGGTCTGGTCCAGTTCGGTGCCACTGATGGTATCGATCTTGCGCTCGTCATAGGTGCAGGTGCCCGAGGGCAGCAGCGAGGTTACCGGTGGACGGGCCACGGTCTTGGCGCGGTTGTAGCGCAGCACCACCTGGTCCGGCACGGCCCACAATGCCAGGTTCAGGGAAGGCATGTAGTCGGTGGTGCTGGCGTTCAGCGAGGTCGGTATGATCAGCGTGCTGGAGTTGACGCCCGTGGTTGCGTCTGGGTTGCTCGGGTTGAACGCCGCGTTTTTCAAGATGGTCTGGAAGCCCAGGATACCGGTTCCGCTCACTTTGGTGTTGACGATGCGGTAGCCGAAGTTGCCTTCCAGTTCCCAGTTGAATGGCAGCGCCTTGCTGGTGAACGGCACTCGGTCTACCGTGAAGTCCGTCATCAGGTAACCCGAGCGCACTTTTTCAGAGAACTTGTTGGAAGGCTGGGCGTAGACTTTGCCGTCGCTGGCCGTGCATTCCTTCAGGCAGTCATAGTTGACGTTGGGTACGCCAGTCATGGCGAATACCTTTTCCACGTCGATCGTGGTCCAGCCCTCCACCAGGTCCGCCGGCCGGTCCTTGGCGCCATTGAAGAAGCGGGTACTTTGCTGCCCGTTCATGGCGGCGGTAATGATGTCCTGGAACTGCTTCTGGTTCACTACAACCTGGCCGGACAGCGCGGTAGCGGTATTGGTGTTCGGGTTATAGCCGTATTTGCACGGCGAGCCGCCAGCGCCCAGCGAGCCGGCGGTGTTCTCGCAACCGATGAACGACGAGCGGATGATGGATTGCGGCATGTTGACCGCCGGAACGTAGCCGGCCTGGCCGAAGGTGCCTACGGCGCTCTTGACGACGTAGCCGCCGTTCGGGTTCCAGCTCTCGCCGGTGGTGTCGCGCAGGTTGATACCGGTCTTGATGCGGGACAGGAAGGGCACCTGGTCGCTCAGCGCGTAGGTCAGGTCCAGCTTGGCGGTGCGCTCGCCGCCTTCGTTGCCGCGCGGCGTGAACTGCAGCGACGGCGCCTGGGTCAGCAGTGGCTGCTGGGCGATGGTATAGGCCGGGATGGCCACCGGTACGGTGGCCGAGGCCGGTACGGCGGCCAGGTTGGCGACCGCCGGCCGCGCGACGGCATAGTTGGCCGGATTGGACTGGTCGAAGCTGCTGCCCTGCGGGAAGCTGTGAGTCCACAGTCCGTTTGGCAGCACGCTCAGCGTGGCCGGACCGTAGTTGTAGCTCCAGCTGGTGCGCTTGTCGCCACGCGTGAAGTCCGATTTCGCGTCGCCGACGAAGAATTCCGCCAGCAGAGGGCCATTGCGGTAGGTACCGCCGGCCTGCAGATAGCGGCTGCTGGTTTCGATGATGTTGTGGATCTGGTCAACGCCGGCACTGCCGTCGCTGATGGTGAACTTGGTTACGTGGTGGTTGGCGTCCATGACCACCGAGCGCGGATCCACGTTGGCCACCGTGCCCGTCGCGGGGAAGGTGTTGCTGCGGAAGCTGGGCGTGTCATACAGGAAATAGCCCGAGCCAGGCACGGCGCTGCGCACGCCGCTGGCGGAGTCGGTGAAGGTTGGCCCGTTGTAGGTTGGCGAGTTGGTGACGCCCGCATTGGTCGACAGGCCACCCAGGCCATACACCAGATAATTATCGTCCACCCGGCGGCGCTGGATGCTGCCCTTGGCGTACACGGTCAGCTCATTGTTAACCTTGAAGTCCAGGCGCAGGTCGCCCGAACGGCGCTTGTCGATCTGTTTTTTCTCGATGTAGCGGACCAGCGACGGCGTGTAGTCGTTCCACTGGTTCAGGCAGGTCATCAGCTCGTTGCCGCGCTGGTTGATGGCTGCGTTGCGCGCGGTGGTGCCGTTGATGGCGTTCTGCTGCGCCGTGGTCAGGTTCGGGAAGGTGGCGTAGCAGTCGGCCTTGGATTTGGCGTTGGCCGAGCGCGTCACCAGGTCCAGCGGCGAGGCGGCGTTGAAGAAGCCGCCGCCGGTCAGCGGACTGGCCAGCAAGGTGGTGGTCGACAGCGGATCGGACGTGTTGACGGTGCTCGGATTGAAGGAGAATGTCTTGTTCGGCGAATTGTCGAAGTCCAGCGCGCGGGCGTAGCCCTGGTTGGCGCTGGTGGCCACCTGCTGCGAGTGGCCCTCGTTGTTGGCCTGCGAGGTGGACACGTTCAGCAGCACGCCCAGGCGGTCGTCGAAGAACTTGTTGGCCAGGATCAGGTTGGTGTCCGGGGTCCATTTCTCGTTCAGCGAGTTTTGCGCCGCAGCCACGCGCAGCGAGTAGAACGGCTTCTTGAAGTCCAGGCCGGTGCGCGTCTTGATAATGATGCCGCCGCCCAGCGAACCTTCGGTCATGTCGGCGGTGGAGCCCTTGACCACGTCCACGCTCTTGATCAGGTCGGATGACATTTCGCGGAATTCCACGCCGCGGCCGCTGCCGCCGCCGTTCATGTCGGTGCCGCCGCCGGACTGCACGCCCTGGCCGTCGATCTCGACCCGGGTCAGGTCGGCGCTATTGCCGCGCACCGCCACAGAAACGCCTTCGCCGAAATCGCCGCGGTCCAGCGCAATGCCGGCGATGCGGGAAATGGCTTCACCGATATTCCGGTCCGGCAGTGCGCCGACGTCTTCGGCCACGATGGAATCCTGCGCGGTGGCGGCATTCTTCTTGCGGTCGATACCGCTTTGCTGCGAAGCGCGGGTGCTGCTGACGACCACCTTCTGAATGGCCGTGTCTTTGGCGGGGGTCTCGGTTTTCGGGGCGTCCTGGGCAAGGGCGATATTGCTTGCCAGTGCCAGGGCAATTGCGTAGCTCAAACGTTTTGGCCGAAGCTGGCCGTTGGCGATGATGTGCATTTCTCTCCGTCTCCCATGTAAGGATTTATTAGTTTGAACAGAGTTTATTGTCGGAAAACGGACGTGTGTTTAGCGCTCAGGAAATAATCACAGCAATGAGCAGCATTGTTGTTTTTGCCCTGTTTAGCTATATCGAATTGGGGAAAAGCTATATCGGAAGGGCATAACGGCGTTCGAATCAATCAACCAATTGATTGATTCGAACGCATTACGCTTATCGCGCTGCACCAATTACCTGCGTCCAATACATTATCCGGCGCTCGGTATTGAGCGAATACGCGACGCCCATTTCGGTAAATGCGGGGTTCATGACATTGGCGCAATGGCCGGGACTGTCCAGCCAGCCGGCCACGGCTTCCTCGGCGGTATTGATGCCGGAGGCGATGTTCTCGCCTATCGAGCGCCAGGCATAGCCGGCGCGCGCCGCGCGCTCGGCCACAAAGCTGCCGTCGCGCGCCTGGTGGCTGAAGTAGCGCTGCGCGGCCATGTCGCGGCTGTGCGCCTGCGCCGCCTGGGTCAGTGCTGGGTTCAGGGACAGCGGTTTGGCGGCGCCGAACAGGCGCGCGCCGCACAGCCGGGGCGCCGCGCGCGCGGCGTTCACGGCAGCCAGCGCGGCGGCGTTGGCCGCAACCGGATCGGGCAGGGGAATCGGGCGCTGCGGCTCGGCGAGCAGCACTTGCCATGCGTCGCCTTGCCGCGACGCGCCCAGCGCCGTAAATTGCGGGCTGAGCAGCTGGCGGCAGTATTTTTCGCGCAGCACGGCCATCGCGCCCGCCGCGTCCGGCGCCCCGCTCACGAAAATGGCGGCCGCTTGCTCAACCGGATAGCCGGCCCGCTCCAGCGCCAGTTCGATGAAGGCCCCGGTGCCCAGCCGGACCGAGGACAGAGCGGAAGGCGTCGCCAGCGGCGGCAAGGGCCCGGCGGCCTGGCCGCCGCACTGCTGCGGCACGGCGCGGTATGCATTGATCAAGCCGGTTAGCCCCGGCTCGGCCGCGCTCGCTGGCGCCGCGCCATGCAGCGCAGCGCAGGCCAATGCCGCGCCGAGCAGGGCCGCCCGCGCCTTGCATGGGACAGGGGCGGATAAAACAACGGGAAAAAGGCGTGCTGGCATGGCTGCCATGTTACCGCGCCGGTGCTATTGCAGGGCGCTTTGATCCAGGTCAAGTCGTGCGGCTGCTTTCTGGCGCTGGGGCCGTTATCTTGGAAGCATGCGCAACTGTGTAGGGGAAAGGCATGCTAGCAGGAATAACGGAAAGCGACATGGCAGGGGCCGGGCTGCGTTTGCGGCGGCTGGGCCTCGACACGTACCAGCAGCCGGTGGTGTATTTGCGCAGCGATAGCCCGATCTGCAAAGCCGAAGGTTTCGAGGCGCAGTCGCGGCTGGAAATCCGCCACGGCGGCCGCTGCGTGGTGGCGACGCTGAATGTGGCGGTGGCGCCGCTGCTGGAGCTGGATGAAGCGGGCGTGTCCGAGGCGGCCTGGCGCGCGCTGGAGGCGGCCGAGGGCACGCTGGTGCACCTGGCGCACGCGCCGCCGCTGCCTTCGTTCGGCGCCATCCGCGCCAAGATTTTCGGCCGTCCGCTGGAGCGCGATGCGGCCGGCGCCATCGTGACGGATATCGCCGCCGGGCGCTACTCCGATATCGAACTGGCCGCCATGATCGCGGCCTGCTCCGGCAACCGGCTGGACGCTGCCGAAACCTGCTCGCTGACCGCCGCCATGGTGGCGGCCGGCCAGCGCCTGCGCTGGGACGCGCCGCTGGTGGTGGACAAGCATTGCGTGGGCGGCCTGCCGGGCAACCGCACCACCTTGCTGGTGGTGCCCATCATCGCCGCGTGCGGTCTGGTGATACCGAAAACCTCCTCGCGCGCCATTACTTCGCCGGCCGGCACGGCCGACGTGATGGAAACGCTGGCGCCGGTGGCGCTGGACGCGGCCGCCATGCGCCGCGTGGTGGAGCGGGAGGGCGGCTGCATCGCCTGGGGCGGCGCCATGGCACTCAGCCCGGTGGACGACTTGCTGATCCGCGTGGAGCGCCCGCTCGGCCTCGACAGCGACGGCTTGCTGGTGGCCTCCATCCTGTCGAAGAAGGTGGCGGCCGGCTCCACCCACGTGCTGGTCGATATGCCGGTGGGGCGCACAGCCAAGGTGCGCTCGCTGGAGGCGGCCAGCGCGCTGGCGCAGCGATTGCGCTGGGTCGGCGAGCAGCTCGGGCTGGCCGTGAGCATCGAGCTGACCGATGGCTCCCAGCCGGTGGGGCGCGGCATCGGCCCGGCACTGGAGGCCTTCGACGTGCTGGCCGTGCTGCAGAACCAGCCCGGCGCGCCGCAGGACCTGCGGCGGCGCGGCCTGCTGCTGGCAGGCCATTTGCTCGAAGCAAGCGGCCAGGCGGCGGCGGGCTGGGGCCTGGCCAAGGCCACCGAAGTGCTGGACAGCGGCGCGGCCTGGCGCAAGCTGCAGGCCATCTGCGCGGCCCAGGGCGGCATGCGCGAGCCGCCGCGTGCGGCCTACACGCAGGATCTCTGTGCGGCGCACGCGGGCCGCGTGGCCGCCATCGACAACCGCGCCCTGGCGCGCTGCGCCAAGCTGGCCGGCGCGCCCAAGGCGGCCGCCGCCGGCCTGATGTTCCACGCGCCGCTGGGCGCCATGGTGGACGTGGGCCAGCCGCTGCTGACCTTGCACGCTGAATCGCCGGGCGAACTGGCATACGCGCTGGCCTATGCGCGCAGCCAGGAACACATGATCACGCTGGAGGAAGCGCCATGATGCCGCTGCTGTTTGCCTTGCCCGGCGCCGAGGCGTGGCCGGCCAGGCTGCAGGCCGACTGGCGGTGCGATACGGCGCCGCTGCTGCTGCACCGCTTTCCCGACGGCGAATGCTGTCCGCGCTTCGGCGCCGCGCTGGTAGGGCGCGACGTGGTGCTGGTGGCGACGCCGGACGGGCCGGACGCCGGCCTGTTCGCGCTCTACCTGTGCGCCAGCGTGGCGCGCGAGCTCGGCGCGCGCAGTGTGGGCCTGGTGCTGCCCTATCTTCCCTATATGCGGCAGGACGCCGCGTTCGCGCCGGGGCAGGGCGTTACCTCGCTGCACGTGGCGCGCCTGCTGTCGGGCTGCGCCGACTGGCTGGCCACGGTCGATCCCCACCTGCACCGCCACCCCACGCTGGGGCACGCCTACACGCTGGCGGCCGAGGCGGTGCCGTCGGCGCCGGCCATCGCACTGTGGCTGGCGGCCAATGTGACGCGGCCCTACCTGGTGGGGCCGGACAGCGAAAGCGCGCAGTGGGTGGGCGAAGTGGCGCGCCTGGCAGGGTGCCCCTGGACGGTGCTGGAGAAGCAGCGGCACGGCGACCGCGACGTGAGCGTGGCCGACACCGCCGCCAAGCTGGGCGACATCGGCGCCGCCACTCCGGTGCTGATCGACGACATGGCCTCCAGCGGCCGCACCATGGCCGCGGCGGTGCGCTTGCTGAAGCAGGCCGGCCTGGCCGCACCGGTGTGCGTGGTGGTGCACGCCCTGTTCGGGAGCGACGCGCTGGCCACGCTGCGCCGTGCAGGGCCGGCGCGCATCATCAGCTGCAACACCGTGGCACACGTCAGCAACGGCATCGACGTGGCGCCGCAGCTGGCGCGGGCGGCCGAGCGTCTGTTGCGGAGCCGCTAAGCCTTGCCGAACGAGTCTTCTGGCCTATGCAGACGGGCCTTGGTGCGCGATTCAAGAGGGCCGTGAGCGCCCCAAGCCGACAGTTGTACGCGGCGAGGTTGGCGGTGCCCCATTGTCGCGTGGCAGCGGCGGCAGTTCGACCTCGTCGCCGTATCCGGGCACCTCTGCCTGCCAGTGCAGGTGGCGCGCGATCTGCTGGCGCAGCGCTTCGGCCGCCGGCGGTTCGCCGTGGGTGAGGAAGATGCGGCGTGGCGCTGCGCGGAAGCCGCCCAGCCAGGTCAGCAGTTCACCCTGGTCCGCATGCGCCGACAGGTTGTCGATCTGTAGCACCTGGGCCCGCACTGGCACATATTCGCCATGGATCTTGACGGCGTCGGTGCCGTCCACCATGGCCGCGCCGCGCGTGCCGCCGGCCTGGAAGCCGGCAAACAGGACGGTGTTGCGGCGGTCCGGCGCGAACGCCTTCAGGTGATGCAGCACGCGCCCGCCGGTGGCCATGCCGCTGGCGGCGATGATCACCATCGGCAGCCGGCGGCGGTTCAGATTGATGGATTGCTCCACGCTGTTCACAATCGTGGCGGCGTGGCTCATGGCTTCGCAGTCGTGCACGCTGAGCCGGTGGTCGTGCCGGTGGCGGCGGTACAGCGCGGTCACGTCGGCCGCCATCGGGCTGTTCAGGTAGACCGGCAGCGGCGGCAGTTCGCCAGCCGCCTTCAGCCGCTGCATGTAGTACAGCAGCGTTTGCGCGCGGCCCACGGCGAAGGACGGAATGACGGTGACGCCGCCGCGCGCGGCCGTGGCCTTGATGGTGGCCGCCAGCAGCACGGCTGGATCCTCCGGATTGTGCACCCGGTCGCCGTAGGTCGATTCCATGACCAGGTAGTCGCTTTGCTCGAAATGTTCGGGCGGGGCCATCAGCGGATCGTGCTGGCGTCCCAGGTCGCCGGAAAAGACCACGCTGGCGCCGTCCGCTTCGATGCGGACCATGGCCGCACCCAGGATGTGGCCGGCGTGCCGCAAGGTGGCCTGGAAGGCGCTGCCGGCGCGGAAAGTGTGGCCAAAGGGCACCGGGGTGAGGCGCTCCAGCGCCGCCAGCGCGTCCGCTTCGGTGTACAGCGGCAACGCCGGATTGTGCTTGCTGTAGCCGCGCCGGTTGGCAAAGGCTGCTTCCTCCTCCAGCAGGCGGCCGCTGTCGGGCAGCAGGATGCGGCACAGGTCGCGCGTCGCCTCGCTGCAGTAGATGGGGCCCTTGAAACCGTCGCGCACCAGCAGCGGCAGGCCGCCGCTGTGGTCCAGGTGGGCGTGCGTCAGCACCACGGCGCTCAGCTGGCCCGGGGCCACCGGCAGCGGTTCGCGGTTGCGCAGGCGCAACGCCTTGTAACCCTGGAACAGCCCGCAGTCGACCATGATGCGCTCGCTGCCGCTGGTGAGCACGTAGCGCGAGCCGGTAACGGTACCGGTGGCGCCCAGAAATGTCAGTTTCATTGCTGTCTCCCGCAGGCGCCGGGCGGCGGTGGCCGCGCGCCGGACCTGACCTTCACGATAGCGGAGCGCGCCGCGCATTGCAGCGGGGGAACTTGATCTGGATCAACTAGGCGGGAAACTTTTTTTAGTGGATAATTAGGGCCTATGAACGATACCACCACCCCACCACCACTGCCGGACCGCCTGTCGGTCGACCCGAAAAGCCCGCATCACCACCTGCCAGTGCTGCAGCACGACATCGGCATCAAGTTCAACGACAAAGAGCGTCTGGATGTCGAGGAATACTGCATCAGCGAAGGCTGGATCAAGGTTGCCGCCGGCAAATCGCTGGACCGCAAGGGCCGCCCCATGCTGATCAAGCTGAGCGGCAAGGTCGAAGCTTTCTATAAATAAGTACTATCCGGCCGCGTGCGCCAGTTGCACGTGGCGTTCCTCCGCGAACGACACCGGGGCGGCCAGCAGCTGCTCGTAGTTCGCATATTCCCAGTAGTTTTTTCCCAGCGCCAATGCACCGGCAGGATGGCGCACGGCCCAGCCGCGCGGCACCGAGTAGAGCACCCGGCAAGGTCCGGTGTGCGGCGCCAGCCGCAGATAGCAGCCGGCCGGCGCGATGCGGCCCAAACCGCGCTCGCGGCCGGCTACGGCTGGTGCGCCGCCCGTGCCCAGCGGCAGCGCGGACAGGCGGTAGGCAATTCCCAGCTTGTCCGAGCGCTGCTGCACCGTATAGCAGGACCAGCCGTGGCGCTGCATTTCGATATCCCGGTCCGTGCCCGGGTCGAACGCGCGCACGTCGGCCACGGCACGGCAGAACTGTTCAAAGTCATAATCGCCCTGCGCCAGGGCGGGCGCCAGCAGCGTGGTTTCGCGCGGCGTGAGCCCGGAGATGTGCAGCTGCACGCGCAGCTCCAGTTGCTGCGGGTCCAGTTCAACCTGATAAGCTACCTGCATGTCCACTCCTTAGTAACCGAGGTGATAGCGCGGGTCCAGCCAGAGCGGACGGCGCAGCCCGTAGTGCTCTTCCAGCATGCGCTCGGCCACGCAGAACGCGCCCTCGACCCAGCCCTGCTGGTCCGAATAGGCCTCGCCCACGATGTGGATGGCTTCCGCGCGGTCCGGCTTGCGCATGAAGGGCATCACGCGGTCCACCGCGTAGCCGGCCTGCCAGGCGTGGTAGCCGCCGCCGTAGGGATCGGCCGACCAGTCCTTGAACCAGGTGACGTAGGGATCGGGAATGCTCACGCCGCTGCCGTGCAGTTCGCGCAGCTCCTTCATCACCTCGTTCACCATGCGCTGCGAAGCCTGCATGTTCTGCAGGCCCTCCAGCTGCGCGGGCGCCACCAGCGCCGTGGCGCGCGGCTTGAACGGCTCGGGATGGCGCGCCAGCACCTGCCAGAACGGCGTGGCGCGCATGTCGTTGTAGCTGCCCAGCAGCAGCGAGTGGCTGTTGGAAGGATCGGTGCCGAAGTAATAGCACTGGCGCAGCGGCAGATCGGTGATGGAGTGGCCGGACTGCGCGCCGAAGCTCTGCTGCCACCACGGCTGCTCGAAGCCCATCAGGATCTTGTAGGCCGGTTCGGGGATCACGGCCGCCAGGTTGCGCTGCAATTCCTCGTTGCGGAAGAAGAAGCTGTCCTGCGCCAGCAGTTCCAGCGCACGGCGCGGCATGGCCAGCACCACGCTGTTGGCGTGCACGGCCCACGGCGCGCGGCCGGGGCGGTTCAGGAAATGCAGCGTGTAGCGGTAGCCCGGCTTGCTCGAACGCGTGAAGCCCAGCAGCTGGTTCTCGCGCCAGATGCAGCCGCCCGGCTCGGCCAGGTAGGCGTCCGCCAGGGCGTAGGCGAGGCCGTCGTAGCCGCCGGCGATGGTCTTGTACTCGGTGCCGGCGTTGGAGAGGTCGCCCACCATGTAGGGCAGGGCTTCGGCCGCGTTCCAGTTGATGGTGTTGGAGTAGTAGCCGCCGGCGTCGGCCAGGTAGTTGTAGCCCTCCTGGCCCACGCGGTCCTTCAGCATGTTCCAGAAACCCAGCTCGTTCACCAGCGCGTCCTGGTAGGGACCGGCGAAGCAGTAGCGCAGCTGCGGCTTGATGCGGCTCCAGTCCTCGGCGGTCAGCTCGAAAGTGTAGTCGTAGGCGCCGTAGTGCTTCACCTTGTCGGCGTAGCGCGCGTTGAACCACGGGTCGGCGGTCAGGACTTCGTACACCACCTTGTTGAACAGCTGGTCGGCGCTGTAGCCGATGTCGGCCTCGCTCAGCATGTAGCGGGTGAGTTGGCGGTCGCCGCGGGCCTGGGCGCGCTTCCACGCGTCGGCGCGCAGGTACTGCTTGCGCAGGAAGGCGAACAGGTGGGCGTTGTCGCCCATGGGGAAGGGCACGCTTTCCAGCGCGTGGCTGAACACCTGCTCGATCAGGGTGGCGACGATGGCCTGCGAGGACATGTAGCGCATGCCGCCCAGTTCGCCCACCACGTCCATGCCCGGCAAGACGACCGACTCCAGCCGCCCGCCGATGCGGTCGTCCATTTCGAACAGCTGCACCTGGGAGCCGGGCAGGCCGCCGTCGGTCACCAGGCGCCAGGCGCTGTACAATCCGGCCGCGCCGGCGCCGACCACGGCGACCTCGGTGCACAGGCCGTCCTGGTAGGTGCTGTTCATGGGGATACTGGTCAGTTCACTGCGTGTTTTCATCTTGTTGCTCCTGCAATTCATCGTTACTGAATGTCAATAGCAATCCCCATGCCTGCGCGCAAGAGTGGGGAAACCGCGTGATTTGCATATTGCAACCATTCCGTTTCATTAATTGACATGTCAAGCGGCGGGCTTTACATTGCCATTTACACTAGGAGAAGACTTTGGTTGCAGGCTTGAACGATACCGATTACACGCTGACCTCCCCGCTGCGCGACGCCGAAGTCAACGGCGGGCCGGTGCTGGCGCTCACGGTGCTGTGGCATCCCGACGCCGCGCGCATCGGCGAACAGTACCTGGACGGCAGCGGCGACGGCGTGATCGAGCTGGGCCGCTTCATGCCCATGTTCAGCCGGCCCGGCAAGGACCGTCTGCCGCTGGGCTACGGCGGCATCTCGCGCCAGCCGCTGCGCATCGCCCGCACGCCGGACGGCGGCGTGGAAGTGACGCCGCCGGACAGCCGCATGATCTTCGAGCTGGACGGCGAGGAAGTCCGCACCGTGCAGCACCTGGGACCGGAGCGGGTGGCCGAAGGGACCGTGCTGGGCCTGGGCCGCGCCGTGCTGCTGTGCCTGCACTGGGCCACCTCGCTGCCGCGCCACAACCCGGTGGCCGGGCTGCTGGGCGTGGGCAGCGCCGCCATCATGATGCGCGAGCAGATCCGCGCCGCCGCGCAGACCAATATGCCGGTGCTGCTGCTGGGCGAAACCGGCAGCGGCAAGGAAGTGGCCGCGCGCGCCATCCACGCCATGGGGCCGCGTTCTGGCGCGCCGCTGGTGGCGGTGAACATGGCCACCCTGAACGAATCGCTGGCGGCGGTGGAACTGTTCGGCGCCGCCAAGGGCGCCTACACCGGCGCGCAGACGGTGCGCATCGGCCTGTTCGGCGAGGCTGACGGCGCCACCCTGTTCCTGGACGAAATCGGCAACACCCCGGCCGTGGTGCAGCCCATGCTGCTGCGCGTGCTGGAAAGCGGCGACTACCGTCCCGTGGGCGCGCCGGCAGACCGCCACAGCAGCGCGCGCCTGATCGCGGCCACCGACCAGGACCTGTACGGCGGCTCGTTCAACCACGCGCTGTTGCGGCGCCTGGAAAGCTATGTGATCCCCATGACCCCGCTGCGCGAGCGGCGCGAGGATATCGGCGTGCTGATCCAGCACTTCCTGGCCGAGGGCGGGGCGACGGCGGAGGAATTCCCGTTCGCGCTGGTGAGCGACTGCGCCTGCTACGACTGGCCGGGCAACGTGCGCCAGCTGGCGCAAGTGGTGCGGCGCGCGCTGCTGTCGGTGCGGATGGGGGAAGTGCCGCTGCTGACGGCGCTCACGCGCAGCGTGCCGGCGCCGCAGGGCAGCGCGGCCAGGCTGGCTGCTTCAGCGGCGCAGCATGACGAGGGCGGGGCGGATGGTGCGGCATACAGTGCCGGACAGGCCCGCGCTGGCTACGGCGGGGCAGGCCAGGCAGGCGCCAGCACGGCAGGAAGCGGTGCGCCGGTGCCGGCGGAAGCGCGGCGCGGGCGGCGGACGATGCCGGATCATGAAGAGGTGTTGGCCGCGATGGACGGCAACGGCTGGCGCATACTGAGCGCCGCGCAGTCGCTGGGGATTTCCCGTCCGACCATGTACAAGCTGCTGGATGAACATCCGCAGATCCGGCGACCCGAGCGGATCGCCGAAGAAGAGCTGCGCACCGCGCTCGCGGCCTGCGACGGCGCCGTCGACCGCTGCGCCGCGCAGCTCAGAACACCTGCCGAGGCGCTAAGGCGTTACCTAGGGGCGTTGGGCATTAGTTGATGGCTTAGAGGCCGCTGCCGACTTCACATTCTGGGCCGCCAGCCACTGCACGCAGTTCGTCTTGGGTCAATGGGCGCATTTCAGCCACCGGCTTCTGCACTGGCGTTTCGCCAGCAAAAATTTTGCGGATGCTGGAGAAGATTGGTTCTTGTTGTGCGTGTTGCATACCTAATTCCTTGGAATAGTTAAAGGGCGTTGCGCTTTGCAGCTTAAAGCAGGCACCGAGGTGCTGCGTGCAGGTGGTGCGGCGAGCGCTGCTGTGAAAGTGCATGGGCCAAGCCACCGCGCTGTCGACCGCTGCGCCGCGCAGCTCAGAATAGGTGCCGAGGCGCTAAGGCCTGCTTCGTACCGGCTATGGCCGACATTTAGCCGCCCGGTCCTACTTCACACTCTGGATCAAATCCGAACACACGGCGCTCTTCGTGACCGAGCATATCGCCAGTACGGTGGATCGTTGTGGTCATGATGAAGGACAGTTCCCATCGGCCCAGATTTGAGCAATCAAACTGCACGGGCGGCACCCATACTGCTTCCTCATTACTCCCCTCAAATGCGCCAGTGCCAAAGTTGACTACCGCATTTTGACGAGCAAAAGGTGATGGTGGAGCGAACTGGCCTGCGTTTTCCATGTCCTCGCGGCGGGTGATCACGCGCGGCGTTGTGATAATGAAGCAGTCGTCAATGGTGACACGGTTCAGCTTTCCGTTCTTGCTCTTTGCAATGGCTACGAGTTTGAGCGTATCTCCTGTGACGAAGGCTAGCAGCCCAGTTTCTACGCCTTTGCCAGAGATAGGTTCGCCGTCAATCGTGAAAGACCACTGCAGCAACTGGCTATCTTGGTCAATATCAAAGATGACGGTGAGGACAACGTCCCCTGGTTTTCTCTTGTTGCTCATGGTTGGGCTCCATTTGTTGATTGGGACAGGTAGCGGGGGTCCCGTCTCAGTTCTACCAAGTCTGGCTCGGACTCGATTGCACTGGCCGGGTAGCCGTTCTTTTTAGCTTGCGCTAGTGCGGCAAGCGCAGGTTCTCTTTTTTTAAGCAATTCGTATGCCAAGCCCGCTCGGAAGTGGATATCCGGGCTGGTCGGAGCTGCGGAAGTAGCTTTTTCTAGCAATCCCACGCCCCGCTCGGCATCCCCAGCTCGTATAGAATACAATCCCATGCGTGACATCAAGGTTGCGTCTTTGGGAGTGCGCTGCAGGCGAGGTTCAAGTAGTTTAAGTGCCTTTTGATAGGCTTCTCGCGCCTGTGATGCGCGGCCGGGTATCCAGAGTAATGTATCGCCGAGATTGGCCCAGCGTAAGTAGCTATTGGGATTGCCGGTCGGAGGGGTAACTGCGCGTTCGAATGCGTCGGCCGCCCCAACATAGTCGCCGCGAGCGAACAAGGCGTTTCCTAAGCTCGTGTAAAGCACGCCATTTGGGCGGATCTGTAAGCCTTGCTGCAACACGCGCAGGCCTTCGTCACTGCGGTTTAGGCGCAGGAGGGCGGCATTCAGGCTGGCATAAGCGAACGCAGAATCCGGCTGCAATTGAATGCTGTGTCGAAATGCACGTTCTGCCTCTGCGTAGTTGCCTTGCTCGAAAAAGACCGCCCCAAGGGAATCCGCAAAAATGCGTTGACCGGGATTGCGTTTGATCGCCTGTTCGATCCATTGGCGGGCTTCGTCGTAGCGTCGCAGTCGGGTTAAAGCTTGGGATTTTCCAAAAGTGCCAAAAAAATGTCCGGGCTCCAATGCCAGCGCGCGCTCACACTCAGCCAGCGATTCCTCCTGTTGACCTTGCTTGGCCAGCACCCAACATTGAGCGGCATGGCTAAGCGCCAGTTGACTGTCCAGTTTTAGTGCCTGCTGGGCGCTGGCCGCCGCACGTTGCAACCAGGTTTCATCTTGCGTATCGTTGGCATAGCGAAAGCTATGTACCATGGACATGCCAGCCACGGCAGCGGCATTTTCAGGGTCTGCTTCCAAAATGGCGCTGAAGTCACGCGCAGCCGCTTCCAGTTGCTCAGGCTGTTCGTACTGCTGCAGGGCCGTCAGTGCACGCGAGATAGCTTGGGCCTTGGAAAAGGTTGGAACGGTTGTCCCGAGTAGCGGAGTCTTGGTCATCAACTGCCATCCCCCCACGCCTGCGCCTATCGCCAACACCGCAGCGGCAATAATCCTGCGGCGACGAGGCAGCAAGTGCGCCATGCGCTGCCTGACGCTGATCTTGTCTCGAAACTTGGCCCAGCTGTTATTGCCGCTGCCTTGAGTGCGCCCTGTTACCGCAGTGCCGGTTGAGTTGAGTTCCAGCTGATGGATGCACGTAATGATGCGTTGCCCCACTTGTCGCATAGCTGATAAGCGGTGATCAATGCGGCGGGCCGTCATGGCGCGAATCAACTGGACCACTTCGTCAGGCAGCGTATCGGGAAAAGTCCAGTCTGCAGACGAGGACTGCATCTGCGCCGCAGCCAATGCCAAGCCGCTCATGGTGCCGAAGGGCCGGGCACCAGTGGCCAATTCAAACAGGATCACGCCCATGGCGTAGATGTCCGACTGCCGCCCCGGCTGGGCGCCCAGCAGCACTTCCGGCGCCATGTAGGCAATGGTGCCTTGCTGCTCCAGCTGCATGACCGAGGTGGTGGCTTGCGCATCGTCGTGGAAGGCCAGGCCGAGGTCGAGGATGCGGACTTTGCCGGCCGGGTCGAGCATCAGGTTGGAGGGCTTCAGGTCGCCGTGCACCAGGCCGGATTCGTGCGCCGCTTCCATGGCTTCGGCCAGTTGGACCATCCAGCCCAGCAGGGTGGTCAGGTCGAGCGGATGTTCCTTGTCCTGCGCGAGCTGGCGCCAGGTCTGGCCGGCGATCAGCTCCATGACGATGGCCCAGCCTTCGTCGTCCTGCTCAATCGAGTAGATCTGCGCGAACGCCGGGTGGTGCAGCGAGGCGGTCATGCGCGCTTCTTTCACCAGGCTGGCGGGGTCGCGCAGCGGGTCGAGGGCGCGGTGGCGCTTGATGGCCACCTTGCGGCGCAGCCGGCTGTCCCAGCCTTCGTACACTTCGCCGTGTCCGCCGGCGCCCAGGCGCGCGAGAATTTGGTAATGCTTGAACTGCGGGACGTCTTGCGGCGGGCTGGTGACTTCGGCGGCGTGGTTTTCCATATCTTTCCGGGGACGGAACGGCGCTTGCGTTGCCGAACCGCCTTTCAATAGCAGATATGGTGAGTCTCGCATAGCGGACGCGCATCCGCCAGTGAAATATTGTGCCTAGGGAATCATTATGTAAGTCACGTGTCAAATTTGCATGTAAAACCGCCTTTCGGCGGTTTTTTTACATGTCAGTGTTGACAGTCTTGCGCCGTACGGCGATGGCCACGACGATACTCAGCGCACCCAGCAGCCAGGACGGGCGGTCGTCCTTGTTGGCGTTGGTGGCGGCTGCGTGGGCAGCAGGCGCCAGAGCGAGGATCGATGCGGCCACCAGTGCGGTGGAGACGGTCTTTCGTACAATTTCAGTGTTCATTTCCAACCCCGGTTACAGACATTGGCAACAGCGCCGTTAGTGGTACAGCAGGATGCATGCCAGTGAGCCGAAAACTTCATTAATGAATAGACTTGAAATGGCTGTGGCCGCCTAGATATAGGGGCTAGATCAACCTACAAGAAAGTGAGTCCCCATGTCCGATCTGCTGGAAGTGCTGAAATGGCGTTACGCCACCAAGAAGATGGAACCATCGAAGGCGGTTCCGCAAGAGAAAGTCGACCGCATCCTGGAAGCGGTGCGCCTGACGGCCAGCTCCAGCGGCCTGCAGCCGTATGAAGTGTTCGTGGTGACCAACCCCGAGCTGCGCGAGCAGATCAAGCCGCACGCGTGGAACCAGGCCCAGGTCACCGACTGCTCGCACCTGTTGGTGTTTGCCGCCTGGGACAATTACACCGCCGAGCGCATCAACCAGATGTTCGACCTGGTGAACGAAGAACGCGGCATCCGGAACGAGGGCTGGGAAGCCTACCGCCAGCAGCTGCTGAACAGCTATCCGCAGCGCGACGCGGAAACCAATTACCAGCACGCCGCCCGCCAGGCTTACATTGGCGTGGGCACGGCGCTGATCGCCGCTGCGCAGGAGCAAGTTGACTCGGTGCCGATGGAAGGTTTCGACCCGGCCAAAGTGGACGAGATCCTGAAGCTGCGCGAGCGCGGCCTGCGTTCGGTGGTGATGCTGCCGCTGGGCTACCGCGCCGACGAGGGAGACTGGCTGGTTAACCTGAAAAAGGTTCGCCGTCCGCGCGAGCAGTTCATCACCGAGCTGAAATAAAGCCGCCGGCCCCGGCTGGGCTCAAGGGCGCGGCTGGGGCAGGGCGGGTGGGACCACGATGTGGTCGTTCAGCCGCAGGAACTTGAAACCGGCCAGCTTCTGGCCGTTCTTGCCTTCCGCGGCGTTGCGCGCCTCGCGTTCGGCGGTGCGGGCGAAGAACTGGTCGAAGCTTTCTTCGCGTACCTGCGGTTCGGCCGAATTGAGGAACATGCGCTTGCCGTCCGGCGCGGTGACCACCAGGCCCACGTGCGAGACCCAGAACGCGCCGTCGCGGGTGGAGACGATGTTGACGAAGTCGCCGTCCTGCAACTGGCCAAGCACTTCGCCGATGCGCTCCTTGGGGAGGTAGTATTCGGTGCTGTCCTGTACCGGCAGGGCGGCGTCGGTCTTGTGGTAGGTTTTCAGGAAGCGCTGGCGGTCCACCCGCAATGGGTAGGAGGCGGCCGTGCCGCCGGCCAGTTCGCGCGTCATGTCCGTCACCAGCCAGCCGTTGTTGATGTTCCAGTCCTGTTCCGTGTAGTGGTTGCGCGTGGCGACGCCGATCACGCCATCCTTGTAGCGTATCCGCTGCAGCATCCAGTAGAACTCTTTCCAGTTGCGCGACAGCGCCATGGCGTAGGTATGTTCGGCGAACACTACACAGTCGCTTTGCTCCAGGCTGAAGGTGGGCAGGGTGTCGTGCAGTTCGAAGGGGTATTCGCCCAGCAGGTTGAGCTTGTAGGGCTGGCCGATGTTGCGGCGGCCGATGGCGGCGATGCGCTTGCGCAGGTCCGGCTCGGCTTGCTGCATCTGGGCGATGTAGGCGTCCGCTTCCTGCGGGCTCATTTGGTACAGCTGCTTGGGATGGGCGGACGCCGGGGCAGGGACTGCGGCTTGCCGGGGCGGTACGCTGGCGCAGCCGACGAGCAGGGCTGCCAGGCTGGCCAGGGCGAGGTTGCTTGTCTTGATCAAGGTTGGCTTATTCCACAGATAGCGTCAAGTTTGGCAAGCGCGGCGGTCAGGATGGAGTCGTGCCCGCCACCCCATGGATGGCGTCCTGCTTTCCGCTCGCGCCAATCGAATGATTTTGGTTGAAACGCGAGCATGTAGCCAATTTCACTATTTGGCCCTTGCACCGCGACTGCAAAAGGATTGTCTTTATTGAATTCGGCGTGCGTCATTGGGAAGCCGATCACGATGCCGGTTTTCTCATTGAACGCGCGCGGGGACGACACTAGCATCGGATGTATTCCCGGCATTTCTTTGCCGGCGTGTGCGCTGTGCTGGATGTAGATGATGTCGGCCCGATCCGGGCACCAGTTGGCTTTGGCGCCAGCTGCCATTAGAGTATCTCTTTGCCGACAGGCTCAAACGCCATTGCTTCGCCACTGAGGCGGTCGGGGTCGGGGGCGGCCAGCATGGCGCCCAGCGAGGATGTCGTTTCCACTTTCTCGACAATGATGCTTCCCTCCTGCGCAGTGATGCGGACGCGCGTGCCTTCCGTGACCCCGGCGCCCTTGGCAACCGCCTTGTTGATCCGGACGGCCAGGCCCTTCCCCCATTGGTTGACCGAGGTGTCGACTGCATATGTAAGCATGACGCATTCCCCTCATTACTGTTGGTCTAGTGTATCGGCGCCCAAGATGCGTGTCAACGCGGTAGATACAATGAGAAAGGCCCCCGAAGGGGCCTTGGGTGCTGCTGTGACCAGCGGGCTGGCTTAGAACTTGTAGCGCAGGCCGGCCAGGAACTCGCGGCCGGTCACGTTGTTGACCACCACGCTGTTGCGGGCGCGGCTGACGAACTGGTCGTTCGGCTCGTTGGTCAGGTTCACGCCTTCCAGCGTCAGGTCCAGCTTGTCGTTGACCTTGTACGAGAACGACACGTCGACGTTGGTGGATTTGTTCTTGCCCTCGACGTCGTTGTTGTTCTGGCCCGGCACGCGGGTGACGAAGGAGGCGCGCTGCGAGGCCGACAGGCGGGCGCTGAATTTGCCGTCGTCATAGTACAGCGTGGCGTTCCACGAGCGCGGCGACAGGTTCAGCAGGTCGTCGGTGATGGTGGCGTTGCCGGTCGGCGAGACCAGGTACTCGATCTTGGACTTGACGAAGGTGTAGTTCAGCAGCGTGCCGAAGTTGCGGCCCCAGGTTGGCAGGAAGGTGAACGGCTGCTGGTAGTTCAGCTCGAAGCCTTTCAGCTTGCCGCCGTCGGTGTTCACCGGCGCGGTGACCTGGAAGATCTCCTCGCCGTTGAAGTTCGATGGCAGCAGCGACATCGGCAGCCCGGTGTCCTTGAACGGGACGTTGGTGCGCAGGCTCTGGATGTAGGTGCCGATGTTTTTCTGGAACAGGCCCAGGCCGAGGAAGGCGTTCTTGTCGAAGTACCATTCGAAACTGCTGTCGAAGGTCTTGGCGCGGAACGGCTTGAGCAGCGGGTTGCCGCTGGTGATGGACGGCGTGCCGGTGGTGGCCACGGTGCCGCCGGGCGACAGGTTGTTCAGCTGCGGACGGGTCATGACCTTGGCTGCCGCCAGGCGCACAATGAAGTCCTTGGTCAAGCTCGCGGCTACGTTAAACGATGGCAGCACGTCGGAGTAGTCGTGGTCCACGGTCACTTGCGAGCCGCCGCCGGCCGACTGGTAGCCGGTGGTGCTCAGGCCGGTCTTGACGTAGCGCGCGCCGAAGTTGCCGCGCAGCGGGATGCCGGCCAGTTCGTGGTTGAACTCGCCCATCAGGTAGAAGCCCTTGTCCTCTTCTGTGACGGAGCGGTTGTTGCCGCGCGCGTTGCCGTTGGTGATGGAGGACAGCGTGAAGTCGCCGGGACCGCCCGCCGGACCGCTCTTGATGCAGTTGCAGTAGATGTCGTAGGCCTTGGCGATGGCGTTCAGGTCCGGAATCACCCACGAGGTGGCGGTGCCGGCCGGCAGATCCTGGCCCTTGCCGAAGCCGGTGATGGTGGTCATCAGGCTGGACATGCTGGTGCCGGCCGGCGGCGCGAAGATGGTGTCGCCCTGGTTCACGCGGCGCGACTCGTAGGAGTCGAATTTGTATTTCTTGTAGTTGACGCCGCCCTTGATGCTGAGGCGGTCGCTGGCTTCCCATACCAGGTCCAGTTGGCCCACGTCGTTGGTGTTGGTGGCGCCTTGCGGACGGATGCGGATTTCGCTGGTGGTGGTGTTCGGTACCGAGGCTGGCTGGGTCCCGGTTGCCACCTGCGGCACGCCGACGATGCCCATGGCCGCGCCGGGATTGGCCGGGTCGAACGGGTAGCTGATGGCCGGCATGCGGTCATTCTGGCGGAAGTCGATGGTGTAGCCGTTCACGTTCAGCGCGTCGAGCGTGGTGGTGGTCTGTACCGGGTTGCGGAACTTGGACTTGGCGCTGCCGACCTTGGCCAGCAGGCGCAGCGAGTCGCCGATGTCCTGCTCCAGGGTCAGCGTAGGCTGGGTGAAGGTGGTGGACAGTTCGTCGAAGCGCGATTCGGCGCGCACGTCGACGCCGTTGAACTTACCGTACAGCAGCGAGCCGTTCGGCGCGAACTGGGCTTCCACGACGCTGGTCTGCGGCTTGCCGCCCTGGGTGGCGGTGCGGCTGAAGGAGATCGCTTCCAGGAAGTCTTCCTGGCGCGTGGCGTCCAGCTTGGAGTACAGCATGTCGAACGTGACCAGCGAGCCACGCGCCGGACGCCATTGCACCGACGCGGTCAGGCCGAGGCGGTCCTGGTCGTGCGTCAGGCGGCCGTAGCGCGGCAGGCGCGGCACGAAGTTCTCGGCCTTGCTCGCTTCGGCGTAGGCGGCGCTGGCGGCGGCCGATGCCGGCAGGCGCGGCACGCCTTGCGCGGCCGGGCCGCAGGTGGTGGCGGTGGAGTTGCTCGGGTTGGCGGTCACACCTTGCGGTGCGCACCAGCCGCCGGACGATGGGCCGTTATCCCAGCGCACGGTGGAGAAGCCTTCTTCCAGCACCTGGCGCTTGGAGTAGGCGCCCGACACCAGGAAGCCCAGCGTGCGGTCGGCGTTGGTGTTGGAGACCATGAAGCCGACGCGCGGGTCGGTCTTCTTGGCCAGGTCGTTGTACTTGCCCTTGGCCATGACGGTGGCGTTGAAGCCTTTCAGGTCGAACGGGCGCATGGTCTGCAGGTCCACCGTGGCGCCCAGCGAGCCTTCGTCGATGTCCGCCGAGGAGCTCTTGCGCACGGTCAGCGAGTTGAACAGCTCGGACGGGAACACGTTGAAGTCGAAGCCGCGCGAGCGGTTGGCGCCGCCGGAGCTGTCGGTGCCGCCGGTGGTGGCCAGGCCTTCGATGCCGTTGATGCGCACGCGGGTGAAGTCCTGTCCCAGGCCGCGCACCGTGATGCTGCGGCCTTCGCCGGCGTCGCGGTCGATCACCACGCCGGGCACGCGCTGCAGCGACTCGGCCAGGTTGGTGTCGGGGAACTTGCCCATGTCTTCGGCCTTGATGACGTCGACAATGCCGTTGTCTTCACGCTTCTTGTTCAGGGCGCTTTCCAGCGCCGCGCGCATGCCGGTCACCACCACGGTGGCGGTTTCCTGCGCAGCCGGGACGGGCTGCGTGCTTTGCGCATACGCCGGGGCGTAGGCTGCGCTGATGGCCAGGGCCATCGCGGTGATTGAAGTGGAACCCGCCAGGCGCACGTTGAAGCGGCCCGGCCGGCGTTGTTGTTCGCTGTTGTCCATACTTGTCCCTGTTAATTTTTTGTATTGAGTAAGACTGCTGCGGTGCTACGGTATTGCTTGACTTCTTTCCTGCTGGTTCCTTCACTGCTTCCAGGTCACCCGCACCGGGTTGCGCGCGCGCGCCGCGGTGGCGCGCACATAGGCTTCCCACTGCGCCTGCGACGTGATGTCGCCGGAACGCTCCCAGGCGCCGCCCGCGTAGTAAGTCAGCGGCTGGCCCGAGGTGGCGTTGGCCACGATCAGCTCGTTCAGCTTGTCCTCGGTGTAGTCGGTGGCGCCCGGCAGCACCACGGCCACGCCGAAGGCGCCCTTGGTGGCTTGCTGGATCCACTGCAGCACGGCGGATGAGTCCTTGTCCTTGACCACGGCGATCTTGGGCGCTTCGCCCTTGTCGGTGGGCGTCTTGTTCAGGCCGATGGCGATGGGCAGCGTCTTCTGGCCGGCAAAGGTGAAGGTGCTGTCGATGCGGTCCATGTAGTGGCCGGCGTCCACCGTAAAGCGCTTGACTTCGGTGACCGGGATGCCGGCCGCGTCCCAGGCCGCGTAGTGCAGCTCGAAGATGGCGCGCACCGGGCCGTTGGCCAGCACTTTCCAGGTCGAGTAGTTGCTGCTGGTGTACAGGGCGCCGTTCAGCCACACGCCGGCGCCGCCGGCGCCGCGCGACTTGCCGACGTTGTACATGTCCATGCCTTCACCCTGGTCGTAGTGGTAATGGTCATGGCCCTTGTTGTACCAGCGGTCGACCACCGGATAGTTCACGCGCTTGAACCACAGGTCCAGGCCGCTCGTCTCCAGCACTTCCTTGCCGCTGCCTGCTGCGGCGGGCGCGGCCAGCGCCGGGCCGTAGGTGCGGTGCGCCAGCTTGTCGTTTTCCCAGGCGAAGTCGTCCAGGCGTTCCTGCACGTAGCGGGCCGAGGCCTTGCTCGGGAAGGGCTGGGCCACGCCGTCGATGGTTTCAACCGTGTAGGTGGCGGACTTTTCGCCGGCGGCGAAGCTGTGCTGGAAGATCAGCTCGCCGTACGCCAGGCCTTCGTTCTTCGGATCCTTGGCCAGCGGCTTCAGGTTGGTGACCTGGTGCGGCACCACGCGGCCGGAGGCGTCCTTCACGGCCAGGCGCTGGATCAGCGCGCCGGGCAGCTGGCGGTTGACCTCGGTCCACGGGATGGTCACGGTTTCCGACGGGCGGGCGATGTCCAGGTCGTGGCTGAGCTTGACAGTGAAGCCGGCGCCGTGGGCCAGCGGCGCCAGGGTGGCCAGGGAAGAGGCCAGCAGTCCGGCCAGCAGGGGCGTCATGGTGGTTTTCATACGGTCTCCTTAATGGTGTTCGCGGTAGTCGGTCTGGCCGGCGGCCTTCGGCATGTAGTGGTAGGTGCGCACGCGGTGCTCGACGGCGATGTTCGGATTCTTGATCAGCTTGATCATTTCCGCGCCGGCCAGCAGCGTGGGGCCGTAGCCGTGCAGCGCGTTCACGCTGGTGGGGCGGTGGTAGTAATAGGTCTGGTCGCCCGCCAGCGTGGTGCCCACGCAGATGCCTTCGATCTCGCCCTTGGCCGTCACCTTGGAAACCAGGCCGGTCCAGCCTGCTTGCGCCACGGAGCCGTAGGTGGTCGGGCTGATCCAGCCCTGGTTGATGGCGTGCGCGATCACGTAGACGAACATGGCGCTGGCCGACGTTTCCAGGTAGGAGTCGTTGCGGTCGATCATCTGGTGCCACAGGCCGCTGCCGGACTGCAGCTCGGCGATGCCTTTCAGGCTGGCGCGCAGCTGGGCCAGCACTTTCGGGTAGCCTGGGTGGTCTTTCGGCAGCACGTCCAGCAGGTCGGACATGGCCAGCACGGCCCAGCCGTTGGCGCGCGCCCAGTAGAAGCGCGGCGCGTCGGGGATGTTGGCGTGCCAGCCGTGGGTGTATATGCCCAACTGCGGGTTGAACAGGTAGTTCGACATCTGCAGCGTGTTTTTCACGGCGTCGTCGAAGTACTCGCGCTTGCCGCTCATGCGGCCCATTTCAGCCAGCGCCGGGATGCTCATATACATGTCGTCGCCCCACAGCGAGACAGCTTGCGGGCGCTTGCGCGCCATGGTGCCGTCCGGCAGGCGGAACTGCTTGTTGGCCACCCAGTCGCTGCAGGTGGCAATCATGGTGCTCAGGTCCGGGCCGATTTTCAGGGCGCGGGCGCGCATGAGCGCGGCGCACATGGAGCCGGAATCGTCCAGCGCGCGCGGGTCGAGGAAGCGCGAGAAGCTGTTGGCGCGTTCCAGCTTGAACTGCTGTTCCTGGGCGCGGAAATAGGGCAGGGTGTCGGCGAAGAACTGGAAGTGGCGCTTGGTCATGTCGGTGAAGCGCTGGTCGCCGGTCGCTTCGGCCGCCTTGAACAGCCCGGCGTGCACCACGCCCATTTCGTAGACCATGATGCCGTAGTCGCCGCTGCTGGGGGCGAAGACGGCGTCCCTGGTGGGCTTGCTGAAGTCGGTGATCTGGTTGCCGGTTTTCTTGTCCACCACGCGCGTGGGGGTGGAGACGTCCATGTAGCCGCGGATGCGGTTCAGCACTTCGGTGATCTCGGATACCACCGGCATCTTGTATGGCACAGGATAAGTGCCCTCGCCGGGATCGGTCAGGTTCTTGTTGTCCGGGTTGCGGTAAGGGCCTTCTGCCTGGGCGGAACCCAGCAACAAGGTGAGGGCGGCCACACTGGCCAGCAATTTCTTGGTGGTATTCATTTGTCTCCGTTGGCGCTGCTTTAATGATGGGTGCGTCATTTGGTCAGGCCATTCTAGTTTGGTCTGACCAAAGTTGCAAGGCGGACTAGCCGCTTTGTGTGTAACAGTGGCAGCGGGAGGGATGCTGGAGAGGGAAGGACGGGAGCATGCGGATGCGGCGGGTGACGCTTATGCGACACGCCAGCGCCCGGGAGGCGCTGGAGGGGAAAACTTGCGTGCGCTTATCCGCGCGAGAAGGTGCGGGTCACGCGTTCGAGGTGGGCGCGCATGGCCTGGCGGGCGCCGGCCACATCGTGCGAGGCGATCGCCTCCAGCACCTTGCGGTGATCCTGCAAGGTTTGCTTGCGCAGGTCTTCGGTCTGGAAGTGCTCCTTCAGCTTGTGCCACAGCGTGCCGCGCTGGTTCCACAGATACTCGATCACGCCCACCAGCGCCGTGTTGCCAGTGGCGCGCGCGATGGCCAGGTGGAAATTGCGGTCGGCCTGCTCGTTGCTGGTGCGGTCTTCGTGATGCAGTTCCATCTCCATCACCGCGCGCAGGATGGCGTCGACGTGGGAGTCGGTGGCCACCTTGGCGGCGATGGCGGCCACTTCGGACTCGATCAGGCGGCGCGCCGCCAGCACTTCAAACGGGCCGGGACCCACTTCCGGCATTTCGGCCGGGGGTTCCACCAGTTCGGACACATACACGCCCGAGCCGCCGCGCACTTCGACCACGCCGCCCAGTTCCAGCGCGATCAGCGCTTCGCGCAGCGAGGCGCGGCTCACGGTCAGTTTCGCTGCCAGTTCGCGCTCGGCCGGCAGGCGTGAGCCCGGCTGGATGTCTTCATCCTTGATCAGCTGCTGGATACGAGAGGCTACGACCCGGTACAGGCGCGGCTCGGCGACAGGGGCTTCGCGCGGCGCAGGATTTTTCTTCATTGAGTGGGCGGGTCCGAGAAATGTGTTAAATGATGCAACGTGGGCAGATTTTAGTTTGGACAGGCCAATCTGGCAAGGCGGACAAGCCAATCGGCGGGCGGCTGCGCTACACTGGGCGCCCACAATGTTGCGCTGAGGGAGGAATGAATGGACAAGGAGCTGAAGAAAGTACTGATCGTGACCGGGGCCGGACGCGGCATCGGCGCCTGCATTGCCCTGCGCGCGGCGCAGGACGGCTACGCGGTGGGCGTAAACTACCAGAGCGACGCGGTGTCGGCCGCCAGGGTGGTGGACCAGATTGCCGCGGCGGGCGGCAGCGCGGTGGCGGTACAGGGCGACGTGGGCAGGCCGGAAGACGTGGCGCGCCTGTTCGCCGCCGTGGAGGCGCAACTGGGGCCGGTGACGGCACTGGTGAACAATGCCGGCATCACCGGCGGGCTGGGACGTTTTGCGGACGCCAGGCCGGAGGGCATTGCTAAAGTGTTCCAGGTGAACGTACTGGGGCTGATGGATTGCTGCCGCGCCGCCATCGCTTCCTTCCAGCGCAGCGGCGTGAAGGGCGTGATCGTGAATATCTCGTCCACTGCGGCCAGCAGCGGCAGCCCGGGCGACTATGTGCATTACGCGGCCAGCAAGGCGGCGGTGGAAGCGTTCACGATGGGGCTGGGGCGCGAATTGGCGCCGGAGGGCATCCGCGTGTGCGGCGTGGCGCCGGGAATGACGCTGACCGAGATCCACGCGCGCGGCGGCGACGCGTACCGGCTCGAGCGCGCCGCGCCGGGCATCCCGATGCGGCGGCCGGCCAATCCGGAGGAGATCGCGGAGCCGGCGGTGTGGCTCTTGTCGCCGGCCGCGTCGTATATTACCGCCACCACGCTGACTGTCGGCGGCGGCAAGTGATGGCGGCGCCTCAGGCCTTGGCGAAGGCCAGCAGGTCGGCGTTGACCTTGTCCTTGTGGGTGTCGGTCAGGCCGTGCGGGGCGCCGGGGTAGACGATCAGCTTGGCGCCTTTGACCAGCGCCGCCGAGGCGCGGCCGGCTGCGTCGATCGGCACGATCTGGTCGTCGTCGCCGTGGATCACCAGGGTCGGCTTGTCGAATTTCTTCAAGTCGTTGCGGAAGTCGGTTTCCGAGAACGCCTTGATCGAGTCATAGGTGTTCTTGTGGCCGCCCATCATGCCCTGCATCCACCAGGCGTTGATGATGCCTTGCGAAGGCTTGGCGCCCGGACGGTTGTAGCCGTAGAACGGGCCGCTGGCAATGTCCAGGTACAGCTGCGAACGGTCCTTCACCGAACCGGCGCGGATGCCGTCGAACACGTCGATCGGCAGGCCGCCCGGATTGTCGGCCGTTTTCAGCATCAGCGGCGGCACCGCCGACACCAGCACCAGCTTGGCCACGCGCTTGGTGCCATGGCGGCCCACGTAGCGCGCCACTTCGCCGCCACCGGTGGAGAAGCCCACCAGGATGGCGTTTTTCAGGTCCAGCGCCTCGATCACGGCGGCCAGGTCGTCCGCGTAGTGGTCCATGTCGTTGCCGTCCCAAGGCTGGCTGGAGCGGCCGTGGCCACGGCGGTCGTGCGCAATGACGCGGAAGCCGTTGTTCGCCAGGTGGAACATCTGCGATTCCCAGCTGTCCGAATTCAGCGGCCAGCCGTGGCTGAACACGATGGGCTGGCCCGAACCCCAATCCTTGTAGTAGATGTCCACGCCGTCCTTGGTGGTGATGGTGCTGGCGGTTTTGCGCATCGGCCTGGCGGCTGGCGCGGCTTGTGCTTCGCCGGTAGCTGCCAACGGCAGCATGGCGGCTGCGGCGATCGCGGCCAGGCTGGCGCCGCCGGTCAGGGCGCCGCGGCGCGAGACATTGACTTCATTGACGGCTTGGTCTTGGGTCTTGGTGGACATGATGGGTTCTTCCTTTTAGTAAATAGTTAGGTAAAAATCGCTGTGCTACATTAAGCAAGGTGTTGCTTGAAGAAGGCTGCCGTGCGCCCGTTGGCCAGTTCGGCGGCGGCGGCGTCGTAATGGTTGCCGCCCGGACGCGCGAAAGCGTGGTTGCAGCCGGGGTAGGTGTGCAGTTCGATGTTGCGGTTGGCGCCCAGCGCCGCGTTGATGGCAGCCTGCGCTTCCTTGCCGATGTACTCGTCCTCGCCTGCCAGGTGGTACAGCAGCGGGTCCTGCACCTTGACCGCTTCGGACACGAACTTCTCGGTGCCGCCGCCGTAGTAGGCCACGAAGGCGTCGGCGCGGCCGCGCGCTGCGCTCAGGTAGGTGAGCAGGCCGCCCAGGCAGTATCCGGTGACGGCGACCTTGCCGCTGGCGCCTTGCATGCTGCGAGCCGCAGTCACGGTGGCGGCGATGTCGCGCACGCCCTTGTCGAAGTCGTAGGCGCTGTACAGGGCGAAGCCCTTGGCCCAGTCGCCTTCACTCGCCTCGGACATGTCCAGGCCCGCTTCGGCGCGCCAGAACAGGTCCGGGGCGACGGCGATGTAGCCTTGTGCGGCGTAGTTGTCGGCGATGCTGCGGATGCCGGCGTTGACGCCGAAGATTTCCTGCAGCACGACGACCACGGGCGCCGGTGCAGCGCCGGCCGGACGGGCCACGTAGCAGTTGAAGCTGCCGTCTTCTGCCTGGATGGTGATGCCTGGTTTCATATGCGACTCCTTGTTGTGCTTGCGTTTCGATGGATGCATCTTAGGTGTGAAAACGCGGCAAGGGAACGGACAAACCTGCAATGCCGCTTTGTAAAAATGCGGATCTGACTATAGGGATAGGAAAACAAAACACGAATGGCTAATGACTTCGACTGGAATGACATACCGCTGATCTTGTCGCTGGCGCGCACCGGCAGCATGAGCGCGAGCGGCCGCGTGCTGGGCGTGGACGCGTCCACCATCAGCCGCCGCATCGCGGCCGCCGAGAAGTCGCTGCAACTGCGGCTGTTCATCCGCGATAACACGCGCTACCAGCTGACGGAGGCGGGCAGGGTTTTCGTGGAGTATGGCGAGGCGGTGTACGGCAATGTGCAAAGCATGCTGCTGGCATCCTCGCGCGAGGCCGAAGCCATTACCGGCGCGGTGCGCATCACGGCGATCGACTTCCTGTTCGACCACTGGCTGCTGCCGCAGTTGCCGTCGCTGAACGCGCAGTATCCGCAACTGGAGCTGCACCTGCTGGCGGACAACGACAACCTGTCTTTCACGCGCCGCGAGGCCGATTTCGCGCTGCGCCTGGCGCAGCCGGGCGAGGACGCGGCGCTGGTGATGCGCAAGTTGGGCGACATCGGCTGGACCGTCTACGGCAGCGCCAGATCCGAGCCCGTGCCGCGCGAGCAATGGGGGCAGCAGCCCTGGATTATGTACGGGGACCAGCTCTCCCATTTGCCTGAGATGAATTGGATACGCAGCCTGGGGCCGGAGGTGCGCGGCCCGGTGCGCGTGAACAGCCTGACCACCATGCTGCGCGCTTGCGAGGAGGGGCTGGGGCTGGCGCTGCTGCCTTGCCTGATCGGCCATCCGCCCGGCCTGCGCAGGCTGGGCGGGCAGCCGGAAGTACAGCGCGAGCTGTGGCTGCTGAGCCACCGCGACGCCGGCTCCATCGCGCGCTTCAAGGCGGTGTCGGCGTGGCTGGCCAAGCTGTATGCCGACAGCCGCGACATGATGTGCGGCTAGCGCCGCGCGTAAGCCTGCGACGCTGCCACCGTCACCAGCACCTGCACGCCGCCGCCGGCGCAATCGCTGATGTCGATGCGCGCGCCGATGCGCTCGGCGCGCTCGCGCATGCCGGTCAAGCCCCAATGGCCCGGCCTGCCGTTCGTCTTGGTGGCGTCGTCCAGCCCTTTGCCGTTGTCGCGCACGGCCAGCCTGAATTCACGCGGCCCATAGCCCAGTTCCACCTGCAGCAGGCTGGCGCCGGCGTGGCGGCAGGCGTTGCTCATGGCTTCGCGCGCGATGGCGTATACCTCGTCGTGCATCTCCGGCGCCAGCGTGCATTCCTTGCCCTCCACGTTGACGGCCAGCGCGAAGTCGCCGTCGCCGCCGTCCAGGCAGCCGCCGTTGGCCGCCATGGCCGCGCCCGCGTCCTTGAGCGCCTGGGCCAGGCTGCCGCCGGGCGTGACGCGCAGATCCATTACCTGGTCGCGCCCTTCGATGAGGACTTGGTCGGCCTGGGTAAGCGTCTTATCCATCAGCAGCCGCGTGTCGCTGCCGGGCGGCAGGCGGTTCGCCACCGCCTGGAAATGCAGGATCAGCCCGTGCAGGCTTTGCAGGAAAGTGTCATGCAGCGCGCGCGCGATGCGCTCGCGTTCCACCAGCCGTTCGTGCAGGCGCTCGCGGAACTGGCGCGTGAGCTGGCGCAGCCGCATCTGGTACAGGGCGTACGCCAGTGCCGCTGCGGCCAGCACGCACAGGCCTGCGAACCAGATGGTCTGCGTGAAGCGCGGCGCAATCTCGAACGGCTCGCCGCTGTGCGGCCCGCTGGACGCGCCGTCTTCGTTCACCGCCTCCACAGTGAAGCGGTAGCGTCCCGGCCCGAGATTGGTGTAGTAGGCGGTGCGGCGCGTGCCGGCGTCCTGCCAGTCCTGGTCCACGCCGTCAAGGCGATAGCGGAAGCGCACGCGTTCGGGCATGGTGTAGGCGAGGGCGGTGTAGTCGATTTGCAGCTTGGCGGTGCCGGGCGCCAGCCGCACGCCGGCAGCGAGCGGGTGGTGTACGCCGTCGCTATGCATGCCGGTAATTTGCACGGCCGGCGTGCTGGTGTTGCGCTGCAGGCGGGACGGGTCAAACCAGGCGATGCCGCCGGTCCCCACGAACCACAACCTGCCGCCGCTGCCCGCAAGCGCCGACGGCAGGCGCACGATGATGTCCGCCGCGCCGGGATAACCGTCTGAACTGTCCCACAGCTCGTGGCGCAGCGGCGTGTCCGGATCGCCGGCGCTGCGTTGCCAGTCGGTGGCGGTGGCGTGCAGCAGGCCCTTGCTGGTGTTGATCCAGCGGTCGCCATCCGGCGTGACCACCATGCCGGACACATTGGACAGCAGTTCCGGGTCGGCCGTGGCCAGGCGCACGAACTTCCCTTCGTGCAGGACGGCCATACCGTTGTCGCCCGCGATCACCAGCTCCTTTTGGACGTCCACGAAGGTGACGGCGCCCAAATCGATGCCCTGCGCCGGCCCGTATTCGGTGAGCTTGCCGTGGTCGTGGTACAGCAGCTTGTTGTTGCGGAAGCCGAACCAGGTGTTGCCCTTGCCGTCCACGGCGGCAAAGAGTGGCGCGCGCAAGCCTTTGTGCTGGTCGGGCGGCAGCCATTGCCCGCCTTCCCGGCGGTACAGCCCCCGGCCGCCGATGCCGACCCAGGTGCCGGTGGCGTCGTCCGCCAGCAGGAGCACGAAGTTCTTGGGATTTTCGCCCTCCCGCAGCGGCGGCAGCGGCCAGGACTCGACTACACCGTTCTTGCGCCGTTCGATGTGCTCGGCGCCGCCGATCAGCACGGAACCGTCGCGGCCCTTGCCTACCGCGTACACGGCCTGACCGGGTTCCTGCTGCACTGCCTGGCCGTTGGCGTCAATGCGCCACAGCGTGGCCACGTCGGAGGAGGCGGCCCAAGTGGCGCCGTCCGCCTCTTGCGCAAGCGACAGGCGCCCGGCAGCGGGCGGGAACTGCACTGTCGAGAGCTTGTTCTGGCGCAGCCGCTCCAGGCCAGCCGGCGTACCCACCCAGATATTGCCCTCGCGGTCTTCCAGCATGGAATGGACGTTCAGGCTGGCCATCTGCCAAGGCTGGTCCAGCTTGTCGTCGATGGCGCCGCGGGCGAAGGTGCCGCCCGGTTGTTGCGCCCGTTGCTGCCAAGTGGCAGGCAGCATGCGGCACAGGCCGTTGGGGCAATTGCCGGTCCAGAAATTGCCATGCCGGTCAAACATGCCGGAATGGGCGGCCGAGCGGTTGAACCATGGCGAGCGCGGCACGAGCTGGCCGGGCGGCAGCGGCAGCGGCGTCATGCTTTCCTTCCCGATCAGCCATGTGCGGCCGTCGGGCGACTCGGTGATCAGCGGGCTCGTGACCGTGTGGCCGGTGGGACGGAACTTGCGCGTGGCGCGGTCCAGCAGATACAGCGCCTTGTTGTCGGCCGCCCACAGCCGGCCGTGCTGGTCCAGGTGGACGAATTCCGCGCGCGTGGCCGGATAGTCCCAGTCCGTGCCTATCTTCTCCCAGCGGCCGCCACTGTAGCGCATCAGGCCGGTGGTGGAGGCGACCCAGATGCTGTCGTCCGACTCCACCACCAGGTTGTAGGTGGCGCCGATGGGGTTGCCGGGACCGGAGGCGAAATGCTGAAGGCGGCCGTTGCGCAGGCGGCTCAGGCCACCGAACGTGTAGCCTATCCACAGGTCGCCGTTGGGCTGCGCGGTGAGCGAGGTGATGCGCTTGCCCAGCAGGCCCTCGCCGGCGGCGGGCTTGAAGGCCTCGAAATGCACGCCGTCGAAGCGGTGCAAGCCGGTGACCGTGCCCAGCCATAGCCAGCCGTCGGCGGTCTGCGCCATGGTGTCCACCTCGCGCGGCGCGCCTTCGCGGCTGGTCCAGATGTCGTGGTGGTAGGCGGCGATGGGGACGGCGGGGTCAAGCGCCAGTGCCGCCGGTGCTGCGGCCAGCATCATGAACGACAGCACGGCGCGCAGGACAAGTCGAGTAATGTGTATTTCCATGGCCGCAATTTAGCCAGCCCAGCGCTGCGGGGGCAAGCAAAAATTTTGGGCTATGCCTTTTGGTAGAGGCCCGCAAAGGTGACGCGCCGCACGGGCCCGGCTAGAGCCGGGCCTTGGTGCTAACCTGGCCTGCCTGCAGCACGATCTTCTTGCTGGCCTTGATCTCGATGCTGTCGTTGACGGAGATGACAGTGATCTCTTTGTCCGCCAGGATCTCCAGCTCGCCGGTGTGCGCCTGCAGCGACACGGGGCCGTTGCCGGCGAAGGCCTGGATGCCGCCGGCGTGGCTGAAGAAGCCGGCCGCGTTGCCGGCCACGGAGGACACGGTGGCGCCAGGATCTCCAGCTCGCCGGTATGCGCCTGCAGCGACACGGGGCCGTTGCCGGCGAAGGCCTGGATGCCGCCGGCGTGGCTGAAGAAGCCGGCCGCGTTGCCGGCCACGGAGGACACGGTGTGCGCGGCCGCCAGGTGCAAATCTCCCTGCGTGGTCCATTGCAGCTGCTTGCCGGCGAACAGCACGGTGGAGGCGGGCGTGGCCCAGTTGATGCTGGCCGGGGCGTCCATCAGCACCAGCGGGGTGCCGAACTTTTCCACCGGCTTGGCGAACAGCACGGTGGAGGCGGGCGTGGCCCAGTTGATGCTGGCCGGGGCGTCCATCAGCACCAGCGGGGTGCCGAACTTTTCCACCGGCTTGGCGCTGTCGGCCTCGCGCGATCCGGCTTGCGCCTTGACCGCCTGCTGGCCGTTGACGGCGCCGGCGTGCTTGCCGCTTTGCTGGGGATCGACCTGGGTGATGAAGTCCTTGTGCGCGGCGGCGGCGTCCTTGCTGGTCAGCGCCTGTTGCGCGGTGGCGGCGTCGCCCAGCTGTTTGGCCAGTTCCTCGGCGGCCTTCAGCTGCGCCAGGGATTCGGCGCTGTCCATCTGGGTGGAGGCGATGCCGCTGCCTTGCGCGTTGCGCGCGCTGGTGGTGAGCAGCACGCCTTCGGCGCCGCGCACCACGGCCCAGGCGTCGGTGCGCAGTTCGAAGCCTGCGCCGCGGTAGCTGCCGCGCTGGGCGGAGCCGGGCGCCTGCTGGATCAGGTAGCCGAGGTTGAGCTGGGTGGCGGCGCTGCTGCTGGCCAGGCGCGTGCGCACCTGGCCGGGGGTGTCGTCGAGCTGCCATTGGCCGTAGCCGCTGCGGTCGAACCAGGTTGAGCTGGGTGGCGGCGCTGCTGCTGGCCAGGCGCGTGCGCACCTGGCCGGGGGTGTCGTCGAGCTGCCATTGGCCGTAGCCGCTGCGGTCGAAGTTCTGGCTGTGGATGCCGGAGATGGTGCCGGCGTGGTTCACGCCCGCGTCCACGCCCGCCGCGAAGGGCGGGGCGTCGCTGCCGGTGTAGAGCTGGGCCACCACCACCGGGCGGTCCATGTCGCCTTCGATGAAGTCGACCAGCACTTCGGTGCCGATGCGCGGCGTGAACTGGGTGCCCCAGTTGGGGCCCGCCAGCGCTTCGGCCACGCGCACCCAAGTGCCGGCGCGCTCGTCGCCGGGGGCGCTGCCCTTGGCGTCGGTGTTGTGGGCGATGCCGCCGGCGTTGGCGCCTTCGCCGCGCTGCCAGGCGAATTGCACGCGCACTTGGCGGTCGCGCGTGGTGGTGGAGACGGCGTCGGTCAGGCCGACCGCGGTGGCCGTTGAGTTCCGGCGTGCTGTACGCGTTGCGGTATGCCTACGCTGAGCCTTGGCCCCTATTAAAACGACGATTAACTATTCAAAAACGGCGAATAATGGCTCTCTGAATCGTGAACTGGGCGATTTCGAGGGCTGCTATTTAATTGTCATCATCTAGCTCGGGATCCGAGTAATCTATGCGCGACGACGGGAAATGGCTCTTGAATATTCTAGTACGCCGATCTGTCGCAGTTTCATTTGGGTCGATCTGATCGGGATAAATTAAATCTATCGAAAAATCGTCAGAGTTAATCAAATAGATTAACACTTTCCACGTCTTGTTCCCTGCTGTTTTATTCCAGTTTTCCCAGAAGGAGGTTATGACATCCTGCAGCTCTGATGGACAGAACTTGAACGTCGCCTCTCCAGGCGTTTTGCTTTCATAGACCATTGATGCCGCAATGAATCCATCGTCCAGCTCAGCGTATACCAACATTTTTCCGCCATAGTCTTCAACCCAACTCAGGGCTTCGGACCCTATTTTTTGATAAAATTCTTCTGACATTGTCTGATTCATTTTCAATCTTTCTATTTTCCACCGCGTACGTTCCTGAAGTTGGCTTGACTGGGAACGCCATCGATTGAGTAGTTAATTCTAAGTGTCGAGGGTCTGAGCGAGTCGCCGACATACTTTGGTTTTATGTCTACAATTACTTCTTTTCCAGCTTTTAAAGCTCGGTCCCATTCGTTTTCCATGACCTTGTAAGCACTCCGATTCAAGTTCATGTCCTGAGCGAAGTGATTTAGTTCATCCGTCGGGCCATCGAAGCGTCTTCCGATAAAGTGGCCGCCCTCATCGGTTTTGAGCCTATCAGTTCCCCCCCCCGCTTTTAATTGCGCTTGGGTATTACGAGATTGCGCCGGGTTACTCTTCAGCTTACCCTTTATTCTACCAACGCGTCCTGCCTCATCCAGCGTATACTCGTAACCGTTTCTTATCTCAACCTTAGTTGCTGGCTTGCTTGATGATGGCTCTTTGCAATTTTCACAGTCTGGATCTTTCTTTGCTGCCGACTTTTCTTGCTTTGCGGCGGCATCCTTCGCCGCCTCAGCCTCTTTCGCAATTTTAGCTTCCTTGGCCGCCACTTCGGCTGCTTCGGCTTGTTTTTTTGCTTTCGTCAGGTCGGCGACGGTTTGCGTCAGTGCGGCGACTTTTTTCTCCAGGCCCATGATGGCCTTGGTGGCGCGCACGGCTTTGGCGGGTTTGGCCAGCGCGTCGCCCAAATAGGGCACCATGCTGACGGTGCTGAGCGCTGCGCCCCAGTAGTCGCCGCGCGCGATCGAGATGCCGGCGCCGACGATACGGTTTGCGTCAGCGCGGCGACTTTTTTCTCCAGGCCCATGATGGCCTTGGTGGCGCGGACGGCTTTGGCGGGCTTGGCCAGCGCGTCGCCCAAATAGGGCACCATGCTGACGGTGCTGAGCGCTGCGCCCCAGTAGTCGCCGCGCGCGATCGAGATGCCGGCGCCGACGATGTCGGAAGCCGGCGTGGGATCGACCAGCCCCGCCGCATCGGCAGCGGCGCCGGCGATTTCCAGCTTCAGGTCGTTGTCGGCCTTGGCCAGTGCCGTTGTCGCGTCCGAGAGTTTTTTGGTGATGTCTTGCAGGTTCATCATGGCTGCGCACCCGTTTGGCCAGGCGCCAGTTCAAACAGGGCGTCGTAGCGCTTGGCCTTGACGATTTGCTCCCAGGCCTGTTCCGGCAGTTGCGCAATCATCCGGCTCAGGCGCAATCATCCGGCTCAGGCG
>NZ_LMDJ01000011.1 GCF_001425045.1 Massilia sp. Root351 | reverse complement strand
CCTCCGGCATCATCATCAAACGCCCACACTTATCGACTGTTAATTTTTAAAGAATTCTGCGTTACTTGCTGAAGCGTTTTGTTCAGCAGCAGAGAGGCGAGATTATGCGGTGTTTCGTGCAGCTCGTCAACCCCTGATTTCTACCCTGCGCAACTCGCATTTGCATGCAGCGCGTCGGGAGGCAGAACTATATAGAAGCCGCCGCGGCTTGGCAAGGGTAAAATGCCTCCTTTGCCGTCCTATTCTTCGCCCGTTCCCATGACTATCCTGCTCTCCACCCTCAATGCGCGTTACACCCATGCTTCCCTGGGCTTGCGCTACCTGCTTGCGAACATGGGGGAGCTGCAGGAGCAGACCAGGATCCAGGAGTTCGTCATCGGCGCCAAGACCACCGAGATTGTGGAGCGCATCCTGGCGCACAAGCCGCGCATTGTCGGTTTCGGCATCTATATATGGAACGTCGAAGAGACCAACAAGGTCGTGGGCATGCTGAAGCGCGTGGCGCCGGAGGTGGTGGTGGTGCTGGGCGGGCCGGAAGTATCGTACGAGACGAACGAGCAGGACATCGTACGGCTGGCGGACTATGTGATCACCGGCTGGGGCGACGTGACTTTCCCCAAGGTGTGCAGCGAGGTCCTGAATGGCCCCAAGCCCATCATGAAGGTGCACGCCGGCCACCAGCCACCGATGGCGGAACTCAAACTGCCCTATTCACTGTATTCGGATGACGATATCAAGAACCGCACCATCTACGTGGAAGCTTCGCGCGGCTGCCCGTTCAAGTGCGAATTCTGCCTGTCGGCGCTGGACAAGACGGCCTGGCCGTTCAATATCGATACCTTCCTGGCAGAGATGGAGGGGCTGCATGCACGCGGCGCGCGGCTGTTCAAGTTCGTGGACCGCACCTTCAACCTGAATATCAAGACCAGCCTGAAGATCATGCAGTTCTTCCTGGACAAGCTGGAGGCGAACCCCGACGATCCGGTCTACGCCCACTTCGAACTGGTGCCGGACCACCTGCCGGACGCGCTGAAGGAGGGTATTGCCAAGTTCCCGCACGGCGCGCTGCAGTTCGAGATCGGCATCCAGAGCTTCAATCCGGAGGTGCAGGCGCTGGTGAGCCGCAAGCAGGACAACCAGAAAGCGGCCGACAATATCCGCTGGCTGTGCGACCATTCGGCGGCGCACATGCACGTGGACCTGATCGCCGGCCTGCCGGGGGAAACCGTGGAGAGTTTCGCCGAGGGCTTCAACAAGCTGTGGGCGCTGGGGCCGCACGAGATCCAGTTCGGCATCCTGAAGCGCTTGCGCGGCACGCCCATCATCCGGCACACGGAGCCGTTCGGACTGGTGTTCGATCCGCATCCGCCGTACACCATCCTGGCAAACAAACATATCGATTTCCAGACCATGCAGCGGCTGGTGCGTTTCGCGCGCTATTGGGACCTGGTGGCCAATTCGGGGCGCTTTACCCATACCTTACCGACTCTTTTGGGAGTATCGCCGTTCCAGAATTTCATGGCATTCTCGGACTGGCTGTACGCGAACACCGACGCCACGCACCGCATCGCGCTGGACCGGCTGGCGGCCATGGTGCAGCGCTGGCTGGTGCACACGGGCATGGACGCGGAGGCCGCGGCGCAATTGCTGGCGGGGGATTTTGCGCCGAAAGGGAAGCCGGCGGCGCAACCCCACGCCCATGCACACCATCCGGCGCCGCAGCGGCAGGCACGCCACCTGGCCGCTTGACAGTGGCAGCTTACGCTGCGCTCGGCGCGCCCCGCCAGCCCGCCCCCTCCCGTGTGTCCGGGAGGGCGGGATCGCCGCAGGCGTAACCCGCCGGAACCGCCGCCGTACCGGGTGGCGCCGTAGTAGAAAGTCACTTACACTTGAGCCATGCCAACTAACCCCGTGCCCACCCTCTCCATCAGCTCCGGCAGCGCGCCGGGGGCTACGGTCACGGCCAGCGGCACCTGGCAAGTCCATGCGCTGGCCCACCGCCAGCCCATGCGCGCCATCACGGCCACGCTGAAACAGCTCAAGGGCAAGACCCCGCAGTGGGATTTGCGCGCGATCGAGGCGATGGATCACATCGGCGCCCAGCTTTTATGGAATGCCTGGGGCAAGACCCGGCCAGCATCCCTGCAAATGGCGCCCGAGCACGAAGAATTCTTCAAGCGCCTCGAATCGACCGGCACGCTGGAACTCAAGCACGAGCGCAAGCACCGCCTCACGTCGGTGATGAAGCTGGGCTTCGCCATCATGGGCTTCGGCGAGCACCTGGCCGGCTTCGTGCGGCTGATCGGCCAGGTGACGCAGGACGCCTGGCGCTTCCTGCGCAACCCCATGCGCGGCCCCTGGCGCGAAATTTCCGCCAACGTCTACCACGCCGGCTTCCAGGCGCTGGGCATCACCGCGCTGGTGGGCTTCCTGATCGGCGTGGTGCTGTCCTTCCTGTCGGCGCAGCAACTGCGCACGTTCGGCGGCGACATCTACCTGGTCAACCTGCTCGGCATGAGCGTGATCCGCGAACTGGGACCGCTGCTGGCGGCGATCCTGGTGGCCGGCCGCTCCGGCTCATCGATCACCGCGCAGCTGGGCGTGATGCGGGTGACCGAAGAACTGGACGCGATGCTGGTGATGGGCATTTCGCACGGCTTCCGCCTGATCCTGCCGAAGGTGATAGCGCTAGCCATTTCCATGCCGCTGCTGGTGATCTGGACCGACACCATGGCGCTGATCGGCGGCATGGTGTCGGCCAAGGTGGAGTTGAACCTGTCGGCGCGCTACTTCATCCAGAAGCTGCCGGACGCGGTGCCGCTGGCGAATTACCTGATCGGCCTGCTCAAGGGCGTGGTGTTCGGCGTGTTGATTGCGCTGGTGTCCTGCCACTTCGGCCTGCGCATCCAGCCGAACACGGAGAGCCTGGGACGCGGCACCACCACTTCGGTGGTGACGGCGATTACGGTGGTGATCCTGGCGGACGCGGTGTTCGCCATCGTCTTCAACGGGGTGGGCTACTGATGGACCAGACTCCCGCCCCAACCCAGGCTCCCGAGGAGAATTGCGGCTGCCCCGAAGGCGAAGGCAAGCTGACGCTGGACGGCAGCGTGCCGGTGGTGCAGATCACCAACCTGCAGACCAAATTCGGCCGCACCGTGGTGCACCAGGACCTGAACCTGGAAATCGAGCAGGGCGAGATCCTGTCCATCGTGGGCGGCTCGGGCACCGGCAAGACCGTGCTGCTGCGCCAGATGCTGGGCCTGGAGCGCCCCAGCAAGGGCTGCGTGCGCATTTTCGGCGAGGACATCAGCGAGGCCAACGCGGAGCACCTGCAGCAGCTGCGCAACCACTGGGGCATGCTGTTCCAGCAGGGCGCGCTGTATTCGGCGCTGACGGTGTTCGAGAACATCGCGCAGCCGATGCGCGAGCTGCGCGTGCTGCCGCAGGACTTGATACGCGACGCCGTGCTGCTGAAGATGAACATGGTGGACCTGGGCCCCGAGCACGCCAACAAGATGCCGTCCGACCTGTCCGGCGGCATGATCAAGCGGGTGGCGCTGGCGCGCGCGCTGGTGCTGGAGCCGAAGCTGCTGTTCCTGGACGAGCCGACCGCAGGCCTGGACCCGGACCGCTCGGAGAGCTTCGTCAAGCTGATCAAGTCGCTGCACCGCGAACTGGGGCTGACAGTGGTGATGGTGACGCACGACCTGGACACGCTGTTCGCCCTGTCCACCCGCATCGCCGTGCTGGCGGAAAAGCATGTGATCGCCATCGCACCGACGCGCGAAGTGATCAAGGTGGATCATCCCTTCATCAAGGAGTTCTTCCTCGGCGACCGCGGCAAACGCGCGCTGGAAGCGCTCGATGACAGCAACAACAAGGAGTAGGCATGGAAAACAGATCGCACGCATTAATGACGGGCTTCTTCACGATATCGCTGCTGATCGCGGCGGTGCTGTTCGGCGTCTGGTTCAACCGCGACCGCGTGGAGCGCAATCCCTACCTGATCGCCACCACACTGTCGGTGCCCGGCCTGAACCCGCAGGCGGCGGTGCGCTACCGCGGCCTGGAAGTGGGCAAGGTGGACGCCATCGATTTCGATGCCAAGGTGGCGGGACAGATCCTGGTGCACCTGAGCATAGATCCGGAAACGCCGATCACCAAGACCACCTTTGCCACGCTGGGCTACCAGGGCGTGACCGGCATAGCCTACATCCAGCTGGACGATGAATCGGTGGGCTCGCCGCGCCTGCAAACCAGCCAGGCCAACCCGACCCGCATTCCGCTGCAGCCCGGCCTGTTCGACCAGCTGGAGAAGCGCGGCAAGGCCATCCTGTCCAAGGCGGAGAAGGTGACGGACGATCTGAGTACCCTGCTCAGCCCCGACAACCAGAAAGCCATCCTGGGCGCCTTCACCGACGTGAGCGAGACCGCGCGCGAATACCGCGCCCTGCCCGCGCAGCTTGGCCCCACCTTCGACAAGCTGCCCAAGCTGGTGCAGCAGGCCGAAGGCAGCCTGGCGGCCGTGAACCGGCTGGCGGACGACGCCACCAAGCTGTCGGCCAGCCTGCAGGGACCGGACGGCGCCATCTCGCGCCTGAACAGCACCGTGGACCGCGTTGGACTGTCGCTGGAGACGGTGGCCGGCGGCGTGGAACTGGAGACGCTGCCGAACATTAACGCGCTGACCGACGAAACGCGTTCCTCGATGCGCGCCGTGCGCCGCACCATGAACACCCTGAACGACAGGCCGCAAAGCATTCTGTTCGGCGCGCCGGACGGCACGCCGGGGCCGGGCGAAGCCGGCTTCAGCCCGCCGGCGCCCGCCGCCAAATAAGAAGAAGGAGTCCCATGAAACCCAACCTCGCCGTCACCGCCGCCGTTGCACTGGCGTTCCTCGCCTCCGGCTGCGCCACCAAGAACGCCGGCAACACGGTCTACGACTTCGGGCCGCTCCCTGCCGCCGCAGGAGCGGCGCCGGCCCCGGTCCCGGCCGCAGCCATCCCCGCCCTGGTGGTGGCGGACGTCAACGGCCCTGCCTCGCTCGACAGCAACCGCATGTACTACCGCCTGCTGTATGCGGACGCGCAGCAGGCCCGCCCCTACGCGCAGAACGCGTGGAGCGTTACGCCGCTGCAGCTGCTCACGCAGCGCCTGCGCGCGCGCCTGGCGCAGGCCGGCGTGAAAGTGCTGGCCACCACCGACGCCGCCGTCGGCATGCCGGTGCTGCGCCTGGAAGCGGACGATTTCTCGCAAAACTTCGCCAGCCTGACCAGCAGCAGCGGCCAGGTGTCGCTGCGCGCTTCGCTGTTCCGCAACCACAAGCTGGTGGACCAGAAGACCTTCACGCGCAGCACCGAAGCCCCAAGCGCCGACGCCGCCGGCGGCGCGCGCGCGCTGGCCGCATCGTCCGACGCCATCGCGGCCGACATCCTGGCATGGCTGGCGGCGCTGCCGCAACCTTCGGCCCAGGCAGCGCGGCCGTGAGCCTGGGACTGTGAGCATTGCATCGTGAGCCCCAAGCCGTGAGCGTGACAGAAACAACAGTCCAGCCGCGCATGCCGTCGCCGGTGGCGCGCGCGACGCTGCTGGCCTATCTGCTGCTGATCGTGTACGCCAGCTGGTTCCCCTTCTCGGGCTGGCTGAACCAGGGCCTGTCGCCGCTGATCTTCCTCGAACACACGGCCATGCCGCGCTACTGGACCAAGTTCGACGCCATCATCAACGTGGTCGGCTATATGCCCTTCGGCGCGCTGGTGGTGTACGCGCTGTATCCGCGCGTGCGGGGCGTGGCGGCCTTCCTGGTGGCGGCCGTATGCGGCGTGCTGGTGTCCGGCATCATGGAGGCGGTGCAGACCTATTTGCCCAGCCGCGTGTCGTCCAACCTGGACTTCTACACCAATGCCGCCGGCGCCGCCATGGGCGCGCTGTTCGGCACGCTCACGGTGACCAAGCTGCTGGACGGCAGCCATCTGTACCGCCTGCGCCAGCGCTGGTTCGTGCAGCACACCAGCCAGGGCCTGGTGCTGATGGCGCTGTGGCCGCTGGCGCAGATCTATCCGCAGGGTTTCCTGTTCGGTCACGGCCAGCTGCTGCCCATCCTGTCCGACTGGCTGTCCAGCCTGCTGGACATGAATGTCGACCTGGTGGCGCTGCTGCGCCCCGGCGTGGAGCTGACGGTGGAACAGTACTGGCTGTCCGAAACCATCATCACCGCCTGCGGCATGGTGGGCGCCGGCCTGACCTTGCTGTGCCTGATGCGCAAGCACGCGCCGCGCGCCGTCCTGCTGATCGGCCTGGCCGGTTCGGCCGTGGTGGTGAAGTCGCTGGCGACGGCGCTGCTGTTCTCGCCGGAGAATGCCTTCGTGTGGATTACGCCCGGCGCGCAGGGCGGCTTCCTGATCGGCGCCATCATGCTGGCCGGCCTGGCCTTCGCGCCGCAGCTGGCCCAGCGCCGCCTGGCCGCGCTGACCTTGCTGCTCAGCCTGCTCATCGTCAACACCACGCCGGTCAACCCGTATTTTGTGTCCACCCTGCAAGGCTGGGTGCAGGGCAAGTTCCTCAACTTCAACGGCGCCGCGCAATTCCTGTCGCTGCTGTGGCCCTTCTTCGCGCTATGGTTCCTGCTGCTGCCGTCCCACAAGCTGAACCGTCCGTAAACCCGCCCCGGCGCAGGGCGGGTATGATTACGCCTGAAACGACAAGCGAGGCCTTACCATGAGCGACAACAAACCCTATTTTGAACGTCACGTGTTCTTCTGCATGAACAAACGGGACGACGGCCGCAACAGCTGCGGCGACCACGGCGCCGAAGTGGCGCAAAAACACGCGAAAAAACGCTGCAAGGAGCTGGGCATCAACGGCCACGGCAAGGTGCGCATCAACCAGGCCGGCTGCATGGACCGCTGCGAAGAAGGCCCGGTGATGGTGGTTTATCCGGAAGGCACCTGGTACACCTACGTGGACACCACGGATATCGACGAGATTGTGGACAGCCACCTGGTTGGCGGCAAAGTGGTGGAGCGCCTGAAGATATGATGAACAAGAACTCGGAAAAATTCACGCTGCCCGGCGGCGCCGGGCTGATGGAAGGCCTGATCGACATGCCGGGCGGCGACGCCGCGCCGCGCGGCATCGCCCTGGTAGCGCACCCACACCCGCTGTACGGCGGCACCATGGACAACAAGGTGGCGGTGACGCTGATGCGCACCTTCGTCGGCCTGGGCTACGTGGTGGCGCGCATCAACTTCCGCGGCGTGGGCGCCTCGGAGGGCGTGCACGACCGCGGCCACGGCGAAACCGACGACATGGGCTTGCTGTACCAGCACATGACAGCCAAATTTCCCGGCTTGCCGGTGGCGCTGAGCGGCTTTTCCTTCGGCACCTATGTGCAGTCGCAGCTGGCCAAGCGCCTGGCCGAGGCCGGCACGCCTGCCGAGCGGCTGGTACTGGTGGGTACGGCTGCCAAAAAATGGGAGCTGGCGGAAGTTCCCGCCGACACCATCCTGATCCACGGCGAGAACGACGACACCATTCCGGTGCAGGACGTCTTCGACTGGGCGCGCCCGCAGGACATCCCGGTGCTGGTGATCCCCGGCGCCGACCATTTCTTCCACCGCAAGCTGGGCCATATCAAGACCTGGGTCTCGGCGCTGTGGCATTCCGGCCAGAAGGGCGCCGACGAGGCAGCTTAAGGCCCTATAATCTCCCGCACCCGTTTTTACACCCACTGCATACACTGCATCAAGACACATGAAAAAATACCTCGCGGCACTCGCAACCAGCGTGCTGTTCATCACCTCCGCCGTCGCGCAAACCCTGCCTGCTCCCACCATCGCCGCCAAATCCTGGTTGCTGCTGGACATGACCAGCGGCCAGATTATCGCGTCGCAAGACCCGAACATGCGCATCGAGCCGGCTTCGCTGACCAAGATCATGACCGCTTACCTGACCTTCCAGGCCCTGCGCGACAAGAAGATCGACATCAACCAGAAAGTCAACGTATCGGTACGCGCCTGGAAAGTGGACTCGAGCAGTTCGAAGATGTTCATCGACCCGGCCGTGCCCGTCACCATCAACGACCTGCTGCACGGCCTGATGGTGCAGTCGGGCAACGACGCTGCCGTGGCGCTGGCCGAAGCCGTGGCCGGCGACGAAGGCACTTTCGTCACGCTGATGAACCGCGAAGCGCAGCGCATGGGCCTGACCCAGACCCGCTTCGCCAACCCGCACGGCCTGCCCAGCCCGGAAAACTATTCCACCGCGCAAGACTTGTCCGTGCTGGCCAAGCGCGTGATCGCCGACTACCCCGAGTTCTACAAGATCGACTCGGTGAAAAGCTTCACCTACAACAAGATTACGCAGCCGAACCGCAACCGCCTGCTGTGGCTGGACCCGACCGTGGACGGCATGAAAACCGGCCACACCGAAGCGGCCGGCTACTGCATGATCGCGTCGGCGCGCCGCCCGAACGGCAACTTCGGCGAGCGCCGCCTGATTTCCGTGGTGCTGGGCACCGCCTCCGACGGCGCGCGCACGGCCGAAAGCCAGAAGCTGCTGAACTGGGGCTTCCAGAATTTCGATACGGTACGCCTGTACAGCAAGGGGCAAGCCATCGATACGCCGGAAATCTGGAAAGGCTCGTCCAACAAGGTCAAGATCGGCTTCTCGCACGACGTGCTGGTAACGGTGCCGAAAGGCGTGGCCGGCAAGATGAAGCCTGTGCTGGAACGCAAGGACCCGCTGGTGGCGCCGTTGGCTGAAAACACCCGCGTCGGTTCGCTGAAGATGATGGTGGACGGCAAGCCGCTGCTGGAACTGCCGGTGGTGGCGCTGGAAGGTGTGCCGCAGGCGTCCATCTTCGGCCGCGCATGGGACTCCGTGCGCCTGTGGCTGAAATAATGGCGAACCAGGCCGGCGGACTGCAACTGTCCCGCATTGTTGCGGGCATGTGGCGCATGACCGAGTGGGACATGGCGCCGCAGCAGCGCCTGGCCTTCATCGAGCAGTGCCTGGAGCTGGGCGTATCCAGCTTCGACCATGCCGACATCTACGGCGGCTACGGCGTGGAAGCGCTGTTCGGCGAAGCGCTGGCCTTAAAGCCGGCGCTGCGCGAGCGGATGCAGATCGTGAGCAAGTGCGGCATCAAGCTGCTCTCGCCGAACCGCCCCGAACACACCATCCAGCATTACGACACCACGGCGGCGCACATCACCGCCTCGGTGGAGAACTCGCTGCGCCAGCTGCGCACCGATTACCTGGACCTGCTGCTGATCCACCGCCCGGACCCGCTGATGGACTTCGATGCGATGGCCGCCACCTTCACGCGCTTGCGCGGCGAGGGCAAGGTACGGCATTTCGGCGTGTCCAACTTCAGCCGCCACCAGTTCGAGGCGCTGAACCGGCGCATTGGGCTGGCGACGAACCAGGTTGAATTCTCGCCGCTGCACCTGGCGCCGATGTTCGACGAAACCTTCGACGGCCTGCAGGATCTGGGCGTGGCGCCGATGATCTGGTCGCCGCTGGGCGGCGGACGCCTGTTCAGCGGCGGCGACACGGCCGGCGCGCGGCTGCGCGCCACCATCCAGCAGGTGGCGGACGAGGTTCAGCGCCCGTTCGCATCGGTGGTGTTTGCGTGGATCATGCAGCTGCCCTGCAGCCCGGTGCCGCTGACCGGCTCGGGACGCATCGCGGCAATCGAGGAGGCGGTGCAGGCAACGCAGTTCGCCTTGAGCCGCCAGCAGTGGTTCGGGATCCTGCGCGCCGCGCGCGGGCACGAGGTGGCGTAAGGCTTACGCCGTTTCGTCTTCGTACACGAGCGGCGGGGCTATGCCGGTCCAGCCGTACTTCCAGGCCAGGTTCAAGGCCAGCGTGAACGCCACGTACACCGCGAAGAACAACGCGAAGAAGGCCGTGGTGAGCCACAGCATCAGGCCCAGGCACACCAGCAGCGCCACCAGCGCGCCCCAGCTCCGCTTCTGCTTGGAGCTGGGGAAGCGGATGGTGGACACCATCAGTCCCCCCACCGCGAACAGCAGCACCACGATCAGCACGGCGTGCTCCAGCGTGCGCGCCGGCTCCGGCCACGCCACCACCACCGAGGCCACGCAAGCGGCGCCTGCCGTGATCGGCATGCCGACGAAATAGCGCGGATCGGTGCGGCCCACGTTCACATTGAAGCGCGCCAGGCGCAGCGCGCCGCAAGCGACGAAGATGAAGCTGGCAATGCCGCCGGTGCGCAGCAAGGTGCTGTGCTCGTGGCCCAGCAGCACGAAGCCATAGCAATATAGCAGCACCGCCGGCGCACAGCCGAAATTCATCACGTCCGCGATCGAATCGAGCTGCACGCCGAATTCCGAGCTGGTGCCGGTGGCCCGCGCCACGAAGCCGTCCAGCGCGTCGAACACCCCGGCCAGCACCAGCAGCACGGCGGCCATCTGGTAATCGTGCGCGCTGCCGATATAGGCGTTGTCCACTGAAATGACGATGCTGCCGAAACCGCAGGCGATCGACAGCAGGGTGACAAAGCTGGGCAGGGCAAATTTGGCGCGGCGCAGGCGCTGCTTGGTTCGTGTCATCTGGGGAATATTGCCATTTGAAGTAAGCAGTTATTTTACCCCGCCTGGGGCGATAATCTGATCTGGCTCAACATGAGCGGTGCGATTGTGGCGTCAGCACAGTTTGTTTTCGCATAGAATTGAAACTCTGCAAGAGGAGCTGTCATGAATATCCCGTCCGCCCGCAAAGCCCCCCGCTCCGCGCCGATTTCCACCGCGCTCACGGCGCTGACTGCGGCATTCATGGCTGCCTTGCTGGCGGCCTGCGGTGGCGGCGGAGGCGGCTCGACCGCTGCCGTTGCCACGCCGTCCACCGTCAACACGCCCGCCGAGCCGGGCGCGCCCACGCTGAGCGGCGACATTCCGCTGGATGGCTACAACTGGATCAATTACCGGCGCCAGCAGGCCGGCCTGGCGGCACTGGCGCGCAACGCGCGCATCGACCTGGCGGCGCAAGCGCATTCCAGCTACCAGCGCCAGAACAACACCGTCACTCACGACCAGACCGCCGGCCTGCCCGGCTTCACCGGCGTAACGCTGAAAGACCGCCTGGCCAGCGCCGGCTATGCGCTGGTGGGCGCCTACGCGTACGGCGAGGTGATTTCGGCGGCGTCCGAGACGTCCGGCTTCTATCACGCGGAAGAGCTGATCACGGCCATCTACCACCGCTTCGTGATCATGGAACCGGTGTTCCGCGAAGCCGGCACCGGCTCGGCCACCGGCAACGGCTACACTTATTTCACAGCGGATTTCGCCACCACCAACGGCTATGGCGCGGGCGTGGGCCGCGGCAAGCTGGTGGTCTACCCGGCGGTAAACCAGACCCGTGTGCCGCTGAATTTCTTCAGCGACACCGAATCCCCGGACCCGGTGCCGAACCAGAACGAGGTGGGCTACCCGATCAGCGTGCAGGGCGACATTTCCGCCGCCGTGAACGTGCAGACCTTCACCGTGCGCCCGCGCGGTGGCGCCGACCTGCCGGTGCGCCTGCTGACACGCGCCACCGACCGCGAAACCCCGGTGGCCGGCGCAGCCATCATTCCGCTCAGCGTGCTGAAAGCGGCCACCACTTACGACGTGACCTTCACCGGCACGGTGGACGGCGTGACCGCCAACCGCAGCTGGTCGTTCACCACCAAGTAAGCTGCTGCGTGCGATGACAGCGCGGCACACTCTCAACACCGCCGAAGGCCTGGAACGGCTGATGGACGACGCCGGCCTGTACCGGCAGGTGCTGCTGCGTTTCCGCAAAGACTACGAAATGGCCGTGGCGCAGATGCAGCAGCTGCTGGCCCAGGGTGAACGTGAAGCGGCCCAGCGCAAGGCGCACAGCATGAAAGGTGCGGCCGGCATGATTGGTGCGCAGGAGCTGCAGCACGTGGCGGGCGTGACGGAAGCGGCCTTGTCGCCTTCCGGCGCGGAGTCCGGTTTCGCGTCCAGCGCGGCGCACCAGGCCAGCCTGGACACGCTGCAAACAGCGCTCGACAGCCTGCTGCGCGCCATCGCCGCGCACGTGGACGGCAGCGCCACCGCAGGCACCGCAGCCGGCAGCCTGGCCCCTGGACCCGGGGTAGTGGAATCGGCTGCGCAATCAGCTGAGGAAACGCCCCTGCCTGCGGAGGCGCAAGCGCTCGTCGCGCGTCTGGCGCAATTGCTGAACGATGGGAATGGTGAAGCGATCGATGTGCTGGAGCAGTCGGCCACGATGCTGGCGGCCAGCCTGGGAGAAGCGGTGTTTCAGGAAGTGGCCGCGGCGGCCCACGAGTTCGATTATGAAGCGGCGCTGGCGGCGCTGGCGCGGTGCAATCCCGCGCTCAACGCGTAAATTCGGCTTCCTCGTCGAAGGCGTCGTGGCATTCCTTGCCGCAGAAGCGGCGCACGCTGTCGAGCGGTTTTTCGCAATACCAGCACGAGCCTTTCGGCGGCAGCGTTTGCCGCGTGTAGACAGGCGGCGCGGCGGGCGGCATGGCGCTCGCTTCCTCAGGCAGTTGGTTCTGTAACGATTCCACGGCATCCCCTTTCCAGGCAACACTTTACGGCGTACAACCAGCATACTTGCGCGCAATTTCTGCGGCATGAGCAGGATCAACAAGCCGGTGATCCTGCCGCCTTTTCAGGCAGTGCGCGCAACAATAATAGCAGGATTGCCGAGCCGCCACTGTCGGGTTTACGTGCGTTCGCGCACGTAAAATCACAAAAATTTCGCGTGCCCAGAGTGAAGAAAAATTTTTAAATGGAAAGGCTTGGAACGATAGCGTGAAAGTTATTTTCCGATACAGAAGCGGCCGAAAATGACGCCCAGCAGGTCGTCGGAGGAGAAGGCGCCGGTGATGCTGGAGAGCTGGGCCTGGGCCAGGCGCAGCTCTTCGGCGAACAGGTCCAGCGACTGGTCGCTGACGGCGGCGTGCTCGCCGGCCAGGGCCAGGTGCTTGCCGGCCGACTTGAGCGCGATCAGATGGCGCTCGCGCGCCAGGTAGAGCGATTCGCCGGTCTGCTGCCAGCCGGCGATGCGCAGCAACTCGGCGCGCAGCAGGTCGATGCCGATGTGCTCGTGCGCCGACAGGTAGACGTGGGTGGCGTCTTCCATCGCGTCCACGGCGGGCTTGTGGCCGGACAGGTCGATCTTGTTCCAGATGCGCAGCACCGGCACGCCGGCCGGGAAGTTGGCGACGATGGCTTCGTCCGCGCGCGAGGGGCCGTGGTCGGCGTCCAGCAGGTGCAGGATGACGTCGGCCTTTTCCACTTCACCCCAGGTGCGCTCGATGCCGATGCGCTCGACCACGTCCACGTCCTCGTCCTTGCGGCGGATGCCGGCGGTGTCGATGATGTTGAGCGGGATGCCTTCGATCTGGATGGTTTCGCTGACCTTGTCGCGCGTGGTGCCGGCGATCGGCGTGACGATGGCCACGTCCGAGCCGGCCAGCGCGTTCAGCAGCGAGGACTTGCCCACGTTGGGCTGGCCCACCAGCACCACGTTCAGGCCTTCACGCAGCAGCGCGCCTTGCGCGGCCTGGCGGAACACGGTGTCCAGCGCGTCCACGATGCCGCTGAGCTGGCCGCGCGCGTCGGATTTTTCCAGGAAGTCGATTTCCTCTTCCGGGAAGTCCAGCGTGGCCTCGACCAGCATGCGCAGGTTGGTCACGCGCTCGACCAGCGCGTGGATGGTCCTGGAGAAGGCGCCGGACAGCGACTGCGAGGCGGACTTGGCGGCCGCTTCGGTGGAGGCGTCGATCAGGTCGGCCACGGCTTCGGCCTGGGCCAGGTCCAGTTTGTCGTTCAGGTAGGCGCGGCGGGTGAATTCGCCCGGCTCGGCCAGGCGCAGGCCGAAGGCCTGGCCCGCTTCCAGCACGCGCGCCAGCAACATTTGCAGCACCACGGGGCCGCCGTGGCCCTGCAGCTCGAGCACGTCCTCGCCGGTGTAGGAATTCGGTCCCTTGAAGTGGATGGCGATGCCCTGGTCGATGCCGGTGCCGTCGGCCTGCTTGAAGGGGATGTAGGTGGCGTGGCGCGGCTGCAACGTGGCGGCGCCGAACAGGGCTTCGATCAGGCCTTTGAGGTTCTTGCCGGAGGCGCGTACCACGCCGATGCCGCCGCGGCCGGGAGCGGTGGCGATGGCGGCGATGGGGGAAGTGTCGAGTTTCATGGGGCTATTCTAGTAAAAAAAGGCCCGTGCTGGGCACGGGCCTTGGGTACAGCTTGCACAACCGGCCGGATTACTTGGCTTCGACGGGCGCGTATTTCTTCGTGATGACCCACTGCTGGCCGATGGACAGCACGTTGTTCACTACCCAGTACAGCACCAGGCCGGACGGGAAGAAGAAGAACATGACCGAGAACGCCAGCGGCATCCACAGCATCATTTTCGCTTGCATCGGGTCGGCTGGAGCCGGGTTCAGCTTGGTGGTGATGTACATGGAGATCGCGTACAGCACCGGCAGGATGAACCATGGGTCCGGCTGGGTCAGGTCGGTGATCCAGCCCACCCACGGCGCGCCGCGCATTTCAACCGAAGCGTTCAGCACCCAGTACAGGGCGATAAAGACCGGCATCTGCACCAGGATCGGCAGGCAGCCGCCCAGCGGATTGATTTTTTCGGTCTTGTACAGCTCCATCATGGCCTGGTTCATCTTCTGCGGATCGCCCTTGTGGCGCTCGCGGATGGCGGTCATCTTCGGCGTGACCACCTTCATGCGCGCCATGCTGCGGTAGCCGGCGGCCGACAGCGGGAAGAACAGCAGCTTGATCAGGATGGTGAAGACGATGATGGTCCAGCCCCAGTTGTGCAGGATGGCGTACAGCTGTTCCATGACCCAGTACATCGGCTTGGCCAGGATGGTCAGCATGCCGTAGTCCTTCACCAGGTCCAGGCCAGGTGCGACTTTTTCCAGCGCCTTCTCGTCCTGCGGACCGGAATAAAGCTTGGCGTTGTTGGAGATGGTGGCGCCCGGCGCCAGCGTGCCCAGCGGCTGCAGCACGCCGATGGCGTAGGTGTTCTGCGCGATCTTCTTGGTGAAGATGTCGCGCGCCAGCTTGTCCTGCGGGACGAAGGCGGACACAAAGAAGTGCTGCGAAATGGCGACCCAGCCGCTGTCGGCTTTCTCGGGGTGGCCCGGATCCAGCTTCACGGCCGTATTTTCCTTCTGCTTGGTGTCGTGCTTTTCGATGCCTTCGAAGGTCAGCTTCTTGTACTTGTCGGCCGGGGTGTACATGGTTGGGCCGGTGAAGCTGCTGTTGAACCAGGTGTCGCCTTCAGGCTTGTTGCCGTCGTGTACCAGCTGCAGGTACAGCTGCGGCTCCACCGGCGCGGCGCCGGTGTTGGTGACGTCGTGGCGCAGGTCGATGGTGTAGTCGCCGCGCTTGAAGGTGAAGGTCTTCACCAGCTTGACGCCGCCCTGCTCCGCTTCCAGCACCAGTTGCACCTGGTTGCCGTCGGCCAGCGCGCGCACGCCTGGCTTGGCGGTGAAGCCGGTGGTGTGGTTAGGCAGGCTGGCTGCGCCCACCAGGCCGGTCTGCGCCAGGTAGGTGTTCTTGTCGCCCTTCTGGAACAGCACCTGGTTCTTCTTGGCATCGATCTTGTCGTGGTGCTTGAGCAGCTCCAGGCGCACCAGCTCGCCACCCAGCGTGTCGATGTCGGCTTTCACCACGTCGGTGGTGATGGTGATGATTTCGCGCTTGAACGGCGCGGCGTCGGCGGCGCCGGGCGCGCCCGGTGCGGCTGCGGCGGCAATCGCGGTGGCAGCGGCGGTGGCGGCGGCCGGCACGCCGGACTTGGCGGCGGCGGCGGTGGCTGCAGGCGGCGCCGGCGAGAACATCGACGGCTTGCCGGTCGAGACCATCCAGTTATTCCACAGGATGACCAGCGAGACGGCGAACACGATCCACAAAATGGTACGTTTATTGATATCCATTACGGTATTTATCAGGTGTGGTTGCAACCGCAAGCGGTCGAGGAATTCTTGGCTGGGACGGGATCGAGCCCGCCCGCATTCCAGGGATGGCAGCGGCAGATGCGGCGCGCCGCCAGCCAGCCGCCGCGCCCGGCGCCATGGACGCGGATGGCTTCCAGGGCGTAGTTCGAGCAGCTGGGATAGAAACGGCAGCGCGGCCCCAGCATGGGACTGATAGCCAGCTGGTAAAAGCGCAGCAGCAGGGTAAGCAGCTTGCCTGCCGCCGAGCTGATCAGCTTGATCGCTTGCCTGATCATTTGGCGGGCCGGGCTTTGTTCTGCGACGCGAACAGGCGCGTGAGCTCCTGGCGCAGTTCCGCCTTGAGCTTGGCCGTGGTAGCCGGGCCGTCCTTGCTGTTGACCGGGCGGGACAGGCGCACCACGCAGTCGATAGGAGGCAGGCCGGTCACGCGGAACAGTTCGCGGGTGACGCGTTTGATGGTGTTGCGCGTGACGGCGCGCGGCGCAAAACGCTTGGCCACCACGACGCCCAGCCGCGCATGCGGCAACTGGTTGGGTCGGGTGTACAGGACGAAGTGCGCGCTTTTTTGCGCGGGGCGCAAACGAAAAACGGATGAAAATTCATCCGTTTTAACGATGCGCCGAGCGCGTGCGAAGTCGTGTGAACCTTCGCCTGTCGAGCCGTTTGAAGGACAGCTTTCCACGCGATCAGCTAACAAGCGTGTGGCTTATACAGCCAGACGCTTGCGGCCCTTGCCGCGGCGTGCGTTCAGAACTGCGCGGCCGCCACGGGTAGCCATACGTGCGCGGAAGCCGTGGGTACGCTTACGGCGTACGACGGAAGGTTGGTAAGTACGTTTCATGTTGGTCTCGCTGAAAAAGCAAAAAAATACGGAATCGAGGCGCTAGGCTTCGTCAATTATTGGTGCCAATGACATTTCGCGCACTTATGCCGTCCGGCACAAGCTGGGTCCATCTCATCGCCCGCTTCAATCCACGCTTACTCCATATTGTGGTTTAAACACGGCATACGGGCGGGGAACCCTGAATTATCGGCATTTCGGTCCCGCTTGTCAACACGCGGTCGACTAGCCGCCCACTCTTTCGCCGCCGCAGGGTGCCGCGGGCATGCAAATTTTCGCGTCGTGCCTGTGGATAACTTCCGACTTCGCGGGTAGAATAGCGTGTTACGCGCGGCGATTAGAACGCTCGTGCGCACCCTTACAGATAGAAGATTCATGGATAATTTCTGGCAGACCTGTTCCGCTCAACTGGAGCTGGAGCTGACGCCGCAACAATTCAGTGCCTGGATTAAGCCGCTGGTGCCCCTCGACTACGAGGATGGCAAGCTGCGCGTTGCTGCGCCCAACCGCTTCAAGCTCGATTGGGTGAAGTCCCAGTTCGCCAGCCGCATTACCGCCCTCGCCTGCCAGTACTGGGAAGCGCCGACCGAAGTGCAGTTCGTGCTGGACCCGCGCCTGAACGCGGCCAAGAAGCCCGTGGCTGCCTCGAGCGCCGGCATCATCCACAGCAGCGCGCCGTCGGTGCCGGACATGAGCGCCCAGCGCGCCAGCGACCAGGCCGCCGCCAGCCCGGGCTCGCCCGAGTACAACATCGGCAATTCGCCGCGCCGCGAGCAAAGCCGCGTCAACACCGACCTGACCTTCGACAGCTTCGTGACCGGCAAGGCCAACCAGCTGGCGCGCGCCGCCGCCATCCAGGTCGCGAACAATCCTGGCGTGTCCTACAACCCGCTGTTCTTCTACGGCGGCGTGGGCCTGGGCAAGACCCACCTGATCCACGCCATCGGCAACCAGGTGATGGCCGACCAGCCGGGCGCGCGCATCCGCTACATCCACGCGGAACAGTACGTTCGCGACGTAGTGACCGCTTACCAGCGCAAGGGTTTCGACGACTTCAAGCATTACTACCACTCGCTGGACATGCTGCTGATCGATGATATTCAGTTCTTTGGCGGCAAGAGCCGTACCCAAGAGGAATTCTTCTACGCGTTCGAAGCGCTGATCGCGGCCAAGAAGCAGATCATCATTACCTCGGATACCTATCCGAAGGAAATCACGGGCATGGACGACCGCCTGATCTCGCGCTTCGACTCCGGCCTGACGGTGGCGATCGAGCCGCCGGAGCTGGAAATGCGGGTGGCGATCCTGCTGAAAAAGGCGAAACAGGAAGGCGTGACGTTCTCGGACGACGTGGCCTTCTTCGTGGCCAAGCACCTGCGCTCCAACGTGCGCGAGCTGGAGGGCGCGCTGCGCAAGATCCTGGCGTACTCGCGCTTCCACGGCAAGGACATCACGATCGACATCGTGAAGGAAGCGCTGAAAGATTTGCTGTCGGTGCAGAACCGCCAGATTTCGGTGGAAAACATCCAGAAGACGGTGGCCGACTTCTTCAACATCAAGGTGGCGGACATGTATTCCAAGCGCCGCCCGGCCAACATCGCCCGCCCGCGCCAGATTGCGATGTACCTGGCCAAGGAGCTGACGCAGAAGAGCCTGCCGGAAATCGGCGAGCTGTTCGGCGGCCGCGACCACACCACGGTGCTGCACGCGGTGCGCAAGATCGCCCTGGACCGCACCAAGAATCCCGAGTGCAACCACGAGCTGCACGTGCTGGAGCAGACCCTGAAAGGTTGAACCAACCCGGGGCCCGGCCCCGGTTTGAAAACCGCCGGTTTGCCCTTATCATGGGCAGGCTCAGCAATAAATTTGTTGATATAAACGTATCGTTACTTTCATATTGAGGATAAATATGCAATTGGTCAAAACCACCCGAGATACGCTACTTCGGCCACTGCAGATCGTGAGCGGTATTGTCGAGCGTCGGCACACTATGCCGATTCTGGCCAATATCCTCATCCGCAAGGACGGCGAAAGCGTTTCCTTCCTGTCTACCGACACCGAAGTGCAGATCACCACCAACGCCGCCATCGGTTCCGGCACCGACGTGACCGGCACCACCGTGGCCGCCCGCAAGCTGCTCGACATCCTGCGCGCGCTGCCGGAATCCGGCGACGTGACCATGACCCTGCTGAACAAGCGCCTGACCGTGCAAACCGGCAAGTCACGCTTCGCCCTGCAGACCCTGGCCGCCGAAGAATTCCCCACCGTGCAGGAAGCCGAAAGCTACAACGCCTCCTTCACCTTGCCGCAAAAAACGCTGAAGCACCTGTTCAACATGGTGCACTTCTCGATGGCGCAGCAGGACATCCGCTACTACCTGAACGGCCTGCTGCTGGTGCTGGACGGCAAGAACGTGATCGCCGTGGCCACCGACGGCCACCGCCTGGCGTTCTGCCAGGTGGAAACCGAGCAAGCGTTCGAGCGCCAGGAAGTAATCATCCCGCGCAAGACCATCATCGAACTGCAGCGCCTGCTGGAAGAAAACGACGAGCCGGTGCAGCTGGACATCGCCGCCAACCAGGTGAAACTGACCTTTGCCGACATCGAACTGATTTCGAAGCTGGTGGAAGGCAAGTTCCCCGACTACACGCGCGTGATCCCGAAGGGCTACACCAACGACTTCACCATCGGCCGCGACGAGCTGCTGCGCTCGCTGCAGCGCGCCGCCATCATGACCAGCGACAAGTTCAAGGGCGTGCGCTGCATCATCACCCCGGGCAGCCTGAAGATCAGCTCCACCAATGCCGACCAGGAAGAGGCAGTGGAAGAGCTGGAAATCGACTACGGCGGCGTGAGCGTGGACATCGGCTTCAACGTGACCTACCTGCTGGACGTGCTGAACAACCTGAAGTGCGACCAGATCAACATCGCGCTGGGCGACTCCAACTCGTCCGCGCTGATCTCCATCCCTGACAACGCCGACTTCAAATACGTTGTGATGCCGATGCGCATTTAAGCGGCACGCATACCGTAGGGCGGGTGAACGCGGCACGCCGAGTGCGGCGCGCGCCACCCGCCAACCGCAGCACCGAGTCAACAAGATTACAGAGAAAGCAGTCCATGTCCGAGAGCCAAAACGAACAACCGATCCAGGCAGCCAAGGTGGAAGAATACGGCGCCGCGTCCATTCAGATCCTGGAAGGCCTCGAAGCCGTACGCAAGCGCCCTGGCATGTACATCGGCGACACCTCCGACGGCACCGGCCTGCACCACCTGGTGTTCGAAGTGCTGGACAACTCCATCGACGAATCGCTGGCCGGCCACTGCACGGAAATCCACGTCACCATCCACTCGGACAACTCGATCTCGATCACCGACAACGGCCGCGGCGTACCGACCGGCCTGAAGATGGACGACAAGCACGACCCGAAACGCTCGGCCGCTGAAATCGTGATGACCGAACTGCACGCCGGCGGCAAGTTCGACCAGAACTCGTACAAGGTATCGGGCGGCCTGCACGGCGTGGGCGTGTCCTGCGTGAACGCGCTGTCCAAGCTGCTCAAGCTGACCATCCGCCGCGACGGCAAAGTGCACTACATGGAATTTGTGCGCGGCGTGCCGCAGAACCGCGAAATCGAACAGAAGGACGGCTTCGCCGTGTCCCCGATCAAGGTGATCGGCGAGACCGACAAGCGCGGCACCGACGTGCACTTCTGGGCCGACGAGGAAATCTTCACGCACGTGGAATTCCACTACGAGATCCTGGCCAAGCGCATCCGCGAGCTGTCCTTCCTGAACAACGGCGTGAACATCAAGCTGACCGACCAGCGCACCGGCAAGGAAGACGTGTTCGCGTTCGAAGGCGGCACGCGCGGCTTCGTGGAATACATCAACAAAGCCAAGACCACGCTGCACCCCACCATTTTCCAGGCCACCGGCGAGCGCCAGTCGGACCAGAACACCACCATCTCGGTGGACGTCTCCATGCAATGGAACGACGCCTACAACGAGCAGGTGCTGTGCTTCACCAACAACATTCCGCAGCGCGACGGCGGCACCCACCTGACCGGCCTGCGCGCCGCGATGACGCGCGTGATCAACAAGTACATTGACGAGAACGACTTCGCCAAGAAGGCGAAAGTGGAAATTTCCGGCGACGACATGCGCGAAGGCCTGACCTGCGTGCTGAGCGTGAAAGTGCCGGAGCCGAAGTTCTCCTCGCAGACCAAGGACAAGCTGGTGTCGTCCGAAGTGCGCGGCCCGGTTGAGGAAATCGTGGCCAAGACGCTGACCGACTTCCTGATGGAAAAGCCGAACGACGCCAAGATCATCTGCGGCAAGATCGTGGAAGCGGCGCGCGCGCGCGAAGCGGCCCGCAAGGCCCGCGACCTGACCCGCCGCAAAGGCGTGATGGACGGCCTGGGCCTGTCGGCCAAGCTGGCCGACTGCCAGGAAAAAGACCCGGCGCTGTGCGAACTGTACATCGTCGAGGGTGACTCCGCAGGCGGTTCCGCCAAGCAGGGCCGCGACCGCAAGTTCCAGGCTATCCTGCCGCTGCGCGGTAAAGTGCTGAACGTGGAAAAGGCGCGCTTCGAGAAGATGCTGTCGTCCGAGCAGATCACCACGCTGATCGCCACGCTGGGCACTTCCATCGGCCCGGACGAGTTCAACGCCGACAAGCTGCGCTACCACCGCATCATCATCATGACCGATGCGGACGTCGACGGCGCGCACATCCGCACCCTGCTGCTGACCCTGTTCTACCGCCAGATGCCGCAGCTGGTGGAACGCGGCCACATCTACATCGCCCAGCCGCCGCTGTACAAGGTGAAGGCCGGCCGCGACGAGCGCTACCTGAAGGACGACGTGGAGGAAGCCAGCTACATGATGACCGTAGCGCTGAACACCGCCGCCCTGACCCCGCGCGAAGGCGCCGACGTGATCCAGGGCGAGCCGCTGGCCGAACTGGCACGCCAGTACAACACCGCCAACGCCATCATGATGCGTTTAACCCGCGTGATCGACCGCGCCGCGCTGACCGCCATCATGACCGGCGTGACCCTGAATATGGAAACGCTGGCGCAGGCGGAGGCTTCGGCCAAGGCCATGGCGGACCGCATCAACGACCCGGCCGTGACCGTGACGGTGGTGTCGGACGAGCTGAGCGAGAAGCACGCGCTGCGCATCGAGCGCATGCACCATGGTAACGTGAAGGTGTGCTCGATCGACGCGGACTTTGTGCAGAGCGCGGATTACGCCACGCTGGCCAACGCGGCAGCGACGTTTGAGGGCTTGATCGGCGAAGGCGCTGTGATCCGCCGCGGCGAAGGCGACCGCACCAAGGATTCGGCCGTGGTGGACTTCCACCACGCGATGCAGTGGCTGCGCGATGAAGCGGAACGCGTGGTGTCCAAGCAGCGCTACAAAGGTCTGGGTGAGATGAACCCGGATCAGCTGTGGGAGACCACCATGGATCCGCAGGTGCGCCGTTTGCTGAAGGTGCAGATTGAGGATGCCATCGCGGCGGACCAGATCTTCACCACGCTGATGGGGGATGATGTGGAGCCGCGTAGGAACTTTATTGAGACGAATGCGCTGCGGGCGGGGAATATTGACGTGTAGAGGTTGTAGCGGGAACCATAAACTGAGATTTTGGGAAGCATCTGCCAAGAATTGAATCCAAGCAGTTCCAGAAGGACCCGAGACCCGCGTTTCTCCAAGTGAGAACGCGGGTTTTTAGTTTCAGGAAGTGCCAGGAAGTTCAGATCTCGGCTCACCTTTGGGGGGCGGTCCTCTGACAGTCCACTAGCCGATTAACTTCGAAGCTTGAAGACCCCCAAATGAAACTTTCCCGGAGCGAGCGCGAGACCTTGATTGGGCCAGCGGTGGTAGGTATCGTGGCAAGCATCTTCTTCGCGCTTTGCACTGTCGCTTTCAACGTAAGCGTCGTCTCAGCACCGTATAGACACGCGATAGCTTCAGACGCAAAGTAGTCCCCATTATTTTTGGTGGGGACTATCTTGGTAAGTGAAGCAGAACAAAAGAAGCGCCGACGCAGCACGAACTATCCGCTGGAGTTCAAGCGGCAGCTGGCGCAGCAGGCATGCGACAAGACGGTGGCGGTAGCGCAGTTGGCGCTGCAGCACGGTCTGAACACGAACATGCTGTTTCGCTGGCGGCGCCAACTGCGTGCCGGTGTGCTCGACACGGCGACGCAGTTTCTGCCGGTGGCGCTGGCAACCGAGCCGAAAGAACCGCCCAGCGTCGGTGCCGCTTGCGCTGGTAGCATCGAGATCCAGTTGGGCCAAGCGACGGTCTGCATTCATGGCGCGCCCGATCCGGCCACGTTGGCGCTCGTGCTGCAGGGGTTGCGTCCGTGATCGGCCTGCCCGCTGGCACCCGCATCTGGCTGGCGGCCGGCGTGACCGACATGCGCTCCGGTTTCAACGGCCTGGCCGCGAAGGTGGAGACGGCGCTGAAGGAAGACCTGTACAGCGGCCACGTGTTCGTGTTCCGTGGGCGGCGCGGCGACCTAGTGAAGGTGCTGTGGTGGACCGGCGATGGCCTGTGCCTGCTGTGCAAACGGCTGGAGCGCGGCCGCTTCGTCTGGCCGCAAGCCAATGATGGCGTCGTGACGCTGACGCAAGCGCAGCTCTCGATGCTATTGGAAGGAATCGACTGGCGCCGGCCCGAGCGCACTTGGCGCCCGCAGTCGGCCTTGTAAACGTGGCACACTCCGCGTAAACTGGGCCGCATGCTTGATGCCGCCCACTTGCCCGACGATATCGCTGCCTTGAAGGCGATGCTGCTTGCTAGCGAAGCGCGCGTGGTGCACCTGTGCGCTGAACTATCGACTCGCACCGCTGAAATCGAGCACCTCAAGTTGGTGCTGGCCAAGCTGCGACGCATGCAGTTTGGCCGCCGCTCCGAGAAGCTCGACCAGCAAATCGAACAGCTGAAACTCAAGCTCGAAGACCTGGAAGCCGAAGCGGTGGTGGCCGAAGCACAGGCGCCTGTGGAGATGGCGCCGCGCAGGAAGTCCGAGCGCAAGCCGCTGCCGCCGCATCTGCCGCGCGAAGACCGCGTACTGCTTCCATCCAGTCAGGCTTGCCCGGATTGCGGCGGCAAACTCAAGGCCATGGGCGAAGACGTGTCGGAACAGCTGGAGTATGTGCCGGCGAGTTTCCGCGTCATCCGTCATGTGCGTCCCAAGCTGGCCTGTGCCTGCTGCGATCGAATCGTGCAGGCGCCGGCGGCCAGCCGTCCCATCGAACGCGGCCTGCCTGGCCCGGGCTTGCTGGCCCACGTCCTGGTAGCGAAGTACGCTGACCACGTGCCCCTGTACCGTCAGAGCGTGATCTACGCGCGCGAGGGCGTGGAACTGGAGCGCTCCCTGCTGGCCAGCTGGGTGGGCGCGGCCAGCGCGCTGCTGCGTCCCTTGGACGAGGCGCTGCGTCGCCACGTCTTCGCTGCGACTAAGCTGCACGCCGACGACACCCCGCTGCCTGTGCTCGCGCCCGGTAACGACAAGACGCGCACGGCGCGCCTGTGGGCCTATGTGCGCGACGACCGTGCCAGCGGCGCCAACGAGCCGCCCGCCGTGTGGTTTGCGTACTCGCCTGACCGCAAGGGAGAGCATCCGCAAGCGCACCTGGCCAACTTTACTGGCGTGCTGCAGGCCGACGCGTATGCCGGCTTCAACGCCGTCTACGACAGCGGGCGCGTCGTCGAAGCGGCGTGCTGGGCGCACGCGCGGCGCAAGTTTTATGACCTGCACGCGGCGCGCCCGTCTGCCTTGACCGCTGAGGCCCTGCGCCGCATCGGAGAGTTATACGCCATCGAAGAAGCCATCCGCGGCAAACCGTCGGACGAGCGCCTCGCCATACGGCAGGCGCGGGCCAGGCCACTACTCGAAGACCTGGAGCGCTGGCTGCACGCCACGCTTGCCACGCTCTCTCGCAAATCCGATACGGCAGCGGCGATCCTGTACGCGCTCAAGCTTTGGCCAGCCCTGACCTGGTATGTCGACGACGGCAGCATCGAGATCGACAACTCGGCCGCCGAGCGGGCGCTGCGCGGCGTTGCACTGGGCCGGCGCAACTTCCTTTTTGCCGGCGCCGACAGCGGCGGCGAGCGCGCGGCCGCCGTCTACGGCTTGATCGGCACGGCCAAGCTCAATAGCGTCGACCCCGAGGCTTGGCTGCGCCACGTGCTGGAGCGCATCGCCGAGCATCCCGTCAACCGGGTGCAGGACTTCCTACCCTGGAACCTGGCTGATACACTGGCGACCACTCCCTTCACCTGAGCCGCGCGCGTTTCGCCAGCGGCTCAATCACCGCTTCTTCCGCCCATGGCAAAACCAGCTCAAATCCTCACCCTCCACGTCAGCATCGATGATGTTGCGCCCCCCGTCTGGCGCCGCATCCAAGTCGATGGCGACATTACGCTGCGCAACTTGCACCACATCTTTCAGGCATCATTCGGCTGGACCTCGTCGCACCTGCATCAATTTGATATCGAAGACGATACCTACGCTATGCTCGACAACGAGTACGTACTCGACCTGACTGAGGCGCCAGACCAGGGCCCATTTGATGACCGCAAGGCCAGACTGGGGCGCCTCGTCTATCCTGGCCAGCGATTCATCTATCTGTACGACTTTGGCGATTCGTGGACGCATACCGTCCACATTGAGAGCATCTCCGAAGCCTCCGAAAAACTGGGGTATGCCACCGTGGTCGACGGCGCCGGCGCCTGCCCGCCAGAAGACATCGGCGGCCCGCCTGGCTACATCAATTTCCTCGACACTATCGAACGCAGCCCCCGCAGCCAGGAGGCCCGTGAAATGCTTGACTGGGCAGGCGGCGACTTCGATGCCAACGTGTTTGACAAGCGTGCAGCCAACGCGGCTTTGTTACGGATGGCCGTGAACGGATGGGGAAAGAAATAGATTTCAAGACGGCCATGGGATCACGCTTACCAAACAAGTCACCCAGCCAGAAGAGGACGGCGCGTCAGCTTTATGCGATACTTGTAACTTGTGATGTTGGCGCAGCCACATAAACGTAACTTGTTTTGTTCTTGTCTCGTTTGCCCGTTTTTGGGTAACTTCGTGCCAATTTATGCTTCCGCAATTTTGGCCGTTCCCTATGAAAGAACAATGAACGGTGTGCCAGTTTATGGGGACGCCTACAAGGTCAATTCATGTCCAAGAGCCGACCGACAGGTCGGCTTTTTTTTAACTACTAGAACGAAATCTTCCATCTCGAGGTTTGCGATTCCTATCCATCTGACCATTGGCTATTACAACCAGAACGCGGACAGCTTCTTTTCGGATACTTCCACAGTGGACATGACAGCATTGCATGACCTCTTTCTGTCATCCGTAGCCGTAGGCGGTGTAATCCTCGATGCAGGGTGCGGCTCAGGCCGCGACTCGAAAGCGTTTCAAAATCGCGGCTACCGGCCCGTAGCCTTCGACGCGTCAGACGAGTTGGCCCGTCTAGCCAGTCAGCACGCCGGAATCGACGTTTCCGTTCGCAGTTTTCTAGACGTCCGAGAGCAATCCTGCTACGACGGAGTCTGGGCCTGTGCCAGCCTGCTGCATGTTGCTCGATCCGACATACCTCAAACCCTGCAATGCCTATGGGCTTCGCTGAAACCAGGCGGTACGTTCTACCTCAGCTTCAAACTGGGAATGGCTGATCGAGTCCACGACGGTCGGCATTTCACCGATGCTAATGAAGGTCAATTGCGCGAGTGGTTCTCCACCCTCTCCGATGTGCGCGGCACGGAGTATTGGGTGACCACCGATCAGAGGCCAGGGCGCACCGAACAGTGGATCAACTCCTTAGTATTCCGTTCGCCCACGGTGGAGGAAAAGCTGGTCACCGGCGGTAAGGCGCCCTTCCTCCCTCACCTTTGCAGCGCAATCAATCAGGCCACCGATATCGACATGGCAGTCGCATTCGTCAAAACTAGCGGCCTGCGCCTGCTACTGCCCGATCTGCAAAGCGCGCTGCAGCGCGATAGCAACCAGGGTCGTGTACGTGCGCGGGTCCGCATCCTCACCAGCGACTACCTGGACGTAACGGACACGGAAGCCCTGCGACATCTGATGCTGTTGCAGGAACTCGGAGCGCAAGTCAAAGTGTACGAGTCCGCCGGCAGTAGCTTTCACCTGAAAGCATATTTGTTCGCTGGCTTTAATTCCAAGCTGGGTCTGACAGGTACCGCATTCATTGGCTCCAGCAATATCAGCAGGCAGGCCTTGCAGCATGGCTTGGAATGGAACTATCGCATCAACTATCCCGGCGATAACGGCTTTCTGGAAGCGCGTTCCCGGTTCGACGAATTATTTGCCAACGTGCGCAGCGTTCCATTGACCGACGCTTGGATCGACAACTACGAGGCGCGCCGCGTCACATTGCCGCTTGCTGTGGAAGCGGGCAGCCTAGAGCAAGACCCGCCGCCCAAACCGACGAGCGTACAAACCAGCGCCTTAGCGGCGCTGGCGGAGACGCGCAGCGAGGGTTATCGCAGTGGCCTGGTCGTGCTGGCCACTGGCCTGGGCAAGACTTGGCTGGCTGCGTTCGACGCGGCGCAACTCGGCGCCAAGCGCATCCTGTTCGTCGCGCATCGCGAAGAGATTCTGAATCAAGCCGCAGAGACGTTCCTTCGAATCCGCCCAAACTTCCGCGTAGGCTTTTACGCGGGGCAGTCGCGCGATGTCGAAGTGGACGTGCTCTGCGCATCCGTGCAGACGCTGAGCCGCAACGAACACCTGGAGCGCTTTTCTCCCTACCATTTTGACTACGTGGTCGTCGATGAATTCCATCATGCGTCCGCCGCCACGTATCGGCGACTGCTCGCATACTTCACGCCGCGCTTCTTGCTGGGATTGACCGCGACACCGGAACGCTCCGACCAGTCGGACATCTTGTCCCTATGCGACGACAACCTGGTGTTCACCTGCAGCCTATTCGAGGGCATCCGCTCCAAGCTGTTGGCGCCGTTCCACTACTACGGCATTTTCGACAGTTCGGTGGATTACACGGAAATCCCTTGGCGCAGCAATCGCTTCGATCAACATCAACTGTCGAACAAGCTGGCAACGCTCGCGCGCGCAAAGCACGCTTTGCGGGAGTGGTCGCTACGCAAGCAGGAACGCACGCTGGCGTTCTGCGTATCGACCAAGCACGCCGACTTCATGGAGGCGCAGTTCAGCAAAGCCGGCATCGCTTGCGCGGCTGTCTATGCGGGGTCGCACATGAGCCGTGGCGATGCACTTGAACGACTGCGGGACGGCCGCCTGGCGGTTATTTTCTCGGTCGATTTTTTCAACGAGGGCGTGGACTTACCCGAGATCGACACGGTAATGATGCTGCGCCCGACCGAATCGAAAATTCTGTTTCTCCAGCAACTGGGCCGGGGTTTGCGCAAGAGCGCAGGAAAGGACAAGCTGGTCATTCTCGACTTCATCGGCAACCATAAGAGCTTCCTGCACAAGCCGCTGGCACTGTTCGGCAAGGAAGCTAGGCACTTGGCGGATTTCGCGCGCAAGGCGCAAGCGAACCAACTCCTCCTCCCCGACGGCTGCTACGTCAACTATGACTTGGAGCTGATCGACTTCCTGAAGTCGCTGGATGGCGATGGGATCCGGAACGAGTATGCGGCTTTGCGCAACAGTCTAGGCCGGCGGCCGACGTTGGCGGAGTTCTACCGATCCGGCTCCAGCATGCAGGCCATGCGGAGCGATTTCCAATCTTGGTTTACCTTGGTGGAGGCGATGGACGACCTTGATCCGGACGAACAGGAGATCGCCGCGAAACACCGCGCATTCCTGCGCGAGGTCGAGACGACCAACATGACTAAGAGCTTCAAGATGGTGCTGCTTGAGGCGTTTCAGGAATTGGACGGTTGGCGCAATGCTCCCACTACTGACGAGTTAGCACAACGCTCTTGGCGCGTGCTCCAGCGGCGACGCACGTTACTTGGTGACCTGCCTGAAGCCCATCGCACCGCGGACGACGCCGACAAGACTTGGTATCGCTATTGGATGGACAATCCGATTAAGGCCTGGACGGGTGCAAATCGATCCGCCGGCGCGGCTGTCTATTTCCGCGTGGAGGCCGGCCGCTTCCAACCATCGTTCGCTACGGCGCTTGGCCTTCACGAAAAATTCGGGCTGCTGGTTCAGGAGCTGATCGACTATCGGCTGGCCGTCTATGAGTGGCGTCAGGCCAGCACCGCGCCAGCGGACAATGTGGTGCCGTTTCGCCGAACGGGCAATGCAGACAGCCGTATCGAATTGCCGTACTTCCCGAACCTTAAGATCGCTTGCGGCCACTTTAAAACCGGCACGGCCGATGCAGAGGAATATCGCGCGCTTGGGCCCCGTCATGGCCATCTCGATCCGGAAAGGCATTTCATCGCGCGCGCCTCGGGCAACTCCATGAATGGCGGCAAACACCCGATTAACGACGGCGACTACCTGCTGTTGGAACACATCACGCCGAGCCGCGCCGGCGCGATCACAGGTTCGGTCATCGCAATTGAACGGCAGGATGAAACCGGTGAAGGTAGCCAGTACTTGTTGCGGACCGTATTAAAGGGACAGGACGGCGGCTACATCCTAAGAGCTAGCAATGCCGAGTACAAGGATATGGATGCCACCGACAACATGCGCACGCTGGCGCGGCTCAAGGCGGTGTTGGATCCGCTAGACATGGCTCTTGGCCGATCGTTCATGCGGGAGGAGATTCCTGAACTGTTTGGCGAAACCTACAATGTAGGCAACTGGAACGTGGGTCATGTCGCGCTGCCCGGCAGGGATGCGCACGTCCTACTGGTGACCATCAACAAGCAAGGCAAGGCGAAGGATCACCGCTATCTTGACCACTGGATCGATGAGCGCACGTTCCATTGGCAAAGCCAAAACTCAACCAAGCCAGAGAGCAAGCGCGGGCAAGACATCATCTGGCACCAGAAACGCGGCATCGCGATTCAGTTGTTTGTGCGGGAGACGAAATTGGAGAACGGTAAGGGGGCACCGTTTGTGTACTACGGCGCTGTTCGATATAAGAGCCATGCGGGCAGCGGGCCTATGACCGTGATTTTCGAAGTCGGCGAGTAGCCCGCGTCGCTCAAGGTCCGCGCCGTATTGACGGCGAACCGATGATGATTGTATCCCCTACCCTCGCGCACTGGTAGGTATTGTAGTGATCAGAGCGGCGCCGCAGCTGGTTCGGTGGCCATCGAAGGCGACTGGCACGCCATCGATCAGCACTTTGGGGTCGCCTTCCACGATCACGCAGACGCCGTGACCCGGAATCGGACATGTGCAGTAGTCGCCTTTGCGGGCGACCGCGATGCCCATGACTTTGCTGTTGGGGGCAGCTGAAACTACCATGCCGCCATGGCTGGTAGGATCATTCAATCTTATTACTCCGCGCATGAGGCCTCCGTGCGATCACTTCACTGGGAATAGCCTTGCGTGCTTTCCTTGGCATCGTACCGAATACCCCACCAGCACATGTAAGCATTGTTCTCGCCACGCGCTCTGAACCATGGCACATCGTGGCTGATCGGTCGCACCTTTGCGGGCGGCGTCACCAACACTGCAGTAGGGTGCTCGATATCGGTGGTGCCGGCAACCAGTACGTTCTTGCCCATATGGTTGGCGTAGGCGATTGCGAGCGCTACGTTCGTGAGGGCCGTACCGGCGCCCATTTCACCTAACAACGCGGAGGTATTGAAGGTTTGCTTTGCGAAATCGAGCTCCGGCAACTGCGTGGCAAGCGTCTGGGCCAAATTGCCCAGCCGCCGAGGGGAGTCGGCATGCTCGTCGTTGGCGTCATGGATGACGTAGCCGATTTCTGTTGGCAGCTTTCGGCCCCTCTGTGCCGCTTCGCCCAGTGTTGCTTGCCAAGCTTGCGCAACGCGTGACGGCAAGCCCTCTTTGGCTTCGAAATCGGATGCTGTCTTGGTCGCAGGATAGCCGATCCAGGCCAAGGCCTCACGCTCGGTTTTGAAGTCCGGGCCAGCGAGGATTAGCAGTACAATGTTTTCGTTCAACTGCTCATCTAAGGGACGACTAGGCGCATCCCAGTTCATAACCCAGACAGTCTCGTCGCGGTGCTGTTGCAAGAAATCGAGCGCAGCAGCCAGCGAAGTGAAACCTGCGTTGGCTCCTCCCAATGTTACACGCACATCAGGCAATGTGCTCCGGCTCCAAGCACCGGGAAAGTGGACGTTACCGATATCGAACGTACCGGCAATATACTTCTGGGTATATTCTGATGCCTCGCTCGAGTCAAGTCGTCCCTTAGGCAACGCATACTCTACATGGATCCCAGCCAACTCGCGCCACATCTTTTTATCCTCAGAGTGAGCATTGTAAAAATACTTGCTATTCGTGAAGTAGACGTGGCGAAATCGAACAAATAATTCCCTGAGGTATTTTTTATGATACCCTTCAAATGTTTCAGTACCGTTGTTTCCTATAGCTACCGGCCCCACCACTTGCACCGTCGAGAACAACTTGGGATCACTTTTCACCATGTCGTCATCCTTGTTCGGACGAGCAAGTCCCAAAGTCCAAAGAAGCTGCCATTCGGTCGAGTAATCAAGTCTCTGCAACGGGTTAAGCCATTGCACACCTACTACTTGGGCCAGGTATTTTTCTGCGACTGCTATCTGTTGAATCGGCTTATCGGTTGCCGGCGCAACAATTCGTTTCTTGTTTAGGACAGAAAACAATGAAAAATTTGCAATTTCACAAAACGAAGGCGTAGCGATGATGGCATTCATATTTTCTCCAGTGGTTAAGAACCACAATGAATCGGCACGTAGGCTGAGAAATAGTAGAATAGTTGCAACCATAAGCACAGCCAAAAAGTGAGCCAATTTCCTACTCTGCTAATGTAAGGCGCATCTCATCATTGGCGCTTAAATTCCGGTTTTAGAGGTGGCGGATTTTCTCTCCGATCCACAATCTTTACCGGCATCCGCCCGTCACTTCCCTCCAAACGAGCCCACTCCATAACAGATCTACCGTCGAGCGTCCCCCGATCAAAGTATTCTAAATATTTCCTATCACAAAACTCTTCAGGCGCTCCCATCAATAGCCGCCAATCGGCAGCAATCCTAAGATGATGCATGTCCGATTTTAAAAGGTGGCTCACACCAATTGCCACATCATAAGCAAGTGCTTGCTGAGCATGCATGCTATTCGTCATTATGGTTGAGTGGTCTGTAGCATTGTCAGTGGCAGATTCTTTAAAGAAACTTTGAATATTATTCTTACGCCAAGCCAAATATTTTTTATCGGCAGCTGACAAATCATCTTCTTGAGTGCAGGTCACCTCCTTATCAGACATTCCCGCACGCTTTGTCATCATCCGCAGACGCGCATGATCTTCGTATCGAATCGATGCCTCGCTTTGCATGTTACCCATGGGCACATTGTGATGCTTTTTGGAGTTCATGCTTCCGCCTCCGCCGTTAAGGTAACTATCGTGATATGGATCGTTCGAATCATAGGGATGCTGCTGATCGCGATAGTCAGAAGGACTATCACGGCCTTCATCGAACTGCTCACTGACCTGCCCAAGACGGACCGACTGCGGCGCAAAAGGCTTGGGCAAATTTGGCGCGTCGAGAGGTATCCACCAATTCTTGTCGGGTAGCGCATTTACACGGGTGCCCAATACGCGGGTAATGATGTACATTACCGGAGCCCCAAAAATAGTAAATACCTTGCCAATCGAGCCGGCCTCGGCCTTCAATCCCCGCCCTAAGTCATACTTGGCTTTCGGAGAGCGGGGAAACCAAAAATCATTATCCCCCGCATGCAGTTTCCTATAGTGATTCTCCCAGTAGTGATACCGTTCACCTGATCCAACTTCAAACCCATGTGCAAACACTCGTTGGCTGAAGACTCCCCTCCCGCCCGTCCTTTCAATTTCTTCGGTGCTCATCCCGCGCCAGCCGATTCCTTGAACTGTCACCGCAGAGATCACTTGATCATGAGGTGTGCAATACAAGGTCACCCGACAACACGTATTGTGAGTAGTTCGTAGACCATATTTTTCCCTGTCCATTGTCGTATCAAACTGATGCATCTTGTTCGCCATAAACTTATCGATATACCCCGCCGATTGCAGTGTCGAAGCAGGTTGACGAATAATGTCAAAAAATGCGCGTAAGGTTGCCGCACGTGCTTCACCCGTCTGGCGCCCCGTGCCGCCCTCCGGGTCGGTCATGTCACCTTGCATCCAATTCTCAGTAAAATTCGACTTCAGTAGACTATAAGGCGGATTGCACAGGACGTACGAATCAGCCACGCACCGCGCTGTTTTACCTGTGACATCAGAAACGTTCGAGAACTGGTCCCCTAAAAACGCGGCAGCGATACCCACCATATTCCCCTGGCTGTGACAGACCAATGTGATGGGAACGTCTGCCTGCTTTTTACGGATGGCCTCTATCAACTTGGCCAAACGCAACGCGGCAAGTACAAAATACGGTCTGGGGGGGCAGGGGTACACCACACGTCCTGGAACAGGATTCAGGTGCTCAATTCGCATCCAAAGGAAAAGTTCGTCAGAGAGCCCCTCGCTCCATAAGTCCGGCAGTGCGGTGCAGCCATTGGCGAACGGACCGCCGCCCCAGTAGCCATGCTCGTTCAGATAGATCGAGTCACCGAATTTTCGCAGTTCTTGGCTATTCGCTTTATACCCCCATCGAAACCGAATTACAGGAGAAAAACCATCGTCGTTCTGAATGAAATTTTTCGCTGATCGCTTTGGATTGAGATAGCCGTCAGGAGTCAGTTCGGCGGCATATGCAGCGGAAGTCAACTGGCCGCCTTCAGGCGTAGGGAACGCCATGTGCTCATTGCAACGTTTAAGGCGCTCGTTGAGACCTTGGCAAAGTCCTTCTTCCGTTGCTGAATACCATTCCCCATCCGAATTTACGCCATGCACGAAAATGATAATGCCAGGGAGCGGCAATTGCATGATCGCGTCGGCGTAAGGTGTGTCCAGAAATGTAACAAAGGCTTTCCCGCCCAGCAGGACATTGCCCCAGTCATCCACAGGGCTCGGGTAAGACGTCACTTTTGCTTGGTAAGGAAGACTCATATCACTCTCACCCGCTTAGAAAGTTTTCTGAAAAATCAGGAACGCCGACCGTAAAATGACGCAACAAATCTCTGCACGTTGTTGCCGGTGATTTTTGGCGTTTCTCCGACTTGGTCCGTGTGGCCAGTCAGGACAGCGCCGTCACCCTTTTCAATGCAAAACGTTACATCCGGGACGGGCTCCCCGTCGCTCGCTCGTAGCAGACGCGGCGTGCGGCCGAAGTCACCTTCGCCGAAGGTGGGCAGCTCCGCCATCTCGCTTGCCGGGCCGTTCCAATAATGGCCATCGGTCTTGACAGTCATAGAGCCAGGTCCGCCGAGCTCCAAATTACCCCCCTTCAAGCTGATGTAGGCACCTCCCGTGTTCACGAACACGATTTCTTCGGCCATGATGATCATGCGTTTTCTGGCTGTTACTTTCATGTCTTTAGCCGAGTCGATACGTGTGTCGTCGTGTTGGCTCTGAAGTAAGAACTTGCCGAAATGCGCAATTGCATTGAGTCCACCGCTTTGAGAGAAAAGAGAAATACCTTTGCCAGCGTTGAGATTGATGCGTTGGCCTGCTGTCATTTGCAAGTGATCGCCTGCTACCGTGTCCAAATTGGCTGCGGCATAGCTGACGATCGCCTTGGATGTGGCAAAACTGATTCCGTCAGGGGACGTAACTCCTATGAAAGCAGAGCCCGTTTCGCCTGATGGCGTACCACTTTCCTGTCCCCATCGCTTTGCCGCGTCTTGAAGATCACTTTGCTTCTTATCGTCCACGGGCATACCCTGATGCTTGGCGGCGTATTTCCCAAGTGACCGAAACAGCTCTACGCAGTCGTCGATTAGCCCTAAGTATTCCGCGCGGTCAAGCTGCTTGCTTCGGCCATTGAGGCGATGCCAGGCCGAGACCAAGATGCCTTCGCCAGCACGTAGTGCTAAGTACTCGTCTGTAGTAAGCTCTGCACCGTCACCACGTTGATTGCCATGCCCTCGCTCCCTATCTTGTGTAAGAAAGCCGAGATTTAACTCGCTACGAGCATGGTCGCTTGCCAACTGTGCACTGATTTGGCCGGCCGTATCGTCCAGCCGCAGCCGATTGTTGCGGCCACCTTTAATCTCGCGGCTCTTGATCCCCGACAGATACCTGTTGCCAGGCAATCCATCCAATGCGCTGAACGCCGGCGGGACGCCATGCTGGTTGTACAGCTGCCCAACAATCACCGGCTTATCCGGATCGCCGCCCAGGAAGGCCACCAGCACCTCACTGCCGATGCGCGGCAAGCCCAGCGTGCCGCATTGGGTCTGATGGCCGGGACCGTTGCCGGCCCAGTTGGAGGCGACGCGCACCCAAGCCGAGTCGCACTCGTTGTCGCCGGTGCCGGCCAGGCCGCGCTCGACGTGGTATGTGCCCGCGCACCGAATG
>NZ_LMDJ01000010.1 GCF_001425045.1 Massilia sp. Root351 | reverse complement strand
CCGTCGGCTGCGGAGCAAACCAGGATCGCGCCGTCCATCTGCGCAGCACCGGTAATCATGTTCTTGATGTAGTCGGCGTGGCCTGGGCAGTCAACGTGAGCGTAGTGACGCGATGCGGTCTCGTACTCGACGTGTGCGGTGTTGATGGTAATGCCGCGTGCTTTTTCTTCTGGTGCAGCGTCGATCTGGTCGTAAGCTTTAGCTTCGCCGCCGAATTTCTTCGACAGAACGGTTGCGATTGCTGCGGTCAGGGTGGTTTTGCCGTGGTCGACGTGACCGATGGTGCCAACGTTGACGTGCGGTTTGGTCCGCTCGAATTTACCTTTTGCCATTTTATTCTTCCTTAGAACAAGATTTAAAGTTGCCCGGCCGGGGGGATCACCCCTCGGCCGGTCAATTCATTATTTTACTTCGCTTTAGCGGTAACGATTGCGTCGGTTACGTGCTTAGGCGCTTCCGAGTAGTGCTTGAATTCCATCGTGTAGGTCGCACGGCCTTGCGTTGCGGAACGCAGGGTGGTCGAGTAACCGAACATTTCCGACAGAGGCACTTCGGCTTTGATGATCTTGCCGCCGCCGCCTGGGATTTCGTCCATGCCCTGCACCATACCACGGCGGGACGACAGGTCGCCCATCACGGTACCGGCGTAGTCTTCCGGCGTTTCCACTTCCACTGCCATCATTGGTTCCAGGATGACTGGATTTGCCTTGCGGCAGCCGTCCTTGAATGCCATCGAAGCGGCCATGCGGAACGCGTTTTCGTTCGAGTCCACGTCGTGGTACGAACCGAAGAACAGCGTGACCTTCACGTCCACCACTGGGTAGCCGGCCAGCACGCCGGTAGGCAGCGTTTCGCGCACGCCTTTTTCTACTGCAGGGATGTATTCGCGAGGCACGGTACCGCCCTTGATCGCGTCCACGAATTCGAAGCCCTTGCCTGGCTCTTGCGGTTCGATCTTCAGAACCACGTGGCCGTACTGGCCGCGGCCACCGGATTGCTTGACGAACTTGCCTTCGATTTCTTCGCAAACCTTGCGGATGGTTTCGCGGTAAGCCACTTGTGGCTTGCCAACGGTCGCTTCCACGCCGAATTCGCGCTTCATGCGGTCAACGATAATTTCCAGGTGCAGCTCGCCCATACCACCGATGATGGTCTGGCCGGATTCTTCGTCGGTCTTCACGCGGAACGAAGGATCTTCCTGTGCCAGGCGGTTCAGCGCCAGGCCCATTTTTTCCTGGTCAGCCTTGGTCTTCGGCTCAACAGCCTGCTGAATCACCGGCTCCGGGAACACCATGCGTTCCAGCACGATGATCGACGCTGGATCGCACAGGGTTTCGCCGGTGGTCACGTCTTTCAGGCCCACCGCAGCGGCGATGTCGCCGGCGCGCACTTCTTTGATCTCTTCGCGCTGGTTGGCGTGCATCTGCAGAATACGGCCCAGGCGCTCTTTGCGGCCTTTGACCGAGTTGTACACGGTGTCGCCCGAGTTGATGGCGCCGGAGTACACGCGGAAGAAGGCCAGCTGGCCGACGAACGGGTCGGTCATGATCTTGAAGGCCAGCGCCGAGAATTTCTCGTCGTCGGCAGCTTTACGCGATGCAGGCTCTTCGTGCTCGTCGGTACCGGTCACGTCGTCGATGTCGACTGGCGATGGCAGGTATTCGATCACGGCGTCCAGCATGGCTTGCACGCCCTTGTTCTTGAAGGCGGTGCCGCACAGCATAGGAACGATCTCGGAAGCGATGGTGCGGTCGCGCAGCGCTTTCTTGATCTCGGCTTCGGTCAGGTCGCCTTCTTCCAGGTACTTGTTCATCAGGTCTTCGGTCGCTTCGGCAGCGGCTTCAACCATCTTCTCGCGCCACTCGGCGGCCGAGGCAGCCAGTTCCGCAGGAATGTCGACGTAGTCGAACTTCATGCCCTGGGACGCGTCGTCCCAGATGATGGCTTTCATCTTGACCAGATCGATCACGCCTTTGAAGTTGTCTTCAGCGCCGATAGGGATCTGGATCAGGACCGGGTTAGCCTTCAGGCGAGCGCGCATCTGCTCGTAGACCTTGAAGAAGTTGGCGCCGGTACGGTCCATCTTGTTGACGAAGGCCAGACGTGGCACTTTGTACTTGTTGGCCTGACGCCATACGGTTTCCGACTGAGGCTGTACACCGCCCACTGCGCAGTAAACCATGCAAGCGCCGTCCAGCACGCGCATCGAGCGTTCAACTTCAATGGTGAAGTCAACGTGGCCCGGGGTGTCGATGATGTTGATGTGGTGCTCAGGGAAGTTGTTCGCCATGCCCTTCCAGAAGCAGGTGGTCGCTGCGGAAGTAATGGTGATGCCGCGCTCTTGTTCCTGCTCCATCCAGTCCATGGTGGCGGCGCCGTCGTGCACTTCACCGATTTTGTGGTTCACGCCGGTGTAGAACAGCACGCGCTCGGTGGTGGTGGTTTTACCAGCGTCGATGTGAGCGGAGATACCGATGTTGCGGTAGCGCTCAATGGGGGTCTTGCGGGCCATAATAGATCCTAAATCTTTTAATGGACAAAACCGGACGCCATTTTTTCCAAAATGAGCCCGGCTTCGAACAAATGATTAAACGGCCGGAACACCAGATTCCGGCCAGTTTTATTAGAAGCGGAAGTGCGAGAACGCCTTGTTCGCTTCAGCCATACGGTGCACTTCGTCACGCTTCTTCATTGCACCGCCACGGCCTTCAGCCGCTTCCATCAGCTCACCGCCGAGGCGTTGTGGCATGGATTTTTCGCTGCGCTTGTTGGCAGCTTCACGCAGCCAGCGCATGGACAGGGCCATACGGCGCACTGGGCGGACTTCAACCGGCACCTGGTAGTTTGCACCACCAACGCGACGGGATTTCACTTCAACCAGCGGCTTGGCGTTGTTGATCGCGGTAGCGAACACTTCCAGCGGATCTTTGCCGGATTTCGAAGCGATGTGCTCGAAAGCACCGTAGATGATGTTTTCTGCGACCGACTTCTTACCGGACAGCATCAGCACGTTTACAAACTTGGCGACATCGGTGTTGCCGAATTTTGGATCCGGCAGAATCTCGCGCTTGGGTACTTCACGACGACGTGGCATATCAATTCCTTTCAATCTTCAGTTGAGCTTGCGGCGATATGTTCCGCAGCTCGCGGATCACCATCATAGTGGTCCACTTACTCGGTCAGTTCGACCGATACATTCACTTAGTTAGCTGCCACTAAACGAAACTTGGTATTACTTCTTACCTGCTTTAGCGCGCTTGGTACCGTACTTCGAGCGAGCTTGCTTACGGTCTTTAACGCCCTGGGTATCCAGTGCACCGCGAACCATGTGGTAACGCACACCCGGCAAGTCTTTTACACGGCCGCCGCGCAGCAGAACCACGCTGTGCTCTTGCAGGTTGTGGCCTTCGCCGCCGATGTACGAAATCACTTCGAAACCGTTGGTCAGACGCACTTTGGCGACTTTACGCAGTGCCGAGTTAGGCTTCTTAGGGGTGGTGGTGTACACACGGGTGCAAACGCCACGTTTTTGCGGGCTGTTTTCCAGCGCCGGCGATTTGCTCTTCACGCGCAGCGAAACGCGTGGGTTGCGAATCAATTGATTGATGGTTGGCATCGTTGTTAATCCAACAAAATTACTACCGTTGACAACCCGGACAAGCGTCCGGGGGCTAAAACCTAGTCCCGACTCACTTCCGCATGCGGCACCGAAGGCGCGAGCAGCCACTCACCAGGAGCGGCCTGCAAAAAGCGTATACGATGCGCAGAATAAATCGAGAACTCGCGAGTATAGACTGGTAAACAAGTCGAGTCAAACCCTTTCGCCGCCACCGGCCCTGCCGCTGCGGCATTTCGGCAGCATACGTGCAATATGGAAACTGTTACCATTTCCATCATGTCGAACCAGAACATCTTCGTCAGCCTGGCGTCCTATCTGGACCCGATGCTGTTCTTCACGCTCAACGAGGCGGTGGCCAAGGCCGCCCATCCGGAGCGGCTGCGCTTTGCCGTGGTGGACCAGCACTACGCCAGCCAGCGCGCCGCCGTCGCCGCCCTGCCGTACGGCGGCCTGGTGCGCTACGTGCACGTGCAGCTGCAGGACACGCTGGGCGTGAGCTGGGCCCGCAACCTGGCCTTCTCCTTGTATGACGGCGAACAGTACCTGCTGCAGATCGATTCCCACACCTGCTTCGAGCCGGGCTGGGACGAGTCGCTGCGGCGCCAGCACGGCCAGCTGCTGGAGCTGGCGCCCAAGCCGGTCATGAGTACCTACCCCTACCGCTTCGACATGGTGGACGGCGTGCCGCACTACACGCCGCCCGAGGGCAAGACCGTGCTGGTGCTGCGCCCGCACCCGGACACCCCGCTGCTGCCCGGCGGCGACGTGGTGCTGCGCTTCATCGCCAGGCACCTGTTCACCGACCGTCCGGTGCCGGCCTGCCACATCGCCGGCGGCTTCGTGTTTTGCCACGGCAGCTTTATCGACGACGTGCCGTACGACCCTTATCTCTACTTCCACGGCGAAGAGCAAAGCCTGGCGGTGCGGGCCTGGACCCGCGGCTGGGACATCTACCACCCGCTGCACGTGCCGCTGTACCATTTATATAAGGCGCCCAACACGCCGCACGACAGCCACCACTGGCACGGCGAAGTGGACCGCCTGCGCGCCTTCAGCGGCGCCTACCTGACAACGCGCGCGGCCGAGCGCCTGCGGCGCCTGCTGTGCGGCGACGGCCTGCCCGGCGCCTACGGCCTGGGCAGCGAGCGTACGCTGGCGCAATACGCCGCCTTCAGCGGCATCGACTACCGCAACGGCACCGTCAGCGACCCATTCCACGGCCAGCTCTGCTGAGCCGGCGCGCCCGGCAGCCCCGGGCGCCCCCTCCGTGCACGAAAGCGCTCGCCGCGCGGCGCAAAGGGCCGGATAATGGGCAACTTTTTTTTATTTCCCGTGTCATGCGTCTTCTGTTTCGCCCCGTCCCCGCTCCCGCCGCCAGTTCGCTGGCGGCCCAAGCCTTCCTGCTGCTGAGCTACCTGGCCCTGTCTGCCGTGCCCTTTGTGCCCCTGCTGCTGGGCAAGCCGGTGGACGCACCGTGGCAGACGCTGGGCATGGAAGTGGTGGCCTGGGTCACCGTGTGGGCCGTGTTCAAGCGCCCGGCCTGGTTCCACTGGCTGCTGCTGCCGGCCTTCCTGGCGCTGCCCACCGAGGTCTACCTGATCGTCTACTACGGCCAGGGTATCTCCACCCACCACCTGGGCATCATTGCCGAGACCAGCCCCAAGGAAGCCATGGAATTCCTGGGCCGCACCGTGTACCTGATGGCGGCGGTGCTGGCCGGCGTCATCGCCTGGTTCGGCGCGGGCTGGTACGTGGCGGTCAGGACGCGCGCGCTGGCCTGGAGCGACAGCTCGCGCTGGGTGGCGCTGGCCATCGTGGCGGCGCTGGCCTGCCTGGCCGGCTACGGCTGGGAATTCGGCGTGGCGGGCAAGCCGGCCAGGCACGGTTCGGCGCATGCCTCGGCGGCCGCCTCGGCGCCGGCCAGCGTGCACGCCTCCGGCTTCGGCGACGGCGCGTCGGCCGAGCTGGAGGACGCGGAAGAGGACGACGCGGCCGCCAGCGCCGCCGCCACCGGGGCCGTGGCGCCGGCCGGCCGCACCGGCTGGAAGCTGGCGCCGCTGGCCTGGTGGGCCAAGGTGCCGGTCGATTTCGCCGCCTTCAGCAACACCTGGCCGTTCGGCCTGATGGGGCGCGGGGTGGACTTCTACAACGAGCGCCAGCACTTGGCCGAACTGGGCCGCACCAGCAGCAGCTTCACCTTCAAGGCGCGCCAGGCCGAAGGCAACAGCGAGCCGCAGGTGGTGGTGGTGGTGCTGGGCGAATCGTCGCGCTACGACCGCTGGAGCCTGAACGGCTACGCGCGCGAGACCAATCCGCTGCTGAGCAAGGAAAGCAACCTGGTCACGCTGCGCGACGTCATCACCGCCGTCTCGGCCACGCGCCTGTCGGTGCCGGTCATCATTTCACGCAAGCCGGCCATGCAAAGCCTGAAGGACGGCTTCGCCGAAAAGTCCTTCATCACCGCGTACAAGGAAGCCGGCTTCAAGACCTACTGGCTGTCGAACCAGATTTCATTCGGCCAGTTCGACACCCCGGTGTCGGTGTTCGCCAAGGAAGCGGACGTGATCCAGTTCCTGAACCTGGGCGGCTTCACCAACAATTCCAATTTCGACCAGATCCTGTTCGATCCGCTCAAGCACGCGCTGGCCGACCCGGCGCCGAAAAAGCTGATCGTGCTGCACTCGCTGGGCAGCCACTGGAACTACAGCCAGCGCCACCCGAAGGAGTTCGACAAGTGGCAGCCCTCGCTGTACGGCATCGACAAGCCGGCCTACACCGACCTGAAGATCAAGCCGCAGCTCAATAACAGCTACGACAACTCCATCCTCTACACCGACTGGTTCCTGGCGCAGGTCATCGGCACGCTGAAGGCGCAGCAGGTGGCCGCGTCCATGCTGTATGTGTCCGACCACGGCCAGACCCTGTACGACGGCAGCTGCCGCCTGGCCTTCCACGGCCACAACACGCAGTACGAATTCCACGTGCCGGCCCTGGTCTGGTACTCGGACCAGTACCAGGAACGCTATCCCGGCAAGGTGCAGCAGCTGGCCAAGCACAAGAAGGCGCGGCTGGCGACGGAGAACATGTTCCACACCCTGCTCGACATGGGCGACATCCGCTATGAAGGCGAGCGGCTCGAATGGAGCTTCCTGAGCCCGACATTCAAGCAGCACAAGCGCTACGTGGACAGCTACGGCTGGACCAACTACGACAACGCCATCATCAAGGGCGACTGCCGCGAAGTGATCGACAAGAACAAGCCGCTCAAGCAAGATTGAGGCGATCGCCAGCCGCCACGCCAAGCACAATGCCCTGGCCACGCATGAAACGACCTATACGCAATGGCCGGAATCCGTGTATCAGGCGGCGCGCAGGACGTGGCCGCAATCGTCGGGGTGCGCCAGGTAGTTGCCCAGCCAGGCGTGGACTTGCGCGGCTTTGGCTTCGATGGCGGAACCGAAGCCGCGCTGGGCCAGCAGGGTCAGGCCGTTGGTGTGGGCCAGCACGCCGGGGCGCACGCGCAGCTGGCCGCCTTCGGCGCTGACGCACAGCGGCGCCAGGCGGTGCGCCAGCAAGGGGGCGAGCACCAGGTTGTGCGAGGAGACCAGCACCGTGCCTTGCTGCGCCAGCGTGTCCAGCACGGCGGCGGCGCCGGACACGGATTCGAGGTGGTTGGTGCCCCGGAAAATTTCGTCGATGAGGAAGACGGCGCGGCCCTGCCCGGCCAGCGCCAGCAGCTCGTGCGCACGGCGCAGTTCGGCGATGTACAGGCTTTCGCCGCCGGCCAGCGAGTCTTCGCTCTGCATGCTGGAGTAGACCGGCAGCAGCGGCACGCTGGCGCTGCGCGCGTAGCAGAACCCGAAGGCGCGCGCGGTAATGAGGTTCAGGCCCAGCGTGCGCAACAGGGTGCTTTTGCCGATGCCGTTCTGGCCGGAGATGAAGGCGCCCTTGCCTTCCAGCGTGATGGTGAGCGGCATGGCCTGGTCAAGCAGCGGGTGGACGAGGCCGTCCAGCTGCAGCTGCGCAGCTGGCGATGCGGCGGATGCGGGCTGCGTCGCCCAGCAAACCACCGGCGCGGCGCGCAATTCGCGCGCGAGCGCCAGGTCGGCGTCCAGGCCGGCCACCATGCGGTAGCTGTCGCGCAGGAAGGCGCGGTGGGCCAGGAACAGGTCGCGCCCGGCAAAGTAGCGGCGGATGTTGGACAGCCCTATCCATTCACCGTACTCCTTCAAGCCGGGAATGACGCTCTCCAGCGAGGAACGGCCCAGCTGGCGGCTCAGCTTGCCGGCCTGGGCGGCACCGTCGCGGAAAGGCGCGGCTAGCGCGGCGCCAGGCCCGGCGCCGCCCGCCAGCGCGCCCAGCAGGCTGTGGGCGCGCAACTGCAGCTGCAGCGTGCCCACCAGCTGCTCCCAGCGCTGCGACTGCTCGTAGAACTTCACCTGCACCAGCATCAGCAGCACCCACAGGACCAGCGCCGCCACGCAGAGCGGCCACCACAGCAGCACCAGCGCAGCGCTCAGCAGGAAGGCGGGCGGCAGCCACTTGAGCAGGCGGCTCCAGCGCGGCGCGGGGGCGGGCCCGGCGCCGAACAGCAGTCCGGCGATTTCGGTTTCGGCGCAGCGCAGATCGACGCAGGCGGTTTGCAAGGCGGCGCGGTGCGGGTCCGCGCCGTCCGCCGCCAGCGCGCGCACGCGGGCCGCGGTGGCCGCGGTGGCGGCGACGTCGGCGGCAGCGCCGCTGCCGGTGCCGAGCAGGCGGCGGTGCAGCTCCTGCTGGCCGAAGATGCTGGTCCCGCGCGCCAGCCGGTCCGCATACTGGTCCAGCAGAAGGTCGTCCCAGGTCTGCCGGTCCACCGGTGCAGCGCCGGCGTGGGGCGGCAGCGTGGCGGCGTACATCGCCACGTCGCTGCGCGGGAAGGGGTAGTCGATAAGGGGAGCGCTGAAGCCTGCCAGCAGTTTGAACATGTCCGCATTGAGAGTGATTGAATTCCTGGCAAGTTGAGGCGCTTGCCGGGAATTCAATGCGCGCGGTCAGCGGAATGTGTAGAGCTTGACCTTCTGCGCCGACCAGCGGTCGCCGTCGAGGCGGATATGGCGGCCCTGGTGGGTCTGGTCGCCGTTCATCCAGCGCCCCTCCTGCCACGCGCCGTCCTGGAAGCCGCCTTCGGTGGCCTTCTCGATGCCGACCGTGGCGGCCGGGTCGCCGGGATCGCGGAAGGTCACGGTCATGCCTTTGCCGGCGACGACGAATTCATCCTCGCCGGTCTGGATCACCAGCCCGCCGCGCCCTTCGTACTCCAGGCTCTCGGTCTTGCCCCACTGGTTGGCCAGGCTCACTTCAAGCTGGAAGCCGCCCAGCATCACCTTGGCCGGCGTGGGGTCGACCACGCCGTCATAGGACAGGTTGGCCTTGAAGCCGCGCATCACGCCCTTGCCCTGCGACTGCATGATCAGCGGCGTCATCTGGCGCAGCAGCGCGTAGGCGCCGCGCAGCGGATCCTTGGGCGCGTCCTTGATGTCCTCGATGCCGAACGGCGAGTAGCCGATCGCATCGAGCTCGCCGATCGAGAAGAAGGCGTTGGCGCCCAGTTCCGGGCGGCCGATGCGGTTGCCCTCGGGGACGAACAGCGGATTGTCCGGCCGCTTGAACTGGCGCGCCCATTCGGCAAAGTTGGGGAAGTAGCTGTCGATGGCCAGGATGTCGACCGCCGGTGCGCCCGCCTTCCAGATATCGAACAGGTGCGGCAGCGGACCGGCGCTCGGATACTCGCCCGGCTTCTTGCCCGGCCGGTTCAGCGCCACGTTGACGAACATCGGCAGGCCGTAGGCCGCCTTGCCGGCCGCCGCCAGCCCGTTGGTGAAGACGGCGTAGTACCAGGCCTGGAACACTTCCTGCGCCTCGATCGAGTCGCCGAATACCTCGCCCCAGCTGCCCGCGTTGCGGCTGCCGCGGCTTTCCCACAGCTTGCGCACCATGGGGTGCAAGCCGGCGCGGTTGGCGGCCAGGTAGGCCGTCAGCTGCGCCGGCACCGGTCCGGCGAACGCCGCGTTGGCGGGCGCGCTGTAGTCGCGCACGTCCGGCAGCATGCCGATCTCGTTTTCAACCTGCACCATCAGCACGGTGCGCTGCGGGTCCGCCTGCTTGAGGTGCTTCATCATGGCGGAAAAGGCTGCCGAATCGGCCTTCAGCGTCGCGGCGCCGAACGGCGAAAGGATATCCTGCGCCTGGCCGGCGCGGTTGCGCGCGCGCGGGAAACGCTGCTGGTCGCGCTTGACGAACGGCGGCATATAGGTCGACATGGAATTTTTCCAGGCGCCGAACCAGAGCAGGATCAGGCGGCTGTTGCTGGCGCGGGCCTGCTTCAGCATGCCATCCAGCACGGTGAAATCGAAGCGGCCTTCCTGCGGCTCGACCTGGTCCCATTCGACCGGGGCCAGCACGGTATTGACGCCCGCCTCTTTCAGCGGTTGCCACAGTTTTTCGAGGTAGGGGAGGCTGGAGGCGTTGGAGTTGTGCAGTTCGCCGCCAAGCACGAGGAAGGGTTGGTTGTCTACGATGAGCTGCACGGCAGTGCCCTGCTTGCGCAATTGCGGCACGGGTGCATCGGGCGCCGCACCCATGGCGGGCGATGCGAGGAGCATCGCCGCCAGGGTTGCAGCAGGCCGCCATCGCTTGGGGAAGCGAAGGTTCATGCGGCCCTTTCGTTTAGAACTTCATGCGCAGGCCAACTGCGAAGGTGCGGCCCGGGTCGTACTGCGACATGGTGGCGTTCGAGAACTGGAAGTAGCCGCGGCGCTTGCCCTTGTTCAGGTTCACGATGTCGAAGGTCAGCGATGGCCAGCCTTCGCGGTCGAACACCTGGTCCAGTTCGATCGCCGACGAGAAGTCCCACTGCTTGTAGGTGTCGCCGAACAGCGCAGCTTGCGTGATGCCGCTCTGGTTCGCCGTGGCCACCTGGCTGCCCTGCGAGTAGGTGTGCATGAAGCGCGCCATGTAGCCGTGGTTCTCGTAGTACACGCTGAAGTTGTTGGTCTTCTTCGGTACGCCCAGCGCGATGAAGCCGCTGGAGCCTTCGCCGCTGGCCTTCTGGTTGATCAGCGTCAGCGTTTCATTGAAGCCGAAGCCCTTGATCGGCAGCAGCTTGTCGAGCGGCTGCACCCAGCCCAGTTCCAGGCCGCGAATGCGCAGGATGCCGTCGGCGTTGCGTGGACGGGTCATTACCACCTGCGCCACATCCGGACCGCCGCGCGAATCGATCGCCTGCTGCTGCGTCGGGATCAGCGTGCCGTAGTTGATGCCGTACTGCGCCAGCGCGCTGAACGGCATGCTGATGTTTTCCTGCACCGTGAAGCCGTTGACGCGCTTCTGGAAGCCGGTGACCGAGACGTAGCCTTCGCGGCCGGTGTACCAGTCCAGGCCCAGGTCGATGTTGTCAGACAGGTATGGCTTCAGGTTCGGGTTGCCCATGGTGCCGGTGTCGGCCGACACGCCGGAGAAGTTGATGCCCGGACGCAGCGCGTTTGGATCGACGCGGGTCATGCTGCGCGATGCGGCGGCGCGGAACACCATGTCCTTGCGCACGTCGACGGCAACGGTGGCCGATGGCAGCACGTTGCTGTAGTCCGTGTTCTGGTAAACCCAAGCGCTGATGTTCGGGTACTTGCTGCCGTTGAGCGTCAGGTTGGCATTGCGCGGATCGGACTGCGAGTTGAGCGCGCCCACTTGCTGGTTGGTGCGCACGTAGCGCACGCCGGCGTTCCAGCGCGTGGTGAAGCCGGCCGGAGCCAGTTCGCCGCTCGCTTCCATGTACACGCCCTTCGATTTCTCGCGGATGTAGCCGGCGCTGGCGCCGGTGGACGATGCGCCCGAATCCGGCGCGGTGCTGTTGTAGTAGTCGTAGTTAGAATCCTTGCGGAAGCGGTCCCAGTCCAGCGCCAGGTTGCCGTACGGGCCGGGCACCAGGTAGCCAGGCAGCGCGGCGTTGGTGATCAGCGAGCCCTGGTAGGTCAGCGGCGCGGTCTGGCCGGCCGTGTAGCCGGTGCCGTAGCCCGGGTACAGTGCGGCGGCGCTGGCGCCCGGGGTGCTGGCGCCGTTGCAGGCCGGCGCGCCGTTCGGGCCTTGCAGGAACACGGTCGGGTTGTTGCCGCAGACGGCGGCCTGCCATGCGGCGGAGTTGTCCTGCGCGCGGATCTGGCGGTCGATGTCGTCCCAGGCGAGACCGCCCTTGATGGTCAGCGTCTTGTCGCCCCACGCCAGGTTGGTGTGGAAGCCCTTGGTTTCGGTTTCGCGCAGTTCGTTCTGGATGTTGACGCGGCCGCCCACCCACTGGTAGCTGGCCGGGTTGCTCAGGTCCAGGTTGGACACGATCGACGGCACGCCGCCGTTGTTGGCGTAGGTGATGGTGTTGCCGCTGTTCGGGGCGGTCATCGGCATCACGGTCGGCGCTTCGTGCGTGAAGCGGCTGCGGTTGTAGTTACCCGCCACGTCCAGCACCAGCTTCGGCGTGATCTTCCATTCGGCGCCGGGGTTGATGCCCAGCAGGTCGACCTTGTCGCGGCGCGGGCCGAACTCGATGAAGTTCAGCGCGTTGGCGAAGGTGCCGGAGGTGACCGTGCAGCCATTGGCGCAATCGGTTTTATCGACCTGCATGTTCAGCGGGATCGACGCGTTGTTGCGCACCGCCCAGGTGTAGGCATTGCGCTGCATGTCGTCGTCCTTCTTGCTGTACATGGTGTCGACGTAGAAATGCAGGTTTTCGGTCGGACGGTATTCACCCGACAGCACGGCGGAAATCTTGTCCTTGGTGCCGTAGTATTCCATGGTGCGGCCCAGGCGCGGCACGATCGCGTTGTCGATCTGCTGGATCGTCAGGCCCGGGTTCTTCGACAGCAGGAAAGCCTGGTCGATCACGGTGCCCGCCACCAGGCCGTTGCCGGCATTGGCCGGCACGGTGGCAGGGATGGTCCAGTTGCCGCCGCCGGTGTTGTTGCGGGTCGGCGAGCTGCTTTGCGCGGCGGTCAGGTTGGGGTTGGTCCAGCCCACGGTTTCAAAGCCGGTGGTGCGGGCTTCCTGGCGCGACAGCGAAATGCCGCCCAGGATACCGTACTTGCCTTCCCAGGTATTCGACCAGATGGCGGTGCCGCGCGCGCCGGCCTTGTCGGCGATCTGCTGCTTGGTGCCGGTCAGGCTGATGGAGGTCTGGCGGCCTTCCTTGTCGAACGGACGCGCGCTGCGCAGGTTGACCACGCCGGCCGCGCCGCCTTCGATCTGGCCCGCGGTCGGGCTCTTGCTGACGGTGAGCTTGGTGAACAGGTCGGTCGGCAGCAGGTCGAGGTCGACCTCGCGGTTGGTGTTGGCGCCGTCGATCGGGCCGGACGAGGCCACCGCCACCGGCGAATTGTTCAGCAGGATCTTGGTAAACGAGGAGCCCAGGCCGCGGATCTGGATCGTCATGCCCTCGCCCGTCACGTCGCGCGACACGCCCACGCCCGGCACGCGGGCCAGCGATTCGGCGATATTCTTGTCCGGGAATTTGCCGAGGTCTTCGGCATTGATCGAATCCTGGAAGCCGACCGATTCCTTTTTATCTTTGGCGGAAGAGATCAAGCTGTTGCGGAAACCCGTCACTTTCACGGTTTGCAACGGCGCTGCGCCGTCCTGTGCCGCCTCGGCGGCAGCTGCCACCGGCGCCGTCGGCGGCGTGGCCGCCTCTTGTGCATATGCCTGTGCAATGACGCTGGCCATTACCGTCAGACCCAATACCACCTGCTTGCGCGCCTGGGCGGCGTGCTTTCCGTGCTGCTTGATCATCTTTGTCTCCTGGTGTTTTTCGATGCTGCTTTTATCAGTGTAGGAGCGTTTCGGCGAGCTTGTCAACATTTTCTAACATCGAATGTTATACGCAACCATTTGCAGTTTCCCGCGCGGATACAGTGCGTTACAGTAGCCACAAAAATAAGCACGGCGGCAACAAAAAGATGCATGTTGAACGCAATCATGCATGGCCGAGGCGGTTGTCCGGCCGGACAAGCTCGGACAGCCGGACAGCGGACATGGCCTGTCGCCCCCTGATAAATCAAGCACTTAGCGGCAACATGCGGCTGGCATGGTTTCTGCATTGTCGTGCTTACATTTTTCACAAGCACAGACCATGATCCGAGACACTTCCCATCAAGACACCGTCATTGCGCCGCCGGCCGGGCAGCAGCTGAAGCGCAAGCTGATGGCGCTGGCGGTGGCCGTGGCGCTGCTGGCCGGCGGCGCCGTCCTGTACGGCAACTGGGCCGGCAGCAGCCATTCGGTCAGCGCGGCGCGGCTGCGCATCGCCGACGTGACGCGCGGCACGCTGATACGCGACGCCGCCGTGAACGGCCGCATCGTGGCCGCCGTCAGTCCGACGCTGTACTCCACCTCCCCTTCCACGGTCACGCTGAAAACCCACGCCGGCGCCACCGTGAAAAAAGGCGACGTGCTGGCCATCCTGGAATCGCCCGACCTGACCGACGAACTGAAACGCGAGCAGGCCACCTACCAGGAACTGGCGGCCGAAGTGGCGCGCCAGCAGATCCTGGCGCGCAAGCAGAAGATGCTGGCCAAGCGCGACGCCGACACCGCCGAGATCGACCGCCTGTCCGCCCAGCGCACGCTGGAGCGCTACGACAGCGTGTCCAACGAAGGCGTGGTGGCCAAGATCGACTACCAGAAAGCCAAGGACGCGCTGCAGGCCGCCGAGATCCGCTCGCGCCACGCTGCGCAGGCGGCCGAACTGGAAGGCGACAACGTGCTGCTCGAGCTGAAGACCAAGTCGGCCCAGCTGGAACGCCAGAAACTGAACCTGGCCAACGCGCAGCGCAAGGTGGACGAGCTGACCGTGCGCGCGCCGGTGGACGGCTTCATCGGCACCCTGTCGGTGCCAAACCGCAGCGTGGTGCCGGCCAATGCGCCCTTGATGACCCTGGTGGATTTGTCCGCGCTGGAGGTGGAGGTGGAAGTGCCGGAGACCTATGTGGCCGACCTGGGCATCGGCATGAACGCCGAGATCCAGGTGGGCGGCGGCACCGCCATGGGCAAGCTGTCCGCGCTGTCGCCGGAAGTGGTGAAGAACCAGGTGCTGGCGCGCGTGCGCTTCGAAGGCAAACAGCCGGAGGGCCTGCGCCAGAGCCAGCGCGTGAGCGCGCGCCTGCTGATCGACGAAAAGCCGAACGTGCTGATGCTGCCGCGCGGCTCCTTCGTCGAGTCCGAGGGCGGCCGCTACGCCTACGTGCTGCGCGACGGCGTGGCCGTGCGCACGCCGATCAAGCTGGGCGCCACCAGCGTGACGGCAGTGGAAATTCTGAGTGGATTGAAGCAAGGCGACAAGGTGGTGGTCGCCGGCACCGAGACGTTCGAGAACGCCGAGCGCGTCTCGATCAACCAATAACGCACCAATCGAACCGTAAAGAGGCCCTTCATGCTGCGCATGCAAAACCTGAGCAAAGTGTACCGCACCCACATGATCGAAACCCACGCGCTGCGCGGCTTCGAGATCAACGTCAAGCAGGGCGAATTCGTCACCGTGACCGGCCCGTCCGGCTCCGGCAAGACCAGCTTCCTGAACATCGCCGGCCTGCTGGAGGAGTTCACCGACGGCGAATACGTCCTCGACGGCACCAACGTCAAAGGCCTGGACGACAACGCCCGTTCGCGCCTGCGCAACGAGAAACTGGGCTTCATCTTCCAGGGCTTCAACCTGATCCCCGACCTGTCGCTGTTCGACAACGTCGACGTGCCGCTGCGCTACCGCGGCTTCAATGCGGCCGAACGCAAGGAGCGCATCGAAGATGCGCTGGCCAAGGTGGGCCTGGCTTCGCGCATGCGGCACTACCCGGCCGAACTGTCCGGCGGCCAGCAGCAGCGCGTGGCGATCGCGCGCGCGCTGGCCGGCTCGCCCAAGCTGCTGCTGGCCGACGAACCGACCGGCAACCTGGATACGGCCATGGCGCGCGGCGTGATGGAGCTGCTGGAGGAAATCAACGCGCAAGGCACCACCATCCTGATGGTGACGCACGATCCGGAGCTGGCAGTGCGCTCGCAACGCAACGTGCACATCATCGACGGCCAGGTGTCGGACCTGGTGCGCAAGGCGCCAACGCTGGTGCAGGCATAAGGAGCGCGGCATGTTTTCCTACTACTTCCTGCTCGGCATACGCAGCCTGCGGCGCAACCCGGCGCTGACCGCGCTGATGGTGCTCACGCTGGCCGTGGGCGTGGCCGCCAGCATCGCCACGCTGACCATCCTGCACGTGATGTCCGGCGACCCGATCCCGTCCAAGAGCGAGCGCCTGTTCGTTCCCCTGCTGGACAATGGCCCGCTGCAGGGCTACACCCCGGGCGACAAGCCGAACGACCGCCAGCTGTCCTATATCGACGCGGCCAACATCGCCGCCAGCAAGCAGGGCGACCGCCGCACCGTGATGTACGGCGTGGCCGGTCCCATCGAGCCGGCGCGCAAGGATCTGAACGTGTTCAACGCCAGCGGCCTGGCGCCCACGCGCGACTTCTTCGCCATGTTCGAGGTGCCTTTCCTGTACGGCCAGGCCTGGAGCGAAGCGCACGACGCGGCCGGCGCGGACGTGGTGGTGCTGAGCCGCAAGCTGTCCGAAAAGCTGTACGGCGACGCCGACCCGGTGGGCCAGCGCGTCACGCTGATGGGCTTTGAATACCAGGTCACCGGCGTGTACGACACCTGGAACCCGGTGCCGCGCTACGTGCGCATCATCGGCGGCCCCGGCGCCTTCGGCAGCGAGGACGAGTTCTACATCCCGTTCGCCACCGCCATCCGCCACCAGTACGGCCACAACGGCAGCATGAGCTGCAGCGCCTACCGCGACCCCGGCTTCGACGCCCTGCTCAAGTCCGAATGCACGTGGATCCAGGGCTGGATCGAAATGCACTCGGCCGCCGACCGCCCGGCCCTGCAGAACTGGCTGGACGCCTACGCCGCCGAGCAGCACAAGCTGGGCCGCCTGAAGCGCAACGCGCCCACCCATCTGTACAACGTGGGCGAGTGGCTGGAATTCCTGAAGGTGGTGGGCAACGACAACAAGCTGTCGGCCTGGCTGGCGTTCGGCTTCCTGGTGCTGTGCCTGGTAAACACCATCGGCCTGCTGCTGGCCAAGTTCTCGGTGCGCGCGCCGGAGGTGGGCATCCGCCGCGCGCTGGGCGCCTCGCGCAAGGAGATCTTCAGCCAGTTCCTGATCGAGACCACGGTGGTCGGCCTGGCCGGCGGCATCCTGGGCCTGCTGCTGGCCTTCGGCGCGCTGGCCCTGCTCGCCATGCAGTCCAAGCAGCTCACCGTGGTGGCGCACATGGACTGGATCATGATGGGCTCGACCTTCCTGATGGCGGTGGCCTCGGCCGTGCTGGCCGGCCTGCTGCCGACCTGGCGCGCCTGCCAGGTGACGCCGGCGCTGCAACTGAAATCGCAATGAGAACCCAACCAGGACAATGACATGGAAATCCGTCCCATCCTCTCCGCGCTGATGCGCAACAAGACCGGCCCGATCCTGGTGGCGGTGCAGGTTGCGCTCAGCCTGGCCATCCTGGCCAACGCGCTGCACATCGTAAACATCCGCCAGGCGGTGGCGGCGCGCCCCACCGGCGTGGTGGCCGAGAACGACATCTTCCACCTGCAGGCGCGCAGCCTGCGCGAGAGCGGCCACGAAGAGCAGCTGGCGATACAGAAAGCGCAGGCTGCCACGCTGCGCGCGGTGCCGGGCGTGCTGTCGGTGGCTGACGTGAGCCAGGTGCCGCTGTCGCGCTCGGGCAGCTACAACAGCTTCGTGGTGAGCCAGAAGCAGGACAAGGAAACCGCCAATACTTCCTACTACATCTCGCCCGATTCGCTGGTGAAGACCTGGGGCCTGAAGCTGATCGAGGGACGCGACTTCAACGCCGCCGACGTGATGGAGATCGACCAGAACACCAGCAAGGAGCAGCCCAGCCTCATCATCATCACCAAGGCGCTGGGCCAGAAAGCCTGGCCGGACGCCACCAGCTACGTCGGCAAGACCTTCTACATGGGCATCGGCCCGGAAGGCCGGCCGGTGCGCGTGGTGGGCGTGGTCGAGCGGCTGCAGTCGCCCGGCGGACAGGTCGATGTCACCGGCGAGATCAGCACCATCGTGCCGGTGCGCCTGACCGGCGACAACTACTCGATGTACACGGTGCGCGCCGAACCGGGCCAGCGCGACCGCGTGATGAAGGAAGCCGAGGAAGCGTTGCGCAAGGCCAGCAACAACCAGCTGGTGGTCAAATCGAAGACGCTCGAAGGCGACCGCAAGGACCGCTACCGCTCCGACGTCGGCCTGGCGTGGATGCTGATCACGGTCAGCGGCCTGCTGTTGCTGATCACCGCCAGCGGCATCGTCGGCATGGCCAGCCTGTGGGTGACGCAGCGCCGCAAGCAGATCGGCGTGCGGCGCGCGCTGGGTGCGCGGCGGATCGACATCCTGCGCTACTTCATCACCGAGAACATCCTCATCACCAGCGTGGGCGTAACGGCAGGCGTGCTGCTGGCACTGGGCCTGAACCAGCTGCTGGTGAGCAAGCTGGAAATGGCGCGCCTGCCGGCCGGCTACATGCTGGCCGGCGCCGGCGTGTTCTGGGCGCTGGGCATCGTCGCGGTGTACGGGCCGGCCTGGCGCGCCGCGTCCATCTCGCCGGCCATGGCCACCCGCAGCGCCTGAGCATGCAGGGTTGCGCGGCTGCGCCGCTCGGCGTGCCCGCCAACCCGCCTTACGCCGACGCCGCAGGAGCCAGGTAGGGCGCGTGCTCGTCGGACAAGCCGGCCTTGAGGGCACGCGTGCCCTGGTCGGCCAGCACTTCCTTCTTGCCCGCCTCCACGCCGTCCAGCGACTGGCGCGCCACTTCCGACGGCTGCACTTTCGGCACGTCGAAACCCTGCGTCAGGTCGGTATCGATAAAGCCCACGTGCAAGCCCTGCACGCTCGTGCCCTGCGCTTCAAGCTCGCGCCGCAGCGAATTGGTGAAGCTCCACGCCGCCGACTTGGATGCCGAATAGGCCGACAGCAACGGGCTGGCGATCCACGCCGCATCCGACAGCACGTTGACGATGGCGCCGCCGCCGTTGGCTTTCAGCACCGGCGCGAAAGCCAGGCTGACGTGCATCACACCGTAGTAGTTGGTCTCGAAGATCTCGCGCGCCATGTCCACCAGTCCCGGCGCCAGCATCGACGGCAGCACGCGGGCGATGCCGGCATTGTTGACCACCAGCGTCACGTCGCCCGCCTGGGCCACCGCCGCTGCCACCGAGGCCGGGTCGCTCACATCGAGACGGATCGCGGTCACGCCGGGAATATCGACGCCTTCCGGATTGCGCACGCCTGCATAGACCTTGCTGGCGCCGCGCGCCACCAGTTCCTGGGCGAAGGCCAGGCCGAGTCCACGGTTGGCGCCGGTAACGAAAGCAACGGAATTTTTGATGTGCATGATATGAGCTCCAGGGAGTTTTTAAGATTGCGGTCGCAATCAATGAATTAATAGTAGTGACCGCAATTATTAAAGTCAAGGAGAATTTCTAGTGGATTGCTCAGCGCCGCTGACGCTGCGCACACTTTAATTGCGACTACAACCAAAATATGTAAAAATGACGGCAAAGGAGCGCCGTCATGAAAATCTCGAAGGAAAAAGCCGAAGAAAACCGCGCCGCGCTGCTGCAGGCGGCCAGCCGCCTGTTTCGCCAGAAGGGAATCGACGGCGTGGGCGTCGCGGAAATCAGCCGCGCCGCCGGCCTGACGCATGGGGCGCTGTATGCGCACTTCCCGTCCAAGGAAGCGCTGGCCGCCGAGGCGCTGGCGTGGAGCCTGGAACAAAGCAACGCCAAATTGCTGACCGGCACCTTCAATGGCGAGCCGGACCTGGACAAGTTCCTGGCCGGCTACCTGACGGTCAACGACGGCGAGGACTACGCCGAGCACTGCGCCATGGCCGCCGCCGCCAGCGAGATCGGCCGCCAGGACACGGCGGCCAGCGCCGCGTTCAGCGAGGGCTACATGGTGCTGGTGCGGGCCTTCGAGCGCCGCATCGCCGCCGCCAATCCCGGCGCGGACGCCTTGCGCAGCGCCATGGGCGTGGTGGCGTGCATGGTGGGCGCCGTGTCGATCGCGCGCGCCACCGTCAAGGCCAGGCCGGAGCTGTCGGCCCAGGTGCTGCAGGGCGCGCGCGGGATCATCGCCGCCGCGCTCAAAGGCGCGCACGGCTAGCGCCGGCCGGCAGGGACAGCTTGAGCACAGAGGGTTTCAAGCGCTTTGAATTGCGGTATGCTGGCGGGATGCCTACCGTACTGATAATCGACGACAACGCCGCCATCGCCGTCGCGCTCGAAGTCCTGTTTTCGCTGCACGACATCGACGCGCTGCGCGCCGCCTCCCCCGAAGCGGGACTGGCCCTGCTGGAACAGCGCAGCGCCGGCATCGACCTGGTGATCCAGGACATGAATTTCACGGCCGACACCACCTCCGGCGAGGAAGGGGTGGCGCTGTTCCGCGCCATCCGCAAGCGCCATCCGGACCTGCCGGTGATCCTGCTGACCGCCTGGACCCACCTGGACGCGGCGGTGGACCTGATCAAGGCCGGCGCGGCCGACTATTTGGCCAAGCCGTGGGACGACAACCGCCTGATCGCCACCGTCACCAATTTGATCGAACTGGGGCAGGCCAACCGCGCGCTGTCGCAGCGCATGCAGAGCGAGCTGCGCCAGCGGCGCGACCTGGAAAAGCACGAACTGCGCGGCATGGTGTGGCAGGATCCGGCCACCGAACGCGTGATCCACCTGGCCTGCCAGGTCGCCAGGTCCGACGTGCCGGTGCTGATCAGCGGCCCGAACGGCACCGGCAAGGAACGCATCGCGGAAATCATCCAGGCCAACTCGGCGGTGCGTGAAGGGCCCTTCGTGGTGCTCAACTGCGGCGCCCTGCCGGCCGAGCTGATCGAGGCCGAGCTGTTCGGCGCCGACGCCGGCGCCTACACCGGCGCCTCCAAGGCGCGCGAGGGCAAATTCGAAGCGGCCGACGGCGGCACCCTGTTCCTCGACGAGATCGGCAACTTGCCGCTGGCCGGGCAGATGAAGCTGCTGCGCGTGCTGGAGACCGGGCGCTTCGAACGGCTCGGCTCGAACCGCGAACGGCAGGTGCGGGTGCGCGTCATCAGCGCCACCAATGCCGACCTGCAGGCCATGATACGGGCCGGCACCTTCCGCGAAGACCTGTTTTACCGCCTCAATGTGATCGAGCTGAACCTGCCGCCGCTGGCGGGCCGCCCGGCCGACATCCTGCCGCTGGCCCTGCACTTCCTGGGCGGCCGCAAGACGCTGGACGCGCGCGCCCAGGCGGTGCTGCAGGCGCATCCCTGGCCGGGCAATGTGCGCGAGCTGAAGAACGTGATGCAGCGCGCCTGCCTGCTGGCCGGCGGCGACGTCATCACGGCAGCGGACCTGGGCCTGCCCGCCGCCGCGCTGGCGCCGTCGGCACTGGCCTCGGCCGCCGCCGATGCCGAACCGGACCGCGACGCCATCGCCCAGGCGCTGCAGCGCGCGCACGGCGTGGTGGCGCAAGCGGCGGCCGAGCTGGGCCTGTCGCGCCAGGCGCTGTACCGCCGCATGGAGCGGCTCGGCATCGCCCGCGCATGATGCCCGCCCGCCCGAAGGCTGCGCCATGAGCGGCCGGCGCGACCTCGGCATCCGCCTCTCCCTGCTGACGCGCTGGTCCGCGCTGGTGGGCACCCTGCTCACCCTGGGCATCCTGATCGCCCTCGCGCTCACGCGCCTGCTGCCCGACCAGCCCACGCTGGTGGTCGGCATCTGCCTGCTGGCGGTGATACCGATCGCCGTCATCACCATCCGCGCCCAGCTGGAGCACATGCTGTCGCTGTTCCGCGCCCTGACCGGCACCGTCACCAGCTACAAGGATGGCGATTTCTCGTTCAGCCTGCACTGGCCGCAGAACGACGAGCTGAGCGACCTGGTGGGCGCGCACAACGAACTGGGCCAGGTGCTGCGCGAACAGCGCCTGGGCCTGGTGCAGCGCGAACTGCTGCTCGACACCATGGTGCAGAACACGCCGGTGGCCATGCTGCTGGTGAGCGACGGCGGCCCCATCGTGTACGCCAACATCGCCGCGCGGCAGCTGCTGCACCAGGGCCGCCGCCTGGAAGGCCACCGGCTGGACGCCATCCTCGCGCACGCCTCGCCGGCGCTGGTGGACGCCATGGCGCGCGGCGGCGACGGCCTGTTTACCACCGGCGAGGCGGAGGATGAGGAGGTCTACCACCTGGCGCGCCGCAGCTTCAACCTGAACGGCCGCAAGCACGAACTGCTGCTGCTGCGCCAGCTCACGCTGGAACTGCGCCGGCAGGAAGTGCAGACCTGGAAAAAAGTAATCCGCGTCATCAGCCACGAGCTGAACAATTCGCTGGCGCCGCTGACCTCGCTGGCCCACTCCGGCGCCGAGCTGGTGCGGCGCGGCCAGACCGAGCGCCTGCCGCAGATCCTGGCCACCATCGAAGAGCGCACGCGCCACCTGGAAACGTTTATCCTCGGCTACGCCCGCTTCGCCAAGCTGCCCACGCCGCGCCTGGAGGAGCATCGGTGGCCCGCTTTTATCGCCCAGCTCAAGGACCAGGTGGACTTCACGCTGGCCGGCGAGCCGCCGCAGGAGGCGGCCTGCTTCGACGGCGCGCAGATGGAGCAGGCGCTGCTGAACCTGCTGAAGAACGCCCATGAATCGGGCTCCGCGGCGGACGGCGTCAGCCTGGCCGTGCGGCGCGTGCAAGGCATGGTGCGCATCGAGGTGCAGGACCGCGGCCCCGGCATGAGCGACGCGGTGCTGGCCAATGCGCTGGTGCCGTTCTACTCCACCAAGCGCAGCGGCACCGGCCTGGGCCTGGCGCTGGCGCGCGAGATCGCCGAGGCGCACGGCGGGCGCATCACGCTGGCCAACCGCGACGGCGGCGGCCTGGCTGTCACGCTGATCCTCCCCCTCGCGGCAGCGTGCGGCTAAAATGGCGGCATGACTTCGCTGCCCACTTCCGCCCGCTACGACCAGCCCGGCCATCCGCCGGCCACCATCACCGAATTCCAGGGCGTGCGCTCGCTGCACCTGGGCACCTCCTGGGTGCAGGGCGCCATGCGCCTCGCCAGGCCGGACGCCATCGAGCTGGAATACGTGCAGATGATGATGATGTGGATGCTGTTCCACGACAAGCCGCGCCACATCGTGCAGCTGGGCCTGGGCAGCGCGGCGCTGACCAAGTTCTGCTACCAGCGCTTCCCGGACGCCAGGGTGACGGCCGTGGAGCTCAACCCCAACGTGATCGCCATCTGCCGGGCACTGTTCGGGCTGCCGCCCAACGACAGCCGCCTGAACGTGGTGGAAATGAACGCGCTTGATTTCGTCATGGACCCGGCCAACCACGGCAGCGTCGACATCCTGCAGGTGGACCTGTACGACCAGGACGCGCGCGGCCCGGTGCTCGATACGCCGGAGTTCTACCAGGCCTGCTTCGATTGCCTGGGCGAGAACGGCATCATGACCACCAATGTGTTCGGCGAGTTCAGCAACTACGACAAGAATCTGCAGGCCATGGAGCTGGTGTTCGACGCCGTGGTGTGGCTGCCCGAGGTACACGACGCCAACATCGTCGTCATCGCGTTCAAGCAGGCGCCGCAGATCGACTTCAGCGTGCTGTACGAGCGTGCGGGGGCCATCAAGAACCGGCTCAATTTGCGGGCCAAGGGGTGGGTGGACGGCTTGAAGGGCTGGATGCTGGATCAGCAATAAAATGGCATAAAGAGCGCCCAGGGGACAACCTTACGATATTTCTTCTTAGAAATCACGCAAATCAATAAAGATTATTCGTTTTTACAACAGCTGCATCGGAAATGCACCGAAACAATGCATTAACTCTTGGTCCACTCAATCGTGCGCGTTAGTATTTTCGCACCGCCGGGGCTTACCAGGCTACCGCGCCCACTAATAACGAGAGAGAATGGACCTTACATGAAGACAGCAGCACGCCAGGCTTCGCCTATCCGCTTCAAACGCACCCTTCTTGCCAGCGCCGTCCTGCTGGCCGCCTCCCAAGCCTACGCCCAGACCGCCGCCGCTCCCGCCGCCGGCGAAGAGCAGACCGTGGTCGTGCTGGGTTCGCGTTCGACCGCCAAGACCGCGCTGGACACCTCGTCGCCGGTCGGCCTGATCAACATGAAAGACATGCAGTCGGCCGGTCCGCTGGAACTGGGCAAGCTGCTGCAGACGCTGGACCCGTCGTTCAACTTCTCGACCACCTTCATCAGCGATGGCACCGACATTATTCGTCCGGCCACCCTGCGCTCGCTGGGCCCGGACCAGCTGCTGGTCCTGGTGAACGGCAAGCGCCGCCACCAGCAGGCGCTGGTGAATGTGCAGCAGACCATCGGACGCGGCTCGGCCGGTACCGACATCAACGCCATTCCGCTGTCGGCCATCCACCACATCGAAGTGCTGCGTGACGGCGCCGCCGCCCAGTACGGTTCGGACGCGATCGCCGGCGTGATCAACATCGTGCTGAAGTCGAACGTCAACGAGACCGCGGTCAGCGGCCAGCTGGGCACCACCAAGGAAGGCGACGGCGACATGATGTCCGGCAGCGTGAACCGCGGCTGGGCGCTGGGCGAAAACGGCGGCTTCATCAACCTGTCGGTGGAAGCGCGCAAGCGCGAGGAAACCAACCGCGCCGGCGTCGATTCGCTGCGCGTCAATCCGCCGCGCGTGACCCAGCGCATCGGCGACAGCGACGCCAAGGATGCCTACGCATGGTGGAACGCGGCGCTGCCGATCGACAAGTCGAGCGAGTTCTACGCCTTCGGCGGCTTCTCCAAGCGCAAGGGCGATTCGTCCGGCTTCTTCCGCTCCAAGGGCGACGGCCGCAACGTGACCTCGGTCTATCCGGAAGGATTCCTGCCCAACATCCGCACCACCGTCAAGGACGGCTCGTTCGCCTTCGGCTACCGCCGCGACCTGGCCAACGACTGGAAGGCCGACGTCAGCATCAACCACGGCATGAGCGAGCTGGACTTCCACGAGAAGCAGACCATCAACATCTCCTACTGGTACGAGCCGAAACCGGGCGGCGGCATCTACGCCGAGTCGCCGTTCGAAGCCGACACGGGCAAGCTGAAATTCAACCAGACCACCTTCAACGCCGACGTCAAGGGCCCGGTCAAGCTGGGCGGCGAAGAGATCTTCCTGGCCACCGGCTTCGAGTACCGCCAGGACAACTACCAGATCGTCGCCGGCGATCCGGTGTCCTACCAGTACGGCCGCACCAACAACCCGGCCATCGTCATCAAGGACCAGACCGGCGGCGTGGCGGCATCCGGCACCCAGGGCTTCCCCGGCTACACCCCGGCCACCGCCGTGGACGAAGGCCGCCACAACATCGCATTGTTCCTGGACGCCGAATACCGCCCGTTCAAGGAACTGCTGCTGGCCGGCGCGGTGCGCTACGAGAAATACTCGGACTTCGGCAACACCACCACCGGCAAGTTCAGCGCCCGCTGGGACCCGAGCAAGGAATTCGGCCTGCGCGGCAGCGTGTCGTCCGGCTTCCGCGCGCCGGGCGTGCAGCAGAAGTTCTACAGCTCCGTGTCGACCAACCTGAACTCGGCCGGCCAGCTGACCGAGACCCTGACCGCGCGTGAAGGCAGCGCCGTCACCACCGCGCTGGGCATCAAGCCGCTGAAGGAAGAAACCTCGCGCAACGCCTCCTTCGGCATGGTGCTGCGTCCGGCCAAGAACATGTCGCTGACGGCGGACGTGTACCAGATCAAGATCAAGGACCGCATCGTGTTCTCGAGCGAGATCTCGCCTGAAGCCGGCGGCGGCCCGATCGCCAACGTGCTCAACCCGCTGAAAGTGGGCCAGGCGCAGTTCTTCACCAACGCGGTCGACACCCAGACCCGCGGCCTGGACATCGTGGCCGACCACACCACCCGCTTCGACGCTTCCACCCTGGTGCTGTCCGGCCAGCTGGGCTTTAACAAGACCGAAGTGACCAAGCGCCATTCGCCGTCCAACCTGCTGAGCGGCGAGCAGCTGTTCAACCAGGCGCAGGTGCGCCTGATCGAACGCGGCCAGCCGCGCAAGCACCACGTGGTGGCGGCCGACTACACCCTCGGCCAGTGGAACGTGAACACCCGCGCCAACTACTACGGCGAAGTGCAGGGCGAAGGTTTCAGCCCGCTGCAGACCTGGGACGCGAAGTGGATCGTGGACGCGAGCGGCCGCTACAACTTCAGCAAGAAGACCAGCGTGTCGGTCGGCGTGAACAACCTGTTCGACACCTATCCGTCCGAGTGGACCAACGGCGGCGACTTCCCGAAACTGGGCTTCAAGTACTGCTGGGAGACCTGCCCGTTCGGCGTGAACGGCCGCTCGATGTACGTGAAGTTCGACACGGTGTTCTGATTCGGCCGGCGAGCGCCTGACAAGGCGGCATTCGTACCCCTGTGTACATTGGTGAGACTTCGCGCCATGTGCAGCCGGTACAATGCCGCCTTACCCAACTCGCTTCAGGATTCACCATGTACCGCATTCCAGCCTGCCTCGCCCTCGCAACCGTGCTGACCGCTTGCGGCGGCGGTGGCGGCATCGCCGGCTCCGGCAGCACTCCCCTCCCCGATCCCACACCCAGCGCCGGCCCGCTGAAAAAATACGAAGGCGCCTGGATCGCCCCGTGCGAGGCCCACAGCCGCGAGACGACCAGCATGGTCTCCGCCAACAACGGCAACTCGCTGCAGCTCAACCTGAAAACCGATTTCTACGCCAATATCGGCTGCACCGGCGTCATCATCGCCACCGCCACCTATTCCGGTCCCGTCATCACGCTCAACTTCACCAGCACGGTGAAGAACGCCAGCGTGAAGCTGGCCGGCGCGGAAACCGTGACGGCGGACGTGGACGTGGGCGGCACCGTGGCCGCCGGCCAGACCGCCATCGTGAGCGGCACCGGCGTCACATCGCGCATCGTCAACGGCAAGACGGTGTGGACCTTTGCGTTCAGCGAAGGTTCGGCCGAAGCGCAGTTCGAACCCATCACCGGCACCGGCACCGGCGCGCTGCTGCTGCGCAACGGCGAATTGTGGACGTTGACCACCTCCGGCGCCAGCGGTACCGCCTTCAACCTCGAGAACCGCCTGACGCGCTAAGCGCGGGCCGTGCCTCATAGGCGGCCAGGTGGATCACCGCCGCCAGCCGCCGCACGAAGCCGTCGATCAGCTCCGCAGGAATCTGCGCATAGCCCAGCATCAGGCCGCTCCAGGCCTGGCCGCGTTCGGCGGTGGCGTGCATGCCCAGCGTGTGCGCCACGATACCCTCCCGCTGCAGGCGCGCGCCGATGGCGGCGGCGTCCAGCGTGGCGCCGGTAAAGCGCAGCGCCAGGTGCATGCCGGCGGACGCGCCATGCACCTCCGCGATCGAACCCAGGTGCCGCTGCAGCGACGCCACCAGCACATCGCGCCGCTGGCGGTACAGGCGGCGCATGCGGCGCAGGTGCAGCGCGAACTGGCCGCTGCGCAGGAACTCCGCCAGCGCCAGCTGCTCGGCCACGCGGCCGCGCGCGGCGGACTGCGCGCGCATCTCGGCCAGCGGTTCGGCCAGCGCCCGCGGCACCACCAGGAAGCCGATGCGCAGCGCGGGAAACATGGTCTTGCTGAAGGTGCCGAGGTAGAGCACCGGCGCATCCGGCGCCAGGCCCTGCATGGCCGACAGCGGCGGGCCGTCGTGGCGGAACTCGCTGTCGTAGTCGTCCTCGATGACGAGCGCGCCCGCCGCGCGCGCGTCGGCGATCAGCGCCAGCCTGCGCTCCAGCGTCAGCACGCCCCCCAGGGGATACTGGTGCGAGGGCGTGGTGTAGACCAGGCGCGGCGGACGGCGGCGCCAGTCCTGCCGCGCGGGGGCGATGCCGTCCTGGTCCACGTCGATTCCCACCACCTTCAGGCCCGCGCCACGGAACGCGGCCAGCGCGCCCAGGTAGCCGGGATGCTCGATCCACACGGTGTCGCCCTCGTCGGCGCAGGCGCGCGCGCACAGGTCCAGGCTGCTCTGCGTGCCGTCGGTGATGAAAACCTGGCTGGCGTCGCACAGTACGCCGCGCGAGGCGCGCAGATGGTCGGCGATGGCGCTGCGCAGCGCCGGCTCGCCGGCCGGGTCGCCGTAGTTCAGCTGGGCCGGATTCAGGCCGCGCCAGGCCTTGTCCAGCAGGCGGCGCCAGTGCGCAACGGGGAAGGCATCCAGCGCCGGCACGCCCGGCACAAACGCGCCCATCTGGTGGGCCGGCCCGGCCACCTCGCGCAGATTCAACGCGCGGCGCGACAGGCCGGGGAAAGGCGTGCCTGCGGCCGTGGCCGTCGCCGCAGAAACCGCGCGCACCAAGGCCGATGCGGCGCCCATGGCCACGGCGGCGGCCGGCGCAACCCTGGTGCCGCTGCGGTCGCTCACCGCGTAGCCCTCGCACACCAGCTGTTCGTATGCATACAGCACGGTGTTGCGCGCCATGCCCAGTTCGGCCGCCAGCGTGCGCGTGGCGACCAGACGCGTGCCGGCCGCCAGCGTGCCGTCGCGGATCGCCGCGCGCAGGCATTCGTGCAGCATGCGCTGGCGCGGCCAGCCGCGCTGCGCGTGCTGCCGAGTGAAGGAGGATACAAGCAAGGCGTAGTCCATCGTGGCTCCAAAATATTCCATCATGCTGGACCTTTTTTCAGGGCCAGATGTTGATTATATTGCAGCACATGAAAACACACCCTACCCCACGCACCCGCGTACGCCGCGTTGCAGACAACGCCGCCTACGACACCGCCACGCTGTACGCCATCATCGACGACGCCTACGTCTGCCATATCGCCTTCAGCGACGGCAGCAACGACGGCAGCGCGCCGCACTGCATCCCGACCGCATGCTGGCGCGAAGGCGGCCACCTGTACATCCACGGCTCGAACGGCAGCCGCATGCTCAAGCGCCTGGCTGAAAGCGAAGCCTGCGTCACCATCACGCACGTGGATGGCCTGGTGATGGCGCGTTCGGCCTTTAACCACTCGATGAACTACCGTTCGGCGATGGTGTACGGACAGTTTGAAGCGGTGGAAGGCGACGCCAAGCGACGCACCATGGAAGCGTTCATGGAACAGCTGCTGCCCGGACGCCAGGCGCAGGTGCGCGGCGGCAGCGACAAGGAATACGCCGCCACCACGGTGATGCGCATTTCGCTGGAAGAAGCGGCGTGCAAGGTGCGCTCGGGCGGCCCGCAAGACGATGCCGAGGACATGTCGATCGACACCTGGACCGGCGTGCTGCCCCTGCAGCGCGTGCGCGCCGCGCCCATCCCCGCCGAAGGTGCGGGCGCGGCGCCGGCCTATGTCCAGCAGTGGCAGCACGGCGCGGAATGACATTCCGCGCCAGGCCGGTCTCAGCGGCGTTCGCGGCGCCAGAGCAGCAGCATGCTGGCGGCGCAAACGAGCGCGAACGGCCAGGACGGCAGCGGCGCACGCACGCTGCCTGCGCCGGCCGGTTCCGGGGAGCGCGCGGCGTAGCGCGCGGTGGCGTCCTGGCGCAAGGCACGCTGCCATAGCGGCCAGTCGCCTGCGCCATGGATGTAGATGCGGTGCTGCGATTCGCCGCTGCGCAGCGTCAGCCAGCCGGGCTGCTGCGGCCAGAAGGCGGCGCATACGCTTTCAGCCTGGCTGCTGCGTGCCTGCCAGGCCGTGGCCGCCTGGCCATCGATATGCAGCGCCGCGCCGGCCTCGGCGCCCTGTGCGCAGACCTCGGTGCGCAGGCCCGCCACCGGCATGGGGTCCGGCAGCTGCCAGCGGATCTTTTGCACGGCGCCGGCGGCCCCTTTGTCGAGCAGCACTTGCCACCACTGGCCGAGTGCCAAGGGCGAGGAGATGCCGTAGCGGTGCCAGTCCGACACGCCCACCCAGCTGACGCGTCCCTGTTTCCAGGCGCGCTGCCAGAGCCATGGGCGGCCGCTGCCGTCGGTGGCTGCGGCCGACCATGCGCTTCCCGGCTGCTCCCCAGGGTTGAGCGGGGCAGGTGGCATGGCGAGCAGCTCGCCGTTCAGCTTGAACTGGCGGGTGTCTTCCTTTTCGGTGGTGGCGGGCTGCGGCGCCAGCCGCAGGGCCAGCTCGCGCTGCCAGACGGCGGCGTCGCTCGCGCTGCCGCCCAGGACAATCAGCGGCACCCCCTGGCCGGTTTGCGCCAGCAGCGCCGCGCGCGCCGGAGCAGGCAGGGACTCGAACCAGGCGCCGTCGACAATGCGCGCGCCCGGTTCGGCCAGTGGCGCGCGGGCAGACTCGGTCCGGCTCAAGCCTTTGCCCAGCGTGGTTTGCCAGTCAAGGACGGCGTTGCTATCGGTCAGAAGCTGGTTCAGGGCGCGCGTGTCAAACGAGGGTGCGCCGAAGCGGCCGATGATTTGCAGCGGCACCGGTGGGGTCACCTCCAGCGGTACCGGCCCCTGCGCGACGGTCTGGCCGGCGGCGTCCAGCAGGCGGGCTTGCAGCAGCAGCGTCTCGGCCAGCGGCGGTTGCCAGGAGAGCGAGAGCGGTGCGCCTGGCTGGCCGGATTCGGCAAGGACCTGGCCGTTCTCGGCAAGCAGTTGCAAGCGCCAGCCAGGCTGGGCGGCGCTGTGTTGCGCCGACAAGGCGAAGCTGCGGCCAAGCGCCAGCGTCCGGGGAAACTCGAGGCGCAGCAAGTCGCCCTGCGGCCGAGTCCAGCGCAGTGGACGGGCGGGCAAGTCGTCCCACTGCGCGGTCCGCAGGCCATCCCCTGTCAGCGCGATCGATCCGGCCTGCGGCACGGCGAGCAGCGCGCGCGACAAGGCATCGCCTGGCTGCTGGTCTGTCGCGATGGCGATTTCGCCGGCGCCGGCCGCCGGCTGCGTGGGCGAGGCCAGCATAGCGGCCAGCGACAAGGCGGCCAGCACCGCCAGCGCAGCGTTCAGGGACTGGCGCTGGCGCACGTACAGCGCGGCGCTCAGCAGCCCTGCCAGCAGCACACCAGCGCCGGCCGCACCCGCGCTGAACACTGCACCGAACAATTCCAGCCCTGCCGTCATGGCTGCTCCTTGCCGCGCCAGGCCTGGCGGAATTTGCTGTCGGATTGCGGCTGCGCCTGCAGCACGACGGCCGGTTCGGTGAGTGTGGCGCGCAGGTAGGCGCGCAGCACGGCACGGCAGTCCGTGCAGCCGTCCGCCACGTCCTGCACGGCACGCTGCGCCGCCAGTTTCTGCTCATCGCCGCCGATGTGCGCGGCGATGATCTCGCGGGCACGCTTGCTCCACAGGGCCGGCAGCGCGCCGCCGGAGGCCAGCGCCTGGACCAGCCCGCGCACTTCCTGCGGCACCTTGTCGCCGGCCGCGCCTTGCGCGCGCCTCGTGCTTTGCGCCCCGACCACGTCGCCGGTCAGGCGTTTTTCTTCCTTGATCGCCGGCGGCACGAAGGCGGTGCGGTGCAGGTAGACCCGTTCGGCCTGCTGCAGTTCCTTGATGGCGTCCAGCGCCCTGTATTCCGGCGCCAGCGCGGCTTGGGGCGCGACGGCGCGCAGCTGCTTTTCCGCGTCCCACATGGCTTTCAGTGCGCGGCGCAGCACTTCCTTGGTCTTGGGGTCGAAAATGGTGGCGTTGTCGGTTTCGTCGTGCTTGTGCCCGAACTCGGCGACGATGCTCGCCATGCCGCCGTCCTTGAAGGCGCCGGGGCGCTGCGCGGAAGCGCCTTCGTGCTTGTCCTCATCGCCATGCCCGTCGCCGTGCTTGTCGCCGTGCCCATGTTCATCGTCGCCGAACAGCGTGGATTCTTCCCCCAGGAACTGGCCGTAGCGCAGCCGCAGGCGCGACTGGTCCCCGGCGATGGCTTCGCTGCGCTCGCGCAGCGTGGCGCGGTGCAGCTTGGGCGCGTCGGCCAGCAGTTGCTCGGTGTCGATGATGATCTGGCGCTGGCTGCGCAGGCTTTCGGGCTTGACCATGGTCGGCAGCGCGGAGGAGTCCAGGCTTTCCGACTGCGGTCCGGGCAGGCGCAGCGTGTAAGTCGGGGTTTGCACGGTGTGCGGCTGGGGCGCGTTGTCGGTCGCGCGAAGGAAGAAATACAGCTCGTCGCCGGGTTCCATGCCCAGCTCGGCGAGGGACCAGTTCTTCTGCCAGTTGCGCGTGCGCGGGTCGGCCGATTGCGGCAGCGGCATCTCGCGGTCGCTGAAGCGGATGTTCTCGCCGCTGCCGCGCGCCAGCGTCAGGTGCAGGCTGGCACGCACGATGCCGTAGTCGTCGCGCGCGGCCACCGAGAGCTGGACCGACCTGGCGTCGGCGGGCAATACCTGGATGGCTTCCGACGGCGCGACGATGCTGGCTTGCGGGGCCTGGTCGATGGTGACGCGGATGTTGTGGCGGCTGCCGCCGCGCACACGCCAGAACAGGGACTCGGTGGCGGTCCAGCCGGCACAGTCCTGCGTCAGGCTGAGCGTCTGGCCGTCGCTCAGTTCGATGGTGGCGGGCATTTCGCCGCCGCGCTTGTAGCACCAGCGCACCTGGCTGTGCTGGGGAACCTGGATATCGCCGGCGCCGGACTCGAAGGGAGCGGCTTTGGTGTAGCCCGGTGGCGTGACGCGCAGCACGATGTCGCCGGGGGCGCGCGGCCCGGCTTTGCCGGCGGCAGCCTTGCCGTTGGCGTGGGCGGGGCCGGCCTGGGTGGCCTGCCAGGCGTAGGCCGATGCGGCGCACAGCACGCTCGCGGCAATGGGCAGCAGCGCATGACGGACGCGGACGCGGGCAATGGCGCGGTAGTCGTCATCGCGCAATACGTCGAGCAGGCGTGCCTGCAGGCGCTGGCGCTGCAGGCGGGCGACGGGCGTGGCCGGTTCGGTGGCGAGCAGCGCGCTGCTGTCTTCCAGCGCGGGCACGGCGGCGTCCAGCCAGCGCGGCCATTCGGCGGCAACGCGGCGGCGCAGGGCAAGCAGGTCGGCAACGAGCCAGATCAGCCAGGCGCACAGCAAGACCAGGGGCGCCAGGGCAGCGGGGCCCGATTGCGGTGCACCAGGTGCGCTCAATGCGGTCCGTGCCAACAGGAGCGACAGGGGCAGCAGCGCGCCGGCCCACAGCGGTGCGCGGCGCAGCAGGATGGCGCGCCACAAGCGGCGCTGGACGGCGGAGCGAAAGTCAGCGTCGGCGGACATGGGTCATCAGGCGTTCGAGGGCAAACAGGGCAAGCAGCACGTACGCGAGCCATGCGGCGGGCGGCGTGCCGGGCATGGCCAGCGGGGAACTGCGGCGCGGCGCGAGTTGCATGGCGGGCATGGGATATGGCTGCGCCGGGCGCGCCAGGGACTGCCAGGTTTCGTACAGTGCGCGGGCGGTGTCGGCGGTTTGCGGCGGCATGGCGCTGGAACGCCACAGGCGGCCGCGCGGGCTGTCGGCGATCTGGAGGGACAGGCCATTGATGGTCAATGGCGTGCCTGCCGGCTCCTTGACGCCGAACGCGGCGAACGGAGCGGATGCCGGCAGCCACCAGAGCGGAGCGTGCCAGCCGGCCGGCGGTGCGGCCGGAGAGTCCCAGACGATCAGCTTGGTTGCGGCGACGGGCTTGTCTTCGATGAGGTAGCGGCCCGCGCCAGCCGCAGAAAACGCGGCGAACGCGGCGCGCCAGGCGGCCATGCGCTCCGGCGGCGCGGACACGGCAATGCGATACTCGGCGCGCGCAGTGGCGGCAGTAGCGCTGGCGGCCGGAAGGAGGCGGATGTCGGCGGCGTGGGCCAGCGATGGAAGCTGGGCAGGCATGGGGATGGAATCGGCCAGGACGAGTATGCGCGCAGCGGGACGCCATTCGTGTTCGTGGGCTTGCAGCCACTGCAGGGCGTTCTCCGGCAAGGGCATGCGCGGCGCGGCGCCCAGTCCGGCTGCGGCGACCTGCTGTTCGATCCACGCGGCGTGCGCGGGCCTGCCGGTGCCGGTGGCCAGCGCGGGTGCGACGAAGACCGTGTCGCCGCGCCACGGCATGGCGGTGGCGGCGAGCCAGGCGATCAGGGCGGCCAGCAGCAGGCAGCGCAAAGCCAGCAGCACCAGGTCTTCCCAACGCCAGATGCGTGCGGTCTGCGGCGGCGCGGCGGGCAGGAAACGGGCCGTGGCCAGCGGCTCGGATTTGACGCGCTGGCGCTTTTGCCTATGCCACCAGATGGGCAGCAACAGCACCGGCAAGGCGAGCCACCACAGGGTCTGGGCGCCGGCGATCATCGTGCCCTCGCGCGCGGGGACGCCAGCTGCAGCCAGCCGCGCAGCACCGCCGCCAGCGGCTGTTCGATGCGCGCTTCGTAGTATGGAATGTCGTGCTGGCGGCATGTGCCGCCGACGGCGGCGAAGTGCGCCGTCAGCGCGGCGCGGTAGGCCGCACGCCCCGTCTCGTCCAGCAGATGCAGCCGGGCTGCGGTGGCAGGGATGCCGCCCTCTGGATCGCGGTAGCCGGCGCCGGGATTGAAACTGGCGTCCACCTCGGCCTGCGTGCGCACGGCCAGCAGGCGCACGTCGTGCTGCATGTGGCGCAGGCGCAGCAGCGCTTCGGACAGCGGCGACGGCCACTCCAGGCAGTCGCTGGCGGCAAAGACGAGGCTGGGCGCGCGCGCGAAATGCAGGCTGGATTGGAGCGTGGCTGCATCCGGCATCGCGCCCTGCGGCCTGGCCTTGGCTAGCTGCGCCAGCACGCGCTGCAACTGGCGCGGACCGCGCGAGGCGGGCGTGAATTCGGTCTTGCCATCGGTGCAGACCACCAGCCCGAACGCGTCGCCCTGCCGCTGCGCGACGGCGGCGATGCAGGCCAGCACGGTGCCGGCGAATCGCAGCTTGTCGACCTTCGGCACTTGCCGGCTGGGCTCCGCCATGGACGCGGTGGCGTCCAGCCACAGCCAGGTGGCGACGTGGCTGTCGCGCTCCGCTTCACGCACGTAGTAGCGGTCCGCGCGCGCCAGCAGCTTCCAGTCGACGCGGCGCCACTCGTCGCCCGGCGCGTACGCGCGGTACTCGGAGAACTCCACGCCGGCGCCGCGTTCGCGGCCGGCGTGGATGCCGTGACCCAGCCCCGCCAGCACGTGGCGGACGATGAGCTCAAGGTCGTTGGTATGCGCCAGCAGCGCGGCTGTATCCAGCATCGGAAGTCCAGCTTAGTCAGGGCGGATATCGTTGCGCAGTGCGGCCAGGATGTCGGCGATGGCGACGCCGTCCGCCTCTGCCTCGAAGTTGCGCAGCACGCGGTGCGCCAATACCGGCAGCAGCATGGCGGCAATGTCTTCGCGCGTGACGGCCAGGCGGTTGTGCATCAGCGCGCGCGCCTTGGAGGCCAGCACCAGCGCCTGGCCGGCGCGCGGACCGGCGCCCCAGCCCACGTGCTTGCGCACCGCCGCCACCGCACTCTCCTTCGGCCGCGTGGCGCGCACCAGGCGCGTCGCGTACAGCAGCAGGTGCTCGCCGATCTCGATGTCGCGCACCAGCTGCTGCAGGCGCAACAGGGTCGCCACGTCCATCACCGGCTGCGCGTCGGCCAGGCCGGCGTGCGTGGTGGCCGACACCATGGCCACTTCCTCCGCCTCGCTCGGATAGCCGACGTCGATGCGCAGCAGGAAGCGGTCCAGCTGCGCTTCCGGCAGCGGATAAGTGCCCGCCTGTTCGATCGGGTTCTGCGTGGCCAGCACGAAGAAGGGCTTGGGCAGCTTGTGCGTCTGCCCGGCGAAGGTGACGGCGCGCTCCTGCATCGCCTCCAGCAGCGCGGACTGCGTCTTCGGCGGCGCGCGGTTGATCTCGTCGGCCAGCAGCACCTGCGTGAAAACCGGGCCCTGCTGGAAGCGGAATTCGCGCTTGCCGGTGGCGTGTTCTTCTTCCAGGATCTCGGTGCCGACGATGTCGGACGGCATCAGGTCGGGTGTGAATTGCACACGGCGGAATTCCATCTCGGTGGCCTGCGCCAGCGATTTCACCAGCAGCGTCTTGCCCAGTCCCGGCACGCCTTCCACCAGCGCGTGGCCGCCGCCCAGCAGGCAGATCACCAGCGCATCGATGACGTCCTGCTGGCCGATGATCACTTTCGACATGCTGGCCTTGAGCGCGGCCACCTTGGCGCTCAGCGCGCCGATTTCATTTTCATTCCACTGCACAGACACGTTCAAGCTCCCAATGCGTACTGAATAATGTTGACTGCAAAGCGCGTGTTGTCGACCACCAGCCAGCGCTTGTTGCGAAAGTCGTAGTCCCACTCGCAGCCGTAATCCTTGTTGCTGTACAAGACCCGCACGCGGCCGCCGAACTCGATCGCCTTCAGGTAGTCGTGCACCAGGTCGTCGCCCCAGCCGTTCAGCTCCACGCTGGTGTTGGGCGGGCCGTCGAACTTGAAGAAGCTCGAATACACAGGGTGGCTGTTCGGGATCTTGTGCAAGGCCTTGGGGCCGAACATCCTGGCCAGCTCGGCCTCGAAGGACTTGGCAAACAAGCCGTCGATATCGTGATTGCAGTCGTCCACGAACACGAAGCCGCCGCCCTTCACATAGCGCTCGAAGTGCTTGCGCTCGGCGGGCGTAAACTGCACCAGCTTGTGGCCTGCCAGGTAGCAGAAAGGCGCTTCGAGCATCTTCGGATCGGACAGCGCCACGATGCGCTCGACGGGATCGACGCGCAGGGTCGTGTATTCGACCAGCGAGTTGAGCACGTTGCTCGGCATGCGCACGTCCACATCCCAGTCGCCCGACTCGTAAGTCAGGCGGGTGAAGTAGAAATCGTAGGAGGCCATGTGCGTTAGTCCCTTGCTGTGCGCGGCGGGTTAGGGCTGCGCATAACCCGCCGCGCGCTCAGACGGCATCGGACAAGGACGTGAAGTTAAAGTCGCGCACCTTCATCGCGGGCAGCAGCATCTGGAAGTTGGCGTTGGTGCCGCCCACGACCACGGGCTTGCCCAGTTCCTCGATGTTGTTCAGCATGGCGACCGGACTTTCATTGAAGCGGAAGTTCTTGATCGGATGCTTGATCTTGCCGTTCTCGATGTAGAAGGTGCCGTCACGCGTGAGGCCGGTGAGCAGTTGCGATTGCGGGTCGACCATGCGGATGTACCAGGTCCGGGTCACGAGCACGCCCTTCTTGGTGCTGGCGATCAGCTCCTCGGTGCTTTTGCTGCCGCCGGACATGATGATGTTGCCGTGGCGGCCGATGGCGCGCTTGCCCTGCTTCTGCGCCCAGTAGCGGGTGTAGTCCATGCCGGCCACCACGCCGTTCTTGATGATGTCCGCTCGTTCGCGCGCCAGCATGGACGCGCTGTCCCAAGGCAGCACCGGCACGTCCGGATTCCACGGATCGGCCCACACGTTCACCTGTTCGTCGTACAGCTTCTCGCCCACGCGGTTGCCGCCGCCCTTCTTCGACAGGAAGCTGCGGCCCTCGTCCGCGTTGCGCGCGTCGAAGGCGCCGAACATGAAGTTGAGCATGTCCGAGGTGGCGTCCGGCTCCAGGATCACGGTGTAGCGGCCCGGCTCCAGCGCCTTGGCGTCCGCCGAGCGCACCGCCTTTTCGATGGCGATGGCCGAGGCCTCGCGCGCGTCGAACTTGCCGGCGTCGTTGGCGTAGCGCTTGGCCCAGCCGGAGCCGCGTCCGTCCTCGGTGCGGGTGGTGACGGTGAAACCGAGGCTGGTCAGCTCCTGGTAGCCGAACACGCCGTTCGAGTTGGCGTGCGCCTGGAAGGAGGTGGTGTCGTCGAAGAAGCCGGCCGCTTTCAGCCTGGCCTTGCGCGCGGCCTCGATGCTGCGGAACGCCACTTCGGCGCGGTACTCGGGATCGATGGCGGCGGTGTTCCTGCTCCACGTCGGCGTGGCCTTGTACTGCTGCGCGGTCACGTTGGGCAGGAACTCCGGGTTCTCCGGCGCCAGGCGCGCAACGTCCTCGGCGCGGCGCACGGCTTTTTCCAGCGACTTGTCGTCGAACTCGTTGATGGTGGCGCTGCCCACCCGCTTGCCGAAGGAGACGGTGACGCTGAGTTGCGTGTCCTCGGCCAGGCCGGCGGTGGAGACGGCGTTGTTGGCGTAGCGGATATTGCCTTCGCGCTCGCCGCGCAGGCTCACGCCGCATTCATCGGCCTTCGAGAACGCGATCGTCTTCTCGCAGATGCGCTTGGCTTCTTCCTGGGTCAAAAATTTCATCTTGCGCTAGCTCCTTAGCCGATCTTGCGGGCGGTGTTAATGACGTTCACGCCGTTGAAGCGCGTGGTGCTCGATCCGTGCGACACGGCACTGACCTGGGAAGGCTGGCCCTTGCCGTCGAAGAAGGAGCCGCCCATACGCCAGTCGCGCTCGTCGCACATGGCGGAGCAGGCGTTCCAGAATTCCTGGGTGTTGGACTGGTAGGCCACGTCTTCCAGCGGCTGGGTGATCTTGCCGTCCTTGATTTCGTAGTACAGCTGGCCGCCGAACTGGAAGTTGTAGCGCTGCTGGTCGATCGAGAAGGAGCCGCGTCCGGCGATGTAGATGCCCTTCTTCACGTCCTTCACCATCTCGTCCGGCGTAAGCTGCTTCTTGCCCGCCTGGAGCGACACGTTGGGCATGCGCTGGAACTGCACGCTGCTCCAGCTGTCGGCATAGGAGCAGCCATGCGATTCCTTCTCGCCGATGATGTGGGCCTGGTCGCGCGTGGCCTGGTAGTTCACCAGCACGCCGTCCTTGATGATGTCCCAGCGCTTGCATTGCACGCCTTCGTCGTCGTAGCCGACGGTGGCCAGCGCGCCCGGCGCGGTCTTGTCGGCCACGAAGTTGACGATGTCGGAGCCGTACTTGAATTTCTTCGACTGCCACTTGTCCAGCGTGGCGAAGCTGGTGCCGGCGTAGTTGGCCTCGTAGCCCAGCACGCGGTCCAGCTCGGTGGCGTGGCCGACCGATTCGTGGATGGTGAGGAACAGGTGCTCGGGACTAAGCACCAGGTCGTACTTGCCCGGCTCCACGGTCTTGGCGCCGAGCTTTTCGCGCGCCTGCTTGCCGGCGGCGCGGGCATCCTCGATCAGGTCGTAGCCGTCCTTGTACAAGGTGGTCACGCCGCCCGGCGCGCGGATCTTGTGCTGCGCCTTGGCGTCGAAGAATTCATAGCCCATGCCGGCCGGCGAGGACAGGCCCTGGCGGGTGCGGAATTTTCCGCTGGCCTTGTCCACGGCGGTGGCGGTGAACGGCGACCACAGGCGATGCACATCCTGGTCGATGTAGGAGCCGTCGGTGGAGGCGAAGTACTTCTGCTGGTTCACCTGGAACAGGGTGGACTGCATGAAACTGGCGCCCGCGTCCATGCCGGCCTTGTTGGCGGCGATCAGCATCTCGGCCTTGTCCTTGATCGGCACCGTGCGCCAGTCCTTCTTGAAGGGCGTGGCCCACGCCACTTCGCCGACGCCCCTGACGGGGGCCAGGCGTACCGGCTCGGCCTGCAGGCGCGCGTTGGCCTTGGCGATGGCCACCGCCTGGCGCGCCGCTTCGGCCACCGAGTCCAGCGTCATCACATTGGTGGACACGAAGCCGTAGGCGCCGTTGGCCAGCACGCGCACGCCAACACCGCTCGATTCGGTGTTGACGATGTTCTCCACATTCAGGTCGCGCGTGGTGATGAACTGGTTCAGGTAGCGGCCGATGCGCACGTCGCAGTAGCTGGCGCCGGCCCTGGTGGCGGCGTTCATCGCGGCGTCGGCCAGCGATTTCTTGAACTGCACCGCCATCGGGTTGAGCAGTTCTTCAGCCGCGATGGCGTGGCCGAACACCGGCACCAGCAGGGTGCCGCCGGTAATGGCCCCCACCTTCAAAAATGTACGTCGTTCCACAATCTCTCCTGATTACACCGCGTCCGACAGGGACGTGAAGTTAAAGTCGCGCACTTTCATCGCCGGAATCAGCAATTTGTACGGCGACTCGTCGCCGCCCAGTATCACCGGCTTGCCCAGCTCCTCGATGTTGTTCAGCATGGTGACCGGGCTTTCGTTGAAGCGGAAGTTCTTGATCGGGTGCTTGATCTTGCCGTTCTCGATGTAGAAAGTGCCGTCGCGCGTGAGGCCGGTGAGCAGCAGCGATTGCGGGTCCACCATGCGGATGTACCAGGTGCGCGTGACCAGCACGCCCTTCTTGGTGTTGGCGATCAGCTCCGCCGTTTCCTTGCTGGTGCCAGCCATGATGAAGTTGCCCGGCGAGCCGACGGCGCGCTTGCCCTGCTTCTGCGCCCAGTAGCGCGAATAGTCCAGCGCGGCGACCTTGCCGTTCTTGATGATGTCCATGCGCTCGCGCGCCAGGTAGGTGTTGTTGTCCCACGGCGTGACGGCGATGTCCTTGTCCCACGGGTCGGACCAGATGTTGACCTGCTCGTCGAACAGCTTGTCGCCCAGGCGGTTGGCGCCGCCCTTCTTGGACAGGAAGCTGCGGCCTTCGTCCGCGCTGCGCGCATCGAGGGCGCTGAACATATAAGCCAGCAGATCGGAGGTGGCGGCCGGTTCCAGGATCACCGTGTAGCGGCCCGGCTCCAGCGCCTTGGCGTCCACCGAGCGCAGCGCCTTTTCGATCGCCACGTCGGACGCTTCGCGCGCGTCGAACTTGTTCACGTCGCCGGCGTCGCGCCGTACCCAGCCGGAACCGCGCCCGTCCTCGGTGCGCACCGTGAGCGTGAAGTTTACGCCGGTTTCTTCCTGGTGGCCGAACACGCCCCTGGAGTTGGCGATGGCCTCGAAGGAAGTGCTGTCGGTAAAGAAGCCGGCCGCCTGCAGCTTGTTCTTGCGGCTGTTTTCGATGCTGTAGGCGGCCACCTGCGCGCGGAAGTCGGGGTCGATGGCCGCCGTGCTTTTGCTGTAGGTGTTGCTGGCCTTGTATTCCTGCTTCGATACGGTGGGCATGAACTCGGGATTGTCCGGCGCCAGGCGCGCCAGGTCTTCCGCGCGGCGCACGGCTTTTTCCAGCGACTTGTCGTCGAACTCGTTGATGGTGGCCACGCCCTGCTTCTTGCCGAACGATACCGCCACGGCCAGCTGGCTGTCTTCCACCAGGCCGGCGGTGGAGACCGCGTTGCGCGCATAGCGGATATTGCCGGTGCGGCTGCCGGTGACCTTCACTTCGCACTCGTCGCCCTTGGACAGGGACAGCACTTTGTCGCAAATGCGCTTGGTTTCTTCCTGACTCAAAATCTTCATGTCGTCGTCCTGTCCTTATCCGATCTTGCGGGCGGTGTTGATCACGTTGATGCCGTTGAAACGCGTGGTGCTCGAACCGTGCGAGACGATGGACGACTGCGACGGCTGGCCCTTGCCGTCGAAGAAGGAGCCGCCCATGCGCCAGTCGCGCTCGTCGCACATGGCGGAGCAGGCGTTCCAGAATTCCTGGGTGTTGGACTGGTAGGCCACGTCTTCCAGCGGCCGGGTGATCTTGCCGTCCTTGATTTCGTAGAACAGCTGGCCGCCGAACTGGAAGTTGTAGCGCTGCTGGTCGATCGAGAAGGAACCGTCGCCGACGATGTAGATGCCCTTCTTGACGTCCTTGATCATGTCGTCCGGCGTGAGCTTCTTCTTGCCCGCCTCCAGCGACACGTTGGGCATGCGCTGGAACTGCACGCTGCTCCAGCTGTCCGCGTACGAGCAGCCGTGCGATTCCTTCTCGCCGATGATGTGGGCCTGGTCGCGCGTGGCCTGGTAGTTCACCAGCACGCCGTCGCGGATGATGTCCCAGCGCTTGCACTTCACGCCTTCGTCGTCGTAGCCGACCGCGCCCAGCGAACCCGGGGCGGTCTTGTCGGCGACGATGTTGACGATGTCCGAGCCGTACTTGAATTTTTTCGATTGCCACTTGTCCAGCGTGGCGAAGCTGGTGCCGGCGAAATTGGCTTCGTAGCCGAGCACGCGGTCCAGTTCCGTCGGGTGGCCCACGGATTCATGGATGGTGAGCCACATGTGCTCGGGACTGAGCACCAGGTCGTACTTGCCCGGCTCGACCGACTTGGCCGACAGCTTGGCCTTGGCCTGCTTGCCGGCGTTGCGGGCGTCCTCGATCAGGTCGTAGGAGTTGCGGTACAGCGTGGTGACGCCGCCGGCGGCCTGGAACTTGTCCTCCTTGCGCGCGTCCAGGTATTCGTAGCCCATGCCGACCGGCGACGACAGGCCGGAACGCGAACGGAATTTGCCGGTGCCCTTGTCGACGGCGGTGGCAAAGAACGGCACCCACAGGCGGTGCAGGTCCTGGTCGATATAGGAGCCGTCGGTGGAAGCGAAGTACTTCTGCTGGTTCACCTGGAACAGCAAGGACTGCATGAAGCTGGCGCCCGCGTCCAGGCCGGCCTTGTTGCCGGCGATGAGCAGCTCGGCCTTTTCCTTGATCGGCACCGCGCGCCAGTCCTTCTTGTAGGGCGTGGCCCAGGACACGGTGCCGGCGCCGGTCACCGGCGCCAGCTGCAGCGGCGTGCTTTGCAGCCTGGAGTTGGCCTTGGCGATGGCCACCGCCTGGCGCGCCGCGCCCGCCACGCCGTCCGGCGAGACGTCGCTGGTGGCGGCAAAGCCGTAGGCGCCGTGGGCAATGACGCGCACGCCGACGCCGGCCGATTCGGTATTGGTGATGTTCTCCACGTTCAGGTCGCGCGTGGTGAGGAACTGGTTCAGGTAGCGGCCGATGCGCACGTCGCAGTAGCTGGCGCCGGCCTGGGTGGCGGCCGTCATGGCCGTATCGGCCAGCATTTTCTTGAAGGCGGTGTCCGCCGGCTTGAGCAGCTCTTCGGCCGCGATCGCCCTGCCGTATGCGGGCAGCAGCATCGTGCCCAGGGCCAAACCACTGATATTGAGGAATGCACGTCGTTCCATAATCTCTCCAAAAGAACCTTCGCCGGAAAGCACACCATGACGCAAGTTTTATGCCATTGCAAATGTTTTCGGCGCCGCCGCCCCACTCCAGCACGCAGGCCGATACCGGCTTGCGCGACGCAAGCCGCGGGTGTCCGAAGTGTCCGCGCGAGTGTCCGCCCGGTGTCCGGACGGGGCGGCGCGGACACTGTCGAATCTGCTTGACCCGACCAGCGAGTTCCCCGATGATCGGCGCAGACGACCGCCACGCGTCGTCAACAACCTGGAGACATGCATGAAACAATTCATACTCGGCGCAGTGATCGCCTGTGGCCTGGCCGCCCCTGCGCTGGCCGACGACGCGCTCAAGGCAGCCATCGCCAACACCGCGCGCACGCCGGCCAACGTGGCGCGCGACGCCGCCCGCCACCCATATGAAACGCTGACCTTCTTCGGCATCCAGCCCAACATGACCGTGGTGGAACTGGCGCCGGGCGGCGGCTGGTACACCGAGATCCTCGGCCCCTACCTGCGCAAGGACGGCAAGCTGATCGCCGCCGGCAGCACGCCCGGCTCGGCCACCGAGAACGTGCGCAAGGCCGCCGCCCGCTTCCAGGACCGCCTGAACGCGGTGCCGGCCTCCTATGACAAGGTGGTGCTGGGCGCCTTCGAGCCGAACAACAATGTATACAGCTACGCGCCGAAAGGCAGCGCGGACATGGTGCTCACCTTCCGCAACATCCACAACTGGATCGGCAACGGCGACGCCAGCCTGAAGATGCTGTTCGCCAGCGTGTACGACACGCTGAAGCCGGGCGGCGTGTTCGGCGTGGTGGAGCACCGCCTGCCGGCCGGCATGAAGCAGGACGACAAGGCCAGTTCGGGCTACGTGCACGAAGCCTATGTCATCAAACTGGCGGAGAGCGCAGGCTTCAAGCTGGCGGCCCGGTCGGAAATCAACGCCAACCCGAAAGACAAGGCCGATCACGAAAACGGCGTATGGGCGCTGCCGCCCACCTACACCAACAAGGACAAGGACCGCGCCAAGTACCAGGCCATCGGCGAGAGCGACCGCATGACGCTCAAGTTCGTCAAGCCATAGGCTGAGCGCTGGCTGTTTGCAGGGCGCTGCCGCATCGAAGGATGGACATTTCTTGCACCCCGGTATAAATTGTTAATTCGTTAAATTTACTAAGGGGTATCTATGAAAGCATATGGCGCAGAGTTTGTCGGCACCTTCTGGCTGGTGCTGGGCGGCTGCGGCAGCGCGGTGCTGGCGGCGGCGTTTCCCGGGGTCGGCATCGGCCTGCTGGGCGTGTCGCTGGCGTTTGGCCTGACGGTGCTGACCATGGCTTATGCCATCGGCCACATCTCGGGTTGCCACCTGAATCCGGCGGTATCGATCGGCCTGTGGGCCGGCGGCCGCTTCCCGGCCAGCAAGCTGCTGCCCTACATCGTGGCGCAGGTGCTGGGCGCCATCGCCGCCGGCGGCGTGCTGTACCTGATCGCCAGCGGCAAGGCGGGCTTCAGCCTGGCCGGCGGCCTGGCCTCCAACGGCTACGGCGAGCATTCGCCGGGCGGCTATTCGCTGACCGCCGCGCTGGTGACGGAAGTGGTGATGACGATGATGTTCCTGATCGTGATCCTGGGCGCCACCGACCGCCGCGCGCCGGCCGGCTTCGCCCCGCTGCCGATCGGCCTGGCGCTGACGCTGATCCACCTGATCAGCATCCCTGTCACCAACACCTCGGTCAACCCGGCGCGCAGCACCGGTGTGGGCGTGTATGTGGGCGACTGGGCGGTAAGCCAGCTGTGGCTGTTCTGGCTGGCGCCGATCGCCGGCGCCGTGCTGGGCGCGCTGGTGTACCGCCTCATCGCCGATGAGGCCAAGAACTAAGCGCTTGCATCCGGCCGCATCACGCCGCCATGCGCTACTATAGCGGCGTGATGAACCAGCTTTATTTTCCCCTGGCCCTGCTGCTGGCCTGCTGCGCGCCGCAGCGGTCGGCAGCCGCGCCGCAGCCGGCGACACCGCCGGCCATACAGCGCTTCGTGCTGCCCGCCGTCTCCCCCAGCGCGAAGGAGCATGCCGCCTATTTCCCCCGCCTGCTGAAGCTTGCCCTGGACAAGACCGTGGCCTCCGACGGCCCGTACGCGCTGGCCTACTACGGCCAGGAATTGACCAGCTTGCGGCGCAATACCGAACTGAAAAACAATGGCGTAATCAACGTGATGTGGGACGGCACCGACCGCCAGCGCGAAGCCGAGCTGCTGCCGGTGCGCATTTCACTGATCAAGGAATTGAACGACTACCGCGTATTCCTGATCCGCAGCGAGGACGCGCCGCGCTTCGCGGCGGTGCGCACGCTGGACGACCTGCGCCGGCTGAAGGCCGGCGCAGGCACCAACTGGCCATCGACCGGGGTGCTGCGCTTTAACGGCTTGCCGGTGGAAACCTCCGGCGGCTATGAATACCTGTTCCCCATGCTGCGCGTGAAACGCTTCGACTATATGCCGCGCGGCGCGCAGGAGGCGTGGGCGGAGCTGGAGCAGCACCCGGGCGAAGGGTTGCAGGTCGAGTCCACCATATTCCTGCACTACCGCGTGCCTTTCTATTTCTTCGTCAGCCGCAGCCGGCCGGAGCTGGCCGCGCGCATCGAGCGCGGGCTGCGCCTGGCGAAAAAGGACGGCAGCTTCGAGCGCCTGTTCAACAGCATCCCCGCCTTCCAGCGCGGCATGGCGGAAATCACGGCGCGCAAGCGCCGCGTGTTCGAGCTGCGGCAGCCGTGATGGCGGCTTACGCTCCGCGAACCCGCCCTACTTTTTGGCAGGCACCGGCCTCAGGTCCAGGTCGTCGAAGTCGTAGCTGAAATCCGTCTCGGCCGACACCGGCTTCATCTTCATGCGCTCGATGCTGCCGTCCGGGTTCAGCGCGAAGCTGACGTAGGCGTCCGCGTTGAAGTTGCGCTGGCGCCAGCGCACGATGAAGGTGTCATGCTGGAAGTGCTCCAGCTCGCCCACCAGGTCCGGCGTTTTCACAAAGCGCATGACCTGCTTCCGGCCTTCGCGCTGGATGGTCACCAGGCCGTACCAGGCATCCTGGTACTCGCCCTCGTACGAGGCCAGCGACAGCGACGGCTGCGACTTGGCCGCGCGCGCGCTGGCGGCCTTGCTCACCTTCGCCAATTCTTCCTTGTGCTTGGCTTGCTCGTCGGCGGCGACAATGCCGATCCAGTCGGTCGCCGGCGCGTCCATGTACTGGTCCAGCAGGCGCCATTGCAGCGCCGCCATCGCGCCGCTGTTCTCGGCGTTGGTGAAGATGGCGATGCCCAGCTTCTCTTCCGGCACCAGCAGCATGCGCGAGTAGAAGCCTTGCAGCGCGCCGCCGTGCAGGGCGACCTTGCGGCCGCGATAGTCGCGCAGCTGGAAGCCCAGGCCGTAGGCGGCGAAGTTCGGCTTGGTGGCGGCCAGCGGCGGCTTCGGCTCGCTGATCTTCATCGGTGTTTGCGCGGTCCACATTTCGGCCAGCTGCTTCTCGCTGAGCAGTTGCTTGCCGTCCGGCGCCTTGCCGCCGTTCAGCAGCATGTTCATCCAGCGCGCGATGTCCTCGGCGCTGGTGTTGACGCCCACCGCGCCGATCGCATTCTCCACCGGCATCGGCTTGACCACGGTGGTAGCCTCGCCCACCTTGCTGTGGGGCGCCGAGTAGTCGGCCGTTTGCACCATGGCGGCCACGCTGGTGGTGGTGCCGTCCATGCCCAGCGGCGCCAGGATGCGCTCGCGCACCGCGTCGCCCCATGGCTTGCCGGCCTTGTCGGCGATGATCTTGCCGGCCACGATGTAGAGCAGGTTGTCGTAGGCATAGCTGTTGCGGAAGCTGGTGGCCGGCTTGATGTAGCGCAGCCGCTCGATGATCTCGTCGCTGGTGAAAGTGGAGGTGGGCCACCACATCAAGTCGCCCGCGCCGAGGCCCAGGCCGCTGCGGTGGGTCAGCAGGTCGCGCACGGTCATGGCGCCGGTGACGTAGGAATCGTACATCTGGAAACCGGGCAGGTGCCTGGTGACGGGGTCGTCCCATTTCAGCTTGCCCTCGTCCACCAGCATGGCCAGTGCGGCGGCGGTGAAGGCCTTGGAGTTGGAGGCCACCTCGAACAGCGTGCGGCCGGTGACCGGCGCCGGATCGCCCAGCTTGCGCACACCGTAGCCCTTGGCGGCGAGCACCTTGCCGTCCTTGACGATGGCAATGGCGATGCCGGGCACGTCGAAGGTTCTCAGGACACGGTTGACGTCGGCGTCCAGGTCGAACGCCGCCGGCGCGGCGGCCGACGCTGCTGCCGGGACCGGGGAGGCCGGGGCCTCGCCGTGGGCCCATGCCGCGCCGCTGAAGGCGGCGCCGGCGCTGATGGCCAGCGCCAGGGCGGCGGCCGGTTTGCCGAGGCGGATGCGGCTCGAGTTCAAGTTCCGGTTCAACATGGTGCGCACGGCGCTCATTTCTTGTCCCGCAGCTGGTCGACCGCCTTTTGCGTATCCGGGTGGTAGCGCGGGCGCGCCTGCTTGTACAGCGCCAGCGCCCAGTCGCGCTCGGCCGGATTCTTCAGCAGCGCGGTGTACAGCGGCACCACGAATTTCTTGCGGCCCACGCTCATGAGGAAACTGTTGAGCGGCACGCGCACGTCGTAGCCCGCCTTGACGGACGCCAGGTAGAAGCGGAACGCCACTTCATTGTTGCCGCTCCTGGCCAGGCCGAAAGCCTGGTCCAGCTCCTTCAGCTGCGCAGCCGTGGCCTTGCCGTCGATATCGTTCAGGAAGTGCATCCATTCGATGGCGATCCAGTTCTTGGTGGCCAGGCTGGTGGTGGCCAGCTCGCCCGCCAGCCAGGCGTCGCGCTGCGCGTCCAGGCCGGCCAGGCGCGGCGAGGTGACGCGCTTGGCGCTGGCCGGCACGCCGGCGCCGTACAGCCACTCATCCAGCTCGGTCTGCGCCATCACTTCCGGATGCTGGGCCAGCAGGTTTTTTTGCAGGTAGCTCAGGAACTGCTCGGTGGTGGCCGACTGGAAGGCGTGCTGGTCGAACCAGCCGCGCAGGAAAGGATCGAACACGGCGCGGCCGGCGCGCTGCTCCAGCGTGTGCAACAGCCAGGCGCCCTTGGGATAGGCCAGGCCTTCGTCGGTGTAGGTGGCGCTGCCGGTGTCCGGGTCGCGCGTGATCAGCGCCTGCTTCGGCGCCGGGATGTCCTTCAGCGAAGCGAACAGCTCCTCCTGCTCCAGCTGCAGGCCCATCTGCGCCACTTCGGCGCCGTACAGGCTTTCCACGATGCGGGTGGTGACGTAGGTGGTGAAACCCTCGTTGAGCCACCAGTGCTTCCACGACGCGTTGGTGACCAGGTTGCCGGACCAGGAGTGCGCCAGTTCGTGCGCGATCAGGTCGACCAGGCTGCGGTCGCCCGCGATCATGGTGGGCGTGAGGAAGGTCATGCGCGGGTTTTCCATGCCGCCGATGGGGAAGGATGGCGGCAGCACCAGCATGTCGTAACGTCCCCAGCGGTAAGGGCCGTACAGCGACTCGGCCGCGTCGATCATCTTCTCGGTGTCGGCCAGCTCGTAGGCGGCGGCGTCGATGCGGGCCGGCTCGGCGTACACGGCGGTGCGCGGGCCCAGGCTGCGCACTTCGATCTCGCCGATGGCGATGGCCAGCAGGTAGGACGGAATCGGCTGCGGCATCTTGAATTTCCAGCCGCCCTGGCCGGTACCCTGCGGGTCGTTCTCGGCGCTCATCACCACGCGCAGGCCGGACGGCGCATCGACCCGGGCGCTGTAGGTGAAGCGCACGGCGGGCGTGTCCTGCACCGGCGCCCAGGAACGCGCGTCGATGGTTTCGGACTGGCTGAACATGAAGGGGCGCTTGCCGGACATGGTCTGCTGCGGCGTCATCCACTGCAGCGCGGACGCGGTGGGCGCGGTGCGGTAATAGACGCGCACTTTCTGCGGCTGGTTGGCCAGCGCGATGCGCAGCGCCTGGCCCTTCTCGGCGTCCGGCTTGTCCATCATGTAGGAGGCGGCGCTCCAGCGGCCGTTCGGCTGCAGCACCTGCACCTTGGCGATGCTGAGCTGGCGCGTGTCGAGCACCAGCGAGCGGGCCGACTTGTCGAGCCAGTTCAGCGTCAGTTCGGCGTAGCCGCTCAGGGTCTTGTTGCTGAAGTCCGCCTTCAGGTCCAGGTGCAGGTCCGTGGTGCGGACCTGGTCGTAGCGGGCGTAGCTGAGCGGGTCTTGCGCCAGGGCGGTTCCGGCCTGGGCCAGCAGCGCGCACAACAGCAAGCGCAGGGGGGTATGGTTTTGCATAGGCTTCTTTGGTTAAGAAAGGGCGCGGAGCAGAATAGCATACAAGGGCTGGATTTTTCACTCAGCGGGCCAGTCTGATACAATGCGAAAAGAACTTTAGGGAGTAGTCGGCTTCCGGCCCCACCGGAAGAACCTGCGTCAACATAATCGGCCCGCAGGCCGTGGCGCAGGTGGCTGCGGCACGCACACAGTGCGATGCCGCGCAGCTTGGCGAGACTATCGATCGGGGAGCGGCCGCTTTGGGCCGGAGTCGCTCCTGGATCTTTGGTTAACGTCCGGCCCTGAAGACCTCATCACATGGAAGCATTTCTCCTCTCCACCGGCATCGTTGCCCTCGCTGAAATCGGCGATAAAACCCAGCTGCTCGCCTTCTGCCTGGCCGCGCAATTCCGCCGCCCCGTGCCCATTGTGCTGGGAATCTTTACCGCCACGGTGGCCAACCACGCCTTCGCCGGTGCGCTGGGCAGCTGGATCACCGGCCTGATGGGGCCGGACGTGCTGCGCTGGGTGCTGGGCATATCCTTCCTGGCCATGGCGGCGTGGATACTGGTCCCCGACCAGATCGACGAGGACGAGCAGCCCACCGCCAAATACGGCGTGTTCGTGGCCACCGTGATCGCCTTCTTCCTGGCCGAGATGGGCGACAAGACCCAGATCGCCACCGTGGCGCTGGCGGCGCGCTTCGACAGCCTGCTGGCCGTCGTCGCCGGCACCACCTTCGGCATGCTGCTGGCCAATGTGCCGGCGGTCTACCTGGGCAAGAGCGCGGCCGCCAGGATTCCGCTCAAGCTGGTGCACGGCATAGCCGCCGCCCTCTTCGCGGCCATCGGCGTGGCCACCCTGCTCGGCGCCGGCGCCTCGTTCGGCATCTGAGGCGCGGATGCGGCGCCCTACAGCGTCAACGTCGCCGCATGCGGCTGGCCGTCGTCCACCAACTGGATCTCAATGCCGGGCTGCACGGCGCCGTCCACCGTCAGGCCCGGCGCGCCTGCGCGCTGGATCGCGATGGTGTACACGCTGGCGCCGTAGCGGTAGGTCAGCGTGTAGCCCGGCCAGGCGGCCGGAATGCGCGGCGCCAGCGACAGCTTGTCGGCCGTGCGCGTCAGGCCCAGCAGCGACTCCAGGATCAGGCGGTACATCCAGCCTGAGGAACCGGTATACCAGCTCCACCCGCCGCGCCCCACGTGCGGCGACACCGCGTACACGTCGGCCGTCACCACGTAAGGCTCCACCTTGTACACCGCGCTCGATTCCGGCGTGCTGCCGTGCTGCACCGGATTAATCATGCGCATCAGCTCCCAGGCCTTTTCGACGTCGCCCATCCTGGCGAACGCCATCACGGTCCAGATGGCGGCGTGGGTGTACTGGCCGCCGTTCTCGCGCACGCCCGGCACGTAGCCCCGGATGTAGCCGGGATTCAGGTCGGCCTTGTCGAACGGCGGATCGAGCAGCTGGATCAGCCCGAAGTCGCGCCGCACCAGGCGCTGGTCGACCTGCGCCATGGCGCCGTGCACGCGCTCCTTGCTGGCCGCGCCGGACAGGATGCCCCAGCTCTGCGAGATCGAATCGATCTGGCATTCCTCGTTCTCGTGCGAGCCGAGCGGCGTGCCGTCGTCGAAGTAGGCGCGCCGGTACCACTGGCCGTCCCACGCGTTCTGCTCCACGTTGGCCGCCAGCTTGCGGGCCTCCTCGCGGCACTCCGCCGCGAACGCCGCGCCGTCGTGGCGATCGGCCACCTCGGCGAAGCGCTGCAGCACTTCGTACAGGAAGAAGGCCAGCCACACGCTCTCGCCCTTGCCCTCCTCGCCCACCTTGTCCATGCCGTCGTTCCAGTCGCAGGAGCCGATCAGGGGCAGGCCGTGCACGCCGAAGCGCAAGCCGTTGCGGATGGCGCGCACGCAGTGCTCGTACACGCTGCCGGTGACGGCCGAACGGGTCGGCATGTCGTAATAGGAATCCTCTTCCGGCTTGACCGGGCGTCCTTCAAGGAAGTGCACCACCTCGTCCAGCACGCTCTGGTCGCCGGTGGTGGCGACGTAGCGCGCCACGCCCAGCGGCAGCCACAGGTAGTCGTCCGAGCAGTGGGTGCGCACGCCGCGGTCCGACGGCGGATGCCACCAGTGCTGCACGTCGCCTTCCACGAACTGGTGCGCGCAGCACAGCACGATATGGTCGCGCAGCAGCTGCGGTTCGGTGTGCACCATGGCCATCGCGTCCTGCAGCTGGTCGCGGAAGCCGAATGCGCCGCCGGACTGGTAGTAGCCGCTGCGCGCCCACATGCGGCAGGCGATGGTCTGGTACATCAGCCAGCCGTTGGCGATCACGTCCAGCGCTGCTTCCGGCGTGGCGATCTGCACCGCGCCCAGCGTTTTGTGCCAGTGCGCGCGCACCGCTTCCAGCGTATCGCGCGCGGCGGCCCGGCCGCCGTGCTTCTGCACCATGCTGGAGGCGTCGGCATTGCGGCGTCCGCCCAGTCCCAGCAGGAACACGATCTCGCGCTCCTGGCCCGGCAGCAGGTCGAACGGCACCTGGATGGCGGCGCAGCTGTCGAGCGCCGTGCCCACCTTGCCGGACAGGCGCACCCGGTGCAGCGCTTGCGGATCGGCCAGCGTGCCGTTGCGGCCCAGGAACTCGGTGCGGTCGGCCGTCACCGAGCGGGTGGCGGCGTCGGCGTTGAAGAAGGCCACCCGGCCCGAGAACTCGGTGTTGTACGGGTTGCGCGCGAACAGCGCGCCGCTGATCGGATCGAGCTCGGTGATGATGTGCATGCCGGACTTGGAGCGCATGTCGCCCAGCACCCACTCGACATAGCCGGTGGCCGACAGCCTGCGCGGCACCTGCGAGTCGTTGCGCACCTTGAGCACGGTGTAGCGCAGCGGCGCATCGAGCGCCACGTAGGTGGTCAGCTCGGTGGCGATGCCGGCCTCGGTGTGCTCGAAAGTGCTGTAGCCGAAGCCGTGGCGGGTGACGTAGTCGCCGCTGCCGCGCGCCGGCAAGGCGGTGGGCGACCAGAAGCGCCCGCTCTGTTCGTCGCGCAGGTAGAACGCCTCGCCGCTGCCGTCGGACACCGGGTCGTTGTGCCACGGCGTGAGGCGGAATTCGTGCGCATTCTCCTGCCAGGTGTAGGCCTGGCCGCTCTCGGAGATGACGCTGCCGAACTGCGGGTTGGCCAGCACGTTGGACCACGGCGCGGGCGTGCGCTGGCCCTCGCTGGTGACGATCACGTATTCGCTGCCGTCGGCCGAGAAGCCGCCGATGCCGTTGGCCAGCTGCAGCCCCTGCGGGCTGTGCAGGTGCGGGCCGGCCTCGTCGTACTCGCCGCGCGGGTCCGCCATCAGCGGCGGCATGCGCAGCGGCGCCGGGCCGGGGCGCTTGAGCTGCTCGGCCAGGGTGCCGCGGTCGTCGCTGATGATGACGCGCGCCACCGATTGCAGCAGGATGCGGTCCTCCGGCGCGATCTGCTCGCCCATGCGCACGAAGATGCCGCCCGGGCGGTCGATGGCCTGGGCGTCGATGCCGGAGGCGATCAGGCCCATGATCTGGTCCTGCAGCGCCTGCCGGTAGCCGGACAGGTCCTCGTACCAGATCACCAGGTCCACCACCAGGCCCTTCAGGCGCCAATAGGCGTGCGCCTGCACCATCTGGCGCGCCAGCTCGATGTTGGCCGGGTCGCGGATCTGCAGCAGCACGATGGGCAGGTCGCCGGAGATGGCGTAGGCCCACAGGCCGGACTGGCCGCGCTGGTTCTTGCTCAGGATGCCGGCGTCGGCGCGCAGCGACGCGTTCGGATAGATCACGTTGTTGGCCAGGCGGCCGTACAGCTGCGCGTCGGTTTCGCTGGCGTTCAGCTGGCGCAGCACCACCTGGCTGTGGGTCCAGGCCAGCTCGAACACGCGGTCGGCCAGGTGGCGGTCCTGGTACTTGTCGATCAGGTGCAGCGCCGACTCGCGCGTGTCGGTCATGCCGGTGACGATATCGACCGTGGCCGATTCGTCCGGCTCCAGCACGATCTGGTAGCGGATCGACACGATAGGGTCCAGCACCGAGCCTTCGGCGCCGCTCAGCGGACCGGGCTCGAGCATGGCGCGCGGCGCGATGGCGGTGTTGCCGCGGCCGATGAAGCGCGCGCGGTCGGTTTCATAGGAAACGTTGCTGATGGCCGCGTCGTGCAAGGTCATCAGGTGCAGCATGTAGGGCATGTGCTCTTCCTTGCCGCGCGGGCGGCGCGTGCACAGGATGGCCGTTTCCTGCGGCAGGATTTCGGTCTGCACGAACAGCTTGGAGAAGGCTGGGTGGGCCGCGTCGGCCGGGGCCGGCGCCATCACCACTTCGGCAAAGCTGGTCACCTCGATGGTGCGGCGGCGGTCGGACTTGTTGGTGATGCGGGTGCGCCGCATCTCGATATCGTCCTCCGGCGACACCACGATCTCGGTGTACAGCTCCAGGTCGCGGTCGCTGCGCCGGAACTCGGCCCGCCCTTCCGAGAAGATCACTTCATACTTGCGCGGCTCGGCCAGCGTGGGCTGGTAGGTGGTGGACCAGTAGGTGCCGTCGTCCAGGTCGCGCACATAGCAGAAGTTGCCCCAGTTGTCGCGCGTGCTGTCCTCGCGCCAGCGCGTCACGGACAAGTCCTTCCAGCGGCTGTAGCTGCCGCCGGCGCTGGTCACCATCACGTGGTAGCGGCCGTTCGACAGCAGCTGGGTTTCCGGCACCGGCGCGTTGGGCTGGGTCAGGATGCGCATCGGCAGCGCCTGCTCCTGCGCCACCGTGCGGATGGCGGCCTGCTCGGCGGTGTTGGAGTAGAAGGCGCCGGCCTGCGGGCTGCGCTCCTGCAGCACCAGCAAGGTCGATTGCAGCAGCGGATCGGCCTCGAAGCGGCGCTGCATCGGCCGGTCGTGCAGCAGGTAGCTCAGCGACAGCAGGCCCATGCCCTGGTGGTGCACCATGAAGGAGCGGATCACCGCATGGTTCTGGCCGCGCGGCAGGCGCGCGGCCGTGTAGTCGACCGCCTCGTAGAAGCCATAGCGGCCCATGAAGCCCAGGCCGGCCATTTTCTGCAGGTTGGCGCAGGACGCTTCCGGATGCACCATCAGCCCCATCATGCTGGCGTACGGCGCCACCACCAGGTCGTCGGCCAGGCCGCGCTTCAGGCCCAGGCCCGGCACGCCAAAGGCGCGGTACTGGTAGTTGAGCGCCGCGTCCACCGTGTTGTAGCCGGACTCGGAGATCCCCCACGGCACGCTGCGCTGCTTGCCGTAGTCGATCTGCGCGCCGATCACGGAATTGTAGGTCTGGTCCAGCAAGGTGCTGGGGTAGTTCGGCATCACCAGCAGCGGCATCAGGTACTCGAACATGGAACCGCTCCACGACAGCAGCACCGGCTTCCCGCCCAGCATGCACAGCTGGCGTCCCAGCGCGAACCAGTGCTCCTGCGGCAGCTGGCCCTGGGCGATGGCGACGAAGCTGGCCAGCCGCACTTCGGAAGCGAGCAGGTCGTAATAGCTGGCGTCCAGCCGGCGCTCGGTGACGTTGTAGCCGATGGCCAGCAAATTGGTGGTGGGGTTGAACAGGAAGCCGTATTCCACCTGGGCGAACTCCTGCGCCTGGCGCGCCAGCTGGACCAGCTTGTCGATGCGCTGGCGCGCCTGCGCGGCGCCCTGCGCCACCAGCGAGCCCAGCTGCTGCTGCCGTTCGCGTTCGCCCGGCGCCAGGTCGGCCTGCGCGTAGCCCTGCGCGCCCTGCGGCATGGCGGCCAGCTCGCGCAGCGTGGGGATGCGCAGCAGGTTGGCGTCGAACACTTCGCCCGCCGTCACCCACGGCGCCAGCAGCAGCAGGTCGTCCAGCGCGGCCTTGCACTGCACCGCCAGCGCGGCGGCCCACATCTGCGCGGTGGCCTCGCCCGGCTGATAGGCCGCGCTGGCGGCAGCGGCGCGCTTGAGCCAGGCGTGCAGCTCGATCAGGTTGGCCGGATACAGGGGACGCAGCGGCGCCAGCTCTTTTTGCAGCTGGATCAGCTCGTCCGGCACGTCGACGCCGCCGCCCGGCACCTGGGCCACGGCCTCCATCAGCACCAGGATGGAAGTGCCGATGCCGTCGACCACCTGCGGTGCGACGATGGGCTGGTCGGCCAGTTCCAGCAGCCCTTGCTGCAGGGTGAGCAAGTGGCCCGCCAGGTTGCCGCTGTCGACCGTTGAAATATAGATCGGGTACAGCGGCTTCATGGTCAGCGTGTCGTACCAGTTGTAGAAGTGGCCCTGGTGGCGGTCCAGCCTGGCCATCGCGTCCAGCGTGCCGGCGGTGCGCGCCACCAGCTGCGCGCCGCTGATGTAGCCGAAGTCGTGCGCCGACAGGTTGGCCAGCAGCGCCATGCCCATATTGGTAGGCGAGGTGCGGTGCGCGATGACCTGCACCGGATGCTCCTGCATATTATCGGGCGGCAGCCAGTTGTCCTCGGGGCCGACGAAGGTGTCGAAGTAAGCCCAGGTTTTGCGCGCCAGCATATGCAGGAAGGTGTTCTGCTCGGGGCTGAGCGCGGCCTGCTCGCGGCGCAGCGGCTGGCTGATCCACCACGCCACCACGGGCGCGGCCAGCCAGCCGGCCAGGAACAGCAGCGCGGCGGCGAAGGACTGCGGCCGCCAGGCCAGCAGCGCCACGCCGGCCACCAGCGCCAGCGTGGGCGAGGCCCACATGGTGCGCCAGTAGTCGGCCAGTTCGTTGCCCGAATGCTTGCCCTGCTGGCTAAGCGCCGAGGCGCGCCACTGCAGCATGCGGCGCTTGGACACCGTCATGCGCCACAGGGTGCGGACGATGGCGTCCAGGCCGAAGAAGGATTCATAGGGCAGGAACACCAGTGTCAGCAGCGCGTGCGAGAACTGCATGCCGCTGCGGCGCGCGGTGGCGTTCACATGCTGCGTCCACAGCGTGTCGCGCGGCTTGTGCGCCAGGTCGTACAGCGAACTGGCCAGCGGCGGCACGAAGATCACCGCCAGCACGGCCAGGGTCCAGAACCACGGGTTGGGCAGCGCGCTCCAGGCCAGCAGCAGCGACAAGGTCAGCACCGGCGCCACCAGGCTGCGGCGCAGGTTGTCGAACAGCTTCCAGCGCGACAGCGCCGACAGCGGATTGCGTTCGCGCTGGCCGCCGCGCAGCGGCACCTTGCCCACCACCCAGGACAGCAGCTGCCAGTCGCCGCGCATCCAGCGCTGGCGGCGGCTGATGTCGTCGCTGTAGCGGGCCGGATACTGTTCGTACAGCTGCGCGTCGCTCAGCAGGCCGGCGCGCAGGTAGCAGCCTTCCAGCAGGTCGTGGCTGAGGATGCGGTTGTCCGGCAGGCGCGCGCCGAGCACGCGCTCGAACACGTCCACGTCGTAGATGCCCTTGCCGATGAAGGAGCCTTCGTAGAACACGTCCTGGTAGACGTCGGACACGGTGCGGGTGTAGGGGTCGATGCCCGGCTCGCCGCCGCACAGCTTCTCGTAGCGCGAGGCCTGCTCGCTGGGCAGGCTGACCGCCACGCGCGGCTGCAGGATGCCGTAGCCTTCGGTGACGCGGTTGCGGCGCGGGTCGATCACGGGGCGGTTCAGCGGGTGCTGCATGGTGGCCACGAACTGGCGCGCGGCGTCGCGCGGCAGCTGGGTGTCGGTGTCGAGCGTGATGACGTACTTGAAGGTTTCCAGGTCGCTGGTGTCGCCCACCACCAGCGCGAAGCGGTCGCGCGCGCCGCCGCGCAGGAAGCGGTTCAGGTCTTCCAGCTTGCCGCGCTTGCGCTCGCGGCCCATCCACGCGTTCTCGGCGGCGTTCCACAGGCGCGGCCGGTGCAGCAGCAGGAAGGGGCCGGCCGGCGCGTTGCCCTGCGGGCCGGCCGTGACTGCCGCGCCGCGCGGCGTGGTGTCGGCGCCGGCCGTATACAGCTCGTTGAGGCGGCGGATTTCCTCCTGCGCCTGCTGCAGCAGCGCGGCGTCGCCCGGCAGCGCTTCTTCCTTGGCGTCGGCAAAGTCGGTCAGCAGGCAGAAGCGCAGATTGATGTCGCGGTTGGCCAGGAAGCGCACTTCCAGCTGTTCGCACAGTTCGGCCACGTTCTCCTTGCTGTAGATCAGCGTGGGCACCACCACCAGCGCGCGCGCGTCGGACGGAATGCCCTGCTTGTAGTCCATGCGCGGCAGGGGGTTGGGCCGCGTCAGCAGGGTGGCGGCCCAGTTCACCAGCGCCAGCGCCAGCTGGCTGCTGCACAGCACGGCAAGCAGAGCCAGCACGGCCAGCTGCCAGCCCTCCACGCCCTGGTTGCCTGCGCGTTCCACCAGCAGGCCGGAAATGACCACCGTGATGGCGGCGATCGCGCCCAGGTAGGAAGTGAGCGGCGAGGCGCGCGTGGTGCGCTGGAGCGACGCCAGCGGCGGCAGGCGCACGCCGGCCTGCCGCTCCAGCATCAGCACGCCGCGCCCCACCAGGTAGTAGCCGATGTGGGCGTGGCGCGGGTCCGCGCCGTCGCGCCGCGCGCTGGCCAGCTGCAGCGCCATCACGGCGATCTCGGACTCGCTGTGCGGCGAGCGCTTGGCCAGCTTCTCGATCACGTGGCGATACTGGTCGCGGGTGGCAAAGTCCATTTCGCCGTAGATGTCGGCCGGGTCCAGGCGCAGCGTCTGTTCCACCGCGCTCATGGTTTCAACGAACTCCTGCCAGTCCATGGTGCCGAGGAAGCGCAGGCTGCCGATGCTGTTGGCGATGGAGACCTGCTCGGCGGCCTGGTGCTGGATCTCGGTCTGGATCTGCTGCTCGATGGTCTGGCCCGATTCGGCCAGGCGGTGCGTGATCCACGTCAGCGCCAGGGTCAGGGTGGCGCTCTGGCCCTGCAGGCGGCGCGCCAGTTCGGCCACGAAGCCGCTGGTGATGGGCGGATTGGAGCGCGCCATGTCGGCCACCAGCAGGATCAGCCCGCTCGGGTTCTTGTCGGCGATCTCCATCATCTGGTCGGCCCAGTTGTTGGCCAGGTCGCGCTCGATGCGGTTCTCGGCCACGCGCGCGGCCACCCGGCGCAGGTTCTCGATCAGCGCCAGGCGCAGCATGATGGGGATGGCCCACAGTTCGCCCAGCTTCAGCGTGGACACTTCCTGGTAGGCGTCGACGAAGCGGCACAGGCTTTCGGGATCGACGCGGCCGTCGCCGTGGGCGATGATTTCCAGCGCGATCTGGTACACGCGCGGCGTGCCGTCCGGCGCGCCCCTGGCCAGGCGCGGCAGCTCCTTGCTGTAGTCCTTGGGCAGGTGGCGCCGCGCGGTGCGGATCTGTTCTTCGATCAGGTAGGAGTTGTCCAGCAGCCACTCGGATGCGGGGGTGATCTGGCGCGAATTCTTGACCGCGTCGGTCAGCTCGTCGCAGGTCTGGGCGATCACCTCGGCGTTTTCCGCCAGGCGCGCCAGCAGGCGGTCCGGGCCGCCGCGCTTGCTCAGTTCATGGGTTTCGGCCAGCGTCTTGCCGTGGGCCGCCATCTGCTGCGCGCTGAACAATTCCGCGCGCAACGGGGAATCGTCATCCTGCGCACCGTCCTGCAACGCTCCGGCGCTAACCTCACGGAAACCTATCGTCGCACTTGGCAACAGTATCGGATGTTCGTTCAACTTGGACCTCGCAATCTACCCTGACAAGCATTGTCAAGTATGGTCCAAGCAATGTTACGGAGGCGCACGACAGGTGACGGTGCGCTGACGTACAGAAATCCTTACATGGCTGAACAACCGGGCAGGAAGCCGCCTTGCTTCAGGCTGGGCAACACAGCATTCCGGGTGTCAATGACGCAAGCGCTCACGCCGCCAGCGGCAGCGCCGCCGTTGGCACCATGCCCAGCGCCATGCCGCCGGCCAGGTCGTAGGCCTGCGCATAACCGAGGCGGCGCAGGCATTGCGCGGCCCTGGTGCTGCGGTTGCCGCTGCGGCAGAAGAAGACCAGCGGCACCGGCGCCGCCATCCAGGCCGGGATCTGGCCCGCCAGCTGCCCCAGCGGCACGCTGACCACCTGGCCCCCCGACAGCGCGAGCGGCTCGCCGACCAAGTGTTCATGACTTTCGCGCACGTCGACCAGCATGGCGTCCGGATGGCGCCGCAGCAGGTCCTGCAACGCGGCCGGATCCAGGTGCAGATCGGCCGGCGGCAGGCCATCGGCAGGCGCCTGCGCCTGCAGGCTGCTGCAGAAGGGCTGTTGCGCGTCGCTGGCGGCGCACAGCAAGGTATCGGCGCCGACCAGGCCGGCCAGCCGCTGCGGCGCCAGCGCACCGATAAACGCATGGCGCGCGGCCGATGCCGGCAAGGCGCCGTTTACCGCGTGGCCCAGCAAATACACCGCCTGCCCATCGATCAGCACGCGGCGCAGCAATTGGCCGCCCAGCGCCAGCTGCTCGCCATTGCCGGCGGCATCGGCGTCAGCGCGGCCGGCGCGCCAGCCGAACGCGTCCGCTCCCGGCGCCAGGGTCAGCGCCCGCGACAGCGTGGCCAGGCCGGCGCCCGGCGCGGTGCCCAACACCGCAGCCGCGCGGTAGCCCAGGCCGCGCACGTGGGCCAGGATGCGTTCGGAAAATTCCGGTTGCGGATCGATCACCACGCAACTGCGGCTGGCCGCGTCGTGCACCAGCCAGCTGCAGGCGCCGCCGCTGCCCAGCTGCAGCACGCCGTCCTGCGCCGGCAGGCTGCCGCCCTGCGCGATCAAGCCGCTGGCGCGCAGCGCGGCGCCGCAACGCTCGATGCGTTCACAGGCGCGCGTGATGCAAGCCTCGTCCGCCAGCGGGCCGAAAGACATGCGGATGGCGCTGGCGGCGCGCCAGTCCGGCACGCCCATCGCCTGCAGCACATAACTGGGGGCGGCCTTGGCCGCTGAACACGCGCTGCCCGCACTGACGCGCACGCCGGCCGCATCGAATACATCCATCAGCTCCTTGCTGGACAGGCCGGGCACGGAGAAATTGAGCGTGGTCGGCAGCGCGTGCTCGAAGGGGGCGTTGAACACCACGCCCGGCAGCGCGCGGCGCAGGCTGGCCGCCAGGCGCTCGCGGAAGGTGCACAGCACGTCGTGCGGACGGAACACGCCGCCCTGCTCAAGCGCCGCCAGCACCGCGTCCAGCGCGGCCACGCCGGCCATGTTCTCGGTGCCGGAGCGCTGCGCCGACTCCTGCCCGCCGCCCACGATCAGCGGCGTGAAAGGCGCGCCCTGGCGCACGTACAGCATGCCGATCCCTTTGGGCGCATACAGCTTGTGGCCGGAGAACGGCGCATAGTCGATGCGGCTGCGCGCCAGGCGCAGGCGGAACTTGCCCAGCGCCTGCACGCAGTCCACCATCCAGTACGCGCCGCAGCCGGTTTCCTCCAGCAGCCCCTCGATGCCGGCAATGTCCGACAGCACCCCGGTTTCATTGTTGGCGGCCATGGTGCACAGCATGGCCGTCTGCGGCAACACGGCGCGCAGGGCCGGCAGGTCGTGCCGGCCGTCGCTGTCGACCGGCAGCTTGCTCAGTGCCAGATTCAGTCCCAGCAGGCGGTTCCAGTGCGCCAGCGCTTCCGGCACGGCCTTGTGCTCGGTGGCGCCGTACACCAGCAGCGAGCCGATGGCCTGGCCCGCGTCGCGGCGCTCGCGCAGCGCGCACAGCGCCGACAGCACGGCGGTCTGGATGCCCTCGGTGGCGCCACTGTTGAACATCAGGCTGCCCTGCTCCACGCCCAGCAAGCGCAGCGCGCGCTGGCGGGCGCCGTCCAGCAGCGCCCTGGCCTGCAGGCCGGTGGTGTGGCTGCTGCTGGGGTTGCCGTAGCAGTCTTCCATGGCGCGCACGGCGGCGGCAATGGCGGCGGGCATAACAGGGCTGGTGGCGTTGCCGTCGAGGTAGATTTCTGGAGTCATGATGAAGCCGTGTGCGGGATGGCGGATACTCAACAGCTTACGCACAGGCGCCGAATCATATATTCCAAAATCACACTGCAAAGGCGCATAATATGGGATGAATATGCTATGTTTTATCAAATAATAGAATGAACCAGCTAGACCGTTATGATTACGCCATCCTGGGCGCCCTGCAGCTGGACGGCACGCTGTCGATTGCCGACCTGGCCGAGAAGGTCGGCCTGTCCAGCACGCCCTGCTGGAAACGCCTGAAGCGGCTGGAGGAGGAAGGCTATATCGACAAGCGCGTGGCCATCGTCAACCGGCGCAAGGCCGGGCTGGGCGTGACCGTGTTCGTCAGCGTGCGCACCAGCCAGCACGACGAGAAATGGCTGGCGCGCTTTGCCGCCGCCGTGCAGGCGCTGCCGGAGGTGCTGGAATTGCACCGCATGAGCGGCGACATCGACTACCTGCTCAAGGTGGTCACCACCGACATCGAAGGCTATGACCGTTTTTACAAGAAGCTGATCAAGGCCGTGCAATTGACCGGGGTGTCGTCCGCTTTCTCCATGGAACAGATAAAATTCACTACTGAATTACCTCTGCACCTCGTCTCCCACGGATTGCCTACATGAACTTTTTAGCTTCGCTGCTGCCCGCGCCCAGCCACACCAGCTTCCGCGAGCGCGCCCGCGCCTGCAGCGGCGCCATCCTCGCGCTGCTGATCACCGGCCTGCTGTGCCGCTACCTGCTGCCCAATGAACCGTCGCACATCTTCCTGGTCGGCCCCATGGGCGCCTCGGCCGTGCTGCTGTTCTGCCTGCCGGCCAGTCCGCTGGCCCAGCCCTGGTCCGTCATCGGCGGCAATGTGGTGTGCGGCCTGGTGGGCGCGGCCTGCGTGCGCTGGCTGGGGGACTCGGTGCCGGTGGCCGCGCTGGCGGTGGCGCTGGCGATCGGCGCCATGTTCGTGCTGCGCTGCCTGCATCCGCCCGGCGGCGCGGTCGCGCTGACGGTGGTGATGGGCGGTCCGGCAATCCACGCCGCCGGCTTCGAGTTCCCGCTGGTGACGGTGCTGATCAATTCCGCCATGATGGTGGTGGTGGCGATCGTCTACAACAACCTCACCGGCCGCCGCTACCCGCACCTGCAGCAGCCGGCGCACACCAATCCGCACGCCACGCAGGACCCGGTACCCACCTTGCGCCTGGGCTTCAAGCCGGAAGACCTGGACGCGGTGCTCAAGCAGTACAACCAGGTGCTCGACGTCAGCCGCGACGACCTGGAAGAGATCTTCCTGAAAACCGAGATGCGCGCCTACCAGCGCCGCTTCGGCGTGATCTCCTGCGGCGACATCATGTCCAAGGACGTGGCGACGGCCGAATTCGGCACCGCGCTGGAAACGGCCTGGCGCGACATGCGCGCGCGCAAGGTGGCCGCGCTGCCGGTGCTGAACCGCGCGCGGCGCGTGATCGGCATCGTGACGCAGACCGACTTCCTCGACCACAGCGGGCTGGACGACTACCATACCGTGACCCAGAAACTGCGCCGCTTCCTGCGCCGCACCGGCGTGACGCACACCGAAAAGGCCGAAGTGGTGGGCCAGATCATGACCACCAAGCCGGCGCTGGCCACGCTGGCCACGCCCATCATCGACCTGGTGCCGCTGATGGCGGACGCCGGCTTCCACCACATTCCGGTGGTGGACGAGGAACAGCGCTTCGCCGGCATCGTCACCCAGTCCGACCTGGTGGCGGCCTTGTACGAGTCGCGTCTGGCCCACTAGCTTTCCCACTTCACCCAACCTAGGAAAACGCCGCATGAACCTCCGCATCAAGCCCGCAGCGCTGGCCACCGCCATGCTGCTCGCCGTGGCGCCGCTGGCACACAATGCCAGCGCAGCTGCCGCAGCCGCCCCCGCCAGCAGCACGGCAACCGCGCCGCAAAAACGCCTGCTGGCCCTGGCCGACGAATACTACGACGCGGTGGCGCGCTTCGATCCGATGAACGCCACCGCCAGCGGCAACAACCGCTACGACGACCAGATCGGCCTGACCATCTCGCCGCAGCGGCGCGAACGGCAGTTCGCCCTGTACCGCCAGTACGCCAAGCGCCTGCACGCCATCCCGCGCGCGCAGCTGGGCCGCGAGGACCGCATCAGCTATGACATCCTGGACTTCGAACTGAAGGCGCTGCTGTCGCTGGCGCCCTTCCCCGACCACCTGCTGCCGCTGGAGCAAATGAGCAGCATGCCGGTAATGCTGGCCAACCTGGCCAGCGGCGACGGCCCGCAGCCGATCGGCACCGTGAAGGAATACGAAGCCTATCTGAGCCGGCTGCAGCAGCTGCCGGGCTGGATCGACCAGGCCATCGTCAACATGCGGGAGGGCATGCGCAAGGGCGTGGTGCAGCCCAAGGCCCTGATGGCCTCCCTGCTGCCGCAACTGAAATCGCTGGCCGCCGCCGGCGCCGACACCAGCGCCTACGCCGCCCCGGTGAAGAAGCTGCCCGGCGCCGCCTTCGCCGACGCCGACAAGCAGCGCCTGGCCGCCGCCTACCGCGACGCGGTGGGCGCCAAGGTGCTGCCGGCGCTGGCGCGCCTGGCCGCCTTCATCGAAACCGACTACCTGCCGGCCTGCCGCGACACGGCCGGCTACGGCGCGCTGCCGAACGGCGCGGCCTGGTACCAGGCCTACGTGGCGCTGCAAACCACCACCGCGCTCAAGCCGGACGAGGTGCACGCCATCGGCCTGCAGGAAGTGGCGCGCATCCAGCAGCAGATGGAAGCGGTGGGTGGCAAGCTGGGCTACACCGGCCCGGCGGCCGGCCTGCCGCTGTGGGTGTCGAAGCAGCCGCAATTCTCCCCCTTCAAGACCGACGCCGACGTGCAGGCCGTGTTCCACCAGCTGAACGCCCAGCTCGACAGCAAGCTGCCGGCCATGTTCTCCGTGCTGCCGAAAGCCAAGCTGGACCTGCAGCTGGAACCGGCGCTGACGCGCGCCACCGCCGCCAACCACTATACCGCGCCGTCCACCGACGGCAGCCGCCCCGGCGTGTTCTGGTCGGTGGTAAACGACGCCACCAAGTACAACGCCACCGGCATGACCACGCTGTATCTGCACGAGGGCAAGCCGGGCCACCACTTCCACCTGGCGCGCATGCCGGAACTGGCGATGCCGGACTTCCGCAAGTTCGGCGGCAACAACGCCTACACCGAGGGCTGGGCGCTGTATGCGGAATCGCTGGGCAACGAGATGGGCGTGTTCGACGATCCGGCGCAATACTTCGGCCACCTGAACGCGGCGCTGTTCCGCTCGGCGCGCCTGGTGGTGGACACCGGCCTGCACGCCAAAGGCTGGACCCGCGAGCAGGCCATCGCCTACATGCGCGACACGCTGGGCTTCGAAGGCCGCGCCAAAAGCGAGACGGAACGCTACATGGCATGGCCGGGCCAGGCGCTGGGCTACAAGATCGGCCAGTTGCGCATCAGTGCGCTGCGCGAACGCGCCGAAAAGGCGCTGGGCCCGAGATTCAATCTGCCCGCCTTCCACGAGGTGGTGCTGGGCGACGGCACCGTGCCGCTCAGCCTGCTGGAAGCCAAGGTCGATCAATGGATCGCCGAGACCAAATAATTCAGAAAGACACACCACGATGAACAACCGCCACATCCTCGCCACGATGGCCGCCGCCACCGCCCTGGCCTTCGCGCCGGCCCATGCCGCCCCCGCCACCGACCAGATCCCCGCCGTCAGCGCGCCCGCCGCCAAGCAGCAGTTCAGCACCCTGGCGGACGACTACTACACCGCGCTGGCGCGCTACGAGCCGGTGAACGCCACCCAGAACGGCGACAACCGCTTCGACGACCAGATCGGCATGAGCATCTCGCCCGCCGTGCGCGCCAGGCAGTTCGCGCTGTACCACGGCTACCGGAAACGCCTGCAAGCCATCCCCCGCGCTCAGCTCAGCCGCAGCGACAGGATCCACTACGACGTGCTGGCCTTCGAGCTGAAAACCCTGCTCTCGTTCGAGAAATTCCCCGAGCACCTGCTGCCGCTGAACCAGATGGACAGCATGCCCGTCACGCTGGCCAACTTCGCCGGCGGCGAAGCGTCGCAGCCGATCGGCACCGTGAAGGAATACGAGGCCTACCTGAACCGCCTGACGCAGCTGCCGGCGTGGATAGACCAGGCCATCGCCAATATGCGCGAGGGCATGGCCAAGCGCGTGGTGCTGCCGAAGGCGCTGGTGGAATCGGCCCTGCCGCAGTTCAAGAAGCTGCCGAGCGCCACGCCGGAAGCGAGCATCTACTACACCGCCATCAACAAGCTGCCGGCGACCTTCGCGGACGCGGACAAGCAGCGCCTGAGCGCCGCCTACAAGGACGCCATCGCCAAGCTCAATCCGGCGCTGGAGCGCCTGGCCACGTTCATGGAAGCCGACTACCTGCCGGCCGCGCGCACCAGTTCAGGCTGGAGCGCCCTGCCCCAAGGCAAGGAGTGGTACCTGGCGGCGGTGGCCTCGTCCACCACCACGAACCTGAAGCCGGAACAGATCCACGCCATCGGCCTGAAGGAAGTGGCGCGCATCCAGCAGCAGTTCGCCGTGCTGGGACCGAAGCTGGGCTACAACGGCCCGGCGGCAGGATTGCCGGTGTGGGTGTCCGGGCAGCCGAAGTTCTACCCGTTCAAGACGGAGGACGAAGTGCAGGCCGTGTACCACAAGCTGAACGACCTGCTGGACACCAAGCTGCCGGCCATGTTCACGCTGGTGCCGAAGGCCAGGCTGGACCTGCGCCTGGAGCCCGAGCTGAGCCGCGCCACCGCCGCCGACCACTACACCGCGCCGGCCGGCGACGGTTCGCGACCCGGCGTGTTCTGGTCGGTGGTGAACGACCCGGCCAAGTACGGCAGCACCGGCATGAACACGCTGTTCCTGCACGAAGGCAAACCCGGCCACCACTTCCACATCGCGCTGACGCAGGAGCTGGACCAGCCGCTGTTCCGCAAATACGGCGGCAACAATGCCTTCACCGAAGGCTGGGCGCTGTACGCTGAAACGCTGGGCCAGGAAATGGGTTTGTTCGACGATCCGGCGCAATACTTCGGCCACCTGAACGACGAGCTGCTGCGCGCCACCCGCCTGGTGGTGGACACCGGCCTGCACGCCAAGGGCTGGACCCGCGAGCAAACCATCAAGTACATGCGCGACACGCTGGGCTACGACGCGGTGGCCAAGAGCGAGACCGAGCGCTACATGGCGTGGCCGGGCCAGGCGCTGGGCTACAAGATCGGCTCGCTGAAAATCGTGGAACTGCGCCAGCGCGCGCAGAAGGCGCTGGGCGACAAATTCAGCCTGCCGAAGTTCCACGAGATCGTGCTGGGCGACGGCACCGTGCCGCTCAGCCTGCTGGAAGCCAAAGTGGACCGCTGGATCGCCGAGTCGAAATAGGCGCCGCCGCTGCGCCTCACGACAGCAAGGCAAACAGTTCGCGGTAGCGGAACGCCTGCGTCATGTGGCGCAGGCGCCCGGCCAGGTCGGGACACTCGCGTTCGATCGCGGCCAGCGCGCCGGCCAGGCGCTGCTGGTCCAGTTCCACCGCGCCTTCTTTCAACGCCTTCCGCACTTCGGCGGGCAGGCCCGACAACTCTTCTTTCAGCACCGGTTTCATGCCGCCGCCGGCCCCGCTTTCACCGGCGCAGGCCGCACGCAGGAAGCGCACGCCGAGCAGTTGCTCGATGCGCGCGTACAGCTCCGCCGTGTCCAGCGGCTTGCGCAGGAAGGCGTCCGCGCCCGCTTGCAGCGCCACTTCGCATTGCTCCTCGAACGCGCTGGCGGTGCACATGATCACGCGCACCTCGTCGCAGTCCGGCTGGCTGCGCATGCGCCGTATCGTGGCCAGGCCGTCCAGCTCCGGCATGCGCCAGTCCATCAGCACCAGCTGCGGCGCGAAGCTGGCCACGCGCGCCAGCGCTTCCACGCCGTTGTTCGCAAACGCCACCACGAATCCCAGCGGCTCGAGCAGTTCGCCCAGCAGCAGCTGGGACTCGCGGTCGTCGTCGGCCACCAGCACGCGCTTGCCGCGCTCGTGCAGCGCCAGCCCCAGCACGGTGCCGTCGGCCGATGGCAAGGCGCGCGGCGCCTCCGCCAGCGGCAAGTTCAGCGTAAACCTGAACACCGAGCCTTGCCCCACTTCCGACTCCACCTGCAGCACGCCGCCCAGCAGCTCCACGTACTCGCGCGAGATCGCCAGCCCCAGCCCGGTGCCGCTTTCGCTGGCCGGCGCGCCCACCTGCACGAAGGGGTCGAAGATGCGCTGCAGGTCGCCCGGCGCCATGCCGATGCCGGTGTCGCTGATGACGAAGCTGATGCAGGCCTGGCCGCCCTTGCAGGCCGCGTCATACCCGGCATGCGCGCTGGCCTGCAGCAGCACGCGCCCTTGCTGGGTGAACTTGAGCGCGTTGCCCAGCAGGTTGATGAGCACCTGGCGCAGCTTGACCGCGTCCACCTTCACGGCAGCCGGCAGCCGCTCCATGGCCAGCTCCAGCTCCAGTCCGGCGTGCTGCGCGCGGATGCGCAGCATCTCGGCCACCTCTTCCAGCAGGCGCGCCAGGTCGGTGTCGGCGGCGTCCACGCGGGTGCCGCCGGCTTCGATCTTGGACAGCGCCAGCACGTCGTTGATCAGGGTAAGCAGGTGCTGGCCGGAACGGTGGATGATGTCCAGGTTGCGCTGCTGGTCCGGCAGCAGGGTGCCGGAGCGCGACATCAGCTGCGAGAAGCCGATCACCGCATTGAGCGGGGTACGCAGCTCGTGGCTCATCTTGGCGAGGAATTCGGACTTCACCTGGCTGGCCGTTTCGGCCGCGTTGCGCGCGGCGATCAGGCTGGCCTCGGCCGCCTTCTGCTGCGAGATGTCGCGCAGGATGCCGATCACGCGCGGCCGCCCGCCCACCTCCACCTCGCTGATCGCCACGTGCATGGGGAAGGCGCTGCCGTCGCGCCGCTGGCCTTCCAGGTCCATGCTGCGCGCCGCGCCGGGATCGCGCCGCACGGCGCGCCCGGCCAGCGGGATCAGCTTGCCGACCGGGCGTCCCAGGATCTCGGCTTCGCTGTAGCCGAACATTTCCTCGGCGGCGCGGTTGAAGCTGAGGATGACGCCCTGCTCGTCGACCGAGATGATGCCGTCGGCCGCGTTGTCGACAATGGCGCGCAGGCTGGCGTTGCGCTCGTCCACCAGTTCCAGCAGGTGGTCGCGGTGGCGCCGCATTTCTTCCTCGGCCTGCTTGCGCTCGGTGATGTCGTAGTGGATGCCGGTCATGCGTACCGCCTGGCCTTGCGCGTTGCGCAGCACCTGGCCGTCCGATTTCATGTAGCGGATGCCGCCGTCCGGATGGACCACGCGAAATTCGATGTCGTAAGGCTGGTCGCTGCACAGCGCGCGCTGGCGGGCGCGTTCGCACAGCTGGCGGTCCTCGGGGTGGACGGTGGCCAGCCAGGTCTGGTGCGCGTCGCCCAGCTGGCCCGGCGCCACGCCGCACAGGTGGTACATGCGCTCGTCCCACACCAGTTCATTGGCCGACAAGTCCCAGTCCCAGATGCCGAGCCGTGCCGCGCGCGTGGCCAGCGCCAGCTGGTCGACCAGGTGCGCACGGTCCTCCTCCACGCGGCGGCGCTGGTCGATGTCTTCGATCAGCACGTCGCACACGGGGCTGTCGTCGGTGCCGGCGCGCACGAAGGTGGAGCGCACCCAGCGCGGCACGCCGTCGCAGCAGCGGATGCGGTGCTCGTACTGGCTGATGGCGCCGCTGTCCAGCGCGGCGGCGGCGCGCGCCGCCACCAGCGCGCGCTCCGGCTCGGCGACAATGGTCAGCCATAGGGTGGGGTCGTCCTGGAACGCCTGCGGCGGATAGCCGGTGACCGCTTCGCAACCGGAACCGTGGCCGTACGAGCGCAGCTGCCGGCCTTCGCGGCGCAGCGAGAACAGCTGGTGCGTGACGGCGCCCAGCAGGCGGCGGTAGCGCTCGCGCGAATCGGACAGCTCGTCGGCGCTGCGGCGCAGCGCCTCGGTGCGTTCGGCCACCAGCGCCTCCAGGTGCGCGCTTTGCTGCTCGAGCGCCAGGCGCTGGCGGTACAGGTCGCAGAACACGCGCACCTTGGACGCCAGCACGTGCGGCTCCAGCGGTTTGATCAGATAGTCCACCGCGCCCAGCTCGTAACCCTTGAACTGCGCCGCGCGGTCCTTCATGCCGGCCGTGACGAAGATCACCGGCAGGGTGCTGGTGCGGGGATTGGCGCGCAGCAGTTCAGCCGTTTCGAAGCCGTCCATGCCGGGCATTTGCACGTCCAGCAGCACCGCCGCGTAGTCGGCGCGCAGCACCGCGCGCAACGCTTCCGGGCCGGAGCTGGCGCGCACCAGCTGCACGTTGGCCTGCTCGGCCAGCTCGCCCAGCAGGCCTTCCAGCGCCAGCAGGTTGGCCGGCTGGTCGTCCACCAGCAACAGGCGCAGCTGCCGGCTGTCCGGACCGGCGCGCCGCGCCGCCATGACATTCTCCACCTGGCTCACATAGCGTTCGAACTCGGCAATGGCCAGGCGCTGGCGGTACAGCGTGGCGAACACGTTGACCTTGGCGTGCAGCACCACCGTCTCGATCGGCTTGACCAGATAGTCCACCGCACCGCTCTCGTAGCCGCGGAAGGCGAAGTCGCTGCCGCCCAGCAGCGCGGTGACGAACACGATGGGCACGTTGCGGGTCTTCGGATTGGCGCGCATCAGCGTGGCCGCTTCGTAGCCGTCCATGCCGGGCATCTGCACGTCCATCAGCACCAGGCCGAATTCGCGCCGCAGCAGCTGGCGCAAGGCGTCCTCGCCGCTGCCGGCAACCACCAGCTCGAGCCCTTCCACGCCCTCCAGCAGCGCGGTCAGGGCCAGCAGGTTGTCGTCGTTGTCGTCCACCAGCAGGACCGGCACCGGGGCCAGGACGGCGGCGCGGCGGTTCATGCCGCCTCCGTGCCGGCCAGGCGCTGCAGCAGCAGCGGCAGCCGCGCCAGCGTGGCGATGGCGTTCGGCGTGCCGGGCGACAGGCGCGCCAGCGCCGCGCGCGGCATCAGGTCCATCACGGCGTCGGCTGGGTCCTGCACGATGGTGTAGCCGCCCAGCCGCGCGATGTGCGCCAGGCCGTCGGCGCCGTCGGCGCCGGCGCCGGTCAGCACCACGCCGGCCAGCGCGCTGCCAAAGCAGGCGGCTGCCGATTCGAACAGCACGTCCACCGAGGGCCGCGCGAAACTCACCGGCGCGTCGGCCGACAGCGACAGCCTGCCGTCGCGTTCCACCAGCAGGTGGTAGCCGGCCGGCGCCAGGTAGACGGTGCCGCGCTGCGGCAGTTCGTTCTCGTCGGCCTCCTTCACGCGCAGCGCCGCCATGCTGTCGAGCAGGCGCGCCAGGCCGTCGCCGGAACCCGGCGAGACGTGGATGACCACCAGCAGCGGCAGCGCAAAGTCCGCCGGCAGCGCCGGCAGCAGGCGCTGCAGCGCGTCCACGCCGCCCAGCGACACGCCCAGCACGATGGCGCGGAAACGCGGCTTTTTCGGGCCGTTCATATTGGCGCCCCGGTGGCGTACTGCTTGCGGTAGATGCGGGTGGGCGCGGCCACCTCGCGGTAGCGCGGCGCGATGGCGCGCTGCTCCAGCGTTTCCTTGCTGCCCAGGCAGAGGAAGCCGCCGGGCGTGAGGCAGCCGTCGAACAGCGACAGCAGGCGCTCCTTGAGCGCGGGCTTGAAGTAGATCATCACGTTGCGGCACAGGATCAGTTGCATCTCGCTGAAGTCGGCGTCGGTGGCCAGGTTGTGCGCGGCGAATACCACGTTGCGCAGCAATTCCGGATCGAACAGCGCGCGGCCATAGCGCGCCACGTAATAGTCGGAAAAGGCGGTGCTGCCGCCGGCCTGCTGGTAGTTCTTCGTGTAGCGCTGCATGTCGCGCAGCTCGAACATGCCTTGCCGCGCGCGCTCCAGCACCGCTTCGTTCAAGTCGGTGGCGTAGATGCGGCATTGCCGGGCCATGCCCTCTTCGCGCAGCAGTATCGCCAGCGACAGCACTTCCTCGCCGCCGGAGCAGCCGGCCACCCAGATCCTGGCGTGCGGGTAGGTGCGCAGGTGCGGCAGCACGTCCTCGCGCAGGGCCTTGAAGAAGGGCGGGTCGCGGAACATGTCGGATACGTTGACGGTGACCTCTTCCACCAGCGCGCGGCACAGCTGGGCGTCGCGCAGCAGCGCCGAGGTGGCGGCGCCGAAGCTGCCGTAGCCGGACCTGGCCAGCCACGCCGTCAGGCGCCGTGTCAGCGAGGCGCCGGCGTAGCCGCTGAAATCGTAGCCGTGCGCCTGCTTCACGGCGCTGACCAGCAGGCCGATCTCGAACGCCACGATGTCCTGCTCGTTCACGCCACCTCCCCGGCCTGGTACAGCCACACCCGCATCAGCGAGAACAGCTTGTCCAGGTCCACCGGCTTGGCCAGGTAGTCGCTGGCGCCCGCGTCCAGGCATTGCTTCTGGTCGCCCAGCATGGCCTTGGCGGTGAGCGCGATGATGGGCAGGCGCGCCCAGCGCGCTTCCCGGCGGATGCGGCGCATGGCTTCGAAACCGTCCATCTCCGGCATCATGATATCCATCAGCACGATGTCGATGTCCGGGTGCGCCTGCAGCTGCGCCAGCGCTTCGGCGCCGTTGCCCGCCTCGACAACGTGCATGCCCTTCTCGGCCAGCACCGAGCACAGCGAGAAGATGTTGCGGATGTCGTCGTCCACCAGCAGCACCTTGCGCTGCTCGAACATGGCTTCCTTGTCGAGCGCGCGGCGTATCATCTTCTGCTGGTCCTGCGGCAGCGAGCTTTCCACCAGATGCAGGAACAGGCTCACTTCGCCCACCAGCCGCTCCGGGCTCTTGGCGCCCTTGACGATGATGCTGTCCGTGTAGCGCCGCAGGCGCGCCTCGTCCGCCTCGTTCAGGTTGCGGCCCGAGTGCACGATGACCGGCATCTGCGGCGCGCAGGCGCTGTCGCGCAGGCGGTCGAGCAGTTCGAAGCCGGTCATGTCGGCCAGGCCCAGGTCCAGCACCATGCAGTCGTAGCGCTCCTTCGCCAGCAGAGCCAGGGCCTGGGTGCCGGAGCGGGCGATGGTGATGTCCAGGCCATCGGTCTGCAGCAGCTCGGACACGCTCATGGCTTCGAACTCGTCGTCCTCGACCACCAGCAGGCGCTTGTCGGTGCGCACGATGGCCGCGCCGATCGAATCCAGCACCGCGTCCAGCTGCTCGGCGGTGACCGGCTTGGTGATGAAGCCGATCGCGCCCAGGCCCATGGCTTTCTGGCGGTCCTCCAGGCAGGTGATGAAATGCACCGGGATGTGGCGCGTAGCGGGATTGTCCTTGATGCTGCGCATCACGCCCCAGCCGTCGATATGGGGTAGCATCACATCCAGCAGGATGGCGTTGGGACGGTAGCGCTCGGCCAGCGCCAGGCCGTCCTCGCCGTCGCAGGCGACAATAGCCTGGAAGCCGTGGCTGCGCACGGTGTCGCGCAGGATGCGGGCGAACGACAGGTCGTCTTCCACGATAAGGATGCAGCGGCACTCCGGCTGCACGGCGGCGCGGTCGTCGTCCATCGCCATCGAAGGGGAGACGTCGCGCGCGGCGCCGGCCACACCCGGCCGGTCGGCCCCGGCCAAGGCGGCGCTGCCTGGATGCGCTGGCGCGCTCAGCGGCGCGGCGGATGGCCCATGGTCCTGTTCCACCGGCGCGGCCGCCGGCTGCGGCGCGGACTGCACGGCGGCGGCGTCGCGCGGCAGGAACAGGGTGAAGGTGCTGCCCGCGCCCACCGCGCTGCTGAGCCGTATCTCGCCGCCCATGCGGCGCGCCAGCTGGCGCGAAATCGACAGGCCCAGGCCGGTGCCGCCGAACTTGCGGCTGGCCGAGCCGTCGGCCTGCTGGAAGGCGTGGAAGATGCGCTCCTGCTGGTCGGCCGCCACGCCCACGCCGGTGTCGCTGACGGCAAAGGCCAGCGCCTCGCCGCCCAGGCCATGCTCGCCGCCGCGTGCGCGGCGCACGCTCATGCCCACCTTGCCCCCGGGCGTAAACTTGACCGCGTTGGCCAATAGGTTCTTCAGGACCTGCTGCAGGCGCTGGCCGTCCGTACGCAGCAGCGGCGGCGTGCCGGCGGCGATCTCGACGCCGAAGTCCAGCCCGTTATGCTCGGCCAGCGGCTGGAACAGCGCACGCATCTGCTCGGCCACGGCGTCCAGCGCCACGTCCTCCAGGTGCAGCTCGACGCGGCCCGCCTCGATCTTGGACAAGTCCAGGATGTCGTTGATCAGGTTGAGCAGGTCCTTGCCTGCGCCGTGGATGGTGCCGGCGTATTCCACCTGCTTGCTGCTCAGCTTGCCCTCCCGGTTCTGCTCCAGCAAGCTCGACAGGATCAGCATGCTGTTCAGCGGCGTGCGCAGCTCGTGCGACATATTGGCCAGGAACTCGGACTTGTAGGCGCTGGTGCGCTCCAGCTCGTCGGCCTTGCGGCGCAAGGCCAGGCTGGCCTGCTCGCTCTCGGCACTCTTCTGGCGTATCACCTCGCGCTGCTGCTCGAGCAGCTGGGCGCGCTCTTCCAGCTCCTCGTTGGACTGCTGCAGCTCTTCCTGCTGCACCAGCAATTCCTCGGTCTGCACCTGGGTCTGTTCCAGCAGGGCCGCCACGCGGCGGCGCGCGTGCTCGACGCCGATGGCCACCGCCACCGCCTCGGCCGCCTGGCGCAGCCACGCCAGCACGGGCGCCTCGAACTGGCCGAAGGTGCCGATCTCCACCAGCCCCACCAGCGCGCCGTTGTGCAGCAGCGGCACCGCTGCCACGGCCGCCGGCGCGGCCTGGCCCAGCGCCGAGGCCACGTCCAGGTAGGCCGGCGGCACCGGCGCCAGCACGGCGATGGCGCCGCCGCGCGCCGCGTTGCCGGCCCAGCCCTCGCCCAGCGCGAAGCCGGCGCGCGGCGCCGTGCCGGGCGTGTAGGCATGGCTGGCCGCCAGCTCCAGCCACTGGCGTTCCGGATCGTACAGATACAGCGCGCCCACGGCGCCGCCCACGTGCCGCGTGAGGAAGCTGGTCACGGCCTGCGTCAGCTCGGCCAGCGCGCGCTCGCCGCGCAATTCGATGTTGAGCGTGTTGATGCCGGTCTTGGCCCAGTCCTGCAGGCGCTCCTCGTCGCGGTGCAAGCGCAGGGTGCGCGCCATGCGGGCGAAGCCGCGTCCCAGGCTCTGCTGGGCCGCGCCCATCGCGGCGATGGCGCCCACCAGCGCGCCGATCTCGTCGCGCCGCGCCACCAGCGGGCTGGCGGCCAGCGCGGGCGGCTCGCGCACTTCGCGGCTCAGGTCGCCCGCCGCAATGGCCTCCACCTGCTCGGCGCGCTCGGCGCTGTCCTTGCTGAGCGCGCTCAGGGTGTCGAGCACGCCGCGGATCTGGCCGGTCAGCGCCAGATAAGTGCCCAGCGCCAGATAGGCGAACAGCACGCAGGCCAGCACGCTGGGCACCACGGTCCAGGCCAGGCTGGCGCGCGCGGCCGCGATGCGCCGCTCGATATGCTCGCGCAGCGCCGGCGCCAGCACTTCGTTGCCGCCCGCGTAGATCTGGTCGATCAGGCTGGTGAACTGCGCCACGTACTCCTCCGAGCTGGTGCCGAAGCGGGCGCCGATGACGTCTTCCTGCACCATGCCAAGCGCGATGCGCATGCCGGCCTCGACGTTCTGGTCGAGCCCGGTCAGCACGCCGCGCAATGAGGGGTTGTAGCTGATGACTTTATCAAGGTTGGCGGTTTGCAAATCCCGCGCGATGCGCGTGTGACCCAGCAGGCCGGCCATTTCCAGCCGCTCCGGCTCGGTGGCGGTCTTGCGCGCCAGGATGGCGGCGCCGAAGGCGCGGGTCTGGCCCAGCCGTTCCGTGAAGAAGGGCAGCTTGACGATGGTGTCCATCAAATAAAAACTGGCGATGTCGGGGTCCAGCGTCAGCGCGCTGGAATCGGCCACGTCGGAGGCCAGCACCAGCATCTTGGCGATCAGCTGCTGGTGGCGCAGGGTATTGGTCTGCTGTGGCCATTCCAGGCCGAACTGGCGCAGTGAACGCCAGTCCGCGCTCACTTCGCGCCAGCGCTGGCCGGCCAGCACCTTGGGCGGCAGCGCCTCTCCCAGGCGCAGGAAGGCCGTGTCGACCTCGGCCGCCTTGGCCTGCTGGCGCGCGGCGAAGGCCCGGTTGCCGCCGAGCAGTCCCGCAGCCAGGCCACGGTCGTGCTGCACCAGCTGGATGGCGCGGTTCAGGCGCACCAGCGCTTCCAGGCCGCGCAATTCTTCGCGGGAAGGTTCGATTACCCTGTCAAGCGCGCGGTACAGGCTGACCTGCAGCACCGCCACGGCGGCCAGCGCAAGCAAGCCCAACAACAGGAACTTGTGCGCATAGCGCAGCCTGCCCATCAAATTGATGGCGGGGTAAAACAGGGCCTTCATTTCTCTCCCGGTCAGATGTCAGCGCGTGCACTGAGGCTAGGATCGGCGAGCGACCAAGTAGTGTCAAGGAGAAAAAAAGTTTGCCGGGCGAGGCTGCGGCGTGGCCGCCACACTATATCGTCACGCTAAAAACGCACGCGGCCGATCAGCATATCGCGGTACATCACCCAATCGCCCAGCAGGCTGTAAAACGGATATTTGAACGTAGCCGGACGGTTATGCTCGAAGAAGAAATGGCCGGCCCAGGCAAAACCATAACCAGCCAGCGGAATAAACCACAGCAAGCCGTAAACTCCGCGCACCACGGCGGCGGCGATAATCAGGACGATCAGGCTGGTGCCGATAAAATGCAGGAGGCGGCAGGTTGAATTGGAGTGTTCCTGCAAATAAAAAGGGTAGAATTCCTTGAAACTGCGAAAGCGCGCTGTTCCATTCATCTTTCCCATGTCAACTCTCCTCGACGCGGCTGGCGTAACTCAGATCGGTTTCATCGCCCCATACAAATACTTTCGGCTCCTGCAATACATGCACAAGGAATTGCTGGCGTTCGCGCAGGCGGCGCCGGAAATCGGGCAGCGTATATAAATTCGGATTGATCTTGCGGCGCAAAATGCGTTCCGCCACCGGCAACCGCGACAGCAATTCGCCATAGCTGGTGTTATCGCCGATCAGCAGCAATTCAATTTTATCTTCGCTGGCTTCCTGTTCCTTGGCCGTGGCGCCATAGACGAAAGCCACATTTAGCTGGTCGCCCAGCGGCGACAATGCCGAATTCAATACGCTCACCAGGCCGAATGTCTTGCGCACCAGGCTGGATAATTCCGCATACACCAGGCTCTCTTTATTCGGCCGGAAACGGCGCACATTGCCGATACGCTCGGACACGATCAAACCGGAATCATGCAGGCGGCGCAGTTCACGCTGGGCGGATGCGCTGCCCAATCCCGTGAGGCGCATGATTTCGTTGAGGTGGAAACCGTCATTAACGCGCACGAACATCAGACCCAGCAGCTTTTGCTGGGCGGGAGTGAAGAGGGCTTGGGCGATCATGGGCCAAATCTTAGCACGGATAAGCCAGCATCTGGCATAGCAATCCGCAGCCGCGTGCGCGGAGGCCGCATTCCACCGTAGCCGATGTGGCGCAGCCTCCACGCGCGGCCGGCCCGCGCAGCCGCTCCCGGCGCCGCCCGCCCCATCCGGCAACCCTGTGGCAAAATGGGCGCTTCCCCTCATTCGCTCCGCCCCGCCAGGACATCCAGATGCAATTGATTAAAGCCAGTAATGAAGACCTGCAGCAACTCGTCTATATCGTTAATCAAGCCTATCGGGGCACTGGATGGACCAGTGAAGCCGAGTTAATCAGTGGCCCGCGCATTAACCTGCACACGCTGCTGGAAATAGCCGGGGGCACTGCAACCACCGTATTCTCCGCGAAAGGCGCTGACTCGGCCTTGCTCGGCTGTGTTTCCCTGAGCCCGGCGACTGATGGCCAATGGTATTTATCCATGCTGGCAGTCAACCCAGCGATTCAAGCCGGCGGCACCGGCAAAGCGATTATGGCCGCTGCAGAGAAATTCGCTGTGGAACATGGCGCCACGTCAATTAAGATTTCCGTTATTAACCATCGCGACAGCCTCATCGCCTGGTATGAACGGCGCGGCTACCGTAAAACCGGCGCTACCGAGCCTTTCCCCTACCATGACCCAACCGTCGGCAAACCACTCCGCGACGATCTCGAATTGATTACGCTGACGAAACTATTGCCCGCCATTTGACCGGCACGCTGTAAATCCTGCTTTACATTCGGCGCAAATGTGCCATCCTGTAGATGTGAGGTGTTGCTGTTCCGGATGGACTCAAGTTACCGGGCGGACATGTCACTGAAGTAAGGGGGCCGCTTTCGTAGTGGCCCCTTCTATTTTTATCGCCACGCACTGCGCCCCATCAATACTGCGACGCCCCGGCCGTGCCACCATTCCCCTTCAATTCAATCGGAGGCGGCGATGGCAGACGACTACGATACGCCTTGGAAAAATGCACTCAGCCGTTATTTTCCAGAGTTTATGGCATTCTATTTCCCGGCCATTTACGCTGACATTGACTGGCAGCAGCCGGTGGAATTCCTGGACCAGGATATGGCCCAGCTGACGCCCGACGCCGTGATCGGGCCGCGCCGAGTGGATAAACTGGCCCGCGTCAGCATGCTGACCGGGCCGGCGCAGCCAGTGCTGGTGCATGTTGAAGTCCAGAATTGGCCCGGCCGCACCTTCGCCGAGCGCATTTTCGTTTATAACTATCGAATCTATGATCGCCACAGGTGCCCGGTCACGTCGCTGGCGGTCACCGCCGATAGCGGCTACCGGCCGCCCGATGCGGCTGCCGGCCGGGCTGGAATCGAGGCTGACGCAAGCGGTAAGGAAACTTCGAAAGGAGGAAACCATGGACTATCTTCTGCCATTCGAACGCGAGGCGCTGGCGCGTGGCGAGCAAGAAGGACTCGAACGGGGCATCAGGCAGGGACAGGCACTGGTGCTGGAACGCTTGCTGGCACACCGCTTCGGCATCCTTCCGGACTACGTCAAGCAAAGGCTGCAGGACGCGGACACTGCCCCGTTGACTGTCTGGACGGACCGCCTGCTGTACTCGGCCACGCTGTCGGATCTCTTCGGGTCGCAGCAGACCGCATAAAAAAACGGCACCCGAAGGTGCCGTTTTGCTTTGGAGCTTGAAGATTACGCTTCGTCGCCGCCGTGAGGAACTTCCTCGCCTGGCAGCTCGGCCACGATGGCCGCGCGTTCCGCGTCCAGCAGGGCTTTGCGTTCTTCCGCTTCCCAGACTTCCTTCTCGCGGCGCGCGCGGTGGAAGGCCAGGCCGGTACCGCCAGGAATCAGGCGGCCCACGATGACGTTTTCTTTCAGGCCGCGCAGACCGTCGCGCTTGCCCATGATCGCCGCTTCGGTCAGCACGCGGGTGGTTTCCTGGAACGATGCGGCCGAGATGAACGAATCGGTCGACAGCGATGCCTTGGTAATACCCAGCAGCACGTTTTCGTAGGTTGCAGGAATCTTCTGGGCCGCGTTCATGCGGTCGTTTTCTTCCAGCAGCTCGGAACGCTCCACCTGCTCGCCGACGATGTAGTCGGTGTCGCCGGCGTTGACGATCTGGACACGGCGCAGCATCTGGCGCACGATCACTTCGATGTGCTTGTCGTTAATCTTCACGCCCTGCAGACGGTACACGTCCTGCACTTCGTCAACGATGTAACGCGCCAGCGCTTCGATACCCAGCAGGCGCAGGATGTCTTGCGGATCGGCCGGGCCGTCCACGATCATCTCGCCCTTGTTCACCACCTGGCCGTCGTGCACCAGCACTTGCTTGTCCTTGGTAATCAGGAACTCGTGCTTGTTGCCGTCCATGTCGGTGATTTCCAGACGCTGCTTGCCCTTGGTTTCTTTACCAAACGCCACCGTACCGGTGACTTCCGCCAGCATGCCCGCGTCTTTCGGCGAACGTGCTTCGAACAGCTCGGCAACGCGCGGCAGACCGCCGGTAATGTCGCGGGTCTTCTGCGATTCGGTCGGGATACGCGCCAGAACCTCACCCACGGACACTTGCTGGCCATCTTTCACCATGATCAGCGCGCCGACCTGGAAGCCGATCGCCACTGCGTGTTCGGTGCCGGCAATCTTCACTTCGGCGCCGTCTTCGTTCAGCAGTTTCACCTGCGGACGCATGGTCTTGGTCAGCGAACCGCGGCGCTTGGCATCGATTACCACCAGGGTTGCCAGACCGGTCACTTCGTCCACCTGGCGGGCCACGGTCACGCCTTCTTCGACGTTCTCGAAACGCACCGTACCGGCGTACTCGGTGATGATCGGACGGGTCAGCGGATCCCAGGTCGCCAGGGCCGTGCCGGCCTTGATGACCATGCCGTCCTTGACGATCAGGGTCGCGCCGTACGGCACCTTGTGACGCTCGCGCTCACGGCCGTGGTCGTCGGTAATCAGCACTTCACCGGAACGGGAAATGACGATTTGCGCGCCCTTGCCGTTGGTGACGTAACGCATGGTCGAGGTGAAGCGGATGGTACCGTTCGACTTCGCTTCCACGCTCGAGGCCACTGCTGCACGCGATGCCGCACCACCGATGTGGAAGGTACGCATGGTCAGCTGGGTACCCGGCTCACCGATCGACTGTGCTGCAACAACACCGACTGCTTCGCCGGAGTTCACCAGCATGCCGCGGCCCAGGTCGCGGCCGTAGCACTTGGCGCACAGGCCGTAGCGCGTGTCGCAAGTCAGCGGGGTGCGGACCTTGACCTCGTCGATGCCCATGCGCTCGACTTCTTCCACCATGTCTTCGTCCAGCAGCGTGCCGGCTTCGAACACGGTTTCCTGGGTCTCAGGATTGACGATGTCGGTGCCTGCCACGCGGCCGAGGATACGGTCGCGCAGCGCTTCGATCACTTCACCGCCTTCGACCATCGCCTTCATCAGCGTGCCGTTGGAGGTGCCGCAATCGTCCTCGATCACCACCAGATCCTGGGTCACATCGACCAGGCGGCGGGTCAGGTAACCCGAGTTCGCGGTCTTCAGTGCCGTATCCGCCAGACCTTTACGAGCGCCGTGGGTCGAGATGAAGTACTGCAACACGTTCAGGCCTTCGCGGAAGTTCGCGGTAATCGGCGTTTCGATAATCGAACCGTCCGGTTTCGCCATCAGGCCTCGCATACCAGCCAGCTGGCGAATCTGCGCTGCGGAACCGCGGGCGCCCGAGTCGGCCATCATGTAAATCGCGTTGAACGATTCCTGGGTGGTGGTGGTGCCGTCGCGTTTCACGACGTCTTCCACTTTCAGCTGGTCCATCATGGCCTTGCCGACTTCATCGGAGGTCTTGCCCCAGATGTCGACCACCTTGTTGTAACGCTCGCCGGCGGTCACCAGACCCGAAGCGTACTGCTGCTCGATCTGCTTGACTTCGGACTCTGCAGCCGAAATCAGGGTGACTTTTTGTGGCGGTACCAGCATGTCGTCCACGCAGATCGAAATACCGGCGCGGGTTGCCAGGCGGAAGCCCGACTGCATCAGCTGGTCGGCGAACACCACGGTGGCGCGCAGGCCGCACTTGCGGAACGACGTGTTGATCAGCTTGGAGATTTCCTTCTTCTTCAGCGCGCGGTTCAGCACGGAGAATGGCAGGCCCTTCGGCAGGATCTCGGACAGGATGGCGCGGCCGACCGTGGTTTCATAACGGGTCAGGGTGCGCACGAACTCGCCGGTCGCCGGATCTTTTGGATGCTCGACGATACGCACGGTGATGCGCGTGGTCAGTTCGACTTCCTTGTTGTCGTAGGCACGGATGACTTCCGACACGTCCGGGAACAGCATGCCCTCGCCCTTGGCGTTGATCGCTTCGCGGGTCGCGTAGTACAGACCCAGCACGATATCCTGCGAAGGAACGATGGACGGCTCGCCGTTGGACGGGAACAGGATGTTGTTCGACGCCAGCATCAGCGTGCGCGCTTCCATCTGCGCTTCGATCGACAGCGGCACGTGGACTGCCATCTGGTCACCGTCGAAGTCGGCGTTGAATGCGGCGCAGACCAGCGGGTGCAGCTGGATCGCCTTGCCTTCAATCAGGACCGGCTCGAACGCCTGGATGCCCAGACGGTGCAGCGTAGGCGCACGGTTCAGCATGATCGGGTGTTCGCGGATGACTTCTTCCAGGATGTCCCAGACCACCGGTTCCTGGATCTCGACCAGTTTCTTGGCCGCCTTGATGGTGGTAGCCAGACCCATCAGTTCGAGCTTGTTGAAGATGAACGGCTTGAACAGTTCCAGGGCCATCAGCTTCGGCAGACCGCACTGGTGCAGTTTCAGCTGCGGACCCACCACGATCACCGAACGGCCGGAGTAGTCGACGCGCTTGCCCAGCAAGTTCTGGCGGAAGCGGCCGCCCTTACCTTTGATCATCTCGGCCAGCGACTTCAGCGGACGCTTGTTGGCGCCGGTCATCGCTTTGCCGCGACGGCCGTTGTCCAGCAGCGAGTCCACTGCTTCTTGCAGCATGCGCTTTTCGTTGCGCGTGATGATCTCTGGAGCGCGCAGCTCCATCAGGCGTTTCAGACGGTTGTTACGGTTGATGACGCGGCGATACAGGTCGTTCAGGTCGGAGGTCGCGAAGCGGCCGCCGTCCAGCGGTACCAGCGGACGCAGTTCCGGCGGCAGCACCGGCAGCACTTCCATGATCATCCAGTCCGGCTTGATGCCGGAACGCTGGAACGCTTCCAGCACTTTCAGGCGCTTGGCGTACTTCTTGATCTTCGCTTCGGACTTCGATTCCTTCAGTTCCACGCGCAGCGTCTCGGCATCGCGGTGGATGTCGATCGAGCGCAGCAGTTCACGGATGCCTTCGGCGCCCATGAAGGCGGTGAAGTCGTCGCCGTACTCTTCGTACTTGGCGGCGTAGTCGTCTTCCGACATGATCTGGCACTTCTTCAGCGGGGTCATGCCGGGGTCGGTCACGACGTATGCTTCGAAGTACAGCACGCGTTCGATGTCGCGCAGGGTCATGTCCAGCACCATGCCCAGGCGCGACGGCAGCGATTTCAGGAACCAGATGTGGGCGGTTGGCGAGGCCAGCTCGATGTGGCCCATGCGCTCGCGGCGCACCTTGGCCAGCGTGACTTCGACGCCGCATTTTTCGCAGATCACGCCGCGGTGCTTCAGGCGCTTGTACTTGCCGCACAGGCATTCGTAATCCTTGATCGGGCCAAAGATCTTGGCGCAGAACAGGCCGTCGCGCTCAGGCTTGAAGGTGCGGTAGTTGATGGTTTCCGGCTTTTTGACTTCGCCGTAGGACCACGAACGGATTTTTTCAGGAGAGGCCAGACCGATCTTGATCGCGTCGAACGTCTCGTTTTGCTGAACTTGCTTGAATAGATCGAGCAGAGCTTTCATGTATCACTCCAGGTGATTGAATTCTTAAAGCTGCCGGGTGGAGGGTTTCCGCCGCCCGGCGGCGCCAGTGTCTTAGTTGCGTTCCAGGTCGATATCGATACCCAGGGAACGGATCTCTTTCACCAGCACGTTGAACGATTCCGGCATGCCTGCGTCGATCACGTGGTCGCCTTTGACCAGGTTTTCGTACACTTTGGTACGGCCGTTCACGTCATCCGACTTCACAGTCAGCATCTCTTGCAGCACGTAGGACGCGCCGTATGCTTCCAGTGCCCACACCTCCATCTCACCGAAGCGCTGGCCGCCGAACTGGGCTTTACCGCCCAGTGGCTGCTGCGTCACCAGCGAGTACGGACCGGTCGAACGCGCGTGCATCTTGTCGTCCACCAGGTGGTGCAGTTTCAGCATGTGCATCACGCCGACGGTGACCTTGCGCTCGAACGCTTCGCCGGTGCGGCCGTCGTACATGGTGACCTGGTTCTTCGACGGGGTCATGCCCAGTTTCGTGGCGATCTCGTCAGGGTAAGCCAGGTCCAGCATGCGGCGGATTTCGGACTCGTGCGCACCGTCGAACACCGGCGTGGCGAACGGCACACCTTTTTTCAGGTTGTGCGCCAGTTTCATGATCTCTTCGTCGTCGAATTGATCGATGTCTTCCGGACGGCCCGACTCGTTGTACACGGTGGTCAGATACTTGCGCATCTCTTCGACCTTGATCTGCTGCGCCAGCATTTCGCCGATGCGGATGCCCAGGCCCTTGGCTGCCCAGCCCAAGTGGGTTTCCAGGATCTGACCCACGTTCATGCGGGACGGCACACCCAGCGGGTTCAGCACCACGTCGGCCGGGGTACCGTCGGCCATGTACGGCATGTCTTCCACTGGAACGATACGGGAAACCACACCCTTGTTACCGTGGCGGCCGGCCATCTTGTCGCCCGACTGCAGGCGGCGTTTCACGGCCAGGTAGACCTTGACCATCTTCTGCACGCCAGGCTGCAGCTCGTCGCCTTGCGTCAGCTTCTTGCGCTTCTCTTCGAAGGCCAGGTCGAACTGGTGGCGCTTCTCGTTGATGGATTCCTTGATGGCTTCCAGCGCGGTGGCGGCGGCGTCGTCCGCAGGGCGGATGTCGAACCAGTGGTACTTGTCCAGATCATCCAGGTATTCCTTGGTGATCTTGGCGCCTTTGGCCAGCTTCTTCGGACCGCCGTTGACCACTTGGCCGATCAGCATCTTCTCCAGACGCTGGAAGGCGTCGCCCTCCACGATACGCATCTGGTCGTTCAGGTCCAGGCGGAAGCGCTTCAGCTCGTCGTCGATGATCTGCTGGGCGCGCTTGTCGCGCACGATGCCTTCGCGGGTGAACACCTGCACGTCGATCACGGTGCCGACCATGCCCGACGGCACGCGCAGCGAGGTGTCTTTCACGTCCGACGCTTTTTCGCCGAAGATGGCGCGCAGCAGCTTCTCTTCCGGGGTCAGCTGGGTTTCGCCCTTCGGCGTCACTTTACCGACCAGGGTGTCGCCTGCGGTCACTTCCGCGCCGATGTAGACGATACCGGACTCATCCAGACGAGCCAGCTGGTTCTCAGCCAGGTTCGAGATGTCGCGGGTAATTTCTTCCGCGCCCAGCTTGGTATCGCGTGCAACAACCGACAGCTCTTCGATGTGGATCGAGGTGTAGCGGTCGTCTTTCACGACGTTTTCCGAGATCAGGATCGAATCTTCGAAGTTCAGACCATTCCATGGCATGAAGGCCACGGTCATGTTCTGGCCCAGCGCCAGCTCGCCCAGGTCGGTCGATGCGCCGTCGGCGATCACGTCGCCCTTGGCCACGCGGTCGCCCACTTGCACGATAGGACGCTGGTTGATGTTGGTGTTCTGGTTGGAACGGGTGTATTTGATCAGGTTGTAGATGTCCACACCGACTTCGCCGGCGGTCGCCTCTTCGTCGTTGACGCGGATCACCACGCGGCCTGCATCGATGTAGTCGACCACGCCGCCGCGCAGCGCTTGCACGGTGGTGCCCGAGTCGACCGCCACGGTGCGTTCGATACCGGTACCGACCAGCGCCTTTTCAGGACGCAGGCAAGGCACAGCCTGGCGTTGCATGTTGGCACCCATCAGCGCGCGGTTCGCGTCATCGTGTTCCAGGAACGGAATCAGCGAAGCCGCCACGGACACGATCTGGCCCGGCGCCACGTCCATGTACTGGATGCGCTCCGGCGACACCAGGATGGTCTCGCCGGCTTCACGGGCCGACACCAGCTCGTCGCTCAGTTTGCCTTCGGCGTTGATGGTCGCATTCGCCTGGGCGATGATGTAGCGGCCTTCTTCGATGGCGGACAGGTAGTCGATCTTGTCGGTCACCATGGAGCCTTCGACCTTGCGGTACGGGGTTTCCAGGAAGCCGTATTCGTTCAGGCGGGCATACAGTGCCAGCGAGTTGATCAGGCCGATGTTCGGGCCTTCAGGCGTTTCAATCGGGCACACGCGGCCGTAGTGGGTCGGGTGCACGTCGCGCACCTCGAAGCCGGCGCGTTCGCGCGTCAGGCCGCCAGGGCCCAGAGCGGAAACACGGCGCTTGTGGGTGATTTCCGACAGCGGGTTGGTCTGGTCCATGAACTGCGACAGCTGGGACGAACCGAAGAACTCGCGGATCGCGGCCGAAATCGGCTTGGAGTTGATCAGGTCGTGCGGCATCAGGTTGTCGGCTTCGGCCTGGCCCAGGCGTTCCTTGACGGCGCGCTCCACGCGCACCAGGCCGGCGCGGAACTGGTTTTCGGCCAGTTCGCCCACGCAGCGCACGCGGCGGTTACCCAGGTGATCGATGTCGTCCACTTCGCCGCGGCCATTGCGCAGCTCGACCAGGATCTTGATCACGGCCAGCACGTCTTCGTTCGACAGCGTCATCATGCCGGTCAGTTCGTCGCGGCCGATGCGGCGGTTGAACTTCATGCGGCCGACGGCGGACAGGTCGTAGCGGTCGGCGCTGTAGAACAGGCCGTTGAACAGCGCTTCCACCGATTCTTCGGTTGGCGGCTCGCCGGGACGCATCATGCGGTAGATCGCGATGCGGGCGGCGGTCTGGTCCATCGTGTCGTCGATGCGCAGGGTCTGCGAGATGTAGGCGCCCTGGTCCAGATCGTTGGTGTACAGGGTCTGGATGTCGGCGATCGACGCGTCGCGCAGGCGGGCCAGCACGTCTTCGGTCAGTTCGTCGTTGGCGTTGGCCACCACTTCACCGGTTTCCGGATCGACGATGTTCTTGGCCAGCACGCGGCCCAGCAGGTAGTCTTCCGGCACCGAGATATGCTTCAGGCCGGCCGCGTCGATGTCGCGCACGTGCTTGGCGTTGATGCGCTTGTCCTTCATGACGATGGTCTTGCCGGTCTTCGGATCGACGATGTCGAAGCGCGCGACTTCGCCGCGCAGGCGCTCGGCCACGAATTCCATCTCGGCGCCTTCGGAGCGCAGGTGGAAGTTGTCGAATACGAAGAAGTTCGCCAGGATCTGCTCCGGCGTCATGCCGATCGCCTTCAGCAGGATGGTCACTGGCATCTTGCGGCGGCGGTCGACGCGGAAGAACAGGATGTCTTTCGGGTCGAACTCGAAGTCCAGCCACGAACCGCGGTAAGGAATGATGCGGGCCGAGAACAGCAATTTGCCGGACGAGTGGGTCTTGCCACGGTCGTGCTCGAAGAACACGCCCGGGGAGCGGTGCAGCTGCGAAACGATAACGCGCTCAGTACCGTTGATCACGAACGAACCGGTGGTGGTCATCAGGGGCAGTTCGCCCATGTAGACTTCCTGTTCCTTCATTTCCTTGACGACCGGCTTGGTCGGCGATTCCTTGTCCAGGATCACCAGGCGCACCTTGGCGCGCAGCGGCGACGCGAACGTCAGGCCACGCAGCTGGCATTCCTTGACGTCGAAGGCGGGGTCGCCCAGCACGTACGACAGGAACTCGAGACGCGCGAAGCCGTTGTGCGAAACGATAGGGAAAATGGAGGTGAAGGCCGACTGCAGGCCGTCATTCTTGCGCGTCGACGGTGCGATGTCTTCTTGCAGGAAGTTGTGGTAGGACTCGAGCTGGGTAGCCAGCAGGAACGGAACGTTGTGGACGTTGGCGCGCTTCGCGAATGACTTGCGAATGCGTTTCTTCTCAGTAAATGAGTAGTGCATGGACACTCCGTGAGTGACAGAAAGGATAGAAAATTCAGGTTTTGCAAGGTGCGCTGCGGAACGAACGTCACACAGACGAAACCTCAAGCCTCTATCATTTCAGGTCGATATGATCAAACTGCAGCTTGAATTTTGCTACAAATACGCGCTACAAATACGACAAAGACGACAAAGGAGCCAAAGCCGGCATTCCTCCCTTCCGGAAGGAATGCCTCACTTTGGCTCGGGCGAAAACTGCTCGCCGGTACAACTAGATTACTTCAGATCGGCCTTGGCGCCAGCTTCTTCCAGCTTCTTCTTGCCGGCTTCAGCGTCAGCTTTCGACAGCGCTTCTTTCACGACTTTTGGTGCGCCGTCAACAACGTCTTTAGCTTCTTTCAGGCCCAGACCGGTGATTTCGCGAACAACTTTGATCACGCCAACTTTGTTTGCGCCAACTTCGGACAGAACCAGGTTGAATTCGGTCTGCTCTTCAACTGCTGCGCCAGCTGCTGCGCCGCCAGCTGCTGGAGCGGCCATAGCGGCTGCCGACACGCCGAATTTTTCTTCGAAAGCTTTGACCAGTTCGTTCAGGTCCATTACGGACATTTCGCTCACTGCGTTCAGGATATCGTCTTTGGAAATTGCCATTTGAAACTCCTAATTTATTTGTATGCTACAGAATTGTTTACTTGAGAAAAAAAGCGCGGCGCTATTAAGCAGCTGCGGTTTCTTCGGCTGCAGGAGCAGCTTCCGAACCTTCGCCTTTTTTCGCTGCCAGAGCAGCCAGACCACGTGCAAAGCCCGATACCGGAGCCAGCATAACGCCCAACAGCTGCGAGATGAGGACTTCACGGCTAGGAATGCTCGCCAGCGCGGTAACAGCAGCTTTATCCAGCTGTTTACCTGCGTAGTTACCGGCGATGATGACCAGCTTGTCGTTGGTTTTAGCGAAGTCGTTGATGACTTTCGCTGCTGCAACGGCATCATCCGAGATCGAGTAGATCAGCGGACCGGTCATGCTGTCAGCCAGGGCGGCGAACTGCGTACCTTCTACTGCACGGCGAGCCAGGGTGTTCTTCAGAACACGCAGGTATACGCCTTGGGTACGCGCTTTAGCACGAAGTTGCGTCAAGTGAGCAACCTGGATGCCACGGTACTCGGCCACGACCACGGTTTGCGCAGTTGCTACTTTTGCGGAAACTTCGGCTACGACGGCCTTTTTGTCATTCAGATTGAGACCCACGGTCAACCTCCTTAAATGATGTTTGGCAAATGCCGCACATCGGTTCGAACAACGGCGTCCGAGGTTAGGAGTCCAATGGACTGCAAAACTTGTTCGGGTACACCATCTGCGTTGGGCGCTGTGTGGCGATTAAGCGGAAAGCCTGCCTGCTGCCCTCCACCCCAACGGTCTTTGATTGCCTGCCCGCCGGAGCGGACAGCCCAAAGATGCGCCCCGGGCTTGCGCCCGGGGACTTGATTCTTTACTTAAGCAGCCAGACCAGCGTGGTCAACACGGACGCCAGCGCCCATGGTCGACGAGATCGCTACTTTGCGCAGGTACACGCCTTTCGACGATGCCGGCTTGGCCTTGTTCAGCGCTTCGATCAGGGCAACCAGGTTGCGCTTCAGATCGGCGTCGTCGAAGGACTTGCGGCCGATGGTGGCGTGGATGATACCAGCCTTGTCGGTACGGTACTGCACCTGGCCGGCTTTCGCGTTTTTCACGGCGGTAGCGACGTCAGGGGTTACAGTGCCCACCTTCGGGTTAGGCATCAGGCCGCGTGGGCCCAGGATCTGGCCCAGGGTACCAACGATACGCATGGTGTCTGGCGAAGCGATGACGATGTCGAAAGGCATGTCGCCGGCTTTGACGCGCTCGGCCAGGTCTTCCATACCAACCACGTCGGCGCCGGCTGCCTTGGCAGCTTCAGCCTTGTCGCCCGAAGCGAACACGGCCACGCGTACGGTCTTGCCGGTGCCGGCTGGCAGCACGACGGAACCACGTACCACCTGGTCGGATTTCTTAGGATCCACACCCAGCTGTACCGACACGTCGATCGATTCGTTGAACTTGGCGGTGGCCAGTTCTTTGATCAGCGCAACTGCGTTGTCGAAAGCGTACACTTTGGTACGGTCTACTTTAGCCTTGATGGCTTGAGCGCGTTTGGACAGTTTTGCCATGATTAGATGCCCTCTACCGTGATGCCCATCGAACGTGCGGAACCGGCGATGGTGCGCACTGCTGCGTCCATGTCGGCGGCGGTCAGGTCCGGGGTCTTCAGTTTTGCGATTTCTTCAGCTTGGGCGCGGGTCAGCTTGCCGACTTTGTCGGTATGTGGCTTCGGCGAACCTTTGGTGACGCCCGAGTGCTTCTTGATCAGGTACGTCGCTGGCGGGGTCTTCATCACGAAGGTGAAGGACTTGTCGGCGAATGCGGTGATCACGACTGGGATCGGCATGCCTGGCTCCATACCTTGGGTCTGCGCGTTGAACGCTTTGCAGAATTCCATGATGTTCAGACCGCGCTGACCCAGCGCTGGACCGATTGGAGGGGATGGGTTTGCTTTACCGGCTGGCACTTGCAGCTTGATAAAGCCAATGATTTTCTTTGCCATTTGGGCACTTCCTATCTTTGGGTTTGAGTAGTAGCGCCCCGCCGGTACTACATGGCAGGGCTCCTCTGATTCGGATTAGGCCGGAGCCGCGCTCCGTGGGGCGCTTGCAGCTTAAACCTTCTCGACCTGGCCGAACTCGAGTTCGACGGGGGTCGCGCGGCCGAAGATGGTAACCGAGACGCGCACTTTGGACTTTTCGTAGTTCACTTCTTCCACGTTGCCGTTGAAGTCGGTGAACGGACCATCCTTGATGCGGACTTGCTCGCCCACTTCGTACAGCACTTTCGGACGCGGCTTCTCGACGCCTTCCTGCATTTGCTGCATGATCTTGTCGATCTCGCGCGCAGGAATCGGAGTAGGCTTGTTCGACTTGCCGCCGATGAAACCGGTGACCTTGCTGGTGTTTTTCACCAGGTGCCAGGTTTCGTCGGTCATTTCCATTTCCACCAGCACATAGCCGGGGAAGAAACGACGCTCGGTGACGGACTTCTGGCCGTTCTTGACTTCCACCACTTCTTCGGTGGGCACCAGGATCTGGCCGAACTGATCTTGCATGCCGGCGCGCTCGACGCGCTCGGTCAGTGCACGCTGGACGCTTTTTTCCATGCCGGAATAAGCGTGCACAACATACCAGCGCTTGTTGCTGACTGGCGTGCTCAGCGCAGCGGCGGCATCTTGTGCCGGTGCCGGAACTTCGCCCGGCACGTCGTCTTGCACATTTTCGCTCATTATTGTTTCCAACCCAGAATCACGTCGTACAACAGGAATTCCAGCAACTTATCCGTGCCCCACAGGAACACAGCCATTACCAATACAAAGGCAAACACGATCATCGTGATTTGCGTTGCTTCTTTGCGCGTAGGCCAAACGACTTTTTTGGTTTCGCGGACGGCTTCTTTAGCGAAATTCAGGAAATCGCGGCCGGAGGTAGAGGTGTAAGCAATGCCGGCGGAAATAAGCAAACCACCCACAAGCGCAGCTGCCCGCACCAGGGATGGTTGACCTGCCAGGTAAAAGAACCCGACTACGCCTGCAATCGCTGCAACCACTGCCAGCACGACTTTGAACTTGTCGTTTGACGTGCTAACGGTTTGCACGGATTGATTAGACATTCTATTTTACTTTCGGTGCCCTGCACCAGATTCGGTGGCAGGGGCGGAGGGCCTCGAACCCCCAACCTTCGGTTTTGGAGACCGACGCTCTGCCAATTGAGCTACGCCCCTACGTAAAACTTGATCAGTGAATCCGCAATTATAGCACCCGACTGCAGTCGGGCGCTAGTGTTTGGCGCAGATTCTTAGCCGAGGATCTTGGCAACGACGCCAGCACCCACGGTACGGCCGCCTTCGCGGATTGCGAAGCGCAGACCTTCTTCCATCGCGATCGGGTTGATCAGCTTGACGGTGATCGACACGTTGTCGCCTGGCAT
>NZ_LMDJ01000009.1 GCF_001425045.1 Massilia sp. Root351 | reverse complement strand
CCGGCCGAAGCTGAAATGAACTACTATCGTCAACTATCGAGTCAAGCCATCCCGGCATGACTCAAACCGAGGCGCCTCTCAATATCCCGGTCCGGTTCAAGCCGTCGTCGAGGCTTGGCGTGTGGACTACAATGAGACTCGGCCTCACGCGGCTCTCAAAGACCAGACCCCATCGTTCTTCGCTCGGAGCCTGGCCTCGGAAATGCTCGAACAGGCCCACGACCGGCCAAATTCGCGCCCGTAAAGTCTCCAGCAAATCCAAGCGGATCACAGGGCGCTCCGGTATGTGTGACAATCGGCGCATTTGCCGGGGGCGCACTGGCGGCCTTCGGCGCTGGCTTTATATGGTAGGGAAAACTCGTGAGACTACTCTCGACCGCCGAATTCACGGCACGGCTGGCGTCGCCCTACACGGATAAGAAGTTGGCGACTTCCGAACTGCTTCTGGACGGCAAACCGGCCGGGCTGATCGTGGACGGCGCGGTGCTGGAGGCGGCAGTGGAGTGGCGAGGCTGCCGCATCGCGTTCTTCACCGACGACATCCCCTTCGAAGACATGCTGCGCATTTATATGTTCGACGCCGATATGACATTGGTCGATGCTGCCGTGCTCGGTGGGATGTATGCCACCGGCACCTTTGCCGAACTGAACCTGCAGCCGCCGAATACGCTGACGTTTCGCTTCATCGGCGGCATCACCTGGCGCATGGTGCTGCTCGGCGAGCGGGAATTGGCCCTTCCCTTCTTTTCCGATCCACGCGGCGTGAGCCGAAGATGCAAATTCTTCAGGCGCTTCCGGATTGAAGGCCAGCCGCAGCCCGAGAGAGGTTAGCCCTGGCTCAGCACTTGATGGTCTTGCGCTTCTTGCCCAGAGCGCCGCGCTGCCGGACGTTGTCGATGTACTCCGGCGCCGACGGCACCTTGCACGCGGTATCGCCCATTTCCACGGTGACGGTGCCGAGTGCCCTGCCCACCTGCTCGGCCAGCGCGCTCAGCGGCGCCACGTAGCTGCCCACCGCAATTACAAAGCCATTCATCACATACCGCACCCGGTTCGGCTGCCGGTGTATGGTCTCCTGCACGCGCATCAGTAAATGCCTGAGCTCTTCCAGATCCAGCTTGCCGTCGTCGGTGATGGCCACCAGCCCGCTCAGGGTGGCCCAGCCGGCTGTGGCGATTTTTTCCTCCTTGGATACAATCCACGCCAACGCCAGCTCGCGCCCGTGCAAGCTTTCGCTCGCCACCCACGCCACCGTGTATTCACTGGTGGCCAGGCAGCTGGAGGTGTCGGCCCAGTGCTGCAGGTCGGCGCGGCTCATGGCGCGGTCGTCCGCGACCAGGCCGGCCAGGTAGCGGGCGTCGTAGATGCCGCTGTCATACAGGTCCAGCGCCAGCTGGTAGTCTTTTTTGATTTTCTTCTGAAAGACCTTCAAGTCCTCGATCTTGACGCCCAGCAGCGGCTCCTGCACGCCGTGCTTGAGCAGTACGTTCTTGTAGGAATCGCGGCCAAGCGGCTTGAGCTGTTCGATGATCTCGTCGGCGGTCATGCTGTTCTCCCGGTTCGCGCGGCATTTCTTGCACAATTTATCACGAACGGAAACACAGTCCCCTGTGACTAGCCCTTCCGGCGCCGGGCCGCGAGTTTCAACGACAGTGCAGAAACCAGGAAGTAGAACGCGCCGAATCCCGCATAGCCGGTGACGGTGGCGATGGACGGCACGGTGGAGGTCTGCGCCTGGTAAATGAAGAAAGCGCCGGCAAGCGCCGACTGCGCGCCGCTGAGCACCATCGCCCATTGCGCGCCGAACAGTTTCCAGCGCCGCAGCGCCGTGCCCAGTTGCAGCAGTCCCGACAAGATGGCCCACATGCCGAACACGCCAAGCACATGATTCATGTTCGGCAGCGCAAACCAAACTGCGGCGGCCACCGCCAGGCTGACCGCGACGTTGGCAAGCTGGGTACGGTTGCGGGCGAGGCCGCCACTGCGCATGCCGTCCATCAGGTTGGCCAGCGCGTCCCAAAGGGGATAGACAACCAGCAGGAAGGCCGCGATGCCGGCCGAGTGTGTTGCCAGGCCGACGGCAGCAAGCACCCAGGCAAATGCAACCGCTGCCCGGGCGAAGTAGTACGTCGTTAGCCAGCTTTCGTCGCCAGCTTGAGCCTGCACTGCATGCGCGTTTTCCATTGAAGTGTTCCTTTAATATAGAATCTACCTACCAGTTGGTAGGCACCATTGTAAAAAAAAGCGCCGATCTGACAATCAGCCCTTTGCCGAGATGCGCTCCAGTTGCGCATCCATGATGGCGCCGAAGATACCGGCATCACCGTAAGCGCGCGCCGACAGCATTGCGCCATGCACTGTCGCCATAAAAGCTTCCGCCTCGACGCGCGGCGCATGGCGCAGCGAGATGACGTCCTGCTGCACGCCGCGGTCAAGCAGGGAAGTCAGCCATCCCGACAGAAAACGAAAATACGCGCGGATTTCCAGCGCCACTTCGTCCGGCAGGACGGGCAGTTCGCTGGCCAGCAAGGCGCAGATGCAGAAAGGCGCGCTGGCATCGCCGATGCACGTTTTCCAGTACTGGATATACGCGCGCAGCTGTTCCAGCGGATGCGGGATGCCGCGCTCAAGGTTCTTGACTCCCTCTTCCGTTTCCTTCCGATACTGGCTGATGAGCGCCTTCACCAGATCGACTTTACTGGGAAAGTGGTGATGGATGCTGGCCTTGCGTATGCCCACCACATCGGCGATATCGGCGTAGCTGAAGCCCTTATACCCGCGAGCGACAATCAGCTTGCGCGTGCAGGCCAAAATATCGTCTGCAGTGGTGGAGAGTTTGTTCATGGACGAGAGCCTACCTTCTAGTAGGTTTGGTGTCAAGCTGGCGATTCGGGACAGCGGGCTATATTTTGCCTGCCGGGCGCGCAAATCCTGAGATCCGGTCGCGTGGGAATGCGGGCCGCCGCGCTTATACTGATCAGCTACATCCGGATTTTTTCCCCAGCCTCCGTCAAACGATCATTTGGCCTGACCAAATGCAAAACTGGACTAGCCAATCACATTTTCCCTATGGCATACTCGAACTCCTATCCGGAGGAACCGCGCCATGCCACTTGCCTCGCCCCGCCCGCCCCTGCACCGCCTGATTTCCTCCGCATTCCTCGGCCTGCTGTTTGCATATTCAGCCCATGCTGCGGCGCCGCTCGGGGTGGAGGTGTCGAACGCCATCATGCAGCGCTACTCGCCCACCATCGATGCCATGGGAAACAATGGCTGGGACCACGCGAACAGCGTAGTCCTGCACGGTATGGAGAAAATCTACAGGCGTACGGGCGACAAGGCCTACCTCCAGTACATCCAGGCCTTCGCTGATCGGTTCATCAAGAGCGACGGCAGCATCAAGGCGCTGCACGCCAGCATGGACGGCATGCATCCAGGCGTGCTGTGCCTGTTCCTATACGAGGAGACGGGCGACAAAAAATACCTGCAAGCCGCCAAGACTATGCGCGACATGATGCTGGGCACGGCGGCCAAGCCTTCGACGTTCATGCGCACGCCGCACGGCGGCTACTGGCACAAAAGCGAGCCTCGCTACAAGAACGTGATGACGGTGGACGGCTTGTACATGGCCTACCCCTTCCTGGTGCGCTACGGCCTGGTTGCCAAGGAGCCGGCCTTGCTCGACCTGGCCGCCAGCCAGATCCTGATGGTGTCCGCCAGTTCCTTCGACCAGCGCCATAAGCTGGCCTACCACGGCTGGGACTGGGGCAAGGAGCAGCCGTGGGCGCACCCGATCACCGGCAACTCCTCGCAGTTCTGGTCGCGCGCGTCGGGCTGGTACTCGATGGCGCTGGTCGATGTACTCGAATACCTCCCGCCCGCCCATCCGCAATACGGCAAGCTGCTGTTCCTGTTCCAAAACCTGGCCCAGGGCATCAAGACCGCCCAGCACGTCGATGGCTTCTGGTACGACGTGCTCGACGTCCCGGCCGGGGCCGGGAATTTCCCGGAAACCAGCGGCAGCGGCATGATGGTGTATGCGCTGCAAAAAGGCGTCAACCTGCAACTGCTCGATCCGGCCTACGCCGCCGTGGCGCAGCGCGGTTGGCACGCGGTGCAGACCAATGTTGGCCGCTTCCAGGATGGCGGACCGCAAATTCACTCGGTCGCGCCCGGCATGGGGGTGCAAAAGGACTACGAAGCCTACATGGCGATCCGCCCGGTCAGCGTGCCGGTAGCGCAAGGCAAGCACCATGCGCACGGCTATATGGGTGTGCTGATGGCCGCCTCTGTCATGGAGCAATAGGCGCCCCCGCGCACCGGGCACACCGCCAGCCCGGGCCGTCCCGGCATTTTCACGAACATCCACATGGAATCAAGCATATGCGTTTAGCAGCCGTCCTCCTGGCCTTGTCGGCCCCCGCCGTATCGTTCGCCGCAGCGCAAGGCGCAGCAACCTGCACCAAGGAGCTGGGCAATCCCTTCCTGCGCCACTGCCAGGACTGGGCCCGGGGCATCGAACAGCAGCGCAAGGCCGACCTGGGCAACGGCACTTACCTGAACCCCATCATGGCCGGCGACCATCCCGACCCGAGCGTGCTCAAGGACGGCGACGACTACTACATGACCTTCTCGTCGTTCGAGGCCTATCCCGGCCTGACCATCTGGCATTCGCGCGACCTGGTCAACTGGGAGCCGATCGGCAGCGCGCTGAAGAAGTACATAGGCAGCGTGTGGGCGCCGGAACTGGCCAAGCACAAGGGCCGCTACTACCTGTACATCCCAGCCAAGCTGCCCGGCAATAACAACATCTACGTGGTCCACGCCGACAATATACGCGGCCCCTGGTCCGAACCGGTCGCGCTGGGCAATACACGCATCGACCCCGGCCACATCGTCGGCGAGGACGGCAAGCGCTACCTGTTCCTGTCGCACGGCGACCGCGTGCAGCTGTCCGATGACGGCCTGAAGATAGTCGGCCCCATGCAGCACGTCTACGACGGCTGGAAATACCCTGAGCACTGGGACGTCGAAGGCTACGCGCAGGAAGGTCCGAAGATGACGCGCCACGGCGACTACTACTACATGACACTGGCCCTGGGCGGCACCGCCGGCCCGCCCACCGGCCACATGGTGGTGTCGGCGCGCTCGAAATCGATCCATGGGCCTTGGGAGAACTCGCCCTACAACCCCATTATCCGCACCGAATCGGCGGCCGAGAAATGGTGGTCCAAAGGCCATGCCACGCTGGTCGAAGGGCCGGGCAAATCGGGCTGGTACATGATGTACCACGGCTACGAGAACGGCTTCCACGCCCTCGGCCGCCAGGCCCTGCTGGCGCCCATCGTGTGGACCGAAGACGGCTGGTTCAAGGCCTCCGAACACGACGCCGGCAAGCCCATCCCCAAACCTGCCGGCGGCAGCGCGGTACCGCATGGCATGGCCCTGTCGGACGATTTCTCGACCAACAAATTCGGCCTGCAATGGAGCTTCTTCCGTGGCGGCATCGACGAGAACCAGCGCGTGCGCTACCGCGACGGCGTACTGGAGCTGGAAGCGAAAGGCAGCTCGCCCGCCAACAGCTCGCCGCTCACTTTCCTGGCTGGCGACCAGGCCTACCAGTTCGAGGTGGACATCGACTTCGACGAAGGCGCACAAGCCGGCGCCCTGCTGTTCTACAACGACAAGCTGTACGCCGGCGTCGGCGTCAATAAGGGCGCCTTCATCCTGCACCGCTACGGCATGGACCAGCCGCGCGGCGAGAAGCCGGCCGGCATGGCCAACAAGCTACGCATGCGCGTCACCAACGACCGCCACATCATGACCATCCACACCAGCATCGACCAGGGCAAGACCTGGCACAAGTACGGGGTGCAGATGGAAGTGTCCGGCTATAACCACAACGTCGCCTACGGCTTCATGAGCTTGCGTCCGGCCATCTATGCGTCCGGCAAAGGTAAAGTCCGTTTCAGCAACCTCGTCTATCGCGCCCTGCCTTGAACCTCATATCCATGAAGCTGCCTGTTGCCCGCGTTGCCCGCACCCTGGCCGTCCTCGTCGCAGCCTGCTGCCTGTATGCCCTGCCTGTCGCCGCCGCCACCCCGGCTCCGGCCATGGACCGCGCCGCCATCGACGTGCGCGGCTGGGCCGTCGACACCAGGGGCGGCGCCGGCGGCGCCATCGTCCGCGTCAGCAACCTGAACGCCGGCGGCGAAGGCTCGCTGGCCGCCGCGCTGGCCACCGACGGCGCCCGCATCATCGTGTTCGAAGTGGGCGGGGTGATCGACCTGCAAGGCGCGACCCTGCGCATCAACAAGCCCTATGTGACGGTGGCCGGCCAGACCGCGCCCCATCCCGGCATCACGCTGATACGCGGCGGCCTGTCGGTGTCCACCAACGACGTGATCGTGCAGCACATCGCCGTGCGCCCCGGCGAAAACGGCAAGCCGAAAAAAGGCGGCTGGGAAGCCGACGGCCTGTCGGCCAGCGGCGCCAGCAACCTTATCGTCGACCATTGCAGTTTCAGCTGGGCCACCGACGAAAACCTGTCCGCCTCCGGCCCGCGCTTCAACGGCAATGGGCCGGACGACTGGCCAAACCACACTTCGCGCCGCGTCACCTACAGCCACAACATCATCGCCGAAGGATTGCGCGACTCCACGCACGCCAAAGGCGAGCATTCAAAAGGCACGCTGATCCACGACAACGCCGAACAGATACTCCTGTACGGCAACCTGTACACCTCCAATGTGGAACGCAACCCGCTGGTGAAGGGCGGCGCCAAGGTCGCCTTCGTCAACAACCTGATCCACAATCCCGGCAAGCGCGCGGTGCACTACAACCTGATCGCGCACGAGTGGGGCGAACGCGCGCCGCGCACCGGCGCCGTCACCATCATCGGCAATGTGCTGCGCGGCGGGCCGGACACCGGTGCCAAGGTGCCGCTGTTCAGCCTGGGTGGCGTGGGCGACGTCAGCCTGTTCATGCAGGACAACATCGCCGTGGACGCCAACGGCGAGCCGCTGCCGATGACGGGCCGCTACACCGCCGATACGGCCAAGATCCTGACAACCGGCCAGCCCTACCTCCCGGCAGGCCTGGCGCCGCTGCCGGCGAACGGGCTGGAAAGCGCGATCTACGCCAGCGCCGGCATGCGCCCCTGGCAGCGCGACGCGGTCGACTTCAAGATCCTGTCCGACGTGGCCGAAGGCCGGGGCCATATCGTCGACAGCGAAGCGCAGTCGTCCGGCTATCCCAATTACGCGCCCACGCGCAAGGCCTTCGTCGCCGGCGACTGGAACCTGGCCGACATGTCGCCCAAGGCCGGCTGGCAGTCGCTGGCCACCAGGCGGCCATAGCGCGTCCCTAACGCCCCGCCGGGCTTACTGCCGCGCGCCCATGCCATCCAGTTCCGCGGCTGCATCGTCCGGCAGAAGCAGCGCGCCGGCGGCCAGGTTTTCCTGCAGGTGGATGAGGGACTTGGTACCCGGAATCAGCAGGATATTGGGTGAACGGCGCAGCAGCCAGGCCAGCGCGACCTGGTTGGGCGACGCGTGCAGGCGCGCGGCGACATCGGACAGGGTGGCCGACTGCAGCGGCGAGAAGCCGCCCAGCGGGAAGAACGGCACGTAGGCTATGCCGTCGCGCGCCAGCTCGCCGATCAGGGCGTCATCGGCACGGTGCGCCAGGTTGTAGTGGTTCTGTACGCAGACGATCTCGCAGATGCGCCGCCCTTCCGCCACCTGCGCCGCAGTCACGTTGCTCAGGCCTATGTGCCGCACCAGGCCTTTTTGCTGCAAGCCGGCCAGCACCGCCAGCTGTTCCCCGATCGGCCCTTCGGCCGGCTGCATGGGATCGATCATCACCCGCAGGTTGACCACGTCCAGCACGTCAAGCCCCAGGTTGCGCAGATTGTCGTGCACCGCCTGCTCCAGCTCGGCGGGCGACGACGCCGGCAGCCAGGAGGCGTCCGCGCCCCGGCGTGCGCCGACCTTGGTGGTGATGACGAGGCCGGCGCGGTAGGGATGCAAGGCTTCGCGGATCAGCTGGTTGGTCACCTGGGGACCGTAGAAATCGCTGGTGTCGATGTGGTTCACGCCGGAGTCAAGCGCCGCGCGCAACACCGCCAGCGCCCCCGCCTTGTCCGCCGGCGGACCATATACGCCGGGGCCGGCCAACTGCATCGCCCCATAGCCGACGCGTTGGACTGCCAGGCTGCCGAGCTGGAACGTAGTGTATGGCTGAGTCATGCTGCACCTCCTTGTTGATGAAGGCTCCAGTGTAGGCACGGCTATGCCGTTCGATAAGTCTATATAATCAGCACAACCTGTACAAAATTTCGCACAATGAAGATCGACCTGGGTGACCTGAGTGCTTTCATCGCCGTGGCGCGCGCCAAGGGCTTCCGCGACAGCGCGCGGAGCAGCGGCGTCAGCGCGTCCGGCCTGAGCGAGGCGGTGCGGCGGCTGGAAGCGCAACTGGGCGTGCGGCTGCTGAACCGCACCACCCGCAGTGTGGCGCCCACCGAAGCGGGCCTGCGCCTGCTGGAGCGCCTCGGCCCGGCACTCACTGAAGTCGAATCGGCGCTCGACGCGGTGAACGACTTCCGCGGCCGCCCGGCAGGCAAGCTCAGACTCAATGTCCCGATCAGCGCGACGCGGCTGGTGCTGCCATCCATCGTGCCGGGCTTCCTGGCCGCCTATCCGGACATCCAGCTGGAAATCATCGCCGAGGAAAGCCTGGTCGACGTACTGGCCGCCGGCTGCGACGCCGGCATCCGCTACGACGAACGCCTGGAGCAGGACATGATCGCGGTGCCCATCGGCCCGCGCGCGCAGCGCTTCGCCGCTGCGGCCGCCCCCGCCTATCTCGCGCGGCGCGGACGCCCGGATCACCCCAGCCAGCTACTGGAGCACGATTGCCTGCGCATGCGTTTCGGCGGCCGTTCCGCGCAGCCATGGGCATTCGAGCGCGCCGGCGAAGCGCTGAAAATCGACGTCAGCGGCCCGCTGCTGGTGGAGCGCTCCGGTGCGGCGGAGCTGGTGGTGGCGGCCGCCGTTGCCGGCAGCGGCATCGTCTACCTGTTTGAAGAATGGCTGCGCCCGCGCATGGCAAGCGGCGAACTGGAGCCGCTGCTCGAGCCGTGGTGGCCGGCGTTCTCCGGCCCCTTCCTCTACTACCCGGGCCGCCGCCTGGTGCCGGCGCCGCTGCGCGCCTTCGTCGACTACATCAAGCAGCGCTGACCATCCACGCGCATGTATCGCTTTGTATCCCAAGGCGAGCAGACACAATCCTTGCCCGTGCCGGCGCAAAATTGACACGCAGGCGATACATCCCGGGTGTCTAATAGGATGCATCCCCTCACCTGAAAGGAAGCGCCATGTCCACCTTCGCCAAGCGCCTGGCGCTCGCCGCCGCAGCCATCGCATTCAGCGCAGCAGCCAGCGCACAAACCGGCGCCGCATCCGCAGCGCCAGGCGGCGCCGACACCGGCCGCCCGGCAGCCGTGATCCCCCTCGAATCGGAGCCTGCGCCCAAGCTGATCGCCTACGCGCCGCTGCCGGACGCGCTGGCGCGCGGCGTGGTCATCATCCAGCACCGCACCGAGAACCTGCGCATCCTGCCGGTGTTCGGCAAGGAAGCCGTGGCCGTGTCGCCCCACCTCGGCCACCTGCACGTCACGGTCGACGACTGGAAAGGCACCTGGGCCCATACCAGCGCCGATCCGCTGATCCTGGTCGGCCTGACTCCCGGCCCGCACAAGGTGCTGCTGGAGATCGCGGACCCCAGCCACAAGATCCTCGGCAGCCAGACGGTCAGCTTCACCGTGCCGCCGAAGAAAGGCGCCAGCGAGCACGCGCACTGAGCCTGCGGACGCAGCCCTATGCCAGGCCTTCGCGCTCCAGCGCCAGCCGCACCGAAGGCCGTGCGCGCAGCCGTTCATACCATGCGGCCAGATTGCCCAGGCCGTCAAAATGAATGCCGGCCTTGTAGTAGGAGGTAAGCCAGGCGGCCTGGCCCCAGCCTGTCAGCGCGAACAGATAGGCATCGGCCACAGTGAACTGCGCCCCCATCAGAAAATCGCGGCCCGCCAGCTGTGCGTCGATCCAGGCGTAGCGCTGCGCCAGCTTGGGCCTGGCGGTCTCCACATAGTTGCCGGCCAGGCCAGCGTACAGCAGCGGAATGAAACCCTTATGAACTTCGGCGGACAGGAAATTCAGCCACTCCTGCAGCCAGTAGCGCTCCATGGTGCCGTGCGCAGGGGCCAGCCCCGCTTCGGGCTTCAAGTCCGCCAGATACTGCAGCACGACCGCGCCTTCGCGGAACACCTGGCCGTCGTCCAGCTCCAGCGCCGGGACGTATCCCAGCGGATTCGTGCCGCGATAGTCGCCGCCCAGCTCCGTGCGGTGCGTGCGGTGGTCGACCTTTACCAAGGCCAGGTCCAGTCCCAGCTCATGGGCCACGATATGCGGGGCCAGCGAGCAGCTGGCCGGAATGTAATACAGTTTCAAAGCGGATCTCCTGTTTCATCGGTCAGCCGATTATAGAGATCCGGTATAAAAAAGTAAGAAGGCACCAATTTGTGGTGTAGGTACAAAAAGTATACCTTCGTGCTAACATGGCGCCATGAAGAAAAATGTCAGCGGATGTTCGGTGGAAGAGGCGATGCACCTGCTGGGCGGGCGCTGGCGGCTGCTGCTCGCGTCCTACCTGGTCGACGGCCCCCGGCGCTTCAACGAACTGCGGCGCGACGTGCCGGGCATCTCGCAGCGCATGCTGACGCTGGACCTGCGCGCGCTGGAGGACGCCGGCCTGGTGAAGCGCACCGTCTACCCCACCGTCCCGCCCAAAGTGGAGTACCAGCTGACCGAGGACGGCATGCGCCTGAAGCCGGTCATCGCCGCGGTGAAGGAATTCGGCCTGTGGCTGAAGGCGCGCTGACGCCACTGAGCCGGCTGCGTTAAGCGGACTACCTTCCCCCGCCTACATCACTACCAGCCCCATTTCCCTGAGCACGCTGGCCGCCTGCGCGTGGGAGATCACCGCGCCACGGAACATCTTGGCGTCGGTCAGTTTCAGGCCGCCGATCTCGGCGCTGCGCAGGTCGGCGTTGTCGAACTTGGCCAGCTTGAGGATGGCGTCGCGCAGGCTGCCGCCTTCGAACACGGCGTCCCTGAAATCGCAGCCGGACAAGTCGGCGTCCGAGAAATCCAGGTTCTTCAGCTCCGCCTTGCGGAAGGAGAAGCCGCGCAGGTCGGCGCCCACCAGCAGGCAGTCCTCGAAGGCGGCGCCGAGGTGCGAGACTTCTTCAAACGAGGCGCCGGTGAGCTTGCAGCCGCGATAACTGGCCGAGGCCAGCTTGGCCCGGCGCCACTTGGTGTTGTTCAGGTCGCAGCCCTGGAACTGCGCGTCGACCACGTCGGCCGCCTCGAAGTCCGCTTCGCCGGCGCGGCAGCGCAGCCATTTGGAGTGCGACAGCTTGCAGGCGTACAGCACCGCCTCGCTGAAGGCGCAGCGCTCGAAGGTGCACGATTGCAGGTCCAGGCGCGACAGGTCGGCGCCGCTGAAATCGCAGTTGGAGAAATGGCGGATCGATTGCGCCAGGTGCTGCTCAAGCTGTTCGCGGCTCAGGGTGGCGTCGGAAATCATCGTGGCTTCTGCATGGACATCGGATGGAAGCGCCGAGTATGCACGCCTCCTCCCGAATAAGCCAGTCTAGGCAGACTGCGGAATTTCTGTACAAATGACCGTCAGCGCTTCTTCAGGATGGAGCCCAGTACGCCACGGATGATTTCGCGGCCGACCTGCGAACCGATGCTGCGCGCGGCCGATTTGACCATGGCCTGCACCGCCGTGTCGCGCTTGCCGGCGCCTTTGCCGCTGCCGCCGAACAGGCCGCCGAGCACGTCGCCAAAAATCGAGCCCGCTTCGGCCGGAGCATCGGCAGCGCCGCCGCCCGGCACAGGCGCGGGGGCGTCGCGCCGGCCCTGCTGCTGCGCTTGGGCGGGCGCGCGCGCGTCGGCCTGGCGTGCACTGGTGGCCAGGCGGCTGTTCAGCTTCTCGTAGGCCGATTCGCGGTCCACCGCCTTTTCGTACACGCCGGCCACCACCGAGCCATCCATGGCAGTCTTGCGTTCGGCCGCATCGATGGGACCGAGCTGGCTGGCCGGCGGCAAGATGAAGGCGCGCTGCACCACTTGCGGCGTGCCCTTCTCGTCCAGGAAGGACACCAGCGCCTCGCCCACGCCCAGTTCGGTGATCACCTGTGCCACGTCCAGCGCGGGATTGGGGCGGAAGGTTTCGGCGGCGGCCTTGACCGCCTTCTGGTCGCGCGGCGTGTAGGCGCGCAGCGCGTGCTGCACGCGGTTGCCCAGCTGGCCCAGCACCGTGTCCGGGATGTCGAGCGGATTTTGCGTAATGAAGAACACGCCCACGCCCTTGGAGCGGATCAGCCGCACCACCTGTTCGATCTTTTGCAGCAGCGCCTTGGGCGCCTCGGCAAACAGCAAATGCGCTTCATCGAAGAAGAACACCAGCTTGGGCTTGTCCACGTCGCCCACTTCGGGCAGGTTCTCGAACAGCTCGGACAGCATCCACAGCAGGAACACCGCATACAGGCGCGGCGCGTTCATCAGCTTGTCGGCGCACAGGATGTTGACCACGCCCTTGCCGCTGGCATCGGTCTGCAGCAGGTCGTCGATATTGAGCATGGGTTCGCCGAAGAACTGGTCGCCGCCCTGCTCCTCGATGGCGATCAGGCCGCGCTGGATGGCGCCGATGCTGGCCGCGCTGATGTTGCCGTAGCTGGTCTTGTAGTCGGCCGCGTTGTCGCCCACGTGCTGCAGCATGGCGCGCAAATCCTTGGTGTCGAGCAGCAGCAGGCCATTGTCGTCGGCAATGCGGAACACCAGCTGCAGCACGCCTTCCTGCGTATCGTTCAGGTTCAGCATGCGCGCCAGCAGCAGCGGCCCCAGGTCGGACACGGTGGCGCGCACCGGGTGGCCCTGCTGGCCGAACACGTCCCAGAACGTCACCGGGCAGCCGGCCCATTGCGGGGGCGCCACCTGCAGCGCCTCCAGCCGCTTGCCCATCTTCTCGCTCAGCGCACCGGCCTTGGCGATGCCGGACAGGTCGCCCTTGACGTCCGCCATGAACACCGGCACGCCGATGTCGGACAGCGACTGTGCGATCCTTTGCAGCGTGACCGTCTTGCCGGTACCGGTGGCGCCGGTGATGCAGCCATGGCGGTTCACCAGGCTGGACAGCATAGACAGTTCCAGCTGGTCATTCTTCGCAAGCAACAGGGAAGTCGGCATGATCGTTTTCTCGGCGAATGTTGGTGGAAACAATCATACCTCAGTGACAATTGAATAGTATTGGGGTTTTACGAAGACGCTACCATCGCCGCACTATCAACCTTTTTTATGGGCAACTATTATGAACGACAACGTCTACGCACCGCCGAAAGCCGAACTGGCCCCCGGCGCCGGCAGCATGGCCGGCGTGCCTTTCTACGTGGTCTCGCCGCGCAAATTCCTGATCCTGTTCTTCGCCACGCTCAGCATCTACCAGGTGTTCTGGCTGTACAAGAACTGGGCGCTGTACCGCCAGGCCAGCGGCGAGAGCCTGTGGCCGGTGCCGCGCGCCATCTTCAGCGTGTTCTTCCTGCACGCGCTGTTCCGCCATGTGAAGCAACACAAGCAGGAAGATGCGCCGGGCGAATGGAACAACGACGCCAGCGCCTGGACCATGGTCGGGCTGATCATCGTGAGCAACGCGATGAGCCGCCTGTCGAGCCGCCACATCGGTTCGCCCTACACCGACTGGCTCTCGCTGCTGACGCTGATCCCGCTGGGCCTGTGCTTCCTGCCCGTGCAGAACCAGATCAATGCGCGCTGCGGCGATCCTACCGGCAGCAGCAACGACACGCTGACCGGCGCCAACATCGCCTGGTGCGTGGCGGGCGTGGTGATCTGGGTGCTGGCGCTGATCGGCTTGTTCGCCCCCGAGGCGGTGACGGCCAGCGGCGGCTTCTAAGCCGAGTTTCCTGGCGCCTGGCAGCACACCCGGTTGCGGCCCTCGCGCTTGGCGCGGTACAGGGCCTCGTCGGCCTGCTGCACCAGCAGGTCGATAGAGCCGCCCTCGGCCGGACTGCACGCCGCCACGCCCAGGCTGAGCGTGACCACCGGACCGCTTTCCAGGGCCGGATGCGCGATCGCCAGCGCTTCACAGGCGCTGCGCAGTTCCTCGGCGATCAGCAGCGCGGCGTCGCGCCCGGTCGCGGCGATCAGCAGCACGAATTCTTCCCCGCCATAGCGCGCCGCCAGGTCGCCGGCGCGCCGCGCGTGGCCGAGGAACACGCTGGCCACGGCGGCCAGGCAGCGGTCGCCTTCCTGGTGGCCCAGCGCATCGTTATACGCCTTGAAACCGTCGATGTCGGCCATCACCAGCGCCAGCGCTGCCTTGCCACGGCTGGCGCGGCTCCATTCCTCGCGCAGCACCTCGTCGAAGCGGCGCCGGTTGGCCAACCCGGTCAGCGCGTCGACGAAGGACAGGCGCGACAAGTGCTCGTTGGCCTGCTTCAGTGCCTCCGTCTTCTGCGCCACCAGGCGCTCCATCTCGACGTGGCGGATGCGCAAATGCCGCACGCGCAGGCGGAACAGCGCATACAGCCCGGCCGCCATCGCGGTCAGCATCAGCGCGGCGAACCAGTAAGTCTCGTAGAAAAACGGCTGCACCGTGACGGCCAGCACCGGGCCCGCATCGCTCCAGCGCTTGCCGTCGATGGTGGCGGCCACGCGGAAGCGGTAGCTGCCATGCGGCAGCGCCGGGAACGATACTTCCCGGTTGGGACCGGCATCGATCCAGCCCCGCGCCAGCCCTTCCATCTGATAGCGGAAGCGCGCCCGCTCGGCGTTCAGCAGCGTGTTGGCGCTGTACTGGATGGCCAGGGTGGCCTGGCCGGGCGGCAGCGTCAGCGCTTCCTGCACCGGCGTGGAGCGGATGCTGCCGTTTACCGACACGCGCTCCAGCCGCACGGAAGGGGGCTGGTCGGTGTCGGGCAGGCGGCGCGGATCGGCCAGCACCAGGCCCTTGGCCGACGGCAGCAGCAGGTTGCCGTCGGCGTCCATCGCCCCGGTCGGCTGCAGCCCGCCCGCGAAGGTGGTGCTGCGCATCGAGTCACCCGGACCGAAACCGCTGGAAGCAACCCTGGCCAGCCGCCCCTCGGCGAACGCATCGAGCTCCCTGCGCGCCACGCGGTAGAAGCCGCGGTTGCCGGTCACCCACAGGTAGCCGTCGCGGTCCTCCTGGATGCTCAGGCAGGTGCCGTCCCACAGTCCGTCCGCAGTGCGGATGCTGCTCAGGCTGCGGCCGTGAAGACGGTTCAAGCCGTCGCCGTTGCTGCCTATCCACAAGGTGCCGTCGGCGTCTTCGTACAGCGCCATGATCCAGTTCGACAGCAGGCCGTCCGCGGCGGTCATGGCCTTGAAGGCGCCGTCGCGGTAGCGCGCCAGGCCCTCGCCGGTGGTGCCGAACCACAGTGTGCCGCGCTTGTCCTGCAGGATGGAGGACACGCCGCCGGACGGCGCGCCGGGCGCGCGCATCGGCGTGAAGGCGCCGCCGTCCAGCCGGGCGATGCCGGACTGGGTGCCGGCCCAGACCGTGCCCTGGCGGTCCTGGTACAACACCCGCACTTCGGAACTGGGCAAGCCCTGGTCCGTGCCAAACAGCGTAATCTTGCCCTGCCGCAGGCGGGCCGCGCCACCGGTGTAGCTGCCAACCCACAGCGCGCCGTCGCGGTCCTCCATCAGGCTGGAAATTTCCTCGCTGGGCAGGCCGTCCTTCTTGCCCAGCACGGTAATGGCGCCGCCGTCGATGCGATTCAGGCCGCCGCCGGCAGTGGCCACCCAGGTCACGCCGTTGCGCGCGTGCAGCACCGAACGCACGTTGTCGTGCGACAGCCCTTCCGGCACGCCCAGCACGCCGAAGGCGCGCTCGCGCAGCCGCACCAGCCCGCTAACCCAGGTGCCGAGCCAGACGCTGCCCTCGTGGTCGGTATGGATGGACCAGATATGGTCGCCCGCCAGGCCGCCGGCGGTGCCGATGGCGCTGAAGCGCCCGTTCGCCATGCGCACCACGCCGTTGCCCCAGGTGCCGATCCATAGCGAGCCGTTGCGGTCGCGGGTCAGCGTGGTCAGCTGGTCGGTCGGCAAGCCGTCGGCCACGGTGTAGACCTTGACCTGGCCGCCGTTCACGCGGGCCAGGCCGCCGCCGGCCGTGGCCGCCCACACGCCGCCGTCCGGATCGGCCAGCACCGAACGCACCTGCAAATGGGGGAAACCGTTGTCCAGGTTGAGCACGTGGAAGCGGCCGTCCTTGAGACTCACCAGGCCACCGCCCGAACTGGCGATCCACAACACGCCGTCGCGGTCGAACGCCAGCGCGCGCAGGCGGTCGGTGGGCAGGCCGTCGGCCTGGCGATAGTGGCGGGTGACTCCCTTGTGCCAGCGCAGCAGGCCGTTGTTGGTGGCGGCCCACACCGCGCCGTCCGGCGCCTGCGCAAAGCCCCACACGCGCTGGTCGCCCAGCGGTCCGGCGGCGTACACGGTGCGGAACTTGCCGTCGCGGTAGATGGCTGCGCCCTTGTTGTGGCCTATCCACAGGTTCTTCTGCGCGTCCTGCATCAGCCCCAGCACCGGCTGGGACGCGATATCGGCAAATTCGGAAGCATCGAAAGTGGTGAACCGGTGGCCGTCGAAGCGCGCCAGCCCGCCCAGCGTGCCCACCCACAGATAGCCATCGCTGGTGTGCAGCAGCGCCGCCACCGCGTTCTGAGGCAGGCCCTGCTCGATCTGCCAGCCGTCCAGGCGGTACTGGCTGAGCGACTTTTCGGGCGCGGCAAGCAGCAAGGACGGCGCCGCCGCCTGGCTTGGCACAGGAAGGTGCAGCCATGCCAGCAGGACAAATAAGGCCAGATAGTAACGCAAACCCACTCCTTTGTAGATTGGGCAACATCATACCGTACCGTAGCGTCCTAGACAAAAAAGCATTCCTGAGCACAATTGGCAAGCGGCTGCAGGTAAAATGAAAAACGGATTGGCTACCAAGGAACGGAGATGCGCTGGGTTACACGCCGCCAGGCTATGCTGGCCATGATGATGCTGTGCGCGCAAGCCACCGCTTCGGAGCCGGCCGCCCCGCTGCAAATCGTTACCGGCGACTTGCCGCCTTACGCCATCGAAGGCCAGCCGCAGCGCCCGGGCTTGCACGTGGAAGTGGTCGAGCAGGTATTGCGGCGCGCCGGCAGCCCGGTCAAGGTCGGCTTCTATCCCTGGGCGCGCGCCATCGCGCTCACCACGCACACGCCGCACACCGCCATCTTGCCGCTGACCCGCACGCCCGAGCGCGAGCCCAATTTCACCTGGCTGATGAAGCTCGACACCCAGCACTTCGTTTTCATCAACCGCCACGGCGAGACGCCGGTGACGTCGCTCGAGCAGGCGCGCAAGCTGCGCATCGTGGTGCTGCGCGGCTCGCCCAACCTGGCCCAGCTGCTGAACCGCGAATTCTCTGAAGGTCAAATCGTGCAGGCCACCAAAGTGGAGGACATGCTGCGCCTGCTGGAACGCGGCGTGGTCGATGCGCTCTACGGCGGCAACGTCATCAACATGGAGAAGATCCGCGCCACCGGCCGCAATCCGGCCAGCTTCCAGGTCGGCATGCTGGTGGAATCGGCCGACATGTGGCTGGCCGGCGGCCCGGGCTTCGGCGACAGCGAGCAGGCCGCGTGGCGCCAGGCGTACGACACCATGGCCAAGGACGGCTCGCTGGCCCGCATCTACCGCAACTACGGGCTGGCGCCGCCACAGCCCGGCCCGTGACAACTCGGCACTTAGCTGGCCGGCCGGCTCAACGGCCGGCTTAGTAGCCCACTTGCTTCAGGTACTCGGCGCGCGCAGCCAGTGCGGTGTCGGCAAAGTCGGCGAACACGCCGTCCACGCCCAGCGCGTAGAACTGCTTCAATTCGGCCTTGGGATCGCCCTTGTAGTCGGCGGCCAGGCGGCGTGCTTCGTTGCGGAAGGTGTAGGGATGGACGAACAGGCCGGCCTTGTGCGCGTCCGCCACCAGGGTGCTGGCCGGCTGCGAGGTGGTGTCCGCTTCGTTGACCTTGCCGTCGCCGTTCACATCCGCGACCTTGCCGTCCGCGCCCACGGTGCCTTTCACGCTGACGATGTAGCGCTTCCACGGGCCGATGCCGTCGGCGTAGGTCTTGATCTCGGCCAGGCCGGCCGGCGTCACCATGGCGCTGAACAGGCGCTTGTCGCCCGCCTGGGCCCAGTCGTACGGGCGGTCGTATGGCGCGGCAAAGGTCAGCGCACCGGTTTTCAGGTCCACATCGTCGGCATCGATCAGCTGCACCATCTTCACGGTGGAACCCTTGCCGCGCATGTATTTCAGGCTGCCTGGCTCAAAGCTCTGCAGGAACACCGGCGCGCTCCTGTCGTTCCAGCCGGCGGCGGCCAGCAGCGCCAGCAGCCTGTCTTCCAGCGGCACGCCTTGCTGGCGGTGGAAGGTGGGGTTCTTGGTTTCCGCGTACAGCGCGATATTGCGGCCGCTCTTCTTGATCATGTCCACCACTTCCTGGATGGTCGCAATCTTGAACTTGCCGTTGAATTCCTGCGGCCGCTCGGCATCGGTCGAGATGCCGCCCAGGGTCTTGATCTCGGCCAGCGTGAAGTCGCTGGCGAACCAGCCTTCCTGCAGTTCGCCGTCCACGCTCAGCTTGCGCTTGCGGGAAGCGAATTCGGGATGCTGCGCCACGTCGGTGCTGAAGGCCAGGTTGGGGTCGTGGCGCGCGATCAGCACGCCGTCCTTGGTGGAAATGACGTCCGGCTCGATGGCGTCCGCGCCCTGCTCGATAGCCCGCGCGTACGCCTCCACGGTTTCCTCGGGCAGCGTGCCGCCTGCGCCGCGATGCGCCACCACCAGCGCCGGCTTGCCGTCCAGCGTGGGCAAGGAAAACCCGTCGCCGCTGCCGCAAGCGCTCAGCGCGCCGGCGGCGCAAACAACCATCAAGCCCTGTACATACTTCATATTCCGCCCCTTGAGAAATTAACAATGGGCGGATTCTAGGGACGTAAAATGACAGGCGCATGAATCGTGCGCAAACATGCTCAATCGTGCGCCACGCAGTGCGCAGCGGCGTGCGCGACGAAGCACGCGGCGGCGCCGCCTTGCGCTTAGCGTACCGTTGCCGACACCACCCGCGACTGGCTCATGCTGCCGTCCGCCATGCGCTGCGCGGGCACTTTCATCAGCACCTCGCCGCCGGCATCGCCGTCCGGTTTCATGTCCAGCGTAATCTTCAGCGAGCGGTCCTGTGCCACGAAGGAGCTGGGCGAAGCGGCCACCAGCTTGCGCGGGCCCTGCTCGTCAATTTCGGCGTACAGCGCGGGACCGGAGCCATACTGGCGCAAGTGCAGCACCTGGCCATTGGACAGCGAGTAGCTGCCACGGAACGCGCCGTTCTGGTCGCGGTCCATGTGCAGCGGCATCGCCGGCAGCTCGATCTTGAGCGCGCGCCCCGGCACCTGCACCGACTCTTCGGCCTGATTGGTTTGCGCAACAGCAGCCAGCGACGCCACGCCCAGCATCACTGCCAGAGTAATTTTTTTCATGATCTGCCCCATCCATAGTATTTGTTCGATTCGGAAAACTGCCAGGGCCAGCCATCAGTCATATGTGTGGCCGGTTGATAGCACTGTAGGCAATCGGCGCTGCCGGCACAACGCGGAGTGGGATGGACGGTGGTTTCGCGGGGATGAACTGCACGAATCCGGGCCTGGTTTGCGGCGCAGGCCTTTGGCGAGAACAATCACAAAGATGATCCGCCCTGCAGGCACAGGCATGGCCGCTACCGCTATCATCTCTCGATACTGACTGCTGGGGACTTGATGAACAGCTTTGCCCGCCACGCCTTGGCCGCCGCCCTGCTGGCGCAGGCCGCCGCCACCGCCGCCGGCGCCGCGCCCTCCGCCACCGCCGGGCTGCGGCCCAACCTGGAAGGACAGGTCCAGCAAGCCTTGCGCTACCGGCCGGACGGGCAGGACTTCGTCATCGACAATGGCGCCGAGTTTTTCAACCGCCCGCTCTACGGCGGCAACACCGCCTTCCGCGCCGACGGCGGCGACAAGCCCGAATTCCTGCTCTACCTGCCCGGCCGGGGCGGCAACCTGCGCCTGGCCGTGCGTACGCCGGCGGGCGCGGTCTGGCTGCACCAGGCGGCTTCCATTACCACGCGCTACCGGCCGGGTGAACTGCGCTATGAAATCCGCGATCCGGTGTTCGGCGCAAACGCTGTGCTGAGCGTGGTGGTGCTGGCGTACGCGCGCACGGAAGGCCTCATCGTCCGAACCGAGGCGCAGGGAATGCCAGCCGGCGCCGAACTGGCGTGGGCGTATGGCGGCGTGAATGGCGCGCGCGGCGTGCGCGATGGCGACATAGGCACCGAAAAGGTAGCCATCAGCGAGTACTTCCAGTTCAAGCCCGCCTACGCCAGCGGTAACCGAATCAAGCTGGAAACGGAAGGCTTTACGGTGGACGGCCGCGTGGCCGCCATTGCCGGCGTGGCGCCGCAAGGCAGCACGCTGCGCATTGCCGACGGCGCCAACTGGAATGCCCTGCCCGCACTGCTCGGCGGTGCCGGCGACGAAGCGCCCCCAGCGGCAACGTCCCCCATCGTGGTCGGCCGCGTGGCGCTGCAGAACGGCGCCCCGCTGCTGCTGTCGCTGCAGCGCCTTCCGGGCGGCGCCCCGGCGCAAGATCTGGACCAATACAAGGCCGTCACCGCCGGCAAGCCGGCAGCGCGCGTCCGCAAGGCTGTTCCGCTGGCACCCATGTATACCAGGGAGCAGTTGCCCGCACTGTTTGACGACACGCGGCAACACTTCGACGCGGTGCGCCGCGCCGTCAGCATCGACACCCCGGATCCCTACCTGAACGCGGCCATGGGCGCGCTCGGCGTGGCCGCCGATGCATTGTGGGACGAGGCCGACCAGGCCATCATGCACGGCGCCATCGCCTGGCGCACCAGGCTGCTGGGCTGGCGTGGCCCGTATGCGCTGGACGCGCTGGGCTGGCACGCCCGGGCACGCCAGAACCTGGACGCGTGGACCCCGCGCCAGAACACCCAGCCCATTCCCGCCGCGCTGCCGCCCGCCGACAGCGCCACTCACCTGGCGCGCAATGAAGCCGGACTGCACTCCAATGGCGACCTGTCCAACTCGCACTACGACATGAACATGGTCTTCATGGACGCGCTGTTCCGGCATCTGCTGTGGACCGGCGACCTGGAATATGCACGCAGCGCCTGGCCGGTGATCGAGCGTCACCTGGCATGGGAACGGCGCCTGTTCCGGCGCGAGTTCGGCCCCGGCAAGCTGCCGCTGTATGAAGCCTACGCCAACATCTGGGCCAGCGACGACTTGTATTACAACGGCGGCGGCGCCAGCCACGCGTCGGCCTACAACGTCTACGCCAACCGCAGCGCGGCGCGCATCGCCCGCCTGCTCGGCAAGGACGCCCAACCCTACAAGCGCGAGGCGGAGCTGATCGCGCAAGCCATGCGTACTTATTTATGGATGCCCGAGCCGGGTGCATTCGCCGAGTACAAAGACCTGCTGGGCGGGCAGCTGCTCCACCCCAGCTACGGCCTGTGGACCTTCTATCACACCATCGACTCCGGCGTGCCCACGCCGCAGGAGGCGTGGCGCATGGCGTCCGCACTGAAGCGGCACCTGAAGCCCATTCCCGTCAGCGGCCCCGGCGTGCCGGCCGACGCGGCCTACCACGTGCTGCCCACCACCAACTGGATGCCCTACTCTTGGTCCATCAACAACGTGGTCATGGGTGAAAACCTGCACACTGCCCTGGCGCTGTGGCAGGCCGGCCGCGCCGAGGATGCCTTCGTGCTGGCGAAGGGCGCGCTGCTGGCCAGCATGTACATGGGCATCTCGCCCGGCAACGTGGGCAGCATGAACTACCTGGACGCCTACCGCCGCGAATCCCAGCGCGACTTCGCCGACGGCGCGGGCGTGATGTCGCGCGCCATCGTGGAAGGGCTGTTCGGCGTGGCGCCGGACGCGCTGGCGGGAACCTTGACCGTGCGCCCCGGCTTCCCTGCGGCCTGGCAGCGCGCACGCCTGGCGCATCCGGACCTGGGACTGGACTTTGCGCGCAGCGGCAGGACGGAGCGCTGGAGCATATCCCAGCCTGCGCAGCCTGCATCGGCGCACTCCTCGCAGCGCGTGTTGCGCTTCAGGCAGCTTACGCTGCGCATACCGAAAGCCTACCGGCGCGTGCAGCGCATCACCGTCAACGGCGCACCCGCCAATTGGCAAGCGGACCGCGCCGCCGTCGGCCAGCCAGCGCTGCTGATCCAGGCGGCGATGACGCGCGACACCGCCATCGTGATCGAATGGGCCGGGGAGCCTGTCGCGGCCGAAACGGCTGCCGCCAGTCTCCCGGCACCGGCCGCTCCTGCAGCCGCTGCAGCGTCCGCGCAACCGCTTGCAAGCGACTGGAGCATCGACAAGACCGGCGCGACGCTCGAGGCCATCCCGCTCGCGCCCTACTTCAACGAGCGGGTAACGGACATCTTCAGGCCCGGCAAATACCAGTCGCCGCGCTCGCCCTTTGTCTCGTTGTCGCTGCCCGCGCAAGGCATAGGCGCTTGGGCCGGGCACGTCAACGCGACGGCGGAAATCGACGACAGCGGACTGCGCGCCACGGCGGCGGCCAACGGCGGCAAGCTGTCCATGCCCAACGGCGTCACCTTCGCCACGCCGGGAACGGCGGACGCGCGCAACATCGTCTTCACCTCGCAATGGGACAACTACCCCAAGGCGGTCGAGATCCCGCTCGAGGGCAAGGCACGCCAGGCTTGGCTGCTGATGGCAGGCTCCACCAACTTCATGCAAAGCCGCATCGACAACGGCGAAGTGGTGGTGCGCTACGCGGACGGCGGCACGGCGCGCCTGGCGCTGCACAACCCGGTCAACTGGTGGCCCATCGAGCAGGACTATTTCATCGACGACTACCAGTTCAGCCGCCCGCAGCCCGTGCCGCCGCGCGTGGACCTGAAGACCGGAACGGTGCGCCTTCAAAGCAGCGGCCAGGCTGTGCCGGGCGGCGCAGCCACCGCGCTGGCGATCGCCCTCGACCCGAACCGGACCTTGCGCAGCCTGACCGTGCGCACGCTCAGCAACGACAGCGTGGTCGGCCTGATGAGCGTGACGCTGGAACGTCCCTGATCAGCGGAAGCGCTTCGGATTGCGCTTGCGGTTGACGGCGTTCTGCTCCTGCAGGATCGAGTCCACGCGCTCTGAGGCGTGGCGCGACAATTCCTGCGCCAGTTCGATATCGGGGAAGAATTCCGGCCGCCGGTAGCCCAGCCAGGCATAGGCGGAATACAGGCGGCAGGTGTCCTCCACCTCCTGCAGCGACAGGTAGGACAGCGCATAGTCGTCCGCCTTCAGGCGCGTGGCCTTGCCGCGCGAGAGCGACATGGCCCAGTGCTCCCAGGCCCGCTGCAGGGTCATCACCTTGCTCGACACCGGCACCAGCGACAGCGTGAACTTGTCCGCCACCGACAGCGGCAGGCTGTCCAGCCACTCGGCGCGGATGGTCTGGTCTTCCGTGATACGGGGATAGAAAAAACCGTCCGGCACGTCGATGTTGTGCACGAAGCGCTTGAGCAGCTTGGACAGCGAGGTCTCGCTGGTGACCGAGGCAATGCGGTGCAGATGCTCCAGCGTCGGCGCCACCGAGAAGCCGCTGGTGTTGAGCGGCGCCAGCTTCTCCTTCAGCAGCGCGCGCATCACCTGGTGCGTGTCGTCGTCGAAGCCGGCCACCAGGCCTTCCTCGTGGAGGCCGAAGCGACCCGCGCGGCCGGCGATCTGGCGCGCCAGCGCGGCCGAGATTTCCTCTTCCTCGTAGCCGTTGTACTTCACGCTGGTGGTCATGACGATGCGCGAGATCGGCATGTTCAGGCCCATCGCAATCGCGTCCGTGCCCACCACCACGTCGGCCTGGCCTTCGCGGAAGCGCTGCGCCTGCGCACGCCGTACCTCAGGCGACAGGTTGCCGTACACGGTGGCCACCGACAAGCCGGCTTCGGTCACCATGTCGCGCCACATCAGCACTTCGCGGCGCGAGAACGCGATCACCGCGTCGCCCTTGCGCAGGTTGCGCACCTTGCGCACCGAGGTATGCTCCATCGACAGCGGCGCCTTGCGCTTCAGCACGTGCACCTCCAGCGGACACTCCAGCCGCTCGGCCAGCGCCTCGATGGCGCGCCGCGCTTCGGGCGCGCCCACCAGGTAGACGGTGCGCGCCGGCGCGCCGCACACGGCGGCCGTCCAGGCGGCGCCGCGGTCGCGGTCCGCCAGCATCTGGATCTCGTCGATCACCGCAACATCGACCGGGGTGCGGGTGTCGAGCATCTCCACCGTGCTCGCCACGTGCGTGGCGCCTTCCGCCAGCCGGCGCTCCTCGCCCGTCACCAGGCTTACCGCCAGCGGCTTGCCGTGCTGTTTGAATGCCTGCAGGCGCTCGTAGTTCTCCAGCGCCAGCAGCCGCAGCGGCGCCAGGTAGATGCCGCTTGGCGCCTTGGCCAGCGCCTCAATCGCGCGGTGGGTCTTGCCGGAATTGGTGGGACCCAGCAGTGCGATGAAGCGGCGCGGCAGGCGGCTCGCCACCTCGAACGAATCCGGATACTCGGCCAGGTTGATGCTCTGCTTGGTGCGCTCGGCGTAGCGCTCCTCGGTCTGGCGCTCGATGGCGTGGTCCAGGCGCTGGCGGATACGGTCGAACACCTCGCCCGCCAGCGAGGAGGTCTGCATGTCGGCCAAAGTATGCAGGAAGCTCATCGCGTCCAGGTCGTAGTCCTCGGCGGCGGCCGCCATCTCGTGCACGAAGCCGGTCACGTGCCGGTGCAGTTCCTCGATTGCCTTGTCGCCGCTGCGTTCGCGCAGCAGCGCGCTGCGCGCCTCGGGGTCCATCTTGCGCCACTTGGAAGGCTTGGCCAGCACGCCCTGAGCGGGCACCAGCTGGTATGGCACGGTCAAGCCTTCGGCCTGCACCTGGCCGGCAATGCGCAGGAAAACGCGCCCCTCCATCTTCACCAGGCTCACGCCCTTTCCGGGCAAACCCAGTTGCTGGCACAGGAGGTCGTCGTCGCCAAGGTCTTGTTCTTCGGTGATGCTGGTCATATCGTGTCGCAGGGTTGAGTTGAAGGCGAGTATAGCAAGGCTGTACAATCGCGCCATGCCGCAGACCATTACCAGCGCAGTCCATCACGAACTGATCATCAAGAAAAGCCGCTTCATCGCCTGCGTGCAGCCGATGGCGGACCGTGCGTCGGCGCAAAAGGTGGTGGCGGAATTATGGGCGCAGCATCCGGGCGCAGCGCACGTTTGCTGGTCGCTGCTGGCGGGCGGCCAGTCCGCTGCAGTCGACGACGGTGAGCCCAGCGGCACCGCCGGCCGGCCCATGCTGGACGTGCTGCGCCACCAGGACCTGGAAGGCGTGCTGGCCACGGTGGTGCGCTACTTCGGCGGCGTGAAGCTGGGCGCGGGCGGCCTGGTGCGCGCCTACACCGACAGCGTGGCACAGGCGCTGCTGGGCGCCGAGAAGATCGCCATCGTCAAGCTGCGCGCGCTGCGCTGCGAGGTGCCGTACGCGCTGGAAGGACTGATGCGGCGCGAGATCGAGCTGGCCGAGGCGCGCCTGGACCAGGTGCGGCACGCCGACCTGGTGCGCTTCGACTTCAGCCTGCAGGACAGCGCCGCCGTGGCGCTGATGGCGCGCCTAGGCGAGACCGGCGGCGGCCGCATCGCCTGGCTGGAGGTGCCGGAACAAATCGAGGAATGAGTGCGGAACGAAATTCGCGAACGAAATTCGCGCTTGCCGAAACCCGCAGGCCGCCCTATAATGCTGCCTCTTTCGGGTCGTTAGCTCAGCTGGTAGAGCAGCGGACTTTTAATCCGTTGGTCGCAGGTTCGAATCCCGCACGGCCTACCACGAATACGCAGGAACAGATAAGGGTTAGCAAGCTTCGGCTTCCTAACCCTTCTTTGCGTCCACGCCCCTTGGCTATGCGCCCACTTCCAAAGTGATGCGGACCGGCAGCTCATCCGCCACCGACGGCACATACTTGCCAACGCCGAAGTCCGAGCGCCTCAGGGTGGCCTCGGCATCGAAGCCCGCCCTGCTCTTCTTCGTCGCCGGATCGGTACTGATCTTGTTGATTTTCGCGTTCAACACGATAGGCCTGGTCACGCCATGCAGGAACAGCATGCCATTTATTTTCAGCGTATCCATCGGTCCTTTTTCAATGCCCGTGCTGGTGAATGTAATGTCGGGGTATTGGGCGGCGTCGAGAAACTCGTCTGTTTTCAAATGCTCGTCCAATGCGGCCACCCCGGTCCGCAAGCCATCCAGCGCCAGCTTTACGGTCACGGAGGATTTTGTCAGGTCTTGTTCGTCCAGCAGCAGTTTGCCTTCGATCTTTTCAAAACGCGCCACCGGATTGGAATAGCCAAAGTGATTCCACTGGAATACCACCGCGCTGTGGCGGGAGACGATGGCCATGTCTTGCGCAGCGAAAGCAGGCAGGCCGGACAGCAGCAGGGATAATAAGAGATGTTTCATTTGACGCTCCCGATGAGTCGGACGCATAAGGCGCGGGCGCCGTGCGGCATGAATTTGAACGTCTGGTTCTTGCTGCCGTTAACCAGCTGGACGCCCCAGGCCAGTAGCGGCGAAGGTTCGGCCCCGTCCTTTTTCAGGTCGCTGCCGCTCCAGTGCCAGCTGCCGCTCAGCCTGAACAACGGCGGAACTTTGCACCGCGCGTTGCCGCACGCGGCACTGTCGCCGTCCGTCCGCGCCTTGTCCACGATAGCGGCCAGTTCGTCCACTTTGGGCAGGCGCCAGCCGGCGCCCAGTTCCGCGCAATGCGCCTTTGCCTCGTCCCAGTTCAACTCTTGCCCATTGTCGCTTTGCGTCCAGCCAAGCCGGGCGCCTTCCTGCACCAGCACGGCGTTGCCGGCATCGGTCCAGCCGGCCGCGCCTGCCGCCTGGCTGCCGTTCGCCGCGCATGTGAAAACCAGGCCCAAACTGCAGATCCAGTACGGGAATTTATAGACAAGCATACTCAGCCTCCATTGGTAAATGAGCCTGCACTATGCGGATGCGGGCCGGGAAAGTCCTGAATTTGGTCTGAATTTCGGCTGAATTCGCCTGAACATTGCCTGAAACCTTGGCCGGAGCACCGCCTTGGCCGGGCTATAATTGCGCACTATCAAAATTACAAGAAAAGCACGGTGACCCATGGAGAACTTGACGACGACGAAGCTGCGCGTTGGCGCCTGGTGCGTCGACACAGCGCTGGGCGAAATGACGCGCGCCGGCGAAACCGTGCGGCTGGAGCCGCGCACGCTGCGCCTGCTGCTCTGCCTGACCGCGCGCGCGGGAGAGATCGTCAGCGCCGAAGAACTGCTGGGCCACGTCTGGCAGGGCGTGGTGGTCACGCCGGATTCGGTGTACCAGGCGATCGCGTCGCTGCGCCGCCTGCTCGGCGACGATCCCAGGCAGGCCAGTTACATCGCCACCGTGCCGCGCCAAGGGTATCGGATGGTGGCGCCCGTCGGGCCATGGGACGAGCCGGCCATCCCGGCCATGCCGGCGGCCGTCGCTGTCCCGCCTCCCGTCGCGCCAAACCGGCGCCGCGCCCTGTTGCTGGCCGCGGGCGTGGCGGCGAGCGCCGGCATGGCATTCTGGATGTCCGGCACGCAAGCGACCAAGCAGCCTGCGGCTGCCAGCGCCTTCCCGCTGCCGCAATATCGGAATTCCATCGCGGTGCTGCCGTTTGCGGATTTAACGGAAGGCATGGGACACGAGATATTTGCCGACGGCATGACCGAAGAGCTTATAAACCGGTTCAGTAAAATCCCGGGCGTCAAAGTGCCGGCGCCAACTTCCTCGTTTTATTACAAGGGCAAGCAAAAAGCACTGGCCGAGATAGGGAAAGAATTGGGCGTCAACTATATATTGGACGGCAGCGTGCGCAAATCCGGCAATATGCTGCGGGTTGCGGCGCGGTTAATGAAAGCCGACAACGGCTTCATTATCTGGTCGGACACCTACGACAGGCCGGTCGATGATTTGCTGATGGTGCAGGACGATATTGCCGGCGCAGTGGCGAAGGCGCTGAAAGCGGCGATAGAAAAAGGAACGGCGCCCGAAGCGGCGCCGTCCTCCTGATGCAAGCCTTGCCGGCTTAGCGCGAAATGGAATTGCTGCTCATGGCGTTCAGGCTGGCGTCATAGGTGTAACCGGCGGCGGTTATGCCGTTGAGCGTGAACTTGAAGGTACCGGTCTTCTTGCTGGACACCGAGTTGATGGTCGCCACGCCGCTGGCGTTGGTCACAGCCGATGCCGCGCCGCTGACGATGCCGCTCCAGCTGCCCGATACGGTGGCATTCGGGATCAGATTGCCGCTCGCATCCTTGACGGTGACTTTGGCCTGCGCGTAGGCCTGCTGGCGGTTCGGCGCCACCAGCGCCATCGTGATACCGCCGGCGTAGACCTTCGGCTGCGCCGTGGTGGCGGTGATCACCACCGCGCTGGTGCCGCTGAAACCGGCGCTGTTGGTGACTTTCAGGGAGGCGGTGTAGCTGCCGCCGGCGGTGTACACGTGACTGGCGGCGACGCCGGCGGCCAGCGGGGTGCCGTCGCCGAAGTTCCATTCATAGCTGACGATGCTGCTGCCCGAACCGGTGGACGAGGCCCCGGAGAAGGACACGTTCAGCGGCGCCGGGCCGTTGGTGGCGCTGGCGCCGATGACGGCCACCGGAGCGCCTGCTGCCGCCAGCGGCGCCGACATGGCCACCGCGTAGCGGCCCACGCTGCCGTAGGCGCTGTAGCCGGTGCCCAGCGCATCGCCCAGGCCCATGCCCTCCACGCTCACATAATACGTACCGGCGGCCGGCAGGTTGAACGACAGCGAGGCGGTCAGCGCGTCGGCCGGATTGGCCTCGGCCAGCAGGTTGCCTGACGCGTCGCGCAGCTGGACCAGGATGTCCAGGTTGGGACCGCGCTCGAACGGCTTGGCGTTGATGGTGACCACGCCGGCGCCCGCGTTAAAGCGGAACACGTCGACGTCGGACGGCGTTTCCATCACGCCCATGATGTCGTAGGTGTTCATGCCGCTGACGGCGGTGGGCGACAAGGTGGCGGCGGTGGCGATGCCGTTGCCGAAATCGTCGGCGGCAAACATCACGCCGTTGTTCTGCATCACCAGGTAGTCGTCTTCGCTGTTATTGGCGTTCAGGTACTCGCCCTTGCTGAACTGGACCAGTTCCTTGTTGTAGCCCACGCCCATGATGGGCGCCCAGCCGGTGGCGCCGCTGCCATGGCCAGAGTAGTAGCCGACCGAGCTGGTGCCGTCGTGCGACAGGCCCAGGTTGTGGCCCACTTCATGCGAAGTGGCTTCGGCGATGCTTTTCTCGCCGTTGCCCAGCTTGTCCTGGAAGATGAAGGCCGGCTTGTTCGCTTCGCTGGTGGCGTCGAACACGCCCACGTAGGCAAAACCGCCGCAGCCGCAGTCGCCCTTGACGGTGCCGGCGGTGAAGTTCTTGGTGATCAGCGCGCGCGTGCCATAAGTGTCGTCCGACAGGGAAGTACGCGACATCTGGTCGGCCGGCGGCTCCTCGGTGGTGACGTCGACGTCGAAGGCCGCGTAATCCTCGGCCACGCGGCGCCAGATATTCTGGATCATGGCCAGTTCGGTGCTGCTGAAGGTGCCGGGCAGTCCATCCAGGTCGAAGGCGGGACTGACGATGGTGCTCAGGCCGTAGCTGGTGTTCCACGCGGTGCCGGTGGTGGTGTGGCCGTTGAAGTCGAGGTAGATCTTGCGCTTGGAGCTTTTGCGGGAGTGCAGCAGGAAGGTCTGGTCGGCCGGATAGATGGCGCCGCTTTGCGCCACGTCGGACGGCGATGCGGTCAGGCCCAGCTCGACGAAGTACATGCGCCCGGCCTTGTCGAGCCAGGCGGAACGGTCGTTGCGGAATTGCGCCCGCAGCGCGTCGGCCGACTTGCCGTAGTGCGCGGCCACGCCCGGCAGACTGGCGCCCAGGTGGCTGATGGCCCGCTCGCCGTTGCTGTGGTCAGGCAAATTCAGCTGCGGCATCGCCGGCTTGGCCGGCTGCGCCTGGCTGGAGCGCTTGGCGGCGGTTTGCGCCAGCGCGCTTTCCGGCAGCGCCATCGTCCCTAACGCCAGTGCCGCCAGCGCAGCGGCGGCAATCTTCTTGGAAATTCGGTTCGGCATGTGGGCTCCCTTGGCGGTCTATGCTGTTGGTTAAGGCTTACAGCCAATAACATACCAAGAAAAAGTATCCCCACGGCAATAAAACATCAGGAAAGCGCGGATTTTGTATGTGAGTGTGCACTCCTGCAAAAGGCGTCAATGTTAAGCAATATGGTCATCCTATTGCAGTGGAAACATGCTTGTTGCCGGAGTGCTATCGATGGCCAAGCAAGCACCGTGGCCGGCGCCGCGCCAGCAGCACTGCGCCACCCGCCAGCAACATGGCGTAGGCGGCCGGCTCCGGTACGGCGCTCAGGTAGAGCACCACCTGCGTATCCTGGTCAAAGGACAAGCCCTGCCAGTTGACATAGGCGGCGTTGCCGCTGACGGTGACATTGGCCGGCGTGAAGCCGGCCAGGTTGGTCTGCCGCCCCAGCGCGGCGAAGGGCTGCCAGCTGTGGTCCAGATTGGTCAGCACGAAGCCGTTGAAGGCGCCGCCCAGCCAGTAGGCCTCGGTGTTGAAATTGCTGGCGATTACCTGGGTATCGGTCACGGTCAGGTCGAACACCCCGGCGACATTGTGGAACAGCGCGCCGTCGCCGTCGACCAGCTGGGCGGCAAAACTGCGCGTGGGCGTCTGCAGGTCGGGATAGAAATACTGCAGCGACACGCGGTCGCCCAGGGTGCCGGCGAGTGCGCCGGGAGCAGCGCCGGCGCCGCCGGCCAGCAAGAGTACACACAGCACGCGTTTCAATGAAGTCCACATGGCCAGCCTCCGCAGGTTAGGGTGAACGCCATGGTAAGCGGACTGCAGCGGGCCCGGCGCCAGCTTGCCTAACAGCCACGGCTCTGCTACCGTTGCGGCGCTGCACAAAATTGACCTTACCCTCCGGATTTCCATGCCGTACATGACCGCACTGTCGGGCGAACAGATCGCGTCCGTCCTCAAAGCCCTGCCCGACCCGGCCTTTCTCCTCACCCGCAGCGGCCGCTATGCGGCCGCCTTCGGCGGCGCCGACGTGCGCTATTACAATGAGATCGGCTTCCTGGCGGGAAAAACCATGGCCGAGCTGCTGGTGCCGTCCAAGGCCGAGTGGTTCCTGGCCGAGATCCACAAAGCGCTGGCCACGCGCAGCCTGCACGTGGTGGAGTACGGCCTGGTCAGCGAAGACATTCTCGACATGGCCGGCAAGCCGCCGCTCAAGGCCAGCTGGTTCGAAGGCCGGGTGCAGGCGCTGGAGTTCCAGGTCGACGGCGAAGACGCGGTGCTGTGGGTGGCCAGCAATATCACGGCGCGCCACCAGCTCGAAGCGCAGCTGCGCCTGCACAGCGAAAGCGACGAGCTGTCCGGCCTGAACAACCGGCGCAAGCTGATGGGCGCGCTGGCCGAACATTATCAAGTGTTCCTGCGCTACCGCACGCCGACCGCCCTGCTGATCTTCGATATCGACCATTTTAAGAACATCAACGACCAGTTCGGCCACCTGTTCGGCGACAGGGCCATCCGCGCCGCCGCCGACGTCTGCCGCGACGAGCTGCGCAGCACCGACTTTCCCGCCCGCCTGGGCGGCGACGAGTTCGTGGTGCTGATGCCGCACACCGGCCGCGCGCAGGCCGCTCCCATCGCAGAACGCCTGCGCCTGCGCGTGGCGGAAGCCCTGCTGCGCCTGGGCGCGGTGGGCGGCGGCGGCACCATCAGCGGCGGCCTGAGCGAATTTGCAGCCGGCGACACCCACGCCGAGGACGTGCTCAAACGTGCGGACGACGCACTGTACCGGGCCAAGCGCGGCGGCCGCAACCGGATAGTAAGCGTATAGTGGCTGCATATAAATAAGACTGCAAGACAGGAGCTCGCCATGAAATGGGAAGGTAACCGCGAAAGCGACAACGTAGAGGACCACCGCGGCTCGGGCGGCGGCGGCGGCGGCTTCGGCCTGGGCGGGCGCTCGATCGGCATCGGCACCGTGGTGCTGGCGCTGATCGGTTCCTGGGTGTTCGGGGTCAATCCGCTGACCATGCTGAACCTGCTCAGCGGTGGCGGCGGCGCGCCGGTCCAGGTGCAGCAGCAAGGCACGGAACCGGCGGCGCCGCCGTCCGACCGGCAGGGTAAATTCGTTTCCGTGGTGCTGGCCGACACCGAGGACGTGTGGACCGAACTGTTCCGCGCCAAGGGCGGCACCTACGTCAAGCCCAAGCTCAGGCTATTTACCGGCAGCACCGAAACCGCCTGCGGCACCGGGCAGTCCGCCGTCGGCCCCTTCTACTGCCCCGGCGACCAGAAAATCTACATCGACCTCAGCTTCTACCAGCTGATGCAGGAACGCTTCAAGGTCAACGGCGAGTTCGCGCAGGCCTACGTGATCGCGCACGAAGTGGGCCACCACGTGCAACACCTGAGCGGGATCTCGGACAAGGTGGACCAGCAGCGCCGCCGGGCGTCCGAACGCCAGGGCAACGCCTTGTCGGTGCGGCTGGAATTGCAGGCCGACTGCTTCGCCGGCGTGTGGGCCTACCACGCCAACCGCGCGCGCAGCATCCTGGAACAGGGCGATGTGGAAACGGCGCTCAACGCCGCCACCGCCATCGGCGACGACGCGCTGCAACGCCAGTCCCAGGGCCACGTGGTGCCGGATTCGTTTACGCACGGCAGCTCGGAGCAGCGCGTGCGCTGGTTCAAGCGCGGCATCGAAAGCGGCGACACCGCGCGCTGCAACACCTTCGACGCACAGCAGCAGCTGTAAGCGCCCAAGCCCGGCCAGCTACCGGAAAGCGACCCGCAGCAGCTGCTCCGGAGCGCCGCCGGCCACGCTGCTGCCGGGTACCACCATCAGCAGTTCGCCGCCAACGTCGCCGCGCCGGTCAATATCGATGCGCACCTTCAGCTTCTGGTCCAGCGCCACGAAGGTGTTGGGCGACACCGCCACAATCTGGTGCAGCCCCATCTCGCCCACTTCGGCGTACATGCGCGTGCCGACCCGCTTGAGCACCAGCACCTGCCCGTTCGACAGCTCATAGCCGCCCTTGAAGGCGCCGAAATCCGCCTCATCCATGTAGTGCCGGCGCGTCGGCGCGTCTATCCTCAGCTGAGGGGCCGGAATGGTTACCGTTTCCTCCTGCTGTGCGGTCTGAGCACTTGCGGGCAGCCACCCCGCACCCATGGACACCGCTCCCAATAATGCAGCCAGTATTAGTTTTTTCATGATAAGTACCATCCCTGTTTTGCTGGACCACCATCCGGACTAAATCCCCGCCTGCCTTGTGCAGCAGGTCCGGTTCATTGTAGGCAGGCGCGCTGCCGCTGGCGTCATCCAACTGGATGAGGCGGCAGCAAGGTGGCAGTGGAACCATGGATCAGGGCGATCAGTTCGCCTTGCCGGCGCGTCGAGGTCTTGCCGTACACGCGGTGCAGGTGGGTCTTGACAGTGTTGACGGTGACGCCGGTGGCCGTCGCGATGTCTTCCAGCGAGGCCCCCGCCGCCAGCGCCCGGCTCACCGCAGCCTCCGCCGGCGTGAGCTCGAACAGCTGCTGCAGCACCTCGGCAGACGCGGTCACGGTTTCCGGGTCGCGCGCCATGACGATGGCGCAGGGCCTGCCGCCACCCGTGCGGCCGCCGGCCAGCATGAAGGGCGCCACCGACAAGGTCAGCGGCAAATGGCCGCCGCGCGGCAGGCAGAGCGACTGCGGCGCCTGCGCCGGCCCGCCCAGCGCGCCGGGTTCCAGGCAGCGCACCGCGCGCCGCACCATGTGGGCCAGCGTTTGCGCGCCGCGCGAGGCAGTCTGCGCCAGGCGCGCGCCGCGCAACTGCAGCGGCGATTCGGCGCCAAACACCCTGCCGGCCGCGCCGTTCGCGTACAGCACCGTGAGCCCGGCGTCGAGCAGCACCACCGCCGTGGCCAGCGCGTCCAGCGCGGCCACGCTGCAATGCTCCGCCAGGTCGTTATGGGCCAGGCGGCTGCGCATTTGCAGCGCGCGTTCCAGATGGGGGAGGAAAGTGCTCAGCCAGCCCTCATCGGCACCGGCCAGTGCGGTGCCGGCGCCGGCCGGCTGCAACAGCGCCGCCGCGTTGTGGGCGCCGAAGGCGACAGCAAGATCGGCACACAGGCCGGGCCAATGGTCTTCATGCAGGGCGGCATCGTACAGGCGCCCGATCAAATCGTATTGCAACGCCAGATCTCTCGCCTGCATAACGCCTCCGCCACCGCTGCCGCACGCCGCTGTCCGCCACCGCTGTCCAATACAACTATCAGCTTAGGACGCAGCACCGGGAATTGCCACTTATTCGGTAACATTTGGTATTTTTATCTATGATGTCCGGCGCGCATTGCCACGGCCAAACGTATAAGTGCGCCCTGGTGCATACTACGCATTTCCGCTCCACTATCCACGCCGCCATGCCTGCCGCCGCTACCGATACCGCCAACGCCGCCGTTGCCGATCCCGCGCTCGCCTTTTCGCGGCTGCGCCCGCGCCTGTTCTCCATCGCCTACCGCATGCTGGGCGTGCGCGCCGACGCCGAGGACGTGGTACAGGATGCCTGGCTGCGCTGGGACGGCAGCGCGCGCGACGCCCTGCAGTCGCCGGAAGCGTGGCTAGTCACCATCGTCACCCGCCTGTCGATCGACCGCCTGCGCGCCGCCAAGGCCGAGCGCGAATCCTATGCCGGCTGGTGGCTGCCGGAACCGCTGGTCGAAGTGGATGAGCGCACGCCGGAAACCCAGGCTGAGATGGCCGGAGAGCTGGGCGTGGCCTTCCTGTGGGTGCTGGAGCGCCTCTCGCCGGACGAGCGCGCCGCCTTCCTGCTGCGCCAGGTGTTCGACTACGACTACCGCGAAGTGGCCGAACTGCTGGGCAAGAGCGAAGCGACCTGCCGCCAGATGGTGCACCGCGCGCAGGAGCGGGTGCAGCAGGACCGCAAGCGCTTCGGCGTCGACCAGGAAGCGCACCGCAGCCTGCTGGCCAAATTCCTCGACGCCGCGCGCAGCGGCCAGGCTGCGGCCATCCAGGCGCTGCTGGCGGCCAACGTGGAACTGGTGAGCGACGGCGGCGGCAAAGTGCCGTCCTTCCCGCGCATCATCCACGGCACCGGCGCCGTAACGCGGCTGTTCTGCCGCACGCTGGACAAGCATCCGGGCCAGGTGGCGTACCGCATGGCCATGCTGAACGGCGAGCCGGGCATGCTGCGCTATATCGGCGGCAAGCTGGAATCGGCGCTGGCCTTCCTGGTGGTGGACGGCAGCATCGCCGGCATCTACGTGGTGCGCAATCCGGACAAGCTGGGCGGCGTGCCGCCATCCATCTGAACCGCCAGGCCCGGGCCGGCAGCGGCATGCAGCGGCGCGGCGCGGTTCCGCGCTAGGCGGCTTCGGCGCGGTTGCGGCCGTTCGCCTTGGCGCGGTACAGCGCCTGGTCGGCCGCGTGCAACAGGGCCGCGGCACCGTCGGCCGCAGCGCCTGCCGCGCCCAGCGTCGCACCCAACCCTGTTCCACCGCCTGCCGGGCTGCCTTGCGCCGGCACCGCCGCCGCCACGCCCACGCTGACCGTCACGCGCCCGAACGGCGACAGCGCGTGCGCCAGCGCCAGCGCCTCCACCGCCAGCCGCAGGCTGTCCGCCATGCGCAACGCTTCCTCGACGCTGGCGGCCGGCGCGATGAAGGCGAATTCCTCGCCGCCGTAGCGCGCCACGACGTCGCCGGCGCGGTGCAGGCCGCCCGCCAGCGCCTGCGCCACGCGCCGCAGGCAATCGTCGCCGGCGGCGTGGCCGTAGTGGTCGTTATAGGGTTTGAAATGATCCACGTCGAACATGGCCACGGCCAGCGCCTCGCCGCGCCGCGCCGCGCGCCGCCATTCGCGCTCCAGGGCGCCGTCGAAGCCGCGCCGGTTGGCGATGCCGGTCAGCGCGTCGGTGGCCGACAGCGCGGCCAGCTTCTGGTTCGATTCCTGCAGCGCGCGGGTGCGCTCGGCCACCATGGCCTCGAGCCCCGCCGCGCGCGCGGTCAGGCGGCGCACGCGCCAGCGGTACAGCACCGCCAGCAGCGCCAGCACGGCGGCCGCCAGCGCGGCGCGGAACCACCAGGTTTGCCACAGCGGCGGCGTGATGGTAATCGGCAGCACCACTTCGCTCTTGCTCTCCAGGCCTTTGTTGTTGCTGCCCATTATGCGCAAGCGGTAGCTGCCCGGGTTCAGATTGGTATAGGTCGCGACAGGCCGGCTGGCGTCGGCCTCCACCCAGTATTGATCGAAGCCTTCCAGCTTGTAGCGGTAGCCGTTGCGGCGCGGTTCGGCGTAGTGCAGGGCTGCGAACTCGAGGGTCAGCACGTCGGCGTGCCACGGCAGGGTGAGCGACTGCGGCGCCGTCACGCTGCCTTCCAGCACCACGCCGGCCGGCATGGCGCCCGGCCGCAGCGGACGGTTGAGCAGGCTGATGCCGGTGATGGCCAGCTGCGGCGGCCGCGACACGCTGCTGTGGATGGCCGGGTTGACGCTGGTGATGCCGCTGGTGCTGCCGAAGTACAGGCGGCCGTCGCTGCCGCGCGCGGACGCGTCCAGGTAGAAGCCTTCGGTCAGGCCGTCCTCCACCGAGTAGTGGGTCACGCTTTCGCTGACCGGCTCCAGCTTGGACAGGCCGGCCACCGTGCTGACCCACAGCATGCCGGAGCGGTCGGACTGGATCGCCTCCACCATCTGCTTGCCCAGGCTGCCCTTGGCGCTGAAGCGGCGCACTTCCATCTTGCCGTCGCGGAAGCGGATGCGGTTCAGGCCGCGCGCCGTGCCCACCCAGATATTGCCTGCGGCGTCCTCGTGCAGGCAGGTGATGCGGTCGCTGCTCAGGGTGGCAGCGTTGGCCGGGTCGCTGCGCACGCGGCTGAACTTGCCCGTTTCAGGGTCGCGCACATCGAGGCCGCCGCGGAAGAACTCGCCGGTCCACACCCTGCCCGCGCTGTCCTCCATCAGCGTGGTCACGCCGTCCACGCTGCGGCTGCCGGAATCGCGCGGGTCGTGCGCGTGCACCGTGTGCGCGCCGCTGGCGGTGTCGTAGCGCACCAGGCCGGCGCTCGTGCCCAGCCACAGCACGCCGCCGCGCCCGGGCGCGATGCGGTTGATGAAGTCGATGCCGCCGCTGCCGAAATGGATCGCCTGGAACGGCCCGTCCGGCCGCTCCAGCCGGTTCAGGCCGCGCGAGGTGCCGGCCCACAGCGGCCCGCCCGGCTGCTGGTACAGGCTGTAGACCACGTTGTTGCTCAGGGTGCCCGGCTGTTTCGGGTCGGCCGCGTAGTGCCGCAGCAGCTTGCGCGCGGCCGGGTCGAACAGCACCAGGCCGTCGTCCACGCCCAGCCACAGCTTGCCGTCCGGGGCCGCGCCCAGGCTGCGCACGAAATTGCTGGCCTTGAACACGTCCGGCGCCACGTCGCGCGGCACGATGCGCTCGAAGCCGTGGTAGCCCAGGTTGGCGCGGCTCACACCGTCCGTGAAGCTGCCCACCCACAGCGCGCCGGTGCGGTCGTGCATGGTGAGGTTGATGGCGTTGGTGGACAGGCTGTGGCTGTCCTCTGCGCGGCGCTGGTAGACCTGGAAGGTGTCCGTTGCGCGGTCCCAGCGCCACACGCCGGCGGTGCGGGTGCTGATCCACAGGTCGCCGCCCAGGTCCTCGTCCAGGTGGGTGACGCGGCCGGTCTGCTGCGGCAAGCGGCGCCGCGTCTCCCAGGGCGTGCCGGCCTTCCACAGCACCAGGCCGTCGTCCGTGCCTATCCACAGTTTGCCGGCGCTGTCGGCATGCAGCGCGCGCACGTCGTTGCCCTTGACGCTAGGCGCGGCCGGGTCGTCCACGCGGTAGTGCACGAAACTGCTGCTGCCGGGGGCCAGGTAATCCAGGCCCCCGGGCCAGGTGCCGGCCCAGATTCCACCCTGCGCGTCCATGGCCAGCGCGTTGATGTCGTTGTGGGCCAGGCTGTCCGGCCGCGCCGGGTCGTGCTGGTGGACCAGGAAGCGGCCGGTCTTCGGATTGAAGTGCTGCAGGCCGCCCCAGGTCGCCAGCCACATGCCGCCGGCCCCGTCGGAGATGATGCGGCGCACGATGCGGTAATTCTTCGGCCCCGAGTCCGGCACGTAGCGCACAAAGCCGTCGCTGGCCGGATCGTAGCGCACCAGGCCCTCGTCGGTGCCGGCCCAGATGCGGCCCTGCTCATCGCTGTAGAGCGCCGCGATGCGCCCGCCGGGCAGGCTGTGCGGATCGAGCGGGTCGTTCTGGTAGCGCACCGCCTGCCGGCCGTCGTAGCGGAACAGGCCGCCCTCTATCGTGCCTATCCAGATGAAACCCTGCCGGTCCTGCAGCATGGCGATGATCGATTGCGCGTCCGACCCCAGCGTGTCGACGCGCTTGAACGCCAGTGCCTGCGGCGCAGCTGCTGCGGGCGGCGCGGCTGCGGCAAGCTGGGCGGCCAGCAGGACGGCAAGGATGAGGGGGGCAAGTTTCATGGTCGGGGCCAGTATACGCATATCGCTTTCAGTGAAGCAACACTACGCCGCCGATTTGTCGTTATAATTTCCTCAATAAAAGTCAACCCGGCCGCCATGAACGTTTCAAGTCCCTCACCCTCCCCGGCGCAGCGCCCGGCCAGGCGCGCCGCCCGGTTGCTGAAACGCGTGCTGCGGCCGCGCAGCGCGGGCTTCCGCTGGGGCGTGCTGGCGGTGGGCCTGGCGATCGCTTGCGTGCTGCTGCAGCGCCAGATCGTGTTTCAGCAGCACGGCAGCGAGCTGGCCGCCGCCACCAGCGAACTGGCCTCCAAAGTGCAGGGTGAAAGCAGCGAAAACAAGGTGATCGGCGGCGCCATCCTGATGGGGCTGGTCGAATCCAGCATCAAGCAGCTGCTCGAGGGCAAGCTGGCGTTCGACTCGAACGAGATCCACGCCGACTTCGCCGCCATCATCGACCAGTATGGCGCCGACAATGTGTTCGTGCTGTCCGGCGACGGCACCACCCTGGCTTATCTGAACAAGGAAGGCAAGGCCTCCGGCCTGGGCCGCAACCTGGCGTTCCGGCCCTACGTGCGGCGCGCGCTGGCCGGGCAAGCCACGGTCTACCCGGCCATCGGCGGCACCTCGCGCGAGCGCGGCCTGTACTTCGCGGCCCCGGTCCACGGCGGCAACAGCCGCGACACGCCGATCACCGGCGCCTATGCCATCAAGATGCCGGTGGCCGATATCGATCGCCTGCTGGAACGCACCGCCGACCCGGTGCTGCTGCTGTCGCCGGACGGCGTGGTGTTCGCCAGCAACCGCGCGGCCTGGCTGCTCAAGCTGGCCGGCCAGGTGAGCGTGGAGCGGCGCGAGGACCTGGTGCGCGGCAAGCAGTTCGGCAGCCTGTTCGACGACGACGGTCCGGAGCACTTGCACTTCAGCGTCGAAGGCAAAGCGGCGTGGCTGAACGGCGCTTTCCATGCAGTGGCCTCGGCCCCGCTGAACTGGCCGGACGACAGCGGCAACCCGTGGCGCGTGGTGCGGCTGCAGGACCGCAGCGCGTGGCTGCCGCTGTGGCGCGATGTGGCCGTGGCAGCCGGCGCGCTGCTGGCCGTCTGGCTGCTGGCGCTGGTGGTCACGGGCCGCCAGCGCCAGCAGGAAGCGACGCGCCGGCTGCGCTTCGACAACGAGCAGCGCATGCGTGAAATTACCAACAACCTGCCGGTGGCGGTGTACCAGTTCCGCGTCGGCGTGGACGGCAGGCCGGTGTTCAACTTCATGAGTCCCGCCATCACCGCCATCACGGGCTTGCAGCCGAACGACGTGCTGGGCAACGGCAGCCTGCTGTTTTCGCTGCTGGACCCGGACGGCGAAGCCGGCCACGGCGGACTGCTGGCGCAGGTGGCCGAAGCGGCACTGCACCAGCGGCCGCTGCACCGCAGGCTGGCCTTCGGCGGCCATGCCGGCGCCGCGGGCACACGCTGGGTCGAGCTGCACTGCACCTGTGCGCACCAGCCCGACGGCAGCGACGTCTGGAACGGCTACCTGGCCGACATCACCGCCGAACACAATGCCACGCAGGCGCTGGGCGCAGCCAAGCAGGCGGCGGAAGACGCCACCCGCAGCAAATCCATGTTCCTGGCCAATATGAGCCATGAAATCCGCACCCCGATGAACGCCATCATCGGCATGAGCCACCTGGCGCTGAAGACCGGCCTGACGCCGCGCCAGCACGACTACGTGCAGAAAATACAGCGCGCCGGCCAGCACCTGCTGGGCATCATCAACGACATCCTGGACTTCTCCAAGATCGAAGCCGACAAGCTGCAGGTCGAGCACACCGCTTTCGAATTGAACCAGGTGCTGGAAAACGTGGCCACGGTGATCGCCGACAAGGTCAACGCCAAGGGCCTGGAACTGGTGTTCGACGTCGCCAGCGACGTGCCGGACAGCCTGGTGGGCGACCCGCTGCGGCTGGGCCAGATCCTGATCAACTACGCCAACAACGCCGTCAAGTTCACCGAGCGCGGCGAAGTGGACATCATGGTGCGGGTGCAGGCCAGCGGCGACGGCAAGGCGTTGCTGCGCTTCGCCGTGCGCGACACCGGCATCGGCCTGACGCAGCAGCAAATGGCGCAGCTGTTCCAGAGTTTCCAGCAGGCCGATTCCTCCACCACCCGCAAGTACGGCGGCACCGGCCTGGGGCTGGCCATTTCCAAGAAACTGGCCGAGCTGATGGGCGGCGCGGTGGGCGTGGAAAGCGAATATGGCAAGGGCTCCACCTTCTGGTTCACGGCCAGCCTGGCGATAGGCGAAGCGTCGCGCCGGGTGCTGCTGCCGCATCCGGACCTGCGCGGCCGCCGCATCCTGGTGGTGGACGACAACCAGAACGCGCGCGCGGTGCAAACCGGCATGCTGGCGTCGATGCGCTTTGAAGCCGGCGCGGCGGCGTCGGGCGAGGAGGCGCTGCAGCGCGTGCGGGCGGCGGCCGGCACACCGGAAGCGTTCGACGTGGTGCTGCTGGACTGGCAGATGCCGGGCATGAACGGCGCCGAAACCGCCGCCGCGCTGCAGGCGCTGGCGCGGGAACTGAAGCTGGAGCGTCCGCCGCGCCTGGCGATGGTGACCGCCTTCGGCCGCGAGGAAGTGCTGGCGCAGGCGCGCGCGGCCGGCATCGAGGACGTGCTGGTCAAGCCGGTCAATCCATCGGTGCTGCTGAACACCCTGATCCGCCTGCTGGGCGGCGATTACGAGGACGATCCGGAATATGCGCTGCGCGCCGCGCGCGCGCCGCTGTACGAATCCATGTCCGGCGCGCTGGCGGCGATAGGCGGCGCGCGGGTGCTGCTGGCCGAAGACAATGCGCTGAACCAGCAGGTTGCCACCGAGTTGCTGCAGGACGCCGGGCTGCTGGTGGAGGTGGCCGCAACCGGACTGGAAGTGCTGCAGATGGCAGGCGGGAAGCGCTACGACATCGTGCTGATGGACATGCAGATGCCGGAGATGGACGGCCTGGAAGCGACCCGCCGGCTGCGCGCCATGCCGGAACTGGCGCAGCTGCCCATCGTCGCCATGACCGCCAACGCCATGGACAGCGACCGTGAACAATGCCTGGCGGCCGGCATGGTGGATTTCGTCAGCAAGCCGATCGAACCGGACGAGCTGTGGCGCGCGCTGCTGCGCTGGATACCGCCGCGCCATGCCGCGTCGGCCGGGACAGCCGCAGCTGGCGGCCATGGCGCGCTCCAGGGCGCGGACCAGGGCAACGGCGCGCAAGCCGGCGATGACTGCGGGCTGCCCGCCACCATCTCCGGCCTGGACATGCAGGCCGGCCTGCGCCGCGTGCTGGGAAAAAGGCCGCGCTACCTGGCCATGCTGCGCGGCTTCGTCGCCAACCAGTCCGGCGCCGCCGCACAGATCGCCATCGCTGCCGATGCCGGCGACCACGGCACGGCAGAACGCCTGGCCCACACGCTCAAAGGCCTGGCAGGCAACATTGGCGCGGACGGCTTGCAGGACGCGGCCGCCGAACTGGAGAGAGCCTGCGGCGCTGCCGCGTTCGGCGGCGGGGACGCCGCCAGCCGCCACGCATTGAACGCCGCGCTGGACGCCGCCGCGCTCGCGCTCGACCAGCAAGTGGCAGCCATCAACGCGGCCCTGCCCGCCGAGGCGTGCGGCGCCGCAGCAGCGGTGACGGTCGATACCGCTCTGCGCGACGACGTCCGTGCCCAGCTGGTGCGCCTGCTGTCCGACGACGACGCCCAGGCCGAAAAAGTACTGATGGAACACCAGGCGCTGCTGGCCAGCGCCTATCCCGACCACATCCGCCGCCTTCAGCAAGCGATCGGCCAATTCGACTTTGAGACGGCGCTCGCCGTTCTGGAAGAAGTGCAAACATGAGCTATCCTCCCGGTTTTACCCGCAAGCCCGTGGTCCTGGTAGTGGACGACACCCCGGACAACCTGTCCCTGATGAGCGGACTGCTGTCGGCCGACTACACCGTCAAGGTGGCGCCAGGCGGCGCACGGGCACTGAAGATCGCCCAGGGCGACGTCCCGCCCGACCTGATCCTGCTCGACATCATGATGCCGGAGATGGACGGCTACGAAGTGTGCCGCCAGTTGAAGGCGGACCCGCGCACGGCCGCCATCCCGGTTATTTTCCTCACGGCGAAATCCGAAGTGAAGGACGAACAGCATGGCTTCAAGCTGGGCGCGGTGGACTACATCACCAAGCCGGTCAGCCCGCCCATCGTGCTGGCGCGCGTGCGCACGCACCTGACGCTGAAGGCCTCCGCCGACTTCCTGCGCGACAAGAACGACTACCTCGAAAAGGAAGTGGCGCGCCGCACCGACGAAGTGCGCGCGGTGCAGGACGTCACCATTCTCACCATGGCCTCGCTGGCGGAAACGCGCGACAACGACACCGGCAACCACATCCTGCGCACGCAGTGGTACGTGAAGCTGCTGGCCGACCACCTGCAGCACCACCCGCGCTTCGCCGCCGAACTCACGCCGGCCTACATCGAGGTGCTGTTCAAGTCCGCGCCGCTGCACGACATCGGCAAGGTCGGCATCCCCGACCGCATCCTGCTCAAGCCTGGCCGCTTCGAACCGGACGAATGGGAAATCATGAAGACCCACTGCGCGCTGGGGCGCGACGCCATCGTTCACGCCGAGCAGCGGCTGGGCGTGGAAGTGCCTTTCCTCAGCTGCGCCAAGGAGATCGCCTACTCGCACCAGGAAAAATGGGACGGCAGCGGCTACCCCGAAGGCCTGGCGGGCGACGCCATTCCCCTGTCGGCGCGCCTGATGGCAATAGCCGACGTGTACGACGCGCTGATTTCACGCCGCGTCTACAAGGAGCCGATGCCGCACGCGAAAGCCGTGGCGCTGATCCGCGAAGGACGCGGCAGCCACTTCGACCCCGACATCCTGGACGCCTTCGTGGCGCTGGAAGCCGAATGCAAAGCCATTGCCGAACGCTACCTCGACAGCGATGAAGACCTGAAACTGCACGCGCAATGAACTACGAAAAACTCAACTTCCTGGTGGTGGACGACGTCCCCGCCATGTGCCAGATCACGGCCAACCAGCTGCGCGCATTGGGCGCGCTCGACGTGCATACCGCCGGCAATGGCGCGGACGCCTTGCGCCTGCTGCAAAGCCGCCCCATCGACCTGGTGCTGTCGGACTGGAACATGCCATTGATGGACGGCCTGGCGCTGCTGCGCCACATCCGCGCAGACGCCAGGCTGGCCCACATCCCCATGGTGATGGTGACGGCCGACGCGGACCGGGAGCGCATAGCGCAAGCCATCGGCAGCGGCGTGTCCGACCTGCTGGTCAAGCCGTACACGCGCCAGCGGCTGGAAGACAAGATCGCCGGCGCCTTGAGCCGCCGGGTGCGCGCACCCGGCACGGCGCCACCGGAGGCGGCGCGGCAAGCGGCGGGAACTGCGGCTGCAGCGCCACAGCCCACGCTGCTGGTGGTGGACGATACGCCGGAAAACCTGCGCCTGATCGCCGACCTGTTCGAAGGCCAGTACCGTGTGCGCGTGGCGCACAACGGTCCCAAGGCGCTGGCCATGTGCACGTCCGACAATCCGCCCGACCTGGTGCTGCTGGACGTGATGATGCCGGGCATGGACGGCTTCGAAGTGGCGCAGCGCCTGCGGGAGCATCCGGCCAGCGCCCACATCCCCATCATCTTCGTCACCGCCCTCACCGACGAGGCGGCACGGCGGCGCGGCCTGACGCTGGGCGCGGTCGACTTCGTCAGCAAGCCGGTGGACCCGGACATCCTGCAACTACGCGTGCACAACTTCATGCGCTACATCGCCGTGCACTTGCAACGGCAGGCCGAGTACGACGCGCTGCTGGAGACGGCCCGCCTGCGGGAAGACGTGGAACGCATGCTGCGGCACGACATCAAGGGACCGCTGGCCGGCGTGCTCGGCATGGCCCAGCAGCTGGCGCAGCAGCTCGACGGCGCGCCCGCATCGGCGTCGGCATCGGCCGCCAGCCCGGCGCACCAGGCGCAGCTCATCGCCGCCACAGCCCAACAGGCGCTGGACACCGTCAGGCTCTCGGCCGACCTGTTCATGATCGAGACCGGCACTTTCCAGCTGGTGGCGGAGCCGGTCGACCTGTCCGCATTGCTGCACAAGGTGGCGCATGCCACGGGCGCCGCCTGCGCGGGCAGCGGCGTATCCATCGCCGTGGACGCCCCGGCAAGTGCCGGGCATGCACATGCCGACGGCACGCTGTGCCAGGCCATCTTCCACAACCTGGTGAAGAACGCCTGCGAGGCTGCGGCAGCCGCGCCGGACGGGCAAGTGCGCATCACCCTGCACGACGCCATGCCGCTGACGGTCACGGTTGAAAACAGCGGCGCCGTACCGCCCGCCATAAGGGAACGCTTCTTCGAGCGCTACGCTTCCTATGGCAAAACCGGCGGCAGCGGCATCGGCACCTATTCGGCCAGGCTGCTCGCCAAAGCGCAAGGCGGGAGCATAGCCATGGCCACCGACGACGCCCATAACCGCACCACTTTGACCGTGGCACTTCCGCGCGCTGCCATACCACTTTAAATCCAATACCAACTGGTACGCATGAAATAACAGAATGTCTCATTTGAGACATTCTGTTGCTGTGCTATGGCATTTCGCCCTTTTAAGCGATGGCGGGGATGATCCGCTTTCTATTGCGAATCCACTACTGGTCTTAGATTGGCAGTAATTTTTAAAACCACTTGACTACCACTTTTCATGCTCGCATTCTGGTTCCTGGCTTAGCAACAAAAGCCGGAGACAAATCCAGAAATAATACCTAGACCAAGGAGCATGTATGGGAAGCGCGATCAAGGCGAATCACCTGCTGGCCGGCCTGCTGGGCGGCGTACTCGCCGCTTGCGGCGGCGACGGCAGCAACACTACAGCACAACCGCAGGCCATGCGCCTGCTCGCGATGGCGGCGGCGGACACCGGCTGCCCCGCCTGGGACGCCGGGGCGGTCTATACCGTGGGCATGTGCGTCACGCACAACGGCGCCACTTACAAAGCCAAATGGTGGACCCAGAATAATGTGCCGGGCACCGAGCAGTGGGGCCCATGGGAACTGCAGGCCAGCACGCCGACCCCGACCCCGACACCCACCCCTACGCCGACGCCCACCCCCACCCCGACTCCGACTCCGACTCCGACGCCAACGCCTACTCCCACCCCTACTCCCACCCCGAACGGCCGTGAAATCGGCTCCTACTTCGCGCAGTGGGGCGTGTACGGGCGCGGCTACGAAGTGGCCGACATCCACACCACCAAGACCCCGGTCAACGGCGTCCAGACCAGCATCGCCGACCAGCTCACCTTCATCAATTACGCTTTCGGCAACGTCTACCAGAAGAACGGCGGCTACGAGTGCGACATGGTGACGCGCGCCGAAACCGGCAACGAGAACCCCACCTCGCCTGCGGCCGGCACAGGCGGCGACGCCTATGCCGACTACCAGCGCCAGCCTGCCCGCACCGTCAACGGCCAGCCGGTGCCGTGGGATGCCCCGCTGTCCGGCAACTTCCTGCAACTGAAGCTGCTCAAGGCGCAGCATCCCAACCTGAAGGTGTTCATCTCGCTGGGCGGCTGGAGCTGGTCCAAGTTCTTCTCGGCAGCAGCCAAGACCGACGCACTGCGCAAGCAGCTGGCCAAGTCCTGCGTGAAGATGTTCATCGCCGGCGACCTGCCGGTACAGGACGGACGCGGCGGTCCCGGCTCCGCCAAGGGCGTGTTCGACGGCATCGACATCGACTGGGAATACCCGGGCGGCGGCGGCCAGCCCTACAACACGGTCGACACGGTGAACGACAAGCACAACTTCACCTTGCTGATGGCCGAGTTCCGCGCCCAGCTTGACGCGCAAGGCGCCATCGACGGCAAGCGCTACCCGCTGACCGCCGCCGTGGGGGCCGGTGCGGACAAGATCGCGCAGACCGAACCCGCCCTGTACGGCCCGTACATGGACTGGATCAACCTGATGACCTATGACTTCCACGGCGCGTGGGAAAGTAGCACCAACTTCCACGCCGCGCTATACCACGATCCCGCCGATCCATCGACCGGCAACGTCGCCAAATACAACGCGCACGATGCCATCACTGCCCTGGTGGCGGCCGGCATGCCGAAGAATAAGATCCTGCTCGGCGTGCCGTTCTACGGACGCGGCTGGAAAGGCGTCACGGCGGGCCCGAACGGCAATGGCCTGTACCAGTCCGCTACCGGCGGTGCACCCGGCGCCTACGAGACCGGCATCGAGGACTACAAAGTGCTGATCGCCAAGGCAGGCCAGCGCTGGACGCACCCGGCCACCAAGCAGCTGTTCCTGTACACCGGCACCGGCGAATGGTGGAGCTACGACGACCCGGCCGTCATCGGCACCAAGATGAAGTACGTGCGGGACGAGGGCCTGCGCGGCGCCTTCTCCTGGGAGCTGGACGGCGACGCCAGCGGCGCCCTGACCAGCGAAGTGTGGAAAGGACGGTAAGCCCATGAAGACGCGCGCAATGACACGGGCAGTCGTCCGAACCGCCGGCATCAGCGATGAATGGAAATGCTGGATCGCCGAGAACCTCATCCTCGGCAGCCACCCGGACACGCTGGCCGGCATCCTGGTCAAGTCCGGCGTCATTGCGCGCGATGCGCACGCGGAGATCCAGGCCGCGCTGCGCAGCCCCTACCTGCAAGGCGTACAGCGCCTGCACAACCGTCTCGCCAAGCGCGACTGGGTGTTGGGCATCCAGTCGCAGCTGAACCGCCTGGCGTCCGAGGCCGCGCAGATCCCGCGCCGCGAGCGCCTGTCGACGGAGGACTTCCTGCACCAGCACTACAGCCTCAACCGTCCCGTCATCATCACCGGCATGCTGGACGGCAGCGTTGCGCGCGCTGAGTGGACAGTGGACACGCTGGGCGAACGCTTCGCGGACCGCGAGGTGGAAGTACAGTTCGGCCGCAATGCGGATCCGGACTACGAAATGAACAGCCTCGCGCACAAGCGTCGCATGCCTTTCGGCGAGTACGCGGCGCTGGTACGCAGTAGCGGCGTGACCAACGACTTCTACATGACGGCCAACAACGACACGCAGAACCGCCAGGCGCTGCACGAACTGTGGGCCGACGTCCCCGCCTTGCCCGACTACCTGACAGGCGAGCGTGCGGGATTTTTCTGGCTGGGTCCGGCGGGCACCATCACCCCCTTCCATCACGATCTGACCAACAACTTCATGGTGCAGATCTCGGGCCGCAAACGCGTACGCCTGATCGCGCCGTGCGATACGCCCCGGCTGTACAACCAGCGGCACTGTTTCACGCCGGTGGACGGCCGCGCCATCGACCTGCAGCGTTTCCCGGCCATGGCCTGCGTGCCGGTGCTGGACTGCGTGCTGGCGCCGGGCGAGATCCTGTTCCTGCCGGTGGGCTGGTGGCACTTCGTGGAGGCGCTGGACGTCTCCATCACCGTCTCAGCCACCAACTTCCGCTGGGACAACGACTTCTACAGCAACTACCCACAACATCACGATTTCTAAATCGACAATCGGAGACACAATGAAAACCAATATGCTGATGCTCATGCTGCTGAGCGGCGCCCTTGCGGCCTGCGGCGGCGCGGGCGACACCACCACCACCCCCACCGCAAAAAAACTCGCCGGCGCCACTGCCGGCGTTGCCGCCGCAGCGTGCGACGAATGGGCGGCCGCCAGCGTGTACACCGCCGGCGCCTGCGTCACCTATCAAGGCAAGACCTACAACGCGAAATGGTGGACCCAGAACAACGTGCCCGGCGCCGAACAGTGGGGCCCATGGGAGCTGCAGGCAACCACGCCGACGCCCACGCCTACCCCGACGCCCACGCCAACGCCAACGCCCACACCTACACCGACGCCGACACCGACGCCGACACCGGTTGCCTGCCGCCCCGACGGCCTCGCCTCGCCGGTCACCAACGTACCCTACTGCAGCGTCTACGATGCCAACGGCCGCGAGAAGCTGGCCAATGGCCTGAACCGCCGCATCGTCGGCTACTTCACCAGTTGGCGTACGGGCGGGGGCGGCACGCCGTCCTACCTGGTCAACAACATCCCTTGGGACAAGATCACCCACGTCAACTACGCCTTCGCGGCGGTGGACAGCGCCAACAAGGTGCAGATCGGCAGCGGCCCCGCCAACCCGGACACCGGCCTGACCTGGCCCGGCAACCCGGCAGCCGCGATGGATCCGGCACTGCCCTACAAAGGCCACTTCAACCTGCTCGCGCAGTACAAGAAGAAGCACCCTGGCGTGAAGATCATGCTGTCCGTGGGTGGCTGGGCGGGCAGCGGCGGCTTCTACACCGCCACCACCAACGTCGACGGTACGCTGAACAGTGCAGGCATCAACACCCTGGCCGATTCCATGGTCGCCTTCCTGCGCCAGTACACCTTCTTCGACGGCATCGACATCGACTACGAGCACCCCACCACCAATAACGAAGCCGGTAACCCGCTCGACTTCGGCGCATCGAAACCGCGCCTGGCTGGCCTGATGAAGAGCTACAACGTGCTGCTCAAGACCGTGCGCGAAAAGCTCGACAACGCCGCCGTGGCGGACCAGAAGTACTACATGCTCACCATCGCCGGCTCCGCCTCCGCGTGGATACTGCGCGGCGAGGAAAACCTGTCCGGCCTGAAGTACCTGGACTATGCCAGCCTGATGTCGTATGACCTGCACGGCGGCTGGAACCAGTACGTCGGCCCCAACGCCGCCCTGTTCGACGACGGCAACGACGCCGAACTCAAGGCCGGCAACGCCTACCAGTACGGCGGCATCGGCTACCTGAACGTGGACTGGGCCTACCGCTACTACCGTGGTGCGCTGCAGGCCGGCCGCATCAATATCGGCGTGCCCTACTACACGCGCGGCTGGAAGGACGTCACCGGCGGCAGCAGCGGCCTGTGGGGCACCAGTCCGCTGGTCAGCAACACGGTCACCTGCGCGGGCGTGAAAACCTGCGGCAGCGGCGCCACCGGCATCGACAATGTCTGGCATGACCTGGACAGCAACGGCCAGCCGGTGCCCGGCGGCGGCAACCCGCTGTGGCACGCGCTCAACCTGCAGAACGCCATCGTGCCGGACTACCTGGACGCCTACGGCGTGACCGAGAAAACGCTGACCGGCACCTACGTGCCGAACTACAGCGCCACCATGGCCGCGCCATGGCTGTGGAACGCCACCCGCAAGGTGTTCCTGTCCACCGAGACGGCGCAGTCGATGGCCGCCAAGACCCAGTACGTCATCGACAACAACATCGGCGGCATCATGATCTGGGAGCTGGCGGGCGACTACGCGTGGGACGCCACCAAGCGCGGCGGCCAGGGCGAGTACTTCATGGGTTACACGCTGACCACCAATATCTACAACGCCTTCAAGGCAGCGGGCCCATACGGCGCTGCGCGCGCCGAATCGGTGATTCCGGCCAGCAGCGCCAAGGTGAGCATCGAACTGGGCGGCTGGAAGCTGGGTGACAGCAACTACCCGATCAATCCAGTGATGACAGTGACGAACAACAGCACCGCCACCATCCCGGGCGGCTCGGTGGTGGAGTTCGACTATCCGGTGTCGGCCCCGGCCAGCATGAGCGACCAGTCGGGCTACGGGCTGGCAGTGATCAAGGCCGGCTACACGGGGCCGAACAATATCGGCGGTTTCAAGTCCAACTTCAACCGCGCCAAGTTCACCATACCGGCATGGCAGTCGCTGGCGCCGGGAGCGTCCGTATCGCTCACCCTGAACTACACGCTGCCGATTTCCGGGCCATCCGCCTACACCATCACCGTCAACGGCGTGCGCTACGCGCTGGCTGACGAATATCCGGACCTGCCGGTGGTCCTCAAGTAAGCCTGCTGCGGCTCATGGCGGGTTACGGCCTCCGGCCTGATCCGCCTGCGCGCCCAACGCCGTCCCGTACGGCATCACAACAACGGAGACACCATGCCCATCCGATTTTATGCGCCGCTGCTTGCCGCCCTGCTCGCGGCCTGCGGCGGCAGCGACACCGCGTCACAAACCGGCGCCGCCCGGCGCCTGCTGGCCGGCACCGCCTCGACCTCAGCCGCGGCCGCATCCTGCCCCACCTGGTCGACCACCCAGGTTTACACCGCCGGCATGTGCGCCATCCACCTTGGCAAGCAATACGAAGCCAAATGGTGGACCCAAGGCAGCGCCCCCAGCACGGCCGACACCTACGGTCCCTGGAAATACATCGCCGAGGCCACCGACCCGGGGCCGGATCCCGGCCCCGGCACGCCGCCCGGCGGCATCCCCACGAAAGCCCAGGCCGAAGCACGCGAAGCCGAACTCACCAACAACGACTTCTTCCGCAAGGTGAAAGCCAGCATCCGCACGCTGGACAACCCCGCCGTGGAAGCGGTCACGCCCGGCGCCGCCGCGAACCCGGTCAACGTCAAGCGCGTCGAGCGCCTGCTGTCGTCCGCCAGGTGGGACTTCTACTTCGGCATGCGCGAGCCAAGCTACACCTACCGCCGATTCCTGCAGGCGGTGGCCAAGTTCCCCGCCGTCTGCGATGACTACACCGACAGCCGCAACGCCGACAACATCTGCCGCCGCACGCTGGCCACCATGTTCGCCCACTTCGCCCAGGAAACCGGCGACCATAACGCCAGCATCCCGCTGCCGCAGTGGCGCCAGGGCCTGAAGTACTTGCGCGAGATGGGCTGCGACGAAACCGGCACCGGCTGCGGCTACAACACAGAATGCGCCGACCCGGTGTTCAACTCGGTCTGGACCTGCGGCAAAAACGCCGATGGCAGCTACAAGAAGTATTTCGGACGCGGCGCCAAGCAGCTCTCCTACAACTACAACTACGGCCCCTTCTCGCAGGTAATGCACGACGGCGACCAGTCCGTGCTGCTGAAGGACCCGGACCTGGTGGCATCGACCTGGCTCAACCTCGCTTCCGCGACCTTCTTTTTCGTCTACCCGCAGCCGCCCAAGCCGTCCATGCTGCACGTGATCGACGGCACCTGGATACCGAATGCGGCCGACGCGGCGGCGGGCGCCGGCAACAACTTCGCCACCACCATCATGATCATCAACGCCGAATGCGGCACCGGCACGGAGAAGGCGGCGGCGCAGAACCGCATCGACTACTACCAGCAGTTCGCGGCGGACCTGGGCTGGAACACGGCGGGCGAGCAGCTCTCCTGCGCCACCATGCAGCGCTTCGGCCCATCCAGTTCCGCCGCCTACAGCATCTATTGGGAAAAGAACTGGAACAGCGGCGGCGACTACCAGTGCCAACTGGTGAGCTACCAGACCCCGTACAGCGCCCTCATTCCCGGCAACTATGCCAGGTGCGTGGAGAAAAACTGGAACGTGGTGCTGAACTAAAGCCGCAAGGGACTGCCCGGTTCCGGGCAGTCCTGCCCTGTGGCGGGCAATCGTCCCGGCCGTAGCGCCGCGCCCGGCACGCCCGCAGCGCATCCAAGCCCTTGATATCACGGCAAAAAACCACCCGCACGCGGTCCTGGCACAGGCCTTGCAACAGGAGCAGCATCTCTTGCAACGCGCACCGCCATGGACACTGCCCTCGATCCCCGCATCATCAACCGCCGCCGGCGCCGCACGCTGGCCGCCGGCATCGGCGCCCTCGTGCTGGTGTGCGCAGCCGCGTGGGGGATCAACCGCGCGGCCAGTCCCGGCGTGAGCAGGAACGACATCAGCGTGGCCGAGATCCGGCGCGGCAGCATCGCCAGCACCGTCAGCGCCTCCGGCATTGTGGTGCCCGAGCACGAGGAACTGGTGCCCAGCCCGATCCAGAGCCGCGTGGCCAAGGTGCACGCCAAGCTGGGACAGCAGGTCGCGGCGCATGAACTGCTGCTGGAACTGGACGACCGCAGCGTGCGCCTTGCCATCGACGCCATCCAGGAGCAGATCGCGCAGCAGGACAACCGCATCCTCGGCCTGACGCTGGAGATGGACCAGAAGCGCAAACAGTATGCCAGCGCCATCGAGCTGCTGGAGCTTGACCTGCAAAGCACGCGCGCCAAGCGCGAGCGCTACGCCACCCTGCGCAAGGTTGGCGCGGTGTCCGGCGAGGACATGCTGACGGCGGAGCTGAACGTGCAGCGCATCGAGGTGCAGCTGCGCCAGCAGAAGGAACTGATCGAAGACAACCGCCGCAGCACCGCCAGCGGCATCGAAGGCGCGCGGCTGCAGAAGTCCATCCTGCAAAAGCAGCTGGACCAGCAGCAGATCCTGCTGGCGCAAACCCGGGTGCGGGCGCCCTTCGCCGGCATGCTGACTTCCCTCGCGGCCGAGGAAGGTGCGGCGGTCGCCGTCGGCCAGCTGGTGGCCAAGGTGTCCGACCTGGCCAACTACCGCGTGGAAGCCACGCTGTCGGACTTCCACACGCGCCTGCTCAGTCCCGGCCAGGCGGTGCGCGTGGAGCAAGGCAAGCAGCTGCTGGCGGGGCGCGTGCATACCATTCTGCCGGAAATCCAGAACGGCAGCGTCAAGCTGCTGGTGGCGCTCGAACAGCCCAGCCACCCGCTGCTGCGCAACAAGCTGCGCGTGGACGTGAACATCGTCATCGAACAGAAGGCCAACGTGCTGGTGGCCGACAGCGGACCTGCCTTCAACGGCAAGGGGCGCCAGGCCGTGTTCGTGCTGCGCGGCGGCGTCGCGCGCAAGACCATGCTCGACATCGGCGCCGGCGACGGCAAGGCGGTGGAGATCGCCGGCGGCGCCCAGCTTGGCGAGCGCGTCATCATCTCCGACACCAGCCGCTACCAGGAACACGACAGCATCCGCGTCGAATAAGGGAAGACCATGATCCAGCTTGAAAAAGTAAGCAAGACCTACCAGACCGATAAGGTGGAAACCCTGGCGCTGAAGGACATCGACCTGCATGTGAAGGAAGCCGAATTCGTTTGCATCATGGGTCCCAGCGGCTGCGGCAAGAGCACCCTGCTCAATCTTATCGGCCTGCTGGACCGGCCCGGCTCGGGCACCATCCGCGTCGGCGGCGCGCCGGTGAAGTCCTACCGCGACAAGGAAGTGGCGCGGCTGCGCAACCGCACCTTCGGCTTCATCTTCCAGAGCTTCCACCTGATTGCCGACCTGCGCGTGATCGACAACGTGGAACTGCCGCTGCTCTACCGCAGCGGCGTCACGGCGGCCGAGCGCAAGCGCCTGGCGCGCGGGGCGCTGGAGAAGGTGGGCCTGGGCGCGCGCATGGAACACTACCCCAATCAACTGTCCGGCGGCCAGCAGCAGCGCGTGGCGCTCGCGCGCGCCATTGTGGGCCGCCCGCAAGTGCTGCTGGCCGACGAGCCGACCGGCAACCTGGATAGCAAGATGGGGGCCGAGGTCATGGACATCCTGCTCAAGCTGAACGCCGAAGGCACCACGGTGGTGATGGTGACGCACGACGAAACCGAAGCGCGGCGCGCCAATCGCATCGTGCGCGTGTTCGACGGCCAGCTGGTGGCGTAAGGGGACCGCATGCTACGCAACTATCTGCTTACCGCCTTCAAGGTGTTGATGCGGCGCAAACTGTTCACCGCCATCAACCTGGCCTGCATCGTGCTCACGCTGGTGGTGCTGCTGGTGGTAACCGCGCTGCTGCAGAACGCCTTCCAGCCCAGCGGCGTGGAAGGCCGCAGCGGACGCTATCTGCAAGTGCACAAGATCGAGGCGCGCGGCCCCGACAACCAGCAGAGGAGCCGCAGCCCGCTGGGCTTCAAGCTGATCGAACAATCGCTCAAGCCGATCAAATCGGCGCAGCTGGTGTCGGCCGTCACGAGCCCGGAAACGGTGTCGGTCTACCAGGGTGAGCGCGTCAGCGAACTGCTGCTGCGCCGCACCGATGCCGAGTACTGGCAGATCCTGGACTTCACGCTGCTGGCCGGGCGCGTGCTGCACGAGGACGACATGGCGCAGGGCCGCATGGTGGCTGTCATCAACGCGTCCACCGCGCGCAAGCTGTTCCCCGGCGTGTCGGCCCTGGGCCAGCCGCTCAGCACTGGCGGCCAGCTGTTCAAGGTCGTCGGCGTGGTGCAGGACGAGCTGCACTTGAACGCCTTCTCCGATATCTGGGTACCGCACACCACCTACGCGTCCACGGAGTACCGCAACCAGCAGTTCGGCAATTTCACCGCGCTGCTGATGGCGCGCGACCAGGCCGGCCTGCCACTGATCAAGCAGGACGTGATGCGCGCAGCGCGCAACTTCCAGTTCGACGACCCCAAGGCGTGGGCTACCGCGCACTTCTGGGCCGACAGCAAGCTGGAGCTGTTCTCGCGCATGCTCACGCAAAGCGAAAGTGAGGACTCCGGCGCCACCACTGTGCTGGCGGTGATCGCCGTGCTGATGCTGCTGTTCATGCTGCTGCCCGCGCTCAACCTGGTGAACCTGAACATGGGCCGCATCATGGAGCGCAGCGGCGAGATCGGCGTGCGCAAGGCCTTCGGCGCCACCAGCGCCCAGCTGGCCGGCCAGCTGCTGCTGGAGAATGTACTGCTGTGCCTCGCCGGCGGCGGATTGAGCCTGCTGTGCACCTGGGGCTTGCTGGCCTGGCTGGAAGCGTCCGCCATCATTCCCTACCTGAAAGTGCAGCTCAACCTCACCGTGTTCGGCTACGGCCTGCTGGTCACCACCGTGTTCGGCCTGCTGTCCGGCGTGGTGCCGGCCTGGAAAATGTCCCGCCTCGATCCTGTCCATGCCCTGAAGGGAACCGCCTGATGCTGCGCCATCTGCTGAAACTGATCTGGAAGCGCAAGTCGCGCAACCTGATGCTGACGCTGGAAATCCTGCTGGCCTTCGTGCTGGTGTTCGCCATTGCCGCTTTCGGCGCGCGCAGCTGGCAGCTGTACCGGATGCCGCTCGGCTACCAGCCAGGCAACGTGTGGTCGGTGACGATCAAGACCAGCAGGGACACGCCGCCGATGAAAGGGGATGCCCAGCTGCGCGACCATTTCAGGCGCACGCTGGCCGCGCTGCCGCAAGTGGAGGACGTCGCCTTCAGCAATTTCTCCCCGTTTCAGCACGCCAACATGAGCAGCACCTTCCGCCTGCCGCCGGATGCGCGCGCCGTTCGCGTCGGCATGATGGAAACCAGCGACGCTTTCTTTCCCGTGCTCGGCATGCAGGCACTGGCCGGCGCGTGGTACTCGGCTGCAGACGACGGGCTGGCCGACACGCCGGTCGTGATCAACCGCCTGTTCGCCGAACAGCTGGCGCCCGGGCCGGACGCTGCCGGGCGCGCCGTCGGCAAGATATACATGAGCAGCGAATACTCCGGCACTCCCAGCCGCTACGTGGTGCGGGCAGTGGTGGAAGACTTCCGCCAGCAGGGCGAGTTCTCCACGCCGCGCCCCTACATGCTGCTGCGCTTCGGCCCGGACGCCACCATGCACGGTGCGCAGACCATCCTGCTGCGCATGAAAGCCGGCACCCCGCGCAGCTTCGAGGCGGTGTTGCAGGCGCAGCTGAAAGGCATGCGCCCCGGCTGGGAGTTCGCCATCTCGCCGCTGGACGATTTGCGCAGCGCCATGCACAAGGTGGACATGGCGCCGCTGCTGGTGCTGTCGGTGGTGGCGGCCTTCCTGCTGCTGATGGTGGCCTTCGGCCTGTTCGGCGTGCTGTGGCAGAACACCACGCGGCGCATCCCGGAGATCGGCCTGCGGCGCGCCATCGGCGCCAGCGCCGGCGACATCTACCGCCAGATCATCGCCGAACAGTTCTTGCTCAGCAGCGTGGCCATGCTGGCCGGACTGGCGTTGCTGGTGCAATTGCCGCTGACCGGCGCGTTGGGCGCGGGCCTGAACTGGCAGGTTTTTTTCGCGGCGGCGGGGCTGGCGATGCTCATTATCTATCTGCTATCCTTGCTTTGCTCGGTGTATCCTGGCTGGCGCGCCAGCCGCCTCAGCCCGACCGAAGCGCTGCACTACGAGTAGACCAACCGTAACGGACAACCAGCTTCAATGGCCCCAATGGAATCATCCCGCAAGCCCCGCATCCTCATCGTCGATGACGACAGTGCCGTCCTGGTATCGCTGGCCTTGCTGCTCAAGCAGTCCGGCATGGCGCCGCACAGCTGCGATGAGCCGCGCCGCGCGCTGGCACTGCTGGCGGCCGAACCCTTCGACCTGGTGCTGCAGGACATGAACTTCTCGCTGCAGACCAGTGGCGAGGAGGGCCTGGAACTGCTGGGCCGCATCCGCCAGCAGTATCCCGACCTGCCGGTGCTGTTGATGACCGCCTGGGGTTCGATCGCGCTGGCCGTGAAAGGCATGCAGGCGGGCGCGGCCAACTTCTTCACCAAGCCCTGGGACAACGCGCAACTGGTGGCGCTGATCCGCGCCACTTTGGACAGCCATGCCGGCAATGCGCCGCCGCCCTCGGCCGCCCCCACGCGCGCCGCGCTGGACCGGCATTTCGACTTTCGCGGCATCGTCGGCGAGCACCCTGCCCTGCTCAAGCTGCTGGCCACCGTGGGCCAGGTGGCGGCCACGCGCGCGCCGGTGCTGATCCTGGGCGAAAGCGGCAGCGGCAAGGAGCTGATCGCCGACGCCATCCACCGCAACAGCCCGCGCGCCGCGCACGCCGCCGTGAAGATCAATATGGGCGCCATCACCCCTTCGCTGTTCGAGAGCGAGATGTTCGGCCACGTGCGCGGCGCCTTCACCGACGCCAAGACCGGCCGCAAGGGCCATGTGGCGGCGGCGCACGGCAGCACCCTGTTCATGGACGAAATCGGCGAACTGAACCGCGCCGACCAGGTCAAGCTGCTGCGCGTGCTGCAGGACCAGCGCTACCTGCCGGTGGGCGCCAGCCGCAGCGAGCAGGCCGACATCCGCGTGGTGTCCGCCACCAACCGCGAACTGGCCGAGCAAGTGGCCGCCGGCGACTTCCGCGAAGACCTGTACTACCGCCTCAACCTGATCACCCTGCGCCTGCCGCCGCTGCGCGAGCGCCGCAGCGATGTACCGCTGCTGGCGCGCCATATCGCGGCCGAGGTGGCGGCCAGCTACGGGCTGGCCGAGATCGGCCTGGCGCAGTCCGCGCTGGACTGGCTCAGCGCCCAGCCATGGCCGGGCAATATCCGCCAGCTCAAGCAGACGCTGGAACGCACCATACTGCTGTCCGGCAAGCGCCAGCTGGCGCAAGCCGACTTCCTCGATGCCGAGCAGCGCGACACGGCCACCGGGCGCGGCCCGGGCCTGGGCGTCGATGGCATGACGCTGGAGCAGGTGGAGCGCCACATGATAGAAAAGGCGATGCAGCAGCATCAGGGCAATATCTCGCGCGTATCCAAGGCGCTGGGGCTGAGCCGCAATGCGCTGTACCGCCGCCTGGAGCGGCACGGCATGGGCGGCGCACCCGGCGACGGCGCAGCGCAGCTGCCGGGCCAGGAGCGCGCGTGAGCGGCCATCCGAGCGCGCACGCCGGTGCGCACGGTATGAAAGCGCCGGCATGCTAAGCCTGCGGCGCCGCCTGCAGCTCTACCTGGCGGCGCTGCACGCACTGCTGCTGGCTGCGGTGCTGCTGCATTACCGCAGCCAGCCGCTGCTGTTTATCGGCCTGGAAGCGCTGCTGCTGGCCAGCTGGCTGCTGGGCCTGCGCCTGATCCGCCAGGCGCTCGAGCCGCTGGACTACACGCAGCGCTTCCAGGGCCTGCTGCAGGACCAGGACTATGCGGCGCGCCTGCGCACGCAGCCCGGCGGGCGAGAAGAAAAAGGCGAGCTGGGCGAACTGGTCGGCCTGTTCAACAGCATGCTGGACGCGCTGTACCAGGAGCGCCTGCGCCTGGGCGAGCAACGCGGCTTTCTGGACCGCCTGCTGGAGGCAACCCCCAGTGCCGTGGTCGTATTCGACTTCGACGGCCATATCAGCCTGATCAACCCCAGCGCCGGCGCCTTGCTCGGCCTGGACGCCCCGCTCGGCAAGCCATTGCGCGCCTGGCTGGACGGCGGCGCCGATGCCACCAGCGCTGCGGCTACCGGCAGCGCCGCTGTCGCCGCCACCTCAGCCGCGCGGGCGCGGGCGCGCAGCCTGCTGGAGCAGCTCGACGCGCTGCCGCTCGGCGCGAGCCGCCTGCTGAGCGATGCCGACGGGCGGCGCTACCGGGGCCAGCGCGGTCACTTCCATGACCGCGGCTTTGCGCGCCAGTTCCTGCTGATCGATGAGCTGACCGCCGAACTGGCCGACTCCGAACACGCCACCTACGACAAGATGATACGGGTGCTGGGCCACGAAGTGAACAACACCGTGGCCGCCACCGGCTCGGTGCTTGAGTCGCTGCTGTACTACCGCAGCCAGCTGGCCGAGCGCGACGCCGACGACTTCAGCACCGCCATCGTGGCCGTCAAGCGCCGCAACGTGCGGCTGGGCGAGTTCATCGAGCGCTTCACGCGCGTGGTAAAAATGCCTGCGCCCGAACTGCGGCCGGCCGCCATTGGCGCCATCCTGGACGACATCGTAAGCCTGTACCGCGAGCCGTGCCGCAGCCGCGGCATCGAGCTGGCCTGGATACGGCGCGACCAGGTGCCGGCGCTGCCGATGGACAGCCAGCTGATGGAGCAGGCGCTGCTCAACCTGGTGAAGAACGCCATGGAGGCGGTGGCAGCAGCCATGCAGGAACACGGCCTGCCAGACGGCCACGTGCACCTGTCGCTGGCAGCGGAAGACGGCAGGGGCGGCGCCGGCGCGCGCCTGAGCATCATCGACTCGGGCGACCGCCTCGGCGGCGTGCCCGCCAGCCAGCTGTTTACGCCCTTCTTCACCACCAAGAAGGGCGGCCAGGGCATAGGCCTGCTGTTCGCGCGCGAAGTGCTGAACCGGCACGGCTACGCGCACAAGCTGGCCGCCACCGGCCAGGGCGAAACCAGCTTCGATATCTGGCTCACACCGTCCTGACGCCCGTCACGCAAACTTTTTTTGGGAAAGTGACAATGCGTGCATTTTGCGCGCCCCTGTTTATTTTATCCTTGCGGCAATTCTGTTAAATATTCCATTTGCAATGCCAAACTCCGTCGACCAGGCCGCAGCTGGCCTGCCTTCACGCTACCGCGTCATCGCGCGCGGCGCCAAGCCGGGACAAGACGCCATGCAAGTCGCGGCGCGCCTGGCCGCGCTGTTCCAGCGCAGCGTGCAGCAGATGCACACCCTGCTGGCGGCGCCGTCCGCCATCGTGAAAAAGGGCATCGACCTGGACAGCGCACAGCAGTTCACCCGGGCGCTGGAGCAGTGCGGCTGCGCCTGCCATATCGAAGCCGAGGCGCCGGACTTCAGCGCCCTGCCCCTGAAGCGCTTCGCCAGCCCCGGCATCGGCATCGTGCTGAACGCGCCGCAGGGCTGGTGCGACAATGTGGACGGCCATGTGTACCAGCTGTTCGACATTGCCAGCGGCAGCCACCTGGCCGCCATCGGCGTGGCCAACACCAGCCTGACCGTGCACGACTGGAACGAACTGCGCCTGCGCAAGGTGGCCGAGGAAATGCCGTGGCTGAGCCAGGTCAAGCGTCCCTACCGCCTGGAAGGCGAGAACTGGGGCATGCGGGTGCAGGGCGTGGCCACCGAATACCAGGGTGCGTTGCCGGGCGTGGACGACGTCAGCCACTATATGGTACTCAGCCTGTGGACGCGGCAGGCGCTGGTCTGCCTGACCATCCACGCGCCGGCCGCCGCCTTCAAGGCGCAAGAGGCGCTGTTCCGCTGGCTGCTGCAAACCCAGCTCAGCGTGCAGGAGCAGCCGCCCGGCCCGGTGCGCGACGACGCCATGGCGCGCTGGCTCAAGTACAACAAGGTAGAGGTCTGACACCGGCGTAGGAATTGCCTTAAAATGGCCCGGCAACTGTTTATCCACCACCACAAGTCCAGGGCCGGCGAATGGCATTCAATGTAATTTTCAATCTCGCGGCAGCGCTGGCGCTGCTTGCCTTCATGTATCGCCAGCAGAGCCGCCACGCCAGCTTCACCGTGCGCGTATTTACCGGCCTCGGCCTGGGTGTGCTGCTGGGCGCCGCCCTCCAGGCCATCTACGGCGCCGGCCATCCGGAACTGAAGACCACCACGGAGTACCTGGACATCGTCGGCACCGGCTATGTCAAGCTGCTGCAGATGATCATCATGCCGCTGATCATGGTCTCCATCATCGGCGCCATACTCAAGCTCAAGAACGCCTCCTCGCTGGGCAAGATCAGTGCGCTGACCATCGGCACCCTGATTGCCACCACCATCGTGGCCGCCGGCATCGGCATCCTGATGGCCAAGCTGTTCAACCTGAGCGCGGTGGGGCTGACCGCCAACGCGGCCGAGGCGGCGCGCGGCGCCTACCTGCAGGGCAAACTGGGCGACGCCCAGGCCATTTCGCTGCCCAGCATGCTGATCAGCTTTATCCCCGCCAATCCCTTCCTCGACCTGACCGGTGCGCGCAAGACCTCCACCATCGCGGTGGTCATTTTCGCCATCTTCGTCGGCGTCTCGGCCATCGGCATCCACGACAAGAAGCCGGAACTGTTCGCCTCCTTCGACCACTTCATCAAGGTGGCGCACGCCATCGTGATGCGCATGGTGACCCTGGTGCTGCGCCTGACGCCGTACGGCGTGTTCGCGCTGATGGCCGGGCTGGTGGCCGTGTCCAGCTATGCGGACATCCTCAACCTGATCGGCTTCGTGCTGGCCTCGTACAGCGCGCTGATCCTGATGTTCTGCGTGCACCTGGCGCTGGTGGCGGCGGCCGGCCTGCACCCGCTGCGCTACGTGCAGAAGATTTTCCCGGTGCTGGCCTTCGCCTTCACCTCGCGCACCAGCGCCGGCTCCATCCCGATGAGCGTGCAGACCCAGACGCGCCGCCTCGGCACGCCGGAAGGCATCGCCAACTTCGCCGCCTCCTTCGGCGCCACCATAGGCCAGAACGGCTGCGCCGGCATCTACCCGGCCATGCTGGCGGTGATGATCGCCCCCACCGTGGGCATCGACCCGTTTACGGCCGGCTTCATCGTGCCCTTGCTGGCCATCATCGCGGTCGGGTCGGTAGGCGTGGCCGGGGTGGGCGGCGGCGCCACGTTCGCCGCCCTGATCGTGCTATCGTCGATGAACCTGCCGGTGGCGCTGGCCGGGCTGCTGATTTCCATCGAGCCGCTGATCGACATGGGCCGCACCGCGCTCAACGTGAGCGGCTCCATCATGGCCGGCACCCTCACCAGCCGCGCGCTGGGCGAAACCGATATGGCCGTGTTCAACGCCGACGCCGAGCTGGGCGAGGACGGCGAAACGGAACAGGAAAGTAAAGCAGCCTAAGCATCCTCGCGACACACTTTTGTAAATTCGACTAGCATGGGCCGGACTTCTTCTCGAATGGAGCAGCCGGCATGGAACAAAAGTGGCCCCAGCAACTGTGGCTCGTGCGGCATGGCCAGAGCGCGGGCAACGTGGCGCGCGAGGCGGCCGAGGCGGCCTCGCAGTTTTTGATCGATATCGCCCACCGCGACGTCGACGTGCCCCTGTCCGAGCTGGGTGAACGCCAGGCGCGCGCGTTGGCGGCCTGGTTCGGCGCCCTGCCCGCCGCGCAGCAGCCCGACGTGGTGCTGCATTCCCCTTATGTGCGCGCGGCCGGCACCGCCGCCGCCGTCATCGAACAGCTGGGCCGCGAGCGCCTGACGGTGATTGCCGACGAGCGCCTGCGCGAGAAGGAGTTCGGCATCCTGGACCGGCTCACGCCGCTGGGCATTGCCGACAAATTCCCCGAACTGGCCGAGCAGCGCAAGCACGTGGGCAAGTTCTATTTCCGCCCGCCGGGCGGCGAAAGCTGGTGCGACGTGATCCTGCGCCTGCGCAGCGTGCTCGACACCATCACCCGCGAGTACCGGGGCGACCGCGTGCTCATCGTCGGCCACCAGGTCATCGTCAACTGCTTCCGCTACCTGCTGGAGCGCATGGACGAGTCCGAAATCCTGGCGGTGGACCGCGAGGCCGACGTGCCCAACTGCGGCGTCACCTCATATGTCTTCGATCCGGCGGCCGGCAAGCGCGGCAAGCTGGTGCTACAGGGCGCCAACTTCGTGGCGCCGCTGGAACAGACCGGCACGCCGGTCACCGCCAAGCCGGACATGCCGGCCGCTCCCAAATCCTGACCGCCATGCCCAGCAACAAGACCTACGCCATCGATATCAGCCTGCGCACCTTGCGCGAATGGCCGCTGCCGCTGCCCAACTTCGACAGCGACAAGGAATTGCGCGGCCACGTGCTGGTGGTGGCCGGCTCGCGCGAAATGCCGGGTGCGGCCCTGCTGGCGGCCACGGCGGCGCTGCGCGCGGGCGCCGGCAAGCTGACCCTGGCCACGGCCGCCAGCACCGCGCCGCACGTGGCGGCCGCGTTGCCCGAAGCGCGCGTGATCGCGCTGGCGGAAACGGCCGGCGGCGGCTTTTCCATCGAGGCCGCGCGCAAGCTGGGCGAACTGGCCCCCAAGGTCGATGCGCTGCTGGCCGGACCCGGCATGCAGGACGAGGCCGCCAGCACGGAGCTGGTGCGCGCCTTGCTGCCGCGCTTCGCGGGCTGCAAGATCATCCTCGATGCGGGAGCCATGGAGCTGCTGCGCCCGCCGGCCGAACCGCACTTGCTGGCCGAGCCGGTGGACAGCGAGCACTTCCGCTTCGACGAGGCGGTGCTGCTGACGCCGCACGCAGGCGAACTGGCCCACCTGTGCGGGCAATCCCGGCAGGCGGTGCAGGCCGAGCCGCACGGCATGGCGCTGCGCTACGCGGCACGCTGGAACGCGGTGGTGGCGCTGAAGGGGCCGCTGACCGTGATCGCCGCCCCCGGCGGCGAGCTGTGGGAACACGAGGGCGGCAACATCGGCCTGGCCATCTCGGGCTCGGGCGACGCGCTGGCCGGCATCATTGCCGGCCTGGCAGCGCGCGGCTGCGCACTGGAACAGGCGGCCGCATGGGGCGTGGCGCTGCACGCAGCGGCCGGCGACCAGCTGGCGCTGCGCTATGGCACGCTGGGCTACTTGGCGCGCGAAATCTCGGCCGAAGTGCCGGCGCTGCTGCGTACGCTGGCGCCGGCCTGAAAACGCAAGCGACGAGCGGAACCTTCGCACCGCAAAGGACTCTAATAGCCGGCAAACAACAAGCAGGCAAACGATAGGACTTATTCTGGCGAGCATTTCCATAGGCAAGTTGACTTACTCACCGTGAAAGGAAAGATCATGAAAGCACTAAGCACCACGCTGCTGTTGAGCGCAGTACTCGCCACCGCCACCCTGGCGGGCTGCAAGGACCGCGCCGCCGACACCGGTACCAGCACCGGCGCCACCGACACTACCGCGCCGGCCACGCCGGCCGCCACCACCCCGCCGGCCGCCACGCCCACGCCAACTCCGGCGCCCGACACCACCACGCCGGCACCGGCCACGCCGACCGATCCAAGCGCTACGCCAACCACGCCGCCATCCAGCGGCACGTCCGGCACCTCGGGCACCACCGGCAGCGGCACCAACAAGGATACGCAGCCGCCCAAGCAATAAGCACAACAACAAACAACAAAGCAGGCTGCCCTCGCGGGACAGCCTGCCTCTTTGCGCCCACGGGGCCGGGCACCGGTTAAAACTGCTTAGTACCGGTAGTTGAACGCCACGCCCAGCAGTTGCAAACGGGTCTGGTAGGTGCCGCGCGTGGTTTCACCGTTACCGGTGCAAGCAGCCGTCAGCGGCGAGCAGTTGTTGCGGTAGTCGGCATGGGCATCCTTGAAGTGCAGGTAGCTGTAGGCCAGGTCGATCGACGCACGCGGCGACAGCGTGTAGTTGGCGCCGAAGGACAACTGGTTGCGGTCGCTGTCCGGCAGTGCCGGATGACGCAGCTGGTCGCCGTTTACCGGCGTCTGGTCGTGCGCGATGCCGCCGCGCAGGGTCAGCTTGTCGTCGAACTGATAGTTCGCGCCCAGCGACACGCGCACCGTGTTCTTCCACTGCTGGCGTATCACTTCGTCGCCCTCGTCCGTGCCGGGGAACTCGATGTGCAGGTCGCCCAGGCGCGAGTGGCGGGTCCAGGTCACGTCGCCCATGGCGGCCCAGCGCGCGTTGATCTGGTGGAAGCCGTTCAGCGACAGCGTTTCCGGCGTGCGCAGCGCCACCAGGGCCGCCGAATTTACCTTGCGCGAGCTGGCCGCCAGCACCTTGTTCACCACCTGGTCGCTTGTCACGCGGGAAAAGTCCCATACCGTCGAGCCCTTCAGCTTGTGCGAGATGGGCGAGCGGTAGGACATGCCGAAGCGGGTGTCCTGGTTCAGCTGGAACATATAGCCCAGGTTGAAACCGAAGCCCCAGTCCTTGCCGTCGTTCTCGCCACGGCCGTCCTTCACCGCCGCCAGCGCGGCCGGATTGCCGCCCAGCGCCACGATCTGGCGCACCAGCGCGGCGCTGTTGGGCGTGCCCGCCAGCGCGGCCACGGTGCCCGGCACGTCCACCGCCTGGCCCAGCTCGGCCTTCATGAACTCGGCGGTCGCACCGAAGCCGAAGGAATGCCGCTCATTCAGCTTGAACGAGGCGGACGGGTTCAGCGCGATGGCTTCCAGCTTGATATTGGTCAGCGCGTAACGGCCGTGCCAGTTGTCGCCGTAGTTCAGCTTGGTGCCGTAAGGCACGAACAGGCCCATGCCGGCGGTCCACTGGCTGTTGATCTGCTTGGTGTAGTACAGCGAAGGAGCCACCACGAAGTCCGGCGCGTACTCGTCGGTGGCGGCGCCGCCGGTGGCGGTGCCGGTGAAGCGCTTGGAGCCAGTGTCGGTGTAGGTCGAGTGCGGCACCACGGCGGTGGTGCCGGCGCTGAAGTGCTGGCCCTGCAGGCGGCTCATGCCGGCCGGGTTGTAGAACAGCGTGCTGGCGTCGGCCGCTTCGGCCGCGTTGGCGTCGGCGGTGCCTTGCGCGGCCACGCTCTGGGAACCGAAACGGTAGCCGGAAGCGGCGGCGGAGGTGGACATGGCGGCCAGCGCGGCGGCCACGATCAGGGGCAGGTAGTCAGGTTTCAATGTCAGTCTCAAGGAGCAGTGCGATGTCGTTTGCTATGTGTTATCCCGGCGGCGGATCGCCGGCGCCAGGCGGGGGCGTAGCATACTACATTTATGAAGCAGTTGCCTTGAGTTACTAAACCGATAAAAAAAGGACCCCGGAGGGTCCTTTTCAGCGCGGCGCCCGGGCGGGCGGATCAGGCGGCGGGTTTCAGGCTGGCGCCGCCGCGGCCGGTCAGCTTCAGCACCACCCATTTCAGCAGGCGGTACACCAGGCGCACGAACACCAGCGTCAGCAGCGCCTCGACGAAGGTCAGCAAGAAGGCCAGCGCCGAGCCCCAGCGCGCATCGCGGCGGTGGAACTTGGCCACCATGCGGTCGCGGGCGATCTCGATGCTGTCGTAGAAGGTCGGCACCACCAGCAGGGTCAGGAAGGTGGAGGTAATGGTGCCGCCGATGATGGCGATCGCCATGGGGCGGTAGAACTCGCCGCCCTCGCCCATGCCGATGGCCACCGGCATCATGCCGGCGATCAGCGCAAAGGTCGTCATCAGGATAGGACGCAGCCGCATGCGGCCGGCATACATCAGCGCATCCTCGCGGCCATAGCCTTCCTCTTCCCGCTTGCGCGCCGCATCCAGCAGCAGGATGGCGTTCTTGGCCACCAGGCCCATCAGCATGATGACGCCGATAAAGCTCATCAGGTTCAGGGTGCCGCCGGTCAGCAGCAGGCCCACCACCACGCCGATCAGCGACAGCGGCAAGGACAGCATCACTGCGCCCGGCGCCGTGAAGGAACCGAACTGCATCACCAGCACCAGGTACATCAGGCCGATACCCGCCACCAGCGAAATGCCCATCTGGGTGAACACTTCCTGCTGGTCCTTGCCGGAGCCGCCCACGGCCAGGCCGAAACCGGGCGGGTAGTCCAGCGACTTGGCCAGCTTCATCGCGTCCGAAATGACTTCGCCGTGCGCGCGGCCTTCCACGTTGGCCGACACCGAAATGGTGCGCTTGCCGTTCTTGTGGCGGATGGTCGATGGGCCCTTGCCCATGGTGACGCGGGCGATCTGGTCCAGCGGCACCATCATATTGGTGTTGGACACGCCGATCGGCAGGCGCTCGATATTGTCCAGGCTGACCCGGTCTTCAGGGTGCAGGCGCACCGCCACGTCGCGCGTTTCGCCGGTCGGATCGACCCAGTCGCCCACTTCGATGCCGGCGAAGGCCACGCGCAGCGCCTGCGCCGCGTCGCCGGCCGAAATGCCCATCGAGTTGGCCAGCGAACGGTTCAGTTCGATCTGCAGCTCGTCCTTCGGATCCTGCTCGGACAGGCCGACGTCCACCGCGCCCGGCACCTGGCGCAGCTTGTCCATGAAGGTGTTGGTGATTTCCATCAGTTTGCGCGAATCCGGGCCGACGAAGTCGATCTGCACCGGCTTGCGGGCGTTGTTGGACAGGTCGTCCAGCACCACGAACTCGCCGCCCACCAGGCCGGCCAGTTTCTGGCGCAGTTCCACGCCGATCTCGGTGGCGTCGCGGTCGCGCTTGGAACGCTTGCCGATGTCGACCCAGATGCGGCCGCCCGACAGGTTCACATAGGTGCTGGTCGCTTCCACTTCCTTGATGGTGTGGGCGATTTGCGCCGCCTTGGACATCTTCATCTTGGTGTATTCCAGGCTCGACGAGGACGGCGTGCGCACCTCGATGGCCAGCGAACCGAAGTCCGACTTCGGCAGGAAGCTGGTACCGCCCCATTTCGCCTGCAGGGCGATCGCGCCGACAAAGGTGGCAAAGGCGATCACGGCCATCCAGCGGCGGTGGTGCAGCGCCCAGGCGATCACCTTGCCGTAGCGGTCGGCCTGGTGGTCGAACCAGTGGTTGAACTTGTCCAGTACCTTGCCGATGCCTTTTTTCTGCGCCGTGTGGTGGTCGGCCGGGTCGCCCCAGTAAGCCGACAGCATCGGGTCCAGCGTGAAGGAAATGAACAGCGACACGGCCACCGAGCAGGTCACGGTCAGCGCGAACGGACGGAACCATTCGCCCGGCATGCCCGGCATGAAGGCCACCGGAATGAACACGGCCATGATGGAGAAGGTAGTGGCGGCCACGGCCAGGCCGATTTCGGCGGTGCCGTCCAGCGCGGCCTTACGGCGGTCCGAACCCATCTGCATGTGGCGCACGATGTTTTCCCGCACCACGATGGCGTCGTCGATCAGCACGCCGATCGCCAGCGACAGGCCGAGCAGGGTCATGAAGTTCAGGGTGAAGCCGCACAGCCACACCGCGATAAAGGCCGCCACCACCGAGGTCGGCAGCGACAGCGCGGTAATCAGGGTCGAGCGCCACGAATTGAGGAAGGCGTACACCACGAAAATGGTCAGCACGGCGCCGAACACCAGCGCCTCGATCACATTGTTCAGGGAATCCTGCGCGTCTTCGCCGCCGTCCTGGGTGATTTCCAGCGACGCCGTCTCGCCCAGTTCCTTGTTGATTTCAGCCACCAGCGCGCGGGTTTCCTTGGCCACGCTGACGGTGGACGCTTCACGCGAGCGGATGATGGACAGGCCGACGTTGGACTTGCCCGAGCGCAGGCTGATGTTGTTGATTTCGGCAAAGCCGTCTTCGATCGTGGCCAGCTGGCCCAGGCGGATCAGTTCGTCGCCGCGGCGCTTGACCACCACGTCCTGGAACTCTTCCGGACGCTCGATGCGCCCGACCAGGCGGATCGCCTTCTCGTCCAGGGCGCCGCGCACCTTGCCCACCGGGGCGTTGGTGTTCTGCATGCGCAGCGCGCTGGCCACTTCGGCCACCGACACATTGTATTCACGCAGCTTCTCGGCGCGCAGCAGCACCGACAGCTCGCGCCGCAGCGCGCCATTGACGTTGACCACCGCCACGCCGTCCAGCGCGCGGAAACGGTCGGCCAGCTTGTCTTCCGCCAGGCGCGAAATACCCGCGTGCGACAGGTTCTTGGACGACAGCGAGATCTGCATGACCGGCTGGGCCGAGTCGTCGACCCGCTGTATCATCGGCTCGCGCATCTCGGTCGGCAGCTTGTAGCGCACCGAGGCGATGGAATTGCGCACCTCGTCCGAGGCTTCGATCAGGTTCTTGTCGAAGGCGAAGCGCAGTTCGATGGTGGCGCTGCCCTCGCGCGAGGTGCTGTACGAGTCGGTCACGCCGGAAATGCTTTGCAGCGATTTCTCCAGGCGGTTGACGATCTCGCGCTCCACGGTTTCCGGCGAGGCGCCAGGATACGGGATGTTGACGATCAGGACGGGAATGTCGACGTCCGGGTTCTGGTTGACGCGCAGCTTGGACAGCGCCAGCAGCCCCATGGCCATCATCGCCACGATCAGCACGATCATGGCGACGGGGCGCTTGATACTGAAATCGGAGAGGAACATGGCTTAGTTTCCTTTGCTGGCTGCCGCAGGCGCCGCCGCGCCGGCCGAGGCCACCGCCTTGGGCTGCTGCATTTCAACCTTCTGGCCGTCGCGGAAGGCCGACGACGGCGCGCGCAGCACCATATCGCCCGAAGCCAGGCCTTTTTCCACCTGCCAGGCGCCGCTGCGCGCGTCGCGCGCGCCGATGTCCAGGCGGGCTTTCACCAGGGCCTTGTCCTTGATCTTCCAGGCGAAGGTGTCGTCGCCCTGCTTGACCAGCGCCGATTCCGGGATCATCAGGGCAGCGGTGCTGGCAGCCTCGATGCGGCCTTCGGCGAACAGGCCGGCCACGCCCGGACGGGCCTTGTCGGCAAATTCCACCAGCACTTCCACCTGGCGGGTGACCGAGTTGGCGGCCGGATCGACGCGCTTGACCTTGCCGCTGAAGTTCTGGCCCGGGTAGCCGTTGATGGCGAACACCACGTTCTGGCCGGTTTTCACCACGCCCACCTTGTCGGCCGAGACGCGGCCTTCAAAGCGCATGGACGACGGATCGACCACTTTCACCAGTTCCTTGCCGACCTGGGCGGTATCGCCGGCCGACACCTTGCGCTCGGAGACGATGCCGTCGAACGGCGCGCGCACCAGGGTGCGCGACAGCTGCTGGTTGGCCGCCACCAGGCGCGCCTTGGCGGCCGACAGGTCGCTCTGGGCATTGTTGCGGCGCACTTCGGCGTCTTCCAGCACCTGCGAGGACACCATGCCGGACGACTTGAGCGTCTTCTGGCGCGCCAGCACGCGCTCGGCCTGCTCCAGCGACTGGGTGGAGGCGCGTACCGCCTCGCTGGCCGAGCTCATGGAATCGCGCAGCGACGTGTCGTCCAGGCGCACCAGCAGGTCGCCCTTCTTCACCGCCTCGCCGTTTTCCTTCAGCACCTGCATCACCACGGCGCCCACTTCGGCGCGCATGTCGGCTTTGCGTTCCGGCTCGATGGAACCGGTGATGACCGGGCCGGAGGCCAGGGCATTGGTTTCCAGCGTGACCAGATCCTCTGGGGCGATTTGCAGCGTAGCCAACTTCTTATCGTCGGCCTTGGCCGACGCACTGGCCTTGCCGGCCTCCGGCGCTTTGTCTGACTTGCCGCAAGCGACGAGCGCTGAAGCGACGGCGAAAGCTATGAGGGTTTTACGCAACATATAAATCTCCAGAGGATAGGACTACTTTGCTGTTATTAAATGCATGTTTCTGCAAGCCGCAGAGTATCCGGGGAGCAGATGGCAGTGTCAATTCGCAGGGGGCCAGACTGCGGGTTTTTGTGGCTGGAATGCTGAAATAGCGGATAGACCGCAAATCATCGGCTAAACAAAGCGTGGACCAAATGACCGATGGCGATGCCGGTGCACAGGCCGCCGATGATTTCGACCACCGTGTGGCCCATGCGTTCGCGCAGCCAGGTATGCGCGCCCGGCTGCTTGCCGTCCTGCGCGCCGGCGCCTTCCTGGGCCAGCCGGTTGATGGCTGCGGCCTGGCGTCCCACATGCTGGCGCAGGCTGTTGGCGTCGATGATGACAATAAAGCACAGCGCCACCGCCACGCCAAAGGCCGGATGCCCCATGCCCTCGCGCAGCGCGATCAGGGTGGCCATGCTGGACACCACGGCGCTGTGGTTGCTGGGAAAACCGCCGTTGCCGACCAGGTTGAAGGCCCAGCGGCGCGCTTTGGCGCTATTGATCAAAAATTTGATTGGACCGACGGCGGTCCAGGTAATGACAGGGGTAAGCAAATAGGCGAGATCCATCGGAATTCCTTTGTGGCAATCCATCCATTATCGCAGAATGGCTGTGGACGGCGATAGCAAGTCATATAAAATCGACATGCCGGCTTTGCTGGGCAACCACAGCGGAAAAACCACAGAAGGAACCAATAAGGACCCACATGAAACATTTCAGAATATCCATCCTGGTCACCATCGTACTCATGCTGGCTGCCTGCTGGTGGGGCTACAGCCGGGGCGGCGTCAGCGGCATGCTGACCGCGCTGTGGATCACGGCGGTGCTGGGCGTGATGGAAGTGTCGCTATCGTTCGACAATGCGGTCGTCAACGCCGCCGTACTGCGCGACTGGAACGCGTTCTGGCAAAAACTGTTTCTCACGGTGGGTATCCTGGTGGCGGTGTTCGGCATGCGCCTGCTGTTCCCGCTGCTGATCGTCTCCTTCGCCACCGGCCTGGGTCTGCTGGAGGTGTGGGATATGGCGCTCGCCACGCCGGACGAATACTCGCGCTACCTGAACGGCGTGCACGCCGAGGTGGCGGCTTTCGGCGGCGCCTTCCTGCTGCTGGTGTTCCTCAACTTCCTGTTCGACGAGGAAAAGGAGCTGCACTGGCTGGGCTGGATCGAGGAAAAGCTGGGCGCGCTGGGCACCGCCGGCCTGGCCATCCTGCTCACGCTGCTGGGCATCCTGGCCTGCGTGGGCCTGGTGCCGGAAGCGAAAAAGCTCAGCGTGCTGTCGTCCGGGGTCATCGGGGTGGCGGTCTACGTGGCGGTGGACTGGATCAGCAGCCTGCTCGAGAGCAAGGAACACGACCCGGTCACGGGGGTGGCGCTGGCCAAGGGCGGCATCGGCGGCTTCATGTATTTGGAAGTGCTGGACGCCTCGTTCAGCTTCGACGGCGTGATCGGCGCCTTCGCCATCACCTCGGACGTGGTCATCATCATGCTGGGGCTGGCCATCGGCGCCATGTACGTGCGCTCGCTGACGGTGTACCTGGTGCACAAGGGCACACTGGATGAGTTCGTTTTCCTGGAACACGGCGCGCACTATGCCATCGGCATCCTGGCGCTGATCATGCTGGCCAGCGTGAAGTACCACATTCCCGAATGGTTCACGGGGCTGTCCGGGGTGGCGTTCATCCTGGTGTCGCTGTGGTCGTCGGTACGATACCGCCGCCGGATGGCCGGGGAATGATAAGATCGCAAGGTTGCCACCCAAACCAGCGAATCACATGATCAAACCAACTTCCCGCATCAAATATCTCCTGCTGGCGCTCGTGCTGGGCGCCGGCCTGCTGTTCGCCGCCTACACCTGGATCACGCTCAGCGTGTCTTATTCGGAAGGCGAACGCGCAGGCTACCTGCAGAAATTCTCCAAACGGGGCTGGATCTGCAAGACCTGGGAAGGCGAGCTGCTGCTGACGTCGATGCCGGGCGCCATTCCGGAAAAATTCCAGTTCAGCGTGCGCGACCCCGAGCTGGCCAAGCAGATGTCCGCCGCCACCGGCAAGCGCGTCCTGCTTACCTACGCCCAGCACAAAGGCGTGCCGACCGACTGCTTCGGCGAAACCGAGTACTACGCAGAACGCCTGCAAGTCCCGGCGCAATAACAAAAGCGGGTTACGCGGTTTCCGCGCCAACCCGCCCTACATCCCGTCACAGCCTGCCGTGTTGCGCAAGGCGGGTTAGCGGGGCGCGCCGAGCGGCAGGGCCGCGCAACCCGCCAGCGTCTCACCGGCCGCGCCACACCGCGCCGGCAGTCTCCTTCAAGCGGCCGATCACGTCGCGCGCCATGGTTTCCGACTGCTCGTGCTCGGCGCGCGCGCGCGCCGCGGCCAGGGTTGCGGCAAAGGCGTTCTCCTCCACCAGCGCGGTCTGCGCCGCGTCGGCTGCCAATTTCTCTTCAATCGCGTTCAGTGCATTCTGCGCGGCGTGCTGGCGGCGGGTTTCCAGTTCCAGCAGCTTCTGCTTCGCCTGCGTCATGGCCTGGGTGGTGTCGGCCACCTTGCGCTGCATCGCAGCGTGCGCCTGCGCCGCTTCCACCAACGCCTTCTGCTCATTGGCCTTGTCCTGCGCGGCCTGGGCGGCGGCCAGCACCGCCCGCTCATGCTCGCGGGCCAGATCGGCTTGCGCCTGTTCCGCATCGGCCTGCGCGCGCAGCGCGGCGGTGGCGGCGCGCTCGGACTCCAGGCGGCTTTCGATGGACTTGGCGGCACGCGCCTCGGCGGCGTTGGCCAGGCGCTGCTGGGTCAGTTTCTGGTCGATCACGGCCAGCGAATGGCGTTCGGTTTCCACGAACTCCTGCTCGGCCTGCAACAGCTCGGCGGCCTTGGCGGCCTTCTCTTCTTCCACCTGCGCTCGCTGCACATGCACTGCGCTCAGCTCCACCGCCAGGCGCGCCTGCGCGGCCACGGCTTGGGCGGCGACCGCCTTCTGATCGGCTTCCAGCGTGGTCTGCTCCGCCATCAGCTGCATCGCGGCGGCTTCCTTGCCGGCCGCCGCTGCCAGGCTTTCGTCGGCGGCCTGCTGCAGGCGCAGCGCTTCGGCCTGCTGCTGTTCGGCGGCGCTGCGCGCCTGGGCGGCTGCGGCGGCGCCCTCTTCGGCTTGCAGGCGCTGTTTCAGCGCGGCGATGGCTTGCTGCTCGGCGGCGGCGCGGGCCTGCTCGGCGGCCAGCAACTCGGCGGCGCGGGCAGCCTTCTCTTCGGCCAGCGCGGTGGCGGCGTTCTGCGCCTCGACCTGGGCGGCCAGGGTAGCCACTTCAGCCTGCTGCGCGGCATTCTGCGCGGCCGCCAGTTCCACGGCGGCGCGCGACAGCGCAGTGCGCTCGTCGGCCAGCTGGGCGGCGCGCTGCTGCTCCAGGCTGTCGGCGCGGGCCGCTTCGGCGGCGGCCTGCTCGGCGGCCTGGCGCAGGCGGGCCTGCTCCAGCGCCTGCGCTTCGGCTTCCACCTTGGCCAGGGTGTCGATTTCTGCCTGCTGCTCGGCCTCGAAGCGCGCCAGCGCGACGGCGCGCAACTGGCGGTCCACTTCGATGCGCGCTTCGGTGGCGCTGATGATGCGCGCGTCCGCGTCGCGGCGGGCCTGGGCGCTGGCGGCGGCCACCGCTTCCAGGCGCTCGCGCTGCACGGCCGCGTCGCGGATTTCCTTTTCGGTCTGCAGGCGCAGGTGCAGCGACTGCGCGGCGCTGCGCTCGGACTCGGCCTTGGCCAGGGCGATGGCTTCGCGCTCCTGCTCCAGGTGCGCCAGCGCGCGGGCCTCTTCCAGCGCGCGCGCTTCGGCGGCGGCGCGGTTGAAGGCCGCTTCCAGCGCGATCTGGTCGGCGCGCTCGCGCTGCACGGTCAGTTCCAGCGCTTCGGCTTCGGCCGTGGCCAGCGCGTCGGCGGTCTGGCGCGCGCCGTAGGCATGGCGCTCGCGTTCGCGCGCCAGGGTGGCCAGGCGGGCGTCGGCGGAGGCGATGCCGACCATCTCTTCGCGTGCGGCCTGCACGGCGGCCAGGCGCTCGGCGGCCTGCTTGCGCGCTTGTTCGGTTTGCGCGCTCAGCTCGTCGGCGGCGCGCGCGGCCTGCTCGGCCAGTTCGGATTCGGTGGCGATCTGTTCGCTGGCGCGCTTGCGGCTTTCTTCCTCGGCGCGGGCGCGCTGCTCGGCGGCCAGGCGGATCTGGGTGTCGGTTTCGGCGCGGGCGCGCAGTTCGGCGGTTTCCATTTTCACCGCTTCCAGGCGCGCCATGCTGGCTTGCGCGGCGGCGCGCAGGCTTTCCAGGCGTTCACGGTTGGCGGCAATGGCTTCCTCGGCCGCCTGCGCGCTTTGCTGCGCGGCGGCCGCGGCGGCCGCGTCGATGGCGGCGCGGTCGTCGGCCAGGGCGCGGGCGCGCGCTTCGGCGTGGGCACGGCTCTCGGCGGCGCAGGCGGCCTTGGCTTCGGCTTCCACGCGGGCGATGGCTTCCTTGATGGCGCTCATGTCCATGGCGCCGCGCGGCGCCGGTTCAGCGGACTCTTGCAGAGGCAGGACGGGGGCATCATTGGCCTGAGCGGCTGCTTCAGTTGCTGCGTCGAGGGGCTGTGCCAGTTGTGCTTGCATGGTGGTTCTCGCTTAATCGTGCGCCCCGGCACCCGCCGGGACTTCTGAATAAGCATTATCAAACATCAGCCCGGCAGACCTAGCCCCAAGCAGAGCCGGAAAACCCCGCCATTTCTGCCGATCAGGCGGCGGCCTGCGCGCGGCGCAGCCATTCGTCGAGGTTGATGCGGCCCAGGCGCGCCTCGCCCAGCGGCACCAGCGACAGCTCCGCTACCCGGCCGCCGAAATAGCGCGCCTCCGGATCGGCCAGCACCTGGCGCGGGTCGTCCACGGCTTTCAGGTAGCGGGCAATGAACTGGTTCAGCGGCGCGCGTTCCGGGCCAGCGATGTCGATGGTGTCGCTGCGCGGCGCCACCGTTGCCACTTCAGCAACAATGGCGGCCACGTCGTCCGCCGCGATGGGCTGGAACTGGCCGGGCGCCAGCTTGACCACCTCCCCTGCCGCGCCGGCGTCGGCGATACCGCCGAGGAATTCCATGAACTGGGTGGCGCGCACGATGGTGTACGGGATGCCGCCGGCCTGGATCAGCTGCTCCTGCGCCGCCTTGGCGCGGAAGTAGCCGTTGTCCAGCATGCGGTCGGTGCCGACGATGGACAACGCCACGTGGTGCTGTACGCCCGCCTCGGCTTCCGCCGCCAGCAAGTTGCGGCTGGTGGCCTGGAAGAAGTCCAGCACGGCGCCGGGTTCCCATGAGGGCGCGTTTGCCAGGTCGATCACCACCTGCGCGCCGGCCAAGGCCTCGCGCAGGCCTTCGCCGGTGTAGCTGTTGATGCCCTGGCTGGGCGAAGCGGCAATGGCTTCATGGCCGGCCTGGCGCAGGATGGAAACGGTTTTGGAGCCGATCAGGCCGGTGCCACCGATAACGACGATTTTCATGATTGCCTTTCAATTGGATGTCAAATTCGGCGACCCAAGTGGCCGCTCCTTGCATATAAGACGGTGCAAGGAAGCGGCTTGTGACAGGCAATCGGCTATTTTTTACACCGGCAGCGGCGCCTCGTCCATCAGCGCAATCTGCTCGCGCAGCTCCAGGACCCGGTCCTGCCAGTAGCGCTGGGTGTTAAACCAGGGGAAGGCCGCCGGGAAGGCCGGGTCGTCCCAGCGGCGGGCGATCCAGGCGGAGTAATGGATCAGGCGCAGGGTGCGCAGCGCTTCCACCAGGTGCATTTCGCGGCTGTCGAAGTCGCAGAAGTCCTCGTAGCCGGCCAGGATGTCGCCCATCTGGCGCACCTGCTCGTGGCGCTCGCCGGACAGCATCATCCACAAGTCCTGGATGGCCGGGCCCATGCGGCTGTCGTCGAAGTCCACGAAGTGCGGGCCGGCGTCGGTCCACAGCACGTTGCCGCCGTGGCAATCGCCATGCAGGCGCAGGATGGACACGCCGCCCGCCCTGTCGTAGCAGCGCCGCACGCCGTCCAGCGCCTGGTCGATCACGCTGCTGTAGGCCGCCAGCAGTTCGTCCGGGATGAAGTTATTGGCCAGCAGGTAGTCGCGCGGCTCGGTGCCGAAGGTGGCCGGGTCGAGCGCGGGGCGCTCTTTATACACGCCCAGCTTGCCGGCCTCGTGGATGCGGGCGATGAAGCGCCCGGTCCACTCCAGCACGGCAGGGTCGCCCAGTTCGGGCGCGCGGCCGCCGTGGCGCGGGAACACGGAGAAGCGGAAACCTTGGTATTCATGCAAGGTCCGGCCATTCACCGTCAGCGCCGGCACCACGGGGATTTCGCGCTCCGCCAGTTCGGCCACGAAAGCGTGTTCTTCCAGGATGGCGGCGTCGCTCCAGCGGCCCGGCCGGTAGAACTTGGCCACCAGCGGCTTGCCGTCGTCGATGCCGACCTGGTATACCCGGTTTTCATAGCTGTTCAGCGCCAGCAGGCGGCCGTCGCCGTGCAGGCCTATGCTGTCGAGCGCGTCGAGCACGCAGTCCGGGCCGAGGGCGGCGTAGGCGGGCAGGGTGGTGTCTGGAGTGTCGGTTGTCATGGCGCCATTGTAAGCGCCGCCGCATTCTTCCGCCCGCAACGCTGCGCCGCAGCGTATACTGGCAGCTTCAATAAGAAGGAAAGCATATGCAACTCGATCAGCCTCTGAGCGAAAAAGAATTCGACGAACTGGACAACTTCCTGCTGTCCGAGCGCAGCCCGGAAGATTCCATGACCATGGACCACCTGCACGGCTACCTGACCGCCATCGCCATCGGCCCGGAGCCGATCATGCCGGCCGAGTGGCTGCCGCGCGTGTGGGGCCCGGACGGCAACGACGCGCCCAAGTTCAAGAATGCCAAGGAAGAAGAACGCATCGTCAACCTGATCATGCGCTTCATGAACGAAGTGCTGGTGACGTTCGAAGTGGCGCCGAAAGAATTCGAGCCGCTGTTCGTGGAGCACGAAGTCGAAGGCCAGACCCTGATCGACGCCGAAGCCTGGTGCTGGGGCTTCTGGGAAGGCATGGAACTGCGCCCGGGTTCGTGGGACGCGATCTGGGATTCGGAAGTGGGCGACCTGATGCGGCCGATCTACCTGCTGGGTGCGGACGAGATCGAAGAAGACGAACTGCCGCTGGTGGAAGATCCGGTCAAGGCGCACAAGCTGGGCCAGGAGCTGGAAGCCAACCTGCCGGCCATCCACAAGTTCTGGGTACCGCGCCGCAAAGCGCCGGTCAGCACCGTGGTGCGCGACGAGCCGAAAGTGGGCCGCAACGACGACTGCCCTTGCGGCAGCGGCAAGAAGTACAAGAAATGCCACGGTGCGGAAGGCGGCGCCGAGTAACGCCGACGGGCGCTGACACTTTTCGGCGCCCAGTGTGACCCCGGTTTGACCCGAGTGACAGTTTTTGTCGCCTTGCACCTGCAAGCGTACGGAAATTGTCACTTTTCCGTTTGGCATGCCTGGCACGCGAATTGCTGTTTGGAAACAAGTATCCAGACAACAAGGAGATGTCATGCGTGGAATCCTGAGCCGGGCCTGGGCCGCGGCCTGCCTGATGAGCCTGGCCGCCGGCAGCTGGGCCGCGCCCGACCCGGCCACCGTGGCCGCCGCGCGGCTGCTTGAACACGCCACGTTCGGCCCCACCGCGACCGACATCGCCAAGGTCCAGGCCATGGGCCAGCACGCCTGGCTGGCGCAGCAGTTCGAGCTGCCCGCCAGCGCCCTGCCCGCCACCGCGGACATGAACGTGCTGCGCGCCAACTGGTTCACCAACATGGCCGGCGGCCAGGACCAGCTGCGCCAGCGCATGATCTTCGCGCTGTCCCAGCTGTTCGTGGTCTCGGCCGACAAGAACCCCTACGCCAACGAAATGCAGCCCTGGCTGGCCACGCTGTCGGCCCACGCCTTCGGCAACTTCGACACACTGCTGCGTGAAATGACGCTGAACCCGTCCATGGGCAAATACCTGGACCTGGCCAACAGCAAGGCGCCCGCGCCGAACGAGAACTATGCGCGCGAGGTGATGCAGCTGTTCACCATCGGTCCCGTGATGCTGAACCAGGACGGCAGCGTGCAGGCCGACCGCAACGGCGATCCCATCCCCAGCTATGACCAGGCCCGCATCGCCGACATCTCGCGCGCCCTGAGCGGCTGGACTTACCAGGGCGCCAGCACGACCGGCGCCAACTGGGAAAAGTTCACCGGTCCGCTGCAGCCGCGCGAGCGCCTGCACGACAAGGGCAGCAAGACGCTGCTGCAAGGCCTGGTGCTGCCGGCCGGGCAGAGCACCGTGCAGGACTTCGACGCGGTGATGGAGAACCTGTTCCAGCACCCCAACCTGCCGCCCTTCATCGCCACCCGCCTGATCCGCGCTTTCACCAGCAGCAATCCCAGCGCGGCCTACATCGAACGCGTGGCAGGCGTGTTCGCCAACGGGCCGGCCGGACGCGGCGACCTGAAAGCCACGCTGACCGCCGTGCTGACCGACCCGGAAGCCCGCATGGATACGCCCAGCGCCAGCCAGGGCAAGCTGAAAGACCCGATGCTGCACTCGCTGAGCCTGTTCCGCGCGCTGGATGCGGCAGTTCTCAACCCCACCAACGCGTTCTGGGAATATTCGCAACTGGGCCAGAAGCTGCTGAACGCGCCCAGTGTGTTCAATTTCTATTCTCCAATGACGGGGCTGCCCGGCGCAGCGGGGAAATTCGGCCCTGAGTTCCAGCTCTACGCACCGGCGCTGGCCGTGGCGCGCGCCAACTTCCTGTACCGCTTCCTGTCCGGCGAATACAAGGCCATGGTGGCTGTCAACCTTGCGCCCTTCGTCAGCGCGGCGGGCGACGCCAACGCGCTGATCGACCTGGTGGACGCCAGGCTGCTGCAGGGCCGCATGTCGCCCGCCGCGCGCAGCGCCATCGCAGGCTCCGTCAACGCCACCACGGACAAGACGCAGCGCGCCCTGGCCGCGCTCTACCTGACCGCCATTAGCGCCGAATTCGCGCTGCAGCAATGACCACGAAGACACCGGAGACTGCCATGAACGACAACCACCTGTCCCGCCGCGGCTTCCTCGGGCTCGGCGCGCAAGCCGGCATGCTGGGCGCGTTGACCGCGCTGGGCCTGCTGGGCGCAAATCCCGCGCATGCTGCCGTGGGCGACTACAAGGCCCTGGTGTGCCTGTACATGTACGGCGGCAATGACGGCAACAATATGATCGTGCCGCTCGACACCATCCGCTACGGAAAATACAGCGCGATACGCGGCAGCCAGGGGCTGGCCCTATCCGTGGCCAGCAAGACGCTGGTGAGCGAGCGCCGCGCGCGTTTGCAAGCCGTGTCCGACCCGGTGGACCAGCCGTTCGCGTTCCACTACGGCATGGCCGAGCTGGACGCGCTGTTCGGCCAGGGCCAGGTGGCGGCACTGCTCAACGTGGGCAGCCTGCGCCAGCCGCTCAGCAAGGCGCAGTACCAGGCCGGCGTGGCCGTGCCGCCGCAGCTGTTCTCGCACCCGGACCAGCAACTGCAGAACCAGGCCGGCACGCCATCGCTGGCCGGCACCGGCTGGGGCGGGCGCCTGGTCGACCTGCTGGGCACCGGCGGCGAGCTGGATGCGGTGGCGCTGGGCGGCGGCGGCCTGTTCATCGAAGGCGGCAAGACGCACGGCAACCTGATCCCCGCGAACGGCCAGCTCAACCTGGCCGGCATGAATTTCTGGCCGCAGGCGGAAGCGGAACAGCGCCGCGCCGCGCTGGCCGCGCTGCTGTCGGCCAGCCATCCCAACATGGTGGCCGGCGCCGCCAACCGCACGCTGCTCAACGGCATGGAGCTGGTGTCCGACCTGAAGGCCGCCACCGGCGGGCCCGCGCTGGCGACGCCCTTCCCCGGCCACAGTCTGGCGCGGCAGCTGAAGACCGTGGCCCAGCTGATCCGCCTGCGCGCGGCGCAGGGACCGGGGCGGCAAGTGTACTTCGTCTCGCAAGGCGGCTTCGACACGCACGGCGGCCAGGCCTACCAGCAGTTCGACCTGCTGCGCCAGGTGTCGCAATCGCTGGCCGCCTTCCAGCAGGGGCTGGCCGAAATCGGCGCCCAGCAGCAAGTGACGACGTTCACCTTGTCGGACTTCGGCCGCAGCCTGCAGCCGAACAGCGGCGGCACCGATCACGGCTGGGGCAACCACCACCTGGTGGTCGGCGGCGCCGTCAAGGGCGGCCTGTACGGCCAGTTCCCCGACTTCACGCTGGGCGGCAAGGACGACGCCACCGGGCGCGGCGTCTGGATCCCGCAGATCTCCAACCAGCAATACGGCGCCACCCTGGGGCGCTGGTTCGGCGCCGACGAGGCCATGCTGGAAACGCAGGTATTCAAGCACGAGCTGGCCAACTTCGCCGTCAAGGACTTGGGCTTCATGGGCTGAGTGCGCGCTGCGCGAAGCTCGCGCCGCATCGGCCGCTGGACCGCCTACAATCAGTGTAGGAGTCATTTTCAGCGAGTTCGCAATGGGGCATGACGATTATCAGCAGCGCAAGCTGCACTGGCTGGCGCGCATCGACAGCTTGTATGGGCTGGTGCAGCAGTGGCTGGCGCGCTATGCGGAGAAAGGCCAGGTGAAATACGACTTCCATGCGCTGGTGCTGACCGAGGAATTGCTGGGCACTTACACCACCCGCACGCTGGGCATCAGCCTGGGGCAACAGCACGTGGTGCTGCGCCCGGTGGGCGTGATGCTGGATACCGGCGGCGGCCGCCTGGACCTGGAAGGCCATCGCGGCAAAGTGCGCTTTGTACTGCCCGACCTGGCGTCGGACTGGAAGATTGCCACCAAGGACGGGGAGTACCCGGCCTTTGAGGACTTTAACGAGAATAACTTCCTGGAAGCGCTGCTGGAAGTATCCAGCGACTAATTCGACCGGCTACATCATCGCGCGGATGGCTTCCACCGCCAGTGCATGATCTTCCGCCTGCGGCAAGCCGGACACCGTGATGGTGCCCACCACGCCCACGCCTTTGATAGTGAGCGGAAAAGCGCCGCCGTGCGCCGCGTAGTCCTTGCTGTCGAGGTAGGGCACCGCCTCGAAATCCACGCCGCGCAGCTTGTGATCGCTGCCCACGTAGAACGAGCTGCGGCCGAAGCGGTTCACCACATTGTTCTTGCGCCGTATCCAGTCCGCCTGGTCGGCACTGGCGCCGTCCATGGCATGGTGGAACAGCACCTGGCCGTTGCGCGTGATATTCACGGTGATGGCCTTGCCCTTCGCCTTGGCCGCGCCGACCAGGCTCAAGCCCAGCGCCAGCGCCGTGTCATTGCTAAAGGCTGAAAACTGCAGTTCCTGTTCCTGGCGCGCCAGGGTTGCGAGCAGGTCGGCGTCCATGGCGTCCTTACAGCTTGATGAAGTGTTCGCGGTAGTACTTCAGCTCTTCGATGGACTCGACGATGTCGGCCAGCGCAGTGTGCTTCTGGTGCTTCTTGAAGCCGCCGACGATCTCCGGCTTCCAGCGCTTGCACAGCTCTTTCAGCGTAGACACGTCGATATTGCGGTAGTGGAAGAACGCCTCCAGCTTCGGCATGTACTTGACCATGAAGCGGCGGTCCTGGCCGATGGTGTTGCCGCACATCGGCGCCTTGCCGGCCGGCACCCACTTCTTCAGGAAGGCGATCAGCTCGGCTTCGGCGAATTCCTCGGTGATGGTGGACGCCTTGACGCGCTCGGTCAGGCCGGAACGGCCGTGGGTGCCCTTGTTCCAGTTGTCCATCTTGTCCAGCGTTTCATCGGATTGATGAATTGCAAACACCGGGCCTTCGGCCAGGAAGTTCAGGTGCATGTCGGTGACGATGATGGCCACTTCGATGATGCGGTCGGTTTCGGGTTCCAGACCCGTCATTTCCATGTCCACCCACACCAGGTTGGTCTCATTCGGACGCTCTTGCGGGGTAGTCGTTGGGATTTCGGTCGCTTGTGACATAATTCTCTCTTGGCCTAAACAATCCGCCATTTTCTCACAGGCATAGAATGTATTCACACGCGTTTTCGATTTTGTTCGTTACTTTCCTGGTTCTGACGCTGGCCGTGCGCTTCTGGCTGGCCTCGCGCCACATCCGCCACGTGCTCGCCCACCGCAGCGCCGTGCCGCCCGAATTCGCCGAAAAAATCCCGCTGGCGGCGCACCAGAAGGCCGCCGACTACACCATCGCCCGCACCAAATTCGGCATGCTGGGCATGGTGGTCAACGCCGCCGTACTGGTCGCCTTCACCTTGCTGGGCGGCCTGCAATGGCTGTCGGTGGAAGTGTACAAGCTGGCCGGCCCCGGCATGGGCTACCAGATCGGCCTGCTGGTCGCCTACGCCGCCATTTCCGGCCTGGTCGATCTGCCCTTCGACTACTACAAGCAATTCGGCCTGGAGCAGCGCTTCGGCTTTAACAAGATGAGCCGCGGCCTGTTCTTCGCCGACATGCTCAAGGGCGTGGCGCTGGGCGCCGTGATCGGCCTGCCGCTGGTGTGGGTGGTGCTGACGCTGATGGACAAGAGCGGCGCGCTGTGGTGGCTGTACGCCTGGCTGGTGTGGAGCGGCTTCCAGTTGCTGATGATGGTGCTGTTCCCGACCGTGATCGCGCCGCTGTTCAACAAGTTCACGCCGCTGGCCGACGAATCGCTGAAATCGCGCATCGAAGGACTGATGCAGCGCGTCGGCTTCGCTTCCAAGGGCCTGTTCGTGATGGACGGTTCCAAGCGCAGCGCGCACGGCAATGCCTATTTCTCCGGCTTCGGCGCCAACAAGCGCATCGTGTTCTTCGACACCCTGCTGTCGCGCCTGGCGCCGCAGGAAATCGAGGCGGTGCTGGCGCACGAGCTGGGGCACTTCAAGCTCAAGCACATCGTCAAGCGCATCGGCATGCTGTTCGCCATCTCGCTGGCGTTTCTGGCACTGCTGGGCTGGCTGAAGAACCAGCTGTGGTTCTACACCGGCCTGGGCGTGGACCCGCTGCTGCTGCCGGGCGCCAGCAACGACGCCATGGCGCTGCTGCTGTTCGCGCTGGCGCTGCCGGTGTTCACCTTCCTGCTGGGACCGCTCACCTCGCTCAGCTCGCGCAAGCACGAGTTCGAGGCGGACGCCTTCGCCGCCAAGCATACCGACCCGCGCGACCTGGTGTCGGCGCTGGTGAAAATGTACGAGGACAACGCTTCGACCCTGACGCCGGACCCGCTGCACTCGGCGTTCTATGATTCCCATCCGCCGGCCAGCGTGCGCATCCGCCAGCTGAACCTGGCGCTCCAATGAGGACCCCGACCATGACGATCCTGGACGCACAACACCTGCAGGCGCTGCACTGTTCACCCGCCAAGGACGCGCTGGACGGCGAGGAAGCGCGCCGCCTGGCGGCCCTGCTGCCGCACTGGCGCCTGGAAAACGGCAAGCTGGTGCGCGAGTTCCGCTTTGCCGACTATTACGAAACCCTGGCCTTCGTCAACGCGCTGGCCTATGTCACGCATGCCGAAGACCACCACCCGGAACTGACTGTGACCTACAACCGCTGCGTCGCCCGCTACGACACCCACTCCGTGAACCAGGGCCAGGGCGGCCTGTCGCTCAACGATTTCATCTGCGCGGCCAAGGCCGACGCCCTGGCGGAGCGCGCATGAAGCAGCAAACCCAGGCCAAAGCAGCGTCCAGCAAGCCGGCACAGCAGACCGGCACCATCATTGCCGCCCACGGCCGCCACTACCTGGCCGAGGTGCATGGCGAGCGCGTGCAATGCGTTACGCGCGGCAAGAAGACCAACGTCGCCGTAGGCGACATCGTCAAGCTGACCGCCACCTCGGCCGACCAGGCCGTGATCGACGAGATCACCGAGCGCAAGACGCTGCTGTACCGCTCCGACCAGTACAAGTCCAAGCTGCTGGCGGCCAATGTGAGCCAGCTGTTCATCGTCGTGGCCACCGAGCCCGGCTATACGGACGACCTGGTCTCGCGCGCCACCGTGGCGGCGGAAGCGGCCGGCATCGAGGTGCACCTGATCCTGAACAAGGTGGACGTCACCGAGTCGCTGGCGCGCACCCGCGAGCGCCTGAAGATGTACTCGAAGCTGGGCTATCCGGTGCATGAGGTGTCGGCCAAGGGCAATCCCGATCACGCCGTGGCCACGCTGCAGCCGCTGCTAAAGGGCAATTCGTCCATCCTGATCGGCCAGTCCGGCATGGGCAAGTCCTCGCTGATCAACCTGCTGGTGCCGGGCGCCGATATCGCCGTGCGCGAAATTTCCGCCGCGCTCGACACCGGCAAGCACACCACCACCTTCACCCGCCTGTACACCATGCCCGACCTGGGGCCGGACACGTCCATCATCGATTCGCCCGGTTTCCAGGAATTCGGCCTGTACCACCTGAGCGAAGGCATGCTGGAGCGCGCCTTCCGCGACTTCAAGCCCTACCTGGGCGGTTGCAAATACTACAATTGCCGCCACCTCAACGAACCGCAATGCCCGGTGCTGGACGCGGTCAAGGCCGGCGAGATCAGCAGGCTGCGCCACGAACTGTATGGCCAGCTGCTGCACGAGTCGGCGCAAACACTGTATTAAAAAACAATTGAATTGGCATCTGTTCAAAAAGTCGATTGCAGCTTTCGATGCTGTGGAGCATTATTAGCAAGGTAGCGAAAAACTGAGGAAGGCCATGGACATGTTCGCGGTCGAGGATGATGTTGCTCAATGGGAAGTGTCACTGCTTCCCTTGCGCGGCGTCGCGCGCCTGCCCGTCCTGGTGCCGCTGGCCTGGCACGTGCGCCAGCGCGACAGCGACCGGGCCGAAGCGCTCGCCGCCGAAGCGCTGGCCCTGCTGCCGCAGACCAATCTCGATCCCAACGCCCAGAGCGCCATCGCCGCCCGCATGCAGCTGGTGCAGGGCGAAGTGCTGTGGCTGCGCGGCGCACTGGACCAGGCCGAGGCGCACGCCCAGCTCGGCTTCGAGCAGCTATGCACGCTGGGCGACCATGAAGCCTGCGCCGACGCCCACTGGCTGCAGGCCTCGATAGCGGTGGACCGGGGCGACCACGCGCGGTGCGACCTTGAACTGGCGCTGGCCCTGGATGCCGCCGGCCTGGCGCGAGACCGCGAGCGCCAGCACATCATCGAAGCGGCCACCGCGCGCTGGGCCATCCTGCGCGACCCCAACTGCGCCGCCGGCTGGAACGCCCGGCTCAGGCATGACCCGCACGCGGCAAGCGGGACAGAGGCGGACGGCGGCGCGGAACCGCCGGGCCCGGCCGCCTGGCGCCACGACTACCTCGGAGTGGCCGCCAGCCTGTCCAGCGATTTCGCCACCGCCGCCAGCCACTACATCCGCTGTTATGAAAGCGCGCTGGCCACCGGGCAGCTGCGCGTGGCCATCACCGCCGCCACCAATATCGGCGAAGACTTCACCAACCTGAACGACCACCACGCCGCGCTGGAATGGATGCAGTGCGCGCTGGACCTGGCCCGTCCCACCGGCTGGCCGCGCAGCGTGGGCGCCTGCCTGATGCACACGGCCGACACCATGCGCCGCCTGGGCCGGCTGGACGCGGCCGAGGAACTGCTGCACGAGGCACTGGAGATCCTGGCGCCGCTGTCGGGCGCGCGCAGCTACGCCATCGCACTGCAATACCTGGGCGACCTGTCGCTGGACCGGGGCGACTACGCCGCCGCGCTGGACGCCTTCCAGCGCCTGGAAGGCCGCGCCGACGCCCTGCAGCAAGCCGATTTCCAGACCGTGGCGCGGCGCGGCCAGGCGCACGCCCTGTCCGGCCTGGACCGGCCGCAGGAAGCGCTGCGCGCCGCGCACGAAGCGGTGCGGCTGGCGGGCGAGCAATGCAATATGCATCACCAGGTGACCGCGCTGCGGGTGCTGTCGCTGGTCCACGGCCGCCACGCGCTGACCAGCCCGGACGGCATGACCGAGCTGAACGCCACGCTGCACTATCTGCACAAGGCGCTGGCGGTGGCGTCCGCCATCGACGGCTACACCGTGCCGGGCGACCTGCTGGATGCGCTGGCGCGCGAGTACGCCCGTGCCGGCAGCTACCAGCAGGCCTACCAGATGGCGGTGTCGGCCAGCGCGGCGCGCGAGAAGACGCACAGCCAGGAAGCCACCAACCGCGCCGTGGCCATGCAGGTGCACCACCAGACCGAGCACGCGCGCGCCGAGGGCCAGCACCACCGCGAGCTGGCCGCGTCCGAAGCGCGGCGCGCCGAACTGCTGCTGCAAACCAGCGCCATGCTGGAGCGCCTGTCGGCCATCGGCCAGGAGATCACCACCCACCTGGACGCGGCCGCCGTGTTCCAGGCGCTGGACCGGCACGTGGAGGCGCTGCTGCACACGCACACCTTCGCCATCTACCTCTACGACCACGGCGCCCAGTCGCTGACGCGCGCCTTCGGCGTGGAAGGCGGCTGCGCGCTGCCCACCAATGTGATCCCGCTGTCGCATCCGCACTCGTACTCGGTGCGCTGCCTGAACGAACGGCGCGAAGTGTACGTGCCCGACCTGAACGGCACCGATCACAGTTTCGTCATCCCCGGCACCTGCCCCAACCGCAGCGCGCTGTACGTGCCGCTGCGGGTGGGCGAGCGCGTGCTGGGCGTGATGACGGCGCAGTCGCTGGAACTGAACGCCTACGGCGAGCGCGAACGGCTGATCTTCCGCACCCTGTGCGCCTACGGCGCCATCGCGCTCGACAACGCGGAAGCCTACCGCCAGTTGCAGGACGCGCAGACCCAGCTCGTGTCGCAGGAAAAGCTGGCCGCGCTGGGCTCGCTGATGGCCGGCGTGGCGCACGAGCTGAACACGCCGATCGGCAACAGCCTGCTCATCGCCAGCACCCTGCAGCAAAAGACCGCCGAGATCGAGCAGCAAATGAACGGCGCAGGCCTGCGCCGCTCCGAGCTGGCCGCCTACGTGGCCGACGCGCAAAAAGCGTCCGAGCTGGTGATGCGCGGGCTGACCAGCGCGGCCGACCTGGTAAACAGCTTCAAGCAGGTGGCGGTGGACCGCACCACCGAGCAGCGCCGCATGTTCAACCTGCAGCAAGTGACGCACGAGGTGGTCGCCACCATGATGAACCGCATCCGCAACGCCAACCACAGCATCGAATACGAGGTGCCGGACACGCTGGCCATGGACAGCTATCCGGGGCCGTTCGGCCAGGTGCTGGCCAACCTCATCAACAACGCGCTGCTGCACGCCTTCGAAGGCCGCCAGCATGGCCGCATGCGGCTCAGCGCCAGCACGCCCGCCGAGGGGCGCGCACTGCTGGTGTTCAGCGACGACGGCGGCGGCATCCCGGCCGAGCACCAGTCGCGCATCTTCGATCCCTTTTTCACCACCAAGCTGGGCCAGGGCGGCAGCGGTCTGGGACTGTCGATCAGCTACAACATCGTCACCTCGCTGCTAGGCGGGCAGATCAGCGTTTCCAGCAGCCCGGCCGGCACCGTGTTCACGCTCGACCTGCCGCTTACCGCGCCGATGCAGGACGACACCGGGCCGGTGGCGATCTATCATTAAAAAATTGTCTATACGTGCCGATTTGATATTAAACTGGGCGGCACGGAGCCGCGCCAACCCGGTCTCGGCCCGTCTACAAGGACGCCCATGAAATCACTCATTCTGGCCGCAGTTGTGGCCAGCCCGCTACTGGCAGGCTGCGCCACCTCCCCCGACGAGCCTCGCACGCCGATTGTTTCCAACTACGACACCGACGCCTACATCCCGACGGGCACCAACCTGAAGCGCAAGAACAAGGACGCCGCCGACCGCATGCAGTCCATGTCCGCCGAAGACGCCCAGCGCCAGCTGCAATTCGTCCCGGTTGCGCCGTCCAGCGCCAGCAGCCGCTAAACCACGCCGACGCGGCGCCCAGCGCCGCTCGCGCTTGCCGGCCCGTCGGCAAGCAGCGCATGGCGAGCGAGCACATGAACGCCCGGTTGTAGACCAGCACCCGCAATCCTCCCATTCGCAACCGGCCCCGCTGCCTCCGCGGCAGCGGCGTTGCGAAAATAATACCCAGTGATTGGAGCAGAAACTCGGCGCGCATTCCGCACGATACAGTGCGGCAAGTTGCGGGGAGCGGTGCGACCCGCGACGCGCGGCAGCCGCAGCCAGGTGTCCCCAGCCTTCATTGCTGCCGCGCCCACAATTTAGCCGTATAATGTTTTGCTAAGCTGGCGTTTCCGGCACCCCCGCCACTGCCAGCCCAACAAATCGTTGTCACTATGTCTACCCAAAAACCGATTCGGCACTACCTGCAGTTTTCCGACTTGTCGTTGGATGAATACGAATACGTGATCGAACGCGCCCACGTCATCAAGCGCAAATTCAAGAACTACGAGATCTATCACCCGCTGGTCGACCGTACGCTGGTGATGGTGTTCGACAAGAACTCCACCCGCACCCGCCTGTCCTTCGAGGCCGGCATGCACCAGCTGGGCGGCGCCGCCATCTATCTGAACACCCGCGACTCCCAGCTGGGCCGCGGCGAGCCGGTGGAAGACGCCGGCCAGGTCATGTCGCGCATGTGCGACGTGATCATGGTGCGCACCTTCGGCCAGGACATCATCGAGCGTTTCGCCGCCTTCTCGCGCGTGCCGGTGATTAACGGCCTGACCAACGAACACCACCCCTGCCAGGTGTTCGCCGACATTTTCACCTACTACGAGCACCGCGGCTCCATCGCCGGCAAGACCGTGGCCTGGGTGGGCGATGCCAACAACATGCTGTACTCCTGGCTGCAGGCTGCCGAGGTGTTCGGCTTCCACGTCAACGTGTCCACGCCCAAGGGCTACGACATGGACATGTCGCTGGTGTCGACCGACCGCTACACCTTCTTCGCCAACCCGTCCGACGCCTGCGAAGGCGCGGACCTGGTCAACACCGACGTGTGGACCAGCATGGGCTACGAGGACGAGAACGCGGCCCGCCTGAAAGCCTTCGACGGCTGGATCGTCGACTCGGCCAAGATGGCGCGCGCCAAGCCGGACGCGCTGTTCATGCACTGCCTGCCCGCTCACCGCGGCGAGGAAGTGTCGGCCGACGTGATCGACGGCCCGCAGTCGGTAGTCTGGGACGAAGCCGAGAACCGCCTGCATATCCAGAAGGCGCTGATCGAATACCTGCTGCTGGGCCGCCTGGACGGCAAGTGACGCAGGGCGGGTTACGCTGCGCTAACCCGCCGGCGCCGCCGCCCGGCAAGATAAAATACCGAATCACCTATCAAGAATGGAACGACCATGAGCGACATCAAAAAAGTAGTCCTCGCCTACTCCGGCGGCCTGGACACCTCCGTAATCCTGAAGTGGCTGCAGGATAACTACAAGTGCGAAATCGTCACTTTCACGGCCGACCTGGGCCAGGGCGAGGAGCTGGAGCCGGCACGCGCCAAGGCGATCAAGTTCGGCATCAAGCCTGAGAACATCTACATCGACGACGTGCGCGAAGAATTCGTGCGCGACTTCGTGTTCCCGATGTTCCGCGCCAACACCGTGTACGAAGGCGAATACCTGCTGGGCACCTCGATCGCGCGTCCGCTGATCGCCAAGCGCCTGATCGAGATCGCCAACGAGACCGGCGCCGACGCCATCTCGCACGGCGCCACCGGCAAGGGCAACGACCAGGTGCGTTTCGAACTGGGCGCCTACGCGCTGAAACCAGGCGTCAAGATCATCGCCCCATGGCGCGAGTGGGACCTGCTGTCGCGCGAAAAACTGCTGAAGTACGCGGAAGACGCCGGCATCGACATCGACATGAAGCACAAGAACGGCGGCGCGCCGTACTCGATGGACGCCAACCTGCTGCACATCTCCTTCGAAGGCCGCCACCTGGAAAACCCGAGCGCCGAAGCCGAGGAATCGATGTGGCGCTGGAGCGTGAGCCCTGAAGCGGCTCCCGACCAGCCGGAATACCTGGACATCGAATACGAAAAGGGCGACATCGTGGCCCTGAACGGCGTGCGCATGTCGCCGGCCACCGTGCTGACGGAACTGAACCGCCTGGGCGGCAAGCACGGCATCGGCCGCCTGGACCTGGTGGAAAACCGCTACGTCGGCATGAAGTCGCGCGGCTGCTACGAAACCCCTGGCGGCACCATCATGCTGAAGGCGCACCGCGCCATCGAATCGATCACGCTGGACCGCGAAGTGGCCCACCTGAAAGACGACCTGATGCCGCGCTACGCGTCGATGATCTACAACGGCTACTGGTGGGCGCCTGAGCGCGTGGCGATCCAGACCCTGATCGACCACACCCAGGCCACCGTGAACGGCTGGGTACGCGTCAAGCTGTACAAGGGCAATGTGATTGTCGTGTCGCGCGATTCGAAGACCGATTCGCTGTTCGACATGACCATCGCCACCTTCGACGAAGACGGCGGCGCCTACAACCAGGCCGACGCCGGCGGCTTCATCAAGCTGAACGCGCTGCGCATGCGCATCGCCGCCAACGCCCGCCTGAAGCGCGGCCAGTAATACGATAGGCTGTACCGGCGCTGTCACGGCGCTGTACCCGAGCGGGCCGCCATGTGCGGCCCGTTTTGTTTTTCCGGCCGAGGGTGCTACATTGCCATATCGCCGCCGGGAGAACCCATGAAAGACATGCGCATAAAAACCAAGCTCACCGCCGGTTTCGGCGCCATCGTCGCCACCCTGCTGCTGCTGCTCGGGCTCTCCTACAACCAGTTCAGCCGCTTGGCCGCCGCCAACGCGTGGGACCGCCATTCGCTGGAAGTGCTGCTGGAGGCCGACCAGATCGCCAACGCCGTGCTGCAGATCCAGAACTCCACGCGCGGCTTCATGCTGACCGGGAACGAGAGCCTGGTGCAGATCATCCCGCGCGAAGAGGAAGCCATGCGGCGCCATGTGGCGCGCGCCCTGGTCCTGACGCAGGACAATCCGCAGCAGCAGGCGCGCCTGAAGCAGATCGGCCCCATGGCCGAGGACTGGGTGCAGAACGTGATCCATCCGCTGCTCGATAAACGGCGTGCGCTGAACAAGCAGGTGGGCGTGTCGCAGCAGGTGGCCACGGCGGCCGATGTGCTGAATGGCGCCAAGGTGATTGCCGACGTGCGCAAGCTGCTGGCGGACCTGTCCGCCGATGAAAACCGTTTGCTGGCCCAGCGCTCCGCCGACGCGCGCGAGATGCAGCAGGCGCAGGCCTGGTTGCTGGGCGGCGGCGGCGCGGTGGCCGTGGCACTGGCCATCGGCATCGGCTGGCTGCTGCTGCGCGCCCTGCTCACGCCACTGGGCCTGCTGATGCAGGCAGTGGGCCGCATCGCCGCCGGCGAGCAGTCCGCGCGGGTGGTGGTGGTGTCGAACGACGAACTGGGCGAGGTGGGCACGGAGTTCAACCGCATGGCGCAAACCATCCAGGACAGCCAGGCCAGGGAACTGGCCGACACCAACCTGCTGCGCGCCAAGGTCGATGCGCTGCTGGCAGTGGTGTCCAAGGCCGCCTCCGGCGACCTGACGGGCAAGGTGACGGTGNGAACTGGCCGACACCAACCTGCTGCGCGCCAAGGTCGATGCGCTGCTGGCAGTGGTGTCCAAGGCCGCCTCCGGCGACCTGACGGGCAAGGTGACGGTGGCCGGCGACGACGCCATCGGCCGGCTGGGCCACGGCCTGGCCACCATGTTCGACAACCTGCGCGCGCTGCTCAACAATATCCAGAAGGCCGGCATCCAGGTCACCACCTCGGCCACCGAAATCGCCGCCTCGGCCAAGCAGCAGGAAGCGACCGGCGTCGAGCAGGCCCAGACCAGCGTGGAGGTGCTGAGCACCACCAAGGAAATCTCGGCCAACACCGCGCAGCTGCTGCAGACCATGGAAAGCGCCACCGCCGTGGCCGACTACACCACCAGCGCCACCGCCGAGGCGCAGGACAACCTGAAGCGCATGGACGAGACCATGCAGCACATGGTGGCGGCCACCGATTCGATCAGCGCCAARCTGGCCGCGCTATCCGAGAAGGCCTCCAACATCAACAGCGTGCTGACCACCATCACCAAGGTGGCCGACCAGACCAACATCCTKTCGCTGAACGCGGCCATCGAGGCCGAGAAGGCCGGCGAAGCCGGGCGCGGTTTCTCGGTGGTGGCCACCGAGATTCGCCGCCTTGCCGACCAGACCTCGGTGTCGACCTGGGACATCGAGCAGATGCTCAAGGAAATGCAGTCGGCCGTCTCGGCCAGCGTGATGGGCATGGACAAATTCTCCGAGGAGGTGCGGCGCAGCGTGGGCGAGGTGCGCCAGGTGACGGACCAGCTGTCGGGCGTGATGGTGCAGGTGCAGAAACTGGCGCCGCAGTTCGACGCCGTGCTGCAGGGCATGCAGTCACAGGCCGTGGGCGCGCAACAGATCACCGA
>NZ_LMDJ01000008.1 GCF_001425045.1 Massilia sp. Root351 | reverse complement strand
CTTTCGCCACTTTTTCACCGTATTTTTCGCTCGCTGAACTTGAATTGCCCCTACTGAGCAAGCTTTGAGCCGCTAAAAACTCAATTGTTCAGCGGCTCCTTAATGCGAACAACCTCAACGAACTCAAATTCCGCGCGTTGCTGGCACGTTGGACATTTGACATCCAAGCGATGGGGCATCGGGTTCCATTCATATGTGCCTGTCATGGTATGTTTAATCTATTTCAAATTTTTGCACGATAGAGGGTAATGGCGTCGCCGGCAGAAAGTCTGCTATTGGGCGTCAATAGAAACTTGATTCATAGCTCTCAGGTGGCTTGCCGTTTAGCTCAATGAAACGTTGCATGATCTCAACTCGCGGAAGTGGTGCCCCTTGCGCCAATTTCTCAATGTACGGTATCAGCCACTGTGAGCCGGTAATCTCAAAGTGCTCTCGCCACTTGCTCTCCAGTGCCTCCGTTGCAGATACCGCGCAACCCGCAGAGCCATGACCAACTCCTTCGCTGAAAGCCACTGGGTGCTGTACTGGTTCGAAGCAAATATCAATGTCAAACGGCCACGGGAAATTTGCGGAATCAGCTAGCGGCTTGGTGCCGTGGCCAAGATTAAAGTACTTTGCCATAAGTCCCCAAGGGCGCTTGCCAGTCTTCTGGTGTATAAACGTAGTTCGTCGAGCGCCACCATGATGCGATGCCGATGTCGTAACCTGACGAGAGTGTCACGGCGATCGCGTGCTGGCGGCGCGCCGCAGGATAATTTGTCAGCGCAACCTGCGCAATGCGTCGTGCGAGTACTTCTTGGTTCGGGGCCGATGCGTCGACGACAGCGTTAATGAACAAACGAGTCGTTGTCCCGTTGTTTGACGAGAGCGAGTTGAGATTGACGCCAACGCGGTCGACACCGGGAAGCGCATCAATCTTCTGTTGTATCAAAGCGAGGTTAGCGAGCGGTTCGGTTTGCAAAAAATGCTTTGAAATCAGCAAGCCTCCAACGGACATGACGAGTATTGCGACGCCTACGACGGCGGCGTGGCCGCGCCAAATCGGCCCGGTGGGCAGGCCTCCTTTACCAGGACCTCCTTTGACAACAAAAGCCCCGACTGCCAAGTCATGTATGGACTGGCGGGTTCTACGGTTAAAGATCAGCATGTAGACCATGCTAAAGATCAGTCCAAAGATCAGCACGGAGATGCCAACGGCGCCCCATTGGTTTGCCCGGCCGAAGTCGAAGCCCGCGCCATTTAGAAAATAGGCGACGCAAAGCACGGCGGCACGAACGAACGCGGCCGGCGCGCTTAGTGCCTCGCCAGTCCGTGATACGACTCTCAGATTCAATGCCCTTTTTCCCAAGGATTGGCCGCCACCTGTTCGGCTTTCTGTGAAGCCAAAGTAGGCGAGCGTAACGATAAATCCAACCACTGTGCCCCACGCGCCAAGCGCGGCAAACTGTGCACCAAAAAGCGCACCAGCAGCAAGTCCGATGATGCCGAGGATAAGCATATCAATGACGAATGCGCCGATTCTCCGCCAAGGCGTGGCAATGGTTGCGGTATGCGGTGCTATTACCGAATTCGGTTCAGCCTCGGCATGCGCGGAGGCTGATGCCATGGCTGAGAGCCGCGCTTCGATCTCCCTTACTCGCTCTGGGTGACGGACAGCATCGATGCGCGTCAATATCTGTCGAAGCTGTGACTCCGTATAGCTGCTGAAATCTGGTTCGTCCATCAATATGCCTTAACGAATGTGGTACTACGCAGCCCCTGTCGCCTACTTATGCAATGCAACGCTACTCGGCAACCGTTCGCATCCGATTTGCCGCGCCAGGCTGGCGTGGCTACGGGCTGATCCAAGGAATCTGGCAGTAATGGTAGTGCGGGCCGGGTGATATGAATGACTGTTTCTGGCAGCATAGCATCTTGCTCAGATGAAAAAATGCGCAAAATCTCACATTTCAGGTCGATGCGCTGCAGCCGCGCCGGAAGACCAGCCAAGTCGGTGTTCACGTCGCGAAGCTCGAACGAGCCCGGGCCGCCGAATGATTGAAGTGTCATCGCCTCATTGTGTAACGTCATTTCGTTTGTGGCATGATGACAGAATGAGTACGCTGCCGCCGGATGATGAAAAGCTGATTTCTTCGCGCTTTGCCGTGCGACGGCTGGCGCGCGGCCAGCTGCTGGACGATATCGACGACCTGGCCGAGGAGGTGCCAGTTGCGCTGGAGTACAACGGCATTTCGCACGCCGTGATGATGGCCACGCCCGCCGACCTGGAAGACTTCGCGCTGGGCTTCTCGCTGTCGGAAGGCATATTGAACGATGCCGCCGAATGCTATGGCATCGATATCAAACAAGCTTGCGAAGGTGTGACGGTGAAGCTGGAAGTGTCAGCCCGTGCGTTCGCGCAGCTCAAAGAGCGGCGGCGCAGCCTGAGCGGGCGCACCGGTTGCGGTCTTTGTGGAGTGGACAGTCTGGATCAAGTCTACCGCACCTTGCCTGTGCTGGCGCCGGACCGCGCGCTGTCTGCACACGGCATCCGCGTGGCGCTGGAAGCGCTGGGTGGCGCGCAGCCGCTGGCGCGGCTCACCGGCGCAACACATGCCGCCGCATGGTGCGCGCCGGACGGCGAGCTGCAGGCCGTGTTCGAGGACGTGGGACGCCACAATGCGCTCGACAAGCTGATTGGCATGATGGCGCGCCGGCGTGTGGACCCGTCCGCTGGCTTTGCGCTCATCACCAGCCGCGCGAGCGTGGAGATGGTGCAGAAGGCAGCCATGGCGCGCGTCTCGGCGCTGGTGGCGATATCGGCGCCAACCGCGACTGCAGTGCGGCTGGCCGAAGAATGCGGCCTGACCCTGGTCGCTTTCGCGCGGGGTGGAAATTTTGTCTGCTATACCAATTCCACCGGCGCCTTGTTCGGCTGAGCTATTCCATTTCAACGAGAATGTCGCGCACGCGGACAAGCGCGGGTTCGATGTCGAGCGTATCGATGGCGCCGTAGCCCAGGTACAGGCCTTGGTGCGGCGGCTGGTCCGCGTAGAAGTTCGCCAGCGAGTACAACCCCACGTCAGCCCTGCGCGCGAGGCGCAGCAGCAGGCCGATGTCAATATGGGGCCCGCGCTTGCACAGCGCTGCCAGGTGGAAGCCCGCTTCGGCCGGCACCAGCTCGAACCATGGCGCCAGCATGGTTGCAAACAATGACTGCAGCCGCTCGCGGCGCGTGGCGTAGACGCCGTGGCAGCGGCGGATATGTTTTTGCAGGTGGCCATCGGTGATGAACTTGGCCAGGGCGTGCTGGTTCATCGTGCTGGTGTGCCAGTCCGTCAGGTGCTTGACCGTCAGCGTGGCGTTGAGCAGTGCCTCAGGCAGAACCATGTAGCCCAGCCTCAGCTCGGGCAGCATCACCTTCGAGAAGGTGCCGACGAAGACTACCATGCCGTGCGTGTCCATGCTTTGCAGCGAGTCCGTGGGCCGGCCTTCGTAGCGGAACTCGCTGTCGTAGTCATCCTCGATGACGATGGCGCCGATATCGCGGGCGCGGGCCAGCAGGGCGCGTCGGCGTGCCACGCTCATTGGCATCCCCAGCGGGAACTGGTGCGCGGGCGTGACGTAGATGAGGCGCGTGCCGTCCGATATGCGATCCACGATGATGCCTTGCTCGTCCACCGGAATGCCTACCACCTGCGCGCCCTGGCTGGCGAACAGCCCGCGTGCTGCTGGGTAACCAGGATCTTCCACCGCCACCACACAACCCGGCTCCAGCAGCACGCGGCCCAGCAAGTCCAGAGCCTGCTGCGCGCCGTTGGTCACCACCACGTTGGCTGGCGTGCACACCACGCCGCGCGCGAATGCTATGTGGCGGGCGATGGCAGCGCGCAGCACTGGCACGCCTTCGGCGTCGCCGTAGCGGCCGCGCAGCGCCGGGTCCTGGCGCAGCGCGTGGGTAACGCAGCGGCGCCATTCGTCCATCGGGAAGTGGCCGGGCGTGGCGCAGCCGCCGATGAATTCATAGCGCGAGCGGCCTTCAGGCTGCGGATGGCGCAGCGGCGTGGCCATGCTGTCCCACTTGCGCACGATGTCGGCGCTGGCCAGGCCGCTGCGCTCCACGTGCTGCGGACGCGGCTCGGCGGGCGCCTGCACGTAGCTGCCAGCGCCCACTCGGCCCATCACCAGCTTGTCCAGCGCGAGGCGGCTGTACGCTTCGGACACGGTCTTGCGCGACAGGCCGAGCTGCTCGGCCAGCAGGCGGGTAGGCGGCAGTTGCTGGCCGGGCGCCAGCCTTCCGCTGCGGATGGCGTCCGACAGCTGGCGATGCAATTGGCCGGTGAGGTCCTTGCGGCCTTCTATAACGATGTGAAGTTCCATGGATTCCAAGGCTGCCCGGATTTGCAGGGATTGGCAAGGGATTGGACTCTTGGCGTGCGCGATTTTCCCGGAATTGGCACCCTGCCTATCCGGCCATGGCTCCTACAATAGCCTCACTGAACAACAAATTGAAGGAGCAGCACGATGAACCCTCGTATCGATTTCTATGCCGCCAACCCGGACGCAATGAAAGCCATGATCGCCCTGGAAGTGGCGGTCGGCAAGCTGGGACTGGAAGCGCCGCTGATGGAACTGATCAAGCTGCGGGCTTCGCAGATCAACGGCTGCGCGTTTTGCGTGGACATGCATACCAGCGACATGCGCAAGGCCGGCGAGACCGAGCGCCGGCTGAGTGGCTTGGTCGTGTGGGAAGAGACGCCGTTCTTCACGGCCCGCGAACGCGCCGCGCTGGCCTGGACCGAGGCACTGACCCGCATTGCGGATACCCGCGCGCCGGACGCGGCCTATGCCGAACTGGCCGAGCATTTCACGCCCGCCGAGATGGTGGCGGTGACGATGGCTATCAACACGATCAATAGCTGGAACCGGCTGGCCATCGGCTTTCGAAAGGGGCCAACACTGTAAGGAGCGGCTACGCCGTGAGGCATCGTAACAGCGCCGCTATAATCGGCGCATGACCGACACCAGCCGCTTTCACATTCCTGCCGTATTGCCTGCCTTGCGTGGCGAGCGCCTGCTCCTCAGGGCTATGAAGGAGGACGACGCGGCGGCGCTGTTCGACATTTATGGCGATCCGCAGGTGATGCAATATACCGGCGAGCGGCCGTTTCCGAACCCAGGGACGGTCCGGCTGATGCTGAAGAGCGTGCGCAAGCTCCTTGCTGAAGGCGAGTCGCTGGAGTGGGCAATCGCCTCGCACGACAGTGGGCTGGTGGTCGGCACTTGCGGTCTCCACAGTTTCGACATGGCGCTGCGGACGGCGGAAGTGGGCTGCTTGCTCAGGCAGTCGGCATGGGGCAAGGGCTACATGGCGGAAGCGCTTGGCCTCGTGACGACTTTTGCCGACGAGGTGCTTGGCCTGTACGGGCTGGCTGCGGATGTAGCGGAAGCCAACGTGCAGGCGCAAAGGCTGTTCGGCAAACTGGGGTATCGGGCGGCCGGTTCGGGGATGCTGGAACTGGCCTTGAAGCGCTAGGCGGTCGGAGACCGGAAGCCAGCGGTCAGTACGGCTCGAACTCGATCCCAGCCTTGCGTAGCTGGGACGTCAGCAGACGATTCCAGGCGCCCCTGGGCGACCAGACCCGCGCGACGGCCTGGTATGCCTGTTCGGGCGGCTCCCGCAATTTAATCACGCGGTACAGAAATGTGAGCGTGGATGCGCGCATATTGACCTGGCAGTGCACCAGTACCTTCCGGTCCTGAAACCGGCTCATCGTTTCGGCGAACTGTTCGAAGTCCGCTTCGGTCGGCTCGCCGAATTCGATGGGGATGTTGACGAACTCAAGCCCTTGGCGGCGCACGATATCCGCTTCGCCAGTGACGGCGTCAGGGACGGTTGGCGGCGCGAGGTAGACGACGGCCTTGAATCCCTGGCCGGCGAGCGCCGCAAGGGAAGCCGCAGTCGGCTGGCCCGATGTCACGATCGTCGGCGAGATGGCGACCACATTCGGTGCCGTGAGGCTTGACTCATCCGCGCGCGCTGCCGCGCTGCACACCAGCAGGGCGATCGCGATCAGGATACTGCCGGGTAGCATTGCAATGCGCATGCGGTGGGCCTTTGTTCAGGAAGATTGTTTGCGCAGCCAGCTCATCGTGCCGGGTTCTCATTCGCGAAAAGAATGGTGAGCTACCTGTATCTCGGCGGCATCAGATTCGTCTTGAAATACTGCACGAGGTCGCCGCTGTCGGACAAAACTGTGCGATACGCTTTTCCATTGGCTATCCGCCATTCCGCGACGTGGGACCCGCCTGCGTCACCAAAAACAGCGCGGACGCTGCAGTTCAGCTTGTCGTAGCAAAAGCCGCATATGTGTGAAGCAAGCTCGCTTTCCCGCTTCACAACTTCAGCCGACGCTGCGCCAGCAAACGGCGTTAGCAGCATGCATAATATGGATTTCAACATTCCGTCTCCGTAGTGGTGTTGCGTTTCATCTGGCCGTCATCAATAGTGGTCATGGTGGCGTAATAGATGCCCTCCATGAAGTTATCGTCATAATTCTCAATTCGCTTCGCTACCGATGCGAGGGGAAATGCAATGACTTCATACTTCCTGGAGCGTACGCCCAAATCTGTTCCATACTCGTCGATCACTTCTACCCACTCCATGTCCAGGTCGGACGCTAACCTGTTGCCCAGGTGGGCTCCCAGCATTTCAATGACAGCTTCGTCAGAAAAGTCGCGCGATTTGTCTTTGCGCCAGCGGCGGAATGCCTCGTCGTATGCTTTCAGGGTTGGGCTCGACCCGTAGCAATAGACCGTCAAAAATTGCGCAGCCGCTGCATCCAGTTCATGCATGCGTTTCAACCTGCCGGCGTCAAGCGAACGCACCTGTTGCGAAACGGGGGCGACCGGGAACGTGGTAATCGGAACCGGACCGGCCGGCGTATCGATCTCCCGTGTTTCTGCTTGTTTGGCCTTGCCGATAAATCGCGCAAGCAGTTGCGAAAAGAACTTTTTACTGCGCATCGTGTGGGCCTTCACGCTTTCGTTGCCGGCTCGTACCGCAGCGCCACGGCCCCGGAACCGAATTCCTGGCGGCCGACGAGCTTCAGGTCCAGGTGCCTGGGAAGGCCTTCGAACAGCCTCGGGCCGTGGCCGGTTATCCTGGGGTGCACGACGAACTCGTACTCATCGATCAGGCCTAGCTGCGCCAGGGCCAACGGCAGCGTCACGCCGCCCAGGAAAATGCCCCTGCCGGGCTGCTGTTTGAGCCGCTGGACCGCCATGCCAAGGTCACCACGCACCAGCTCGGCGTTCCAGTCCACCTGTTTCAAGGTGCTCGATACCACGTACTTGCGCGCCGCGTCGATGGTCTGTCCGAAAGGCGCCATCCATTCCGGCATCCATTCCGGCCTGACGCCGGTGCGCGCCGGCTCGCGCCACGCGGATTCCATCATTTCATAGGTCACCCGGCCAAAGAGCAGGGCGTCGGCCTGGGCGAGCCGGCCGGCCCAGTGGCGATGCAACTCCTCGTCCGTGAGCATTTCCTCGTGGCCGCAGCATCCGTCCAGGGTGAGGTTGATTGAGTACTTCAGGGGCCGCATGTTATTCCTCACATTAAATAAACACTTTTGTTTACTTATCTCGACGGTATAGGTATATTGATAGAACTCAAGCAACCCGAGACATACCATGAAGAATGCACTGCTGATTGCCGCCGCTTGCCTGCTGGCGCTGCTGTCCACTATCGGGGCCTCGCTCCCGTATCCCATTTTGCCACCGTTGTTCGCCTCCGGCGCGGAATCCGGCTTGAACCAGTTCTTCGGCCTGCCGCCCAAGCTGCTGTTCAGCGTTGCCGTGATGATCAACCCCCTCGGTCTGCTGATCGGCTCCGCCGTGCTGGGCGCTTTGTCTGACCGCTATGGCCGCCGCCCGGTGCTGCTGGCAACCGGCCTGGGCGCCGCTGCCGGCCACGCGCTCACGGCCGGCGCCATGATGCTGGAATCCTACCCGCTGTTCCTGGCCGCCCGTTTCGCCACCGGCCTGCTGGAAGGCAACGGCGCGGTGGCGCGGGCCATGCTGGCCGAACGGCTGGAAGGCACGCTGCGCAACCGCGCCATCGGCTGGCTGAACGGCGCTTTCCATTTCGGCTGGCTGGCCGGCCCGCTGCTGGGCGGCCTGACGGTGGGCTACGGCCTGACGGTGCCGTTCTGGATCGCCGCCGTGGCCCTGCTGGCGGTGGCGCTGGTGGTGATGGCGGTGCTGCCGCGCGAGGCGCCGTCCACGCTCACCACCTCGTGGTGGCAGGTGGCGCGCGACCGCCATTCCCTCAACCTGCTCAAGCACACCGAGCTGCGCACGCTGTTCAAGATCCAGCTGGCGGTCACCTGCGGCGTGACGGCGTTCTACGAGTTCTATCCCCTGTGGCTGGTGGAGGTGGGGCGCTACGACGCGCAGGGCATCGCCGCCATCAACGTCGGCCTGTGCGGGCTGATGACCTTGTCCTCGCTGTTCTCCGGCCGCCCCAGTGCCACGGCGCCGCTGCGGCGCGCATCCCTGCATGCGTTCGGCATCGCGTGTGCCGTTGGACTGGTCGGGCTGGGCAACCTGTGGGTGGGCCTGGTGGGTATCGTGCTGTTCGGCCTGCCCAATTCCTTCTACAACGCCGTGATCCAGAACTGGGCGGCCGACCGCTTCGGTGCGCACGGGCAGGGCGCCGTGATGGGACTGTTGTCGACGACTTTCTGTCTGGCGAATATACTGATGGCGCTGGCCGGCGCGGCGCTGACCTTGATCGACACCCGTTTGGTGCTGTTGCTGGGCGCAGCGCTGAGCGCGGCGGCGGCCTGGCAACTGCACGCCTGGCGCCTGCGCCTGCCGCTGGCTCCCATGACCTTCACGAAAACGCCTGAATGAACACTGCCGACAACGTACTTTTCCTGCTCAAGACGCGCGGCCCGCAAACCGCGCAGAAGCTGGCCGAACTGCTCGAGCTGACGTCCATGGGTGCGCGCAGGCAGCTGGAGTCGGCCCAGGAAAAAGGCCTGGTCGGCTTCGAGGACGTGGCCGACAAGGTGGGGCGGCCGTCGCGCCGCTGGCACCTGACCGAGGCGGGCCACGCGCGCTTCCCGGATCGCCATGCCGACCTTACGCTGCAAATGATCCACCAGGTGCGCGCGCTGTTCGGTGAGGAGGGCATGGACAAGCTGATCGCCGCGCGCGAGCAGGAAAGCGAGGCGGCCTACCAGGCCGCGCTGGCGCAGGCGGAAGCCGATGCCGGACCTGCGGAAGCCGCTTCGTCGCATGCGCTGGCTAGCCGCGTCTCCGCCCTGGCCCGGGCGCGCGACGCGGAGGGCTACATGGCCGAAACCGAAGTCCAGCCCGACGGCAGCCTGCTGCTGATCGAGAACCATTGCCCCATTTGCGCGGCCGCCACCAGTTGCCAGGGCTTCTGCCGCTCCGAGCTGCAGGTGTTCCAGCGCGTGCTGGGCAAGGGCTGCCAGGTCGAGCGTGCCGAACACCTCTTGTCGGGCGCGCGGCGCTGCGTTTATGTGATCCGGCAGGTAGGCTAACCGCTATTACCGAACAGTTGTCGAGTGACACCATTGTTTCCTGCAGGTATAATGGTAGTTTATTAAACTGCAACTTACGTGTCATTCGTGCAAGATCTCTCTCTGGAATTCTTCCGTGCCCATGCGGGCGCGTCATTCAGCCTGGCCGATTCCGGCCTGGCGCTGCGCCTGGCCACGGTCAAGCAGGCCGGCATGCCCGGCTATGCGCGCGAGCAAGCTTTTTCCCTGATTTTCGAAGGCCCTGCACAGCCGCGTTTGGAGCAGGCAACGTTGTGTCTTCGCAACGAAACGGCTGGCGAGTTCCATATCTTCCTCGTGCCGGTGGCTGCCGACGCCGGCGCTACCTATTACGAAGCCGTTTTCAACTGAATATTCAGGAGTAATCCATGGCTGAACCGTTCCTTTCCGAAATCCGGCTGATGTCGTTTGTATTCCCGCCGAAAGGCTGGGCGCTGTGCAACGGCCAGTTGTTGCCGATTAACCAGAACCAGGCGCTGTTTTCACTGCTGGGCACCACCTTTGGCGGCGACGGCCGTACCAACTTCGCCTTGCCCGACCTGCGGGGCCGCGTGCCCGCGCACGTGGGGCCGGCCATCACGGCCGGCATGCAGCTCGGTGCGGAAAGTGTCACGCTGACCGAGTCGCACCTGCCGTCCCACAGCCATGTGAGCAAGGTGGGCGACAGCCTGGCCAGCAGCAGCTCGCCAGTTGGCGCCATCGCCGCCCGCAAGGGCCGCCTTGGCCACGATCTGTACGGTGCGCCAGGCAACCTGACCACGCTGAGCACCACGGCTGGCGGCGCCGTTGGCGGCGGCCAGGCGCATAGCAACATGCAGCCTACGCTGACGCTCAGTTTCTGCATTGCGCTGCAAGGCATTTTCCCTTCCCCGACCTAATTCAACGCGGAGCATTACCCATGGCGCAACCTTATGTAGGCGAGATACGCCTGTTCGCTGGCAACTTCGCCCCAGTCGGATGGATGTTTTGCGAAGGCCAGCAACTGCCGATTTCCGAAAACGAAACGCTGTTCCAGCTGATCGGTACAACCTATGGCGGCGACGGCCAGTCGACCTTCGCTTTGCCGGATCTGCGCGGCCGCGTGCCTATGCACCAGGGCACGGGTTCCGGCCTGTCCAGCTACACCCTGGCCGAAGTGGCGGGGGTGGAAACCGTCACCCTGTCGGTCAGCCAGATGCCGCAGCACCGGCACGCCCCTGTGGCCACCAGCAACCGCGCCAGCCCGGCCTACACCGGCAAGACCGGCGTGCCGGCCAGTACCGGCGGCGTGAAGGTGTACGGCCTGGCTGGCGGTGGCACCAGTGCGATGCGCGTGGACGCCGCCGCCAGCAGCAGTGTGGCTGGCGGCAGCCAGCCCCATAACAACATGGCGCCCTCGCTGGGCCTGAACTACATCATTTCAATGTTCGGGATTTTCCCGAGCCCAACCTGAGGACCGCCATGGCTGATCCGTTTGTTGCGGAAATCCGCATCTTCCCGTTCAACTTCGCGCCCAAGGGCTGGGCCTTTTGCGACGGCCAACTGCTGCCCCTGTCGCAGAACACGGCGCTGTTTTCCCTGCTGGGGACCGCCTACGGGGGCGACGGCAGGTCCACGTTCGCCCTGCCGGACTTGCGCGACAGCTACGCCATGGGCGTGGGCCAGGGGCAGGGCCTGAGCGAGCGCTACCTGGGCGAAAAACTGGGTGAAGAAACCGTGACGCTGCTGCCGAGCGAGATCCCGGCCCACGCCCACGCCCAGGGCCTGGGCGGCAGCCCGGCGGGCTATTCCGTGCCGGGCCCGTCGGCCGTGATGGGAACCACGCCCGGCGTGCAGCTTTACTCCGCGTCCGGCGCCACGGCCTACGCCTATACCGGGGCCATGGCGGCCGCCGGCGGCGGACAGCCGCACAACAACCGCCAGCCTACGCTGGGCCTGTACTTCTGCATCGCGCTGCAAGGCGTGTTCCCGCAGCGGCCCTGAGCATGAGCGACGCCTTGCACCTGCGCCCGATCGCCGAAGCGGACATGCCGCTGCTGCTGCGCATCTACGCCAGCACGCGCGCGGCCGAACTGGCCGCCGTGCCGTGGGACGAGGCGGCCAAGGCGGCCTTCGTGCAGATGCAGTTCCAGGCTCAGCACCAGCACTACCGCCAGCAGTACGCGGACGGGCAGTTTTGCGTGGCCGAGGCGCAGCGCGCGGACGGGCAGGGGCGGGTTGCGGTCGGCCGCCTGTACGTGTGGCGCCGGCCCGGCGCGCTGCACATCGTGGAGATCACGGTCCTGCCGGAGTTCCGCCAGCGCGGCTACGGTACGCAACTGCTGCAGGCCTTGCAGCGCGAGGCCGGCGTGGTCAGCATCCACGTGGAGCACGGCAATCCGGCGCTGTCGCTGTACCGGCGGCTGGGCTTTCAGAAAGTCCGCGAAAACGGCATGCACGACCTGATGGAATGGCGCGCGGCTGAACCAACAAATACCCAGGAGTGAAAATGAAACGACGCGATGTGTTGAAACTGTACGCGGGCTCCGCCGTCATGGGCGGCGTGGCCATGGCGGCCACCGGCGCCGCTGCGGCGGCCACCACCACGGCCGCCGGCGCGGCTGCAGCCGCGGCCATCCCCGGCGACGACGGCTACGCCTGGAGCCTGGCCGGCGCCAGCGCGCTGGTGGGCCAGCAATTCTGGCTGAACCACCCAGCGCTGCGCGCCCAGCCGCTGAAGCTGGCGCGCGTGAGCAAGCCGGCCAAACAGCCCGATCCGGCCATGCAGCAGTTCTCGCTGGTGTTCGAGGGCGCGGCCCTGCTGGCCGTGGCGGAAGGCACCTACGAGCTGCAGAACAGCCGCACCGGCACGTTCCAGCTGCACCTGGTGCCGCTGGGCCGCGTCAAGGGCCTGAGCAACTTCCGCGCCGACTTCAACTTGCTGCTCGCGGGCGCCGCCAAGGCCTGATTGGCCGCGCCGCACGCCAGCTTACCGTCTCCACCCGATTCAACCGCTACGGAACTTCCATGCACAAACACGCCACTATGAACCGCTACTACCGCCTTGTCTGGAGCCATGTGCACGCGTGCTGGGTGGCCGTGGCCGAAGGGGCGCGCGGCCATGGCAAGGGCGGCGCGCGGCGCCGCAAGGCCACGCTGATGGCGGCGCTGGCGGCGGCGGGCGTGGCCGGGGCGGGCAGTGCGTACGCGGCGCCGCCTTTGCCGACCGCGCTGCCGACCGGAGGCCAGGTGGTGGCGGGGCAGGCGCAGATCAGCACCAGCGGCAACCACATGACGGTGAGCCAGGCCACCGGGCAGGCCATCCTGAACTGGGGCACGTTCGACATCGGCGCGCAGGCCACGGTGCAGTTCCAGCAGCCGTCGGCCAGCGCCGTGGCGCTGAACCGCGTGCAGTCGGCCAACCCGTCGCAAATCTACGGCAAGCTGGACGCCAACGGCCAGGTGTTCCTGGTCAACCCGAACGGCGTGCTGTTCGCGCCGGGCGCGCAAGTGAACGTGGGCGGCCTGGTGGCCTCGTCGCTGGAGCTGACGGACCGCGACTTCCTGGCGCGCTACTACAGCTTTGCCGGCCAGGGCGGCGGCGCGGTGCGCAACGAAGGCAGCATTGCGGCTGCGGCGGGCGGCTACGTGGCCCTGCTGGGGCCCAGCGTGGCGAACAGTGGCGCAATCAGCGCACCGCAAGGCAGCGTGGCGCTGGCTGCCGGCCGGCAAATCGGCGTGGACTTGCGCGGCGACGGCCTGATCACCGTGCGCACCAGCCAGGGCGCGCTGAACGCGCTGGCCGAGAACCAGGGCCTGATCCAGGCCGGCGGCGGCCAGGTGCTGCTGAGCGCGAGCGCGGCCGATGCGCTGGCGCGCGCCAGCGTCAACAACACCGGCCTGATCCAGGCCGGCGGCCTGAGCACGCACGGCGGCAGCATCCGCCTGGTGGCCGAGGGCGGCGATGTGGCGGCCGGTGCGCTGGACGCGTCCAGCCGCGACGCGCGCGGCGGCAGCATCGCCGTCAGCGGCGCGGCCGTGTCGCTGGGCGGCGCCATCAGCGTGGACGGCAAGCAGGGCGGCAGCGTCGGCGTCACGGCGGCCGGCGCGCTGGCCGCGGGCGGCAGCGTGTCCGCGCAAGGCACGGAGGGCGGCGGCGGCAGCATCAGCTACCGCGCCGGCGGCAGTTTCACGGAAACCAGCGGCGCCACGGCCAACGCCAGCGGCGCGCACAACGGCGGCAATATCGCCGTGCAAGCCGGCGGCAGCCTGCTCACGTCGGGCAGCTACAGCGCGCGCGGCGGTGCGGCTGGCGGCGGCCGCATCGACCTGAGCGGCGACACGGTCAGCCTGCTCAGCGCCAAGATCGACGCATCCGGCGCGCACCAGGGCGGCCTGGTGCGCGTAGGCGGCGCTTTCCAGGGGGGCAAGGCGCAGGACGGCAGCGCCGACCCGCGCTTCGCCCAGCGCTGGGGCCAGACCGCGTCCATCGTCTCGGCTGAACGCACCTTCGTCAACGACAGCAGCGCCATCGACGTCAGCGCGCGCGGCGTGGGCGGCCAGGGCGGCACCGCCGTGATCTGGTCCGACCGGCAGACCACCTTGCTGGGCACGATCAATGCGCGCGGCGGGTCGGGCGCGGGCGCGCGCGGCGGCGCCGTGGAAGTGTCTTCGCTGGGCGACCTGCGCTATGTGGGGCTGGACGGCATCACGCCCGGCCAGGGCGGCGCCTTGCTGCTGGACCCGAAAAACCTGGTCATCGGCGACTTCAACTACGCCTACACCTGGACCGCCGAAGCCATCCTGGGCAGCGGCTACTCGGGCGGCAAGAACGCCAGCGGCGGCCTGCTGGCCAGCGGCGCCAGCTTCGGCTCGTCCGTGGCCATGAGCGCGGACGGCACCGTGCTGGCGGTCGGGGTGCCGATGGATGGCGGCGTGACCAACAGCAACACCGCCGCCAGCCCGAACTATGCGGCCGGCAGCGGCGAGGCGCGCGGCGCGGTGCGCCTGTTCGGCTTTACCGATGGCAATTTCAGCGGCGCCGCGCTGCGCAGCAACATCGGTTCCGGCTACAACGGCACGGCCGACTACAACCTGACCCTGGCCGACGGCGCCCTGTTTGGCAGCTCGGTGGCGCTCAACGCTGCCGGCACCAAGCTGGCCGTGGGCGCGGTGGGCGAGAACAGCGGCGCCGGTTCGGTGCGCCTGTTCGACCTGGCCGCCGGCACCAGCAAGCCGGCTTTGACCAGCACCATCAACGCCGGCGCGGGCGGCTTGAGCGGCACGGCGAACGCCGGGCAGTTCGGCACGTCGGTGGCGCTGAACGGCGATGGCACCAGGCTGGCGGTCGGCGCCGTGAACGACAGCGGCGGCAACGCCAACTGTTTCAGCTGCGGCGCGGTCTACCTGTTTACCAACGGCGCGCTGACCACCACGCTGGGCGCCAATTACGCCAGTCCCTTCATCGCCGGCGCCGGCGCCGACGCGCAATTGGGCTCGGCCGTTGCGCTCAACGCGGCCGGCGACAAGCTGGCGGTGGGCGCGGTCGGCGTGGATGACCTGAAGGGCGCGGTGTACACCTTCAACTGGGGCGGTTCGGTGGCGCAGACCGCCACTTACAGCAGCACCGCCACCACCGGCGGCGCCAACCTGAACGTTAACTTGTCGAGCGGCGAGCTGTTCGGCTCCGCGCTGTCCTTCAGCGCTGACGGCACGCGCCTGGCGGTCGGCTCGCCATCTACCGGCGGCGTGGTCGACGCCGGCCTGGGGCCTGGCAGCGTGCGCCTGATCGACACCTCCGGCGGTACGCCGGTACTGAAGGCGGTGCTGCAGCGCGGCCTGCGGCTGGGTGACGGCACCTTCCACACCGCGCCGGACTATTCCGGCTTTGGCTATGCGGTGGCGCTGAACGGCGCCGGCGACCGGCTGGTCGTTGGCGCGCCCTACGCGAACAGCGCCAGCGGCAGCGTTGAAGGCACGGGCGCCGTGTACGCCTATTCGCTGGCGGCCCCGGTGTTCAGCGACGTGAACTACACCGACGCCACCGGCCTGAACGTGGGCATCGACGCCTCAGGCCTGGCGCAGCAGCTGTTTAACGGCACCTCGGTCACGCTGCGCGCCAGCAACGACTTGCTGGTCAACGGCACCGTGCTGGTCGGCACCGGCGCGGGTATCCGCGGCAACCTCACGCTGGAGGCCGGCCGCAGCATCACCGTCAACCGCAGCATTACCACCAGTGGCGGCAACCTGTCCCTGCTGGCCAATTCCTCCAACAGCCTGGTGTCGGCGGCCGACCGTGACGACGGCGATGCCGGCATCACCGTGGCCAGCGGCTATACCCTGGACAGCGGCAGCGGCCAGACCGCGCTGACCATCGGCACCGGCGCCCGCGCCGGCGACGACGCCAGCGGCGACATCCAGATCGATGGCACCGTGCGCGGCGCGCGCATCAGCCTGATCAACAGCGGCCTGAGCGCCGGCAGCGACGTGCGCGTTGCCAGCACCGGCCGCCTGGTCGGCACCGCCACCTCCGGCACATCGGTGCTGGTGGCGTCGGGCGGCGCCGGCAGCGGCGCCACCGCCAGCGGCACGTTCGTCAGCGCCGCCGGCTCCAATACCATCAGCGCCGGCGCCGGCAGCCGCTACCTGGTGTACTCGGACGCGCCCACCAGCACCACGGAAGGCATGACCGGCTATAACAAGCACTACAACCAGGTCTATACCGGCGCCGACCCCTCGTACGCGGGCAGCGGCAACTGGTTCCTGTACAAGGTGGCGCCGGTGCTGACGGTCACGCCGGCCGGCGGCATCAGCAAGGTCTACGACGGCCTGGCCATGGGCGCCATCGGTTTCGGCTCGGTGAGCGGACTGATCGACGGCGACGCCAACGGCGCGCTGACCGGCAGCCTGTCCGGCATCAACAACAAGAACGTCGGCAGCTACGCAGTGCAGATCGGCTCGCTGGCCAGCTCGCTGGGCTATACCATCGCGGTGGCGCCGGCCACCTACAGCATCACGCCGCGCGCGCTGACAGCCACTGCCACCGGCAACAACAAGGTGTATGACGGACTCACCGCCGCCACCGTGAACCTCGGCGACAACCGCGTCAGCGGCGACGCGCTGAGCCTGAGCGGCACCGCCAGTTTCGGCTCTAAAGGCGTGGGGAATGCCAAGACCATCAGCGTGAGCGGCATTGCGCTGTCCGGCGCGGACGCTGCCAACTACACGCTGGCCAGCAGCACCGCCACCGCCACCGGCAACATCACGCCGCGCACGCTGCACGCCACGGCCGGCAGCGTGAGCAAAGTGTACGACGGCCTGACCGGCGTGACCGACATGAACGGCGTGCTGGGCGACGACCGCGTGGCGGGCGACCTGCTCACGCTGAGCGGCAGCGGCAGCTTCAGCGACAAGAATGCGGGCAACGGCAAGGCCGTCAACTACGCCGGCATCGCCATCAGCGGCGGCGCGGACAGCGCCAACTACGTGCTGGCTTCGGCCACCGCCACCGGCACGGGCACCATCACGCCGCGTTCACTGACTGCAACTGCCACCGGCGTGAGCAAGGTCTACGACGGCCTGACCGGCGCCACCGTCACCCTGGGCGACAACCGCCTGGGCGGCGACCTGCTGACCCTGAGCAGCACCGGCGCGAGCTACACCAACAAGAATGCCGGCAACGGCAAGACCATCAACGTGAGCGGCATTGCCCTGTCGGGCGACGACGCCGGCAACTACACGCTGGCCAACACCACCGCCACGGCGATCGGCAACATCACCAAGCGTACGCTGAACGCCAGCGCCACCGGCGTGGACAAGGTGTACGATGGCCTGGCCACCTCCGCCGTGACGGTGGGCGACGACCGCGTGGCCGGCGACGTGTTTACCACCAGCGGCACCGGCGCGTTTATCGACAAGAACGTCGGCACCGGCAAGACGGTCAACGTCACCGGCATTGCGCTGAACGGCACGGACGCGGGCAATTACACGCTCGCTTCGACCAGCGTCAGCACCACCGGCACCATCACGCAACGCGTGCTGACGGCCGGCGCCGTGGGCGTGAACAAGGTGTATGACGGCCTGGCCACCGCCAGCGCCACGCTGACCGATGACCGCGTGGCCGGCGACGCGCTGACCCTGACCAGCGGCAGCGCCAGCTTCGCCGACAAGAACGCCGGCAACGGCAAGACAGTCACCGTCAACGGCGTTACGCTGGGCGGCGCCGACGCGGGCAACTACACGCTGGCTTCGGCCAGCGCCACCGGCACCGCCAACATCACCAAGCGCGCGCTGACCGCCAGCGCCACCGGCATCGACAAGGTGTACGACGGCCTGACCGGCGCCGCCGTCACGCTGGGCGACGACCGCCTGGCCGGCGATGTGCTGGCGCTGAGCGGCAGCGCCGCCTTCGGCGACAAGAACGTCGGCAGCGGCAAGGCGGTGACGGTGACCGGCATCGCCCTGTCCGGCGCGGACGCGGCCAACTACACGCTGGCCGCCACCACCGCCGGCGCCACCGCCGCCATCACGCCGCGCGCGCTGACCGCCAGCGCCACCGGCATCGACAAGGTGTACGACGGCCTGGCCACGGCCACCGTCACGCTGGGCGACAACCGCGTGGCAGGCGATGCGCTGTCGCTGAGCAGCACGGGCGCCGCCTTCGGCGACAAGAACGCCGGCAACGGCAAAACCGTCTCCGTCAGCGGCATCGCCCTGGGCGGCGCGGACGCCGCCAACTACACCCTGTCGTCCAGCACGGCCAGCACCACCGGCAGCATCACGCCGCGCGCGCTGCACGCCAGCGCCACGGCCAGCGGCAAAGTCTACGACGGCCAGACCGCCGCCAGCGCCACCCTGGGTGACGACCGCCTGGCCGGCGACGTGCTGTCCCTGTCGAGCAGCGGCGCGTCCTTCGCCGACAAGAACGCCGGCGCCGGCAAGACGGTCACCGTGAACGGCATCACCATCTCGGGCGCGGACGCCGGCAACTACGCGCTCGCTTCCAATACCGCCACCGCCACGGCGGACATCTCGCGCCGCACGCTGACGGCCACCACCTCCACCGTGGACAAGGTATACGACGGCCTGGCCGCAGCCACCATCGCCCTCGGCGACGACCGCGTGGCCGGCGACGTGCTGGTCACCAGCGGCAGCGCTGTCTACTCGGACAAGAACGTCGGCAGCGGCAAGACTGTGTCGGTCACCGGCATCGCGCTGTCCGGCGCCGACGCGGGCAACTACACGCTGGCGTCGACTGCCGCCAACAGCACCGGCAGCATCACCGCGCGCACCCTGAACGCGACCACAGTCGGCGGCGGCAAGGTCTACGATGGCCTGACCGCCAGCACGGCCACGCTGGCCGACGACCGCGTGGCCGGCGACGCGCTGACGCTGACCGGCGGCAGCGCCAGCTTCGCGGACAAGAATGCGGGCAGCGGCAAGGCCGTCACCATCGGCGGCCTGGTGCTGACCGGCGCCGACGCGGGCAACTACGTGCTGGCCTCGTCGACCGCCACCGGCAGCGCCGACATCACTGCCCGCACACTGACCGCCGGCGCCACCGCGCTGGACAAGGTATACGACGGCAACCTGGCGGCCGGGGTGAACTATAGCGACAACCGCCTGGCGGGCGATGTGCTGAGCATCAGCGGCAACGCCGTCTTCGCCGACAAGAACGTCGGCAGCGGCAAGTCCGTGGCCATCAGCGGCATGACCCTGAGCGGCGCGGACGCGGGCAACTACACGCTGGCATCTGCCACCGCGACCGGCAGCGCCAGTATCACCGCGCGCCAGCTGACCGTCAGCGCCACCGGCAACAACAAGGTCTACGACGGCCAGACCGGCGCCACCGTCACGCTGGGCGACAACCGCGTGGCCGGTGACGCGCTGACACTGAGCAGCGCCGGCGCGGCCTTCGCGGACAAAAACGCGGGCGCGGGCAAGCTCGTCGCCGTGAACGGCATCGCGCTGTCCGGCGCCGACGCCGCCAACTACACGCTGGCTTCCACCAGCGCCACAGCCAGCGCGGATATCACGCAGCGGGTGCTGAACGCCACCGCCACCGCCGCCAACAAGCTCTACGATGGCTCGGCCGCCGCCACCGTCACGCTGGGCGACGACCGCCTGGCGGGCGACGTGCTGGCCCTGAGCGGCAGCGCGGCCTTCGCCGACAAGAACGCCGGCACCGGCAAGAGCGTCACCGTCAGCGGCATCGCCGCTTCCGGCGCCGACGCGGCCAATTACACGCTCGCTTCGACCACCGCCAGCGCCACGGCCGACATTGGCAAGCGCACGCTGAACGTGGCCGGCGGCAGCGTCACCAAGGTGTACGACGGCCTGCTGGTGAGCAACGCTACCCTGAGCAGCGACGCCATCGCCGGCGACGTGCTGGCCATCACCGGCGCGGCCGCCTTTGCCGACAAGAACGCCGGCAGCGGCAAGGCCGTGAACGTGACCGGCATCGCCGTGAGCGGCGCGGACGCGCTCAACTACACGCTGGCCTCCACCTCGCTGGCGACCACCGGCAGCATCACCCAGCGCGCACTGGTCGCCACCGCCACCGGCAGCACCAAGGTGTACGACGGTAACGTGAGCGCTGCCGTCACCCTGGCAGACAACCGCGTCGTCGGCGACGATCTGGTGCTGGCAGGCACCGGCAGCTACGCCAACAAGAACGCAGGCGCCAACAAGGTCATCACCGTTGGCGGCATCGTCCTGAGCGGAGCGGACGCCGGCAATTACGTGATGGCGCCGGGCGCCGTCAGCACCACCGGCACCATTACGCCACGCGCGCTGAACGCCAGCGCCACCGGCCAGAGCAAGGTGTACGACGGCGGCCTGAACGCCAGCGTCAGCTTCATCTCGGACGCCATTGCGGGCGATAGCGTGTCGCTGGCAGGCCAGGCGGCATTCGGCGACAAGAACGTGGGCAGCGGCAAGGCGATCAACGTGAGCGCCATTTCCCTGTCCGGCGCCGACGCGGCCAACTACGTGCTCGGTTCCACCACGGCGCGCGCCACCGGAAGCATCACGCCGCGCCTGCTCAACGTGAATGCGTCGGCCGCCAGCAAGGTGTACGACGGCACCACCACGGCCACCGTCACGCTGGACGACGACCGCGTGGCGGGCGACTCGCTGGCCCTGGCCGGCGGCGGCGGAGCCTTCGCCGACAAGAACGCCGGCAACGCCAAGGCCGTTTCGGTCAGCGGCATCGAGCTGTCCGGCACGGACGCGGCCAACTACACGCTCGCCTCGACCACGGCCAGCGGCACCGGCAGCATCACACAGCGCACGCTGAACGCGGTCGTCACGGTCAACAGCAAGGTGTACGACGGCACCACCGGCGCCACCGTGGCGCTGGCCGACAACCGCGTCGCGGGTGATGCGCTGTCGCTTACCGGCGGCGCGGCGGCCTTCGCCGACAAGAACGCGGGCAGCGGCAAGGCCGTCAGCGTCAGCGGCATCGCGCTGTCCGGCGCGGACGCGGGCAACTACGTGCTGGCATCGAGCACCGCCAGCGGCACCGGCGCCATCACCCAGCGCGTGCTGAACGCCAGCGCCGCCAACGTGACCAAGGTATACGACGGCAGCACCAGCGCCACCGTGGTGCTGAGCGACGACCGTGTTGCGGGCGATGCGCTGCAGGTGAGCGGCCAGGGCAGCTTCAGCGACGCCAATGCGGGCAGCGGCAAGACGGTTAACATCACCGGCCTGGCGCTGAGCGGCGCGGACGCGGCCAACTACACCTTCACTGGCGGTAGCGCACGCGGCAGCGGCACCATCACGCAGCGCGCGCTGCAGGCCACCATCGCCGGCACCACCGTCAAGACCTACGACGGTACCACCAGCGCCGTGCTCAATCCGGGTTCGGTATCGCTGTCCGGCTTTGTGGCGGGACAGGGCGCCACGCTGCAGAGCGGCAGCACTGGCCGTTACAACGACGCCAACGTGGCGGGCGCCAGCACGGTCACCGCGGACCTGGCGGCGTCGAATTTCAGCGCAACGGGCGGCACGCTGCTGTCGAACTATCTGCTGCCGTCGGTGGCCACCGGCGCGGGCGCCATCACGGCGCGCACCGTCACGGTGACCGGCGTGCAGGCGGCCACCAAGGTGTACGACGGCAGCACCGCCGCCACCTTGAGCAGCCGCGGCACGCTGGCCGGCCTGGTGGCGGGTGAGAGCCTGACCCTGAACGGCCCGGCCAACGGCGCGTTCGACACCCGCAGCGCAGGCAGCGGCAAGACCGTCACCGCCAGCGGCTACTCGCTGGCCGACGGCGGCACCGGCCGCGCATCGAACTACGCGCTGGCCAGCAGCACGGCCAGCGGCACCGGCACCATCTCGCAAGCCACGCTGACGGTGGTGGTGGACGACAAAACGCGCGTGCAGGGAACGGCCAATCCGGCATTCACCAGCAGCGTCAGCGGCCTGGTGGGCGGCGACACGCGCGACATCCTGGGCAACCTCGTCCTGGCCACCAGCGCCACCACGCAATCGGCTGCCGGCCAGTACGCCATCACCGCCAGCGGCGCGGCACTCAATGACTACAAGGTGTTCTACCTGGATGGCGTGCTGACGGTAACGTCGGCCGGGGTCCAGCCGGGCAGGTTCGATCCGGTGGCCGCCATTGTCGGCAGCACCGCTTCGGCCGGCGCCAATGGCGCGGGCAACGGCGGGCTGGGCTTTGGCGGCAATGTGGGCGGCTTTGGCGCTTCCAGCGGCAGCAGCACGCCGCAGACGCTGCTGGCCGAGGCGCGCGACGAAGGCGGCAACCCGAACGGCGGCAACGGCAGCAGCGGCAATAACGCTGCTACGCCGGGTGTGCCTGGCGCACCGGCGGGTGTCACCTATGTGAACGGCAATTCGAAGATCGTGTCGCGCAATGGCGGCGTAAGGAACCTGGAGTAATGAGCAACATGAATCACATGGAAGTCAAAGCCCGCGCCGCCGCACTGGCGATATTGCTGGCGCCCGCCGCCGTGTTCGCGCAGACCGTGCCGGACGCCGGCGGCGTACTGGAATCGAACCGCCCGCCGGCGCTGATCCCGCCGCTGCGCGCCGGCGCCAAGGTGGTGCCGGACGTGAAGCCGCAGAGCAGCGCCGCGCTGCCGGGCGACCAGAAAGTGTTCGTCAAGGGCTACGCTTTCAAGGGCAATAGCGCCTTCACCGAGCAGGAGCTGGCGAAGGTGCTGGCGCCGTACGCCGGCCGTGAAGTGAGCTTCAAGGAACTGGGCGAGGCCGCGCTGGCCGTTTCCGCCCACTACCGTGCCCATGGCTACCTGATCGCGTCGGCCACGCTGCCGGCGCAGGAACTGGCGCAGGGCGTGGTCACCATCCAGGTGCTCGAGGGCCGCCTGTCCAGCGTGCGGCTGGTGCCGGACGCCAGCGTGCGCGTCAGCCAGGCGCTGGTGCGCCGCTACCTCGACGGCGTGCTGCAGACCGGCCAGCCGCTGAAGGAGGCGGAGCTGGAACGCGCCATGCTGCTGGTGGAAGACCTGCCCGGCGTGAACGCGCGCGCCGAGCTGAGCCCCGGCGCGCAGTTCGGCGAGACCGCAGTCGACATCGGCCTGTCGGAAGGCCCCATGTTCAACGGTAACGTCAGCCTGGACAACGCATCGAACCGCTACACCGGCCGCACCCGCATTTCCGGCGGGCTGAATGTGGACGACATCGGCGGGCAGGGCGGACAGCTGTCCGCACTGGCATCCACCACCGGCTCCGACTTCAACTACGGCCGGCTGGGCTACGTGATGCCGGTGGGCGGCGCGGGCACGCGCGCCGGCGTGGCGCACTCGCGCATGCGCTACAAGCTGGGCAAGGAATTCGCGTCGCTCGACTCCAGCGGCAGCGCCAACATCAGCCAGGTGCTGGTCACGCATCCGCTGCTGCGTTCGCGCTTTCGCAGCATCCAGCTGCGCGCCGGCTACGACGACAAGCGCTATGAGAACTCGGCCAAGGACGTCCAGATCAGCGACAAGCTGGTGCGCAACCTCACCGTGGGTGTTAGCCTGAACATGCAGGACAGCCTGGGCGGCGGCGGCCTGGTGTCGGCCATTGCCGACGTCACGCGCGGCGACGTGGACCTGTCGCGCAACGCGGCCTTTGCCGCCGGCGACGCAGCCGGCCCGGGCACCGCCGGCAGGTTCACCCGTTTCAACTACCAGGTCAGCCGCATCCAGGCGCTGGTGCCGGGCGTGACGCTGCTGGCCAGCGTGGGCGGCCAGCTCGCATCGGGCAACCTGGAGTCGGGCGAAAAGCTGTCGCTGGGCGGCGTGGGCCGCGTGCGCGCCTACCCGGCCGGCGAGGCGAGCGGCGACGCAGGCCATACCCTGACGCTGGAAACCCACTGGGACGTGCCGGCCTACAAGCTGGACCTGTCGGTGTTCTACGACATTGGGCGGGTCACGCTGGTGCGTTCGCCTTACGCGGGCGCGCTGGCGGCCGGCGCGGCCAACAAGTACAGCCTGCAGGGCGCGGGCGTGGGCCTGAGCTGGCGCCCGATGGCGAAAACTGTCGCCTCGCTGCAGATCGCCACCAAGATCGGCAGCAATCCGGCGCGCGCCGCCAACGGCGACGACTCGGACGGCACCTCCTCGCGCACCCGTGCCTGGGTGCAGATCGCCCGCTATTTCTAAAGAGGGGTGATAGCCTGCCGTGCGCCCCGGCGCGCTGCGGCAGGCTTATACTGGCTCCAGGGCTATCTTGGAGAACAGCAATGGATGAGCAACAGCGGCGCCAGTTTATCAACGAGGTATGGCAGCGCTTCGAGGAAGTGCAGAACTGGGCCATCGCCAACTGGCCGGACCGCGGCCGGCCGCTTTCCAGTTCCGACTTTGTCGAGGCGCGCAAGGAAATCCTGGCGCTGGGCCTGACGGGAGATGCGCGCCTGGATCATCCCGCCCAGGCGGGCGAACCCGAGCCCGAGCAGGGCGGCGCGCAGTATATCGAGGTTACGCCGGCGCCGTGGCCGTAGTGCGGTGCGCCGCCACCCAGGCGGCGAAGCTGATCGCCAGCCCCGCCATCACGCCGCAAGCCAGTTTGTAGGCGCTGTCGAACAGCAGCGGCGCCACCACGCCTGAAATCAGCGCGAACAAGATCATCTGGATGAAGGACTGCATCGACGAAGCCAGCCCGCTGTTGTTGGGGAAGTGGTTCAGCGCGATGAGCGTCATCGGCGGCATGGCGATGGCCAGTGCGAACGAGTACACGAACAGCGGCAGTACCGCCCACGGCACTTCCGCGGCGAAGTAGTAGTTGTACGCCATGTTGACCGCGCCGGCCGCACCCATGATGGCGTAGCTGGCCCAGATCTGGGCGCTCTGCGAATAGCGCCTGGCCAGCTTGCCCGACAGCGCGGACCCCGCCACCGAACCGCTGATCAGCGGGAAGAACAGCCAGGCAAATGCCGTCTCCGGCAGGTGCAGGATGTGCATCACGAAGTAGGCGGCGGAGCCGATGTATAGCGCAAAGCCGCCGAAGGCCATGCCCACGCTCACGGACAGCAGCAGGAACTGGCGGTGGCACAGCACTTTCCAGTAGTTGGCGGCGATTGCACCGGCGTGGAAGGGATGGCGGTCCTGCCTGGGCAGGCTTTCCGGCAGCAGGCGCAGCACGGCGAAGTACATCAGCACGCCAAAGCCGGTGAGGAACCAGAAGATGGCGCGCCAGCCGAAGGACACCTGCAGCCATCCGCCCAGGATGGGCGCGAGCGCCGGCGCCAGGCCGAACACCATCATCACGTGCGACATGATCTTTTGTGCTTCCGCGCCCTCGAAGCGGTCTTGCACGATGGCGCGGCTGACCACCATGCCGGCGCCGGCCGACAGGCCTTGCAGGATGCGGCAGGCCAGCAGCACGCCGAAGGATGGCGCCAGCGCGGCGCCTATGGAGGCGGCGGTGTAGATCACCAGCGAGACCAGGATGACGGGGCGGCGGCCGAAGGAGTCGGACATGGTGCCGTAAAACAGCATCATGAAGGCGAAGCAGAAGAGGAACAGGCTGAGGGTCTGCTGGATGGCGATGGGGCTGGCATCGAAGGCCAGGGCGATGGCCGGGAAGGATGGCAGATAGGTGTCGATGGCCAGCGGCCCGACCATGGTGAGCCCGGCCAGGAGCAGTGTCAGCAGAATATTCATAGATCGGTTATTGTTGCCTGGAGCGGTATTTTACGTCACGCGCGCAGCTTCTGCCGGTGGCGCCGCCGCAGGCAGGCCGCCAGAGGTATATCGATATGCGTATTTTGCATATCGAACGGCGAAATAATTCCTTCGCTTTGCGGGGGCGGGTGATTATGCTCCCAAGGCTATAACATTGTTTTTTGAGATCCCATGACTATCGATACTTATGACGGCACCGGCGTGCGTCCTCCGCACTGGAATTTGGGACCGGTGATCGAGCAGCTGCGCATCTCGCGCGAGGCGACGCACAATATCCGCCACCAGGGCCGGGTGCGCGAGCTGCCGTCGCGCGAGGCGCTGACCACCATCGTCAATGGCCTGTCGGCCGTGCTGTTCCCCACCCACTACGGCCGGCCCAACCTCACCGACGAGAGCATCGACTACTTCGTCGGCGACACGCTCAACACCACGCTGAACCGCCTCACCGAGCAGGTGCGGCGCGGCTTGCAGTTCCGCGAGCAGTCCAACCACAGCAGCGAGGAAGCGCTGACCGAGCAGGCCAACAACATCACGCGCGAGTTCGCCGCCGGGCTGCCCGGCATCCGCGCGCTGCTGGTGTCGGATGTGCAGGCCGCGTTCGCGGGCGACCCCGCCGCCACGTCGGTGGCCGAGATCATGCTGTGCTACCCGGGCACCATCGCCATCCTGCATTACCGCCTGGCGCACCTGCTGCACCAGCTGGGCGCGCCGTTCATCGCGCGCTTGATCTGCGACATCGCGCACTCCAAGACCGGGGTCGACATCCACCCGGCGGCGCAAATCGGCGCCAGCTTCTTCATCGACCACGGCACCGGCGTGGTGATCGGCGAAACCGCGATCCTGGGGCAGGGCGTGCGGCTGTACCAGCACGTCACGCTGGGCGCCAAGCGCTTCCCGGCCGACGCCAACGGCGCGCTCATCAAGGGAACGCCGCGCCATCCCATCGTCGAGGACGACGTGGTCATCTATGCCGGGGCCACCATCCTGGGCCGCATCACCATCGGCGCCGGTTCCACCATCGGCGGCAATGTGTGGCTCACGCAGAGCGTGCCGGCCAACAGCAACGTGTCCCAGGCGCAGATGCGCAACGACTGCCGCTAGGGCGGCGACGGCAGCCGGCTCCCTGGCTTTTGCCGCAGCGTGCCCGGCGCGTACTCGCGCTGGTAGCGCCCGCGGCGCTGCAGTTCGGGCACGCTGCAGTCCACCACGTCCCGCATCGATTCGTGCGCCACGGCGAACGCCAGGTTGAAGCCGTCGATGCCGGTGTCGTCCTGCCAGCCCTCCAGCTGGTCCGCCACCCGGCGCGCATCGCCCAACAGCACCGGGCCGCGCCCGCCCAGGCCAATGAACCCGGCAGCCTCGCGCACGGTCCATTTGCGCTCCGGGTCGGCCTGGCTGAAGGAAGCCAGCGCCGCTTGCACATCGCCCTGGCAGACGTCGTAAACGCCCAGTACGTCGGCCAGGAACACGGCGTCCAACCGGCCCGCTTCCAGCAGCCGCGCCAGTTCGGTGCTACGGTTCGGTGTAGCGGTGGCTGGTGTCGCGCGGATGGGTCCACAGGCCGGGCGATTGGTGTCCCACCGTGTTCATCTGGAACGCGTTGAAGCGGATTTGCCTGCTCACTTTGCCTCGAGCGCCAGCTGGTAGTCGGTCTTCGAGTAGTCGGCAAAGTGCTTGTTCGTCACGGCAAGGAATTCGCGCGAGCGGTAGGCCGCTTCAAGGTCCTTGGCGAACTGCTTGTCCTTGTCGGCGGTGCGCACCGCCACCAGGTTGATGTAGTTCGGCGAGATTTTCTCCGTTACCAGCGCTTCCTTCAGCTTCAGGCCGGAAGCCAGTGCGTAGTTGCCGTTGACGAAGGAGTAGTCGGTATCCTGCAGGGAGCGCGGCAATTGCGCGGCTTCCAGCGGCACCAGCCTGATCTTCTTGTTGTTGGTGGCGATGTCCTTCTCCGAAGCGCGGATCGGATCGGTGCCGCTGCGCAGCTTGATCCAGCCCAGCTGATCCAGCAGCACCAGCGCGCGCGCCTGGTTGGCCGGGTCGTTGGGCAGGGCCACCGTTGTGCCTTCCCTGGCGTCGTTCAGGGTCTTGTGCTTTTTGCTGTAGATGGCGATGGGCGCGGTGGGAATGGTCACCAGCTCGCTGAGCGCCAGTTTGTGCTCGCTGGCGAACTTCTTCAGGTAGATGATGTGCTGGAAAACGTTGGCGTCCAGCGAACCTTCGGCCAGTGCGAAGTTGGGCTGGATGTAGTCGTTGAACTCAACCAGCTTGACCTTGTAGCCCTGTTTCTCGAGGATGGGCTTGATGCCCAGCTTGATCTGGTCCGCGTAGGGGCCGGCGCTGGTGCCGATTACGACTTCCTTGGGATCTCTGGCGTTGGCGGGCGCGGAGGCCAGGCCGGCAGCCAGGCCGGCGCTGGCCAGCACGGCGATGCTGACGGCGCGAAGGATCAGGGTGCGGCGGCGGGCGTGGTGGAAAGTGGTCATGGGTACTCCTTTGGATTAACGTTTGTCGAGCCGGCGCGCGATGCGGTTGCCGGTGAACTGGATGGTCTGGACGATGAGGATCAGCACGGCGACCGTGGCGATCATGATGTCGGTTTCGAAGCGGTAGTAGCCGTAGCGGATGGCGAGGTCGCCGATGCCGCCGCCGCCCACCACGCCCGCCACGGCGGAATAGGACAGGAAGCTGATGGACAGCACGGTGAGCGCCAGCACCAGGCCGGAACGGGCTTCCACCAGCAGCACGCGCAGCACGATCTGCAGTTCGGACGCGCCCATGGCGTGCGCCGCTTCGAGCACGCCGCGCGGCACTTCGCGCAGCGCCTGTTCGACCATGCGGGCGAAGTAGGGGATGGCCGCGAAGGACAGCGGCACGGCGGCCGCCAGCGGGCCGATCGAGGTGCCGGCGATGATGCGCGTCAGCGGTACCAGCGCCACCAGCAGGATGATGAAGGGGAAGGAGCGCACCGTGTTGACGAACCAGCCCAGCAGCAGTGAGGCAGGCCTGTTCTGCAGCGACTGGCCGTCGGCTACCAGGAACAGCAGCACGCCCAGCGGGCCGCCGATTACCACGGCGGCGGACAGGCCGATGCCCAGCATGGTGAGCGTCTGGCCCAGCGCGGTCCACAGCTCGGGCAGCAGGGTGATGATTTTCTCAAGCATGGGCGGCCTCCTGGCGGAGGGCCGCTGCCGCTGTTGCTGCCGCGGTTGCTGCTACGGGACGCAGGCTGGCGAGTTCGCGGCCGAGGGCCGTCTGGCGGACTTCGCTGCCGTTGAGCGAGAATTGTTCGGCGATGGCGCCATCCTCGATCACGGCCACGCGGTCGCAAATGGCGTCCAGCACGGAAAGTTCGTGGCTGACGATGACGATGGTGACGTCCAGCCGCTGGTTGATGTCCTTCAGCGTGGCGAGCAGGGCGCGCGTGGTCTCCGCGTCCAGCGCCGAAGTAGGCTCGTCGCACAGCAGCACCGCCGGTCCGCTGGCCAGCGCCCGCGCAATGGCAACGCGCTGCTTCTGCCCGCCCGACAGCTGGGCCGGATAACTGTCGGCCTTCCCGCCCAGTTCCACCAGCTCCAGGCAGTCGCGCACGCGCGCCGCGATTTGCGCCGCGTTGCGTCCGCCGTGGATGCGCAAGGGGAAGGCCACGTTGTCGAACACGCAGGCGTTCTGCAGCAGGTTGAACTGCTGGAAGATCATGCCGATGTTCTGCCGTGCCTCGCGCAGATCGCGCTTGCCCAGCGTGGTCAGCTCGCGGCCATCGACCGTCACGCTGCCGCCGTCCGGCCGCTCCAGCAGGTTAATCAAACGCAGCAAGGTGGACTTGCCGGCGCCGCTCTTGCCTATCAGGCCAAAGATTTCGCCCTCGCGTACTTCCAGCGACACGTTTTTGACGGCGTGGAATTGGCCGCCCTTGGGAAGGGCGAACGTTTTGCTGGCGCCACGGATCTGTATCAGCGGCGCGCGGGGGACTTGCGTGGTTTTCGTCATGAAGCTCGTTTCAGGAATAGGCGCTTGGTTCAGGAAGCGCGCCTTGCAACGCAAAGCGCCCCAGGTCGCGGTACTTGTAGTCGACCGGATCGCGCAAGGTATGCACGCGCGCATTGCGCCAGTAGTGGTCGAAGCCATATTTGGACGGGGTTGAACGCGCGCCGGTCAGCTCGAACAGCTGGCTGCTGATCTCGCCCCCGGCCTTGTGCGCCAGCACCTTCGCTTCCGCCACGGCGACCGCCAGTTCGCCGCGCGTGCGCGCGCCCACTTGCGCGCCTTGTGCGAATACCCGGTCCAGCTCTTGCGCGGCGTGGTCCGCCAGCACTTGGGCCGGCCGCAGCAGCGTCCACAACTGGCCGTAGCGGTGCTGCACCAGCGGGTCGTCGCTGGCGGACGGCACGCCGGACTGGAGCCACGGCCGCGCCTCGTCGTTGGTGTAGCGGCGCGCCGCCTCGAACGCGCCTTCGGCGATACCCAGATAGAGATTGGCCATGATCAGCTGCGCGACCTGCGAACGCAGCGTGGCCTGCGGCGTGGGCGTCTGGCCCGGAGCCTGTAGCACCAGTTCCTCCGGCAGGCGCACGCCGTTGAATGAGACGTTGCCGCTGTCGGCCTGGCGCTGGCCGAAGGCGTCCCAGTCTGCCTGCACGCGCAGACCTTCCTGGCGCGTGGGCAGCACCGCGATCAGCGCGCTTTGCGTGGGCGCGTGCCAGGCCGACAGCGTGAGCCAGTCGGAGCCGACAGAGCCGGACGCAAAGCTATTCAGGCCATTCAGTTCGTAACCGCCGCGAGTTTCCGCTGCTGTGGTGCGCTTGTCCAGCGGATTGAGGGCGTTGCCCCAGAACAGATTCTGTTCGACGGTGTCCGAGAGCAGGCGGCGCTGCTGCTGCGCGCTGCCGGATAGCCTGATGCCCGCCAGTTGCAGGTGGTGGCAGCCGAAGACATGGGCCAGTGCGCTGTCGGCGCGCGCCAGGACGCGGATCACCTGGCAGACGGTGCTCCAGCTTGCGCCTTGGCCGCCATGCTCCTTTGGAATGGACAGCGTGAGCAGGCCCGAGGCGCGTATCCATTCGCGTTCGGTGGCGGCATGGCCACCGGCGCGGTCGCGCGCGACGGCGCTTTCCGCCAGCCGGGCGGCCAGGGCCGAGGCGACTGCGATAGGGTCTTCGGCGAAGAAGGGTTCATCCATGGTACAGATCCATGATACGGATTCCGGTGGTATCGATGCGGACCAGTATCGCACCGGGATTGCGACGCCGTACACGAAGAAATCCGGCTTTCAATATGCGGAAACGTCATGCGGCGGAAACCAAATATCGATGCGCAAAACAATTCGTTCTGCTTTCAGGCGGACGGCCGTAGTCTGAAAAAACCATCCAGACACGGGGAGAAAAATGAGCATCCTACTTCTTGGCGGCAGTCCAGCGCTTCCTTCCAGTTCGAGCCGGCTGCTGCTGCACATCGGCGACAAGCTGGCGGTGCACGGCCATCAGCTGCAGCGGGTGCATGTGCGCGACCTGCCGGCGCAGGCCTTGCTGCATGCCGAAATCGGCGATGAAGGCGTCCAGCGCGCCATCCGGGCGGTGGCCTCCGCCCAGGCCATCGTGATCGCCACGCCGGTCTACAAGGCTTCTTACTCGGGCGTGCTGAAGGCTTTCCTGGACCTGCTGCCGCAGGACGGCCTGGCGGGCAAGGTGGTGCTGCCGATCGCCACCGGCGGCACGCAGTCGCACATGCTGGCGCTGGACTACGCGCTGCGGCCGGTGCTGCATGCGCTGGCCGCGAAGCAGGTGTTGACCAGCATCTTCGCCACCAGCCAGCAGCTGGTTTGGCAGGATGAGGAAGGGCTGGCCCTGGCGCCGCCGATTGCGGTGCGCGTGGCCGCCGGCGTGGACGAGCTGGTGGCCGCGCTCGCGCCGCTGGGCCGCCCGCGCGCCGTCGGCGGCGCCGCTGCGATCGGCCTGGGCGGGCACGCCGCGCACGGCGTCCACATCGCAAACGGCGCCCCGGTGCGCACCTTGCAAGAGCATCCGTACACGCCTGCGAGCCAGGCAGCATAAGAACAAAGAAAAAAGACAGAAGCGAGAAAACTACATGAGCAATCAACACAAGCGCGCCGCCCGCCGCCGCACCCTGGGCTACCTGTTCGCGGGCGCCGCCGGGGCGGCCGTGGCCGGCCTGCCGGGCATGGCCCAGGCGCAGGCTCGCCCGGTGCTGCGCATCGGCTACCAGAAATACGGCACGCTGACGCTGCTGAAAGGGCGCGGTACGCTGGAAAAGCGCCTGGCAGCCAAAGGCGTGGACGTGAAGTGGACCGAGTTCCCCGCCGGCCCGGTGCTGCTGGAAGGCCTGAACGTGGGCAGCATCGATTTCGGCACGGTGGGCGAAGCGCCGCCGATCTTCGCGCAGGCCGCCGGCGCCAACCTGGTCTACGTGGGCAACGAGCCGCCGTCGCCGTCCAGCGAGGCCATCGTGGTGCCCAGGGACTCCAGGGCGCGCAGCCTGGCCGACCTGAAAGGCAAGAAGATCGCCCTGAACAAAGGCTCCAACGTCCACTACCTGCTGGTGAAAGCGCTGGAGAGGGCCGGGCTCGCGTACAAGGACGTGGAAGTGGTATTCCTGCCGCCGGCCGACGCGCGCGCCGCCTTCGAGCGCGGCAGCGTGGACGCCTGGGCGATTTGGGACCCGTTCCTGGCGGCAGCCGAGAAGCAGCTGGGCGCGCGGGTCCTGGTGGACGGGCAGGGCCTGGTCGCCAACCACCAGTTCTACCTGGCGGCGCGGCCCTACGCCGAAACGAATCAGGAAATCGTCCGTATCGTCATCGATGAGCTGGCCAAGGTGGACCAATGGGGCGTGAAGAACCAGAAGGAAGTTGCCGCCATCCTGGCCGTGCAGACCGGCCTGGATACCGGCGTGGTGGAGCTGGCGGCATCGCGCTACGCCTACGGCGTGAAACCGGTGACGCCGGAAGTGATCGCCGCGCAGCAGAAGGTCGCGGATGCGTTCGCGGGCCTGAAGCTGATACCCAAGCCGATCGCCGTCAAGGATGCGCTGCTGCCGTTTAAGCTTTAAAGAGGATTTGCAATGCCGTTGAATATTCTCTGGTTCATTCCCACGCATGGCGACAGCCGCTACCTCGGTACGTCCAAGGGCGCGCGTGCGGTCGATGCGGACTATCTGCAGCAAGTGGCCGTGGCGGCCGACACGCTCGGCTACGACGGTGTGCTGCTACCCACCGGCCGTTCCTGCGAGGACGCGTGGGTGGTGGCGTCGTCGCTGATCAACGTCACTAAAGAGCTGAAGTTCCTGGTGGCGGTGCGTCCCGGCCTGTCCACGCCCGGCCTGGCGGTGCGCATGGCCTCCACTTTCGACCGGCTGTCGAATGGCCGCCTGCTGATCAACGTGGTCACCGGTGGTGACCAGGGCGAGCTGGAGGCCGACGGCCTGTTCGCCGACCACGCCAAGCGCTACGAGATCTCCGATGAGTTCATCCGCGTGTGGCGCGCTTCGCTGGCGGGCGAGGGCGGCGACGCGGGTTACGATTTCGAGGGCAAGCATATCCAGGTGAGGGGCGCGCGCACTCTGTATCCGCCGGTGCAGAAGCCGTATCCGCCGCTGTACTTCGGCGGCTCGTCCGAACCGGCGCACGACCTGGCGGCGGAGCAGATGGATGTGTACCTGACGTGGGGCGAGCCGCCCGCCGCCGTGGCCGATAAGATAGCCGATATCCGCGCACGCGCCGCCAGGCACGGCCGCACGGTGCGTTTCGGCATCCGCCTGCACGTGATCGTGCGCGAGACCAATGAGGCGGCGTGGCGCGCGGCCGAGGAGTTGATCAGCCATCTGGACGATGAGGTAATCGCCAAGGCGCAGGCGGCGTTCAGCAAGATGGACTCGGTAGGCCAGCGCCGCATGGCCGAGCTGCATGGCGGCCGGCGCGACAAGCTGGAAGTGTCGCCCAACCTGTGGGCCGGCGTGGGCCTGGTGCGCGGCGGCGCGGGCACCGCGCTGGTGGGCGACGCCGAGACGGTGCATGCCCGCATCCAGGAATACGCGGACCTGGGCATCGATACCTTCATCTTCTCCGGCTATCCGCACCTGGAAGAATCGTACCGCTTCGCGGAGCTGGTGTTTCCGCTGCTGGGCAAGGGCAAGGCCGCCACCGAGCAGTCGCTGAGCGGACCGTTCGGCGAAATCATGGCCAGCAATATCCTGCCGAAGAAGGCGGCCTGACATGGCGCACACCGGGGAGCGCGCCGACACTTGCTCATCCTGCGACGCCGTGCCGGCCAGCGGGCGCCCGGCTGCAGCGGGCTGGCTGGCGGCCTTTCTGGCGCTGGCGCGCGGCGCGCTGAAGGGGAGTGGCCCTGCGGCCGCGCGGCGGGTGCCCGCACTCGCGCCTTGGCTGCTGCCGGTGGGGCTGCTGCTGTCATGGGAAGTGTCGGCCCGCATGGGCTGGCTGTCCAGCCGTGTGCTGCCGGAGCCGTGGTCGGTGGCGCAGGCCTTCTGGACGCTGGCGGTCTCCGGTGAGTTGTGGACGCACCTGCACACCAGCCTGTGGCGCGCCGGCACCGGCTTTGCGATTGGCGCCGGGGCCGGGCTGGCGCTGGGACTGCTGACCGGCAGCTTCCGCCGGGCCGAAACGCTGCTCGACACCACGCTGCAGATGATACGCAACATCCCCGCGCTGGCGCTGATACCGCTGGTGATCCTGTGGTTCGGGATCGACGAGACGGCCAAACTGTTCCTGCTGGCGGTGGGCGTGTTCTTCCCGGTCTACCTGAATACCTTTCACGGAATCCGCTCCACCGACCCGGCGCTGATCGAGATGGCGCGCAGCTATGGCGTGGGCGGCTGGGCGCTGTACCGCGACGTGATCCTGCCCGGCGCGTTGCCTTCGATACTGGTGGGCGTGCGTTTCTCGCTTGGCCTGGTGTGGGTGCTGCTGATCGTGGCCGAGACCATTTCGGCGCAAGCCGGCATCGGCTACATGACCATGAACGCGCGCGAATTCCTGCAAACGGACGTGGTGCTGGTCGGCATATTGCTGTACGCCTTGCTCGGCAAGCTCGCCGACCTGGCCTCGCGCGCCATGGAGAAGCACTTCCTGCGCTGGAATCCCGCCTACCGTTGACAAGGAGCGCCATGCTGCCCGCACCCACTTACTTTGAATCCGACCTGCTGGCCGATGCGCAGGAACGCGCCTTGCCGGACGAGGTCCGGCCGCAGCCGCGGCAGCTACGGCGTCCGGCGGCGCGCGGCGCACCCGGACGCACGGGCGTCGCCGTCGGCATCTCGGCGCTGAGGAAGTCTTACGGCGCGCGGGAGGTGCTGCGCGGCGTGGACCTGCAACTGCAGGCGGGGGAGTTCGTCGCCATTGTCGGCCGCAGCGGCTGTGGCAAGAGCACCTTGCTGCGCGCGCTGGCGGGCCTGGAGCGTCCCGACAGCGGCGATATCGGCTTCGGCGCCGCCGGCAACCGGGCCGAGGACGACAGCGCCGGCCTGCGTTCGGCGCAGCTGCGCATCATGTTCCAGGAAGCGCGCCTGCTGCCCTGGAAAACCGTGGTGGAAAACGTGGCGCTCGGCCTGCCGCACGCGCTGAACGCCGCTGCCGCCGCGCTGTCCACGGTCGGCCTGGGCGAGCGCGCCGACGACTGGCCGTCGGCCTTGTCCGGCGGGCAGAAGCAGCGCGTGGCGCTGGCGCGCGCGCTGGTGCACCAGCCGCAAGTACTGCTGCTGGACGAACCGCTGGGCGCGCTGGACGCGCTGACCCGCATTGAAATGCAGCAGCTGATCGAATCCCTGTGGCTGGCGCGCGGCTTCACCGCCGTGCTGGTGACGCATGACGTGAGCGAAGCCGTGGCCCTGGCCGACCGCGTGCTGCTGATCGAGGATGGCGCCATTGCGCTGGACCTGGCGATCGATCTCCCCCGTCCCCGCGCCGCCGTGCGCACCGCTGGACACGACGGCGGTGCCGCCGCCGCCTTTGCCGCGTTCGAGCAGCGCATTCTCTCGCACGTACTGCGCGCACAAGCCTGAGTTAAAGATGCTACCTTTGGCAGATGGGCGCTGCGTGCGCCCATCTGTACACTGCGCACATGATTGCTTCAGTCTACGCGACTATGATCGATTTTTTCGATAATAAACCGGTATATTTTCCGTTTTACAATCGATTTGTGCCAGCGCATAATCGCCTTCAATCACAAAGATCACGGGCAACCAGCCCGTTCCGATAATCATTACCGACTGGAGTCTTACTATGAAAAAAATCGTTGCTCTGCTGATCGCCGCTGGCGTGTCCATGGCTGCCAATGCTGCACCGGAAACCTACGTTCTGGACGCCGCCCACACCGCGCCGCGCTTCGAGTACTCGCACTTCGGCTATTCCAACCAGGTCAGCCGTTTCGATAAGACCGAAGGCAAGATCGTGATCGACAAAGCGGCGAAAACCGGCTCGGTGGACGTGACCATCGACACCAAGTCGGTCAACACCGGCTTCCCGCTGTTTAACACCCACATCCAGGGTGCGGACTTCCTGGACACCGCCAAGTTCCCGGCCATCACCTACAAATCGACCAAGGTGAACTTCGCCGGCGACAAAGTGGCTTCGGTGGACGGCAACCTGACCATCAAAGGCATCACCAAGCCGGTGACCCTGACCGTGACCTCGTTCCAGTGCATGCCGCATCCGATGCTGAAGAAGGACGCCTGCGGCGCCAACGCCGTCGCCAAGATCCTGCGGTCCGACTTCAACGCCGGCAAATACGCCCCGCACGTGGGCGATGAAGTAACCCTGACCTTCGCCATCGAAGCGATCAAGGAATAAGTATTTGAAGTAAGCAGTAAAGCAGTGCCGGCCGGCCGCCATTTTTGATGTGCCCTAGAAAAAACAAGGACTACAACATGAATCCGGTATTCACCAGGCTGGTGCTGCCTGCGGCATTGTCCGCGGCGTTCCTCACGCCGGCCTTCGCGGCCGACCTTATCATCACCAACGGCAAAGTGGCCACCATGGTCAAGGAGGGCAGTTTTGCCCAGGCCGTGGCGATGAAAGACGGCAAAATCGAAGCCGTCGGCAGCAATGCCCAGATCCTCAAGCTCAAAAAAGCCAACACGCAAGTGATCGACGCCGGCGGACGCACCGTCATTCCCGGCCTGAACGACTCGCACCTGCACGTCATCCGCGAAGGCCTGAACTATAACGCCGAGCTGCGCTGGGACGGCGTGACCTCGCTGAAAAAAGCGATGGAAATGCTGAAGGAGCAGGCCGCGCGCACGCCGGACGGCGCCTGGATCAAGGTGGTGGGCGGCTGGAACGAATTCCAGTTCGAGGAAAAGCGCTTGCCGACGCTGGAGGAAATCAACGCCGCCGTGCCGGACAAACCGGTCTTCCTGCTGTACCTGTACGGCCTGGGCTTCCTGAACCAGAAGGGTATCGAGACCCTGGGCTACAACAAGGACACCAAGTTCAAGGACGGCGTGGTGGAGCTGGACGCGCAAGGCAAGCCGACCGGCAAGCTGATCGCCAAGCCGAACGCGCTGATCCTGTACACCACGCTGGCCAAGACCAACGTGCTGCCGCGCGACCAGCAGATCAACTCCACGCTGCACTACTACCGCGAGCTGAACCGCCTGGGCGTGACCAGCGCGATCGACGCTGGCGGCGGCGGCCAGAACTTCCCGGACGACTACGGCGTGACCGTCGAGCTTGCCAAGGACGGCAAGCTGACCGTGCGCACCTCCTACTACCTGTTCGCGCAAAAGCCGGGCAAGGAACTGGAAGACTACCAGCGCTGGCTCACGCTGACCAAGCCGGACAGCAACCAGCACATGTTCTATGCCAACGGCTACACCACCGAAGGCGCAGGCGAAAACCTGGTCTGGAGCGCGGCCGACTTCGAGAACTTCCTCGAACCGCGTCCCGACATGCCGGAGCACATGGAAGGCGAACTGGAAGCCGTGCTGCGCCTGCTGGTGAAGAACCGCTGGCCGTTCCGCATCCACGCCACCTACGGCGAATCGATCGACCGCGACCTGGCGGTGATCGAGAAAGTGAACAAAGAAATGCCGCTGAAAGGCCTGCGCTGGTTCTTCGACCACGCTGAAACCATCAGCGACGCGCAGCTGGCGCGGGTGAAAGCGCTGGGCGGCGGCATCGCCGTGCAGGACCGCATGTACTTCCAGGGCGAGCACTACTGGAAGCAATACGGCGCCCAAACCCGCCAGATGCCGCCGATCCGCAAGATGCTGGAGATGAAAGTGCCGGTCGGCCTGGGCACGGACGGCACCCGCGTGAGCAGCTACGGCCCGTGGCCGTCGGTGTACTGGGCGGTGACGGGCAAGACCGCCGGCGGCCTGAGCCTGTGGCAGCCGAAGGACATCCTGAGCCGCTACGAAGCACTCAAGCTGATGACCAGCGGCAGCGCCTGGATGAGCGGCGAAGAAAAGGTCAAGGGCACGCTTGCCAAGGGCCAGTACGCCGACCTGGTGATTTTGCCGCAGGACTACTTCAGCATGCCGGTAGAGCAGATCAAGAACCTGGAAAGCGCGCTCACCGTGGTCAACGGCAAGGTGGTGTATGCGGGCAAGGAATTCGGCCAGTACGCGCAGCCGGTGCCGGACGTTTCGCCTGACTGGAGCCCGGTCAAATACTACGGCGGGTACCAGAACAAATGACGGCGCAAAAGACGGCGCTGCTGCGTAGACTGATTGGCCCCTTCATGCCCGATGCGGGGCTGCTGTTTGCCCGCATCGCGGGGGCGGCCCTGCTGCTGCACGTGCACGGCGTGCCCAAGATCGTGCACTACCAGCAAGAGCTGGCGCACATCGACGATCCGCTAGGCATGGGGCGCGCGCTCACCCTGTGGTGCGCGCTGTTTGCCGAGGTGGTGTGTCCGGTGCTGATCGCGCTGGGGCTGTTTACCCGCCTGGCGGCATTGCCGGTGGTGTTCCTGCTGGCCGTGTCCATGGTGCTGGTGCACCCGGACTGGAGCATTGCAGAAGGGCAGTTCGGCTGGCTGCTGGTGATCGTGTTCGGCACCATCGCGCTGGCCGGCGCTGGACGGTATTCGGTTGACGCCAAGCTGGTGGGCTAGATAAGGCCGGCGCCTTACGGCGCCGGTAGATGCCGTAGGGCGGGTTAGCGGCGCAGCCGCGCAACCCGCCGGAACCGCCGATGGCTTACGCCAGGGCAGGGTAGTCCGTGTAACCTTCCGCCGTCGAATGGTAGAAGGTTTCCGGACGCTGCGGATTCAGCGCCGCGTCCTGCCGCAGGCGCGCGGGCAGGTCGGGGTTGGCGATGAAGTCCTTGCCCCAGGCCACCGCATCGGCGGTGCCCGCCGCCAGGATGGCGTTGGCCGTAGCCTTGTCCATCTTCTCATTGGCGATGTAAATGCCGCCGAATGCTTTCTTCAGCAGCGGCCCCAGGCTATCCTCGCCCACCGCTTCGCGCGCGCAGATGAAAGCGATGCCGCGCTTGCCCAGCTCGCGCGCCACATAGCCGAAGGTCTCGGCCGGGTTGGAATCGCTCATATCGTGGGCGTCGCCGCGTGGCGCCAGGTGCATGCCGACACGGCCCGCACCCCACACCTCGACCACGGCGTCGGTCACTTCCAGCATCAGGCGGGCGCGGTTCTCGATCGGGCCGCCGTAGGCGTCGGTGCGCTTGTTGGTACCGTCCTGCAGGAACTGGTCCAGCAGGTAGCCGTTGGCGCCGTGGATCTCCACGCCGTCAAAACCGGCCAGCTTGGCGTTTTCCGCACCCTTGCGGTAGGCGGCCACGATGCCCGGGATTTCTTCCAGGTCCAGCGCGCGCGGCACCGGATACTCGCGCTGCGGGCGCAGCAGGCTGACATGGCCCTTGGCCGCGATGGCGCTTGGCGCCACCGGCGCGTCGCCGTTCAGGAAGCTCGGGTCCGAAATGCGGCCCACGTGCCACAGCTGCAGGAAGATCTTGCCGCCGGCCGCGTGCATCGCGTCGGTGACCACTTTCCAGCCCGCAACCTGTTCATCGGACCAGATCCCCGGCGTGTCCGCGTAGCCCACCCCCTGCGGCGTGACGGCGGTCGCTTCGCTCAGGATCAGGCCGGCGGAGGCGCGCTGCACGTAGTATTCCGCCATCAGCGCGTTCGGCACCCGGCCGCCGCCCACGGCGCGGGCGCGCGTCAGCGGCGCCATGATGACGCGGTTGTTCAGGGTCAGGTCGCCGATCTTGATAGGGTCAAACAGGTTAGCCATGGTTATCTTCCTTGAGTTGCCGGGCCGGTCATTGATTACAGGCCCTGGTTCATATGGTCGATAAAGCCCTGGATCACGTCGTCGTTGCGTTTGAAGAAATTCCACTGTCCCACCCGCTGCACCGTCACCAGGCCTGCTTTTTGCAAGGTCGCCAGGTGGGCCGACACGGTCGATTGCGACAGGCCGGTGCGCTGGTCGATCAGGCCCGCGCAGACACCGAAGGTCAGCGGGTGGGCCTGGTCGGCGAAATAGGCTTCCGGCTCCTTGAGCCAGGCCAGGATCTGGCGCCGGACCGGATTGGCCAGCGCCTTGTGGATTGCGTCGATGTCAATGTCCATATTGGGCTTTAGCGATACTCGCATCTATAAAATCCGATGCGTATATCGGTATTATACGATATAAAGAAAAAACGTGCTGGCGGCACGTCGGCAACTCAAAGAAGGTCAGGCCAGCTGGAGCAGCAGCAGGGCGATCCCCGCCGGCACCGTCTGCACGAACAGGATGCGGCGCGCTACCGTGGCCGCGCCCCACACACCCGCCACCGCCACGCAGCACAGGCCGAACACGGTGAAAGCGCGCGCCGTGGCCGGGTCCGGGTGCAAAAATCCCACCGCCAATGCGGCCACCAGGAAACCGTTGTAACAGCCCTGGTTGGACATGGCCGGCTGCACGATCTCCGCCTTTTCGGCGCTCAGGCCGAATACGCGGCGGCCGCGCGTGCGGAACAGCACCGTCTCCAGCAGCACAATATAGACGTGGATCAACAGCACCAGGCCGGTGACGACTTGTGCAATGAATATCATCGGGCGTCCTTTTCATGATGGAAATGTTGCAATGATATACTGCGCGCTGGCCCGATAAGGAGAGAAAATGGCGTGGATGTTCCTGTTTGTTGCCGGACTGCTGGAGATAGGCTGGGCGGTCGGCCTGAAATACACGGAAGGCTTCAGCAAGCTGGTACCGTCGGTGCTGACCCTGCTGTCCATGGGCGGCAGCATGGCGCTGCTGGGCCTGGCGCTGCGCGATTTGCCGCTGGGTACGGCTTACGCCGTGTGGACCGGCATCGGCACCGTGGGCACGGCGCTGTTCGGCATCCTGGTGCTGGGCGAACCAGCCGGCGTGCTGCGGCTGGTCTGCATCTCCATGATTACCTGCGGCATTCTGGGCCTGAAACTGGCGCACTAAGCGCTGCGGCCCGGATACGAAGCGACGATATCGAGGAAATCGATGGTGCGCTCCTTCGCCAGCAGCTCGGGCAGCAAGGCCTCGTACTGCACACGGTAGTCCTTGGCCAGGTGGGTGCCGAGGAAGAAGTCGCGGCTGCAGCCCCAGGTTTCGTACAGCACAAAGGTGTTGCGGTCGTTGGCATCCTCATGCACCCAGGTGTTGATGAAGTCAGGCTCCTGCGCCATGCGGTTCACGACATTGAACAGTTCGGCGCGAAAACGCTCGCGCACTTCGGGTTTGGCGGTCAGGCGGACGATGAAGGCAGTTTGATCGGACATGATGGTTTCCTGTGGAGGGGTGAATGAAACCCAGTATAGAAGCCATCAATATCCGAATCAACGCACGGACTCGGAAGGAATTATTCAGGAAAACTGAACGCCTAGCCTGCCTCAGAAGCCTGCCGGATTCGCCTTCGCCAGGTAGTACCACTCGGCGTTTGCGCGGGCGTTGGTGTCCGGGAACAGCACGATAGCGTCCTCGGACGCCAGCACCGGCGTGCCGTCCGCGCGGCGGCCGATCTCATCGCCCTTGGCCACGCGGTCAAAGCTCGACCACACGCGGCTGAACTTGTCGGCCGCATCCTGCTTGTCATGCACTTCCACCATGCTCAGGTACTCGCTATCCTCCGGCGCCAGCGGCACCGGCTGCGGCGCATCGATCAAGCCCAGGAAGGCGAGCGTGTTCATGATGGCGCGGTACGCCACTTCCGGCGCCTGCGGATCGGCGTGCTGGCCGCACTCCAGCGTCAGCGCGTAGCCGCCAGTGGAGCGCATGTACTCGGTGGTGCCCACGCCATAGCGCAGCACGGTCTCCAGCTGCGAATCATCGCGCAGGCGGCGCTGCACGCCGGCGCCGTAAGTCGCCATCCAGCCATCGACAAAACGCTTCACGCCCAGGCGGCGCGCCAGCGCGCGTTCCTTCTCCTCGTGCTGGAACGGCTGCAGCTTGCCATCGTTGTTGCGCGGGCCGACCATCACGAAAGGCTGGCTCTGCGCGTTAAACGAATGCAAATCCAGCAGCACCTCGTGCTGGCCGAGCAGCGGGCACAGCCAGTTGGCGATGCGGTCCTCGAAATCCTGCGGGTTTTCGTTGGGGAACAGGTTGCGGTTCAGGTTGCGGTCGCCCGAGCGCTCGCCCTTGGCGTACGCCAGCGGATTGACGATGGGCACGAACGTTACCATGCCGTTCAGGATGCGCAGCTTGCCGCTGTCGATCTCCTCCATCACGCGGGAGATGCCCTTGGTCCCACAGGTCTCGTTGCCGTGCACGGCGCCGGTGATAATTACGCGCGGGCCCTTGCCCTGGCCGGTATAGTTGACGGATTTAAAATGCAGATCGCTTGCTACAGTCATGCTGGTTCCCCGAAACTGATGAATGGCCGTTATTCTAGCGGGGATTCAGCCGTTCGCCCTTAAAATAGCATATGAAATCCATAACCCGAATTCATGGTTTAGACACGCTGCGCGCATTAGCGATCGTGCTCGTGTTCATGAACCATTACGTCCTGTTCGTCAGCAACCGCGCGCCGTTCGGCTTCTGGGGAGAGATTGGATGGACCGGCGTCGACCTGTTTTTCGGGCTGTCCGGCTACCTGATCGGCAACCAGATCTTCAGCGCCATGCGCAGCGAAGGCGGTTTTTCGCTGCGCACGTTCTACATCCGGCGCTTTTTGCGCACCTTGCCCGCGTTCTACGCGGTGCTCGCCCTGTACGCCTTCTGGCCCTGGTTCCGCGCCGGGCTGACGCTGCCGCCGCTGTGGCAATTCCTCACCTTCACGCAAAATTTCAATCTCACCCCCGGCACCGCGTTCTCGCACGCCTGGTCGCTGTGCGTGGAAGAACAGTTCTACGTGCTGCTGCCGGCCATCGCGCTGCTGATCGCCGCCATGCGGCGCTCGCTGGCGTGGGCCTGGGTGGCGGTCGCCGCCAGCTTGTTGGGCGGCATGGCCATCCGCAGCTACCTGTGGCAGACCCAGGTGGGCAACAGCGACGGCGGCTTCCCGTACTACAACGTGATCTATTACTCCTCGCTATGCCGCTTCGACGAGCTGGTGGCCGGCGTGGCGCTGGCGCTGCTGAAAAACCACCACGCCGGCGCATGGAGCAAGCTCACCGCGCACGGCAACTGGGCGCTGGCGGCCGGCATGGCGGTGGGCGGCACGGCGCTGTACCTGTTCGCGGAAGACCATTACGGCTACGGCATGACCGTATTCGGCTACCCGCTGCTGGCGCTGGGCGTCACACTGCTGCTGATCGCCGCGCTCAGTCCCGGCTCGCTGCTGGAAAAGACGCCGATACCTGGCTTCGGCAAGCTGGCGCTATGGTCCTACGCCATCTACCTCACGCACAAGCAGCTATTCCTGCTACTCAAGCCCGAGCTAGCCCAGCACGGCATCAGCGTCGCCAGCTGGAGCGGGATCGGCATCATGACAGCGATCAGCCTGCCTGCCGGCTGGCTACTCTACGCCGCCATCGAAACCCCGTTCATGAAATTGCGCGACCGCTACTTCCCCGTCAAACGAGCTGAGCCGCATGCCCCCACATCGGGGTCAGACCCCGACTCCGCGAAATGCGGCTCAGGTCGCTTGTCAGAAATGGCTTAAAGAGTAGGAATTTGCGGACGCGGAGACCATGTTGCGAATCGATCCTCCGCCGGTTTTGCCCGTGGTGCGGCACTGATCTGGTGCCTGGCAGACTCTGCACCAACCTCGGGGTCTGACCCCGAAGTGGGGAAAATGCGGCTCAGGCTGGCGGGGCTATTGCCGCATTTCGATGACGTCGTAGGGCGATTGCATGCTGTTGAGGAATTCGAGCAGGCTGCGTACGCGGGCGGGGGCTTCGTCGTCGCGGGTGCTGTCGATGGCGCGGCGCAGGCCGGGCAGCGCTTCCATCGTGTGGGGACTTTGGTAGGCCTTGATCAGCAGGGCGGCCAGTTGCGCCGCTTCCTTGCCATGGTTGTGCCGCAGCCGCGATTCGATCACGCCCAGCAGCGCCCGCTGCATGCCGGGTGTGGGCGCGGTGATGTGCATGAATACCAGCGGTGTGTTGCCGATGGCCTCGCAGATGCGGCGCTCCATTTCGTCCGCCTTCACGTCCGAGGCAATGTCGAAATACGCGGCGTTCCAGCGCGTGCGCGCGTGCGCATGCCCGGGTGGGAAGGAGTCGGCGGTGTCGAAGCCGCAAATACGGCTCAGATGTTTGAGCCAACCGATGAGTGGGGATGTCATGGCGGCATTTTAGCGGAAAATGGGAACAGCCCTGGGGGTCTTGCTCCCCCAGCGGCTGGTTTGATGGTTGCTAAGCGTGCGCTTCCTCGCCCAGCTTGCCGGCGCGGAAGTCTTCCACCGCCTGCATCAGCTCGGCCTGGGTATTCATCACGAACGGACCGTACTGGGCGATCGGCTCGTTCAGCGGCTTGCCCGCAATCAGGATGAAGCGGCTGTCTTCGGCCGCCTGCACCGTCACGCCGTCGGCGCCGGCGACGTTTTCCAGGATCGCCATGCGGCCACTGGCCACCGGCTTGCCGCCGATGTGCACGCCGCCGCGATAGGTGAACACGAACGCGTTGTGCCCGGCCGGGATCTGCTGGCTGAAGCTGGCGCCCGCCTTCAGTTCCACGTCGATGTAGATCGGTTCGGTCACTTCACGCTGCACCGCACCGGCCACGCCGTGGCTGCTGCCGGCGATCACCCGCACTTGCGCCCCATCCGTGCTGAACGACGGCACTTCGCCGGCGTTGAAGTCGCGGTACCACGGGTCGCGCATCTTGTCCCTGGCGGGCAGGTTCAGCCACAGCTGGAAGCCTTCCATGCGGCCTTCCTCTTGCTCCGGCATCTCGGAGTGGATCACGCCGCGCCCGGCCGTCATCCATTGCACGCCGCCGTTGGTCAGCAAGCCTTCGTTGCCGGCGCTGTCCTTGTGGCGCATGCGGCCGGTGAGCATGTACGTGACCGTCTCGAAGCCGCGGTGCGGGTGCTCGGGGAAGCCGGCGATGTAGTCGTTGGCCGAGTCGCTGCCGAAGTTATCCAGCATCAAAAACGGGTCGAGGCGGCGCTGCAAAGGCTGGGTGAGGACACGGTTGATCTTCACGCCCGCGCCATCCATCACGGCCTGGCCGTTGATGATGCGCTCCACGCCGCGCGATTGCTGCACGCTTTCCTTGGTTACTTGTGTCATTGCCATACTCCTTTAGTTGATGGGCGCCGCCGGTACCGCTTTTATGCCAGGACCGCGTCGACTTGCGCGTCCGCTTCGGCTTGTGCCTTGGCGACGGCGTCCGGACCCATCCCCAGGCCTTCCGAGTAGACGAACTGCACGTCGGTCAGGCCCACGAAGCTCAGGAACGCTTTCACGTGCGGCAGTTGCGTGTCGCTCGGCGCGTCGCGGTGCAGGCCGCCGCGCGACAGGGCCACGTAGACTTTCTTGCCGTTCAGCAGGCCGACCGGGCCGGTTGGGCCGTACTTGAAGGTCACGCCGGCACGGGCGATAGCGTCGAACCACGATTTCAGCTGCACGGTGATGCCAAAGTTGTACATCGGCGCGCCGATCACGATCACGTCCGCTGCCTGCACCTGGGCGATCAGGGCATCGTCCAGCGCCACGCGGGCCGCTTGCTCCGGGGTACGCTGGTCGGCCGGGGTGAACAGGGCTTGCAGGGTGGGCTCGTCGATCACAGGGTGCGGGTTGCTTGCCAGGTCGCGGCGCTCGACCGAGGCGGCTGGATTGGCGGCGGTCAGCTTGGCGACGATGGAGTCGGCCAGACGGGTTGATTCGGAACCGGTGCTGCGGGCGCTGGAGTTGATTTGCAGGATGTTCATGGTGTGGTTTCCTTCGTGTTGGGTTGTGTGCTGCGATGGATGTACTTTAACAGTCCCAAATTGTTTGATTAAGCTGGGTAAATGGGTTTCATTGGACCGTCAGTGGGACAATCGCCGCGTGGCCTAACGCGGCGAGTGCAGATTTAGTGGAAATGCGTGCAGTTCGAGGCGGTCTCGCGGTGTTATCCTTCGACAATCATTGCAATTCCATATACCTATTCCGGCATCTGGATCTGGACTAGCGATGCGCCCTGAAACCCCGAAGCGTGACCGTGTCGGTGTCTCGTGATCGAACATCGGCGGCCTGCGAGCTCGGAACAAAAAGGAAGTACTTTGAAACAGAGCATTATTCTTGTCACCGATAGCGCGGAGCCTCAATTTGAGGAGATCCTCGGCAAAGGGCTGGATGAGTTCAATCAGCAGGCTGCGGGCCTGAATGATCGCCGCCCGTTGTGCGTGATGGTGCGAGACCCCGACAGCGACGAAGTGGTCGGCGGCATTGTCGGCAGGACTTCGCTGGGGCTGGCGTTTCTGGACCTGTTCCACCTTCCGGATTGTCTGCGCGGCTCGGGCTTGGGAACGAAAGTCCTGAAGGCGTTCGAGGAAGAAGCGCGCGAACGCGGTTGCCGTTCCGCCGTGCTTTACACCATCAGCTTCCAGGCCCCCGGGTTCTACCAAAAGAATGGGTGGGTAGCGTTTGGCGAGATAGACTCCGCAACGGACGGTATCAGCCGCATTTTCATGACCAAAAAGCTGTAACTTCAACGCGCATGTCACACGACGATTTGCAGCGCATTGCCGAATACATCATGCCGTCATTTCCGGCACGTGTTTCGGACCTCGGATTTCTGTTTGGTACCCGTCACGGCGTGCGCGAGTTTTGCGAGGTGGCGCATAGCCTGTGGCAGGCCGGCATGTTCCGCCGCCTGCTGGTATCGGGCGGGCGGACGGGATTCTCGCCGGAGGCCGAGGCCGATATGATTGCCGAGCGGCTGGTGGCGCTTGGCATGCCGGGATCGGCCCTTATACTGGAGACGGCGGCGATGAACACCGGCGAGAACGTGCGCTTCGGCCGGGCCAGGGTGGCGGAGGTGATGGACATCGCTGCAGTTCGCAGTGTGCTCGTCATCGGAAAAGTATGCGCGACCCGGCGCTACCTGATGACGCTGCAGAAGCACTGGCCGGGTTTGAGCGTGTCGGTCTCGCCCGTCAACTATTTTGGCATGCCCGCCGAGCGCTGGCATGAGCACGAAGAATTCCGCGCGCGCGTGCTCAGGGAATTCGACAAGATCCCGCGTTACACGGCCGAAGGCTTTCTCGAAGAGATCGCCGGCTGCCCGGCCTACCCGCACTTGGCCGGGCGTTGAATCAGCCGCCCATGCCCATCATGCGCAGCAGTGCGCGCGTGAGCAGGCTGTCGGCTTTGGCCAGCTCCAGCACCACGTCGAAATGGTTGGTGCTGGCGATCTCCAGGTAGTCGGCCTGCAGGCCTTTGGCGCGCCAGGCGTCGGCGTAGCTGCGGCTCTGGCGGCGGAATTCCGCAGTCTCGGTGGCGCCGACGACAGCCAGCAGCGGGCCGCCTTGTTCGGGCAGGTGGTGGATGGGGCTCAGGCGGCGCGCGGCTGCGGCGTCCAGTTTGGCCCATTCATTGATATGCGTGGCGGGGATGGGCGCGAGGTCCATCAGGCCGCTGATCGGGCAGGCGCCTGCGGCGGCGTACTCGGGCAGGCCATGCGCCTTTTGCCAGCCGGGCGCCAGCAGCATGCCGACCAGGTGGCCGCCGGCCGAACTTCCGCATAGGTAGATCCGCGCCGCGTCGCCGTTGTATTGGGCGATGTGGCGGTGCACCCATGCCAGTGCGCGGCGGTTCTGCTCGACGATGCGGTCCAGCGTGACGCCGGGCGCCAGCGAGTAGTTGACCGCGACCACGGTGGCGCCGGCCGCCGTGAAGGTGGCGGCCATGAAGCTGGAGTCGTCCTTGGACAGGGCGCGCCAGTAGCCGCCGTGGATGTACACCAGCACCGGGCTGTCGGGTTTGGGTGCAGGGAAAATGTCGAGCTGTTCGTCTTCGTGCTCGCCATAAGCCACGCCGCAGCGGCAAGGTAGCACGGCGCGCATGGCGGCACTCTGTTCGGCGTAGGCGCGCAGGTAGATGGTGGCGTCCGGCACCGTGGCGCGGGCGTTGTACTGGCGGTCCAGCTCTGCCGCGCTGTATCCCTGGTAGAGGGCGGCGGCGTCCTGTCTGAGGTTGTCCACGGGATTACGCATGCTGCTGCCCTTGCTCGGCCTGCTGCTCTCTGGCGCCGTTGGTGTGCAGCAGGGACAGGCCGAGCTGCGCGCGGCGCACCAGCCAGGGGCTGGGGCGGTAGCGCGGGTCGCCGCTCAGCTGCTGCAGCTTGCGCAGGATGGCCAGCACGCGCTGCGGGCCGAGATGGTCGCCCCAGGCGAGCGGGCCGCGCGGGTAGCCCAGGCCCAGGGTGACGGCGCTGTCCAGGTCGGCCGGCGTGCAGATGCCTTGCTGGACGATGTCGCAGCCGATGTTGATGATGGTGGCGAGTACGCGCTGGACGATGAAGCCTGCGCTGTCGTTGATCAGCGTCGCCGGGTGGCCGCCTTGCTCGAACAGCGCGAGCAGGCGCCCGGCGAGGCCGGTATCGGTGGCGGGACTGAGCATCAGCGTTGCGTGCACGGGGACGGCGCCGTCCGTTCCTGTCGCGCAGAGCGGGTCGATGCCCAAGGTCCGGCCGGCGTCGAGTTCCAGCCGTGCGATGCTGGCGCTGGTGTCTTCACCCCAAGGCGCCACCAGGCACAAGGCGCTGGCTGAGGGGCGGGCGGAGATGTCGATGAAGGCGCCGAGGCCGCGCAGCAGGCTTGCCAGGCTGGCGTGGGTATCGGCATCGGTTGTGTCGATCCAGATTGGCCCGGTCCAGGGCTGGGGCGAGGAGATGGGCGCGCCAGCGTTGGCGGCGGCAGGGGCGGCGGCCTGCGGGGCCGTGCTGTCTCCGTCGTAGCGGTAGAAACCTTGCCCGGTCTTTTTACCCAGCAGCCCTGCGGCCAGGCGCTGCGCGGTGATGGGGCTGGGACGGTAGCGCGGCTCCTGATAATACTGGCGGTAGATCGATTCCATCACCGGATGGGAGACATCGAGCCCGGTCAGGTCCAGCAGCTGGAAGGGGCCGAGGCGGAAGCCGGCGGCGCCGCGCAGCACTGTGTCCACCTGCTCGAAGCTGGCGACACGCTCCTGTACGATCCTGAGCGCTTCGGTGAGGTAGCCGCGCCCCGCGTGGTTGACGATGAAGCCGGGCGTGTCGCTGGCCTGCACCGGCGTGTGGCCGAGGCGCCGCACGAAGGCGGTCAGTGCCTGCGTTGCCTCGGCGCCGGTGAGCGCGCCGGAGATCACCTCCACCACCTTCATCAGCGGCACGGGATTGAAAAAGTGGCAGCCCGCGATGCGGTCCGGCAGGCGCGCGCCTGCGGCAATGGCGGTCACTGACAGGGAAGATGTATTGGTGGCCAGCACGCAGCCGGGGCGTACGATGCCTTCCAGCGCGTCGAACAGCGCACGCTTGGATTCCAGCTGTTCAACGATGGCTTCGATGACGATGCCGCAATCGGCCAGCGCCTGCAGCGATGGCGCCGCGTGCAGCTTCGCGCCGGCGGCATCGGCCGCTTCGGCGGTGAGCTTGCCTTTGCCGGCCAGCGTGGCCAGCTGCCCGCGCACGGTGGCCACGGCCTTGGCTGCTGCGCCGTCCTGCACGTCGTACAGGTACACGTCGATGCCGGCTTGCGCCGCCACCTGGGCGATGCCGCGCCCCATGGCGCCGGCGCCGGCCACGCCGAGCGTCAGGCGGCCTTGTGTGAGCGGGCCTTGCGGGACGTGCTGCATGGTCACGCCGCTTCCGGCACGATGGCGGTGACTTCGATTTCCACCTTGGCTTCGTCTTCGATCAGGCCCGCCACCTGCACCGCCGTCATGGCGGGGAAGTGGCGCCCGAACACGGCACGGTAGGCCACGCCGATTTCCTTGTAGGCGGCGACATATTCTTTTTTGTCGGTGACGTACCAGGTCATGCGCACTACGTGCTCCGGGCCGGCATTGGCTTCGGCCAGCACAGCGACGATGTTGCGCAGGGCCTGTTCGACCTGGCCGGCGAAGTCGCTGGTCTGGAAGCGGCCTTCGGCATCCCAGCCTATCATGCCGCTGACGCAGATGGTGCGTCCGCTGGCGGCCACGCCGTTGGCGTAGCCCTTGGGCTGAACCCAGCCTGGTGGTTGCAGGAATTGCATGGTGTACCTCTCAGTTATGCGCGGTTGTGCTCAGTTGTTGGGTGCCGGATCACGCGCGCAGCATTTCGCGCGCGATGATCAGCTGCTGGACTTCGGAGGCGCCTTCGTAGATGCGCAGCGAGCGGATTTCGCGGTACAGCCGCTCCACCGGGTGCTCGCTGACCACGCCCAGGCCGCCGAACATCTGCACTGCCGCGTCGATCACCTGCTGCGCGGTTTCGGTGGCGGTCAGCTTGGCCATGGCCGCTTCCTTGGTCACGTTGCGGCCCTGGTCGCGCTGCCAGGCGGCGCGGTAGGTGAGCAGGGCTGCGGCGTCGATGCCGGTGGCCATCTGCGCCAGCTTGGCCTGGGTCATCTGGAAGTCTGCCAGCGTCTGGCCGAACATCTTGCGCTGCTTGGCGTGCGCCAGCGCTTCGTCCAGCGCGCGGCGCGCGAAGCCCAGCGCGGCGGCCGCCACCGAGGTGCGGAACACGTCCAGCGTGGCCATGGCCACCTTGAAGCCCTGGCCCGCTTCGCCCAGCCGCTGCGCGGCGGGGATGCGGCAGTCGGTGAATTTCAACCGCGCCAGCGGGTGCGGCGCGATGACGTTGATGCGCTCGGCAATTTCGAAGCCGGGCGTGCCCGCGTCCACGATGAAGGCCGAGATGCCGCGTGCGCCCGGCTGTTCGCCGGTGCGGGCGAACACCACGTAGAAGCCGGCGATGCCGCCGTTCGAGATCCAGGTCTTCTCGCCGTTCAGGATGTAGCTGTCGCCGTCCCGCACGGCGGCGCACTGCATGGCCGCTACGTCGGAGCCGGCTTGCGGCTCGGACAGTGCGAAGGCGGCGATGGCTGCCCCGCGCGCCACCCGGGGCAGGTAAGCTTCGCGGTTGGCGTCGCTGCCGAACAGGCTGATGGCGCCGGAGCCCAGGCCCTGCATGGCGAAGGCGAAATCGGCCAGGCCGTTGTGGCGCGCCAGCGTTTCGCGGATCAGGCACAGGGCGCGGGTGTCGATCGCGTTGGATGCGCCGCCGTGGCCGGTGCCGGCGATGGCGTGCGACAGCCAGCCGGCCTGGCCCAGCTGCGTGACCAGCGTGCGGCAGGCGGTATCCACGTCGTGTTCGTGCTCCTGGGCGATGTGCTGCGTGGCCCAGCTGTCGAGCTCCTGCTCCAGCTGGCGGTGGCGCGGCTCCAGGAAGGGCCAGCTCAGGTAATCTTTGTCGGACATTGCGGCTCCTTAGTTGCCTTCGAATTCGGGTTTTTGCTTGGCCACGAAGGCGTGGTAGGCACGGTGGAAGTCGTTGGTGGCCATGCAGATGGCCTGCGCCTGCGCTTCGGCTTCGATGGCTTCGTCCACGCCCATGTTCCACTCCTGCTGCAGCATTTTCTTGGTCATGCCGTGCGCGAAGGTGGGGCCTGTGGCCAGGCCTTGCGCCAGCGCCTGCGCGGCGGCCAGCAAGGCATCGGGCGAGTGCAGGCTGTTGAAGAAGCCCCAGCGTTCGGCTTCGGCACCGCCCATCGAGCGGCCCGTGTACAGCAGCTCGGCGGCGCGGCCCTGGCCGATAAGGCGCGGCAGCAGGGCGCAGGCGCCCATGTCGCAGCCGGCCAGGCCCACGCGGGTGAACAAGAAGGCGGTCTTGCTGCGCTCCGTGCCGAGGCGCATGTCGGACGCCATGGCCAGGATGGCGCCGGCGCCGGCGCAAATGCCGTCGATGGCGGCGATCACCGGCTGCGGGCAGGCGCGCACGGCTTTCACCAGGTCGCCCGTCATGCGTGTAAAGGCCAGCAGGCCGGGCATGTCCAGCTTGGTGAGCGGGCCGATGATGTCGTGCACGTCGCCGCCGGAGCAAAAGTTCTCGCCGGCGCCGGTGATGACGACCGCTTTCACATCGTCGGCGTAGGCCAGCGCGCGGAACAGGTCGCGCAGCTCGGCGTAAGAATCGAAGGTGAGCGGATTCTTGCGTTCGGGGCGGTTCAGTGTGACGGTGGCGACGCCGGCGCGCACTTCGAACTTGAAGTGCGCGGCCTGGTAGTCGGCCAGCGCCCGGCTGTTGCCGGGCAGTTGGTGCGGGGTTCCCTGGAGGTAGCGCATGGCGGTGTTCCTTATTCGTCCTGGTGGGGGCCATCGCTCAGATGGCCTTTCATGCGCGACAGCAGCGCGATCATGTCGTTCTTCTCTTTCACCGAGAGGCCGTCCAGCAGCTCGGCGATCCAGCTTTCGTGCACCTGCGCCATGCGCTCGAACGAGCGGCGCCCGGCGGCGGTGAGCTTGACGCTGTAGGCGCGGCGGTCCTTCGGATCGGGCACGCGCAGCACCAGCTTTTCATGCTCCAGCTGGTCGGTGATGCCGGTGATATTGCCGCCGGTGACCATCATGCGCTTGGACAGCTCGCCCATGCGCAAGCCGTCGGGATGGCGCTGCAGCTGGGCCATCAGGTCGAAGCGGGGCAGGGTGATGCCGAATTCATTGCGCAGGCGGGTGCGGATTTCGCTCTCTATCATGGTGGTGCAGGAGAGCATGCGCAGCCACAGCTTGAGCGACTGGTGGTGGTCTTGCGTCAGGCGCGATTCCAGGTCGAATACCTGGGCGGACGGCGCGGCTTGGGCGTCCGTGGCCTGCGCGGCCGGGTTTTTGATAGCCATTCTCTGCTTCCTTACATGATCTCGCCGCCGGCCACTGCCAGCGATTGCCCGGTCATGGCGCTGGCGCCGGGCTGGCACAGCCAGGCCACGGCGTCGGCCACTTGCTCGGGCTGCACCAGTTGTTTCTGCGGATTGCCGGCGGCCAGTTCGGCGCGCGCCTGCTCTTCGCTGCGGCCGGTCTTGGCCATGATGTTGGCGACGGCGTCCTTGACGATGTCGGTTTCGGTGTAGCCCGGGCACACCGCGTTGACGGTAATGCCCTTGGTAGCCAGTTCCAGCGCCAGTGCGCGGGTAAGGCCGATGACGCCGTGCTTGGCGGCGCAGTAGGCAGATACGTAAGCGTAGCCGGTGAGTCCGGCGGTGCTGGCGACGTTGACGATGCGGCCCCAGCCCGCGGCCAGCATGCCGGGCAAGGCGGCCTGGATGCAGTGATAGCTGCCGTCCAGGTTCACCGCCATCATCTGGCGCCAGATGTCGCTGCCGGTCCTGGCGAAGGGCGCGGACGCGGCCTGGCCGGCATTGTTGACCAGGATGTCGATGCGGCCGTGCCGGCGCGCCGCTTCGGCCATGGCCTGGTCCACCGAGTCGCGGCTGGTGACGTCGACGGTGACGTAGTCTACGGCGGGCGCGGTCGCGCCGGCCAGCGCGGACGCCAGCTCATGCGCGGTCTGCTCCAGCACGGCGGCGGTGCGGCCGGCCAGGGTGACGCGTGCGCCTTGCAGCAGCAGGGCCAGCGCGATGGCGCTGCCGATGCCGCGCCCGCCGCCCGTAACAAGGGCATGCTTGCCGTGCAGCGGGCCGGCGCCGGCGCTGGTGAGGGAATTCATGCTCATCCTTCCAGCAGCTTGGCTGCGATCTGCTGCGGCGTCATGCCGCTGTTGGCCGCCGCAACCTGGCGTTCGCGCTCCAGGTTGCGCTCCAGCTGCACCTTGCCCGCCGTGTACTGCTGCGGCCATTCCACGTCCAGGTAGCCGATCCTGGCGGCTTCGTTCAGCGTCCAGGCCGGATTGGCCAGGTGGGGACGGGCCACCGCGCACAGGTCGGCGCGGCCGGCGGCGATGATGCTGTTGGCGTGGTCCGCTTCGAAGATGGCGCCCACGGCGATGGTGGGAATAGCCGCTTCATTGCGCACGCGGTCGGCGAACGGGGTCTGGAACATGCGGCCATACACCGGCTTTTCCTGCTTGCTGACCTGCCCCGACGAGCAGTCGATCATGTCCGCGCCGGCTTGCTTGAACAGGCGGGCGATGGCCACCGCGTCGTCCGGCGTGATGCCGCCCTCGACCCAGTCGTGTGCCGAAATGCGCACGCTGATCGGCTTGTCCTGCGGCCAGGCGGCGCGCACCGCCTGGAACACTTCCAGCGGATAGCGGCAGCGGTTTTCCAGCGAGCCGCCGTATTCGTCCTGGCGCCGGTTGGTGAGCGGCGAGATGAACGACGACAGCAGATAGCCGTGCGCGCAGTGCAGCTCCAGCCAGTCGAAGCCCGCTTCGGCCGCCGCCACGGTGGCGGACACGAAATCGGCCTTGATGCGGTCCATGTCTTCAGTCGTCGCCGCGCGCGACGTCTGCGACACGCCGGGCAGGTACTGCTGTTCGGAAGCCGACACCAGCGGCCAGTTGCCCGACTCAAGCGGCTGGTCGATGCCGTCCCAGGCGCGGCGTGTGGAGCCCTTGGCGCCGGCGTGGCCGATCTGCATGGCGATCTTGGCGCTGGTGTTGTTGTGTACGAAGTCGACGATGCGTTTCCATGCCGCCGTGTGTTCCGGCGCGTATAGTCCCGGGCAGGCCGGGGTGATGCGGGCATCGGCGGAGACGCAGGTCATTTCGGCGAACACCAGGCCGGCGCCGCCCATGGCGCGGGCGCCCAGGTGCACCAGATGGTAGTCGCCCGCCACGCCGTCCACCGCCGAATACTGGGCCATGGGCGATACCACGATGCGGTTCTTCAGTACCGTGCCGCGCAGCTTGAAGGGCGTGAGCATGGGCGGAATGCTGTGGCGGCCGGCGGGTGGCGGCGGCAAGCCGGCTTGGGCGTGGGCCTGTTCGGCGATCCAGCGTTCGTAGCGTTCCACGTAGCCGGCGTCGCGCACGCGCAGGTTCTCGTGCGACAGGCGCTGGCTGCGCGTCAGCATGGAGTAGGCGAACTGCTCGGCTTCCATGGCGGTGTAGCGCTCCACGTTCTCGAACCATTCCATGGAGTTGCGGGCAGCGCTCTGGATCTTCAGCACTTCCACCGCGCGCACTTTCTGGTAGGCTTGCAGCACCTGCTCCATGCCGGCCTCTCCGTGTTTCTCGAAGCAGCGCGCCAGTTCGATCGCGTCCTCCAGCGCCAGTTTGGTGCCGGAGCCGATCGAGAAGTGGGCGCTGTGGGCGGCGTCGCCCATCAAGACCACTGGCACGCGTTTTCCGCCCACGGTGTTCCAGTGCACCCAGTTGTTGCAGATGATGCGCGGGAAGGTGATCCATGCCGCCGAGCCGCGCAAATGGGTGGCGTTGCTGATCAGGGCATTGCCGTCCAGGTGCTTGGCGAACAGGCGCTCGCAGAAGGCGATCGATTCCTGCTGGCTCATCTGGTCCAGGCCGGCCTTGCGCCATACGTCCTCGGGCGTCTCGACGATGAAGGTCGAGGTGTCGCCGTCGTACTGGTAGGCGTGCGCCTGGAACCAGCCATGCTCGGTTTCCTCGAAAGCGAAGGTGAAGGCGGAGAACAGCTTCTTGGTACCGAGCCAGACGAAGCGGCACTGGCGCTGCTCGATGTCCGGCTGGTAGCTGGCGGCGTAGCGGCCCCGGATACGGCTGTTCAAGCCGTCGCTGGCGATCACCAGGTCGGCGTCGTAGGCCGCCGCGATCTCCTGGTCGTCGGCCACATCGGTCTCGAACACCAGCTTCACGCCCAGCTCTTCGCAGCGGCGCTGCAGGATGTTGAGCAGGCGCTTGCGGCCGATGCCGCAGAAGCCGTGGCCGCCCGAGGTGACGGTGGCGCCCTTGAAGTGGGTGTCGATGTCGTCCCAGTGGTTGAAGGACTGCAGGATGGTGCGCGCGGTCTGCTCATCGGCGTTGACCAGGTTGCCCAGCGTCTGGTCCGAAAACACCACGCCCCAGCCGAAGGTGTCGTACGGGCGGTTGCGCTCGACGACGGTGATCTGGCTGGCAGGGTTCTGCTTCTTCATCAGCAGGCCGAAATACAGTCCGGCCGGTCCGCCGCCTATGCATGTGATGTTCATCGTGACTCCTTGTTTCCGTTACCTGTGGTGGTGGGTTACGCGTTCCGGACTCGGCGTCCTCCGCTAACCCCCCTGCGTTCATTACAGCTTGCAGGCGCCGACGTAGGCGTCCTGGTGGGCGTCGAACACCACGCCCAGCGTGCGGTTGGTGATGCGGCCCTGTGCGTCCTTGCCGATCATGCGCGCGTAGTACTTCTGTATCGGGTAGTGATTGCGGTTGAACTTGAAGTCGCCGCGCACCGATTTGAAGCTGGCTGCCTGCAGCGCCTTGCCCACGGCGGCCTTGTCGGCCAGGTTGCCCTTCACGGCGCGCACCGCCGAATCCATCAGCATGGCCGCGTCGTAGCCCTGGGATGCGTACAGGCTGGGCAGGCGGCCGTAGGTCTTTTCAAAGTCGGCCACGAAACGCTTGTTCTGCGGGTTATCGATGTCGTGTCCCCACTGGGACGCGTTGAACATGCCCAGCATCGGCGCGCCCACCGCGCGGATGATGTCCTCGTCGGCCGAGAAGCCAGGGCCGAACAGCTGCAGGTTCTTGGACAGGCCGGCGTCGACGAACTGCTTGATGAAGTTCACGCCCATGCCGCCCGGCAGGAAGATGTAGACCGCGTCCGGCTTCATGGCGCGCAGCTGCGCCATTTCCGTGCCGTAGTCCAGCTGGCCCAGCTTGGTGAGGATTTCGCCGGCCACCTGGCCACGGTAGTAACGCTTGAAGCCGGTCAGCGCGTCCTTGCCGGCCGGGTAGTTCGGCGCAATCAGGGCCACGTTCTTGAAGCCGCGCTGCTGCACCTGCTGGCCCACCGCCTCGTGCAGGTTGTCGTTCTGCCAGGCGACGTTGTAGAAATAGGGGTTGCACTGCTCGCCCGCATACTGCGACGGGCCGGCGTTGGCGCTGACGAAGTAGGTCTTGGAGTTGAACACCGTGGGGCCGACTGCCAGCATCAGGTTGGAGAACACGATGCCGGTCATGAAGTCGACCTTGTCCTTCTTGATCATCTTGTCGACCATCTGCTTGGCCACGTCGGGCGATTGCTGGTCGTCGCCGGTGACCATTTCCACCGGCAGGTTGCCCATCTTGCTGCCCAGGTGGGTGAGCGCCAGCGCGAAGCCGTCGCGGATGTCGACGCCCAGGCCGGCGCCCGCGCCGGACAGCGTGGTGACCATGCCTACCTTCACGCTGTCGGCGGCGGATGCCGGGGCGGCCGCAGCCAGCAGGGCGGCGGCGGAAGCGGCGGCGAGGGCGGTGTGGCGGAATGCGGTGGCGGTGAGTTTCACTGGCGGCTCCTGGCTGGGTGGTGGATGGTTGTTGTGCTTATGTGTGATGGCAATCGGCCTGGTGACGGGCTTACTTGAGCGGCGCGCTGCGCAGCACATGGCGCTGCAGCTTGCCGCTCTGGGTGCGCGGCAGCGCCGCCAGGAATTCTACGGCACGCGGATACTTGTAAGGCGCCACGGTCTGCTTGACGTGCTCCTGCAGCGTGCGCGCCAGTTCGGCGCCGGCCTCGTGGCCCGGCCGCAGCACCACGAAGGCCTTGACGATCTGGCCGCGTTCCTCGTCCGGCCAGCCCACCACCGCGCATTCGGCCACGGCCGGATGGCACATCAGCGCTTCCTCCACTTCCGGCGCGGCGATATTGTAGCCAGCCGAGATGATCATGTCATCGGTGCGCGCGTGGTACCAGAAGTAGCCGTCCTGGTCCATGCGGTAGGCGTCGCCGGTGAGGTTCCAGCCGTTGCGCACATACTGTTGCTGGCGCGCGTCGTCCAGGTAGCGGCAGCCGGTGGGGCCCTTGACGGCCAGCTGCCCGACTTCGCCGGGCGGCAGCGCTTCGCCGTCCGGTCCCAGCACGCAAGCCTGGTAGCCGGGGATGGCCTTGCCGGTGGCGCCGGGGCGCACCGCGTCGCCGGAAGCCGAGATGAAGATGTGCAGCATTTCGGTGGCGCCGATGCCGTCGATGATCTCCAGGCCGGTGCTCTCGCGCCACAGTGTGCGCGTGGCGTTCGGCAGCGCTTCGCCGGCCGACACGGCCTTCTGCAGCGAAGTCAGGTCGTAGTCCTGGACCAGCGGCGCCATCAGGCGGTAGAAGGTGGGGGCGGTGAAACAGATGGTGGCGCGGAAGTCCTGGATCGCCTTCAGCAGCAAGTCCGGCGTCAGGCGGTCCAGCAGCACGGCGGCGGCGCCCACGCGCAGCGGGAACAGCAGCAGGCCGCCGAGGCCAAAGGTGAAGGCCAGCGGCGGCGTGCCGATGAAAACGTCGCTGGCGGCGGAGCCCAGCGTGGAGCGGGGGAAGCAGTCGCAAATGGCCAGCACGTCGCGGTGAAAGTGCATGGTGCCTTTGGGAACGCCGGTGGTGCCCGATGTGAAACCGATGATGCAGACGTCGTCGGCGGCGGTATCGGCGGCTGCGAAACTGGACGGCTGGGCCTCCATCATCCGTTCCAGCGTGCCGCCCTCGCCGAAGTAGACGGCAGGCCCTGCCATGCCGGTCTGGCTGCGCGCCAGTTCCATTTCCTCGGCCAGCGCGGCGCAGCACAGCACCGCGTTGACCTTGGCCTTGTCGATGGCCACGGACAGTTCCTTGGCGCGCAGCAGCGGCATGGTGGGCACCAGCACGCAGCCGGCCTTCAGCACAGCCAGCGCGCACGCCGCCATCATCGGGCTGTTGGCGCCGCGCAGCAGGACGCGGTTGCCGGCCTCCAGGCCGAGGCCGTTGCCTCGGGAGGCACGCAGCACATGGGCGATGCGGTCCACTTTTTCCAGCAATTCGGCGTAGGTCCAGGATAGTTTGTAGCTGTGGATGGCGGGGCTGGCGCCGTGGCCTTTGGCCACCATCTGGTCCAGCAGTGCGGCGGCGCAGTTCAGGCGCTCGGGGTAGTGCAGTGCCGGCAGCAAGGGGGTCATGTCGGGCCATAGCTCGCGCGGCGGTAAATTGTCCCGTGCGAAGGTGTCGGTGTAGCCTGTAGCGATCATTTCTGCTCCGTGTTGACGATGTCTGCGGGGGAGTCCGAACTGCTGGTGCACTGCGATTGAAATATACTTTAAGCTTAAAATATATAGGCGTCAAGAAAAATATCCGGGGCTGAAAAAAAGCCGCGCCAGCAAGCGAAAAAGCTTGATGCTGAGCCAAATTCGGGTAGCATGCTTGAAGCTTAAAGTATTTTTCAAGGCACTTCTTCGGAGAGGGATGGGCATGGATATCGCGCTACTGATCGAGCACGGCCTGAACGGCCTGCAATTCGGTCTGATGCTGTTTTTGCTGGCGGCCGGGCTGACACTGGTACTGGGTATTATGGACCTGGTGAACCTGGCGCACGGCTCGCTCTATATGGCGGGCGCGTATTTCGCCGCCAGCTTCACCGGGCTGACCGGATCGTACTGGATAGGACTGCTGCTGGCGGTGGGCGCCACCGCGCTGTTGGGCGTGGTGCTGGAACTGGCGGTGGTGCGGCGGCTGTACGGGCGCGACCACCTGTCCCAGGTGCTGGCCACGTTCGCGCTGATCCTCATCTTCAACCAGGCCGCGCGCATGCTGTGGGGCGCGGCACCAATTTCGCTCAACGTGCCGGCCGCGCTGGCCACGCCGGTGCAGTTCACTGAACACTTCAGCTACTCCTCTTACCGCCTGTTCATCATCGGCGCCGGCTTTGCCGTGGCGCTGCTGTTGTATTTCGTGGTGGTGAAGACCCGGATCGGCATGGTGGTGCGGGCCGGCGCCTCGAATCGCGAAATGGCGGTGGTGATGGGCGCCAATATCGGCCGCGTGTTTACGCTGCTGTTCGCCTTTGGCGCCGCGCTGTGCGGGCTGGCGGGAGCCTTGCTCGGCCCCATACTCACGGTGCAGTCGGGCATGGGGGAGGGCATATTGATACTGGCGTTCGTAGTGATCGTCATCGGCGGCATCGGTTCGATCCGCGGTGCGCTGGCCGGCGCACTGCTGGTCGGCGTGGTCGACACGCTGAGCCGCACGCTGCTGCCGGTGCTGACGGCAGCGCTGGCGCCGGAAGGCTTGATGGCCGACCTGGGGGCAGCCCTGTCGTCGATGCTGATCTATATCCTGATGGCCGCCGTGCTGTTTTTCAAACCCGAGGGCTTGTTCCCCGCACGAGGCTAGGAGCCCATCATGTATGGCATTTCACAGACCAATCTGCACAGCAAACTGCACCACCGCATTGCGCTGCCGCGCACCCTGGTGCTGCTGGCGCTGTTCCTGCTTTTCCCGCTGGGCGCGCAGGCGCTGGGACTGGAGTTCTACATCAGCATGGCCTGCAGGCTGATGATCTTCGCGCTGGCCGCCAGCAGCCTGAATCTGATACTCGGCTTCGGCGGCATGGTCAGCCTGGGCCACGCGGCCTATTTCGGCGCCGGCGCCTACGCGGTGGGTATCCTGATGCAGCATGGCGTGGTGTCGGCCTGGATAAGCTGGCCGGCCGCCATGCTGGTGGGCGGGCTGATGGCCCTGGCGATCGGCGCGCTGTGCCTGCGCACGCGCGGCATCTACTTCATCATGATCACCCTGGCCTTCGCGCAGATGGTCTACTACCTGTTCATTTCGCTGCGCAGCTACGGCGGCGAGGACGGCTTGAACCTGATGTCGCGCTCTTCGCTGGGCGTGCCCGGCCTCGATCTGGCGGGTGACACTGCCTTCTACTATGTGGTGCTGGCGTTGCTGGCCGGCTGCCTGCTGCTGATGCACCGCCTGGTCAACTCGCGCTTCGGGCGCGTGCTGCAGGCGGTGCGCGACAACGAAACCCGCATGGCCGCCATCGGCTACCCCGTGTTCCGCTACAAGCTGACCTGTTTCGCCATCGCCGGCGGGCTGGCCGGGCTGGCGGGAGCGCTGATCGCCAACCAGAACATGCTGGTCAGCCCCAGCCTGGTGCACTGGACCCAGTCCGGCAGCCTGATGGTGATGGTGATCCTGGGAGGCGCCGGCTATTTTTGGGGTGGTGTGCTGGGCGCCTTCGGCCTGCTGGTACTGGAGGAAGTGCTGGCCGGGTACACCGAACACTGGCAGCTGCCGTTGGGCGTGATTCTGCTGATCGTGGTACTGCTGCTGCCGAAGGGTATGGCCAGCCTGGCGGACCGTTTTAAGGGAGAGCGGAAATGAGCGAGGCAATGAGCGGTGCAATCCTGGAATTGCAGGGGCTGGTCAAGCGCTACGGCGGGCTGACCGCCACCGACCATCTGAACCTGACCGTGAATGCGGGCGAGATCCACGCCATCATCGGTCCCAACGGCGCCGGCAAGACCACGCTGATCCACCAGATCTCCGGGGCGCTGGCGTCCGACAGCGGCCGGATCGCGTTTGCCGGCAACGATGTCACACGCATGCCGATGCACCTGCGGGTGCAGGCCGGGCTGGCGCGCTCCTACCAGATCACGAATATCTTCCCGCGCTTCTCGGTGCTGGACAACCTGGCGCTGGCGGTGCAGGCGCGCAGCGGCTCCAGCATGCGCTTCTGGCGTGCGGCGCTGAGCGAGCGCGCGCTGTTCGACCAGGCGCGCGACCTGGCGCAGCGGGTCGGCCTGGGGCCGCACGTGGACAAGCTGGCCGGCAGCCTGGCGCACGGCGCGCAGCGGCAGCTGGAACTAGGCCTGGCGCTGGCCACGCGTCCGCGCCTGCTGCTATTGGACGAGCCGATGGCCGGCATGGGGCACGAGGAGTCGGTGGAGATGATACCGCTGATCGAAAGCCTGCGGCCGGAGATTGCGGTGCTGATCATCGAGCACGACATGGATGCCGTGTTCCGCATGGCGGACCGGATTTCGGTGCTGGTGGCCGGGCGCATCATCGCCACCGGCACGCCGGACCAGATCCGCGGCAATATCGAAGTGAAAAAAGCCTATTTGGGCGACGAACTGGGCGATGAAGTTGGCGATGAGGTGACGGCATGAGCGCGATACTGAAGGTGCAGGACATTACGGCCGCCTACGGCAGCAGCCAGGTGCTGTTCGGCGTGACGTTCGAGATCAAGCGCGGCGACATCGCCACGCTGCTGGGGCGCAACGGCATGGGCAAGAGCACCACCATACGTTCGATCCTGGGGCTGAACCGGATCGGCAAGGGCAGCATCACGTTCAATGGCCAGCGTATCGACGCCATGACTACGGACCGCATCGCCCGCTCAGGGCTGGCGATTGTGCCCGAAGGGCGGCAGATTTTCCCCAACCTCACGGTGGAGGAGAATCTGGTGGCGTTCGCCGCCAACCGCTCGCAATCGGCCGCGCCATGGACGCTGGCGCGCATCTACGAGCTGTTCCCGCGCCTGAAGGAGCGCGCGCGCAACATGGGCAAGCAGCTGTCCGGCGGCGAGCAGCAGATGCTGGCCATCGGCCGCGCGCTGATGACCAATCCGCACCTGCTCATACTCGATGAGGCCACCGAAGGCCTGGCGCCGCTGATACGGGAAGAGATCTGGGCTTGCCTGGAGCGGCTGCGCAGCGTGGGCCAGACGACGCTGGTGATCGACAAATACGTGGAGCGGCTGACGCGCTTTGCGGACCAGCATACGATCATCGAACGCGGCAAGGTGGTATGGTCTGGGGATTCCCCCACGTTGCGCGCGGCGCCCGATGTATGGCACCGCTACGTGGGGGTGTGATGGCAGGCGCGCCGCCCGGCGGGTTAGCGGGGCGCGCCGCGCGTAAGCCGCCGGGCGGCGCTACAGCAGCTGCCGCAAGTCATCCGGGATGGAAATGGCCTTGTTGGTATCGAGCGAGGTCGTCACCAGCACCTGCCTGGACACCACGCGTACTTGCCCGCCCGCGCTGGCGCTTAGCCGCAGCGCAACCGAGCTGCTCCCCACGCGCTCGACGCCCAGCGACAGCGTAAGGCGTTCCCCCATCTTGCTGGGCGCCTTGAACTCGCAATCGAGCTTCACGATCGGCAGTCCGCAGCGCCGCGCGCCGATAAAGTGCGCATATCCTATTCCCAGCCCCTCGTTGAACCAATCCTCCACCAGGCCATTGAACAGCACCAGGTATTGAGGAAAGAAGACGATGCCGGCCGGGTCGCAATGCGCAAACCGGACCAGCACTTCGCGTTCGAAACTGACCTCCGGCTTGGCATCCATGATGGGTTCCCCGCTTAGAAGGTGTGGCGCATGCCGAGGTTGATGGCGCGGTCGCCCGAGCCCACTTCGGTGGCGTTGCCTACGGTGTAGAAGCCGGTGGCGCCCTTGGCCGCGTCGTTGTCGATGCTGGCGTAGGCCAGGTAGACGTCGGTGCGGCGCGACAGGTAGTAGCTGTAGCCCACGCCCCACTGGTCGGCGCCGCGCCTGGTGCCGGCGCGGTCCTTCTTGTTGATGATGGAGGCGCGCAGCGTGTGCGGGCCGTACGGCACGGTCACGCCCAGCAGCAGGTCGCGCGAATCGGCCTGGCCGTTCGGGTTGATGGTGTTGTTGATGTTGACCGTGCCCCGGTTGACCGAATAGGCCAGCGCGGCCTTGGCCACGCCGAAATCGTAGGTGGCGCCCAGCATGGTGGTGCGGCCCTTGGTCATGGCGGCGGTGCCGGCCGGAATACTGTTGATGTTGGCGTAGGCTGCCTTGATGCTGAGCGGGCCGCTGGTATAGCCGGCGTTGGCGCCGATATTGCGGCCGGCGTCGCTGTTGCCGGCCACTTCGCCCAGGCCGTAGGCCAGCTCGCCGGAGAAGCCCATGGTATCGGGCATGGCGTATTTCACGGTGTTGTTCATGCGGATGCCGGCGTTCGACATCAGGTTGGCGGCGGAGCCTGCGGTGCTGAGCGACTGGAAGGGATCGATATTGGTCATGGCCATGAACAGCGGCGTGTATTGGCGGCCCAGGGTCAGCGTGCCGGATTTGGTCTGCAGGCCGACCAGGGCCTGGCGGCCGAACAGTACGCCGCCCTGGCCGCTCACGCCGGTGTCCAGGCCGAAGCCCATCTCCAGCGCAAAGATGCCTTTCATGCCGTCGCCCAGGTCCTCGCTGCCGCGGAAGCCGAGGCGCGAGCCGCCTTCCACGCCGCCGGTCAGCTTGGTGATGTTGCCGGCCACGCCGCCCGATTCGCGCACGATGCCGGCGTCGACCGCGCCATACACGGCGACGCTGCTTTGCGCGGCGGCCAGGCCGGAGAGGGAACAGGCGGTACACATGGCGACTGAGAGCAAGGTCTTTTTCATCTTGTTTTCCTGGTTGGGTTGGGGAGCCTGCGGAATATACTTTAAGCTTAAACATATTAGGTGTAAATCAGTTTATGCAAGGCGTTGCCGGCTGCGTTGTTTTCTGGGCAGCGCCTGATGTGGTAAGGTGCGCGGGCATACACAGCATGGAATTCTTATGGCGGATATCGACCCCGGCGACTTGCTCCTGTTCGCCCGGATAGTGGAGTGCGGCAGTTTCAGAGCGGCGGCGGATCGGGTGGGGCAGCCCAAGTCCACCGTGTCGCGCCGGCTGTCGCTGCTGGAGGCGCAGCTGGGCGAACGCCTGCTGCAAAGGACCACCCGGCGCCTGGTGCTGACCGAGTTCGGCGCCAGCCTGCTGGAACACGCGCGCAAGGTGACCGAGGAAGTGGAGGCGGCCGGCGCGCTGGCGCAGCACCGCCAGCAGGCGCCCAGCGGCTTGCTGCGCGTGTCCATGCCGGGCGACTTCGCCAACCACACCATGGGCGCGCTGATGGCGCGCTTCATGGAAAAGTATCCGGCCATCTCGCTGGAGATCGACTTGTCGCCGCGCCGGGTGGACCTGGTGGCCGAAGGCTTCGACCTGGCCATCCGCATGGGCAATCTGCCGGACGACTCCACGCTGGCGGCGCGCGCGGTGGCCATCAGCAAGCTGGCGCTGTATGCCTCGCCCGGCTACACCACGTTGCGCGGCCTGCCCGAGCATCCGGACGACCTGTACCAGCATGACCTGCTCAGCCTGCCGCCCAAGCTGAACGGCATGATGCGCTGGCGTCTGCTGCGCGGCAAAACCGAGTGGGAGCGGGAACTGCCGGCGCGCATGATCGCCAACTCGCCGGAGCTGCTGGTGCGCATGGCCTGCACCGGCATCGGCATCGCCGCCAGCACCGAGCTGTTTGCGCAGAGTTTCCTGGAAAGCGGGCAGTTGGTGCGGGTGCTGCCCGAATGGAGCTTCCCGACGGTGACCGGCTGGGCCGTGTTCCCGGGCCGCCGGCTGATGCCGGCCAAGACCCGGGTGTTCCTGGACATGCTGGAATCGCTGGACGGGCTGGTGGGCTCAGTTGCTTGATGGCGCTCAGGTCAGGGGCGCAAGTGACCGGCTAGCAAGATGAGGCATTCTTCCGATTGGGGAATCGCATGTCTGCTCGCGACGGAGTGGAGAGCCCACAGCGCAGCCGCCCGCCATCGCTTTACTTGCCCAACTCCTGCTGCGCCTTGAGCACCAGCGCGTCCATCACCTGGAACGCTGCCGCTTCCACCGACGGGCGTGGCAGGTTGGGGTTGCTTTCGGAGACGATGGAGGGCGAGGTCAGGTAGCGGCCGTTGATGACAACGGTGGGCGTGCCGTCGACGCGGTAGCTGCCAACCAGCTTTTCCAGGTTGCGCAGGCGCGTCAGCACGCCGAAGGAGTTGTAGGCGGACTGGAATTGCGCCTTGTCGAGGCCGTTTTTCACCGCCCACTCCAGGTTGTCCTCGTCGGACTTCAGGCGCTTGCGCTCCACATGCCAGGTGTTGAGCACCTTGCCGTGCATGCTGTCGTCCAGCTTCATCGCTTCCAGGGTCAGGAACAAGTGCGCTTCCGGATCGGCGGCGCCGGTGTGCGGCACGTGGATGCGGCGGAACTGGATGGCCTCGCCTTGCTTCTTGACCCACGCCGCCAGGCCCGGCTCCAGCATGTTGCAGGCCGGGCAGTGGTACATGAAGAACTCTATCACCTCCACCTTCTTGCCTTGGGCCTGCGGCGTCACCGGCGAGGCCAGCGTGCGGTATTCAGCGCCGTCGCGCGGCACGGCGGGAGAGGCGGCGGCTGGCAGGGCGGCAACGGCGGCCATGGCCAGGCTCACGGCAAAGACGGTACGTTTCAGCAGCATCGCAGTTTTATCCGGCAGGGTTATTTAAGGTTGGCCATGGTTTCGCCCAGGCGCACCGGGCCGGCCGGCTGCCAGCTGTCGTTGAAGTGCAGCTTGTCCTTGGGGAACAGCATGACGACGGTGGAACCGAGCAGGAAACGGCCCAGTTCGTCGCCTTTCTTCAGCACGATGTCCTGGTCGGCATACGTCCACTCTTTCACGCTGTCGTGGCGCGGCGGGTTGACCACGCCGTGCCACACGGTGGCCATGCTGCCGACGATGGTGGCGCCCACCAGGGTCATGACGAAGGGGCCGCTGGCGGTGTCGAACACGCACACCACGCGCTCGTTGCGGGCGAACAGGCCGGGAATGCCGCGCGCGGTGGTCGGGTTGACCGAGAACAGCTCGCCCGGCACGTAGATCATGCGCGTCAGCTTGCCGTCGCACGGCATGTGGATGCGGTGGTAGTCGCGCGGACTCAGGTACAGGTTGGCGAAGCTGCCGTGCTGGAACTGCGCGGCCAGTGCCTGGTCGCCGCCCACCAGCGCGGTGGTGCTGAATTTGTGGCCCTTGGCCTGGAAGATCTGGTCGTCCTCGATAGCCCCGAACTGGCTGATGCGGCCGTCCACCGGGCAGATGAAGTCGGCGTTGGCCAGCGGGCGCGCGTCCGGCCGCAATGCGCGGGTGAAGAATTCGTTGAAGGAGCTGTAGCTGGCGATGTCCGGATTGGCCGCCTCGGCCATATTGACGTCGTAGCGGCCGACAAACCAGCGGATCAGGCGGGTTGTCATGGCGCCGGCCTTCGCGCCGGCCACGCGGCCTGCGAAGTTGGTCAGCGCGCCCTTGGGCAGCAGGTATTGCGGCAGTACAGCAAGACGGTCGGACACAGTTATCACACCTATCAATATAGACGAATACGCATTATAACGGCGCGCCACGCGCAGAGGACATTTTCTGCTCCCATAGCGACAGGGCGCACGATTGAATCTATTTCCCAATAACAAGCAATTATGAGAAAATGTAGCCTTTTTTGCAAAGTTATACTGCGCCATGCCTCGCTTTCATACTGCAATTAATTTGTCGCTCGCCGCTGCCGCCGTGGCTTCCGCCCTGAATGCCTGGGCGGCGCCGGCTCTATTGAAGGATGAGAAGACGTCTATACAGAAAGTGGAAGTGACAGCGTCCGGGGCCGGCTACGACGCGCGGCGCGACGACACGGCCAGCAAGATCATTGTAGGCAGCGAGGAGATCCTGCGCTACGGCGACAGCAACGTCGCCGATGTGCTGAAACGGCTGCCGGGCGTGACCGTGACCGGCGGGCGCGGCGGTGCGGTCGACATCCGGCTGCGCGGGCTGGGTAGTGGCTACACGCAAATCCTGCTGAACGGCGAGCGCGCGCCCGCCGGCTTTGCGGTGGACCAGCTGTCGCCGGACGCCATCGAACGGGTGGAGATCATGCGCGCGGCGAGCGCCGAATTCAGCACGCAGGCCATCGCCGGCACCATCAACATCGTGCTCAAGAAGGCGGTCAGGAGCGCGCAGCGCGAGCTGAAGGCCACGGCTGGCCGCGGCAACGATTTTTCGCAGGCAAACGGCGTCTTCACCCTGTCCGACAAGGAGGGCAATTTCTCCTACTCGTCCGTGCTGAGCATGAACCGGCTGAACTTCCACTGGCTCAAGCTGATCGACGACAACGGCGCCGATGCGGCCGGCCGCGCCAGGCTGCTGCGCCATGCCGAGTCCAACGACGTGGGCCGGCTGGAGAACCTCAGCCTGGCGCCGCGCCTGAACTGGACGCTGGCCAACGGCGACACGCTGACCTCGCAGAACCTTATCGCCTCCAACCGTTACCGCTTCGTCGGCACCGTCGATACGGCCACGGTGTTTGGCGCGCCGCAGGAATTCGACGCCACCGCCAACGACCTGCACCAGCGCAATGACTACTACCGCACCGATCTCAACTGGGTGCACAAGCTGGCCGGCGGCGGCAAGCTGGATACCAAGCTGGGCCTGAACGCCAACCGGCTCAGCAACGGGACGCGCCAGACCGGCTCCAGCCACGCCGTGCCGGGGCTGGACCGCCAGGTGGATACGCTGTCCAAGGAGCGCGGCTACACGTTCACCGGCAAATACTCGACCCCGCTGGTGCCCGGCCACGCGCTGTCGATGGGCTGGGACGGCGCCGACAGCCGCCGCGACGATACCCGCCTGCAGCGCGAAGTGCCGCTGGCGGGCGGGCGCGCCTCCACTATGGACGAGGATTTCAGCGCCGACGTGCGGCGCCTGGCGCTATATGCGCAGGACGAATGGGACTTCACGCCGCGCCTGTCGATTTACGCCGGGCTGCGCTGGGAAGGGTTGCAGACCGACAGCCACGGCGCGGGCTTCGACCCGGTGCGCAACCGCAGCAGTGTGCTGAGTCCGGTCTTCCAGGGTTTATGGAAAATACCGGATAGCAAGGACCAGGTGCGCCTGGCGCTGACGCGCACCTATAAGGCGCCGGCCACCACCATGCTGATACCGCGCCGCTTCCTGGCTGTCAACAACACCCAGAACACGCCCGACCAGCGCGGCAACCCCGCATTGAAGCCGGAACTGGCGCTGGGGCTGGACCTGGCATACGAGCATTACTGGTCGGAATCGGCCTTGCTGAGCGCCAGCGGCTTCGTGCGCAAGGTGAGCGACTACACGCGCCCGGGGCTGCTGCTTGAAGAGGGCCGCTGGGTGCAAACCTCGGTCAATGACGGCAAGGCGGTGGCGCGCGGGCTGGAACTGGAGGCCAAATTTCCGCTCAAGGCGGTGATGCAAACCGCGCATGCGCTCGACTTGCGCGCCAGTGTCAGCCGCAACTGGTCGCGCGTCGATGCGGTGCCCGGCCCGTACAACCGCCTGAACCAGCAGTTGCCACTGACGGCCACGCTGGGTGCGGACTACAAATCGGCGGACGGGGCGTTGACGGCCGGCGGCAGCTTTATCTTCAAGCGCGGCGGAGTGATGCGGATCAGCACGGAACAGTCCAGTTTCGTGACGGCCAAGCGTGACCTGGACGTCTATCTGCTGTACAAGTTCACGCCCAAACACGCGCTCCGGCTCTCCATTGTCAGCGCGCTGGCCGAGGATTGGCTGGAAGAATATACCTACACCGACGCCCGCGGCAGCCTGCGCCGCAACTCGCTGGCGCCCGGCGCGGCGCAGTTCCGGGCCGGACTGGAGTGGAAACTGTAGCGCGGCGACGTCGGCCGGGGCCGGCAGCGCGGTTTTCCCCGGCCGGGACGGATGGTATGATTGCTGCATGACAAACACCATCCACGCCGAGCCGGACGCACTCAGTCTTGCCCTGTCCGAAGTGCGCGACCTGCAGCGCACTGTCGTTGTGCTGCGCACCGAACTGGAACAGGCCCAGCACGAGCGCCAGCGCCAGGTGCAGGACGCGCAGGCCGCAGCGCACAACGACACGCAGCAACTGCGCGCCACCGTGTTGTCGCTGCGCGATGCGCTGGAGCTGGCGCACGGCGAGCGCGACAACGCCGTCAAGGCCGCGCTGGCCGCTTCCCTCGCCGAAATCGCCCAGTTGCGCGACACCATCGCGGTGCTGCGTACCGGGCTGGAGCGCGCGCTCGCCGAGCACGCCAGCCTGCAGCAGCAGAGCGCCAGCGCGCAGCGCGCCGAGGTGCAGCAGTTACAGGACACCATACGCGCGCTGCGCAGCGCGCTGGAAGGCGCGGCCGCATGAACGATATGGCAAAGGGCGGCGTCGTCCCCGGCGGCGGGGGCAGGCAGCGCGGCCAGGGCGGCCTGCCGCGCGCGGCATCGGGCGCGCAGTCGCGCTTGCGCATGGCCGAGCTGCTGCTGGAAGTATCGCGCCGCATGGCGGCCTACGACACGCTGGACGAGATCCTCACCGCGCTGGTGGAGGTGACCACCGAGGAGCTGGAGGCCGAGCGCGGCACGCTGTTCCTGAACGACCCGGAGACCAATGAACTGTTCTCGCGCGTGGCGCAGGGCGAAACCCAGCGTGAGATCCGCTTCCTGAACAGTTCCGGCATTGCCGGCCACGTGTTCACCACCGGCGAGCCGCTGATGATTGCCGACGCCTATGCCGACCAGCGTTTCAACCGCGCCATCGACGAGCAGACCGGCTTTGTCACCCGCAACATCCTGTGCGTGCCGATCCGCACCTTCAAGGGCGAGATCATCGGCGTGTCGCAAACGCTGAACAAGCAGCGCGGCCAGTTCACCCGCAAGGATCTGGAACTGCTGGCGGCGCTGACCACGCAGGGCACGCTGGCGCTGCAAAGCGCGCGTTTCCTGGAAAGCATGCAGAAAGTGCGGCGCCAGGAGATGGAATTCATCGACGTGGTGTCCGAAGTGACCGCCGACATCAAGCTCGGCTCGCTGCTGCAGCGCGTGATGGGCGAAGCCACCCGCCTGCTCAGTGCCGAACGCTCGACGCTGTTCCTGAACGACGAGAAGACCGGCGAGCTGTGGTCGGAGGTGGGGCAGGGGCTGGACTCGCTGCAGATCCGCCTGCCGAACACGGCCGGCATCGCCGGCGCCGTGTTCAGCTCCGGCAAGACCATCAACATCCCCTACGCCTATGCCGACCTGCGCTTCAACCCGGCGTTCGACAAGCGCACCGGCTTTTTCACGCGCTCCATCCTGTGCGTGCCCATCGTCAATAAGCATGGCAAGACCATAGGGGTGACGCAGGTGCTGAACAAGCGCGGCGGTCCGTTCAGCCTGGAGGACGAATCGCGGCTGCGGGCGTTCACGGCGCAGATTTCGATCGCGCTGGAAAATGCCAAGCTGTTTGCCGACGTGCAGCAGATGAAGAACTACAACGAGGCCATGCTGGAGTCGATGTCCAACGGCGTCATCACCCTCGACGGGCAGGAGAAAATCGTCACCTGCAATGCGGCCGGCCTGCGCATCCTGCGCGCCGAGGCGGCCCAGCTGCTGGGGCGGCCGGCGGCGGAGTTCTTCACCGGCCCCAACACCTGGGTGCTGGACAAGCTGCGCCTGGTGGAGGAAAACCATGTGGCCGAGCACTTCATGGACGCGCCGCTGATCGTCGGCGAGGACACCATTTCCGTCAATTTCAACGTGCAGCCGCTGTTGTCGGTGGAGAAGAAGCGCATCGGCTGGATGCTGATGCTGGAAGATATCTCCAGTGAAAAGCGGCTAAAAGCCACCATGTCGCGCTATATGGACCCCGGCATCGCTGACCAGATGGTGGCCAACGGCGCCGAAATGCTGGGTGGCAAGAACGTCAACGCCACGGTGCTGTTCTCGGACGTGCGCAGCTTCACCACCATCACCGAGCAGCTCGGCGCGCAGGGCACGGTGGCCTTGCTGAATGAATACTTCACCATGATGGTGGACTGCATCCAGCGCGAAGCGGGCATGCTGGACAAATTCATCGGCGACGCCATCATGGCCGCCTTCGGCATCCCGGTGGCGCACGAGGACGACCCGGACCGCGCGGTGCGCACCGCCATCGCCATGATGGCCGAGCTGCGCGCCTGGAACGTGCAGCGCGTGCGCGACGGCAAGCTGACCGTCGATATCGGCATCGGCTTGAACACGGACCAGGTGGTGTCGGGCAATATCGGCTCGAAGAAGCGCATGGACTACACCATCATCGGCGACGGCGTGAACCTGGCGGCGCGGCTGGAGTCGGCCTGCAAGCAGTACGGCGCCCACATCCTGATCAGCGAGTTCACCTACCGGGCGCTGCGCGGCACCTACCGCACGCGCGAGCTGGACATCGTGGTGGTGCAGGGCAAGACCAGGCCGGTGGCGATCTACGAGGTGCTCGACTACCACACCGAAGACAGCTATCCCAACCTGATCGACGCCATGGGCCTGTTCCGCAACGGCATTATCAACTACCGCCAGCGCAAGTGGGCAGCGGCGCGCAAGCTGTTCGAGGAAGTGCTGGCGCTCAATCCCGGCGACAAGGCGGCCGCGCTGTACATCGAACGCTGCCTGCGCCTGGCGGCCGAACCGCCGCCGGACCACTGGGACGGTACTTACGTCATGCAAAGCAAATAATGAAAATTCCACGGAGCACGCTGGAGCAGTGGCAGGTGCTGCAAGCCATCGTTGAATGCGGCGGCTACGCGCAGGCGGCGGAAGCGCTGCACCGCAGCCAGTCCTCGGTCAGCTACATGGTGGCCAAGCTGCAGGAGCAGCTGGGCATTGAACTGCTGGAAATCGACGGCCGCCGCGCCCGGCTTACCCAGAACGGCGAAACCCTGTTGCGCAAGGCGCGCGAGCTGCTGGACGATGCCTTCCAGCTGGAAGAGCTGGCCGCCAGCCTGAACGAAGGCTGGGAATCCGAACTGCGCTTCGCGGTCGACAGCCTGTTCCCCAGCGAACTGCTGATCCAGATCCTGCAGGAGTTCGAGCCGCTGGCGCGGCACACGCGGGTGAACCTGGAGGAAACCATTTTGTCGGCCTCGGACGACGTGCTGCGCGAAAAGCGCGCCGACGTGGTGATCGCCAACTATGTGCCCAGCGGTTTCCTGGGCGACGCGCTGCTGGACATCGAGTTCCTGGCCGTGGCCCACCCCAGCCACCCGCTGCACGGCCTGAACCGCGACCTGAACGAGGACGACCTGGAGCGGCACCTGCACATCGTGGTGCGCGACGGCGGCGTGTCCGCGACGCGCGATTTCGGCTGGCTCAACACGGCCCAGCGCTGGACCGTCACCAGCCCCGCCACGCGCACCGAGATGGTGTGCGCCGGCCTCGGTTTTGCCTGGATGGCCACGCACAAGATCCAGCACCAGCTCGCCTCCGGCCTGCTGAAGCCGCTGCGCCTGCGGGTGGGACAGAAGCGCAAGCTGTCGCTGTCGCTGATCATCGCCAACGCCGAGCGCCCCGGGCCGGCCGCCTGCCAGCTGGTGAGCATCATCCGCGCCGTCATCGCCCGCCACTGCAAATACAAGGCCGGCGGCTGCCCGGCGATCTGAGCGCCGGCCGCCCTGCTCAGCGCATGGCCAGCGGGCTGTGGCGGCGGGGCAGGGGATAGCCCTGGTCCAGCTCGGCCAGGTCTTCAGCGCTGAGTTCGTAATCGAGCGCGGCGCGGTTCTGGCGGATGTGGTCGGGATTGGCGGCCTTCGGGATGACGATCACGCCGTCCTGCCGCAGCAGCCAGGCCAGCGCGATCTGCGCCGGGGTGGCGCCGTGGCGCCGTGCCACCGTTTGCAGGCTGCGGTTGTCCAGCATGGCGCGCTGTTCCAGCGGATTCGATTCCAGCGGCGAGTAGGCCATCAGCGGCACTTGCTGCTGCTGCGACCACGGCAGCAGATCCCATTCAATGCCGCGCTTGGCCAGGTTGTACAGTACCTGGTTGACGGCAATGGCGCCGCCGCCGGGCAGGGCGCGCGCTTCGCGCATGTCGGCCAGGTCAAAATTGCTGACGCCATAGGCGCCGATCTTGCCGGCTTGCTGCAGCGCCATGAAGCCGGCCAGCGTTTCCTCCAAGGGCACCGAGCCGCGCCAGTGCAGCAAGTACAGGTCGATCTGCTCGACCTTGAGGCGCTTCAGGCTGCGCTCGCAGGCCGCCACCACGCCGGCCCTGCTGGCGTTGTGCGGATAGACTTTGCTTACAAGAAAGGCCTCGTCGCGCCGGCCTGCAATCGCTTCGCCCACCACTTCCTCGCTGCCGCCGTCGGCGTACATTTCCGCCGTGTCGATCAGCGTCATGCCCTGGTCCATGCCGAGCTGCAGCGCGGCCACCTCGTGCGCGCGGTAAGTGGGATCTTCGCCCATGTTCCAGGTGCCCTGGCCCAGCGCCGGCACTTGTCGGCCCGACAATAAAACCACACTCTTCATTTCCACCTCCGGCATGTGAAAGTTTGCATTACACTGGTCTCCTCTCTTCCGGAGGAGGTCTCGATGAGTCTATTGCTAGGCAAGTTGCGGATGGCGCGCGATGCGGGCGGTAAACCCGCTTTTCGGCAAGTATGGGAGGCCGCCAGCCTTCGATTGCGCCGTTCCCCGGTCGGGATCAGCGAATATTTCGATTATGGCATCTGGCACAACTCCGTGACACCCGCCAGGCGTGCGGAATTTATCGGCTGGCGCGCGAGCAGCGCACTGGACCGCGAATTGAACGCGCCGCAATCGCGCGTGCTGGCAAACGACAAGCTGATCAACCACGTGATCCTGCGCTCGGCCGGCTTCCCGGCCCCGGAGCCGCTGGCCACCTACACCACGGCAGGGCGCCGCATCGACAGCGAAACCGCGCTCACCAGCAAAGACCAGGTGCTGGCCTGGCTGCGCGGCGACGTCTACCCCTTCTATGTCAAGCCGATCTCGGCCGGCTATGGGCGCGGCGTCCTGGGCGTGGCCGGCATGGAAGGCGAGCGCCTGCGCCTGCTGGACGGCAGCGAGATCGGCCTGCCGCAGTTTCTGCAGCCCTTCGATTTCGAGCCGTACGGCGGCATGCTGTTCCAGCGCCCGCTCAAGGCGCACCCGGCCATCACGGAGCTGACGGGGTCGGAAGCGGTGAGCTGCGTGCGCTTCATCTGTTTCGTCACGCCCGGCGGGCCGGTGCTGCACACGGCGTTCTGGAAAATCACCGTGGGCCGCAATATGCTCGACAATTTCTCGCACGGCGACTACGGCAACTGCCTGGGCGATGTCGACCCGGAGAGCGGCCTGGTGCGGCGCGTGATCAGCCGCATGGGCCCGGGCGGCGAGATCAGCCGCCATCCCGGCACCGGCCGCGAGCTGGTGGGCTTTGCCTTGCCGGACTGGCAGCGCGCGGTGCGCCTGGTGTACGCCGCCAGTGCGCTGTTCCCCGGCCTGCGCCTGCAGAATTGGGACGTGGCCTTGTGTCCGGAAGGCCCGGTGCTGCTGGAATTGAATACCGAATCGGAATTGGCGGTGCCGCAGGCGATTTCGGGCCGCGGCTTGATGGACCAGCGCCTGCGTACCATCCTGGCCGAGATCGGGCAGGGCGAGCTGGCGCACCGCGCGGCGGTGGCGGGTCGTCACTAGCGGAGTGATACCGGTAATTGAGAACTATTCTCACGAATGCTATGATGCGGATTGACCGAATCATTGCTTAGAGAAAATGTCCACCGCAGCCGTTCCCTTGCGCCGCATCTCGTTCCGTCCGGCCATGGCGTGGCTGCACCGCTGGGCCGGGCTTACGCTGGGCCTGCTGTTCGTGCTGATGGGCCTCAGCGGCACCCTGCTGGTGTTCGAACACGAGATCGACGAAGCGCTCAATCCGCAGCTGTTCCATTCCACCCCTGCGGCGGCGTGCAGCGCGCCGCTGACGCCGGACGCCGCCGCCGCGACGGTGCAAGCGCAGTGGCCGAAAGCCCGCGTCGGCGGCGTGTTCCTGCCGCGCCACGAAGGCGGCAGCTGGCGCGTCACGTTCAAGGCGCCCGGGATAGAAACCGGCGAAGCCTTGCTGGATGCCTGCAACGGCGCGCTGCTGGGCAGCCGCGACCGGGCGGCCGTGGGATTCGGCGCGCAATATCTGATGCCCATGATGCAGACCTGGCATTTGAATATGTTCCAGGGTAAGTCCGGCCGTTTGGCGCAAGGTTATATCGGCGCCGCTATTGCGGTACTGCTGGCAGTGGGCCTTTACCTGGCATGGCCAGCCAAGCGCCAATGGCTGCGCGCGCTGCGCATTAAACTGAATCAGAGCACTTACCGCAGCCATTACGACTTGCACCGTTCCATCGGCTTGTTGGCGCTGCTGCCTTTACTGCTGCTGGCGCTGACGGGCTTTTACAACGGATTACCGGAAGTGGTCAGCTCCATGGTCGGCAGCGTGGCGCAAACCGGCGCGGAGCGGCGCGCTATCGCGAGGCCAGCCTTGCAAAAAGGCGAAACCGCGATTAGCTGGAACCAGGCGCAGGCGATAGCCGCGCCGTATTTGCGCGACGGCGCCGCCATGGCCGGCATTTCGCGCCAGCCGGACAAAGGAATATTCATTGCACGCCTGCGCCGCGCCGACGACTGGCAGCGTACCGGCACGCTGCGGATTTACATCGATATGCGCAGCGGTAAAATACTGGAAGCCATCAATCCCTTATCCGGCAAGCCGGGCGACCGTTTCCTGGCCGCGCTGTTCCCTCTGCATTCCGGCCAGCTCGGGGGCGCCTCGGTGAAGTGGCTGGTGGCGCTGGCGGGATTGTTGCCGGCGCTGTTTTTTATAACCGGTATTACTACCTGGTTACTGCGCAGGAAAAAGAAATAGTTTAGAACGCGCGTGTGGACATGGCTCAACGCTGGCGTGGAAAATATGCCTCCCGTTTCATATTTAGCTAGAATGCGGGCGTATTCTTGTGGTAAATTGCGGTCTTGAATTCTCACAGATTGTCACGCATCGCTTTTGTGGGAATCTCTTATCAACCATAGAGGAAGAGTTGAGTCATGACCACTTATCAGGAATACCAGGCAAAAATCGCTGAACTGCAAAACCTGGCGGAATCCGCCCGCCGCGACGAGCTGAATTCGGCTAAAGAGAAAATCGCCGCCATCATGCGCGAGCACGGTCTGACCCTGGCTGATCTGGCTGGCACGGCCAAACCTGCAAAAGTAAGCAAGCCACGCGCACCGGTGCCGATGAAATATCGCGACACCGCCACCGGTCAAAGCTGGACCGGCCGTGGCCGCGCACCGAAATGGCTGGAAGGTAAAAACAAGGAAGACTTCCTGATTAAGTAATCAGGTTGTTGTTGCAAAAAATATCCGGCATGCCCGCGTGGGCCTGCCGGATATTTTCATTTATGCATCACAGTGTGGCATTCGCCACAAAACCTGCATGTTTCCTCGCCCTGGCGCTAGAATTTTGCTCGGCGGCATGACGTATTTCGTGCGATGATGGCAAGATGCCATCCATACCGCTATTTCCTCTTAATACAGTACTATTTCCAGACGGACACTTGCCGCTGCAAGTATTCGAAGTCCGTTATCTCGACCTGGTGAAGAAGTGCATTGCCCGTTCGGAAGAGTTCGGAGTGGTGGCGCTCGCGTCCGGCAGCGAAGTGCAGCGCCCGGAGCAGCATGAGGAATTAACGGACATCGGCACCATGGCCCGCATCGTGGACTGGTCTTCTCCCATGTCCGGCCTGCTTCAGCTGACCTGCGTGGGCACGCAGCGTTTCCGCATCAATTCGGCTTCCCAGCTCAAGCACGGCCTGTGGATGGGCGAAGTGGACATGCTGGAACCCGACATGCAGGTGCCCGTGCCCAGCGAGCAGCAGGACGTGGCCGAAGCGCTGGGCGCCGTGATCCGCTCGCTGCAGAAGCGCCAGCTGCCGACCACCCAGATGCCCCTGCTGCCGCCGTACAAGCTGGACGACGCCGGCTGGGTGGCCAACCGCTGGTGCGAGCTGCTGCGCATGACGCCCACCCGCAAGCAGTTGCTGATGGCCCAGCAAAACCCGGTGCTGCGCCTTGAACTGGTGCAGGATGTGCTGTGCGAGAGCGGGCTGCTGGAGTAGCTGGCTCCACATTTCCACCACGTCCTGGCTCTCGCCGCGTGCCGCAAGCCTCGTTACACTGGGGCCATCGCCACTGTGGAGCCGTCATGTACAACCAAACCGCTTTTCTCGAAGAACGCCCCGAGGTGCTGCACGCACTGCTGCGCGCCCACCCGCTGGGCACGCTGATCGTCGCCAGCGGCGGCAGCGTCAGCGCCGACCTGATTCCGTTCATCCTGTACCCCGAGGAGGGCGCGCGCGGCGTATTGCGGGCCCATGTGGCGCGCGCCAATCCGGTCTGGCAGGCCTTGCGCGACGGTGGTGAATGCCTGGTGCTGTTCCAGGGGCCGCACGCCTATATCAGCCCGAGCTGGTACGCCGGCAAGGCCGAGCACCACAAGGTCGTGCCAACCTGGAACTACGCGATGGTGCAGGCGCGCGGCGCCGCGCGCGTGGTCGAGGATGGCGCCTGGCTGCACCGTGCGCTGGGCGACCTGACCGCCGTGCACGAGGCCGGGCTGCCGCAGCCGTGGCAACTGTCCGATGCCCCGCCGGATTTCCTGGCGGCAACCATGAAAGCCATCGTCGGTATCGAGATTCCGCTGGCGTCGCTCGAGGGCAAATGGAAGGCGAACCAGAACCGCAGCGCGGCCGACCGCGACGGGGTGGTGCAGGGCTTGCGCAGCCGGCCCGACGGAGCGGCCATGGCCGCGCTGGTGCAGGCGACGCTGAAGTAGCGGCAACGGTATCGGCCCGTTTTACGGCGGGGGCAGGTCTTCCTCCATGGCGTGCACCCGCACCGACCACATCACGCCCACCGCCAGCAGCACGATGGCGGCCGCTTCCAGCGGACGCGGCCATTGTTGCTTGTAGAGAAAGCCGTACAGCAGCGCGAATAGCGTTTCGAACAGGATCAGCTGGCCGGACAGCGTAACCGGCACGCGCCGGCTGGCGATGTTCCACAGGTGGTTGCCGATGACCGACGCGCCCAGTGCCAGCAGGGAATTGGTGATCCAGAACACGGTCCAGTCCCGTCCGCTGGCCTTGCCGGCGGCGCCCAGCACGTCGCCGTGCCACACGGCCAGGGCCGCGGCGCCGATCAGCAGCGCGATCAGGCCGCTGGACAAGCCATACAGCGCCGACCATTCGGCACTCGTGAAATGCGGGTTGCGCTTCAGGTAGCGCGCGTTGTCCAGCGTGTACCAGCTCCAGCACAGCAGTGCACCGGTGGCGCACAGCACGCCCAGCAGGGTTTGCAGCACGGGGTGGCCTGCATTGCCGGCATGCATGAACACATCCACATTGATGCAGGCGATGCCTGCAGCGGCCACCAGCAGCGGCAGCGCCAACTGGCGCAATGGCAGTGCGCCGTGGTCCTTGCGGCCCATCAGCGTGACCGAGATCGGCAGCACGCCGATGATCAGCGAGGTGGGCGCCACGCCGGCCAGCTTCACGCCGAGCGCCAGCAGCATGTAATAGACGATGTTGCCGGCCAGCGCATGGCGCACCAGCGCCGCGTAGTCGCTGCGCTCGAGCCGCGCGTACAGGCGGCCCAGGCGCGGCAGCATCAGCCCGAAGGCGATGGCGCCGTAGGCGATGTAGCGGCCCACCGCCATTTCCACCGGCGAGAACGCCGACAGCAGTTCCGGCACGATGAACACCATGCCCCACATGGCCCCGGCCAGCAGGCCGCACAGCACTCCATTCCACATCTGTAAGCTCTCCGGTTCACAAGGGCGACAGTGTCGCACAGCAAGGCGCGGCGCGGAAGGCCGGCCTTGCGCCGCATCGCGTGCGGCGCAAGGCGTGTGGCGCGGCGCGATGGATGGGACTATCATGGCGGTAGGGAGGCCATCATGACTGCTTCAGCCACCGCCCTGGCGCTGCGCGCCGAGTTGCTGCCGCTGGCGGACGACCCGCACTACGATCATCTGCTCGAGCAGATCGGCGCATCGAGCATCGTGCTGCTGGGCGAATCCACGCACGGCACCACCGAGTTCTACCGCCTGCGCACGGAGATCACCAAGCGCTTGGTGGTCGAGCGCGGCTTTGACGCCATCGCCGTGGAGTGCGACTGGCCGGACGCGCTGCGCGTGAGCCGCTACGTGCAGCATTCCGACGGCGACATCAATGCGGCCGACGCGCTGGGCGGTTTCCAGCGCTTTCCGCAGTGGATGTGGCGCAACACGGAAGTGGTGGCGCTGGTGGAATGGCTGCGTGCGCATAATGCGCAGGCGGGCGACCCGGCGCGGCGCGTAGGCTTTTACGGGCTGGACCTGTACAGCCTGCGCAAGTCCATGCACGCCGTGATCGAATACCTGGACAAGGAAGACCCGGCCGCGGCGCGCCGCGCCCGCGAGCGCTACGCCTGCATCGACCACATGGCCGACTTTCCGCAGCGCTACGGCTATGCCGCCACCTTCGGCATGACGCGCGATTGCGAGGACGAACTGGTGGGCCAGTTGCGCGAGCTGAGCCTGCAGGCGGCGCGCTTGATGGCGCGGCCCGGCGCGGCGGTGCCGGATCAGCTGTTCTACGCGCAGCAGAACGCGCGCGTTGCGCGCAATGCCGAAACCTATTACCGGGCCATGTTCCAGCACGGCGACGCGGCCTGGAACGTGCGCGACACCCACATGGCCGACACGCTGCTGGCGCTGCGCCAGCACCTGGGCGCGCGCAAGGGGCGGGCGCCGGCCAGGATCGTGGTGTGGGCGCACAACTCGCACATCGGCGACGCGCGCGCCACCGAGATGGGCGAGGGCGGCCAGATCAACCTGGGCCAGCTGGTGCGGGAAAACTATCCGCCAGGCGAGTCCTTCCTGCTCGGCTTCACCACCCACACCGGCAACGTGACCGCCGCCAGCGATTGGGACGGCCCGGCCGAGCTGAAAGCGGTGCAGCCATCGTTGCCGCACAGCATCGAGCGCCTGCTGCACGCCAGCGGTGCGGCGCTGCCCGGCAATGAGTTCCTGTTGCCGCTGCGCGGACGCGACAGCGTGCTGGCGCACCTGCCCGAGACGCTGATCGAACGCGCCGTCGGCGTCGTGTACCGGCCTGAGACGGAACGCCGCAGCCACTACTTCCGTGCCGACCCTGTACGCCAGTTCGACGCGCTGATCCATATCGACCGCAGCACGGCAGTGCCGCCGCTGGAACGGTCGGCCTCGTGGGCGATGGATGAAGCGCCCGAGACCTATCCTTCCGGGCTATGACGCCAGCCACCGACAAAGTGATTGTGATCGGCGCCTCGGCGGGCGGGCTGGATGCGTTGAAACGCGTGCTGGGCAAGCTGCCGGCCGACTTTCCCGCGCCGGTGCTGGTGGTCATGCATATCGGCGCGCGCGAGAGCATCCTGCCGGCGCTGCTGCGCAAGGTTTGCGCGCTGCAGGTGCGCCATGCGCGCGACGGGGAATTGCTGGCGCAGCCGATGATACTGGTGGCGCCGCCGGACCGGCACATGATGGTGGCGCGCGACGGCCCGATCGGCTGCGTGCGGCTGACGTACGGCGCGATGGAGAACTACACCCGGCCCGCCATCGATCCGCTGTTCCGCTCGGCCGCCGCCGCGTACGGCGCGGGCGCCACCGGCGTGATCCTGACCGGCTACCTGGATGACGGCACGGCTGGTTTGCAAGCCATCAAGGCCTGCGGCGGGACTGCCGTCGTGCAGGATCCGTCCGACGCATTTGCCGAGAGCATGCCGTCGAGCGCGCTGGAGCGGGTAGCGGTGGACTATGTTTTGAAACTCGACGATATCGGTGACATGTTGCTGACCCTGGCCGGCGCGCCGCTTCCGCCGTCCGAACTGGACGCCACGCAGGACTTGAGCAAGGAGGCAGCCATGGAAAGCAAGCCGCGCGAGGTGCCGGAGTGGATTGCCGTGGAGAACCGCTACGCCGGCGGTGAAGGCGAGCTGCGTGACCTGGAGCGCATCGCCCGCCCGTCCACGTTCACTTGTCCCGAGTGCCATGGCGCGCTGTGGGAAGTCAGGGAGCGCGTGGCGGGCGCGGCGTCCAGCGGCAATGCAAACGGCAAGCCGCGCCCCCGCTACCGCTGCCACACTGGCCACAGCTTCACCGCGCTGGCACTGGAGCATACCCAGGACCGGGTGGTGGAGGAGGCCGTGTGGTCGGCCATCCGGGCGCTCCACGAAAAGGAAGAACTGGCGCGCCGCCTGGCCGAACACGCGCATTCGAACGGCCTGCCGGGGGCGGCTGCCGACTACCAGGCCCGCGCCGAGTCTGCCCGCCGCAGCGCCGCAGTGCTGCGGAATAACCTGGTGCGCGGCGCCGGCGGCTGATTGCTTTCCACGCCGCGCCGCACCTCGCTACGGTTGCCGCCCGGGCACGGCGGAGTACGACATCATGGTGGGCGATTTCCTGGCACGCTACGTGCGGTGAGTCCACCCTACGCGCCGGGGAAACGCTGCGCCAGCCAGCTGAAGGCCGCCAGGTTGACGGTCACGGTGGCCCAGAACGCGAGCTGGAAGGAAGTCTTGCTGGATTTGTGGCGCAGCCATTGCTGCGCCACGATGGCGCCGGGCCAGCCGCAGCACAGGCCGAGCAGCAGCAAAGTGCTTTCGGGCGTACGCCAGCGTCCCGCCTTGGCGGCGGACTTGTCGATGGCGTAGAACATGAAACAGACCACGCTGGCGCCTGCGTACAGCAAGGCGGGCCAGGCGGGAATCCGCCATAGCAGGATGGCGACCAGGTACAGCACGGCGAGCGCGCCGATAGCCAGGTAAGACGCGGCGCCGGCGCCGCTGACACCGCCATTTCCGGCGCCATTGCCGCCGCGGCGTCCGGAACCGGCGCGACCGGGCCCGGCATTGCCGCGCCGTTGGACGCCTTTAGCCAGGTCGATAATGCGTGGCGCGCGCTTGCCGCCCTTGGCCGCAGACGGGCCGCGCTCGGGCTGCTGGGCCGGGTCGCCCGAGCGCTTGGGCTTGGCCGGTTTGCGCGGCGCGGCAGGAGCCATGCGGGCTGCGCTGCCGGTTAGAAGTAGCTCAGGCCCAACGCGGCCTTCACTTCGTCGGCCGTCCTGGCAGCCACTTCGCGCGCCTTGGCCGTGCCTTCCTTCAGGATCTGCATGACCTGGCCCTTGTCCTTGGCGAATTCTTCGCGGCGGGCGCGGATCGGCGCCAGCATTTCCTGCAGCACTACTTCCAGGCGTTTCTTGACGATGCTGTCGCCCAGCCCGCCGCGCACGTAGTGCGCCTTCATTTCTTCCAGCGCCGCTTTTTCGGTGTCGAATGCGTCCAGGTAGATGAAGGCCACGTTGCCTTCCAGGTGGCCGGGGTCCTGCACGCGCAGGTGCAGCGGGTCGGTGTAGACCTTTTTGACGGCGGCGGTGATCTCGTCGGCGGTGGCGCCCAGGTTGATGGTGTTGCCCAGGGACTTGCTCATCTTGGCCTTGCCGTCGATGCCAGGCAGGCGGCCGATTTCCGGCACCAGCGCCTTGCACTCGACCAGGATGTCGCGGTTGGCCAAACGGTTGAACTTGCGCACGATTTCGTTGGTCTGCTCGATCATCGGGATCTGGTCTTCGCCCACCGGCACCAGCGAGGCCTTGAAGGCCGAAATGTCAGCCGCCTGGCTGGCTGGATAAGTCAGGAAGCCGGCCGGGATGTCGCGTTCGAAGCCGCGCAGGATGATTTCCTGCTTCACGGTCGGATTGCGCTCCAGGCGCGCCACGGTCACCATGTTCAGGTAGTAGAAGGTCAGCTCGGCCAGTTCGGGGATCTGCGACTGGATCAGGATGGTGGACTTGGCCGGGTCAATGCCCACGGCCAGATAGTCCAGCGCCACTTCCACCACGTTGCGGTGCACCTTGTCGGTGTCTTCCATGTTGTCGGTCAGCGCCTGCGAGTCGGCCAGCATGATGAACTGCTTGTACTCGTGCTGGTAGGTCACGCGGTTGCGCAGGCTGCCGACGTAATGGCCCAGGTGCAGCGGACCGGTAGGACGGTCGCCGGTCAGGATCACGGACGGGGTGGTGGGCGTTGCTGGCTGGCTCATACGGGTTCCTTGGGGTTCCTAAGTGTCGCCCCGCACGATGCGCCAAGAAAAACGCCACCCTGCGAAGGCGGCGTTGACTAAATACTCACATCACTGTGCAGTGGCCGCGCTATGTCAGCGGGACCACCAATTCAGGCAGGTGCGATGTGGTTGGAAATATTTCATGTCCGTATGGTTGCAGTTTGCCGCGGCCCTGTCAAGGTTGGCGCCCGTTTGCGCAGTGTCATTCCACTTGTTTGTTGATCGTGGTAAATTAACAAGATTGCAATCAGCGTCACGAGGTCGAGAATGAATCAGCACAGCTTGAAGAAGAGCGCGGAGCCTGCCCGCCACGACGGGAAAAAGGAATCCATGGTCAAGCAGTTGCTGCTGGCTGCCGCGCGCGGCGCCGGCGCAGGCGTGCTGCGGGTGGCGCTGGCGCTGCTGGCGGCCGTTCTGGTCAATGCGGCCGGGGTCACGCTGGCGCTGGCCTTCAGCGCGGATGCCTGGATGGGCCATGGCGGTTCGGTGCTGTTCGCACTGCTGATCGGCGTGCCGTTCATCGTCGCCGTGGGCGTGACGGGCATGATGGCGTACAAGCAGGGCTTGATGGGCATCCTTAGCCGCTTGCTGGAGACCCAGGCGCCGGCCCTGGCCGGACTTGGCGCCAGCTTGCTTGAGAAATTTTTGAAGACACTAGACTACCAGCCCGGCGGCCCGCTCAGCGGCGCCTTGCTTGACCAGTGGCGCAAGTTCCTGAAGTTGCAGGACGACCTGCCTCGGCCGCTGCCCTTTCTGTTGGTCGCCCTGGCCGACAAGGTGCCATTTTCCGAGAGCATCACGGAGGTGGCGAGCGGCGATATGACGCTGCAGGAAGTGGCCCAGGAGGCCATGGAAGACATGGTCCAGCTTGCCATAGAGGGCGGCTTGCGCCCCGAACCCGGGCCGCTGTTCGGGGCACTGGCGCTGCAGTTCGCGTTGTGGGTGATGCTGGCCGCCGTATTGCACTACCGCTAGCCGGCGCCGGCCCCGGATGTGGCCGGGGCGGCGGGATGACCAAGGGGGATAGGCGGCGGCTCAGTGGCGATTGGGGTTGTTTGGCCGGTCGTCGTGGCGGTTCGGTACGCCGTCGCCATCCCGGTCACGGTCTACACGGTTCGGTACGCCATCGCGGTCGCGGTCGCCGCGATGCCAGCCGCCGCGTTCCACCACCCAGCGGCCGTCGCGCTCTTCCCACACGGTGGGGCGGTACACGTAGCCATTGCGGTCGCGTACCCATTTGCCCTTGACCCATACGTTGCGGCGCCCGTTCCAGTCCCAGTGGCCCGCCACCCAGGTATAGCCCCGGCGCGCTTCGGGCACGCTTTCGTGGCGCGGCGGCGGTGGCGCGGTGCGCACGACAATGACGTCGGCGAACGATGGCACGGCAACCCCGCCACCCAGCGCGGCCGCCATGGCAGCGGCTATCAGCAGTTTTTTCATGATGACACTCCTCGTTCTGTTGTGTGTTCAGCCAATGTAGGCTGGCTCAGCCTTATGATCTGTGCGGCGACGCGCATAGTGATAGGCAAGTTGCAAGCAGAGGTAACAGGATAGAAAAAGTGCGTTACAAAAGTTGCATTGCGCTATGAATGGCAACTGTCTACCATGGCCCGCAGCACAAAATTGGAGACATACCCATGCGCAACAAGCGTACCCGCACCCTCATCCAGCTGCCGGCCCTGGCGGCGCTTTCCCTGTTCGTCTCGTCCGCGCTGGCGCAAACGCCGCCGATGGCGGTGGACATTCCCGCCAGCTTCACCGCGCCGGTGAACCAGGCCGACTATGTGAAGAAAGTGGTGATGGTGCCGATGCGCGACGGGGTCAAGCTGTATACCGTGATCGTCATCCCCAGGGGCGCGGGCGTGAATGGCGCCAAGGCGCCCATCATGCTCACCCGCACGCCGTACAACGCGGCCCGGCGCGCCCAGCGCAACATCAGCCCCAGCATCCGGGCCATCCTGCCGCAGGGTGACGAAACCTTTATCGACGAAGGCTATATCCGCGTGTTCCAGGACGTGCGCGGCAAATACGGCTCCGAGGGCGAGTATGTGATGACGCGTCCGCTGAGCGGCCCGCTCAACAGCAGCAAGATCGACCACGCCACGGACGCCTGGGACACCATCGAGTGGCTGACCAGGAACGTGCCCGAGTCCAACGGCAAGGTTGGCATGGTGGGTTCTTCGTACGAAGGCTTCACGGTGATGATGGCGCTGATGGACCCGCATCCCGCACTGAAGGCGGCGGTGCCGATGAGCGCCATGGTGGACGGCTGGCGCGGCGACGACTGGTTCCACAACGGCGCCTTCCGCATGCCCAGCCTGCCGTACATCGGCGGCCAGACCTCGGTCAAGGGGCGCGGCGAAGCGGTCGCCAGCGGCTATTTCGACGATTATGAGGGCTTTCTGCGTGCCGGCTCGGCCGGCGACTACGCCAGGAAGTTCGGCCTGGACCAGCTGACCTACACCAAGAAGCTGTTCGAACACCCGGCCTACGACAGCTACTGGCAGCACCAGGCGATCGACAAGCTGGTGGGCGCGCGCAAGCTGAGCGTGCCGACCATGCACGTGGTGGGGCAGTGGGACCAGGAAGACATCTACGGACCGTACGCCGCCTACGCCGCCATGGAGCCGCAGGACAAGGCCAACAAGCTGAACTACCTGGTGATCGGTCCATGGCGGCACAGCGGCGTGAACTACGACGGCTCCAGCCTGGGCGCCATCAAGTTCACCGGCGACACCGCACTGGAATTCCGCCGCAACGTGATGCAGCCCTTCTTCAACCAGTACCTGAAGGACGGCGCGCCGGTGGCCGACACGCCGCCCGTGCTGAGCTATCAGACCGGCACCAACCGCTGGCAGCGCTTCGACAAATGGCCGCAGTCGTGCGCCAGCGGCTGCCCGGCCGCATCCAAGGCCATCTACCTGCAGGCCGGCTACAAGCTGGGTTTCGAACCGCCCGCGGCCGGCGCCGCGTATGACGAATACGTGTCCGACCCGGCCAAGCCGGTGCCATTCGTGCCGCGCCCGGTGCGCATGCATGACGAGAATGTGTGGAAACCGTGGCTGGTGAGCGACCAGCGCTTCACCTCTGACCGTCCGGACGTGCTGACCTATGTGACCGAGCCGCTGCAAGCACCGCTGCAACTGTCCGGCCAGCCGATGGTAAACCTGTACGCCGCCACCAGCGGCACCGACGCCGACTGGGTGGTCAAGCTGATCGACGTCTATCCGGATGAGATGCCGTCGCAGCCAGAGCTGGGCGGCTACCAGCAAGGCATCTCGATGGACATTTTCCGTGGCCGCTACCGCAACAGCCTGGAGCGCGCCGAAGCTATCCCGGCCAACAAGGTGGAACGCTACCGCTACGCACTGCCAAACGTAAACCATGTGTTCCTGAAAGGCCACCGCGTGATGGTGCAGATCCAGTCCAGCTGGTTCCCGCTGTACGACCGCAACCCGCAGCGCTTCGTGCCCAATATCTTCCACGCGCAGCCGTCGGACTACATCAAGGCCACCCAGCGCATCTACCACGCGCCCGGCTCGGCCAGCGCGATTGAACTGCCGGTGGTGGAAGCGCGCTGATCCTGCGCGTCTATCCTCCTGGGTTGACCGTTGTGCGAAATTGCCCTACTGTGTCGGCGGGGCGGACTCCTTCAAGCCGGCCTGTCCCTGCTTCGTGCAGGGACAGCCTCTACGGGGCTACCCCGTGGTAACTTGATTGGTTCAGCATTTCGCCGCATGGGCCTGGTTGCGCTTTCGCGCAAAGCCGCTCACGCATCACGAGACTCGTTGAAGGACCTCCGCCCCTTTTGGATCTTTGCTGCGCATGAATACAAAGCAGTTCACCGTGCTGGCGCTGGCCGATATGGTGCTGGCCACGGACGGCAGCCTGGCCAGCCTGATCGGCGCATGCAATCGCGTATTCGACGCGGAACCGCCGTGGGTGCCCGCTGCTTGCGCGGCGCTCATCGAACGAACCGGTGACTACTTCCACTACTACAGCAGGCGAGAACTGGCCGCTCTCCTGCTGGAGTGCATTGGCCACGGAAGCGCTGGCGCGCGCGATGAAGACGCGGAGCCGGGGCACGAGCGGGGGCTGGAGTGCTTAGTGATGCCGGACGTGCGGCGCTTGTGTGTGGAGCCGGCTTTGCGCCCGCCCAAGCCAGCCTGGCTCGCCGCGCTTGCACTGCCGGACTTACCGACTGCCGGCGCGCTGGCCGCCTGGCTGAACGAACCGGTCGGCGCCCTGGACTGGTTCGCCGACCAGTGGCGCCTCGCGCGCGATGCGCAATCGCCGCTCCAGCATTACCACTATCGCTGGGTACCCAAGCGCAGCGGCGGGCAACGGCTGATAGAAATACCGAAGGCGCGGCTGCGGCGCATCCAGCAGAAAATCCTGCGCGAGATACTGGACATGGTGCCGCCGCACCCGGCCGCGCATGGCTTCCGGCGCGGCCACTCCTGCGTCACGCACGCGGCGCTGCACGCTGGCCGGCATGCCGTGATCCGCATGGACCTGAAGGACTTTTTTCCGAGCATACAGCTGTCACGCGTCCATGCGCTGTTCGAAAAGCTGGGCTATCCGCATAGAACGGCCGGAACGCTGGCCCGGATTTGCGTCAACCGCACGCCGCAGGGCGCCTTGCGCGACAAGCTGGCCGGCGGGGCGCTGCCTTGGCTTGAACGCCAGGCGCTGAAGTCGCCCCATTTGCCGCAAGGGTCCCCTTGCTCGCCCGCGCTGGCCAATCTGTGCGCCTACCGTCTCGACATTCGGCTCTCGGCGCTGGCACAATCCCTGGGCGGGTCCTACAGCCGCTATGCAGATGACCTGGCATTCTCCGGCGGCCCTGCGTTCGCGCGGGCAGCGGACCGTTTCCACGTGCGGGTCGCCGCGATCGCACTGGAGGAAGGCTTCCGCGTGAACACGCGCAAGACCCGCCTGATGCGTGAGGGCACGCGGCAGCAGGTGACAGGCATCGTGGTAAACGCCCATACCAATGTCGCGCGCGACGAATACGACAAGCTTAAGGCCACGCTGACCAATTGCGTGCGCCATGGGCCCGCGTCCCAGAACCGCGACCGGCATCCGGACTTCAAGGCCTACCTTGCCGGCAGAGTTTCCTACGTGAGAATGGTGAACGCGGGCCGGGCGAGCAGGCTGCAAGGCCTGCTGGACGCCATCGCATGGGCAGCCTGAAAAAATAATCTCGCCTGCTTGTCGATTCCGGCCGCGCCCGTCCGTCGTGTTCATAGTGACTGACTAGCTATGGAGAGAAAAATGAGCGACAAAGACGTTGTCAAGGGCCCGGCTTCCTACTTCCCTTCCATCGAGAAGAAATACGGGTATCCGGTCGCTCACTGGCTTGGCCTGCTGGCGTCGGCCGGCCAGATGAAGCACATGGAGCTGGTGAACTGGCTGAAGGCGGAGCACGGGCTTGGCCACGGCCATGCCAATGCACTGGTGGCCTACCACCTGGCCAAGCGCCAGGGCTAGGGCAGCGCTGCATCGTCTTGTGAGAATGTGCGCATTTTCATAGGCCCCCACCTGCTATTCTGCTCACATTATTGTTGAATGCGGAGCGAACGATGGGCGTGCCCGTGACGCGGCTGGCCCATGCCGGCGACAAGGCCGGCATCTGGCACTTGTATCAGGCGGCGATGAAGCCGCATATCGAATCCATCTGGGGATGGGACCAGGACTGGCAGAGCGCCGACTTCGATCAAGCCTTTTCGTCGTCCGCGAGTTATGTTGTGGAAGTGGACGGCGAGTTTGCGGGCTACTTCCAGCTAGACTTGAACCCGGACGACATCTATCTGCGCATGCTGGTGCTTGCGCCAGTATTCCGCTCCAAGGGCCTGGGTGCGCGCCTGCTGGGGGAACTGTGTCACATGAGCGTCCAATCGCGCCGGCGCCTCAGCTTGCGCGTGTTCCGAGTGAACGGCGATGCCAAACGATTTTACGAACGGGAAGGCTGGACCGTGGAGTCCGAGGACGACCTGTTCTGGATGATGACCCGCGCGGGCTGCAAAGGAAGGGAATGAACTACAGGCGGGCAACCGTGCAGGATATTCCTGCCATGTCGGCGATACGCCTGGCGGTGACGGAGAACGTGCTGTCCGATCCTTCGCGCGTAACGGAGCAGATGTACAGGGACTATCTGCACCTGCTCGGCCGTGGCTGGGTGGCCGAGTGCGAAGGCGTGATCGCCGGTTTCTGCTACGCGGACAAGGGCCAGTCGTCGATCTGGGCGCTGTTTATGGCGCAAGGGTATGAGGGGCAGGGCATCGCCAGGCGCCTGCTGCAGCTGGCTGTCGACTGGCTGTTCGAGCAGGGCAGCGCGAGCATCCGGCTGACCACTACAGCAGGCACGCGCGCCGACGCGTTTTACGCACGCCAGGGCTGGACGCGCGGCATGCTTAACGAGCGTGAAGCGGTGTTCACGCTAGCTAACTTAAAGAGAACCCACAAGCCATGTCAGGAAAATACTTAGTCAAACCGCGATTCGTTCAGCAGTGCCTGGCCCTCGCGCTGGCGTGTGGCGCGAACGCCGCTGCTGCCGCAGCGCCGGACGCCAGCCCTGCGCTGGTGGAGTTGGTACAGCGCCATGCCGAAGCGCAGCGCGACTTCGACCAGGCCACGCTGAAAACCGTTACTGCCGAAAACTATGTCGAAGTGTCTCCCGCCGGCGAGGTGGACAGCCGGGAGAAAATGCTGTCCTTCTACGCTCCCGAGCAAAAACGCCCGCCGCCGCAGCTGCAGGTGAGTGAGCCGATGGTGCGGGTGCTGGGCGAGACCGCCGTCGTTCTCGCCAAACTGACCTACACCATGGGCGCGGAAGGCCAGGCCCGTACCTTCGCCATGCGTGCCAGCTATGTCGCGCAACTGAAGGAAGGCAAGTGGAGACTGGTGGCGGCGCAGTACACTGGCATACGCCCCCCGAAATAAGGGGAGCCAATGGGAGCGAAGACTTGGATGCTGGTGTACAGCAAAGGGAACCCGGCGGAGATCTTGAAGGGGAAGCCGGAGCTGGACCGTGAAGCAAGCATTGCGCTCGCGCAGCGGCTGTTCCCGTCCGAGAAATTGGAGGCCTTGAGCGATGTTGACTTGTCTTACACCTGCCCGCCGGACAATGAGCTGGTGGTCGGCTGCTTCCCCGGTCTCGCGGTGGTGGCTGCAAAGGAGTTCGGCATCGACTGCCCGTCCAGGTTGCCAGTGGCGTTCCTGGAACAATTCCCCGGCTACGGCATCTATTTGCACGCCATGCATAGCGTGGTCGACTGGTTTGCTTATGCCGTGTGGTTGGATGGGAAGCTGCAACGCTCCCTGAGCCTGTCGCCGGACAGTGGGGTGCTGGAAGATATCGGAGCGCGGCTGCCGTTCGAGCAGCCTTACTGGAACGGCGCCCATCCGGCCGTCGATCCGGATGAAGATGAAGCCGACTATCCCTTCGTTTTCCATCCGCTGGAGTTGGGCGAGGCCGCCCTGGCAGCGTTGTTTGGCTACCAGTTGGAAGGCATGATCGATCCCGCGCATCTGCAGCCGGAAACGGTGCCGTTGATGCGCTTCAAACGTAAAAAAGCCTGGTGGCGGTTCGGCTAGTGCGAAAGAGATGCAAATGAAATTCAATATCTACGGCAGGTTTCAGCTTGATGTCAGGCGTGTTGGCGATGAGTGGGAAGTCTATCGCCTGGACTATGGCAAGCGCGTTCCCATGGAAGAAATCGTCATCCCACCGACGCTACCCGAGGACGAAATCGCCACCTATCTGGACGATATTTTCCACGAACTTGCCGGGTTCGGTCAAAGCATAGAGGTGCTGGTTTGAACCGCAGAGAGTTGAACATGTAGGCCGAGAAACAAGTCACAGTTTTGAGGGCGGCTAACGTGCGCTAGCTTGGACTTGACCTGATACCAATTGGCAGATGAGTTAGAGTTCTGACAGGCCGCAACCGGCCAGAAGCTGCCGCTCAACCTATGATTAGTTTTTTTATTTGAGATTTATGAGCAACCAACATTGGCGAATTGAAGAACTCAAGCATCATTCGAAAGACATTTCTTGGCTCGATGCCAGTGAGGTCAGCCAGGCTTACAAGTTGGTTGGTCTTTATGATTCGAAAAGTCACCTTGGTTTGAATGCCCACACAGTTGGTTCAGTGGAGCGACTTGAGTTCGACGAGGACGTATCAACTGCTACCGATTGGTTGCGGCCTCGTATTTCTGGCATTCAGGAATTGATAGTAGTGTTTGGTGGGGATGATTGCTTCCGTTGCAGTGGCAACTTCTTTGTAGAGAATTGGTCGGACATTTTTATGCCCGCACGCGACGATGCGATGGCCTACTCACCAGAAAGCTCTATCATTCTATTCTACTGCCATGAAAATGAATTCGAGGTTGGACAACGGATTATTTTTGACTGAAATCGGCCATAAGCGGACGCCTGAGCCAATGAAACTTTCTGCACTAAATTGAACCGGACCGGAAATCTGGGAGGCTCCAACATCTGAGAGAATGGAGCCATTGATCCGCTTGGATTTGCTGGAGACTTTACGGGCGCGAATTTGGCCGGTCGTGGGCCTGTTCGAGCATTTCCGAGGCCAGGCTCCGAGCGAAGAATGAATCGCCACGACCGTTGTAGACACTCCTGAGCCATAATTTAGGCAAAGGAGAAATCATGAGTGGGAAGCGCTACACGGAAGAATTTAAGGTCGCTGCGGTCAAGCAGGTTGTTGATCGCGGGCACCCAGCGGCCGAGGTCGCTGAACGGCTTGGTGTCAGTATYCACAGCATCTATGCGTGGACAAAGCGGTATGGCGTGCCTGAAGTCGAGCGCAAAGCGCAGGACGCTCAGTCTGACGAAATGCGGCGACTGAAGGCCGAATTAAAGCGCGTTACCGAGGAGCGGCAACGCCAGCGTGGCGCTGCCGGACGCGCTGGTGCAGAAGTGGAAAAAGGAAGGGCGTTACGAGCGCGAAGNCACAGCATCTATGCGTGGACAAAGCGGTATGGCGTGCCTGAAGTCGAGCGCAAAGCGCAGGACGCTCAGTCTGACGAAATGCGGCGACTGAAGGCCGAATTAAAGCGCGTTACCGAGGAGCGCGACATCTTGAAAAAGGCCGCGGTGTACTTTGCCAAGACGTCCGGGTAAGGTACGCCTTCATTCAGGAAGTACAGGACGAATTTCCGGTGCGGCGCTTGTGCAAGATGATGGGAGTTCATCCCAGCGGTTTCTATGCGTGGTGCGTTCAGCCGGAGAGCGAACGGGCCAAGGAAGACAAGCGCCTGCTCGGTCACATTAAGCAGTCGTGGCTCGAAAGCGGCGCGATCTACGGCTACCGCAAGGTATCTGACGACCTGCGCGACCTAGGGGAACGATGTGGCATCAATCGCGTTCACCGCATCATGCGCTCAGCGGGTCTGCGCTCCCAGACCGGATACGGCAAACGCAAATGGAAAGGCGGCGGCGTGCCATCGGTGGTGACGCCGAATCATCTGCAGCGGCAATTCGACGTGCTTGAGCCAAACCGTGTCTGGGTAACGGACATAACCTATATACGAACCCATGAAGGCTGGCTTTACTTGGCAGTCGTACTCGACCTGTTTTCACGCCAGGTGGTCGGGTGGTCGATGAGTTCGCGTATTGACACGGAGCTGGCGATGAATGCGCTGCTGATGGCGGTTTGGCGACGCAAGCCGACTGATTCTGTGATGGTTCATTCCGATCAGGGCTCGCAATTCACCAGCAAGGACTGGCGCGATTTCTTGACAGAGCATCGGCTGGCACCAAGCATGAGCCGGCGTGGAAACTGTCACGATAATGCTGTCGCTGAAAGCTTCTTTCAGCTACTAAAGCGCGAGCGCATCAAACGCAAGACCTATGCAACCAGGGACGACGCCAGGATGGACATCTTCGACTACATTGAGATGTTCTACAATCCGAAGCGCCGTCACGGATTTAATGACAGGCTTTCGCCAGCAGAGTTTGAGCGAAGGTTTTTGAACGGCTCGCGGGTGTCTAGCAGACTCGTGGTGATTCAGGCCTTCAAGAGCTCATTAAAAAAACAAAGAAGCATATCCTGACGTATTCAAAAAATTAAGGAAAAAAATGAACACTATCCTTAAATCAAAATTTTTAGAACTCACCTCGGCGATCAAGAAGAATGATCTCAATTCAGTCGGTAGTATTGACGCTGTTCTTGCTGACATAGCCAAAGAGAACGATCCATCTACTGTGGCAGTATTGCTACTATCCCTGGATGACAATTTCGACTTCGACGAAGGTGTGTTTTCGATAATCCATACTGCTGAAGCCTTTGACGATCAGACTTACATTCCGGGTTTCTTGGCTACGATACCACATCTTTTCCAATCTTCTCCGCGTTGGGCATCCATTGTTCTTATTAGGATACTTAATCATGCAGGGAGTAAAGAGGCTTTAATAAAATCGCTAATGCAATCCCCCGAGCCGACAAAAAAAGCGGTAGAACAGCTATGCAACCAAATTAATGATCAAAGCACCGATTTCTTAAGCAAAACAGTTGCTGTGCTGGTGGCAACCAAATAACCATAATTTAGGCAACAACACCGACACCAAGGGGCAGCGCCCCCGGCGACGAGCGCACCGGCACCTGGGGGCGTAGCCGAAGCGCTGGTCGACTTCATCGAAGGCGACATGGACCGCCCGGTGGTGGTGGCCCAGCTCTACACCGGCAGCGACGCCCCGCCCTTCGCGGCGGGCGTGGACGNGCTGGTCGACTTCATCGAAGGCGACATGGACCGCCCGGTGGTGGTGGCCCAGCTCTACACCGGCAGCGACGCCCCGCCCTTCGCGGCGGGCGTGGACGCGGGCGTGAACCACGCCGGCACCATCTCCGGCATCCACAGCCACAACTTCGACCGCAGCGGCTACGGCCAGTGGCAACTGGACGACACCCCCGGCCAGGTGCGCACGCGCCTGGCCAGCAGCAGCGCCGCCACCCAGCTCAACCTGGGCTACCTGATCCAGCAGGCGCCCGGCTCCGCCCAGCGCGGCAGCTACCGCGGCGCAGGCTTCGAACTGCGCACCGACGCCTGGGCCGTGCTGCGCGGCGCCGAAGGCGTGCTGCTCACCACCAGCGCGCGCAACGCGCAAGGCAGCGGCATCGCCTCCACGCAGATGGACAGCGCCGAATCCCTGGCGCAGCTGAAGGCCGCCGAGGAACTGGCCAAGCAGCTGGGCGACGCTGCCACCGCGCAGCACGCCCTCATCAGCAAGGACGCCGCAGCAGCGCACAAGGACTTCATCACCCAGGTCGATCCCCAGCAAAGCGGCAAGCACGCCGGCGCCATCAACGGCCAGCAGGCCGTCAAGGCGCAAGCCGGCTCGCGCGACCAGGACAGCGCCAAGCCGGTGGAAAAGTTCGGCACCCCGCTGGTGCTGATGGACGCCCCGGCCAGCATCAACTGGGCCACGCCCGCCTCCACCGTGCTGTTCGCNGAGGCCGACAGCGCCAAGCCGGTGGAAAAGTTCGGCACCCCGCTGGTGCTGATGGACGCCCCGGCCAGCATCAACTGGGCCACGCCCGCCTCCACCGTGCTGTTCGCCGGCAAACAGCTGCAATGGACCACGCAGCGCGACCTGCACCTGGCTGCGGCGCACACCGTCTCCTCGGTGGCCGGCAACGCGGCCGGCTTCTTCAGCCACGCCGGCGGCATCCAGGCCTTCGCCGGCAACGGCCCCGTGTCGCTGCAGGCGCATACCGGCGAGCTGGAGATCCTGGCGNGTGGCCGGCAACGCGGCCGGCTTCTTCAGCCACGCCGGCGGCATCCAGGCCTTCGCCGGCAACGGCCCCGTGTCGCTGCAGGCGCATACCGGCGAGCTGGAGATCCTGGCGGACAARGAGATCACCGTSATCTCSGTSAACGACAGCATCGAGATCAAGGCCAGCAAGAAGATCGTGCTGCAGGCCGGCCAGTCCAGCATCACGCTCGACGGCGGCGACATCACCTTCGCCTGCCCCGGCAACTTCACCGTCAAGGGCGGCCAGCACATCTTCGAMGGCGGCGGCAGCGGCGCGGCGGGCCTGCCCGCCCTGCCCACCGGCAGCGCCATCTGCATCGAATGCCTGAAAAACGCGGCGGCCAAGGCCAGCAGCTTCCTGGTCCGCTAAGCGATAGAAAAATATGGACAACCCAACCCACACCTACGCCCTGCTCGACTGCTCGCAGCACGA
>NZ_LMDJ01000007.1 GCF_001425045.1 Massilia sp. Root351 | reverse complement strand
CGCCACTTTTTCACCGTATTTTTCGCTCGCTGAACTTGAATTGCCCCTACTGAGCAAGCTTTGAGCCGCTAAAAACTCAATTGTTCAGCGGCTCCCTAATCCGCTTCGCTCCCTCCTACTAGCGGCCTGAGCCGCATTACCTCTATTTCGGGGTCTGACCCCGAATAGGGGTAATGCGGCTCAGGCTGGTCTGAAGAGGGGGCTAGCCGTGGAGGATGCGCAGGGCTGGCGGGGTGGGGGCGGGACGTTCGTGCAGCCTGAAGATGCTGACCGCTTCGGTGAGGCTTTGCGCTTGCTGCTGCAGGGAGTCGGCCGCGGCGGCGGCCTGCTCGACCAGCGCGGCGTTCTGCTGCGTGACGCTGTCCATCTGGCTGATGGCGATGCTGATCTGCTCGATGCCGTCGCGCTGCTCGCCGCTGGCCAGGGCGATCTCGCCAATGATGGCGTTGACCCGCTCCACGCTGGCCACCACTTCGGCCATCGTCACCCCCGCCTGCCCCACCAGCCTGCTGCCCGCTTCCACCCGCTCGACCGAGGTGCCGATCAATTCCTTGATTTCCCTCGCCGCCGCCGCCGACCGCTGCGCCAGGTTGCGCACTTCGCTGGCCACCACCGCAAAACCGCGCCCCTGCTCGCCGGCCCGCGCCGCTTCCACCGCCGCGTTCAGCGCCAAAATATTGGTCTGGAACGCGATGCCGTCTATCACGCCGATTATGTCGACGATCTTGCGCGACGATTCGTTGATCGCGCCCATCGTGGCCACCACCTCGGACACCGTGGCGCCGCCGCGCACCGCCACCTGCGACGCGGTGTGCGCCAGCGCGCGCGCCTGGCCGGCGTTCTCATTGTTTTGCCGCACCGTGCTGGTCAGTTCGATCATGGAAGACGCGGTCTCCTCCAGCGAACTGGCCTGCTGCTCGGTGCGCGCGGACAAGTCCATATTGCCGGTGGCAATTTCCGCGCTGGCGGTGGCGATGGTGTCGGTGCCGGCGCGCACCCGGCCGACGATGCTGGCCAGGTTGCCGCTCATTTGCCGGAGCGCAGCCAGCAGTTCGCCCACTTCGTCGCGGCGCATCACGTCCGCCCCGTCCATATTGCTGCGCAAGTCGCCCGCCGCCACCGTCTTGGCAATCCCGATGGCCTGCTTCAGCGGCCGGGTGATGCCGCGTATCAGCCACGTCACGAGCGCGCTGCCCAGCGCCAGCGTGGCCAGCAACATCACCAGCAGCGAAATGCTGGCGCTGCGGTGGGCGGCCTGGTTGTCCACTGCCATGTCGGCGGCCAGCCGGCGCGACTGCTCGCCGATGAATACCACGATGTCGTCGATCTTCCTGGTGGGCGCGCGGTCCATGCCTTTCACGAGCCCGTCGACCAGCTTGGCGCTGTCCGGATTGGCCGGGTCGTACTGCTTGAGCGCGGCCAGATAATTCACGCCCAGCTCTTCATGCATCTTGATCGCCTCGCCCACCAGCGGCGTGGCCACCTGCAGCTTGCCCAGCACACCGTCCAGCTTGCGCAACTCGCGCTGCACCTGCTGGCCGGTCTTGACGAAGGCGGCGCTGTAACGCTGGAGATTTTCGGGGTCGTTGCCGCGCAGCAGAATGTTCTTCCATTCCTGGACCTGGATCTTGAACTCGACCTGCGAACTGCGCGCCGTGTCCACCGCTTCGGTCAGCGTCACGGAACGCTGCATGCCTTCGGCGTTACGTTCCTTGATGAAATTGAGCGCGTCCCAGCCGACATAGCCGACCACCAGCAGTGCCGCGAAGAAGAAGCCGCTGAGCAAGCCCAGCCGCACTCCGATCTTGAGGTCCGAGAATTTCATGATGATTCCCCTTGGAAATACAACACGATGCACGGTCTGCGCCATGCCATTCCATCATGTGCTTCCGCACGGAAAAAGCCAAGGGGAAATCACTAAGCGATTGCTAGCGACTCCTACGCGGGGAACTCCAGCCGGTAGACGTTGCTGTCTTCGTTCCAGCCATCGAGCTTGGTGCGCCGGATGAATTGCATGCCCAGCTTGCCCAGCAGCTGGATGGAGGCCGCGTTGTCGGGCGAGGTGATGGCCATCAGGCGCGGCAGGGCCAGCGCGCCGCGTGCGTGCGCCACCACGGCGGCGGCGGCCTCATAGGCGTAGCCGTGTCCCCAGTAGCGCGGCGAGATGGCGTAGCCGATGTCGGTATCGGGCAACACATCGCGCTTGATCAGGCCGCACATGCCCATCGGCACGCCGTCGCTGCGGCGCTGCACCAGGTACAGCGAATAGCCCAGGCGCTCGTACATGGCCACCGGGCCGTCCAGGATGGCGGCGCGCGCCGCGTCCAGCGTGCGGATGCCGCGATCGCCGATGAAGCGTATCCAGGATGGCTCGTTGACCAGTTCCAGGTAGAAAGGGGCATCGTCCGGGCTGACGGTGCGCAGTTGCAGGCGGTCGGTTTCGATAATCAGCATGAGGTGCGCGGCGTGGCTTACAGGGGCCAGTTGTTCGGATCGTCCAGCAGGCGGTACATGACGTACACGTCCACGTAGCCGAGTTTTTGATGGCGGTAGGCCTTGGGCAGGGTGCCGACGATGGCGAAGCCGAGCTGCTTCCACAACACCACGGCGGCCACGTTGGTGCTGACCACGTAGTTGAACTGCATGGCCAGGAAGCCGTCCCGGCGCGCCTGTTCCAGGCTGTGCCGGCCCAGCAGCTTGCCCACGCCCACGCCCTGCGCCGCCGGGCCGACCATGTAGGACGCGCTGGCCACGTGCGAGCCGCGGTCGGCCTGGTTGGGCACCAGGCGGTACATGCCGAGCAGGCGCTCGCCGTTCAGCACGGCCACCCAGGTTTTCACGCCGGTACCGTACCAGTAGGCGCGGCACGCTTCACGGCTGGCGTCGTCGAACGGATATTGCTCGCCGGTGGCGAGGATATCCTGGAAGATGCGCCACACGGCATCGAAATCGGCTTCCGCAATCGGACGGATGTCTATCTCTTTCAACACGCCCCCAGCTCACTATTTTGATGCATGATTGTCATGCATTTTCGCTGCCGGCGCAATCATGGAGCAGTCATCGCAACCGGAAATCGGCTTGCTCCGGGCGCCCCGGCAGGTTCAGCCGGGCCACGGCGCGCGGCGATTCGCTGACGATTTTTCCGCGCCGCATCACCATCCGGCGCGCCGCGCGCAGGCGGATCGCTTCCACCGGGCTGGCCGCGTCCAGCAGCACCAGGTCGGCATGGCAGCCGGGCGCCAGGCCGTAGCCGTCCAGTCCCAGTATGCGGGCCGGCGTCTCGGTGACGGCGGCGTAGCAGGCCCGCATCGCGTCCTGGCCTGTCATTTGCGCCACGTGCAAGCCCATGTGGGCCACTTCCAGCATGTCGCCCGACCCCAGGCTGTACCAGGGGTCCATCACGCAGTCGTGGCCGAAGGCGACGTCGATGCCGGCCGCCATCAGCTCGGGCACGCGCGTCATGCCGCGCCGCTTGGGGTAGCTGTCGTGGCGGCCCTGCAAGGTGATGTTGATGAGGGGATTGGCGATGGCCGCCACGCCCGCTTCCTTCATCAGCGGCAGCAGCTTGCTCACGTAATAGTTGTCCATCGAATGCATGGAAGTCAGGTGCGAGCCGGCCACCCGGCCGTGCAGGCCGAGGCGGTGGCTGTGGCAGGCCAGGGTTTCGATGTGGCGCGACAGCGGGTCGTCCGATTCGTCGCAATGCATGTCCACCCGCAAGCCCTGCTCGGCGGCGAACTCGCACAGGATGCGCACCGACTCGGCGCCGTCGGCCATGGTGCGCTCGAAGTGCGGGATGCCGCCCACCACGTCCACGCCCATGCCGATGGCACGTTTCAGGTTGGCCAGCGCCGTCGGGCTGCGCAGCACGCCGTCCTGCGGGAAGGCCACCAGCTGCATGTCCAGGTAGGGCGCCACGCGGCGCTTCACTTCCAGCAGCGCCTCCACCGCCAGCAGCCGGTCGTCGCACACGTCCACGTGGGTGCGGATGGCCAGCAGGCCGCGCGCCACGGCCCAGTCGCCATAGCGCATGGCGCGCTCGACCAGGGCTTCCTGGGTCAGCTGCGGCTTCAGCTCGCCCCACAACGCGATGCCTTCGAGCAGCGTGCCGGACTGGTTCACACGCGGCAAGCCGTAGCTGAGCGTGGCGTCCATGTGGAAGTGGGCGTCGACGAAGGGCGGCGACACCAGGTCGCCGGCGGCGTCGATTTCCTGCGCGCCGCGCACCGGCAGGGCCGGGCCGACAGCGGCGATCTTGCCGCCGGCGATGGCCAGGTCGATGCCGCGCCGGCCGTCCGGCAAGCTGGCATTGCGTATTACGGTATCCATTGCTGCGTCCGTCGTGGCTTCCATGCTGTCCTCCCAGGCTGCGATGGCCGATTGTAGGCAGACGCCGCCCCGCGGCGCAACAGTATCGGCAAGCCGAACCGTTGAGGCGCCGTGTTGCAGTGCGTCAATACCGTCTTGCAAGCTGCAGAGCTGGCGAAAGAAATAACTTTTCTTCGCCAGCGATCGCCGCTAGAATGGATTTTATTGCAGCGCAATATAAACGTTCCCAGGAGAAGTCATGTTTTCGTTCACCGAACAATTTTCCGCCGCCACCGCCACTGCCAAGTCGCAGATGGACAAGCAAATCAACGTCGCCAACGAATTCGCCGCCACGGCCTTCGACGGCGTGCAGCAGATCATTGCCCTGAATGTCAGCGCCACCAAGGCTTCGGTGGAAAAGTCTTCCGCCGCCGCCAGGCAACTGTTTGAAGCCAGGGATCCGGCCGAGTTCTTCAAGCTGAACGCGGTGCAGGCACCCAGCCTGGACAACGTGCTGGCCTACGGCCGCGAACTGGCCAGCATCGCCAGCAAGACCCAGGCCGAGCTGCTCGAGGTGGTGAAGGAGCAGATCAAGGACGCCAGCGTGGCCGCCAAGCTGCCGGCACCGGCCGCCGGCGCGTTTGCCGCGCCTTTCACCGCTCCCTTCGCGCATCCCTTCCCGAACCCGTTTGCCAGCCTGTTTACCGACCCGTTCTCCAGCCAGGCCACGGCGGCAGCCCCGGCAGCCGCTCCGATTGCAGCCCCGGTGTCCGCGCCGCCAGCCCCCGCAGCGCCTGTAGCCAAAGCGCCAGCCGCCGTTGCGCCGCCGGCGCCGGCAGCTGCGCCGGTGGCCGCCCAGGCCGAAGCCGAGCCAGCTGCGCCGGCCACCGTGGTCACCCCGCCGGCCCCCAAGGCCGTGGCCGCCGCGGTAGCCGAAGCCGTGGCGCCGGTGCAGGAGGAGAGCGCTGCGCACAAGCCTGGCAAAGCCAAGGCCGGCGCCGCCAAGGCCAACGCTGCCGGCGAAGCCATCTCGCTGAAGGCAGCCAAGAAGTAAGGCGCAGCACAGCGGGAAACCATTCCGCCCTGCAGGGCGGACCTCGCTGAGGTATCCTAGCGGGCTTGACGCTGCAAGGATATTTCAATGAGTTTAACGAGGCTGATCGCCGGCTTTGTGCGCCAGCACTGGCCGGCCTATCTCGCCGCCGCCGCCATGCTGGCCGGCGTGGCTTTCCTGAGCATCCTGGTGCCGCGCCGCATCGGCGCGATGATAGACGGCCTGGCCGCCCACACCTTGTCCGGCACCGCCCTGCTGCTGCAGATCGGCGAGCTGCTGCTGATCGGCGCGGCCATCTATTTCCTGCGCGTGGGCTGGCGCTTGCGCCTGTTCGCGGCCGCCTACCAGCTCGGCGTGCTGCTGCGCACGCGCTTCTACGCGCGCCTGTCGCTGCAGGGTCCGGCCTTCTACCAGAAACAGCGCACCGGCGACCTGATGGCGCTGGCCACCAACGACATCGACGCCATCGAAATGGCGGCCGGCGAAGCCATGCTGGCCGGCTTCGACGGCACGCTGACCCTGGTGATGGTGCTGGGTATCATGCTGCTAGGCGTGGACTGGCGACTGGCCACCATCGCCCTGCTGCCCTTCCCGCTGATGGCGCTGGCCTTCTGGCGCATTTCCAGCCACATCCACACCGCTTCCACCGATTCGCTGAAGCGCTTTTCCGCGCTCAACGGCCACGTGCAGGAAACCCTGTCCGGCGTGCGCACCTTGCGCGCGCTGGGCCTGGAACAGCGCAGCAGCGCCCAGTTCGGCGAACTGGCCGGCCACGCCGCCAAGGCCAGCCTGACCGCGCAAGTGTGGGAAGCGGCCTACGAGCCGGCCGTGGGCCTGACGCTGACCGCCGCCACCGGGCTGACGCTGGGCCTGGGCGGCTACCTGGTGTGGCAGGGCGAGCTGACCATCGGCGCGCTGACCGCCTTTAGCATGTACCTGGGCCAGCTGATCTGGCCGATGTTCGCGGCCGGCTGGGTGCTGTCGCTGATCGAACGCGGCCGCGCCGCCTATGCGCGCCTGCAACCGATGCTGGACGCGCCGCTGGCGGTGGACGACCACGGCAAGATCGCGCAGCTGCCGCCGGGCGAACTGGCGCTGGAGCGGGTCAGCTATGCCTATCCCGGCCAGGCCGCCGGGGCCGAGCCGGCGCTGAAGGACATTTCGCTGCGCCTGCAGCCGGGCCAGACCCTGGGCCTGGTCGGCCCCACCGGCAGCGGCAAGTCGACCCTGCTGCGCATCCTGCTGCGCCAGCTCACGCCGCAGCACGGCACGGTGCGCTGGGGCGCGCACACGCTGGACCAGTACACCTTGCGCGCCTTGCGCGGGGCCATCAGCTGGGTGCCGCAGGAATCCTTCCTGTTCTCGGCCACCATCGCCGACAACATCGCGCTGGCGCGCGAACACGCCAGCCGCGCGGACGTGGAACACGCCGCCGATCTGGCCGCCATCCACGACGACATCCTGCTGTTCCCGCAGGGTTACGACACCGAGGTGGGCGAGAAAGGCATCACGCTGTCCGGCGGCCAGCGCCAGCGCGTGGCCATCGCCCGCGCGCTGCTGGCCAACAACTCCCTGCTGCTGCTGGACGACGCCTTGTCGGCGGTGGACACCGGCACCGAAACGCACATCCTGGAACACCTGGAGGAACTGCGCCGCGCCGGCCACCAGAGCGGCGCCGAACGCAGCGCCATCATCGCCAGCCACCGCCTGAGCGCGGTGGTCAACGCCGACCTGATCATCGTGCTGCGCGACGGCCGCATCAGCGAAACCGGCACCCACGATCAACTACTGGAGCGGGACGGCTGGTACGCCAGCCAGTGGCGCTACCAGCAACTGGAGGCCAGCCTCGATGCTCTCTAAACCGGACGAAACCTCCGCCCGCAAGCAAACCGCGCAGGCCATCGGCCTGCTGCACCGCGCCGCGCTGCCGGACCGCCACCACCTCGGCTGGGCCCTGCTGTGGCTGATCGCCGCCGCCTTCCTCGAAGTGCTGGGGCCGATCGCCGGCAAGGCGCTGATCGACGAACACCTGCTGCCGCGCCACCTGGACTGGCCGCGCATGGCCACCTTGCTGGCGGCAGTGCTGCTGACCGGCTGGATCGCCAGCGGCCTGCGCTACCTGCAGCTGGTGCGCCTGTCCGGCCTGGCGATGCGCTCGGTGCAGCGGCTGCGCGAGCAGGTCTATGGCCATGTGCTGCGCCTGCCGATGGCCTTCTTCGACCGCGCCATCATCGGCCAGCTGGTCTCGCGCGTGACCAACGACACCGAAGCGGTCAAGACGCTGTACGTGCAGGTGCTGTTCGTCATGCTCGACAGCACCATCGTGCTGGTCGGTACCATGATCGCCATGGCCTGGCTGGACTGGCGCCTGATGCTGATCGTGCTGGCGCTGCTGCCGGCGGTGCTGCTTATCGTCTGGCTGTACCAGCGCTGGAGCGCGCCGGCCGTCACGCGCGCGCGCCAGCTGCGCAGCGAGATCAATGGCCAGATGGCCGAGTCCATCGGCGGCATGCCGGTGCTGCAGGCCAACAACGCCGAAGCGCGCTTCGCCGCGCGCTTCGGCAAGACCAACGCCGAGCACTACACCCAGCGCCTGGCCGAGATCCGTGCCAACGCCTGGCTGCTGCGCCCGGCGCTGGACATGCTCAATGTGATCCTGCTGGGCGCGGTCATCTTCGCCTTCGGCCAGCGTGAAATGAGCGCGGCCGAGGTCGGCATCCTGTACGCCTTCATCAGCTACATCGCGCGCGTGATCGAGCCGCTGATCCAGATCACCATGCAGTTCAGCCAGCTGCAGCAGTCGGTGGTGGCCACGGCGCGCGTGTCGGCGCTACTGGACGAGCCGGTGGCCGACGAGCACAGCGCGGCGGCCGGCGTGCAGCACGCGTCCCCGGGCGCCACCTCGCCGGGCGCGCGCGCCGACGTACCCGCCGTGTCCATCCGCCACCTGAGCTTCGCCTACAACACAGAGCAGACCGTGCTGCACGAGCTGTCGCTCGACATTCCGCAGGGCGGCTTCTTCGGCATCGTCGGCCACACCGGCAGCGGCAAGTCCACCCTGCTGTCGCTGATGCTGCGCTACTACCCGGTCCAGCACGGCAGCATCGCCATCCTGGGCGAAGCGCTGGCCGGCATCCCCAACGCACGCTTCCGCGGCGAAGTGGGCCTGGTGCCGCAAGACCCCTTCCTGCTGGCCGCCTCGGCGCGCGAGAACATCGACATGGGGCGCGGCCTGTCCGACGCCGACATCGAAGCGGCCGCGCGCGCGGCCCACGCGCACGGCTTCATCGCCGCGCTCGAGCACGGCTACGCCACCGAGCTGGGCGAAGGCGGCTCGCGCCTGTCCAGCGGCCAGAAGCAGCTGATTGCCATCGCCCGCGCGCTGGCCGGCAAGCCGCGCATCCTGCTGCTGGACGAAGCCACTTCGCGCATCGACAGCCAGACCGAGCAGGTGGTGCAGACCGCGCTCGACGAGTTGCGCGGACGCGTCACCATCATCGCTATCGCGCACCGCCTGTCCACCATCCGCGACGCCGACCGCATCGTGGTGCTGAACCACGGCCGCATTGCCGAGGCCGGTGCGCACGACCAGCTGATGCAGATCGAGGGCGGGCTGTACCAGCGGCTGTACCTGCTGCAGCAGCTGGCCGTCTAGCTCGTCTTATAGCTCGTCTTATAACCTTGTCGCCTAGCTTGTCTCTTTGCCAGTAGCACCAAAGGACAAGTTCCTTCGGTGCCGGCATGGCAGATACTCCGCTCATTCATACCCCGGAGTGTCGCCATGAAAACCCACTTTTCAATCAAACAAGCGTTCATCGCGCTGTTGCTGGTCACCCTGCTGCTGGCCGCGCTGACCCTGTGGGCCATGCTGCGCGTGAGCGAGCGCGAAACGGCCGCCACCCAGGCCCACCAGGCGCGCTACAACTCCTACATGCTGGCCGACGAACTGCGCCAGAGCTCGGACGACCTGACCCGGCTGGCGCGTACCTACGTGGTCACCAGCGATGCCCGCTATGAGCAACAATACAACGACATCCTCGACATCCGCAACGGCAAGAAGCCGCGCCCCGAACACTACGAGCGCATCTACTGGGACTTCGTGGCCGGCGGCGTGCCGGTGCCGCCGGCCAGCGGCAAGACCGTGCCGCTGCAGGACCTGATGAAGCAGGCCGGCTTCAGCGCGCAGGAGTTCGCCAGCCTGCAGGCGGCGCAAGCCAATTCGGACGCGCTGGTGCGCACGGAAGTGACCGCCATGTACGCGGTGAAGGGCTTGTTCGACGACGGCAGCGGCAAGTTCACGCGCCAGGGCGAGCCGGACCTGGCGCTGGCCCGCAAGCTGATGCACGACCAGGCTTACCATCAGAACAAGGCCCGCATCATGCAGCCGGTGAACGAATTCCTGACCCAGCTCGACGCCCGCACCGGCAGCGCCGTGCGCGAGGCCGAACAGGCCGTGCGCGCCGCCTTCACGCTGGCCGTGGTGCTGGTGCTGCTGTCGGTGGCGGTGCCGGTGGCCGGCCTGCGCTTCATCTACAGCCAGCTGAAGCGCGACCTGGGCACGGCCATCACGGCCGCCGAACGCATCGCGGCGGGCGACCTGAGCGCCGACATCGTGGTGCGCCATCAGGATGAGATTGGCACGCTGATGCAAGCCATCGCCACCATCAACAACAGCCTGGCCGGCATGATAGGCGAGATCCGCGGCAGCACCGAGCAGATGAGCACGGCCACCAACGAGATCGCGCTGGGCAACGCCGACCTGTCGGCGCGCACCGAGTCGCAGGCCAGTTCGCTGGAGGAGACCGCCAGCTCGATGGAAACGCTGACCTCCACCGTGCAGCAAAACGCCAACAGCGCCAGCCAGGCCAACCAGCTGGCCGGCACCGCCTCCCAGGTTGCGGCCAAGGGCGGCGCGGTGGTGGCGCAGGTGGTCAGCACCATGGGCGCCATCAAGGAAAGCTCGGGCCGCATCGCCGACATCATCGGCACCATCGACGGCATTGCCTTCCAGACCAACATCCTGGCGCTGAACGCGGCGGTGGAAGCGGCCCGCGCCGGCGAGCAGGGGCGCGGCTTCGCCGTGGTGGCCTCCGAGGTGCGCAACCTGGCGCAGCGCTCGGCGGCGGCGGCCAAGGAAATCAAGGAGCTGATCGGCGACTCGGTGCACAGGGTCGACGCGGGCAGCCGCCTGGTGGACGAGGCCGGCCAAACCATGGAGCAGATCGTCAGTTCGGTGCGCCAGGTGGCCGCCATCATGGGCGAAATCACCAGCGCCAGCCAGGAGCAAAGCACCGGCATCGCCGAGGTCAACCAGGCGGTCAGCGAGATGGATTCCATCACGCAACAAAACGCGGCGCTGGTGGAACAGGCGGCCGCCGCCGCCGAAAGCCTGCAGCAACAAGCGCACGCGCTGTCGCGCGCGGTCAGCATGTTCCATCTGCGCGGCGGGGCGCCGGGCGCTTTGCAATTACGGCAATAAACTGTGCGATTTCGGAGAAAATCTCCCCGCAAGCGCTGATTTCCCGCCTGCAACAAGAATATAATTGTCCGGACATCTTGCGGTGCACATACAAGGACACTACGTTGGCTGGCTTTAGGGATAAGTCGATTTCGCGCGGCATACGCTTGCTGCTGGCCAGTTGCGTCCTTGCGCCCGCGCTGGCGTGGGGCCAGCCATCCATGGACGCCAGCATCGCCGAGATCCGCGACCAGGTGCGCTACGTGCCGGACAAGGCCCTGGTCCAGCTGCAGAAAATGGAAACCGCCGCGCGCGCCGCGCCGGCCCCCACCAAGGCCGAATTCCTGGCCCAGCTCAGTTCCGCCTGGCGCTCGCTGGGCCAGCTCGAGACGGCGCTGCTGCTGTCGGAAGAACTGATCGCCTACGGCCGCGCGCAGAACGACCAGGCCATCCTGGCCAAGGGCCTGCTCACCAAGGCCTATGCGCTGTCGTCGATGGCCGAACGCAAGGCGTCGCATCAGCTGGCCTTCGAGGCCGAAAAGCTGGCCAACGGCACCGCCGACCTGGCGCTGCAGGTGCAGGCCACCATCACCTCCGGCCAGTCCTATGCCGAGCAGGGCAATTTCGCCGCCGCGCTGGGCAAGCTGCAGATCGCGGTCGACCGGGGCCGCCAGCTGGACGACCTGGTGCCGCTGGCGCAGGCGCTCAACGCGCTGGCCCTGCTCTACACGCAGATGAAGGAATACGACAAGGGCTGGCAAGTGCTGGACGAGTCGGTGCGGGTGGCCGAAAAGCTCAACTCGCCGGGCCGCCTGGCCACCGCCAAGGGCACCGAGTACGGCCTGGCGATCGATTCGCACCAGCCCAAGCGCGCGCTGGCCGCGCTGCAGGCCGGGCTGGAAGTGGCGCGCAAGATGGGCGCCAAGACGCTGATCGCCAACACCCTGGTCAATTTGTCGGACAGCTACCTGAAGGAGCACGACTTCGCGCGCGCGCAGCGCTACGCCACCGAAGCGCTGGCGGCGTCGGCCGAAACGCGCGACGCCGCCACGCGCGCCACCGCGCTGGTCAACCTGGGCCAGGCGCACCTGGGGCTGGGCCACCTGGCCGAAGGCAAGAAACACTTCGACGCCGGCCTGCTGTACTACGAAAAAACCGGCGACCAGCCCGAGCTGCAAGTGATCCTGAAGGAATACGGCCAGGCGCTGGAGCGCGCCGGCGACCTGCGCGGCGCCGTGTCGGCCTACCACCGCGAGCGCGCCATCTCGGAAGCGCTGTTCGAGCAGGAGCGGCAAAAGGCGGTCTACGAGATGCAGGAAAAGTACGAGACCGAAAAGAAACAGCGCCAGATCGAGCTGCTGAGCCGGGAAAACCAGGTCAAGAGTGCGGAGCTGGACAACCGGCGCCTGCAGCAGCGCGTATGGTGGCTGCTGGCGGTGGTGTTCGCGCTGGCGTCGGTGATCGTCGGCCTGCTGTACCGCAAGGTGCGGCACGCCAACGCCCAGCTGGAAGTAAAGAACCTGGAACTGAAGGCGCAAAGCTCGCTCGACCCGCTGACCTCGCTCTACAACCGGCGCCACTTCCAGGAATTCATGCGTACCCACAACCATGTCGAAAAACGCGGCCCGGCCGGCGAAGACATCGTCGGCGCCCTGTTCCTGCTGGACGTGGACCATTTCAAGCACGTCAACGACACCTACGGCCATGCGGCCGGCGACGTGGTGCTGAAGATGATCGCCGCCACCTTGCGCGAGGCGCTGCGCGAGACCGACATGATCGTGCGCTGGGGCGGCGAGGAATTCCTGGCCTTCCTGCCGGCGATACCGCGCAGCGGCGTGGAAGAGATTGCGCGGCGCATCCTGGTCAGCATCTCGTCGCAGCAGATCGAATACCAGAACCACAGCTTCGGCGTGAATGTGTCGGTGGGCTTCGCGCCGTTCCCGCTGGTGCCGGCCGACACGGCGCTGCCGTGGGAGCGCGCGGTCAACCTGGTGGACATGGCGCTGTACCTGGCCAAGGCCCACGGCCGCAACCGCGCCTACGGCGTGCGCGGCTTCGAGCGCTTCCACCAGACCTCGATGGAAGCCATCGAGCAAGACCTGGAGCGCGCTTGGCGCGCCGGCTTTGTCGAGCTCAGCGTGGTGCTGGGCGGCGCCCCCGAAGCCCCCCCGCCGCCGGGCGAGCACAGCAACGTCGTGCCCCTCAAGCCCGCCGTCAAGTTGTAACACAGCAAAATGGGGTCAGGGTTAATTATTTTTGCAACTAATGCCCTGTGGATTAATTAACCCTGACCCCATTTTGGGGTAAAGCAAGTTCGGGGCAGACGCGCTTATTTGTCGCGGGCTTCGCGCGCCGATTCCTGGATTTTTTCGCCGGCCTTTTCGATCTTGCGGCCGGCCTCTTCCGTGGCTTCGTTGAGCTTTTCGCTGGTCTTCTTGGCCGCTTCGCTGAGCTGCTCGTTGGTTTCGCGCGCGGCCTGGCTCAGCTCGGCGCCGGCTTTTTGCGTCACCTCGTCGATCTTGCGGCCAGCCTGCTCTGCGGGGCCCACTTCTGCCGGCTTCTGGCAACCCGTCAGGCTGGCAACCACAATGGCCACCGCCAAGGCGGCGTAGAATAAATTTCTTGGTTTCATGTTGTTCTCCTAACGAACCCAGCATACACCTGGGCAAGTAAAACACGATTGACATCAATGTAACAAATCCTGACAATAGCACGAGCGTTCACTTTTCCTAAGGAAACCGTCATGAACCAGCCAGCCGCGCAGCCAGCCCCGCCACCGACCAGCATCGCCCGCCGCATCTGCCCCTTCTGCGAGGCTGCCTGCGGCCTCGAGGTGGAACTCCAGCAAGACCGCGTGCTGCGCGTGCGGGGCGACGAGGCCGACGTCTTCAGCGCCGGCTTCCTGTGCCCCAAAGCGGTCGGCCTGAAGGACTTGCACGAGGACGGCGACCGCCTGCGCACCCCGCTCATCAAGCGCAACGGCGTCTTCACGCCCGCCAGCTGGGAGGACGCGTACGCCGAAATCGAACGGCGCCTGCTGCCCATCATCGAACGCGACGGCGCCCATGCCGTAGCCACTGTACTGGGCAATCCGGTTTCCCACAAAATGAGCTTGATGCTTTACTTCCCGAAACTGGCGAAAGCGTTGTCCACTCGCAACATGTATTCCGCTTCCAGCGTGGACCAGGTGCCTAAGATGCTGTCGGTGGGCCTGATGTACGGCTCCTGGCTGTCGGTGCCTGTGCCCGACATCGAGCGCTCGCAGTTTCTGCTCATCCTCGGCGCCAATCCCATGGTGTCGAACGGCAGCCTGTGGACCGTGCCGGACTTCCGCGGCAAGGCCAAGGCGCTGCGCGCGCGCGGCGGCAAGATCGTGGTGGTAGACCCGCGCCGCACCGAAACGGCCGCCGTGGCCGACGAACACCACTTCATCCGCCCCGGCGCCGACGTGTTTTTCCTGCTGGGCCTGGTGCACGCGCTGTTCAACGAGAACCTGGTCAGGCTGGGCCGCCTGGCCGGCGACGTGGCCGGCCTGGATGCGCTGCAGGCCGCCGTGGCCGCCTACGCGCCGGAAGCGGTGGCCGCGCGCTGCGGCATCGGCGCGCCCACCATGCGCGAACTGGCGCGCACGCTGGCGGCCACCGAGCGCGCCGCGGTGTATGGCCGCATCGGCACTTGCACCCAGCAGTACGGCACCCTGGCTTCGTGGCTGATCGACGTGGTCAACATCCTTACCGGCCACCTGGACGAGGAAGGCGGCATGATGTTCCCGAAGGCGGCCGCCTTCGCCGCCAACACGCGCGGCAGGCCGGGCAGCGGGCGCGGCGTCACCAGCGGGCGCTACCGCAGCCGGGTGTCCGGCGCGCCGGAGGTGGCCGGCGAGCTGCCCATCACCTGCCTGGCCGAGGAAATCGACACCCCCGGCCCCGGCCAGGTCAAGGCGCTGATCGCCATCGCCGGTAACCCGGTGCTGTCCGCGCCCAACGGCCCGCGCCTGGCGGCCGCGCTGGAGCAGCTGGAATTCATGCTGAGCATGGACATCTACCTGAACGAAACCTCGCGCCACGCGGACGTGATCCTGCCCGGCGTCTCGCCGCTGGAGGACGCGCACTACGACGTGACCTTCACCCAGTTCTCGCACCGCAACCACGCGCGCTACAGCCCGCCGGTGCTGGCGCGCAGCGGCGGCCAGCCGGACGAATCGGAAACCCTGCTGCGCCTGGCGGCCATCGTCAAAGGCCTGGGCGCGGATGCCGACATCGATGCGCTGGACGATGCGCTGCTGCGCGAAGACCTGGAAAAATCCGTCGGCCCGCTGGCCGACACGGTGCTGGGCCTGCTGGCGCCGCAGCGCGGCGTGCAACGCCTGCTGGACCTGGGCCTGCGCAGCGGCCCCTACGGCGACCAGTTCGGCCGCGCACCGGGCGGCCTGAGCCTGGCGAAGATCCAGGCCGCGCCGTCCGGCATCGACCTGGGCCCGATGACGCAGCGCATCCCGGAGGCGCTGCGCACGCCGTCCGGCAAGATCGAGCTGGCACCGCAGATGCTGCTGGACGACCTGGCGCGGGTGGCCGCCGACCTGGCCTCGCCGGCGGCCGACCTGGTCATCATCGGCCGCCGCCAGCTGCGCTCGAACAACAGCTGGATGCACAACCTGCCGGTGCTGGCCAAGGGCGGCTTCCGCTGCACGGCCCTGGTGCATCCGGACGACGCGGCCCGCCTCAAGCTGAGCGACGGCGGCCAGGCCACCATCCGCAACGGCGCGCGCCAGATCGCCGTGCAGGTGGAAGTGAGCGCCGAGATGATGCCGGGCGTGGTCAGCCTGCCGCACGGCTGGGGGCACGACTTGCCCGGCACCCAAATGGGCGTGGCGGCCGAGCGGCCCGGCGTCAACCTGAACCTGCTGCTGGACGAAAACCTGCGCGATCCGCTGTCAGGCAACGCGGTGCTGTCCGGCGTGCCCATCGTGATGGCGCCGGCGTAAGCGGCGCCAGTGACTTTCAAGCACGCGTTGAAAGTGTGATATTTGAATAGTTTTGGCGGAAACAAACTTGCTAAACTGTTTAACAACCTCACTCACTTCGCGCGGCCATCATGACGGAACTTGAAAAACGGGCGGCAGCCTTGGCGCTCTTGCGGCGCTCTTTCGTCAAGCCCGGCAATTTCCAGCCGCCCGCGCTGCGCCTGCTGTGGCGCATGGGCGTGAACGCGCGGCCGCCGCACTTCTGCGGCTTCCTGTACAACACGCTGTTCAGTGGCACGCTGTTCGCCGCCATCTGGGGCAGCTTCATGTGGCTCACGCTATGGCACGGCGACCATGCGCCGCTGCGCGCCGCCGGCGTCGCCGCACTGGCCGGCCTGGCCTACGGGCTGATCATGGCCTGCTACTACGCCTACGGCAAGCACGTGCTGGCGCTGCCGTCGTGGGAGGCGCTGGACGCCACGCCAGAGCCGGCGCCGCCCGCCACGGAATACGCGCCGCTGACGCACTGATCCCCCCCGGCCGCGAACCGCCGGCACGGCGCCGCCGGCGGTTAGTTATATTTGCTACGTGTATTAATGTAGTGATACACTAATTCGCATGAACTTCGACATCGCCCCCACCTCTCCCATCCCGATCTACCGGCAGATCGTGGAACAGGTGCGCCGCCTGGTGGCCAGCGGGCAGCTGACGCCGGGCGAGGAGCTGCCGTCGGTGCGCGCCGTGGCGCAGCACCACGCCATCAATCCCATGACCGTCAGCAAGGCCTACAGCCTGCTGGAGGCTGAAGGCCTGCTGGCGCGCAGGCGCGGCCTGGGCATGGTGGTGGCCGACGCGCAGCCCGCCTCCACGCCGCAGGACAAGGCGGCCATGCTGCAGCCCGCGCTGCAGGCGGCCGCGCAGATGGTGCGCCAGCTCGGCATTGCACCGGCCGACGCGCTCAAACTTTTTGCACAGTGCCTCAACGATCCATCCGCAAAGGAAAACCATGACTGATTCCGCCATCCGCGCCACCGGCCTCACGCTGCGCCGCAAACAATGCGACGTGCTGCACGATATCTCCCTGGACATTCCCGCCGGCGCCGTGGTCGGCCTGGTAGGCCGCAACGGCGCCGGCAAGTCCACGCTGCTGCAATGCCTGGCCGGCCTGGTGTCGCCGGATACGGGCAGCAGCGAGCTGCTGGGCTGCCCTTCGCTGGACCTGAGCGACGCGGTGCGCGAACGGCTCGGCTACGTGGCGCAGTCGCCCGACCTGTTCGGCTGGATGACGGTGCTGGAACACCTGCAGACCATAGGCCGCGCCTACCCGCGCTGGAACGAGGAGCGCTGCCTGGCGCTGGCGCTGAGGCTGGAGCTGCCGCTGTCCTGCAACGTGAGCAAACTGTCCGGCGGCGACCAGCAAAAGTTGTCCGTGGTGCTGGCCCTGGCGCACGATCCGGACGTGCTGCTGTTCGACGAACCGGTGGCCAGCCTGGACCCGCTCACGCGGCGCGAGTTCATGCGCGCCATTTTCAACAGCGCCGAACCCGCGCGCGCGCGCACCATCCTCATTTCCAGCCACATCCTGAGCGACCTGGAACGCGTGGTGTCGCACGTGGCCTTCATCCGCGAAGGCCGCCTGCAGGCTTACGACAGCTGGGACGCGATGCTGGAGCACTACCGCCTGGCGCCGCCTGGCTGCGACGCGCCCGCCGGCGCGGTGCTGTGGCGCAGCCGCGCCAGCGGCCAGCTGCTGGTCGACAGCCGCCGCGCGCCGCACCTGGCCGGCGCCGGCCGCGCGCTCGCGCTCGATGAATTGTTCATGGAACTGAACACGTGAAAACCGCTCCCCTCGCCGTGGTGCCGGCCCTGACCGCGATGGCCGCCAAGGTCATGCTGGCTTGCCTGGGCGTGTATTGGGTGAGCCTGCTGACGGTAACGGGCAGCCCGGGCCAGGGCGCCGACACCGCCATCAAGATCATGCTCGGGGCCGGCGGCGTGTTCCTGACGCTGGTGGTCCATTACCACGCCCAGGGATTGCACGACGCGCTGCGCGTGCTCGGCGCGCTGCGCGTTCCCGATGCGCTGTGGCGCGCCTGGCTGGGTGCCTGGCTGGCCACCATCACACGCTACTGGGCGGCGGTCAGCGCCGGCACCGCCATACAGCTGGCCATGCCCGCCTCCAGCACCTTCTGGCTGGCCGGTCCGGCGCTGCTGTCCTTGCTGCTGTGCTTTGCGGCGCTGCGCGCCGCGGCGGGCGCTGGCCTGGTGCGGCCCATCTGGCGACGGGCCGCAAGACCGGCAGCGCTCGCCGTGATTCTGGCGCTGGCGCTGAAAGGTCCCGGCGCCGCCCTGGCCTGGTTCGCAGCACTGCCGGCCGCGCTGCTGCTGGCGTTCAGCCTGGCGTGGCCGGCGCTGGCCTGGGCCTGCTGGCGGCGTCACGCTGGCCAGGTGCCGGCCTACGGCACGGTGGCGCCTGCGCCCAGGCGCATCAACCGCGCCGCCGCGTTCATGCGGCGCTACACCGTGCTGCAATGGCGGCCGCAGGCAGAGGCGGGCGATATGCCGCAAGCCCCCGGGCCGCTGCGCAAAGCGGCAATGGTGATGAATGGCGAAATCCTGTTCTACATCGTGCTGCTGCAAATGCTCACGGTACACTGGAACAGCCCTGCCACGCCGCTGCGCGCCATCGGCCTGTTCTTCATCTGCATGATAACCACCGGTAAGCTGGCCGTGCGCGACCTGCACTGGCGCGGGCTGCTGCTGCCCGGCGGCTTGCAGCGCAAGCGCATCGGCACCCACATCCTGCTGTCCACGCTGACGTTCCAGGTTGCCGCCATGCTGCTGATCACCATTGCCTACCTGGCAGCCAGGATCGGCTTTGGCGCCGCGCCGGCGCACGCGCTGGCCAGCGTGCTGCAGGTCGCCATCCTGCCGCTGGAGCTGGTGTTCTTGACCAGCGCGGCAGTACTGGTCCGCACGCTGCGTCCCCTTGCGCTGGCCGTGCTGATCGGCACTGCAGCAGCGGCAGGGCTGGGCGCCCTGTACGCGGGTTACGACACGCTGCGCTGGACCATCGGTCCCGGCTACGTGCTGTTCCTGGCCGCAGGCACGGCAGCCTGCACCTGGCTCGCCAACCGCCGCTGGACGCCCGAAAAACTGCTGCGCAACATGCATCCCCAAGGAGTATTCGCTTGACGTCGTTCGCCATCAAAAAAACCAACGCACAGCTGCTCGGCCTGGCAGGCTTCGTTGCCCTGAGCCTGCTATTCATCTTCATCGCCACGCGCACCGACCAGCAGGGACGCCGCACCGGCAGCCTGCTGCTGGCCAGCTTCGCCAGCGCCGGCATGTTCCTGCATGCCGCCGCAAGCGCCAACAAGCTGATCCAGTCCCGCAAGACGCTGGAAAACATGCGTGCGCCAGCTGCCGCCTGGACGCCCTTCTTGCGCAACTGCCTGCGCGACACATCGCTCACCTGGCTGGTGCTGGCGCTAACGCTGATGGTGCAGGTCGCGCTGCGCCCGGCTCCCAAGCCGTACTGGCTCAGCGCCGGCGCGCTGGGATCGCTTGCTGCCTGCCTGGGCACCGTGTATTCACTGGCGCAATCGGAACTAATGCCGCGCATGCGCAACGCGATCCACCCCGCTGCCGCCTTTGCCGTGATCCTGCCGCTGGTGCTGGGCGGCCCGGCCATGCTGAACACGGCGTTCGCCGCGCAGCCAGGCGCCTTGCTGGCGCTGGCCCTGTTGTGCTGGCCTGCCCTGACCGCGGCTCTGTTGCTGCGCTGGCGCGGTCCGCCCGCACTGTGTGCCGGCGCCCGCAACGGGGAGCATTCGCTGCTGCTCGGCTGGCTGGCAAGAATGCGGCGCTACGCGCTGCTGAAACGCGGCGTGTCGGTGGTGGACGACTGCAAACTCGACTGGCACAGCCTGGCGGCCAGCGCCCTCTGCGTCTTCTTCATCGATTTGATGTCGAGCGCCGGTCCCGGCGGCGCGCTGACCGCCAACCACCTGCTGGGCATGGCGGCCTTGGTGTATCACGCCTACCACCTGCTGGCCGTACGCGACCTGCATTGGCGCAGCCCGTCTGGCGCCATGCGATGATCCTTGCCGAGCTGCCTCTGGTGATCGCCGCCGCGGTCGTCCTGAAGGGACTGCCGCAGCCTTACGCCGGATGGGGCGCCGTGGCGGTCTGGCTGGCCGCCTACGTTTGGGTTGGCTGGGCCGATATCCGCACCACGCCGATTGGCAGTGTCAAGGCCGACTTCAGCTACCTGCTCGCCATCGCGACGGCCAGCGCGTTGCTGCTGCTCGCCGCACGGCGCCTTTGGACCACCCGCAGACTGCGCTCCTATCTGAGGCTGCGCTGACGCAGCCCGGCATGCCGACCCGCGTTTGAACCGCCGCACTGCTGGCGGCCGCTGGACGCGGCGGACCGGGTGGCCTAGAGTCCGGGTATGCACCAGACCACCACCCTGCGCCTGATCCTGGGCGACCAGCTCAACCCGGAACACAGCTGGTTCCGGCACCGGCACGACGACGTCCTCTACGTGATGATGGAGGTGCGCCAGGAAACCGACTATGTGCTGCACCACGCGCAGAAGATCATCGCCATCTTCGCCGGCATGCGTGAGCTGGCGCGCCAGTTGCGTGCGCAGGGCCACCGCGTGCACTACCTGAAGATCGGCGACGCCCGCAACCGCCAATCGCTGCCCGCCAACCTCGACGACGCCATCGAACAATTCGGCGCCAGCGAATTCGAGTACCAGATGCCGGACGAGTGGCGGCTTGACGAGCAGCTGGCACGCTACGCGCGCAATCTGCCCATCCCCAGCCGCATGGCCGATAGCGAACACTTCTATACCCGCCACGACGAGGCCGCCGAGCTGTTCGAAGGCCGCAAGCAATGGCTGATGGAGCACTTCTACCGCACCATGCGTGTCAAACACGGCGTGCTGATGGACGCGGCAGGCAAGCCCGAGGGCGGCAAGTGGAACTACGACCACGACAACCGAAAGTCCTGGCCCGGCACGCCGGCGGAGCCGGAGGATACCCGTCCTTGCCACAACCATTCGGCGCTGTGGCAAGAAATCGAAGCGTGCGGCGCGCGCAGCTTCGGCGAGCCGCACGCCGCGCAGTTCAGGTGGCCGCAGAACCGGCAGGAAGCCTTGCAGCAGCTGGATGGCTTCATCGAACACGCGCTGCCGCATTTCGGCGAGTTCCAGGACGCGATGAGCAGCCGCGCTTCACGGCTGTTCCATTCGCTGCTGTCGTTCGCGCTCAACACGAAGATGCTGAACCCGCGCGAAGTGGTGGCAGCAGTGGAACAGGCATGGCGCAAGGGCCGCGTGCCGCTGGCCTCGGCCGAGGGATATATCCGGCAGGTGCTGGGCTGGCGCGAGTACGTGCGCGGCGTTTACTGGAGCCAGATGCCCGCCTATGGGCAGCAGAATGTGTTCGGGCACGCGCTGCCGCTGCCGCAATGGTTCTGGACCGGACAGACCGGCATGCGCTGCCTGGCAAGCGCCATCGGCGACTCGTTGCAGCATGCGCACGCGCACCACATCCATCGGCTGATGGTGATCGGTAACTTCGCGCTGCTGGCCGGGCTGGATCCGCAGCAGGTGCATGAATGGTACCTGGGCGTGTACATCGACGCGTTCGAGTGGGTGGAATTGCCCAACACGCTGGGCATGAGCCAGTTCGCCGACGGCGGCATGCTGGCCACCAAGCCCTACGTGTCCAGCGCCGCTTATATCGACCGCATGAGCGATTATTGCAAGGGCTGCCGCTATGACCGGAAGGACAGGACGGGCGAGTCGGCCTGCCCGTTCAATGCCCTGTACTGGGATTTTTTTGCGGGCAACGAGGCCAAACTGGCCGGCAATCCACGCATCGGCATGGTGTATCCGCAGCTGCGCAAGATGGCGCCGTCCGACGTGCAGGCGCTGCGCACGCGGGCCGATGCGCTGCGCGGACGGCTGGACGAACTGTAGCGCCGGGGCTGATGCGGCTGCGGTCGCGGTTCCGCTTGCGTCAGCGTTGCGCGAGCGCCGGGGCGGCGGACTGCGCCACCTGGAACATGGCGGTGCGGCGTGCCACCTCGCGGCCGTCCAGCAGCAGCACGCTCTGCACGGTGTACTGGCCCTGCTCCATGCCGCGCGGGATCTTGTAGACACCCACCGCCCGGTAGTGGCCGGCGCCATCGATGCGCTCCACGCGCGCGATCTGCGGCTTGTCGGACGCCCTCTCGCCGTTGGCTTTCAGCAGCGTCATGCTCTGCACCACTTCCGGCACGCGCTGCGACTGGCCGTACAGCTTGATGTTGCCAACCACCTGCACCGGATCGCCGCCGGCGCGCGCCACGCTGGCGCTGGAAAACACGTCGTACTGCTTGAGGCGGATTTCGTTGGTGGGCACGGCCAGCCCTTCGCGCCGCGCTTCGTTGTTGACGGTCTGCGCGCTGGCCACCTTTTCCGAGTAGCTGGTCCAGCCGATGGCGGCGCCCATGGCCGCACCGATGGCGGCGCCTTGCGCGCATTTCTTGCCGGCCAGCGCGGCAAGCGCGCAGCCAGCCACCGCGCCGATGGCCGCGCCCGTGGCGGCATTTTGCGCGGCGCTGCCCCCGGTGTTGCCGGCGCCGCCGTCATTGCGCTGGCCGTAGCGTCCGCCGTTCTCCGGCGCGGCGCAGCCGGCCAGCAGCGCGGCGATGAGGGTGAAGCCGAGTGTGCGTTTCATGAGGCCTCCGTCTCTATTGGCATCGATCGTTGATCCAGTCCGCGCCGCTGGCCACACAGCGCAGCATTTCACGGTTCAAGCGCTCAGCACGCTGCTTCAAGCCCAGGCACTCGCGGTTGCCGACATCTATCATCGTTGCACAAATTTCGGCCTTGTCCATGGCGCCTTTGTAATTGCCTTGATTGAGCTCGCGTTCCGCGTCGGCCAGAATCTTGCGCGCCTGCTGGGCCGCCTGTGCGGCCTGAGGAACCGTGCTGATGACGGGCGGCGGCGGGGCGACAGCGGCGCCGCGCGGCGGCTGGTTGGCTATCGCGGGCGGTGGCAGGCTGGCAGCGGGCGGCGCCTTCTGTTCCAGCACAGTCGCTTCCAGCAGCTTCGACAGGGAATCGCGCAGCGAGCGGATGCGGGATTCGAATTCCGCCCGCTGCATCTTTTCCGCAGCCAGCAGTTTGGCTTCCATGCATGCCAGGTCGGGCTTCTTGTGGCACGCTTCCGCTTCGTCCAGCAGCCGCTCGGTCTTCAAGCCGTCGAGACGTTTGTCCCATTCGCGCGTATCATCGTCAGCCCCCCATTTCTTTGTGAAGGCGGACAGGCGCGCGTCGGCGGTGGCAACCGCGCCCGTCTGCGCCGCGTTCTCGAGCACGGGTTTCAGGTCGGCCCAGGCCTTGGCACGCTGGCGTTTCTTCTCGCAGCCGAGAATGGCGCTGTTGATGGCTTCGTTCACGCGCCGGATCTGGGCGGCCGGCGCCTTGTCGGTGCGCAGCGAAGCCAGTTCGGTGCGCGCGTCGTCCAGCTTGCATTCCGCGGCGAGCTTCTCGGCTTGTGCGACGCGCTCGGCGATGCGTTCTTCCTTGTTGGCGGGCTTGGCCAGATACCAGATCACGGCCAGGATCATGGCGACCAGCACCCAGGTGCCGATGCCGATCGGTTGCCGCATCGGCGGGCCGGCTTTCGGACGGGCGCCGCCGGTGGGTGGTGCATGCACGGTACCGGCAGGCGGCACGCCGCGCACCTTGTTGAGGCGCGCTTGTGCCGCTGCGATCTGCTCCTGCGTCATCTTTGGCGCTTCGCCGCCGGCCGGCGCCGCGTCCGGCCCGGCTTTGGCATGGCCTGCACCGGCCTCGCGCGCGGCGGCCGGCTCGGCAGAACCGGCAACACCGGCAGCACCGGCAACATTGGCTGTTTTTTGCACGCCCACGCTGCCCGGCCGCTCGGTACGCGCAGGCGGCGCGGTGGGCGGGGCGGTGGGCGGCACAGCCGCGCGCGCCGGCGCGCCAGCAGCGGCTTGCCGGGTGCCGCAGAACGGGCAGAAGTTCACCTGGCGCGGAAAGCCCCGGCCACACGCGCTATTGATGCATCGGTACGTCACTACGTCCACTGCTCAGCCTTCCTTATTCTGGATCGGGAATATCGTCATGCGGATCGGGAATCGCGGCGCCAAGCAGCGGCGCGATGTCCGGCATCTCGCTGGCCAGCTTCCACTGGTCGACGCGCGGAACCCACTGCATGTTCCACACTTTGGTATTGCCGTCCACTTCACCGGCCGTGATGCGCTGCGCCAGCTCCGGCAGCGTGTACGGCCCCTGCTGCGTTTTGTTGACGAACACCTTGTAGCGCATGGCCACAGGCGCTGCAGCCACCGGAAGCGCGGAAGGCGAGGAAGACGCGGAAACCGCCGCAGCAGCCGGCGGGGCCACGCTTGCAGGCGCCAGCACGCGCGCCGCAGCCGCGTCGCTGGCGAGCATCTCCGGCTTGAGCACGCGCTTGTCCACCGCATGCTGCACTTCCCAGCTGTAGGCGTCGGTGGACGATCCGGCAACCGGGTCGCTCCACGCCGCCAGCGACTCCAGCGCGCGCTCCACAGACGCAACCGTTCCCGGCTCCAGGCCGGCGCTCAAGGCCTGCGCGCGCTTCACCCACTCGTCGTGCAGGCGCTTGGCGGTAATATTGGGCAGCGACGGCGACGGCAGTTCGGCGCCCGTCTCGTCCACCTCCAGCTTGGGCTGGTACACCCGGTGCTGGTAGTAGCGCATCAGCGCCGCCAGCAGCACGAACTGGTGCGCGCCCATGCGGGCCAGGCGCTGCTGCACCGCGCCGACCACCTGGTCGCGGTAGTAGGCTGGCAGACCGTTGGAGCGGATGGCGAACTCGTTGCCGATCTGCAGCCATTCGCCCGAGCCCTGCTCCACTTCGAACAGGTACTGGCCGCGCGGCTGGAACAGCGCCTCGCGGTCCGCCAGGTCCGCCTTGCGCTTGATGACGCCCAGCGCAATCGCCTGCAGGAACCACTCGTAGTCGTCCGCCAGGCGGTTCAGCTCATCCATCGACGGCGCGATGGGGTGGCGGAAGCGCGTGGAGTCGAAATGCAGGTGCGTCGGGATCTTGGGATTCTCGATCTGGTACGAAGTGCGCCAGGTCGGCAGTCCGCGCAGCACCGTCATCGGCACGCCGGACAGCTCGATGTAGCACACCGCCCTGCCGCCGATGCCGGTGTTGACGATGCTCACCAGGTCGCCGTGGAAGAAGCCGGTCGGCACCGCCGCCTTGATCTCCGCCTCCAGCTTGCGCCATGCATTGGCATCGCCCACGCCGATAAAGCACTTGAACTGGTCCGCGTTGGGCGTGAACTCGGCCGAGAAGCGCGCATTCACCCACGGCATGGCGCTGCGTATCCATTCGTTGAAGGTGTGCTGCCGCTCTTGCGGCGACATCGCCATCAGCCGCTCCAGCAGCGGGTCGGGCGGCGACTGGCCTTGGTCCAGCTGTTCACTGCTCAACTGCGTCTGCGCGCGGCGGAACAGCTTGAGCAACAGCGCCGAGCGCAGCTTCTCGTCGCCCAGCTGCGGGAACAGGCGCGCCGAGCCGCCGAACTCCAGCAGTACTTCCTCGCTCCATACGCTGATGTCGCCGGTGAGCTTGACCGCCTCCGGCACCGTGTCGCTGGCCAGCTTCATGTAGGTGGCGTGTTCGTGCTGCGCGTCGGCGCGCAGCTGCGCAATGCGCTGGTCCACCGCACCCAGCATGGCTTCCACGCAGCGCCGCCCCTCCTGCAGTTCGCCGGCGATGCCGCTCCACACCGCCTGGCCCTGCTCGTCCACCGACTGCGTGTCGCCCAGCCAGGCCGACATGGAACGCAGCAGCTCGACCGACTGCCCCGCCGCGACCGCCAGCATATGGAAGCGCAGATAGTCGGCGATGTCGCGCTTCAGGTGCGCCATCACTTCGCGCGACTGCGCCTCGCTGCCGAACATCTTGGCCGCTGCCTGCGACAGGTTGTTCAGCGATTCCTCCACCTGGCGCGTGCGCAGCGCGTCGCGGATGTCGCGATAGCGCTTGCCGTTGCGTTCCATGTGCACCAGGTCGCGCTGCGAAATGCGCGCCTTGATCTGCTCCAGCAGCGACAGCACGAACTCCAGCCCGCCCTGCTTGCGGTCGTCCAGCAGCGCATACAGCTGCTCGCGCGCGCGGCCCTTCAGGCGCTGCAGCAGTTCGGCCGTGTGGCGCTTCAGACGGTCCTCGCTGGTCTCGGCGGTGGCGCCGGCCTCGCGGATGGCGTCACGCTCCAGGTGCGGCAGCAGTTCGGCCACCTTCTCGCGCCATTGTTTCAGCTCGTAGTCGCCCATGATGCGGTCGATCTCCAGCTGCACCTTGCTCTCGACGCGCTCCAGCAGCGAGCGTTCATCCTTGTCCATCAACAGCTGGTCGGTGAGCGCGTATTCCTGGAACGGCGCCACGTCCACCGTGCCCTTCTTGAAATCCGGGAACTCGTCGAACGGGTGTTCGGACATCGCCATCTGCTCGCGCATAAAGACGTCGCGTTCCTGATCGCCGGCGCGGCGCGCCTTGCTGCCATCGCTGCCCAGCAGGCCGAAGAAGGCTTTCACCATCAGCCCTGCCAGCTCGTAGGCGCGGATGTCTTCGCGCAGGCTTTGCTGCGTGTCCAGCACGGCCTGGCCGAAGGCAGAATAGACCTTGGAATAGGACAGTCGCATGTCGCCGAAGCGCTGCTCCGGCACGCGCGGGTTGAACGGTCCCAGCTTGTGCTGCTGCTGGTTGACCGCCACCGAGCGCTTGCGGTTGGCGAAATCGGCCGAGGCGAAGTCCTCGAACAGCGAATCGGCCACCATCTGGTACACGTCTTTCACGTCCTGCGTGGCCTTGTTGGCCAAGTTCGCGGTATCGACGAAATACACGTCGTCGAACGGCGCGCCACGGCCCGTCAGGCTGTCCGGGTCGGCCCAGCGCACCTGCGCGTTCATGTCGCGCATGGCCGTTTCCAGCTCCATCAGCGTGGCATAGGCGTTGGCTTCGGTGCGCTCCTTGTTGGCCTTGGCGTAACCGGACGGCATGAACATCACCAGGTCCACCTGGCTGTCCGACACTTCCTGGCGCGCGATGGCCTTGGCGATCCAGCCCAGGTCCATGGCGGTGCCGGCGCCGGTGCCGCCGGCGTTGGAACCGATGACGACGATGCGGAACTTGGACGTGTCCACCTGCAGGCCGAGGCGCTGGTAGTTTTCCTTGCGCTCGTTGCCCGCGTTACTGCTCAGGAAGTTCAGCGCGCCCTTGATGCGGCCGCGCAGCTTGGGGTATTTGTCGTACAGGTAAAGCCGCGCCACGGCGCGGATCTGGCCTGCGCCCTTGGACGGGTCGATGCCCAACGAGCGCAGTTTCTTCGGCCGCAGCGGCATCCAGCTTTCGATCAGCGGGAAGCGCGCCAGGCTGTCGTCGGACTCATGGTACTGCTGCAGGTCGATCGATTCGACCAGGCGTTCCTCGTCGCTCAGTTTCACCAGCTCGTACCACGGGTCGCTGCGCTGCGACTTGCCTTCGTCAATCACGGCGCCGCTGTCCAGGTCCACGTGCAGGAAGCGCGCCACCGGGAACTGGCCGATGGCTTCCACGCGCGTGGGGTGGCGGCGGTTCCACACCGCCGACAGGATGCGGCGGCGGATGCGCATCATCACTTCCATGCCGGTGCCGCCCGCGCCGATGAACAGCGTGGGGCGCAGGTCTACCTTGAGTTCGGCCTTTTTGCTGGCGCCGCTGCCGTTGTTCTGGAATTCTGCCATGGTCTCTCCTGGGCTCCTGGTTTAACGGCGGCCCGTCACCAGCGCGCCCGCCAGCGAGGCGATGCCGAGGACGAGCAAGGTGCCGGTGATGGCCACGGTGAGGAATTTGCCGGCGTTCAGAATGGCCAGCACGGCGGCGGCGCTCATGAAGGCCAGGCCGAAGAACATCAGCCAGCCCGCCGTGTCGGCCGAGGACGGCGCCACGCGGCGGCGCACCAGGTGGTTGCTGTAGGCGTTGCGGGCGAAGAAGAACACGATCAGCAGCACCAGGAACACTGCGCCGCCAATGGCCAGATCGCGCGTGGAGGTGTCCGTCGCCGGCGCCCCCTGCACGGGCGCCACCTCGATCGGTGCGCCTGCGGCTCCCGGCGCGCCGGGAGCAGTGGCGGCCGGTGCGGCGCCGGGCGGTACCGGCGACAGCGTGGGTTCGGCCGGCGGCTTGGCGTTCGGGTCGGCCTGGTTGCCGGGGATCTTGAAGCCTGGGTCGGTATTGTTTTGCATTCTGGTTGATCCTCGATGTAAGCAGTTAGCGGCCGAGGCGGACCTGCGCACCTTCGCGCAGGTCCGTCAGCGTGTTTCCAAATAAGCTGGTGTTGAGCACAGCGACCTTGTTGCCGGCCTTGTCGAACAGCGGCTGGCTGTTGCCGGCCTTGACGTGCAGCGTGCGCAATTCGCCTTCCACGGTGACCTGCACCTTGCGTGGGCGCGTGGCGGCCATCACCGCGCCGAAGCCGGCCAGCAGCAGCGCCGCCAGGCCGCCGATCAGCGCCAGCAAGGGCGCGACGCCGAACTGCATGCGCACCTCCAGCGGCAGCACCGCGCGCGAGCCTTGCACCTGGCTGGGCGGGGTGAAGATGTCGGGCAGCGGATCGCCGGGGAACAGCTTGGCCATGCGCTCGCGGAAGGCTTGCGACAGTTCCAGCTTCTGCTCGCTCAGCTGCACTTCGATGGCGCCGGGCAGCACAGCTGCGGAACCGGCCGCCTTCACCGCTTCCAGCGACCATTTGCCCGGCAAGTGCGCCACCGGCAGCTGCATGGTGGACGACAGCGGCTGCGATTTGCCGGGCGCCAGTCCGTTCACCGTGCCGGCGCCCAGCACGATGGGCTTCTCGGCGCCGGCCAGCACGGAGCGCGCGGCCAGGCGCGCGCTGGTGATGGTGTACGGATAGATGGTGTTCTCCAGGCGCCACTGGATGCGCGCGTCCGGCGTGCCGCCGGCCCCGGCAGCGGCGGCAGCGGACGCGCCGGCATCGATGTCGGCGCGCAGGATGCCGTTGGGCTGGGTGGAAAACGCCACGCCGGGCACATTCTCCACTTTCGCAGGGTACAGGCGCACGGTGTCCTGGTCCAGCGGCTTGAGGCGTGCCGGCGGCTCGGTGATGACCTTCTGCAGGCGGCCGGCGCCCAGCAGCGCATCCAGTCCGCGCGCCCCTTCGTCGCCGATAGCGAACACGTAGATCATCATGCCGTTGGCGCTGTAGCGGCCCTGCACCGGCATGTGCAACGGGAAGGCCAGCGCCTTCTTGATGCTGCCGCCGTGGTGGATCAGTTCATAAAATTCGCGGTTGCGCTGCGCGGTGGCCTGGTCGTTGTTCGGGCTGTTCTTGTTATTGGTAAACAGCCAGATCAGGCCCGGCTTGCCGCCCAGCGCTGTGGCGATGGAAGCGCTGACCGCCTCGCCCAGGTCGGTGTCGGCCAGGGCGCTGCTGCCGGGCTTTTTAGCGGTCGTCAACGGCGCCAGCGCGCCCGCCACGGCGGCGCGCTGCGGCTTGTCGTTCACCTGCGCGGCCAGCAGCGCCTTGGGCGACGGCGCACCGGGCAGGCTTTGGTTGAAGGCGGCCAGCACCAGCGCATCGCCGGGCTGGATGGCGGCCAGCACCACTTCCGTCACCAGCGCCTTGTACGGCGAGGCGGGGTCGGTGTAGAACGGCTCCATCCAGCCGGAGTTCTGCACCAGGAAAACGTGCGACACCGGCGCGGCCAGCGCCGCGCCCGGCAAAGTCAACGCGCAAGCCAACGCCAGCGCCGCGGCGCACGGCGCCGGTCGCAGCGAGGGCCGCAGCAAGGCCAGCCGCATCATGGCAGCGCTTTCAAGTGCCAGCCGCGAATCTCGTTCCAGCTCGGGTGGTGCAGCCACAGGCAATCGTGGTACACGAAGGGCTGGCAGTCGCCCGGATGCGACAGCCGCACCGCCTCGTCCAGGATCACGTTGCGCTGCCCCACCCATTCGATCAGGGTGCGCTGGATCACCGCGCCGCCCAGCGCGTCCTCGGCCTTGGCGGGCGGGCGCTCCATGCGCAGCACCAGGCCGGTGGGCTGGCTGCGCGTGCTGCTGACGTTTTCCAGCAGCGGCAGCACCAGCGCCGAATCGCGGCTCTGGTCTTCCACGTTCTCCACGTCCCACGGTTCGTTCTTGACCTGGTGGCCGCGCCGGAACAGCAGCGTGCCGAAGCCGAGCCGCGCGCCGTCCAGCAAGGCGTGTTCCTGTGCCTGCGCCACGCCCAGCTCGCGGAAGGAATAGCCCTGGCCCTGGTGATGGCCGATCTGCCACAGGCGGCCGTCGCGGCTGCGGGCCGGCGCGCCCAGCTGCAGGCGCGGCGCCCAGTCCGCAGGCCACGGCAGCCATTGCGGCGCGCTGCCGGGACGCCATTGCAGATGGCCCTGCGCGTGCAGCCAGATCAGTTTTCCGTCGTAGCTCAAGGGGCGCGACCAGCCTTCGGCCGGAACCGCGCCGCCGGCGGCCGGCGGGTGATCAACCCGCCCTGCGGACTCCGCATCCGGGTCCGGGATCGCATCAGGCGCCGCCGAAGTGCCCGGTTCCGCCGCAATCTCCAGCGTCTCTCCGTCCGCTCCCTCGGCATCGGCCGTCCACAGGCGCACGCCGGCGGGGGCCGCGATCAGGCAGGCCATGCGCCGCCCCACCATGCCGGGCGAACTGGCCAGCCGGGCCGACAGCACCACTTCAGTATGGAAACTCTCGCTGACCGGATTGATCACCAGCCGCACCAGCCCCTGTCCCGACGGCACCAGCGCCACCTCGCCGCGCCGCGCGCCGCCATGCGCCGGCAGCCAGGCGTAGGCCGACGCGCTGAAGCTCAGGTCCGCCAGATGATCTTCGCACGTCATGACGTGCCAGCGCGCGGCGGCCGGGTCCCAGTACTGCAGCACGTTGCGGGTGTAAGCCAGCGCCAGCAAGCGCTGCGCGGCAAAGCCGAAGTCCGCCGCCGCGAACATGCAGACCGCGTTCGGCGGCGCCGGGATCTTCAATTCGGCCTGCCCCACTTCCGGCTCCGGCGGCCGTGATTCCAGGCTGGCCGCCAGCGGCAGCGCCGTCAGCGGCAGGCCGTGCGGCGCATGCCGCGGCAGCGGCGCCTCGTTCACCGGCAGCGGCGCCGTGCTCGGCCCCCACCACGCGGGCAGGCGCTGCGCCGCCGGCGCGCACGCCTGCAGCGCCGCGCCGCATTCCGGACAGTACGCAAAGCCTTGCGGATAGATGGCCGCGTGCGCGCAGCCCGCAGGCAGCGACGCGCCCAATAGCTGCGCCACGTCCGGCAGGCGGCTGCGCGCCTGCGCCTGCCACTCGATGCGGCTTAAGCCCTGGCTGGACGCCAGCTGAAATTGCCCACTTTCATCGTCCTCCAGCCAGACGCTGTCGGAAGTCTCCCACCTGTATGCCATGTATGTGCTCGAATTAATCCGCTTGCGGAACCTGAGCTCCGCCTGGGCAAGCTCAAGTTGTTCTTTGCATCATAACGCAGCGCCTTGCGGTTCGGGCAAGACACCACAAAAAAATACGCCCCATTTTACTGGGGCGTATTGCGCTGTATCGCGGATTTTAGCCGAACTTTCGCGGCAGACTATTTGTAGATGCCGACGCCTATCAGCACATCGCCGAATTTCTCGATATATGTGGATTTGTCTTCCATGTTCTTGCTCACCGAATTGGGCCATTTGTACGAGACCCAGCCCTTGCCGGCCGGGCTGTTGGCCACTTTCAGGAATTCCTTGATGGGAAACACGCCGCCGGCGTTCAGCTCGGTCAGGTTCTTGTTGACCATCTTGGCGTTCTGGCCATGCGCCAGCGCCACGCCCTGCTGCTCGCCCGTGGTGCCGAACATGAAGACGTACAGATCGCCCTTGATGAATTCGCCCTTCGGGTCGTTGAAGGCGGCAATGGCCTTGTCGCGTCCGTTCTTGTCCATGTAGGCGCCGGCTTTCTTCACCATGGCCACCGCCTCGTCGGCTGTGCCGCGGTGGGCGGCGTCCTGCGCGCGGGCGGCGCCACCGATGGACAAGGCCAGCACGGCGGCAAACAGGACCTGGAATGCATGTTTCATCATAAAACGTCTCCTTGGGGATAGGCGCGGACAGATCGTTGCTGCCCGTCACTCAAACATAGCACATGCCTTACAGCAACACTAAGACTTCCGCAAGCGGGTTGCGCAAAGCAGACGCCAGAGTCTGATATGCATCAAATTGCCGCCCAGCCAGCGGCATAAGCTGGACAGCGGGGTCTTCCCGCACTGCTTCCGAAAGGACTGTCATGCCTGCTCACATCACCATCCGCGACGGTTCGCCATACTGGTGGGCCAGCACCGATATCTGGGTCGTGCCCGGCGCCGATCCGAACGGCGCGCCCGGCACGCCGGTGGCCGGCCAGCCGGCCTACCTCTGGGCCCACGCCGTCAACAGCGGCAACACGGTTGCCAACGGCACCCGCATCGATTTCTACTGGGCCGACCCGAGCGCCCAGGTGGTGGTCGGCACCGCCAATCCGATCGGCTCGGCCTTCGTGGACCTGGACCTGGACCCGGCCGGGCAGGACGTGCTGTGCCTGGTGCCCTGGGTGCCGGTCATCGTCAACGGCGGGCACGAATGCCTGCTGGCCGTGGCGCACAGCCCTGGCGACAGCAACCCGATACCCGATCCGCTGCCGAACGGCTATGTGTTCGACCCGCCCGCGCACGACCAGATCGCGCAGCGCAACATCACCGTGCTGATGGCCAGCATGCTGGCGGCAGCCATGGTGATCAGCGTGCGCGCCCTGCCGCGCCAGGACAAGGAAGCCTTCATCAGCGTGGAATACGGCGGCGAACTGGACCAGCGGCAAATGGCGCTGCTGGGCCTGGACAAGCTGGACTTGCGGCCGGCGCCGCAACGCTCCGTGCAGGTGGAACTGAGCCTGGAGCCGGTTTGCGGCGGCAAGCACCGGCATGGGCCTGACCGCGGCGACAGCGCGGGCACTGGCGGCGGTGAAGCAGGCCGGCAGGGCGGCCAGGAGCAAGTACTGGCGGTGAGCATGTCCAAGACCTACGCGGCCGGCTCCGAAGTCGGCGGCGACGAGACGCTGGAGCAGGAACCCGGCGTGGTGGAAGACGACATGGGCGCGGCGGGCGGCGCGGCCCGGCCCGGCGGCGCGGCAGCCGGCAGCGGCGCCGTCCACAGCGGCGAACCGGAAGGCGCGGACTACGGCAGGCACGGCGGCCGCGGCCTGCGCGTGAACCTGCGGCGCGGCATGGCCGCCGCCGTGTACGCCGCCTTCAGCGCGGACGGCCTGCGCCCCGGCCAGTACCAGCTGGTGCACATCATCGAACGCAGCCAGGGCAAGGTGGTGGGCGGCGTCAGTTATGTCGTGGCTCGGCCCAACCCAGGGCAAGGAGAGAAAAAATGAGCGCTACCCCCATGCAGGTGCTCACGCGCCCGTTCGCGATTGAGCCGGTCACCAGCATCATGCTGCCGGACGGTATTTTCGACAACGCCATTTATGGCCTGCGCATTGCCGCCCACATCACCAATCTGTCCTCCAGCGAACTGACCAACGTCACCGTGTGGCTGGAAAGCGTGGGCGACCCCGGCATCGCGCCGGTAGCGCGCACCTTCCATTTCGCCAGCATCCCGGCCGGCGCCGCCATCCAGGTGATGTGGGACGCCGACTTCCAGCACGCCAGCCCCGGCAAGCCGCTGGTCAGCATCCTGGCGCGCGCCGACGGCTTTACCGCGCGCCGCTCGATCCAGCAAATCTTCGTCTCGGAAACCCGTTTCGACGCCGTCAACAACACCTACACTTGCACCGTGCAGGAAGGCACGCTGACGGTGTCCGGCCTGAAAGGCCACTTGCCCGGCAGGCGCTGGGGCCAGACCGGACCGGATGGCAAAGAGTGCATCTGTCCGCCCGGCGGCGGCCCCGTGGTGCCGACCGGGCTGACCATGGTGTGGGTGCCGAATCCGCCCTTCGCCGGCGTGCACGGCGAGCTGCCCTTTGCCGACCCGTGGTGGAAGATCCTCGCCATCATCATCGCCATCATCGCCGCGCTGGTGGCCATCATCGCGGCCGCGCTGGGGGCGGGCAAGGCCAGCTTCAGCGTGGGCGGCAGCGTCGAGGAAACCGACCCCAGCGTCACCTGCTGCTCGCTGGACGGCGCCGCCTCGGGCCAGCCGGAATATACGGTGGCCGGGGTGGCCTCGGCCATCGCCTCGGTGGCCATCGCCGTGGCCTGCTCGGACGCGGCCGACCCGTTCTGGCGCGGCCAGGAAGCCACGGCGCCGGCCCCCGGCGAACTGACCGTGGGCGAACGCGTGGTGGCCGAATGGACCATGCTGGAAGCGCCCAATGCCGGCGTGCCCTACGCCACCGACGTCAGCTGGACCTACCAGCGCATCACCACCGGCGCCACCTACAGCCACAGCGTGACGGAAACCCAGACCAACATCCATACCGCCGGCGCGGTGGACGTGGAAACGCCGCCGCAGGTGCAAGCCTTCAGTCCCTTGTGGGTGCGCGCCAGGTTCCACCGCGAGGACGGCAGCCTGTTCCACGGCACCGACCTGTATTCCTTCGCCATCTTCCAGGCGCCGCAGGGCTTGAATTTCATCGTCCCGCTCACCGACGACGGCCTGGGCTTCGACCCCGGCGCCAACGACGGCGTCTACGCGGGCAGCCTGAACCTGGAGCTGGCCTACCGCATCCTGCTCAAGTTCAAGCAAACCGTCTATGGCATGTGGCGCCTTTTCCTGTTCGCGCAGGACGTGAACCTGACCAAGCCGGGCACGCCGCCGGAAATCGCCGCGCAGCACATCGGCGGCTTCTTCGTGGCCAGCGCCGTCGCGATCACCTTCGACGACACGCTGCCCTGCCCGCTGAAGGCGCAGGCCAGCATCATGGTGGTGTAGCGGGCGGGCCGGGAGGCAGGACCTACTCGGCCACGATCTTCTTGGGCGGCGGCGGCGGCGCGAAGGCCACGGTTTCGCCGCCGGGCGCGCTGTCCATCGCGTCCGAGTACTCGAGCCAGCGGTTCAGCGCGTCCATGCGGCGGATCACGATGCCCTTGCTGCTGATATAGCCGACTTGCTCGAAGTTCTCCGGCTTGCTGACCATCTTGCTGGTGGTCGGCAGGTTGTCGAGCAGGCGCTCGAAGCACTTGCGCGCCTTCTGCTCCCATTTCGCCAGCGTCGGCTCGGCGAAGCGGTTGCTCTCGTAATAAATGGTCAAGGTGCGGTCATGGTTGCCGAACCCGACGATGGCTGCGCCCTTGCGCACCGTTTGCAGCACTTCTTCCTTGATGGCCGTGGTCGGCACGAACAGCGCCGCCCGTCCGTCGCCATCGTCAGGCCGTTCCAGCGGCAAATCCATTCCCTTCACTGAGCTCATCGCTGCCTCCTGGCCTGTAGTGTGACACCGGATCTATAAGTTGCCGTCCGGCTATATTCCAACGATTTTACGCGCCTCCCCTGCGCTGTACAAGGAAATTGCAAGGCATATAATGCTCCTGCCTCCAATATGTATTACTTCTGATTAAAAAATGACACAGTTGTCCGATCTCCCGCCTTCCGCCTCCCCCGCCCCGGCCGGCGCCATGCCCGCAGCCGCCGTCGACACGGCCGCCCGCAACGTCGCCGACCTGCTGGCCATGGCCATCGAATACGCGCCGCCGCAGCGCGCGCTGGTGGTGCACGACCGGCGCTGCGAGCTGAACCAGGCGTTGACCGAAGCCTACCGCCGCGCCCTGCCGGACGGCCGTTTCATCGATTTCGACACCGTGGCCCCGGACCAGGTGCTGGCCGCGTTCGCCGAACTGGGCCGGGACGACCTGGTGGTGCTGATCCAGTCCACCAGTTTCCGGCTGGAAGCGTTCCGCATCCGCATCGAACTGTTCAAGCGCGGCCTGAAGGTGATCGAACATGTGCACCTGTCGCGCATGCCCGGCGAGCAGGGCCTGCACTACATCGCCTCGCTGGCCTACGACCCGGCCTACTACCGCGGCGTGGGCCGCGCCCTGAAGGCGCGCATCGACGCCGCGCAGTCGGCCGTGGTGGACAGCGGCGACGGCGCGCTGCTGCGCTTCGACTCGCCGCTGGAACCGGCCAAGCTCAATATCGGCGACTACCGCGACATGAACAACGTCGGCGGCCAGTTCCCCATCGGCGAAGTGTTCACCGAAGCGCAGGACCTGGAAGCGGTCAGCGGCCGGGTGCGCGTGTTCGTGTTCGGCGACACCTCCTTCCACGTGAACCACCCGGCCAAGCCGATCACCATGATCGTCGAGCAGGGCCGGGTCACCGGCGCCATCGATTCCACGCCCGAATTCGACAACATGCTGGCCATCATCCGCGCCCACGAAGGCGAAGTGTGGCTGCGCGAACTGGGCTTCGGCATGAACCGCGCGTTCTCGCGCCACTGCCTGGTCAACGACATCGGCACCTTCGAGCGCATGTGCGGCATCCACCTGTCGCTGGGCGCCAAGCACGGGCAATACCAGAAACCGCAGTTCAAGCGCAAGGATGCGCGCTATCATGTGGACGTGTTCGCCGTGACCGAAGCGGTCTGGCTGGACCAGCAAGCGGTCTACCGGGACGGCGCCTGGCAGGTTTAAGGGCCAGGCCCAAGGGCATACACATCGGGAACGGAGCTCATGCACGCAGTGATTACTATGCTGGAAGCGCTGTTCAACCAGATTCCGCTCAGCCTGCTCGAAGTGTGGGGCCGGCTGGGTTACCTGATCGGCATCGCGCTGATGCTGTGCGCCTATGGCGGCGTGACCTTCCGCGCCGGCGGGCGCTGGGCGCCGGGCCGCACCAGCCAGTGCTGGAACAGCCGCGCGCTGATCGCCGCCGTCTTCACCTTCGCCATGGTGTTCATCACCGGCTACCTGGGCTCGTCCATCGTGCTGGTGCCGGGCGCGCAAACCTTCGAATCGCTGAAGGACTTGTCGGTCTTCCTGTGCATCGTGCTGTTCGGCTATCCGGCGCTGCTGGCGGCGCCCTTCGCCTACGGCCTGTCCGACCTGGTCGAAGGCGTGCCGCCGGCCTTCCTCGGCGACTGGCTGTTCGGTTACTTCATCAATCCGGCCTGCTTCTGGCTGGCGCACCAGCTGATCGGGCGCGATCCCGACTTCCGCCGCGCCCGCACCTGGGGCTGGTACGCGCTGTTCGTGCTGGCCTTCATGGCCATCGAACCGCTGCTGTGGGGCTACATCACCTCGCCCCAGTTCACGCCCGAGCTGGCCTACCGCAGCGTGACCCCGGCGCTGGCGTTCACCACCCTGGTCACCTGGGCCCTGGCGCCCTTCGCCATGCTGCTGGCACTGCCGCTGGCGCGGCGCTGCGGCATGTTCTGGGCCGACGTGCCGCGCCATGTGCAGGAACGCGCCTTCGGCCAGCCGGCATGGCGCTGGGCCGGCGCGGCTACCGGCGGCCAAGCGGACGGCGCCGGCGACGGCGGCGTGCCCATCCCGGCCCTGCTGGCTGCGCCTTTCATCGCACTGGTCCTGCTGCTGGTGGGCGCCACCGCCTTCCTCACGCTGCGCAGCGCGGAAACCTCGGCCGACAAGCTGGCCACGCGCCTGCACCAGGAAATCGCCGACAACATCAACTTGCGGCTGGACGACTACCTGGCCGCGCGCCAGGCCGCCGGCAGCCCGGCCCCGGCGCGCGAGCCTGCCGACGCGGCCCAGCTGGCCGGCATGCTGCAAGGCCTGCCGCTGGCTGGCCATGGCCGCGCCATCGTCATCGACCGGCTGGGACGCGTGGTGGCGCGCTCCCGGCCTGCCGCGCAGCAGGCCGGCGGCGCCGCCGACCCGGTGGCGCAGGCCGCGCTGCAAGCGCTGCTCACGCGCGCCGGCAGTTACATGGCCATCCAGGCGCCGCTGCAGCTGGACTTTGACGTGCTGACCAGCAAGCCGCTGTCGCGCGAACGCTGGCTGCTGCAGGCCACGCCCTACCTGGACCGCAACGGCGGCCACGACTGGCTGCTGCTCACCGCCATGCCGCAAGCGTGGTACCAGGACGGCGTCCGCGCCGGCAACAGCCAGTCCGCCATGGTGGTGGCGGTGGCCCTGCTGCTGTCGCTGGTGGCCGCCAGCCTGCTGTCGGCCATGGTGACGGCGCCCATCCGCCGCATCGCGCGCGCCAGCGGCGCCATGGCGGCGGGCGACCTCAGCCAGCGCGTGCCGGTCAGCCGGCTGGCCGAGCTGGGCGAGCTGGGGCAGGCCTTCAACAACATGGCCGGACGGCTGCAAAACTCCTTCGACCAGCTGCACGCCATGGCCGACCAGCTGGCCGCGCGCGAACGGGCGCTCGAGCAAAGCGAGCGGCGCTACCGCAACCTGTACGAAGACGTGCCCATCCCGCTGTTCCGCACCAACCGCGACGGCATGCTGGACGAAATCAACGACGCCGGCATGCGCCTGCTGGGCGTGCAGCGCCGCGAGCAGGTGCGCAGCCAGAACGTGCTCGACCTGTACGCCGACCCCGCCAGCCGCCTGCGCTGGCAGGCAGACATGGAACGCGACGGCGGCATTTCACGCCGCACCGCCGTGCTGATGCGCCGTCCCGGCGACGGCAAGGAAATGTACGTCAATGTGGTGGCGCGCCCCGTTGCCGACCCCGATACCGGGCAGCTGGCCTACATCGAAGGCTGCGTGGAAGACATCACCGAGCGCAAGCAAGCCGAAGACGAGCTGCGCCGCCACCGCGCCCACCTGGAGGAACTGGTGCGCGAACGCACCGCCGAACTGTCGGTGGCGCTCAGCCGCGCCGAGGCCGCCAGCCATGCCAAAAGCGTGTTCCTGTCCAATATGAGCCACGAACTGCGCACCCCGCTCAACGCCGTCATCGGCTTCTCGCAATTGCTGCAGAACGACAGGGACGTAGGCGAGCCGCAAAAGGAGCAGCTGGCCATGATCAACCGCTCCGGCCACCACCTGCTTACGCTCATCAACGACATCCTGGAACTGTCGAAAATCGAATCCGGCCGCACCGAACTGCAGCTGCTGCCGGTCGATCTGCACAGCCTGTTCGATTCGGTGCTGGGCATGCTGCGCCTGCGCGCCGCCCAGCACGGCATCGCACTCAAGCTGGAAGCAGCCGGCGTGCCGCAGGTGATCCTCGCGGACGGCCCCAAGCTGCGCCAGGTGCTGCTCAACCTGCTCTCCAACGCCGTCAAGTTCACCGAGCACGGCAAGGTCACGCTGTCGGTGCGCGGCAGCGCCGCCGAAGGCGACACGGTGCGGCTGCGCTTCGCCGTGGTGGACACCGGCCCCGGCATCGCCGAGGACGACCGGCACCGCATCTTCCAGCCCTTCATCCAGGCCGGCAGCGCCACCAGCCAGGCCGGCACCGGCCTGGGCCTGACCATCAGCCGCGAGTTCGTGCAACTGATGGGCGGCGACCTGCAATTGCAGTCATCGCCCGGGGCCGGCTCCACCTTCAGCTTCGCGCTGACGGTACGCCAGCGGCCCGGCGCGCTGTCGCCGGCGCAGGCGCGCGACCGGGTGGCAGGCTTGCCGGCATCCGAGCGCGGCAAGACCATCCTGGTGGTGGACGACAACGCCGACGGCCGCCAGCTGCTGCACACCCTGCTCGCGCCGCTCGGCTTCGCCCTGCACGAAGCGCGCGACGGGGTGGAAGGCCTGCAGCGCATCCTGGCGCTGCAGCCGGACCTGGTGCTGCTGGACTGGCGCATGCCGAACATGGACGGGCTGGAAGTGACGCGCCAGGTGCGCGAGCAGCCCGGCCTGAAGCAGCCGCGCATCGTGATCCTGACCGCCAGCGCCTTCGAGGAAGAGCGCCGCGAAGCGCTGCAGTCGGGCGCCGACGATTTCCTGCGCAAGCCGCTGGAGCAGGACGACCTGTTCGCCATGCTGGAACTGCAGCTCGGCCTGCATTTCCTGCGCGAGCCGCTGTCCGCCTCGGCCGCCGCGGCGCACGCGCCGCTGCTCGCTGCGGACCTGGCGCCGCTGCCGGACGAGCTGCGCAGCGCGCTGAAGCAAGCCGTGGCCGACCTCGACCCGGCCCGCATCGAACGCCTGACCGGCCAGCTGGCCGCCAGCGCCCCCGACCTGGCCACACGCTTGCACGCCATGCTGGAGCGCGCCGAGTTCAGGCAGCTGTGGGAACTGCTGTGATGGTTTGCCTGGCCTGAATTGGCTCAGGCGGCCAGCAAGGCCTTGTCCCACGGCGGTACCGGCTGGTACTCCGCCACCAGGAAATCGATCAGCGCGCGCACCCTCGGCGACGGCTGGCGGCTGGCGGGATACAGGGCGCTGAGGTAGTTGAGCGGCAGTTCCCAGTCCTCCAGCACCGGCACCAGGGTGCCGTACAGCAGCGCTTCGCACGCCAGGAAGGTGGTGCTGTAGACGATGCCGAGGCCGCGCAGCGCGGCCTGGTGCAGCACCAGGCCGTTGTTGGCGGTGAAGGCGGCGTTGATGCGCACGGCGCGGCGCTCCTCCCCTTTCGCGAAATGCCAGGTGGCGCCGTCGGTCAGGTGGCTGAAGTGCAGGCACTGGTGCTGCGCCAGGTCTTCCGGCACGGCCGGCCGGCCGGCGCGCGCCAGATAGGCCGGGCTGGCGCACAGCACGCCCTTGCACGGCGCCAGCGGGCGCAGCGACAGCGCGCGGCTGTCCGGAATGCCGCCCACCCGTATCGTCAGGTCGAAGCCGTGCTCGATGGGGTCGAGCAGCGCGTCGTCCACGTAGAGCAGCGGCGTGAGGCGCGGATGCGGCAGGCTGAAGCGGGCCACGGCGTCCGCCAGCCAGGCGCTGCCGAAGCTGGACGGGGCCTGGATGCGCAGCGGCCCGGCCAGTTCGCCGCCGGCCTCGCGCACGCCGGTAACCACATGCGCCGCCTCCTGCGCCTGGGCCACCGTGGCCATGCACGGCGCCAGGTAAGCCTGGCCGATGTCGGTCAGGCTCACCTCGCGGGTCGAGCGGTGCAGCAGCCGCGCCTGCAGCTTGTCCTCCAGTTGCATGATGTGCTTGCTCACCATGGCGCGCGTCAGCCCCAGCCGGCGGCCGGCCGCGCTGAAGCTGCGCAGCCGCGCCACTTCGACGAATATTTCCATTGCCCTGAGCTGGTCCATGGCGCATTGTCTCCATTTTAGCGACAATGTGTCAACCGTTTGCGGATTGTGACGCTGCCGGGGCGACCGTACAATGGCTGTTCCCTATTCCCATCCTATCCTTCCGGAGTTCCCCGCCATGTTGACCGAAGCACAAAAACAGCAATACGAGCGCGATGGCTACATCGTCCTGCCCGGTTTCAAGCGCCTGGACGAGATCGCCGCGCTGCGCGAACGCGCCGCCAGCATTGTCAACGAATTCGATCCAACCGTGGCGCAGGGCATCTTCACCACCAAGGACCAGGAGCAGAAGGCCGACGAGTACTTCCTGCGTTCGGACAACACCATCCGCTGCTTCTTCGAGGAAGAAGCCTTCGGCCCGGACGGCCAGCTGAAGCAGGCCAAGGAGCTGTCGATCAACAAGATCGGCCACGCCATGCACGACCTGGACCCGGTGTTCCGCGCCTTCTCGGCCGACCCGAAACTGGCGGCCGTGGCGCGCGACCTGGGCCTGGCCGAGGCGCAGGTGTGGCAGTCGATGTACATCTTCAAGCAGCCGGGCATCGGCGGCGAAGTGCGCTGGCACCAGGACGCCACTTATTTCGACACCACGCCCATCAGCGTGACCACGTTCTGGTTCGCGCTGGAGGACGCCACCCTGGACAACGGCTGCCTGTGGGCCGAGCCGGGCGGCCACCGCACGCCGCTGCGCGAGCGCTTCGTGCGCAATGGCGACCATATCCGCGTCGAGAAGCTGGACGCCATGCCGTGGCCGGACGACTCCACCGCCGTGCCGCTGGAATGCCAGGCCGGCAGCCTGGTGTGCTTCCACGGCCTGCTGCCGCACTACAGCGCGCCCAACCGCTCGCCGGTGTCGCGCCACGCCTACACGCTGCACGCCACCGACGCGCGCACCGCATACTCGCCGCAGAACTGGATACAGCGCGGCGCCGATTTCCCGGTGCGCGGCTTCATCTGACAGGCAAAACCACATGCAGATCAAGATTTTCGCCCCGCACTGGGGCAGCAACGGGCTGGCGCCGCAGGCCTTCATCGACAAGGTGCAAGCGGCCGGCTTCGACGGCATCGAGATGTCGCTGCCGCTGGACGGCGCCGCGCGCGGCGACTGGACGCGCCGCATTGCCGAGGCCGGCCTGGCGCTGATTGCGCAGCAGTGGGAAACCGTGTTCCACCCGCAGTTCGGGGCGCACAAAAAGGCGCTGGCCGAACTGCTGCACAACGCCTGCGCCGCGCGCCCGGTGCTGGTCAACAGCCACACCGGCAAGGACTTCTACAGCCCGGCGCAGAACCTGGAACTGATTGCGCTGGCCGACGCCATCTCGCTGGAGCACGGCGTGCCCATCGTGCATGAAATCCACCGCAGCCGTTTCAGCGGGCATCCGATGCTGCTGCTACCCTATCTGGACAAGCTGCCGCAGTTGCAGTTGACGGCGGACCTGTCGCACTGGTGCTGCGCCTGCGAATCGCTGCTGGAAGACCAGCCGGAAACGCTGGCCGCCACCCTGCCGCATGTGCGCCACATCCATGCCCGCGTGGGCCATGCGCAAGGGCCGCAGGTGGCGGACTTCCGCGCGCCGGAGGCGGCGGATGCGCTGCAGGCGCACCTGCAGTGGTGGGACCGCATCGTGGAACTGCGCCGCGCCGCCGGCGCCGGCGTGCTGACCATGACGCCGGAATTCGGCCCGGCGCCCTATCTGCAAACGCTGCCCTACACCGGCCAGCCTACTGTCGACCAGTGGCAGCTGAACCTGGCCATGCTGCAGCTGCTGCGCGCGCGCTACGCCTGAGCACCAGCTACAGGCGGGCCGCCGCGCTGCTTTCCTCCTCGCCGTCCCGGGCCGGCACCGCCAGCGGCAGCACCAGCGTCACGGTGGTGCCCAGGCCGGGCTCGGACTGGATCGCAATCGTCCCGTGCAACACGCCGGTGACGATGTTGTACACGATGTTCATCCCCAGCCCGGAACCGCCCTGCCCCATCTTGGTGGTGAAGAAGGGATCGAAAATCTGGTGCAGCGTGCGCGCCGACATGCCCACGCCATTGTCGCTGAATTCGATCTGCACCTGTGCCCCCTCCAGCGCCTCGGCGCGCAGCCGGATGGTGCCGCTGTTGCGGCCTTCGAACGCGTGCAGCATGGCATTGTTGATCAGGTTGCTCAGCACCTGGCTCACGCTGCCCGGATAGGAATCGAACTCCAGCTCCTCCGGCACGTCCAGCAACACCTCGCAGCTGGCGCGCCGCAGCTGCGCCGCGTAGGTGGCCAGCACGTCGCCCGCCACGCCGGCCAGCCGGAAGCGGCGCCGCTGGCCGCTGCTCTGGTCCACCGCCACCTGCTTGAACGAGGTGATCAGCTCGGCCGCCCGGCCCAGCGAACCGGCGATGATGGCGCAGGCGGTGCGCGCATCGCGCAGGTGGGCGTCCAGCGCCGACCGCTTGATGCCGCCGTCGGCCAGCTTGCGGTCGAAGTCGGCCACCATGTCGCTCAGCGCGGTGGCCGTCAGCAGGCTGTTGCCGATGGGCGTGTTCAGCTCGTGCGCGATGCCGGCCACCAGCGCGCCCAGCGACGCCATCTTTTCGGACGTGATCAAATTGGCCTGCGCCTGCTTCAGCGTGGCCAGCACCAGTGTCAGGTCGCGGTGCGCCAGCTCGGCGTTGGCCTTCTGCGCGGCCAGCTCGTCCAGGCTGCGCTCCAGCCCATGCTGGGTGTGCACCAGTGCCGCTTCGGTCTTCTGGCGCTCGGCGATGTCGCGCCGCAGCTGCTCGGCCAGCGCGCTGTTGCGCTGTGACACCATCAGCAGCAGCGCAATCAGCGCGCTGATCAGGGTGCCGGCAGCGGCGATCATGCCGACCCGGAAGTGGCCGGTGCTGTAGCGCGTGCCTTCATGGCCGCTGAACTCCATCAGCCAGCGCCGCTCGCCCACGTTGAGGCTGGCCTTGGTGTTCAGCCCTGGCAAGGCCAAGGCCCGTTCGCCGCTGCCGATCTTGCCGGCGCTGTCGTACATCAGCGTGTCCATATTGCGCGGCAACACGCTGTCGTCGCGCAGGTAGCCGCCGTCGTGGATCTGGATCGACATATGGCCCAGCAGCGGCGTGTCGATCACCTCGCGCATCAGGTTGTTGACCCGGAACACGATGGCGACAAAGCCGATCAGCGCGGCGCGGCGCTGCTCCACCGTCTCGAGCGGGCCGTTGCGGTAGATCGGCGCGCGCGCCACGAAGCCGGGCTGGCCGCTGGCATCCTGCACCAGCGTGATGCGCTCGGTGGCGATGATCTGCCCGCTGTCGCGCCCCATCTCCAGCGCGCGCCGGTGCGGCGGCAGCGCCCCCAGGTCAAGGCCGAAGGCGTTCTCGTTGCCCACCATGGGCTCGTTGTATTCGATGATGTAGTGCAGGTCGCGCACGGCGGCCGGGTGGATGTTGAATTGCGGGTAGCCGTCCGGCAGCAAGCTGGTGTCGGCCTGCACGCTGTCGGCAAAACCGGCCAGGCGCCCGGCCGGCACCAGGCGCACGAACTGGATGGCCTGGAAGCCCGGATAGCGCTCGCCCAGGCGCAGCTCGTGCACGTAGCGGTTGAACTCGCTGCGGCTGACCTGGCCGCCGCGCACGGCATACATGCCTTTGATGCTGAGCAGGGTGTCGAAGTAGGTTTGCAGGCGGACGGCGGTGTCGCGCGCGATCTTGTCGGTGTCGCGCTGGAATGTGGTGCGCAAGTTGGACAGCTGGGCGTCGGACACGAACAGGCACACCCACACGGTAATGCAGATGCCGACAACGAACGCCAGGTAACCGTGGATGCGCAAATGCATGGCCATGCTCGACAAGGGGTGCGGCCGCCAGCCTGGCCGCAGGGCTGAATCGACTATAGCATAGCCATGTCGCTACAGAAACAGAAGCTATACATCCAAGCAACAGTTATTGCACCGGATCCTGGAATTCCGCCGCGATGGCCATGAATTGCTGTTCCGCCATCAGCATCGCGTCCACCACGTCCGGATCGAAATGCTCGCCGCTGCCCTGGCGTATCAGTTCGATCGCCGTTTCGTGCGTGAACGCGGGCTTGTAGACCCGCTTGGAAATCAGCGCATCGTACACATCGGCCACCGCCATCAGGCGCGCCGAGACCGGGATGGCTTCGCCGGCCAAGCCTTGCGGGTAGCCGGAACCGTCGTATTTCTCCTGGTGCGAATAGGCGATTTCACGCGCGAAGCGCAGGAAGTCGTTGGAAAAGCCCAGGTGCTGCTCCACCCCGGCAATGGCGTCGCGGCCATACACGGTATGCAGCTTCATCTGCTCGAATTCCTCGGCGCTGAGGCGGCCGGGCTTGAGCAGGATGGCGTCCGGGATGCCGACCTTGCCGATGTCGTGCAACGGCGCGGCCTTGTACAGGAAATCGATATTGCGCTTGCTCAGTTCATGCCCGAAGCGCGGGTGGTCCTGCAGTTCGCGCGCCAGCGCCACCACATAGCGCTGCACGCGGTGGATGTGGTTGGCGCTTTCGCGGTCGCGCGTTTCCGCCAGCGTGGCCAGCGCCCAGATCACCGCGTCCACCATCATCGTCAGTTCGGTGGTGGTTTCCGTCACCAGCTCTTCCAGGTGCAGGCGCTGGTGGGCCAGCAGTTCTGCCGAGCGCTTCAGCTGCAGTTGCAGCGCCACGCGGGCCAGCACGGTTTCGGCGATCAGCGGATGGCTGATGACGTCGGCCGCGCCGTCGCAGTGGCCGCGCTGCTCCAGCTCGTGCCGGCCGTGCGGCACCAGCAGCAGCAGCGGCAGGCCGGCCGTGTCGGGGTTGCGCTTGAGCTGCTGGCACACGGCGAAGCCGTCCAGGTCCGGCAGGTGGGCGTCCAGCAGCACCAGGTCGGGGCGCGGCACCTGCTGGGCAATGCGCAGCGCGGACGGGCCGTCGGCCGCCAGCTTGACCTCGTACTGGTCTTGCAGCAGGCCGCTCAGCCACAGCAGGTTGTCCGGCGCCGCGTCGGCGATCAGGAGGATGGCCTTGTTGTTGTCGTTCATGGACTGCGTCCCATAGAAGCTGTCTGCGCTGGAGAGTAGACTCGATAGTTACCAGCCAGCATCATAGCAGGGAGCGCAAGCTATTCGCACAATGCGGGCGTGCCGTCCTCGAACAGGGCGCCGAAGCAGCGCGTGCAGTGGAAGCAGAACAGGTGGGCGATGCGGACGTTGTCCTGGCGCGGCACCAGCTGCAGCTGGCCCTGGCGGCAAGCCGGGCAGAATTCCCGCATGCTGCCGACGGCGGCCACGTCGCCGGCCAGATAGGTATCATCGAAGCGCTCGCCGTCGACCACCGTGACGGGATCGAGTTCAACCAACAACAAGGACGGAGCGTTGCCCCGCAATTCCGGTGTCCGTTTCATCTGATTCATCCCCTCGCCGCTTTCTGGGGAAGCGGACTCTCTCACCATAGCCAAATCGTGATTGACTGACAAGCGAAACTTTTTTATGAGCGTTTGCTTGCAATTAAATAGCGCACTATCTATACTGTGCGCATGGATACCGCTACGACCACCCCCGCCGCCTCGCCCGCCCCCGCCGACACCACGCCGCGCCCAGTGCCGCGCCTGGACGGCCAGCTGTGCTTCGCCCTGTACTCGACCTCGCTGGCGATGAACAAGCTGTACCGCAAACTGCTGCGCAAGCTGGGCCTGACCTATTCCCAGTACCTGGTGATGATGGTGCTGTGGGAAAAGAACGAACAAACCGTGTCGGAACTGGGCGAGCGCCTGTTCCTGGACTCGGCCACGCTGACGCCGCTACTCAAGCGCATGGAGCAGGCTGAGCTGCTGACGCGCACCCGTTGCCCGAACGACGAGCGGCAAGTGATCATCGCGCTCAGTCCCCACGGCGACGCGCTGCGCCACGAAGCGGCCAAGCTGCCGCCGGAAATCCTTGGCGCCACCAACTGCACGCTGGACCAGGTGGTCGACATGAAAGAACAGCTGACCGCGCTGCGCGACAGCCTGATGAAAAACGCCTGAGCCCGCGCGGCGCCTTGCGGCGCGTCAAATCCATGGTGCCGCCGGATGCTGCCCGCAGGCGTAACATGAACTGGACCAGCGGCCTGCGGGAGGGTGAAGTGGCTACGGCAGCTACCACGGTTGATCAGTATTCCGAAGTCTTCAGCCAACATCTGGCACCGCCCAGGAAGTCGTTCATGAACTAAACCTGACGCTCGCGGGGCCGCCGGAGATATCCGCGTGCTATTCGCCGGCGGTGCCGGTCCCCGGCGTGCCGAGTCATGGCCGGGGGCGTCACAATCAGCTCATAGCTCAGTTAAGTAAGCCCTCCCCTCAGGTGCCACAGCTGCTGCGATCACATTCGCTCGCTATCGGCAACGCGCTGTTGGCAATCGGCCATTTGCGCATCCCGGCAGACTACCACCTGAGCACCACCATACCCACCAGACAGCTCAGCCAGGCTGCGCAGCGGAGCTCCGCCACCTTCGCCCTGGCTTGACGCGCAATGTATCAAGTAATTTACAAATGAACACAGCTGGACAAACAATTGCTTGAGTAGAATTGCCGCTTAACTTTTTCTTTAGAAAACAGGGATAGCGGAAGATGAAGCGTTTGCCGATCAGTATTGCAGCACTGTGCCTCTCCTTATCGGCCCATGCCGCCGATGCCTTCGACGACAAATTCCGCCAGCTCGACGAGCTGCTGCCGACCGCCACGCCCTACCGCACCGCCTCCGGCGCGCCCGGCCACGCCTACTGGCAGCAGCGCGCCGACTACACCCTGCGCGCTTCCCTGGACGAGGCCAAGCGCGCCATCACCGGCAGCGGCCAGGTCACCTACCACAACAACTCGCCCGACACCCTGCACTACCTGTGGGTGCAGCTGGACCAGAACATCTACAAGCCGGACTCCGATGCGCGCCGCATGCTCACCGCGCCCTCGCGCGAAGCCTGGACCCGCGCCAAGGGCGCCGAGGACGGCATGAAGTTCGAAGGCATGCGCGGCATCCTGGCCGGGCGCGAGTTCGACGGCGGCTTCAAGATCGGCGCCGTGAAAACCGCCGCCGGCCAGCCGCTGAAATACGCCATCAACCAGACCATGATGCGGATCGACCTGCCCACCCCGCTCAAGCCGGGCGAGAAGTTCAGCTTCGCCATCGACTGGCAGTACAACATCAACGAGCAGAAAGTGCTGGGCGGGCGCGCCGGCTACGAGTACTTCGAGCAGGACAAGAACGCCCTGTTCGAAGTGGCGCAGTGGTTCCCGCGCATGGCCGCCTACTACGACGTGGCCGGCTGGCAGCACAAGCAGTTCATCGGCTCCGGCGAGTTCACGCTGGAATTCGGCGACTACGACGTGAGCCTGACCGTACCGGCCGACCACGTGGTGGCCAGCACCGGCGAGCTGCTCAACCCGGAACAGGTGCTCAGCCCGGCCCAGCGCGACCGCCTGGCGCGCGCCCGCACCAGCGACAAGCCGGTGGTCATCGTGACCCAGGCCGAAGCGGAAGCGGCCGAGAAATCGGTCAGCACCGCCACCAAGACCTGGCACTTCAAGGCCAGGAACGTGCGCGACTTCGCCTGGGCCTCCAGCCGCAAGTTCATCTGGGACGCGCAAGGCTACAAGAAGGACGGCACCAACGTCATGGCCATGTCCTACTATCCGAAGGAAGGCAACCCGTTGTGGGAGAAGTACTCCACGCAGGCCATCGTGCACACCATCGAGCAGTACAACAAGTACAGCTTCGACTACCCCTACCCGACCGCGATCTCGGTCAACGGCCCGGTGGGCGGCATGGAATACCCGATGATCTCCTTCAATGGCCCGCGCCCGGTGAAGGACAAGAAAACCGGCGAGATCACCTATTCCAAGCGCTCCAAGTACGGCCTGATCGGCGTCATCATCCACGAAGTGGGCCACAACTACTTCCCGATGATCGTCAACTCCGACGAGCGCCAGTGGACCTGGATGGATGAAGGCCTGAACACCTTCGTGCAATACCTGGCCGAGCAGGCGTGGGAAGAGAACTATCCGCAGACGCGCGGCGAACCGCGCGCCATCGTCGACTACATGCGCAGCCGCAACCAGGTGCCCATCATGACGAACTCGGAGTCGCTGCTACAGTTCGGCAACAACGCCTACGCCAAGCCGGCCACGGCGCTCAACATCCTGCGCGAAACCATTCTCGGCCGCGAGCTGTTCGACCACGCCTTCCGCGAATACGGCCGGCGCTGGAAATTCAAACGCCCTACCCCGGCCGACTTCTTCCGTACCATGGAAGACGCCTCGGGCACCGACCTCGACTGGTTCTGGCGCGGCTGGTTCTACACCACCGACGCGGTCGACATCAGCGTGGACGGCATCAGCGAAGTGGGCGTGAGCACCAAGAACCCGGAGACCGAGAAGGCCTGGAAGAAGGCGCAGAAAGCCGCCGAGCCGGAATCGGTCACCAGCATCAAGAACAAGGGCATGCCGCGCCGCACCGACGCGCATCCCGAGCTGAAGGACTTCTATAACGCGCACGACGACTTCACCGTCACCAACAAGGACCGCAACAGCTACGCCGAAGCCATCGAGAAGCTGGAGCCGTGGGAGAAGAAGCTGCTGGAACAGGGCAAGCACCTGTACCTGGTGGACTTCTCCAACGTCGGCGGGCTGGTCATGCCGCTGATCCTGCAGATCGAGCTCAAGAGCGGCAAGAAGTATGTCGAGCGGGTGCCGGCCGAAGTATGGCGCTACTCGCCCAAGAAGATCACCAAGGTCATCGTCACCGACGAGCCGATGGTGGGCCTGACGCAGGACCCGAACTGGGAAACCGCCGACATCGACACCAGCAACAACGGCTGGCCGCGCAAGGTCACGCCATCGCGCATGGAACTGTACAAGCAGGAACAGGGCCGCGAGGACATGATGAAGGACTACAACACACCGCTGAAGGGCAAGGATGCCAGGACTGAAGCAGGCGAAGTCAAAGGTGAACCCAAGGGCGAGCCGAAAAAATGATGCGCGGCGGCGTTAAGCGGCTGGCGCTGTGCGCCGCGCTGCTGTTCGGCGGCGCGGCGCTGCACGGCCCGGCGGCGGCCCACAACTACCACATGGGCATCACCGACATCAGCTACAACGCCAATACCGGCAGCACCGAGATCGTGCACACCTACACCGCGCACGACGTGGAGGCGCTGCTGGCCAATCTGTACCAGCGCCAGTTCGACCTGGGCCAGCCCGAGGACCAGGCCGTGTTGCGGCGCTACATCGAACGGCAGTTCAGCATCACCGCCGGCGGCAAGCGCCTGCCGCTGCAATGGATAGGCGTGCAGGCCGACGCCGCCAACGTCACCATCTACCAGGAACTGCCGCAGACCGTGCTGCCGCCCGGCGCCGTGCTGCGCCACCTGGTGCTGTCCGACTTCATCCCCGGCCAGCTCAACACCGTCAACGTCGCCGCCGCCCCCTCCGGGCCGGCCGCCCGGTCGCTGACCTTCTCCGCCGCCACAGCGCAACAGGCGCTGCCGTAGCTGCAACACAGTGTCCTGGACAGCACCGTAGAGCGCTCCCCAATGCGCATCCGGCGTGCTTCCGCCTTACAATGGACTACCTTATCAATCTGTCCATTGCGCGGCAGGGCCGCCGCGGAACCCGTACATGAGCGTAACCAGTCCCAGCCCGAGCAGCGCCATTGAAGCAGAACGCCTGCGGCTGTTTATTTCCAGCATCACCGACTACGCCATTTACACGCTGTCGCCGGAAGGGATCGTCACGAGCTGGAACGCCGGGGCGCAGCGCTTCAAGGGCTACCGCGAGGACGAGATCCTCGCGGTAGCCCTTCTCGCGCTTTTACTCGGCCGAGGACTGCGCCGCCGGCCGCCCCGCACTTGCGCTGGCGGCAGCGCGCGACACCGGCCGCTTCGAGGACGAAGGCTGGCGCGTGCGCAAGGACGGCACGCGCTTCTGGGCCAGCGTGGTGCTGGACCCGATCCGCGACCATGACGGCGTGCTGCTGGGCTACGCCAAGATCACGCGCGACATTACCGACCGCCGCAGGGAGCAGGAAGCGCTGCACGCCAGCGAGGAGCGTTTCCGCCTGCTGGTGCAGGGCGTGACCGACTACGCGATCTACATGCTGTCGCCGGAGGGCCTGGTGACCAACTGGAACGAGGGCGCGCGCCGCATCAAGGGTTACGACTCGGACGACGTGGTCGGCACCCATTTCGAACGCTTCTACACCGAGGAAGACCGGGCCGCCGGCCTGCCCATGTACGCGCTGGCCACCGCGCGGCGCGAGGGCCGCTTCGAGCGCGAGGGCTGGCGCGTGCGCAAGGACGGCAGCCGCTTCTGGGCGCACGTGGTGATCGATCCGATCACCGACTCGATGGGCGGGCTGATGGGCTACGCCAAGGTGACGCGCGACGTCACCGAGCGCCGCGCGGCCGAGGAAGCGCTGGCGCGCACCAAGGAAGCGCTGTTCCAGTCGCAAAAGCTGGAATCGATCGGCCAGCTCACCGGCGGCCTGGCGCACGATTTCAACAACCTGCTGAACGTGATCAGCAACGGCCTGGACATCCTGCGCAACACCGGCGACCGCACCGTCCAGGTCAAGACCATCGACAGCATGACGCGCGCCGCCAGCCGCGGCGCCACGCTGACCCAGCAGCTGCTGACCTTCGCCCGCCAGCAGCCCTTCCAGCCCGAGCGCGTGCGCGTCAACCGCGTCATCGACTCGTTTGAGGCGGTGCTGCGGCGCGCCGTGAAAAGCTCGATGCAGCTGCAACTGCAGCTCACGCCCGGCCTGCCAGAGATCATGGCCGACGTGCCGCAGCTGGAGTCGGCCGTGCTCAACCTGGTGGTCAACGCGCGCGATGCCATTGGCGACACCGGCACCATCGTGATTGCCTCCAGTCTGCGCAGCGAGCCCGAAGGCGGCGCGCTGCCGGCCGGCAACTATGTGTGCCTGAGCGTGCGCGACAACGGCTGCGGCATGCCGCCGGAGATCATTGCGCGCGCGGTGGAGCCGTTTTTCACCACCAAGGAAGTCGGCAAGGGCACCGGGCTGGGGCTGAGCCAGGTGTACGGCACGGTGCAGCAGGCCAAGGGCGACTTGCGCATCGCCTCGCAGCCCGGCCAGGGCACGGACATCACGCTGCTGTTCCCGGCGCTCGCCGCGGCCAGCGACGGCGACGGCGGCTGCCACCACGAGGCGGCCGAGAAAGTGCTGCTGGTGGACGACCAGTTCGACGTGCTCGACATCACCGCCCAGCTGTTCAGCAGCCTGGGCTACGAAGTGCTGTCCGCCAACAACGGCACCGAAGCGCTCGACATCCTGCATCGCACGCCCGATCTGCGCATCCTGTTCAGCGACGTGGTCATGCCCGGCATCACCGGCGTGCAACTGGCCAAGGCGGCGCGGCAATTGCGGCCGGAAATGAAAATCATCCTGTCCTCCGGCTACATGGCGGCCGCGCTCAGCGAGCAAAAGGAGGACCTCGCCCAGTTCGAGTTCATCGGCAAACCCTACCGCTTATCGGACATCATCAAAAAACTGCGCTAGCCCCCGGCAAGAATTAATTGCCTATTTGCCATCGCGCAGGAATTGCGATATGGTACGCCCATCGACACCGATGAGGGGACACGCTGCATGCATGGTCCGCCGCCCAACCCGCTGCGCCAGCTGGACCGCCTGGAGATGCTGGCGATCGGCTACCTGTGCCTGCCGTTGCCAGTCTTCCTGTTCGGCTGGCTGTGGCTGCCCTATGCGCTGGCCGTCACCGCGCCGCTGGCGCTGACCCTGTGGCCGTGCTGGCGCGACCGCCGGCGCGGCGTGCCTGGCCTGAGCCGGCCGGAGCGGGGCGCGGTGATGGCGGTGGCCGTCATGTGGACCATCCTGGCCGGGCTGGCCGGCGGCCTGCACCTGAACCCCAGCTGGCTCATCCGCATGGCGGTGCTGCGCGACCTGGTGGCGCTGCCCTGGCCGGTGGTCTACGCCGGCCAGGACGGCGCGCCGCTGCTGCTGCGCAGCGCGCCGGGCTACTACCTGCTGCCTGCGCTGGCGGGCAAACTGAGCAATCTGGACGGCGCCCGCCTGGCGCTGTGGTTCTGGACCGCGGGCGGCGCCGCGCTGTTCCTGGCGCTGCTGGTGGGCGCCAACAGCGCGCGGCGGCAGAACGGCTGGATGCTGGCCATGGCGGTGGCCGTGCTGTTCAGCGGCATGGACCTGGCCGGCTGGCTGCTGCGCCAGCCCGGCCTGCCCGCCTACGCCCAGCATCTGGAAAGCTGGGCCGGCGCCTACCAATACGCGTCGCAGACCACGCTGCTGTTCTGGTCGCCCAACCACGCCCTGCCGGCCTGGCTGCTGGCCGTGATCGTCTGGCGCCACCGCGCCCAGGGCCTGGGCGCGCCTGCCGCCGCGCTGCTGTTGCTGGGCATCGCGTGCTGGTCGCCGCTGGCCGCGCTGGGCGCTGCGCCGCTGCTGCTGTGGAGCGTGGCGCGCCGCATGCCCGCGTCCGCCGTGCAACAGGAACTGGCCGGCCCCGCCTGCTGGGCCGTCGTGCCGGCGCTGCTGGTGCTGGCGCGCTTGCTCAGCGCCGGCGCGCTGGGTCCGTTCGCCGTGCTGCCCGGCGCGGAGTTGGCCGCCGAGGGCGCGCGCTACGCCCTGTTCGCCGCACTTGAATGGGGCCTGCTCGCGCTGGTGCTGCTGGCCCTGGGGCAGCGCTCGGCGCTGCTCGCGCTGGCGCTGCTGGAACTGGCCCTGCTGCCGCTGCTGCGCTTCGGCCCGCACAACGAACTGGCCACGCAAGCGGCCATCCCCGCGCTCACCGTCCTGATGCTGGCCGCGATCGCCGCGCTGGACCGCCCCGGCCCGCACAAGCGGCTGCGCAAAGGCCTGATGGGCACGCTGCTGGCGCTGCTGCTGGCCGGCGCCGCCACGCCGCTGTTCGAACTGGCGCGCGCCTTCCAGCCCGGCCCCCGCTACCGCGACGACGCCCGCACCTTCCTCGACATCAACGGCACGCCCTGGCCCTACATCACCCGGCTGGACCAGCCCGACCTGGAGCACGTGCTCAAGCCCATCGAACCGTCTGCCGCGCAGTAGCGTGAGGTCGTGCACGCCCGCACGGCGACGGCTATACTGCCCGCCATGCTGAAACTCCATCCGATCCCGTCCGCGCTGGCCGCCGCGCTGTGTTCCCTGCTGGCCCTCCCGTCCTCCCGTGCCGACGACACGCTGATGCAGCGCGTGCTGATCGACGGCTCGCGCGCCAGCCAGCTGGGCGTGGCCGACGCGGCCGGCGACGGCAGCGTGACGCAGCAGCAGCTGGCCGCGCGCACCACCTACCGGCCCGGCGAACTGCTGGAGGCCACGCCCGGCCTGATCGTCAGCCAGCACAGCGGCGAAGGCAAGGCCAACCAGTTCTACCTGCGCGGCTTCAACCTGGACCACGGCACCGACCTGCGCACCACCGTGGACGGCATGCCCGTCAACCAGCGCAGCCACGCCCACGGCCAGGGCTGGACCGACCTCAATTTCCTGATCCCGGAACTGGCGGCGCGCCTCGATTACAAGAAAGGTCCCTACTCCGCCGAGCAAGGCGACTTCGCCTCGGCCGGCGCCGCGTCCATCGTCTACGCCAACCGCCTGGTGCGCGGCGTGGCCAGCGCCAGCGCGGGCCAGAACGGCTACCGCCGCGCGCTGCTGGCGGACTCGCTCGAGGTGGGGCCGGCGCGCAGCGGCGCCGTGCTGTACGCGCTGGAAGCGATGCACAACGACGGGCCCTACACGCGCGGCGACGATTACCACAAGCTGAACGCCGTGCTGCGCTACAGCCAGGGCTACGCCAACAACGGTTTCAATCTCACCGCCATGGCCTACAGCGCGGACTGGAACGCCACCGACCAGATCCCGCTGCGCGCCGTGCAGCAAGGCCTGCTGGGCCGCTACGACGGCGTCGACAACAGCGACGGCGGCAAGGCGCAGCGCTACAGCCTGTCCGGCGCCTGGCAGCGCAGCGGCGAGGACACCGCCGCCAGGGTCAGCGCCTACCTCATCGCCAACAAGCTGGACCTGTACTCGAACTTCACCTACTTCATGGACGACCCGGTAAACGGCGACCAGTTCGCGCAGCCGGACCGCCGCGTCACCAGCGGCGTGGACGCCAGTGTCGCCTGGCATGCGCACATCGGCGAGGCCAGCTCCATCACCACCGCCGGCCTGCAGCTGCAGCACGACAATATCTTCAACGGCTTATACAAGACAGTGGCGCGCCAGGCTATCGCCGCCACGCGCGCCGACCACATCGTCGAGTCCAGCCTGGGCCTGTACGTGGAAAACAGCACGCGCTGGACGCCGCTGCTGCGCACCACGGCCGGCCTGCGCGCCGACGGCTACCGCTTCGACGTGCGGCCCACGCAGCCGGGCAGCGCCTCGGCGCTGGCGCATCCCGCCGCGCGCGCCAGCGACCGCCTGCTGAGTCCCAGCCTGGGCGCCGTCTTCGGTCCCTGGGCGCAGACCGAGTTGTATGCCAACGCCGGCACCGGCTTCCACAGCAACGACGCACGCGGCGCGGTGGTGGCCGAAGGGGCAGCCGGTGCGCCGCTGGTGCGCTCGCGCGGCATGGAACTGGGCTTGCGCAGCGAATGGCTGCCGCGCCTGCAGTCTTCGCTGTCGGTGTACCGGCTGGACTTCGGCTCGGAGCTGAGCTACGTGGGCGACGCCGGCGCCACCGAAGCGGGAGAGCCCAGCCGCCGCTACGGCGTGGAATTCTCCAATTACTACAAGCCCTTCAAGTGGCTCAGCGTGGACGCCGACATCGCCTTCGCGCGCGCCCGCAGCCGTGGCGCCGCGGCCGGCGCGGCCTACCTTCCCGGCGCGGTGGAAGGCGTGGCCCAGCTGGCGCTCACGCTGGACAAGCTGGGGCCCTGGTCCGGCGCGCTGCGCCTGCGCTACTTCGGTCCGCGCCCGCTCACCGAGGACAACAGCGTGCGCTCGCGCGCCAGCCAGACGCTGAACGGCCGCATCGGCTACAAATTCGCCGGCGGCCTGCAGCTCGAACTGGAAGGGTTCAACCTGGCCAAGCGCCGCGTATCGGCCATCGATTACTACTATGCCTCGCAGCTCAAGGGCGAAACCCAGCCGGTGGACGACGTCCATTTCCATCCGGTCGAATCGCGCTCCTTCCGGCTGATGCTCACGCAGAGTTTCTGATCGTCGTAGAATAGAAGACTATCAGATGACTATCAGATGACTAGATGACGACTTACGCCCCGATTTACACCGCGCCCGAGCGCGTGACCGCAGCGCTGCGCAGCGAAGGCTATGCCCTGCTGCACCCCGAAGACGTGGCCGCGCTGGCCGGCACCACGCTGGAAGCGCTGAACGCCCTGATCCCGAGCTGGGACAGGCTGGAGCTGGACAATTACCTGAAGGACGGCGGCCGCTACCGGCGCCGCCGCCATTCCTGCTTTATCCAGCAGGACGGCACGCTGGCGCAGACGGCGCACCGCGCCCACTGGCAGCCGCTCGAGTACAACGCCCTGCACGGCGGCATGCACCGCCTGTTCGAGCCGATGGAGCCCGGCACCGTGGCGCAGCCGGCCTGGCGCCAGCTGCTGACCGCCGTGGGCGACGCCTGCTCCGCCGCGCGTTCGCCGCAGCCGTGGTACATCGAGGCGCACCAGTTCCGCATCGACACCGCCGACGGCATCGGCCGCCCCACCCCGGAAGGCGCGCACCGCGACGGCGTGGACTACGTGGCCGTGCTGCTGGTGGGCCGCCACGGCATCAAAGGCGGGGAGACTCGCATCTTTGAAGCCGACGGCCCGAACGGCAAACGCTTCACCATGACCGAACCGTGGACCATGCTGCTGCTGGACGACGCCACGGTCATCCATGAATCGACCCCGATCCAGCCGCTGGCGCAAGCAGGCGAACAGGGAAGCAGGCCTTCCTGCCACCGCGATACCCTGGTGCTGACCTACCGCGCCGGCCAGTTCCAGGGCGCCCAGCCCTGAACCGTGGGAGGACGGGCGCACCAATGCGCAGTACCTGGCACCAATGGGAATGAAAATTCCCAGTTCGATAGTTAAATCCTTTATAGTTACCTAAGAGTCAGCAGCGCTTGAAAAACAATTTTTGGAGGCAGTCCGTGGACTCCAGCTACGAGATCGAACCGGATGAAATCGAGATCCTCATCGTCGAGGATAGCCCGACCCAGGCCGAGCGGCTGCGCCGGCTGATCCAGTCGGTGCGCTACAAGGCGCGCGTGGCCGCCAACGGCCGCCTGGCGCTGGAGGCAATCCGCGAACGCAAGCCGCATCTGGTGCTGTCGGACATCGTGATGCCCGAAATGGACGGCTATGAGCTGTGCCGCGCCGTCAAGACCGACGGCGCGCTGCGCGACATCCCGGTCATCCTGGTCACCTCGCTGACCGATCCGAAGGACATCATCAAGGGCATCGAGTGCGGCGCGGACAATTTCATCCGCAAGCCCTACGCCGAAGACTACCTGCTAAACCGCATCGGCCACATGCTGGTGAACCAGAAGCTGCGCCGCAACCAGAATATGGAAGTGGGCATCGCGCTCTACCTGGGCGACCAGAAGCACTTCATCAACGCCGAACGCCAGCAGATCCTCGACCTGCTGATCTCCACCTACGAGCAGGCGGTGCAGGTCAACAGCGAACTGCAGGCGCGCGAGCGCCAGGTGATCGAACTGAATATGCGCCTGGCGCACCACGCCGGCGAGCTGGAAACCATCAACCGCGAAATCGCGCTGAAGAACCTGGAACTGGCCGAAGCGAGCCGCATGAAGTCGGCCTTCATCGCCAATATGTCGCACGAACTGCGCACGCCGCTGAACGCCATCATCGGCTTCACCGGCGCACTGCTGATGAAGCTGCCCGGCCCGCTCACCGGGGAGCAGGACAAGCAGCTCAATACCATCCGCAACAGCGCGCGCCACCTGCTCTCGCTGATCAACGACATCCTGGACGTGGCCAAGATCGAAGCCGGCAAGGTCACCTTGTCGGTCGAACCGATCCAGTGCCAGAACCTGATCGCCGAAGTGGCCGACACCCTGCGCCCGCTGGCGCAGCAGAAAGGCCTGGCGCTGGAAGTGGAGCTGGCGCCGCAGGCGGTGACGCTGGAGACCGACCGCCGCGCGCTGACCCAGATCCTGATCAACCTGGCCAACAACGCCATCAAGTTCACCGAGAAGGGCACGGTGCGCATCACGCTTAGCCAGCGCACCGACGCCGACGGCGTGATAACCGAGTTCGCCGTGGCCGACAGCGGCGCCGGCATCCGCGAGGAAGACCAGGCCAAGCTGTTCCAGGCCTTCTCGCAGCTGGACTCGACCTCCACCCGCCACGCCGAAGGCGCGGGCCTGGGCCTGTACCTGTGCCAGAACCTGGCCAACCTGATCGGCGGCTCGCTGTTCTTCAGCAGCGATTTCGGACACGGCAGCACTTTCACGCTGGCGATGAAGAGCAAAAAATAAACCGCCCGCCGGGGCAGCAGGGAGCGGTATGGCAGCGCGCGTCCTTATCGTGGAAGACAACCAGGCCAATATGGACCTGATGTGCTATTTGCTGGCCGCCTTCGGCCATACCCCGCTGAGCGCCTACGACGGCCTGCAGGGCGTGGTGGCGGCGCGCGAGCTGCAGCCCGACCTGATCATCTGCGACATCCACCTGCCGCGCCTGGACGGCTACGGCGTGGTGGCCCTGCTCAAAGGCGACGCGGCCACCGCCGCCATTCCGGTGCTGGCCGCGAGCGCGTTGCCGGTATCCGACGGCGGGGCCGCCTTGCGCGCGGCCGGCTTCGACGGCCATCTGCCCAAATCGCTCGAGCCGGACACGCTGATCCCGTCGATTGAAAGCTTCCTGCCCACGGCGCTGCGCGGCCGGCCCCCGCCCGCCGCCGGCGACGGGGACGACGATGCGCCGCCGGCGGCCGCAGCGCCGCGCGCCCGCGTGCTGCTGCTGGACGCCGCGCCGGACGGCGGCGGCCTGGTGGCCAGCGTCCTGGCCCACTACGGCTATGCGGTGGCGGTGGCGGCGGATGCCGAGCAGGCGGCCCATTGCGCGCGGCAGCAATTCGACCTGCTGCTGTGCGACGCGGACACCACGCAAAGCCGCCACACGGCCTTCGTGCCGGCCGTGCTGGAACGCCACCGGTCCGAGTGGGCCGGCCTGCCGCTGGTACTGGTCACCGCCGCCCAAGACGACGCGCTGGACGGCCTGCTGCCGCCCGGCTGGGCCCCGGCGGTACTGCTGGCGCATCCGCTCGAGCCGCTGCAGCTGGCCGGCGCGCTGGAGCAATGCACGCAGGCGGGGAGCACAACCAGCACAGGGCCCGCCATGGCGTAACTGCCATAGTAGATAGTTAGACATCGTATTTATACGGTATTGCACTGCAACAAAAACGCGCCTATAGTGGAACTGTCTCCTCCAACCGTTCTCCGAACATTGGATTCAGCCCGCGCCTGACGCGGGCTTTTTTTTGTCCGGATTTTTGCAAAAGGAGCAGCAAATCAGCAACGCAGACAGCAGCACCAACGGCCACGCAAGCAACAGCACGAGCAACAACGCGGGCAGCAACGCGTCGTTACCGCTGTGCGACCTCGTCATGAAAGGCGGCATCTCCAGCGGCATCGTCTACCCCAAGCTGATTGCGCGGCTGGCGCGCGGCTACGCGTTCAAGAACATTGGCGGCACCTCGGCCGGCGCCATCGCCGCCGCAGCCTGCGCCGCCGCCGAATGCGGACGCCAGAGCGGGCGCCAGCCGGCCGCCTTCGCCACCCTGGCCGGCCTGCCGGAAGAGCTGCAGGCGCAGGAACACGGCCGCTCGCGGCTGGCGCGCCTGTTCCAGCCTACGGCAGCGCTGCACCGCCATTTCGACCAAGCCATGCGCTACATCGCGGCGCGCGACAAACCGCGCGCCGCGCTCTCCATTGCCGCCGCGCTGATCCACTGGCCGAGCGTGCTGGGCGCGGCGCTGCTGCTGATTGCGCCGCTGGTCATGCTGGCCACCCACCTCACGCTGCTGCGCAGCGCCGCCACCACGCTGGCCATGCTGGGCACCGCCGCCGGCGCCGCCTGGCTCACCCACCGCGCCTTTGCACTGCTGCCGGCCCCCGGCGCCGGCGCACTGCACGCGGCCGCGCGCGCCGGCGGTCCCTGGCGCAAGCTGGCCGGCCTGCCCCCGCAACAGCGCCGCCTGGCCGCCGAAGCGGTATGCGCGGCGGCGGCCGGCACGCTGGTGCTGGCCGTCGCCATCGCCGGCTTGCCCGGCCACGCCGGTCCGCTCAACATCGGCGTGCAGATCCCCTTCCTGCTGCTGGCGCCCCTGTGCATCGCCTGCGGCTTCGGGGTGGGCCTGTGGCGCTGGGGCAGCGCCCTGCTGCGCGGCCTGCACCTGAACTTCTACGGCATCTGCAGCGGCCGCAGCACCGGCATGGAATCCGCCACCGCGCTGACCGACTGGCTCACCGCCTACCTGAACCAGCTGGCCGGACTGCCGCCCGGCCGGCCGCTCACCTTCGGCGACCTGTGGGGACCGCAGGACGAGAGCGCGCCCGGCGAGCGCGCCATCAACCTGGAAGTGGTGACCACGGCGCTCAGCCAGCAAATGCCCTACACCCTGCCCTTCCGCGACAATGCCGGCGCCTTCTACTTTCATCCCGGCGAATGGTCGCACCTGTTCCCGCAAAACGTGATGGACTGGCTGCTGGAGCAAGCGCCGGTGCCGCCGCTGGAAGACGCCGTCACCGCGCCGGATGGCAGCCAGCTGGTGCGCCTGGCCACCAACGCCCACCTGCCGGTGGTGGTCGCGGTGCGCATGAGCCTGAGCTTTCCGCTGCTGCTGTCGGCCGTGCCGCTGTATGCGCGCGACTTCACCGACGACGGCAAGCTGAAACGGGTGTGGTTCTCGGACGGCGGCATCTCCAGCAACATGCCGCTGCACTTCTTCGACACCCTGCTGCCCGAGCACCCCACCTTCGCCATCAACCTGAAGGAAGCGCATCCCAAGTACCCGATCGAAGACGCCGCCCAGTGCGGCCTCGATGGCCGCGTCTATCTGCCGGACGACAACAGCCGCGGCATGCAGCGCTACTGGGCGCCGTCCAGCGACGCCACGCCGGCCGGGGTGTTCCGCTTCCTGGCCAACATTTTCACCACCATGCAAAACTGGCGCGACGAAATCCTGTTCCCCTACCCCGGCTACCGCGACCGCATCGTCCAGATCAGTTTGCGGCCCGGCGAGGGCGGACTCAATCTGAATATGCCGAAGGCAGCGGTGGAGCGCCTGGCCGACGCCGGCGCCTGCGCAGCCGAGATGCTGTACCGGCGCTTCCACCCGCAGGGCGGCGGCAACGGCTGGGACAATCACGAGCAGGTGCAGGTATTGTCCGTGCTGGGCAACCTGGAACGCCTGGCGCGCAAAGCCGGCGCACCCGGCGCGGCGCAGCGCTGGCGGCAAGCGGCCGGCCGCAGCCGCCTGAACATGCCGGAAAAAGCGCTGGCCGGAGCGCTGCTGGCGGACCTGGCCGCCATGGGCGCGCACATCGACGCCAGCGGCGCCAGCGTGGAAGACAGGATGTACCGGCCGCGCCCCGTCATGAAGCTCACCCCGCGCCTGTGAGGCGGCATTACGCCCGCAGCAGCCGCAAGCCGGACGGCGTGGCCGGCATGCGCGGGAACACCTGCGCCAGTTGCCGGTCGCCGAGACGCAGGTGGCGCTCGGCGATATGCGCCAGCACGGTGCGGAAGTCGGTCGTCACCGGCAAATCGCGGCCCTCGTTGAGCTGGCCGTCGCCCACGCCCTGCCAGTCGCCCAGCACCTTGCCGCCGGCCACGCCGCCGCCCAGCACCCACATCGCATTGCCGTGGCCGTGGTCCGTGCCGCCGTTGCCGTTCTCGCGCGCGGTGCGCCCGAATTCCGACATCACCACGATCACCGTGTCATCGAACATCGGTCCCAGCCGCTGCGCCAGCAGCGCCAGGCCCTGCGCCAGCGGCGCCAGGCGGTTGGCCAGCTGCCCGGTGCCCGCGCCCTGGCCGGCGTGCGTGTCCCAGCCGCCCAGCGCAAAGAAAGCCAGCTGCACATTGGGCTCGTTGCGCATCAGGACGGCCAGCCGCGCCGCGTCGTCCGGAAAACCGTAAGGCAGCGGCGCGCCGCCGTCGGCCACCACCGCCTCGGCCATGGTGGCCGCCATCACTTCCTTGTGCGCCTCGCGCCCATCCTGGTAGACCTTGCCGAAGCGCTCGTGGCCCAGGTAAAGCTGGTCGAACGCCGCCGCCAGCACCGGCCGGTCCAGCGGGCCGGGCTTGCCCGCAGCCGCACCGTTGGCGATGTTGATGGCGGCCGCCTGCCCGCTCAGGATGCGCGGCATGGTCGGCCCGACGCTGACCGCGCGCGTGGGGGTGGAGGTGCCGGGCAAGGCGGCAAGCAGGCGGTTCATCCAGCCGTCCGGCGTGCTTTTCACCCCAGGCGTGGCGGACTCCATGTAGTCCTGCGCGTCGAAGTGCGAACGGGTCGCGTCCGGCGAACCGCTGGCGTGCACGAAGGCCAGTTTCTTCTCGCCCCACAGCGGCATCAAGGGCGCCAGCGCCGGGTGCAGCGCGAAATAGCCGTCCAGGTCCAGCGCGCCGTGTTCCTTGTCCGGCGCGGCCAGCGCAATCGTGGGACGCAGCACGGCGTAGTTCGCATCGCCGAGCGGCGCCACCACGTTCAGCCCATCGACCGCGCCGCGCAGCATGACCACCACCAGCTTGCGCCCGGTGACGCCGCCGCGCGCCGTGGCGGCCCAGGCATGGCGGCCCAGGGGAATGGTCAGGCCGGCGCCGGCGGCGAAGGCGTTGAGGAAGTCTCTGCGTTGCATATTCGCTCTCCCGCGCTGTTCAGTGTGACAATCAGCGCTGCATGAAATCGGGACTGCCCAGCAGCATGGCAGTGCGTATTTTTGGCGGGCTGGCAGCCACGATGTCGCGCGTGCGGGCCGACACCGAGCCGCCCAGCGCGGCCTGCAGTTGCGCCGCATCCGTGCCCTGCGCCAGCGTGGCCGCGTAGCCGATGCGCCGGCTCAGCGCGTCCGGGTTGAGCCAGGCTGCCTGCGTGTTCTTGTAGCCGTCCGGCGTCTGGCAGCCGTACAGCGGCATGCCCAGCCGGTCCAGCGCGCCCATCACCGGTTTGACTTCCGGCAGCATCGCCGCGCTGCCGCCCGCCGCGCCTGCATAGGCGGCGCGCGCGGCGGAAATGACGAACTGGTAAGGCGTCTTGAACTTGGCGCCCTGCGCCTCCGGCGCCATGAATTCGGCGCTGGCGAACAGCGTTTTCAGCACCGAGCGGATGTCGCCCTTGCTGGCAAGCCAGGTCTGCGCCATGCGCTCCACCAGGGCCGGCGGCGGCTGATCGGCGACGAAATACTGCGCCAGCTTGTAGCTGATGTGCTGCGCCGTGGCCGGATGCACGGCCAGCACGTCCAGCGCGTATTCGCCCTCGGCCTGCCCCTGCGGCTTGACCAGGCGGCCCAGCCACTGCTTCTCGCCCTGGTCGTGGCGCTTGGGATCGAAGCGGAACGTCTCGTTGCGCGCCACCACCTGGCGCGGCGCGAAGGTCCAGCCGGTGAGCATGCGCGCCAGCTCGGTCACGTCCTTCTGCGTATAACCCTTGTCCACGCCCAGCGTGTGCAGCTCCATCAGCTCGCGCGCGTAGTTCTCGTTCACGCCGCCGGCCTTGGAAAGGTAATTGTCCAGATAGTACAGCATGGCCGGATGCTTGGCAGTGGCGCCCAGCATGTCGCGGAAGGCGCCGAACACATAGGGGCGGATGGCGTCGCGCTCATAGCTTGCCACCAGCGGGCGCACCTGGCCCTTGCCGGAAAAGACGTTGAAATGGTTGAACCAGAAGTCCACCATCACCTCCTCCAGCTGGCGCGGGCTGGCCACCGCGCGCGCGATGCGCGCTTCGGCCGTCTGGCTGGTGATGCGCGCCAGCACTTCGCGCCGCATGGCCCTGGCGTCCTCGGTTTCGTCCCTGACCATGTCGCGCACGGCCAGGAAGTCGCCCAGCACCTCGCCGCTGCTGCGCTGCACCGTGTCCAGTCCCGCCAGGCGCTCGGCCAGCGCGGCGGGCAGCGCCAGCGACTCGGGGTAGAGCTGGCTGTCGATGTAGCCCGCCACGCCCATCCGCGTCACGCGCTCGATGTCGCCCGGCGCCGGCCCGTAGGCCAGCCGGTTCAGCACATGCAGCGCGGCCGCCTCGCCGGCCAGCGGCGCGGCGTGGGCCTGGGCGGCCAGCGCGGCCGCCGCAAAAATCATCGGTGCAAACCAGCGCGCAGCTCTCATGTTTGGCCTCGTTGATGTCGTTATAGCCATGACTTTATACCAGCCCGGAGGGCGCGGCCACACCGCCGTGTATCGCGTGTAAGCAATTGTTACAAGCCGTCGTGACAACGATCCTGCAACTTAATCAAACGATCGATTAAGTTATATCAATTGTTTGAATTATGTGATTAAATGGCGCGATGAACGAAAAAGCAAAGCCCAAAAAATCCCGTGCGGACGGCGAGCAATCGCGCGAACGCCTGCTGCTGGCCTCGATGCGCCTGTTCGCCGAACAGGGCTACTCGCGCGCCTCCACCCGCGAAATCGCGCTGGCGGCGGGCGTCAACGTGGCCGCCATCAGCTACTACTTCGGCGACAAGGCCGGCCTGTACCGCGCCGCCTTCACCGCCATTTCCCCCGCCCCGGCCGACAACATTGCCATGTTCGACCAGCCCCACTTCACGCTGCGCCAATCGCTGGAAGGCTTCTTCCAGCAGATGCTGGCGCCGCTGCTGGAAGGCGACATGATGGAAATCTGCATGCGGCTGTGGTTCCGCGAAATGCTCGAGCCCACCGGCATCTGGGCCAACGAAATTGAAAACGGCATCCGCCCCGAGCAGGATGCCTTCAGCCGTGTGCTGGCGCGCCACCTCGGCCAGCCAGCGCCGGACGACGAAACCCATCGCCTCGCCTTCAGCATCGCCTCCATGGCGCTGATGCTGATGATGGCGGGCGATGTCGTAAAGACCATCAGGCCGCAGCTGATGGCCGGACCGGAAGCCATCGCCACCTGGACCGCCCGCCTGAGCGACTACGCCACGGCATTGATAGAAGCAGAAAAGATCCGCATCAAGGAAAAAACAGCATGAAGAAAAACCAGCACCAAACCGTGCGGGCGATGGCGGTGGCGGCGGCGCTGTCGCTGGGCGGCTGCGCCCTGACCGCGCCGCCCGCCAAGGTGGACCCGGCCGCGCCGCAGCAATGGCTGGCGCCGCTGCCGCACAACGGCAGCCTCACCGACCTGAACAACTGGTGGCAGTCCCAGGGCGACCCGCTGCTGGTGCAGCTGATCGACGCAGCCCAGGCGGCCAGCCCCACGCTGGCCTCGGCCCGTTCGCGCATCGCCCAGTCGCGCGCCGAGCGCGTGGCGGCCGGCGCCGCGCTGGCCCCCAACCTGGACCTGGCCGGCAGCGTGGCGCGCCAGAACCAGCAATCGTCCATCCCCACCGGCACCACCAGCCAGGTGGCGCTGCAGGCCTCGTGGGAGATCGACGTGTTCGGCGCCGGGCGCGCCGCGCGCAACGCGGCCGAAGCGCGCTTCAACGGCGCCAGCGCCGGCTGGCACGAGGCGCGCGTGTCGGTGGCCGCCGAAACGGCCAACCAATACTACGGCCTGCGCGCCTGCGAACAGCTGCTCAAGGTGGCGGTGCAGGACGCCGGCTCGCGCGCCTACAGCGCGCGCCTGACGGAACTGAGCAGCAAGGCCGGCTTCGTGCCGCCGGCGGACGCCGCGCTGGCGCGCGCCAGCGCAGCCGACGGCCGCAACCGCGCCAGCGCGCAGCGCGCCGCCTGCGACATCGGCGTCAAGTCGCTGGTGGCGCTGACTGCTATCGCCGAACCGGAACTGCGCGCCAAGCTGGCCGCGGCCGGGACAGCGGCGGCCGCCGCCAGCGCATCGGCGCCGGCCATCGCCATCGCCGCACTGCCGGCGCAAACGCTGAGCCAGCGGCCCGACGTCTACACCGCCGAACAGGAAGTGGCCGCGGCCAGCTTCGAGGTGCGCGGCGCCCAGGCGCAGCGTTATCCGCGCCTGTCGCTGTCGGGCTCCGTGGGGGCGGCCAACTTCCGCAGCGGCGGCGAGAACACCCAGCTCGACACCTGGACCGTGGGCCCGCTGGCGATCTCGGTACCGGTGTTCGACGCCGGCCGCCGGCGCGCCAACGTCGACGCCGCGCAGGCGCGCTACGAACTGGCCGTGAGCCAGTACCGGGCCAACGTGCGCAAGGCGGTGGCCGAACTGGAGCAAGCCATGGTCACGCTGAACAGCACCGGCGAGCGCGCCGCCGACGCCGAGACTTCGCTGCAAGGCTACCGCGTGGCGTTCACCGCCACCGAAGACCGCTACAAGAACGGCCTGGCCAGCCTGCTGGAGCTGGAAGATGCGCGCCGCAGCCGCCTGGCCGCCGAGAACACGGTGGTCAACCTGCAGCAGGAACGCAGCAACGCCTGGGTGGCGCTGTACCGCGCCGCCGGCGGCGGCTGGACCGCCCCGGCAACGACGAACAACCAATAATGAACTCCAAGACCATGAATACATACGCGCTCAAACCACTGGCTTTGCTCCTGCTGGCCGTCTTCGCCCTGCACGCGCCGCTGTCCTTTGCGGCCGACGACAAGAAAGACGCCAAGGACGCGCCCAAAGCCGCCCTCACCGTCACCACCGCCAAGCCCTCCGCCGCGCGCCTGCCCATCACGCTGACGGCCAACGGCAACGTCACCGCCTGGCAGGAAGCGAGCATCGGCAGCGAATCGAACGGCCTGCGCCTGACCGACGTGAAGGTCAACGTCGGCGACGTGGTGCGCAAGGGCGATGTGCTGGCCACCTTCTCGGCCGACACGGTCAACGCCGACGTGGCCCAGGCGCGCGCCGCCGTGATGGAAGCGGAGGCCAACGCCGCCGAAGCTGCCGCCAACGCCGCGCGCGCCCGCTCGCTGGAAACCACCGGCGCGCTGAGCGCCCAGCAGATCAGCCAGTACATGACCGCCGAGCAAACCGGCAAGGCGCGCATCGCCTCGGCCAAGGCCGCGCTGGCGACCCAGGAACTGCGCCTGAAGTACACCAGGGTGGTGGCGCCGGACAGCGGCGTCATCTCGGCCCGCAGCGCCACCGTGGGATCGGTGGTGGCCGCCGGCACGGAGCTGTTCCGCATGATCCGCCAGGGCCGCCTCGAATGGCGCGCCGAAGTGACGGCGGCCGATCTGCCCAAGATCAAGGCCGGCGCCAGCGCCGTGGTGAAAGCGGCCAACGGCGCAGAGCTGGCCGGCAAGGTACGCATGGTGGCCCCCACCATCGACCCGCAAAGCCGCTACGCCCTGGTGTACGTGGACCTGCCGGCGCCCAAGGGCGCCGAGGCGAACGCCTTCAAGGCCGGCATGTTCGCCAGCGGCCGCTTCGAGCTGGGCGCATCGGACGCCATGACCGTGCCGCAGCAGGCCGTGGCCGTGCGCGACGGCTTCAGCTACGTGTTCCGCCTGAACCCGGACAAGCGCGTGAGCCGCATCAAGGTGCAGACCGGGCGCCGCCTGTCCGACCGCATCGAGATCCTCGGCGGCATCGACTCGGGCGCCCAAGTGGTGGTGAGCGGCGCCGGCTTCCTCAATGACGGCGACCTGGTCAACAACGTGGCCGCCGCCGCTGCCCCCGCCCCGGCCGCCGTGCCCGCGCAGGCAGCCGCCAAAGCGGTCAAGGCCAAGTAAGGAGCCGCAGTGAATTTCTCATCCCTATCGATCAAGAATCCGATTCCGGCGATCATGCTGTTCGCCCTGCTGTCGCTGGCCGGGCTGCTGGCCTACCGCGCCAACCCGGTGCAGGACTTCCCCGACATCCAGCTGCCCATCGTCACCGTCAGCGCTTCGCTGCCGGGCGCCGCGCCGGCCCAGCTGGAAACCGAAGTGGCGCGCAAGATCGAAGACTCGGTCGCCACGCTGCAAGGCATCAAGAACATCTACACCAAGGTCCTGGACGGCAACGCCACCGTGACCGTCGAGTTCATCCTCGAGAAGAACATCTCGGACGCCGTCAATGAAGTGCGCGACGCGGTGGCGCAAGTGCGCGCCGACATGCCGGGCGAGCTGCGCGACCCCGTGGTCAGCAAGGTGACCACGGCCGGGCGCGCCGTGCTCACCTTCACCGCCGCCTCCAAGCCCGGCGCCGGCCGGCCGCTGGACGACCAGGAACTGAGCTGGTTCGTCGACAACGACGTGTCCAAGAAGCTGCTCAGCGTGCCGGGCGTGGGCGCCGTCAAGCGCATGGGCGGCGTGTCGCGCGAGATCCGCGTGGAGCTCGACGACAGCCGCATGGCCGCCCTCAAGGTGTCCGCGCTGGACGTGTCGCGCCAGCTGCGCCAGGTGCAGAAGGAAGCGCCGGGCGGACGCGGCGACGTCAGCGGCGCCGAGCAATCGGTGCGCACCATCGGCACCGTGCAGACCGCCGCCGCGCTGGGCGCGATGGACATCCCGCTGCCGGACGGGCGCCACATCCGCCTCGACCAGATCGCCACCGTCAGCGACACCGTGGCCGAGCCGCGCGCCGTGGCCGAGCAGGACGGCAAGCGCGTGGTCGCCTTCGAGATCCTGCGTACCAAGGGCGCCAGCGAAACCCAGGTCGCCGCCGACGCGCAAAAAGCGGTCGAGGAACTGCGCGCCAGCTACCCCAACATCGAACTGAAACTGTCGATCGACAACGCCTTCCCGGTCGAGGAAAACTTCGACGGCTCGATGGAACTGCTGTACGAAGGCGCGCTGCTGGCAGTGCTGGTGGTGTGGTGGTTCCTGCGCGACTGGCGCGCCACCCTGGTGGCCGCCGCCGCGCTGCCGCTGTCGGTGCTGCCGGCCTTCCTCGGCATGTACTGGTTCGGCTATACCCTCAACACCGTGACCCTGCTGTCGCTGGCCCTGGTGGTGGGCGTCCTGGTGGACGACGCCATCGTCGAAATCGAGAACATCTCGCGCCACCTGCGCATGGGCAAGACCCCGATGGAAGCGGCCATGGAAGCGGCCGACGAAATCGGCATGGCGGTGATCGCCACCACCTTCGCGCTGGTGGCCGTGTTCCTGCCCACCGCCTTCATGGGCGGCGTGCCCGGCCTGTTCTTCAAGCAGTTCGGCTGGACCGCCGTGCTGGCCGTGCTGGCCTCGCTGGTGGTGGCGCGCCTGCTCACGCCGATGATGGCCGCCTACCTGATGAAGCCCGTGCCGCACAAGGAAGAGGAAGACGGCTGGCTGATGACGCGCTACATCACGCTGATGCGCTGGTGCCTGCGCCACCGCCACATCACCGCCATCGCTTCCGGCATCTTCTTCGTCGGCTCCATCATGCTGGTGCCGCTGCTGCCGACCGGCTTCGTGCCGCCGGCCGACCGCGCGCAGACCAACGTCAACATCGAACTGCCGCCCGGTTCCACCCTGGCCGAAACGCGCGCCATCGCCGAGCAGACCCGGTTGGCCGTGATGGACGTGAAAGGCATCACCGGCGTGTTCAGCTCGATCGGCGGCGGCTCCAGCGGCGACGCTTTCGCCCCCGGCGCGGCGGCCGAAGCGCGGCGCGCCGTGCTGACGCTGACCACGGTGCACCGCACCGACCGCAAGGAGTCCCTGCCCGACCTGGAAACCCAGATCCGCGCCAAGCTCGACAACATTCCCGGCGCCCGCTTCAACGTCGGCCCGCCCGACACCGGCGTCAAGATGCAGCTGGTGCTGCGCAGCGAAGACCCGATCGCCCTGACCGAAGCGGCGCAAAAAGTGGAGCGCGAACTGCGCACCATGCAAGGCATCGGCAACGTCAGCTCCAGCGCCTCGCTGGTGCGGCCCGAGATCATCGTGCGGCCCGACTTCGCGCGCGCCGCCGACCAGGGCGTGACCGCCAACGCCATCGGCGAAACGGTGCGCGTGGCCACCGCCGGCGACTACGACTTCGACCTGACCAAGATGAACCTGCCCGAGCGCCAGGTGCCGATCCGCGTCAAGCTGCCCGACACCGTGCGCGCCGACCTGGACGCCATCGGCCGCCTCACCGTGCCGGGCAAGAACGGCCCCGTGCTGCTCGCCACCGTGGCCGACATCAGCATGGAATCCGGCCCGGCGCAGATCGACCGCCTGAACCGCAGCCGCAACGTCACGCTGGACGTGGAACTGGGCCGGCGCACGCTGGGCGAACTCAATGAAGAAGCGCGCGCGCTGCCGTCGATGAAGAACCTGCCGCCGTCGGTGAAGATCGCCGAACTGGGCGACGCGCAGGAGATGGCCGCGTTGTTCGCCAGCTTCGGCCTGGCCATGCTGATCGGCGTGATCTGCATCTACTGCGTGCTGGTGCTGCTGTTCAAGGACTTCATGCAGCCGGTGACGATCCTGGCCGCGCTGCCGCTGTCGATCGGCGGCGCCTTCGTGGCGCTGCTCATCACGCGCAACGCGCTGTCGATGCCGTCGATGATAGGCCTGATCATGCTGATGGGTATCGTCACCAAGAACTCCATCCTGCTGGTGGACTACGCCATCCTGGCGCGCCAGGCCGGCATGAACCGTTTCGACGCCCTGGTGGACGCCTGCCACAAGCGCAGCCGGCCCATCCTGATGACCACCATCGCCATGGGCGCCGGCATGATGCCGCTGGCGCTGGGCTGGGGCGCCGACCCGAGCTTCCGCTCGCCGATGGCCATTGCCGTGATCGGCGGCCTGATCACCTCCACGCTGCTGAGCCTGCTGGTGGTGCCGGCCGTCTTCACCTACATTGACGACCTGGAAGGACTGCTCAAGCGCCTGCGCGAGAAGCTGCGCCGCCACAAGCACGCGCCGGCGCCCGCCTCTGCGCCGGCCACCCCGAGTGAAATCGCCAAATAAGGAGAAAGCCGCATGGAAGTTCGCACGATCGACATCGCCCCCACCAGGGTCGCCTACCTGCGCTACACGGGCCCGTTCGGCCCGGGCATCGTCAGCTTCTGGCGCGACGTGTTCAACCCCTGGCGCGCCGCGCACGGGCTGATGGCGCGCACCACCTACGGCGTGGCGCAGGACGACCCCGGCACCACGCCGCCGGAGCGCTGCCGCTACGACGCCTGCGTCGAAGTGGACGCGGGCTACGTGGCCGAAGCGCCGGCCGCGCTGGCCGAGTTGCCCGGCGGCCGCTACGCCGCCGCGCGCTACCGCGGCAACGGCAGCGACATCGGCGCCGCATGGGGCGCGTTCTACGGCCAGGCCCTGCCGGCCAGCGGCCTGGAAGCCGCCCCCGGCCCCTGCTTCGAACGCTACCCCGCCAACTACACCGAAGACGCCGACGGCGTCTTCGAATGCGAGCTCTGCATTCCGATCAAGTAATTAGTTTCCTTACAGACAAATGGGGTCAGGGTTAATTAATTTTGCAACTAAAGTTGCAAAATTAATTAACCCTGACCCCATATTGGTTTTAGTCAACGATTCCAGCCGCCGCCAAGGGCGCGGTACAGGTCGACCGAGGCAATCAGGGTGCGCGTCTTGAGCTGCAGCCGCAGCACGTCGGCGCTGTAGAGGGTGCGCTGGGCGTCCAGTTCTTCGAGGTAGGAGGCGTAGCCGTTGCGGTAGCGGTTGCGCGCGATGCGCAGCGTTTCGGCGGCCGTCGCGCGGCGGGCGTCATTCTGCACGGCCTGCTCGCGCAGCCGCTCGATGGCGCCCAGGCTGTTGTCGGTTTCGGCGAAGGCGGTGCGCACCGCGTTTTCGTAGGCGTACACGGCCTGGTCGCGCAGCGAGGCGGCGGAGTCGGTCTGCGCTTGCACGCGGCCGCCCTCGAACAGCGGCGCGGCCACGGCGCCGGTCAGCCGCCACAGGTGCGTGGGGTCTTTGATGAAGTCACTGAACACGGTCGATTGGATGCCGCCGGCCGCCGTCAGCCGGAACGACGGCAGCAGCTGGTCGCGCGTGGCGGCCAGGGTGGCGTTCGCGGCCAGCAGGTTTTGCTGGGCGCGCGCAATGTCGGGACGGCGCAGCAGCAGTTCGGACGGCAGACCGCCCGGCACCGGCGGCGGCGCCAGCTCGGACAGCGGCGCGCCGCGCGGAATGGGACCGGGATTGCGGCCGGCGAGGATGGCCAGCGCGTTTTCCTGTTCGAAGATTTGCCGCTGCAGCTGCGGAATCTGTTCGGCGGCCGCCTGGTACTCCGCTTGCGCCTGCAGCCATTCGAGCCGCGAGCTGTAGCCGACCTCGAACTGCCTGCGCGCCAGCTCGCGCGATTCTTCACGCAGCTTGAGCGTGGCTTGCGTGAGTTCGAGCTGCGCATCCAGGCCGCGCAGGTTGAGATAGCCGGAGGCGGCGCTGGCGGCGATCGAGAGCGCGGCCGCGTCGGCGCTGGCTTGCTCGGCGGCGTAGGCGGCGCGCGCTGCGTCGGTCAGGTTGGCGAGCCGGCCCCATACGTCGACTTCGTAGCTGGCCTGGATTTCTGCCTGGAACAGGCTGGTTTCGTATGGGACGCCGTTGTAGGCCAGCGTGCGGGTGCGGGCCGGGCTGCCGCTGGCGGTAATGGTCGGGAGCTGGCTGGCGTGCGCCGCCGCCACGCGGGCGCGGTAGTCGGCGACACGGGCTCGGGCGATGCGCAGGTCGCCATTGTGTTCCAGCGCCGCGGCCACGAGCGCCGTCAGGGCGGGATCGCTGAAGCCTTGCCACCATTGCTGTTCCACCGGCCGCGCGCCGCTTTCCGGGCCGATGCGGGTGCGCCATTCGGACGGCGTCAGCAAGGTGGACTGCGGCGCTGGCCCGACCTTGGCGGCACAGCCGGCCAGCAGCAGGGTCGCGGCCGCAGCCAAGGTAACGGTGCGGCTCACGGCTTGGCTCCGCTGGCTGCAGGCGGCGTGGCGGCACGCGGCTTGGCGGGCGCTTCGTCGTCGCGCACGGAGGAGGTGTCGATGCTGACGATGACGGACATGCCGGGCCGCAGCCGGTGCGCCTCGCCCTGCCCGCCGTCGATCCGTATCCGCACCGGAATGCGCTGGGCGATCTTGACGTAGTTGCCGGTGGCGTTGTCGGCCGGGAGCACGCTGAATTCAGAACCGGTGGCGGGCGAGATGCGCTCGACCTGTCCCGTCATCACGGCGCCGTCCAGCGCGTCCACCTTGAAGGTGGCGCTTTGGCCGACGCGCACGGCATTCATCTGGGTCTCCTTGAGATTGGCGATCACCCACATCTGCCTGGGCACCAGCCCCATGAGCTGCGCGCCGCTATTGACGAAGGCGCCCTGCCGCACGGTCACTTGCCCGAGCTGGCCGTCGGACGGCGCGGTGATGCGGGTGTTGTCCAGGTCCACTTTGGCGGCCTTCAGTGCGGCTTCGGCGTTGGCCACCGCCGCCTGCAAGGACAGCTTGTTGACCACCACCGACTGCGCGGACTGCTTCGAGATCTCGAGGTTGGCGCGCGCCTGGGCCACGGCGGCGGCAGTCTGCGCCTTGCCGGCTTTTTGCTGGTCCTGCTCGCGGATGGACAGCGAACCGTCGGCCACCAGCGCTTCCACGCGCTTCAGGTCCGCCACCGAGCGCACCGCCTGCGCTTCGGCGTTGGCCAGCGCAGCCTGGTTCAGCAGGATGTTCGCTGCGGCGCTGCGGTGCGTTTGCTCCCAGTTGGCCAGTGCGGCCTGTTGCGCGGCCAATTGCGCTTGCGCCTGTTCGTAGCGCTGCTGGTAGACACGGTCGTCGATCTGCACCAGCAGGTCGCCTTCCTTCACGTGCTGGAAGTCCTGCACGTTCACGGCCACCACGTAGCCGGACAGCTGGGTGCCGATTACCGTCACCTGCCCGCGCACCAGCGCGTTCTCGGTGCTGACGATGGGCGTGCTGAAGGGCGGTAGCCGCCACGCATACAGCACCACCAGCACGCCGACCAGCGCCACCAGCAGGAAGCCGGCGGCCGAGAGCCATTGCTGGCGCCGGTCGGGCTGCGGCGGCGCGGGCGGCACCGGCGGCACGGGCGCGCCCGAGGCCGCTGCACCCGCTGCACCCGCTGCACCCGCTGCTGGCGGCGGCGCTGCGCCGGACTGCTGCGGGGCGGACGGGACGGACGCAGGGGCGGCGGACGGCGCGGCGGGAGCGGCGGCTTGGGCTGGTTCTGGCGGCGTGTTTGTACTCATTTCGATCCGGAGTTATTGAGGGAGACATGGGCCATGCCGGTCTGCGCATTGTGCGCCGGCACGGCCGGCCTGCAGGCAGTACAGATATTCCACAGGTGGTGCAGCAGCATCCAGGCGATGGTGGCCACCGCCACCACGGCGATCATCAGGAACACGTCGTTGTAGGCCAGGATGTTGGCTTCGCGCGTGGCGGCCGCGCCCAGCTGCGCCACGCCCAGCGCGTGGCGCGTGGCGGGGTCGGCCAGCGAACCGGCCAGCGCCGAGCCGGCCGACTGCACCCGCGCCGCCACCTGCGGGTCGAGCAGCGTCAGGTGCTCCACCAGTTGGCTGGAGTGGAATTTCTCCCGCACCACCTGCACGGTGCCGACGATGGCCGAGCCAAGCAGGCCGCCGATGTTCTGCGACATGGTGAACATCAGCGAAAAACTGATCAGGTTGCGCGGCGCGGCGATCACCGCGCCAAAGCCGGAGACAAAGGTCGGCCCGAGGAAGAAGGTGCCGCCGAAGGCCAGCAGGAACTGGCTGACGTACATCTGCTCCGGCCGCGTGAGGTTGGTGGCGCGGCTGTCCATAAAAGCGCCCACCGCCATCATGGCCAGCGCGATCATCAGCGAGGGCTGGATGCGCGCGGGCGTGATGGTGAGCGCGCTGATGGCGATGCCGCCCACGCTGCCCACAAGCGTGATCAGCCACAGGGTCTGCATCTGGTCGTTGTTCAGGCCCAGCGCCTGCAGGAAGCCCACCGTGCCCGCCGCTTCGGACTGCACGATCCGTATCAGCAACACCGACGCGGCCAGCCGCAGCATCATGCCGGTGCTGAGCCAGCGCGTGTTGAGCAGCGGCGCGGCGCGGTTGTGCTCCACCAGCAGCGCCGCCGCGATCAGCACGATGGAGCCGGCCAGGCAGTAGCCCAGCCACGGCGATTCAAACCACCACACGGTGCGCCCCAGCGCCAGCACCGCGCACAAGAGCGCCACGCCGGGCGCGAACAGGCCGAAGGTGACGAAGTCGAGCTTCTCGAAGGCTTTCACGCGGTCGCCCGGCGGCAGTTTGAGCAGCAGCACGCAGCCCATGGCCAGCAGGGCCAGCCCCAGTTCGAAGAAGTACAGGCCGCGCCACTCGCCTATTTCCAGCAGGTCGGACGAGAACAGGCGCGCCATCGGCAGCGCCAGCTGCGGGAAGCCAACCCCGATCACCACGGCCTTCAGGCGGTGCTGCGCGGGGAAGGCCTGCAGCACGTAGTACAGGCCCAGCACCGTCAGCGCGGCGCCGCTCATGCCGTGCGCCGCGCGCACGGCGATGGCCGAGGCCAGTCCGTGCACGAACAAGTGCGCCAGCGTGGCTACGGCGTACAGGCCAAGGAACAATTCGGTGAACAATTGCAGCCCGTACTGCTGGCGGAATTTCACCAGCAGCAGGTTCATGGAGACATTGGCCATGACGTAGGCGGCCGGCAGCCACTGGATCTCGGCAGCGTACACGCCCAGCGAGCCTTGCGCGTACGGCAGGTTGACGGTCACCAGCGCGTTGCCCAGGCCCCCGGTCAGGGCCACGATGAAGCCGACGATCAGGTAGGCGAGGCGGCGCCGGTCCGAGTGCAGCGGCGTGGAGGGAGAACCCGGCAACAGCGGGCGCTCATGCGGTAGCCATGCTTGCGGTGCGTATACGTCCATGCATCGTCGCCGTAGTGGTAAGCCTTCTTGAGAGCATAGCACTACGGCGAGCTTACGTCGCCTATACCAATGGAGGATCGGTTTCCCGCTCGAACGCGCGGTGCCCCGCCAGCGCCGCCTTGAACGCGGCCAGCGCGTCCGGCAGGTCGGACGGGTCGGTGCCGACCAGGGCCGGATCGTCCGAGCCGTCGGGCAGCTTGGGCGGAATGCCGGCCTTGCCCAGCAGCGCGGTGCCGGCCCCGACCACCAGCAGCGGCTTGCAGTGGCGGTATTGCTGGCGCACGAAGTCCAGCGCCAGCGCGTCTTTCATCAACTGCTCGGCAGCCGCCGCGCCGTCCGGCACGGCCACCGCGTCGAACAGCACCGGCGGGGCGTTCTCGAAGGTCTTCTCGACCGGCAGCGTGGCGCCGCCGGCGCAAGCGACGGGGTTCAGCGTGCCGGCCAGCAGGTGCGGCACCGCGCCGTCGGCCAGCAACGCGGACTGGATGGCCTTGGCGCTGGCCTCGTCCACGCCGGGCGCAAGCAGGATGGCCACCTGGCGCGCCTTGATGCCCTGCTCGCCCGGCCGCGCCAGCAGCGACAGCGATGGGGACGGCGGATAGTGCGGCAGCGGCAGCGCGGTGGCCAGCGGCTGCGGCGGCGGCACCGGCATGCCCAGGCCGGCCGCCACGCCGTGGGCCAGCGTGGCGTCCACATTGGCCAGCATGGACAGCATGCGCTCGCGGATGGCCGGGATCTGCACCTTGCTCAGCTCGAAGCGGAAGCCGCCCACGATGTGGGCCTGCTCGGCCGGGCTCTGGCTGATCCAGAACAGGCGCGCCTGCGAGTAGTGGTCGGCGAACAGCTCGGGCTTGCCGCGCACTTTGTCCTCTGTCACGGCCTGCTCGCGGATGCTGGTGAAGCCGGCCATGCCGGCCTGGAACGGACAGCCGCCGCCCAGCGAATTGGGCTCGTACGACACCCTGCCGCGATGAATGGCCTGGCGGTGCATGCCGTCGCGCTGGTTGTTGTGCACCGGGCACACCGGCGAGTTGATCGGGATCTCGTGGAAGTTCGGCCCGCCCAGGCGGCTGATCTGCGTGTCCACGTAGGAGTGGATGCGCCCTTGCAGCAGCGGGTCGTTGGTGAAGTCGATGCCGGGAATGATGTGCGCGGTGCAGAAGGCCACCTGCTCGGTCTCGGCGAAGAAGTTGTCCGGATTGCGGTTGAGCGTCATGCGGCCGACGATCTGCACCGGCACCAGTTCCTCCGGCACGATCTTGGTGGCGTCCAGCACGTCGAAGGGGAAGCTCTCGGCCTGCTCTTCGGTGAAGACCTGCAGGCCCAGCTCCCACTGCGGATAGGCGCCCGCTTCGATGGCTTCCCACAGGTCGCGCCGGTGGAAGTCCGGGTCGGCACCCATGATCTTGTTGGACTCTTCCCACACCAGCGAGTGGGTACCGGCCAGCGGCTGCCAGTGGAATTTGCAGAACACGCTCCCCCCTTCGGCGTTCACCAGGCGGAAGGTATGCACGCCGAAGCCCTGCATGGTGCGGTAGCTGCGCGGGATGGCGCGGTCGGACATGGTCCACATCAGCATGTGCATCGATTCCGGCATCAGCGAGGTGAAGTCCCAGAAGGTGTCGTGTGCACTGGCCGCCTGCGGCATGCCGTTATGCGGCTCGGGTTTCACGGAGTGCACCAGGTCCGGAAACTTCATCGCGTCCTGGATGAAGAACACGGGCATGTTGTTGCCCACCAGGTCCCAGTTGCCTTCGTCGGTGTAGAACTTCACGGCGAAGCCGCGCACGTCGCGCGCGGTGTCGGACGAGCCGCGCTCGCCGGCCACGGTGGAAAAGCGCACGAACACCGGCGTGCGCTTGCCTGCCTGCGCAAACGGCGCGGCGCGCGTGACGCTGCCCAGGTCCTGGTAGGACTCGAAGTAGCCGTGCGCCGCCGAGCCGCGCGCGTGCACGATGCGTTCGGGGATGCGCTCATGATCGAAGTGGGTCAGCTTTTCCCGCAGGATGAAGTCTTCCATCAGCGTGGGGCCGCGCAGGTGGGCTTTCAGCGAATTCTGGTTGTCGCCGATCGGCACGCCCTGGTTGGTGGTGAGCCGCTGGCCGCCGGCGTCGCTGCGCACGCGTTCCAGGTTGCCGTCGTTGGGATTGACGCCCAGCGGCGGCGCCCCGCTGCCAACCTTGGGCGAGCTTTGCGTTTCGGACGCCGTGCCGGCGCTGGCCGCAGGCGCTCCCGCATCGACGTGCATGCCCTCGGGCGGCGTGCGCGCGGCGTCGCCGTGTTCGGCGGGCTTGTTGGCGTTGTAGGCGATGCTGGCGGCCAGGTCGATTGCGCTGGCTGGTTGGCCTTTTTTACTGGTGGTCATGAGATCCTCAAGAAATTCAACGGAACAGGGCGAGCAGGATGATGATGGGCAGTGGCACACCGAGCATCCATAGCAGGATTGAGCGCATGGCGGTCTCCTAGACGTATTGGTGATCAGCGGCGCGGCAGCGGACTGTCGGCGTCGCGCAGTTTGCCGCCGAAGGTGGCGGCCCAGCTGGCGATGAAGGCGCCCAGCAGCAAGGCCACGAACATCCACAGCGCGGACTGTGCGCCGGCTTTGCGGGCTTGCTCGGCGGCGTTCTTCGCTGCCGTTTCGGCGTCGGTGCGGGCTTTCACCAGGCGGGCATGGACGTCTTCCACGCGGCGCTCGGCCTCGGCCCGCTCCACGCCGGTGCGCTTGGCAACCAGGCTTGCCAGATACTGGCGGTCGTCGACGGCCATCGCGGGAGCGCCTGCGGGCTGCTGCAGCAGGATGCGGCCCACTTCGGCGCGCAGGGCGCCGTTGTCGGTCTCCGGCACGACGGTGTCGCTGCGCAGCAGCATGTCGATGTAGTAGGCGGCGGGACTGGCGGCCAGGCCGGCCGGGTTGCCTCCGTTGCCCTTGCCTGCAACAGCGCCTGCGCCTGCGCCCACCGTGGCGCCGACGGCTGTCGCCGCGCCGGCGCCGGCGTCAATCGCACCGCTCAGCGCTGCGCGCACGGCGCCGGCCATCAGCGCGGCCGTCAGCAAGGTCGCCACCGCCCAGGCCAGCAGGCCGTGCGCGGTATCGCGGAAGTAGACTTCGTCGGCGTGCACATTGGCCCATCTCACGCGCAGCCTGCCCGCCAGGTAGCCGCCCACGCCCGCCGAGGCGAGTTCCATGAAGGCGACCCAGACGACGGCCGACTTGCCGATCGGCGCGTCGTTGTAGGACCAGGGGGAAATGGCTGACAGGCCCAGGCCAACGCCCAGGATCAGCAAAATAAAGGAGAGTGCGGCGGCGGCCACTGCGCCTGCCAGCACTGCGCTCCAGGATACGCCGGAGTGTCCGGCTTCGGCCTGCGGGATGACCGCGATGCCGGTGGCGCGGGGTGCGTCGGAAGCTGGAATGGAAGGGTGCATGCAGTTCTCCTGCCGACGGCGCGCGGAAGCCGCGCGCGCCGGTTATCAGCTGGTGGGAATTACTTGCGGTTGCCCAGCAGCTTGGACAGGCCATAGCCCGCGGCCAGGGCGATCAGCACCGACGTGGCAGGGCTGGTGCGCACGTAGTTGCGGCCCGTTTCGGCAAAGCGGGTGTACGCTTCGCCGAGCTGCTTGGCGCCGGTGGCGGCTTTTTCGCTCATGTGGGTGGCGGTGTCGGCGACGCGGTCAACCGCGGTGTGGGCCGCACCGGCCAGGCGGTCGGCGGTTGGCGGCACTTTCTCAGCCATCTTGTCCACGGTGGCGTGGGCGGAGCTGGCCAGGCGGTCAGCGGTCGGCTGCACTTTTTCCGCGGTACGGTCGATGGCGCTGTGAATGTCGGCGCGGGTATCGCGGCCGAACTGGTTGACAGGATCGCGGGTGGAATTGCTCGATTTTTCCGTAGTGTTGTCCATGATGGTTCCTCAGTGTCGTTGATGGGCTTCATTGCCTGAGTAACGATATGCCGATCAGCTGCCGCACACAGTGCGGCACCTAACAAACACTGGGGAATCATTTTTTGGCGCGGCGCGGCTTACTCGATGAAGCCCAGCAAGGCAGGAATGGTCTGCTCGGGCGCTTCTTCCATGATCCAGTGGCCCGCTCCCTTGATGATGCGCCCATCCACGTTCTCCGCCACCAGCTTGCCCTGGTTGATGAGGAAGTCGCCACCCGACTTTTCTCCGGCCAACACCAGCATCGGCATGGTCAGCTTGGTCTTGCCCAGTTCCGCAAACTGTTCAGCGTCCTGCGGGAAGGTCTTGAAGTACTGGAAGCCGGCGCGCACGCCGCCCGGCTGGGCGTAGGCTGCGGCGTACAGCTTGCGGTCCGCTTCCTTGATGGACTTGCTCTTGTCGGCGGCAAAGTCGTTCCAGAAGTGTTCGAAGTAGGTGCGCTCGCGGCCGGCCACCAGTTTCTCCGGCGTTTCGCCGAAGAAGTGGAAATGCCACAGGTCGCGCAGCAGGAACATATTGGTCCAGTTGCCGATGCCGGGCAGGAAGGCGTCCATCAGCGCGACTTTCTTGGTGTCGGCGGGGTACTGGGCGGCATAGGCGTAAGCGACCATCAGGCCAATGTCGTGGCCCACCACGGTGGCCGGTTCCCGGCTGATGCTGCCCACCAGCTCGTGGATGTCCTTGGCCATATTGGTTTTCAGGTAGCCGTCCGCCGCTTTCTCGGAGCCGCCCACGCCGCGCATGTCGGGCACGATCACGGTGTGCGTCTTGGCCAGCTCGCCCATGATGGGCTTCCACATATGGCCGGTCTGGGTGTAGCCGTGCAGCAGCACCACCGGCGTGCCTTTGCCGCCTACCAGGTAATGGATCTTGGTGCCGTTGACGGCGGCGGTCTTGCTGGCGAAGCCGGCGGGGGCGGCTGCAGGGTGCGCCGCAGGGGCCGCTGCCGATGCGCTGCCCACTGCGGCGGCCATGGTAACGGCGGCGATGCCGCGCAGGACGGTACGGCGGATGGTGTTTGCTGGAATGCTCATGTTCATGCTCCGGAAGGTTTGATGGCGCCGTCGGCGACTGCGCTTCCATGGACACACTATATGATTCACCAACACATCAATCAATCACATAAATACCAAGAAATCATTCAGTATTTATGAATAATTGGCGCGTGAGTAGGCCTCCAGCGTAGCCGCACGCTGGAGGGGACGCCTCTCACTTTGGGACGATCAGGGCTTGGCGGCGATCTTGATCGGCGGGCGCATGCGCGGCGCGGCGTCGGACTGGCGCCGGATCAGCGAGAAGTCCATCAGCACGTGCTCGGGCGCCTCCGGCGCGCCGTCGCGCAATGCGCGGATCTGGCGCACCAGGTACTGCACCGCCGCTTCGGCCATGCCGGTGATCGGCTGGCGCACGGTGGTCAGTTCGGGCCAGATGGTGGTGGCCAGCGCCGTATCATCGAAACCGGCCACGGTCAGGTCGCCCGGCACGTCCAGGCCCAGGCGGTGGGCGATGGCTACCGTGGCAGCGGCCATGTCGTCGTTACTGGCGAACACGGCGGTCGGGCGCTGCTCGAGTCCCAGCAGCAATTCCGCCGCGTCCAGGCCGGAACGGTAGGTAAACATGCCCTGCACCGTCAGCTCGGCCGCGTCCTGCGCGCCGCGGTCGGCGATGGCGGCCTTGAAGCCGGCCAGGCGGCGCGCGCTGGCGGTCTGGTTGGGGTGGCCGATGACAAAGCCGATGCGCTGATGGCCCAGCGTGATCAGGTGCGAGGTCATGGCGTAGGCGGCCTGGTAGTCGTCGATGCTGACGGCGCACACGCGCGGATCGGGCTGGCCGCAGGCCACGGTGACGGCCGGCAGCGAGGACTTGGCGATCATGTCGATCAGGCCGGGCATGTCGCACAGCGGCGGCGGCAGGATGATGCCGTCCACGCCGTTGTCGATCAGGCGCTGGGTCTGCTCCTTCCAGTGTTCGCCCGCTTCGCACTTCTCCACCACCAGCTGCACGTTGTTCAAGCTGGCCTGGTTCAGCAGGCCGACCAGAAATTCACTCAGGTAGCCCGCGCTGGGATTGCTATACAGAAAACCGATGCGGATAGGCCGCGAACCGGCGAGGCGGCGCGCGGCCTGGTTGGGCACGTAGTTGAGCGCGGCCACGGCTTCGTCCACCTTGCGGCGGGTGCTTTGCCGTACCTTGGTGTCGCCATTCATGACGCGCGAGACCGTCATCGGCGACACGCCGGCGAGTTTCGCCACGTCGGACATGGTGGGGACGCCGGAGCGGGACTCCGGTCCCTCGGCTGCTTTCGCCTTAGTTCTTGCCATCTGCTCAGAAAACCTGTGTTAAAAAGTGGACTTTACCACAAGCTGCAATGGTTAAACTGTCCGGCCATGCAACAAATGGTCACACGTATGTTACCGCAATCATTGTGGCCGGACCAATCAATATCATCCGCGCCCCGGCGCGTAGGGGAATTTCAGCGACTTGTAGTAATCCAGCGGCCTGCCGGGCGCCTTCACGCCGGCCGGCAGCGGCAGGCCGGACACCGACTGGAAGTAAGCCACACTGGCGTCGCGCCACCAGACCGCTTCCTGGTACTGCTTGTCCAGCAGGACCGCCACGTCTTCATGGCGGCGCGCATCGATGACGGGTTTCAGGCGCGCCCAGCGCTGGCGCATCTGGTCCGCCTGCGCCACGCCGCTGTCGTATCGGGCCAACAGTTCATCCCACAGCTTGCGGCCGGAGGCCATCTTGTAGTCCCACGGCAGGTGGTGGAACCACAGCAGCATGCTCTCCGGCGTGGTGCGCGGATCGGCGTACTGGCGCGCCAGGTCCGGCGCGTACTGCGCCACGGCGTTGCTGCCGCTGGCGGTGCGGTCGAAGCCGATGCCGCCCTGGTCGGCGCGGTGGTAGTAGACCGGGTTCCAGTCCGGCCGCTCCAGGTTGGCCACCCATGGCGCCGGGCCGTGGTGGTGGCCGGTGCCCATCAGGTGATGCAGGCCGAGCGGCGTCATGTAGTTCACCACCGCTTCGCGCGACATCATCATCAGATCGGCCACTTGCGTCACCACGGCCGGATCGGACGAGAACGTCTGCGCCGCCCACTCACGCGCCAGTGCGCCCGCTTGCGCTTGCGGATTCCACGCCAGGCGGCCGAAGGCGTACCAGTTGGCCTGGTCGAAATGCGAACCGCTCCAATTGCGTTCGCTGCCGATGTTGGCCACGCCGGCGATGCCGGTCAGGCGCGACTTGCCCTGCTCCGCGCCGGCTTCCAGGATCTGCGCCACGGTGGCGCTGCCCCCTTTGCCGCCGGTGCCGGTGTGCATATCGGTGGCCAGCGTTTCCTGGTACATGGTGCCGAGGTAGGCCAGGTGGGTGGCGTAGCCCAGGTACTCCTTGGTGATCTGGAACTCCATCATCAGCGGCGTTTTCGGCATGGCGCCGAACAGCGGGTGGGCCGGTTCGCGCGGCTGGAAGTCGATCGCGCCGTTCTTCACCTGCACCAGCACGTTGGCGTCGAAGGTGCCGTCGAGCGGCTTGAATTCGTCGTAAGCCTGCTTGGCGCGGTCGTCCGGCTTCTCATGCGCGTAGACGAAGGCGCGCCACATGACGATGCCCTTGTGCGGCGCCACGGCCTTGGCCAGCATGTTGGCGCCGTCGGCGTGGCTGCGCTTGTAGTCCTGCGGGCCGGGCTGGCCCTCGGAGTTGGCTTTCACCAGGAAGCCGCCGAAGTCGGGGATGGCCTTGTAGATCTCGTCGGCCTTGGCTTTCCACCAGGCGGCCACGGCCGGGTCGAGCGGGTCGGCGGTCTTGGTGTCGCCCAGTTCCAGCGGCGTAGAGAAGCGCGCCGACAGATAGACCTTGATGCCGTACGGGCGCAGCGTGTCGGCCACGGCGGCGGCCTTGGCGATCCATGGCGCAGTCAGGATGTCCGGCTTGGAGTTGACGTTATTGAGCACCGTGCCGTTGATGCCCAGCGAGGCGTTGGCGCGGGCGTAGTCCACATAGCGGCGGTCGCGCACTTCGGGCAGCGCCCACCAGTTCCAGATCGATTCGCCGGCGTAGCCGCGTTCCACGGTGCGGTCCAGGTTGTCCCAGTGGTTCAGCACGCGCAACTGCAGCTTGGGCGCGGAACGCTCATCCAGCGCGCCCAGGCCTGCCAGGCCGGCCGGCGCTTCGGCGCCGGTGCCGATCTTGCGCAGCAGCGCGAAGGCACCGTACAGCAGGCCGATGTCGCTGTTGGCGGCGATCAGCGTGACCTTGCGGCCCTGCAGGCGCGTGCTGCGCAGCAGGTAGCCTTCCTGGCCCAGCGGTTCGAGCTGCAGGCCCATGCCGGACAGCGCAGGCATGGACGCGGGCGTGGCCAGCACCACGGCGCCGTCCTGCACGGCGGCAGCCAGCGGCGGCGCCTTGCCCAGCAAGCCGCCCAGGCCGCGCTGCAACTCGGCCACAGCCGCCTGCAGCGGCGTGCCGGCCGGCGCGGCGATGCTGCCGCCATCCGCCGTACCGGTGCCGGCAGCCACGATGGCGCTCGCCACCGGGCGCACTTGCACGCGCGCCGCCTTGCCGAGCGGACGGTAGCGCAGCCACAGGTCGTAGCCGTCCTCCACCACCCCTGGGGCAGCCTGCGCCCCGGGCGCACCCTGCCCTGCCAGCGCGGGCAGCGGCAGCAGTGCCGACAGCGGCAAGGATAGCGGCAAGATCACCGCCAGCATCGGCGCGAGCGCCTTGAACATTCTTCTCATCTTCAGTCTCCGTTGTACAACGATGTTAGCGCAATCTTCAGGGCGCCTTCGGGCTTTCCTGCGGGCCAAGATAGCTCGGTTTCAAGCCGCCCGCGTCGACCACCAGCTTTTGCAGCACCAGCGCCGGATCGAGCGCCCAGAACTTGAGCGTATGCGCGCCCGCGGCCAGCTTGTGCCTGGTCTTGAACACCACCGCGCCGTCCGATACGGCCCGCTCCCAGAAGCGCTGCGAGCCGTCCGCGTGCACGTTCACCACTTGCGGCTGCTCGTCGTCGAACGACACCGCGTAGCGGAAGCCCTCGCCCGGCTGGAACTTCAGCGTGGGCGCCAGCGTGGTGTGCAGGGTCACTTCGCCTGCGCTCTGGAGATGCACCTTGTACTCCAGCCGCATGCCCTCTGCCGCGCCGGGCAGGGACAGCGCCGCATTGGCCGGCAGCGTGGTCATGGCCGACAGCGTGCGGCCATGGTCCGGGATGCGCAGCCATTGCCAGCCTTCCTTGGCAACGGCGTTCGCATAGTGCTCCGCCTCGATCGCGATCACACCCTGCGACTCCACGAAGCTGCCGGCGGCGGCCTGCACCGGCCGGCGCACCGGCACCTTGATGCGCGTCTTGCCGCCCGGGCCCTCCACCGTCAGCGTCGCCTCGATCGTATTGCTGCCGGCCGGCAGCGATGCCCATGGCACGTCCGCCCAGCGTACATTTACCGTCACGCGTTTCTCGCGCACCACCCGGCCGGCCGGGCTGCTCAGCACCACCCACGGCTCGCTGGCCTTGATGGTGTAGTTGAACGGCTGCAGGCCACGATTGAACACTTCCAGCCAGCGTGCCTGCCTGCTCTCGGCATCCAGTGCCGGCAGCGCCAGCTTGTCCGCATTCTGACCCGGCCACGCGAATTCGCTGCCCTCCACCGCCACGCCCATGTCGCTCTGCCTGAAGGGCTGCACTTCCGTCACCGGCGGCATCACGTTGCGCGGCGGCTGGTTCCAGTAGGTGTAGCCCAGGTGCGTCTGCGACATCATGTGGTTCCACTTGCCGTCGCTGATGTCTTCCATATACTGGCGCGCCAGTTCCGCGTCCTGCTTGAACAGGCCGCGCGCGCGTTCGGCCAGGTCGTTGGTGGAGGCGCGGCCCTGCTTGCCGTATAACTGGTTCTGCGCAGCCAGCGCGTACAGTTCATTCACCACCGCGCCCGCGTTCACCGGATACTGCACCAGCTGGAAGAAAGCGTCGCGCAGGCTGGACGGCAAGGCGGCGTCGATGCGGTTGGCGCGCCCGGCGATATCCTTGTACTCGGCCACGATGCGCGCGGCCTCGTTGTAGTTCACCTGGCTGTAGGTGCCCGGCTCCAGCTGCTCCGGCTTGCGGCGGCCGTTGTACTTGGTGTACTTGGCCACGATGTCCGCAATCTCGTCCGCGTGTTCAGTGCCGAACTCGCGCGCCGCCCACAGCTTCAGGTACTCCGGCAGGCGCTCGGCCGGCCACACCGATGGATTCCACGCATAGCTGAGGAAGAACTCGATCGGCACTTCCATCGGCTTCAGGTCGCCCACGTTGACGATCCACATGCGCTTGGCGTCGTACTCCCACGCCAGCCGCATCTGCTCCCAGATCTTCGGAATCGGCGTCACGTTGAGCCACTTGTAGGAGCGCGGGCCGCCCACATAGTCGAAGTGGTAGTACACGCCGGCGCCGCCGGCGCGCTTGCGCTCTTCCGGCGTGGGCAGGCGGCGGATATTGGCCCAGTTGTCGTCGCACCAAAGCAGCAGCACGTCGTCCGGCACGCGCATGCCCTTCTCGTAGTATTCCTGCACTTCCTTGTACAAGGCCCACACCTGCGGCACCTTGCTCAGGTCCGGGTTGATCTGCTGCGCGATGATCTCGCGCTGGTCCTTCACGATGCGCTCCAGCAGCGCCACGTTGGCATCCTCGGACATCGGCTCGTCGCCGTCGCCGCGCATGCCCAGCGTGACGATTTTCTCGGTGCCCTTGGAGGCGCGCAGGCCGCCGCGCCAGAAGTCCTTCAGCACCGCTTCGTTCTTGCTGTAGTCCCAGGCTCCCTTGCCGTAGCGGTCCCACTCCTTGTGGGCGCGCATCATGGGCTCGTGGTGCGACGTGCCGATCACCACGCCATATTCCTCGGCGCGCACCCCATTGAGCTTGTCGTCGTCGAAGAAGGCGGCGTCCCACATGGCCGGCCACAGGTAGTTGCCGCGCAGGCGCAGCAGCAGCTCGAACACTTTTTCGTAAAACTTGTGGTTGTAGCCGCCGTAGTGCTGCTTGGCCCAGCCGGTCAGCGCGGGCGCTTCGTCGTTCAGGAAAATGCCGCGGTACTGCACCGCCGGCGCGTCGTTCACGCGCGCCGGGGCGCTGGCATAGATGGCCTTGCGCTGCCTGGGCGTCACGTCCGCCCACCAATACCAGGGCGATACGCCGATCTGCTCGGACAGCTCATAGATGCCGTAGATGGTGCCGCGCTTGTCGCTGCCAGCGATCACCAGCGCGCGCTCCACGCCGGGCATGGGGTTCTTCAGCGTCTGCACTTGCCACGCTTCCCATTTGCCCTTGATGGCGGAAACGTCCAGCGCGCCGGAGCGCACCAGCTTGTCGATCAGCGCGCTCTTGCCGACGGTGCCGATGATGACCACGTCCGCGCCTGCGGCCGAGCCCCCCTTCTGCAGTTCCGGGCGGGTGTCGCCGACGCGCTCGATATCGGCCTGCAGGTCGCCCGCCGCGCGCAGCACACCGGCGTGGTCGGCGGCATCGACAAACAGCTTCGCGGTGCTGCCCGACTGCAGCAGGGCCACGGCATCGGGACCGGCGGCGGCGCCATTGCGGTCGAATGCAACAAAGGTTTTTTGTCCCAGCGCTAGCGCCGGCAAGGCGCAGGCCAGCATGAGGACAGCACAAGCCGCCCTGGTGAGGAATTTCATTCGTATGTCTCCGAGCGGCCCAGTGTCCTGGCCTGATTTTGTAGTAGTTTTTTTAGCGTTTCACACTGCACTGGCGCAGGGCGTTCAGCGGCACGGCGTCGGCCATGGCGCGGAAACCTGCCGGCGACGGGTGCAGGCCGTCGCCCTTGTCGCGCTCTTTCAGCAGGCGCGAAGGCTGGGCCGGATCGCGCAACGCCGCGTCGAAATCGGCCACGCCGTCGAACACGCCGGAGTTGCGTATCCAGTTGTTCAGCGCCACGCGGTCCGCCTCGTTGTCCACATTGGGGCGGTAGTAGTCCGAACCCATGTACGGCGAAACGGTGCCGCCGATGACGCAGATGCCCTGCGCGTGCGCGCGTTCCACCAGTTGGCGGTGCGCCGTCATCAGGTCGTCCAGCAGCTTTTTGCGCGCCTCGGGCGTATCGTCGCCGTTGCGGTGCTGTCCGCCCAGGTCGTTCACGCCTATCATCACGATGGCGTGGGTGACGCCGCTGCGGGCGATCACGTCGCGGTCGAAGCGCGACACCATGTTAGGCCCCAACCCGTCGCGCAGCATGCGGCCGCCGCCGATGCCGGCGTTGACCACGCCCATGGCCTGCCCCTCGCGGGCGAAGCGCGCCGCCAGCAGGTCCGGCCAGCGGTCGTTGCCATCCGTGGTGGCGCCATGGCCATCGGTGATGGAGTCGCCGATGGCGACCACCGCGCCCACGCTGCGCGGCGCCTGCACTTCCACGTCCGCCAGCGCGTACCAGCGTTCCACCTTGGTGGCGGCGGGCCATTCGGCGTCCATCAGGCGGTTGCCCTTGATGACGTAACTATTGGTGCGCGAACCCGGATGGCCGGTCTGGCGCGCCGGCTCGCCCTTGAAGTACATGGAAATGGCCAGGTCCGCGCCTGGCTTGTGCTCGATCGCTACCGGATCGCTGTAGTACTCGGCGCCGGAGGGAATCAGCACGCTGCTGCGGCCGTTGAAGGTCAGCGGGCGGGCGGTGGCGCCGTCGATCTCCGGCTTGCCGGGCGCCCTGGCCAGCGCCACGGCCGCGCCTTCCAGGACCAGCGGCGTGGTGCCGTAAGTGTTGCTGATGCGGACCCGCAGCTTGCTGCCGCCCAGCGAGAGGTGCACGATCTGGCGCAGGCTGCCCTCGCGCCAGTGTTCCGCCGCCAGTTCATTCTGGCCCTCGGGAACCATCACGGCCGTGCCCCAGGAGGCGACCCAGTGCGTGCCGCCCGCCTGGCCCGGCAGGTCCGCAGCCTTCTCCTTTGCTGCCACTTCGGCAACCGCTGCGAACGCACCGGCTGCAAACAACACGCCTGAAAACCAGGCGCACAACTTGTGTTGACTTGACCGCATAAATCCCTCACACTTGTGTTATGTTAGCGCTATTCATTTTAGGACAAAGCGATGGTACACGCAACAAATCAAAACGGTTCCCCCAGAATTATTGAAATGCAGGTCATCCCGGTGGCGGGTTATGACAGCATGCTGCTCAACCTGTGCGGCGCGCATGCGCCTTTCTTCACTCGCACCCTGGTGCTGCTGAAAGATAGCGCAGGCCATACCGGCATGGGCGAGGTACCTGGCGGCGCGGGCATCCTGCAGGCGCTGGAGAAAGCCATCCCGCTGGTGACGGGTACGGAAATCGGCCGCTACAACCGCACGCTGAACGCGGTGCGCCTGTCCATTGCCGGCAAGGGCAGCGGCCACCAGCACCAGGTCACCTCCGCTGCCGAAGCGGCGGTACTGAAGCAGCCGCACGAAATCAACCTGCGCCTGGAAAACGTGGTGACCGCGATCGAAGCGGCACTGCTGGACCTGATGGGCCAGCACCTCGGCGTGCCGGTGTGCGAACTGCTGGGCGCAGGACAGCAGCGCGACAGCGTGCCCATGCTGGCCTACCTGTTCTATATCGGCGACCGCCGCCGCACCGACCTGCCCTACCTGGACAGCACCGGCCCGCAGGACAGCTGGTACCACATGCGCCACCAGGAAGCGCTGACGCCGGAAGCCATCGCCGACCAGGCCGCGGCCACGGTGGAAAAGTACGGCTTCCGCGACTTCAAGCTGAAAGGCGGCGTGATGCACGGCGCCGAGGAAATGCAGGCGATCGCCGCCATCAAGAAGCGCTTTCCCGATTCGCGCGTGACGCTGGACCCGAACGGCGCCTGGTCGCTGGACGAATCGATCGCCCTGTGCAAAGGCCAGGGCCACATCCTGGCCTACGCGGAAGACCCTTGCGGCCCCGAGAACGGCTATTCCGGCCGCGAGATCATGGCCGAATTCCGCCGCGCCACCAGCATCCAGACCGCCACCAACATGATCGCCACCGACTGGCGCCAGATGGCCCACTCGCACCTGCTGGGCGCGGTGGACATTCCGCTGGCCGACCCGCACTTCTGGACCATGCAGGGTTCGGTGCGCCTGGCGCAGCTGTGCCACGACTGGGGCCTGACCTGGGGCTCGCACTCGAACAACCACTTCGACGTGTCGCTGGCCATGTTCACCCATGCCGCCGCCGCCGCGCCGGGCCGCATCACCGCCATCGACACGCACTGGATCTGGCAGGAAGGCCAGGAGCGCCTGACGCGCAACCCGCTGCAGATCGTGGGCGGCGAAGTGCAGGTGCCACAAGCGCCGGGCCTGGGCATCGAGCCGGACATGGACCGCATCATGGCCGCCAACGCGCTGTACAACAAGGTGGCCACCGGCGCCCGCGACGACGCGATGGCGATGCGCTACCTGGTTCCCGGCTGGACCTATTCGCCCAAGCTCCCCAGCCTGGGCCGCAACTGACAATAACCAAGGATAGAGACAATGACATTTGCCCAAGTTACCCAATCTCTGCCCGCCGACCTGGCCGGCGCCCTGCTGGTTGGCCGCGTATGGCGCGGCGGTGCGATCAACGGCCCGTGCGTGGTGGTGGTGCGCAACGGCGAAGTATTCGACATCACGGCGCAAGCGCCCACCGTGTCCGAACTGTTTGAACGCAGCGACCTTGCCGCCTTCGTGCGCGGCGCACAGGGCGAATCGCTCGGCCCCGTGCAGCGTTTGCTGGACGCCGCGCTGGCAGCGCAGCCGGATGCGGACGTGCCGCAACTGCTGGCCCCGTGCGACCTGCAAGCCCTGAAAGCCTGCGGCGTAACGTTCGCCGTGAGCCTGCTGGAACGCGTGATCGAAGAACAGGCCGGCGGCGACAAATCGCGCGCCGACGCGCTGCGCGCCTCGCTGCTCGAATCGATCGGCGCCGACCTGTCCAGCATCAAGCCCGGCTCGCCGGAGGCGGAGCAGCTGAAGCAGCAGTTCATCGCCCGCGGCGCCTGGTCACAATACATGGAAGTGGGCATCGGCCCTTACGCCGAAGTGTTCTCCAAGTCGCAGCCCATGTCTGCCGTCGGCTTCGGCGCCGATGTCGGCCTGCACCCTGAATCGAAGTGGAACAACCCGGAACCGGAAATCGTGCTGGCCGTAAACAGCCGCCGCGAAGTGGTCGGCGCCTCGCTGGGCAACGACGTCAACCTGCGCGACATCGAAGGGCGCAGCGCGCTGCTGCTCGGTAAAGCCAAGGACAACAACGGCTCCTGCGCCATCGGCCCCTTCATCCGCCTGTTCGACGACGGCTTCACCATGGACACCGTGCGCAACGCAGAAGTGCGCATGGTCATCGAAGGCAAGGAAGACGGTTTCCGCCTGGACGGCGCCAGCTTCATGCGCGAAATCAGCCGCGACCCGCTGGACCTGGTGTCGCAGACCAGCGGTGCGCACCACCAGTACCCGGACGGCTTCATGCTCTTCCTGGGCACCATGTTCTCGCCGATCAAGGACCGTGGCCAGGCCGGCGCCGGCTTCACCCACCACATGGGCGACCGCGTGACCGTCACCAGCCCGGCACTGGGTTCGCTGATCAACCACGTCCACCGCAGCAACGAGATCACCCCCTGGACTTTCGGCGTACGCGCCCTTTACAACAACCTGGCCGCACGCGGCCTGCTGAACAACTCGAATGGAGCGAATTAAGATGGTGGCGCCTGTATCAAATGAACGCAAACCCATGGTGTACGCCACCTACCACGACCTGGCCGAAAAGCTGGTGGTCATCACCGGCGGCGGCACCGGCATCGGCGCCGCCATGGTGGACGCCTTCGCCAAGCAGGGCGCGCAGGTGGTGTTCCTGGATATCGCCGAGGAAGCCTCGCGCGCACTGGAACAGTCGCTGGCCGGCTGCAAGCGCCCGCCGCGCTTCATCCGCTGCGACCTGACCGACCTGGACGCGCTGGGCAACGCCTTCGCCGCCATCCAGATCGACTTCGGCAAGGTCGACGTGCTGCTCAACAACGCGGCCAACGACAACCGCCACCACGTCAAGGACGTCACCGGCAAGTACTGGGACGACAGCCTGAACGTGAACCTGCGCCACCAGTTCTTCTGCGCGCAGGCCGTGGCGCCCGGCATGAAGGCCAAGGGCGGCGGCGTGATTTTGAACTTCGGCTCCATCTCCTGGCACCTGGCGCTGCCGCAGCTGTCGCTGTACATGACGGCCAAGGCCGCCATCGAAGGCCTGACGCGCGGCCTGGCGCGCGACCTCGGTCCGGACGGCATCCGCGTCAACACCATCATCCCCGGCTCGGTGAAGACCCCGCGCCAGATGGCGCTGTGGCATTCGGCCGAAGATGAAGCGGCCATCCTGGCGGCCCAGTGCCTGCACGAGCGCGTGGAAACCGAGGACGTGGCCGCGCTGGCCCTGTTCCTGGCCTCCGACAACGCCGCCCGCTGCTCCGGCCGCGATTACTTCGTCGATGCGGGCTGGTACGGCGCATGAAGCCTGAGGTGACCGCCATGCAGCCACAGTGCATCTGGGAGCTGGGCGCCAAGCTCGGCGAAGGTCCGTTCTGGCACGCCGCCGAAGCGGCGCTGTACTTGGTGGACATCAAGGGCCAGCGCCTGCACCGCTGCGCCGAAGACGGCAGCGCGCGGCAAAGCTGGGACATGCCGGCCGAAACCGGCTTCGCCCTGCCGATGGCCGATGGCGGCCTGGTCTGCGGCCTGCCCGGCAAGCTGCTGCGCTTCTCGCCCGAAACCGGCGAGTTCACGCCCCTGCTGCAGCTGGAAACGGACATCCCCGGCAACCGCCTGAACGACGGCTACGTGGACAGCCAGGGCGCCCTGTGGTTCGGCTCCATGGACAACGGCGAAAGCGCGCCTACCGGCTCGCTGTACCGCCTGTCCATCGACGGCACGCTGCAGCAAAAGGACAGCGGCATCATCATCACCAACGGCCCGTGCCACAGCCCGGACGGCCGCACCTTCTACCACACCGATACGCTGGCCAAGGTGGTGTACGCCTATGACGCCGCGCCGGACGGCTGCCTGTCCAACAAGCGCGAGTTCGTGCGCACGGCCGAACCGGGCCACCCGGACGGCTCGGTGGTCGACGCCGAAGGCTGCGTGTGGGTCGCCATGTTCGGCGGCGCCCGCGTGGACCGCTATTCGCCACAGGGCGAAGTAATCGACACCATCGCCTTCCCCTGCCCCAACGTCACCAAAGTGGCATTCGGCGGCGCGGACCTGCGCACCGTCTTCGCCACCACCGCCTGGAAAGGCATGCCGGACGAGGCGCGCGCCGCCCATCCGCTGGCCGGCGGTGTATTCTCGTTCCGTGTGGAGACCCCGGGACAGCAGCAACATAAATACAAAGGAAACCTGTAATGACTCGCCGCTATCGCTCGCAAGACTGGTTCGACAATCCAGACCATATCGACATGACCGCGCTGTACCTGGAGCGCTTCATGAACTACGGCATCACGCCGGACGAACTGCGTAGCGGCCGTCCCATCATCGGCATCGCGCAGTCGGGCAGCGACATCAGCCCGTGCAACCGCATCCACCTGGAACTGGCCAAGCGCGTGCGCGACGGCATCCGCGACGCGGGCGGCATCGCCATGGAATTCCCGCTGCATCCGATCTTTGAAAACTGCCGCCGTCCCACCGCCGCCATCGACCGCAACCTGGCCTATATGGGCCTGGTCGAGATCCTGCACGGCTACCCGATCGACGCGGTGGTGCTGACCACCGGCTGCGACAAGACCACCCCGGCCCAGATCATGGCCGCCGCCACGGTCGACATCCCCGCCATCGTGCTGTCCGGCGGCCCGATGCTGGACGGCTGGCTGGACGGCGAGCTGGTAGGTTCCGGCTCGGCCATCTGGAAGGCGCGCCGCCGCCTGGCCGCAGGCGAAATCGACAACGAGAAATTCCTGCAGATCGGCGCCGCCTCCGCGCCGTCGGCAGGCCACTGCAACACCATGGGCACCGCGTCGACCATGAACGCCATCGCCGAGGCGCTGGGCATGTCGCTCACCGGCTGCTCCGCCATTCCGGCGCCGTACCGCGAACGCGGCCAGATGGCCTACGAAACCGGCCGCCGCATCGTGGAGCTGGCCAAGCTGGATATCCGCCCGTCGAGCATCCTGTCGCGCGAAGCCTTCCTGGACGCCATCGTGGTCAACGCCGCCATCGGCGGCTCCACCAACGCGCAGCAGCACATCGTCGCCATGGCGCGCCACGCCGGCGTGGAACTGCGCGAATCGGACTGGATGGAATACGGCCACGACGTGCCGCTGCTGCTGAACATGCAGCCGTCCGGCAAATACCTGGGCGAGCGCTTCCACCGCGCCGGCGGCGTGCCGGCCATCATGTGGGAGCTGGAACAGAAGGGCAAGCTGCGCTCCAACCGCGCCACCGTCACCGGCAAGACCATGGCGGAGAACCTGCAGGGCCGCGAATCGAACGACCGCGAAATGATCACGCCGTTCGACGCGCCGCTGAAGACCAAGGCCGGCTTCTTCGTCCTGAAGGGCAACCTGTTCGACTTCGCCATCATGAAGACCTGCGTCATCTCGCCGGACTTCCGCGCCCGTTACCTGGAGCGCGCCGGCGCCGAGAACGTGTTCGAGTGCCGCGCCGTGGTGTTCGACGGCTCCACCGACTACCACAACCGCATCAACGATCCCTCGCTCAACATCGACGAGAACTGCATCCTGGTGATACGCGGCGCAGGTCCGGTGGGCTGGCCCGGCTCGGCCGAGGTGGTCAACATGCAACCGCCGGACGCCCTGATCAAGCGCGGCATCCTGAACCTGCCGACGCTGGGCGACGGCCGCCAGTCCGGCACCTCGGACAGCCCGTCCATCCTGAACGCGTCGCCGGAAAGCGCCGTCGGCGGCGGCCTGGCCTACGTGCGCACCGGAGACACCATCCGCATCGACCTGAACACCGGCAGCTGCGATATGCTGATCACGGAAGACGTGCTGGCCGCGCGCAAGGCCGAAGGCATCCCGGCCGTGCCGGCGAGCCAGACGCCGTGGCAGGAACTGTACCGCTCCACGGTGGGCCAGATGCACGACGGCGCCTGCATGGAACTGGCGGTGAAGTACCGCGGCGTGGCGGAGACCATGCCGCGCCATAACCATTGAGCCACTAAAAAAATAACATACCTACCTTAGGAGACCGACGATGAACACCAGACTGAAAGCAGTAGCAGCAATTGCGGGCGCGGTAATGGCCCTGTCCAGCGGCTTCGCGCACGCCGACGCCAAGAACCCGAAAATCGGCTTCTCGATCGACGACCTGCGGGTGGAGCGCTGGACGCGCGACCGAGACTTCTTCAACGCCGAAGCCGAGAAGCTCGGCGCAAAGGTGTTCGTCCAGTCGGCCGACGCCAGCGAGCAGCGCCAGATCGCGCAGATCGAAAACCTGATCTCGCGCGGCGTGGACGTGCTGGTCATCGTTCCCTACAACGCCACGGTGCTCAACAACGCGATCCGCGAAGCCAAGAAGGCCAAGATCAAGGTGCTCTCGTATGACCGCCTGATACTGAACTCCGACATCGACGCCTACATCTCCTTCGACAACGTGAAGGTCGGCGAGCTGCAGGCCGACGCCGTGGTCAAGCTGAAACCGAAGGGCAACTACTACCTGCTGGGCGGCGCGCCCACCGACAACAACGCCAAGATGCTGCGCGAAGGCCAGATGAAGGTGCTGCAGCCGCTGGTGGACAAGGGCGACATCAAGATCGTCGGCAAGCAGTGGGTGAAAGACTGGAGCGCAGCCGAAGCGATGACCATCGTGGAAAACGCGCTGACCGCCAACGGCAACAAGATCGACGCCATCGTCGCCTCCAACGACGGCACCGCCGGCGGCGCCATCCAGGCGCTGACCGCGCAGAAGCTGGGCGGCAAGGTGCCGGTGTCCGGACAGGACGCCGACCTGGCGGCCGTCAAGCGCGTCATCGCCGGCACGCAGGCCATGACGGTGTACAAGCCGCTCAAGCTGATCGCCTCCGAAGCGGCCAAGCTGGCCGTGCAGCTGGTGCGCAATGAGAAGCCCGCCTACAACTCGACCTACGAGAACGGCATGAAGAAGGTCAACACCGTGCTGCTCAAGCCTATCCCGCTGACCAAGGCCAACGTCAACGTGCTGGTCGACGACGGCTTCTACACCAAGGCCCAACTGTCCATCAACTGATTGCCGACGACGAGCATGGCCGATTATCTTTTAGAGATGAGGGGCATCGTCAAGCAGTTCGACGGTGTGAAGGCGTTAAACGGGATCGACATCCAGATGAAGGCCGGCGAATGCATCGGCCTGTGCGGCGAGAACGGCGCCGGCAAATCGACGCTGATGAAGGTGCTGTCCGGGGTCTACCCGCACGGCACCTGGGACGGCGAAATCCTGTGGAAAGGCGAGCCGCTGCGCGCCCAGTCCATCCGCGACACGGAGGACGCCGGCATCGTCATCATCCACCAGGAGCTGATGCTGGTGCCCGAACTGTCGGTGGCCGAGAATATCTTTCTCGGCAACGAGATCACGCTGGCCGGCGGGCGCATGGACTACGCGGCCATGAACCGCCGCGCCGCCGAGATCCTCACCTGGCTCAACATCCACGACGTGAACGTGGTCGAGCCGGTGAAGAACTACGGCGGCGGCCACCAGCAGCTGATCGAGATCGCCAAGGCGCTCAACAAGCGCGCGCAGCTGCTGATCCTGGACGAGCCGTCGTCCTCGCTGACGGCGTCCGAAATCCAGGTGCTGCTCAAGATCATCCGCCGGCTCAAGGCGGAGGGTGTGACCTGCGTCTACATCTCGCACAAGCTGGACGAAGTGGAAGCGATCTGCGACACCATCGTGGTGATCCGCGACGGCCAGCACATCGCCACCACGCCGATGAGCGAGATGAACGTGGACCGCATCATCGCGCAGATGGTGGGGCGCGAGATGAACCAGTTGTACCCGCAGCGCCGGCACGCGCCGGGCGATGTGGTGTTCGAGGCGCGCAACATCAGCTGCTACGACGCCGACAACCCGGCGCGCAAGCGGGTCGACAACATCTCGTTCACGCTGCGCAAGGGCGAGATCCTCGGCATTGCCGGGCTGGTGGGCGCCGGACGCACGGAGCTGGTGTCATCGATATTCGGCGCCTACCCCGGCGCGCACGAAGGCGAAGTATGGCTCGACGGCCAAAAGCTCGACACCGGCACGCCGCAGAAGGCCATCAAGGCCGGGTTGGCGATGGTGCCGGAAGACCGCAAGCAGCACGGCATCGTGCCCGATTTAAGCGTGGGCCAGAACATCACCATGTCGGTGCTGGGGCAGTTCGCGCGCGCCACGCGGATCGACCAGGAGGCCGAGCTGAAGACCATCAAGCGCGAGATCGCCAGCGTCAAGCTGAAGACCGCCAGCCCCTTCCTGCCGATCACCGGGCTCTCCGGCGGCAACCAGCAGAAGGCCGTGCTGTCCAAGATGCTGCTCACCAAGCCGAAGATCCTGATCCTGGACGAACCCACGCGCGGCGTCGACGTCGGCGCCAAGTTCGAAATCTACCAGCTCATGTTCGACCTCGCCGCGCAAGGCATGTCCATCATCATGGTCTCCTCCGAACTGGCCGAAGTGCTCGGCATCTCCGACCGCGTGCTCGTGATAGGCGAAGGCCAGCTGCGCGGCAACTTCGACAACGACAACCTCAGCCAGGAAACCGTCCTCGCCGCCGCCCTCGACCAAGCCTAGCGACCTGAGCCGCATTCCCCCAACTTCGGGGTCTGACCCCGAAGTTGGGGAAATGCGGCTCAGCTCGGTACAAACTGACAGAATCGATAGCCAATGACTATTAAGAAAATTTTCACGCAGTACAAGATGCTGGCCTTGCTGATCGCGATCGCGCTGATCTGGGGCTTTTTCAGCATGAAGACCGATGGCGGCTTTATTTCGCCACGGAACTTGTCCAACCTGATGCGCCAGATGGCCATCACCGGCATCGTCGCCTGCGGCATGTCGCTGGTCATTATCGCCGGCGAGATCGACCTGTCGGTCGGCTCGCTGCTGGGCCTGCTGGGCGGCGTCGCGGCCGTGCTGGATGTGACACACCACCTGCCGCTGCCCGTCAACCTGCTGCTGGTGCTGACCTTCGGCCTGCTGGTGGGCCTGTTCAACGGCTACCTCACCGCCTACCTGAGCATCCCCTCCTTCATTGTCGGCCTGGGCGGCATGCTGGCCTACCGCGGCATCGTGCTCGGCGTGACCGGCGGCACCACCGTGGCGCCGGTGTCGGACGACCTGGTTTATCTGGGCCAGGGCTACCTGCCGCCGCAGCTGGGCATCCTGCTCGGCGTGGCGCTGTTCGCCATCGCCGTGGCGCTCACCTGGCAGCAGCGCCGCAGCCGCGCCGAGCACGGCCTGGAAGCGGCGCCGCTGTGGCGCGACGCGCTCAAGGTGGTCGCCATCGGCGCCATCGTGGCGGCCTTCGTGGTCACGCTCAATTCCTACGAGGGCATTCCGCTGCCGGTGTTGCTGCTGCTCGCGCTGCTGGGCATCTTCACCTACATGACCACGCAGACCGTGTTCGGCCGCCGCGTCTACGCGGTGGGCAGCAATATGGAGGCGACCCGCCTGTCGGGCATCAACGTCAAGTCGATCAAGCTGTGGATCTTCGGCATCATGGGCCTGATGTGCGCGCTGGCCGGGGTGATCAACACGGCGCGCCTGGCGGCCGGCTCGCCTTCGGCCGGCACCTCGGGCGAGCTGGATGCGATCGCGGCCTGCTTCATCGGCGGCACGTCCATGCGCGGCGGCTCGGGCACCGTGTACGGCGCGCTGATCGGCGCGCTGGTGATGGCCAGCCTCGATAACGGCATGTCCATGCTGGACGTGGACACCTACTGGCAGATGATCGTCAAGGGCTTCATCCTGACCCTGGCGGTGTGGATCGACGTCAGCACGCGCTCGTCCAAGCGTTAAAAAAACAAGCGTCAAAAGATACTACAACGGAGACAACGCAATGAGCAAAAACCGCAGGCAGTTCCTGTCCACCGCAGGAAGCCTGGCGGGTCTGGCCGCCCTTCCCGCGCCCATGGCCTTCGCCGCCGCAGTACCGGTCTACAAGAATCCTTCCGCTCCCGTGGCCAAGCGCGTGCAGGATCTGCTGGGCCGCATGACGCTGCAGGAAAAAATCGAGCAGATGCAGTGCGTGTGGCAGGACAAGAAGAAGATTGAGGACAGCAGCGGCAACTTCTCGCCCGAGAAGGCCAGCCAGCTGCACCCGCACGGCATCGGCATGCTGGGCCGCCCGTCGGACCGCCAGGGCCAGGCCGCACCAGGCGGCGCCGCCGGCGACAGCGGCCGCCGCGTCAACCGCAATGCGCTGGAAACGGCGACCTATGTGAACACGGCGCAGAAGTGGGCCATGGAGCAGACGCGCCTGGGCATTCCGATGTTCACGCACGAGGAGGCGCTGCACGGCTACGCCGCGCGCGACGCCACCAGCTTCCCGCAGTCGATCGCATTGGCGTCCTCCTTCGATCCGGACATGGTGCGCAAAGTGTACGCCGTGGCGGCGCGCGAGATGCGCGTGCGCGGCTCGAACTTTGCGCTGGCGCCGGTGGTGGACGTGGCGCGCGAGCCGCGCTGGGGCCGCATCGAGGAAACCTATGGCGAAGACCCGCACCTGGCCGGCGAAATCGGCAAGGCCGCCGTGCTGGGATTCCAGGGCGAGAGCAAGCAGCTTGCAAGGGACAAGGTGTACACCACCCTCAAGCACATGACGGGCCACGGCCAGCCGGAGAGTGGCACCAATATCGGCCCGGCCGAAGTGACCGAGCGCACCTTGCGCGAGGAGTTCTTCCCGCCGTTCGAGAAGATCGTGAAGGAGACCAATGTGGCCGCCATCATGCCTTCGTATAACGAGATCGGCGGCGTGCCGTCGCACGCCAACCGCTGGCTGCTGCACAAGGTCACACGCGAGGACTGGGGCTTCAAGGGCGTGATGGTGTCGGACTATTTCGGCATCAAGGAGCTGATCACGCGCCACAAGCTGGCTGCCACCCCCAAGGAAGCTGCCCTGCGCGCCATCAAAGCGGGCGTAGACATCGAGACGCCGGACGGCTTCGGCTACAAGGAATTGGCCGCGCTGGTGAAGGAAAAGCGCGTGTCGGTGGCGGAGATCGACGCCATGGTGGCGCGCATCCTGGAGCTGAAGTTCAACGCCGGCCTGTTCGAGAATCCGTACGTGGACGCGAACATCGCCGACAGCCTGACCGCGACGCCGGACGCGGTGGCGCTGGCGCGCGAGGCGGCCTGCCGCTCGGCCGTGCTGCTGAAGAACGACAAGGGCATCCTGCCGCTGGACCCGAAAAAAGTGGGCAAGGTGCTGCTGCTGGGTACCCACGCCAAGGACACGCCGATCGGCGGTTATTCGGACGTGCCGCGCCACGTGGTGTCGATTTACGAGGGGCTGAAAGCCGACAGCGAAAAGCATGGCTTCCAGCTGACCTGGTCCGAGGGCGTGCGCATCACCGAGAGCCGCGTGTGGGGTGCGGACGAAATCGTGTTCACGCCGAAGGCCAAGAACGATCAGCTGATCGCCGCCGCGCTGGAGGCGGCGAAGTCGGCCGACACCATCATCATGGTGCTGGGCGACAACGAGCAGACCGCGCGCGAAGCATGGGCCGACAATCACCTGGGCGACCGCGAAACGCTGGACATGCTGGGCCAGCAGAACGAACTGGCCAAGGCCATCTTCGACCTGGGCAAGCCTACCGTGGTGTTCCTGCTGAACGGCCGTCCGCTATCGGTGAACCTGCTGGCCGAGCGCGCACCGGCGCTGATCGAGGGCTGGTACCTGGGCCAGGAAACCGGCTACGCGGCGGCCGACCTGCTGTTTGGCCGCGCCAACCCGGGCGGCAAGCTGCCGGTGTCGATTGCGCGCAGCGTGGGTCAGCTGCCCATCTTCTACAACCACAAGCCGTCCGCGCGGCGCGGCTACATCGACGGTTCCACCAAGCCGCTATACCCGTTCGGTTTTGGCCTCAGCTATACGACGTTTGCGATCTCCGAACCGCGTCTTGCGAAGGCGGCGATCCGCGTGGGCGAGTCGACCCAGGTGTCGGTGGACGTGCGCAACACCGGCAAGCTGCTGGGCGACGAGGTGGTGCAGCTTTACATCCGCGACGACGTCAGTTCAGTCACCCGCCCGGTGCTGGAACTGAAGGCCTTCAAGCGCGTGACGCTGGCCCCCGGCGAGTCGCGCACGCTCACGTTCGACATCAAGCCGTCCGACCTGTGGTTCTTCAATATGGACATGAAGCGCGTTGTCGAGCCGGGGTCGTTTACCATCCATGCTGGCCCGAACAGCGTGGAGTTGAAGTCCGTGAAACTGATGGTGAGCTAGGGCAAGCCGCCCTTGTGTTCGCCAGCCCACAGACGGGCGCGGCACGAGGGCGCATTCTCGCGGGATAAACTTGCCCGCAAGGTGATGCCATGCTGCCCCCGATCTCCAACGCGGCCGACGCCGCAGCCATTCCTCCCGTCCAGCCTATCGGCGCGCCGGCCGTCGGCTCTGCCGCAGAACCCGCGCCTGCGGTACTGGCCGCCGCTGCCACTGTCGAGTTTTCCGATCTGGCGCAGTTCCTGTCCACGGTGGCGCTTACGCGCAGGCAGTTGCTCGAGCTGCAGGGAACGCCCGAATCGCCGCAGCCCACCGAGGCGCAATTGCGGCTGCTGACCGATGCTGCCGACGCGCTGCGCCTGTCCTTCAACCAGTTGCCGCCCGCCTCCACTGACCTGACTCCGCTGCTGACCGACGATGACGGCAGCAGCACGCTGGCCGAACGGCTGGCGGACACGCTGCGGCAGCAAGGCGCCACCGGACTGCCAGGCTCCCAGCTCGCAGCCCGCACACTGGCGGACATCGGCCTGACACTGGATCCGCTGGCGCCCGAATCGGCCAGCGATATCCTGAACCTGAATACGCGCGTGCTGGAAGCGGCTTTCCAGATCGACCGCGAAGGCACGCTTAACGTGCTGACGCAAGCCAGCGATGAATTCAGCGCGTTGGGGAACGCGCTGGCGCGCCAGGTCAGCGCCAGCACCGCGCTGGAGGAAACCTTGCCCAGTGCGTTGCAAGCCGAGACCGCCGCGTCGCAGCTGCAGCTGTCCGACGAGGCGCTGCGCAACGCCATCCTGGAGAGCACGCCCGCGCTGACTCAAGCGGAGATCGTGCGCCAGCAGCAGCTTGAAGTCGCGCGCCAGGTGCTGGCAGAGCAGGCCGACAGTGTGCTGGCCGAGACCCAGGCCGAGCGCCTGGCCGCCAACCGCGCGGCGGAGGAACGTCAGCTCAACAGCACCCGGGAGCAGGACCTTGCCGCCACCGCGCTGGCGGACCGGCTCGAGAACGAGCGCCTGGCAGCGCAGCGCCAGGATGCGACGGCGCAAGCCATCCTGGCCGACCGCCTGGAGAACGAACGCGCCGCCGTCCAGCGCCAGCAAGCGGCGGACGCTGTCGCTGTCCGCCAGGCGGTGGAAGCCCGCGCCGCGCAAACCACTGCCGAGCAGCGCAGCGCCGGCCAGCAAGCGGACGAGCTACGCACCGCTGAGCAGCGCTTGTCCGAGCAACGCCTCGCAGACCAGCGCATCACCGCGCAGCGCACCGCCGAACAGCGCCTGGCAGACCAGCAGGCCGACGAGCAGCGCATAGCCGAACAACGCGCTGCGGACCAGCGCATCACCGCGCAGCGCACCGCCGAACAGCGCCTGGCAGGCCAGCAGGCCGACGAGCAGCGCATAGCCGAACAACGCGCTGCGGACCAGCGCATCACCACGCAGCGCACCGCCGAACAGCGCCTGGCAGACCAGCGGGCCGACGAGCTGCGAATAGCCGAGCAACGCACGGCAGACCAGCGCGTCACAGCCCAGCGCACTGCAAAGCAGCGTCTTGCGGACCAGCAAGCCGACGAGCAGCGCGTAACCGAACAACGTGCCGCAGACTTGCGCGTCACCGCCCAGCGCGTGGCCGACCCGCGCGCTGCCGAATTGCGCGCACCAGAACGCCGCGAAGCGGCGCAAGCGGCCGACGCCCAGCGCGCCGAAACGCAACGCGCAGACGCCGACCGCGAAGCCGGCCGCCAGCTTCAGTTGCGCGCCGCGCAACAGTCCGACAACCCTGCCAATCCCGCCTCGCCAGCTGCCCAGCGCGCGGCTGAACAGCGGGCCGCAGACCTGCGCCTGGCTGATGACCAGCGCGTTGCAGACCAGCGCATCGCCGACCAGCGCGTGGTGGCAGACCAGCGCCTGGCAGCGGAACAGCGCATAGCGGCCGAGCAGCGAGCGGCCCGTAACGCCGCCACGGCCGCCGCAAGCGCCACTTCCGGCACCGCCGCCGCTGCCGCCGCTGCAGCAGCTGATGCCGCAGCGGCGGCCGGCGCCGCCGATGCAGCCGCCCAGGCCGCCGTGCAAGCAGCCGAAGCCCAGCGCGCCAACGCCGCCCGCGACGCCAACCGCCAGCAAGCGCCCAACGCCGCCGACCCGGCCCTGGCCGCCGCCATCGCCGCCTACAATTCCGCCAACATCGCCGCCGCCTCCGGGGCCCGCCCGCCCGGCCCGCCTCCCGCCGCCGACCGCATCCGTCCGGTAGCCCCGGTCACCGCCGTCACACCCGCTCAGCCGGCGGACAGCGGTGGCGGCGACACCACAAGAACGCCGCGCTGACAGCCGCCCGGCCACTGATCCACGCAAAACTCTGCAATAATCAGTGGTCGATGAAATACACGAGTCCCGCATGCCGACCTTCAGCAAGCGTACCTTTCTGCTAACAGGCTCCCTGCTTGCTTGCACCGTGCTAGCCGCAAAAGCAGTGGCACAGACCGCCACGCGTCCGGCAGCGCCGCCGCAGATGCAGTCGCCGTCCCAGCCGCAGACGGTCACGCTGCTGCTGGGCGACACGCTCGACCTGACCGGCAAACAACAGCCGCCAAAAGCCGCGCGCCGCAAGCTGTTCGACTACCTGGAACAAGAGCTGAATGTCAGTTTCGACATCAAAGCCTACCCCTGGCCGCGTGCCGAGCGCCACGCGCGCGACGGCGCCGGCCTGATCTTCGGCCTGCCGAAAAACGCCGACCGCTTGCGCGACTTGCGTTTCTCCGACCCCGCCTCCAGCAACACGCTCTGGCTCGTCACCCGCAGCGACGCCACCTTCCCCTTCCGCACCATCGACGACCTGCGCGGCAAGACCATAGGCGCGGTGCGCGGCTACAGCTACGGCGACGAATTCGAACGCGGCCGCAACAAGCTGTTCAGGGTGGACGACGACATCGCCTCGCGCGCCACTCGGCTGCAGCGCCTTCTGCTGAAGCGGGTGGACGCGCTGCTGCTGTATCAGCCCTCCTCGGAAAGCCAGGCCGACGTCGAGACGTCGCTGGACCAATTCATCCGCCCGCACCTGAAAGACCTGACCCTGCCGCCCGGCGTCCACCTGGCCGTGCTGCCCAAGCCACTGCAAGTGGAAAACGGCATGCATTTCGCCGTCTCCCGCAACCATGACGACGGGCTGATAGACCGCATCAACGCCGCCCTTGCACGCCAGCGCAAGCTCGCGCAGCGCTAGTGAGCGCTCCCACAAGTTTTCAGTTGCCCTGCCCCCTCCACTTGGCGATAATGCACCCGCATATCGACCACAAGGAGACGCAATGAATTTGAAACTGACCACGGGCGTACTGGCCCTGCTGGGCGCCATCAGCGCCATGAACAGCGCAGCGGCGCAGGACACCATCGTCAAAATCGGCCACAGCGGTCCGCTGTCCGGCCCACAAGCCTTTTCCGGCAAAGATAATGAAAACGGCGCCCGCCTGGCGGTGGAGGAACTGAACGCCAAGCCAATCACCGTGGCCGGCAAGAAGCTCAAATTCGAACTGCAATCCGAGGATGACCAGGGCGACCCGAAAGCGGGCGTGCAGGTAGCGCAGAAGTTCATCGACAGCGGCATCAAATACGTGGTCGGCCCGTACAACTCCGGTGTGGCCATCCCCGCCTCGCGTGCCTACAACGACGCCGGCGTGATCTTCGCCACCGTTGCCACCAATCCGAAAATCACGCAGCAGGGCTACAAGGGCCTGTACCGCGTGAACGCCAGCGACACCCAGCTCGGCTCCAAAATGGCCATGTACGCCGCGCAGGAACTGAAAATGAAAACGGTGGCCGTGATCGACGACCGCACCGCCTTCGGCCAGGGCGTGGCCGAGGAATTCAAGAAGCAGGCCAAGGCTTCCGGCATGACCGTGGCCGGCCATGAGTTCACCACCGACAAGGCCTTCGATTTCACCTCGATCCTGACCAAGCTCAAAGCCAAGAAGGTGGAAGCGATCTTCTTCGGCGGCTATGCGCCGCAGGGCGCCCCGATGGCGCGCCAGATGAAGCAGCTGGGCATCAACGCCAAGCTGCTGGGCGGCGACACCATCTGCACCGCTGAAATGGGCAAGCTGGGCGGTGACGCTGTGGCCGACAACGTGCTGTGCTCGCAAGGCGGCGCCATCCTGGACAAGGCCGCCAGCGGCCCACAGTTCAAGGCAGCGTTCAAGAAGCGCTACAACCGCGATGCCGACGTGTATGCCGCGTCCTACTACGATGCCACCATGATGTACGCGCAAGCGATGCAGAAGGCCAATTCGATTGATCCGGCCAAGGTGGGCGCGGTGATTTCGTCCAGCGCCTACAAGGGCGTGGCCGGCACCTACGCCTTCGACGCCAAGGGCGACATGAAGGAATCGCCGGTGACGATCTTCACCTTCAAGAACGGCCAGCCGGTGGCGCTCACCAGCTACTAAGCAGCAACTAAGCAGCAACTAAGCAGCTACTAAGCAGCTACTAAAAAACAAAAAGGGCAGCCACCATGGTTGCCCTTTCTTCTACAGCGCTATGGATTAGCGGCTTTTGCTGCCACCGCCGCTACCGGTTTCCCGGTTCATCTCCTGATCATCCAGGCGCCCGCCCTGCGTCGTACCCTTTTGGCCGCTCTGCTGGCTCTGTCCCGGGCGGCTGCCGCTCTGCTGGTTTTGCTGATCTTGCTTGCCACCCTGCTGACCACCCTGGCGGCTGCCCTGGTTCAGGTCGCGGTCTTTATCGATATCGTTTTGATTGCTAGCCATGTTCATCTCCTTGATGTTATGGATGCCTCGCCCAGCCATGCGGCAAGGTGGAATCATGGTAGACCCGCCGCCGTCGCGTTCGCATAGGCGCGCGGGCAAGTGAAAGGTAGGAATGTTCCTACTTCGTATTCAGCGGAACACCCCTGCCGGGAGGCCGCAGCCGGCACTACCCTGAATGCCTAAACCTGCCAAGGAGGCTTTCATGCGCGCACTCGTTTACCATTCCGCACACGACGTGCAGGTCGACACGGTTGCCGACCCCATCATCCAGGAACCGGACGACATCATCCTTAAAATCACCGCCACCGCCATCTGCGGCTCCGACCTGCATCTGTACCGGGGCAAGGTGCCCGGCATGAAGGAAGGCGATATCATGGGCCACGAATTCATGGGCGTGGTGGTGGACGCCGGACCCGGCGTAGCCCATTTGCACAAAGGCGACCGCGTGGTCGTGCCGTTCGTGATCGCCTGTGGCAGCTGCTTTTTCTGCGACTTGCACCTGTACTCGGCCTGCGAAACCACCAACCCCGACCGTGGCGCCATCATGAACAAGAAAGATCTGCGGCCCGGCGCCGCACTGTTCGGCTTCAGCCACCTGTATGGCGGCGTGCCCGGCGGCCAGGCGGAGTACGTACGCGTGCCCAAGGCCAACGTCGGCCCCATCAAGATTCCGGACACGCTGGCGGACGAAAAAGTACTATTTCTCAGCGACATACTGCCCACCGGCTACCAGGCGGTGCTCAACGCCGGCGTGACGCGCGGCTCCAGCGTGGCCATTTTCGGCGCCGGGCCGGTCGGTCAGATGGCGGCGGCGTGCGCGCGCATGCTGGGCGCCGAGCGCATTTTCATGGTCGACCACCACCCCTACCGGCTGGAATTCGCGCGCGCCACCTACGGCGTGATCCCCTTCAATTTCGACCAGGTGGATGCGGCCGAAGCCATCATCGAGGCCACCAGCTTCCGTGGCGTGGACGCGGTGATCGACGCGGTAGGCTTCGAAGCCAAGGGCAGCGCATTGGAGACCGCGCTCACCAACCTGAAGCTGGAGGGCAGCAGCGGCAGCGCGCTGCGCCAGTGCATCGCGGCCGTGCGGCGCGGCGGCACCGTCAGCGCACCGGGCTTGTACTCCGGCTTCATCCACGGCTTCCTGTTCGGCGACATCTTCGAAAAGGGCATCAGCGTGCGCGCCGGCCAGACCCACGTGCAGAAGCACATGCCGGAATTGCTGCGTTTCATCGAGGAAGGCAAGCTGCACCCGGAAGTGATCATTTCGCACCGCCTGCAACTGGAGCAGGCCGCAGACGGCTACCGCATGTTTGACAAGAAGGAGGACAACTGCCGCAAGGTGGTGCTGCGGCCTTAAGCGGGACCGATGTTGGGCGCCGGCGTTTCCTCAGGGTATGGGCGCGCCACGGCGCGCCGGTCCGCATCCGGCACCAGCATGGCCGTGTAGCTGCGCACCTGCCCCAGCGGGCGCGCCAATACCTCGCAGATCAAGCGCTTGGGGATGCCGGACAGTTCGGCATAATTGAGCGCGGTGCCGACGCCAAAAGCGGCCCGCGTCAACAAGGCAACAGAGACCCTTTCAGCTGTCATTCCATCAACACGTCGGCTCATGGCCACAGTCTAGAGCAGCGAGCTCAAGTCCGGCGCATGATAGGCGTGGCTGGCTACCATCTCCCACGATGCAAGCTAGCCCAACGATGGCAAGCCTGGCGACGCGTTCCGCCGACGGCGCGCTGACGGCTGAGCGCGGTGCTGTGTCATGCGGGCCACACCGGCAGCAGGCATTGATTGCACTGATGCAACTGCGTGCGGTAGACTGCTTTCCGGCCCCAACACTGCCACCTCTCGCCGGAATGCCGGCATGCCTATCTTAATTTTCCGTCACATCAATGCCGTGACTCCACTTTCTCAGGAGTCTCGTCATGGCCAATACCACTGTCTCAGTCTCGTTCGCCAACGGTTTCGTTGGCGACGCAAGCCGCAACAACGAAGCATCCAATGCGGCCTACCTGACCGCCAAGGGCTGGTCCAATTTCCAGTTTTCGCAAGTGACCAATAACGGGCAGTTCGGCGGCTCCCAAGGCAATGACTACTCGGGCACGATACTGATCACCGACGCAGCCGGCGTGCAGCATGCGATCGACGGCGTGATCAACTGGCGCACGCCGAGCGGCGCGGTCAGCACCATCGTGTTCTACGCCACCGGCAGCGCCCACACGCTGGCAACCGCGGGCGGCGGCAGCTACGTGATCGATCCCTACACGGAAGTAAACGGCGACGCGCGCAGCTTCATAGGCCTCACCTTCAATAACGCCACGCTGGCGATCAACAACGGTTCGGTGACCGGCAATGCCGCCACCAACGGGCTGATGTCGGCGCTCAACACCTACCTGGCCGACCAGCCGCAGCTGAGCGTCAGCGACGCGACGGTCGACGAGGCGGCAGGCACGGTCAGCGTCACTATTTCGCTCAGCAAGGCGAGTGCCGACACGGTAACGGTAAAGTACGCGACGGAAGACGGTTCGGCCGGCGCCGGCACGGACTACGGCGCGGCCAGCGGCACGGTCAGCTTCGCACCGGGGCAACTGACCCGGACCATACAGATTCCCATCACCGACAACGCCGTCGTGAACGGCGCCAGGGATTTCACCGTGGTCCTCAGCGACAGCGCCTTCGCCGCCATTATCGATAATACCGGCATGCTGACCATCACGGATAACGACGTCGCGCCCGCCGTGCCGATCATCAGCAGCGTGCTGGCCGAAGACGCGGCGCACACCGGCGCCAATCCGGTGGACAGTTCGGTCGGGGAGACCGGCACGCTGCTGTACACGGTTACCCTGAACGTCTCCAGCCCCTCCCCCACCGAATACAGCCTGGCGCTGAGCGGCTCGGCCAGCGGCGCCGACCTGGGCGCCGTTAGTTTCAGCGATGGCGTCGACTGGAAAAATGCGGATGCATCGACCGGCACCGTGGCCATCGCCGCCGCCGACGACAGCGTCATCGAACAAGCTGAGAGTGTGGTGCTGACCGTGGGCGGTGTGAGCGCCACCGGTACCATTACCGACAATGACAGCCAGAGCGTAACCAGCGTGCGGGCCGAGGACGCGGCCGCCACCGGGGCCAATCCGGTCGACAGCACCGTCGTGGAGGGCGGCAGCCTGCTGTTCACCGTGGCGCTGAATACCATCAGCCCCGCGCCAACCGAGTACGCGTTTGCGCTGGGCGGCTCCGCCACGGGCGCCGACCTGGGCAGCATCGCCTTCAGTTACGGCGTCGCCTGGAAAAATGGCGATCCCGCGACCGGCACGATAGTGGTGTCGGCCAATGTGGGCAGCTTTGACGTGCTTATCGCTACTACTGACGACAGCGCGATCGAAAATGCCGAAAGCGTGGTGCTGACCGTGGGCGGCGTGAGCGCTACCGGCACTATCACGGACAATGACACGGCTCCCCCGGTTGTGCTGCCGCCAGTGGTCCAACCGCCCATCGTACAGCCGCCCATCGTTCAGCCGCCCATCGTGCAGCCGCCGGTGGAACCACCGGTCACCGAGCCGCCGGTCGTGCAGCCTCCCGTGGTGCAGCCTCCCGTGGTTCAGCCTCCCGTGGTGCAGCCGCCCGTGGTTCAGCCGCCAGTGGTTCAGCCTCCCGTGGTGCAGCCACCCGTGGTGCAGCCACCCGTGGTTCAGCCGCCCGTGGTGCAGCCGCCAGTCGTGCAGCCACCGTCGATCAAGGCAACGCTGACGCAGGCGTCAGACAACGGCGCCAACGCCAGCGACGGAGTGACCAGCCTTGTGCGGCCCGAATTTTCCATCGCCGCAGGCAGCTACCTGAGCGAAGGCGGCTCGGTGCGGCTTGTGCGTCCGGACGGCCAGGTGGCCGGCAGCAGCGTCATCACGGCGGCGGACGCGCAGTCCGGCAGCATCACCGTGGGTACAGCGCAACTGGACGACGGCGTCTATCAATTCGTCAGCGAGATCCTCGACAGCAGCGGCAAGGTGGTGGCCTCCTCGATCGTCAACGTCACCATCGTCACCGACATCGACGGTGTCGCGCCGTCGGTCGAGATGGCTGCCAACGGCGGCGACTTCAATCATGATGGCGTGGCAGACTGGCAGCAGCACACCGTGGCCCAAATGCCGCTTGCGTCGCTGGCCGATTTCCTGGCGGGCAAGAATGCGGCGGCATCGTCATTCGGGGCCATCCTGGCTGGCGACGTCCATGCCGGCCAGCCAGGCGGCGGCGTTCAGCTGAGCACAGGCGCCCAGTTGCTTGACCTGAGCCTGAGCGCAGCGCCTGCGGCCCTGCCGGACAATCTGACCCCGGCCTCCCCCATGTTCAACTTTTCCGTCACATCCGAAAGCGGCGCCGCGCCGCTGGCCGACATGGACGCGTCGCGCGAAGGCCTGCAGACTCGGGTGGTGATCGACCTGGCGTCAGGCGGCGTGCTGTCCAACGACTTCATGAAATGGGACCAGCAAAATCAGCGCTGGTACAGTTTCCTGGACGACGGCCGCCTTGACACCTACGACAACGGCGCCACACTGCTTGACACCAACCGCGACGGGCGTACCGACCGTATCGTCATCACCCTGACCGACGGCGGCTGGGGCGACGAGGACGGCGTTGCCAATGGCACCATAGTCGATCCCGGCATGCTGGCCTACAGCATGGACCCGCAGCGCGCGCCCGTATACAGCGTGCTGCTGTCCACCGGCGACCGCTACTACAGCGCCCATGCGGCCGACGCCGCACGCATGGCGGCGGGTTCGGGCAACGTGTTCGAAGGCGTACGCTTCGACGGGCTCGATGCCAGCCTTGGCGGCCGCCACGTTGGAGCCTATTTCCAGCCCTTCACGCGCGACTGGGCATTCGCGGCCGATGGCGAGAGCCTGCCTTACGCGTGCTACGGCAAGGTAGTCACGGAAACGGGCTTTTCGCTGCGGCCGTTGGCGTGAGCGAGAGCGACTATCATCTTTATAAGAACGCATGCGGACTGACGCAATATGCCACCACCGCAGAAGCACAAGCCATGCAATTGCAGGCGGCAGGCTACAGCGACCTGGGCGCCAGGTTCAGCACCACCGCGCACAATGCCTTCAGCTTTGACGCCGATGGCTACCTGCTGGCCAACAAAACAAGCACCGCGGTTCAGCACCTCGTGCTATCGTTGGCAGCACAGTACGGCTCCACGTCCGACGCTGGATTTATCGACGCGGTGGAGCAGGACTACCTGGCCCAGGTGCAGCTTGTCGGCACCGTGCATGCCGGCAGCGCCACGGCGGCCGACCTCAACGCGGCATTCGGTACATCTTTTGCTTGAAAACGCGGAGGATACAGATGACATATGCTTTTGCAGCGGCGCTGCTCGCAGTGGGAATCATGGCCGAGGCGGCGGCCGCAGAGGCGCCCGGCTATTACATCGGTGCGCACGCGGGGCGCAACAATCCGGACGGCTGGCGGCCCAGCGTCGACCTCGGCGCCGGCACCGCATTCGAAGGAGAAGCCACTCTGCGCCGCGGCAGCCATGCAGGCCTGGTGGCGGGACGCGAGCGCGGGCACCTGCGCTACGAAGCCGAATATGCACGGGGCCAGCTGCGCTTCACGCGCCTGGCCCTGTAGGGACTGGAACAGCAGGCCAGTGGCCGCGGCCATCATGATCTGCTGTTCGCCAACATCTACCGCACCGACACGCTGGGCGGCGGCTTGGGCAGCTTCATCGGCGCCCGCGCCGGCTGGGCCAAGGTCGACTTGCCGGAACTGGGCTTTACCGGCGGCTGCAGCTGCTTCGGCCCCGCCAAGGAAAGCGGGTGGGGATGGCAGCTGCGCGCCGGACTGGCCTACCGCGTCGCGCAGCAGCACCGCGTCAGCCTGCAGTACACCTACCTCAGCCTGCCCGGTGCCAGCCGCGGCGCCGAACCATCCGTCACCTACCGGCGCGAACGCTTCGGCGCCCTTGGCGTCGGCTATGCCTACGCGTTCTGAGCCGCTTACAGCGCAAAGATGGGCTTGCGGGTTTTCCACAGGCCGTTGGTGAAGTCCGGGAAGTCCAGCGTCTGGAAGTTCTGCGCGATGGACATCTCGGACAGCGGCGTGATGGCGCTCCACGCCACCGCGTCATAGATATCGATCGGCATCGGCGCCTTCGCCTTCAGCGCTTCGACGAAATCGTGGATCACGAAGAAGTCCATGCCGCCATGGCCCGCCCCTTCCGCGCGCGACGCGTACTTGCGCCACAGCGGATGGTCGTACTTCTCCTGGTAGGCCTGGAAGTCCTCCCACTGGTGCGGCTTGCTCTTGCCTTCGATATGGATCGAGCGGTTGATATCCATCCATAGCCCGTCCGTGCCCTGCACCCGGAAGCCCAGCGAGTACGGGCGCGGCAGCGATGTGTCGTGCTGCAGCAGGATCGTCTCGCCGTTCTCGCAGGCCAGCGTGGTGGTCACGATGTCGCCCAGTTTGAATTTCGTCTTCGCGCTTGGGTGCTGCGCGCCGCCCGGTTGCTTGACGATATAGTCGTGCAGCCCGCGCGCCTTGCTGGCGAAGGCGTTGATGCGCGTGAAGCGGTTACCCCGGTTGATGTTGGTGTACATCGCGCACGGACCGATGCCGTGGCTTGGATACAGCTCGCCGTTGCGCTGCACCGAGTGCTCGGTGCGCCAGCGCGCTTCGGAGAAGCCCTTGGCGCCGTATTCCAGACCGCTGCCGTAAGGCTTCGCCGGGTCGCCATTGTTGAACTTCACCGCGCGCAGGTCGTGCTGGTAGCCGCCCTGCAGGTGCACCAGCTCGCCGAACAGGCCGGCGCGCACCATCTGCAGCACCGCCATCACGTCGCGCCGGTAGCACACGTTCTCCAGCAGCATGTAGGGCGTACCGGTCTTGAGCTGGGTGTTCAGCACATCCCAGTGGTCCTGCAGGGTCACGCCGGCCACCACTTCGCAGCCCACCGCCACTTTGGCCTGCATGGCGGCGATGGACATCTCCGCATGCCATTCCCAAGGCGTGGCGATGATGACGCCATCGAGCTTGCCCGCCTTGCCGCCATCAAGCAGGCGGCGGTAGGCTTGCGGGTCGCGGTCTTCGCCGAAGGTGGCCGGCTTGGCCTTGCCTTCCTTTTCCACCTGCTTCAACGCGCGGCCCAGCATCACCGGGTCGATGTCGCACAGCGCCACCACATCCACGTCGTCGCGGCGCAGCAGTTCCTTGAGCAGCACCTGTCCGCGCATGCCGGTGCCTATCATGGCGATGCGCTGCTTTTCACCGCCGCCCGCCGCGAACGCGCGCGGCAGCAGCAGGCTGCCCGCCAGCGCGGCGCCGGCGGTGAGGAAATGTCGTCGGTCCAGTTTCTTATCCATCTGTTCAGCCTCGAATGTTATGCGTTGATTGTAGCGGGTCACCAGAACTTGTAGCTGGCCGAAACGGCGAACTGGCGGCCGAACAGGTTCTGGCTGTGGTTGTAGCCTTCCCAGCCGTTCGGGTCGTAGTAGGGTTTCTTGTCCAGCACATTCTTGATGTTCAGGCCCAGGTCCAGGTTCTTCACCGGTTTCCAGCTCAGCGCCAGGTTCACCGTGGTGTATGACGGCGCGCCGTCGCACAGCGTTTCAGGCAGCGCCACCGACGCGGCGGTGCACTTGCCCGGTGCGTTGTCCTCGTCCCATGGACCGTAGGCCCACTTGGTTTTGCCCGAGTAGTTGACGAACACGCTGGTGACGAAGTTGCGGTAGCTCCAGTCGGCGTTCACGGTGGCACGGAAGCGCGGCGAATCGTAGTAGCCCACGCTGTTGCCGTTGAAGCCTTCGCCGTTGTCGCTGCTGACCGTTTCGCGCTTGCGGATGGTGGCCGAGATGCCGGTGCCCAGTTTGCCCATGTCGCCCAGCGAGAAGCGGGTGCGCGCGTCGATGTCCACGCCGTCGATCAGCGTGCGGCCGCGGTTCGAATAGGAGTTGATCAAGCCGCCCAGGTTGCCCACCGAGTAGCGCGGGATGCCGCCAGAGCAGGACGCCGCGTTGGCGGGGTTGGCGCACATGGCCGCCACGGCCGCCATGTTGCCACGGTCGGCGTCAGTCAGCTCGCTGCGGATCGCCTGGTCGGTTCCTGCCAGGGTCGGGCCGTGCTTTTCCACCAGCTGGGTGAACAGCTCGTTGAAGTCCTGGCGCACGATCTCGTTGCGGCGATAGACGAACCAGTAGTCCACCGAAATGCTCACGTCCTTGGCCGGCTGCAGCACCATGCCCAGGGTCGAGATCTTCGCCTTTTCGGGGCGCAGCTCCGGGTTGGGTGGGGTCAGGCCGCCCACCGTGGTGGAGCAGTTCGAGTTCAGCAGGGTCTTGCCCAGGTCGACATCGGTCGGCGTGACGGATTTCATCAGCATGCGCGCGATGGCGTTGGTTTCGTCGCAGCGCACCGTGTCGCGGATGCCGCCCACTTGCGCGAACACGCCGCCGGTGCCGGATTCGGCCAGGTTGGGCGCACGGAAACCTTCAGAGTAGGTACCGCGCAGCAGCAGCTCGGGCCGCGCGCGCCATTGCACGCCCAGCTTGGGCGCCAGGTTGGCCGAGAAGTTGGGGTACTTGTCCAGGCGTGCGGCGGCGTTCAGTTCCAGCTTGTCGGTGACCGGCACCACGACTTCGCCGAACACCGCGCCGACGGTGCGGGCGCCGTCGAACCACGAGCCGCCCTGCTGCGTGATGAGGCCATTGGCCGCATCCGCGTTGCCTGGGGTGAGGAAGCTCTCGCGCATCAGGCTGGCGCCGAAAGCGGCGCGCACCTCGCGTTCGCCCAGCTTGAACAGCGTGCCTTCCACCTTACCGTCCCAGGTGATCAGCTTGGTCCAGGACTGGATGTCGAAGGTTGGATAGGCTTCGCGCAGCAGCGCGGCGTTGGCTTCGTTAATCTGGCCGAACTTGTAGGCCGGGTTATCGGAAATGTAGGTGCGGCCGGTCAGCGGGTCTTTGGTGAACGGGCCGAAGGCCTTTTCAAAGCCCTTGGTGTTGACGTTGATGGTCTGGTACAGCGTGGAGTGGCTGCCGGCCACGCTCAGCGCGGTCTCGAAGTCCCAGCCGCCGCCGATGCTGCCGCGCAGGCCGGCCAAGGCGCGGTAGTTGGCGTCCTCGTTTTTCTGGCCGAAGTGGCCGGGCGCATCCTGCATCAGGTAATTCAGGCCGGCGGCGCCGCCCATCTTGGCCGCCATGTCGGCGCCCAGCTTGCCTTGCAGGTAGCTGTTGGTTGGGCTCAGGTAGGGGTAGGCGAAGGTGTTGAGCTTGGTGCCGGTGTTGCGCGCGAACCAGTTGTTGGTGCTGCCGCTGTTGAAGCTGCGCGGGCCATTCTCGCCGCGCAGCTTGATGTGGGTGTAGGCCGCCTCCGCAAAGCCTTCCAGGTCGCCGCCCAGCTTCACGCGGCCGCTGACGAAGGCGGTGGCGCGGTCCGAGGTGGGGCCGGTGTCCAGCGCGTAAGGCAGGTTGTTCCAGATGCAGCGGGTGCCGGAGGCTTCCGTCAGCGTGTTGGTGCAGCCGTTGACCGCGCGCTGGGTACGGGCGTTGTTGTTGGCCTTGTCGAACACGAAGAAGGTGCCCGGGTTCATCACACCAGGCTCGCTGCCGGTGCCGATGCGGAAATTGGGTACGAAGGTGGGATTGTTGACGTAGAAGTAGTCGGGGCGCTTCAGGTAGGTGTCGGCCAGCGAGATGCGGTCGCGCTGGTAGACGTTCACCGAGCCGTAGACGTTGTAGCCGTCGGTGTTCAGGTCGCCCTGGCCGTAGATCAGGCTGGCCTGGCGCTCGCCGTAGGACTTCACGTCCGGCGAGAAGTCGGCATTGGCGCGCGCTTCCAGGCCCTGGTAGTTTTTCTTGGTGATGACGTTGATCACGCCGGCCACCGCGTCCGAGCCGTAGACTGCCGATGCGCCGTCGGTCAGCACTTCCATGCGCTCGATGGCGGCGGCGGGGATGGCGTCGATATTGACGAACATGGTCTGGAAACCGGCCGGCGCGCCGTAGAAGGACAGGCGGCGGCCGTTCAGCAGCACCAGCGTGCCTTGCGCGCCGAGGCCGCGCAGATTGGCCTGCGAGCCGCCGTCGGAGCCGGTGAACATGGAGCGGAAATCCTGCTGGGCGGGACGCGCCGCCGGCAGGTTGTCCAGCACCTGCAGCAAGGTGCGCGCCCCCATGTTTTCGATCTGCTTGGCGTCGATCACCTGCACCGGCGACGCGGTTTCGGCGTTGATGCGTTTCAGGCTGGAGCCGGTGACTTCAACCCGTGTAATTTTTTCGGCCTTGCCGGCCTTGTCTTCCGCCTCGTCGGCTGCAATCGCCGAAGAAGCCAGTCCCACCGCCACCATCGCGGCCATCATTTTTTTCAATTGCATGGTTCTCTCCCTTTTATAAGTGGTTTGTTATCGTGAGGCTGCAAGACTCCCTCCCCGGTCCGGAGAGGGGCTCGTTTCTTGGTAAAGATGGGTTGCAGTCAGCGCGGCTGGACGGTGGCGCCCTCGGTGCCGAGCAAGACGGCGTTGGCCCAGTTGCCGCACACCTGCGCCGGCTTGCTGCCGCGCGCGCCCAGGGTGCGCAGGCTGATCTGGCCCAGGCCGCGTACATCGATCTCCGGCTTGACCACCGCCGGGGCATTGACCAGGCCACTGTCGTACAGCAGGCGCTCGCCGCTCCAGACCTGGAACTGCAGGCCGCCAGCGCTGCGGCAGCTGTCGTCCACGCCCAGGTCGGCGCGCAGCAGTTTCCAGTTGCCGTTCAGTTGCAGGTCGATGCGGCTGGACGGGCCGACGCCGAGGCCCTTGCGGAACCACAGGCCGTTCATGCGCATGTCGTTCGTCTTGCTTGCAGGCTTGTCGCGGCCGACGCTTTTCGGCAGCGCCAGGTCGGACAGGTAGCGCTGCAGTTCCGGGCCGTCCGGCAGCTGGTGTTCCATCACGCGGAACTCGGACAGCGTGATGGGCGACACTTCGCTCGGCACGGCGGCATTGAAGGCGCGCGCCGGCGCTGCAGCGCCCGGCTGCACGGCGGTCACCATGGGATCGGTGCTTGCCGCAGCATCGCCCTCGGGGTTCTGGGTGCTGAGCACGCGGAAGCGCAACAGACGGCCGGCTGCGGGAGGGAAGCTGATAGCTTGCACGCCCTGCTGAAGTTTCAGCTGGCCGCGCTTGATGGGCGCGCCCCAGTCGCCGTTGTTGTCGCCAATGTAGATTTCATAGTCGCGGATCTGGCCGTGCTTCCAGTGCTCGCCGGTGCGCGGCGCCAGTTCGATGCCGTCGACCAGGCGGCGCTCGGTGAAGCCGATCACCCATTCGTGCGGGCCGCCATGCATGGCCGGGCTGCGCGGCGTGCGGAACCAGGTTTCGGGCTTGCCGTCGAACGCGTTCTCCATTGGATGGCCGCTCTCTTCCGCAGGGCGGTTGAGCACCATCATGGTGTCCGCCGTCAGCGCGCGGCCGGTGGCTGGCGCAGCCGGGAAGTCGTCGTCGGCCTGGGCCAGCAGGGTCGTATCCGCTGCGGCGCTTGTTGCCTGCACGCTGAAGACCAGCGGCTGGCGGATGTCCTGCTTGGCAGTCTTGACGTGCAGCGTGCCAAGGCGGTCGGCAGCGTCGAAGTACCAGCCCTCGGCAGCGGCCTCGAACGCGGCGCGGTCCGCCAGCGCAGCCAATGCCCGCGCCGGCGCGGATGCGGCGCCGGCGGCAATCTGCACGCCGGCCGGCTTCTGCCGCGCCAGGATGCGCAGCGCATAGCTGCGGCGCGCTTCCTGCCCCGCGTAGCTGCCCTTGACGGCGCCAACCTCGACGCGCACGCCGCCTGGCGCACCGGCTGGTGCCTGCATGCGGATTTCCTGCTCGCTGAACGCGCCCTCCTGGTATTTGCGGCTGTTGCCGTCGTCCTCATACAGCGTGAACGACGACTCGCCTTGCGGGTACAAGTCCAGCGTCAGCTGGTCTTTCGGCTTCTCGCCGTCGAACAGCACTTCGGGATACATCGGCAGGATGGCGCCGGCGCGGACGAACACCGGCAGCTTGTCCAGCGTTACCTGCAGATCGATATCGCGCCCGCCCGCGCCGGCCGTGGCCTGGCGGCCGTCCCAGTAGTCGAACCACTGCCCTTGCGGCAGATGGATGGCTTTGCGCCAGCCCGCGCTCACCGCCTGGCTGCGGTACACCGGCGCCACCAGCAGGTCGCGTCCCAGCAGATACTGGTACTTGTAAGCTTCGGTGTAGGCCGCCGGATCGGTCGCGTTGTCCCACATCAGCCCCCGCACCAGCGGCGCGCCGCTTTGCTCGGCCTCGCGCATCAGCGTGTACATATACGGCGTAAGGCGCAGCTTGAGCTTGAGGTAGCGGCGGTTGATGCTGCGGTACGGCTCGCCGAACCACCATGGATGCTTGCGTTCCGCCGCCGCCCAGCCGGACATCCCCATCAGCACCGGCGTAAACGCCTTCCACTGCAGGTCGCGCGTGTAGGTCTCCGGGCTGCCGCCGAAGATCGCGTCCACGTCGCCGGTGGCATAGGCCTGGCCGGACAGGCCGGAGCCGATCAGTGTCGGGATATGCCAGCGGATGTAGTCCCAGCTTGCGCTCTGGTCGCCGGTCCAGGTAACCGCGTAGCGCTGCGTGCCGGCCCAGCCCATCACGGTCCAGATGAATGGGCGGCCGTCGGAGTGGTTCAGGATGCCGTCGTAGGCCGACTTGTTGGCGTCCAGCGAAAACTGGTAGCCCTTGCCGGTCCACGCCACGTCCAGCTTCTGCGCGCGGCTGCCGGCGGTGCCGACTTCCCACGCCATTTTCTCCACGCCGTTTTCGGTCCACAAGCCGGTGCGGAAGCCATACTTGGCCAGCCCCTGCACCGTCTCCGGCAGATGGGTGTAGCCGCAGCCGTAGCCGTCGTTCGGCAGGATCCAGCCGCCCGGCATGTCGTGCTCGCGGTAGCGCCGCGCCACCGACTCCACCACGTCCGGCGTCTTGCCGGTGGGGCCGTCCGACCAGTCCTTCGGCACGGTGCCCGGCTTCTTCACGTTGTCGCCGTCGTTGTAGCAGTCGGCGTCGCCGTATTCCAGCGCCCAGCGCGGCAGCATGCGCGCGCGGCCGGTCCATTCGGTATAGCGCGACAGCACGTCACGCACGTTCTTGCCCACGAAGTAATAGGCGTCGAAGCGCCCTTCCGCGTGCTCCAGCGAGATCTGCTCGTTCTGGCGCAAATCGTAGCTGCCGTCCGACCAGGTGTTGCGCAGCACGCCCCAGCCGCGTGAACTCATGAGGAAAGGCGCAGGGCTGGGCCGGTCGCCCTCTTCCCAGCCGCCCGAATAGGACACCTGCAACTGCTTGCCCTTGAATTCGTAGCGGCCGTTCTGCTGGCCGCCGCCGAAAAAGCGTTCGGTCTTATCAGTCGACAGGGTTTGCACCGCCTGTTTCGCGCCCAGCTCCAGCGGCTGCACTTCGCTCCACAGCGGCACGCTGTCGCCGGCGCGGTACAGGGTGAAGCGCAGCGGCTTGCGGTCGATGCGCAGGGACAGCGCGTCTGTGCTGATCAGGATATGGCCGGGCTGCTCGCTCACGCTGTGCCTGACCTGCGCAGCCGGGGCGGCCACCACGATGGCGGCGGCCTTGTCGCCGGCGCCGGTCAGCCCCGTGCCTTTCGGTCCGGCCCAGATGCGCACCACGTCCGCGCGCGGCAGGCTAAGCTGTACTACGGCACCGGTATCGGTGACCAGGTTCCACTGCTGGCCGTCGCCAGCAGCAATGCTGCGCAGGTTGCCGACCGGCGCGGCCATCGCTGGTGCGCAGGCCACCAGGCAGATCAAAGGAAGAACAGGCGAAAGACGTTTCATATCGAAAGTTTTTATATGTCTGATACGACCACTCTAGGAACAAAAACAAACAAGGTCAACAAAAAGAAAGCGAAAACACGAAAAAATGGCAGAAATCGCCAAACAATCGCATCATTTTCTTTCGTATTGCAGTGTTATTGCGCTACACACTTTCGATTTCGTAGTAAAACAGACACAGGAACCGCGCGAAACGCGACGTTACCCGGCGTTACAACTTTCTTTTATCTTTCGTATTTGACAGTTCGAAATTTTCACCTTATGATTTCTACGACTCCAACCTATTCTTTCTTTCGATGACTACCCTACTGCAGCGTGCTCCTCAAGACTGGCGTGACATTGGCGGCCTCGACACCGCCGAAGAGATCGCCCACCAGCCGGCCATGTGGCGCGAACTGGCCGCCGGCCTGGCCGCCGAACAGGCGCGCGTGGCGGCCTTCCTGGGCGACTGCCTGAGCGATCCGCGCCAGCGCGTCATCCTCACCGGCGCCGGCAGCTCCGCCTATGCGGGCGAAATCATCGCCGACGAATTGAACGCCGCATGGCCTGCGCAAGTGCGCGCCGTCGCCACCACCAGCCTGCTCACGCACCCGGAGCTGTACCTGGAAACGGACGCACCGACGCTGCTGGTTTCCTTCGCGCGCAGCGGCAACAGCCCTGAAAGCACGGCGGCCGTGAGCCTGCTGCGCGACCTGGTGCCCGGCGCGCGCTTCCTGAACATCACCTGCAATGCGGACGGCCACCTGGCCAAACAAGGCGCGGACGATCCCTCCGTGTGCAACCTGCTGATGCCCACCGCCAGCTGCGACCGCGGCTTCGCCATGACCAGCAGCTTTACCTGCATGCTGCTGGCCGCCTTGTCCGTGCTGGGCCGCGAACCGCAGCTGGAACGCATCGGGCAACTGGCCGCGCTGGCAGACGAAGCGCTGCGCGACTGGGCCGCGCCGCTGGCCACACTGGGCGCGCAGCCGGTGTCGCGCGTGGTCTACCTCGGCAGCGGTCCGCTGGAAGCGCTGGCGAAGGAAGCCGCACTGAAGATCCTGGAACTGACGGGCGGCCGCGTGCTGGCTGTCGCCAACAGCCCGCTCGGCTTCCGCCATGGCCCGAAAGCCATGCTGAACGAAGACACGCTGGTGGTAATGTTCCGCAGCGCCAAGCCGCTGGCGCGCAAGTATGAACAGGACTTGCTGCAAGAGCTGCAGCGCGAAAAAGTGGCGGGCCGCTGCCTGACGGTAGGAACCGGTGCGCATATCGGCGTCGACACCCCGGCTTGGCCCGACTCCTGGCTGGCGCCACTGTGGCTGCTGATGGCGCAGCAATACGCGCTGCACCAGTCGGCGCTGCTGCAACTGCGTCCCGACAATCCATTCACCGGCGGCACGGTCAACCGTGTCGTCCAGGGCGTCACCATTTACCGCCATGACGACTTCTGAACAGCGCGGCTACCACGGCATCGATATCGGCGGCAGCAAGATCGAGCTGGTAGCCTTCAAGGACGGCGACTCCGGCCTGGCCGAAGTCCACCGTGAACGCATCGCCACGCCGGGCACCGACTTCGACGCCTTCGTGCATGCCATGACCGCGCTGCTTGAGCGCGGCGACGCGGCGCTGGGCATGCGCGCCCCCGCAGGCATCGGCCTGCCCGGCATTATCGACAGCGCCACCGGCCGCCAGGTCAGCTCCAACGTGCCGGCGCTGAACGGGCGCCTGGTAGTGTCGGCCCTGCAGGATGCCTTGCAGCGCCCCATCGCCATCGGCAACGACTGCCAGTGCTTCGCCCTGTCCGAAGCGCAGGGCGGCGCGGCGCAGGGCCTGCCCAGCATGTTCGGCGCCATCATCGGCACCGGCGCGGGCGGCGGCTACTGTGTGCAAGGCCGCCTGCTGCGCGGCATGAACGGTATCGCTGGCGAATGGGGCCACTGGCCCGTGCCGGCGCCGCTTCTGATCCAGCACGCCGTGCCCATCCTCGACTGCCCGTGCGGGCGCAGCGGCTGCATGGAACGCTACGTGTCCGGCCCCGGCATGAGCAGGCTGCACGCCCACTTCGGCGGCGGCAGCGACGGCGTGGGCGATCCGCCACTGGCGATCGCCGCGCGCGCCCGGGCCGGCGACAAGATTGCCGAGCATACGCTGGCCGTACACCTTGACCTGCTGGGCCACGCGCTGGCCACGCTGGTGATCACGCTCGACCCGCACGCCATCGTGCTGGGCGGCGGCCTGTCGCAGCTGGCGCACCTGTACGAACGCCTGCCAGCGGCCATGCGGCGCCACCTGTTCGCCGGCGTGCAGGTGCCGCCCATCCTGCCGCCCCGCTTCGGCGACGCCGGCGGCGCGCGCGGCGCGGCCCTGCTGGCTAAACAGACTTTGGCCAAGCAATGACTTCATCATCAACCGACTGCGTGAATACCATGACCGCTCCTGCACCCTCCTCCCCCATCCAGCAAGTCATTGCCGCCCACCGGCGCGGCGCGGCGGCCGGCTTGTACAGCGTTTGCTGCAGCCACCCGCTGGTGCTGCGCGCCGCCATGAAGGTGGCGGCAGCCTACGGCACGCTGCTGCTGGTGGAGGCGACCTCCAACCAGGTGGACCAGTTCGGCGGCTACACCGGCATGACGCCTGCCGTGTTCCACGACTACGTGAAGACCATGGCGCGCGAGGAAGGCTTCCCGCTGGAGATGCTGGTGCTGGGCGGCGACCACCTCGGCCCCAACGCCTGGCAGCACCTGGACGCCGCCACAGCGATGCAGAACGCGGACACGCTGATCGCGGCCTACGCCGCAGCCGGCTTCCACAAGATTCACCTCGACTGCAGCATGCGCTGCGCCGACGACCCGGCCATCCTCAGCGACGACACCATCGCCGCGCGCTCGGTGCGCCTGGCCATCATTGCCGAGGCGGCCGCCGGACAGGCAGGCCTGCCGCCGCCGGTATACGTGATCGGCACCGAAGTGCCCATCCCCGGCGGCGAAGCGGAGCTTGCCAAAGCAGGCCAAGTCACTTCGCCCGCAGCGGCGGCGCGCACGCTGGACGTGCACCGCAAAGCCTTCCTGGACGCCGGCCTGCACGCGGCCTGGCGCCGCGTGGTGGCCATGGTGGTGCAGCCGGGCGTGGACTTCGACCACAGCCACATCCAGCACTACAACGCCGGACAAGCGGCGGCGCTGTCGGACTTCGTGGCAGACCAGCCGGGCCTCGTGTTCGAAGCCCACTCTACCGACTACCAGCGCGAGACGGCGCTGCACCAGATGGTGCGCGACCACTTCGCCATCCTGAAGGTCGGCCCCGCCGCCACGTTCGCGTTGCGCGAAGCCATGCTGTCGCTGTGCCGCATCGAAGAAGAACTGGTGCCGGCCGGCCAGTGCTCGCGCCTGATGCAGGTGCTGGACGAGGTGATGCTGGCGCAGCCGCGCCACTGGAGCAAGCACTATCCGGGCAGCAGCGCCGAGCAGCGCCTGCTGCGCCGCTACGGGCTGAGCGACCGTTGCCGCTACTACTGGGGCGAAGCGCCGGTGCTGGCCGCCGTGGACAAGCTGTTCGCCAACCTGGACGCGCTGGAGATTCCATTATCCCTGCTCAGCCAGCATCTGCCGGAGCAGTACCTGGAGGTGCTGCAAGGCCAGCTGGCCACCGGCGCCGGAGCGCTGGTGCAGCACAAGATCGGCCGCCTGCTGGCGCAGTATGCGCGCGCCTGCAACCGCAACGCGGCCGATGCCGTTGCCGATCCCGCCGCAGCGGCGACGGCAGCAATGGCAACTGCGGCGGCCGAGGCCTCCACCGGCCCCGCATCGATCTGGTAAGCTCGACGTTTTTTAAAGTCGACCGAGACGCCACCATGCGAAATACCAGCCAACGCCGCGCATCCATCCTGCAAATGCTGACCCAACACGGCTCCGTCCAGGTGACGCCGCTGGTGGAGCAGTTCGGCGTGTCCGCGGTAACCATCCGCAGCGACCTGAGCGCACTGGAAAACCAGGGTGTGGCCACGCGCAGCCACGGCGGCGCCATCCTGACCCGCACGGCGGTCTCGGAACAGACCATCCACCAGAAGGATGCGCTCAACCAGCAGCAGAAGGACCGCATCGGCGCACTGGCTGCGACGCTGGTCCAGCCGGGCGAGAACATCATCATCGATTCCGGCACGACCACCATCTCGCTGGCGCGCCACCTGCACGAAGCGCAGGACGTGACGGTGCTGACCAATGGCCTGAACATCGCATGGGAACTGGCCAGCGCGCCGGGCGTGGACCTGATCATGACCGGCGGCCTGCTGCGCAAGCAGTCGCTGTCGATCCAGGGCGCGCAGGCTGAAGCCTGCCTGCAGGCCTACAGCTTCGACAAGCTGTTCCTTGGCGTGGACGGCTTCGACCTGCAGTTCGGCGTGACCACGCACCACGAAGCGGAAGCGAGCCTGAACCAGAAAATGGTGGAGCGCGCGAAAAAAGTCATCGTCCTCACGGACGCCTCCAAGTTTGGCCGCGTCAGCCTGCACCGCATCGTGCAGCTGAACCAGGTCCATACCGTCATCACCGACGCCAGCATCAGCCCCGAGTACAGCCAGGGGCTGCGCGAGCTTGGCATCGAATTACTTATAGCGGAATAGAGCGTGCTACACGGCAGAATACTTACCCCCACAGGTTGGATCACAGGCAGCATCGGCTTCGGCCAGCGCATCCAGCAAATACAGGAAGATCCTGCCGCAGGCCAGAATGGTTTGACCATACTGCCCGGTTTCGTCGACCTGCACGTGCACGGCGCCTCCGGCGTCGACATCATGCAGGGCGGCGACGCCGGCGCCACCGTAGCGCGCACCCATGCCCGCCACGGCACTACCTCGCTGCTGGGCACCACGCTCACCGCCAAGGAACCGTCGATACGGCGTGCACTGGCCGGGCTGGCCGGCGTGATCGCCGCACGTCCCACGGGCGGCGCGCGCATGCTCGGCGTGCACCTCGAAGGCCCCTTCCTCAACCTCCATCGCCTGGGTGCGCAGCCGCCGGACGTAATGGTGGCCAGCATGGAGCTGGTGCGCAGCCTGAACGGCGTCGCACCGATCCGCGTGCTGACGCTGGCGCCGGAAGTTGACGGCCACCTGCAACTGATACCGCAACTGAAGGCCATGGGCATCCGCGTGCAGATCGGCCATAGCGCCGGCACGTATGAGGACGGCGTGGCCGCCCTGAACGCGGGTGTTTCCGGCTTCACGCACTTGTTCAACGGCATGACCGGCATGGACCACTACAACCCCGGCATGGTGGGCGCCGCGCTGGCGCATGCCGAATACGCCGAAGTGATACCTGACCTGATGCACGTGAGCGCCGGCGCACTGCGCAGCGCCCTGCGCACCATTCCGCGCCTGTACGGCGTGACCGACGCCACCAGCGCCACCGGCATGCCGGACGGCGAGTATGCGCTGGGCACGCAGCGCGTGTTCAAGTGCCTGGGCTGCGTGCGCCTGGCCACCGGCTCGCTGGCGGGCAGCGTACTGACCATGGACCAGGCGCTGCGCAACTTCGTCGGCCTCGGCCTCGATCTGGCCGACGCCTCCCACCGCCTGTCGCTCTACCCCGCCGACTATCTCGGCGAAATCCAGCGCGGACGCCTGGCGCCCGGCGCCTGGGCCGACATGGTGGTGCTCGACGCCGAGCTGCGGCCGGTTGCCGTCTACGTCGAAGGCGAAGCCATCGACCTTTCCCCAAACTAGTCACGGAGCCACGATGTCCATCGCCCAGCAAGCCGCAACCGCATCCGCGGAATCCGCGTCCCCGACGCGCGCCAAACGCTTCATGCTGTTCATCGCCGGCATGGGAGGCCTGCTGTACGGGATCGATATCGGCATCATCGCCGGTGCGCTGCCCTACCTCGAGTCGACCGCCTCGCTGGCGTGGAAGCTCAGCGCGCAGCAGCTCAGTTTCATCGTGGCCGCGGTGCTGCTCGGTTCCGTGCTGTCCTCGCTGTTCGCGGGCGCGCTGGCGGACCTGATCGGCCGGCGCTGGGCCATGGCCTTGTCCGGCCTGCTGTTCACGCTCAGCATTCCGCTGATCGCGCTGGCGGACGGCTACACGCCGCTGCTGCTGGGCCGCCTGCTGCAAGGCGTCAGCGGCGGCCTGATCGGCGTGGTGGTGCCGCTCTACCTGGCCGAGTGCCTGCACGCCTCCCAGCGCGGACGGGGCGCCGCGCTGTTCCAGCTGCTGCTGACGATAGGCCTGGTGGCCGCCGCCGTGATCGGCCTGGCGCAAGCCCATTCGGTGGATGCTGTTACCGCCGCAGCGCAGGCGCTGCCGGAAGCGCAGCGCGCCGCCACCGTGTTCGCGGCCAAGGACAATGCGTGGCGCAGCATTTTCTGGATGTGCCTGTTGCCGGGCCTGGTCTTCACCGCCGGTGCGCTGCTGCTGGCCGAGTCGCCGCGCTGGCTGGCCCGCCGTGGCCGCGCCGAGGCGGCGCTGGCCTCCCTGCTGCGCACCCGTCCCGCCGCCGAAGCGCAAGCCGAGCTGCGCGACATCCTGCAAGCCCAGGCCGCACCGGCTACCGATCCCGCCGCCGCGTCCAATGCAGATGCGCGCGCCGATGCCGGCGGCGGCAGCGCAGGCGCATGGGCGGCGCCGGCCAACGCCGCCTCCGCCAGCGATCCGCTGCTCAGCCGCCGCTACCTGCTGCCCTTCCTGCTGGCCTGCCTGGTGCTCGCGCTGACGCAAGCCACCGGCATCAACTCCATCCTGGCCTACGTGGTCAACATCCTGAACCAGGCCGGCCTGTCCGGCGCCACCGCCAACATGGCCGACGTGGGCCTGAAGGTGGTGAACGCGGTGATGACCGTGGTCGCGGTGGTCCTGGTGGACCGCAAAGGCCGCAAATTCCTGCTGATGCTGGGCAGCGGCGGCATCGTGGTCGCCCTGCTGGCGGCCGGCCTGCTGTTCCGCAGCGCCGAATCCGGCCAGCAAGACGTGCGCGCCGCCGTCGAAACCCGCATTCATGACGACAGCCTCGCGCTGCGCCTCGACGGCGCCACCTTGCGCGCGCTGGGCGGCGCGGAGAAAGACGGCGCGGCCCAGCCGGGCGGCGTTGCGCAGCAGCTGGTGGTGGCTTATGCCTATGGCCCGTTCACCAACGTGCAGACGCGCCGCAGCGACGACCCGGCCTTGCTGGAACTGCGCATGACGCGCGGCGATACGGTGCAGCCGGACAGCGTTATCGGCGCCTTCTTCCGCCGCCTGCACCTGAATCCCTTCGCCAACCCGGCCGACGCCGTGAACGCACCGCTGCGCATCGACAAGGCTTACCTGGCGCAAGTGCCGCCCGTCTCGCACGGCTGGCAGGTGGCGCTGGCCATCTTCCTGTTCGTGGCCAGCTTCGCGGTCGGCCCCGGCGTCTGCGTTTGGCTGGCGCTGTCCGAACTGATGCCCACGCGCATACGCTCAAACGGCATGAGCATCGCCCTGCTGATCAACCAGTTCGTATCGACGGTGATTGCGGCCGTATTTCTGCCCACCGTGGGCCAGCACGGCTACGCCACCATGTTCTTCTACGGCGCCGGTTGCGCGGTGCTGTACTTCCTGACCGCCGCCTTCCTGCTGCCGGAAACGAAAGGGAAAACCCTGGAAGCGATCGAAGCGCACTTCGACCGCAGGCGCTCCGCCTAGTTCCCCGCGCGCGGGCGGATGCTGCGGCTGACGCTGTCCCACAGCGCCACCGCCTGCTCCTGGCTCAAGCCGCTCTCGCCGCGCTTGCCCGCGTCGAATTCCAGGTGCAGCGAAGGCTGCAGCGGCCCCGGCGCGGGCCGGCGCGTCTCCAGCGCGAAGCTGTACTGCTTGCGCGCGCTGTCGTCCTCCGGCTGTATCCACGCCAGCCACTCCTGCGCGTTCATGCCGGCTACCTGCAGCTCGCCCTTGCGCAACACCTTGGGGTGCGCGCCCATGCGGGTGAGCAGCGAATCGCCTCCGCTCACGCGCTGCAGCAGCGACTTGCTTTCATCGGGCGCATAGGTATCCACCACCACCGACACCTGCACATCCGGCGCCGCCTTGCTGCGGAAACTCAGCTTGCCGTACTCGCCCGCATAGCGTCCGTTTACCACCACCGGCCCCAGGCAAAAGCCTTTCGGCGCGTTCGGCCCATCGCCCGCCTTTTCCACATGGCCGGCAAACTCCAGCAGCCGCGCCTCGGCCTTCTGGTAGCTGTTCTCGTACGAATCGGTGGACGCCACGATGTAGACGCCGTCGCGCAGCAGATGCAGCTCGTCGTTGTACGCGTCGTCGATTTCCATCACGCGGAAGATGGTGGCTTCCTTGCTGACGCGGATGACCTCCTTCAGCACATTGGTGGCCTTGCGCTGCGCCGCCAGCAATGCGCCGCGGCGCAGCTCAACCTGGCGCTGGAACTCGGCCGCATCGACTGCGGCAGCCTTCACCTTCACGTCGATCGGCGCACCCGCATCCGTCAAGCCCGGCGGCGTGAAGATCGACGACGATCCCATCGCCTGCTCGAAATCCTTGGGCAGTTCCATTTGATGCCTTCCCATGCACACGGCACGGGTTTCCTTGCTGATAGCCACGGGTTTAGCCTCCACCAAAGGGCACGCCGCCAGCAGGACGGCCATGCCCGATATCAGTATTTTCTTCATGCCAGCTTTGCGATAGCCGCGATCTTGGTGATCGCGTAGTGCGTAACCTTTTGCGCGATGGCGTCGCCGTAGGCCGGCTCGTGCTCAAACCCGCTCAGCCTGAACTGCTGCTTGATATTGCCGCCGCCCGACTTGCGCGGCGCCTTGCCGGAACTGGCCGGCACCGTGCCGTCGCCGTGGCCGTCCTGCATGCCGCAGGAGATCTCGTAGAAACTGGTTTCATACACATGGCCGCCGGCGCCGTAGCCCGAATAGTCCGGCATGTATTCCGTCTGGCCGCCCATGTAAAGCTTGTTGCTGCCGTCGGTGCGCACCTTGTCGTGGCCGTACTCGAGGGCGCCGGCCAGGTCCGGCGCCTTGCCGCCCGGCGACATGCCGCGCTTCATGTTCCAGTGTATCTTCTCGAAGCTGTCGAAGCCATCGCCATTGCCCACTTTCCCGCCGTAGAACACATAGGTCTGCGCATGGTACTGGCCCGCCAGCTCGTCGTGGAAGGCCTTGGCCAGCTTGACGTTCTTGGCGAACTCGTTCCACTTGATCGCCAGGCCGTCCTTGGGCGACAGCCATTCCTCGCGCACCAGGCCCCACCACGCGGAGCGCTCCAGGTAGATTTCCGCGTACGGATCGGCCTTGGGCAGCGGTTCGGCCGGGTGGCCCTTGTCGTCCTTGATGTTCAGCCAGTGCGGGCCGTATTCGATGGAAGGCAGCAGCTGCAGCGCGCCCGGCGCCTGCGCGAACACCGCCGTCACCTCGCGCCCGTTGGAGCCGATCACCAGGCCCGCAGCGAAGCTTTCCTCGCGCATGCCGACCTTGCAGCGCCGGTACGCCACCGCCGCCCCCACCGCCGGCATCACGCCGTGCACGATGCCGGCGATCTTGCCCGCCATGCCGTCCAGCTGCGCGCAGCAGCGCGCCACCAGGCCGCCCATGGAGTGCGTCACCAGGATCACCTGCTCGCACTTGTACGCACCCTTGTTGTTCTCGGCGATGACTGCGGCGATGCGTTCCTTCAGCGCGTCGGCCGCCTCGGTATTTGAGGCCAGCCAGTTGTAGCCGCAGGCGTACACCGGGAAACGGCACTTGGCGCGCTTGAGCAGGTCGTCCGACAGGATGGGCGTAGTGAAGTGGTCGTCCTCGGCCACGCGCGGCAGGCCGCTCATGTCCATCGTGATCCCGGGCGGCAGCTTGCGCGGCGGCGGCTTCTCGCCCGGCTTGGGCGTGGCGCTCACGGAGGTATAGGAGAAGTCGTCCCAGTAGGCCGGGTCGTAGCCTTCGGCGTTCATCTTCTGCTCCAGCCACAGCAGAAACTTGTGATAGCTGGCTTCGGACACCTCGCCCCAGCCGCGCTGGATGAAATGCGCCTTGTCGCGGATGGTGCCGACGCCCTTCTTGGGCACCGCGCCTTCGCGGTAGACCTGGGTGCGTTTCGGGTGCAGCACTTTCTGGCGCGTGCCCGAACCGCGCTTGGCCCACATCAGCGCCAGGCCGAGCGGCGCGCCGGCGGTCTTGTTCAGCACCCAGACCTCGTCGCCGTCGGTGCTGGACAGGTTGGAGCCCATGATGCCCGGCACAAAGATGATGGGCAAAATGTGCGACGGCGGCATGGTGAGCTTGACCGCGTCCGCCAGCAGGGAGCTGGTGGTCTGCCAAGTAAATGTCGGCATGCCCTTGGCATCCGGTATCGATTGCTGGCCGCGCTCGATTTCATCAGGCACGCTGGCCATCAGTCCCGTCTCACTTTCATCATGCTATTAACGCCCCGCTCGCATAGTTGTTTAATTCTACATAATTTACGCGATTCAAAAAAATTGTGCCGCGCGGCTGAGCTAGCGTGCGCACCGGGCTCAGGACAGGAAATCGGCCGGCGACAGGGTGCCGGCGCTAATGCCGGGTTGGAGTATATAGGCCTGGCTGCCCGCCGGCAGTGCTATGTCGCCCTCGAGCAGGGCTGCGCAGACCGGCCTGTCGTCCGGCAAGGCCGCGCAAGGCGCTCCGGCCCCTGACCGCAGCCGCTTGAGGAAAGCCATGCCGTCCTCGCCGCCGCGCCGTTCAAAGACGGCATCCTGCTCTCCCCGCAGCACGACGCGGTCCGCGCGGGCAGCGGCGTGCAGCAGCACGAGCTGGTAGAGCGAGGGCCGGATACCGCTGGCAAAGTACCCGATCAGCGTAGGACAAATGGCGGTGATGGCGGCATTCGAGCTGTCGGCATTGTTGAAAGCCAGTTCGCCTTTCGAATAAACGTCCAGCCAGTGCATCCGCCGGGCGGACAAATCCAGCACCAGCGGCATGAAGATGCCGTTCTCGCCCTGCAGATCGAATTTCAGCTTGACCGCCCTCGCATCGAAGTGCGCGCCATGGGGATCGTCAAGCTGCATCAATCCTGCGTAGGCATGCTCCAGTTGCTCGAACGGCATGCCGGCATAGTTGTTCAACACGGCCACGGCATAGCGGATCCCGTCCGCCTGCGCGCGCCCGCAGTCGATGTCGATGAACTCGGTGGCGCCGCCGGGATAAGGCGCGCTGCGCAGGTCGCCGGCGCTGCGCGCGATCTCCCCGCCGCTGGCGGAATCGAACTTCAGCTGGTAGTACGAGCAGGTTCCGCAGAACCGCCAGTCCTTGTCATAGAACGCCACCGAGAGATCGAGGTCCGTGACGCTGCCTCCCGACTGCGGCTCGCACCAGTGCAGGAACAACCGCATGGTGCCCGCCAGCGCCACGTCCATGGCCGATCCCCTGGGCATCTGGATCGCCGAGCGGCTCGCCGTGCGCTCGTTGAAGGGAACCATGACGTCCTTCAGGCGGGTATCGATCAGGAACACAGGAAAGCGCTCCTTCCCGGCGAAGCGGCGCAGCAGCTCGCTTTCCAGCACGGCCAGCGCGCGCTCAATCGCCCATGCAGGCAATGCCGGCCGCTCATCCGGCGCGAACACGCCCTTGCTGACTTTCCCTTTCGGCCAGTAGACGCGCGTCCTGCCGGCCACCGCGCGGGTAGGCAGCAAGGAACACAGCGTCAGCAGCACCGGGGTCGCCAGGCGCGGCGCGGCGGCCGATAGCTCCGCCAGCAGGCAATCGACCGCACCGGCGTCGCTGCCCGCCACCCGCAACGCATGGTCGAAGCGGCGCGCCAGCTCGCCGGGACGCTGCGCCAGCAAGGCGGTCATGCCTCCTGCGTCTTGCCGCAGGGCGGCGCTTTCAAGCTTCGAATAGTAGCCCTGGAACGGCGCCGGCCGGGTTCCATCAGGAGCCTTCTTGCGCACCACCTCGAAGGCCCGCGCCGTGTTGGGGAAACGCGCGCGGTACTCATGCGGATGCAAGAACTCCCCCAACCAGACCCAGTACGAACGGTGGCGCAGCATGTCTTCGGTCAAGGCATCCGGGTTCATGCTCTCCAGGCAGGCCAGCAAGGCGCGGCGCAGCGGGCGGCCCAGCTTTGCCACCTTGAAGCGCTTGACCAGCACCGGCAGTTGTATCGACTGCTGCTGGCCCCAGTGAGACCAGGCGGAAAACATATGCTTGTACTTCGCCATGCCGCGCAATTCGGCGGTCTTGCGCGCGCGGTACACGGTCTGGCCTTGCAGCGCCACATCCGCATCCGAGTAGGCAGCGATCAGGCGCGCGACGTCGGTGGCGCTGCTGAAGTAGCGTCGCGCCGCAGCCAGGACGGGTTCGGCCGGCATCCGTTTCAGCAGCTCGCCGAACAACGTGGCCACATTTTCACGCACCGGGATCTCGGCGGGCAGCCAGTCCAGGACTGCTGCCCCCCTGTCCCGGACCAGCGCGGTGAAGTCATCCTTATCCACCGGCGACAGGACTTGCTTGCGTACGCACAGGGACAGGAACAGCTCCCGCGCGGATGCCTCCAGCGACTCGCCCAGCGTAAGCAGTGCCAGGATGGCGGGCGCACCTGATCCGGTCCGCTCCGGCGCCGGCTTGAAAAAGGGGGATGACGTGTCGACATGCTGCTCGCATACCGGGCAAGCCGAATAGTTACTGCCGTCGAAGCAGGCGTCGCACACCACGTGGCGGCACGGATTGAGCACGTGCGTCGTGCTGGTCTGGCCGCAGTGCAGGCAAGGCTGGCCTTCCGCCTGCATGAAGTGGCTCAAGACCTTGCGGCACCACAGGTCGAAAGTGTCGTCCGGCACGCCGTCGGGAAAATGCCGGAACAGCGGCACGTGCTTGTGCTGGCCGCCCACCTTGGCCAGCAGGACCTCAAACAGATGCGCTTGCAGCGCGCCCAGCTCCTGGGGCGTGCGCGTGCGCAAACGCTCCCGCAGCGATGAAGAGACGGCGTATCCAGCCCCGGCCAGATTGACTTCGAACGCTTCCAGACAAGAGTCCGGAACGCTCGCCGTCCCCGGGGAAACGCAGACCTGGGCATGCCGCCGCAGCAGTAAGGAATCGGTTGCGGAGTAGCCGCTTGTCATCGTGCGAAAAAGTGGAGAAGGGAAGCGGCCAGACTGAATCGGAGGTAGAAGGAAGTCCGGCCTAAGCCTTCTCTGCTGGCATCGTAACCGATCCCGCACGGCGTTTCAAACTTTTTACACCCAGTCGGGCAAGCAAGCGCCCTTTGCAAAGTGCTGCCGGACCTGGGACATGGTTCTATCAAGGCGCGCGCAAAGATTCCCTGGTCGCGTGCTGAAAGATGGATCGTTTCTTCGCGCATCCTCCTGCCTCGTTTTACGGCAGTTCGCGCGAAGCCTCGCTGACCAAACTGAATTGCGGCGCCGCGCCCCTGATCAGCAGCCACAGGCAGAACGCGCCCTCCCCCACCAGCGCGGGCAGCAGGATGGCCGGGAACAGCAGGCTGGCCAGCGCTGGGCTGAGCACCATGCTGAAGCTGTTGATCAGGTAGCAGGCGCCGGCCACCTGCATCAGCACGCCGATGCTCTTGGGGATGAAGCCGGACTTCCGGATCAGGTAGCCGACGATCAGGATTTCGACGCCGAAAAAGACCAGCGCCAGCCCGAACGCCTGGGCGTGCGACACCACCGTCAGGTAGGCCAGCGTGTGCAACTGGTGCAAGTCCTCCGGCTTCAGGTATTTCGCCATCGCCAGCGTATCGAGCATGGCCTGCAGCTGCAGCGCGCTCACGCTTTCCACCGCCAGCGAGGTGATGGCGAACAGCACCAGCAGCAGGCTCAGATTCTTGCTCACGGGCCGCAGCAGCACGTAGAAGATCCATGTCAGCGCCACCGCGCACACCAGCAGCACAATCTGCCCCGCCACGCCCAGCCGCCACAGCCATTCCGATGCCTGGATGCGGCGCACGGTGGCGGCCGGATCGCCGCCCACCACCAGCGTGCCCCGGATGAAGGTCTCGCCCAGCAAGCCGATGACGATGATAACCAGGTACAACAGGCCGCCCAGCCGCGCATAGGTTTGCAGCGCTGCGCGCGGCGGGTGTATCGGATTACTGCCGTCCATATCTGCTCCCGGTGAGAGACTGCGGATTATTCGACTTGCTTGAGGATTTTTTCCACCGACGCCAGGCTGGAAGACAGCTTGGCCACTTCCGCCTGCATGGCGGCCAGGGCGGCTTGCTGGGCCGCCTGCGCCTGCACCGCCTTCTCGGCCAGCGCGCTGTAGGCCGCGTCGCTGTCGGCGCGGGCACGGGCGGCGAACGCCGCCGAGAAATACTTCATGCCGAAGATGATCACGGCCGCGCCCAGCGGCAGGCAGATCGTCAACAGGTATATGCTTTCAGACATGGCAACCCCTACTGTTCGTTGTGGACTTGGAGCGTTTTGGCCATCTCCGCGATGGACGCGGGCGACAGTTCGATGCAAAAGCTGCTGGGCTCAAAATAGTTGAGCGCCTTGCCATCCTTCGACACTTCCATCTGGCTCACCACCAGGCCGGCGTCTTCCAGCTTCTGCAGATGCAGATGCAGCAAGGGCCGGCTGATGCCGAGCTCGCGCGCCAGCTGGCTGACATAGTTGCGCCCGCCCGCCACCAGCGCCGCGATGATGCGCAGCCGGTGCGGGTTGGCCAAGGCCGCCAATACCGCCAGCAGCCGGTCGCCTTCAAGGGGATGTTTGTTTGCGCTCACCTGTCAACAATATCTGACACATGACATAAGGTCAAGCAAATTCAATGAGGTAAGATTCAGTTATGCAAGTCATCGGGAGGGACCGGCGATGTCGTACGAAATCGTGCATACATTCGGCAGCACCACCTACTTCATCTTTATCCTGCTGTTTCTCTGGATCAGCCGCGTGCCCCGCACCAATTCCGGGGCCGGCTGGTGGGCCATTTCCATCTCCTGCGCGCTGATGGCCCGTTTGAGCCTGTTCGTGCTGCTGGCCATGGCGGACCAGCGCCTGGCCATCGCCGTGTACGTGGTGTTCAACGTGCTGGAAAAGCCTTTCCTGATGACGGGACTGGTGCGCTTCCTGAACCTGGACGCCGGCATGCGCTGGTTCTGGACCGCCGCGCTGGCGGCCGAAGCCTGGCTGTTCCTCGCGCTGGGCGCCGACTTTCCCGCCTGGGCGCGCACGCTCGGCTATGCGCTGGTCAATGCCGGCTTCATGCTCTGCATGGCCCGCTTCATCTTGAAAAAACGCGCCGAGTTCCCCGGTCTGCCGCTGGCCATCACGGCGGCCGCCTGCATCGCCCTGGCCGCGCACTGGCTGGCCGCGCCGCTGATACTGTATTTGTTCCCCAGCTGGTTCCGGAACGGCTTTGTGCTGGGAACGGTGCTGGTGCTGGTGCAATACCTGTCGCTGCTGGCCGCGGTCCTGGCGCAGTTCCAGGCGCGCCTGCTCGAGGCCGAGGCCAAGGCGCTCGACCTGGCCTTCCTCGACCCGCTGACAGGGCTCAACAACAAGCGCTACATGAACACCCTGTTCGACCAGGCCCTGGTGCTCGCCACCCGTCCGCACCAGGTGGTCGGCGTGTTCTACATCGACCTGGACAACTTCAAGCCCATCAACGACACGGCCGGCCACGCGGCGGGGGACGAAGTGCTGAAAACCGTGGCGGCCCGCCTCAAGGGCAACACCCGCAGCACCGACATCTGCGCGCGCGTGGGCGGCGACGAGTTCGTCGTCATCGCCACCCAGCTGGACAGCGAGGAGCAGGCGGCGGAGATCGCCAGGAAACTGCTGGCCCAGCTCACCCTGCCGGTGCAGGTCAACGGGCAAAGCCACAGGCTGGGCGCCAGCATAGGCATCGGCCTGTATCCCCAGCACGGCAACAGCCTCTCCGAGCTGATCCAGTGTGCCGACCAGGCCATGTACCACGTGAAGCGCAACGGCAAGAGCGGTTGCGAGATGTATAAGGGAATCCAGGCTGATGAGGGCAGGCAGGCTGCGGCCACGTAACTAGCAATCCGCTACGGAGTAGAATGGAAGCAAGGTCTGCATCCCCATTTCCCACCAGGAGCGATCGTGAGATCCGCCGTCTTGTTGACGTTGTGCGCGAGCCTGTTCTTCGGCAGCGGGGCCAGTGCGGGCGACACCATCGTGCTGGCCCACCCTTTCCCCAAGGAAGCCAGCTTTGCGCCCGGGGTGCTGTCGCTGATCTGCGCGGACGCCTTCCAACAACTGGGCATGAGCGCGGAAGTGCGCATGTTTCCACCGCTGCGCGGCACCATCGAGGCCAACGCCGGCAAGATCGACGGCGAGGTCGGACGGGCCTACGCCTACGCCGACAGCCACCCGAACCTGGTGCGGGTGGAAGAAGCCCTGCTCTCGTTCCGGGTGGCCGCCTTCACCCGCCTCCCCGGGCTGAGGATCACCGGCTGGGATAGCCTGAAAGGCACGGCCTACCGGGTGGAATACCGCAGCGGCTACGTCACCTTCAAGGCGCGCCTCGAGCAGGTGCTGCCGCCGCAGCAGATTTCCTCGGTGGTCGACAGCCAGATCGGGCTGCAGAACGTGGCGCTGGGCCAGACCGACATCTTCGTCGACCTGGAAGAGTTCGGACAGCGGCAGCTGGCCCGGCTGCACCATCGCTACGGCGGCATTTACAACGCGGGTCTGGTGCAGGACACGCCGGTCTACATCTATCTGCACCAGCGGCACGCGATGCTGGCGCCGCGCCTGGCGGGCGTCCTGTCGAAAATGAAATCCAGCGGCGCCATCGCGCGCCATGTCGCCGCCGCGCTCGCGGACGACCGCAGCGAAGAAAGCGGCCATCGCTAGCGGCGCTCGGCCAGCACCACGCAGTTGCGTCCGGCCTGCTTCGCCTGGTACAGCGCCGCGTCCGCCGCCGCGACCAGGCCGGCCAGGGTCGCGCCGGGCTGCGGCACGCAGGCGGCGCCGCCTGCGCTGATGGTCACCACGCCCGCCGCGGAGGCCGCGTGCGGCAGGGCCAGCTGCTCGACCGCTTGCCGCAGCGACTCGCCGCAGCCGGCCACCCCGGCCGCATCGCCCAGCGGCAACAGCGCCACGAACTCCTCGCCGCCGTAGCGGGCCACAAAGTGGCCGGCGCGCCGCGCGCACTGCTGCAACGCCCCCGCCACGGCGATCAGGGCGGCGTCGCCTGCCTGATGGCCGTTCTGATCGTTGTATGCCTTGAAATGATCGATATCGATCATCAGCAGTCCCAGCGCCAGGCCGTGGCGCTGGTGGCGCGCGAATTCGGCCTCCGCATGGGTATCGAAATGGCGGCGGTTGTACAAGCCGGTCAGGCCGTCGCGCCCAGCCAGCTCGGCCAGCGCCCGCCGCTGCCGCCACAAGCGCAACTGGGTGCGCACGCGCGCCAGCACCACGGGCGGATTCAGCGGCTTGGTGACGAAGTCCGCGCCCCCCGCTTCCAGGGCCCGGACCTCGCATTCCATGCTGTGGTTGGCGGTGACGAAGATGACCGCCGTTTCCGCGCCGGCCTGGTCGGCCTTGAGCTGCTGGCACACTTCGTAGCCATCCATGCCGGCCATGTGCACATCCAGCAGCACCAGCGCCGGGCGCCGCTCGCGCGCCAGCCGCAGGCCGGCCTCGCCGCTCAAGGCGAACACGATATCGCCTTCGCCCTGCAACATGGCGCTCAACAGCCTCACCATCTCGACCGTATCGTCGATAATCAGGATCAGCTCGCGTCCTGCCGATTGCTCAGTCATGCTCTTCCTTCCCTTGCAGTGCGTCGTAGCGCCGCGTGCGTCCTTGCTGCATGGCGTTCTGCGCCGCGCTCAGCGCGTCCAGCACCGTGCCGCTGTTGAACGGCTTGATGATGAAGCCCAGCGCCCCGCGCGCCAGCGCCGCGTGCACCGAGCCTTGCTGGTTTTGGCCGCTCACCATCAGCACGCCGATGCCGGGCAAGCGCGCCACCAGCGACGCCAGCACTTCCAGGCCGTCCCGATCCGGCATCTGGATATCCAGGCAGACGATGTCCGGCTTGAGCTGCAGCGCCCGCTCCAAGCCGGCTTCCGCCAGGGACGCTTCGCCGACCACGTCGTAGCCGTTGCCCTGGATGATCATGCGCAACACGGTGCGGGTCAGCTCGTTGTCATCGATGATCAGCACCCTGGCAGGTTTGCTTGTTTCCATCCTCATCCCTCCGCGCTCATGTCGCACGACGCCAGCACGGCCAGGGCCGCTTCAAAGTCCAGCCGGTCCATGGCCCAGCGCAAGGCGGCCGCACGTTCAGCGCCCAGCTCCTGCAGCAAGGCCTGGTGGATCTGGTCGTAATGGGACACTGCCGCCACATTGTACTCAGCGAGCTGCTTCCGGAACAAATCCAGCGCCTGCGGCGAGACCGCCCCGGCTGTCTCGCCGGGATCGGCCGCCTGCTGGGCCAGCCACGCGCCGGCCGCCGCCAGCGCCGCCTCGAACTCGGCGGCGGCCAGTGCGAACAGGCTGTCGATGCGCGCCGCGTCGCCTTGCGCCAGCGCCTCCTCCAGCGCCAGGCTGGCGGCGGCAAAGCGCTGCGCTCCCAGCGTGCCAACCCCGCCGCGCGCCGCATGCAGGGTCCGCGCGGCCGTCTCGCCGTGGCCGGATTGCCACGCTTGCCGGGCGCTGTCGATCGGGGCGGCGCCGCCATCGACAAAGGCGCGGACCAGCTGCGTGATGGTCTGCATGTGGCCGGGATAGCCGGAGATGGCGCCCAGCAAGGCGCCGATGTCGAACACCTTGGACCCGGCCGGCACCGGCGCCGGCTGCGCCGGCACGGCGGGTGCGGCGGCGGGCAGGTGGCGCTGCAGCACGTCGCGCAGCTGGGCCGCCACGACAGGCTTGCCGATGAAATCATCCATGCCGGCGGCGACACAGCGGTTGCGCTCGCTTTCCATGACCCCGGCCGTCATGGCCACCACCGGCAGGCTGAGCGCCAGCTGCTGCCGGATGGCGCTGGCGGCGGCAAAGCCGTCCATCACCGGCATCTGCACGTCCATCAGCACCAGCGCGAAATCGTCCGGCCGCGCCCGCAGCACGTCCAGCGCCAGTTGGCCGTTGCCGGCCACTTCGACGGTCAGGCCGAGCGCCGACAGCATGGCCTTGGCGATGTATTGATTGAGCTCATTGTCCTCCACCAGCAGCACCCTGCCGCTCAGCGGCGCCGGTGCGGCCGGCGCCGGCGCGCTGCGCGCCGCGCTTCCCTGCCGGCGCCGCAGCGTGACGCTGCGCACGCCCGCCTCCAGGCTGGCCGCGGTGACCGGCTTGTCGAGGCACAGATCGGCGCCCAGCGCAGCCAGGCCGGGCTCGAGGCGGGCGCGCTCGTGGCAACTCAACAGGGCGATGACGATGGCCGGCGGCCCGCCGCGCAAACGCCGCAGGATGGCCTCCGCGCCGCCGCCCGCGCAGTCCCGCCCGTCCAGCAGCACTATCCCTGCGGCCGGCGCGTCCGCTTCGGCGAGGTCCGCCGCATGGACGCGCCAGCCCAGGCGCTGCACCGCATGCGCCAGCGCCGCGTGCGAGGCGGCATTGGCGGCGAACAGGCGCACCGCCGGCACGGCGGCGCCGGGCTCCCCGGCCTGCGCCGGAACGGCCTCCTCCTGGCCGGCCACCGGCAGCGTTAGCGTCACGGTAAACACGCTGCCGGCGCCTGCGCGGCTCTCCACCGCGATCTCGCCGCCCATCGCTTCCACCAGGCGGCGCGAAATGGCCAGGCCCAGGCCGGTGCCGCCAAAACGCCGCGTCATCGACGAGTCCGCCTGGGTGAACGCCGAGAACAGCCGGCCCAGCTGCTCGGGCGACATGCCGATGCCGGTGTCGTGCACTTCGAAGCGCAGCGCGGCCAGCCCCGCCGCAGAGACCGTGCCGCGCACCCGCAGCGCGACGCTGCCGTGCGCGGTGAACTTGATGGCGTTGCCGGTCAGGTTCACCAGCACCTGCTGCAGGCGCAGCGCGTCGCCCAGCAGCATGGCCGGCAGCGCCGGGTCGGCGTCGATCAGCAGCTCCACGTCGGCGCTGCCGGCGTTGACGCCCATCACCACGGCCACCGCCGCCAGCAGCGCGTCCAGATTGAAGGGCGCCACCGACAATTCCATCTTGCCGGCCTCGACCTTGGAAAAATCGAGGATGTCGTTCAGGATCCCGAGCAGGGTGTTGCCCGACTGCCGGATCAGGTCCAGGTCGCGGTGCTGCTCGGTGCTCAATTCGGTCCGTTTGAGCAGCTCGGCCAGGCCGAGCACCGCGTTCAGCGGCGTGCGCAGCTCATGGCTCATATTGGCGACAAACTGGCTCTTGGCCTCGCTGGCCGCGTCGGCCCGCTGCTTGGCCGCGCGCAAGTCCTGTTCGGTCTGTTTTTGCGCGGTGATGTCTTTGGCGATGCCCAGGAAGCCGGTCACGGCGCCGTGCTCGTCGCGGATCGGCGTCACGGTCAGCCGGACCGGCAGCGTGCTGCCATCGCGCCGCACATAAGTCCACTCCCGGCTCTCCTCCCATCCCAGCAGCGCGGGCTCGACAAACACGGCGAAGCCGGAGACCTCGCGGCCGAGTTCCCGGCCCAGCTCCGCGCCGCGCCGCGCAATCTCCTCCGGAACATGGATCAGCGCCGGGGTCTGCCGCCCCACCATGTCCGCCGTGTCATAGCCCAGCATGCGTTCGGCGCCCACGCTAAAGACTTCGATCACGCCGTCGATGTCGGTGGAAATGATGGAAAAGGCGATCGCCGACTCGACCAGGGTGCCGAACTTGCGTTCGGACTGGCGCAGCTCGCTGGTAATGGCCAGCGCGCGCTGGATCGCCTCCTCCCGGTTGGCGGTCAATGCGCGCACCACGCTGAAGAAGAGCAGGCTGATCATCATGCCCGCCACCAGCACGATCAATGCCTTGTCGTGGTCGATTTCGGACTCGAACTCGGGCCGCGAGGTCACCCGCAGCGTCCACGTGGCATCGCCCACGCCGACGCTGACCACGCCCGAGTAGGGATGCAGATAAGCCGGCTGTTGCCCCGGGCCAGCCGCGTCGGAGTAGATCCTGGCCTCCGGCGAGGTCGATTGGCCATCGAACACTTCCAGCGCCACCTTGGGCACCGGACTGGGAAACACGCCGCGCATCAAGTCGTCCATCTGGAAGGCCGCGTACACGAAGCGCTCGATGGCCTGGCGGCGTTGCTCCGGCGTGGCGATCGGCGCGCCGTTGCGGAAGATGGGAACGAAAATCAGGAAGCTGGCGCGCGGCGTCTTGCGTGCCGCCTGCACCAGGGTCACGCGGCCACTGGTGGCCAGCGCGCCGCTCTCGACCGCCCGCTCCAGCGCGGCCCGCCGCACGGGTTCGGACTGCAGGTCGAAGCCCAGCGCGCGCGCGTTCACCGCATCCAGCGGTTCCGGGAAGGCGACGGGGACATAGCTGTCGCGCTCGCCTTCCGGCCACACCCGGTAGCCGGCCAGCCCCTGGGCCGCCATCCTGCGCGCGATCTGCTCCCGGTCCGTGACGCGCTCGGCCACGCCCAGCACCTGGATACCCGGATACTTTGTGCCGACGTCCAGGCTGGAAACATACTCGTGCCAGTCGTGGCGGCTGATCGCGCTGGACGCATGGAACAAGGCCTTGCCGCCGGTAAGCACCTGGGTATAGGTTTCCATGCGCTCCGAAACGCGGCGCCGGATATCCTCCACCTTGGCCTGGAACAGGTCCCTGGCGCGCTGTTCGGTGCCGTTCGCCACCGAGTGCCACACCAGAATCGTCAGCGCCAGGCACACGAACAGCACCGACCAGTGGAACAAGTACAGCAGGTTCGCCCGCCGCAGTGCCTCGCGGGCCTGCCCGGGGCGCCGCAAGTGCGCTTCCCGGTCCGACGCCAGCACCATGCCCACCATGCAGCTCAGGGCGATGAACACCTCGAGCGACGAGAGCGCATCGTTCAGGGCGCCGGTGCTGAAGGGGCCCAGGCCCTGGGTGGTGCCGACCACGGCGGCGCCGTTCAGCAGCAACAGCAGCAAGGTCACGCCGCGCATGCCGTAACGGAAACTGGCCCAGCCTACCGTGGGCAACAGCAGCAGGGCCAGCGCCCGGTGCGATTGCACCGCGTCATAGTGGCGGCCGAACAGCAGATGCAAGGCCAGTCCCAGCACCAGCAGCCCGGCGCCGGTCACAATCACCACCCGCGCGTTCCAGCGCCCAGCCCAGGGACGCCGCGACCACGCCAGGATAAACGGCGTGACCACCAGGATGCCGGCCGCGTCGCCCAGCCACCAGATCAGCCCCACCTGCCGCAGCGCTTGCAGCGGGACCACGCCGGACACCAGCAAGCTGGCCATGCCCGCCGAGGCGCCGACCAGCGACATGACGGCGGCGGCGGCCACGAAAGCATAGACCCGCTTCGGCTCGTCGAGCAGCGGCCCTGTCCCAACGAAGCGGCGGAGCAGCCACGTGCCGCACAGCGCTTCCAGCGTATTGCCCGCGGCGATGGACAGCGACGCGGCAAACGCCGGCACGCCGCTCAAGGTGCCATTGACGGCGAATTCGACGAAATTGGCCGCGAATGCTCCCAGCAGGATGCCCGGCCAATAGCGAAAACCCAGCAGAAGCAAGGCGGCGAAGGCGATGCCGGAGGGTGGCCACACCGGCGACACGTTGGTCGAGGCGAAAGCCAGCAGCAGCCCCAGGCGCGCGGCGACGTAATAGGCCAGCGCCAAGGCAATGTTGATCATCAGCAAAGATGAAAAGGGCATCCGCTTCAAGCTCATCCTCCGGTGGGTAGCGCCAGCTTATCACCGCCGCTGCTGGAATTGATGCCAAATAGCAAAAAAGGAACACATGCGCGCGGTACATTAATGTGCGGGCCGGGGCCGCATTCATGATTCTGGCCTACAGCAACGGCAGGCCGAAAGGTACATGGCCTGTCATATAGTCTGGCTAAGCAAAAGGAAATAAGTCCGGCGCTCACCGCTGGCATAGAATGAAATGATGAAAGCCATTCCCGCCTTCTTATGGCGCAGCCCGCTACTGCTGCTGGCAGTCGCGCCCCTGCACGCCGCGCCGCCGCTGCCGCCGTTGCGCTTCCTGGTGGTCGATGGCCACGGCATGCCGCTGGCGCAGCCCCGCACGGGCACGGCGGGGCAACGCAGCGCCCTGGGGCCAGGCATCATCAAGAAATGGCAGGATGCGCTGGCGGCTGAACTAGGGCGCACGCCGGTGAACCTGGTATTGCCGCGCAAGCGGCAGGACCAGGCCGTGGCCAACCGCCAGGTGGATTTGCGCTGCTTCGTCAGCCCGGAATGGCTGCCGGCCGAACTCGCCGCCCAGTACGAGTGGCCTCAGGCTTTCATGGAAGTGGAAGAGCGCATAATCGGCAATGCGGACGCAGCGCCCGTGCAGCGCATGGCCGACCTGCACGGCAAGCGCATCGGCACCGTGCACGGCTACCAGTATCGCAAGCTGGCGCCGCTGTTCGACGCCGGCAGCGCGTGGCGCGACGATGCGCCGTCCGAGGCGGCGCTACTGGCCAAGCAGTTGGCCGGGCGCACCGACGTCTCCGTCATGCGCACACTCGATTTCGCCTACCTGAAGCTGCACGATCCGCGCCTGGCCAGGCTGGCGCTGGCGCCGCTGGCGGTGAGCCGTTTCTCGCTGTACTGCGCACGAACCCACTACAGCAGCGTGACGTTGGCGCAGTTGCAACTGGCCCAGCAGCGGCTATTGCAAGGCGGGATACTGGAAAAAATACTGCAATCCTATCGGTAAGCCACGCGCCAACTCAGCTGGCCCTGGCTGTTGAAGCTAGCACGATGAAAAGGTACTGGATCAAGCGGATCGGATGGGCTCAGCCCCTGTCTGCTAGTGGAAATCGGCTGGGAAAAGGCGGATAACACTGCTGTTCCATTCCCTTAACCGGCGCATGGACCCAGAACGCCAGCGGCGCCGTGCGCCAGTCCTTGCAGAAACTGAAATGGTAGATTGTGCTCATGCCCGATGCTGGCATAAAGCCGCCAATTTAAAAAGAAAAAAGGGCTGCATGCTCGCGCATACAACCCTTTTTCTTCCTACTGGTGCGCTGACCGGAACCGCACTGCAGAGGGAGATTTCCGCCACTTTTTAAAAAATACCGCCAAAGATACCGCCACATCTTCAGGTGCTCCGCGATTGAAGCTTTCGGACAGTGCCCACTGCGAATCCCTTGCAAACGCCGCCGCCCGGCTTAGAATGAAGTTTCTCAAGTGGAGGGATTGCTCCCACCCCCACGCTATCGAGCGTGGTCCCATGCAAATCATGGGCGTTGCGGTCGTTACCCGCCTCCATACCGGACGCCAAGCGCGTCTACGTTATCCAGCAAAGCAAGCCGTCATTGCACGGCACCGTGGCCTGAACTTCGCGCCACAGAATCCGGGAAGCATACGCTCCCGATCAGCGCCAAGCGGCGCGCATGGCAAGGGCAAGCTCCTTGCCTGGATTGGCCCGCCAGCTCCTCGTGATAGCGGGCCGCGACAAAGCCCTGCGTTGCACTCTGCGCGATTGGCCGGCACTACCAGCAGCGGTATCGCTGGCGGCCAGCATCGCGCACGAACCGCCAACGCGGGCGCTTCCAAATCGCCGCGACCGTCGCACACCGTGCGATAGCGGCGTCACCAAAGGTGATTGTCACGGATGCGAGCATGCGCGTCGTTACTGGCGGTGTGCTGCCAGTGACGACGCGCCGCCGACGGCATAGCCTCAGGCGGCAAGCGGCTTACTTCCGCGTGATGGTGTTCAGAGACGAGGCCAAGCGCCTCCATCGCAAGCAAGCCTTGCGATTCCCTCGGCCCGCTTCGGGCTTGGTTGTTGGAGTTTGATCCGTGCACGAGGTGCACTCCATGGACCTTGGGTGATTGGTCCCCGCTGCGGCAGTTCCCTCCGGGACCGCGCAGCGGTGCCACAAGCGCATGCGGCGCAGGCAAGCAGTATCGGCAACCGCATACACGGGAGTGGTGTCCCGAGGCCCTAGTTCAACTTGTCCTGCTGCGGCAGTACGGGTGGCCAGAAACACTTACCTGACAAACCTACACCATGCGGCATTGATGTTGAAACCAGAGATCGAAGGGAGGGCTTTGCCATGCGCGACTTGAACTACCAGCTCAAACAGCTCTGTCACCGCAACCGCGATGGCAGCTTTGCGACGCAGGCCGACCGCGAGCGCTTGTTGAACCTGTGCGCGAACGACCTGGCGGAACGGGGCTTCCGGCATATGAGTGCGGACAGCCTGAAGCCGAAACATGTGGCGGCGCTGCTCGATAAATGGAAGCAGGACGGCATCAGCACCGGGACGCTCAAGAACCGCATGAGCGCCTTGCGCTGGTGGGCCGAGAAGATCGGTAAGGACAACATCATTGCGCGCACCAACGACGCGTATGGCATCGCGGAGCGCGTGTTTGTCACCAATGTGTCGAAGGCCAAGGTGCTCGATGCCGACATGCTCGCCCGCGTGACGGATCCCTATACCCGGATGTCCTTGCAGTTGCAGGCCGCGTTTGGGTTACGGCGCGAGGAAAGCATCAAGATCAAGCCGGGGTGGGCCGACTGCGGAAGCGTCTTGCGGCTGCAGGATAGCTGGACCAAAGGCGGCAAATATCGGGAGGTGCCGATTACGACTGCGCAGCAGCGTGCCGTGCTGGATGCGGCCAAGACCCTCGCGGGGAAAGGCAGCCTGATCCCGGCGCAGATGCGCTATCGGGATCAGTTGAACCGCTTCCGGGCGCAATGCGACAAGGCGGGCGTCCATGGCGTGCATGGGCTGCGGCATGAGTATGCCCAGCGGCGCTACGCCGAGTTGACCGGCTGGGCAAGTCCCGCGAGTGGCGGGCTCACGTCCAAACAGCTGGATGCGGCCAGCAAAACGATCGATCAAGCTGTGCGGCTGCAGGTGTCGGCGGAGATGGGCCATTTCCGCGAACAGGTCACTTCGATTTATTTAGGTAGATGACCTATGACTTGAAGCAGGCCTTTTTGGGCAATGCTGGCCCGACCTTGCGTACTAGGGAGCCGCTGAACAATTGAGTTTTTAGCGGCTCAAAGCTTGCTCAGTAGGGGCAATTCAAGTTCAGCGAGCGAAAAATACGGTGAAAAAGTGGCGA
>NZ_LMDJ01000006.1 GCF_001425045.1 Massilia sp. Root351 | reverse complement strand
GTAAGCGTCCAGCCACTGCCGTCTAGACTTCAAGCGGCAGCATCTCTGATGATCGAATCGAAGGCACAACAAATTTGTGCCCACAAATTCGATTATGGACACAAATTTGGGAACGGACAGCAAGCAGCCCTCGCGAGGCCCCTACCGGCACCACAGCGAGGAATTTAAGCGCGCCATCGTGGAGCAGTCGTTCCAGCCCGGCGTTTCGGTGGCGCGGCTGGCGCGCGAAAACGGCGTCAACACCAACCAGGTATTCGGATGGCGTAAGCGGTACGCGCCGAATCAGCTTCCTGTGGCACAGGCTACTGCTCCCGCGTTGGTCCCGGTGACCATCGTTGATCAACCAGCACAGCCGTTGGCCGGCGGTGATCATCGTCCGGCGGTCATGCTGGAGTTGACGGTGGGCCGTGCGAAACTTCGCGTCGGAGGCGATGTCGATCGGGACCTATTGGCGCAGGTGCTGGACAGGCTGCTGCGATGATCGGCTTACCTTCCGGCACCCGCATCTGGCTCGCCGCCGGCGTCACCGATATGCGTGCAGGCATGAACGGACTGGCGGCAAAAGTGGAGACCGCACTGGCCGAAGATCCCTTCAGCGGTCACGTCTTCGTGTTCCGTGGCAGGCGCGGTGACATGATCAAGGTGCTGTGGTGGACTGGTGACGGCCTGTGCCTGCTGGCCAAGCGCCTTGAGAAAGGCCGCTTCGTCTGGCCTCAGGCTGCCAGCGGGACAGTGATGCTGACGCAGGCGCAGTTGTCGATGCTGCTGGAAGGCATTGACTGGCGCAGGCCGGAACGTACGTGGCGACCCCAATCGGCCTTGTAAACGTGGCCGGAGTTCCGTAAACTCGGGGCATGCTCACCGCCACCGACCTCCCTGACGACATCGCCGCCCTGAAAGCCATGCTGCTGGCGCGTGACGAGCAAGTCCAGCGTCTGAAGGCGCAATTGGATACCCGCGCTGCTGAAATCGAGCATCTGAAACTGCTGATCGCCAAACTGCAGCGGATGCAGTTTGGCCGCAGTTCCGAAAAAGTCGAACGGCAGATCGAGCAACTGGAACTGAAGCTGGAAGACCTGGAGGCGGAAACCGGCGCGGCACAGCAGGCCGAACCCGCTCCGCAATCGCGCGCCGCATCCAAGGCACGTAAGCCGTTGCCGCCACATTTGCCCCGCGATGAACGCGTCTACCAGCCGGAGCATCAGGCCTGCCCGGACTGTGGCGGGGCACTGCGCCGCCTGGGCGAGGATGTGGCGGAGCAACTGGAATATGTGCCCGCCAGCTTCCGCGTCATCCGCCATGTGCGTCCCAAGCTGGCGTGTGCCTGCTGCGACACCATCGTCCAGGCACCAGCGCCGAGCCGCCCGGTGGAACGCGGCATCGCTGGGCCTGGTCTGCTGGCGCACGTGCTGGTGGCCAAGTATGCCGACCATCTGCCGTTGTACCGCCAGAGCGTGATTTATGCCCGGGAAGGCGTGGAGCTGGACCGCTCGCTACTGGCCAACTGGGTCGGTGCCTGCCATACCTTGCTGCGCCCGCTGGTCGATGCGGTGCGGCGTCACGTGTTTGCTGCCGACAAACTGCATGCCGATGACACGCCGATCCCGGTGCTGGCGCCCGGCAATGGCAGCACCCGCACGGCACGACTTTGGACCTATGTCCGTGATGACCGCGACAGCGCGTCGGAGGTGCCGCCGGCTGTATGGTTTGCTTACTCGCCCGATCGCAAAGGTATCCATCCGCAAACCCATCTCGCCAAATTTAAGGGCGTGCTGCAAGCCGATGCTTATGCTGGCTTCAACGCCATCTTCGAAACGAACCAGGTGGTGGAAGCAGCTTGCTGGGCGCATGCCCGCCGCAAATTCCATGACCTGCACGCCGCGCGGCCATCGGCCATTACCACCGAAGCACTGGCACGGATCGGTGCGCTGTACGGGATCGAAGCGGAAGTGCGCGGCAAACCACCGGACCAGCGATGTCTGGTACGCCAGTCGAAAGCACGGCCACTGCTTGATGAACTGGAGCGTTGGCTGCGTGCCACGCTGGAAACGCTGTCACGCAAATCCGATACCGCGGCCGCCATTATGTATGCCCTGAAGCTGTGGCCGGCGCTCACACGATACTGCGACGACGGACGCATCGAGATCGATAACTCGGCCGCAGAACGGGCACTGCGTGGTATWGCGCTTGGCCGCCGCAATTACCTGTTTGCTGGGGCCGACAGCGGCGGTGAACGGGCAGCGTCGATTTACTCCCTGATCGGCACTGCCAAGCTAAACGGCATCGATCCTGAGGCCTGGCTGCGCCATGTGCTGGCGCACATTGCGGACCACCCGGTCAATCGCGTCGACGACTTCCTGCCCTGGAACTGCTCCCAGCACCTTGTGGCTGGCAAATAAATGAACGCTGGCCTGCGGCCAGCCATCATCAACTAAACTGTTACGGCACTCAACACGGTGCTGAGTCGACGCTTACGNGACTTGGCGGCGTCCGTTTTCAGGACGGCGGCGCTGGCGGCCAGCGACAGGCCCAGCTGCTCCCAGCACCTTGTGGCTGGCAAATAAATGAACGCTGGCCTGCGGCCAGCCATCATCAACTAAACTGTTACGGCACTCAACACGGTGCTGAGTCGACGCTTACGTATGTACTGTGGAACTTGAGTCCGTAGCAGGGCATAGCGCGACCGTTAGCACAGTTGGTCGTTGCGCAGCGTGGGCGCCGGGCCTTTTCTCGGGCAGGGCTGGTCACATATTTCCTCAGCTTTAAGTAAGGTGGCACGGCTTTCATCACACGACATAATTGGTCAAGGTTTACCGAGCTGTGGTGTAAGTTGGCGTCTTTTCGCCATAGCAAAAAATGTTATGCTGCGATACTGGACCGTTACCGGCCAATAGCCGACCTTGGTGAACGTTTCGTGCGTTGCCGGCCAGGCGGAGTTTCACAAGGAGTTACAGGTCGAGTGCCCCGAACCGTGGCATCGAACCTCGCCATGTCGCCAACGGGGCCAGCCATCATGCCAGAAAAGCAACAGATACATCCCCGATACAATTCCAACAATCCTTGATTCTTGTCATGGTGCTACACTGATCAGACATTCAGGACGATGATGGAGGCAGATATGCACCAGATGTCGCGGCGCCAGTTCCTACGGGTGACAGGCGCTACCCTGGCGGGCTCGAGCATTGCTGCGCTCGGCTTCGCCCCTACCCCGGCGCTCGCCGAGGTGCGGCAGTACAAGTTGCTGCGCACCACAGAAACCCGCAACACCTGTCCCTACTGCTCGGTGGGCTGCGGCATCCTGATGTATGGACTGGGCGACGGCGCGAAGAACGCGGCGGCGCGCATCATCCACATCGAAGGCGACGCCGATCATCCGGTCAACCGCGGCACGCTGTGCCCCAAGGGCGCCAGCCTGATCGACTTTATCCAGAGTCCTAACCGCCTCAAGGTGCCGGAGTACCGCGCGCCCGGCTCGTCGGAATGGAAGCAGCTGTCGTGGGACGATGCGCTGGACCGCATCGCCAAGCTGATGAAGCAGGACCGCGACGCCAATTTCACCGAGAAAACCGAGGACGGCAAAACGGTCAACCGCTGGCTCTCCACCGGCATGCTGGCGGCATCGGCGTCGAGCAACGAGGTCGGCTACCTGACCCACAAAACCATGCGCAGTCTCGGCATGCTGGCATTCGATAACCAGGCGCGTGTATGACATGGTCCGACGGTGGCAGGTCTTGCCCCGACGTTTGGCCGTGGAGCGATGACGAATCACTGGGTCGATATCCGCAATGCTGATGTAATTCTTGTCATGGGCGGCAACGCCGCCGAGGCCCACCCTTGCGGTTTCAAATGGGTGACCGAGGCCAAGGCGCACCGCAAGGCGCAGCTGATCGTGGTCGATCCGCGCTTTACCCGCACCGCTTCGGTGGCCGACCAGTACGTCGCCACACGCACCGGCACGGACATCGTGTTCCTGGGGGCGGTGATCAACTACCTGCTCACGGCGGACAAGATCCAGCGCGAGTACGTGGTGAACTACACCGACATGCCCTTCATCGTGCGCGAAGACTTCGCGCTGAACGATGGCCTGTATTCGGGCTACGACGAGGCTACTGGCAAGTACGCCGACAAGAGCAGCTGGGACTATGAAAAGGGCGAAGACGGTTACGCCAAGGTTGATCCCACCCTGCAGCACCCACGCTGCGTCTATCAGCTGATGAAGGCGCATTACTCGCGTTACACGCCGGAGCTGGTCGAGCGCGTGTGCGGCGTGCCGAAGGAAAAATTCCAGAAAGTGGCGGACATGCTGGCGTCGACCGCCGTTCCGGGGCGCGCCGGCACCATCCTGTACGCGCTGGGCTGGACCCAGCACACCACCGGCGCGCAGACCCTGCGCCTGGGCGCCATGATGCAGCTCCTGCTGGGAAATATCGGCATCGCGGGCGGCGGCATGAACGCGCTGCGAGGCCACTCCAACATCCAGGGCCTGACCGACCTGGGGCTGATGACCAACCTGCTGCCCGGCTATATGACCCTGCCCAACGAGCCGGAGCAGGACCTGGAGGGCTATATCAAGGCGCGCGCCCTGCAGCCGCTGCGTCCCAATCAGCTCAGCTACTGGAGCAACTACCGCAAGTTCCACGTGAGCCTGATGAAAGCATGGTGGGGCGCGGCGGCGACGGCCGAAAACAACTGGGCCTTCGACTACCTGCCCAAGCTGGACAAGCCGTACGACCTGCTGCAGGCCTTCGAGCTGATGCACCAGGGGAAAATGAACGGCTACCTTTGCCAGGGCTTTAACGTGCTGGCGTCCGCGCCGGACAAGCAGAAGGTGACGGAGGCGCTGTCGAAGCTGAAGTTCCTGGTAGTGATGGACCCGCTGGCGGTGGAGACGGCCGAATTCTGGAAGCCGCACGGCGAGTTCCACAAGGTCGATCCTGCGCAAATCCAGACCGAGGTATTCCGCCTGCCCACCACCTGCTTCGCCGAGGAGCGCGGCTCGCTGGTCAGTTCCTCGCGCGTGCTGCAATGGCATTGGCAAGGCGCCGAGCCGCCGTGGCAGACGCGCAGCGACCTGGAGATCATGTCCGGCATCTTCCTGCGCATGCGGAAAATGTACCAGACCGATGGCGGCAAGTTCCCCGACCCGATCGTGAACCTGACCTGGCCGTACGCGCAGCCATTCAGCCCCACGCCGGAGGAACTGGCGATGGAGTACAACGGCAAGGCGCTGGCCGAGGTGACCGATCCCAAGGACGCCACCAAGGTGCTGGTGAAGAAGGGCGAGCAGCTGGCAGGCTTCGCCCAACTGCGCGATGATGGTTCCACGGCTTGCGGCTGCTGGATCTTCGCCGGCTGCTGGACCCAGGCCGGCAACCAGATGGGACGGCGCGACAACAGCGACCCGACCGGCATCGGCCAGACGCTGAACTGGGCCTGGGCCTGGCCAGCCAACCGCCGCGTGCTGTACAACCGCGCTTCCGCCGACACCCAGGGCAAGCCGTTCGACCCCACCCGCAAGCTGGTGGCCTGGAATGGCGCCACATGGAGCGGCGCGGACGTGCCGGACTTCAAGCTCGACGAGCCGCCTGAAAACGGCATGGGGCCGTTCATCATGCTGGCCGAAGGCGTGGCGCGCTTCTTCGCCCGCGCCGGCATGGGCGAAGGGCCCTTCCCGGAGCACTACGAGCCGTTCGAGAATCCGCTCGGCTACAACCCGCTGCATCCGAAGAACCCGCGCGCAACCAGCAACCCGGCGGCGCGCATGTTCAAGGACGACAGGGCCAAGCTTGGCAAACACACGGACTTCCCGCACGTGGCCACCAGCTACCGGCTCACTGAGCACTTCCACTTCTGGACCAAGCACGCGCGCCTGAACGCCATCATCCAGCCGGAACAGTTCGTGGAAATCGGCGAGGACCTGGCCAAGGAAATCGGCGTGGCCAACGGCGGAATGGTGAGGGTGTCTTCCAGGCGGGGGCAGATCGTCGCCAAGGCGGTGGTCACCAAGCGCATCAAGGCGCTCACCATCGAGGGCAAGAAGACCCACACAGTCGGCTTGCCGCTGCACTTCGGCTTCAAGGGCGTGACCCGTCCCGGCTACCTGATCAACACGCTCACGCCGTCGGTGGGGGACGCCAACACGCAAACGCCGGAGTACAAGTCCTTCCTGGTGAAGGTCGAGAAAGCTTAGGAGAACGGCATGGCACTGCAATCTTTGGATATCAAGCGCATGTCGGCCACCACGGTGCAGGAACCCGTGGCGCGCAGCCCGGCCACCGGCACCGTGGCCAAGCTGATCGACGTATCGAAGTGCATCGGCTGCAAGGCTTGCCAGACCGCCTGCATGGAATGGAACGACCTGCGCGACGACGTGGGCGACACCAACGGCGAGTACGACAATCCGCGCGACCTGACGCCGCAGTCCTGGACCGTGATGCGCTTCACCGAGCACGAAGAAAAGGACGGCAACCTGGAATGGCTGATCCGCAAGGACGGCTGCATGCACTGCGAGGACCCGGGCTGCCTGAAAGCCTGCCCGGCGCCGGGCGCCATCGTGCAGTACACCAACGGCATCGTGGACTTCCACCAGGAGAACTGCATCGGCTGCGGCTACTGCGTGGCGGGCTGTCCATTCGATGTTCCGCGCATCTCCAAGAAGGACAGCCGTGCCTACAAGTGCACGCTGTGTTCGGACCGGGTGGCGGTGGGCCAGGAGCCGGCCTGCGTGAAGACCTGCCCTACCGGCGCCATCGTGTTCGGCACCAAGGAGGACATGCAGCTGCATGCGGCCGAGCGGGTGGAAGACTTGAAGTCGCGTGGCTTTGCGCAGGCCGGCCTGTACGACCCGGCAGGCGTGGGCGGCACGCATGTGATGTATGTGCTGCACCATGCAGACCGTCCGGGGCTGTACCACAACCTGCCGGCCAGCCCCGCCATCAGCCCCATGGTGGGCCTGTGGAAGGGGCTGACCAAGCCGCTCGCGCTGGCGGGCATCGCCGTCACCGCACTGGCAGGCTGGTTCCACTATAGCCGCGTGGGGCCGAATGAAGTGAGCCGGGAGGAGGAGGCGGAGGCGCTGCACGAGGCCAACCGCATCAAGGAGAGCCAAAATGAGATTCGATAAAGACGGCAATCCGCTCATCGAGCGCTATAACGCGAATGAACGCAGCAACCACTGGGTGACGGCGATCTGCTTCGTGCTGCTGGCCGTGTCCGGGCTGGCCATGTTCCATCCTGCCACCGCGTGGATGGCGGTGTTCCTGGGCGGCGGGCAGTGGACGCGCATCCTGCATCCGTTTATCGGCGTGGTGATGGCCGTGTCTTTCGGGCTGCTGGTGGTGCGCTTCTGGCACCACAACCGCTTCGAGCCGGGCGACAAGGAATGGCTGAAGGGCGCCACCGAGGTGATGGCGCTGCACGAGGAGAAGGTGCCGCCGGTGGGACGCTACAACGCCGGACAGAAGGTGCTGTTCTTCGTGCTGATCGCCTGCATGGCGGGGCTGATCCTGTCCGGCACGGTGATCTGGCGCGAGTACTTTTCGCTTTACTTCCCCATCGGCCTGGTGCGTTTTGCAGCCCTGCTACACTCGTTCTGCGCTTTCGTTATCATCGTGGCGATTGTGATCCACGTGTATGCCGGCTTCTGGGTGAAGGGCTCGGTGGGCGCCATGGTGCGCGGCACGGTCACCTACGGGTGGGCGCGCAAGCACCACCGGCGCTGGTTCGAGGAAGTGGCGCGCAAGCAGCGGGACTAGATTAGAATGGATTGAAACGCAGACGAGAGGACTTACTTGGTACAACGCCTTCTGTCCCCCGGCGAGATCGAATCGCTGGACCACACCACCATTCCGCGCCTGGTGTTGCCGCAGCCGGGCGTGCTCTTTTCCGCCCGCGCCACCCGCCTGCGCCAGCTTGCCGACGGCAACGTGCCCGGCATCCCCGCGCCCGACTCCCTGCACGGCTATCTGTACCTGATGGCCGCCGTCGCCGACGCCCAGGCTGCCATCGCGGCAGCCGGCTCGCCAGCCGCCGCTTCGCGCCCGGCCGCTTCCGCCCCACGGCCGCCAGCGCCCCCGGTTCCGCCGCTGCCGCCCTCCGACGCCATGGAGACCGCTCTTGCCCACAATATGCCGCCGCTGCCGGTGTCCGGCCCGCGCCCGGCCGGCTGGGGGGCCATCTATTTGGCGCTCCTGGACCAGCTGGATGCCGCCGCCAGCGGCCAGCCGCAACTGGCCGCCGTGCTGGCCGGCCTGCGCGCGCTGTCCGACACCGACCTGGAGGGCTGCGCGGACGCGGTGCTGGCCGAATTCGGCGAGGGCATCAATCCTCTGCACGCGCCTTTTGTGGCCGCCGCGCTGCAGCTCCTATGGGTCACGCACGCGAGCCAGCTGGACGCCAGCCGCGTCCAGCCTCCCGTCACCGGCACTCTGTGTCCCGTCTGCGGCTCGCACCCGCTGGCCAGCGTGATCCGCATCGGCGGGCAGGCGCAAGGCTACCGCTATCTGCACTGCGCCATCTGCGCCAGCGAATGGCACATGGTGCGCGTGAAGTGCAGCTGTTGCGAGAAGAACGCCCGCATCGCCTACCAGAGCCTGGCGCCCGCCGGTGCAGATACAGGTGCCGATGAGGACAGCGGCGGCGACCCCGCCGCCGCCCCAGTCAACAAGGCGCAGGACCCTTCCCGCGTCGCCCGCGCGGAAACCTGCGATGACTGCCGCAGCTACCGCAAGATCTTCAACCAGGAACACGACTTCATGGTCGAGCCTCTGGCCGACGACCTGGCCAGCCTGGCGCTCGACGTGCTGGTGACGGAAGCCGGCTATGCGCGCGGCAGTGTCAATCCCCTGCTGTGGTTCGGTTCCGAATGAGCGCCGCCGCCGACAGCAAGCTCCCCGGCGGCCGCACGGTTCGTCTGCCTGCCGTGCACCGGGTACTGTCCGACGCCGCCTGCCAGCCGCTGCTCGCCCAGTACGGGCGCGAACAAGCCACTGCCGCCCTGCGCGCCCTGCTGGCCGAACTGCGCGCCTGCTCGCTCGGCGCCACCGGCGACCGGTCCAAGCCATCTTCCTTGCCCGCGCCGTCCGCAGCCACCGCCGGCAAGGACGCCCCAGCCGGCGTCGCTGCGGTCATCGCGCGCCTTGCCGAACGCCTGGAGCGCGCCAACCGCTCCGCCCTGTTCCCGGTCTTCAACCTCAGCGGCACCGTCCTGCACACCAACCTTGGCCGCGCCCTGCTGCCTGACAGCGCGGTGCAAGCGGTGGCCGAGGCGCTGCGCTGGCCGATGAACCTGGAATGGGACATCGACACCGGCAAGCGCGGCGACCGGGACAACCTGGTGGAGGAACTGCTGCGCGAACTGACCGGCGCCGAAGCGGCCACGGTAGTCAACAACAATGCCGCGGCCGTCCTGCTGCTGCTCAATACCCTCGCCGCCGGCCGCGAAGTGATCGTCTCGCGCGGCGAGCTGGTGGAAATCGGCGGCGCCTTCCGCATTCCCGACATCATGACCCGCGCCGGCGCCACGCTGCGTGAAGTGGGCAGCACCAACCGCACGCACCTGGCGGACTACGGCAGCGCCATCGCCGACAGCACGGCTTTGCTGATGAAGGTCCATTGCAGCAACTATGCCATCACCGGCTTCACCAAGGCCGTCGACCTGCCCGAGCTGGTGCCGCTGGCGCGCGGCCACAAGGTTCCTGTGGCGGTGGACCTGGGCAGCGGAACGCTGGTCGATCTTGAACAGTACGGCCTGCCGCATGAGACCACGGTGTGGGAAACCCTCGCCGCCGGGGCGGACCTCGTGACTTTCAGTGGCGACAAGCTGCTCGGCGGTCCGCAGTGCGGCATCATCGCTGGCCGCGCCGACCTGGTTGCCGCCATCAAGCGCAATCCGCTGAAGCGCGCCCTGCGCGTGGGCAAGCTGACACTGGCCGCGCTCGAACCGGTGCTGGCGCTTTATCGCGCACCCGATCTGCTGCCAGAGCGCCTTACCACGCTGCGCCTGCTCACGCGCCCGGCCGCCGCCATGCGCGCGCTGGCTGGCCTGTTGCAGCCGCAGCTGCAGCATGCGCTGGGCCAGGCCTACAGCGTGGCCGCCGAACCGATGTTGAGCCAGATCGGCAGCGGCGCCTTGCCGGTGGACCAATTGCCCAGCCACGGCCTGGCGATCCGCGCGGTCCGCCCCGTCCGCCTGGCCGAGGCGGCCATCAAAGTCGCGAGCGACCCGCTCGGCGCGCTGGAGAAGCGCCTGCGCGCCCTGCCCCGCCCCGTCATCGGCCGCATCGCCAACGATACCCTGTGGCTGGATCTGCGCTGCCTGGAAGACGCGCAGCTGGACATCTTCGTGCGGCAACTGCATCTGCTACGGCCATGATAGTCGGCACTGCAGGCCATATCGACCACGGCAAAACGTCGCTCACGCGCGCGCTCACCGGCGTCGATACGGACCGCCTGAAGGAAGAAAAGCAGCGCGGCATTTCGATCGAGCTGGGCTACGCCTACGCGCCGCTGGAAGACGGCGTCATCCTGGGCATTATCGACGTTCCGGGCCACGAGAAGTTCATTCGCACCATGGCGGCCGGCATCACGGGCATCGACTTCGCGCTGCTCGTCATCGCCGCCGACGACGGCATCATGCCGCAGACGCTGGAGCACCTCGCCATCCTGCGCCTGCTCGGTGTGCAGCGCGGCGCCGTGGCGCTGAACAAAGTGGACCGCACCACGCCCGAACGGCTACAGCAGGTGCAGGCCGAGATAGACATGCTGCTGGCAGACACCGCCTTCGCCGGCTGCCCCGTGTTCCCCACCGCGGCGACCGTCCCGGGCGACGCCGGCGTGACGGCACTACGCCTGCACCTCACCGCCGCCTCGCGCATTCTGCCTGCGCGCGACGAGCACCGCCTGTTCCGGCTGGGCGTGGACCGCGTGTTCACGCTGGCCGGCCAGGGCACAGTGGTCACGGGGACCGCGCTGGCGGGCAGCGTGGCCGTGGGCGATACGCTGGCACTGGCGCCGGGAGGCCGGGAAGTGCGCGTGCGCAGCATCCATGCCCAGAACCGCGCCGCCGGCGAAGGCCGCGCGGGGCAGCGCCTGGCTCTCAACCTGGCCGGTGCAGCGCGCGACGAGATCGAACGCGGCAGCTGGGTGGTCGCCCCTGCGCTGGCCGCCTGCTCCTTGCGCGTCGATGCCGAGCTGACGCTGCTGCCCGGAAGCGGCGCCGCGCTCAAGGCCTGGTCGCCGGTACACGTGCACCTGGGCGCAGCCCACCATACCGCCAACATCGTGCCGCTGGACGCGGACGCGGTACTGCCCGGCCACACCTCCCGCGCGCAGCTGGTGTTCGAGCAGGAAGTCCATGCCGTGCCCGGCGACCGCTTCGTGCTGCGCAACGCGCAGGCCACGCAGACCATAGGCGGTGGCATGGTTCTCGACCCCTTCGGTGCAGCCCGCAAGCGCCGCAGCCCCGTGCGCCTGGCCTGGCTGGACGCCCTCGGCGCCTTCACCGGCAGCGCCTGCGGCGGCGGCGCAAGGGCCGGCGGCGCGGCTGAAGGCATTGGCGGCATCGGCTCGCTGCTGGCCTGTTCGCCGCACGGCCTGCCCATGAGCGCCCTGGTGCGCCTGTCGCAGCTGCCGCCTGCGCGCATCGACGTGCCGCCCGGCGTGCGACGTATCCCGCTGCATGGCGGCGACGAACTGCTGGTCGGCGATGCGGCGCTGGCCCGGTTGCAGCGGCACGCGCTGGCCGCCCTTGCAGACTTCCATGCCAGCTCGCCCGACGAAACCGGTCCCGAGCTATGGCGCTTGAAACGCATCGCCAGCCCGGATAGCGAAGACCAGCTATGGAGCCACGCCATGTCCGCACTGCTGTCGCAAGGCGACATCCGCCGCCACGGCAACGCGCTGCACCTGCCCGGCCACAGCGTGGAGCTCAGCGCATCCGAACAGGCGCTGGCGGACCGCTTGCTGCCGGAGCTGCTGGCAGGCCGCTACGATCCGCCCTGGGTGCGTACCCTGGCCGCCACGCTGGCCGTGCCGGAGGACGACGTGCGCCGCCTGCTGCGCAAGCTGGCGCGGGCCGGCGCCGTCACCCAGGTTGTCACGGACCTGTTCTACCACCCGGCGCCGCTGGCCGAACTGGCGCAGATCATCGCCCAGCTGGAAGACGCGCAGGCGGCCAGCTTCCGCGACGCGGCCGGCCTTGGGCGCAAGCGCGCCGTGCAGCTGTTGGAATATTTCGATCGGGTCGGCTATACTCGGCGCGTACGCAACACGCACCTGGTCCGACCATGGAAGGCATTCCCGTCCGGTGACGGGGCCGGGCTTCAAACCCGGTGAGGGGCGTCAGCCGTTCCTCTGTAAGTTCGACTCTTTCTGCCTTCCGCCATGACCTCCAGCAGCACCGCCGCCGGCATCGGCCGTCCCAGCAGATAGCCCTGCGCATAGGTGCAGCCGGCGCGCTGCAGCCATTCCAGCTGCTCGCGGTTCTCCACGCCCTCGGCCACCACGGTCAGCTGGAAGTCCTGCGCCAGCGAGATCACCGCGCTGACGATGGTGCTGCCTTCCCCCGGCAGCGACTGCAGGAAGCTGCGGTCGATTTTCAGCTGGTTGATGGGGAAGGACTGCAGGTAGGCCAGCGAAGAATAGCCGGTGCCGAAATCGTCGATCGACAAGCGCACGCCGAGCGCGCGCGCGTCGCGCATGAACTGCACAGCCGCCTGCACGTCCTCCATCAGCACGCTCTCGGTCAGCTCCAGTTCCAGCAGCGCGGCCGGCAGTCCGCTGGCGCGCAGCGCTGCCACCACTTCGTCCAGGAAACCGCGTTCGCGCAGCTGGCGCGCCGACACATTGACCGCGACGCTGACAGGCGCCGCCCCAGGACACTGCCAGGTCACGGCGTCGGCGCAGGCCCGTTCCAGCACCCAGCGCCCCAGCGCCACGATCAGGCCGCTGTCCTCGGCCACCGGGATAAACTCGGCCGGCGAAATGAAGCCATGCTCGGCGTGATGCCAGCGCAGCAGCGCCTCGGCGCCCACCATGCGCTCGCTGGCGCATTCGAACTGCGGCTGGTAATGCACGGCCAGCTCGCCATGATCGAGCGCGCGCCGCAAGTCGCGCTCAAGCTGGACGCGGCGCTGCGTCTGCAGCGTCATCGCCGGCAGGAATTCGGCCAGGCGGTTGCGGCCGGTCTGCTTGGCGTGGTACAGCGCAGTATCGGCCCGGCTCACCAGCTCGCCCATGCTGACGGCGTCGTCCGGGTACATGCACATGCCCACGCTGGCAGTGGCGAACATTTCGCTGCCGCCAACCTGGAATGGCGAACGCAGCGCTTCCGTTACTTTCTCGGCCAGCGCGCGCGCTTCGGCGCGCCCGGCCACCGCCGGCACGACGATGGCAAATTCGTCGCCGCCGATGCGGCCCACCGTGCCGCTGCCGTCAACCACCGCGCCCAGCACGCCGGCCACCTGGCGCAACAGGTCGTCGCCGGCGCTATGGCCTGCGGTGTCGTTTACCACCTTGAAGTTGTCCAGGTCGATCAGCAGCAGCGCCAGCCGTCCGCCGTCAGCGCCGCGCTCCGCGATCGCCTCCTCCAGCAGGCCGTAGCTGGCGCGCCGGTTCGGCAGCGCCGTCACCTGGTCGGTATGGGCCAGGTAATCGAGCTCGCGCTCGGCCGCCACCACGCGCGCGCGTGTGCGCCGCGCCAGCAGCTGCGCCAGCAGCAGCGCGCCAAGCGAGGCCAGTATCACCAGGCCGAGATAGTGCGCCATCGCCTCGCGGATGCCGCGTGTGCCGTGCGCCAGCACCACCTTGCCCAGCACCTTGCCGCGATACTCGATGGGCGCAGTCTCCTGCGCGCTGTGCAGCCAGTCCAGCGCATGTCGCTCGGCCACCGGCACATGGCCGTTCACGCCGTAGTATTCAAACAGCAAACCTTGCTGGTCGTAGATCGCCACCCAGCGGAAATACGGTGCCGAGCGCAGCGCGCGCAGCGCATCGGCGGCGGCGTCGCGGTCGCGGAACATCAGCGGCGCGGCCAGGTTGTCCGCCACGATGGCGGCCTGCACCCGCGTTTCGCTATTGAGCGCCTGGTGCAGCGACAGCACCTGGTATACCAGCAGCACCACGCCGGCCACCGCAAGCGCCGCCACGGCCGCCATCAGCTGGCCGGCGCCCAGCATGCTGGTCAGGGTCAGCCGGTCGGCCTTCCTGCGGCGGCGGTTTACCATACATTCCTCGCCAGGCGCAGCAGGCGCGAACTGAATTTCAGGCCTAGGCGCGCGGCCTCGCGCGTATCGACGTCGAAGCGCACGTGTCGGTCCTCGTCCACCAGCGCCACCGCGCCCGCGTATTTTCCCGCACTCACGCCATCGGCCACGAACAGCGTTCCGCTGCCGTCGGCGGGGCGCGGCTGGCCCAGCTCCGCCGCGAATATGCTGATGTCGCAGCTGCGCGGCGGCGCGCCTGCACCGGTGTCGTACATGGTCCAGTTGCGGCCGTTGACCAGCTTGCCCTCCAGCTGGCGCAAGCTGTCCCAGAACGGCAGCGAAGACCGCGCGCATACCGCGAACGGGCGGTCCGCCGCCGCACCGGAAGGTCCGGCCGGCCAGTTGGTGAACATGGCGATGTTGTAGATGTAGGCGGCCTTCAGCGCGCTGTTCTGCACTTCCTGCAATTCGGCGTGGCACACCGGGGCCAGCGAGGCCAGGGTGCACAGGACGCTGATGCGGAAGGCGGCGCGCATGATCAGAACCCGTAGGTCAGTTTGGCCGCGACCGTGCGGCTCTGGCGCGCCAGCGCTTCCTGCACGAACACGGCGCCGGCCGGGTCGGCATAGCGCGCGTCGAATGCGTTGTACAGCGCCAGCGACAGTTCGGTGCGCGCCAGCAGGCCGTTGCTGGTGGCGACCATGTTGCTGAGGCAATGGCCGCCCACCCTGCTGTTCTGCGTCAGGCGCGCCGTGCCGCATTGCAGCTCGGCGCCCAAGCGGGCCTTCAGCGCAGGAAGCGGCAGCGACAGGTTCAGCTTGGCCAGGCGCCGCGGCGAATTGACCAGCTGCGCATTGTCGCCGTCGTCGGCGTGCTGCATGGCGAAGCTGGCCCGCAGCCGCAAGCCGCGTCCGAACTGGCGTTCATAGGCCACCTCGGCCCCCGTGGCCACAGCGCGCTGGATGTTGGCGAACATCAGCAGCCCCGTATCCGGCTGGACTTCCTGCGAGATCAGGCCGCGCATGCGGTAGTTGAACAGCGACATGCGTGCCAGGCCGTTGGCGTCCAGGCGGCGCTCGAAGATCAATTCGCGCGTGCTGATACGTTCGGCCGACAGCGCCGGATTGCCTTGCTGCCCTCCCTCGCCCGGATAGCTGTAATACAGCTCGTAGGCATTCGGAGCGCGGTAGGCGGTGCCGTATATGAGCTTGACGGTGTTATCCGGCGAGGCGCGGTACATCAGCGCCAGGCGCGGGTGGAACTGGCTGCCGGCGTTGCTGTCCCGGTCGTAGCGCAGGCCGGCGTTGAACAGCAAGCCGGGGCGAACGCGCCATTCATCCTGCACGAACACGCCGCTGCGCCCGTCGCTGCGGCGATCGTCCAGCAACAGCTGGTAGGGCGCGCGGTAGTAGCTGAACTGGTCGCGCCGCGCATTGCGCTGCATGTCCACGCCGGCCACGACCTTGTGGTCCGGCACCCGGCTGAAGGTCAGCTGCGCGCTGGCGCCGAACCAGCCGGCATGGTCGCCATCCACGTTCACCAGCGCCTCTCCCGCCTCACCGGGATAGCTGCCGATCCCCTGGTAGTCGGCACGGCCCCAGTGTGCCAGCACGGCCAGGTCGGCCCCGCTGGCCAGCGGCATGTCGAAGGCCGCCTTGGCAAAGGCCTGCGTGTCGCGCGTCTGGTTGGCGGTGTCGAACAGGGCGCCGAAGGAACCGGTGGGCACGCCCTTGGTGCGCGCCACGTAGCCTGCCGACACGGTCCACGGGCCGTAAGCGGCCTTGGCGAACAGACGGTGCGCACGGTCGAAATCCAGGCCATGGGCCACGCCGTCCGACCCCGGCTGCCGGTATTCGGCGAAGTACAGATCCTGCCCATCGCGCCGGCTGCTGCTGGCCGACAGCAGCACGTCGGTGCCGTCCTGGGCGTGCCAGCCATAGCTGACGCGCGCCGCCCGCTCGCCGTAGCTGCCCGCCAGCATGGAGGCCTGCGGCCCGGCCATCGCGCTGCCGGACTTGGTGATGACGTTGATCACGCCGAACAGCGCGTTCGAGCCGTACACCGCCGAACCGGGGCCGGGCACGTATTCGATGCGCTGCACCAGGTCCATGTCGAGCAAGCCCTCGCTGCCGATGCTGGCCTGGTCGTAGACGCTGTCGTTGGTGCGCACGCCGTCCACCAGCAGCAGGAAGCGGCTGTCGTAATCGCCCGGCCGCAGGAAACCGCGCGCGCCGAGGTAGGAATAATTGCGGTCGTTGTTCACGTAGAGGCCGGGCAGCGACGCCAGCGCGTCGGCCAGCGTGCGCCAGCCGAAGTCGCGGATGTCCTGCGCGGTCAGCACCACCACTGCCGACGGCGCGTCGGCTATGGTCTGCGAGAAGCGCGATACCGAGGTAACTTGCAACTCCACCAATTGCTCAAGCGGCAAAACTGCCAGGTCTTGACTGCCACTGTCGAGCGAGACCTGGCCGGCCCAGGCAGGCAATGCGCTAGCGGCCAGCAAGAGGACGCAGCGCCATGAGGCGGAGAATGCGGGAGAAAGCGGCGGGTTCATTAATTGTTCTAGTAGGTGACGCAGGCATAGCGGCCGCAAGACGATACAAATAGTACCGCTTACCGCCCCGCCAGGCCAATCTACTGTTGCTTTACGGCACAGCCGCCGTACTCGGCAACCACCCCACGCCATTACCGTTGACATTATGAATATACAGCCGGTCAACAGTCTCGGTGGCGCCGGTGGTGACCGGCGAGGCGCCGCTCGGATCCTGCAAGTCCGCCACGACTTGACCGGCCTCGGTGAAAGCGAGCACGTGGCCGTAGCGCTTGGGCGCAGGCCAGAAGACGCGCGGGATGCGCAGCACCAGCTTGCGCATGAAAGGCTGGCCGGCCATCGCATCCAGCTCGTCGCGCTGGCCGGCCAGGCCCAGCCAGATCCTGCCATTCAAGCCGCGCGTCAGGTTGTCCGGGTAGCCGGGCAAATTGTCGAGCACCACCTTCGCCTGCCGGGCCGCCCGCGACACGTCGAGCTGCGCGGCGGCGATGTCGATGCGCCACACACGGTATCGGCCGCTCTCGCTGACAAATACCGACTGTTCGTCGGCAGCCAGCACGATGCCGTTGGCAAAGCTCAGTCCCTTGGCCACCACCCTGACCGCCTTGCTGGCCGGGTCGTATTCGAGCACGCGGCCGGTGGCCGACTGCTCCAGCACATCCAGCGTGGCCGCCCACTGCGTGCTGCCGGCGCGCGGCGCAAGAAAGCGCATGGACGAATCCGTGAGATAAATCTTGCCGCTGGCGGCGACCGCCACCGCGTTGGCAAAATGCACCGGACCGCCTTCGCCGGCAGCCAGCAAGACGGTGCGCGCGCCGTTCGCGTCGAAGGACAGCAACCCCTTGTCGGCGTCGGCCACGATCAAATTGCCGTGCGCGTCGAACGCCATGCCCAACGGCCGGCCGCCCGTATACGCCAGCATGCCCTGGGAGCTGCCGTCCGGCCGCATGTGCAACAGCAGGCCATCCGCAATGCCCGCATACAGCTCGCCATCCCTGCCGGCCACGATGTGCTCGGGACCGATCTGCCGGTCCAGTGCGATGGTCTTGATGCCCGCCAGCCTGGCGTTCGGCGCATGGGCGCCCGTGTAGCCCGGCGCCGCCGGCGCCTGCCAGGCCACCGGATCGATGGGGACGGGCCACCAGCCCAGGTAAGCCGCCGTGCCCACCGCGCCCAGCGCCAGCAGGACGCCGGGCCGCATGCGCCGCTCCGGCCGGGCGGCCGACCACGGCAAGCCCGCGCCGACCGAGAAGCAAAACGTCATCAGCAAATGGGCGCCGGCGATGGAAGCGAGGCCCTGCAGCGCGGCCTGGACGCCGTTGCCCGCGCCCAGCAGGCCGGCGCTGAGCGGGAGCGAAACGAGCAGCGAAATCCCCAGTGACGCCAGCAGAACCCAGCCCACGCTGCCCCGCCCCGCCCGCATCAGCCGCAGGATCACCGGCACGCCGACCAGCGCAATGCCCGCCGTGCTGAACATGATGGCCGGGGCCAGCGTGACCACGAACTGCTGGCGGATCGCCGCCCAGTAGCTCTCCGGCGGTACGCGCCAGGTTTGCGCGGCGTCCTCGGGTGTGACGTAGGCCTCCAGCGCGGTGCACACCACGCAGGCCAGCACCGCACCCACGTAGCCGCCGAACAGCCGCAGCGGCGCGATCGGCATGGCGGCGCCGTGCTTGTTGTACAGGCCGTACGAGCAGCCAACGATGAAGGCCAGCCACACCAGCAGGGTCAGCGGATAGGTCAGTATGCCGAACAGCAGATCGGTGGCCAATCAAGACTCCTGCAATTGCGTTATGGTCGATCTGCCGCAGTGTACATATTTCTTCTCGGAAAAAACTCTCGCTTTATCACAACGGCCGCACTGTACCCCTGCGCCTGCGGGCCAACTGTGCTGCTCCGCGCCGCCGGCCCGGCGCTATGCTGACCGCATGAACCCGTCCCCGACCGAACTGCGAGACACCCGCGGCCGACCGCTGAAAGACCTGCGCCTGTCCGTCATCGACCAATGCAATTTCCGCTGCCCCTACTGCATGCCCAAGGAAAGCTACGGACCGGACTACGCCTTCATGACGTCCTCCGAGCGGCTGTCTTTCGGCCAGCTGGCGCGGTTGGCGCGCAGCTTCGTGCAGCTGGGCGTGGAAAAAATTCGTCTCACCGGCGGCGAACCGTTGCTGCGCAAGGACTTGCCGCGCCTGATAGAAACGCTGGCTGCCATGCGCACGCTGGCAGGCCGCCCGCTGGACATCGCGCTCACCACCAACGGCTCGCTGCTGGCGGCGCGTGCGCAGTCGCTGAAAGACGCCGGCCTGCGCCGCATTACGGTGAGCCTGGACAGCCTGGACGATGCGCTGGCGGGCCGCATGAATGGCGTGAACTTCCCGGTGGCGCGGGTACTGGAAGGCATCGCGGCGGCGCAGCGCGCGGGACTGGCGCCGGTCAAGGTCAACACCGTGATAGAACGCGGCGTAAACGACAGCCAGATCCTGCCGCTGGTGCACCACTTCCGCGACAGCGGCGTGCAGCTGCGCTTTATCGAATACATGGACGTGGGCGGCGCCAGCCGCTGGAACGCCGGCCAGGTGCTGAGTGCCGACGCCATGCGCGCCATCGTCCAGCAGCACTACCCGCTGGTGCAGGACGGCGCCGCGCGCGGCCACGACACGGCCGACATCTGGCACCATGCGGATGGCTCGGGCAGCCTTGGCTTCATCGCCAGCATGTCGCATCCCTTCTGCGGCGAATGCGTACGCGCCCGCGTGGCGGCGGACGGAAAACTGTACCTGTGCCTGTTCTCGCAGGAAGGTGCGGACCTGCGCCCCTGGCTGGACGACGGGCGGGAAGCACAGCTGGAGGAACGCATACGCGCGCTGTGGCAGGCGCGCACCGACCGTTATTCTGAATTGCGCGGCCCGTCCGGCGGCCGCGCGCACGCGCACAAGGTGGTGCGCATGTCACTGGTGGGCGGCTGACGCCAGGCGCCCCAGCATGCGCAGTGCATCCTCGATCTCCCTGGTCCACGGATAGCTGTAGTTCAGGCGGATGAAGTTCGGGTAGCTGCCGCGCGCCGAGAACATATGTCCCGGCCCGACGGTGATCTTGCGCTCCAGCGCCAGCGCGTACAGCTTCATCGCGTCCACCGACGGCGGCATCTCCACCCACAGCACATAGCCGCCCTGCGGTTCGGACACGCGCGTGCCGGCCGGGAAGAAGCGCAGCACAGCGGCCGCCATCATGCGCGCGCGCTGCTCGTAACCCTTGCGCACCTTGCGCAGGTGGCGGTCGTAGCCGTCGTGCTGCAGGTAGTCGGCGATGGCCATTTGCGGCAGCGTGGGCGTGGTGAGCGTGTTGAGGAACTTGAGCTTCTCCACCTGCGCCGTGTAGCGTCCCGGCAGCGCCCAGCCGATGCGGTAGTTCGCCGTCAGGCTCTTGGAGAACGACGAGCAGTGCAGCACCAGGCCCTGCTTGTCGTAGGACTTCAGCGATGTCGGGTGGCTCTCGCCGTAATACAGCTCGTTGTAGACATCGTTCTCGATGACCGGGATATCGTGGCTGGCCAGCAGTTGCACCAGCTCGCGCTTGCGCGCGTCCGGCATCTGGAAACCCAGTGGATTCTGGAAGTTCGGCATCACCATGCAGGCTGCCACGCGCTGCTGCGACAGGATGGCGCGCAGCGCCTCGATGCTGATGCCCTCGCGCGGATCGGTCGGCACCTCCAGCGCCCGCATGCCCATGCGCTCGATCGCGTGCAGCATCGCGTAGAAGGTGGGCGATTCCACCGCCACCGTGTCGCCCGGCTTGGCCACGGCCTGCAGGCACAGGTTGATCGCCTCCGTGGCGCCCATGGTGATGATGATTTCGGACGGGTCGACCGCCAGCCCGTTCTCCAGGTGGCGGCGCGCGATCTGGCGGATCAGCTCCGGATTCCCGGGAGGCAGATCGTCCATCACGCTCCAGTGCTGGGCGCGGCGCGCCAGCGCGTTGGCGTATTGGCTGATGCGCGGCCAGGGGAACGGCGCCGGGTCCGGGTACGGCGAGCCGAGCGGCACCGCCCCCTCCTTGCGGATGGTGCGCAGCGTGGACAGCACCAGACGGCTCACATCCACTTCGGACGACAGCACCAGCGGCTCGCTGGGCGCCGGCGGCGCAGCGCGCGGCGCCCCGGCCTGCCTGGCGCGCACGAAGTAGCCCGACTGCGGACGGCTTTCAATGATGCCCCTGCTCTCCAGCTGGGAGTACGCGCGCAGCACCGTGCTGATGCTCAGGCTGCGGTGCTGGCTGGTCTGGCGCACCGACGGCAGCTTCTCCCCTTCCAGCAGCACGCCGCGCGCGACCTGGCCTTCGATGTCGGCGGCAAGGGTTTGGTAGAGATTCATGCTGCGCAGTATAGCGCAGCGGCATGACGGTATTGCTATCATTTGCACGGCGCCACATCTTCGATATACTCGCGTCACAGGCGAGCAACGAGCGATGACCATGCGTGTACGCGACTACGATGAGCGGGACTTCGAGGCAGTAGCTGCGGTGTACGCCAATGCGAAGCTCGATGAGCTACAGTTTGAAGCGCAGCCTTTCACGCTGACGCCGCTTGCGGCAGATCCAGCTATTTTGGCCGCGTTCAGGCAGTCCAGCGTGCTGGTGTGCGAGGACGGCTGCGGCATCGTCGGCTTCGCCGCCAGCGTGCCGGGTCAATTGCGCGCCCTGTTCGTCCACTCGGATGCGCGCGGGCGCGGCGCGGGACAGGCGCTGCTGGCGGCCGTGATGGCAAGGCAAACCGGGCCGCTGTCACTGAACGTCGCCAAATCCAACATTCCCGCAGTAGGCTTCTACGAGAAATTCGGCTTCGCCGTCGCCTCGGAAACCAGCAGGCAATACCACGGAGTCGATATCGCTTACTACCAGATGGCCTGCTGTCGCACCATTTTGACGGTGAAGCGCTGATTTATCAGAAAGGACCCTGTCATGAAATCACTGTGCCTTGCGATGCTGATGTCCGCAGTCGTGGCGGCCCCGCAGCCGAGCGCGGCCCGATCGGACTCTCCGCCCCCCCAAACGCCTGCCGCGCCGCACCACGGCCAGCGTGATTTCGACTGGGAGATTGGCACCTGGGATACGCGCCTGAAGCGCCTGCGCGAACCGCTGAGCGGCAAGACCGAGTGGCTGGAGTACGCCGGCACCTCGGTCGTCAAGCAGGTCATGGACGGACGGGCCAACCTGGTCGAGCTCGATGTGCGCGGCAGCGCCGGCCGGATCACTGGCGTGTCGCTGCGCCTGTACCAGCCGGCGAGCGGCCAGTGGACCCTGCATTTCGCGAACCTGGCCAACGGCTTGATGACCGAGCCCATGCACGGCTCCTTCAAGGATGGCCAAGGCAGCTTCTACGGCCAGGACACGGTGCACGGGCGCGTGGTGCCGGTCAGGTTCCTCATGGTGCCGGCGGGCGCCGGCCAATGGCGCTTCGAACAGGCGTATTCGGCGGACGGTGGACAACACTGGGAAACCAACTGGATCGCCATCGATACCCGCCGCAAGCAATAGGAAGCGCTTGACGGTGCCGATGCGCGTTCAGCTCGCCGGGCCAGAGCCCAAACCGAATCGATGTAATGAACGGTTGCGGTCCCGTGGAACAGCCGCGCCGGCGGCGCTTGCGCACCCAGCTTCAAGTCCCGGGACACGAGCTGGTCCAGGCTGGCCCAGCCTTTGCCATCCAGCTCCAAGCCTGTCGCCGCCGGATCGTGACGGAGCACTAAACTGAGAAATTACTGGTTCGTTCGAGGTGTTTCGACATTCGAAATAGCTTACTCAACATTGAAATTGGAAATGCCTGCTAGGCAGCCTGTTTGCCCAACTGCGGCAGCGACGCCATCAGGTCCGAGAAACGCTGCCCCTGGATCATCACGTGCTCGCGCAGCAGTTCGGCGGCTTTTTCGCCGTCGCCGCCGAGGATGGCCTGCACCACGCCGTCGTGCTCGGCGTATGAATTGGACAGCCGGTTGCGCACCCTGAGCTGCAAGCGCCGGTAGGGCCGCAGGCGCCGGTACAGGCTGCGCGCCTGCTCGATCAGGAACTGGTTGTGGCTGCCAGCGTAGATGGCTTCGTGGAAGGCCTCGTTCTTGTAGTAGTAGTCATCCGGCTGCTGCGCGTCCAGCGCTTCCTTGCACGCCTGGTGCGCCGCCAGCAGCGCCTGCTGCTCGGCCAGCGTCATGCGCCGCGCGGCCAGCCGGCCGCAGGTCGCCTCCAGCTCGGACATCACCTCGAACATCTCCACCAGTTGCTGCGGCCCCAGTTCGGCCACGATGGCGCCGCGCCGTGGCCGGATCACCACCACGCCCATGGACGCCAGCTGGATCAGTGCCTCCCGGATGGGCGTGCGCGACACGTCGAAACGCGCGGCCAGTTCCGTCTCATCCAGGTGCTGCCCGGGCGTCAAGGTGCCCACGGCTATCATTTCCTCTATGTCTTCGCGCAGTTGCGTGGATCGGTTCGTCATGGCGGATAGTTTTCTTGTATGTAGGTCTTCATTATAGAAGCGATTTTTAACTTGACAATGTATGCAGCCAATATATTCTTGTATACACAAAAACGGAAGTTGCATATTTCATTCACCCCTTGGAGGACGTATGACTGTAATGAACCGCAGAGCGGCACTGGGCAAGCTCGGCAAACTGGGCGCCCTGGGCGCCCTCGCAGGCAGCCCGTTGTCGATATCCAGCGCCTGGGCGCAAGCCACCACGCTGAAAATCTCCCACCAGTTTCCGGGCGGCACCGTGGCCGAAGGAGACTTCCGCGACCGCCTGACCCGCATGTTCGCAGCCGAAGTGGAAAAGCGCTCCAAGGGCGCGTTGAAATTCGCCATCTATCCCGGCTCCTCCCTGATGAAGACCAACGCCCAGTTCTCCGCCATGCGCAAGGGCGCGCTGGACCTGTCGCTGGTGCCGCTGTCCTATGCCGGCGGCGAGGTGCCGGAGGTGAATATCGGCCTGATGCCCGGCCTGGTCACGTCCTACCAGCAGGGCTACAGCTGGAAAAACGCGGAAGTGGGCAAGGAACTGACCCGCATCCTGTACGACAAGGGCATCGTGGTGGTGAGCTGGATCTGGCAGGCCGGCGGCGTGGCCTCGCGCACCAAGCCGGTGGTGGAACCGGAGGACGCGAAAGGCATGAAGATACGCGGCGGCTCACGCGAAATGGACTTGATCCTGAAGGCCGCCGGCGCCGCCGTGGTGTCGCTGCCGTCCAATGAAATCTACGCCGCCATGCAGACCGGTGCGATGGACGCCGCCCTCACATCGTCCACCTCGCTGATCTCCTTCCGCCTGGAAGAAGTGTCCAAGGCCCTGACCTCAGGGCGCGGCAACGCCTACTGGTTCATGTTCGAGCCGCTGATGATGTCGCGCGCCGTATTCGACAAGCTGCCGAAAGAGCAGCAGGCCACCATCCTGGCCGTTGGCGCCGACATGGAAGCGTTCGCGCTGAAAGCCGCACAGGAAGACGACACCCAGGTGGCGGCCGTCTACCAGAAAGCCGGCGCCAAGGTGGTAGACCTGAACGCGGCGACCGTCAAGCGCTGGCAGGCCATCGCGCGCACCACCGCGTGGAAGGACTACAGCGAGAAGAACGAGAACTGCGCCAAGCTGCTCAAACTCGCCGAGAAAACGCTATGAGCCACGGCTTCGAACTCAAGGCCGCTCCCGGGCCCGCAGTGCCGGACAATGCTGCCCTGGCCAGCGCTTCCGGGGTGCTGAACCGCCTGAACAAGGCCCTGCTGACGCTATCGATGTGCGCGCTGGTGTTGACGGCGCTGATACTGACCTACTCGGTGATATCGCGCTACTTCTTCCACGCGCCGACCGACTGGCAGGACGAAGCCTCGGTCTTCATGCTGGTGGGCGCCACCTTCTTCTGCGCGGCCTATGTCCAGTCCTACCGCGGCCACATCGGCATCGAGGCGCTGGCCGAACTGCTGCCGCCGCGCGTCAACGCGGCGCGGCTGTTCATGGTCGACCTGCTTTCCACGCTGTTTTGCGCCTTCTTCTCGTGGAAGTCCTGGACGCTGTGGCATGAAGCCTTCGTCGAGGGCCAGACCACCACCTCCACCTTCGCCCCGCCGCTGTGGATCCCCTACGGCATGATGGCCCTCGGCATGACGCTGCTGGCGCTGCAACTGCTGCTGCAAACGGCCGCCCGCCTCAGCGACAAACCTCTGGAGAACGCAGCATGAGCGAGCTTACCCTGGGCGCCCTGTACGGCGCCGTCACGCTGGTCGTCATGTTTTCCGGCATGCCCATCGCTTTCGCGCTGGGCGTGGTGGCCACCGGCTTCATGTACTTCTTCATGCCGCCCTCCTCGCTCGACACGGTGACGCAGAACGTGTACGAGGAAATGGCGTCCATCACGCTGCTGTCGATTCCCCTGTTCATCATGAAGGGCGCGGCCATCGGCAAGTCGCCAGCGGGGCGCGACCTGTATGCAGCCATCCACGCCTGGCTGCACAAGGTGCCGGGCGGCCTCGGTATCGCCAACGTGTTCGCCTGTGCGCTGTTCGCCGCCATGGCCGGCTCCTCGCCGGCCACCTGCTCGGCCATCGGCTCGGCCGGCATCCCGGAAATGCGCAAGCGCGGCTACTCGCCCGGCTTCGCGGCCGGCATCATCGCCGCCGGCGGCACGCTGGGCATCCTGTTGCCGCCGTCCATCACCATGATCCTGTACGCGGTGGCGGCCGAACAGTCGCTGGGCCGCCTGTTCCTGGCTGGCATCGGCCCGGGCGTGCTGCTGGTGCTGCTGTTCGCCGGCTACGCGGTATATCGCGCCCGCAAGGAATACCGCATTGCGCTGGACATCTACGAAAAAGGCGGCGTGAAAGCGGCCAGCCTGCACGATGAGCATTTCACCCTGGCGGACAAGGTGGAAATGCTGCCGCGCGTGCTGCCCTTCCTGGTGCTGCTGATCGGCGTGATGGTGGCCCTGTACGGCGGCTTTGCCACACCGTCCGAAACGGCCGGCCTGGGCGCGCTGCTGGCCATGGTGCTGATCGCCATCGTCTACCGCGTGTGGCGGCCGAAGGACCTGGCGCCCATCCTCACCTCCACCATCAAGGAATCGACCATGCTGCTGATGATCATCGGCATGTCGCTGTTTTATTCCTACGTGATGAGCTATCTGCACATCAGCCAGTCGGCCGCCAGCTGGGTGGTGGGCATGCAGCTGTCCAAATGGCTGCTGCTGACGGTGATCCTGCTGATGGTGGTGGTGCTGGGCTTCTTCCTGCCGCCGGTGTCCATCATCCTGATGACCGCGCCCATCATCCTGCCGCCGCTGAAAGCGGCCGGATTCGACCTGATCTGGTTCGGCGTGGTGATGACGGTGGTGATGGAAATGGGCCTGATCCACCCGCCGGTCGGGCTGAACATCTTCGTTATCAAAAACATCGCGCCCGACATACCGCTGAGGGACGTGATCTGGGGCGTGGCGCCTTTCGTCGTGCTCATGTTCGTAGCGGTTGTTTTATTATGTCTCTTCCCCGGCATCGCGACCGGACTGCCTGACATGATGATGGGAGCGAAATGATGAATGCGCCGGCGGCCAACGCGGAAACGCGGGCCTGGAACACTTTGCAGCGCAACCGCGCGCAGCGCCTGCAGCGGGCCGGCACGGCCCTGGGCGCGGACCTGGACGGCAAGAGCCTGCCCGCCGCCCGCATTGCCGACCTGCTGCACGCGGTGCTGGAATGCGGCGACCGGGTCTGCATCGAAGGCAACAACCAGAAGCAGGCCGACTTCCTGGCGCAGGCGCTGGCCAGGCTGGACCCGGCGCGCGTAAACGGGCTGCACATGCTGCAGTCCGTGCTGACCCTGCCCGAGCACCTGGACGTGTTCGAGCGCGGCGTGGCTTCGCAGCTGGACTTTTCCTTCTCCGGCCAGCAGGCCGGGCGCGTGGCCAAGCTGCTCTCGGCCGGCAAGCTGAATATCGGCGCCATCCACACCTACCTGGAGCTGTTCAGCCGCTACTTCGTGGACCTGCCGCCGCGCGTCTCCATGGTGGCGGCCGAAGCGGCGGACCGGCATGGCAACCTGTACACCGGCCCCAACACGGAAGACACACCCACCATCGTCGAAGCGACCGCATTCAAGAACGGCATCGTCATCGTGCAGGTGAACCGCATCATGGACACGCTGCCGCGCGTGGACATCCCCGGCGACTGGGTGGACTTCGTGGTGCAGTCGCCGCGTCCCTACTACATCGAGCCGCTGTTTACGCGCGACCCGGCGCTGATTTCCGAGATCCAGGTGCTGATGGCGATGATGGCCATCAAAGGCATCTATGCGGAATACGGCGTGCAGCGCCTGAATCACGGCATCGGCTTCGACACGGCGGCCATCGAGCTGCTGCTGCCGACATACGCCGAATCGCTGGGCCTGAAGGGGAAAATAGGCCGGCACTGGGCGCTCAACCCGCACCCGGCGCTGATACCGGCGATCGAAGCGGGCTTCGTGGAATCGGTGCACTCCTTCGGCTCCGAACTGGGCATGGAAGACTACATCCGCGCCCGGCCTGACGTGTTCGCCGTGGGTGCGGACGGCTCCATGCGCAGCAACCGTGCGCTGTGCCAGGCCGCAGGGCACTATGCATGCGACATGTTCATCGGCTCCACCCTGCAGATCGACCTGCAGGGCAACTCGTCCACCGCCACGCTGGGCCGCATCGCCGGCTTCGGCGGCGCCTCCAACATGGGTGCCGATGCGCGCGGACGGCGCCACGCCAGCCCCGCGTGGCTGAAGGCCGGCCAGCAGGCGCGCGAAGGCCGCAACATGATTCCGCGCGGGCAGAAGCTGGTGGTGCAGATGGTGGAAACCTTCCGCGAGCATATGCACCCGGCCTTCGTGGAACGGCTGGATGCCTGGGAACTGGCCGAACAGGCCGGCATGGCAATTCCGCCGGTAATGATCTACGGCGACGACGTGACCCACATCCTCACCGAGGAAGGCATCGCCAACCTGCTGCTGTGCCGCAGCGACGAGGAACGCGAGCAGGCCATACGCGGCGTGGCGGGCTATACGCCGATGGGCCTGGGCCGCGACCGCCGCATGGTGGAAAACCTGCGCGATCGCGGCGTGATCCAGCGGCCGGAAGACATCGGCGTCGACCAGCGGCTCGCCACGCGCGACCTGCTGGCCGCACGCAACATGAAAGACCTGGTGCGCGCATCGGGCGGGCTGTACGACCCGCCGCAGCGTTTCAGGAACTGGTAATCAAGGAAACCCAATGGAAACGCAATGGAAACGTTAACGTATCGCTTCGAGAACGGCAGCCGCACGCTGCCGCCTTCGCCGCAAGTGGTGGGCGTGGTCGGCTCGGGCAACCTGGAAGTGCTGATCGAACCGGCAGCGCTGAACGGCGCCTGCACCATCGAAATCAAGACCGCCGCGGTCGGCTTCGGGCAGATCTGGGAGGCCGTCATGCGCGACTTCCACCTGCGCTGGCCGCTGGCCGACGTGCGCATCGCCATCAACGACGTGGGCGCCACGCCGGCCGTGGTCAGCCTGCGGCTGGACCAGGCGGTGCAAACCATGCTGGGAGCGGCACCATGAACCGCGCCATGAGCAAGCACCACAGCTACCAGGAAGCCAACGCGCGCGAGCGCCTGCGCCAGTTGCTGGACCCGGACAGCTTTGAAGAATTCATCGGGCCGGCCGAACGGATCGTCAGCCCGCACCTGGGCCAGCTCAACGCCCCGGTGGCGTTCGACGACGGCGTGGCCGTGGGCCGTGCGCGCCTGGACGGCACACCTGTATTCGTGGCAGCCCAGGAAGGCGGCTTCATGGGTGGCGCGGTGGGCGAAGTGCATGGCGCCAAGCTTACCGGCCTGCTGCGCCGCGCGCTCGAAGAACGGCCGCGCGCCGTGGTGCTGCTGATCGAGTCCGGCGGCGTGCGGCTGCACGAAGCCAATGCCGGCCTGATCGCCGTGGCCGAAGTTATGCGCGCCGTGCTGGACGTGCGCGCGGCCGGCATCCCGGTCATCGCGCTGGTAGGCGGAGCCAACGGCGCCTTCGGCGGCATGGGCATTGTGGCGCGCTGTACCAACGCCGTGGTCATGTCCGAAGAAGCCCGGCTGTCCATGTCCGGCCCGGAAGTGATCGAAACCGCCAACGGCGTGGAAGAATTCGACTCGCGCGACCGCGCCCTGGTGTGGCGCACCACCGGCGGCAAGCACCGCTATCTCACAGGCGACTGCCAGGCCATCGTGCCGGACGAGATGGCCGCCTTCCGGCAGGCGGCCATTGCCGCCATTGCCGCGCTGAGCCAGCCGCCCGGCCAAGCCGGACAATCGGCGTCGGTCGCGCTGACGCTGGAAGCCCTGGAGCAAGAGCAAGCCATGCTCACCGACCGCCTCGCGCGCTTCGGCGGCCTGCACGACCCAACCGACATCTGGCGCGAGCTGGGCATGCCCGACCCGGCCAACATCGCCATGCTGGAGATCGCCCCATTCATCGAAGCTGCGGCAAGCCGCCGCGCAGGAGGCCAATAATGCACTGGCAAACACTGGCAAGCGCCCTTTTCCCGCAGGGTCATGACATCACCGAGCAAGACCAGTTCCTGTCCGGCACGGCACAGGCGGGCGGCGAGACGGACGGCGGGCAAACCGTGGCCGTCATCGGCACCACCGGGCATGCGCCCATTGGTATTGAGATTGCGCTGGCGCAGGCGAAGGCCGTGCTGGCGACGGTGCGCGGGCATCCCGGCCGCGCCATCGTCATGCTGGTGGACACGCAAGGCCAGCGCCTGCGCCACCGCGACGAAATGTTGGGCATCAACAGCTACATGGCGCACCTCGGCAAATGCGTGGACCTGGCGCGGCGGCGCGGGCACAAGATCGTGGCGCTGGTCTACGACCAGGCTCTGTCGGGCGGTTTCATCACCAGCGGCCTGATGGCCGACAGCTGCCACGCCCTGCCGGCCGCCACCATCCGCGTGATGGGACTGCCGGCGATGGCGCGCATCACCAAGGTGCCGGAAGAAGTGCTGACCGAACTGGCGCGCAGCAATCCCGTGTTCGCGCCCGGGCCTGAAAACTACCTGCGCATGGGCGGGCTGCAATCGATCTGGGACGGCGACGCCGGCGTCCTCGCCACCCGCCTCGCCCAGGCGCTGCGCGACGCACCGGCTACCGACGCCCGCGCAGCGCTGGGCTACCAGCGCGGCGGACGCAAACTGGCGCACCCCGTCATCCAAGCCATCCTCGGTGGTCGCCATGTTCAAGCGGCATGACCTGGTCTGGCTGACCCGCGCCGGCTGGCAGGCCGCACTGGCCGCCGATCCCGCGCGGGAAGCCGTGTTCAGCTACTGGCAGCGCGAAGAATGGCCGGCGGTGGTGCGCAGATGCGAGCCGGACGCCGGCCCCGGCATGAATGCAGGCAGCGCCGGCAACGTGGCAAGCGGCGGCCCAACGATGGCCCCCGTCCAGCAGGAAGTCTGCCTCGGCATCGCCCTGCCGCCGGACGCGGACGGACTCAAGCAACGCATCGGCCTGCGCGCGGTGCTGGCGCATGTCGAGCGCACCAGCTCCCCGTTGACACTGAAGGCCGCACGCCCTGCGCTGCCCGCGCACTGGCGGCCCGGCTACACCGAACTGCAGCGCCTCTCCACCGGACTCGATCTGCGCGTGTTCGGCTCCCTGGCCTGGCAAGCGCTGACCGGCCTGCCCTGCCTGGGCGCAGGCTCCGACATCGACATCCTGTTCCGCCCCGTGAGCCAGCAGCAACTGCGCGCCGGCTTGGCGCTGCTGGCCGGCGCCGGACACGGCCTGCCGCTGGACGGCGAAATCATGTTCCCATCCGGGCAGGCCGTCTCGTGGAAAGAATGGAACGCCGCCGGCGCGGCCAAGGCGCGCGTGCTGGTCAAGGAAATCGGCGGCGTCCAGCTCGCCGACCCTGAAGCGCTGCTCGCCACCCTGAGGCCGGCATGACCCGGACCGCACCGCTGCCATGCGCATCACCAAAGCCGGGTGTGGCGTCGCGCCACGGCCTCGGCAACGCCCGTGCGAGCGCGGTGAGCCAGCAAGCCGCGCGGCTGGCGCTGCGCGCGCTGTACGCCGAACTGGCGCTGTATCCCAAGCCCGGCCTGGTCTCCCTGGTCGACAACGGCAGCCATACCGACATGACCGCGCTGACATTCATGCGCAGCCTGTTCTCGCTGCGGCACTATTTTGCAGCCATCTGCCGCGCCGGCATGGAGGACGCCCCATTCGCGCGCCTGAAACAGCTGGGCATTGCGGCCGAGCGGCGCATGATGGCGGCAACCGGCGGCGTGAACACGCACCGCGGCGCGATCTTCGGCCTCGGCATGCTGTGTGCGGCGCTGGGCCGGCTGGCGGCCGGCAGCCGGCCAGGGTCTGCCCCGGCGGCAGACGCCGCATCGCTGCGCGCGGCCTTGCTGGCAGGCTGGGGCGAGGCGCTGGCGGCGCATACGCTGGCCCCCCCTGACGGCTCGCATGGCCAGCGCGCGGCGCAACTGCATGCCGCAAGCGGCGCACGCGAGGAAGCGGCGCTGGGCCTGCCGTCGGTGTTCCTGCTTGGCCTGCCCGCGCTGCGCACGACGCTGGCGCGCAGCGGCAGCATGCATCACGCGCGCGTCGATGCGCTGTTCGCGCTGATGGCGCATGTCAGCGATACCAACGTGCTGCATCGCGGCGGCAGGCAAGGCGCGCAGATGGTGCGGGACGAGGCGCGGCGTTTCCTGGCCATGGGCGGCACCGCGCATCCGGACTGGCACGGCTGCGCGCTGGATACCCACCGCCTGTTCGTGCGCCAAAGACTTTCGCCCGGCGGCGCGGCCGACCTGCTGGCGGCGTGCTGCCTGGTGCAGGCGTTTTCCACCCATCCCTGGCCATGAGCGGACCATGAGCGCGAAACTGCTGATTTTGTGTCCGGGCCAGGGCGGGCAGCATATGGGGATGTTCGATCTGGCAAGCTCGGACCCGGCAGGGGCGGCGCTGCTTGGCGAGCTACGTGCGCGCGATGCGCACGCCAAGCCGCCCTACGGGATGGCCGCTGCGGGGTTTGACGCTGTCGCCGTGGACGCGGGTGCGCTGTTTGCCAACCGGACGGCGCAGCCGCTGATCGTGGCGGCCACACTGGCGATGTGGGAGGCGCTGCGCGCGCACGCACCGCCGCCCGCGCTGGTGGCCGGCTACAGCGTGGGCGAGCTGGCGGCGTGGAGCGTGGCGGGCGCCGTGGCGCCGCTGGAAGCGGTCGAGCTGGCGCAGGCGCGCGCGGTACTGATGGACCGCTGCCTGGCGGAGCGGCCCGGACAAGCCCTGCTGGCCGTGTCCGGATTGCCGCCGCCGCGCAGCGGCATGCTGGCGGCGCCGTGCGGGTTTCACACGGCCATCGTCACCGGCGGGGACAGCTGCATCATCGGCGGTCCAGCCAGCGGCCAGGCGCAGGCGGTGTCGCGGCTGGCTGCCGCCGGTGCGCACGTGACCCCGTTGCCGGTTGAAATCGCCTCCCACACACCATTCATGGCGGGCGCCGTGGCGCCGTTCGCGGCGGCGCTGCGCGCGTCGCATCTGCATGCGGCAGAGACACCGGTGCTGTCCGGCATCAGCGCGGCACGGCTGGAAAGCCGCGGCCAGGCCGTCGAGCACTTGTCGCGGCAGCTGGGCGAACCGGTGGTGTGGGACGAGTGCATGGACGCCTGCACCGAGGCAGGCGTCACGGTGGCGCTGGAGCTGGGGCCCGGCGCAGCGCTGGCGCGCATGATGCAGGCGCGCCATCCCGGCATCGCCTGCCGCTCGGTGGCGGACTTCCGCAGCCTGGACGGCATTCGCGGCTGGCTAAGCAGGCACTGCGGCTAAGCAGCCGCCCGCGCTTAGCGCCGGTTATTCTGCTGCGCCCACGCCACAATATTGTTGGCGTCCATGGCGCCCGGCTGGCGCGCCACTTCGCGCCCGCCCTTGAACAGCGCCAGCGTGGGGATGCTGCGGATCGCGTAGCGCGCCGCCAGGTCCTGCGCTTCTTCGGTGTTGACCTTGACCACGCGGAAGTCCGGTTCGAGCCGCTGCGCGGCCTGTTCGTACGCCGGCGCCATCGAGCGGCACGGGCCGCACCACGGCGCCCAGAAATCCACCAGCACCGGCAGTTCGCTGCGCTCGACCTGCTTGAGGAAGCGCGCGCTCGCCAAATCCACCGGCTTGCCGGTAAAGAGGTCTTTCCGGCATTTGCCGCAGGTAGGCTCCTGTCCCAGCCGCGTGGCGGGAACACGGTTGACCGCATCGCAGTGCGGGCAAACGATATGTAGCGAGTCGGTGCGTGTTGCTGTGTTGTCGGTTGCGGTATCCATGGCTGCCATCCTCAATGCGTATGGCGCCAATGTAGCAGAAATGACGAAATCGTGAGCGCAGCTCAGCTTGAATCGGCGGCATCCTCGTTCTTGACGATGCCGCGTACGTTCATCGCCGCCAGACAGGTGTTCAGCACGATCAGTGCCCAAGCCTCGTCCTGCCAGCCCCATCCGATCCACAGCGCATTACTCATTAGAAAGACCCAAAAACCCGCCATGCGCCGCCGCGCCGACTTCGACGCCACCAGCCACGCCGCCAGCAGCGACGCGGCCATTGCCGGCCATTCCATCCATTCCAGCCACTCCGCCATGACGTCCGCCTCCCTGCTCAGTCGATGGCACAGTCTAGCCGGGTGTGGCGCGCGGCGGAGCGCGGCTGGCGTCCAGCCGCGCCGGCGACATCAGCTCTCTTTACGGCCGGTCGGCTGCTTGCCGGCAGCCTGCTGCTGGCTGGTCTGGTGCACAGGCGAGCCGGCCACGCGGTTCTCCGCGCCCTGGCCTTCGGCTTGCTGGCGCTCGTGGCCGTTGCCCTGCTGGCGGTCTTCCCGGTGGCCGTTCATGTCCATGCGCTGGCCGTCGGCGAACTGGTCAAAGGTGGCGGCCATGCGGCGCATGGCGTCCTGCTGGTTGCGCACGGTTTTTTCCGTTTCTTCGGTGGCCATGCGCGTGACTTCCTCGGCCAGTTCCTTGGCGGTACGGCTGGTTTCGCTGACGTGTTCCTCGGCCACCTTGGCCAGGTCCACGTGCGTGTTGGCGGCAATGCGCGACAGGTGCTGCTGGTAGGCGCGCAGCTTGTCGGCGGTGGGCTGCGCATGCGACAGCGTGACATTGACGGCATCCACCGGCCGGTTGGTGGTGAGCAGATCCTGGCTGGTCAGCGACACTTCCTCGATGATGGTCTGCGCCAGCTGGATGTTCAGGTCGCTATACTGCTGCACGGTGCGGAACAGCGATCTGGACATGTCATTCAGCAGCGACATCTGCGCTTCCATGTGGTGTTTGGCGGCCGGGGTGACAGACTGATTGAAAGAAAACATGGGTTACCTCTGCAAAAAGTTTAGTTGTGTAAAGGGACGCGGCACCGGCAAAGCGGCTGCGCGAATCCACTAGGCTACGTGAGCGCGGGTCCGGTCCCATGATCTGCATCAAACGTGCGCGCTTGACTGCACATGTAGCGAGTTTGTAAATGCGGCCCCCAAAGCGTTTCCGATGTGGAATACTCATCAGCTATCTCCATTTTGATAGCTTGCCAATGAAACAACTGACCCGCAGCCTGCCCCGTCTCGCTCCCGCCCTGCTGCTCGCGCTCGGCGCTGCCCACGCCCAGCAACAGCCCGATGCCAAGCCTGATCCCAAGCCCGCCGCCGCCCCGGCCGCGCAGCCCTTCGAGCGCGCGCTGAAAGCCGAGTCCGCCGTGAGCAAAAACGCCACGGTCACGATCAAAGGCAAGGCCGTACCGTACAAAGTCACCGCCGGCACCCAGCCGGTCTGGGACAAGGATGGCAAGGTGATCGCCTCGCTGTTCTACACCTACTACCAGCGCAGCGACGTGGCCGACAAGGCCAAACGCCCGCTGGTGCTGTCGTTTAACGGCGGGCCCGGCTCGGCCTCGGTGTGGATGCACGTGGCCTACACCGGCCCCAAGATGCTCAACATCGACGACGAGGGCTACCCGGTCCAACCCTACGGCGTGCGCGACAACCCGCACTCCATCCTGGACGTGGCCGACATCCTGTACGTGGACCCGGTCAACACCGGCTTTTCGCGCATCCTCGACAGCAAGGCCGACCGCGCCACCTTCTTCGGCGTGAACGCCGACATTTCCTACCTCGCCGAGTGGCTCAACACCTTCGTCTCGCGCGAAGGCCGCTGGACTTCGCCCAAGTACCTGATCGGCGAAAGCTACGGCACCGCGCGCGTGGCCGGCCTGTCGCTGGAGCTGCAGAGCGCGCACTGGATGTACCTGAACGGCGTGATCCTGGTCTCGCCCACCGAGCTGGGCCTGAAGCGCGACGGCATCGTCGGCGACGCGCTCAACCTGCCCTACTACGCGGCCACCGCCTGGTACCAGAAAGCGCTGCCGGCCGACCTGCAAAGCCGCGACCTGAAGGACGTGCTGCCCGAGGTGGAAGCGTTCACGGTCGATGAACTGATCCCGGCGCTGGCCAAGGGCGGCTTCCTGGAGGAGACCAGGAAGGCGCAGATCGCCGCCAGGGTGGCACGCTATTCCGGGATTGCGGAAAAGGCCGTGCAGCAGCACAACCTGGTGATCCCGGCCAATTTCTTCTGGAAGGAACTGCTGCGCGACAAGGGCTACACGGTCGGCCGGCTGGACTCGCGCTACAAAGGCATCGACAGGTCCGACGCCGGCGCCAGCCCGGACTACAACGCCGAGCTGAGCTCCTGGCTGCACTCCTTCACGCCCGCCATCAACCACTACCTGCGCGACGTGCTGCAGTACAAGACCGACATCAAATACAATATGTTCGGCTCCGTGCACCCATGGGACAACAAGAACGACACCACCGGCGAGAACCTGCGCAAGGCGATGGCGATGAACCCCTACATGAAGGTGCTGGTGCAGTCCGGCTACTACGACGGCGCCACCACCTATTTCGACGCGAAGTACACCATGTGGCAGCTGGACCCCAGCGGCAAGATGAAGGACAGGCTGCGCTTCGAAGGCTACCGCAGCGGCCACATGATGTATCTGCGCTCGGCAGACCTGGTGCGCTCCACCGACGATATCCGCGATTTCATCAAACAAACCACACCCGCAGCGAATCAGCCCGCCCGCTACTAGGAAGATAGCAAATTCCCATGCCTTTCTGGTAAGATTGCTCAGTTGAATTAATTTAACTGGGCAATCTCATGCATTTTGAAGTACCAAAAGCTGGGCTGAAAACCGCCAGGGAATTCCTGGGTGAATATTCGATGATCGTGGTCAGCATCCTGACCGCCCTGGCCCTCGAGCATGCCGCACAAAGCTGGCACCACAGCCATCGCGCGCACGATGCGGAACGCAAGATCGAGGCCGAACTGCGCATCAACCTGGACGAACTGCAAAAGGTCAGCGCGGCGAACAAGAAGCAGATGGAGCACATCATGCAGATGCGCAAGGGTTTGCTCGCCGACATCAAGGCCAAGTCGTCCGAAAAGGAACTGCTCGAACATTTCACGCAGAACGCCGGCAAGCGTTACGGCCTGAACCTGCAAACGCCGACGCTGCGCCGCGAAGCATGGGACGTGGCGGTGGCCAGCCAGGCGGCCAGCTGGATGTCGGCGGAACTGCTGCAGCGCTACTCGGCCCTGTACGCGCAGCAGCGCGACACGTTGACCGCGGTCACCGGCGACACGCAGCTCACGCTGAGCGGGCCGGACATGCTCAACACCCTGTCCGACCTGGAACTGGGCACGGTCGATCCGCACGCGCTGTACCGCAGCCTGCGCCAGATGGAAAGCACCATCGACAGCGTGCAGGGCAACCTGGGGATGCTGGAACAGCAGATGCGCGCCGCGCTGGCCAAAGCCTGAGGCCAATCGGGCCGGCCTCCGCCGGGGGCCGCCTGCGGGCGGCCTGTTATACTGCTGCCCTTTCCAGGCCCGGCCTGCATCACAAGGATAACCATGAGCGCACTTCCACCCTGCCCGCAATGCGGCTCCGAACTGACTTACAACGACGGCACGCAATGCGTCTGCCCGGAATGCGCGCATGAGTGGCAGCCAGGCGGCGCAGCGGAGGCGGAAGACGGCCCGCGCATCTACAAGGACGCCGCCGGCAACATCCTGCAGGACGGCGACACCGTCACCGTCATCAAGGACCTGAAACTGAAAGGCGGCGGCGGCACGGTCAAGATGGGCACCAAGGTCAAGAACATCCGCCTGGTGGACAGCGACCACGACATCGACTGCAAGATCGAAGGCTTCGGCAACATGAGCCTGAAGACCGAGTTCGTCAAGAAAGTCTGATTAGCACACTCCTGCCGGGACACACACATGAATGCACGCCTGCTGACCGTCTTCGCAACTCTCTGCTGCGTGCTGCCGGGCTTGGCGGCGGCATCATGTTCCCGCGCCATCAACGTTCCCGTTGCGCCGCACGGCATGGCGGTGGTCGTCAAGCACGGCAAGGCGGCGGGCGTGGTTCCCGAACTGCTGGACGAGCTGGGTGACAAGCATGGCTGCAAATTCGTCTTTCCCGTCGTACCCCGCGCCCGGCTGGAGATGCTGTTCCGCGCCGCCGATGCCGACCTGATCGTACTGTCCACCCGTTCGCCCGAGCGCGACATAGCCGGCACGTACATCCCGGTCTTCAAGTACCGCGCCGTCCTGGTCGGCATCAAGCCGCTGGACAGCGCCGTGCAGACAGTCGACGCCCTGCTCCGGCAAACCGGCTTGCGTATCGCCGTCGTGCGCGGCTTCGATTACGGCCCCGCCTACCGCAAGCTGCTGGAACCGGCCGTGGCGTCGCGGGTCCAGTACGCCAACGACCTCAATGACCTGATGCGGCGGATCCAGGCCAACATCGCCGATGTGACCATCCTGCCGTACAGCAGCGCCTACAACACGATTATTGAAGATCCGCGATTGAGTGGCCTGGACAGCCAGCTCACCATCAGCGCCCTCGACGACATCCCGTGGCAGGACGCCGGATTCTACGTTTCCAGGCGCACCTTGCCCGTAGCCGACCAGACCGCGCTCATCGAGATGCTGGGCAGCGAGGAGGTCGGCAACCATATTCTGAAATCGCTGTCGAAGGTGATTCCGCCTGCCGTGTTCAGCCTGACGGCCAAGCGGCACTAAGCCGAATGGCACCACACCTGATCCGTTAGCGCGAGACTTGAAGAAGCGGCCAGCGTTCAATGAAGCGCCTGGCGGGCAAAGGCGCGCGGTAAGTGGCCGCATCGCCCGCAGCGGGTTGTGGCGCACGCGCAGCCCGAACAGGTCGTGCAGGCCGTACGGGGCAATAGCGCCACCAGCCGCGCGGGCAGCACCGGCGGCGCCGAGTCGTCAGCCCGCATCGCCGGCGCGGTAGCGGGCCAGCACGGCCGGCACGATGCGCTTGTGCACCGGCGCCACGAACAGCATATACACGCGGCCCAGCAGGTTATGGATGTGCACCACCGTCGCTACCGCGATCGCGCTGCGCGGCACGCCCAGCTTGCGCACCGAGACGCGCACCTTCAGGTGCTTGTCCGTGTCGCCGAGGATCACCTCGTCGTCGCTCAGGTAGAGGATGGAAAAGATGCCGACCCGGTCGCCCAGCTTGTACTCGCTGGCCGGACGCCGCGCGGTGGCGCCGTTCAAGTGACCGAGGTTCTTCAGGCCGAACAGCCCGACCACGCTGTTGCGCAGCGCCATCAGGCGGTTGACCCAGCCGGGCGTGCGCGCCACCACTTCCAGGTACAGCTCCAGCGCAGTGCGCCCGGTCGGCGCGATCGGCATCTGATAGCAGTCGTGGAAATCCGAGCCGGCCAGGTGCGCCGCGATTTCGCTGTCGCGCGGCACCGGCACGGCGAGAATGGGAGGACGGGCCGCTGGAGCGCCGCTCATGCGCCCGCCCGCTTGGGCTGGTGGCCCAGCCTGGCCAGCGCCGCCAGCACCGCGTCGCAATGGTCGCCCTGCACTTCGATCACGCCGTCCTTGACGGTGCCGCCCGAGCCGCAGGCGCTACGCAACTGCTTGCCCAACGCGGCCAGCGCCTCGCCGTCCAGTGCCAGCCCCTTCACCACGGTGACGCACTTGCCGCCGCGCCCCTTGGTCTGGCGCGATACGCGCACCACGCCGTCGCCGGCGGGCGCCGCTTTCGCGCTCGCCTTGCAGGTGCAGGCGGCCACCGGCTGGCGGCAATCGGGGCACATGCGGCCGGTTTCGGTGGAGTAAACCAGGCCACCACTGGAACTGTTTTTCATCATATTTTTCAATCGGCCAGCGGCACGACCAGGTAATCGCCTTCGTTGCCGGCACGGTTCAGGTCTGCGCTGACGCGGAACCATTCGAATTCTTCCGGGCCCAGGGCCATCGAACGGGCCAGCATTTCCGCCTGCTCCATGCTCAGGTCCGGGTCCAGCCAGGTGGCCGCGTCCGCGGCGTTCAGGCATACGGGGCGGCGGTCATGGATGTCCACCATGCCGCCGGATGAGTCGGCGGTAATCAGCACGAAGCCCGATTCGGCCTTGTGCTCCTTGAACGGGCCGAAGTTGGCCAGCGCCAGCATGTAGATCGGTTCGCGGTCCTTGCGGTGGATGTGCCACGGCTGGCGCTGCCCCTTGGGGCCAGTCCATTCGTACCAGCCGCTGGCAGGCACCAGGGCACGGCCGGTCTTGAGCAGCCGGCCCCAGTAGTTATTCGTGACCTTCTCCAGCCGCGCGTTGTAGCACACCGGCAGTTTCTGCGCCGCCCAGGCCGCGCGGTAGCCCCAGTAAAGGTCGTCTATCTGCGGCACGCCGTCCTGCATGTGCAGGATGGGCCGATAGGTGCCCGGCGCGGCATTGGGCGTGGCGCCCACTTCACCGCGATAGACAGCATCAGCCCAGCCGAAAGCGCTGAGGTAGCGCTGCATGGTGTCGTTTTGATCGAATCGTCCGCACATCCGGGAATGATAGCAGCAACCCGGCCCGGAGGTAATCCGCAGCGTCTTACATCGCCGCCACGTCCAGCAGCGCCTGGATAAAGGCTTGCGGCGCTTCCTGCGGCAAGTTGTGGCCGACGCCGTTGCCCAAGTCGCGGTGTTCGTACTTGCCGGTGAACTTGGCGCGGTAGCTGGCGGGCGGCGGGAACGGCGCACCGTTCGCTTCGCCTTCCATGGTGATGGCCGGCACCGTGATGGCCGGGCCGGCCGCCAGGCGGCGCTCCAGCTCGTCGTACCGCGCTTCGCCAGGCGCAGCACCTTGCCGCCAGCGGTAGTTGTGCACCACGATCGCGACGTGGTCGGGGTTGGCGAAGGCCGCTGCGCTGCGGCCCAGCGTGACGTCATCGAACTTCCACTTGGGCGAGGCGGTCTGCCAGATGAACTTGGCGAAGTCGCGCGTGTATTTGGTGTAGCCAGCCACGCCGCGTTCCGTGGCCAGGTAGTACTGGTACCACCACTGATGCTCCGCGCTCGGCCTGAGCGGCGTGGCGCCGTTATTGATATTGATGACCAAGTAGCCGCTCACCGACACCAGCCCCTTGACCCGTTCCGGCCACAACGCGGCGATGACGCAAACCGCGCGCGCGCCCCAGTCGAAGCCGCCGAGTATGGCTTTCGGTATCTTCAGCGCGTCCATCAAGGCGAGGATATCGAGGGAGATGGCTGCCTGCTGGCCATTCCGGACCGTGGCATCGGAAAGGAAGCGCGTGGTGCCATGGCCGCGCAAGTAAGGTACGATGACGCGGTAGCCCTTGGCCGCCAGCGCGGGCGCCACGTCGGCGAAGGCGTGGATGTCGTACGGCCAGCCATGCACCAGGATCACCGGCGCGCCGCCGGCCGGCCCGACTTCCACATAGCCGACATTCAGCAAGCCGGCGTCGATCTGCTTGAGCGTGCCGAAGGAAGGCGCCGCCGCCGAAAACTGCCTGCCGGCGCCATCCGTTCCCGCATTCGGGGCCGATCCGGCCGCTGCGGCCAGCGGCTGCGCGGACGCGCTGCCGGCCAGGCCGAACTGGGTGGCTGCCACGGCTGCGGCGGCGGTGCCGAAGAAGCGGCGGCGCTGTTGATTGATCCCTTGGTCCATGCTGTGTTCTCCTTTGGTCGGTATTTCGTGGTGAAGTGGAGTTCAGTATGGCGGGCTTGTGTAGCGCATTTGTGTAGGAAACCACGGCTATTTGTACTGCCGCGTGTCCATCCCTGCGGCGGATACCCTGGAATACAAACGCGGCCGGCAAGGCGCGCCTATCGTGTGACAATGCGTGCATTTTCCGGGGCCGCTTTCCGCGTATAGTCGAGCTTCTCTCACCGGCGACAAACCAGCGACAACAAAGGAGCGAAATGTCTGCGAAGAACTTGAATCCATGCGTACCTTACTGATACTGCTGCTCCTGGCCGTGCGCCTGGGCTCGGCGCAGGCGGCCGCCAAATACACCTACGAGACCGACCACGAATTCGACAACGGCTCACGCATTGCGCTGAGCAGCCTGACACCGGTGCAGGTGGAGAACCTCGCCCTGCTCGGCAAGGTATGGGGCTTCCTGAAATACCACCATCCCGTCGTTACCACGGGCCAGCGGCATTGGGACTACGAACTGCTGCGCATCACGCCGGCCATCGTCGCCGCGTCCGACCGCCCAGCGGCGCAAGCGGTGCTGCAGCGCTGGCTTGCGGATCTGGGGGACATCGCCGACTGCAATCCGTGCGCCAGCCTGCCGCAGGCCGGTCTCCACCTGAAGCCGTCGCTGGAATGGCTGGACGACGGCACGCTGCTGGGCGATCAGCTCAAGGCCGGCCTGAAGAAGGTCTACGCCAACCGTCCCGCCGCCAGCGCGCAGTTCTACGTCAGCCATGCAAAAAATGTCGGCAATCCCGTTTTCGAGCACGAACCGTATTACAAGGATGTAAACTTCCCGGATGCCGGATTCCAGCTGCTCGCCCTGTTCCGTTTCTGGAATATCGTCGAGTACTGGTCGCCATACCGCGACGTGATCGGAGAGAGGTGGGACGACGCCCTGCTGCAGTCCCTCGCCAGGGTGGCGCTGGCGAAGGACCGCGCCGGCTTTGAACTGGAAATGGTGGCGGTCACCGCGCGCGTCAACGACACCCACACCAATCTGTGGGGTTCGCTCCAGGTGCGCCCGCCCGTCGGCAAATGCACCCTGCCGGTGACGATGCGCTTCATCGGCAACCAGGCCGTGGTCTCCGGCTACGCCGACGAAGCGGCCGGCAAGGCGAGCGGCCTGCTGGCGGGCGATGTCATCGAAGCGCTGGACCAGGCGCCGGTCTCCAAGCTGACGCAGGCCTGGAAGCCTTATTACGCCGCATCCAACGAGCCCACCCGCCTGCGCGACATGGCCAGGAGCATGCACAATGGCGCCTGCGGCGACGTGGCGCTGCGCATACGCCGGGCCAGCCAGGAGCAGGAAATTGCGTCCACGCGCACGCCAATCACGCGGACGGCGCGCGCCAACACGCACGACCGCAATGGCGACACGTTCCAGATGCTGGCGGACGACATCGCCTACATCAAGCTGTCATCCATCAAAAAGGCTGACATTCCGCGCTACCTGGAGCTGGCTGCCGCCAGCAAGGGGCTGGTGATCGACATCCGCAACTATCCCTCCGAGTTCGTCGTGTTTTCACTCGGCCAGCACCTGGTCGACAAGCCAACCGAGTTTGTGCGCTTCACGGCCGGCGACGCCAGCAATCCCGGCGCCTTCCGCTGGGGGCCGGCGCTGACGCTGCGGCCGATGGCGCCGCACTACCAGGGGAAAGTGATGCTGCTGGTGGACGAGGTGTCGCAGAGCCAGGCCGAATACACCACCATGGCCTTCCGCTCGGCGCCGCGCGCCAAGGTGATCGGCAGCACCACCGCCGCTGCGGACGGCAACGTGTCCGCCATCCCGCTGCCGGGAGGCCTGCGGTCCATGATCAGCGGCATCGGGGTGTTCTATCCGGACCAGCGCCCCACGCAGCGGGTGGGCATCGTGCCGGATATCGTGGTACTGCCCACGGTGCAAGGCATCCGGGCCGGCCGCGACGAGGTGCTGGAAGCGGCTATCGCTGAGATCCGCCGCAACTGAGCCGCTTGCAGCCCGCGCCGCAGCGGCGTCAGAACGCCGCCGCGTCCAGCACGGCCTGCGCGAAGGCCCGCGGGGCTTCCTGCGGCAGGTTGTGGCCTATGCCGCCGGCCAGGTGGCGGTGCTCGTACCTGCCGGTGAATTTGCTGCGGTAGGCGGCAGGCGGCGGGAACGGCGCGCCGTTGGCGTCGCCTTCCATGGTGATGGTCGGCACCTGGATCGCCGGCGCGGCGGCCAGGCGTTTCTCCAGTTCGTCGTACTGCGCCTCGCCCTGCGCCGCCCCTTGACGCCAGCGGTAGTTGTGCAGCACGATGGCCACATGGTCGGGGTTGACCAGGGACGCGGCGCTGCGCTCGAACGTGGCCGCGTCGAACTTCCACTGGGGTGAAGCGGTCTCCCAGATGTATTTGGCGAACGCGCTCGTGTTCTTGGCGTAGCCCGCCGCACCGCGGTCGGTGGCCAGGTAGTACTGGTACCACCAGTCATGCTCCGCTTTCGGCGGCAGCGGCAAGGCACGGGTGTCGATATTGGTCACCAGGTAGCCGCTCACCGATACCAGCGCCTTGACACGCTCCGGCCACAGCGCGGCCATGATGCAGGCGGTGCGCGCGCCCCAGTCGAAGCCGCCGATGACGGCCTTGGGTATTTTCAGCGCGTCCATCAGCGCGATGATGTCGAGCGCCACCGCCGACTGCTGCGCGTTGCGGAAGGTGGCGGCGGACAGGAAGCGCGTGGTGCCGTGGCCGCGCAGGTGGGGCACGATGACACGGTAGCCGGCCGCCGCCAGGATGGGCGTCACCTCAGCGAAAGCGTGGATGTCGTACGGCCAGCCGTGCAGCAGCAGCACCGGCGCGCCGTGCGCGGGACCGGCTTCCACATAGCCGATGTTGAGCAGGCCGGCGTCGATCTGCCTGAGCTGGCCGAAGGACGGCGCCACGCCGGACTGCGGACCGGCCGCCTGCGCGGCGGCGCCGCCGCTCAGCCCAAATTGCGCAACCGCCAGAGCTGCGGCGGCGGTACCAAAGAAGCGGCGGCGTTGCTGATTGACTTCGTTGACCATCATTTTTTCTCCCCTGTTCGTTGTAAGCAACCTATGGAAGAAATGATAATCCGCCTATGTATCAGCCGTGTGTGGGAATCTGGACGATTGTGTAATGCCCTGTATTGGTGTACGCGCCGGATACATTGAAATACAAACCCGCTATTCGGTGCGCCCGGTGCTGGCCACGGCGCGCCACACAACGTAGCCGTCCACCGAATAGAGCTGGCAGGGCTGCGGGCTCTTGGTCTGGCAAGCGGCCAGCGCGCTGCCGCGCGGGTCTTCGCCCTCCTCGGCCCAGCCCCACGCGCCGGTGGGCGAGACGGCGAAGGCGCGCGGCATCTGCCGCTGCAGGAAGGCCTTATATTCGGCGCGGCCCTTGCCCGCCAGGTAGGGAATGGCTTCCACGTCGTCCAGCGCGGCATACTCGGTGGGCGCTTGCACCGGCGCCTCGGCCGCAACAGCAAACTTCTCCCGCACCGGCATGCCGATGCGCGCCAGGAAGCGTTCGGCTTCCGGCAGCCACACTTTCTCGCCTTCGCGGCTGGCCAGCATGGTGTGCGCGTCGCGTTTGAAGTCGCCATAGGCCACCAGCTGCGCCTTGCCGCCCGCCCGGGTGTAAGCCTGGTGCATGCGGCCCACCAGTTCCGGGCCGAAGTAGGAATCGTTGGCGCCGTACATCCACAGGCTGGCCACCTTGCTGCGCCGGCCGTAGTCGCCGAAAGCGCGCACCAGCGCGCCCTGCCAGTCGCATGGGCCGCCGTGCACGCGCAGGCCGCCGGCGAAATTCATCACGCCGCGCACGCCGGGAATCCCCTGCGTGGCCAGGGCCATGGTCGCCAGGCCGCCGTAAGACTGGCCCGCCACCACGATGCGCTGCGCGTCGACCCAGTCCAGGCCACGCGCATGGCGGATCACGTCGCGCACATCGTTGGCCTGGGTGTAGCCGTTGGCGGTCATGTCGCAGCCGTGGTCGATGTAGCGCCCGGTGGAATGGGCAAAGCCGGTCCGCATCGGCACCATGACCGCATAGCCCCGCCGCACAAAGGCGCTGGCCATGTGCACGAAACGGTCGCGCTGCTGCATTTTGGGGTCGCCGGGCGCCTTGCCGTGGTTGATCACCAACAACGGAAACGGGCCGTCGCCATCCGGCTTGAACACCGTGGTTTCCAGCGACACGCCCTGTCCCGGCCCGGCCGGTATCATCATGACCTGCTCGTTCAGTTGCGAAGGCGGCAAGGAACGCGGCGTGGCGCCATGGGCGGGCTGGAGCGTGCAGCAGAGGGAAAACGCCAGGGCGGCAAGGCTGCGGTGGCGCAAACTGAACGCGGCGGTGTCGATGATGCGGCTCCAGGGATCGAACGGGACAATGGCTCAATTCTGCGGGCCAAGTTTTCCAAAGGCAATACCAGAACGCTAAAACTGCTGCCTTTTTTTGTGGCAACAGTTGCTGTCAGGCGATTGCGGGACGCATCTGGACGGGGTACACTGGAAGCCATTGCCCAAGGGAAAGACCATGAGTGTATCCGCCCTCAGTGCCGGGGCTTCCGGCCTCACCGCGAACCAGCAGGCGCTGGGTGTAGCGGCGCACAATGTTGCCAACGCCAGCACGCAGGGCTTCCAGCCCCAACAGGCGCAATTCCACGAGTCCAGCCCGGGCGGCACCGGCGTCACCCTGTCCGCGCAAGGCCGTGGACTGGCTGCGTCCGAAGCCGCCGCCAACGCCGGCAGCGGCACCGGCCTGGCCAGCGAAATCAGCAACGCCCTGGTCTATAAGGCCAGCTTCGACCTGAACGCCAAAGTCATCCAGGCGGCCGACGAACGCATCGGCACGCTGATCAATATCAAAGCCTGACGCCGCGCGTTCGCCGCGCTATGCTGTCTGAAAGGACTACTGCATAGCGAGGCCGCATGCCCTCCCCTTATCTGTTCAAGGACCGCAAGGATGCCGCGCGCCAGCTGGCGCAGCGCTTGCAGCAGCTGCGCCTGCATCACCCGCTGATCCTGGCGATACCACGCGGCGCCATCCCCATCGGCGCGGTGCTGGCGCGGCAACTGCACGGCGAACTGGACGTGGTGCTGGTGCGCAAGCTGTCCTCCCCTTTCGACCCCGAATACGCCATCGGCGCCATCGACGAACGCGGCCAGCGCCTGGTCGGCCCGGATTATCCGATGACCGAGGCCAGCCGCGCCTGGCTGGAGCAATGCGCCCGCGAGCAATTGGCCGTGCTGCGCCAGCGCCGGGCCGACTACAGCGGCAGCCGGCCGCCGTCCGATCCCTGCGGGCGCCATGTGGTCATTGTCGACGACGGGCTGGCCACCGGCGCCACCATGGCGGCCGCCCTGGGCGCGGTGCGGGCCGCGCTGCCGCTGGAACTGCTTGCCGCCGTGCCGGTGGCCGCGCCGCAGTCGCTGCAGCGCATCGGGGAACTGGCCGACCGCGTGGTCTGCCTGCACGCGCCCATGGATTTCGCCGCCGTAAGCCAGTATTACAAGCGCTTCCCGCAGGTTGAGCAGGAGGAAGCCGTCAAGCTGCTGCGGCAGTGTTTCGCTCTGCAAACCACTGTTTCACAAAACGATTGACAGGTCCGTTGCAGCTTGTCAAACTTGGCGCCTGGATCACACCGGGGCCCTGCATGCACGACGAGATCGAAGTGTTCAGCGACGACGACACCAAGGACAGGCAGTTCGTCCATGCCTTGGCGCGCGGGCTGGAGCTGCTGCGCTGCTTCGGACCCGGCGAAGTGTATCTGACCAACGCCGAGCTGGCCAAGCGCAGCTCGCTGCCCAAGCCCACCGTGTCGCGGCTGACGCATACGCTCACCACGCTGGGTTATCTGAACTATTCCGAATCGCTGGGCAAATACCAGCTGGGCGCCGGCGTGCTGGCGCTCGGCTACCGCATGCTGTCGGCCATGGACTTGCGCAAGCTGGCGCGCCCGCTGATGGAACAACTGGCCGAGTATGCGCAGGCGTCGGTGTCGCTGGGCGCGCGCGACCGGCTCAGCATGGTCTACGTGGAAAGCTGCCGCAGCAGCGCCAATGTCACGCTGCGGCTGGACGTGGGCGCGCGCATTCCGATGGCGACCACCGCCATGGGCAAGGCCTTGCTGTGCGTGCTGCCGGAGGCGGAGCGCAACTACCTGCTGGACCGCGTACGCCAGCGCGACCAGGCCAACTGGCCGCAGGTCAAGGCCGGCGTGGAGCAAGGCTTCAAGGATTACCAGGACCGGGGCTTTTGCATGTCCGCCGGCGAATGGCAGGGCGACGTGCACGCGGTGGGCGTGCCGGTGCTGGGCCTGGACGGCGAACAGGTGATGGCCTTCAACTGCGGCGGGCCGGCTTTTCTGCTGTCGCACGCGCGGCTGGAGCAAGACCTGGGCCCGAAACTGGTGCAGCTGGTGCGCCGCATCGACACGATACTCGGCCGGGGCTGAGCAATTTATGGAAGAAACATGATACGCGACGAAGAAACCCTGAACCTGCTGCTCGACAGCGTGCGCCGCTTCGTACGCGAGGTGCTGCTGCCGCACGAGCAGGAAGTGGCGGAGACGGACCAGATCCCGCCGGCCGTGGTGGCGCAGATGCGCGAGCTGGGCTTGTTCGGGCTCTCCATCCCGGAAGCTTACGGCGGCCTGCAGCTGACCATGGAAGAGGAAGTGCAGGTGGCGTTCGAGATCGCCTACACTTCGCCGGCCTTCCGCTCGCTGATCGGCACCAACAACGGCATCGGCTCGCAGGGCATCGTCATCGACGGCACGGAAGAGCAGAAGCGGCACTACCTGCCCAAACTGGCGGCAGGCGAGATCATCGGCTCGTTCGCCCTGACCGAACCGGGCTCGGGCTCGGACGCGGCGTCGCTGCGCACCTCCGCGGTGCGGGACGGCGACCATTACATCCTGAACGGCACCAAGCGTTACATCACCAACGCGCCGGAAGCCAGCATCTATACGGTGATGGCGCGCACCGACGCCACGCGCAAGGGAGCCGGCGCCATCTCGGCCTTCATCGTCGAGCGCGGCACGCCCGGCCTCACGCTGGGCAAGATCGACAAGAAGATGGGCCAGCGCGGCGCGCACACCTGCGACGTGATCTTCGAGAACTGCCGCGTGCCGGTGGAGAACCTCATCGGCGGCAAGGAAGGGGTGGGCTTCAAGACGGCCATGAAGGTGCTGGACAAGGGCCGGCTGCATATCGCGGCGGTGTGCGTGGGCGCGGCCGAGCGCATGCTGGAGGACGCGCTGCGCTATGCCATGGAGCGCGAGCAGTTCGGCCACGCCATCGCGGACTTCCAGCTGATCCAGGCCATGCTGGCCGACAGCAAGGCGGAGATCTACGCGGCCAGGTGCATGGTGCTGGATGCGGCGCGCAAGCGCGACAACAAGGAAGATATCTCCACCGAGGCGTCATGCTGCAAGCTGTTCGCCTCCGAGATGTGCGGGCGGGTGGCGGACCGCTCGGTGCAGATCCATGGCGGCGCCGGCTACGTTTCTGAATACGCGGCGGAGCGGTTTTACCGCGACGTGCGGCTGTTCAGGATTTACGAGGGCACGTCGCAGATCCAGCAGATCGTCATCGCGCGCAATATGATCAAGGCGGCGCAGCGCTGATGGACATCGCCGCCCTCCTCGCCAGCCTGCCCGCGCGCATCAGCGACATCCCACGCCGCTGGGCATCGCTCGCGCCGGATACGCCGGCGTTGTGCGAAGCGGCGCCGGCCGGCGCCGCCGGCACCGCGCCGCAGCGCCGGGTATGGACATATGGCGAGCTGGTGGCTGCGGTGGACGCGACTGCCGAGCGCCTGCGCGGCCTGGGTGTGCGGCCCGGCGACCGCCTGATGGTGGTAGCGGAGAATTCGGTGGCGCAGGTGGCGCTGATTTTCGCGGCCGCGAGCATCGATGCGTGGGTCGTCAACGCCAACAGCCGCTTGTCGGCGCGCGAGATCGACCAGTTCCGCGAGCATTCGGGCGCGCGGCGCGTGATCTATTGCAGCGGCGTGTCGCCGGAAGCGGCGGCGCACGGCGAGCGGCACGGAGCGCGGCGCGAGACGTGCCAGTTCGGGGAGTGGATGACTGGTCCGCTGAACGACTCGCCTGCGGCCGCGCCCGAGCCGGTGGCTGCGGGTGAACCGTTCAGCGCGCAGCAAGCGGCGGCACTGATCTACACCACCGGCACCACGGGCCAGTCCAAGGGCGTGATGCTGTCGCACCGCAATCTGCTGTTCATCGCCGCAGTGTCCAGCACCCTGCGCGGCCTCACGCCTGCCGACCGGGCCTACGGCGTGCTGCCGATTTCGCACGTCTACGGCCTGGCCTCCGTCATGCTCGGCACCCTGTACGCGGGCGCCTGCCTGTACCTGCAGCCACGCTTCAGTGTCGACGCGCTGCTGCACGCCTTGCGCGCAGAACGGCTGACCATACTGCAGGGCGTGCCTGCAATGTACGCGCGGCTGCTGGAAGCCGTCGGCCTGCAAGGCACGGCCATCGACACGGGCGGCGCGGTCCATGCTGCGCTGGGCGCCAGCCTGCGCTTCGCGTACGCGGGCGGCTCGCCGCTCGATCCTGTACTCAAGCGCAAGGTGGAAGCACTGCTCGGCCAGCCGCTGCACAACGGCTACGGCATGACCGAGAGCTCGCCCACCATCAGCCAGACGCGCCTGGATGCGCCGCGCAGCGACACCTCGGTCGGCTATCCCATCCCCGGCGTGGAAACCCGCATCGTTCCGGCAGACGGCTCCAAAGCCGGCGCCTCGCAGGCGGCAGCCGGCGAACTGTGGGTGCGCGGACCGAACGTGATGCTCGGCTACTACAAGGAACCCGCCCTCACCGCCGCCGCCATCGATGCCGATGGCTGGCTGAACACCGGCGACGTCGCCCGCCAGGACTCCGACGGTGCGCTGTTCATCGTCGGCCGCACCAAGGAACTGATCATCCGATCCGGTTTCAACGTCTTTCCGCTCGAAGTGGAGACCGTGCTGAACGCCCACCCCGCCGTCGCCCAGTCGGCCGTGGTCGGCCGCGCCGCGGCCGGCGGAGACGAGGAAGTCATCGCCTACGTTGAGCTCGGCCCGCGCCATGCCGCCAGCGCGGGCAGCCACGCGGCAACCGGGCCGGACCTGGACGAGGCGCCGATAGGAGAACTGATCGACGAATTGCACGCCTACCTGTCCGCAGCGCTATCGCCCTACAAATGCCCCACCCGCATCATCCCCATGCACGCCTTGCCGGCAGCAGCAACCGGCAAGATACTCAAAGGCCAGCTACGCCAACTGGCACAAGGATTAGGACAAGAAATGGCGCAAACCCCGGAGACCAAAAAATGAAAAGCCTGTACAAGAAGATCGCCCTGGCGTCGCTGATGTCGGCAGCACTCGCAGGCGCCGCGCGCGCCGAGGAATTCCTGGTTGGCGCCGAACTGCCCCTTACCGGTTCGCTGGCCCGCGTCGGCGCCGGCATGCAGGAAGGCGTCATGGTGGCGGCCGAGGTGTTCAACAAGACCAACGGCAAACACAAGATCAAGATCATCACCGTGGACGACGAGTCGGCGCCGGCCAAAGCCATCGCCGCCGTCGAAAAGCTGCACAGCCAGGGCGTGGTCGCCATCACCGGCGGCTACGGCTCCAACAACATCGCCCCCGCGTCCGACGCGGCCAATAAACTGAACCTGGTCTACATCACCTCCGGCGGCGTGGACGACAGCCTGGTCACCAGCGGGCGCAAGAATTTTTTCCGCATCAATAACACCGCCGGCTACGAAAAAGCCGTGCTCGGGCTGATAGACGACGTCGGCGCGAAATCCGTCTCCATCATCTACTCCACCAAGGAAGCCACTTCCGACCTGGCCAAGTCCATCCAGAAAGTGCTGGAATCGAAAGGCATCAAGGCCGCCTCGCACTCGTTCGACCCGGCCATCACCGACTTCAAGCCCATCATCAACAAAGTCAAGCTGCAGGACAAGTCCGAACTGGTGCTGATGTCCGGCTACGAGAACGACTACGTCGGCATCCTGCGCGCCGCGCGCGTGCTCAAGCCCAACCTGAAAGCCATGGTCGGCGTGTGGTCGCTGGCCACGCCCAAGATGGCCGCCGAATTCCCCGACCTGATGCCGAATGTGTTCGGCACCGCGCTGCTGCCCTTCCCCGCCACCTTTGAAAGCGCCGACGGCAAAGCCTTCTCGGAAACCTACAAGCAGCTCTACAAGAAGGAGCCGGACTACCTGGGCCAGTTCGGCTACGTGCAGTCGATGCTGCTGTTCGAAGCCATCGCGCGCGCGGCCGACAAGGGCAGCGTGAAATCCGGCGGCATCGCCGAGGAAATGCGCAAGACCAACCGTGAAACGCTGATCGGCCGCGTGCAGTTCTCCGCCAACGGCGACAACCCCAATTTCGTGCACCGCATGGGCCAGCACCAGGACAAGAAGATCGTCATCGTGTGGCCGAAGGCCAACGCCACCGGCAAGATCGCCTACCCGGCCGTGCCCTGGCAATGACTGAGCTGATTCTCCAGGCGTTGTATTCCGGCCTGCTGCAAGGCGGCTCGTACGCGCTGATCGCGCTTGGCCTGGCGCTGGTGTTCGGCACTATGAAGATCATCAACCTCGCGCACGGCGAACTGGTGCTGCTGGCCGCCTACCTTGCCTACACGGTCGAGGCCAAGGCCGGCCTCGGCCCCGTGTTCGCCATTCCGCTGGCGCTGGTGCTGGTCAGCTTCGCGTCGGTGTGCGTGTACTGGATCGTCAACCGCATCAGGAAGGACCGCGAGATCAATTCCCTGATCCTCACCTACGGCATCGGCGTCATCCTAACCAACGCCATCCTGCTGATCTGGAAAGCCGACATCCGCACCACCAATTCCAGCTGGCTGCAGGAAGCCTTCGTGGTCGGCCCGCTGTACAGCATGCGCAGCGAATTGATCTTCTTCGGCGTCAGCCTGGCGCTGATGGCAGGCCTGTGGTGGTGGCTTTCGCGCAGCTGGTACGGCCGCGCGCTGCGCGCCGTCTCCAGCAACCGCGACGCCGCCAAACTGATGGGCATCAACCCCGGCAAGGTGGAGCTGGTGTCCTTCATCGTTGCCGGCATCCTGGCCGCGTTCGCGGGCGTGGCGCTGTTCAGCTACGGCGTCATCCAGCCCTCTTATGGCAGCGCGCTCACGGTCAAGGCCTTCATCATCACCGTGCTGGCCGGCGTAGGCTCGATCCCCGGCGTGCTGCTGGGCGCCGTGCTGCTGGGCGTGTGCGAAGCGCTCACCGTCACGCTGGCCAGTTCCGCGCTGCAGGAGCTGGCCGGCATGTCGCTGTTCCTGCTGGTGCTGTTCGTCATGCCCAACGGCCTGTTCGGCGCAGCAAGGAGGCGAGGATGAAGATCAACAACGGCGTGCTGTCCGCGCTGATCCTGGCCTACCTGGTGGTGCCGCTCACGCTGTCCGGCAACCACTACGTGATGAGCACCATCGTCGCCGCACTGGTGATCGGCGGCGTGGCGCTGTCCTGGGCGTTGCTGGGCAACCTCGGCGGCATGATCAGCTTCGGCCACTCGGCCTTCTTCGGCGTGGGCGCCTACGTGTCCGCGCTGTGCAGTATGCGCCTGGGCGTGCCGGTGCTGCCGTCCATGCTGCTGGGCGGCGTGGGCGCGGCGGCGGCCTCCATCGCCATGCTGCCGGTGCTGCGGCTGCGCGGTCCCTACTTTGCGCTCGCCATCCTGGCCTACGCCCACATCTTCCGCATCATCGCCACCGAATGGACCTCGGTCACGCGCGGCGCGGGCGGGCTGGCCAACATTCCCGCGCTGCCCACGCTGGCCGGCTACGACTTCAGCGGCAAGGCCGGCGCCTACCTCGTCATCCTCACCATCGTGGTGGCATTCGCCTTCATCTACGCCGCCATCCGCGCCAGCCACTACGGCCTGGCCCTGCGCGCCATGCACGATAGCGAAGACGCCACCCGCGTGGTGGGCGTCAACAGCACCCTGCTCAAGGCGGCCATGCTCATGGTCTCGGCCTTCATGGCGGGCGTGGTGGGCGCCTTTAACGCGCATACCATCAACTTCCTGGAACCGGACTACGCCTTCCACGGCCTGTGGGTGACGCTGCCCATCGTGGCGGCCATTTTCGGCGGCTACCGCACCATCGTGGGTCCGGTCGCGGGCGCGCTGTTCGTATCGCTGGCCGACCAACTGCTGTTCAAGGAACTGCTGCCCACAGGCCACCAGCTGGTGCTGGGCGTGCTCCTGGTGCTGATGATCGTCCTCAGTCCCAACGGCCTGATGCCGCTGCTGCGCGGATTCGGAAGGAAAAGAAGAAATGGCTGATTCCGTCCTCGAGCTGGACCGGGTCTCGGTGCGCTTTGGCGGCCTCACCGCCGTCAACGCCGTCTCGCTGAAAATCGCCAGCAGCGACGTCATCGGCCTGGTTGGGCCGAATGGCGCCGGCAAGACCACGCTGTTCAACGCCATCTCCGGGCTGGTGAAGCCGACCGCAGGCGGCATCCGCTTCGGCGGCAGCGACGTGATGCGCGCCCCCATGTACCAGCGCGCCCGCCTCGGCATCGGCCGCACCTTCCAGATCCCGCAACCCATGCACGAGCTGACGGTGCGCGAGAACCTGGTGGTGGCGCAGCGCTTCGGCACCGGCAAGGTGGACCCGGCGCGCATCGACGAGATCCTGGATTTCACCAGCCTGGCCGGCAAGGCCCGGCGCGACGCCGCCACCTGTTTGTCGCTGACCGAGCTGAAAGCGCTGGAAGTGGCCAAGGCGCTGGCCACCAGTCCCAAGCTGCTGCTGCTCGACGAAGTGCTGGCCGGTCTGGAGACCAGCGGCAAGCGCCGCTTCATGGGCATGCTCAAGGAGATGCACCAGCGCTTCGGCGTGGGCATCGTCATTATCGAGCATGACATCGAAACCATCAGCAGCCTGTGTCCGCGCGTGGCGGTGCTCAATTTTGGGGAACTGATCGCGGACGGCACGCCGGACGAGGTGTTCCGCGATCCGGCCGTCATCAAGAGCTATACGGGTTCCGGGCCTGGATCGGGGGCGAACCATGCTTGAACTGAGCAACGTACGCGCCGGCTACGGCGCCATCAACGTGCTGTGGGACGTATCGCTGGCCATGCAGCCGGGGCAGCTCACCACCATCATCGGCCCGAACGGCGCCGGCAAGACGACCCTGCTGCGCGCCATCATGGGCCTGGTGCCGCTAAAGCAAGGGCAGATCACCCTGCACGGCAAGCGCCTGGACGGCACGCCCACCTGGGACATGGCCGACCGCGGCCTGGCCATGGTGCCCGAAGGCCGGATGGTGTTCCGCGACATGAATGTGGAGGAAAACCTGATCATGGGCGCCTTCAACAAGGCGCACCGCGCGCACGTAAACACCCGGCTGGAAGCGGCCTACGACATGTTCCCGCGCCTGCGCGAGCGGCGCGGGCAGCTGGCCGGCTCGCTGTCCGGCGGCGAAGCGCAGATGCTGGCGATGGCGCGCGGCCTGATGTCCGACCCCAAGCTGCTGATCGTGGACGAACCCTCGCTCGGCCTGGCGCCGCTGGTGGTAAACGAATTGTTCGGGATCCTGGCGCGGCTCAAGGCGGAGGGCCGCACCATCGTCCTGGTGGAGCAGAATACCGAGCGCGCGCTGGCCATTGCCGATCACGTCTACCTGCTGCAAGGCGGTAGAGTGGCGCTGTCCCAGCCGGCCGCCGAAGTCAGTTTGGCCCAGCTGCACGACCTCTATTTCAACCACTGAGCAATCAGCAGGGCTCAAACCGGGCGACCCGGAATTGCTGCGTGTGGTAAAAACACCTATGCGATAAACAGGAGCCTGCATGAGTACGGGAGATCACGATCAGCGCCGCCACGACCGCCGCCACGGGGACAAGCTGGGAACCCCGCGCTACCTCGATCCAGGCGATACAGTCTTCAGCCTGTGGGGCCGCATCATCATGGCGCGCTACCGGCGCATCGCGGCGGCGGCCACGCGCCACATCATCCAGCGCCCGCTGCACATCGGCATATCGGCGCGCATCTTCCACCCCGAGGAAGGCGCCAAGGGCCTGCGCAGCAAGAACCTGCAATACCTCGAAGAGTCCATCGCGCAGTGGGTCATGTCGCGCGACGTGCTGGTGTTCATGATCCCGACCGTGAACACGGACGGCCTGCTGCACCCTTCCAACATCCGCCTGCGCGACTACGCGCGCCACCTGGACGGCCTGGTGCTGCAGGGCGGCGCCGACGTGTCGCCGCAAAGCTACGCCGAAACGCCAACCCGCCCGGAATGGAGCGGCGACCGCGCGCGCGACATGTATGAGCTCGAGCTACTGCATGAATTCGTCGAGGCGGGCAAGCCGGTGATGGGCATCTGCCGCGGCTGCCAGCTGATCAACGTGGCCTTCGGCGGCTCGCTGTACCAGGACATCGCCTCCGACGTGCCGGACGCGATGGCCCACGTGCATGACGACTACGACCGCCACCGGCATGAAATCGTGTTCCCGGAGGGTTCCTCGCTGGGCCGCATGCTGAAGATGCACAGCGGCCAGGCGCTGGTGAACTCCATCCACCACCAGGCGGTGAAAAACCTGGGCCGCGACATGACGGTGGAAGCCCGCTCCGCACCGGACGGCATGGTCGAAGCCATCCGCTACACCAAGGCGCCCTTCGTCATGGGCTTGCAGTGGCACCCGGAGTTCCACCGCGCCGGCGGCGTTGAGCTGCTGGACTGCACGCCCATCCTGGACAATTTCCTGCGCGTGGCGCGTGAGACGCGCTTCTGACGGCGCCGAGCCACATGCCTCCGTCCTCGCGAGCGTAGAGCTACGCCGCTCTGCCACTGAAATTGCTGGAACCGCGCTGGGCGGCTCCGAAGCATAAAACTTTCCTATTTGTATAGAGCACGGCCCCAGCCCGCAAGGATGACATGGTCATCGGGCGAAGGCCGGCTTGGCGTTCAGCCCCGGAAGCGGTTCACCGCCGCGTCCACTACGCCCTCCACGCTGCCGCTTTCGCGGAACTGGTCGCGCAGGTACTGGGCGTCGCTGCCGGTGTGGGTCACCTGCACCAGGTGCGCCAGGCCGGCGCTGCCGCCCAGCGCTTCCGCATGCGGTTCCATCTTGCGCAGCGTGGTCAGGATGTCTTCGCGCAGCGACAGGCTTTCATATGTCTTCGGATGCACGATGGTGCCGTCCAGCCCGAAGCGGCAGGCCTGGAAGCGGTTGTAGTTGTAGACCAGGTAATCGTCCTCCTCCGGCGCCGCCTCATTGCGCTCCAGCAGATAGCGGCACAGCGCCTGCAGGTACACCGCCAGCGCCGCCGCGCGCTCCACCGTCAGCGGCGTGTCGCACACGCGCAGCTCGATGGTGCCGTACTCCGGCTTGGGCCGGATGTCCCAGTAGAAGTCCTTCATGCTCTTGATCACGCCGGTGTGCTCCATCTTGGCGAAGTAGCCGTGCTCGAAGTCGTCCCAGCTCAGGGTGAACGGCGCGCGGCCGCTCATCGGGAAGGCGAACACGGAGTTCAGGCGCGCCGAGTTGAACAGCGTGTCGCCGCCCTGCACGAACGGCGAGGACGCCGACAGCGCGATGAAGTGCGGCACGTAGCGGCTCAGCGAATGCAGCAGGAACAGCGCGTCGTCGCCGTTGGCGCAGCCGATGTGCACGTGCTGGCCGAAGATGGTGAACTGCTTGGCCAGGTAGCCGTACAGCGCCGACACTTCCTTGAAGCGCGGCTTGGAGAAGATGCGCCGCTCCGACCATTTCTGGAACGGGTGCGTGCCGCCGCCGCAGATGCCGATGTTGAGCTTCTCGCACGCTTGCACCAGCGTGTCGCGGATCAGCTGCAGCTGCGCCACCATCTCGGTGTGGTTGGTGTGCACGTCGGTGTTAATCTCGATCATGCTCTCGGTGATCTCGGGCGTCACATTGCCCGGGAAGGGCTTGCGGTTCAGCAGGTGCAGCAGGTCGGGGCTGGACGCGGTCAGGTCGTAGTCAGCATGGCTGATCAGCTGCAGTTCCAGCTCCACGCCCATGGTGAGCGGCTGGGAATTATTGAACGGTTCAAGCGCCATTTATGCCTCCTCTTCTTGCGGCGTTTCATTGGCCCACACCAGCGCATACTGCGTAAAGATGGGGCCCAGTACTTCCATTAATAGCGTCATCGCGGCCAGCGCGGCCAGCTCGTCCACCAGCACGATGCCCATGCTCTTGGTCTGCTCCAGCAGCAGGATGACGAACACCGACATTGGCGCCAGCGCCACGCCGGTGAGCGCGCCCTTGCGCCAGGTGACGCCGCCCACGTGGGCGAACACCGCCACCGCCGAAGTCTTGACGACAAAGCGCGCCAGCAGCAGTACGATGGCCAGTCCGGCGCCGGCCACCACGCGGTCCCAGTCCAGCGTGGTCACGGCGAAGACGAACAGCAGCACCGTCAGCAACTCGCCGATGGCGCCGAAATTGCGCTCGGTGCGGCTGAAGGAAATGCGGCGGTGGCGCGCCATCAGGCCGAACGTCAGGGTGGCCAGCACCGGCGACAGATTGGCCGCGTGGGTGATCGCCACCAGCAGCACCACCGCCAGCGCGAACGCCACCGTGCCGTCGCGCTGCACATGGCCCAGCTGGCGCAGCAGGGCCGGCACCAGCACGCCGAACACGGCGCCCAGCACGGCCGAGGCCAGCAGTTCGATGGCGCTGTGCGAAATGGCCTGGCCCAGGCTGCCGGAAGTCTGGAACACCCACACGCCGACGATCACTTTATAGACGAACACGGCCAGCACGCAGTTGATGGCCACCAGGTGCAGCACCCGCTCGGTGACCTGCCCGGCGCTGTTCTGCTCGTTAATCACGCGCAGCACGCCGGCCGGCGAGCTGGACATGGCCAGCGAGGCCAGCAGCAGCGAGGTCAGCGGCGGCATGCCGGACAGGTGGCCGATCACATACACCACGACGAAGGTGGCGGCCGATTCGACCAGGCCGGTCACCGCGATCCACGGGTTCAGGCGCAGCCATTTGAGATTGATGCGATAGCCGAATTCGAACAGGATGAGGCCGAAAGCCACGTTGGCCAGGATGGTGACCGGGCTGGAACTGTCGCTGGTGTAGAGCTCGGGGAAAGCCTGCGCTACCGCGAAGCCCACCAGGCCATACACGCTGATGCGCGGCACGCCCGACCAGCGGTGCATGATCTCGCCTGCCAGCCAGGCCAGGGCAATTGCAAAAGGCCAGGCCAGTTCGGCCGTGATAACTACTAAATCCGGCATAAATGTTTCCTCCAATGCAAAATCAAGCCACAGTTTATTGCAATACGCCAAATCACGTCACACCCAAGCCCGGAGTAGAATCATGGCTCCCCACAATGCACGAGAAGGAAACCCATGCTGGAACTCATCAGCGAACACGCTTGCTTCGGCGGCGTTCAGCGCTTCTACAAGCACGGCAGCAGCGCGATCGGCCTGCCGATGCGCTTTTCGGCCTTCATTCCGGCGCACAAGGAGGGTGCGGCCCTGCCCGCGCTGTTCTACCTGGCCGGCCTGACCTGCACCGAGGAGACCTTCCCCATCAAGGCGGGCGCGCAGCGCGTGGCCGCCGAGTTGGGCGTCATCCTGATCGCACCGGACACCAGCCCGCGCGGCGCCGGCGTGCCGGGTGAAACGGATGCGTGGGACTTCGGCGCCGGCGCCGGTTTCTATCTCGACGCCACCGCAGCGCCGTGGAGCGAGCACTACCGCATGGAAAGCTATATCCATGAACTGCGCCAGCTGGTGGCGCGCGAACTGCCGGTGGATGCGGCCCGCCTGGGCGTGTTCGGCCACTCGATGGGCGGCCACGGCGCGCTGACGCTGGCGCTGAAGCGGCCGGACGTGTTCCGTTCGGTGTCCGCCTTCGCGCCGATAGCCGCGCCCACGCGCTGCCCTTGGGGCAAGAAAGCCTTCAGCGGCTACCTGGGCCAGGACGAGAGCGCATGGCGCGCGCACGACGCCAGCGAACTGATGGCTGCCGCGCGCACGCCCTTCCCGCAAGGCATCCTGATAGACCAGGGCCTGGGCGACAAGTTCCTGGCCGAGCAGCTGTATCCGGAAGCGTTCGAGGAAGCCTGCCGCAAGGCCGCGCAGCCGCTGCTGCTGCGGCGTCACGCGGACTACGACCACGGCTACTACTTCATCTCAAGCTTTATTGAAGACCATCTGCGCTTCCACGCGCGCAATCTTACAGCTTGATTTCCGTGCCAAGGCGCGCCAGGAACTGGCCCAGCCACTGCGGATGGGCCGGCCAGGCGGGCGCGGTGACGAAGATGCCGTCGGTGACGGCGCTGTCGACCGCGATGTCGGCATACTCGGCGCCGGCCAGCTTCACCTCCGGCGCGCAGGCCGGGTAGCAGGAAATCTTCTTGCCCTGGATAACGCCGGCCGCCGCCAGCAACTGGGCGCCGTGGCACACGGCGGCTATCGGTTTGGAAGCCTGCGCGAACTGCTGGATGATGTCCAGCACGCGCGGATTCAGGCGCAGGTATTCCGGCGCACGTCCACCCGCGATCACGAGCGCGTCGTAAGCGGACACTTGCACATCGTCGAAATTGGCGTTCAGGGCGAACTGGTGGCCAGGTTTTTCGGTATAAGTCTGGTCGCCCTCGAAGTCGTGGATCGCGGTCTTGACCTTCTCGCCGCTCTTCTTGCCGGGACACACGGCGTGCACCGTGTGGCCGACCATCTGCAGTGCCTGGAACGGCACCATGGTTTCGTAATCTTCGGCGAAATCGCCCGTCAACAACAGAATCTGCTTGGCTGCCACAGTCATCTCCCGGTTGGTTGGAAAAGTACCACCAGGCCATGATAGCGTTAATTGACGGGCAATGTGATTACTTGTGCAGCACTTTGCGAATAGTTTCAGCCAGGTCTTCCGCCACGAACTTGGCCACGTAGGCGTCGGCGCCGACACCCTTCACGTGGTCCTCGTTGGTCTTGCCGGACAGCGAAGAATGGATCACCACCGGGATCTTGTTGAAGCGGGCATCCTGCTTGATCAAGCGGGTCAGCGTGAAGCCGTCCATTTCCGGCATTTCCAGGTCGGTCAGCACCAGCGACACCCGGTCTTCCACCGGGATGCCTTCGGCCTTGGCGCCGTCGGCGATATGCTGCAGGCGCTCCCACGCTTCCTTGCCGGACTTGGTCATCACAAAGGGCGCGCCCATCGCGGTCAGGCCCTGCTCGATCAGGCTGCGCGCCACCACCGAGTCGTCGGCCGCCAGGATGATGGTGCCCGGCTTGAGCAGCAGCTTGGGACCGATGGTTTCCGGGTCCACGTCCTTGCCGTCGGTCGGCACCATCTTGCGCAGGATGGTTTCCACGTCCAGCACCTGCGCCAGGCGGGTGTTGTTGACGTCGCCATCCAGGCGGGCGATGCTGGTCACCATGCCGCCGGCGGTGCTGCCTTCGGCCGACAGCACCTGGCCCCAGTCCAGGCGCACGATCTCGTCCACCGACTCGACCGCGAAGGCCTGCGTGGTGCGGGCAAATTCGGTCACCAGCATGATGTTCAAGCCGGTCTTTGGCGTCACGCCGACGATGCCGGGCAAGTCCATGACGGAAATGATCTGGCCGCGCAGGTTGACCACGCCCAGCATGTGCGGCGAGGAACCGGCCACCGCCGTCACTTCCGGCATGGCCACGATTTCGCGGATCTTGAAGACGTTGATGCCGTACAGTTCCGAGTGTTCGCCATTGGCGTCGGCGCCGAGACGGAACAGCAGCAGTTCAAATTTATTGGAATTGGTTAAGTTACTACGTTCGTCAATTTCTTGTTGAACTGAATTCATAGGGATTCGTCTCCATCGCAAGGGCTGCGATCAGTATAACGATATTGCCCTTTGTAACGAAACATTTTGCCCGCCGGAACCGCTCTCCCGTTGCAAACCGGCACGGCATAAAAAAAGGAAACCCGGAGGTTTCCTTTTTTCGAATTCTGGAGCGGGAGAAGAGTCTCGAACTCTCGACCTCAACCTTGGCAAGGTTGCGCTCTACCAACTGAGCTACTCCCGCAGAAGGCAAGATTATGACAGAAAGGTTTCCTCTTGACCAGAGTAGCGGCCTATATAATTGCTCGGATTGAAAAAAGGATATGAATGGATGCAATAGAAACAGTCCTGGCCATGCTGCTGGCCGTGGTCGGCAGCGCCTACCTGGTGCGCCTGCTGCCGGTGGCCGTGCCGCTGCCGCTGATGCAGATCGCACTCGGCTTCATCGTCGCCGCGTTCTCGCGCCACGGCATCGCCCTCGATCCCGAGTTCTTTTTCCTGCTGTTCCTGCCGCCGCTGCTGTTCCTGGACGGCTGGCGCATTCCCAAGAGCGGCCTGCTGCGCGACCGCGGCGTGATCTTGCAGCTGGCGCTGGGCCTGGTGGTGTTTACCGTGCTGGGCATGGGCCTGCTGATCCATTGGATGATACCGGCCATGCCGCTGCCGGTGGCGTTCGCGCTGGCGGCCATCGTCTCGCCCACCGATCCCATCGCCGTTTCCGCCATCGCCTCCCGCACACCCATCCCCAAGCGCCTGATGCACATCCTCGAAGGCGAGTCCCTGCTGAACGACGCCAGCGGGCTGGTGTGCTTCCGTTTCGCCGTGGCGGCCGCGCTGACCGGCACCTTCTCGCTCACCAGCGCCACCCTCACCTTCCTGTGGCTGGTGGCCGGCGGTGTCGCCATGGGCGTGGGCGTGACGCTGCTGATCACGCTCACGCAGCGCTGGCTCACGCGCCACTTCGGCGAGCCGGCGGGCTCGCCCATCCTGGTCAACCTGCTGATGCCGTTCGGCGCCTACCTGCTGGCCGAGCACCTGCACGCGTCCGGCATTTTGGCGGCGGTCGCGGCCGGCGTCACCATGAGCTACGTGGAACTGGGCGGCCACGCCCTGGCGGCCACCCGCATCCAGCGCTCGGCGGTATGGGACACGGTGCAGTTTTCGCTGAACGGCGTGATGTTCGTGCTGCTGGGCGAACAGCTGCCCAGCATACTGAAAGGCGCGCGCACCTCGCTGGCGGAAGTGGGCCACGCCAACCCGTGGTGGCTGGTGCTGTACGCCTTCTCCATCGCCTTCGGCCTGATGGCGCTGCGTTTTGCCTGGGTCTGGACCGCGCTCAGGCTTACGCTGTACCGCAAGGGCCGCATGGGCCAGGACGCGGCGCCGCCGCACTGGCGCCTGCTGCTGGCCACCTCCCTGGCCGGCGCGCGCGGCGCCATCACGCTGGCCGGCGTGATGACGCTGCCGCTGGTCATGGCCGACGGCAAACCCTTCCCGGCGCGCGACCTCACCATTTTCCTGGCCAGCGCGGTGATCCTGCTGTCGCTGCTGGCGGCCAGCATCGGCCTGCCGCGCATCCTGTCCGGGATCGACTTCCCGGAAGAGTCGGAGGAGAGCCAGGAGGAGGACCGCGCGCGCGAAGTGGCGGCCAATGCGGCCATTGCCGCCATCGAGAAAGCCCAGATCGAGCTGATGTCCACCAGCATGGACGCGGACCTGTACCCGCAAGCCGCCAGCCGCGTGATCGCGCTGTACAAGCACAGGCTGGTGGAACACACGGAAGTGGACGAGGCGCGCCAGTTCCGCAAGCTGGACGCGGCCGAGAAGGCGCTGCGCATGTCGGCCCTGCAGGCCGAACGCAAGGCCATCTTCAACCTGGCGCGCAACGGCCACATCTCGGACGAGATCTCGCGCAAACTGGTGCGCGAGATCGACCTGAGCGAAACCCGCTTCCGCTAGCCCACCGGCCCGTATGCACACCCGTACACACAACCGCCGCGCCGCCTACGCCCTGTGCGCCGCCTGGCTGCTGTTCTGGAGCATGATGGTGCTGACCGCCGTGCAGGACGCGCTGCGCGACGGCGAGCGGGCCGTCTGGAAGCCGATGCTGTGGGAACTGTCGTCGGCGCTGGTGGCCACCCTGCTGATGCTGGCGCAGCGCCTGCATACGCGGCGCTACGACCACCTGCTGGGCACTCCGCTGCGCTGGTTCGGCGTGCAATTGCTGTGGGCGCCGGTGTACTGGCTTTGCTTCGTGCCGCTGGCCTTCGGCATCCGCCACGGCGTATACGCGCTGGCTGGCGACCGCTATACGCACGAGGCATGGCCGCAGGTGTTCGTGTACGAGGACGTGAAGATCACCGTGTTCTTCGGCTTGTTCGTGCTGATCCAGTTCGGCCTGCTGTCCTATCGCGCGCTGCTGGAGGAGCGCGTACGGGCGGCGCAAGCGCACACCCTGCTGCGGCAGGCGCAATTGCAGCAGCTCACGCAGCAGATGCAGCCGCATTTCCTGTTCAATGCGCTCAATACCATTTCGTCGCTGATGCACACCGACGTGGCGCGCGCCGACGCCACCCTGATGCAGCTGGCCGACGTGCTGCGCGCCACGCTGGACCACTCGGGCCAGCAGCAGGCGCCGCTGGCCACCGAACTGCGCCTGCTGCGCGGCTATGCACAGCTGATGAGCGCGCGCTTCGAGGACCGGGTGCGCATCGGCTGGGATATCGACGAATCGCTGCTGGGCTGCCAGGTGCCGCTGATGAGCATGCAACCGCTGCTGGAGAACGTGTTCAAGCACACTGTCGAACAGCGCCGCCAGCCTACCGCCGTCGCCATCAGCGCCCGGCGCGACGGCGCCGAGCTGGTGCTGCGCATCGACGACGACAACGGCATCCTGCGCCATGCGGCCGGCGACAGTGCCATGCCTGCCGCAGATGGCCGCGCACCCGGCAGAAACGGCAGCGGCGGCAACCACGCGAACAGCGGCGCGGCTGCGGGCGAAGGGATCGGGCTGCGCAATCTGCGCGAGCGGCTGGCGGTGCTGCATGGCGGTGCGGGTTCGCTGCGGCTGGTGCAACTGGCACCTGCGGGCGTGCGCGCCGAAGTGAGGCTGCCATGCGGGTGCTGATCGTCGACGACGAACGCCCGGCGCGCGACAAGCTGCGCTGCCTGCTGGCGCAGGAAGCGGACATCACCGCCATCGACGAAGCGCGCGACGGCGTGGAGGCACTGGAACGGGGCGCCGTGTTCGCGCCGGACGCCATCTTCCTCGACATCCGGATGCCCGAAGTGGGCGGCTTCGACGTGGCCGCCTCGCTGCCCGAGCCCGCCCCGCTGCTGGTGTTTGTCACCGCCTATGACGAGTACGCGGTGCGCGCTTTCGACGCCAACGCCATCGACTACCTGCTCAAGCCCTACGACCAGCCCCGCCTGCAGCGCGCCCTGCAGCGCCTGCGCGACCGCCTCGCCGGCCAGCGCGGCGTGCCGGTGCTGCCGGTGCTGCCGGTGCTGCCGGTACGCCAGCTACTGATCCCCGAGCGCGGCGCCACGCGCATCGTCAAGGTGGACGATATCGCCTGGATCGAAACCGCCGACAACTACGTTATCCTGCACACGTCCGCCGGCGCCCCGCTGCTGCGCCAGACCTTGGCGGGACTGCTGGACAAGCTCGGCCCCGCCTTCCAGCGCTGCCACCGCCGCGCCGCCGTGCGCCTGGCCGGCGTCGCCGCCATCGAAGTGGATGACAAGGGCGACGGCGAACTGCTGCTGCAAGGCGGCACCCGCGCGCCCCTCAGCCGCCAGTACCGCCCTGCCCTGCTGGCACGCCTCGCCGCCTCGGAATAAGGCGCGCTGGCGCCGCAGGGCGTCAGAACATATACGTCATGCTGAAGCGGATGGTACGGCCGAACAGCGGCCGGGCCACACCCCGGTTGCGCGTGCCGTCCGGCGACAGCAGGTCGTTGAACAGCGGATCGCCTTCGGTGAAAGAGAGCTGGTTGGTCAGGTTGGCCACGTGCAGATGTGCCTTCCAGCGCTCGCTCAGCTGGTACTGCGCGCCGGCGTTGACGATGTGGTAGGCCGGATACAGCGTCACGTTGCTGTCGGTCGCCTCCGAAAAGCGCGAGCCGTAGTACTGGACCTGCGCATACAGGCTCAGTGGAATGTCGGTCAGCGGCTTCAGGTCGTACGAAGGCATGAAGTTGACCATCACTTTCGGCAGGCGGCGCGGACGGCGGCCGTCTTCGCTGATCTGCACATAGTGGTAGCCGCTGATCACGCCCTGCGCGTTCTTGTCCTCCTGGGTGATGGTGTAGGTGGCGCCGGTGACCTTGGGCTGCTGCAGCACCACGTTGCCCTTCAGCTCCAGGCCATCGACCGCAGCCGGGCGCCAGCTCAGCTCCACCTCGGCGCCGATGTTGCGCACGCCGCGCTTGTACAGCTGCGCCACCTCGGGGCAGGAGTTGATCTGGGTCACACCGCCCTGCGTTGCACAGCTGGCCGAGGCGATGTCGCGGTAGATATTGACTGAGCTGCGCGGCGAGAAGTTGTTGTAGAACGCAGCCACCGAGGCGCCGAAGCCGCGCGTCAGGTAACGCAGGCCCATCTCGTATTGCCGGATGCTCTCGACCGCATCGATCTCCACGGTCTTGCCGTTGACCACCGTGGCTGCGGCGGTGCTCAGGTCATTCAAGTCCTGCAGGCTGGGCAGGCGGAACGACTTCGACGCCAGTCCGTACACGGCGAACGCCTTGCTGAAGCTGTAGTTGGCGCCCACCGACCAGCCCAGGCCATGGTAGGTCTTGTTGAGCGTATGCGGATCGCCCGGCAGGCTGATTTCGTTGTCGGCCGTGGTGTCCTGGGTGGAGCCGGCCACCACGCTGGACGGCGTCAGGTCGGTGCTGACGTTGCGGTCGCGCCGCGATACCCCGGCCTTCAAGTCCTGCCAGCGCACGCCGACGTCCATTTTCAGCCTGTTGCCCATGGTTTCCCAGTGGTCGAGCAGGTAGGCCGCGTTGCCGTCGCCGTGGATCTGGCTGACGAAACCGAACCAGCCTGGCAGGATCGCGCTGCCGGAAGTCAAGCTGGGGCCCACCTGCCGGCCCTGCGCATCGACCACGACCAGGTCCACCGGCCGCGACTGCGCCGTCACGTCGGTGACCAGCAGGCCGGCCTGGAAGTTGGGCGCATAGCTGTAGCGGCTCTTGTAGAGGCCGAAGGTCACGTCGTGCGAGCCCTTGAGCTCAAACGACTTCTGCGTTTTCAGGTCGAGCGAGGTGCTGGCGGCATCCACGTCGGCAATGAAGGGCACCTGGAAGTTCAAGTTGACCGAGCCCGGCACGGCGGAACCGTCGTTCAGGTAGCGCCCCGCCACGCCGGCCGCCTTGGCGTATTTCTTGACGAAGTCCTCGCGGCTGATGTTGGCGAACGCGGCGCAGGCGTTGCCGGCTGGGACGTTGAAGTAACCGATCAACTTGGCGTTGTTCAGGTTGCAGCCCAGCGCGGCGCCGTGCGCCGGCGAGATCACGTCGTTCTGGAAGCGGGCGTTGAGGAAATTGGTGGCGCTTGCCGTGTCATTGCCGGTGAAGACGGCGTTGAAGCCGCTGCTGCCGGCGGTATGGCGCAGCCCTGCCGACAGCTTCCAGCCGTCCGCGAACTCCTGCGAGCCGCTCAAGGTGAACATCTTGAAGTTCGGATGGATGCCGTCGGCCTGGTCGATGGTGCGGGTGCCGTACTCGCCCAGCATGTTGAACCGGCGGTTGTACGGCGAGGCGGTGGTGCCATGCGCGAAATCGATGCCCAGCGGCTGTATCGTGTCCTGGTCGATTTTGGTCGGGTTGGCCGGCGTGCCCGGGTTGCTGAAGCGCGGCACCGAGATCGGCAGGTTCTGGAAGAAGGCGGTGCGGTCGTTGATCAGCAGCGCGTCGACGCGGGCGGTGGTCTTGCGGTCGTCGCTGGTGTAGACCAGGTTGCCCCGCACCTGGCCGCCGCGGTCGGCGGTGTAGCCGGTGTCGCGCACGCCGTCGCTGCGGCGGTAGAAGCCCCCCACGGCCCCGGTCAGGTTGGCGCCGAGCGGGCCGGAAATGAAGGCGTCCTGGCGCAGAAAGCCGTAGTCCGCGTATTCCGCCTTGTAGCCGCCGGCCAGGCGGTCGCCGCCGGTGCGCGTCACATGGTTGACGGTGGCGCCCAGGCCGTTCGAATACAGGATGCCGCCCGGGCCGCCCTTCACCACTTCCACGCTCTCGGTCATCAGGTCGTCGCGCACGAAGACGTCATTGTTCATGAACGGCGCCTCGGGTTCCTCGTAGGCCGGCAGGCCGTCCACCAGCTGCGGCGCATAGCGGAAGCCGCCGGTAACGGGCAGGCCGCGCACGGTGATGTTGTTGCTGGCCTCGCCGGCGCTGCTGCCCTCGGAGTAGATGCCCGGGAAGTTGGCCAGCAGGTCGGCCGTGCTCATGGGCGCCAGGCGCTGGATTTCTTCGCTGCCCAGCGTATTGATCGAGAAGGTGGCGTTCTTCTTGGTGGTGGTCTTGGTCACCCCGGTGACGATGACCACCGTGGATGGATCGGCGCCGGCCCCGTCGGCGGGCGCCTGCGCGGCGGCAGGGGCGGCAGGCGACGCCGTGCCGGCGCTGCCCTGCTGCTGCGCAAACACCAGCGCCGGCGCCAGGCAGATGGCCAGTGCCGCAGAGCGGCTGATGTAGCGGGTGATCGAATAGTTCATGCTGCGTCTCCTTTTATGATTATCAGGCCGCTTGGGACGGCCCGGCGATTTTCGTGTTGTCCAACGTTGTCATGCCAGCTACGGTGATTCATTCGCCGATCAGCACCTCCTTCAGGCGCGGCATGTCCGCGCCGCGCCGGGAACAGGTGATGGCCGCCGCCGAACCGGCGAAAGTGAGCGCGGCCCGCAACTGCGCCGCATCCATGCCTTGCAGCGCGGCGCGCGTGAGCAAGCCATGCCGTGACAGATGGGACAGCAGCGCAGCCTGAAAGGTATCGCCGGCGCCCACCGTATCGGCCACCTCGACCTGCGGCGCCGGCAGTTCGAACGGCGCCAGCGCCGCCGTCGCCGCCAGCACGCCGCGGCCGCCGCGCGTGACCACCACCAGCGCCACGCCGGCCCGCAACGCAATGGCGATGAATTCTTGCGGCGCCAGTTCCGGATAGAGAAGATGCAAATCCTCGTCGCTGATCTTCAGCAGATCGGTGCGCGGCAGCATCCACGCCACCGCCCGGGTCCAGGCCTCTCGCTCGGGCTGTATCGTCAGGCGCACGTTGGGATCGAAGGCAATCAGGCTGCGCCCATGCCGCTGCGAGACCAGTGCCCGCAAGGCGCTGCAGACCGGCTCGACCACCATGCAGTACGATCCGACGTGGATGGCGGCGGCATCGGCCGGCACCCGCGCCAGGTCGGACAGCGCCACCGCCCGTTCGGCCGTCGCCGTGCCGTACAGCGCATAACTTGGCACCCCCGCCTGGTCCAGATCGATGGTGACCAGGGCGGTTGACGCGGGCGGTCTCGGGGCGCAGGACAGATCGACGCCTTCACTCTCCAGCGTGCTGGCCAGCTTGCGGCCGAACATATCGGCCGACAGGCCGCCGAAGAACATCGGACGCAGGCCCAGCCGCGCCAGGCCGATCACCAGGTTGAACGGCGAACCGCCGACACGCGCCGACAGCGCGTAGCCGCCGGCCGTGTCGCCGTCGTTGAACAGGTCGAACAGTGCTTCTCCGCACACGATAATCATGCTACCTCCGGTAAGCCCGCCGCATCGGCGGCTGCATTGGTTGCCGGCGCGCCCGCCTCGATGCGGCGCCCGTCCTGGTCGAACACATGGAGCCGCCCGATCACCGGACTGACGCGCCAGCGCGCCCCAGCGGCCGGCGGCAGGTCCTGCACAACCACCATCAGCGGCTTGTCCAGCCCAGCGACCGCCAGGTGCACATACGACTCCGCACCGAGCCGCTCGACCAGCAGCACTTGCCCGTCGATGACACCGTCCGGATCGGGCTGCAGATGCTCGGGACGAATGCCGATGGTCAGCTGTGCCGGCGCGCCGGCCGGCGCCTGCCATGCCAGCGCGGCGTTCCCCAGCCACAAGCGGCCCGCCGGGTCCAGCGTGCCGGGCGCCAGGTTCATCTTGGGGCTGCCGATAAAGCCGGCCACGAACACGTTGGCCGGCCGGTCGTACAGGTGCATGGGCGCGCCGATCTGCTGCACACCCGCCGGCCCCAGCACCACGATGCGGTCCGCCAGCGTCATGGCTTCAACCTGGTCGTGCGTGACGTAGACCATGGTGGCGCCTAGCTGGCGGTGCAGCCGCGCGATTTCCACCCGCATGTCGGCGCGCAATGCGGCGTCCAGGTTGGAGAGCGGCTCGTCAAACAGGAAGGCGCGCGGCTTGCGCACGATGGCGCGGCCGATGGCCACCCGCTGCCGCTGCCCGCCCGACAGCTGCGGCGGCCGGCGCTCGAGCAGATGCTCCATTTGCAGCATCTTTGCCACCGCCTGCACCGAGGCTTTGATCTCCGCCTTGGGAACGCGCGCCAGCTTCAAGCCGAAGGCGATATTGTCGAACACCGTCATATGCGCATACAAGGCGTAACTCTGGAACACCATGGCCAGGCCGCGCCTGGCTGGCGGCGTCTGGTTGACGCACTGGCCGGCGATGCTGATCTCGCCCGCGCTGATCTCCTCGAGCCCGGCAATCATGCGCAGCAGCGTCGACTTGCCGCAGCCGGACGGTCCGACCAGGACCACGAACTCGCCGTCTCCGATGGTGAAGCCGACGTCGCGCAAAATATAGTGCGCCTCTTTGCCAGGGTACGTCTTGCCGACGCCCTGCAATGCTATGGATGCCATCTCAGTTTCCTTTTTCCGCTGGGCCCATGGCCCAGACCTTGAGCACAACGACGCGGTCGCCGGCTGCGGCCAGCAGTTCCAGTCCGTCGGCGTCCGCGCGCGCCGGATAAATCCGGCTGGTCAGGCTCTTGCGTTCGTTGACATACGCCTCGACCATCGACCGGTCGAGAAATATCCGCATGCGCAGCGCTTCGTCCTGCAGATCCAGCGCCCCGCCCTGGATGCCGTACGCCTGCCCGCTCGCGCTGCGCGTGCGGTCGATCTCCAGCCGGCCGCGCGCGGTGTCCAGGTACAGCTCGGTCGCTTCGGCGCGGCCCGGCGCCACCCGCAGGCTCATGCCGCGCTTGCCCGCCTCGGAGGACGGCGCCAGCTCAAGCTCGACTTCCAGCGCATCGCCGCGGATGGCCGCAAGTGCGGCGGCGGCCTCGGCCACACTGGCGTTGCGCAAGTCGAGCAACTGCCGGCGGCGCAGGGCGGCCAGCTCGCTGATCGGCGCAATCCGCAGTTCGCCGTCGGCGCCCAGCGACAACGTAACCGGCAGGCCGCCGTTGTGCGCCCAGCCGGCGTCCCATTCATCCTGCAGCGTGCGCTCGCCCTGGGCGATGGAGAACACGATGCTGCGCCCGGTCTTCGGATCGACGAAGCCGCTCGGGCCCGAAAAATGGCCCTGGCCCACATCGAAGGTACGCGGCTGCTCCAGATCCGGCGTGAAGCGCGCGTTTTTCGCATCGAACACGCCGGTCCAGTAATAGGCCTGGCCGCGCACGTCGTTCAGGAAAACGTGGCGCTCGCGTCCATCCCTGCCTTTACCGACCGGCAGCAGCACCGGCAGCTCCCAGGTTGCGTCGAAGCCGGGGAAGCGCTTGGCGTCGATGGAGAACAGCGGGCCGCGCGGCGTCCAGCTGCGCAAATCGGCCGACTCATAAACAAGCGCAGTGCCACTGCCGCCGGGCAGCGACGAGCCCACCAGCTGGAACCAGCTCTGGCGCGCGGGGTCGCGGAACACGAAGGGATCGCGAAATTCGCCGTGCCGCCCCTGTCCTGGCGCCTGCAGCGTGACCGGCACCGGATATTTGTTCCAGCGTGCCAGGTCCGGGTCGCGCAGATCGCTCGGCGTGGCCATGCCGGTGCGCTGGTTCGGCTTGGCGCTGTCGTTCCCGGCAGTGAAGAACAGCACCGGCGAGCCGTCCGCCGCGTACGTGGCGCTGCCGGACCAGACGCCGTCGGTCGCCAGGCCGTCATCCTCGGGCGCCAGCGCAATTGGCAGCTCGCGCCAATGCACCATGTCCGGACTGGTCCAGTGTCCCCAGTGGATCTGGTGCCAGAAAGGGCCGAAGGGGTTTTTCTGGAAGAACAGGTGGTACTGCCCGCCGTAATAGAGCGGCGCATGCGGTTCGTTCATCCAGCCCGCGTCCGGCATCAGGTGGTAGCGCGGACGATGGCGGTCGCCCTCGAACACGGACCGCGGAACGCGCATGTCCGCCAGCGATGGCTGCGGCGCCTTGCCGCCGTGCCGGGCCAGGTCGGCCTTGACGCCGCTGGCGACGGCGGCGGCGTCCGAAGGGCCGGCGGCGATCCTCACTTCATCCATCAGGCCGAGGAATGTGTTCAGCTTGAACACGCCGCCCACCTGTTCCGGCTGCGAATGCCGGCCTATCGTCAGCGGCTGCTGCGGCAGGCCAAACTCGCCTTCCCCCGGTGCGGCGGCATCGGCTACCTGCTCGCCGTTGAGGAACAATGCCACGCGGCGCCGGGCGGGATCGTAACTGGCCGCCACGTGCGACCAGGTGTCGCGCGGCAGCTTGCGGTCCCGGACACGCACATCCATGATCGCACTGCCGAACCCGAGCTTGATGCCCCAGGCGCCGAAGCGCTGCATGCCGAACGAGAAGCCCTGCCGTGCATGCGCATCGAACTGGCTCAGGAAGGCCGAGTAGTGGCCGCCATCGCCCCATTCAAACGCGTGCGGCGCAACCCAGGCGCCGAGCGTGAAGCCTTGCGCCAGCTGGGCCGGGGCCAGTGCTGGTGCGGCAATGTCGGTCGAATAGCCGTCGAACAGCAGGCAGCCGCCGTGGATGCAGCTGCCCGCCGTGCGCCACAGCGGCGCGGAATCGGGCTTGAAGCGCGCGCGGTTAAACACATAGTTGACCGGATCGTACCGTCCGGACACGGACTCCATGGCCCGCTTGCCGCCTTGCTCGTCCAGGCTCCAGTACGCCAGCTGCGGCGCGCCGGCCAGGCCGGAGCCTGGGCAGGCCGCCAGCAGCAAGGCCGCAACAAGGCGCCATCGGTGCTTGTGATTCATCGTGTCTCCTCCGTCTGTTTTCATTATCGGACGATGTCTATCGTTGTCATTTCTCGGCCAAAATATCGTCGACGGCGTACAGGCCGGCCTCCAGCCGCAACGGAAGCGGGTCACAGATGCGGCCAGCGAACCGGCCGTCGGGCCCGGTGTCCTCGAACGCCATCAAACAGTCCCCGCCGGTGACAGGGTCGCGCAGGATCTTGCCGGCGTAGCGGCGGCACGGCGCGTCGCCGTCGAGGAAACCCGGCGCCGGCTGCCATGGCCCGAGCGGATGGTCGGCCACCAGGTAGTGGGTGCCCGATACGCCGCCCTGGTGCTGCGCGCGCATTGCCGGCGACCAGTGCGCGGCGATATTGCAGAATACGCAGTACCAGCGGCCATCGCGCTCGAACACCTGCGGCACCTCAAGCTGGCCGTAATGGCCGCCCGCATACACCGGCGCGGCAGCTTCCCACCGGATCAGGTCGGCCGAGACGGCGTGGCCGATCACGCCGCGTTCGTATAGCGGCCCATCGTTGCGGCGCGCGGTGTAGAACATGTGATACAGGCCGTCGATTTTCTCGGCCAGCACCCAGGGATCGCGCAGCGCCCGGTCGTGCCAGCGCCCTTCCTCATATTCCTCGTACCAGCGCTGGTCCAGGTCCAGCGCCAGGCCGCTGCCGACGCGCTGCCACGGGCCGTCGATGCTGTCCGCCACGGCGTGGCCGATGCGCTGGCGCAGGCCGTTCTCGGCGCGGCAGGTGCCGGTGTAGAACAGGTGATAACGGCCCTCGGCCTTGATGACGGAGCCGGTCCAGGTGGTGTAGTCGTCCCATGCGGGGCCGGCCTGCGGACCGAAAGCGGTACCCAGCGGCGTCCAGCTGCGCAGGTCCGGCGACACCGCGTGGCCGATCGACACGTTCCAGTGCCGCAGGTCCGGATTGCCGATGGCGCGGTCGGCCTGCAGGAAGAACAGGTGCTGCTCGCCCTCTTCCTCGAAGTGCCAGAAGTCCCAGATATATTTGTCGCTGATTTGTAATGTCATGATGCTTCCAAAGTTAGCCCTTGACGCCGGCGCCTGCCACCGAGGCGACGAACTGCCGCTGGAAGGCCAGGAACACCGCGAGCACGGGGAGAGTAATCACCGATGCGTAGGCCATGATCTGGCCCCACGAATTGGTGCGTCCGAAGAATTGCTGTATGCCTGGCTGCACCGGCCGGAACGCCTCGCCCTGGATCACCATGATCGGCCACAGGTACTGGTTCCACGCCGAGATGAACAGCACGATAGCGGCAGTGGCGATCACCGGGCCGCTGTTGGGCATGATGATCCGCGCGTAAATGGTCCACGGTCCGGCACCGTCCATCTTGGCGGCTTCGTCCAGCTCGCGCGGGATGTCGCGGAAGAACTGGTAGAACAGGAAGACGCAGAAGGCGTTGGCCAGGAACGGGATCACCTGCACGTGGATGCTGTTGAACCAGCCGGTGTGCAGCACCAGTTGTCCGTGCTCGAAGCCCGGCCACGGCAGGCGCGCCACCAGCGACAGCAACGGAATCGCGATCACCTCGAAAGGCACGATCACCATCGCCACCACCAGCGCCAACGCCAGTTGGCGGCCGCGCCAGCGCATGCGCGCGATCGAGAAAGCCAGCATGCTGTTGACCAGGATGCCGCCAACGACGACCAGCGCGGCGATCAGCGCGGAGTTGCGCAGGAAGCGCGGCAGGTCGCTCTTTTCGAACACGGCGCTGTAATTGTGCATCGACCAATCTGCCGACGGCAGGTAGGCGGACCAGCTATTCAGGTTGGCGAAGATCGCGTCGTCATTCTTGAACGACGAGATGAACATGAACAGCAGCGGTGCGATGAACACGATACCGACCGCGCTCATGCCGAGGAACAGCACAGCGTCGCGCAGGCCTTTGCGCCAGGCTTGAGTAAGCAATACCGGATTCATTTGCCCTCTCCTTTCGATACCAGCATCCGCTGCAGCGCCGACAGCGCCAGAACGATGACAAAGAACACCAGCGTGATGGTCGAGCCGTAGCCGATGTCCTGCTCCTTGAAGCCGCTGCGCACGGCGTGGTACACCACCGTCGACGTCGAATCGAGCGGGCCGCCGGATGTCATCACATCGACCTGGGTGAACAGGCCGAAGGCGAGCAGCGTGGTCGACACCAGCACGAAGATGATGGTGTTGCGCAGCCCCGGCAATGTGACGTGCACGAAGCGCTGCCAGGCATTGGCGCCCATCAGCGTGGCCGCCTCGTACAGTTCGGGCGAGATCGACTGCAGTCCGGCCAGGAACACCAGCATCTGGAAACCCGCGCCCTGCCAGGCCGACATCAGCGCGATGGCGGGCAAGGCGTAGCGGCTGTCGCCCAGCCAGTCGGGCCCGGCGTTGGGGTCGTTCAGCAGGCCGCGCAGCAGTTCGTTGAGCATGCCGCGGTCGGTGTTGAGCATGAAGGCCCACACGATGGACGCCACCACCATGGATGTGACGACCGGCGCAAAATAGACGGTGCGGAAAAAGATGCGGCCCCGGATCTTCTGGTTCACCAGCAGCGCCAGCCCGAGCGCCGCACCGCACTGCAACGGGAGCACCAGCACGGCAAACAGGAAGGTGTTGACCAGCGAACGATAGAACAGCGGATCGGTGGCGGCCAGCACGATGCGCCTGCCGCCGGCATCAAGATGGAAAGCGTCACGGTAGCCCGCCAGGCCGGGATGCTGCTTGCGGATCTGGCGCCAGGTCGGATAGCGCACTTCCCCGCCGGGGCCGGGTTCCAGCGGCGCGACCGCCACCAGTTCCAGCGCCAGCAGGCGGCGGTAGTTGTCGAGACCGACGTACTGCGTCGGCTCGGGCGACATCAGGCGGTGGTTGGTCAGCGTGGCGGCGGCGGCGAACAGCATCGGCAGCGCGACAAACAGCAGGAACAGCAGCAGCGCCGGCGAGGCGAACAGCGCCACCGCGACCGGGCTGTCCTGGCCAAGTTTGCGTTTCATAAGCCACCTCCGGATTTGCGCGCCGCCAGGCTGTAGCCGTAACCGTTGTTGCGCGAGATATTGTGTTCCATCGCATCGACCGCCTGGTCCAGCGCCTCGGCGGCATCCTTGCCGCTGCGGATGTCGGCCATGGCCTTCTCGAAGGCCGAGGACAGCGCCGGATAGGCCGGGCTGGCCGGGCGCGCCACGGCATAGCGCCTGGCAAATTCGAAGTACAGGCGCCAGTCGCCGTCGGGCCGGTAGTGCTCCGTCAGCGCCGCGCCCTCGGCGCTGACCGGCACCAGGCCGGTGGTGCGCGAGGCGGCGGCGATTTCCTGCGGCGAGATCAGATGCGTGAGAAAAGCCGCCGCACCCTCCGCCTGCTTGCAGCTGCGCGTGATGCCCCATTGCCAGGAGGCCGCGCCGATCTTGGGGCCGTGGCCGAAGTCGGGCGGCGGCATCACCAGCAGGTCGCCGCCGAAGCGCTCGCTGTACTGCCGCGCTTTCCACGAGCCGGTGTAGTGGAACAGCACGCGGCCCTGTTCGAACGCCTTGTCGTCGGCGGGATTGCGCTCGGCGAGTTTGTCCTTGAACAGGCGGCCATAATAGCGGCCGACGCCAACCGCCGCGTCGCTGTTGAGTACACCGTCAACGCGCACGTAGCCGGTCCGGTCGATCAGGTCGGCGCCGGCGCTTTGCAGCCAGGGCGAGAACGCGTAGCTGTACCATTCGCCGGTGAAGCGGGCGTTCAGGTCCAGCGGAAAGCGGAAACGGCCGCTGCGCCTGGCCTGCGCCAGCAGGCCGTGGAACTCCGCCGCCGTGTACGGCTGCTGCATCGTCGCGGCGCGCATGCCCAGGGCGGCCAACTGCGAGCGGCGCGCGAACAAGACCAGCACCACGTCCAGCTGGCCGACACTGTACAGCTGTCCTTTGTACGTGCCGCGCCCGCCCTCGAGCAGCCGGGCCACGGCATCTGCTGGCAGCAGCGCGTCGAGCGGGCGCACGTGGCCGGCCCAGGCGAAATTGGGGACGGTGGGCTGGTCCAGCGCGATGATGCAGGGCAGCTGGCCTACCATCGAGGCGGCCGTGATGGATTCCGTGTACGAGCCCTGCGGGATCGCTTCGACCACGACCTTCCAGCGCGGCTGCGAGCGGTTGAAGCGCTCGACTGCAGCCCGGCCCGCCGCCATTTCCAGGTCGCCGGTGTCATGGCGCCAAAGTTTGATTTCCACCGGCGCCGCCAAGCCGGGCCCGGGCGCGGCCAGTACGGCCAGCGCGGCCAGCGACACGCTCAGAGCACGCTTCATGGCCGCTCCTTGGCCGGCGGCGCCGCTACCGTGCCGCGCATCACCGGCAGGCAAGGCACCCGCACCGTGCCGGCCGGCTGGGCGCCCGGGTCCAGCACGTAACGTCCGGTCAGTTCGCCGATCTCGCGGTATGGCAGGGCCACCGTGGTCAGGCCCGGGTCGAGCGCTTCCGAAATCAGCCGGAAATCATCGAAGCCGACGATGGAGACATCGGCCGGCACGCGCAGGCCGCGCCGCTGCAGGATGAAAATGACGCGCATGGCCATTTTGTCGTTACCGCACAGGATGGCCGTTGGCCGTTCCGCGCTGGCGAACAGGCGCTCGACCGCGCCGGACAGATGCGCGAACTCATTGGCGTCATCGGCTTCGGCGCCGTGGATCAGCCATTCGGCATTCGGCTTGACGCCATGCTCGCGCATCGCCTGGTGGAAGCCGCGCAGCCGCAGCCCGGTTGCCACCATGCCTGGTATCAGTTGCAGAAAGGCGACCTTGCGGTGGCCGGCCTGCAGCACGATTTGCGCGGCGGCGTAGCCCCCGCTCTCGTCGTCCGGCACCACCTGCATATAGCGCCCGGCCGCCTCGAAGCAGTTGGCCAGCGCGGCGGGCGTGCCCCCCAGCGGCAGCGCCAGCTCAACCTGGCGGTGGAACGGCGTGGCAAACAGAATCGCCTCGACACGGCGCTCGCGCAGGTCGGCCACCAACCGGTCCGCCACATCGGCGTGGCCGCCGGTTTCCCCGATCAGCAGCACTTTGCCCATCTGCTCGCAGACTTGCTGTATCCCTTTGATGATCTCGGTGGAATCGGGCGTGGTGGTCAGCTGTTCGGCAATCACGGCAACGAGGCCGGTAGGCCGTCCGCGCAGCATGCGGGCTGCGGCCGAAGGCGTGAACTCCAGCGCCCGCATGGCCTGCTCAATGCGGCTGCGGGTCTTTTCGGACACCTCGGTGCCGCCATTCAGTACACGCGACACCGTTTTGATAGAAACGCCCGCCTTTTCGGCGACATCATGAATCGTTGCCACACCGTCTCCTCTGTTGCTGTTTTTTGATTTGGCGCCGTCGAACCGCAAAATGTCCAACGTTGTCATTTTTAGCGATGATAGGCAATCATGGGCCGGCAGTCAACAGAAATATGTGGCGCGCCCGGCGTCGTCCCGCAGCGCCGGCGCAACGCGGCGCGGGAATGGGCACACGGCGACAACCGTGCGCCGACGCGAGAATCGACCGGCCGCGCCGGTCTTACGGCTTCACGAACGTCAGCGTGTGCCGTGCGGCACCGGGCAGGAAAGGCGTGGGCTTGCCGCTCACCCAGTCCGCGTGGCCGGCCAGGAAGAACGGCGACAGCGGATGGCCGCTCTGCCCGCCCGGCATGTTGAAGATGCCCTGTTCTTCCTTGCCCGGCGAGACCACCATGCGCTCGGACTGGCCGAACTTGCGGCCCGCCACGCGCGGCATGTGGCTGTCGCCTGGCAGCGGGTCGGCCGGCGCGGTGAGCCAGCGCCGCAGCGCCGGCGCGGCTGAGGCGATCGGATGCGCGATCTCCTGCCTGTTGCGCTCGCCCCAGGTGGCACCGGCCAGCGGCTTGCCATCCCTGGTCAGCTCGGCCACGGCGTGGTCGATGGCGGCCAGCTGCAGTTCCTTCCAGCTGGCGTATTGCGGCGGCAGCCAGCCGGCCGGCTGCTCGTCCAGCAGGCGCGCCACCACCACCGGCCAGCGCGAGCTGGCCGCCGCCATGTCCGCTTTACCGGCCAGCTTGCCCATCTCCGCGCTGGCGCCGCCGTACAGCAGCTCGTACAGCGACCACATGAAGGAGCGCGAGATGCGGTAGCCCACCGACTCCACGCTGGCGTGGCCGCTCCAGCTCTTGCGCAGCAGCTCGCGCGCCGCAGCGCGCTGCGCGCCCCGGGCGTCCCCGGCGGCCACCGCCTGGTCGTCCAGCGCGGCCAGCGCGCGGTCGCGCCAGCCGGCCATGAACAGCGCGCGGTCGTCCAGCGCCACGCTGTACACGCCCTGCTCGTCGGTCTTCGCGCCCAGCGCGGCCACGGCGCCGCGCACCTGGTGCGCGCGCGCGCCGAGGTCGAAGCCGCCGTCGCCCAGCTTGCCGTGGCCGGCGCCCATCAGCTGGCGGCTGTTGGCGGTGGAGAGCTGGCCGTCGGCTGGATTGCGCACCGCAGGATAGGCGTCCGGCGAGAGCAGGCCGTTCCAGCCGGCCGCCTGCGTCTCGCCCGCCAGGGGGAAGGTCGAAGCCAGGCCGGGCTGCGCGCGGCGCGGCAGCGGACCGGCGATGGTCCAGCCGATATTGCCCTTGCTGTCGCCGGCCACGAAATTCTGCGCCGGCAGGCCGGAGCGGTTGGCCACGGCCAGCGCGTCGTCCACCGTGCTGGCCGTCTCCAGTCCGGCGGCCACGAAATTGACCGCGCCCCTGGCGTGCGCCACCCAGTGCAGCGCGTAGCTGCGCCCCGCCACTTCGCGCACCGGCCCCAGCGAGGTTTCGCGCACCACGAAGGTCTCGCTGGCGGCGTCCTTGACGAGGATGGACTCCTGGTGCGCCACCGGGGTCTCCCAGCCGGCCGGCGTGCGCAGCTTGCCCGGATGGGCCGGGTCCGTTTCCAGCGTCACCAGGTCGGCGTAGTCGCCGTAGCTGTTGGTGAAGCCCCAGGCCACGTGGCCATTGCTGCCGACCACCACCAGCGGCACGCCGGGCAGGGTCACGCCGGCCACGCGGCGCGTGGCGCCGTGCCCGTCCGGCACCATCAGCACGGCGCGGTACCAGATGTGCGGCAGCTGGATGCCAAGGTGCATATCGTCGGCCACGATGGCGCCGCCGCCCTGGCTGCGGCTGCCCGCCACAGCCCAGTTGTTACTGCCCACCATGCCGTGCCATTGCGCGCCATCGCGGCCGTCGAGCGCGGCGACCCGGCCCGATGCGGCGCCCTCCGGTGAGGCGGATTTGCCCCACCAGGCGGGCGCCTGGTCGGGGAACGGCGCGCCCGGCGCCGGCGCGGCTGCCGCAGCCTGCGGCAGGTTCGTTGGCAGATGGTTTGCCCGACTGGCCGCCTGATCGGTTGCCAGGTTGGCCGGCACGTCCAGCGGCACGTCCCACTGGGTCGATTCCGGCAGCAGCACGGCCAGTTGCTCCGGCGTGGCGTGCTCCCTGAGCCAGCCGCGCGCCAGTTCGCGCCCCTCCAGGTTGCCCTGCAGGTCGAAATACATGGCCCAGAACACCAGCAGCGAATCGGCCGCGCTCCAGGGACGCGGGCTCACCCGTATCAGCGCGTACTCGAACGGCCGCGTTCCCAGGTTGTTCAAGCCGTCGTTCACGCCGGCCACGTAGCGCTCCAGCAGCTGGCGGTCGGCGGCCGGCATGGCCTGCAGCGCGGCTTCGGCGCGCGCGCGGAAACGGTGCAGGCGGTGCTCCCTGTCCATCGGCAGCGCGCGCGCGCCGAACAGTTCGGCCAACTCGCCCGAGGCCACGCGGCGCAGCAGGTCCATCTGGAAGTAGCGGTCCTGGGCGTGGACGAAGCCGGTGGCGTAGGCCACGTCCTTGCGGTCGCTGCCGCTGATGGTGGGCACGCCCTGGCCGTCGCGCACCACGCTGGCGGTGCCGGACAGGCCGGGCGCGCTGCGCCGCCCGTCAAGCTGCGCCAGGCTGCCGCGCAGGAAGAACCACAGGCCCAGGCCCACCATTGCCAGCAACAACAGCAGCGCCAGCACGATGCGCTTGATCCATTGTCCCAGTCCCGCTTGTCGCATACCTTCCCCCATCATTAATCTCAAAGGAATATTGCCAGAAGTCCAACGCAAATGGGCTGACTAATTTGTAACGCCGGTGTAAAGTAGATGCACCCGCGGACGCACCGCCAGATGGGAACTTATCCATGCTTGCAGCCCCCACCCCGCCCAACGAAGCCGAGCGCATCGCTGCGCTGTACGCCTTGCTGATCCTGGACACGCCGCGCGAAGAACGCTACGACCGCGTGATCGAGTTTGCCGCCGCCGAGTTCGACGTGCCGATCGCCCTGATGTCGCTGATCGACAGCGACCGCCAATGGTTCAAGTCCGGTGTCGGCCTGACGGCCTGCGAAACCGGCCGCGACGTGTCGTTTTGCAGCCACGCCATCCTGCGCGCCGAGATCATGGTGGTGCCGGATGCGCTGGCCGATCCGCGCTTCGCCGACAATCCGCTGGTGACCGGCCCGCCCCACATCCGCTTCTATGCCGGCGCCCCGCTGCTGCTGCCCAACGGCTACGCGCTGGGCACCCTGTGCATCATCGACACCAGGCCGCGCCGGCTGGACGACGTGGAGATGGCCATCCTGTCCACGCTGCGCGGCCTGGTCATGCAGGAACTGCAATCGCAAGCAGAGGCGGAGGTTCCCCATGCCTGAACCGCGCGCACTGCCCATGCTGCTGGTCGAGCCGGAAACCATGCTGCGCCGGACCGTGGCGCTGACCGCGCGCGCGCTCGGCCTGGCCGACATCCACGAAGCGGCCAGTCCTGCGCTGGCGCGGCAGATGCTGCGCCAGCACAGCTTTGCCGGCGCCATCATCGCCATCAACGCCGGCGACGCGTACGACCTGGGCTTGCTGGACCAAATCCGCGAAGGCGACACGGTCAGCAGCCGCAGCATGCCGATCGCCGTGCTGGCCGTGAACTGCACCGGCGAACTGCTGGCGGCGCTGCGCCAGCGCGCCGTCAGCCGCGTGATCGTCAAACCGTTCCGCGCGCGCATTCTGCTGGACGCCTTCAGCGCACTGGCGGCGCCGCCCCGGGAGGCGGCGGGCTGAACTGGCTGACGGCTGTCGCGCCGTCTTTGGCTCCGCCGCGCATCAGCGCCTGGTAGCGGAACGCTTCGCGCAAGCTGGCGCGCAGCCCTTCCTCGTCCCACGGCTTGGTGAAGAAGCGGTAGATCTCGCCGGTGTTGATGGCGCTGATCAGCGTCTCCAGCTCGGCATAGCCTGACAGGATGATGCGCACCGTGTCCGGATACAGCTGCTTGACGCGCCGCAGGAATTCCGTGCCGTTCATTTCCGGCATGCGCTGGTCGCTGATGATGACCTGCACCGGATGCAGCGCCAGCAGGTCAAAGGCGTCGCGCGCGCTCTGCGCGGTGAGGATGGTGTAGCCGTCCACCCGCAGCATGCGCTTGAGCGCGGTCAGCACGTGCGGCTCGTCGTCCAGCAGCAGCAAGGTGCGCTGCGCCGGGTCGGGCGCGCCCGGCAGCACCAGCCGCCGCCCGCTTTGCAGCAGCGCGGTGAAGGCGTCGGTGTCGAGCGGCCGGCTGAAATAGTAGCCCTGGATCTCGTCACAGCCGCAGGAGCGCAGATAGGCCAGCTGCGCCTCGGTCTCCACCCCTTCGGCGATGATGCTGAAGCCCAGGCTGTGGCCCAGCGCGATCACCGAGCGCACAATGGCCGACACATTGGGCTGGTCCAGCATGTCGCGCACAAAGGACTGATCTATCTTCAGCTGGCTCAGCGGCAGCAGCTTGAGCGAGGACAGGTTGGAATAGCCGGTGCCGAAGTCGTCGATCGACAGCGCGATGCCCAGGCCCTTCAGGCGCGTTACGGTGGCCAGCACCTCGCTGATGCTATGCATCATCATGCTTTCGGTGAGTTCCAGCTCCAGGTATTGCGGCGCCAGGCCGGTGTCGTGCAGCGCGGCCACGATGTCGTCGGCCAGGCCGGGGTCGCGGAACTGGCGCGCCGACACGTTGACCGCCACCCGCAGCGGCGCCTGACCGGCCAGTTGCCAGGCACGCGCCTGCGCGCAGGCGGTGCGGATCACCCAGCGGCCGATCTCGACGATCTGCCCGGTGTCTTCGGCCACGCCGATGAAGCGGTCCGGCGACACCATGCCCAGCCTGGGATGCGGCCAGCGCAGCAGCGCTTCCATGCCGCTCAGCGCTCCCGTTTCCAGGCTCACTTTGGGCTGGTAGTACAGCCGCAGTTCCTGGCGCGGCAGCGCGTAGCGCAGCTCCATCTCGATGGCGGCCCGCTCGGCCACCCGCGCCTGCATGGCCGGCTCGTAGAACTGCGCCTGGTTGCGGCCCGTTTCCTTGGCGCGGTACATGGCGATGTCGGCGTGCTTGAGCAGCAGCTGGCCGTCGTCGCCGTCGGCCGGGAAGGCGCTCACGCCGATGCTGCAGGTGATGGCCACCTCGGTTTCGCCCAGCGGCACCGGCGCGGCCACGCTCTCCAGCACGTTCTGCAGCAGGCCTTGCGGCAGCGCCACCTCGCTGCCGCCCAGCAGCAACAGCATGAACTCGTCGCCGCCCAGCCGCGCCACCGTATCGCTGGCGCGCACGCAGGCGCGCAGCCGGCCGGCCACGGTGCGCAGCAGTTGGTCTCCGGCCTGGTGGCCCAGGCTGTCGTTCACCAGCTTGAAGTTGTCCAGGTCGATGAACACCACCCACACCGCGTGGCCGTAGCGGCGCGCGTAGCTGAGCGCCTGCTCCAGCCGGTCGCTGAACAGGTGGCGGTTGGGCAGCTGGGTCAGCGCGTCGTGGTTGGCCTGGTGCTCGAGCTGGGCCTGGTAGTTGATCAGCTCCGTCATGTCGCTCAGCACGCACACGTGGTGGCTGACGCCGCCATCGCTGCGAACCGGCGCCACATGCAGCTGGCACCAGTACAGCGAGCCGTCGTGGTGGCGGCACTGCAGCAGCCGGGTGACATCGGCGCGCGCCTTGAGGGCCGCGCGCAGCACCTCGCGCCCGTTCGCGTCGCCGCTCTGCAGCAGCGGTTCCAGCGTATGGCCGGCCACCGCGGCCGGCGCATGGCCGGTCAGCTGGCCGAACGCCTGGTTGGCGTATTCGATGACGCTGCCCTCCGGCCCCTCGGCCGTGATGACGATGGCGCTCACGCTGGCCTCCAGCGCACGCCCGCGCAGCGCCAGCGTCTGCTCCACCTGCTTGCGCTGGCTGATGTCCTCGATGGTGCCCAGCACGCCGATGATGCGGCCTTGCGCGTCGTGCAGCGGCAGCTTGTTGATCAGGAACCAGTGCATGCTGCCGTCGGCGAACAGCATGTGGTCTTCCTGGTTCAGGTTGGCCTCGCCGGTGTCGATGATGGTGCGGTCATCCACCACGATGCGTTCGGCGTTCGCGGCCCAGGGCAAATCCGCATCGCGCTTGCCCGCGATGAAGGCCGGCCCGCCCACTCCGGCCGCGCGCGCGAAGGTCTCGTTGCAGCCGCGGTACACCGAGTCCAGGTCCTTCCAGAAGATCTGGTGCGGAATGTGGTTGATCACCAGCTGCTGCATTTCCTGGGACGCGTGCAGCGCCTCTTCCATGCGCAGCTTCTCGGTCACGTCATGCGCAAACACCAGCCGCGCGGCGCGGCCGGCCAGGGTAATCGAATGGGAGGACACGTCCACCGTGATCAGCGTGCCATCCTTCTTGCGGTGCTGCCAGTACCCGGCGCGCTGCGCGCCCTTGGCCGGCGTGGCCGCCAGGTCGGCGTCCAGGCGCGCCAGCTCCCGCTCCGGCCGGATGTCCCGGATGGTCATGTCCAGGAATTCCGACTCGGTATAGCCGTAGCTGGTGACGGCGGCGGCGTTCACCACCAGGAACCTCAGCGTCACCAGGTCGTAGGCCCACATGGGGTGCGGATGGGCTTCGAACAGGCGCTTGAACAGCAGCCGCGAGTCGTAGGAATCGAAGTCGCCCAGGTCGTAGTGCAGCAGCAGATAGGTTTCCTGGCTCTCCCCGGCCGCTGGCTGATACTCGATCAGCAGCGACACCGGCTCGGCCTCCTCCTCCATCCCGGCCAGCTCCATTTCGCCGCGCCAGTAGCCGCAGGCGCGCGCCGCCGGGAAACCCTCGAGGCGCACCAGTTTGCCGGCCCAGGGCGCATACAGCGCAGCGGCGGGCATGCCCGGCCGTACCATGCCCGGCTGCGCGGCGGCAAAACGGTTCACCGCCAGCACGCGGCCTTGCGCGTCTGTCAGCAGCGCCACGTGCGGACGTGCGCCGAACAGGCGCTTGAAGCCTGTCAGCCGCTCGTCTCCGTTCAGCGGCGCTTGCTCGGTTAGGACTCGGTCTGTGTGCATCGGGGCATCTGCTATTCCGGAAGTCCTCCCCATTCTAGACGAAGCCCCGCGCGCGTGGCACACATACCGTACAGCGCGCGCCCGCTGCGCCGGGCTACTGCCAGGCGCCCGTGCGCAGCGCTGCCGGCGATGCGCCGTTGTCCTGGGCAATCCAGCGCAGCGGCAGAGCCGCAGCGCGCCGCACCACGCGCTGCGGCTGGAATCGCCACAGGCGCTGTGCGCCCTCGAACACAGCCAGGCCGGGCGCGGCCGCCGGGCCCTCGAGCAGCTCGGCCGTGCCGCTCATCTGCAGCAGGCTGCCGCTGGCAAAGTCCACGAACACCAGCCCGGCGCGCCGGTTGAGCGCGATATTGCCGAGCGTGTTGAAGAACATATTGCCCTGAAAGTCGGGTATGGTCAGCCCGCCGTCCGGGTCCAGCCGCACGAAGCCCGGCCTGCCGCCACGGTGCGACACGTCCACCTGGCGCTCGCCGCCGGCCAGGTCTGCGTAGGTGGCAACGTAGAAGGAATCGGCGCCGGCGATCAGCGCGCGCGCGGCATCGTCCAGCGCAGCCAGCTGTTCCGGCGCGTCCGGCGCCTGCTCGCTGAAGGCGTAGTCGCGCAGCTGGATGTATTGCGGGCAGTTGCCGAAGGACTGCTGCACCCCGATCTCGAAAGCCGCATCGCCGCTGCGCCGCAGCACGCCGTTCATCCGGTTGCGGCGGCGCGTGTGCAGTTCGATGCCCAGCAGGCCGACCGCGTTGCCATGCTCCATGCCGGCGTCGGCCGGGTCCAGCGGCTCGCGCGGCAGCGCCGCCTGCAGGCGCAGCGGGTCCGGCGAGTGCAGAAAGCCGGGACAGCCGGCGCGCAGCGTGGCCCACACATCGCCTGCCGGGTCCACTGCCCCCAGCACCACGAAAGGCAGCTGCGCGAAGAACTCGCGGTGCTGGTCCGGCATGAAGCCGCGCACCACCTTGCGGCCCAGCGCGTCCATGCGCTCGGCCATGCCTGAGCTGCGCTGCAGGGCCACCTCGCCCGCATGCCAGGGCGATGCCACCGTGTCGCTGACCGGGCTGTCCATGGCAGCCTCCTTACGCGGCCAGGCTGGCGGCAGCCGCGGACGGCATCGGCACGAAGCCGGGCAGCGCCTCGACGCGGCGCAGCCAGGCGCTCACGTTCGGGTAGCCCGACAAGTCCACGCCGCCCTCCGGCGCGTGGGCGACATAGGAATACAGCGCCACGTCGGCAATGGTGGGCGCGGCCGCGGCGCTGGCGATCCAGCTGCGGCGCTCCAGCTGTCCTTCGATCAGCGCCAGGATGCGGTGCGCGCGCGCCACCATCTCGGCCTGGTCTCCGGGGCGGCCGAACAGCGCGATGGCGCGCGCGGCGGCCGGACCATGCGCGATTTCGCCGGCGGCCACCGACAGCCAGCGCTGCACGCTGGACGCCCCCGGCGCGTCTTCCGGCAGCCAGTCGCTGCGGCCCTCGCGCTTGGCCAGGTAGACCAGGATGGCGTTCGAATCGGGCACCACCACACCGCCGTCGTCCAGCACCGGCAGCTGGCCGAAACTGTTCAGCGCGAGAAAGGCGGGCGTCTTGTGTTCGGCTTTGCGGATGTCGAGCTGCACCACCTCGTGCTCCAGCCCCAGCAGGGACAGGAACAGGTGGACGCGGTGCACGTGGCCGGACAGCGGATAGGAATACAGTTTCATGGTGGGGCTTCCTTGAGATCGGTTTATCGAAATACAACACCGACAGTGTGGATTATTTCCCCTACCAGGAGAACCGCCACCAAAACCAATTCAGTATTCCATTTTATGGAATAACAGGCAGGACTTCAAACAGCAGCAACAGCGTGGACTGGGTTTTGTCGAAGTTGTCGTCCGAGACGATCAGCAGGCTGTCGTGGCCGTTGGGCAGTTTGGGGCCGAAGCTCATGGCTTCGAAATTGTCGAGCGGGATGCCAAGCGTGTTCAGGTCCAGCACCAGCCGCTTGGCGGCCGGGCGGTAGCTGGCCCCGGCCAGTGCCGCGAGCCCGCGCACATCGCTGGCGCCGGCGGTATCCATCTGGTAGAGGCGGATGTAGCTCTTGTAGGCGCCGGCCGTGTCCTGCACGGCGGAGCGCTCCAGCACCAGCAGCCGGTGCTGGTCCAGCGCCAGGATTTCCGAAATGCCGTTGTCGGCGTTGCGGCCCGGCCCCGGCGCGGCGGGAATGGCGTCCATGTCGTAGGCATACTGCGCCAGCATGCGGCCGTCGCGGTCCAGGCGGGTGATACGCGACACGCCGCCGGCGGCGGGCGTGGGCACGGGACCGTCCTGGTACAGCGGCCCCTCGATGGATACCCACAGCGATTGGCCGTCCGGCGCGAAGCTCAGGCCTTCGAAGACCAGGTTGTCGCGCGGGCCCTTCGGCTCCTTCGACGTGCGGAACATCTCGGGCAGCCGCGCCTCGCCCAGGTAGCTGCCGTCGCGCCGCGCGTGGCGCACGAAGGGATCGAATCCGCGCTTGCGGTCCCCCTCGCTGCTGTACCAGATGCTGCCGTCCAGCGGGTCGACGCGCAGGCTCTCGATGTCCGGCACGTCGCCGCTCTTGCGGGCGTCGAACTCTTTCACGCCGGGGTAGTTGCTGCCGTCGGCCTGCTTGAAACTGTCCACGGCGGTGATGTGCACGCTGCGGAAAGCGCTGCCATCGTAGTCCAGGCGCGCGGTGTAGAAGCGGGCCGGGTTGATGGCGCTGCGGTCGTCGCTGGCCATCAGCCAGTTGCCGCTGGCGGCGTCGTAGTCGACGCCGGACAGGCCGCCGATGGACGTGCCCTTGAAGTCCTGCTTGAGTGGAATGCGCTGCTCGCCGATGAAGCGCAGGCTCGCGACGCTGCGTTCGGCGGCGGCCGGGGTGGCTGCTGCTGCTGCCGGCAAGGTGCACAGCAGGCTTGCCGCGCACAGGGCGGCGGCCAGGGGACGGATCATAGAACTAACGTGGCAAAAGTGGCAAGGCCGCCATTATGCCGTATGCAACCTCTTATGCATACTGCGCAGCGCCAGCCACACCCCCGCCACCACCACCGGCACCATCAGGCCGATCACCACTTCCGGGTTGCCGACCAGTCCCAGCACCTTGGCCGCCTTGGTGGAATAGCCCACCAGGCCAACCACGTAATACGAGATCGCGGCCACCGACAGGCCTTCCACCGCCTGCTGCAGGCGCAGCTGCTGCGCCGCGCGTGCGTTCATCGACTGCAGGATCTTGCGGTTCTGCTGTTCCTGGATGATGCCGACCCGCGTGCGCAGCAGGTCATTGGTGTTGGCCACCCGCCGCGCCAGCGCTTCCTGGCGCGCCGCCAGCGCTTCGCAAGTGTTCATGGCCGGCGCCAGGCGGCGGTCCATGAACTCGCCCACGTTCGGAATGCCTTCGATGCGCACCTCGCGCAGTTCCTCGATGCGCGCGTTGACCAGCCTGAAATAGGCCTTCGAGGCCGAAAAGCGGTAGCTGGTTTCCAGCGACAGCTTTTCAATGCGCGCCGCCAGCCGCGTGATCTCGCCCAGCAGGGCCTGTTCGGTGGCGCCGTCCACGCTGCCGCCGTCGGCTTGCGCGGCGTCGGTCTGCACCATGGCGCCGGCCAGCTTCACCAGCTCGGCCTCGATCGCGTTCAGCGCCGGCGCGGCCTGCTGCGCCTGCGGCAGGCCGAGCAGCGCCATCATGCGGTAGGTTTCGATCTCCAGCACGCGCTGCACCAGGCGTCCGGCCTGCTGCGCGCGCATGCCCACGTCGCGGATGATGAAGCGGCTGAAGCCGTCGGACTGGATGGCGAAGTCGGTAAACAGCTCGCCGCCCTGCATCACCTGGCTGCCCGCCAGCGTGGTGCCCTCGAACACGCGCTGCAAGATCTCGGCCGGCGCCGGGCCGCGCTCCAGCACCACGTGCGCCGCCACCATCAGGCGGCCCTGCAATGTCAGCAGCCATTCCTGCGGCAGATGCGTGACCGGCATTTGCTCGAAAGCCTGCTCGGTGGCCGCTTCGCCGGCGGGACGGCCGGCGAAGGTGTAGGTGGAAAATTCAGTGTGGCATTCCCACTTCAGGCGGAAGCGGCCGAAGTCATGGTAGAAGTACTTGGCGTCGCCGGCCGGCGCGGATACGCCGAAGTGCTTGCACAGCGCGCCCAGCGTGGCGTGCTGGCTGTGGCCGAGCGGCGCGCCGGCGCCGTTGTCGGCATTGCGATAGACGGCGAAATGGGAAATCAGTTCCGGCGCTTCCAGCTTGAGGAAGGGACGCGAGTGGATTTCGGCCGCGAGCGGAACGCGCAGCGAGTGGTTCAGGCTTGAATACACAATACTCATGCAGGGACTTCCTTGGCAGCGGTACGGACGGCGCGCAGCAGCAGATCGGCGCCGGGCGATAGTAAGTGGTCTTGCTGGCGGATGATGCCGAATGCGTCCATTTTACATGGCAAGTCGATCGGCAGTATGCTGAGGATATTCAGGTCCGCGTAATAGCGCGCCACTTCCAGCGGCATCACGTGCAGGAAATCGGTCTGCTGCAGCAGCGGCGCAACCAGCAGCATGGCGGTGGTGTCGACCACGTTGGAGGGCGGTTCCAGGCCGGCGCGGCGGAACATCATGTCGCAGCGGTGGCGCAGGATGCTGCCCGGCGGCGGCAGTATCCATGGCTGGCCGGCGATGTCGGACAGCTGCAGGTTTTGCACCGCCATCAGCGGGTGGCCCGGGCGGCCCACCGCGCATGCGGGTTCCTCGGTCAGCTCCTCGTAGATCAGGCCGGAAGTGCCGTCCCGCTCCAGGATGCGGCCTATCATGAAATCCAGGTTGCCGCGCTGGAGCATATCCAGCAAGACGTTGCTCGGTTCCAGCTTGACGCCGATGCGCAGCAGCGGCGCCTGCTCCTTGACGCGCGCGATGGCCTTGGGCAGCAGCGACATGGCCGGCGTCATGATCACGCCCACCTCCACCTGGCCCACCAGGCCGGCCTTCAGCGCCACCACGTCGTCATGCGCCAGCGACAGGCTGGTGAGCGCCATGCGCGCGTGGCGTATCATGGTTTCGCCGTAGATGGTGGGTTCCATGCCGCGCGGCAGGCGCTCGAACAGGCGCACGTCCAGCATCTCCTCCAGGTCCTTGATCTGCTTGGAGGCGGCGGGCTGCGTCATGTGCAGCGCTTCGGCTGCGCGGTGGATATTGCGGTGCTCGTCCAAAGCGATCAGCAGCAGCAGCTGGCGGGTCTTCAGACGGGCACGTAAAAACCAGTTCGGGTTGAGGGTATCCATCTGTAAATCATATCATTGCCGATATCGCTTTGGCGCAATATCGGCAATATGGATATCACCCTTTACAGCCGGGACTAGGGTTCGCAGCCGGCCCCGCATCGCTCTGCGGAATGAAGCGGATGGTGCCGTCCGGGTTGTAGTGCAGCTCCTCCACGGCCGCCGAGCGGCGGAACTCGCCGCCGGTGGGCAGCTTGTCGTTGTGGTAGAAGATGTAGGACTTGCCGTTGTGCTCGACGATGGCGTGGTGGATGGTCTTCACCACCGCGTTCTTCTTCATGATCACACCGTGGTAGGTCCACGGACCGGTGGCGCTCGGGCCGGTGGAGTACGCAGTCTCCTCCGGGAACTCGCGCGACCAGGACAGGTAGTAAGTGCCCTTGTGCTTGTGCAGGTAGGCCGCCTCGGTGAAGTGCGGCACCGCCACGGTCTGGATCGGACCGTCCGCCTCGATCATGTTTTTCTTCAGCTTCACGTACTTCAGCACCTGGTTGCCCCAGTACAGATAGGCCTGGCCATCGTCGTCGATGAACACGGCGGGATCGATGTCGTCCCAGGCGATATCGGTTTCCCTGGTCATGTCATTGGTGATGATGGCGCTGCCGCGCGCATCCTTGAACGGGCCGGTCGGGCTGTCCGACACCGCCACGCCGATAGCCTTGCCCGGAATGGTCTTGTGCTCCACCGTGGAATAGAAGTAGTACTTGCCATCGCGCTTGGTGATGTCGGCGGCCCATGCGTCCTTCTTCGCCCACGGGAAGGTTTGCACGTTCAGCGGCGAACCGTGCGACTTCCAGTTCTTCATGTCGCAGCTGGAGTAGACCAGCCATTCCTTCATCAGGTAGTCCTTGCCCGTCTCTTCCGCTTCGTCGCGGCCGACGTACAGGTAGACGCGGCCATTGTCGCTCAGCGCGGCCGGGTCGGCGGTGAATTTATCCTTGAACAGCGGATTCGCGGCGTGCGCGGACGCGGCTGCGACCATGGCGATGGCGCAGGCCAGCAGGGACTTCTTGAACATGTCTTCTCCAGTTATCAGTACTTTTTGATTCGTTATTGGTTTTGCTTGGCGCCGATGGACATCAGGCGCTGCACCACGCAGAACACGAACAGCAAGGCGCCGATCACGATCTTGGTCCACCACGAGCTGAGCGTGCCGTCAAAGGCGATCAGGGTCTGGATGGCGCCCAGTATCAGCACGCCGGACAGCGCGCCGGCGATATAGCCGTAGCCGCCGCTCAGCAGCGTGCCGCCGATGACCACCGCCGCGATGGCGTCCAGCTCCGTGCCCTGCGCATGCAGGCCGTAACCGGACAGCATGTAGAACGAGAACAGCACGCCGGCCAGCGCGGCGCAAAAGCCGCTCAGCGCGTAGATCAGCACCTTGGTGCGGCCCACGGCCAGGCCCATCATGTGCGCCGACTGCTCGTTGCCGCCGATGGCGTACACGGCGCGCCCGAAGGACGTGAAGTGCGCGGCGTAGATCGCCACGCCCAGCAGCACCAGCGCGATGACGGCGCCCGGCGACAGGAAGCCGCCCAGCAGTTCGATCTGCGACTGCGACATGGCAACGAAGAACGGGTCTTCGATGGTGATGGAGTTAATGCTGATCAGGTAGCACAGGCCGCGCGCCAGGAACATGCCGGCCAGCGTCACGATGAAGGCCTGCAGCTTGAAGTAGTGAATCAGCGCGCCCTGCGCGGCGCCGAACAGCGCGCCCAGCACCAGCACCAGCGCGATCACCGCGGCCGGCGGCCAGTGCGCGCTGTTGAGCAGCCAGGCCGAGATCATGGTGGCCAGCGCCAGCACCGAACCGACCGACAGGTCGATGCCGCCGGACAGGATGACGAAGCTCATGCCGATGGCGATCACCAGCAGGAAGGCGTTATCGATCAGCAGGTTGAGCACCACCTGCAGCGACAGGAAGCCCGGGTAGGCGGCGCCGCCGGCGGCGAACATCGCCAGCAGCAGGATCACCGTCACCAGGGACGTGAAGTATGGGGCGGACGTCATGCCGCGCACTTGGGCCATCATGCTGCTTTCCTTTTCCAGATCTGCTTGAATTCCGGCGACTGCGACAGGCAGACCAGGAACACCACCACCGATTTCACCACCATGTTTACTTCCGGCGGCACGCCGAGCGAGTAGATGGTGTAGGTCAGCGTCTGGATGATAAGGGCGCCGATCATGCTGCCCGCCAGGCTGAATTTACCGCCGGCCAGCGAGGTGCCGCCCAGCGTGACGGCCAGGATGGCGTCCAGCTCCAGCAGCAGGCCGGCGTTGTTGGCGTCGGCCGACTTGATGTTGGAGCTGATCATCAGCCCGGCCATGCCGGCGCAGGCCGAGCAGAATACGTAGACGAAGAAAATCAGCGCGGCGGTCTTCAGGCCGGCCAGGCGCGCGGCCACCGGATTGATGCCGACCGCCTGGATGAACAGGCCGAGCGCCGTCTTGCGCATCAGCAGCGCCACCGCCAGCACCACGGCCGCCACCACGTACAGCGAAAACGGCAGGCCGAACAGGTAGCCGCTGCCGAGGAAGAAGAACGGCTGGTAGTAGACGGTGACGATCTGGCCGTCCGTCAGCAGCTGCGCCAGGCCGCGCCCCGCCACCATCAGGATCAGCGTGGCGACGATGGGCTGCAGGCCGAGCGTGGACACCAGCAGGCCGTTCCAGGCGCCGCACAGGATGGCCGCGCCCATGGCGGCGCACAGCGCCCACAGCATGGGGGTGTTGGCCTCGTACACCGGCACGCCGTTGTGCATCACCATGGTGCCGCCGATCAGCATCGAGGCCACGGTGCCTGACAGCGCTACCACGGCGCCCACGGAAATGTCGATGCCGCGCGTGGCGATCACCAGCGTCATGCCGAGCGCCGCCAGCATCAGCGGGGCGGCGCGGTTGACGATGTCGACCAGGCTGCCGTACAGGTGGCCGTCTTTCCACTCAAGGTGGAAGAAGCCGGGAATGAAGATCAGGTCCACCAGCAGCAGCGCGAACAGCGCGGCCAGCGGTTTCATGAGTGGGTGCTGCAACAGCATGGCAAAGCTTTCAGAATTGTTGCGGGGCGCTGCGCCGGACGCAGCCGCTGCGTTCGGCGCGGTCATGCGGCCTCCCCTGCGATGGCGTGCAGCACGGTGGTGTCATCCAGCGCGCCGCGCTGGTACTCGCCGCAGGCTTTGCGGTCGCGCATGATGATCATGCGGTCGCTCACGCGCAGCACTTCGGGCAGCTCGGACGAAATGAACAGGATGGACATGCCCTTGCGGCACAGGCCGGACACGTAGTCCATGATCTCTTCCTTGGCGCGCACGTCGATGCCGCGCGTCGGTTCGTCCAGTATCATCAGCTTCGGTTCGGTGGCCAGCCAGCGCGCCAGCAGCACCTTCTGCTGGTTGCCGCCGGAAAGCGAACCGATAGGCGTCTCGATGCTGGCGGTCTTGATGCCCAGCCATTTCACGTAATTGTTGGCCAGCTCCTGCTGGCGTTTCAGCGGAATCGCGCGCAGCATGCCCGCCTGCGCCTGCATGGCCAGGATCAGGTTCTCGCGCACCGACAGCGACAGGATCGCGCCTTCATGCTTGCGGTCCTCCGAACAGAAGCCGATGCCGGCGCCGATGGCGTCGCGCGGATTGGCGAACGGCGCCGCGCTCACGCGGCCGTCGGCCACGATGGCGCCGCTGTCGGCCTTGTCGGCGCCGAACAGCAGGCGCGCCAGCTCGGTGCGGCCGGAACCCAGCAGCCCGCACAGGCCGAGCAGCTCGCCCTTGTTAATCGACAAATCGGTCGGCAGCAGCGCGCCGCGCCGGCCCAGGCCGCGCGCATCGAGCAGCACCTGGCCGGAGCCCCCGCCGGACACCGGTGCCGGTGCCGCCGGGACCGCCCCCGGCTCTTGCACCGCATCGGCCGGCGCGCCTATCATCTTGTTGACCAGCGCAATGCGGGACAGCTCGCTGCACGCGTATTCGCCTTCCAGCTGGCCATTGCGCATCACCGTGATGCGGTCCGAAATCGCGTAGGTCTGGTCCAGGAAGTGCGTCACGAACAGGATTGCAATGCCCTGTCCGCGCAGGCGGCGCAGCACCGTGAACAGCAGCTGTACCTCGGCTTCATCCAGGCTGGAGGTCGGCTCGTCCAGGATCAGCACCTTGGCGTTCACATTCAGGGCGCGCGAAATCGCCACCATCTGCTGCACCGCCAGCGAATAGTTCGACAGCGGCTTGGTCACGTCGATATCGATTTCCATCAGCGCCAGCATGCGGGCAGCTTCGCTCTGCATGCGCTTCCAGTCGATCCGCCCCCACTTGCGCGGATAGCGGCCGATGAAGATGTTCTCCGCCACCGACAGGTTCGGGCACAGGTTCACCTCCTGGTACACCGTGCTGATGCCCAGCTCCTGCGCCTCCAGCGTGGAGGATGGCCGGATCGGCTTGCCATTCAGCAGCATGGTGCCGCGCTCGGGCGTGTAGACGCCGGTCAGCACCTTGATCAGCGTGGACTTGCCCGCGCCGTTTTGCCCCATCAGCGTATGCACTTCGCCCGGGAACAGGCGCAGGCCCGCGTCGCTGAGCGCCTTCACGCCCGGGAACTCCTTGTGTATGCCGGTCAGCTCCAGGACCGGCGCAACGTCCGCCACCGTCATTTAGTACTTCCGGTTCGGGAATTCCTTGGCCGCCACTTCGGCCGGGAACACGCCCTCGTTCACCACGATACGCTTCGGCACCGGCTTGCCGGCCTTGACTGCGGCAGCCGCCTCCATCAGCTGTGGTCCCAGCAGCGGGCTGCATTCCACGGTCACGTTCAGCTTGCCGGCGATCATCGCCTCGAACGCGCCCTTCACGCCGTCGATGGAGATGATGATGATGTCCTTGCCCGGTTTCAGGCCCGCTTCCTCGATCGCCTGGATGGCGCCGATGGCCATGTCGTCGTTGTGCGCGTACAGCACGTTGATGTTCTTGCCCTGCGCCTTGAGGAACGCTTCCATCACTTCCTTGCCCTTGGCGCGGGTGAAGTCGCCGGTCTGGGTACGGATCACCTTCAGCTTGGGATTACCCTTGATGATCTCCTCGAAGCCTGCCTTGCGGTCGATGGCCGGGGCCGAGCCCACGGTGCCCTGCAGTTCCACGATGTTCAGCGTGGCGGCGGGCGACTTCTTGGCGTAGTCCGCCAGCCAGCGGCCGGCCTTGCGGCCCTCTTCCACGAAATCGGAACCGATCAGCGTCACGTACAGGGACGGATCGCTGACGTTGACGGAGCGGTCGGTCAAAATTACAGGAATCCTGGCGGCTTTCGCTTCACGCAGCACGGTGTCCCAGCCCGACTCCACCACCGGCGAGAATGCGATGATGTCCACGCGCTGGGCAATGAAGGATCGGATGGCCTTGACCTGGTTCTCCTGGCGCTGCTGCGCATCGGCGAACTTCAGCGTTACGCCGGCCTTCTTGGCCGCGTCCTTGATCGAAGCGGTGTTCGCGGTGCGCCATTCGCTTTCAGCGCCAACCTGGGAAAAACCGATCACCAGCGGCTTTTGCGCGAAGGCCGGAGTGGCCATGGTGCCGATGGTGGTAACGCAAGCGGCAAGCGCCGCACCCAGGATCGTCCTGCGAGTGAAATTCATGCTGGTCTCCAATATTAGTTATGCGCTCATAGTATGAGAAAGCGCCATAGCCATCCAATTCATTTTTTAGTCAAAGCGATATCATTTTCGATATGACAGCCAAGGTGGTCAGGCCACCTTATGTTATCGCAGCAGGCGCACACCGTACAGGCCGCCCGCCATCGAGCCGGGATGGGCGACGAATTTCACCGTCAGCTTGCGCGCCTGGCCGGGCTGGCCGGCCGGGATGGCGAAGTCGCGGGTGTAGATCTCCTCGGCCGCGTCGCTACCCAGCGTGACCGTATGCAGCAGCTCGCCGTTGACAACGATATCGAACTTGCGGCCGGCGTCGGCCTTGGCGAAGGTCAGGCGCAGCGTCCCGGCCCGGCCCTCCTTGTCGGTCAGGTCGTAGCTGAACCAGCCTTTCGCGTGGCGCCAGTGGCGGCCCTTGTTGATGCCCGCGTCCGCGCCCTCGCCCTTGAAAAAGTGGTCCGACTCGGGCTGTTGCTCGCCGGGCGCCACCTGGTCCACGGTGATGGCGTCCAGCGCCAGGCGCTCGGACTCGGCCCGCATGTTCGCGGCCCGCATCACGGCCAGGTTGGCCGGCGTGGTCTGCTGCCAGTACATCATGTAGCGCGAGTCGTGCAGGCGGAAAAATGGGATGAAGCGGATGTTCCCGGCGCCCGCCCCCTGTACCAGGCCCGGCGCGCGGAAGGTGAGCGGCTGGCCCGGCACCGGCTTGAACTTGTCCAGGAAGGCCTTGCTGTCGCTCACGAACAGCGGCGCGGCCTCCAGCGGACACACCGGGCCCTGGGCGATGTGGCCCATGCGCGAGTCGTCGGCGAAGTAGTTCAGCTTTTCGTTGGCGAAGGGTTGCGTTTTCGCAGCCAGCACGATGGGGCCGTGCAGCACGGCGTAGTAGTTGGACTTGTCCGGCATCTGCTCCAGGCGCGTCTTCATGGGCAGCTGGATCTCGACTCTGTCGCCCCTCTTCCAGGCGCGCGCGATGGAGGCGTAGCCGCCCGGCTTGGCGTCCACCTTGACGGCCCTGCCGTTCACGCGGATCTTCAGCGCGCCCGCAGCCACCCAGCCGGGATAGCGCACCTTCATCGTAAACTGCCCGTCGGACTCCAGCGTGATGCTGGTGCGGTCCTGGTCCGGGAAGCGGGTTTCCTGGCGCAGCTGGACGCCCCTGGCCTTCCAGTTCAGCGTGGACGGGATGAACAGGTTGACGAACAGCGTGTCGCCCTCGTGCGCGTAAATGAACTCGCCGTACTTGGCGTGGCTCTCGATGCCCGAGCCGACGCAGCACCACATGCCCTTGTCCACCTGCGAATACACGCGGTAGTGGTTGGGGCGCATGGGTGTGAAGTAGACGAAGCCGCCGGTGTCCGGCCGCTGCGAGGACAGAATGTGGTTGTACAGCGCGCGCTCGTAGTAATCGCCATAGCTGCCCTTCTGGTCGCCCTGGAACAGCAGCTCGGTGAGCTTGAGCATATTGTAGGTGTTGCAGGTCTCCGGGCCTTCGGTCTCGTGGACCATGGAGCTGTAGTCCTTGTCGTCGTGGAAGTGCTCCTTGACGCTGTTGCCGCCGATGGCCACGGTGCGGTGGTCGTGCACGGTCTGCCAGAAAAACTGGGCGGCCTGCCGCCATTTCGGGTCGCCGGTCATGTCGCCGATGCGCTTGAAGCCGATCACTTTCGGGATCTGCGTATTGGCGTGCAGGCCAGTGAGCTGGTCGCGGCCCTCTTCCAGCGGCTTGAGGATGGCCTGGTGCGAGAACTTGATGGCCAGGTCCAGGTATTTTTTATCGCCCGTCATCCCCGCCACCTGGGCAAAGACTTCGTTCATGCCGCCATGCTCGCTGCGCAGCATCAGCTGCATCTGCTCGGGCGTGAGGTGGGTGCTCAGCTGCAGCGCCCAGTCGGACAGGGAGACCAGCATGGCCTTCGCCTCGGCGTTGCCGGCCAGGCGCCAGGCGTCGTACAGGCCGGCGTACACCTTGTGCAGGTTGTACCAGGGGACCCATTTGCCGTTGACGGAGAAGTTATCGGCCTGCAGCTTGCCCTGTGCGATGGCGTTCCACACGTCCTTGCCGCCGGGGATGCCGCCGATGTAGCCGTTGGCGTTGCTCTCCTGGCAGCGCTTCAGTTCCGCCACGAAGTAGTTCAGGCGCTTCAGCACTTCGGCGTCGCCGGTGGAGGCGTACATCAGCGCCAGCGCGGACAGGTAATGGCCGCCCAGGTGGCCGTCAAGGCCGGTCGATTCCCAGTTGCCGTAGCTGGCGTTCTTCTGCGGCAGGCCGGCCTCGCGCAGGAAGGGAGCGAGCAGCTTGTCCGGTTCCAGTTCGAGGATATATTTGAGGTCGGTGTTCTGGGCGTCCAGGAAGGGGCTGGGAGTGAGCCGCACATCGGACAGGGGGAACAGGTCGGCGGCGTAAGCCGGGACGGCGAACGCAAGCTGCAGGGCCAGCGCTAGGTGGGATAGTTTCATATCGTAGGGCGGGTTGTAACCCGCCGTGGCTCCGTCGGTGTGCTTTGCTTGGCGGGTTACGCGCCGATGGCGCCAACCCGCCCTACGGTTTGCAATTACTGCAAGCGGCTTTGGTAGCGGGTCAGGTCCGCCTGGTCCAAGACCGGCCAGCCGTCCTTGTCCCACTTCATGTCGAGGATCTTCAGCTTCTGCTGGTACTTGTCTGCGGTTTCATAGGCGTGCGTGACGAAGTAGTCCTTGCCGTCGAAGGTGTAGGCGCTGTTGTGGCCCACGCCCTTCCAGTCCTTGTCGCCGGCAATCAGCAGCGAGCCGCCGCCGGCCGCCATGTCCTTGCCGCTCTTGTCCAGGTACGGCCCGGTCACTTCGCGCGCGCGGCCCACCACCACATGGTAGGTGCTCTTTTCCTTCTGGCAGCACAGGCCCCAGGAAGCGAACAGGTAGTAGTAGCCGTTCTTCTTGAAAATGTAAGGCGCTTCGATCTCCGCCGGGCCGCCGCTGTCGTCGGCCGTGAAGGCCGGCCGGTCGCGGCGCGCAATGGTGCGCCACTCCTGCGGTTCGGCGAGCCTGGTGCGGTCGGCGTTCAGCTTGACCAGTTTCAGCCCGCCCCAGAAGGAACCGAAGGACATCCAGCCGGTACCCTTGCCGTCCTCGATCACCGCAGGATCGATGGCGTTCCAGTTATCGCGGCCGGGAATCGACTGCAGCAGCATGCCCTGGTCTTCCCACTTGTAGTCCGGCGAGCGCGGGTTGAGCGTCTTGTTGACGGTCACGCCGATGCCGGAGGTGATCTTGCCGAAGCCGGACACCGAGTAGTACAGGTAGTACTTTCCATTGTAGTGCTGCACGTCCGGCGCCCATATATGGTCGTCGAACGTGGGCGCGGCGGACTTGGCCCAGGCGGGCTGGCCGGCGAACACGCGCCCTTCCGGCTTCCAGTCCTTCATATTGGCGGAGCTGTAGAAGGTGATGCCCGGCCCGGTGCTGAAGACGTAGTAGGTATTGCCGTCCTTCGCCATCACCGGGTCGTGCACGCCCACCTGTGCCGCCTGCGCGTTCAAGCCCAGGCTGGCGGCCAGTATCAGTGCTGCATATTTCATCGTCATTCCCATCTGGTTCCAGTGCCGGCACGGCGCGGAACCAAAAGGTCCGCGCCGTGCCGGCACATAGCTTACTCTACTGCGACAACCACGACCGCCTTGGCCGGCAGCTTGACCTGCAGCTTGCCGTTGCTGGCCTTCGCTTCGAACGGCACCGGCTTCACCGACTGCGGCTTGGCGAAGGTGTTGTGCGCGTCCATCGCGTCGGCGGTCAGCAGCTGTCCGCGCGCCACGCCTGCCTGGGCGCCGGCGACATTCACCGACACTTCCGCAGCCTCTTTGGGATTGGTGTTGACCAGCGCCAAGTAGACCTTGCCGTCCTTGCCGCGTGCGGCCGAAGCACTCACCTGCGGCACGCTCACATTGCCCACGCTGTACTGGCCGTTGCCGGACATGGAGATCGGCAGCGAGGTCGCGTCCTGGAATGGCACGTACATGCGGTAGGCATGGTAGGTCGGCGTCAGCAGCATCTTGTCCTTGTCGGTCAGGATCATGGCCTGCAGCACGTTTACCATCTGCGCGATGTTCGTCATCTTCACGCGCTCGGCGTAGTTGTGGAAGATGTTGAAGTTCAGCGCCGCCACCACCGCGTCGCGCAGGGAATTCTGCTGGTACAGGAAGCCGGTGTTGGTACCCTTCTCCACGTCATACCAGGTGCCCCATTCGTCGACGTAGAAGCCGACCTTCTTGGACGGATCGTTCTTGTCCAGGACTGCCACGTTGTTCTTGATCAGCTCATCCATGCGCATGGTGTTCTTCATGGTCGAGATCCACTGGTCTTCGCCGAAGCCGGTGGCCGCGCCCTTCACTTCCCACTTGCCGGTCGGGATGGTGTAGTAGTGGAAGCTGATCGCGTCCATCTTGTGCTTCACGTTGGCCGACAGCACCTCGGTCCACTTCGTGTCATTGTCGTTGCCGCCGCTGGCAATGAACTTCGGCATATGGCCATGCGGCGCCTTCAGGAATTCGGCGGCGGTCTTGTACAGGTTGGTGTAGTGCTCAGGCGTCATCTGGCCGCCGCAGCCCCAGGCCTCGTTGCCGACAGCGAAGTAGTCCACCTTGAACGGCTTGTCGCGGCCATTCTTGCGGCGCAGTTCAGCCAGCGTGGACTTGGACGGCGACGTCATGTACTCCAGCCACTCCGCCATTTCCTGGTTGCTGCCGGTGCCCAGGTTGCCGTTCACATAGGTCTCGGCGCCCAGCAGTTCGGCCAGGTCGAAGAACTCATGCGTGCCAACCGCGTTGTTTTCCTCGACGCCGCCCCACATGGTGTTGACCTTGACCGGACGCTTGCTGCGCGGGCCGATGCCTTCGCGCCAGTGGTACTCGTCGGCGAAGCAGCCGCCCGGCCAGCGCACCAGCGGCACTTTCAGGTCTTTCAGCGCGCCCAGCACGTCGTTGCGCCAGCCCTTGGTGTTCGGCTGCTTGGAGTTCGGGCCGACCCACATGCCTTCGTAGATGCCGGTGCCCAGGTGCTCGGCGAACTGGCCGTAGACGTTCTTGTTGATCACCGGGCCAGGCTTGGCCGCGTCGATGGTGATGCTCACTTCGCCGGCGGCAAAGGCTGCGCCGCTCGCCAGGCTCATGGCCAGAATGGTTTTCTTGATGATGCTCATACCGTCTCCTGTTATGGTTTTACTTAAATACTGCGACAAAGCCGCCACGCGGCTTGATCGTGATCTTGCTTGCCTTGCCCGCCGCCATGGCGGACTGGGTAAATTCGCGTTCTCCCGCGCCGTCGGTCATCAGCGCGCCGGAGCGCTTGCCGATGAAGGACAGATCCAGTTCCAGCGTCTTGTCGTTCGCTTCCGAATTGATGCCCGCCACGTACCACGCGTTGCCAGCCTTGCGCGCGATGACCACGAACTTGCCCGGGAAGCCGGCCACGAATTTCGAATCGTCCCAGCTGCGCGGCAGGTCCTGCAGGAAGGCCTTCACGTAAGGCGGCACGGTGGCCATGCCTTCCGGGACTTCCGCAAAGTGCTGGATACCCGACAGCAGCAGCACCGATTCGGCCAGCTCGAAGCCGTTGCGGGTGGCGCGCTTGATGTTGGGGATGTCACCGAACACCATGGGCGTGAAGTCCATCGGATCGAACAGGTTGCGCGTGAACGGCAGCATGGACATGTGCTGCACCACCGCGTCCTGGTCGCGCTGCTCGAAGGTGGTGAACTCCAGGCCCTTGATGGCTTCGGCCGTCATCAGGTTGGGATAGGTGCGCGACCAGCCGCGCGGCAAGGTCGAACCGTGGAAGTTCACCAGCAGGCCGTAGTCCGCCGCGTCCTTCAGGATATCGATGTAGTAAGCGATCATGGACTTGCCGTCGCCGGCGAAGAAGTCCACCTTGATGCCCTTGACGCCCATGGCTTGCAGGCGCGCGAACTCGCTGCGGCGCGCTTCGCGCGTCAACAGCTTGCTCTTGGGCGAATACTCGGTACCGTTCCAGGCGCCGGACGAGTTGTACCACACCAGCACGCCCACGTTTTTGGCGGCGGCATACGCGGCCAGCTCCTGCACCTTCTCGTAGCCGATCTTGCGGTCCCAGTCGGCGTCGATCAGCGTGTAGTCCCAGCGCATGTCGGCCGCGTAGTCGATGAACTTCTTCTGCACCTCGTAGACCGTGTGGTCGTCCTTCAGCAGTGCCCAGCTCCACGAAGCGTGGCCGGGCTGGCCCAGCGACGGTGCGGTGGACGCGCGCGGCGCGGCGGGTGCGGCCAGGTCGGTGCCCAGCGTGGAGTTGACCAGCGCAGGCAGCGTGCCTACCGCCAGCACGCGCCACGGCGTGGTCAGCGTGCCGTTCGTTTCAGCCAGCAGCGCGCCGCCGGTAAACACTTCCGGCTCGGCCGGGCCACCGATGCGGTACACGCCGTCCGGCGACTCGGCCTGCAGGCGCGAGGCGTGGAAGCTGCCGTCCATGTTCGCTTCGGTCAGGGCCACCCAGGTCTCGCCCTTGCCTTCACCGGTCTTGAACAGCGCCGGGAACACCCAGCCGGCCTTCATGGGCGACGGCGTACCGACCGGGATGCCCATCTGGTAGTGCTCTTCATAGGAAGGATTGGTGTTCTTCCAGCCCGTCTGCGCCACCGACATGGGCTGCAACCAGCCTTGCGCGGACTTGGCGAACGCGAAGCTGGTGCTCTCGCTGACGAACTTCTTGGCCGGCAGCGATGGCTCGGAAACGATGTAGCGGAAGGCCACGCCGTCGTTGGAGACGCGGAAAGCCACTTCCATGGTCTGCTTTTGCGCATTGCGCAGTGTATAGACCTGTTCATTGGCGGCGTAGCTGACGGAACGGCGCTTGCCGACGGCCATCTGGTACTTGTCCGAAACCGGCTTGGCGGCGGTCAGGCCGGCCAGCACCAGGCCCTGCGTAAAGTCGGCGCCCTCGAGCTTCAGGCCCAGTGCGGACGGCAGCAGCACCGGATTGCCGTCGCGCGAAATGGCGTACGTTACGCCGCCTTGCCGTACGTTGACGCTGACAGCCAGGTGGCCGTCGGGGCTTTTCAGGGCTGCGTTGGCTGCCGGCGCGGCAGCCGCAGCGGCAACGACGGCGCTGAATAGCGCCGTGCCATAACTCAATTGCGAATTCTTCATGTTTAGCTGCACCCGTCGCCAGACGGGCACCCTCAATGTGAACTGCACAAACGGCTGGAGGCGCTTATACCCAGCCGGCGTCGACGATGAATTCCTGCGAGGTGCACATGGCGCTGTCGTCCGCTGCCAGGAACAGGATCATGGAGGCGATATGGCCAGGCATGAGCTTGGCGGGCAGGCATTGCATGCGCTGGATTTCGGCTTCGGCCGCATCGTCCACCCACAGGTCGATCTGGCGCTGGGTCATGACCCAGCCGGGGGTGACGGTGTTGACGCGGATGCCGTGCGGGCCGAGGTCGCGCGCCAGGCTGCGCGTCAGGCCGATGACGGCCGCCTTGGTGGTGGCGTAGACCGGGTAGCCTGCGCCCTTGGCGTGCCAGGAAATGGAGCTGACGTTGATGATGGAGCCGCCGCCCTTGCGTTTCATGCCGGCCAGTACCGACTGGGCGGTGAAGAACATGGGGCGCTGGTTGATGGCGATGCGCTCGTTCCAGTAGTCCAGCGTGACGTTTTCGGCGTCGTGACGCTGGTCGTTGGCGGCGTTGTTGACCAGTACGTCGAAGTCGCCCAGTTTATCGGCCAGGGCGGCGATGGTCGCTTGCAGCGCGGGGATGTCGGTGATATCGCAGTGGCGGAATGCCGGCGCCGGGTGGCCCGAGGCGGCGATACGTTCGACCAGCGCTTCGCTGGCGTCCTTGGCGATGTCGACGAAGCCGACCAGTGCGCCCTGCTCGGCGAAGGCCGTCACCAGCGCTTCGCCGATGCCGGTGCCGCCGCCGGTGATGAATACGCGCTTGCCGCGCAGGCTGCCGAATTTGGCAAGTTCTGTCATGGTGTCTCCAGCTTATTATGTTGTTCGTGCTGCCGGCGGGTCAGTGCCTTGCACCGGACCCGCCCGGTACTGCCTACGCCTTGCCCAGCGCGCCGTCGCGGCGGCGCCAAATGGCCAGCGGGTTGTCTTCGCGCAGCTCTTCCGGCAGCAGCGCCTGCGCCAGGTTCTGGTAGCACACCGGACGCAGGAAACGGTTGATTGCGCCCGTGCCTACCGAGGTACTGCGGCCGTCGGCGGTGGCCGGGAACGGGCCGCCGTGCACCATGGCGGTCGACACTTCCACGCCGGTCGGGAAGCCGTTGGCCAGGATGCGGCCGACCTTGCGCTCCAGCACCGGCAGCAGCGCCTGCGCGTCGGCGTAGTCGCCTTCATCGAGCTGCAGCGTGGCGGTCAGCTGGCCTTCCAGCTTCTCGGTGATGGCGCGCATCTCGGCCACGTCCTTGCATGCCACCAGCAGCGAGGCCGGGCCGAAGACTTCTTCGTGCAGCGCGTGCTCGCCGAGGAAGGAGGCGGCGCTGGTCTTGAAGAACGCCGGAGCGCCCTTGCCTTCCAGCTGCTCGCCCTTGGCCAGCGTGGTCACGCAGCCCTGGGCAGCCAGGTTGGCCACGCCGCGCTGGTAGCTGCCGGCGATGCCGGCGGTGAGCATGGTGGCCGGCGCGGTCGGCTGCAGCGCCACCGTGGCGGCTTGCGCAAAGCGGTCCAGGTCCGGGCCGTCGATGCCCAGCACCAGGCCGGGATTGGTGCAGAACTGGCCCACGCCCATCACCAGCGAGGCGGCGAAGCCTTGCGCGATGCTGTCGCCGCGCGCGGCCAGCGCCTGCGGCAGCAGGTACACCGGGTTGATGCTGCTCATTTCGGCATACACGGGAATCGGCTGCGGACGCGCCGCCGCAACCGCCATCAGCGCGGTGCCGCCGGAGCGCGAGCCGGTGAAGCCGACCGCCTGGATGGCGGGATGCGCCACCAGCGTCTGGCCGATGCCGTTGCCGGTGCCGGTCAGCAGCGCGAACACGCCGGCCGGCAGCCCGCACTGTTCCACCGCGTTGACGACGGCGCGCGCCACCAGTTCGGACGTGCCGGGATGGCCCGAGTGGGCTTTCAGCACCACCGGGCAGCCCGCCGCCAGCGCCGAGGCGGTGTCGCCGCCGGCCACGGAGAACGCGAGCGGGAAATTGCTGGCCGCGAAAACGGCCACCGGACCCACCGGGATCAGGCGCATGCGCAGGTCCGGGCGTGGCGGCGTGCGCTCCGGCAACGCCGTGTCGATGCGGGCGTCGCGCCAGGAGCCTTCACGCAGCAAGTCGGCGAACAGCTTGAGCTGATTCACGGTGCGGCCACGTTCACCTTCCAGGCGGGCGCGCGGCAGGCCGCTTTCGGCCATGGCGCGTTCGATCAGCGTATCGCCCAGCGCCATGATCTGCGCGCCGATGGCTTCCAGGAAGCTGGCGCGTGCCTCGTCGCTGGTGGCGCGGAAGGTGTCGAAGGCAGCGCCGGCCAGGCTGCAAGCCTGGTCGATCTGCGCCACGTCCACCATGTGGAAGTCCGGTTCCATGGCGGCCGCGTCGGCAGGGTTCATGGCCTTGAATGAGCCGCCGTTGCCTTTGACGGCGACGCCGCCGATGAGTGCTTCACCAGTAATGATCATAAGGCGTTGACTTTCGTGTAGCTGGTTTCGGCAACTTCCAGGCGGTTGCGCAGCGCAGGACCGAAGGCAGGCGCTTCGATCTCGAAGGTCTCGCCCGGCTGCACGCTGATGTTGTCCGCAACGCTCAGGGTGGCGGTGCCGAAGAAGTGGATGTGGACGTCGCCGGCGCGCTTGAACAGGCCGTATTTGAAGTGGTGGTACTCCAGGTTGGCGATGGTGTGCGACATGTTCTCTTCGCCGCTGAAGAAGGCTTTCTCCCAGCGCACTTTGCCTTCCTTGTCCAGGATACGCGAGGTGCCGGTGACGCTTTGCGGCAGTTCGCCCACCAGCAGCGCCGGGCCCAGGCCGCAGGCGCGCAGCTTGGAATGGGCCAGGTAGAGGTAGTTCTGGCGCTCGGTCACATGGTCCGAGAATTCGTTGCCGATGGCGTAGCCCAGGCGGTATGGCTGGCCGTCGTCGCCGATGATGTACAGGCCGGCGATTTCAGGCTCTTCGCCGCCGTCCAGCGCGAAGTCGGGCATGACCAGGGACTGGCCGGTGGCGGCCACGATGGAGCCGTCGCCCTTGTAGAACCACTCGGGCTGCACGCCGGCGGTGCCGGCGGCAGGCTTGCCGCCTTCCACGCCCATGCGGAACATCTTCATGGAGTCGCTCAGCGCTTCGACGTCGCCGCCGATTTTCTTGTGCATGGAGTCGCGGGTGTCGGCGCTGCCCAGGTGGGTCAGGCCGGTGCCGGTGACGTAGGCGTGGGCTGCGTCGGCGTGGTCCAGCGGCGCCAGTAGGCGGCCGGCTGCGGCCACGTCGCCGTAGTTGTGGGTTTGCGGGCCGGCGTCGGCTTGCGCCAGCTCGGCCAGGCTTTTCTTCTGGGCGATGGCGGCTTGCGCCAGGGCGTAGGTGGTGGTGAAGCTTTCCAGTTCGCGGATGGTGGACTGCTCCAGCAGGCCAACGCGGCGTTCACCGTTCTCTTTTTTAAATTGTACGAGCAGCATGGGTATCTCCGTTTTATTTAGTGCGAATGCTTGGGCACGGCCGAACCGCGGCTGCCCACCAGGAAGTCGAAGTCGCAGCCTTCGTCCGCTTGCAGCACGTGGTCGATGTACAGCTGCTGGTAGCCCGACTTGGCGCCTTCCACCCTCTGTTCGGCGCGCGCGGCCTGGCGCTGCGCCATCTCCTGGTCCGAGATTTCCAGGTTCAGCAGGCCGCCGGCGCAATCCAGCGTGATGAAGTCGCCATCGCGCACGATGCCCAGCGGGCCGCCGGCCATCGCTTCCGGCGCCACGTGCAGCACCACGGTGCCGTAGGCGGTGCCGCTCATGCGGGCGTCCGAGATGCGCACCATGTCTTTCACGCCGGCCGCCAGCAGCTTGGGCGGCAGGCCCATATTGCCCACTTCCGCCATGCCGGGGTAGCCTTTCGGGCCGCAGTTCTTCATCACCAGCACGGAGTTCGCGTCACACTCCAGGTCCGGGTCCATGATGCGTTCTTTATAGTGTTCGAAGTTCTCGAACACCACCGCCTTGCCGCGATGCTGCATCAGCGCCGGTGTGGCGGCCGACGGCTTGAGCACGGCGCCGCGCGGCGCCAGGTTGCCGCGCAGGATGCAGATGCCGCCATCCTTCAGCAGCGGCTTGTCCAGCGGACGGATCACTTCGTCGTCGTAGATCGGCGCGTCGTTGTTGTTTTCCCACAGCGTCTTGCCGTTGGCGGTCAGCGCGTCCTTGTGCGGCAGCATGCCGCCTTCGCCCATGCGGCGGATCACGCCCGGCAGGCCGCCGGCGTAGTAGAACTCTTCCATCAGGAAGCGACCGGACGGCAGCAGGTCCACCACCGTGGGCTGGCCACGGCCGATGCGGGTCCAGTCTTCCAGCTCCAGCGCCACGCCCATGCGGCCGGCAATGGCTTTCAGGTGGATCACGGCGTTGGTGGAACCGCCGATGGCGGCGTTGACGCGGATGGCGTTCTCGAACGCCTCCTTGGTCAGGATCTTGGACAGGCGCAGGTCTTCCCACACCATGTCGACGATGCGCATGCCGGACATATGGGCCAGCACGTAGCGGCGCGCGTCCACTGCGGGGATGGCGGCGTTGTGCGGCAAGGTGGTGCCCAGCGCCTCGGCCATGCAGGCCATGGTCGAGGCGGTGCCCATGGTGTTGCAGGTACCGGCCGAGCGCGAGTGGCCCGCTTCGGCGGCCAGGAATTTGTGCATCGAGATTTCGCCGGCTTTCACCTGCTCGTGCAGCTGCCATACGGCGGTGCCGGAGCCGATGCTCTTGCCGTCCAGCTTACCGTTCAGCATGGGGCCGCCGGATACCACGATGGTCGGCACGTCCACCGACGCGGCGCCCATCAGCAGGGCCGGGGTAGTCTTGTCGCAACCGACCAGCAGCACCACCGCATCCATCGGGTTGCCGCGGATCGATTCTTCCACGTCCATCGACGCCAGGTTACGGGTCAGCATGGCGGTTGGGCGCAGGTTCGATTCGCCGTTCGAGAACACCGGGAATTCCACCGGGAAGCCGCCCGCCTCGAGGATGCCGCGCTTGACATGCTCGGCCAGCTTGCGGAAATGGGCGTTGCAAGGAGTGAGTTCGGACCAGGTGTTGCAGATGCCGATGATGGGCTTGCCCTGGAATTCGTGGTCTGGAATGCCCTGGTTTTTCATCCAGCTGCGGTACATGAAACCGTTCTTGTCCTGCGTACCGAACCATTGGGCCGAGCGCAATTCCACTTTTTTCTTCGTCTCCGACATGCAAATCTCCTGTAATTTTTCGCACTGCAATGGTGGAATATTAAAGAAGGTATCGATGCCTATCCAATGAATTAAAAATCGATATCGATACTGAAATTGATATCGGTTCAAAAAGTTGCCTTGCGCTTATAATCTATACAACTCTAACACCGGTTTTTACGCCCCTTCCACTCTATGAGCCTGCAATCCGTCCGCGAATTCTTTGCCGCCAGACAGCTGGATCTTCCCATTATCGAGCTGGCGGTGAGCACCGCCACGGTGGCATTGGCCGCCGAGGCGCACGGCGTGGAGCCGGGCCGTATCGCCAAGACCCTGTCGTTCCGCCTGGGCGACGGCCGCGCCATCCTGCTGGTGGCCAGCGGCGACGCCCGCATCGACAACCGCAAGTTCAAGGACGCCTTCGGCAAGGGCCGCATGATGGACGCCGACGACGTGGTGCGCATGACCGGCCACCCGGTGGGCGGCGTGTGCCCCTTCGGCCTGGCCGAGCCGCTGCCAGTCTATCTCGACTCGTCGCTGCGCAAGTACGCCGAAGTCCTGCCGGCTGCCGGCGCTGTCCACAGCGCGGTGCGCATCAGCCCCGAGCAGATTGCCGCCGTGACCGACGGCCAGTGGGTGGATGTGTGCCAGGCGGCATAAACGACGCCGTGGCCAAGCCGCTGTCGGAAACGCAGCGGACCTGGAACGAGATCAAGCACGAGATCGGGCTGTTCGCCGCCTTCGTGCGCAAACCGCGCCGCACGCTGCGCGGCGAGAAAAAATGGCTGAGCCGCTTCCTGCTGCTGTGGGGAATGTGCCTGGCCGTGGCCATCCTGCAAATTCCGCTGGAAATCGGCTTCGAACAGTTCGCGCCTTCCATCAAGTACACCCTCAACACGGACACCAGGTTCATGCTGATGGCCGTGTTCATCGCGCCGCTGCTCGAGGAGCTCGCCTTCCGGGCCGGGCTGCGCAACGCGCGCTACACGCTGTTCATCGGGCCGGCGCTGTTCCTGGTCATCCGCGCCGGCTCCGCCCCGCTCGCGCTGGCGGTGGCCGCAGGCTTCGCCGTGGTAGCGCTGCTGGACTGGCTGTACCGCCGCCACCTGGCCGGCCCCGGCCTGATCATGCGGCGCGGCCGCGCCTTCCTGCGGCGCTACCCGCTGGTGGTCTGGACCTATGCCGCCGCGTTCGCCGTCATCCACATCGGCAATTTCGAGTATTCGCAACAAGCCGCCTTCCTGATGCCGCTGGTGCTGCTGCCGCAACTGTTCTGCGGGCTGGTGTTCAGCTACCTGCGCATCCGCCACGGCCTGCTCTACAGCATGTTGCTGCACGCGGCCTACAACGCCAGCCTGTGCTCCGTATTGCTGTTAGGATGATGGCCGTTTAAAGGAATCCGATGCTCATACTAAAAGTCATCTTCGTGATCTTCGTCGTCGCGGTCGGCATCCCCTGCCAGATCATCGATTACCGCCACCGGAAGATGAACGCCTACCAGCCCGGCAGCGGGTGGTCCTACTATTCGCGCCTGAAACGCGAAGGCAAATGGGAGGGCAAGTTCATGATGAACAGCGCCTATATGGCCCTGGCCCTGGTGCTATCCATGGCCGGACTGCTGGCCGCGCACTTCTACCACCACGCCTGATCCAGGGAACGTCCCATGTCCTATCCCTACCTGAGCGACGCCGTCCAGGCGCTGACCGGCCTCACCCTGCCCTTGCCGCTGCCGATGTTCGGCCTGTTCGTGGCCATCGCCATGCTGGCCGGCTCCCATGCGCTGACGCTGGAGCTCAAGCGCCTGCATGCAGCAGGCCGGCTGTCCACCGCATCCGGCGTGGCGCCGCACGAGATCGTGCCCAACCTCACGCTGGTCGTCATGGCGGCGGGGATTGCTGGTGCGCGCCTGTTCCACATCCTGGAGAACCTGGATGAATTCCAGGCCGCTCCGCAGGCGATGATATTCTCCACCTCCGGCCTGAGCATCTTCGGCGGGCTGATACTGGGTACCCTGGCCGGGCTGCTGTTCGTGCGCCGCCACAAGCTGCCGCTGCTGCCCACGCTGGACGCGGCGGCCCCGGCCATGATGCTGGGCTACGCCCTCGGCCGCATCGGCTGCCAGGTGTCGGGCGACGGCGACTGGGGCGGCGCCGCCAAGCTGGCGCTGAAGCCGGACTGGCTGCCGCTGTGGGCCTGGGCGCAAACCTACGACAACAATGTGGTCGGCGCCGTGATCGCCGCGCCGGGCGTCTACCCGACGCCGATGTACGAGGCGCTGATGGCCTTGCTCTGCTTCGGGGTGCTGTGGGCGCTGCGGCGGCATGGCCGCGCGGCGGGCTGGCTGTTCTCGGTCTATATGCTGCTGGCTGGCGCCGAGCGCCTGCTGATCGAACAAATCCGCATCAATCCCGTGCTCGACTTTGGCGGCATCCATGCCACCCAGGCCGAGATCATCGCCACGTTGCTGATCCTGGCCGGCGCCGCCGGCGCGGTCCTGCTGGCAGGAAAGCGCGGGCGCGGCGGCATGGCTTCAGGCAATAAAATCAGGGCCGCTTCAGCTGACCGATAACGCTCGCCACCTTGGTGGTGATCACATCGACCGCCGGCCCATTTGCGCCATGCGGAATAATGACGTCGGCGTGGCGCTTGGTCGGCTCGATGAATTGCTTGTGCATCGGGCGCACCGTTTCCAGGTACTGGCCGACGACGCTGTCCACCGAGCGGCCGCGTTCCGTAATGTCGCGTTGCATGCGGCGGATGAAACGCACGTCGGAGGCGGTATCGACGAAGATCTTCAGCGACATCATCTTGCGCAGGTCCGCATCATACAGGGCAAACAGGCCTTCGATCACGATGACCGGGGCCGGCCTGACCGGGATGGTGCGGTTGGAACGGTTGTCGAGCGTGAAATCGTATTCCGGCATCTCGATCGCTTCGCCATTGCGCAAGGCCTGGACGTGCTGTACCAGCAAAGGCCAGTCAAAAGCCTGCGGATGGTCGTAATTCTGCTGGCGGCGGACTTCGGGGGTGAGATGGGACTGGTCGCAGTAGTAGTCGTCCTGCATCACGACCGAGACCATATCGGCGCCGAACGACGCCAGCACTTGCTGGGACACCGTTGACTTGCCGCTGCCGCTGCCGCCGGCGACGCCAATAACAAACGGCTGGAAAGAAATCTTGTTCATGCCGAATGATACCGGAACGGCGGCCGAACCGGTAGGGAGCGGCTGGTTCCGAATGGCCCATGCCGGAGGCCCGCAGCGCACGCCGGACGCGTGCCGCCGGCCGTATCACAGCCGCGTGACCTGCACGCCGGCGCGGATGGTGTTGTGGACTTCGGCCACCGCGTCGGTTTCGCGCAGCAGCCTGGCGACGTCCTCTGCGGACGCGGCAGAGCGGATGGCTGCCGTGTAGCGGATATCGCTGGCGGCCAGCCCGACGCCGGCGAACTCGGCGCTGGCCTGCACGTGTGCACCATCGATGGGGATGCCCAGGCGTTGCGCCTCCCGGTACAGGTCGTTGCAGTAGCAAGTGGCCAGCGCCAGCATCAGCAATTCGCCGCCGTTCACGGCTGAGCCATGGCCGGAGGGTTTGGCCGGCACAGCCAGCGCCTGCACCTTGCCGTCCGTCTCGACCGATACCGCATGGCCGGCCGCCGAGCTGTCCACCGCTGCAGAGATACGCATGTGCCTTCTCCCATAATAATTTCGCAACGCTTGATCGTATTGTGCCAGAATTGGCTTCCCATTAACGTTCTAGGAAGCAACATGACGCATCTGCCGACTGACTGGCCTGACGACGTGGACGGCGACATGTTTCGCCGCATGGGGGAAAGTGGATTCGACTTCAGCGAGGCAGTGGAGATCGAGTTCATCGTGGACTTCGACAGCTGGCCGCCGCCCGAATCGTTCCTGCGCGCGCTGCACAGCCTGTACCCGCGCATCCAGCTGCACAATCCCGATGAGGACGGCGACGGCTACGTGATATTCCTGGTGCACGGTCTGCTTACCTACGAGCTGGCGATGTCGGTGCAGAGCACCGTTTCCGAACTGGCCGCGCCGTTCGGCGGCGTATGCGATTCCTGGGGTGCGATGCAGCCGCCGTCCCGGACCGGTTCATGGACGCCGTCCGCGGACGGCAAGTGGCTGGGCGCCAGTTTTACCTACGAAGGCTTCCCGCTGGCGCTGCGCGTACGGCCCGCTGCGGACTCCGACCGGAACCGTGCCCGCTTTCCGCAACTGGTGCGCATCACGCACCAGCTGGCCAGCGTCAGCGACAACGGCCTGCCCGAGACCGGCTACAACCGGTCGCTGGCCGGCTTCGACCAGGACGCCCTCGATCTGTTCGAGCAGCGCGACGAAGGCCTGATTGTGCTGATTGAAACCTTTGCCGGCAAGCGGACCTACTACGGTTTCGCGCTGGCTTCGGCGCCGGCCGAGCGCCGCCTGCAGGAATTGAAGCAGCGCTATCCCGAGCATGACATATCGGTGCAAGCGTCTGCGGACCCGGAGTGGCAATTCCTGTCCCGTTACAAGGAAGACTTCCCCTGGTAGGAAAAAAACCGGCATGGCAGGCCGCCGCGCGCCGGTGGTTTGCCGGCATGCTGCTGGCGGCGCAGCACTACGAAACGCGCTGAGCCGGTGCTGGCCCGGCGGCCAGGATGCCTTGGTCAGTTCGCGTAGGTATCCAGGTCGGACATGACGTCCATGAGCGTATCAAGGGATACTTTGGCAGCCATTTCGTAGCCTTTGGCGACCACGAAATTGCCCTCTTCGTACTGATACGCCGAACGCCGCATGGACGGCAATTCCTTGCTGCCGCGCTTGCGCAGGCCGACGCTGGTATGCGCCATGGTGCCCTTGGTATTGACATACTCGTTGGTGATGAAGACGATTTCGTGCGTTTTATTGTACTTGGCGCAGTACTGGTCCGTCACCTTGGAACCGATACCCTTTTCGATCAGCTTGAACGTCTGCGGCTCGCCATAGTGCCGGTAGGAGAACTGGCATCCCGCGCTGGCGGCGCCGGACAGGGTGAGCAGGGAAATGCCGAGGGCAAGAGCAGTTTTAATACGCATGGAATACTTTAAAAGTGTAGGAGTTAGTCAAAATACACTTTATATTACCATGCAGCAATTTGTATGTGAAGCGGCCGCACGCGCGTTGCGGCAAAAACCCGACAGATCCGCCGGCCTGCGCACAGGCCGGCGCCAGGCTACGCTCCCGTCAGCAAGCGCAGCAGCTGGCCCGCTATCCACCCGCCGTAGGTGCCCAGGCCATAGCCCAGCACCGCCAGCAGCACACCGACCGGCGCCAGCGCCGGGTGGAAAGCGCTGGCGACCACCGGCGCGCTGGCGGCGCCGCCGATATTGGCCTGGCTGCCGACCGCCATGTAGAACACCGGGGCCTTGATCAGCCAGGCCATGCCCAGCATCAGCGCACCGTGGAAGCTGATCCAGATCAGACCGAGCGCGAACAGTTCGGGATCCGAGAAGATCGCGCCGAGGTTCATTTGCATGCCGATGGTGGCGACCAGGATGTAGATCGCCACCGAGCCGAACTTGGAGGCGCCCGCCCCCTCCAGCTTCTTGGCGCGCGTGAAGGACAGCATCAGGCCGAAGGTGGTGGCCAGCACCGTCACCCAGAAGAAGTTCGCCGTCAGGCTGTAGCGCTCCAGGTGGGGCGCGTTGGTTTTGATGAATGGCACGATATAGCTTGCCATCCAGTGCGCCAGGCCGGTGGCGCCGAGGCCGTACGCCAGGATCAGCTGCATGTCGTAGGAACCGGCGATGCGGGCGCTGTCGAGCTGGACCTTTTCAACCCGCACGCGCAAGTCGTCCAGTGCCCGCGTGTCGGCGCCGCGCCAGGCGTCCAGGCGCGCGCTGCGCCCGGCCAGGAACAGCAGGAAGGCCATCCAGATGTTGGCGCAAATGACGTCCACCGCCACGAACTTGCCGAACACGTCCGCGCCGACGGCATACACTTCCTTCATTGCCGCCTGGTTGGCGCCGCCGCCGATCCAGGAGCCGGCGGTGGTCGTCATGCCGCGCCAGATGGCGTTCGGCCCCTCGGGATTCAGCAGCGACGGGTCGAAAAAGCCCATGATGGCCAGGGCCACGGGCGCGCCCAGGATCACGCCGGTGGTACCGGTCAGGAACAGGATAATGGCCTTGGGGCCGAGGCGCACGATGGCGCCCAGGTCGCACGCCAGGGTCAGCAGCACCAGCGCCATCGGCAACAGGTAGTCGCGTGCCATGGGGTAAAGGCGAGACGATTCGCCGTTGATCACGCCGAAGGTATTCAGCAGGCCGGGAATGAAGTAGCACAGCAGCAGCGCCGGCACCACGGAATAGAAGCGGCGCCAGAACGGATGCGGCGACCGTTCGCTGGCCAGGACCAGGCCGAGCACGACAACCAGGATGCCCAGGACGACCGGGTCAGAGGTGACCAATGCGGAGTTGACGGGTTCGTTGGTACTGGACACTGCCATGGGGATCCTGGGAAACGTTATCGGACAAGCCGTGCATCTTACCCCAAGTAATTGCCGCCGGGCCGGCTTTGTGCATCGTCTTGCGAGGACGCACGGCGCACCTGCTTGCGGGCCGCCTTGGCCGTGTACATGGCCTGGTCCGCTGCCGCCAGCAGGCTCTCCACCGTCGCGCCGGATTCCGGGAACACGGCAACGCCGATGCTGGCCGCCGCCTGCAGTTCGAGGCCAGCGAGCCGGTACGGTTCGGCCATCAGCTTGACCAGTTTATCCACCACAGTGGCGGTTTCCGCCGCGCCCGCGTCGCACAGCACCACGGCGAACTCGTCGCCGCCCAGCCGGGCCGCCATGTCGGCCTTCCTGAGCTGTGCGGTCAAGCGCCCCGTCGCACTGATCAGCAGCGCGTCGCCGACCGCGTGGCCATGGGTGTCGTTGATGGTCTTGAAGTTATCCAGGTCCAGGTACAGCACCGACAGCTGGGCGAGGCTGCGGCTGGCGATGGCAAGCTGGCGCGCAAGGAATTCTGTGAACATGGCGCGGTTGGCTATGCCGGTGAGCACATCGTGCGTAGCCTGATGTTTGGCCTCGCGCAGCATGGCCGACGCTTTCGCCATGGCCTCGGCCACGTCGTCCGCTTCGCGCAGGCCATGGCTGGCCGGCTCCACGCGCTCGCCCGCGCCCAGCGCCAGTGCCGGCGGTATCAGCCCGCGCAGGGAACGGCGTATGCGGGCGCCGACCAGCCAGGCGAAGAACAGGCTGCTGCCCAGCAGGCCGGCCGTGGCCAGCACCAGCGACCACAGTTTGCGGTTCATTTCGGCGCTGAGCCGGTCCAGCGGAATGCCGATCGCCACGGTCCATTCCGATTTGCCCGCCTTCGACATCACCGCGAGGATAGGCACGCCATCCAGCGTTTCTGTTTCGAAAGCGCCTTCAGGTTGCCGATGCATGCGCTGCCGCACTTGCGGGATTGCGCTGGTGCCCATAAAGCGCTTCATGTCCCTGGAGCGCGCCACGATCAGCCCGTTCCGGTCAAGCACGCTGGTGATCCAGTGCGCGGGATAGCTTTGCTGGCGCAGCACGGCTTCAAACCGTTCGGCCGCGATGGTGGCCGTCAGCGCATACCGCTTGCCTTTGCCGTCGCGCACCGGGATGCCGACCGACACGATGTGGCGGGCCGAGACCGGACCGATGAACAGGCTGGAATTGACTGTCTCGTCGCGCTCGAGGACGTACTTCAGCATCAGGTCGTCCGGATTGCGCGGCAGCGGCTGGCCGTAAGGCAGGAAGGTATTCATCAGCTGCTGGCCGCCGGCGTCCTCCAGCACGATATTGAAGATGTTCTGCCGTGCCCCCAGCTTGCGCGCCTGCGCGTCGAAGGCCTTCAGGTCGCCCGACGTGAAGCTGGGCGAGGTGGACAGCGCGACCAGCGCCGATTCCACCACGGCCAGCTCCTTGTCGATTTCCAGCGCATTGGCCCGCGCGGTGGCGATCGCGCTTTGGACGAAGCTTTCGCGGCTCAGCTTGTAATCATAATAGATTAACCCGGCCGCCATCAGCGATGCCGGAACGATGCAGGCCAGTACCAGCAGAACCAGCCTGGAGCGGATAGTGGGGGCATGCGGCGAAGTCTTCGCGGGCGCGGGTATTTTTTTCAAAACAGGGACGCAAGCAGTTTTCTTGCCATTTTACAACGGAAATTATGATTCCGATCAAGCTGGCCCCGCAATGCTTACTATGACACAATTGGTTTTTCACCAACATGCGCGGAAAGACATGAACGTCAAAAAACTCGCAACCATCCTCGCTGCCATTCCCGGCGCCATGGCAGCACAGTGCGCCAACGCAGCCGCCCCCATCGATCAGCAACTCGCTTTTTCCAAACCGCAGCAGATGATAGACATCGGCGGCCGCAAGTTGAACCTGCACTGCAGCGGCAGCGGGCCGCTCACGGTGGTGTTCGACTCGCCCTCCAGCGACGCCGCCTGGAGCTGGGTCGGCGTGCAGCCGCAGATCGCCAGGCGCACACGCGCCTGCGTCTACGACCGCGCCGGACTTGGCTTTAGCGATCCGTCGCCGCGTACAGGCATCTCGGGCAATGCGGTGGAAGACCTGCACGCGCTGCTGGGCAAGGCCGGCATCGCGCCGCCGTATGTAATGGTGGGCACATCTTACGGCGGCGCCAATGTACAGCTGTACGCCTACCGCTATCCGGCCGAGGTGAAAGGGATGGTGCTGGTGGAGCCGCAGCACGAGGACGAGACCGAGCGCCTGGACAAGATCGTGCAAGGCAAGCTGAAGCAGATCTACGCGCAGCAGAACGGCATGGAGAAGGAATGCGCCGCGCAGGCCGAAAAAGGCTTCACGCCGGAGCAGCTGCAGCACTGCGTCGGCCAGGTGCCGCCGCACTTCGGGCCGGAACTGGCCAAAGCCTACCTGGGGGTGATGTCGTCCGCCCGGCACTGGCGCGCGGCAACCTCGGAGGACTTCAACTTCGACCAGGGCGGCGACCAGTTGCGCGCCGCGCGGCGCAGCTTCGGTGACATGCCGCTGGTGGTGCTGACGCGCAGCGTGAGCCCGTTCGCCGTGCCCGGCAAGCCGCAAAGCGGCTTGAACAAGGCGTTTGAGAACGAAAACCGCAAGATGCACAAGGAAGTGGCCGCACTGTCGAAGCGCGGCAGCGAGCGCGTGGTGCCGGGCGCCGGCCACATCATCCAGGCCGACAAGCCGCAGGCGGTGGTGAAGGCCATTAACGAGGTGCTGGACAAGCTGAAGTAAACAATCGGGGCCTGTCGAGACCCCGATGTGGCTTTAAGCGGCCGAGAAACGGTACAGCGACTCGGTGAAGTAGGTGTCGCCGGGACGCAGGATGGTGCCGGGCCACTCGGGGTGATTGGGCGAGTCCGGGTGGTGCTGCGGTTCCAGGCACAGGCCGCTGCGGTATTCGTAGCTGCGGCCCTTGCCTTTCAGCGTGCCATCCAGGAAATTGCCGCTGTAGAACTGCAGGCCCGGTTCGCGCGTGAACAGTTCCAGCACGCGGCCGGACAGCGGGTCGCGCAGCGTGGCGGCCAAGCCCAGCTCGCCGCTCTGGTTGTTCAGCACCCAGTTGTGGTCGTAGCCCTTGCCGTTGGCCAGCTGCGCTTCGCCGTCGCCGATGCGCGCGCCGATCGCTTGCGGGGTGCGGAAGTCGAACGCGGTGCCGGCCACCGGCGCCAGCTCGCCCAACGGAATCGATTTGCCGTCGATCGGGGTGTAGCGGTCGCCCTGGATGGTCAGTTCGTGGCCCAGGATGTCGCCCTGCCCCGCCAGGTTGAAGTAGGCGTGCTGCGTCAGGTTGACCGGCGTGGCCTGGTCGGTCACGGCGGTGTAGCGCACGCGCAGTTCGCTGGCGTTGTTGAGTTCATACACCACTTCCACCCGCAGGTTGCCGGGGTAGCCTTGTTCGCCGTCGGCGCTCAGATACACCAGCGTCAGGCCGACCGAATCGGGCGCCACGAACGGCGTGGCTTGCCACACCTGCTTGTGGAAGCCTTGCGCGCCGCCGTGCAGGTGGTTCTCGCCGTCGTTGACGTCCAGCTGCACGGTGCGTCCGTCCAGCCCGAAGCGGCCGTGCTTGATGCGGTTGCCGTAGCGGCCGATCAGCGCGCCGAAGTACGGTACGTCGCCGCAGTATGGCGCCACGCTGTCGAAACCGTGCGTGACGTCGGCCAGGCGGCCGTCGCGGTCCGGCACGTGCAGCTCGGTGATGATGCCGCCGTAGTTGGTGATCTTCACCAGCATGCCGCTGCGGTTGGTCAGCGTGTAGAGCTTGACCGGCACGCCGTCCGTGGTGGCGCCGAACGGCGCTTCGGTGATACGCAGTTCCATCACGCCTCCGACGCCTTGCCGAACACCGGCATGCCCTGCTCGTCCCAGCGCAAGGCCTTGACGAAGGTGTGGCGGTCCGGGTTCCACAGCGGGTCGCCGACGATTTCGGTGTAGGTGCGGGCGTGATAGACCAGCAGCACGTCGTCGCCGTCGCCGTAGGTGAAGCTGTTGTGGCCGGGACCGTAGATCTTGCCTTCGTAGCAGGTGCGCAGCACCGGCTCCGGCGACTTGGTCCACGAGGCCGGGTCCAGCAGGTCGGCATTCTCGTCGGCCCACAGCAGGCCCATGGCGTAGTTCTCGTCGGTGGCGCTGGCCGAGTAGCTGATGAAGATCTTGCCGTTGCGCTTGAGGATGGACGGGCCTTCGTTGACCCAGAAACCGCGGATCTCCCAGTCGAATTCCGGCTTGCTGAGCATGACCGGCGGCCCGCCCAGCTGCCACGGCGTCTTCATCGGCGCGATGTAGAGGTTGGAGTTGCCTTCGATGTCGACGTCCTTCTGCGCCCACAGGTAGTACAGCTGGCCCTGGTGCGTGAAGGTGGTGGCGTCCAGGCAGAAGGTGTCGATGCCGGTGTCGATCTGGCCCATGAATTCCCACTGGCCTTCCAGGGGGTTGGCGTTCTGGTTGCGGATGGCGTACATGCGGTGCTGGAACAGCTTGTGCTTGATCTCGCGGCTGGGCGCGGCGGCGAAGTAGACGTACCAGGCGCCCTGGTTGTAGTGCAGCTCGGGCGCCCACACCAGCTCGCTCCAGGCGCCGCTGTCCGGCTTGAACCAGACGTCGACCTTCTCGGCCTCGGCCAGGCCGGCGATGGTGCGCGCGCGGCGCAGCTCGATGCGGTCGTACTGCGGCACCGAGGCGGTGAAGTAGTAGTAGCCGTCGGTGTGCTTGTAAATGTAGGGATCGGCGCGTTGCTCGATCAGGGGCTTGAGGGTTTCAGCCACGTGGTTCTCCGTTTTCTAAAAATTTTGCCTGCAAGGGTCAGCCAGCGGCATAGCCTTGCGTTTTCATTTCGGCCTTCACTTCGGTGTAGTACTGGTCGCTGATGCGGTATTTGAACATCAGCAGGCCCATCAGGAAGTGGAAGAAGCCGGGAATAATCGACAGCATCAGCGCAATGCCGGTGAGCGCGAACGGGGTCTGCTCCTGGTTGGGCTGGTAGTTGAAATAGGTCAGCAGCACGCCCACCAGCACGCCGGCCACGCCCATGCCCGCCTTCTGGCACACGGAAATGCCGCCGAAGGCGAAGCCGGACACGCGCTTGCCGGTTTTCACCTGGCCGTAGTCGATGGTCTCGGCGATGGCCGACCAGAACACTGGCGCGTGCAGGTCCACCACGAAGGACAGCAGGAAGTACAGCACGAAGGCCAGCATGATGTCGCCCGGCTTCACCAGCGCGTAGATCAGCACGCTGATGATGGCCACGCCGATCTGGCTGTAACGGAACAGCTTGACCTTGCAGTAGAACTTGGTGATCCAGGTGGAAGCGATCATCGACAGGATGGCCGCGCCCACGCCGATGGACATGAAGGTGGACACCACGGCGGTGTTGCCGCCCAGGTAGTACTTGGCATAGTAGATGGCCACCGAGCCGCGCAGCACGTAGCCGATAGTACCGGTAACACAGACGCCGCACAGGATCAGCCACTGGTCATTGCGCAGCAGCAGCTTGAGCTGCACCCACAGCGACTGGCGCTCGACCACGTGGGTCACGCGCTCGGTGGTGGTGAAGAAGCAGAACAGGAACAGCGCCACGCCCATGGCGGCCATCACGGCCATGGCGGCCTGGTAGCCGGCCGCCGGATTGCCGCTGCCCCAGCGTTCGGCCAGCACCGGCACCACGATGGTGACCAGGAAGCCGGCGATCTTGGCGAAGAACAGGCGGTAGCCGTTGGCCGACAGGCGTTCCTGCGGGTCGCTGGTGAGGCTGCTCGGCAGCGAAATGTAGGGGATGCCCACGCCCGCCGTCATGATGGTCATCAGGATGTAGGTGGAGTAGGCCCACAGCAGCTTGGCGTCGTAGCCCCAGTCCGGGGTCGAGAACACGAAGAACACGCTGATGCCGTACGGGACGGCCAGCAGCAGGAAGTAAGGGCGGTAGCGGCCCCAGCGGCTGGTGAACCGGTCGGTGATCTGGCCCATCACCAGGTCGGCGGCGGCGCCGACGAATTTCACCACCAGGAACAGCATCGCCAGGTCGGCCGTGTGCAGGCCGTAGATGTCGGTGTAGAAAAAGGTGATGATCAGCATCATCGAGGAGATCACCACGTTCAGCGCCATGTCGCCGGCGCCGAAGCCGATTTTTTCCAGCGTGCTTAGCTTTTGGGTATGCATATTTCTTCCGATACAGGTGCGAATCAAAAACTGCAAAAGCCGCCGGGCTTTGCGGCGCGGCGGCTCCGGCGGGCGGCGGGGCATCGCCCCGCCAACCCGCCCTGCGGTGACGCGAATTACATCTTCCAGCGCAGCGACAGGCCGATGGTGCGGTCGTAGCGGCGCACGTCGCGCGGGTTGGTCTCGATGCCGTGGTAGTCGTTGTACGTGCGGTCCAGCAGGTTTTCCACGTCCAGCGTCACGCCCATGTTGTCGTTGATCTTGTACGACAGCGACGCATCGGCGGTCTTGATCGGCTTGACGATCAGGTCCAGGCCCAGGGCGCGGTAGTTGTAGGTGTCAACGAAGCGGCTGCGCCAGTTGTAGGCCACGCGGGCCGACCACGGGCCGCGCTCATACAGGCCGACGATATTGTAGGCGTTCTTCGACATGCCCTGGAAAGGATTCTTCTTGCCGTCCTCCATCAGGTGACCCTTCATGTAGGTGTAGTTCGCCTCCAGGCCGAACCCGCTCAGCCAGCCGGGCAGGAAATCGTAGAACTGGCGGTAGCCCAGTTCGATGCCTTCCAGCTGGCCGTCGTTCACGTTGCGCGGACGGTCCATGCGGTAGGTCTTGCCGTCGATCTGTTCCAGGCTCAGGCGGCGGATCACGTAGTCCTCGAACTTGTGCTTGAAGACGGTGGCCGTCACGCTGCCGGTCGGGGCGAAGTACCATTCCAGCGCCGCGTCTACGTTCTTGCCCGTGATGGGCTTGAGGTCCGGGTTGCCGCCGTTGCCGCCATAGATGCCTGCCCCATCCGGCGTGGCGCCCAGCGAGACGCCCGGATTGAAGTCGCCGAAGTTCGGACGCTGGACCGCTTTGCCGGCGGTCAGGCGGGCGATCAAGTCTTTGCGCAGCGTGGCCTTCAGGGTCATGTTGGGCAGCACGTCGGTGGTGGACACGTCGCGGTTGACGGCCACCGGATTGCCGTTGATGTTGCTGAAGCCGTTCACGTCCAACTGAGTGCGCACCACGCGCACGCCGGCGGTACCGTCGAACTGCACGCCGAAGGCGTCAAAGCCGAAGCGGGTCTTGCCGTAGAAGGCGGTGGTGTCTTCAGCATTGCGGTACAGCGAGTAAGGATCAGGCGCGGTGCGGCCATCGCGGCCATACAGCTTGCGGATTGCGTCGATATTGCTGTGCTGGTAACCGGCGCAGGCCACCAGCCACTGGTTCATGCCGTAGTCGTTGGCCAGGTTCATCGACGGGCACAGCATGCCCGGCAGCGCGGTCACGGCTGGCGCGTTGGCCGGCACCGGCAGGAAGTTCATGCTTTCATGCTGGTACGAGGCCTTGCGCTGGGCCAGGCGCACACCGGCGCTGAATTCGCGGAAGAAATTTTCTTCGCCGTTGTTGTAGATGGCGTCCGCCCGCCAGTCGTTCGACTGGCCGCCCGAGGCCTGCCAGTTGTCGATAAAGGCACCCAGCTTGTAGTTGGCCGGGTTGGTCATGTCGTAACCCGGGTAGTTGAAGTACGCGCCGCCGTTGACATAGGTGCTGCCTTCGATCTTGGTCGGGCTGGCGGTCATTTCCAGGATCGGGAATTCCTGCTTCCAGCGGCTGTTGACGCGCGAGAATTCCGTGGTCACGCGCAGGTCCGGGGTGACGTCCCAGCGCGCGCCGATGGCGCCCTGGTGGCTCTCGGAATCGTCCTGCGGCGCCTGGTTGGAGCTGAGCGCGAACAGGCCGTTCGGGTTGGTCGAAGAGAACGTGGCCACCTGCTTGGTGCCGGGGAAGAAGGTGTAGGTCGAGTTCGGGTTCCAGCCCACGCCGCCCAGGAAGAACTGGCGCTCCATGTCGTGGTCGATGCGGGTGGACCAGCCTTCGGCGTACAGTTCCACCGTGTTCGACGGACGCCATTGCAAGGCCCAGTTAGCCGACAGGCGCACGCGCTTGCCCAGGGCGTTGACGTGGCCCACGTCGATCGGGCCGGTGGCGGCCGGGTCGCCCGGCACCAGGTGATCCGGCGGCGCGCTCCAGGTCACTTCGTCGTGGTAGTTGCCCTTCTGGTAGGACAGGCCCAGCAAGGCGCCGACGTCGCCAAAGCCGGTTTTCCAGCGGTTCGAGACCATGCCCGACGCTTGCGGGTCGTTGGTCTCGGCGCGGTTGCGGTTTTCCACGCGGCCGGCCAGGTTGGCGGTGAAGCCCTTGAAGTCGAACGGACGCGAGGTGCGCACGTCGATCACGCCGGCGGTGCCGCCTTCGACCATGTCCGCGCTCTGGGTCTTGTAGACGTCCACGCGCTGCAGCATGGTGGTCGGGATGTCGGCAAGGAACAAGCTGCGGCCGTTGGAGGTGTAGATCTCGCGGCCGTTCAACAGGGTTACCAGGCCGGGCAGACCGCGCACGATGATGGAGCTGGCTTCGCCGGATTCGCGGCGGATCTGCACGCCGGACACGCGGCCCAGCACTTCAGCCACGTTCTTGTCCGGGAATTTGCCGGCTTCCTCGGCGACGATGGAGTCGATCACCTCATCGGCGTTGCGCTTGATGGTTTGCGCGCTTTGCGCCGCCTTGCGCACGCCGGTCACGGTCACGACCGGTCCGGCCGCATCGGCTGCGGCTTGAGCCTGTTGCGCCCAGACGGAGGCGCTGCTCAGCAAGCCCGCTGCGAGCAGCGACCCGACAGAGGCTTTCAAGATAAAAGTAGAAGTTTTGGCCGCGATTGGGCCGGTGGTCCGTTCCATAAAGGTCTCCGTCTGTTTTAATTATGTATGCAAGGCAACCTGCCAACTTGCCAGCCCTGCCAGTTCGAAGCCATCTTATGACGGCAGTGCGAATTCAATCCAATCAAATTTTAACCGTTTCCGATATCGTTTTCGGTATCGTTGCCAGCGCGTGCGCGCCGAGACATTACCATGGCGCCGCACTATACTGCACCAAACTAGCCTATGGATAAAGGACGCCCGTGCGGAAAATGCCCACGCTGCTGGCCGTACTGGCTGTGCTGCTCGCCACGCTGGCGGGCGCCGTCCCGGCGCGGTGCGCCGAGCAGCAGTTGGATGCGTACAACACTTATCTATCGCCGCCCTTCCTGAACCCGGACGGCAGCGGTATCGCGGCCGACCTGGTGGCGCGGCTGAATGTCCATCTGGCAGGCGCCTACCGGCTGCGGCTGCGCCACGTGCCGCGCCAGCGCCTGATGCTGGCCAGCATGCGCAATCCGGCCTCCTTCGACGGCGTGGGCCTGCTGCTGTCGCCCGGCTTCGTAAACGAGGACCGCAATCCGCGCTTCCTGTGGAGCGAGCCGGTTTTCTACGACCATAACGTGCTGATATTTGCCGCCAGTTCCACACCACAGCTGGAATCGGTGGAGGATCTGCGCGGGCTGCGCTTCGGCGCCATCATCGGCTACCGCTACCTGAACCTGGAGCGGCTGGTGGAGGACGGCGGCCTGCAGCGCCAGGACACGGGCGCCGAGCGCCTGAACCTGCGCAAGGTGGCGCTCGGCCGGGTGGACTTCACGCAGATGAACCGCCTGCTGTATGGCGCCATCGAGGGCGAGGCGGAGTTTGCCGGCAAGCTGGCCGCCATCCCCGAACCGGGCGCGCCGCCGTTCGCGCGGCGCCTGTTCGTGGGCCCGCATCAAAAGGCGCTGCTGCTGCGCCTGAACGCCGCGCTGGCCTCCCTGCCCTGCGACGCCCTGTGGCGCGCCAGCACCGCCCGCCACCAGATTACGCTGGCGCCCTGCGCACGATAGGAAACTGTCACGCGCTTGTCATTAGAGCAATGTAAAGTCTTGCCGTTATCAACCGACGGAAGCATTGCAATGACCAACAACAAGATCCTGGCGGCCGCCGCAGCCACCCTGGCTGCCATGACCGCTGCCGGCCTGGCAGGCTGCTCAAACGACGCCGCGCCGCCCGCCCCGGCGCCGGCGCCCTATGCGGAAGGCACCACCGTCACCCTGGCGCTGCTGGAGACGACCGACCTGCATGCCAACGTCATGAGCTACAACTATTACTCGCTGGCCGAAGACGCCACCTTGGGCGTGGAGCGCACTTCCACCCTGGTGCAGGCCGCCCGTGCCGAGTTCCCCAACAATATCCTGCTCGACAACGGCGACACCATCCAGGGCACGCTGCTGGGCGACCTGCAGGCGGTCACCACGCCGGTAGCGTGCAGCGCCACGCTGGCCATCCACAAGGCCATGAACAGCATGAAATTCGACGCCGGCGGCATGGGCAACCACGAGTTCAACTACGGCCTGCCCTACCTGAGCCAGGTGACCAATACCGAATTCGGCATCCCCGGCGTGAGCAAGCCGGCCGGCAACTGCGGCGCGCCCGCCTTCCCGCTGGTGCTGACCAACGTGACCGCCGTGGCCAGCGACAAGCCGATTTTCCAGCCCTACACCATGCTGGCGCGCGACTTCACGGGCACCGGCCCGGACGGCAAGCCGGTCAGCGTGAAGCTCAATATCGGCGTGATGAGCTTTGTGCCGCCGCAGGTCCTGGAATGGGACCAGAAAAACCTGGCCGGCAAGGTGGCCGTGAGCGGCGCGGTGGAAGCGGCGCGCAAGTACGTGCCCGAGCTGCGCGCCAAGGGCGCCAACCTGGTGGTGGCGCTGTCGCACGGCGGCATCGACACCAGCGCCTACAGCCCGAAAATGGAGAACGCCAGCTACCACCTGACCTCGCCCGGCATGGACATCGACGCGCTGATGATAGGCCACTCGCACCTGATCTTCCCGAAAGGGAAAGAGACCGGCGCGGCCGCGCTGGACCCGTCTTTCTCCAGCCTTCCGGCCAGCGCCAACGTGGACGGCGCCAACGGCTTTGTCAACGGCGTGCCGACGGTGATGGCGCAGAGCTGGGGACGGCGCCTGGGCATCATCAAGCTGCAGCTGGTGTACCAGGGTGCGAAATGGGTGGTTGTCCCGGACAAGACCACGGTGGAATCGCGCGGTTTCAAGTACACCGACGGCAGCACCAACGTCAAGGCCGATCCGGCCATCGCCGCACAAGTGGCCAGCGAGCACGCGGCCACCATCGCCTACGCCAAGCAGCCGCTGGGCGTGAGCACGGACTTCCAGATGTCGGCCTACTTCGCGCTGGCAGGCGATGTGAGCGCGATCCAGCTGGTCAACCAGGCGCAGATCGACTACGTGAAGAACTTTATCGCCACCAGCACCGACGCCACGCTGGCAAGCTACAAAGCGATTCCCGTCATCTCGTGCAGCGCGCCATTCAAGGCGGGCCGCAATGGCCCATCCGACTTCACCGACGTGGCGCCGGGCGCCAGCGCGGCGGCGCCGGTGGGCCTGCAGGTGCGCAATCCGGGCGACCTTTACCTGTACAGCAACAACAACCTGCAGGCGGTGAAGATCAAGGGTTCGGACCTGAAAGCCTGGCTGGAAACGGCGGCGCGCCAGTTCGGCCAGATCGACCCGGCCAAGACCGCCGAGCAGGACTTGGTGCCGAGCTACGGCACCATCTATAACTACGACGTGTTCTACGCCGAGAACAACGAGCTGAAATACCAGATCGATGTGACCAAGCCGGCCGGCAGCCGCATCGTGGGCCTGACGTACAAGGGCAAGCCGGTGGCGGACGCGGAGGACTTCATCGTGGCCACCAACGACTACCGCGCCGGCGGCGGCGGCGCGGTGCCCGGCATCGACGGCAGCAAGACCATCATCAAGTCGCCGGACGCGAACCAGACCGTGGTGAGCAACTACCTGCAGGCGCTGGGCAAGGCCAGCGGCAAGGTGACCCTGGCGGCCAACGGCAGCGCGCGCAGCTGGAGCTTTGTGAAGGTGGCCACCGCCGGCCCGGTGATCCTGCGCTCGGCGCCGGGCCACCTGGCGCAGGCCAAGGCCAGCGGCCTGGCCAGCGTGGCGGCGGAAGGCGGGCTGGATGCCAGCGGCTTCGCCAAGTACACGATAGACCTGAGCAAGTGATGCCGGCCATGAAAAGCGCACATCTGCTGGCCGGTGCATCGGTGATCCTGGCGGGCGCGGTGCTGGTGTGGAGCACGCAGGCGCCCGCGTCAGCGGAGGCGCCGTCGGCCGCGCAGATCGAAGCGGCCGCCATGGCGGCGGCGCAGACCGGCGATCCGCAGGCGCGCCAGCAGCTGCAACGCTGGGCCCGGCAAGGCTTGCCGGTGGCCGAGCGGGAGCTGGGCACGTTGTACCGCAAGCAGCCGGAGCGCCAGGGCGCGGCGCGCCAGTTGCTGGAGCACGCGGCGCGCGCCGGCGACGCGGAAGCGGCTTACCAGTTAGGCGAGCTGCTGCGCGGCGGCCTGCCGGCCCAGGCCGGGCTGGCCGCCCAGCCGGGCGCGCCGGAACAGGCCTGGCCGTGGTACCGGCAGGCCGCCGAGGCGCGCCACGCCAAGGCCGCGCTGACCCTGGGCCAGATGGCCGCCAACGGCGACGGCGTGCGTAAGGACGCGGCGGTGTCGGCCAGGTGGCTGGCCCTGGCCAGCGAGCTGGGCAACGCGCACGCCATGTTCCTGCTGTCGAACGCCTACCGCTACGGCGTGGGCGTGGAACGCGACGAAGCCAGGGGACTCGAATTGCTGGAAGACGCGGCCGAACACGAGTACCCGCCCGCGCTGCAAGACCTGGCGCTGGCGGTGCAGAACGACGACGCGCTGCGCGCCAGCCATTTGCTGAAGGAAGCGTCGGAGCACCGCCGCAACAACTGGAACAAGTACTAGGGCCGCTGGCGGCTCATGCCGGCTTACGCGCACGTTCAATCGTCCCGGGGAATTGCCGCGTCGCCATTGCTGAGCCGTGGCGCCTGCTTGCTCGCCGGTAGCGCGGGTCAGGCGCCACCACGCGCCGTAACCGGTCAGGCCAGCCTCACCCCGCCACCCCACTCCTCAGCTCCAGCGCATACGCCCGTGTGGTGGCCGAAAGCCGGTAGCGGGCGCGCGGCCCGCCATGGTCCACCAGCGCCAGCGAATGGCTCACCAGCCCGGCCAGCGCATCGATCGCCTCGTACAGGGAAAAACCCTGCGGCGCGAGCGCTGTGACCGCCGCCTCCATCGTAAAGCCATCCGGCAGCGCGGACAGGTGCCGCAGGGCGCAGCGCATCGGCTCGGCCAGCAGCGCGTAGCTCCAGTCCAGCGCCGCGCGCATCGACTGGTGCCTCAGCGGCGCATTGCGGCGGCCACGGCGCAGCAGCCGCAGCATGTCATCCAGGCCGGACGCGGTCTGCTCCACGCCCAGTGCCGGCACGCAAGCCGCCGCCAGCTCTATCGCCAGCGGCAAGCCTTCCAGCCTGCGGCATATCGCCGCGATCTGCACTGCCATGCGCGGCGTGGGATGAAAGCCGCTGTCCGCCGCCCGCACCCGGGCCACGAACAATTGCAGCGCACTGTATTGCAGCAGGTGCGCGCTATCGACCACGTCCACGTCCGGCACCGCCAGCGGCGACACGCGCCACACGGTTTCGCCGGCGGCCAGCAAGGGCTGGCGGCTAGTGACCAGCAGCCGCAGTTGCGGACAACGCTGCAGCAGTTCCTCCACCAGCCGCGCAGCCGCATCGGCCAGGTGCTCGCAATTGTCCAGCACCAGCAGCATAGGCTGATCGCCGATGTGGGCAGCCAGCGTGGCCAAGGTATGGGCGAAGCCGGCTTCGGCGCGGGCAGCGGCCGCGCCTGGCGCGGCACCGGATGCGGCACTGGATGCAGCACGGGTTGCGGTACCGGCTGCGGCGTCGCCCGCCTCGGCCGGAATCCGTGCGCCCATGCCCAGTGCGCAGGCCACGGCGGCGCCGGCGCCGGGCGCGTCGCATACGTCGGCCAGCTCGGCCCAGGCCACGCTGCCGGTGGATGCCGCGGCGGTGCGGTGCGCCATGGCCAGCGCCAGCAACGTCTTGCCGATGCCGCCGGTGCCCGCCAGCGTGAGCAGGCGGCAGCCCTGCAGCCGTGCCAGCGCATCCTGCAACTGGGCTTCACGCCCGATCATTTCCGCCATCGGCAGCGGCAATTGGCGCGTGCAGGGCCGCGCCGCGCCGCGCGCGGACGCGGCGGCGGCGGCCGGCACGGCGCTGAGCCGCCCCGAAAACACATAGCCCCGCCCCGCCACCGTGCCGATCAGGTTACGGTCCTCGCCCAGCGCCTTGCGCAGCGCAGCAATCTGCACCCGTAAATTGCTGGCGTGGATGTCCTGCCCCGGCCAGGCCAGCGCCAGCAGCTCGTTCTGGCTCACCACGGTGCCGCGCGACGCGATCAACGCCATCAGCACCGCCGTGGCGCGCGGCCCGAGGGCCACGACACGGCCAGCGGCCCCGTCGTCCTCTCCGCATCCGGCGTGCAGCTCGCCCCGTCCCGGCAGCAAGGTGTAGCGGCCGAATGCGATCGCATCTGTGTCCTGTTCCAGCAATGTATCCATATGGCGCAGCGTAACGCGGCACTGCACAATGCCCTACCCCCGATTGGGGTATACAGACCGTAAAAGTCGCTTGTCTCGTGTAAAATGTTTGCCTTTAACAAAGTTGTTGACCGTGAATCATCCGCCTCCCATCCGCGTTCTCGTTGCCGACGACCACCCCCTGCTGCGCGAGGGGCTGTCCGCCGTGCTTGAACACTGCCCGGACGTGCAGTTGGTGGCCGAGGCCGGCGACGGCGCCCAGGCGGTGGCGCAATACCTGCAGCACCGGCCGGACGTGACCCTGATGGACCTGCAGATGCCGGTCATGAACGGCATCGACGCCATCGCCGCCATCCGCGCGCAAGACCCGCTGGCGCGCATCATCGTGCTCACCACCTACAAGGGCGACGTGCAGGTGCTGCGCGCGCTGAAAGCCGGGGCGGCCGGCTATCTGCTGAAAAGCATGCTGCGCAACGACCTGCTGGCCACGATACGCAAGGTGCATGACGGGCAGCAGCACATTCCGCCCGAGATCGCCGCCGAAATGGCCGCCTATTTCGCCGCCGACGCACTCACCGCACGCGAAATCGACGTGCTGCGGCTGGTCGCGCTGGGCAACTCCAACCGGCGCGTGGCGGCGGAACTGGGCATCGCCGAAGAAACCGTGAAGGCGCACATGAGCGGCCTGCTGGCCAAGCTGGGCGCCAACGACCGCACGCACGCCGTCACCATCGCCATCCGGCGCGGTATCATCGAGATTTAAGCGAACTGCGTATGGCCGGACCAATAGCGGTCGATATCCTGCAAGCCCCAGGCCGCGGCGTCCTCGCGGCTGACGATACTGTCGTTTGCCGACTTCGAAGCGAGGTCCACCAGCTCCGGGCGCAGGTAGGCGTGCCCCTTGGCTGAATAGAACACCCGCACCTTGGGCTGGATCAGCGACTGACCCGCCGTCAGCTCCACTACCACGCCCAGGCGCTCGGACTTGAGCCGCACCAGCGTGCCCACCGGGTAAATGCCGACGCATTTGACGAACGCTGAAAACACCACCGGGTCGAAATGCCCCTTGCTCCATTCAGCCATGCGCCGCAGCGACTCGACCGGGCACCAGCCGGGCTTGTAAGGGCGGTTCGAGGTAATGGCGTCGTACACATCGCACACCGCGCCCATGCGCGCGTACAGTGAAATTTCGTCGCCCTTCAGGCCATCGGGATAGCCGCTGCCATCGACCTTTTCATGGTGGTGCAGGCAAACATCGAGCGCCATGGCTGCCATGCCCGGAGTAGCCGCCAGCATCCTGTGGCCCTCGGCCGGGTGGGCCTTGATGGCGCCGAATTCCTCGTCCGTCAGCTTGCCGGGCTTTTTCAGGATGCCAGCCGGCACTGCCATCTTGCCGATGTCGTGCAGCAGGCCAGCCAACCCAGCCTGGCGGATTTCCTCATCGCTTAGCTGCAGTTGCTTGCCCAGCGCGATCATCAGCGCGCACACGGCCACCGAATGCATGTACGTGTAGTCATCGACGGTCTTCAGGCGTGCCAGGCCGATCAGTGCACCCGCGTTGCGCATCACCGATCCCGCGATCTCTTCCACCAGCGGCACGGCGTCCGATACCGAGACCGCCTTGCCCATGCGCGCCTCGTTGAACATGGAGTGCACCGCGTCGCGCGATTTGCTGAGCAGCTTGACGGCATGCTGGACCTCGTCGCCCATGCCGACCGGCGCGATGGACGCCAGCGCCCGGCGCGGCGCCGTGGACAGCCCTGCGCGGCCCGCCGCTTGCGCCTGCTTGGGCTCCGGTTCCGGCTGCGTTTCCGGCGCCCCCGGGTCCCCCTCCGCGTCCTCCTCCGCGCCGCCCTCGCCGCCGGCGCCGCCCATCCCGGCCAGTGCAGCGGGACGGCTCTTGGCGGTATCGATCCAGACCTCGCGCAAGCTGCTCGCCTGGATCTTCTCCAGATCCTCGGTGCGCTCCAGTAAAATCGTCTTTTGCCAGAACGGCCATGCCATCCACGAGCCGCAGATGCGGTCGATGTACATACCAATTTTCAGTTGTGCAACCGGAATTTTTTTCAGCATACGAAACCCTTAACGGAAGCCAGCGAACCAGCCAGCCTATCCTAGCGCGAACCAGGCCAGGCTGAAAGGTCAGTCCAGCAATGCTGACAAGCTGGCAAGGCCGACGCTACACTGTCGGCTACACCATTTGCCGAACCGTTTATGCACCTACGCTGGAAGACCCTCGCCATCCTCGCCTGCACGCAGATCATGTCATGGGGCGCGCTGTACTACGCCATCGCCATCCTGGCGCCCGAGATCCGGCGCGAGACGGGCTGGAGCAGCGCATCGGTGGTGGGCGCGTTCTCATGGAGCCTGCTGGTGTCCGGCCTGGCCGCCGCGCCCATCGGCGCGCTGTTGGACCGGCACGGCGGGCGCAGCGTGATGGGTGCCGGCTCCGTGCTGGGCGCGCTGGGCTTCGCCATCTTGAGCCGTATGCACAGCCTGCCCGCCTACTACCTGGCCTGGACCATCCTCGGCCTGGCCATGGCCATGACCATGTATGAAGCGGCCTTCGCCGCCATCAACCGCCAGTTCGGCATGGACAGCCGCAAAGCCATCTCCACGCTTACGCTGTTTGGCGGCTTCGCCAGCACCGTCTCCTGGCCCCTGACCCAGTATCTCGACGCCCGCGCCGGCTGGCGCGACACCTGCCTGGTATACGCCGCCGCGCAGCTGCTCCTGAGCTTCCCGCTGCACCTGCTGCTCCCAGGCAGCAAGCACCTGCCGCCGCACCCCACCGCCGCACCGGAACCGGCAGCGGCAGCGGCCGCCGCGCCGCCCACCGTGGAAGCGACGCCGCGCGAGCACACGCTGCCGGAAGCCATCCGGCACCCGGCCTTCTGGAAGCTCGCCTTCGCCTTCTCCGCCAACAGCTTCATCTTCTCCGCGCTATCCGTGCACCTGATCCCGCTGTTGCAGCAGTACGGCCACACCGCCGCGCTGGCGGTCTGGCTGGCCGCACTGGTCGGCCCCATGCAGGTGGCCGGCCGCATCGGTGAAATGACCGTAGGCCGCAACGCCCTGCCCCGCACGGTCGGCAAGGTCACTTTCGGCGCCCTGCCAGCCGCCCTGCTGGCGCTGCTGCTGTTCGGCTCCCACGCCTGGGCCGCCGCCCTGTTCTGCATGATGTACGGCATGAGCAACGGCATCCTCACTATCGTGCGCGGCACCATCCCGCAGACCATGTTCGGCCGCCGCCACTACGGCGCCATCTCCGGCGCCCTGGCCGGCCCCGCGCTGATCTCGCGCGCCGCCGGCCCGCTGGCCGTGGCCGGCCTGGTGCACTACGGCGTACCCACCATCCTGCTGCTGGTGCTGCTGGCCGTGGCGCTGGCGTCGCTCGCCTTCTACCTGCTCGCCATCCGCGTCCAAGTTTCCGAGGAGTAGCGTGCGCCGCCGCAGCGCCCGGCTCACTACCATGGCCACATTGCAAACCTTGCGGAAGGCCAGCCATGTCTTCGACAGTGGGCGATTTCCTCTTGCAGCGCCTGGGCGAATGGGGCGTGCGGCGCGTGTACGGCTATCCCGGCGACGGCATCAACGGCATCGTCGGTGCCTTCGGGCGGCAGGAACAGATCGAATTCATCCAGCCCCGCCATGAGGAAATGGCCGCCTTCATGGCCACCGCCCACGCCAAGTTCACCGGCGAGACCGGTGTCTGCCTGGCCACCTCCGGCCCCGGCGCCATCCACCTGCTCAACGGCCTGTACGACGCCAAGATGGACCACCAGCCCGTGGTTGCCATCATCGGACAGCAGGCGCGCATGGCCATGGGCGGCGACTACCAGCAGGAAGTGGACCTGCTTTCCCTGTTCAAGGACGTGGCGCACGAATACGTGCACGTGGCGAACGACCCGGCGCAAGTGCGCCACCTGGTCGACCGCGCCATGCGCATCGCCAAGGAGCAGCGCACCGTCACCTGCATTATCTTCCCCAACGACGTGCAAGACCTGCCCGCCGTGCCCAAGCCGCCGCGCGAACACGGCTCGCTACACACCGGCATCGGCGCGCTCAGCGCCAGCATGCAGCCGTCCGTCGACGCCCTGCAGCACGCTGCCGGCATCCTCAACGCCGGCGGCAAAGTCGCCATCCTGGCCGGCGCCGGCGCGCTGCACGCCACCGACGAGCTGATCGCCGTGGCCGACCTGCTGGGCGCGGGCATCGCCAAAGCCCTGCTGGGCAAAGCCGCCGTGCCGGACGACCTGCCATATGTGACGGGCGCCATCGGCCTGCTCGGCACCAAACCCAGCCACGACATGATGAACGGCTGCGACACGCTGCTGATGGTGGGCTCGTCCTTCCCCTATGCCGAGTACCTGCCGAAAGAAGGCCAGGCGCGCGGCGTGCAGATCGACATCGACGCCCGCCGCACCAGCCTGCGCTATCCGATGGAACTGAACCTGGTGGGCGACGCCAAGGCCACCCTGGCGGCGCTGATCCCGCTGCTGCACCGGAAGACAGACCGCAGCTGGCAGCAGCTGATCCAGGAAAACGTGCAGCGCTGGTGGCGCGTGCTGGAGGCGCGCGCCATGAACGAGGCCGATCCGCTCAACCCGCAGCGCGTATTCTGGGAACTGTCGTCGCGCCTGCCGGATAGCGCCATCCTCACCATCGACTCCGGCTCGTCGGCCAACTGGTACGCGCGCGACGTGCGGCTGCGGCGCGGCATGATGGCCAGCCTGTCCGGCGGCCTCGCCACCATGGGCCCGGCCGTGCCCTACGCCATCGCCGCCAAATTCGCCTGGCCCGAGCGGCCCGTGATCGCGCTCGCCGGCGACGGCGCCATGCAGATGAACGGCATCAATGGCCTGATCACCGTGGCGCGCCTGTGGCGGCAATGGGCCGACCCGCGCCTGGTGGTGATGGTGCTGAACAACGGCGACCTTAACCTGGTGAGCTGGGAGCAGCGCGGCACTGGCGGCGACCCGCGCTACGCGCCGTCGCAAGGCCTGCCGGATTTTCCGTACGCGGCGTACGGCGAGCTGCTCGGGCTAAAAGGCATCCGCGTCTCGCACCCGAACGACGTGGGCCCAGCCTGGGACGAAGCGCTGCGCTGCGACCGGCCCTGCGTGCTGGAGATGGTGACCGACCCGAACGTGCCGCCGCTGCCGCCGGACGTGTCGCTCAAGCAGGCCCGCGCCTACTTTTCTGCGCTGCTCAAGGGCGACCCGGATTCGATTGCCATTATCAAGGCGACGATCAAGGAGACCTGGGATTCGTGGTTCCCGCCAAAGCCATAGCGCTTCTCTGACTATTGAGGGAGGCGACGCTTTAAATGGAACGCTATTCTTCGGTACCCGGTGCAAGGCAGCCCAGCCGCACCTCATTCATTCCAGAGAGCGAACCAAGATGTCAGTAGAAAAGAGATGTGAGAACTTAGGCGTGGCATGGGAAAAGGCCTTTGGCTACGTGCAAGCCGTCAAGGTCAAGGACACGATCTATATTTCGGGCCAACTGAGCCATGATGGCGAGGGCGCGCTAGTGGCGCCGGCCGCTCTCGATGCACATGGCAAGCCTGTCGATTTTTCCAACATGGAAGCGCAACTGCACCAGACTTACCTCAATGGCATAGCGCTGCTGGCCCGCTACGGCGCCACCCTGGACGACGTTGTCGAAGAAACTTTGTACGTGCTCGATGTTGATGCCGCCTTTACTGCCGGCGCAAAAGTCAGAAAGGCGATGTATGGTTGCGACCAGCCCCAGTGCGCAAGCAATATCATCGGTGTATCAAGGCTCGCATTTCCTTCACAATTGGTGGAAGTCACCTTCCGTGCGGTTCTTCCTGATCGCGGCTGACGCGGTTGTGGCCTGCAAATGCACTGCTGCGGCACCTGCAGCACGCCAGCTAAACCGTGCGCCAGACTCCGGCCCGGGAAGCCTTGCGGCCGCATGTCCTCGAAGGGGTATGGCAGGCCGGGGAAGCGGCCGTCGGGCAGCGCCGCGCACCACCACCTGGCTGCCCAGCGCCTTCACCATGCGCATCGTGGTTGCCCGGTTCAGCGAGGGACGCGACTGCCGCAGCGCGGATAAAACATCCACAGGGCCGGATTCGATGAAACGATTCATGAAACGACACTCCCACGAATATTCAGTCAATTCAATGACTTGCACGCGATGCACGCGTTTTCGTGAGGCGATACTTTGCAAGGTCATGCGTAAAAAACAAATTACGTTTACGTAAACGTCATGTGTTGTGCTAATCTTTATTTAACAGGTGCGCCGGGCAAGTTCTTGTCCTGCGTTAAACGGGAAAGTGGTCGGCGCGTACCCATCATCGCGTGCCCCAAGCCCCTGCTGCCTCCGCAACGGTAGGCAAGTGCGGCTGCTTCATTCACGCCACTGGTCCACCAGACTGGGAAGGCGAAGCAGCAAGACTTGCAAGCCCGGATACCGGCCTGTTGATCTTCAGCGCCGCCCGCTCCATGGCGGCGCAGGGTCTGGCCACGTGCGGAAGGCGCGTGGCGGGTGCCGCGCGGCGGGAGACGCCGTTCGGCTTACTTTTGCAGACTGGCGGCACAACGCGCGCTTGAGACGTGCCCGCGCCGCCCAACAAGGAACGCACACCATGGCTACTGCTATTCCCACCGTCAAACTCCTCATCAACGGCGCTTTCATCGACTCGCGCACCGAGCACTGGAGCGATGTGGTCAACCCCGCCACCCAGGAAGTGATCGCCCGCGTGCCGCACGCCACGCCCGGCGAAATGGCGCAAGCCGTCGCCGCCGCGAAGACGGCCTTCCAGACCTGGCGCAAAACGCCCATCGGCGCCCGCGCCCGCATCTTCCTCAAGTACCAGGCCCTGATCCGCGAGCACATGGCCGAACTGGCCGCCCTGCTCACCGCCGAGCAGGGCAAGACCCTGGCCGACGCCGAGGGCGACGTGTTTCGCGGCCTGGAAGTGGTGGAGCACGCGGCCAACATCGGCCAGCTGCAGATGGGCGAACTGGCCAGCAACGTGGCCGGCGGCGTGGACACCTATACCGTGCACCAGCCGCTGGGCGTGTGCGCCGGCATCACGCCGTTCAACTTCCCGGCCATGATTCCGCTGTGGATGTTCCCGATGGCTATCGCCTGCGGCAATACCTTCATCCTCAAGCCCTCCGAGCAGGACCCGATGGTGACCATGCGCCTGGCCGAGCTGGCGCTGCAGGCGGGAATTCCGGCGGGCGTGCTGAACGTGGTGCACGGCGGCGCGGACGTGGTCAACGCCATCTGCGACCATCCCGATATCAAGGCCGTGTCCTTCGTCGGCTCCACTACGGTCGGCACGCATGTGTACCAGCGCGCCACGCTGGCCGGCAAGCGCGCGCAGTGCATGATGGGCGCGAAGAACCACGCCGTCGTGCTGCCGGACGCGCACCGCGAGCAGACCCTGAACAATCTCGCTGGAGCGGCGTTCGGCGCGGCAGGCCAGCGCTGCATGGCGCTGTCGGTGGTGATCCTGGTCGGCCAAGCGCAGCAGTGGTTGCCGGACCTGGTGAAGAAGGCGCAGACGCTGTCCATCAACGCCGGCGCTGAGCCTGGCACCGACATCGGTCCGCTGATCTCGCGCAAGGCCAAGGCCCGCGTGCATCAGCTGATCGGCCAGGGCGTCGAGGAAGGCGCGAAGCTGGAGCTGGACGGACGAGCGCCGACCGTGCCCGGCTACGAAAGCGGCAACTTCGTCGGCCCCACCGTGTTCTCCGGCGTGACGCAGGACATGGCGGTCTACAAGGAGGAGATCTTCGGCCCGGTGCTGTGCGTGATGCACGCGGCCACGCTGAAGGAAGCCATCGCCATCATCAACGCCAACCCGAACGGCAACGGCACGGCACTGTTCACGCAGTCCGGCGCGGCGGCCCGCACCTTCGAGGAGGACGTGGATGCGGGCCAGGTCGGCATCAACGTGCCAATCCCGGTACCGGTGCCGCTGTTCTCCTTCACCGGCTCGCGCGGCTCCAAGCTGGGCGACCTTGGCCCCTACGGCAAGCAGGTAGTGGCCTTCTACACCCAGACCAAAACCATCACCGCACGCTGGTTCGACGACGCGGCGGTGACAGCAGGCGTGAACACGACCATCTCGCTCAAGTAAGGAGCCCGTCATGGACTTCGAACTGAACGAGGACCAGCGCGCCTACCAGGACGCCGCGCGCCAGTTCGCCGCGCGCGAAATGGCGGCGCAGGCTGCACGCTGGGACGCGGAAAGCATCTTTCCGCGCCAGACCATCGCGCATGCCGGCGAGCTCGGATTCTGCGGCCTGTATGTGCCGCAGGCCATGGGCGGGCTGGGCCTGTCGCGGCTGGACGCCACCGTGGTGTTCGAGGAGCTGGCGCGCGCCTGCCCTTCCACCACGGCTTATCTCACCATCCACAACATGGCCAGCGCCATGATCGCGCAGTGGGCCCAGCCCGAGGTACGCGAGGAATGGATAGCCGACCTGGCGGCGGGCCGCAAGCTGGCCTCCTATTGCCTGACCGAGCCCGGCGCAGGTTCGGACGCCGCTTCGCTGACCACCGCCGCCGCGCTGGAGGACGGCATGTACGTCATCACAGGCGGCAAGGCCTTCATTTCAGGTGCCGGCGCGACGGACGCGCTGGTGGTGATGGCGCGTACCGGCGGGGCCGGCGCGGGCGGCATATCGGCCTTTTTGGTGCCCGCCAACACGCCCGGCATCAGCTACGGCCGGGAGGAAGAGAAGATGGGCTGGAACAGCCAGCCCACGCGCGCCATCAGCTTTGACGGCGTGCCCGTGCCCGCCTCGCACCTGCTGGGCCGCGAAGGCGACGGCTTCAAGCTGGCCATGCGCGGACTGGACGGAGGCCGCATCAACATTGCCACCTGCTCCATCGGCGCGGCGCAGGCTGCACTGAACAGCGCACAGCGCCATATGGGCGAGCGGGTGCAGTTCAAGCGCGTGCTGGGCGACTTCCAGGCCTTGCAGTTCAAGCTGGCCGATATGCAGACCGGCCTGGTGGCGGCGCGCCAGATGGTGCGGCTGGCCGCCACCAAGCTCGATGCGGGCGCGGCCAACGCGGGCATCTACTGCGCCATGGCCAAGCGGCTGGCGACGGATACCGGCTTCACAGTCTGCAACGAAGCGCTGCAGATCCACGGCGGCTACGGCTACCTGCGCGACTATCCGCTGGAGCGCTTCCTGCGCGACGTGCGGGTGCACCAGATTTTGGAAGGCACCAACGAGATCATGCGCGTGATCGTGGCGCGCCATTTATTGCAGCATGCACCAACCGAAGAAAACCTCTGAGGAGACCCAGTGACTACCTACACCAATTTGCAATTGCAGATCATGGAGCACACCGCCGTGCTCACGCTGGCCAACCCGCCGGCCAACACCTGGACCACGGACAGCCTGCGCGAGCTGCGCCGGCTGGTGGAAGACCTGAACGCCAATCCGGACGTCTACAGCCTGGTGGTGACCGGCGGCGGCGCCAAGTTCTTCTCGGCCGGCGCCGACCTGAAGCTGTTTGCGGACGGCGACGTGGCGGTGGCGCATGAGATGGCGCGCCTGTTCGGCGCGGCGTTCGAGGCGCTGTCGGACTTCCGTGGCGTGTCGATTGCGGCCATCAACGGCTATGCCATGGGCGGCGGACTGGAATGCGCGCTGGCCTGCGACTTGCGCATCGCCGAAACGCAGGCGCAGATGGCACTGCCGGAAGCCGCCGTGGGCCTGCTGCCTTGCGCGGGCGGCACGCAGAACCTCGCGTGGCTGGTGGGCGAAGGCTGGGCCAAGCGCATGATTTTGTGCGGCGAACGCGTCGATGCGGCCACGGCGCAGCGCATCGGTCTGGTGGAGGAAGTGGTGGAAACCGGCGGCGCCTTGCCGCGCGCGCTGGCGCTCGCGGCGCAGGCGGCCAGACAAAGCCCTGCCAGCGTGCAGGCCTGCAAGCAGCTGATCCAGGGCGCGCGCCGCCAGCCGATGGCGCATGTGCTGCCGGCCGAGCGCGAAGCCTTCGTCGGCCTGTTCGGCGGCGCCAACCAGCGCGAAGGGGTGCAGGCCTTCCTCGAGAAGCGCCAGCCGGTGTGGAGGCAGGCATGAGCGAGGCGCCGGTACTGTTCCGCACCCTGCCCTGCCGCAGCCAAGCCGGCGGCGAGTCGCTGATCGGAGTGGCCACGCTGAACGCGCCTGCTACGCTGAACGCGCTATCGCTGGAGATGATCACGCTGCTGGATGAGCAGTTGGCGGCCTGGGATGCCGATCCGGCCGTCATGCTGGTGATGCTGGAGGGCTCGGGAGACAAGGCGTTCTGCGCCGGCGGCGACCTGCAGCAGCTGTACCGTTCCATGCGCGAGCACCACGCCTCGCCGCAGGCCGCCGATCCGCTGGCCAACAGCTACGCGCTGGAGTTCTTCAGCCGCGAGTACGCGCTGGACTACCGCATCCATACCTATGCCAAGCCGGTGCTGGTGTGGGGGCACGGCATCGTGATGGGCGGCGGCATCGGGCTGATGGCGGGCGCCAGCCATCGCGTGGTTACCGAAGGCTCGCGGCTGGCGATGCCGGAAGTGGCAATCGGCCTGTATCCGGACGTGGGCGGCAGCTGGTTCCTGAACCGCGCGCCCGGCCACACCGGCCCCTTCCTCGCGCTCACCGGCGCCGCGCTGAGCGCGGCGGACGCGCAGTTTGCCCGCCTGGCGGACTATCGCGCGGCCCACACGGACAAGGCGCGGCTGATCGACATGCTGCAAACGCAGGAATGGGCCAAGGCGCCGGCCGCCAACCACGAGCATCTGAACGGCCTGCTCGCTCGCCTGCAGCAGTGCGCACCGCCCGCCCCCGCCAGCCCGCTGCGCGAGCACTACGACCTGATCAACGACTTGTGCGCCAGCGGCAATTTCGGCGACATGGTGCTGCGCATCGCAACGCTGGAAAGCGAGGACCGTTGGCTGCAGAAGGCGGCCACTGCCCTTCGCAAAGGCTCGCCGGGCGCTGCCTGGCTGGCCTTCGCCATCCAGCAGCGCGCCAAACACCTCTCGCTGGCCGAGGTATTCCAGCTGGAACTGGGCGTCTCGCTGGTATGCGCGGCGCGGCCGGACTTCGCCGAAGGTATCCGCGCCCTCATCATCGACAAGGACAATCAGCCGCGCTGGCAGCCCGCCAGCCTGGCCGACGTGAGTGAAACCTGGGGCGAAGGCTTTTTCGCCCCGCTGAACCTCGAAGGGAAAACCGCATGAGCCACATCGCATTCATCGGCCTGGGCAACATGGGCGCCCCGATGGCGCACAACCTGCTCAAGGCCGGCCATGAGCTGACCGTGTTCGACTTGTCCGCCGGCGCCGTGCAAAGCCTGGCCGGCGCCGGCGCCCGCAGCGCGCCGTCCGCCCGCGCCGCCGTGGAAGCCGCGGACGTCGTTGTCTCCATGCTGCCCGCGAGCGCGCACGTGCACAGCCTTTACCTCGGCCAGCAAGGCATCGTGCCGCATATTGCGGACGGCGCGCTGGTAGTCGACTGCAGCACTATTGCCGCCGCCACGGCACAGGCGGTGGCGCAGGCGCTGGCGGCGCGCGGACTGGCGGCGCTGGACGCGCCGGTGTCAGGCGGCACCGCAGGCGCGGCGGCCGGCACGCTGACCTTTATCGTCGGCGGCGAGGCGGCCACGCTGGAGCGCGCGCGGCCCTATTTGTCCGCCATGGGCAAGAATATCTTCCATGCGGGGGCCAGCGGCGCGGGCCAGGTGGCCAAGATCTGCAACAACATGCTGCTGGGGATACTGATGGCGGGCACCGCCGAAGCCCTGGCGCTGGGCGCGGCGCACGGGCTGGACCCGAAGGTGCTGTCGGACATCATGGGCAAGAGCTCGGGGCGCAACTGGGCGCTGGAACTGTATAACCCGTACCCGGGTGTGATGGAGAACGTGCCGGCCGCGCGCGGCTACAGCGGCGGATTCGGCGTGGATTTGATGCACAAGGACCTGGGGCTGGCGGCGGAAGCGGCCATCGCGGCGCGCTGCGCGGTCCCGCTGGGCGAACTGGCGCGCAACCTGTATGGGATGCATAGCCTGTCGGGCTCCGGGGGGCTGGATTTCAGCAGCATTATCCAGCCGCTGCTCAGGGAGTGACGGCGGTGGCGGGTGGCGGCCTGCCGCCTGTCCCGCCCGGCGGTGCGCCGGCAATCACGCCGCCATCACTGGAACGCGACCTCGGCGAAGCTGCGCAGTTTGCGGCTGTGCAGCTTGTCCACGCCCAGCTCGCGCAGCATCTCCACCGCGCGGATGCCGATGCGCAGATGCTGGTCCACGCGCTCGCGGTAGAACGCGTTGGCCATGCCCGGCAGCTTGATCTCGCCGTGCATCGGCTTGTCGCTCACGCACAGCAGCGTCCCGTACGGCACCCGAAAGCGGAAGCCGTTGGCGGCGATGGTGGCGCTTTCCATGTCCAGCGCCACCGCACGGCTCTGGCTGAAGCGCCGCTCCGGCGTGCGCTGTGGCAGCAGCTCCCAATTGCGGTTGTCGGTGCTGGCCACGGTCCCGGTGCGCATCACGCGCTTCAGGTCATGCCCGGTCAGCTGCGTCACTTCCGCCACGGCGGCCTCGATTGCGACCTGCACTTCGGCCAGCGGCGGGATCGGCACCCACAGCGGCAGGTCCTCGTCCAGCACGTGGTCCTCGCGCACGTAGCCGTGCGCCAGCACGTAGTCGCCCAGTTCCTGCGTGTTGCGCAGGCCGGCGCAGTGGCCCAGCATCAGCCAGGCATGCGGGCGCAGCACGGCGATGTGGTCAGTGATGGTCTTGGCGTTGGCCGGGCCCACGCCGATATTGACCATGCTGATGCCGCTGCCGTCCTTGCGCACCAGGTGGTAGCCCGGCATTTGGGGCAGGCGCGGCAGGGGCGAGCCCAGTTCGTCGCCCGGCTCGGACGGCGCGCCGGCGCGGCGCAGCACCAGGTTGCCCGGTTCCACGAAGGCCACATAGTCATCCTCCCCTTGCGCGGAGCGGCCCATGATCTCGTGGCCAAGCTTGATGAATTCGTCGATGTAGAACTGGTAGTTCGTAAACAGCACGAACTTCTGGAAGTAGGCCGGCAAGGTGCCGGTGTAGTGGCGCAGGCGCTGCAGCGAGTAGTCCACGCGCGGCGCCGTGAACAGCGACAGCGGCTGCGCTTCGCCGAACGGCGCCTCGAAGGTGCCGTTGGCGATGCCGTCGTCCATCGCTGCCAGGTTGGGCAGGTCGAACACGTCGCGCATCAGCAGGCGGCGCTCGGCGCTCATGCTGCCTTCGATATGGTCGTTCTCGGCGAACGAGAAATGGATGGGAATCGGCTGCGCGCTCATGCCCACTTCGATCTGCACTTGCTGCTTGCTGCCGTGGTTCTTCAGCAGCAGGCGGAACTGCTCGTGGTAGTAGCGCGCGAACAGGTCGGGCCGGGTGAGCGTGGTCTCGTAGGTGCCGGGACCGGCCACGAAGCCGTAGGACAGGCGCGAATCGGCGCGCGCCACGGTATCGGTGTGCACCCGCACGTAGGGGTAGCAGGCGCGTACATGCTCGTCGGGCGTTTCGCCGTCGACGAAGCGTTGCAGCGATTCACGCAGATGCCGTATGCTGCCGTCGTACAGCGCCTGGACCTGGGCCAGCGCCGCTGCCGGGTCGTTGAAGCGCTCGGGCGCGATGAAGGGACGGTTCTGCATGGTCGTTCTCCTTTACTAGTAAGCTCTATTCTATTGTATCGGCGTTTACATTGCAGTGCAGCATTCTGATTTTTTTGAGGAGGCGGGAATGAAGGTGTGCATCGTTGGCGCGGGCGCCATCGGCGGATTTCTGGGTGTGCGGCTGGCCGGTGCGGGCGCCGCTGAGGACGGTAGCTTGACTGCGCTGGCGCGCGGCGCCACGCTGGCCGCACTGCGCGAGCATGGCTGGCGCATGCAAACCGCCGACGGCCTGCTGCAGGCGCCGGCCGCCACGGTGGATGCGGCCAGCCCGGCCGGCATCGCAGCGCTGGGCGTACAGGATCTCGTCATCATCGCCGTGAAAGGCCAGTCGCTGGGCGCGGTGGCGCCCACCATCGCTCCCCTGCTCGGGCCGGACACCGTGGTGCTGCCGGCCATGAATGGCGTGCCGTGGTGGTTCGGGGAAGGCTTCACCGGTACGCCTCTGGCCAGCGTGGCCCCGGGCGGGCGCATCGCCGCCGCCATCCCCCAGCACCTGGTGCTGGGCTGCGTGGTCCATGCCAGCACCTCGACCGCCGAGCCAGGGCTGGTGGTACACAAGATGGGCCAGGGACTTATCATCGGCGAACCGGCAGGCGGCGTGTCCGGGCGTGCGCGCCGCGTCGTGGCGCTGTTCGCGCGGGCCGGCTTCAGCGCCACCCTGTCGGAGCGCATCCGCTACGACATCTGGTACAAGCTGTGGGGGAATATGACCACCAACCCGGTCTCCGCCATGACCGGCGCCACCGCCGACCGTGTGCTGGATGACCCGCTGGTGGCGCGCTTCTGCATCTCGGCCATGCATGAAGCGGCGGCGATCGGCCGCCGCATCGGCTGCGTCATCGACGAGACGCCGGAGGACCGGCACAAGGTGACGCGCAAGCTGGGCGCATTCAAGACCTCGATGCTGCAGGATGCGGAGGCGGGCCGGCCGATGGAGATCGACGCGCTGGTGTCGGCGGTGCGCGAAATAGGCCAGCGGGTCGGCGTAGCCACGCCCAATATCGACGCCCTGCTCGGCCTCACGCGCCTGTTCGCCCGCACGCACGGACTGTATCCGGACGCCTGAGCGCCGGGGCATCGGCTACAGCGGCGGCGTTTTCGCCCGCAGCCGGCGCCGCGCGGCGCGCGCGTGCGGCACCCAGGCGTGCACCGACCAGCGGCGCCACATGGTCAGGCCGCGTATCCATTCGTCGGTGGCGTAGGCAATCCACAGCCCGACCAGCCCCAGCCCGAAGTAGATCCCCAGCAGCCAGCTGCCGCCGGCCAGCACGATGGCCATCGACGCGGCGCCCGCCGCCACCGGGTAGCGCGCATCCCCCGCCGCCCGCAGCGCGTTGATGACCACCAGGTTGAAGGTGCGGCCCAGCTCCAGCAGCACCGCGATCCACAGCAGCGCCGAGCCGTTCTCGATGATGACAGGGTCCTGCGTGAAGCAGCCCAGCAGCCAGGGGCCGGCCAGCGCCACGCTGCCCGAGATCACGGCGCTGATCACCAGGCCGCGCGCCAGCGCGCCGCGCACCAGGCCATGCGCCTCGCGCAGCTCGCCCGCGCCTATCATGTGGCCCACCATGATCTCGACTGCGAAGGCGGTGGCAAGGCTGAACATCACCACCACGCTGCCCACCTGGTGCACATAGGCCAGCGTGGCCAGCGCCTGCGCGCCCAGCGTTCCGGCCACCGCCATGCTGGCCATGAAGGCCAGGCGCCAGGCGATATTCTCAGCAGCCGCCGGCACGCCGATGTGCAGCACAGCGGCCAGTTCGGCGCGGCGCAGCTTCCACCAATCGCTGGCCACGGGGTGGATGCCGAGATGGCGGCGCCACAGCATCAGGTGCAGCACCAGTCCCAGCACGCGGCTGATGAGCAGCGCGAGGGCGAAACCCGGCAGGCCCATGGCGGGCACCGGGCCCCAGCCATACATCAGCGGCCAGGCCAGCACCAGGTGGCTCAGGTGCATGGCCACCAGCACCAGCAGCGTGTCGCGCGTGCGCAGGTGGGCCCGCATCACGCTGGCCATGGCGGCGTTCCAGGCGTCGAGCAGCATGGCGGCGGCCAGCGCCTGCAGGAACGGCGTGGCCAGCGGCAGTACCTCGGCCGGCGCGCGCATGATCTCCAGCAGCCAGCCGGCGCCGGCGAAGGCCAGCAGCGCGGTGAACACGCCCAGCCAGGTGCTCGCGCCGAGCATGGCCAGCGCCACCTTGTTGGCCATATCGCGCCGCCCGCCGCCCAGGTTCTGCGTGATGACCACGCCGATGCCGGAACCGACGATGCGGAACAGCAGGAACAAGGTCACTGAAATGTTGTTGGCGATAGCAAAAGCCGCGCCGTACGTGTCCGACAGCCGCGCCGCCATGGCGGTGCCGACCACGCCGGCCAGCACGGCCAGGAACAGCTCGATTAACAGGGGCCATGCGAGGGTGAAAATATGAGGACGGGGAGCGGCGGCGGTAGTCATCCCGCCATGATAGCGATTTTTGCCCCAATACGCAGGCGAAATGTTATCGCTCACATGGTTGTCGGCGACGCCAGCAGTCCGGGCTGCGCAGGCGCATCTCGGCCAGGTTCGCGTCCGGTCAAAACCCGCCCCCGCCCACCTGCGCCTGGCTTCCACTCGCACGGTGCCGGTGGCGCAGCCGGCGCCGCCGGCCGCTGCAAGGCGGCGGTCAACGAGGCAGTCAACGAGGAAGGATAGCGGGCCAGCGCGAGGTGGCTGCGCAGGCGCTCGCTCCAGGCGTCGGCGTCGCGCTGCGTCAGCCGCCGCCGCGCATCCGGAACGGCGCCGTCCGCGCCCGGCGCGCCCGCGTCCTGCAGGCCACCGCAGGCAAGCGTGATGGCGCCTGGCATGAACACGGCATAAGACGGAAACGCTGCACCCAGCAACAAGGCCGGGGCAGCGAGGGTAAGGACGCCTCGTCTCTGCATCAATGCAGCTTAACCGATGGCGAGATCCGTTTGCGCAGCCAGTCGGCAAGGGTGACGGCGGCGGCGCGGACAAAGCCGTGCAGCGCCATCAGGTGTTTCTGGTACATCAAGCCGTACAGCAGGTTGGCGAACGCGCCGCTGACCGGCAGCTTGCTGCCATACGAGCCGCCCAGCAGCACGCCCACCGCCGCCACCGGGCCGAGCGACACCAGCGAACCGTAGTCGCGGTAGCTGAACTCGGGCAGCGGCCTGCCTTCGCGCCTGCCCAGCGCGGCGGCCAAAAACACTGCTTGCTGATGCGCCACCTGCGCACGCGGCGGCGCGGCGCCTTTCACCGGGCAGACGAAGCTGGCGCAGTCGCCGATGGCGAACACCTCGGGATCGTCCACCGATTGCAGCGTGGGCCTGACCATGATCTGCCGCATGCGGTTCAGCGACAGGCCCAGCGTGCCGGTGATGGCAGGGCCCTCCACGCCTGCCGCCCACAGCGTCAGGCTGGCCGGCCGCAGTTGCGTCTCGCCCTCGCCTTCCTTCACATGTACGCTGTCCGCACCAACTTGCGTAACGGCCGTGCCGGTGCGGATCTCGATGCCACGCGACTTCAGGTACGCCTCGGCGCGCGCCGACTGTTCCAGCGGCAGGTGCGGCAGCAGGCGCGGCCCGCGTTCCAGTATGCTGATGCGTACGTCTCGCGCCGGATCCAGCGTGTGGATTTTGTACCTGGCCAGCGCACGGGCGCTGTAGCCCAGCTCCGCCGCCAGCTCCACGCCGGTGGCGCCGCCGCCCACGATCACCACGTTCACCGCGTTGCCCTCTTTCCCCGCAGCCTCGCTGGCCCTGACGCAGGCGCCGAAGAAGCGGCGATAGAAGCCCTTCGCTTCGCGCACATTGTCCAGCGTGCAGACATGTTCCGCCGCGCCGGGCACGCCGTAGAAGTTGGTCACCGCGCCCAGCGCCAGCACCAGCGTGGTGTAGCCCAGCGCGCGCGTGGCCCGCACTTCGCCCACATCGTCCGACAGACACGGCGCCAGCTCCAGCACGCGCGCTGCGCGGTCCACCGAGCGCAGCTCGGCGTGCATGAAGGTGAAGCCATGTTCGGCCGCCTGGGCCGAGTACTCAATCTGGAACACCTGCGGATCGCGCTTGCCCGAGGCAACCGTGTGCAGCAGGGGTTTCCAGAAGTGGGTGGGTGAACGGTCGACCAGTATCACCCGTGCGTGGCCCTTGCGGCCCATGGTGTCTCCGAGCCGGGTTGCCAGTTCGAGGCCGCCTGCGCCTCCGCCTACGATAACGATGGTTTGCATGGTTTTTCCCTCCTTCTGGCTGTTAATATAGTCCCCTCGGAAAGAAAACAAAAATTACTTCTTTCGACTGATTGATAAGGAATAGCTTATGTATCACGCGAGTTTCCGCCAGCTCCAGGCGCTGGTTCTTGTCGGCCGGCATGAAAGCGTGTCACGCGCGGCTGAAGAAATGCACGTCACACAGCCCGCCATTTCGGCGCAGTTGCGCGCGCTGGAAGACCTGGCCGGCACTGCGCTCACGCGCAAGGTCGGCCGCAATATCCAGCTCACGGCGGCAGGTGAAGTGATGCTGCAGTTTTCGGAACGCATCCTGCAGCTGTGGGAACAGGCCGGCGATGAGCTGGGCGAACTGCGCGGTGTGAGCAGCGGCACCTTGCGCATCGGCGCGGTGGTGACAGCGGAGCACTTGCTGCCGTCCATGCTGGTGAAGTTCACCACCGAACGCCCCAACGTGCGGATGAAGCTCCACGTGGGCAACCGCAGCGAGATCGTGGCCATGTTGTCGCGCAAGGAGATCGATCTTGCCATCATGGGCACGCCGCCGCGCGAGTTCCGCATCAACGCCGCGCGCTTCGCGCACCATCCCATGGCTTTCGTGGCCAGCCCCAGGCATCCGCTGATGAAGAAGAAGCGCGTCACCATCGACGACGTGGTGCAGGCCAACCTGCTGGTGCGCGAACGCGGTTCGGGCACGCGCACCACCGTGGAGCGGGTGTTCAAGGACGCGGGCCACACGCTGCACTTCGGCTCCGAAGTGTCGAGCAACGAGGCGATCAAGAGCATGGTGGCGGCCGGGCTGGGCGTGGGCTTCGTGTCGGTGCACGCCTGCGCCCTGGAGTTCGAGGCGGGCCTGATCGACATCCTGCCGATGAAGGAGAGCCCGGTGGAGGGCTCATGGCACGTGATGCACCTGGTGGACCAGCCGCTGCCAAGGATCGCGGCGGCCTTCCAGGATTTCATGGTGACGTCCGGCCAGGAGCTGATCGGCGCCGAGCTGGAATCGTTCTACCGCAAGCACCGCCGCTTGCGCTAGCAAGTACTGAACAGGCGGCCGCCTGGTTCGTCTAATGGGAGGAGCACATCTTTTATCAACCTTGAGGTACCTCTTCCCCATGATTTCCCAACCCAACACGCCGGCCAGGATGCTGGCAGTCTCCGTCCATCTGGCCCTCGCTGGCGGCTACGCCTGTGCGGCCGAAGCCACCCTGCCCACCGTGGAAGTGCGGGCCACCGCCGACAAGGAAAGCGCCTACATCGCCTCGCGCAGCTCGGCCGGCGCCAGGACCGACACCCCCATCATCGAAACGCCGCAGTCGGTGTCGGTGGTGACGTCGGACCAGTTCTCGACGCAGGGCGCCGGCGACCTGATGGACGCACTAGGCTACACCGCCGGGGTGGCACGCCTGGAAGCGAACGACAAGACCACCGACGGCTTCATGCTGCGCGGCTTCTCCACCGGCGCCGGCGGCGGCTCCATGTACCGCGACGGCGCCAAGTTCATGGTCAACGTCTACGACGGCAAGCAGGAGCTGTACGGCCTGGAACGGATCGAAGTACTGAAAGGGGCCGCATCGGTGCTGTATGGCGCGGCCGCGCCGGGCGGCATCATCAACACCGTCAGCAAGCGCGCGCGCGCGGGCACGGTGAACGAGGTGAACCTGGAAGCGGGCAACCTGTCGCGCAAACAGTTCACCGCCGACGTGGGCGGCGCGCTCGGCCCGGCCGGCAATGTGACCTGGCGCGTGACCGCGCTGCTGCGCGACAGCGCCACCATGACCGACCACGTGGACGACGACCGCGTCTACATTGCCCCCACGCTGACCTGGCAACTGGGCGCCAACACCAGTCTGAGCCTGCTGTCGCACTACCAGCGCGACAACACGGCCTATAACTACGCGCTGCCGGTAGAAGGCACCATCGCCGCCAATCCGAACGGCGCGTTGTCGCGCCACCTGTTTACCGGCGAACCGGGCTACGACAAGTACAAGAACACGCAGTACTCGGCGGGCTACCAGCTGGACCACAAGTTCAGCGACGACACCAAGCTGCACCACGGCCTGCGCTACTTCAAGGCCGACATCGACTTCCCCTCCACCAGCTTGTATGGCTGGGTGCCGGGCGCCGGTGCGGCCGGCCTGGTGGCACAGGCGCGCGGCGCCCAGGACCGCACCGACGAGTCGCACATGGCCACGGCGGACGTCTTCGTCGAACACAAGCTGCACACCGGTGCGCTGCGCCACCGCTTCCTGCTGGGCGGCGACTATACCTACCAGTTCCACAGCAGCGAGCGGTATAACCGCGAGATCGCGCCGATCAACATGTTCCAGCCGGCCTACGGCGCGCAGCCGGGTGCGCAGCGCCAATTGTTCGACTGGTATCCGGACACCAAGCAGCGCCGCGCCGGCGCCTACCTGCAGGACCAGATGAAGCTGGACCGCCTGGTGCTGCTGGCCGGCGTCCGCCACGACAACACCAGCGAAACCACCGCGCCGCTGACGCCGCCGACGTCCTGGTCCAAGGAGAAGAACAGCGCGTGGACCGGCCGCGCCGGCGCAGTCTACCTGTTCGACAACGGCGTGGCGCCGTTCGCCAGCTGGAGCCAGTCGTTCGAGCCAGCCAGCGGCATAGACAAGGACAACCAGCGCTTCAAGCCGACGCGCGGCGAACAGTTCGAAGCCGGCGTGCGCTACCAGCCCGGCAACGGCGGCACCATGCTGAGCGCCACCGCCTACCATCTGACGCAAAGCGACGTGCTGGCACCGGACCCGGACGCGCCAGCCAGCAACCCCGGCGCGCAGATCCAGGTGGGCGAAGTACGCTCGCGCGGCGTTGAGTTCGAAGCCCGCACGGCGCTCAACAGGCAGATCAACCTGCTGGCGGCCTACGCCTATACGGATGCGCGCATCACCCGCATGACCATCCCCTCCTTCATCGGCAAGCGCCAGGGCGGCGTGCCATACAACCAGCTGTCGCTGTGGGCCGACTACAGCGCGCCCTTCGGCGTGCAGGGCCTGAAGGCCGGCCTGGGCGCGCGCTACGTGGGCGAAACCGTCGGCACCTGGGTGTCTGGGAAAATCGCGGCGGCCACCATCGCCGACGCCATGGTCAGCTACGACTACCTGAACTGGCGCGTGGCGCTGAACGTGCGCAACCTGGCGGACAAGATCTACATCGCTTCCTGCACCTACGGCTGCTTCTTCGGCGCCTCCCGCGAGATCAAGTTCAACGCGGGCTACCGCTTCTGATCTTAAGCGGCGCGCTGCCGCTCGGCGGCGGCAGGCGCCGCGCGCAGCGACCATACGCTGCACGGATCGCCTTCGCGCCCGCGTTTTAGCGCGGCGCGCCCCATTTTCAGGAACCCCAGTCCGGCCAGCAGTGCCACCAGGTTCACGCCGGCCACCACCCACTCCCCCCGCCACAGCGACTGCAGCGGATTGACGCCGCTGTCGGCCCACTGCGCCAGCGGAATGGCCAGCGTCAGCCCGGCGCTCAGCGACAGCAGCTCGAGGGCGGCACGCGCTGGCGGGCGCGCAAAAGCCCACGCCACCGACAACAGGAACACCGCGTAGTAGGCGCGCTCCTCCCACAGCGGCAACTGGCCCGGCAACGCCGGGAACAGCTTATTCACCAGGAACACCGCCGACACGCCCGCCACGCAGCCCAGGCATACGCCCAGCGTAGCCTGCGCCATCAGTTTGCCGCTGCGTGGCTGCTGCACCGCCTGGCGCTTGCGGCGCGCCTCGATCCACAGCAGATTGCCGCTGTAGAACAGGAAGGCACCGGCCAGGCCCAGCAGGAAATACAGCCATTGCACGGCCGCGTGACCGAAATTCCCGTAATGCAAGGCCTGCAGGCCGCGCAGGAACGTGGTGCCGGGGCTGAACTGCTCCGGCGTGTTCACACGCACCACGGCGCCGTCGGCCGCCTTCATCACCACGGCGGCGGAACTGGTCAAGGTGCGCTGGCCCACGCTGCCATAGGCTTCGATCTGCGCATTGGCGTCGCCCGCATGGTGGTAGCGCACGAACTCCACCGCCATGCCCGGCGCCGCCTGCCGCACGCGCGCCAGCAGCTCGCCGGCCGGCAGCGAAGGCTGCGCCACGCCTGCCGCCACGGCCGGCTTCGCGGCCGAGATGTCCAGCTGGATCAGTTCCAGCAGCTTGCCGTCGAAGACCATGAACTGGAACGGCGCCAGCAGCAGCACGCCCAGCGCCAGCACCGCGCCGCTCCACGCGAAAATGATATGGAACGGCAGCGACAGGATGCCCACCACGTTATGCGCGTCCTGCCACATGCGCTTCAGGTTCTTCCCGATGCGCAGCGCGAACAGGTCCTTGAGGAAGGTGGGCGCGTACGCCACCACGCCGGTGCCCAGCGCCAGCCCGTACAGGATGCACACCACGCCCAGCACATAGACACCCCAGCTGGCCGGCAACCCGGCCGTATAGTGCAGGCGGTACAGGAAATGCGACAGCGCCGAATGCGGCTTCACCTCCAGCAGCGTGCCGTCCGGCGCCAGCCGGAACAGGTGCTCGGTCTCGCTGCCGTCCTTGGCATGTTCGTCCCAGTGCAGCGAGAGATGCGGCTCGTTCAGCGTGGGCAGTTGCAGCAGAAACGATTCCTTCGCCTGCGGGTGGCGGCGCAGCACGGCGTCGACCAACTCCTGGGCGCGCGCCGGCGGCTCCATTGCCGCGCGCTGCGAGGCGGGCGTCTCCCAGGTATGCAGCTCCTTGGTGAAGATCGTGATGGCCCCGGTATAGAAGGCGATGAACAGCGCGAAGCCGGCCACCAGGCCGACCCAGGTATGCACCGCGATGTAGGTGCGCAGCGTGGACGCCTTCATGCCGCGATCCTCACCAGGCCACTGGCCTTCAGCGCAATCAGCAGGCCGAAGCCGGCGAGCGTGGCCCCGCCCATCCACAGCCAGGCGCGCAGCCCGGACTTGAAATGGAAGGCGGCCGCCATCAGCGCAACCAAGACCGGGAAGAACAGCAGCAGCGCGGGCAGCGTGTCGCGCTGCTGGTTGCTGCTCAGGAGCGCGGCCAGGCCCACCAGCGCCACCGCCAGGAGCGGCGCCAGCAGCGCCGCGGCGAAGGACTTACCCCACATGGCGCCCCCTGTTCCAGGCGTCCAGATACGGCAGCGCCACCAGCGCGAGCATCAGCCCGGACAGGGTGATGAATACGGCGCACCAGAAACCGTATTCGGCGGCCGCCAGCAGCACTGCCGCCGCGCCCAGCGGCACGGCCAGCCAGCGCAGCTTGCCGCGCAGCGCTGCCGGCACGCTACGCCACAGCGCCTGGTGCGGCGAAGCCAGGTAGAGACAAAGCGCGGCTGCGCAGGCCACGCCGATACAGATCCAATTCATTGCACACTCCGATTAAATGAGACTTATTCTCAATAACGGGAATGATAAATGATAATCATTCTCGGCAAAAGCTAATTTTGCTCATTTGATATCTTGTGCCAGTCACGCCCGCAGGGCATCGCGGCAGCACTGCATGGCGTCGCGTATCAAGAAATTGACCAGGGTGGCCGAGATACCCAGTTGCCGGGCCACCTCGCGCTGGGTCTCGCCGCCCAGCCGGTGCAGCTCGAACGCCGCGCGGGTGCGCTCCGGCAGCGTGGCCAGCGCGCGACCCACCAGCATCAGCTGCTGGGCATGGATGGCATGCGCCTCCGGCGTGGCCGCGCCCGAGCCCACGTCCACGCCCGCCTCCTCGCAGGAAAATACCTGCGCCTCGAAGCTGCTGCGGCGGTAGCGGTCGATCGCCAGGTTGCGCACCAGTTGATACAAATAGGGATGCGCGTTCTTCACGTGCAGCTCCTCCATGCCATCTGCCAGGTTCAAAAACGCGTCTTGCACCACGTCCTCGGCGCGCTGGCGGCAACCGAGAATGCGGGCGGCGGCGTCGCGAAGCTGAGGGCGGGAGACAATAAATTGCTGACGAATTTCGATACCAGTTGCCATTGAAAATGCTATCCAGGTTTTATTTTCTTATATTGAATGAGACTTATTCTCATTTAGTGATGATGGCGCAATCTGTCATTTTTTACAAGCAAAGTGTTGGATTTCTTGTATCGCGCGCGACTGTTTAAAATGATTGGCCAGTCCACCTTGAAATACTGGTCAGGCCAAAGTAGAATCAATTTGTCACGTATGCAAAATGCAAGTTCTCCCCGCAGAGACCTCGGCACGCCTTCCTCCAGCCCTCGTCAACGCGGCACCGGACACGCGAGGTGTCCTCCACAGCGCCCCGGCACGCGGGTCGCTGCTCTTCACCGCTGTCCCACAAATCCAGGAGCACACATGAAAAAAACAACATGGGAGACACTGGCGTGCGCGGCCATCGCCGCATCCGCCATGACCGCAATCACCGCCACGGCCCTTCCTGCCACCGCGCACGCTAGCATCCTGCCGCTGCAGAACGCCGTCATCACTGCCACCTACAATGGCGCGGGCGGCGCCATGCTGGGGCTGGACGACGGCTTCAGCGGCTCGCCCGGCGGCAACCGGAGCGCGCTCGACCCGCTCGGCGCCGGCGTGGAGTTCATCAGCGCCGACGCCATCTTCGCCTTCGACTTCGCCGCCGACGGCACCCTGTCCATCTTCAACAACAGCGGCGCGCCGCTCGATCCCGGCGCCTACAGCTTCCGCTTCGACTTCGGCGCCACCCTGGCTGCCCCCATCACCGCCTTCAAGCTGCTGGACGGCAGCGCAGTCGCCGGCGTGCCCGTGTTCTCCATCCTCGACGGCGGCACCGCACTCGGGCTGGACCTGGGCGGGCTGACCTGGAGCGGCGATTTCTTCCCCGTCACCGCCAGCATCGAAGCGCAGCAGGCAGCGGCCGTACCGGAACCGGGCAGCTTGTCGATAGTGCTGGCCGGCGCGGGCGCCATTGCGCTGGTCCGGCGCCGCCGGCGCGCTTAGCCGCCGCCTGGTCCCGGATTCGCTTTCCCCACTATAGATTCCTGTCACAGGAGCACACATGAGACACCTCCGTTTCAAGGCCGCGCTATGCCTTGGGATGCTGCTCGCCGCATCGGCGCCATCGTCCCTCAATGCCGCCGCCATCGACGCAGCCCGCCAGACCGCACCAGCCGACGGCTGGGCGGGCCAGGCCGGCGGCACCGCCGGCGGCGCGGCCGCCATCAGCAGCTACATCTACACCGTCAACAACCGCGCGCAACTGCTCGCCGCCCTCAACAACGGCGGCAACAACCCCAAGATCATCAAACTGGTGGGCACGGTGGACATGAGCGAAGGCGTCCCCTACGCCAACACCGGCGACCAGGCCGCGCGCGGCGTGATCCGCATGAAGCCCAACACCACGCTGATCGGCGACGGCGCCAACGCCGGCATCGTCAATGGCCACATCCAGGTCACCAACATCTCCCAGGTCATCATCCGCAACCTGAAAATCGTGGCGCCCTGCGACGTCGGCCCGGTGTGGGACCCGAACGACGGCGCCACCGGCAACTGGAACTCGGCCTACGACGCGATTGCCGTCTCCGGCGCCGACCATGTGTGGGTGGACCACGTGACATTCACCGATGTGCCCGTGACCGACAACCTGCTGCCCATCGAGAACGGCAAGGTCAAGCAGTGCCACGACGGTTCGCTGGACATCACCAATGCGTCCGACTACGTGACCGCGTCCTACAACGTGTTCACGCAGCACCACAAGAACAACCTGATCGGCTCCAGCGACAGCGCCTCGGCCGACGAAGGCAAACTGCGCATCACCTTCAGCAACAACGTCTTCCGCGACGTCACCAGCCGCTCGCCGCGCGTGCGCTACGGCCAGGTCCACCTGTTCAACAACTACTTCGTGGGCAGCAAAACGGGCGCCATCTACGGCTACGACTACAGCGTGGGCGCGGGCTACAACGCCAAGATCCTGTCCAACGCCAACGTGTTCGAGATCGCCGGCACCGGCAACTGCGGCGACGTCGTGAAGAACCCCGGCGGCACGCCCACCGGCGCCTTCAAGGACACCGGCTCGCTGCACAACGGCGCGCCGCTGGCAGGCTGCACGGTGCCTGACACCGTTGGCTGGACGCCGCCGTACACCTTCAGCCCGCGCCCGGCCGCGCTGGTGAAAGCCAACGCAGTGGCGCAGGCGGGCGGCGGCAAGCTCACCACCGCCATCACCGGCACCGGCGACGTCTCGGTCGATCCCGGCCTGACGCTGGCCTGCCCGGCCACCGGCCTGTATTTCTGCGACGACTTCCAGAACGGCAGCAGCGCCAGCTGGGACCTGCTGCCGCTGGCCGGCCCGAACGGCAGCTTCTCCGTCAAGGCGGAAACCGTGGGCGGCGCCAACAAGGTGATGCAGTACACCGCCGCCAGCACCGGCGGCGTACTGGCGCTGCTCAAGTCCAGCGCCATGGCGGCGGTGCCGTCCGGCGACTACTTCGTGGAAGCGCGCATCAAGCCGCTCACCAATGGCACCACCGGCAACAAGCAGCTCTACCTCATCACGCGCTACCAGAACGCCAGCAACTGGTATGGCGGCGGCCTGAACGTGCAAAGCTCCACCGCCAGCACCCAGGTGGAAATCGCCAAGATGCTGAACAACTCCCTGAGCCGGCCCAAGCAGGTGAGAAAGCCCATCAACATGGACGCGCAGTTCTACACCGTGCGCTTTGAAATGACAGGCAGCACGCTTACCATCTACCTGGACGGCGAATCGCTGGGCAGCGTAACCGACACCGCCTTCGCCGCGCGCGGCCTGGTCGGCCTGTACACCGCCAACAAGTCGTTCCAGATCGACGACGTGCGCATCGGCGACCCGGCGCTGAAACCGGCCCAGCTCACCCTCAACCCATCGGGCACCACCTACGCCGCCGAAGCGGGCGACGCACCGCTGCAGGTGGCCGTCACCGCCGTCAAGGCCGACGGCAGCGCCGACGAATACAGCGCCAGCTCCAGCAATCCGGCCGTGGTGGCAGTGGGCGTCAACGGCGGCACCTTGACCATCACCCCGGTAGGACCGGGCACGGCCAACATCACCGTCACCAGCGACTCCGACCCCACGCTGAAGCGCGGCATCGCTGCCACCATCGCCGCGCAGTTCATCCAGCCGACCCAGACCTACGGCCTGGCCGGCCTCGCCAGCCCCGCCGTGCAGCAGGACGGCGTGAACGTGGACGCCGCCCTGCAGCTGACCTTCGACAGCCCGCCCACGCTGGGCAGCGGCGGCAGCATCCGCATTTTCCGCAAGGTCGACGACGCGCTGGTCGATGTGATCAGGATCAGCGGCGAGACCGAGGAAATCGGCTACGCAGGCCAGGCCGCCATCCGCAAAGTAAACAGCACCCCGGTCACCATCAGCGGCAACACGCTGACGGTGCGCCCGCACAGCAACCGCCTGGCTTACGGCGCCGAGTACTACGTGGCCATCGCCAACGGCACCGTCAACGGCATCCTGGGCGGCGTGCCGTTCGCAGGCATCGGCAAGCTGGGGGGCTGGAGCTTCGCCACCCGCTCCGGTCCGCCGGCCGTGTCCTCCGTTCTCACCGTGGCCGCCGACGGCAGCGGCGACTTCAACACCGTGCAAGCGGCGCTGAACTTCGCCATGAAGGAGTTCGCCAAGGCCGATCCGGTCACCATCAGCATCAAGAACGGCGCTTACCGCGAACTGCTCTACCTGCGCGCCAAGGACAACGTGACCCTGAAGGGCGAAAGCCGCGACGGCGTGGTGATCCAGTACACCAACCACGACACGCTGAACGCCGGCTCCGGCGGCAGCCAGGCGCCGGGCGCGGCCACCGCCCCCGCCGGCGGCCGCTCGGTGATGCTGGTGGAAGCGTCCGACATGCTGCGCCTGGACACGCTCACCATCCGCAACACCACGCTGCGCTCGTCCTCGATTTCGGCGCAGGCCGAAACCCTGTACTTCAACAACGACGCCGGCCGCCTGGTCGGCATCGACGCCAGTTTCTTCAGCGAGCAGGACACGCTGCAGCTGAAAGGCTGGTCTTGGTTCTACCGCACGCTGGTGGCGGGCAATGTGGACTTCATCTGGGGCGGCAGCCGCGCCGCGCTGTTCGAAGAAAGCGAAGTCCGCTCCGTGGGCGACACCACCAGCGCCACCGGCGGCGGCTACGTGCTGCAGGCGCGCGTGCCCAATGCGGGCGACAAAGGCTTCGTGTTCCTGAACAGCAGCCTGACGCACGGCCCCGGCCCGGGTCCGCTGCACGGCGATGTGCCGAACGGCGCCACCTGGCTGGCGCGCAGCCCGGGCGGCACCGCCACCTGGGACAACATCGCTTTCATCAACTGCAAGATGGACAGCCACGTGGCCCCTGCCGGCTGGGCCGGCCTGGGCGTAAACGGCCAGCCGGCGCCCAATCCGGTGACGCCGACCGCCGCCAGCGGCTGGCGCGAGTTCGGCAGCACCGACCTGGCGGGCAATCCGCTCAACCTGGCCGCGCGCGTGGGCGGCTTCCAGCTCAGCGCGGGCGACGTGGCGGCCGGCTTCGCCACCCGCAAGCTGGTGTTCGGCGCATTTAACAGTAGCGCCGGCTGGGACCCGCAGCCGTAACGGCCGGGGCGGGGGCGGCGCACGGCCGCCCCCTGCCCTTCCCGCCCGATCAAATGCGTGAGCATTTCGGTATTGCACCAAAAGAATGTTGCCAATTTAGCAGGCCCGGATGATAATTGCCGCGTTTGTCATATCCGAGCCACGAAATGAACCTGCGCCTCACCCCCATCGCCCTGGCGGCCGCCCTGCTCGGAACGGCCACCGCCGGCCTGGCCCAGCAGCCTGCAGCCAAGCCTGCCGTCAAGGATGCTGTTCAAGCCGCCCCCGCCAAGGCCGCCGCGCCGGAACCCGCCATCACCAAGGTCGAGGTCAAGGGTAGCGCCGACGCCTACGATGCGCGCCGCGATGACACGGCCAGCAAGACCGTGATGAGCCACGAGGAAATCATCAAATACGGCGACACCAATGTGTTCGACGTGCTGAAACGCGCGCCCGGCGTGACGGTGATCGGCAATGCGATCCGCATGCGCGGCCTGGGCAACGGCTATACGCAGATCATGGTGAACGGCGAACGCCCGCCTCCGGGCTTCACCATGGACACCCTGGCGCCGGACCAGATCGAACGGATCGAGGTGGTGCGCGCCGCCACGGCCGAGCATTCCATGCAGGCCATCGCCGGCAGCATCAACATCATCCTGAAAAAAGTGGTGTCCAAGCCGCAGCGCGACCTGCGCATCAACACCGCGCGCTCCGGGCAGCAGCGCAATGTGTTCGTCAACGGCACGCTGGCCGACCGCGACGGCAGGCTGTCCTGGTACCTGAATGGCGTCGCTTCGCGCTTTCTCGGCAAAAACCCCAACCAGAGCACCGAACAGTTCACGGCGCCGTCCGGCCAGGTGCTGCAACTGCGCGACAAGGCGACCCGCCAGAGCAACGACTCGGCCTCGATCGGCATATCGCCGCGCCTGAACTGGAAGCTGGAGAACGACGATCAGTTCAATCTCAGCTCCTACATCCAGTCGCAGCGGTCCGGCTACGGGTCCGGCACGCTGACCAGCAACCGTGCCGGCAGCTTCCCGCAGCCGGACTATGTGGACCGCCAGGGCACGGGCAGCAACCGCTCCACCTACGGCAATGTCGACGTCAACTGGGTGGCGAAAATCGCCGGCGGCAAGCTGGACGCCAAGGCCAACATCGGCCGCGCCAGCGCCGACGGCGACAGCCGCTCCACCTCCTACACGGCGGACCGCAGGACCGTGCTGCTGCGGGAAGGCGCCACCTCGTCGCAGTTCACGCACTCCGGCACCACCGGCAAATACACCCGCACCGTATTCGACGGCCACGCGCTGTCCACAGGCTGGGAAGTCAGCCGCCAGGGTTCGGAAGACAGCAACCGCCGCGTGGAAGGCATCATTGGCCTGGCGCCGGACCGTATCGAGGAAGAGTTCAACCCCGTCGTGACCAAGGCCGCCGTCTACGCGCAGGACGAGTGGAACGTAAGCAAGGACTGGTCGGTCTACCTGGGCGCGCGCTGGGAATCCATCGAGACCGACAGTTCCGGCACCGGCCTGAAAGCCACGCAGTCGCGCAACAGCGTGCTCAGTCCCGTGGCGCAAACCCTCTACAAATTCCCGGACAAGAGCGGCCGCCAGCTGCGCCTGGCGCTCACGCGCACCTTCAAGGCGCCCAACACCGGCCAGCTCAGCGCGCGCCGCTACGAGTCCGACCTGAACACGCGCTTCAACCCGGACTACAGCGGCAATCCCGACCTGAAGCCGGAACTGGCCACCGGCGTGGACCTGACCTACGAGCATTTCTTCGCACCCGGCGCCGTATTCTCGGTCGGCACCTCGCAGCGCCGCATCTCGGACTACATCCGCAGCAAGCTGACGCAGGACGGGCGCGGCTACTGGCTGGTGCAGCCGCTCAACGACGGCAGCGCCACCGTGCGCTCGCTGGACGTGGAGCTGAAGTTCCCGCTCAAGGCCATCCTGAAGGACGGGCCGGGCTTCGACTTCCGCGCCAGCGTCAACCGCAACTGGTCGCGGGTCGATTCCGTGCCCGGTCCGGACAACCGCCTGGACCAGCAGATTCCGCTCAGCGTGGTGCTGGGCAGCGACTACCGCGAGGACAAATACAGCGCCGGCGCCAGCCTGTCCTACCGCCAGGGCGGCCCGGTGCGCGTTTCCGAGCAGCAGAGCAGCCAGCTGCAGGCGCGGCGCGAGCTGGAAGCCTATTTGCTGTACAAGCTCCGCCCCGGCTACCAGCTGCGGCTGGCCGTCAGCAATGCGCTGGGCGAGGACAGCATCGGCGACTCGCAATACCTCGACAGCAACGGCGGCAGCCGCACCTGGACCCGCACGCCCGGTTCGGCGCGCTTCCAGGCCAACCTGGAGATGAAATTCTAAGGGTGCGCCGCCCCGTGTCATATATAATGTTGCAGTTAAGATAATTATAAGTTGCATTCAGCCGCAACTGCTGCAATGAAAGTTCGTTCCCTGCTCGCCCTGACCATCACGGTTGCCCTGGTCCCCGTGGTGGTGTTCTTCGCCGCACCGCTGGCGCGCCTGGTCGACGCCGAGCGCGACGCGGGCGTGCGCAGCCTGCAGGAAGCGGCGCGCGCCACCTCGGTGGCGGTGGACGCGCAGTGGAACGAGGCAGCCGGCCTGATGCGCGCCCTGAGCACCTCGGGCAAGCTGGAAGCCGAGCAGATGGAAGCGTTCGCCGGCAAGGCCCATGCGCTGATGGACGGGCGCGACGCCAACCTGGTGCTGTACGACGCCAACGGCCAGCAGCGCGTCAATACGGCGCTGCCGGAAGGCTCGGTGCTGCCGGACACGCGCGCCGAGCGCGAACGCATCGGCAAGCTGCTGGGCACGGCCAAGGTGTCGGTGACGGACCTGATGACCGGTCCCGTCACGCGCAAGCCCATGGTGGCGCTGGAGTATCCGTTCGCGCTGGCCGAGGACCGCCACTACGTGATGAGCTATGCCTTCGAAGCAGCCCTGATGGCCAAGGCATTACCGCCGCCGGATGACGAAGGCACGACCTACCGGATCTACGACAGCAAGGCCCGCTTGATCCAGTCCAACCGGCCGCAAACCGACATCGGCGCGCCGGCGCCGCCGGCCATCGCCGCTGCCATGCGCGCCGGGCAAACCGGCCTGGTGCCCATGCAAGAAGACGGCTACGCCGTGCTGGCCTCGTCCCGCATGTCCAACTGGTGGGTGGTGATCACCGCCGGCGAAGACCGCATCGACGGCAATGCGCGCCGCATTGCGCTGCTATCCGGCCTGGGCCTGCTGATGGCGCTGCTGCTGGCGGTGGCCACCGCCTGGGCCATCAGCGCACGCATCGCCAAGGCCATCGCGCAGACCAGCGCAGCGGCGGGCGCCATCGGTTCGGCACCGCCCAAGCGCCCCGTGCCATCCGGCATCGCCGAAGTGGACGAACTGGGCGAGAGCATCTACCAGGCCGCGCACCTGCTGGCCGAAGCGGCCGCCGAGCGCGAACGGCTGCTGGTGCAGGCCCAGCACGCGCGCGAAGTGGCGGACGCGCAAAACCGCGCCAAGGACGAATTCCTGGCCATGCTGGGCCACGAGCTGCGCAACCCGATGGCGCCCATCAGCGTGGCGGCCCACATGCTGGCCATGCCGGGCCTGAGCGAGCAGCAGCTGCGCCAGGCCAGCGCGGTCATCGCACGCCAGAGCAGCCATATGAACCGGCTGGTCAATGACCTGCTGGACGTGTCGCGCGTCACGCGCGGGCTGATTTCGCTGGACCGCAAGCCGCTCAGCATCCAGCCGGTGATCGCCAGCGCGGTCGAGCAGACCGGCAGCATGGCCGCCGGCCAGCAACATACGCTGACGGTGGCGCCCATGGCCGAAGAGCTATGGGTGAACGGCGACGCGATACGGCTGGTGCAGGTGCTGGCCAACCTGCTGGCCAACGCCATCAAGTATTCGCCGCCGCAATCCGAGATCCGGATCGAGGCCGTGCGCGACGGCGGCGACCTGCTGCTGACCGTGAGCGACAACGGCAGCGGTATCGAAGCCGGCCTGCTGCCGCGCATCTTCGACCTGTTCTCGCAAGGCGTGCGCCGGCCGGACCGGGCCGATGGCGGCCTGGGACTGGGTCTGGCGCTGGTGCGCAAGATCGTCGAACTGCACGGCGGCAGCGTGGCGGCCCACAGCGAAGGGCCGGGCAAAGGCAGCCGCTTCGCCATCCGGCTGCCGCTGCACGACGTGCAGGCGGCCGCATCCACGCCCGGCTAAGCCGCTACGGCGCGCAGCGTGACAATTCGCGTATCTCGGCATGACGATTATGCGGTAAGGTAGGCGGCACTGCTTCAGTCACGCTTTCGTGGAGGTTGGCATGCCCGCTACGCAAGTCACCCGCACAGCGTTTGCGCGCCGCGCATTGTCCCTGTGCTTCTTTCCCTTGATCACGGTCGGCGTGGGCAATTTCGTCCTGCTGAAGCTGCCCCAGGCGCGCGAAACGCTGGAGGCCGTGCAAAGCTTCGACAGCGGCGCATTCTGGACCGAGGCCAGGTACTGGTACTTCCTGCTCGCGTTGGCCTATTGGGCGTTCACCGCCTGGTATTGCGCGCGCATCATGCTGGGCAAACGCTTCCCGCTGGACGACATCGGCGACTGCGTCAGCCCGCGCTTCGCGACAGCGCTGGTGTGCTGGCTGCCGCGCCTGCTAGGCCTGATGAGCTGCATTCCGATGACACTGTATTTCGCCTTCGGCGGCCAGCATTCGCCGCTGTACTGGCTGCCGATGGCGATCTTGTCCTGTCTCTTCCTGGCCTTCGTGGTGGTGCGCAAAAAGCTGTTCGGCGTTGCAGGCTGGGCGCATCGCCCCGACTGCCCGTATCCCCGTTTCGACAAGCTGGGCACGCTCGCCGTGGTGATGATGGCGGCCATGGTGGCGACCTCCTGGCTGCTGCTGTTAGCCGTGCTGATTGGCAAGGCCGACGCCGCGCGCGCGGTCGGCTCGCCCGCCCTGCTGCTGGCCGCGCTGGGCGGCTGGACCTTGTTCGGCAGTATCGCGCTGATGTACGTGCCCAAAAGCCTGGGCTGGCCGGCGCTCACGCTGCTGCCGTTCGCACTGGCCCTGGGCGCCTCGTTCAGCAACGAGAACCACCTGGTGGCGCAGTCGGCAGCGCCCGCCCCGGATGCGGAACATGGCGCGCCGGACAAGCTGATCGCCGATTTCCGCGAATGGAAGATGAAGCACGACGCTGCACGACCCGGCCAGCCGATCTACCTGGTGGCCTCCGCCGGCGGCGCTTCGCGCGCGGCCTACTGGACCGGCGCCATGCTGTGGGAGCTGGAGAATTTCGCGCGCGCCAGCGGGCGCAGCTTCGCGCCCAATATCTACGCCATGAGCGGCGTGTCCGGCGGCAGCCTGGGGCTGGCCGCCTTCGCCGGCGCACTGGCCAGCAGGCCAGGCCAGGAAAGCGCGCCGCTGCCGCGCACCTTGCTCGAATTCCTCGGCAAGGACTTCCTGGCGCCAGCCATCGGCTACATGCTCTACCCGGACGCGCTGGCGCGCTTTTCGCCGCTCCCTTGCACCGGCTGCGACCGCTCGCGCGGGCTGGAGGAAAGCTGGGCCGAGGACTGGCGCCGGCTGATGCCTGACGACCCGGCTGCGGACTGGTTCACGCGCAAGCTGCCCGCGCTGAAGCAGGGCCGGGACGCCCTGCCCCACCTGATACTGAACGCGGCCTCGGTCAGCGACGGCAAGCGCGTGGTGCAGTCCAGCCTGGATTTCCTGCCGCCGGAAGCCTACGACCTGCTCGACAAGCGGCTCGACACCAGCCGCCTCACGCTGGCAGGCGCGGTCCACAACAGCGCGCGCTTCCCCTATATCAGTCCGGGCGGGCTGGTGTACACCCGCAGTCCGCGCGCGCAGTGGGACTACCTGGTGGACGGCGGCTACTTCGAGAACTCGGGCGTGGCCACCATCAACACCATCCTCAACCGGCTGCATGCCGAAAAGGACCTGCTGGGGCCGAACGACCGGGTGGTCGTCATCGTCATCGAAAACGATCCGGCGTGGGAACACGAATGGCTGTGCAAAGGCAACAAGGAGAACATCTGCAAGCACGACGCCAGCGACGCGGCGGCCAGCAAAGCCAATGCCCAAGCCACCGCGCAAGCCGGTGCGGCGACCGGCAGCGCGGCCACGGGCAGCACCAGCACCTGCCCCGCCGCAGCGAAAACGCCGCTGCTGGCGGAACTGACGATACCGCCGCTGGCCTTGTACCAAAGCAGGAACGCGCGCGCACACGCAGCCGAGGCGGAAGCCATCCGCATCCTGGGCGGCTGCGCGGAGCAGCGCGTCGTCGAACTGCGCTATCCCAAGGTGACGGGAGAGAAAGAGCCGCCCATGAGCTGGTTCCTGAATGCGGGTAGCAGGGACATCATGGAGCGGAAGCTGGGCGGAGAACGCCCGGAAGCGTCGCAGAAGGCCTACCTGGCCTTCCGCGAGCAATGGCAGCTGATGCGGCGCTATATTGCCGCCGGGAGTCAGGCGCCAGCGCCGATACCGGCGCAAGCGCCCAAGAATTAACGCAGGTTGTAGAACGCCGCGCGGCCAGGATAGCTGGCGGTGTTGCCCAGGTCTTCCTCGATGCGCAGCAGCTGGTTGTACTTGGCCATGCGGTCCGAGCGGGACATGGAACCGGTCTTGATCTGCAGCGCGTTGGTGCCCACCGCGATGTCGGCGATGGTCGAGTCTTCGGTTTCGCCCGAACGGTGCGAAATCACGGCGGTGTAGCCGGCGCGCTTGGCCATTTCGATGGCGGCGAAGGTCTCGGTCAGGGTGCCGATCTGGTTGATCTTGATCAGGATCGAGTTGGCGATGCCCTTCTGGATGCCTTCCTTCAGGATCTTGTACCAAGCAGTACGACGGCTACAGCNGCGCGCTTGGCCATTTCGATGGCGGCGAAGGTCTCGGTCAGGGTGCCGATCTGGTTGATCTTGATCAGGATCGAGTTGGCGATGCCCTTCTGGATGCCTTCCTTCAGGATCTTGGTATTGGTGACGAACAGGTCGTCGCCCACCAGCTGCACGCGCTTGCCCAGCACTTCGGTCAAGGTGGCCCAGCCGTCCCAGTCGCCTTCGGCCATCGCGTCCTCGATCGACACGATAGGATACTTGTCGCACCACGAGGCCAGCAGACCGGCAAATTCGGCGGCGCTCAGGCTCAGGCCCTCGCCCTCCAGCTGGTACTTGCCCTCCTTGTAGAACTCGGAAGCGGCGCAGTCGAGGCCCAGCGCGATCTGCTCGCCCGGCTTGTAGCCGGCTTCTTCGATGGCCTGGATGATCAGCTTGATCGCCTCTTCATGCGACGAGACCGACGGCGCGAAGCCACCCTCGTCGCCCACCGCCGTGGTCAGGCCCTGCTTGTGCAGGATCTTCTTCAGCGTGTGGAACACTTCGGCGCCGTAGCGGATCGCTTCGCGGAAGGAAGGCGCACCGACCGGGATGATCATGAATTCCTGGATGTCCAGGTTGTTGTCGGCGTGCGCGCCGCCGTTAATCACGTTCATCATCGGCACCGGCATTTCCATGCCGCCCGAGCCGCCGAAATAGCGGTACAGCGGCAGTCCCGACTCCTCGGCGGCGGCCTTGGCCACGGCCATGGACACAGCCAGCGTGGCGTTGGCGCCCAGGCGCGACTTGTTCTCGGTGCCATCCAGGTCGATCAGCGTGCGGTCGATGAACGCCTGCTCATTGGCGTCCAGGCCGATGATGGCTTCCGCGATTTCGGTGTTGATATTCTCGCAGGCTTGCAGCACGCCCTTGCCGAAGTAGCGCTTCGGATCGCCGTCGCGCAGCTCGATGGCTTCGCGCGAACCGGTCGAGGCGCCCGACGGCACGGCTGCGCGGCCGGTGACGCCGGACTCCAGCAGCACGTCGCATTCAACGGTGGGATTGCCGCGCGAATCGATGATTTCGCGCGCAATAACGTCAACAATTGCAGTCATTCCAGGTCTCCGGTGGGTACGAGTTATCAGTTATGCGCAGGTGCGCCAAGCTTCATGATCTTCAGTGCGTTGGTGCCGCCGACCAGGCCCATGGGCTCGCCCCAGGTCAGCACCACGGTGTCGCCGCGTTCGGCAATGCCGCGCGCCACCAGCAGTTCCTCCACCGAGCGCAGCACCACTTCGCGCTCGCGCGTCTGTTTCAGTTCCAGCGCCTGCACGTTGCGGTACAGCGCCAGCTTGCGCTGCGTGGCCACGCTCGGCGTGAGCGCGATGATCGGGATGTCGATATTGTTACGGCTCATCCACAGGCAGGTGGAACCGGATTCGGTCAGCGCGGCGATGGCCTTCACGCGCAAGTGGTGCGCGGTAAACAGCGCGCCGTAGGCAATGGACTGGTCGATGCGGCTGAAGGTGGTGTTGATCAGGTCCACGTCCGGGTTGGACGGGTTCCACTTCTCCGCATCCAGGCAGATCGCCGCCATCGCTTCCACAGTCTCGACGGGGTATTTGCCGGACGCCGTTTCGGCCGAGGTCATCACCGCGTCGGTGCCGTCCAGCACCGCGTTGGCCACGTCCGATACTTCAGCGCGGGTCGGCACGGCGTTGACGATCATCGATTCCATCATCTGCGTGGCGGTGATGGCCAGCTTGTTGGAAGCGCGCGCCATCTTGATCATGCGCTTTTGCAGCGCCGGCACCGCCGCGTTGCCCACTTCAACGGCCAGGTCGCCGCGCGCCACCATGATGCCGTCGGACGCGTCCAGGATTTCCTGCAGTGCCGGAATGGCTTCGGCGCGCTCGATCTTGGCGATCATGAACGGCTTGTGCTGGTAAGGCTCGCCGGCGATATTGGCCAGCTGGCGCGCCATCACCATGTCGGTGGCGTTCTTCGGGAAGGACACGGCGATATAGTCCGCCTGAAAGCTCATCGCGGTCTTGATGTCTTCCATGTCCTTGGCCGTCAGGGCCGGCGCGGTCAGGCCGCCGCCCTGGCGGTTGATACCCTTGTTGTTCGACAGTTCGCCGCCAATTTTCACGGTGGTGAAAATTTCGCTGCCGGAGATGCGGTCCACCACCAGCACGATCAGGCCGTCGTTCAGCAGCAGCACGTCCTGCGGACGCAGGTCGCGCGGCAGGTCCTTGTAATCCAGGCCCACGCGTTCCAGGTTGCCCAGTTCGCCATTCTCGCCCCACTTCGCATCCAGGATGAAGCGTGCGCCGTTCTCCAGCTGGATCTTGCCTTCCTCGAATTTGCCGACGCGGATCTTCGGACCCTGCAGGTCGGCCATGATGGCCACTTCGCGGCCGCAGTGCGCAGCCGCTTCGCGCACCATGCGGGCGCGCTCGACGTGGTCTTGCGCCTTGCCGTGCGAGAAATTCAGGCGCACGACATCGACACCGGCCTTGAACATGCGGATCAGGGTTTCAATGTCGTTCGAGGCCGGGCCGATGGTCGATACGATCTTGGTGGCGCGGCGGGCGATGCTTGCTGGAGTATGTGGCACGTTGTCTCTTTCGTGTTGTAGGTTGAAATAAGCGCAGCGTCAGCCGCTGTTGCGCAGGCCGGCGGCGATGCCGTTGATCGATAAATGGATGCCCTCGCGCGTGGCGGCATCCGAATCGCCATCGCGGAAGCGGCGCAGCAGCTCGACCTGCAAGTGGTTCAGCGGATCGATGTAGGGGAAACGGTTGCGGATCGAGCGTTGCAGCAGCGGGTTGGCGTCCTGCAGCTCGGCCTGGCCGGTGATCTCCTTCAGCGCGGCGATGGTGCGCTCATGCTCGGCGCGGATGCGGCCGAAGATGGTGTCGCGCAGCGTGGCGTCGCTCACCAGCGTGGCGTAGCGGCTGGCGATGGCGATGTCGCTCTTGGCCAGCACCATGTCCATATTGGACAGTAGCGTGTTGAAGAACGGCCAGTCGCGGTACATCTGCCGCAGCAGCGCCAGGCCGTCCTTGTTCCGGGCCAGGAATTGCTGCACGGCCGAACCGAAGCCGAACCAGCCCGGCAGCATCACGCGGCACTGGGCCCAGCTCAGCACCCACGGAATGGCGCGCAGGTCTTCGATCGAGGTGGACTTCTTGCGCGAGGCGGGACGGCTGCCGATGTTCAGCGCGGCGATTTCCGAGATCACGGTCGATTCCCAGAAATAGGTCTCGAAGCCTTCAGTCTCGTACACCAGCGAGCGGTAGCTGCGCATTGCCTCGTCCGACAGCGCCTGCATGGCGGCCAGCTGGGCGGCGTCCGGCTCGATGCCGCGCGGCGGCAGCATGGTCGCTTCCATGGTGGCGGCCACCATCACCTCCAGGTTGCGGCGGCCCACTTCCGGATTGGCGTACTTGGCGGTGATGACTTCGCCCTGCTCGGTGAGGCGGATGCGGCCCTGCACCGCGCCTTGCGGCTGGGCCAGGATGGCTTCGTAGCTCGGACCGCCGCCCCGGCCGACGGAACCGCCGCGGCCGTGGAACAAACGCATCTTGACGCCGTGGCGCTTGAACACTTCCACCAGCTCGATCTCGGCCTTGTACAGTTCCCAGCCGGAGGTGAGGAAGCCGCCGTCCTTGTTGGAGTCCGAATAGCCCAGCATCACTTCGTGCAGGCTGCCGCGCGAGCGCAGCAGGTCCATGTACAGCGGCAGGCGGAAGGCGCGGTCCATGATGTCCGGACCGGCCTGCAAGTCGCCGATGGTTTCGAACAGCGGGATGATGTTGACCGCCATCGACGATACTTCGGTGACGGAGCCGGCGCGCAGCAGGCCGTGTTCCTTCAGCAGCAGCGCCACTTCCAGCAGGTCGGACACACTGTCGGCCTTGGAGATGATGTAGTTGGTGATGGACTCGGCGCCGTAGGCGCGGTGCGCATCGCCCACCGCGCGGAAGATGGCCAGTTCGCCGGCGGTCTCTTCGGAATAGGTGGTGTACGGGGAAATCAGCAGGCGCGGGGTGTGCAGCTCTTCCAGCAGCAGCTTGCAGCGCTCGGATTCGGACAGCGACGCGTAGTCCACGCCGGGACGCGCGCTGGCCAGGATTTCGGCCACCACGCGCTGGTGCACGTCCGAATTCTGGCGCAGGTCGATCGGCGCCAGCGAGAAGCCGAACACCTTCACCGCGCGGCGCAGCTGGCGCAGGCGCCCCCGGGCCAGCACGGCCGAGCCGTGCGCCACCAGCGATTCGTGCACCGTTTCCAGGTCGGCCAGCAGTTCCTGCGCCGACGCGTAAGGCTGGGCTCCCGCGCCGGGAGCGGCCGGCGCGAAGCCGGCCGCCGCCGCGGCCGGCCAGATGGTGGCAACGGCCGCACGCGCGCCCGCCGCGGCGCTGGCAGCGGCGCCGGCGTCGGCGCGGCCGGCTGCAGCGGCGCTGGTCAGCAGTGCGCGGTTGGCGGCCAGGCGGTTATGGATGCCGTAGATGGCGCGGCGGTACGGTTCGTCCACGCGGTGCGGCGAATGGTCGGGCGAGGCGTCGGCCAGCTGGCGCAGCTGCTCCGAGCAGCCCGCCATGGTCTGCGCCAGCGACAGCTGCGAGGCCAGCTTGTGCAGCTCGCCCAGGTAGTGTTCCAGCGCCACGTCGGCCTGGCGCGCCAGCGTGGCGCGCAGCACGGTGGCGGTAACGAAGGGGTTGCCGTCGCGGTCGCCGCCGATCCAGCTGCCCACTTTCATGAAGGTCGGCAGTTCCTCGTCGGCCCAGCGCGCATCCAGCTTGGCCAGCATGTCCTGCAGGGTGCTGTACAGCTGCGGCAGGCCGCTCAGGATGGTGCGGTCGAAGAAGGACAGGCCGTTCTCCACCTCGTCCAGCACCGACAGCTTGGCCGTGCGCAGCAGGCGGGTTTGCCACAGCGTGTGGATGCCGCGCGCCAGCGCTTCGTCGTTCTGCTCCTGCTCTTCGGGCGTCATCTGCACGCGGTCGCGTTCATCGAGTTCGCGGGCGATGGCCATCTGGCAGTTCAGGGTGCTCTTGCGCTGCACCTCGGTCGGGTGCGCGGTAAACACGGGGCTGATGTGGGCCTCGGCGAAAAAGTCGCCGAAGGCTTCCGTGCGGCCGGCGCTCACCACGTTCTGTACCGCCTTGGCCAGGCTGCCCAGGCGCGGCGCCGAACCGGCCAGCAAGTGCGCGCGGCTGCGCCTGCTGTGGTGCTGGTCTTCCGCGATATTGGCCAGCAGCGAGAAGTAGCCGAAAGCGCGTATCAGCTGGCTGGTTTCGTCCGGCGACAGCGCGTGCAGCGCCTCTTCCAGCTGCGCCTGGGCGCCCGCGTCCTGCTCGCGGCGGAAGCGGATCGCCAGTTGCCGCACGTTTTCAATGCGGTTGAATGCCTCATCGCCGTGCTGCGCACGGATGGTGTCGCCCAGCATGCGGCCCAATTGGCGGATGTCGCGCCCCAGTAACTCGTCCTTGAACCCCACCGAATTTGAACCGTCCATCTCCCGCCTCATCAGTATGTAGTAATTTTTCAGTTTAGAATCAGAATTACAGCAAAACTGACACGTAGACACAATACACCGTGCCAGATACCTGCTATATCGTAAATTTACTACATTATGTGACAAAAAACCCAGCGTCGGCAACTGAATTCTTTGCCGATTTGTATATGTATTTGGAATGGCGCCACACCGCAGGCGCACGCGCCGCGCCGCCTGCGGAAGGCGGCGCCGGGGCTCAGGCGGGAGGCGTTTCGCCCGGCAGCACCTTGTCCGGCGTCATGGGCGTGCTGCGCAGGCGGCGGCCGGTGGCGTGGTAGATGGCGTTGCTGACGGCGGCGGCCACGCCGACGATGCCGATCTCGCCCACGCCCTTGGCGCCGATGCGGCTGACGATGCGGTCATCCTCCTCCACGAACACCACCTGGATGTCGTGGATGTCGGCATTGACGGCCACGTGGTACTCGGCGAAGTTGTGATTCATGAAACGTCCGTGGCGGTGGTCCATGCTGCTTTCCTCGTGCAGCGCCTGGCTGATGCCCCACACCACCCCGCCCGACACCTGGCTGGCCGCCGTGCGGGCGTTGATGATGCGCCCGGCCGCCACCGCGCTCACCACCCGCGTCACGCGCACCGTGCCCAGCGCCTCGTCCACCCGCACCTCGCAGAAGACCGCCGAATGCACCGCGCGCGTGTACTTGCGCTGCTTGAGCATGGCCGGCAGCATCAGGTATTTTTCCTCCATGCGCTGCATGCCGGCCGTGGCCAGCAGCGCCGCCAGCCCCACCGACACCTCCGGCCGCGCGCGCAGGCGCAGCGCGCCCCCGGCGAATTCCACGTCCTTCATGCGCTTGCCGGAAAATGGCGAGTCCGGCAGCCGGTGCGCCAGTTTGAGCAGGCTTTTGCACAATTTCTCGCACACGCCGGCCACTGCGGAGCCCACCGTGGCAACGTGCGACGATCCGCCCTCGACCGGCGCCACCGGCAACGTGGAGTCGCCCAACTGGAATACCACCCGTTCGAGCGGCAGGCCTAGCGCCTCGGCCGCGATCATGGCCATGGCGGTGTAGGTGCCGGTGCCGATATCGGTGGCGGCACTGCTGACCACCAGCCTGCCGTCCGCATGCAGCACCGCGCTGGCGCGGGCGAACATCTGCATCGCGTCCCACATGCCGGTGGCCATGCCCCATCCCACCAGTTCGCGGCCCACCCGCATGGCGCGCGGCGCCGGCGGCCGGCGCGCCCAGCCGAACAGCTGCGCGCCCTGCTGGTAGCACTGGCGCAGCTGCTTGCTCGAATACGGCTTGCCGTCGGTGGGGTTCACGCTTGCGTAGTTCGCCAGGCGCAGCGCCAGCGGGTCCATCTTGAGCGCATAGGACAGTTCGTCCATGGCGATTTCCAGCGCGTGCATGCCATGCGCGGCGCCGGGCGCGCGCATATCAAGCGGCGTGAACTGGTCCAGCGCCACCAGCTGGTAGTCCAGCCTGATGTTGTCGCAGGCATACAGCTGGCCGGACCAGTTGACCACCGCTTCCACATAGTCCTCGCTGCGCGAGGTTTCCGCCACCGCCTCGTGCATGATGGACTGCAGCTTGCCGTCCTCGCTTGCGGCCAGCCGTAGCCGCTGCACCGTCTCCGGCCGGTGGCCGAAGGTAAACATCTGCTGGCGCGTGAGCGTCACGCGCACCGAGCGTTTCAGCATCAGCGCGGCCATCACGGCCAACGGCAGCTGGTACTGCGGGCGCAGGCCGGAGCCGAAGGCGCCGCCCACGTAGGTGTTGCGCACGGTGACTTTGTCCTTGGCCAGGCCGAACACGTGCGACACGTACCAGCGGCTGTTCTGCGAGCTTTGCGTCTTGTCGTGGATGGTCAGGTGGCCGTCCCGGGCCCGGATCACCGTGGAGGAAAACAGCTCCATCGGGTTGTGGTGCTCCACGCCGCTGTAAAAGCTGCTATCGATGCGCACCGGCGCCGCCTCCCAGGCCTGCAGCGCGTGGCCCTTCTCGTCCGGCGGCGGCGTGTAGCCCGCCTTCATGTGGCTCGGCTCCCTGGCGCGCTCCAGGTGCGAACGCAGGCCGGTCTGGTGCGGCCTCTGTTGGTAAGCGATGTCCAGCAGCCCCGCCGCATAGCGCGCTTCCTCGAAGGTCCGCGCCACCACCAGCGCCACCGGCTGGCCGCTGGAATGGATGCGGTCGTCGTACAACGGACGGAACGGCGAACCGGCGGGCGCCGTCATGTCCTTGTAGAACAGGTCAAAGGAGCGCAGCCTGGGGCGGTTCAGATGGGTGATGACCTCGATCACGCCGGGGGCGGCCAGCGCCGCGCGCGTGTCCAGGCTGGCGATGCGGCCGCAGGCGATGGTGCTGCCCACCACCACGCCATGCGCCAGGTCCGGGGCATGGTATTCGGCCGCGTACTGCGCCGCACCGGTGACCTTGGCGCGGCCGTCGATGCGCGGCAGCGCCATGCCGGTGCGCACGCAGCCGGTGCCGGCATCGGCGACCGGAGGCTTCAGCTCGGGGATCAGGTCAGTCATCGCGGCCCTCCATGGGGTTGAATGGTGCCGGCGGCGGCCATCTCCAGCGCACGCACGATGGCGTTGCGCGCCATCGGTATCTTGAAGTCGTTGCCGCCCTGGCCCACGGCCGCCGCCAGCAAGATATCTGCCGCGCGCCCGAAGGCCGCCGCATCCGGCCGGCTGCCCTCCAGCGCCGCTTCCGCCTCCGGCATGCGCCAGGGCTTGTGCGCCACGCCGCCCAGCGCGATGCGGGCGCCCCGTATGGCGCCGCTGAAGCCGATATCGAGCGCGGCAGCCACCGACACCAGTGCAAACGCGTACGAACTGCGCTCGCGCAGCTTCAGGTAGGCGCTGTGCGCCGCGTACCGGGGCGCCGGCGGCAGCGTGATGTGGGTAATCAGTTCGCCCTGCGCCAGCGTGGTGTCCAGGTGCGGTTGGGCGCCCGGCAGGCGGTGGAAGCCGGCGAAGGCGATCTCGCGGCTGCCGGCCCCGGACTGCACGTGCACCACGGCCTCCAGCGCGGCCAGCGCCACGCACATGTCCGACGGATGGGTGGCGATGCAGTGCTCGCTGGCGCCGAGGATGGCATGCTGTCTGGTGATGCCGCCGATGGCCGAACAGCCGCTGCCCGGGGCGCGCTTGTTGCAGGGCATGGCCACGTCGTAGAAATAGATGCAGCGGGTGCGCTGCAGCAGGTTGCCGCCGTTGCTGGCCATGTTGCGGATCTGCGGCGAGGCGCCGGCCAGGATGGCGGCGGCCAGCAGCGGATAGCCGTTCTCCACCAGCGGATGGAAGGCGGTGTCGGCGTTGCGCGCCAGGGCGCCCAGCAGCAGGCCGCCGCCGGGCGCCGCCTCGATGGCCGCCAGCGGCAGCGCATTGATGTCCACCAGCCGGGACGGGGTCATGACCCTTTCCTTCATCAGGTCGATCAGGTTGGTGCCGCCGGCGATACAGCGGCGCTCCTCCAGCCCGGCCGCATCCACCACGGCGGCCGGCGGCGGACTGCCCGAGGGGGACAGCTGCGCGATGGCGGCCGCCACGTCCCGGGGCTGGATGAAGGTCAGCGGCCTCATAGCGGCGCCTTTTCCAGCGGATCGGGCGCAATGCGCGCCGCCTGCCGCACCGCCTCGACGATCTGCGGGTAGGCGCCGCAGCGGCAGATGTTGCCGCTCATGAGCTCGCGCACATCGGCCACCGTGCGCGCCCGGCCTTCGGCCAGCAGGCCGACCGCCGAACAGATCTGGCCGGGCGTGCAGTAGCCGCACTGGAAGGCATCGTGCCGGATGAAAGCCTGCTGCAGCGGGTGCAGTTCGCCATCCCGCGCCAGCCCTTCGACGGTGGTGACGCTGCGGCCGTCCTGCATGACCGCCAGCGTGAGACAGGCGTTGATGCGCCTGCCCTCCACCAGCACTGTGCAGGCGCCGCACTGGCCATGGTCGCAGCCCTTCTTGCTGCCCGTCAGGTGCAGCCGCTCGCGCAGCAAGTCCAGCAGCGTGACCCAGGCTTCGACTTCGATGCGGTGGGTGCTGCCATTGACATGCAGCACCACGGGATAACGTTCAGGGCTTTCCATGGCATTCCTCCGGCGGCAGTGAGCCTAAACCTTAGACCAGCCATCGGCGGCCAGCCGTGCGGCAGCTCACATAACGTCCGCTCACACGGCGGTTGGATGTGCGTCAGCGTACGGATGACGGGCGTGCGCTGCGGCATGCTGACGCCAGATCAATCAACCACAGGAGAGCATCATGACCAACCGCATCGGCAACAAGGACGTAGCTCAGCAACGCAGCAAGGAAGAAAAGGCGCGCATCAAGCGTTCGAATATCGAGATGGAAGCGGTGAAAAAAGCCGCCGCCAAGGCCAAGTACCGCAACGAGGTGAAGGGGCGCATCTCCGCCGCCCAGGCGGCGCAAGCCTTTTAGAAGTATTAAATAAATAAGTTTTGCAACGCTTCGATCTGGCTTTATCATGTGCCCCAAGATTAACGCCGGAGCGCGCGATGCAAAAAACCACAGTCCTGGGCGCATGCCTGATTACCCTGCTGCCGGCACTCCAGTTGCCGGCACTGGCCAGTGAAACCGTCAGCGGCAGCTTCACCGCCAGCAAGGCTTGCGACGCTTTCGCTTCCTTCGCCAAAGGCACCAATCCCGGCGCGGTCCAGCTCCAGCCGGGCACCAGCTACCAGGTGCGCGAGATCAACCGGCCGGGCAACTACGAACGCCTGCGCGTGGAAGTGCCCGGCGCCTCGCCGCCGCTGCGCTGGGTGGACCGTGACTGCGGCGCGGCCTCGCTGGGCGCGAATGCGCCGGCTCCGGCAGCCCCATCCCCAGCTCCATCCTCCCGGGGCGGCCAGGACGGCCCGCAGGACAGCCCAGGCGGCAAGCGCGAAATGTGCTCCACCGCCAACCAGCAGGACAGCTATCTGCTGGCCATGAGCTGGCAACCCGGTTTCTGCGAGCACACGCCGCGCACTTCCGGCAAGCCGGAGTGCGCGGCCATGGACAAGGGCAGCCTGGTGGTATCCAACCTGACCCTGCACGGCCTGTGGCCGAACAAGAAGGCCTGCGGCACCAGCTATGGCAATTGCGATGGCAAGCCCTTCGCGCTGAAGAAGGAAACCGTGGCGCTGGTGGCACCATGGATGCCGAACTTCTACTACGAAAACAGCTTCGGCAAATACGAGTGGAACAAGCACGGCACCTGCCAGGCGCTGGACCCGGACGCCTACTTTACCAAGGCCGTCGCCGCCGTGCAGCTGGTAAACAGCTCCGCCATCGGCGAGCAGATCTTGAAGAACATCGGCGGCTCCTTCAATGCCGACAAGTTCTTCGCCACGCTGCGCAGCCAGTACGGCGAAGCGGCCGCCAGCCGCGTGATGCTGGTGTGCGCCGGGCAGAGCTACCTGCAGGAGATCCGCGTGCAGTTGCCGCTCGACTTCAGCGTGGACAAGGGGTTGGCCGGCCTGGTGGGCGCCACGCCCGGCCAGGGCCCGCAGACTTCGCGCTGCGGCAGCGAGATCCGGGTTGAAGCCAGCGGAAGGAACTGAGCCATGGACACCATCACCAGCCTGGCGCAGCTTGAGTCGCTGTTCGGCGAAATCGCGGCGCCGTCGAAGCTGAAGGAAATTTCCTTCATCCATCCGCATTATCGCGCGATGATCGAAGCATCGCCGTTCGCGATGCTGGCCACCAGCGGCCCGGATGGCCTGGATGCCTCGCCGCGCGGCGACGCGCCGGGCTTCGTCGCGGTCGAGGACGAGCACACCCTGCTGCTGCCCGAACGGCGCGGCAACAACCGCGCCGACAGCCTGCGCAACATCATCGAAGATCCGCGCGTGGCGCTGCTGTTCCTGATACCGGGGGTGGGAGAAACGCTGCGCGTAAACGGCACGGCGCGCATACTGGTCGCGCCGGCATTGCTGCAGCGTTTCGCGGTTGACGGGCGCGAACCGAAATGCGTGATCGAGATCAAGGTGGACGCGGCGTACTTCCAGTGCGCGCGCGCCATCCTGCGCTCCGGGCTGTGGGATGCCGCCGGCCGGCAGCCCGCCGGCGCGGTGCCGTCGGCCGGCGCCATGCTGACGGCGCTCACCAAGGGCGAGATCGACGGCGCAGCCTACGACCAGGCCCTCCCTGCGCGCCAGCGCGGCACGCTGTACTAGGCGCGCTGGTTCAGAACGCCATCCTCAGGCCGAGGTTGACCCGGCGGCCCACGTCTTCCAGTGTCAGGAACTGGGACTCGTTCAGCGCGTACTCGTGCATGCGCGAGTTGCCCAGGTTGATGGCGTCTGCATA
>NZ_LMDJ01000005.1 GCF_001425045.1 Massilia sp. Root351 | reverse complement strand
ACGGCGCTGCTTTCGCCACTTTTTCACCGTATTTTTCGCTCGCTGAACTTGAATTGCCCCTACTGAGCAAGCTTTGAGCCGCTAAAAACTCAATTGTTCAGCGGCTCCCTAAGTGTTTCTCCATGACCGCTTTCGCAGCGGCATTGCTTGCGCTCGCCGCGTTTGCCGCACCGGCTTACGCCAAGCTATTTCTAGTGCTATTTTGTATCTTGGTGTTAGGTGCAGCGGTGGCAGTTTTACTGGGCGCGCGTAAGTTCAGGATCGCATAAGGCGGTTGGATGGGAACGACCGCTTTGGGGCGGAAGCCGCCGCCCGGTTGACAAAATCATCAGGTCAAATGAGGCATGATGGCAGCCAGATGTCCGCGCAGCCGCGCGATATCGCCCTCGATGTCCGCGTGCTTCACCACGTCGTGTGATGAGAACGCAGGCAGCACTTCGGCGCCGCAGAACTTGTAATTGGCGGTGTTGGACACGAACACGTCGTCCACTGACTTGCCCTCGAATAGCCGCTGCTGCGGATTGCCGAATGCTTCCCGGGGTGCGTTCCAGGTCAGCGACATCATGTAGCGCTTGCCTTGCATCTTGCCGCCGCTGCCGTACTGTCTGCCCGGCTCGTCGCGACTGCGGCCGTCGTCCACCAGCAGGCGCTGTTGCACCAGCCCTGCAGTAAATACCTCATCGACGTATTTCTTGTAGATCCACGGCATGCCGAACCAGTACACCGGCGATTGCAGGATAATCACGTCCGCCCAGACGTGCTTGTCTACTTCCGCGTCGATGTCGTAGCCCCTCTCGATGACCGATTCACGCACCTCGTAACCGCGCTGCGCCATCTCTTCGCGGATCACGCCCGCCATGGTGCGGTTCAGCTTGCCGCTGGCGATGCCCTGGTACGCCTGGTGGGCGTTGATAATCAATACACGTTTCATTTTGCGTCCGATAGAACTTATGATGGCTGGCATTGTCCGGCCGTTTGTGGCCGGAACGCTTGCCGGAATCGATGCAGTTCTTGCCTGATCCGACGAGCCGCCGGTGCCGCCGATGGAAAAGCCCGGTAACCGTGCTACGCTGCAAACATGAACTCATCGCATACCTCAAGCAGCGCGGCTCGCGCGGAATTGGCGCGCGTGGTCGGCGCGATTGCCCAAACCGACGGCGAGCATGCCAACGCCATTTCGTCCCTGATGTTTTACCGCCGCAGCGCAGTCAGCGATCCTGTGCCGTGCATCTATGGGCTCGGATTAGGCATGGCCCTGCAGGGCGGCAAGCGCGTCACGCTGGGCGGCGAGATCTACGACTATGGCCCGGGCCAGTCGCTGGTCACCGCCATGGACCTGCCGGTGGTGTCCTATGTCACGCGGGCCGCCAGCGGCGAGCCTTATCTGGGCATGTGGCTCGGACTCGATTGCGGCCGTCTGGCGCAGGTGGCGGCAAGCATGGACTTGTCGGCGCCACTGGCGTCTGCCAGCGCGCGGGCGCTGTCGGTGGTGGATCTGGACGAGGGCCTCACGCAGGCCTTGACCCGGCTGGTGCGGCTGCTCGACGAACCCGGATTGATCAAGCAATTGGCGCCGTTGATCGAGCAGGAGATCATGGTGCGCCTATTGAGCGGCGCGCACGGGCCGGCCTTGCGCCAGCTGGTGGCGGCGGGTTCGCCCAGCCAGCAGATCGCGCGCGTGATCGGCTGGCTGAAGCAGCACTACACTGAGGACTTCCCCATGGACGACCTGGCCGCGCAGGCGCACATGAGTCCTTCGACCTTTCGGCTGCACTTCCGTGCCGTGGCCGGCATGAGCCCCCTGCAGTACCTGAAGCAGCTGCGTCTGCAGGATGCACGCCAGCTGATGCTGAACGAGGACATCGATGCCGGCAGTGCGGCGGTGCGGGTGGGCTACGAGAGCGCGTCGCAGTTCAGCCGCGAGTATACGCGCTTGTTCGGCGCGCCGCCGCTGCGCGATATCCGGCGCTTGCTAGAGTCGGTGGAAACTCGTTGAATCGGGCAAGATAACGGTCGGAAGCGGCAAACGCTTTCGGGGAACGGGCGGTCATACTGCAGCTGTTCCCCAACCAGGAGTTTTGCCCACCATGACCACGCTTACTGTCAACGGCCGCCAGCGCGCCATCGAAGACGATCCAGGCACGCCCATCCTCTGGGCGTTGCGCGACACGCTCGGCTTGACCGGCACCAAATTCGGCTGCGGTGCTGCGCTGTGCGGCGCCTGCACCGTGCACCTGGACGGCCAGGCGATCCGTTCCTGCATCACGCCGATCTCGGTCGCCGAAGGCAAGAAGATCACAACCATCGAAGCGGCCACGGACGGCAGCGACCGGGTTGGTGCGGCCGTGCAGGCGGCGTGGATCAAGCACGACGTTGCGCAATGCGGCTACTGCCAGAGCGGCCAGATCATGAGCGCCACCGCCTTCCTCAAGTCGCTTCCGCGCGGCAAGCAGCCCACTATGGCTGAAATCGAATCCGCCATGGCAGGCAATATCTGCCGCTGCGGCACCTATGCCCGCATCCGCGCCGCCATCGCCGACGCCGCCCGCACGCTCGCCTGAAGGAACTTCCATGCTGCCCCATATCGATCCAAATCAATTCGATCTGAACCAATTGCCGCGCGCCCTGCAAAAGATGCTGGCGCGAGAAGACGGCCTTGAAGCGGCGCAGCCACCGCGCCGCGCCTTCCTGAAAATGCTGGGCGTGTCCGGGCTGGCGCTGGGCGCCTTCCCGCAATTGGCGTCGGCGCAAGGCCAGGCGCCGGCCGCGCTCAAGGCCACCGAACAGCCGCTCGCTTTCGTGCGGATCGCCCCCGACGGCATCGTGACGGTGACCGTCAACCGCCTGGAATTCGGCCAGGGCGTGCAGACCGCGCTGCCGATGATACTGGCCGAGGAACTGGACGCGGACTGGAAGCTGGTACGCAGCCAGCTAGGTTCCAATGATCCGGCCTACGTCGATCCCATGTTCGGCATGCACCTGACCGGCGGCTCGAACTCCATCAAGAACAGCTTCACGCAGTACCGTGAACTGGGCGCCCGCGCCCGCGCTATGCTGCTGGCTGCCGCCGCGCAGCGCTGGAACGTGGATGCCGCCAGCCTGAGCACGCGCGCAGGAACGGTGCTGGGGCCGGGTGGGCGCGAGCTTGGCTATGGCGAGTTGGCCGAGGCCGCGGCGGCGCTGCTGGTACCGCAAACGGTCACGCTGAAAGATCCGAAGGATTTCCGCATCATCGGCCAGCCCACCGGCCGGCTGGACGCGCGCGCCAAGAGCAGCGGCGGGCAGCATTTCGGCATCGACACCCGCCTGCCGGGCCAGTTGACGGCCCTGGTGGCGCGCCCGCCGGTGTTCGGCGCGCGCGTGGCGTCGCTGGACGATAGCGCGGCGCGCGCCATCAGGGGCGTGCGCGCTGTGCTGCGCGTGCCGCTGGACCGGGGCGCCGAGGGCGTGGCCGTGCTCGCGGACGGCTACTGGGCTGCCAGGCAGGGCCGCGATGCGCTCAAGCTGGAGTGGAACACGGAGGGCGTTGAGAAGGTGGACAGCGAAAGGCAGCTGCGCCAGTACCGCGAGCTGGCATCCCAGGCTGGGCCGCGCAAATTTGACGCCGACATGGCGCCGCTGGACCTTGCGCCGATGAAGATCGACGCCGAATTCGTGTTTCCCTACCTGGCGCACGCACCCATGGAGCCGCTCAACTGCACCGTCAAGCTGGAGCAGGGGGGCGCGCAGTTGTGGGTGGGAACGCAGTTCCACGGCGTGGACAGCGCCGCCGCCGCGCGCGTGCTGGGCATCAAGCCGGAGCAGGTGACGATGCACGTGGCGATGGCGGGCGGCGGCTTCGGCCGGCGCGCCGCCAGCAGCAGCGACTTCGTGGTCGAAGCCTGCGAGATCGCCAAGGCCGCGCGCGCCGCCGGCGTGGACGCGCCGGTGCGCACGGTGTGGAGCCGCGAGGATGACATACGGGGCGGCTACTACCGGCCCATGCATTTGCACCGCGCCCGCATCGGTTTCGATGCGCAGGGCAAGGTGCTGGCCTGGGACCACGCGCTGGTCGGACAGTCCATCACCTCCGGTTCGGTGTTCGAGGCTTTCCAGGTGAAGGCCGGCATCGACGGTACCGCCACCGAAGGCATGCGCGACCCGTATCCCTTCCCGATGCGGCTCACCGTGCACCATCCCAAGCTGAACGTGCCGGTGCTGTGGTGGCGCAGCGTGGGTTCGAACCACACGGCCTTCGTGATGGAAACGCTGGTCGACGAGATTGCCCGCGCCACGAAGCAGGACCCGGTTGCCTACCGCATGAAGATGTTCGGCGACCAGCATGCGCGCCACCGCGCCGCGCTGCAGCTGGCGGTGGACAAGAGCGGCTACGGCAAGCGCCGCCTGGCGGCTGGCCGCGCTTGGGGCGTGGCGGTGCACGAGTCGTTCAGCACGGTGGTGGCCTACGTGGTGGAAGCGTCCGTGAAGGGTGGGCAGCCCAAGCTGCACCAGGTGACGGCGGGTGTGCACTGCAACCTGGCCGTGAACCCGCGCAGCATCGAGGCGCAGGTACAGGGCGCGGCGGTGATGGGACTGTCGATGTGTCTTCCCGGCGCGGCAATCACCCTCAAGGACGGCGTGGTCGAGCAGAGCAACTTCGGCGATTTCACGGTGGCGCGCATGACCGATATGCCGGGCTTCGCGGTGCACATCGTGCCGAGTGCGGAACCGCCGACCGGGATCGGCGAGCCGGGCTTGCCGCCGCTGGCGCCGGCCTTCGCCAACGCCATTGCGCGGCTGACTGGCAAGCCGTTACGCAACATGCCATTCGATCTGTCGGCCAAGCCTGCCCCCCCGGCGGCGGGCTGAGTCTCTGGCTACTGCACCGTGATGTAGGGGGCGCCGCGTTCGGCCGGCATCTGGCACAGCAGGGTGCGCATTTCGCGCGCCTCGTCGGCCGGCGTACGGCCGAAGAAGCGCTTGAACTCGCGGCTGAACTGCGAGCTGCTTTCGTAGCCTACCCGCGCCGAGGCAGTGGCCGCGCTCAGGCCGTCCTGCACCATGAGCAGGCGCGCCTTGTGCAGCCGGGTACTCTTCAGATATTGGATCGGCGAGGTCTGCGTGACAGCCTTGAAGTTGGCGTGGAAGGCCGCCACGCTCATGCCGGCCTCGCCGGCCAGCGTGGCCACGTCTACCTGGCTGCTCACGTCCGCATGGATGCGGCGCAGCGCCTTGCCGATCTTGCCGAAATGGCTCTGGTGCGCCAGCGCGGCGCGCAGCGAGCCGCCTTGCACGCCGGTCAGCACGCGGTACAGGATCTCGCGCATGGCGCTTGGCGCCAGCAGCTGCGTCTCCAGCGGCGACGTGAGCGCTTCGAGCAGGCGCAGCACCGCGTCGCACAGCTTGCCGTCCATCGGCGATGAAATGATGCCTTTGGGCTCGGCCGCGATGGCGGTGCCGGATTGCTCCACCGCCAGCATCAGTTCCGCCGCCATCTGCAGGTCGATGCGGATCGACACGGCCAGCATCGGCTCGGCCTCGGAGGCCAGCACGGTTTCCCCTTCGAACGGCAACGGCACCGACATTACCAGGAACTGCTGCGCGTCGTACACATAGGCCTGGCCGCCGAGGTAGCCGTGCTTGCGCCCCGAGCAGACGATGACGATGCACGGCTCGTACAGCACCGGCATGCGCGGAATGGGGCGGTTGGCGCGCATGAATTTCACGCCGTCCAAAGCCGACAGGGTGGAGCCTTCGGAAGGGGCAAGGCGGTTCAGCAGGGCCGTCATGCGTTGTTGTGGACTTGGCATGGCTATCCAGTGGTTAGTAGGTTCGTGCATTCATTATGCAAGTTTTGGATGCGTTCATCGCAAGGATTGGAGGATTAGGCAATAGGTCGAGATCATCCGGCATTCACGGGCAGGCCCCGCCTGCTTAAACTTCATCCCATCAACAACAGCTCAGGAGGGCGCATCATGACGCAGCAGCAAAATCAAAAAGTGGTCCTTATCACCGGCGCAAGCAGCGGCATCGGCGAGGCGACGGCGCGCTTGCTGGCACAACAGGGCATGCACGTGGTAGTGGGCGCACGCCGCACCGACCGGCTGGAACTGCTGGTGGCGCAAATCCGCGCTGCCGGCGGCTCGGCGGACTTCAGCGCGCTGGATGTGACCGACGCGGACGACGTGCAGACTTTCGTGCTGGCCGCCCACAAGCGCCATGGCCGCGTGGACGTGATGATCAACAACGCCGGCGTGATGCCGCTCTCGCGCCTGGACGCGCTCAAGCTGAAGGAGTGGGACCGCATGATCGATGTCAACGTGCGCGGCGTCCTGTACGGCATCGCGGCGGCACTGCCGTTGATGCAGGTGCAGCGCTCGGGCCAGATCATCAACATGGCATCGATCGGCGCCTATACGGTGAGTCCGACGGCGGCGGTATACTGCGCCACCAAGTTCGCCGTGGCCGCCATTACCGAGGGCTTGCGGCAGGAGGTGGGCGGCGACATCCGGGTGACGCTGGTGTCGCCGGGCGTGACCGAGTCCGAGCTGGCCGAGAGCATTTCGGACGAGCGGGGACGCGCCGAGATGAAGGAGTTCCGCAAGGTGGCCATCGGGCCGGACGCGATCGCGCGCGCCATCCTGTTCGCCATCGAGCAGCCGGCGGACGTGGACGTGAGCGAGATCGTGGTGCGGCCGACCGCCAGCCCTTACTGAAGCGCAGCTTCTGCAGGCTGCCGTCAGGCGTAGCGCATCAGTGCGGCGCCGCCGGCGATCAGGGCGATGGCGGCGTAGCGCTGTGGGCTGATTTTCTCGCCAAGGAAGAAGACGGCGATGGCGGCGGCGAACAGGATGGCGGTTTCGCGCAGCGCCGCCACGGCTGCCACTGGCGCCATCGTCATTGCCCATAGCGACATGGCGTAGGAGCCCAGCGTGCCGGCTCCGCCCAGCGCGGTCACGCGCCAGTGCGCGGCCGCGTAGGCGGCGAATTGCGCGCGGCGCCGCAGCAAGGTCCAGGCCAGCAGGCCGGCAGCGGTGAAGACGAACAGCCACATGGTGTATGCCACCGGGGAGCCGGAGTGACGCGCGCCGACGCCGTCCACCAGCGTGTAGCACGCGATGGCGCCGGCGTTCAGCAGCGCGTACAGCACGGCGCGGCCAGGGCGCTGTGGGGAGGGCGGGGTCAGCGCTGCGCCAGCTTGCGCAGTGTCACCCACAGCCGCCGCGCCGCCGGGCCGCCGCGCCGCTGTGCGACCGACTGGCGCCGCCCGCCGGTGCGCAAGCGCCATGCTGAAGATGCCGCCGCTGATGCAGGCCACGGCGCCGAACTGCATCGCCGTCAACTGCTCGCCGAGCAAAGGCGCGCTGGCCAGCGCCACCAGCAGGGGGGCGCTGCCGCGCATCAGCGGATAGGCCAGGCTCATGTCGCCGTGCCGGTAGGCGGCCGCCATCAGGCCGTAGTAGAAGTAATGGATGACGGTGGTGGCGAACAGCATCGGCCAGCTGGCGGGTGCGGGCGCCGGGAAGAAAGGCAGCGCCGCCAGCGAAATCAGCGCGGCGCCCGAGGCCACCAGGACCGAAGTGAGGAAAGCGTCCTTGCCGGCCTTGACGAGCGCGTTCCAGCCCGCATGCAGCAGCGCTGCCAGCAGGATGATGGCGACGACGTATCCTGGCATCGGCAGTACAGGCTCCGGCGCCCGCGCCTAGCGCGGGCGCACGCTTTCGGCCAGGATGGCGGGGCGGTGCACGCGCTGGAAGGCTTCCATCACGGCGTTGGACTTGGCCACCCGTTCCATCATGTCCAGCATGATGGCCTGGTCCTCCGGCTTGAGCGAGCGGCGCGACACGTAGATGCCGCTCTCGCTCCAGGGCAGTTCCGGTATCGGCTCCACCCGCAGCCGGTCCAGCATGCCGGCCAGGCGCGCGTCGCGCATCACGGCGCCGGCCAGTGTGGTCGGGCCCATGATGGTGACGTCGATGGCGCCGGATTGCATCAGCCGGGCTACCGCTACCGAGTCCACCTCCTGGAACAGACGTCCCTGCCTGGCCAGCTCCTTGATCAGCACCTGGTAAGGCTCGCCATAGTCGAAACCGCGCACCACGGCCACGCGCAGCTCCGGGCGCTGCAGCAGGTCCTGGGCGCTGGAGAGGGCGGGGCGTCCGCTGGCCACCGAAATGAGCGTGGCGCGATGGCCGATCAGGGGAATGAAAGTGCCGACCTGGTCGCGCGCCGGCGTGCGCGTGGCGGGCAGCATCAGGTCGGCCTTGCCCATTTCGAACAGCACCTCCTGGCGCGCGCGCGGCACCCCGGAGAATACCAGCTGGCAGCCGGCTTTCTGGCTGGCCGCGCGCAGCACGTCGGGATAGATGCCGGCCACGTCGCCGTTGCTGATGGTGATGCTGACACCGATCGGCGCCACCGGCACGGCGATCTCGCGCGAGCATTCCGCCGCGGCCGGCGCGGCCAGCGAACTGAACGTCGCCAGCACCGGCAGCAGCGCCAGCAGTCCCGGCGCCGGCGGCCATGCCATCATGGCTGCACCGCCGTGCTGGCAGGCTGCTTCAGGTCGTGCGTGCGGAAGTAGTGCCGTGCCACCAGGATGGCCAGCGCCTGCATGGCCGCGCACACGAAAAAGCTGCTGCCGATGCGCCAGTCGTTGGCCGGCAAGTGGCTGACCTCGCCCAGGATGGCGCTGCCCAGCAGCGGCATGAAAATGATGCCGATGCTGCTGATCGACTGCAGGGAACCCATCAGCTCGCCCTGCTGGCCGGCGTCGGTGGCCTTGGAGATGATGCCTTGCAGCGCCGGGCCGGCGGCGAACGCCATCAGGTTACAGCAGATGAACAGGTACATCATCCAGCCTTGCGTGGCCAGGCCGTACAAGGTGTAGGTGATGCAGCCCGAGGCCAGGCCGATCAGCGTCAGGCGCACTTCGCCGAACCACTTGATGAAGACGCCCAGCAGGCCGGCCTGCACCACGGCGGCGGCCATGCCCACGCAGAACAGCGCGGCGCCGTTCTGGCCGGGGCTCCAGTCGAAGCGGAAGTGGGTGTACAGCACCCAGGTCGACTGCAGCATCATCTGCGCGCAGGTCATCAGCGCGAAGGCGATGATCAGACCGCGGATATCCTCGCGGCGGGCCAGCTTGAACAGGCCGTCGAGCGGATTGACGCGGGTGAGCTTGAACCTGGAGCGGCGCGATTCGGGCAGCGACTCGGGCACGCAGAAGTAGCCGTAGATGAAATTGGCGGCCGACAGGCCCGCCGCCACGTAGAACGGCAGGTGCAGGTCGATGCTGCCCAGCAGGCCACCCAGCATGGGGCCGGCGATGAAGCCCAGGCCGAAGGCGGCGCCGATCTTGCCGAAGCTCTTGGCGCGGTTCTCGTGGGTGGAAATGTCGGACGCGTAGGCCGAGGCCACCGACATGCTGGCCGAGGAGGCGCCGCCGATCACGCGGCCGATGAACATGCAGGCCAGGTTGGGCGCCCAGGCGGTGGACAGGAAGTTGATGCACATGCCGGCCATGGAATACAGCAGCACCGGCCGGCGGCCCACCCTGTCGCTGACGGCACCCAGCATGGGCATGAAAAGGAACTGCATCAGCCCGAACACGGCGCCCATCACGCCGTACCACAGTGCCTGCGCGTCGCGCGTGTGGACGAATTCTCCGACCAGGATGGGCAGCACCGGCACCACCAGGCCGATGCCCAGCATGTCGATGAACACGCACACCAGCACGAATTTGAGGTTGCCGTTGGAGGTGGTGGAAAGGGGAACGGGTTCGCTTTTGCTGGTCATGGGCGGAAAGATCGGATCTAGGCTAAGGCGTGGCGGGGCTGGCAGCCCATTCGGCGATGAAGCTGTCGCGGAAGGCGATCAGCTCGGCCAGGCGGCTTTGCCCGAGGCGGCGGCCGGCGGCGGTTTGCATCTTGGCCGGAAGCGTGGCCAGCTTCACGTCGATATGGTCGAGCGAATAGGCTTTGTCGTCCAGTTCGCGGTGCAGCGCCATCGGGTCGTCGGCGTGGGCCAGCGCGCAGCCCATGCGGCCGGCAGTGTAGAACATGCGGGCCAGGCCGACCGCGCCCAGCGCGTCGAGGCGGTCGGCGTCCTGCACGATCTTCGCTTCGATGGTTTCCGGCTTGATGCCGGCCGAGAAGCTGTGCGTTTCGATCGCGTGCGCGGTGGCGGCCAGCTTTTCGGGCGGGAAGCCCAGTTCGGCCAGCTGGCGGCTGGCCAGGCGCGCGGCCTGGCGCGAAGCCAGGTGGCGGTCCGGCGAATTCTTGGGCAGGTTCACCAGGTCGTGCAGATAGCAGGCTGCCAGCACCACCAGCGCGTCCGCCTCCGGGTAATCGTCCATCAGCAGCGTGGCGTTGCGCCACACGCGGTGCAGATGGTTGGTGTCGTGCGCGCCGTCATCGGCGGCGGCGGCGGTGGCCAGCGCCACCAGGCGCGGATGCCAGCTACTTAACAACGTATTCATTCTTCTCCTTGGGGCGGGGCATGCTGCTTGCCCTGCGATTGTGGCATTGAATTGCCAAGAAGGCCATAGCAGTTTGCGGTGCAAATACACTGAAACCGATAGACTTTATGTTGCTTCTGTGCATTTATTTGCTGCGTTGGACCTTGTTGTACGGTAACATTATGGCTCTTTTGAGAGGAACCTATGTCTACCGACGCTATTTCCGCCGCCAACGTCGCGGCCGCCGCCGAATACCTCGCCTTTACCCTGGGCCAGGAAGAGTACGGCATCGACATCCAGAAAGTCAGCGAGATCCGCAGCTATGAAGCGCCGACCCGCATTGCCAGCGCGCCGGAATTCGTCAAGGGCGTGATCAACCTGCGTGGCCTGATCGTGCCGATCGTCGACATGCGCATCAAGTTCAATGTGGGCGAACCGACATACAACCAGTTCACCGTCGTCATCATCCTGAACATCGGCCACCGCGTGGTGGGCATGGTGGTCGACAGCGTGTCGGACGTGACCATCCTGACCCCGGAGCAGGTCAAGCCGGCGCCGGAAATCACCTCCACGTTGAACACCGAATACATCGTCGGCCTGGGCACCATCGACGAGCGCATGCTGATCCTGGTGGACATCGACCGCCTGATGACGAGCGCCGACATGGGCTTGCTCGACTCGGCGCTGGCCGCCTGAGCGCCGTGAGCATGCTGTCCAACATCCGCATCGGCAAGCGACTGGCGCTCGGCTTTGCCGTCATCCTGGCCCTGTCCGTGGCCATTACCGGTATCTCCATCTGGCGCCTGCACGAAGTGGCCAACGCGACGCGCGCGATGATGGAAGTGCCGCTGGCGAAAGAGCGCATGATCAGCGACTGGTCGAGCAAGATCGACAGTGCGATCCGCCGCACCACCGCCATCGCCCGCAGCAGCGATCCGTCGCTGGTGGGCTTTTTTGCCGACGAGGCCAAGAAATCCAGCGCCGTGTCTGCCGAGCTGCAGAAGAAAATCGAAGCACTGGTGGACGAAGACGAGAAGGAACTGTTCAACCGCATCGGCGAGCAGCGCAAAATCTACCTGTCCTCGCGCGACAAGGTGACCAAGCTGAAGGCCGAGGGCGCGCTGGAGGAGGCCGAAGCACACTTCAGCAACGTGTTCGCGCCCGGTGCGGCCGCCTACCAGAACCTGATGGCCGAACTGCTGAAGCGCCAGCGCGGCAAGATCGACGCCATCGCGGTGGAAATCGAGAATGGGGCCGATACCAGCCGCAAGCTGTTGATAGCGCTAACCGCGCTGGTGCTGGCTTTGGGCGTGGTGTGCTCCTGGCTGCTGACCGCGAGCATTACGCGGCCGCTTGGCCAGGCGCTGGACGCGGCGCGGCGCGTGGCGGCCGGCGATCTGACCGGCACCATCCGTGTCAGCGGCAGCGACGAAACCGGCCAGCTGCTGGCGGCGCTGCAGGACATGAACAATGCGCTGCTGAACATCGTGATGCAGGTGCGCAGCGGTACGGCGGAGATTGAGACGTCGTCCACCGAAATCGCGGCCGGCAACCAGGACCTGTCGTCGCGCACCGAGCAGCAAGCGAGCTCGCTGGAGGAGACCGCCGCGTCGATGGAAGAGCTGACCGCCACGGTGAAGAACAACGCCAGCAACGCGCACCAGGCCAACCAGCTGGCCGACGCGGCGGCCGATGTTGCCGTCAAGGGCGGCGCCGTGGTCGCCGAAGTGGTGGGCACGATGGAAGCCATCAATGCCGCCTCGCGCAAAATCGTGGACATCATCTCGGTGATCGACGGTATCGCGTTCCAGACCAACATCCTGGCCCTGAACGCCGCAGTGGAGGCGGCGCGCGCCGGCGAGCAGGGCCGTGGTTTCGCCGTGGTAGCCAGCGAAGTGCGCACGCTGGCGCAGCGCTCGGCCGCCGCCGCCAAGGAGATCAAGGAGCTGATCGGCGACTCGGTGGACAAGGTGAACCAGGGCGGCAAGCTGGTGGCCGACGCCGGCGCGACCATGGAAGACATCGTGTCCAGCGTACACCGCGTGAGTACCATCATCACCGAGATCACCACCGCCAGCAAGGAGCAGAGCGCCGGCATCGACGAGGTGTACAAGGCGATCGGCGAGATGGACCAGGTTACGCAGCAGAACGCGGCGCTGGTGGAGCAGGCAGCGGCCGCCGCCGAGTCCATGCAGCATCAGGCGATGCAACTTGCCGAAGTGGTCAGTGTGTTCCAGGTGGGCGGCGCGGCCAAGCCGCCGGCAGGCCGCGCACCAGCTGCCCGCACGCAGGGCGGCAAGGCGCTGGCGCTGCGCTAGTCCTGCCCGGTCCAGGAGGCGATCGCCTGTTGCGACAGGCGGTCCGCCTCGCCATTGCGGTGGCGCGGCACCCAGTGCAGCGTCACTCGCCCCGATTTCCCCAGTTCCGTCAGCAGCCCCTGCACCCGTTCGCGGTGCAGTTCCAGCCCCTTCGCTCCCGTGCCCGCGCCGGCCGCCACGTCGCCGATCACGACCTGGCTGTCGCCGTAGATCGCCAACAGCGGCGGGCGGGCGGCGAGGGCGGCTTGCAGCAATGCCTCCAGCGCCAGGTATTCCGCTTCCCCGCTATTGCCATGTCCTGCACGCTGGCTGATCTCGATGCGTTCGCCGGCCGGGCCAAGCAGCAACGCTCCTATGCCCAGCCGCCCCGGATTGGGATGGGCCGAGCCGTCGAACCATGCCTGCCATGCACCTGCCTGCGGCGCATGGCGCGCCCGCTTGCCGGCCAACTTCCCGGCGCGCGCGAGCAGTTTGGCCGCGCGCCGCTCCGCATCGTCCCGCTTCAACTTTGAACGAGCGGCCAGCAGGCGGTCGAGCGCTGACGGGCCATCCAGGGCTGCCGGTGCCGCCAGCCCCGCCGGCTCCGCTGCAGCCCGGTATCCGGCCGCCGCAGCCGACTGCTCCAGGATGCGCAGCAGCGCCTGCGCTTCGTCCAGTCCCGCGCTGGCGGCAAGGCGGCGCGCGGCCACGCGCTCGTTGTGGAAGGCGGCATCGGCCAAGGTGGCAAAACCGGCCTGGGCGGCTTGAGAAGGGCGTGGAATCGTCATGCCGCCATGCTACCGCCTGCACGCCGCCGGAATCAACAAGCGCTGCTGAAAATTGCACAGCGCTGCTGGTTTTTGCGCACGCCGGCGCGCGCGGCGGGCCAGGACGTGCCCTTGGGGCGCTGGCACGGATCGTGCGGATAGGGAAGCTCCAACCCACTCCCATCCGGACAAAGCACAGTGACCAAACCATCCAACGTCCGGCAGCCGCTATTGCGCTGCCTTGCCCTTTACCGGCTGATGCCGTGGCGCTTTGCGCTGACGGCCACGCTGTTCACCATTGTCAATCTCAGCCTCGCGTGGCAGCAATGGCTGGTAGGCCGCGCCGTGCACGACGTGGAAAGCGGCCGCGCCGTGCAGCGCCAGGCGGACGGCACGCTGGACTGGTCGCTGGCCCGCTACTGGCTGATCGCCTTGCTGGCGTTAGCCGCTGCGCGCGCGGTACTCCAATACGGCGGCGGCGTAATGGCGCTGATCATCGGCCAGGAACTGCTCACCATACTGCGCCAGCGCATCCTGCAGCAAGTGCAGCGGCTGGACCTGGCGTACCACTGGCGCCACGGCGTCGGTGAACTGGTCACCCGCACCACGCGCGACGCCGACAAGGTGCGCGATGCGCTCATCAGCTTCTGGCGCCAGGTATTCGAAACAGCGCTGGTGGTGATCGCCTCCATCGGCCTGCTGTGCTGGTACAGCCCCTTGCTTGGCCTGCCGCCGCTGCTGCTCACGCTGGCCGGCATCGGTATCTTCGTGGCGCAGACCGGCCAGCTGGTGCACCTGGACCGCGCGGCGGGCGCAGCGTACGACAAGGTGAACCAGGAGCTCAGCGAAGGGGTGAACGGCGTGCGCGTCATCAAGGGCTTCGGCCTCGAGCAGCGTCGCGTCGCGGTGTTCAGCGAGCATGTCGACCAATTCGTGCGGCTGGCGCGCAAGGCGCTGGCGTATTCGGCCTCGCATATCCCGCTGCCGCAGGCAGTGGTGGCGCTGGGCCACGGCTGGATACTGGGCTATGGCGCCCACCTGGTGCAGCAGGGCCGCATGAACGTGGGCGAGATCGTAGCTGCGCTGCTGGTGGCTAATACGCTGGTGTTCCGTATCGAAGGTGTGGGCAGGGTGATGCAGATCTTTGCCGATGCGCGCTCGTCGGCGGGCCGCATCTGGGAGTTGCTGGACGAACGGCCCGGCATGCGCGGCGGTGACGGCCAGCCACAGGGCCTGCCAGACGGTGCGCTGGGACTGCGCCTCACCGGTGTGGAGATCGCCGCGCCGGGCGGCAGCAGCGCTATCCTGTCCGGATGCGACTTTGAAGTGGCGCCGGGCGAGGTGGTGGCGCTGGTGGGCGCCACCGGAGCGGGCAAGAGCACGCTGGCGGGCCTGCTGCCACGGCTGCTGGAACCGGACCAGGGATCGGTGCGCGTCGGCTCGCCGTGGGGTGGCTGGCGCGACCTGCGTGGGCTGGACCTGGGACAGTTGCGCCGCAAGGTGCACGTGGTGCCGCAGGAAAGCTTTTTGTTCTCGGACACGCTGGCCGCCAACCTGCGGCTGGCCAAACCGGACGCCAGCGACACGGAACTGGAGCAGGTGCTAGCATGGGCTGCGGCCGCGGACGTGGTGCAAGGGCTGGAACACGGCCTGCAGACCCGCGTCGGGGAGCGCGGCGCCACACTGTCCGGCGGCCAGCGGCAGCGCATCTGCCTGGCGCGAGCGCTGCTGGCGCGTCCCGCCATCCTGGTGCTGGACGACGCCACCAGCGCGCTCGACGCCCTGACCGAACGGCGCGTGCTGGACAATATCCGCCGTCTGCACGCCAGCGGCGAATACCAGGTGACGGTGCTGATGGTCGCCAGCAAACTGTCCACCATCCTGCTGGCCGACCACGTGGCGATGCTGTCCGGTGGCCGCATCGCGGCGCAAGGTACGCACCAGGCACTGATGGCGTCGGACGCGGGCTACCGCGAACTGCTGGGAGGCGGCGATGGCCAATAAGCTGCGCGGCCAGACTGCACTGAGCGACATCGAGCTGGAACAGGCATTGGCCCGCAAGGCGCTGGACCGCAGCATGTTCTGGCGCCTGCTGCCGCTGCTGCGCCAGGTGCGCGGCCGCATCGCCGCCGTCATCGCCCTGGAAGCGCTGCTGGTGGGCGTGATCTTCCTGCGGCCCTGGTTCCTGCGCGAAGTGATCGACAACGGCTTTATCAGGACCGCCACCGGCATCCTGCTCGACAAGCACCTGCTGGCCTGGATGGCGGCCGGGCTGGCCGTCAGCTGGGTACTGCGTTTCCTGCTGTCCGGCCTGTCCCAGTATTTCGCCGGCGGCGCAGCCATCCATATCCTGAACGCGCTCCGGGTGCGGGTGTACGCCCACGTGCAGTCGCTCAGCGTGCGCTATTTCGACCAGACCAAGGCCGGCCGCATCATCTCGCGCGCCGACCGCGACGTGGACGCGCTCGAACCGCTGCTGATACAAGGGCCGCCGGAATTGCTGTCCGCGCTGCTGCGTTGCCTGGTGGCCGGCGCGGCGCTGTGGCTGATCTCGCCGCGCCTGTTCGCGGCGCTGGCTGCCGTGGTGCCGCTGCTGGCGGGCTTCACCTGGCTGTTCAAGCGCATCTCGCAGCAGAACTGGGCCCGCGTGGCGGAGGCGCGTGCGCGCTTCACGGCTCACCTGGTGGAAACCGTGTCCGGCGTGCGGCTGATCAAGCAGCTGGTGCGCGAGGATAGCAATGCGCAGCGCTACCTCGGCCTGCTGCGCCACTTCAACCACACCCTGGTGAGCGGCAATATCCGCTCCAGCTGGTTCCTGCCGCTCACGCAGGTACTCAGCACACTGGGCATGGGGTTGCTGCTGGTGGCGGGCGGCTTCGGTATCGCCGAGGGCAGCGTGACGGTGGGCCAGCTGGCGCAAAGCCTGTTCTACGTACACCTGTTTCTCGGCCCCCTGCAGGAGCTGAACGACCTGTTCGAGCGCTACTCGTCGGGCGCGGCCTCGGCGCAGCGCGTGTTCCTGTTGCTCGATACGGAGCCCGAGATCACCGATCCGCTCACGCCGCAGCAGCCCGCGCGACGCGGCGAGGTGGAGTTTGCCAATGTCGGCTTCTCCTACGACCCGGCCGGCGCGCGGCCGGTGATCCGCTCCCTGCAGCTGCACATTCCGGCCGGCCAGGTGCTGGCCATCGTCGGACCCACGGGGCACGGCAAGAGCACGCTGGTGCAGTTGCTGGCGCGGCTGTACGAAGTGCAGTCGGGCGCGGTGCTGGTGGATGGGGTGGACGTGCGCCACTATCGGCAGCAGGAGCTGCGCAAGGTGATCGGCGTGGTCCTGCAGGACAACGTGCTGTTCTCCGGCAGTGTGCTGGACAACCTGCGCCTGGCGGCGCCGGACGCCGGCGACGGTGCGCTGATCGCCGCCGTGCGCGAGCTGGGGGCGGACGCCGTGCTGGAACGGCTGCCGCAGGGCTACCGCACCGAGGTGGGGCCGCTGGGCGGCTTCCTCAGCCACGGCCAGCGGCAACTGGTGTGCCTGGTGCGCGCCTATCTTGCCAACCCCACCGTGCTGATCCTGGACGAGGCGACGTCCGCCGTGGACCTGCACACCGAGCGCCGCATCCAGGCCGCGCTGCGGCGGCTGTGCCGGGGCCGCACCGCCATCATCATCGCACACCGGCTTGCCACCATACGGGACGCCGACCGCATCGCGGTGATCTGGAACGGCGAGCTGGCCGAGCTGGGCGACCATGACAGTTTGATTGGCCAGGGCGGGGCATACGCCAAACTGTACGGCGCCTATGCGGCCGCGCAGCAGGCTACCGCCGGCGCGGATATGTGAAAACCGGATAAGCAAGCGTGGCACTATTCGTTTGCCAGGCTTAGGCAGCGCGCTATAGTCGATTCATGGAACTACTAGCCAACCACTTCACATCCGAATTCGCGCGCAGCGCCCATTTTGCCAAGGGGACGGAAAGCGACGGGGAACCGCTCGTCGCTTTCCGGGAAGCCCAGAAAATGAGCTTGCTGGTGCGCGCCACGGCCTTCGTTTTCGCCGATCCGCGTTCGCGCGAGCTGCACCAGCTGATCGAACGCATCGCGCCCAGCGAGGCGACGGTGCTGATCACCGGGGAAACAGGCACCGGCAAGGAGCTGATAGCGCGCCACGTGCATGCCCACAGCAGCCGGCGCGACGCCAGCTTCGTCGCCGTCAACTGCGGCGCCTTCCTGGAAACGCTGATCGAAAGCGAGTTGTTCGGCTACGAACGCGGCGCTTTCACCGGCGCGCACCAGGCCAAGGCCGGCTGGTTCGAAACCGCGCGCGGCGGCACGCTGTTCCTCGACGAGATTGGCGACTTGCCGCTGCCGATGCAGGTGAAGCTGCTGCGTGTGCTGCAGGAGCGGGAGGTGGTGCGGCTGGGCGCGCGCAAGGCGATACCGATTGACGTGCGCCTGATCGCCGCCACCAATGTGGACTTGGCCGAAGCGGTGCGGGCCGGGCGCTTCCGGGAGGACTTGTACTACCGGTTGCAGGTGATCTCGCTTCCGCTGCGGCCCCTGCGCGAGCGCCCCGGCGACATCATGCCGCTCACGCGCCACTTTCTGCAGGTCTATGCGCGCCGCCTGCACCTGGCCGATGTCTCGATCACGCAGGATGCGGAGCGCGCCTTGCTGGACTATCCGTGGCCAGGCAATATACGCGAGCTGGAAAATGTGATGCACCGCGCACTGCTGGTCAGCCACGATGGCGCCGTCACAGCGCACGACCTGAGTCTGCGCGGCTGGGCGCGGCATGAGCCGCCACCTGAAGTGCGCAGCGGGCCGCAGTATGCGGCGCCAGGGCCGTACGCGGTACCGGCACACGCAGCACCGGCATACGTTGCACCGGCATACGCTGCGTCGCCCTGGTCCGGCGCGGCGGGCGAGCAACTGGGCGCGGCCGTGCCTTCCGCCGGCGGCGGACCCGGGCACACAGTCGGCCCCGGCGCCGCGCCCGCCACGGCAAGCGCACGCTTGCATGCGGCCTGGCGCGCGCTGCTTGCTTCGGGCGAGAGCATCGACTTCGAAACGCTGCAGCAGGAACTCGCGCTGGCTGCGTTCGAGAGCACGGAACGCAACCAGGTGCGGGCGTCCAGGCGCCTGAATATCAGCCGCAACATCATGCGCACTTACCTGAAGAAGGCGGGCGTACTGTAGCTGCGCAAACACAGGCTGTTGCCAGGGCAGCAGCCTGTTCGTCGCGCAGCACGCGCGGCGTGCGCAGAAGGGTGGATGTGGCGTTTCCTGCATGGCACGGTTTCTGCGTTGCGTAGTGGGCTGACACCACAACTCACGAGGAGCTTCAACATGACCACGGAATTCATCTGGCAACTGCCTACCGCCGGCGATGGCCGCTACGGCGAAGCGGCCCGGCTGCGGCGCGGCGAACGCGCTGCGGACGCGGGCTCGCCCTACAGCGGCGGCGTGTCCGACCCGCGCGGCAGCCGCTTCAACTACTACGACTATCTGCACCAGGTGGCGCGCGCGGCCGACCTTTCAGGCTTCGACGGCGTGCGCATCGGCCACGACCTTCAGGGCGAGGAAGCGTGGATCGTTGCCGGCTACGTGGCGCGCGGCACGCGCCGCATCAAGCTGGTGACGGAATTTGAGGCCGCATGGGGCTCGGCGGTCTACGCGGCGAAGAATGCCGCCAGCTTCCAGCGCTTCACAAGCGGCCGCCTGGCCTGGCAGATCGCTCCGGGCGGGACTGCCGGGGATCGGCGCCGCCATGCCGACTACGCGGAGGACGCCGACGTGCTGCCGCGCATCGACGAATTCCTGACTGTGGCGCGCGGCGTCCTGACTACCGCACCGTTCAATTTCAAGGGCAAGTTCTTCGAAGTGGGCGAGGGCGGCTTCCGTGGCACGCTGGCCAACAATCCGGTACCCAAGGTCTACCTGTCCGGCGCCAGCGAGCAGGCCTTTGCGCTGTCCGCACGGCAAGCGGACGTGCACGTGCTCGATGCCGCCCCGCCGGAGACGCTGCGTGCGCAGGCCGCACACATTGCCGCGCTGGCTGCCGCTGCCGGCCGCAAGGTCGCCATTGGACTGCGCATCAGCGTGGTTGCGCGTGAAACGGAGGACGAAGCGCGGCGCGACGCGGCGATCCTGCAGAGCCAGTCCACCGCCGCGGTTGCCGCTGCTGCCGACGATGATGGACCCGGCCCGGCGGCCACACTGGTTGGCAGCTTCGAGCAGGTCGCCGATGGCCTGTCCGAATACGCCGCCGCGGGCGTATCCAGCTTCCTGTTGTCCGCCGCGCCGCATCTCGAAGAGGCCTACCGTTTCGGCGAAAACGTTCTGCCCGCACTGCGCGAGCGCCTTGCCGCCGCCGAGCGCCAGGCAGCCTGACCACATCATCCATACTGGAGCACACCATGACTGTCGACTTCTTCTGGCGCCTTCCCACCCACGGCGAGCCAAGCTCGCACCGCAGCCGCACTCCCTACCGTGGCGACACGCTGGCCGGCAACGCCCGGCTTGATCACGCCGGCGGCTATACTTACATTGACTACCTGGCCGAGATTGCGCATGCGGCCGAAGTGTCCGGCTTCCACGGCGGCCTGATTCCATCTTTCCCGATGACGGACGAACCTTGGGCCATTTCCGCGCTGCTGGCGCGCGAAACCGAAACGTTCCGATTCATGATTCCGTTCCAGCCGGGTTTCCTGAACCCAGTCGCCGCCGCACGCATGACGGCCAGCCTGCAGCGCGCCACCGGCGGGCGTGCGCTGTACAACGTCATTACCGGCGGCGGCGGCCCGGCGCAGCTGTGGTGGGGCGACTCCGCCGGCCACGACGACCGCTACCAGCGCACCACCGAATTCCTGGATGTGGTGCGCGGCGTTTGGCAAGGCGGGCCATTCTCGTACCAGGGCAAGTTCTACCAGCTGGAGCACGGCGGCCTGCCGGACCCGCTGTCGAAGGAAGAGTTCCCCGAGATTTACTTCTCCGGCTCTTCCGACGCCGCGCTGGCGTCGGCGTCAAAGCACGCGGACTACTACCTGACCTGGCTGGAGCCGTTCGCCGCGCTGCGCGAGAAATTCCGCCGCGTGAAGGAGAAAACAGATCTGCTGGGCCGCAAGATCAAGTGCGCGGTGCGCGTCGATATCGTGGCCCGCGCCACCGAGGAAGAGGCTTGGGATGAAGTGCGCAAAGGTTTCGAGCGGGTGGATGCCGAAACGCTGAAGCAGTTCCTGGCGCCGCAGGGTGATTCGGTTGGCGCAGCGCGCCAGCGCGCCAGCCTGCCTACCACGCTGAACAGCTATCGCGACCTGATCATCGAACCGAACGTCTGGTCGGGTTTCAACCTGCTGCGCGGCGGCCAGACGCAGGGCATTGTGGGCAGCTACCAGCAGGTGGCCGAGCGCCTCGACGAACTGGTGCAGCTGGGCGCAGATGCCTTCATCCTCTCCAGCACCCCGCACCTGGAGGAGGCCTACCGCGTAGGCGAAGAAGTGCTGCCGCTGGTGCGCGGCCACGTGCAGCCGCAAGCGCTGCGCGCAGTCGGATAATCCTTGCTGCCTGCAAAGCAGCACTGTCGCCCAGGCAGCATGCGCCGCCTGGGTGTTTCAAAATCAGCATTTCGCTTCATTTCAAAGAAGGCCTTGGTTTATAAGGCCTGCTTCTGCGGTGGCAGTCAGGCACGGCGCTTGCAATGAGTAACTTACCTCTTACTCATTACAAAGGAAGTGTCCATGCATCCCCAGCAATCGCCAGCCACCCGATTTAAACGCACCACCATCAGCCGTGAATTGCGCGCGGTTTTTGCCATCGCCCTGAGCGGCAGCCTTGCCCCCAGCCTGGCGCACGCGGAAGAGCAAGCCGATGCTGCCGCAGCGGCGGCCGCCAGCGTTCCCTACGTCGTGGGCGACCTGGGCGCGCTGCAAACCGTCACCGTCACCGCGCAGAAGCGCGAGGAGAAGGCGCAATCGGTGCCAAGCTCCATCACCGTCCTTGGCGGAAAGGAACTGCTGGCCGACGGGGTTGGCCGCTCCGCCTCGGAGATCCTGAACTTCGTGCCGAACGCCTCGGCGGGAACACAGCAGCACGGCCGTCCGCGCTGGTGGATACGCGGCGTGGGCGCCGGCCAGCAGCAGATCGACTTCCCGAACCCGGTCGGCTTTTATCTGGACGACGTCTACATCAGCAACTCGTCGGCCACCGGTTTCCCGCTGTTCGATCTGGACCGGGTGGAAGTGCTGCGCGGCCCGCAAGGCACCTTGTGGGGCAAGAACACCACCGGTGGCGCCATCAACGTCATTTCCAGGAAGCCCAGCTTCCGCAACAGCGGCTACCTGAAAGTGGACTACGGGCGCTACGACACCAAACTTGTGGAGGGCGCCATCGGCGGCGGACTGGTGGACGAGGTGTTGGCCGGCCGCCTGTCGTTCCACACCGAAGACCAGGGCGAAGGACGCTTTAACAACCTGTTCACCGGCAGCAAGGACGGCGCGCTGCGCGACAGCGCCGTGCGCGGCCAGCTGAAAGCGTTGCTCGGCAAGGACCTGAGCGCGAACCTGAACCTGCACTATCGCGACTACCAGACCGACGGCACCATCACCACCGTGGCCAGCTACGGCGCCAACGGTGTGTACCGCAACGGCTACATCCCCAGCACCAACCCGGACGACGTGAGCGCCAATGCGCCGGCCAACAGCTCGGTGAAGCAGGGGGGCGGACAACTGGCGCTGGAGTACCAGCTCGGCCCATACTCGCTCAACTCGATCACCGGTTTCGAAAACTACCGCACAGAGAGCCTGGGCGATGGCGACAACACCCCGCTGGAAATCAGCCGCAGCCACAGTTCGGCCAAGAGCCGCCAGTGGTCGCAGGAGCTGCGCCTGGCGTCGCCGCAGGATGACAAAGTGAGCTGGGTGGCAGGCCTGTTCTACTTCAACGAGAAGATCGATTCTGATTCCGCGTCCGCCCGCCTGCCGAACGGCGCCGCTCCGGCGCTCGCCGGCAGCACGCAGCCGGTCGGCTACAACAGCACCATCTACCGTCACGAGGCGCGCAGTTTCGCGGTGTTCGGCAGCGCCACCGCCACGTTCAGCGATCAACTGCGAGCCATCCTGGGCCTGCGCTGGACCACGGAGACCAAGGACCTGAACCTGCGCCGCAGGCAGGCCGCATCCGGTACACCGCAATTCGGCAATGTGGACAACTGGTGGAACACGGTCAGCGGCGCCAACTTTGGCGCGGCCGCCGTTGCCAACAACAACTTCGTTTCGACCCCGTCCACCACCTGGGATGCGCTGACCTGGGACTTTACGCCGGAATACCGGCTCAGTTCAACCGCGCGCGTCTACTTCAAGGCGGCGCATGGCATCAAGTCCGGCGGCTACAACACCAGCGCGACAGACGTGCGCGCGCTGAACACGGTGGCGCCGGAAACGCTGAACTCCTTTGAACTGGGCCTGAAATCCGAATGGTGGGACAACAAGCTCAATTTCAACGCCAATCTGTTTCGCTACGATTACAAGAACGTGCAGGTCAACATCACCGGCATCTACAACGGCGACCCGACCCAGAGCGTGAATTACCTGCAGAATGTGAGCAAGGCGCACGTGAACGGTGCGGAGTTCGAACTGGAACTGCAGCCGACCGACGAGCTGCACATCAACGCCAACATCGGCATCCTGCGCACCGAGTTCGACGAGTTCAATATCCAGAACAACGGCGGCAACCGATCGGGCAATGAGTTCGTACGGTCGCCGCACGGCACCGCGTTGCTGCAGGCCGACTACCAGCTGCCCGTCGCCAGCGGCAAGCTGGTGCTCAGCGGCGACTGGCGCTACACCTCCAAGCAGTTCTACTATGTCGATCCGCAGACCGATACGCGCGGGCTGCTGAACCAGGGCGCCTACGGCATCGGCAACGCGCGCCTGTCGTACACGCTGCCGGGCGGGAAGCACACCTTCAGCGCGTATGTGAATAATGTAGGCGACAAGATCTACAAGAACCACACGCTGACCAGCTTCGTGCCGGGTACCGTGAATGGCGACACGGTGTACTGGGGCGCGCGCCGCACCTTTGGCCTGTCCTATACCGCGCAGCTTTGAAAGCCGGCTGCCGGGCTGTCGGCGGGTTAGCGCGTAGCGCACAACCCGCCGCTCTTTCTCAGGCCGCCGCGCGCAGGCTTTCGGCCACGCGGCGCTGCGCTTCTTCAAGCGGCCTGCGGTCTATCCACGCGTCGACATCCACGTCCCGGTCCAGGAAGCCGTGCACCAGCTGGAAGTGCTTCTGCTGCCGGAACAGTTCCACCTTTTCGTCAGACAAGTCCGGCGCCAGCGCCAGGTGAAAGCCGTCGCGGTAGGCTTCCGCCACGCCCTGGCCACCGGCCCGGGTCTCTCCCTGAAGGATCTGCAGCACCTCGTCCTTGTGGCTCTTGGCCCATTCGGCTGCGCGCAGCGTCTGCGTCAGGAAGCGCACCACCAGTTCGAAGTGGTCGCGCAGGAAGCCTTCGTGCACGGTGATGGGGCGCGGCGTGCCGTTGTTGACGCGGAAGCGGCGCTCCAGCTTGTCCAGGTCGATGCCGACCACCACGCCGGCATCGCGCGCCGCGTCGGCCGCTGCCGCACCTTTCACGTAGACCGCGTCCACCTCGCCCAGCAGCAGCGGCGAGATACCTTCCCACAGATTGGTGCCGAGGTTGCGGTATTCGGCCGGGCCGTTCTGGCCCAGCTCCACCAGTTCGACGTCGTCCAGCGTCAGCCCTGCGGAAGCCAGCACGCCCTTGTAGCCCGCCAGGCTCATGCCGCGTGCGATGCTGCGGCCGCGCCGGTTGTTCTGCAGGTCGTCGCTGCGGAAGGCCGGCAGCGCCAGGCGCTTGCCCTTCAGGTGTTCCGGCCTGGTGATGCCGGAGCCGGGACGGACCAGGATGGACTGCCACTCGTCTATCCACGTCAGGCCGATCAGCCGGGTCGGCGCACCTTGCGCCCGCGCCGGCAGCGCCAGCAGGTTGCCGCCTTCGCGCACCAGCGTTTCCAGCTGGTGGTCGTAGTGATGGCGCGCCAGCTCGCCGCCCACTTCCTGCAGCGTTTGCAGCTTGATGCCGTCGGGCGCGAATTCCTGGTCCAGCCATCCCAGCTTGTAGGCCAGGCCGGTGGCTGTCGGTACGGGACAACGGGTGAACCAAACCGTCTCGACGGGCTTGGCTTGCTTCTCGGTAGTGCGCATGTTTGTCCTTGTAGTGGTGGGTGAGTAGCTTGAGTCGGTCCGCTTTGGCGGCCGCCTTCAGGGATTGCAGGAAGCATGCCCGCGCGCCATGCGTGCCGCACGCATGCCGCATGCTGCCGGCGCGACAGTGGCGCGGCATGCTGCTGCGATATCAACAGCGGCTGCTACGCCGCGCGCAGTGGCGGGCCTCGCCGGCGGGCATTTCGGCTGGCACGCGTCTTGCGAAAGTAGAGGCATGACCAACCCGCAGGGAGAAATGCAATGACTGAAGCACTGGTAGCACAAGCGCAGCTGAGCGTGCAGGTACAGGAGTTCGTGGAGCAGGTCCGCAAGGATGCGCAACTGGCGTTCAACGCGCTGCGCGAAACCGGCAGCCTGACCGCCAACGGCACCGTCGGATTCGTCGAACGCATTCCGGGCGAAGACAAGGTGGTGGTGGTGAACGATCCGGGCCCGTTCCGCAAGGGCCAGCCGCTGACGGCATCCGTCATCGGCCTGGATGGCAACGTCTATTCCGGGGCCGGCGGTGGCGGCGGCCGCTACCTGAAGCTGTTCAACGAGCGGCCGGAAGTGACGTCGATCTCGCACGTGCACTCGCCGGCGCTGGGCGCCTGGGCGCAGACACACCGCACGCTGCCGATCCGCTATGTGCCGGTGCAGCGCTTCCAGCTGATCCGGGAAATTCCGATCTATATCGACCGCCGTCAGGCGGAAGTGGATTTCATCCTGGGCTTGATCGGCAAGAATCCCCACTCCACCGCCATCCTGGAAGCGAACGGCGGCGCCACCGTGTGGGGCAAGCAGGGCTTGCTGAAGCTGGCGGAGTTCATCCTGCTGCTGGAGGAGGGCGCCAAGATCCAGATCCAGGCCGAAGCCGTCGGCGGCTCGCGCGACTTCGGTCCCGGCGTGCTGCTGCAGCAGTGGAAGATGAGCAATCTGATCGAGACTGCACGCGAACTGTCCCTGCTGCCTGCCAGCGATCTGTAAGGAGCTGAGATGATGACGACACTGCCCCTTCCGCGTCGGCGCGGCGCGCGCCTTGTGTTTGCAGACCTGCTGGCTGCTGCCGCCTGCGCGGTGTGCGCTGCCATGCCGGGCCTCGCGCAGGCCGGGCTGGCGTGGGCGGCTGGTGCGTCGCAAGTCGCTTCTGCCGCAGCCAGCGCCTCCGCGCCGCGCGCCGCGTTGCCGGCAACGGTGCGCATTGCGGCCGTGGCGCGTCCGGCGCCGGCCGGCAAGACCGTGTTTGCCGGCGCCTCGGCCCAGGTGGCCCAGGAGCGCTGGCTGGAAGCGGAGCTGGGCAAGCTGGGCGTGCGCCTGGAGTGGGTGCCGGTCACCACCAATGCGGTGGCGGCGCAGGTGAACGAAGGCTTCGCCAGCAAGAGCATCGACTTCGCCAGCTATGGCGACCTGCCTTCCATCATCGCCAACGCTTCCGGCCTGCAAACGCGGCTGGTGCTGCCGGGCGGCAGCCTGAACAACACCTACCTGGTAGTGCCGCCGGGTTCGACTGCCCGCTCGATCCGCGACCTGAAGGGCAAGCGCATTGCGCTGCATCGCGGCCGGCCGTGGGAATACCCGTTCGCGCGCCTGCTGCAGGCCAATGGCCTGAAGCTGAGCGACGTGAGGATACTGAACCTGAATCCGCAGGCCGGCGCTGCCGCGCTGGCCACCGGCGGGGCCGATGCCTTCTTCACCCTGAGCGACGCCTTCGTGTTGGAGGACAAGAAGGTGGGCAAGATCATCTGGGCCAGCAAAAGGGCGCCGGAGGACTGGAAAATGCGCGCCGAATTATGGGGCGACAGCGCTTTCCTGCAGCGCTATCCGCAGGTGGCGCAGCTGGTGGTGTCTGGCTACCTGCGCGAGTACCACAAGGCGGCGGCAGCAGCCGATGCGGGGCGCGAGAGCTACATCAAGTCCGAGTCGCTCGGCGGGCAGAGCGAAGCGGTGGTGCGGCGCGAGCTGGAAGGCGACAGCACGCAATGGAAGGATCGCTGGTCGCCGCTGTTCACGCCGGCCGTTCGCGCGCACTACGCCGCCGAGGCGGAGTACGCGAAGCAGGCGGGCCTGATCGCCAGGCCGCTGTCGGTGGACGCCCTGTTTGCGCCGCAGTTCGTGAGGCAGGGCCTGGCCCAGCTGCAGCTGCAAGACTATTGGACCCGTTAAGGAAGGAGTGAACACAATGACGATAGCCGCCGCATACAGGCCGACGCAGCCATTGACCGGCGAGGCCGCGCCGCACGAGCTTGCGCAGCCGGCCAGGCAGGTGCATCGCCCGGCAGATGGCCAGCCAGCGGGCAGCGGGCGCCGCAAGCTTCCGTCCGGGCTGGCGGAACGCTGGCTGGCTGCGCGCTGGTCGGCCTGGACCGCCCCGGTGCTGCTGCTGCTGCTGTGGTCCGCCGCCACCGCCCTGGAGTGGGCGCCGCCGCAGATCCTGGTGTCGCCGTGGCAGGTGGCGCTAACGGCATCCGAGCTGGTGCAAAGCGGCGAGCTGCCGGACCACCTGAGCGTGAGTCTTTACCGCCTGTTCGCCGGCTTTGCGCTGGGCGGCGCGGCGGGACTGGCTGCGGGCGTACTGCTCGGCTTGTCCAAGCCATTGCGCGCCTACGTCGAGCCGACGTTCAACGTGCTGCGCCAGCTGCCCACCGTGGCGCTGATTCCGCTGTTCATCCTGGTGCTGGGCATAGGCGAGAGTTTCAAGGTGTTCATCGTGGCCAAGGCGACCTTCTTCATCGTGGCGCTGGCCGCGCATGACGCCATCCGCAATCTGCCGGCGCGCTACTTCGAAGTGGCTTCGGTGTACCGCTTTTCGCGCTGGGACGTGATCCGCCGCGTTGCGCTGCCGGCCATTGTTCCCGACGTGCTCACCGGAGTGCGCATTGCGCTGTCCCGTTCCTGGATGGTGCTGGTCGGCGCCGAGCTGCTGGCTGCCGACAGCGGCCTTGGACAAATGATGGAGATGGGGCGCCAGATGTTCCGGCTGGATGTGGTCATGGTGGGCGTGGTGCTGACCGGCGTGATCGGCTTCACGCTGGACCGCACTTTCCGCCTGATCGAGCAGCGCCTTACCCGCTGGAAGAAAGGCTGACCATGCAAACCAAAGCAATCGCGCTGTTCAAGGCCGCACTGCTGCCTGCGGTCTTGCTGGCCGCATGGCAGTGGGCGTCCGGGCAGGGCGCCAGCGCCGCCTATATTTTCGTCCCGCTGCCGCTGCTGTGGGACAGCCTGCTGCAGCTGCTGGCGTCCGGCGAGCTGTGGCTGCACGTGAAAGTGAGCCTGGGCCGCACGCTTACCGGCATTGCGCTGGGCGGTACGGCGGGCATCGTGACCGGCACGCTGATGGCACAGTCGCGGGTGGCCGAACGCCTGATCGGCCCCCTGTTCCACAGCATCCGGCAGGTGCCGCTGCTCGGACTGATCCCGCTGCTCGGCCTTTGGGTAGGCAGCGGCGACGCGGCCAAGCTGCTGGTGGTGTCCATCGCCGCCTTCTATCCGGCCACGCTCAATACCTGCGAAGGCATCCGCAATGTGGAGCTGCGCCTGCGCGAAGTTGGCCGGATTTTGACACTGACGCAATGGCAGACCTTCCGCCGCGTGCTGCTGCCGGCCGCCACGCCTGCCATCGTCACCGGGCTGACGCATGCACTGGCCTTTTCCTGGCTGGCCTGCATGGGCGGGGAGTTGCTGTTTGCGGCCGGCCCCGGCATCGGTTCGTTGCTGCTGAACGGCGAAGTGGCCGGCCGCATGGACGTGGTGCTGCTGGCGGTAGTGGTGATCGCACTGGTGGCACAGGCCATGAACACCATCCTGAACCGGCTTGCTCGCCGCATCCATCGATTTGAATCCTGAAGGAGCACCATGAACGCACCAATTTCCAAGGCATTGCTGCACGCATTGCCAAGCGCGCGGCCGCAGCGCCGCAGCGGCGGCCTGCTGATCGAGCATGTCAGCAAATCCTTCGATCTGAAAGGCGAACGCCTGCCAGTGCTGGACGATATCTCGTTCCGTGTGGAGCCGGGCGAGTTCGTCGCCATCGTCGGCGCATCCGGCTGCGGCAAATCAACTTTGCTGCGACTGCTGGCCGGGCTGGATACCGAATACGAAGGCCGGCTGCAGCACGACGGCAAGGACATCCGGGACACGGATCTGAACCGGGGCCTGGTGTTCCAGGATCACCGCCTGTTCCCCTGGCTGACGGTGCAGCAGAACATCGCCCTGGCATTCACCAACACCCGCGTTCCTGTGGCCGAGCGTCGCGAGCGCGTGGCGGCGGAGATTGCCCGCGTGGGGCTGGAAGGTTTCGCGGACGCCTTCCCGCACCAGCTCTCCGGGGGCATGTCGCAGCGGGCCGCGATTGCGCGCGCCCTGGTCGGCAAACCGGACGTGCTGTTGCTGGACGAGCCGCTGGGCGCCCTCGATGCGCTGACCCGTTTGCGCCTGCAGCAGGAGCTGCGCCGCCTGTGGCAGGACGAAGGCATCACCATGCTGATGGTGACGCACGATATCGACGAAGCGGTCTACCTGGCCGACCGTATCGTGGTGCTGGACGCGCGGCCCGGCCGCATCCGCCGCGTGCAGGAGGTGGCGCTGCCGCATCCGCGCCAGCGCGGCCAAGCCGGCTTCGTGGCCATCCGCGACAGCCTGCATGCAGATTTCATTCATTGATCCACTCACTAACCCAAGCAAGGAGCTGGCATGAGCAATTCCCTCGATACCCTGTGGTACACCCGCTGCCCGGTGCCGACCGGCCTCGGCATCGCGTTGCAGAAAGGCTGGCTGGAAGAGTCGTTCCGCTCGCAATGCACCAATGTCCAATCGCTGCGCGAATCGAACGACAAGGCGGTGCGCGAATCGCACTTCGACCATACGCTGCAAAATTCGGTGCGCCATGGCGGCAATATCCCGGCGCTGTGGGCGCGTGCGGCGGGCCGCGACACGCGCGTGCTGGGCCTGTCCTGGTCGGACGAGACGCAGCTGATCCTGTCGTTGCCGGACAGTGGCGTCAAGACCGTGCGCGACCTGAAAGGCCGCCGTTTCGGCCTGCCGCGCTGGACCTCGGCGCAGATCGACTTCGCGCGCGCCCAGGCCATACGCGGCCTGGAAAACGCCCTCAAGCTGGAGGGACTGGCCGTGAGCGACGTTGAGCTGGTCGATTTTGTCATCGAAGCGGGGCAGAGCGACGCGCCTGCGGTGCGCGCGGCCGGCAGCAATGTATTCGGCGGCCGCCGCAGCGGCGGGCAGAGCGCCGAGTTGCTTGGCCTGCTGCGCGGCGAAGTGGATGCAATCTTCCTCAAGGGCGCCAGCGCGGCCCACATCGCCAGCCTGTTTGGACTGCACACGGTGATCGACACCGGCGCGCACCCGGAACCGCTGATCCGCGCCAACAACGGCACTCCGCGCACGCTCACGGTGGACCAGAACCTGCTGGAGCACCATTTCGATTCGGCGGTGCGCGTCGTGGACCAGGTGCTGCGGGCCGAAGCCTGGGCGCGCGGCAATCCGGACGACACGCGGCGCTTCCTGGCGCGCGAATCGAACAGCAGCGAGTACTGGGTCACGGTGGCTTATGGCGAAGACGCGCACCTGCGGCTCGATACCGATCTGTCCGAGACGTCCATCGCCGGGCTGCAGGATTTCAGCGACTTCCTGTTCCGCTGGCAGTTCCTGCCCAATCCGGTGGACGTGCGCAGCTGGATCGATCCGCGTCCGTTCGAGGCGGCGCTGTCGCTGAACCGGCGCGCGGCCTGACGCCAACCAGGGAAGCAACAGCATGGACCGACGATCAATTCTGAAGCTGGGGCCGGCAGCGGCGCTGCTGCCCGGCGTTGCGCGTGCGCAGGGACAGCCCGAGGTGCTGCGCATCGCTGTCACCGCGTTTGCCGAAAACGGAAAGGCCAGCCTGGGCGGCACTCCCTACCGCGTGCAGCAGGACGGCTGGCTCGCGCGCGAGCTGGCCAAGCGCGGCGTGTTGCTGGAATGGTTTCCCGTAACGGGGGACACCGGCGCCACCATGAACGAGGCGTTTGCCAGCGGCCGCATCCAGTTTGCCAGCTACGGCGATTTGCCGTCTGTGATACTGAACGCGGGGGGCGTGCGGACACAGGTTATCGTGCCGGCGGGGCGCGGCGCGGACCTGTTCCTGCTGGTGCCCACCAACTCCAGCGCGCGTTCGCTGCTGGACTTGAAGGGCAAGCGCATCAGCGTGCATCGCGGACGGCCGTGGGAACTGGGTCTGCTGCACCTGATCGAGGATAACAAGCTCACGCCGCGTGACTTCAAGCTGGTGAACATGGACATCAAGCCGGGCGCCTCAGCGCTGGCTACCGGCGCGGTGGACGGCTTGTTCCAGCTCAACGGCTATCCCCTGGAGGACAAAGGCATAGGCAAGATCATCTGGACCAGCAAGGGGCAGCCGGACCGCAAGATGCGTGCGGAGTTGTGGGGGCGGAGGGACTTCACGCGGGCCAACCCGGAACTGGCTGAGCTGGTGGCCACGGCCTGGGTGAAAGCGCAGTACTGGGCGGCGCAGGAGGACAACCGGAACGCGGTGATACGCGACGGCACGCGCAACGGCACGCCGGAAAGCGTGATAAGGCGTTCCTATGATGATCCTTCGTTGCCGTGGAAAGACCGTTGGACGCCGTTGTACGATGACGTGGTGTACCGCCATTACAGGCGGGTGGTGGCTTTCGCCCGCAACCAGAAGCTGATACGGCAGCCGCTGCCGGCGGAAGAGCTGCTGGAGCCGCGTTTTGTCAACGCGGCGCTGAAGAACCTGGGACTGGCGCGGTACTGGAGCGCCAGCCCGGTTAAAACGGCTTAGTTGCGGCGCGGGTTGTCGGGACGCTGATCGTAGCGGTTGGGTACACCGTCGCCGTCACGGTCGCGGTCGTGGCGGTTCGGCACGCCGTCGCGGTCGTTGTCGTATCCGCGGCCGCGGTCATGGCCGCGATCGTGGCCATAGGCGCGATTGTTGTGGTTGTCGTAACGGTTCGGGATGCCGTCGCCGTCGCGGTCGCGGTCATAGCGGTTGGGGATGCCGTCGCGGTCCATGTCGCCCCGGCCGCGCCGGTCCCAGCGGCCTTCGTGGCGCACCCAGTGGCCGTTCGACTGTACCCACTGCGGCTGGGTGTAGTAGTAGCCCGGGCGTTCACGCAGCCAGTGGCCGGCGACCCACACGTGGCGGTGACCATTCCAGTTCCAGAATCCGGGAGCCCAGACATAGCCGTGGCGTGGCGGCGGCAGGCTTTCATAGCGCAGCGGAGGCGGCGCGGTGCCGATGACAAGATTGACGTCCACCTGGGCCGAAGCAGGCATAGGCGCGAAAGCGGCAGAGCTGATAGCCAGCAGGGCTGCTGCGTATAAGGTAGGCTTGATCATGTTGTTCTCCGTTGATATGAGTGACGCTGAATTCACTATATCAAGTGCTGCTTGCACGGAGAAAGGAAGATGCAACTTATTACAACTGACACAGCTGGAAAGACTTTAAACCTGCATGCAACGTGCGCTGGCGCACAGAAGAGGATTCGCCTGTCACGCGGGTGCGCTGTTGTGGCGCGTGGCGTGCAGGCGAATGTGCGGGGCCGGCATCAGATCTTGGCCGACGCGGAAGTTTTGCGCTCATCGTTCAGCAGTTGCAGCTTCTGCTCGGCGCTCAGGCGCTTGGCGCTGACGACTACGACTTGCATGTCCTTGGCGGCAGCGTAGGCCGGTGCGGCGGCACGGACTGCAACTGGCTGTGCTTCGGCGGTCGCGGTGTCGCTGTCAAGTACGTAGTTGGCGGCGCAGGCCAGGCCCAGGGTTACGACAAACAGGGCTTCGAAGTTTTTCAGGACGTTCATTTTGCTCTTCCTTCAGGTTGGTGGTCAGTGGTGTTTGGTGTTCCGATGACTGCACTGTACTCAAAGGCCATGCAGCCCTCCACCGCATTGCGACGGGCGGCGGATTTTGTGGCGCGAGATGCAAAATCCGGCGATAAAACGGTGTGGCCGCAATGGCAATCCGGCCACCTTTTCCTGCTTCCCCCTGCTAAGCCCAGCCATACGAATACCATCGGGGCGAGGGGCATATGCGGGCCAAGTTCAGTCACATTCTGCAGTCCATTGCTGAGCGCCGCCGCGCCTTGCGCCGGGCGCGCAACCTGCGCGCGGGCAGCGCAGGCAGCGCAGGCGGCCGTGAGCCTGCTGCGCACGCTGCGGGCCGTGCTGCGGGTCGCGTACAGGATGCGTATGGCGCGCTGTGGCGTTCGGCCGGCGCGTCCTGGCGGCGGCTTGCCGCCGCGCCGCGCGGTACGCTATGGCTGGCCGCTGCCGGCGTGCTCGCCGCACTGGGCGGCGCGGCAGCCATCATCGGCCATGCGCGCGCACTTGGTGCCGCTACCATCACGACGCTGGATGCCGCCAGCGCGCGCCATGCGGCAACCGTATATCAAGCCGCCCTGCCGGGCGCGACGCTGACGGTGGCGCGGCAGGCGGGGGTGCGCTTCAGTGCCGTTGCGGGCGGCGCCGTGGTGACGCTGGCGGGCATGCAGGGCATGGGCGCGGTGCGCGTGGACCTGTGCAGCCAGCTGCGCGAACCTGGCAGCGCGCGGCTGGTGCCGCTGAGGCTCGGTTACCGCTTCGATGACGTTCAGCGGTGGATGGACAAGCAGGCTGCGCAGGGCGTGGCGCCGTCGGGCGCGTTGCGCAATGTGCTGCTGGTCGGCGGCGAGTCAGCCGTATCGGCCGCCATGCCCGAGGTGCGCATCAGCGGCGACGCGGGCGCGGACTTCGGCGGAAAACCGCTGCAGCTTAGCTGGCGCAGCGCACCCGGCACGTCGGCGCGCTGGCTGGGAGACGCCGGGGCCGGCAGGGTTGAGGAGGGCGCCAGCGCCACGGTGGGTCTGTTCCGGCAGGGCTGGCTGTCCTGGGGCGACGGCGCCGCCATGCGCGTCGAGCGCCGCGCGAGCGTGGGCTGTCCGCAGGCTGGAGAACTGGTGGTACAGCTTTATCAGCTTCGGCAAGCGGGCAACGGCAGTCTTGCCGCCGCTCCGGCCACCGGCTTCGGCGACAAAGCGCTGCTGGCTGCGTTCCCCGCGGCCGGCGGCGCGGTGGCGGCCTATCTGCCGCCCGGCGTCTACCATGTCCCGGCCCAGGCGCCGGCCGCGCTGGAAGACCAGGCTTTGTTTGCCGCACTGCAGGCGGCGGGGCTGGTCCGGCTGGATGCCGGCGGCATGATCGCGATCGCTCCACGCGATTTGCCGCAATGGCTGGCCAGCGGCGCCTCCTCGCGCGCCACCGCGCTGGCGGAGTGGCGTGACGTCCGGCTGGACGGCGCAGGCATCAAACTGCTCAAGCGGCTCTACCACCAGGCCGACGGGGCATACGTGCGTCAGCAGGTCGACATCTACAACAGCGAGCGGCGCCTGCTGGCATGGCGCGTCAAATCGGGGCCCGCATGGGAAGCCAGCGCCGGCGACAGCCCGCTTGCGGCCTCCACGCACATGCCGCCCGCCGCCGCCCGCCTGTTCGCCGAGCTGCCGCAAGGCTGGCAACCGTGGACGCGTGTCGCCTACTGGCCGCAGGCCAGCGCCGCGCAGACGGTGACGCTCAGCCTGCCGCTGACCGCTGCCGCCAGCGGCATAGCCGGAGCCGCAACACTCGCTGCGATAGGCGGTGGCGAAGCCGCAAGCGCGAGCGCGGGCAAAGCCGGAGCCGAAGCCGAAGTCGAAGCCGCATCCGTCTGGCCCGGGTCCGGCCCTGGGGGAGCAGCCGCGCGCGAGGGCGCCGCGCTGCAGCTTCTCATCGCCGGGCGGGTAGTGTCGGTCACCGGCGCCCGTGCGGCGCTCGCGCCGTCATGCACCGGGCGCGGCTGCGCCTCCGCGAGCGATGCCGTTCGGCTCACGCTGGAGCCGCTGGCGGGCGCACGCGCCATCAAGGTGGAGGTGCAGCCGCTCGACATGACAGGCGTGGCCGCGTCCGGCGACCAGGCTTACCGTCATCTGCGCGTGGCGGGCGGCCGCATCGTCTGGCAGCCGCTGGAGGCCGCCTTGCCGGGCGGCGCCGGCGGCGCGGCCGGCGCCGCCCGCGCTCCGGCCGGCGCCGGCGTGCAGCTTCAAGACCGCAACGGCACGCTGCTATGGGCCGATGGCGGCAGCACGCCGGCCGCGCTGGATGCTGGTTTGGGCGCCATGCTGGGCATCGCCCCGGAGCACGCAAGCAGCATCGCCGGCGTGCTTGCCCGCGCCTTCGCCAACGGCAGCGGCAGCGGCAGCGGCGCCCCATCTGCGGGCCTGCCAGCCAGCGGCAAGCTGTCGCTGGATTTGCCGCTGCAGGCCCTTGGCCAGCGCATCATTGAATGCATAGGCATGCGCCATGGCCGCTGGGACGGCAAGACCTGCGGCGGAGGCCAACCCGCGCCCCAGGGCCGGCACGCCGGACTAGTGCTGCTGGACGCCGAAACAGGCGACATCCTGGCTGCGGCAGGCGCCGGCAATGCCCCCGCCGGCGCAGCCAACTGGCCGGAAGTGCGCGACTTCGACCGCGCCAACCCTGCCCGCAGCCCCTTGCGCCTGCCAGCGCTGCAGCACGACGGCGGTGCCCACCGCAGTCCCGGCTCCACGTTCAAGATTGTCAGCGCGGTCGGCCTGGAACTGGCGGCAAAGTCCGACCCGCGCCTCGATGCGCTCCTGGGCGGCATGCCGCTGCCCGCCATCAATGCTGTGGCCCGCCAGCGCGGCTATTCCTTCGAGACCGGCGCCGCCACCTATCCTGCAAGCGCGTCCGCCGGCGCGGGCGCACGCATCACCAACTACAAGGAGCAAGGGCTGGACCGCCGCGCGCAGGAGGGCAGGCTGGGACTGCCGCAGGCGCTGACTTACAGTCTCAATACCTGGTTCGCCTGGTCGGCGGAAATGAGCGACCGCAGCCTGTTCGGCCGGCCCGACGGCGGCGTGCCCGGCGTGCAGGCGCTGGAATCGGGCGCGCTCGACCCGGTGCGGCCGATCGCGGCCGCCGCCCATCGGTTGGGCTTCGAGCAACGCCTGCGGCTGGACGGCGGCCTGTTGCCGAAAGACTTCGCCTGGCAAGCCTATGACGCGCTGCAAGCGACGCCGGCCCACATGGACACCATCCACACCCGTCACGAGCTGCGGCAAATGGCGATCGGCCTGCGCATGCAAGCCACCCCGCTGCAGATGGCGATGGTGTCGGCCGCCATAGGCCAGGGCGCCACGGTGGCGCCGCGCCTGCTGCTGGAATTGAACGGCAGGGCGGCCGGGGAGCCGCGGCAGGAGCCGCTGGGCATCCGGCTGGACCGCATCCGGGCCGGCATGAAAGGCGTGGTCGATTCGGGCACCGCCGCCGGCGCGTTCGGCGCGCAGTCGCTGGCGGCGCTGCGCCGTGGCCTGTACGGGAAGACCGGCACGGCCCCGGTCAGCGACGGCGCCGCCACGGTCTGGTTCACCGGCTGGCTCGAGCCTGGCAGCCTGCCGCATCAGCCGCATCGCCTCGCCGTGGCGGCCTTCGTCAGCCATTCCAGCACCACCGGCGGCGAGCACGCCGCGCCCATGGCGGCCGCCCTGCTGGCGGGTTGGCCGGGCCGGAACGTGGAACAGAAGGGTAAATAGCCCTGTAACAAGGGGAATGGATGAGCGCCGGATGTGGCATGATTTTGAAGTGTCCGTCGAAGACCATACGATCCCTATGGTCCGGCGGCACTTATTCTTCGAGTACGGGATCACATGCGGCTGCCGGGAACGCGTTATCAGGAACATGGTTGGGAACAGGTGCGCAAGCTCCTGGGCCGATGCTCGCTGCTGGCCGTGCGCCACATGGATTTGCATCTGCTGCTGGACGGCGCGCACGAAGCGGCGCAGCTGGATATCTACACCGATGCGCTGGCGGCCGAACTGCGCCTGGCGCAGCGCGGCGCGCGTGGCGAGGCGGCCGGCAACAGTTATGGCGAAAGCGTGTCCGAACTGGCGACCAGCCTGGCCTTCGAGCTGCAGGCGCAGCCTTCCTATTGGAGCGCCCTGGCCTCCGCCATCGCCGGCGAGCACGCCAGGCATGGTGCGTTCTGGCTGAAGCCGGGTAGCGAAGGCATGCTGCGCAAGAAATTCAACGATATGTACGCCGGCCTGCGCGACAAAGTGGACGCCGATAACTACCAGGTCGCCACCGGCCGCGCGTGCAGTCCGAACAAGATGTACACCTACCGCATGCTCGACACCGCCTACCGCGAGATCGAGCAGCTGTTCGCCAACTGGCGGCAGCACCCCGAGCAGGTGGCCGCGATCCTGGGCCGTGCGGCGGACGGCATTCCCATCGAAGCACGCCAGATGAAAACCATAGGCGGATGCAAGGCCGACTGGGTGATACGCTGGAGCGAGTCGCTGGAGCGCTTCGGCGGCGCGCCGGGGCCGCTGCACACCAAATCGAAGCGCTTCTCCAGCCTGAAGAACGGCCCAGAAAAAATCGCCGCGCTGATGGCCGACATTGCCGACTACGAAGCGCTGTCGGCCAATATGGGCGCGGCCGAGGACTGGCGCGGCGACGAGGATGAAGCCGCCGCCTGGATGGATGACTATCTGCGCGTGATCGGCGAGTCCGAAGCGGCTGAAGAGGAAGCGCCTCTGCCGGATGTGGTGGACCAGATCCTGCAGCCGCTGGCCGATGAGGAGGAGGACGAGGAGTTCGAAATCCCGGCCGAGGCGGCCGAAGGCGATGGTCCGGACGAGGATGGCGCGGACCTGCTGGCGCCCCCGGCCACCGTGCAGCCCGTACGCGACCCTGTGCTGGCCGCAGCAGACCGGGCCCTGGCGGCCAGCCTTTCCTTGCCCCTCCGCTTTATGGAACTGGCTACCGCTGCGCAGGACGGCGGCAGCCGGATGCTGCAGGTGCTGAGCGAGGAATCGCTGCCGATCCGGCTGGCGGTCTACCAGAAGCTGCTGGGCCCTGAAGATGAAAGCTATCCTGACGCCTGGCTGGACCCGGCCACCGGCGAGCTGCCGACCTTGCAGCAGCTGGCGGCACTGGACCGGATTTCGATGCCGACGTTGCGCAAGCGGCGCAACGAGGCGATCGGCAAGCTATACGCGATGAACAGAGGGATGCAGAGATGACCACGCCAGACCAGAAATTGCAAGAGCGCCTGCTGCTGTCGCGGGCGGCGCCGGGCGATCGCCTGATGCTGCCGGACGCCGTGTTGCTGGCGGCGCTGGATGGTAGCCGCGTATTGACGCCGAACGAGCGCCGGGCGTTGCAGGACTCTCCGCTGACCTTGCGCCGTTTCCGGCAGTTATCGCTGGAGCGGCGTTCGGAGCGCGCAACCGGGGGCGGTTCCGCGCCGCACGCGGCCAACGACCCGGTATGGCGTGGCAGCCACGGTATGCTGCGCGCCGCCTCCAGTGCCGCCGTGCTGGATGAGCTGGTGACCGACGACGGGTACTGGCAGCTGCATTTCCTGCCGGGCCAGGGGCCAGCTGGCGCCGGGTGGCAGATCATCCTGAAACTGGATGGGGACGCGCCATTCGCCGCGCGCCTGCTGCGCGAGCAGCCGATGCTGCGCGTGGTGGACGGCGGCGGCGCCATCTTGCTGCAAGGACGGCTGGATGCGGACGGCGAATGCGAGCGCGCATGGCCATTCGATACCGCGCCGATGGCGCATTTCCAGCTATACGGCGCCCGTTTCGCCGTTGAACCGGTGGCGTGCTAGGCCATGGGACTGTTCTCATTCGTCCGCCGCCGCAGCACAGCCGCGGATGCCGCACCAGGCTCGCCTTGCGCTGAGCTGGGACGCAGCGTGGTTGCGATGCGCTTGCGCGGCGAGCAGGTAGCCGGTGGGTGCGTACAGGTGGTGTTCAGCGAGGCGGGCCAGTCGCGGCGCGCCGCTGCCTCAGGCGTGCGCGGAACCGAAGTGGCGTACGGCTTCCATCCGGGGCCGTACGGCATCGATATGGCACCGTTTGCCGCTGCGCCGGAAACCGGCCTGCGCATCCGCTTCGTGATCGACGCGGCAGACCCGCGGGTGGCGCAGCAGCGCTTTGATTTGTATCTCTTTAGCGAAGTGGCGGAGGTGCTGACGGTGGAGGGCTTGCGGGCGGCCGTCGAAGCGGCGGTGCAAGAGGCGCTGGCGCAAGGCATGCTGGATCTGCCGCCATGCACTTCGCTGGACGAGTGGAATGCGTTCCGCGCCGGCCTTAACCAGTTGCTGTATACCCGGTTCGGCATCACTGTCGAGGATTGCCTGCCTGTCGATCTCGGCGAACAGGCCGACTACGCCGCCCAACTCCGCGCCCGCGCCCAGGCGCCCGCACCGGCTGCGGAGCCAGCCGGCGCCGATCCAGCGGCCAGCCGCGCCAGCGTCACTGCACAAACGACCGGCGCAACCTCGACCGCCAGCGCTGCCACCGGGGCTGCTGCCGCTGCCACCGCCACCGACGCCGCTGCCACCGCTGCGGCCAAGGCCCCGCGCCGGGCCACCTTGGGCGCCGCCGCTCTCGGCGCGCCGCTGCTTGCCGGACAGGCTGCAGACGATGCACATGCGCTGCGCCGGCTGTTCCTGGAGCTTCCAGTGCTCTCCAGCGGCTTGCGCCAGGTCGCGCTGCCGCCGGGGCAGGCGCTCTTTCTGGCGCATCGCAGCCTGTTGCAGCGCATCGCCCTGATCGCACTGGATGTGAACACCATGCCCGTGCTGGCCCTGGCGGCGCCCAACCAGCCATTGCCAGCCGTGCAACAGCAGCGCCGGGCGCACCACAGCATCGAGGCCGCGCGCGGGCTGGATCAGGCCTGGGCCTTGCTGGCCCGTCTGCAACTGGCTGCCAACCCGCTGCAATTTGGCGCAGCCTGCGGCAGCACCGACCCCGAACCCATGCTTGCCGCCTTGCTTGACGACGCCGACCGCATCGTCTCCAACCTTGACCATCACTTGTCGCAGCGCCGTATCGCCAGCGCCGACGCGCGCCTGGAGCCCTCGCTATGAGCTGCGCCGCCACCGCGAAATTGCCCGCCAACGCCGAGTGCCGCTGTGTGCTGGCCGACGGCCGCGTGCTGACGGTAACCGCCAGCCGCCGCCCCCGCGCCAACCGCGCCGAAGTCAAATGCGCCGTTGCAGGCGCGCCTGCGCTGAGCGAGCGTATGCAGGAAGTGGTGCGGCTGGCGCGCCATACCGAGAGCCGTTTCGACAGCCGCGACCAGGTGGTGCTGAGCATGGACATCGCGCCTGCCGCAGAAGAACGCGGCTGGGAACTGGCCGCCGTGCTGGCCGACCGCATGGTGCGCGGCGCCTGGCAGCCGGGCTGTCCACAGGTCTACGCTTATGGCTGGTCTGACAACTGGCACTGCGGCAGTGTCGCCGGCCAGCCGGACCTCGCCGCTGCCCGCCTGCAGCAGCATGCCGCCAGGGGCCTGCTGGCCGTGCTGGGCGGCGCGGCTGCCGCTACCGTCGCGGATACTGCGTCCACGCTGCCCGGCAGCCTGTCGCTGACCCACCTGGGCGCCCTGACTGGCCACACCGATCCCTCGGCAGCCGTGTCCAGCGCGCGCGCCTGGTTCCCCTTGCACAGCGGCGGCATCAACGATAGCCTGAGCTGGGTCGAAGTGAGTGTCTACCCAGTAGAGCAGAGCGGCAGTGACGAAGAAGACACCATCGCCGTCCCCGGCCTGGGGCTGACCGCGCAGCTGGCCGTGCGCCAGGCACTGGCCGGCGCGCGCCACTTCGACGGCCGGGGCTTGGGCCGCTGGCGCACCGTGGTGCGTTTCGGCCAGCCACGCTTCCAGGGCGTTTCCTATGAACTGGCGCTGGTCATGGCCGACCGCCTTGCGCGCGGCCGTGAGTTTGTGCCGCGCGGCCGCATCATCGCCAGCGGCTGCTCTGGCGCCTGGCACGCCGGCCGCGTAGACACGGTGGAAGGACGCGAAGCGAAGCTGGAGTTGATACTAAAACAAGCGGTCCAGGGCGACCGCGTGCTGCTGCCCAAGGATTGGCAGAATGATATCACCCCGGCCTGCGCCGCCGCGCTGCGCGCCCGGGGCGCCTCGCTGGTGTGCATAGAACGGATCGGAATCATATGAATCGTGCGCAAAGTACGAGCGGCGCGCCCCTGCTAAAATCAGGACCGGACGGGGCGGCAGTAGCGAATAAGGCAATACGTAAGGCTAACAAGGAGTTCGACATGTTCCGAATGTTTGGTTTTGGCGGCGTCAAATGCCCGCGCTGCGAGCATAAAAACGGCGCCGGCACGGGCTACTGCGCGAACTGCGGCGTGATATTGGGGGCACCGCACAATGAGCCGGTGCTGCGGGATAACCGCTGGATACCGGCCAACGATGAACTGGCCGTGTATTTCGGCGTGCGCCAGCTGGCGGGGATTTTCAACAAAACCTTGCGCGTTCCCGCCACCACCCGCGCTTACATCCTGCAAGCGGACAAGGCCACCGAAGTGCCGCAGGGCGAGTACGAAATCGAAGGCTTTTTCACCCGCCTGAACCACCTGTTGCGCGACCAGCATGCCGAGATCCTGATTACCCGTACCACGCCGCTCCCGGTGGAGTTTTCCTTCAGCGATCTGCACACCGCCGAGCACCTGAAGGTGGCGGCACGCTTCAAAGTCGCCATCAAGGTGGAGCATGTGCCTGCCTTCGCCCAGCATTTCATGACCGTGCCCGGCACCGTCACCACGCTGAACCTGCACGACCTGCTGGCCGATTCCGTGCGCCAGGTGGCAGCCGAATTCGTCGGCGGCCGTTCGATGCGCGACATGAGCGGCAACGCCGACCTGCGCCCGCAGCTGGACGAGCGCCTGCAAGCGGCGCTCAAGCTGCGCCTGGCCGAATTCGGCCTGGCCGTGGCGCAAGTGGACACGCTGTCCCTGCGGCACGACAAATTCGACAACAACCGCGAGCGGGTCGGTTCGCTGTGGTTGGTGGCCGACGAGCGCCATGCGCAGCTGGAGCACGTGAAGCAGCTCGATGAGCTGTACAACGAAGAAGAATGGCAAGCCATCTGGCGTGAGGAACAGAAAATCCTCAGCGACTTCCGCCGCGCCGAGCTGCGCCAGGACGCCGCCGTGGACAAGGCCGAACTGGCGCAGCAGGAGGCTGAACGGGTGCAGGCCATCCGCGCGCGCGAAGTGGATCTGTACGGCCGCATCATCGAATCGAGAACGCGCCGCCAGGCCTTCGAACGCGGCGCCGGCGCCACGCTGATTGAGCTCGAACACGAGCTGGCGAAGAAGAAGGCCGGCCGCGCCGGCGACGTGGCGGAATGGGAGCACGTGCGCCAGCTTGCGCAGATCAAGATGCGCACCGAACTGGAAGTGGCGCAGCAGGCCGCGCAGGAACAGCGCCAGTTGGCGCAGCAGCGTTTCTCGCACCAGCTGCACATGCAGCAGATCCAGAACCAGGTGGCGCAGGCGCTGACCATCGAAGACGAAGCGCACCGGCGCGCGCAGCTGGTGCGGCTGCGCCAAAGCGAGACCGACGCGCAGCAGCGCGAAGCGGAGCTGGAAGCGGAGCACCACAAGGCGCGCTTCCACGCGGTGGCGCTGGCCAATGCGGCGCGCAAGCGCGAGGCGGAGCGGGTGCAGGAATGGCAGGACCAGCAGCAGCTGGCGCACCAGCGCGAACTGCTGCGCGGCGAGGCCGTGAAGGACGCCGAGAACGGCGTGCGGGTGGCCGAGGTGAACCAGAAGCTGGAGCAGCTGCGGCGCGAAGGCGCAGCCGCCGACGCCGTGGCCCAATACGAAAAACTGCTGCGCACCATCGAAGCGGACGGCATCCAGCAGCGCCAGATGCAGGCCGTGGTGCAGCGCGCCGCGCTGGACCAGCTGGCAGTGGACGAGCAGCGCCTGGCGCTGAAACAGCGCGAGCAGGAAGCCGGCTGGCAGCGCGAACTGAAGAAGCTGGAGCACGAGCGCGAACAGAACTTCGCGCGCTGGAAGGGCGAATACGACACTTTGCTTGCCCAGCAGGCGCACGCGGCCGAGCTGGCGCGCATCGATATCGAGCGCATCGCCACCATCGGCAACCTGAGCGACACCGGCAAGGTAGCCATGGCCGCCGCTCCGAATGCCGCCGCGCTGGCGCAGCTGATGAAGGAACAGGTCCGCTCCGGCATGAGCCCGGAGCAGATCCAGGCCATGGCGGCGGTGGTGGCGGCCGAGAATAGTGTCAGTCCGGTGGACGCCATGCGCATGATGCAGGAGCGCGTGGCCGAAGAACGCGCCCACCGCGATGCGCAGGAACAAAAGGACAAGCAGCACCAGCTTGAACTGCTCAAGCTGCAGAACGCCACCCACGCCAACGCCCTCAGCTCGCAGATGCAGCTGGGCGTGGGCGTGGCCCAGGCGCAGGCCGGCGCGCCGGTGCACCATCATCATGTCCCAGCCGCCGGGGCTGCGCAGGCTGGGCCCCGGTGCTGCGCGAACGGCCACCCGGTTCCGGCCGACCGTCCGAACGCGAAATTCTGCGCCGAATGCGGCGTGCCTTTATAAGTTGAAGATGCAAACAGCAAGAGACAAGATACGTGAACTGCGTGCCTTGCACGACGATGGCCTGTTAAGTCTGCAAGAGTTCGACCGCCGCAAGAACGCTATCCTGGACGCCGAGTATTCGCCGCTGGGAGGCAGCGCCGCGCCAGGTGCATCCGCTTCGCCCATCCAGCTGCGCCAGGGCACGGAGCTGGGCCTGATGGCGGGCCAGGAGATCGGCCCGCAGAACCGGCGCTACCGGCTGGAACGGCTGATCGGCCTGGGTGGCATGGGCCAGGTGTGGCAGGCCACGGACCTGGCCACGCAGGAGGAGCTTGGCCATAGCGCCCAGGTGGCGCTGAAGATCCTGCCGCCGCAGCTGACGCAGAGCGCCACCCACACCAAGCTGCTGATCGAGGAAGCCACGCAGGCGCGCCGCCTGGCGCACGAGAACATCGTGCGTATTTACGAGTGGGCGCAGGACCCGGCCACCTCCAGCTACTTCATAATCATGGAGTGCCTGGACGGGCAGGACCTGGACGCCTGGCTGGCGCACAGCGGCCCGGCCACGCCGGAACAGATCGAAACCATGCTGCGGCCCGTGGCGCATGCGCTGGACTATGCCTGGGACAAGTTCAAGCTGGTGCACCGCGACATCAAGCCGGGCAACGTGTTCCTGACGCAAAAGGGCGAAGTCAAGCTGCTGGACTTCGGTATCGCCTCGCGGGCGCGCAATGCCGGCAGCAGCCTGGGGCTGCAAACGCCGAACGCAGGCACCACCGGTTACCGCGCCCCGGAGGCCGGGGCCAGCCAGCGGCAGCCCAGTCCCAAGCTGGACGTGTACGCGGTGGCGGTGATGATTTACCAGCTGCTGGAAGGGCGCCTGCCTTTCGACGACGACCGCAACGCCAGGTTTGCGCCGTCCGCCCCCACGGCGCTGAACGAACTGCAATGGCAGGTGCTGCAGCGCGGCTTTGCCTTCGCGCAGGACCAGCGTCCGGAGTCGGTAACGGCCTTGCTGGACGCCTTGCTGGGCGCTTCCGGCCCCAGCGAGGAGCAGCTGGCGGCGCAGGCGGCCGAGCGCCTGGAGCGTGAACGGAAACGCGAGCAGGAACAGCGCCGCGAGCAGGCCGCGCGCGCCGAGCAAGCGCGCGCGGAGGAACTGAAGCGCCAGGCTGAACTGGCCGAACGGCGCAAGGCCGAAGCGCAGGCCGCCGCCATTGAAAAAGTGAAGCTGGACCAGCAGCGGCGCGAACTGGAGCGTGCGCAGCGGCTGGAGGCCGAGCAGCAGGCCAAGGAGCGCAAGGCGCGCTTGCGCGAGCAGTTGCTGGCGCGGCGCGAGGCGGATGCGCTGAAGGCGCGCCAGGCGCAGGAGGAACAACAGCGCAAGGCGGCCCAGCTGAAGGCCGAAGCGGCCTACCGCGCCGAGCAGGAGCGGCACCGCAAGGAGCAGGCGGCGCGCAACGCGGCCGAGCTGGCGGCGCTGATGCCGACCCCGGGCAGCCCGGTGGCGGACGCCAGCGGCGTGCTGCGCGACCGCTTCCTCGACGGCACCGGCGCCGGCCCGGACCTGGTGCTGATACCGACCGGCCGCTTCCAGATGGGTTCTTCGGATTACGAGCGCGACATTGCCATCAAGGCCGGTTCGCAGAAGACCTGGCTGGACCGCGAAACGCCGCAGCATTGGGTGGGCATCGACTATCCCTTCGCCATGGGGCGCTTCCCGGTGACGGTGGGACAGTGGCGCCAGTTTGCGCGCGCCACGGGCTGGGAATCGATGTCCGACACGGATTGGGCTGCGCCGGGTTTTCAGCAGGACGACCAGCATCCGGTGGTGGGCGTGAGCTGGAACGACGTGCAGAAATACCTGGCCTGGCTGTCGGAGAAGACCGGCCAAGTGTACCGGCTGCCGAGCGAGGCGGAGTGGGAATATGCCTGCCGCGCCGGTACGCACACGGCGTTCAGTTTCGGCGACGAGATCAGCACCGAGATGGCCAACTACGACGGCAACTTCACCTACAACAATGGCGCCAAGGGCGAGTTCCGGCAAGGCACCACCAAGGTCAGCGCCTTCCAGCCCAATCCATGGGGGCTGTTCGACATGCACGGCAATGTGTGGGAATGGACCCAGGACGTGGTGCACGAGAATTACCAGGGGGCGCCTGGCGACGGCAGCGCATGGGAGCAGGGCGGCGATCCGGTGCGGCGCGTGCTGCGCGGCGGCTCCTGGCTGTACCAGCCTCGCTACCTGCGCGCCGCGCTGCGCAACGGCTATTCGGCCGTGCTGGCCAATGACATTGTCGGCTTCCGCGTGGCACGCAAACTCGCGTAGGGCGGGCAGAGGGCCGGCGGGCCGCGCCGGCGGCGCGCGCAACCTGCCGCGCGGCGCGGCCGCGCATCGTCAACCCAGGCAGCGCAGCTTGGGTGTCTGGCGCATGGCGGGCGCGTCCAGCGGGTCCACCACCAAGCGGGAGCCGCGCGCGGCGAAGCGGTAGCGCCGGCCGGTGGCGCCGCCCGTCACCACCAGTTCGGCCATGCCGTCATACACGAAGGGAACCCCGTGCGTCGTGGCGAAATGCGGCGCGGCCGCTGGCGCTTGTGCCGCTTCCGCGGCCTGGGCGCGCGCTCCCGGCGTGCCCATCGTCTGCGCACCCGCTCGCAGGCCCGCGCTGGCGCGGTAGCCTTGCGAGCCGTAGATTTTTTGCACCATGTGCTGGCGCTTGCTTCCGCAGCATCCCATTTAATTCTCCTCTTGCCGCAGCGCGCCGCGCACGCGCTCGAGCGTGATCGCTGCGGCGGACAGCGCGGGCCACAGCAGTGCAAAATGCTGCCAGCTACTGCTTAGCATGGCGGCGGCCGGCAGCGCCACCCACAGGCTCGCGCAGTAGAAGCAGTCCATGGCGCGTCCGAGGACGCCGTCGCCAGCCCAGCCGCGCAGGCGCGCCACCGCATCCCACGGCCCGTCTTCGGCGTGCAGCAGGTGGGTCACCCGCCACACGGCCAGCACGGCGAGCAGCAGCTCGTACCAGGCGCCGGCCATGTCCCGCCGCCTCAGCCGCGCACGTTCGGCGCACCCGGGGCGCCAGCGCGGCCAGTGGCGGCGGCACCGGCGCCCGCCAAGCCCGGCTGCGTTTCTCCCGGTTCCGGGCATACATCCGGGCACAGTTCGGGACGCAGGATGGTGAACGCGACCTCGAACTCGTTGCGGTGCACCTGGCTCGGATCGTTGCAGTTGGCGGTGCGCTTCCATGCCCGCAGCCGCAGGATGTAGGCGCAGCAGCGCTCGAAGTCGCTGCCGCGCAGCGTTACCTTGTAGTGGCCGCCGTACCAGTGCGGACGCGGCGCCCCTTGCATCAGCGCTTCCGCGTAGCTTGGTCCCACTTCGAAGGTAGGGTCGGCGACGAAGGTGCCGTGCAGGCCGGTGCCGATATCGAAGGTCTGCGCCACGCCGTACTCCGCCGTCATGGTGTAGGCGCCCAGGTGGCCGTCCTCCGTAGTCGGCGGCACGGTCACGCTGAAGTGCACCGTCAGCGTGTCGTTGGTGCTCAGCCGCACCATGTCGCAGGCGCTGATGCAGTACTGGCCGGGCGTGCCTTCGTTGACACAGATCTGGCGGATATGGCAGTCCGGCTCCACGGTGCAGTCGTGCACCGTGCCGGGGCCGCAGGGATGCAGGGCGGTAGGCAGCGGATGCACGTTGGCCTGGTTGTCGATGCGGATGTAGACCGACTCGGTGGTCTGCTGGCCGCAGCTGGGCAGGATGCGTTCGCTCGACAGCACCAGGTTGTCGGCCGCGTCGGCCGAGTAGCCGACGAAGCGCAGCTGGTACAGCGCGTCGGGCGTCAGGCCAGGGTTGGCCAGCGTGTCGAAGTAGAACAGCGTGTCGTAGTCGTACCAGATGACGGCGCCGCCGAAGCGGGGAATGGCCGGATGCAGGTCCTCATAGTGGCGGCGCGTGACCATTACGGTCTGGCCGTTCTTGAGTATGGGAGTGAAGGCTGGCGCCGGGGCCACCACCGCGCTGCTGCCGTCCCAGTAGCTGCGCGTGAAGCCGCCGAAGGCCGGCTCCGCCAGGTCGCTCCACGGGCCGCCGTTGCGCGACACCTGCACCTTGAAGTAGTCGACGTCGCTGCCCACGCCGCCGCGTATCTGCAGCGAGCCGTAGAAGGGCCGGTCCAGCGTCAGCGCCGGGTAGGCGTAGCCGCGCAGGTCCGGCGGACCGGCCGTGACGCCGATCTGCTCGGTGGCGGTGCAGCCGACAAAGGTCACTTTCAGGCATTCCGGGCATTCGGGATCGAAGCAGGACGGCAGGCAGCAGGCCAGGCTGTTGGCCAGCAGCGTGACGTGCAGGTTGGCCGGGATGTCCCAGCGGATCTGCGCGTTGCTTTCATTGCGTATCACGCGCAGCGTGTCGCCGCACAGCTGGGTCACGCGGAACACCACGTCCGGTGCGCAGTCGTTGCGGTCCCACCATGGCCAGATATGCAGCGCCGCCAGTTCGGGTGACGGCGGCAGCACCGCCATCAGCGTTTCGGCCGACATGGGCTCGTCCACCACGCCGGGCGCAGCCGGCATGCGGCTCTTGGGCGCCATGCTGGCTTGCGCGGCCAATTGCTGCAGGTAGAGCGGGTCGGGGCCGGGGCCGGGCGGGGCCGGCGGCAGGCGCAGGCCGGCGCGCGCCAGCAGCTCCTGGATCTGGTTCAGCATGTCCGGATCCAGGGCCCAGCTCTGCAGCAGCCATGGCCGCCAGCGCAGGCAGCACCAGCGGAAGCGGATCACGAAGTTGCCGTTGACGTCGGTGACGGCGGACTTGATCAGGTCCCGGTGGTACCAGAAGAAGAAACGGTCCACGTCGTACGCTTCGACGGTGGCGCCGGGCACGGGCGCATCGCAGAAGCTCCACTGTCCGGTGGCGGGATTGTACTGCCAGCGGCGGCACACGACGCGGCCGCGCAGCGTGTAGGTGCGGCAGCAGAACAGCCAGCAGTTGTAGATCGAGATGTCCACCACAAGGATGCCCACATCCACCTTGACTTCGTAACTGGCGTTTGGCGATGGCTCCACCCCTTGCCCGGTGTCGCCGCCGCTGTCCGGATCGGCGCGCTGCCCGGCCAGGTCCACCACGTGGGAGAGGGTATCGATACCCATCAGTTCCATGTCGTCCAGGTCCGGGCCGGCCAGCAGCCGCACAGGGCATGGCAGCGTGGCGCCGGGCAGCAGCGGCGCCTCGAACTGCACCGCGAAGCGCACGGGCTCGCGGCGGTTGCCGGCCTTGACCACGGTGGAGCCCAGCACCGCGCCGTCGCGCACCACTGCCACGCGCAGGTCCAGCTCTGGGTCGAATTCGTCTTCCGGTATTTTGCTCAAATCGATGGCGCCTGTAATTTCGCTCATGATGGTCTCCACGGTTGGCCTGGTATCTTTTGACTTTAAGAAGCGCAAGTGCCGATTGCCAGTCTTAAGCGGCCGCTGTTTGAGGCAAGTCATGCAAAGTGCATTCTGCGAGATGGGCGAATGGGATAGGCGAAGGGCGGGCAAACGGTGTACATTGTGGCTTCCAAGACTTATGCATGCGAGGAGCCCCTATGGCAATCAAAGTAATCCGTGACCAATCGCTGCCGATGCGGCATATCGCCCACGTGCGCAACCACATCATTTCGGTGGATGGCACGGTGGAAGAGGGCGGCAACGACGCCGGCCCGTCGCCGCACGACCTGTACGACGCGGCCATCAGTGCCTGCAAGGCGCTCACCGTGGTGTGGTACGCCAGGCGCAAGGGCTATCCGCTGGAGAACGTGGAAGTGACCACGGAGCGCGACGACAGCGAGGAGCGCAAGGGCGTGTACCGCCTGGCCGCCACCGTGCACCTGAGCGGCGACTTGAGCGAAACCCAGCGTGCCGAATTGCTGTCCGCCGCGCAGAAATGCCCGGTCCACAAGCTGATGACGGCGGTCACCACCGAGATCAGCACGGTACTGGCGTAAAGGAAGAGATAAGCGTCATGACTATTTCCAATATCCTGAAGGGCCACGACAAGGACCTCGGCGGCGGCTTCATCGTGCGCCGCTATCTGCCTTCGGCGGTAAAGCAGGCAGTCGGCCCGTTCATCTTCTTCGACCATTTCGGCCCGATCGACGTGGCGCCGGGTTCGGACCACGACGTGCGTCCGCACCCGCACATCGGCCTGGCCACCGTGACCTATCTGTTCGAAGGCGCGATGGACCACCGCGACAGCCTGGGGACGGTGCAGCGCATCGAGCCGGGCGCGATCAACCTGATGACGTCCGGGAAGGGCATTGTTCATTCCGAGCGCACCCCCAAGGACCTGGTGGACCAGCCGCACCGCACGCATGGCCTGCAGCTGTGGGTGGCGCTGCCGAAAGAGCACGAGGAATGCGAGCCGTGTTTCGAGCACACCCCGTCGGCCCACATCCCGTCGTTCCAGGTGGACGGCGCCAGCGTGCGGGTGTTGATCGGCACCGCCTTCGGAAAGACATCGCCGGTCAAGACCTATAGCCAGACGCTGTACCTGGACGTGGCGCTGCAGGCGGGGCAGGAAATCGGCCTGGCGGGACTGCCGGCCGAAGCGGCCATCTACCCCATCAGCGGCGAGCTGGAAATCGACGGCGTGCCGCTGGCGCTGCACACCATGGCGCTGCTGGACACGCGCAGCGCGCAGCGCGTGCGGGCAAGTTCGGCCGCGCAGCTGGTGGTGATAGGCGGCGAGCCGCTGGACGGGCACCGCTTCATGTTCTGGAATTTTGTCTCGTCGCGCAAGGAACGCGTGGTGCAGGCGGGCGAGGATTGGGAAGCGCAGCGTTTCCCGGCGGTGTCCGGCGAAACCGAGCGCATTCCGCTGCCCAAGCGTCCGGCCGGCAAGGAGCCGACCCCGCTGTAATGACGGTCAGGCGGTGTGCATGTCCTGCGCGGTGACGGTGCTGTGCAGGTCTTGCGCACCGGTGCGGATAATCCAGCTTTCCGGATACGGTTCGCTGGCGAAGCGCGTCAGGCGCGGCACGCGGCTCAGCTTTTCCATCGACGCGGCCGGGGCCAGCGCGGTTTCCTTGCCGGTGAGCTGGTCCAGGTGCCAGAAGCCGCCGTCGTGGTGCAGTATCAGCGGTAGCGCGGCAGCTTGCGGCGTGGCCTGGAAGCCCGGCATCGGGTAGCCCGGATGGCAGTTCGGCGCCAGCAGGAACAGGCATTCCGCGTGCGCGCCCTGGTCGATGCGGTGCAGGATCACGCCGTGCGGCATGATGGCCGACACTTGCAGCACCACGATGCCCTTGATGCTGGCGCTCATCTCGATGCGCATGCCCTGGCGCAGCCGCACCGGCTTGTTCTTGCCCGGCCAGACGCCATCCAGCAGCACGCCGTAGCGCGACACGTCTTCAATTTCAAAGCCGCCGCCATGCGGCGCCGGAATGCGGCGGATCACCGCGTGGCGGCCGGACAGGCGGCGCGTGAGGCCGTTGGCGTCCGGGCCGGCATCGGCAAAGTGCTGCAGCAGCACGTCAGCCTCCGGGTCCACCAGTTCAAAACGTCCCAGCACGCATTCTTCCATTGCGAACAGACGGATCTGGCGCTGCGCACCGGCTTCCGGGGCGGCGTTGACGAAGCTGGCCGCCGTCGACGGGTGCGGATGCACCGGTTCGCTGCGCGGCACGGCGATTTCGATCAGGTCCTCGTCCCAGGCGATGGTGGAGAACCCCATGTCCACTTTGCCTTGCGGCCCGTCCAGGCTGACGTGGGCGATGCCGGCGTTGCGGGCGGTAACGTCGATATCCAGGTTTTCGCCGCCCTGCGCGCCGCCGCTCACGTTCAGGCGGGCGATGGAGGCGTCATCGGCCATCACGCGCACATTCTTGTGCGTGCTGAGGAAGATGCGGTGAATTTCCGTGAGCGTCGCGTCCAGGCGCGGCACCAGGATGACGAATACGCATTCCCAGCGGCGCGTGGGCATGCCGGCGTGCTGGCTCAGGATCTCGGCGCTGATCTGGTACTGGCCGTGCTCCTTGTTTTTCGATGTGAATTCGACAAAGGCGGGGCGCCAGCCGCCGTCCGCTGCGCGCACGAACTGCTGGCGCGAGGCGCCGTTGGGGATCAGCTCGGACTGCAGTTGAATCGCCAGTTGCGGCGCGCAGTCTTCCGGCATGCCGCGCAATTCCATTTTCAGGGTCTGGCGCCCGCCTGCGGCGCGCGGGTCGAAGCCGCTGATGTGCAGCTGCGGACGGGGACGCGCGGTCTGGTAGGCGGGTGCGCCGGCCGGAGCATTACCTGCGTGACTGAGCACCGCGGCCGGCGAGGCGGCGCGGGCGTTGCGCATCGCACTCAGTAGTTCGTAACTGGTGGAGGCGGCTGCAGGCTGCTGATGTCCGCCCGCGCAAGCGTCTTCTCCGGGCAGGACCCAGAAAGTGCAGTGCGGGTGGTCAGGATTGCTGCATTTTTTCATGGCTGTAGGACCGGCGGCATAAACGAGAGCTTACGCGCTTTTGCTGGTCCGTGGCAACGGTTCCGGGCATTATTTGCGCCTGCCTGAACCATCCGGGCGGGCCTGCAACATCGGCGTGATCAAAATGGCAGCAGAGTGGCTGCCGGCAGTGCTGTTTCGTCAATATTGACAAGGCTGCGGCCAGTGCCGAAACGCAGCGCGATGGCTGTCAGGTTGTCAAGATGCAGGCCGGGCGGCGGCGCGGTCCGGTAGTTGCCGAACAGTGCGTGGACCGCGTCGGCAGCCGATGCCGCGCCGCCCAGCAGCTGCGGCCACCGCGCAATCCATTCCTGCGGTCGGTGGCAGGCCCAGAAGCCGTCCGTGGCCAGCAGATAAATCGCTTCGCTGCGCACCGCAAGGGCGCGGCGGTCGGCCAGCGGCTGCAAAAAGCCCGGCAAGTGCGCGCCGCCGAGCGCGCACAGCGCGTCGTCCAGCCGCTGCGGATCGGCGAAGGCGTTCCCGAGGATGAAGGCCTGGGCAATCTGGGGCCGGTGTTCGCCGTGCACCTGGCGCCACCACTCCCGCGCGTCCAGCATGCCTTGCATCGCGAAAGCCGTGGCCGGAACGTGGTCGATGGTGAGCACTTGCGCGTGCTCGCGCGTGATCTCGTACAAGCGCGAGTCGCCCACATGGTAGAGCAGTGGCACCTGCCCGGCCGGCAGCTCCAGCAGCGTGAGCGTGGTGCCGGGGCGGTGGCTATGGCCGGCATGGGCGGAATCCCCCGGGACGCTGAACTGCTGCTGGAGCTGCGCGTGCAGCGCGTCGAGGCGGGCGGTGAGTTCGTCCAGCGAGGCGCAGGCGGGCATGCGCAGCAGGCCGGCGGCCACCGCTTCCGCGGCCTGGCGTCCGTATCCGTGGCCGCCCATGCCGTCCAGTACGGCCAGGCGCACGTGCCCGCGCGGCCAGTTGGGCAGTTGCAGCGCGCGTTCGACCTGCGCGTGCAGGATGACGGCGCGGCCGTTGGCGTCGATCAGGACCAGGTTGTCCTGGTTTTCCAAGAGCTGGGAGGCGTTGGTACCGGCGCTGGCGGCGCTGTGGGCTGCGATGTCGAGGGATGGGCCGAAGTCGAGTGTTTCGAACAGGGATGCCATGCTCATTCCGCCGTGCGCCGTAGCCACAGGCTGCTTACCCAGCCGGTGCTGGCGGCGCCGTCCGCCACGGCGCGCACTTCCCACCAGTCGCCGGAGCGCACGCCGGTTGGCACCACGCTGGCGCCGGCCGGCACCAGGGCCAGGCGCGGCGCGTCCACGCTGGCGGCGGCGCGCAGGTTCAGGTCGCGGTGCACACGGAAAGGATGCAGCGCGGTGCTGCGGGATCCGGCGGCTCGCGAAGGGCCGGCCGTGCTGCCTGCGCCGCCGGCGCGGCCGGCTGTTGGCGTTTCCGCCGCTGCTGCTGCGCTGGCCGGTGCGAAGGCGGTCGGCAATCCCGATTGCGCAAGTTGCGGCAGCGGGGCGCGGGCGACGTGCAGTATCAGGCTGCCGCAGGCCCAGGCGCCCAGTCCTGCGATGCACAGGTTGCGCACGGTGGGGCGGCGCCACCAGGCACGCGGCGTCAGCCAGGAGGCCAGCACCAGGGTGATGGCCAGTCCGGCCAGCCAGGCCGCCGCGCCGTAGTAGGAGACCAGGTGCATGGCTCGGCTCACGCGTCGAATCGCAGCACGTAGTGGCCGGCGACGAGGTGGTGGCCTGCGGGCAGCAGGTAGGGCGCCTCCGCGCTCGCTTCGCCTATGCTGGCGACGAACTCCAAGTGCTCGTCCAGGTGATACAACGCCTGGGAGGCTGCCAGCCGGCCGATTTTGAAGCCCTGTGGCGCCGCCTCGAAACTGAAGGCGTTGCGCGACAGGCCGATGCGGTCGGCGCTGGCGCCGCCGCTGCCGCCGTTGCCGCCGCTGCCGCCGTTGCCGGTCTGGCCGTGCTGGCCCTGGTTCAGGAAGCTTGGCGAGTCGAGCACGCGCAGCGCCGCCAGTGCCGGCGAGCTGCGGCCAAACTGCAGGCGCGCACCCGCTGCGATGGTGTTGCTGAGCGGCTGTGCCAGGCATAGCGTGGCGCAATAGCGCTCGGCCATCGCGGGCGGTGCCGGCAGCAGGCGGATGGCGCGCGCGTCCACCGGCGTGAAGCTGGCCGGCGCGGTGATGCGCTGGCGGCCGTTGTCGGTGCAGGCGTACAGTTCGTCGCTGTCGTTGACCAGGAAGCTGATCGCCTTGGCCGCCGCCGGATCCGCATTCAGGCCAAGTGCGTGGCTGAAAGGCACCTCGAGGGTGCTGGCGCCGGTGTCGCGGTAGCGGCTCAGGCGCGGCAACGCCAGTGCCACCAGGCTGACGCGCTGGCGCCGCACCACCGGCGCGTAAGTCGCATCGGTGGCGTCCGCGTCGGCGCTGCGCGCAGCTGGGGACCGCGATGGCAGGGGAATGGCAGTCAGCTCCGCACTGTCGGCCGTCAGTGGCGGACGGGCTTGCCAGACTGCGGGGCGGGCCGTGACCGGGGCCGTAGCAGCGGGCATGGCCGGGATGCTGGCGCCGGCGCCGGCGCTGGCAGGGGCGCTCTCCGCGCCGCCGCGCGGCGCCGCAGCTGCCTGCGGCGCTGCCGGGATTGCCCAGTTGGCGTCCGCCATGCGGGGCGCGGACACTGGCGCGGAGCTGCTGCGGGTGATCTTCAGCAGCAGCCGCGCCGGCACACCCTGCGCATCGACGGTGCCGCGTTTCGAAGTGATGACATAGTGGCCCTGGCTGGCATCGAAACTGCAGTTGAAAGCGTCCTTGGGGCGCATCTGCACCACGGGCTGTGCGTCCGGGCCGTCATTGAGCAGCAGGATGGCGCCGTCGTCGCCGAACGGCCAGCCGCTGGCGGCGAAGCTCGCCATGTGCTCGCTGCCGCCAATCAGCGCAAGGCGCTGGCTGGGATACACGGCGCACACGGGTTTCCACACCGCGCTGTCGCGCGATACGCTGACGTTGAACAGCGCCTTTTCATTGGCTGCGGGTAGATAGACCGCGTGGCCGAAGCGCACCTCCACTTCGCCGGGCGCCAGCTCTTCCTTGCCCAGCACGTCGTAACGCACCTGGTCGCTGCCGAGCAGGTCGCCGAAATCCTTCTGGTGCAGCGCGGTCAGCGTTTGCGCCAGTTCGCGGGCGCGGTTGCCGCGCGTGAGATGGTAGTCGTCATCGACTTCCTCTTGCGGCAGCATCAGCGTCACATGCGAGAAGCAGCGGGTGGCGGCGCGGCCGCGATGTTCGCGCGGGCTGCGCTCCAGCAAGTCGCGCAGCAGCGGGCGGCGCGAGAACAGCGCCAGGCCCGGCGCCTGCCAGATCGCCTCGGCGTTGAAGACGTCGGGAATCCGGCCCAGGACTTCATGTTGGACGTAGATCGGCATGTTCATTCTCCTCTAAAGATTGCGCGCTGACCGCACAGCAGGCTAGCAGGGGGCACAGGAAAAACAGTAAATGGCTGCCGCCTGCGGACAGGAAGCTCATGGGCTGGCCCATGATGGGGAAGATGGCGAGATTGGTGCCCCAGGACAGCAGCAGATGTCCGAACACGAAAGCTGCGCCGCCGCAGAGCGCGAAGCAGCGGAAGCGGCCCAGCCAGGCCAGGCGGAAGTCGCGCGCCGCTGCTGCTGCCACGCAGGCGCGCGCGGCGACGTGCAGCAGGCCGGCCACCAGCGCGGCCTGGCCCATCCACAGCAACATGGCGCCGAGCAAGCCGTGGCGGTTGAGGAAGAAGGCGGGCGCAAAGTCGTCCTGCACCGCGGGGATGTTGACGGCGGCGCCGGCGGACAAACCGAGCGAGCGCAGGCCCAGCATGCTGTCCGCGCCCCACCAGGCGCCGTCGGCGATGGCGCGGGCGCCGAGCAGCAATTGCTGGCCGGTGTGGGGATGGGACGCGGGTGCGAGCCAGACCTGGAAGCGGTCCGCATAGAAGCTGCCGGCCAGCGGCCATTGCGCCACGCCGTCGGCACCCGCGTCGCGCACCAGGGCGATGGCCGCCACTGCCGCGAGACCGGCGCACGCCAGTGCGGCGGCCATTGCGCGCTTGCCGGCCGCCATGGCGTAGGCGAAGGCCATCGACAAGCTCCACACCAGCAGCAGGATCAGCGGCGAGAAGTCGTCCACCTGGATCAGCGCGAGACCGAGCAGGGCCACAAACAGCAGCGCCGGCGCGGCCAGCTGCAGCCAGCGGGCCGCCTTACCTGTCTGGGGATAACCGGGATCGTTCCAGCCCATGCGCAGCGCGAGGCAGTGGGCGGTGAGCGCGCTCAATGCAAGCTTGGCCAGTTCTACCGGCTGCAGGTCGAACACGCCGGTTTCGTCGCCCCACAGCACTTGCGCGGCCAGCGACGCGAGCGCGGCGGCGGCGAGCAGGGCAAGCAGCCATTCCATGCTGCGCTGGGGCATTGTGGCGGGTGCGTTGCGGCTCCACAGCAGCCATAGCGCTCCCGCGCCGCTGCCCACCGCGAGCAGGGCGGTGCTTTTCTGGTAGTAGCGCAGCCAGGAAGAGACGCTGGCGCCGAGGCCGAGTTCGAGCTGCGCCAGCAGGCCGGCGGCCAGCAGCAGCAGAGCTGCGGCGACCGGGAACGACAGGCGCCGGGGCGTGAGCATCCACAAGGCAAGGCCGGCGGCGCCCAGCAGCAGCGAGCATGCCGCGCCGGCGGGATGCCCGGCGCGTTGCGCCACGATCGCCGCGCCGCCGGCAAGCAGCAATGCGGCCGCTGCAATGGCCTGTGCCACATTGGCCGCGTAAGCCCTGCGAGCCTTGCGGCCCCGTCCCGCCGCGCAATCGCTGCCACCCATGCCACCGATGTCGCCCGTCCCAGCCGCGCCTGCGGGTGGTCCGGGACGCCCGGTGGCGGCTGCACCGCCCGGCTTGGCGAAATGCGCGAAGGCGAGGGCGCTGATGGCACTGGCGAGCAGGGCGAGCACGACGGGGGCCTGCAGGAAATTCCACAGTGCGCGCCGCTGCCATTGCCAGCTGACTTGCGGCGCGAGCCGGACGTCGGGCGCCGTGAACAGCGTGACATGCCGGGTCGGGGCCAGCGTCAGCACATCGCTGCCGGCCTGCGGCGCGAGGGTGCCGGCGCCGAGTTGAAAGCGCGTACGGCCGATGCTGAAAGCGCTTACGCCGGCCAACGGCTGCTCTGCTTGCCGCAGGCTGGTCCATGCTCCAGCACGTCCGACCCGCAGGGCGGTGTAACCGTCGTCCTGGCTGCCGCCGCTGAACTCGAGCGGCCCGCCGCTGCGGGCCAGCATGGCGGTGGCTGGTGTAACGCCCTTGATCCCGAGCCGGTTGCCGCAATGGAGGTTGCCGCCGAAGACCAGCGGCCGCGCCAGCGTCAGGGCGCGCGGTGCCGTGCGGTTCCACAGCGAGGCCATACGCGCGGCCGGCGACGCGTCCGGACAGGCAGGCTGGGCACTGCCGTCGCGGTACAGGGTGGCGCCGTCGTAGCGCCAGCTGCTGCCCCCGTACTGGAAGGCGGCCGATCCGCTGTCCGTGCCGCCGGCGTCCAGGTGGAACACGGCGGCGCCGACCTGGAAGCTGCCGGCGCCGGCCAGCGCCGCGCTGCCCATGCGTTTATCTTCGGCGCCGCGGTGCAGGACAACCGGCCGCGATGTGCTCAGGTTGCGCAGCAGCCAGGCCCCTTGCGCGTCGCGGCGCAGCTGCACGTGGATGCGCTCGGCCTGCGGCGCGGCCAGCTCACGCTCACCTAGCGTGGCCTGCCCGCCGGGCGCGAGGCGCACTTCAATGGCGGCAGGGTGCCAGGCTGCGGGCGCACGCAGCAGGGCCCATGCCTGCAGGGCCGTCAGCAGCAGCAACGCTGCGGCCGTGGCGGCGAAAAGGCGCCCCCGCATCATGCCTCCGCGTCGCTATGCCAGTTGGCGTGGACATGCGCGTGGCCCCGGCCGGCCGCTTTCCCCCACCAATGGCCGGCCTGTGCCGGCGACAGCGCGGCCGGCGCGCGCGGCGTCCAGTTGGCGTAGGCGGCATGCGGCGCCGGGCCGGCCGGCGTCCTGCTGCCTGTGACACCAATAAGCGCAAGCTGGCGGCTGATGTCGATCGCGTGGCGCGGACGTGCTTGCGGTTCAGCTGCGAGCAGGTGGCGCAGCAGCCGGAGCGCGGCGTCGGCTGCTGCGCTGCCGGCCGGACGATCCTCCGCAGCGCCGTCGGTGCCGGCAAAGGCCTGCGCGAACAAGGCTTCCTCATCCTGCTGCAGGATGGCGGGCAGGCCGCCATGCTGGCGCAGCAGCAGGCTGGCGCCTGCCGTGCGATGCTCGCGATAGGCATGGCCGCATGCGCCGCAGTAGCGCAGCTGGGCGCCGGTCGCCATGAAGTAGAACAGCGCGCCCAAGGCGAAGTAGTCGCTCTGGCGCCCGGTGGCGTAGCCGCCCCCGTCCCTCGGGAAGAATTGTTCGGGCGCCTGCCAATTGGCGGTGCCGGTATAAGTGTGGTCGCCGAGCGCGTCCAGGCGGCGGTTGGTGCCGAAGTCGGCCAGCTTGACGGTGCCCAGCTGTGCGTCGACCAGCACGTTGCCGGGCTTCAGGTCCAGGTAGCGCCAGCCGTACTGGTGCACCTTGGCCAGCGCCTGGTTGAGTTGCGCCATCCATGCCAGCAGGCGTTCCGGCTGCAGTGCCGCGCCCCGGCCGCACAGCGTTTTCATGTGGCGCCCCAGGTCGCAGTCCAGCAGTTCCAGCGCCAGCACAGGCAGGCCGTTGTGCCAGCCGCTGTCAAGCAGACGCACGATATGGCGCTCGTCCCAGGGTTCCAGCAGCTGCAGGAAGGCGATCTCGGTTTCGGCGCTGGCGATCCAGCGTTCGCGCTGCGCGGGCAGGGCGCGCGCCATTTGCGCTTCGTTGATCAGCTTGAGCGCCACATCGCGCGTGCCGCGCGGCCCCTCGGCGCGCCAGATGACGCCATAGGCCGAACCGCCGATGCGCTCGCGCAGGCGGTAGTGGCCCAGTTCAAGGGTAATGATGGTGTCGCTGGCTGTCATGGTACTCCCCACACGGCGGCATGCCGTCGCGGAGAGCTAGCGGAGGGACGTAAAAAAACGGCCTGGGCGCGAGGCGCAGGCCGTCAAGGGGTCCTACAGGGATAGGATCAGCGGTGGCCGTGACCACGGCCGTGGCCATGGTGGTGGCCACGGTCATAGCCGCGGTCGTAGCCACGGTCGTAGTAGTAGTCGCGGCGCGATTCGCGGTAATAGCGCGGGCGGGCCGGTTCAACGTACACCACGGCAGGCTCGTAATAGCGCGGCGCCGGTGCGTAGTAGACTGGCTGCGGCGCCGGCGCGTAGTACACCGGGGCAGGCTGGGCGTACACGCGGGTGGAGACGTAGCCGCCGCCATGGTGGCGGCCGCTGCTCAGGCTATTGCCCACTGCCGCGCCAACCAGGCCGCCGACCACCGCGCCGCCCGAGCCGTTCTGGCTGCCGATGGCCGCGCCGATCACGGCGCCGGCGGCGGTGTTGAAATCACGGTCGCCCGCAGCCATGGCCGTGGACGAGACGGCAACGGTGGCCAGCACTGCTACCGCACCCAGGAATTTTTTGATCAGCATGGTGTTCCCCTTTGCTCGGCCAGGACCGGAATGGTCGTGTCGCCGTCGTATGCGTACCACTATAGCCAACTCTGCCACGCGCACGGCACGAATATACACATTCTTACAAAGCCGTGCGCCGCGCCTCCCATTCGGGCCGCAGCAGGCTGTAGACGCTGACATCCTGATAACGCCCGTTGATGAAGAAGGCCCCGCGCAGCCTGCCTTCCTCGCTGAAACCGCACTTTTGCGCGATGCGCACCGAGCCGGCGTTTTCGGGCGCCGTGAGCAGCTCCAGCCGGTGCCATACTTGTACTTTAAACAGGTGATCGACTAGCAGTTGCAGCGCTTCGCTGATGTAGCCGCGCCCGGCCAGTGCCGGTTCCAGCAGCCGGTAGCCGATCTCGCGCGTGGTCGGCGTGCGGCTCTTGAAGTGCGTGATGACGCCGACGATATGGTGGGCGCGGTCCTCCACCACGAACAGCTCACTGTCGTCGGTGACGAAACCGTTTTGCATGAATTCCTTGCGCATGGCTTCGGGCGACTTGAATTGCTGCGAAAAATAGTCGCCGCGCGAGGGCAAGTCGTTGACCAGGGCGATGAAGGCGTTCAGGTCGGCGGTGAGCAGGTGGCGCAGCGTGCACAGTTGTCCTTTAAGCATGGCGGCTTCCGGCAGTCCAGGAAGCTTTAGTGTAAATCCAAAAACTCGTGCGCAACATTATTAAATACGTTATCGTTTCCGTCCTCGCCGCTATCCCTGGCGTGATACCGAACATAGGACCCGCATGAAAACCGTTTTGACCGTTTTGATGAGCTGCATGCTGAGCGCCGGCGCGATCGCCGCCCCAGCCAACGACCCCGCCACCCTGGGACAGATCCGCGACGCAGCGATGAAAAGTGATTACGCCTTCGAGCGCCTGGCCGACATGACGGACCTGATCGGCCCGCGCCTGTCCGGCTCGCGTGGCGCGGCGGCAGCCGTGGACCAGGTGGCCGACGCCATGCGCAAGCTGGGCGCCAAAGTGACCCTGCAGCCGGTGAAGGTGCCGCACTGGGTGCGCGGCGAAGAGAAGGCGGAGCTGGTGGACTACGCGGGCCGTCCGGCCGGCTTGAGCCAGCGCGTGGTGCTGACGGCGCTGGGCGGCTCCGGCGCCACGCCGGCCGCCGGCATCACCGCGCCGGTGATCGTGGTGCGCGACTTTGACGAACTGAAGGCGCGTGCCGCCGAAGTGAAGGGCGCCATCGTGCTGTTCGACGTCAAGTTCGACCAGGAGATGGCCGACCGCGGCCTGGCCGGCCCGGCCTACGGCCACGGTTCGCGTTTCCGCACCCAGGGTCCGAAAGTGGCCTCGCAAATGGGGGCGGCGGCGTTCCTGGTGCGCTCGGTGGGTGGCGCGGACTTCCGCCTGGCCCATACCGGCGCCACCGCGCTCAGCGAGGCCGACCGCATTCCGGCGGCGGCAGTGACGGCGGAGGACTCCATGCTGATCGCCCGCCTGCTGAAGCGCGGCCCGGTGAAAATGCACCTGACGCTGACGCCGCAGAACCTGCCCGACGCCGACAGCTTCAACGTCATTGCCGACCTGCCGGGCACCGACAAGGCCGATGAAATCGTGATCGTCTCCGGCCACCTGGACTCGTGGGACCTGGCCACCGGCGCGCATGACGACGGCGCCGGCGTGGCTGGCGCCATGGGCGTGCTGCAAACGCTGCAGGCGCTCAAGCTGCAGCCGCGCCGCACCATCCGCATGATCGCATGGATGAACGAGGAAAACGGCACGCGCGGCGGCAGCGCCTACCACGAAGCCAACAAGGGCACCATCCTGAAGCAGTTCGCCGCCATGGAAAGCGACGGCGGCGCCGGCCGTCCGTTCGGCATCATGGGCAGCGTGGAGCCGAAGGCCGTGAAGTACTTCGCGCCGGTACAGGCGGCGCTGCTGCCGATCGGCGCCGGCGTCTTCACGCGCCGCGACCACGTCGGCGCGGCCGACCTGTTCCTGCTGGAGAAGGACGGCGTGCCGCTGTTCCAGCCGGAAGTGGACACCTCGACCTATTTCCACTACCACCACACTGCGGCCGACACGCTGGACAAGGTGGACCCGGAGAACTTGCGCCGCCACGTCGCGGTGATGTCCACGCTGTCGTGGTATCTGGCCAACATGGAGCAGCCGCTGGGCCGCGCGCCGGCGGTTGAAAAGTAAAAAAAACGGCGACATTGACGCTGCATCGGCCGATGCCGCGTCAAAACGCGTATGATGTGTTTCAGAGTTTGATACGCGGGAGTGTGCTTATGGCCTTGAAACGCTGTCTGACCGGCGTGGCGCTTAGCCTCTTCCCTCATGCGGCCCTTGCCTATCCTGTTCAGGACAACTTGACCGGCATGTCGCTGGAAGAACTCGGGGCCGTCCGCATCACCTCCGTATCAAAACGCGAAGAACCCCTGGCCGATGCGCCCGCCGCAGTCTACGTGATCTCTGCCGCCGACCTGCGCCGCTCCGGCGCCGCCAGCCTGGTTGAGGCCTTGCGCCTGGCCCCCAATCTGCAAGTCATGCAAGTCAGTTCCGGAACCCATGTGGTGACCGCGCGCGGCTTCGCCGGCGACAACAACAAGCTGCTGGTGCTGGTCGACGGCCGCTCGGCCTATACCCCTTTGTTTGCCGGCGTGTTCTGGGACGCGCAGGATGTGCCGCTGGACGACATCGAACGCATTGAAGTGGTGAGCGGGCCTGGCGGCACGCTGTGGGGCACCAATGCGGTGAATGGCGTGATCAACGTGATCACCAGGCCGGCCAGCGCCACGCAGGGCGGGCGCGTCGCGCTCAGCGGCGGCAACGCGCGCAAGGACGGCACGGCGCGCTACGGCGCGGCCCTGGGCGAGAACGGCGCCTACCGCATCTATGGCAAGGCGTTCTCGGTGCAGAACACGGAGACCGCGTCCGGCAAGCAGATCAACGACGCCTGGCACAAGGCGCAGGCCGGCTTCCGCGCCGACTGGCGGCAGGGGGCCGATGGCTACACGGTGCAGGGCGATGCCTACCGCGCCCGCAAAGGACATCCCCTGCCGGGCAGCATCATCGTTACCGGGCTGACCGTCCCGCTGGGGGAGCTGGAACTGGGCGGCGGCAATCTGCTGGCGCGCTGGACCCGCCAGCTGGGCGGCAGCACCCTCAGCGCGCAGGCCTATTACGACCGCACCGAGCGCGACGTGCCGCCGTTCTTCAACGAGACGCTGGACATCCTGGACCTGCAAACCCAGTACACGATGGCGCCCGCCGGCCGCCACGCACTGGCCTTCGGTGCGCAGTACCGGCACGCGGACGACCAGCTACAGAACAGTGTGTATTTCGGCTTCCTGCCGGCGCGCCAGAAATCCAAGTGGACCAGCGTGTTCGCGCAGGATGAAGTGGCGCTGGGCGACGCCTGGCGCCTGACGCTGGGCCTGCGGGCCGAGCGCAACGGCTATACCGGCACCGAATTCCTGCCCAATGCCCGCCTGGCCTGGAAGGTGGGCGCGGACAGCATGCTGTGGGGCGCGGTGTCGCGCACGGTGCGCGCACCGTCCCGCCTGGACCGCGACCCGGTGGTGCCCGGCGTGCCGCCCCACCTGCTGGTGGGCGGGCCGGACTTCCAGTCCGAAGTGGCGCGCTTCTTCGAGCTGGGCATCCGCAGCCAGGCGGGGCCGGACCTGCTGTATTCGATTAATCTGTACCGCGCGCTGTACGACGACCTGCACTCGCAAGAGCAGGTGCCGGGCCAGCTCAAGCTGAAATTCGCCAACGGCTTAATGGGCGCCTCGCGCGGCCTGGAAGCGTGGGCCAGCTGGCAGCTCACGCCGTCCTGGCGCCTGCGCGGCGCGGTGACGGCGCAGCACACCGACACCTGGCTCAAGCCCGGCGTGGTCGATCTTGGCGCCTCGCTCAAGCGCACCGGCCGCGACCCGGCCTATACCGCTTCGCTGCGTTCCAGCTGGCAGATGAGCGGGGAGCGCGAGTTGGACGTGGCGCTGCGCCGGGTGGGAGCGCTGTCCGATCCGGACGTGCCGGCCTACACGGCAGTGGACATGCGCTTCGGCTGGAAGCTGCGTCCCGCGCTGTCGCTATCGCTCACCGGCAACAACCTGTTCGGCGGCGGACACGGCGAAGTGACCGAGGTGGCCTACCGCACGCATGTGCGGCGCAGCGTGGCGCTGGAACTGGTGGCCTGGTTCTGAAGCGCACTGCATGCGCCTTGCCGGGCCAGCGTTCCTTTGCTACGATGGCCCGACCTTGACCCAGCCATTCTCCTATCTCGCCAAGTGGACCGTGATTGCCAGCCTCGTCGCCGTGCTGGCCGGTTCCGCGTCGGCGCTGTTCCTGTTCGCGCTGGATGCCGCCACCGCGTGGCGCCAGACCCATCCCGCCGTCGTCTGGCTGCTGCCGCTGGCCGGCTTTGCGGTCGGCTGGATCTATCTGCGCTTTGGCCGTTCGGTGGAAGCGGGCAACAACCTGCTGATCGACGAGATCCACGATCCGAAGCAGGTGGTGCCGCTGCGCCTGGCGCCGCTGGTGCTGGGCGGGACCATCGTCTCGCACCTGTTCGGCGCCTCGGTGGGGCGCGAAGGCACGGCGGTGCAAATGGGCGGCGCGCTGGCGGACCAGCTCACGCATGTATTCCGGCTGGAGCATGAAGACCGGCGCATCCTGCTCATGGCCGGCATCAGCGCCGGTTTCGCCTCGGTGTTCGGCACGCCGCTGGCCGGCGCCATTTTCGGCCTGGAAGTGCTGGCCATCGGGCGCATGCGCTATGACGCCATCTTCCCATGCATGCTGGCTGCCATCGTCGCCGACCAGGCGGGCATGGCCTGGGGTGTGCAGCACATGCACTACGCGGTGGGGCCGCAGGTGCCGGTGGGCGCGCTGGCGCTGCTGGCGGTGATGGCGGCCGGTGTCATGTTCGGCCTGGCCGGCATGCTGTTCGCGAAGGCGGCGCATGGCGCGGCCGCCTTCATGAAGCGGCGCGTCGCCTACGCGCCGGCGCGCCCGCTGCTGGGCGGCGCCGCAATCGCGCTGGCGGTATGGGCCATAGGCAGCGACCGTTATGTCGGCCTTGGCCTGCCCGTCATTGCGGACGCCTTCCGGCACCCGCTTGCGCCGTGGGATAGCCTGGGCAAGTTCGGGTTCACCGTGGCCTCGCTGGGCAGCGGCTTCAAAGGCGGGGAGGTCACGCCGCTGTTCTATATCGGCGCCACGCTGGGCAACGCGCTGGCGCCGTTGCTGCACCTGCCATTCGCGCTGCTGGCCGGGCTGGGCTTCGTGGCGGTGTTCGCAGGCGCGGCCAACACGCCGATCGCGTGCACGGTGATGGCGATGGAACTGTTCGGCCCCGAAATCGGGCCATACGCGGCGCTGGCCTGCGTGGTCAGCTACCTGTTCTCAGGCCATACCGGCATTTATCACGCGCAAAGGCGCAGCCACGCCAAGACTGGCGTGGAGCGCAAATAGTCGGTGGAAAATATGGTCAAACAACCGGCGGGGAGGGGCCGGCGCGGGTGATGCCTACGTCAGTTGCCTGGGACGGCGGTGGCTACCTGTTGCGCTACCAGCGCGTCGCGCTTGCAGTGCTTGGGCATGCTGGTTTTAGCGCCGGAATCGATGCCGGCGATCACGTCTGCGCACGCGCTGCCCGCTCGTTGCGCGTGGGAGGGCGCCATCAAGCCGTTCAGTACGTAAAAGAAGTAAAACGCAATCGCTGAGATAGTGAATGTTTTCATTTTGACTCTACCCGTTGCAGTGTAGAAAAAGTCTAACACATCAGCATGCGGCTGAGGTCATCAATCGTTAAATTTCATGCTCCTGTAACAATTCCTGGTGCGTTCGCGCAACAAAAATAGTTATAATTTCTACATCGCAAGTTTTCGAATTGATAACCTTAGTACATTGTAGGTCAAATCCTACGGAATGTAACATGCTTATTACTACTGAGTCCTTACTCATAGCGCAGGCAGTCCACCGGCAGCAGCTTCGACGCCCGGCGCGCAGGGTAGAAACCGAAGAAAACGCCCACTAGTGTGGAAAAACCACAGGCGACGGCCACCGCGCTGGATGTAATTTCCACTTTGAAATCACTGGCGGAGCTGATGCCGGCCGCCGCCGCGCTGGCAAGCAAGATCCCGGCCACGCCGCCGGCCAGGCAAATGGCCACCGCTTCGGTGAGAAACTGCAGCAGTACGTCGCGCGGCTTGGCGCCGATGGCCATGCGGATGCCGATCTCGCGCGTGCGTTCGGTGACCGACACCAGCATGATGTTCATGATGCCGATGCCCCCCACCACCAGCGAAATGGCGCCGATCAGGCCAAGCAGCACGGCCAGGCCGGTGCTGATCTTGTTGGCGGTTTCGGCGAAGGAGGCCAGGTTGTCGACCCGGAAGTCGTCCGGTTCCTCGAACTTGATGCGGTGGCGGTCGCGCAGCGTTTCGTTGATGTCGGAGATGGCGTCGGCCAGCTGGCCCCCGGAGCGGCCCTGCGCCACCACGTAATGGACGTTGTCGGGGAAGGGCAGCCGTATCAGGCTGGAACTGGCGGCGGTGATGGGCACCACCACGTATTCGCTCAAGTCGCCTCCGTCGACCTGCTTGCCTTCGCCATACAGCACGCCCACTACCTGGAACGCTACGTTCTCGATGCGGATGTATTTGCCCAGCGGGTCGGTCTTGTAGAAAAACTGGTCGGCGATTTTCTGGCCGATGACGACCATGCGCGCGCCGGCGCGCACGTCCGCCTCGCTGAAGATGCTGCCCTGGTCTATTTTCCAGTTGCGGATCTTGAACATCGCAGGGGTGACGCCGAACACCGTCTTGGACGCGGTTTCGCTGCCGGCCGACAGGTTGAAACCGCCCTGCAGCACCGGCGCGGCGCCGGACAGCGAGGGCAGGGCGTTGAGCGCGGCGGCGTCCTGCATGGTGAGAGAAGGGGCGGCGTTGTTGCGCAGGCGCTGCTGCTGCGCGCGGTTGCCGCCGGGGGAGATGAACAGCATGTTGGTGCCCAGCTGTTCCAACTCCGCGCTGATGAAACGCTTCATGCTGTCGCCCACGGCCAGCAACAGCACCACCGAGGTGATGCCGATGATGATGCCGAGCATGGTCAGCGCGGTGCGCAGGCGGTTGGCGTTCATGGAGCGGAACGCCTCCACCACTACCTGTAGAAAGTTCATGTCGTGATCGAGTAAAGTTATGCGCTGGCGAGCAGCTGCTGTTCGTGGCCCAGGGCCAGCTGGCGCAGGCCTTCCATCGCGGGACCGTCGTACAGCACGCGGCCGTCCTTCAGCCGCATCAGGCGCTTGGCGTAGGCGGCGATGTCCGGCTCGTGCGTCACCAGCAGGATGGTGATGCCGCGTTCGTCGTTGAGCTGCTGGAAGGCGCGCATGATGTCGATGCTGGTTTGCGTATCGAGGTTGCCGGTCGGTTCGTCGGCCAGGATCAGCGGCGGGTCGCCCACCAAGGCGCGCGCGATCGCCACGCGCTGCTGCTGGCCCCCGGACAGCTGGTTGGGCGTGCGCCGGGCGAAGTCCGCCAGGCCGACCCGCTCCAGCTCAAGCAGCGCCTTGGCGTGCGCCTTGCCGCGCGCTACGCCGGCGTAGATCAGCGGCAGCGCCACGTTCTCGGCCACGCTCATGCGCTTGATCAGGTTAAAGCTCTGGAACACGAAGCCGATGGTGCGGTTGCGTATCGTGGCCAGCTCGGCGCGCGACAGCGACAGCGTGTCCACGCCGTTCAGCAGGTAGCTGCCGCTGCTGGCCTGGTCCAGGCAGCCGAAGATGTTCATCAGCGTGGACTTGCCGGAGCCTGACTGGCCCATCACCGCCAGGAAGTCGCCGCGCGGTACCGCCAGGTCGATGCCGAACAGGACCTGCGTTTCCACGTTGCCCGAGTAGTAGCTCTTGGTGACCTGGCGGATGTCGATCAGCGTATCGGAGGCGGTCGTCACGCGCCGCCCTCCGGCTTGCCGCTCATGGCACGGGTAATCACCTTGTCGCCCTTCTTCAGCGCGCCGCCCACCACTTCCGTGTAGCGGAAGTTGGACAGGCCGATGCGGATATCCACCGGCACCGGCTGGTTCTTCGCGTCCAGCGTGTAGATCTTGAAAGAGCGCTGCAGGTCGTTCTTGCTGCGGAAGGCCAGGTCGTCCTCCTGCTGCGGAGCGGGGACGGCGGCCGCGGTGGCTGTTGCCGAGGCCGAGGCACTGGCCAGCAGCTCCTTCTTCTTTTTGGCTTCCTTCTCCAGCTCCTCGTCGCTCAGGCGGAAGCGCAGCGCAGCGGTGGGAATGCGCAGCACGTTCTGGCGGTTGCCCACCACCAGCCGCACCTGCGCGGTCATGCCTGGCTTCAGCAGTTCGTCCTGGTTGTCCACGTCCAGCACGACGTTATAGGTCACCACGTTCTGCAGCACGGTGGCGGCCAGGCGGAACTGGCGCATGCGGGCGCTGAATTCCTTGTCCGGGTAGGCGTCCACCACGAAGCGCGCCTCCTGGCCTTCCTTCAGCGCGCCGATGTCGGCTTCCGACACGTTGGTGTCGATCTGCATCTTGGTCAGGTCGCGCGCGATCTGGAACAGATTGGGGGTGGTGAACGACGCCGCCACGGTCTGGCCCAGGTCGATGGTGCGCTTGATGACGACGCCGTCGATGGGGGCGCGAATCACGCTGTTGTTCAAGTCCGCCTGCGCGCGGTCCAGCTGCGCCGAGGCCAGCTTGATGTTGGCCTGCGCCACCTCCACCTCGCGCTTGGACTGGTCCAGCGACAGCGGCGACACATAGCTTTGCGCCACCAGCGTCTGGTTGCGCGCGTAGGTTGCTTGCGCCAGGCGCAGCGAAGCCTGGGCTGAGGCCAGGCCGGCCTCGAACTGCCGGATCTGCGCGTTGAAGATGGTGGGATCGAGCTTGAGCAGCACCTGGCCTTTTTTCACGCGGTCGTTGAAGTCCGCGTGCAGCTCGATCACCGTACCGGACACTTGAGAGCCGACATTGATCAGTGCCACCGGGTTGATGGTGCCGTTGGCGGTGACGGTCTGGGTGATGTTGCCGATATCGGCGGCAGCGTCGCGGTACCTGGAAGGCTCGACCACGGGCGGCTTGGTTTTCTGATGGTAGGCGGCGGCAGCGCCGCCCAGTACCAGCAGGCCGATTGCCAGCATGGTTTTCTTCCGGGCGAAAAAGGTCATCGTTTGCTCATTCCAGTTGGGGATCCGCAGCGGCGCGGACCGGCCTTGGCAGTATTATGCAAGTTTGTAAAGTTTGCAATACTAAATGGCAAGATATTGCCATGGGGAATAAGATTCGCTGCCAGCGGCGCCCGGGGCTGTGGGCGCCGGCGGTACGGCAGCCGGGCCAGCCATTTCCGCCGCAAAGACAATAAGGTTGCTAGCCGTAAAAGCTTCGCGGACGCGCCGTAAAAAAACAAAAGCCCGCATGGAGCGGGCTTTCGTACATCTAGGCTGTGTATTGGTACCCCGGGCCGGAATCGAACCGGCACGCCCTTGCGAGCGGGAGATTTTCGTACCACTACGGTTTTCACCGCCAGCTGCCGCTACCGGCAACTGTTCGTGGTCTGGACTATGCCTTCACCGTGGCGCTCGCGCGCGGTAGGTGCCTGCCGTCTAGTCTCTACACGTTCCCGGCTTGCGCCAGGCTTCGCTCGGCATTGCCTCGACGTGATGTCAGGGGTTTCACCGAATTTGACAGGTTTCACCACCGGCCTTTCGACCAGCGGGCTCAAATTGTTTAAGTCTCATGTGTCTACCAGTTTCACCACCGGGGCATACACAGCCCCGCATTATGCCATGACAGCTGCTCAACCGGCAAATTTGCATTGGAGCAACGTAATCGGTGACGCGGCAGAAGGCGTACGTTGCCATGCCGCAACACCATGCATCGAGAAAGATTCTTAGGCGAAACACCTACCCGTTATCCACTATAATTCTCCCATGTCCGCCGGCGCCCGATCTTCGCGCTTGGCAACGGAACTGGCCCAACCTCCGCCGGAAGTTTGTATCGCTATGCGCGCAGTGCGCGGCAGGAGGCGCCCATGCGGCCGGTTTTACACTTTTTCCTCAGTTTCAAATTCAAGATCACCCTGCTGGTCACCGCCATGGTGCTGATTGCCGGGCTGGGCGTGGGCGGCGTGTCGCTGCTGATCGCCGAGTCGGCCATGCGGCAGTCCATCGCGCAGCAGGAGCTCACCTTGCTGGCCAGCGCGGCGGCGTACGTGGACCGCGACATCATCGCCAAGCGCCAGCTGCTCAAGTCGCTCACCGAGCAGGTCGCGGGCAAGGAACCTTCGCTGGGCGACATGCAGACGCTGCTGGAAGCGCATGGTTCCCTGCGTGACGAATTCTTCAACGTCACCGTATTCGACATCGAAGGCAACCTGGTGGCCAGCCTGCGCGACCGTCGCGCCAAAGGCACGCTGAACGTGGCGGCCCGCAAGTATTTCCAGGACACGCTGCGCGCCCGCGAGGGGGTGACGTCGGCGCCGTTCCGCAGCGTGTTGTCGGGCAAGCCGGTGGTGGCGTTGACGCAGCCGCTGCTGAATGCCAAGGGCGAGATCATCGGCGTGCTGCTGGGCGCCATCGAGCTGCTGCGGCCCTCGTTCTCGGCGCGGCTGGACAATCTGCGCGCCAGCGCCGGCGGCTACCTGTTCATCGTGGCCGGCGACGGCACCTTTGTGCATCATCCCAACAAGGCACTGCTGCTGAGCCGGGGCGACGCCGGCGACGGGTCCCTGGTGGACGCGGTGCTGGGCAGTGCCGATGGCTGGACCGACGACTTGCTGGACGAGGGCGTGCCGACCCTGTTGGCGCACCAGCGCCTGCGCGAGGTCGACTGGACCATCGCGGTTTCCTATCCGATCCAGAGCGCGTTCGCCCCCATGGCGAGCGTGCGCGTGCGGGCGTTTGCCGCCGCCACCACGGTAACGCTGCTGGCCGGACTGTTCGGCTGGCTGCTGGTCAAGCTGATGCTGCGCCCGCTGCTGCACCTGCACCGCAGCGTGGTCGACATCGAGAGCGGCGCCGCCAATATCCAGGTGTTCGACGTGCCGGGCCGGGATGAGTTTGCACAACTGAGCCGGGCATTTTTCTCGCTGTCGCAGCGCCGCGAGCGGGCCGAACAGGATTTGCACCGCCTGGCCACCACCGATGCGCTGACCGGCATCAACAACCGCCGCATGTTCGACGAGTTCTTCCCGCGTGCGCTGGCCCGCGCCCAGCGCAGCGGCCAGCAGGTCGGCATGGCTTTCCTCGACATCGACCATTTCAAGGCCATCAACGACCTGCACGGCCACGCCGCCGGCGACGCCGTGCTGGTCGAGTTCGCGCGCCGCCTGACCGCTGCCGTGCGCTACACCGACACCGTGGCCCGGCTGGCCGGCGACGAGTTCGTCATCGTGTTCGAGCAATTGCCGTCCGGCGCCGAAATGAGCTTGTTGGGCAGCAAAATCGTCGACGCCATGCGGGCGCCGTTCATACTTGGCAACACCTCGCTGGCAGTGACCACCAGCGTGGGCATCGCGCTGACCACGGCGCATCCGGTGTCGGCCGACGATGTGATACGGGCGGCCGACCAGGCGCTGTACGGGGTGAAGGCGGCGGGCCGCAATGGCTTTGCTGTCAACTGCGTGGGCGCGGAGCGGGTATTGCGGGTGCGCCGGGCATAAGCGCCGGCGGCGGCCCCGGCATCTTGGGTTGGGCACGCAATTGGTGTAGCATGCTGGACGGCGTGGGGGCAGGGTGCGCGTAGCGCGCCGGCCGCGCCTGCTTTTTCCAGGAATACCGAATGCAAATCCAAATCAATGACATGCTGCGCAGCTATATCGACCCGCTCACCGAGGCCGAGTACGCTGCGCTTGAACGCAGCATCCTGGCCGAGGGCTGCCGCGACGCGCTGGTGCTGTGGAACGACGTGCTGGTGGACGGCCACAACCGCTACTCCATCTGCCAGCGCCACAGCATTCCGTTCAAGGTGATCCAGAATGAGTCCTTCCACAGCATGGAGGACGTGATGCTGTGGATGATAGACAACCACCTGGGCCGCCGCAGCGTGTCGGACTTCCAGCGCGGCGTGCTGGCGCTGCGCAAGAAGGACATCATGGACGCCCGCGCCGCCGAGATCGCCGCCAAGGCGGCCGCCGAGGACGCGAGCATCGCGCCGCCCGAGCCGGCCGACGAGGCGGCGCCCACGCCGGCCAAGGTGCGCACCTCCCGCGAGGACATCGCCCGCGCAGCGCGCCTGAGCAGCAACACCATCAGCCAGATCGAGAAGATCCAGAAGACCGCCGCGCCGGAACTGGTGGAGGCGGTCCGCGCCGGCACCATTTCCATCAACGCGGCCGCCACGGTGGCCTCGTTGCCGGAGGCCGAGCAGGTGGCGGCGGTGGCGGGCGGCAAGAAGCTGCTGCAGCAAGCCGCCAAGGAAATCCGCGAACAGCGCGCCGCATCGCGTCCGCCGAAGGAAGCCAAGGGCGGCGAGGACGGCGGCCACGCCGAGCCGCAGAGCGAAGTGGAGCAATTGCGCGCCGAAGTGGCGCAGCTGAAGGACCGCGTGTCCAAGCTGCGTAACGAGAACGCGGAGCTGCGCGAACGTATCGCGCAGCTGGTTGACGCTTCCTGAACCGGGGGGCCGTATGTCGAGAATGCGTCTTCTGCTTGCGGCCGCCTGTGCCGTTCCCCTGTGCGCGTACGCGGCGCCGCCGCCTTCGTCTGCCGCCACGCCAGCCCCGGTAGCGCCCGCTGCGGCTGCGGCGCTGCCCAAGGCCGAGGCTGCCCGCCTGAAGGCGCTGGCGCAGCGCGTGACTATCCTGCGCGACAAGTGGGGCATCCCGCACGTCTATGGCCAGACCGACGCGGACGCCGTGTTCGGCTTGCTCTACGCGCAGGCGGAGGACGATTTCCCGCGCGTGGAACTGAATTTCATCAATGCCATGGGCCGCCTGGCCGAAGTGCAGGGCGAGACCGCACTGTACCGCGACCTGCGCATGAAACTGTTCATCTCGCCGGCCGGCCTGAAAGCCCAGTACGCCGCCAGTCCTGCCTGGCTGAAAAAGCTGATGCAGGCCTGGGCCGACGGCCTGAACTATTACCTGCTGACGCATCCCTCCGTCAAGCCGGCGCTGATCACGCACTTCGCGCCCTGGATGGCGCTCAGTTTCAGCGAGGGCAGCATCGGCGGCGACATCGAGTCGGTCGACCTGAAGGAGCTGGAGCGCTTCTACGGCCAGGCGCCGCAGACCGGCGCGCCTGGCCCCGCCGCGACCCTTGCCGGAAGCGACCTGGACCATGAGCCCAGCGGCTCGAACGGTTTCGCCATCGCACCCGCCATCAGCAAGAGCGGCAACGCGCTGCTGATGATAAATCCGCATACTTCGTTCTACTTCCGTCCCGAGGTGCAGCTCAGCAGCCAGGAAGGCCTGAACGCCTACGGCGCCGTGACCTGGGGCCAGTTCTTCGTCTACCAGGGCTTCAACGACCGCCTGGGCTGGATGCACACCTCCGGCGGCGGCGACGTGATCGACGAGTACCTGGAAACGGTGAGCGGCAGGGACGGCAAGTTCTTCTACAAGTATGGCCACGAGGAGCGCCCGCTGAAGGCGGTGCAGCTGCGCTTGCCGTACAAGAGCGCCGGCGGCATGGCGGAAAAGACCGTCACCGCCTACTTTACGCACCGCGGTCCGGTGGTGCGTTCGGTGGGTGGCCGCTGGGTGTCGGTGAGCCTGATGAACGAGCCGCTGAAGGCCTTGCAGCAGTCGTGGCTGCGCACCAAGGCGCGCAGTTACGCCGAGTTTCACAAGGTCATGGAGCTGCGCACCAACTCGTCCAACAACACCGTGTATGCGGATTCGGACGGCAACATTGCCTACTTCCACGGCAATTTCATCCCGGTGCGCGACCCGCGCTTCGACTACCGCAAGCCGGTGGACGGCAGCGACCCGGCCACCGACTGGAAGGGCTTGCACGCGGTGAAGGACACCATCCAGCTGTTCAATCCGAAAAACGGCTGGATCCAGAACACCAACAGCACGCCGTTCACGGCAGCCGGCGTCTACAGCCCGAAAGCATCCGACTATCCCGCCTACATGGCGGCGCAGCCCGAGAACGCGCGCGGCATCCACGCGGTGCGGGTGCTGGAGAACAAGAAGGACTTCACGCTGGACAGCCTGATCGCCGCCGCCTACGACAGCCAGCTCACCGCCTTCGAACCGCTGCTGCCGCAGCTGTTCGCGGCCTGGGAAGAGCTGCCGGACGGCGACACGCTCAAGTCCAGCCTGGCGCCCCAGGTGCACGTGTTGCGGCGCTGGGACATGCGCTATTCGCTCACGTCGGTGCCGACCTCGCTGGGCATCTTCTGGCTGCAGGACCTGGCCAAGATCTTCGGCCCTGCCGCCAAGAAGCAAGACATGCCGGTGCTGGACTACATCGCCACCCAGCTGGCGCCGCAGGAGCGCCTGTATGCGCTGGCGCGCGCGTCGGCCAAGCTGACCGAGGACTTCGGCAGCTGGCAGACGCCGTGGGGCGAGATCAACCGGTTCCAGCGCCTGACCGGCGACGTGGTGCAGCCTTTCGACGACAGCAAGCCCAGCATTGCGGTGCCATATGCGTCCGGCAACTGGGGCGCGCTGGCCGCTTACGGCCAGACCTCCACGCCGAAGACCAGGCGTATCTACGGCGAGCGCGGCAACAGCTTCGTGGCGGCGGTGGAGTTTGGCAAGCGGGTGCGCGCCAAGAGCATTTTGGCCGGCGGCCAGAGCGGCAACCCGGCGTCGCCGCACTTCATGGACCAGGCCGAGATGTACGCGCGCGGCGAGTTCAAGGAGGTGCTGTTCTACAAGGAAGACGTGGAGAAGCACCTGGAACGCAAATACCACCCGGGCGAGTAACCATATTCGTCCGGTTCAGCTGCCGCGATTGACGCAGATCATGGTGGCCGGGCCTTGAGGGAACATGCTGTGGCGTAGGGAGGTGCGCCATGGCTGACTTGGAAAAACGCGACGGACCTGCGCGTCCGGTCCAGATACGCGACTTCATCTTTGTGCGCGAGTTGAGCGAGGTCTACTTGCTGCTCGACTTCATTTCCGGCCGCTGGGACAAGGGCCTGGAGCCGGACGTGCAGATGCTGATCGAGGAAATTTGCGAGATCGGCTGGCCGCCCGAGGACGGCCCCAAGACCCAGGCGCACCAGGCCGCCATTCTGCTGAACGCCAAAGACAAGCTCAACGCCGCCGCCAAGCCAGCCAACGGGGCGACGATAGCCTTCACCTTGCTGGTGGTGGGGGAGGACGACCCGCGCCAGCGCAAACTCTGGGGACGCCATGCGGACAGGCGCGGCACCGCAGCGCGCTCGGGCGAGCGGACCGACCAGCGCGCGCGGGGCAGGCAGGGCAATGGCGGCCCGGAATACCCGGTGGCAGCGCCCGGACTGGGAGGACCGTCCGGGCCGGGCGGCTGGCGCGAAAGCGCGGCGCAGAACGGCGAGCGGCGCACCGGCAACGGGAATAACGGCGGCAATGGCGGCAGTGGCGGCAGTGGCGGCAATCCGTGGGCCGGCGGCCGTGACTGGCCGGGGCGGCGGGGAGGCTGCAACAACGGCGACCTGATCGCGCCCGGCGGCGGTTTTACCCGGCCGCCGACCCGCATGTCGCTGGCGCGCACGGCGTTTCCCGGCCTGATCGGACCGGCGGGCAGCTTTAGCCGGGGCATCTGGCGCATCGTGGTGGGGCTGCTGATCTGGCTGGTGTTTACCTGTTTGCTGTCCTGGAACGTCACGGCGGGCAATGTGATCCTGACCCATCTGGACACATTGCGCTCCCAGCAGCGCGAACTGACCGCCAAGGTGTCCAGCGCCGAGGCCAAGCTGGCGGCGGACGAACTGGCGCGGCTGGCGAAAGCCGCACCGCAAAGCGGAACGGCGGCAGCCGTAGCCGGCGCCGCCGCGCCGCCGGCGCCGCCGCTGATCGTGTATTGCGACCCGGCCCGTGCACCGCAGCAGGACGCCACGCCGCTGGCGCAGCGCTACCGCAGCGTGGAGGAATACCATTTGTGCATACAGGACAACCGGCTGGACCGCGAGCGTGCGGTCACCCGCCGCAACCTGGCCGCCTGGCTGCAGCCGTGGAAGGCGCTATACCGTACTGCGACGTATTTCCTGGAGCCCATCCCCGAGCCGAGGCTGCGCTCAGGCCGTGCGCCGCGCCAGAGCGGCGACGAGGAAACCGCGCGCATCCTCACGCTGGTGCTGGGTAGCGCCGTGCTGCCGCTGTGCTACGGCATCCTGGGCGCCGGCGCGGCAGTGGTGCGCGACCTGTGGCGCAAGATGCGGGAGAGTATGCTGTCGCCGCGCGACTATTCGCTGGCGCTGGGGCAACTGGCGCTGGGCGCCACCATAGGCGCGTGCATCGGGCTGTTCGTCAACGCCAGCGGCACCGGCAGCACGGCGGAGCCGGCCTTGGCGGGCGCGTGGACACTGAGCGGTTCGGCGCTGTCGTTCATTGCAGGCTTTGGCGTGGAGGGCGTGTTCCAGGCCATGGAAAGCTTCGTCCGGCGCGTGTTCAACGTGCCGGACCCGGCCAAGCCGCGTTAGTCCGCTTCGCCGGCCGCCCTTCCTGCTGGCTCAGATCGCGGCCAGCGCGTTCTGCAAGTCCCGCCGCAAGTCGTCCAGGTCTTCGATGCCGACCGACAGCCGGATCAGTCCGTCGCCGATGCCGAGCGCGGCACGCTGGGCGGCCGGGATGCTGGCGTGCGTCATCAGCGCGGGGTGCTCGATCAGGCTTTCCACGCCGCCCAGGCTTTCCGCCAGCGCGAACACTTCGCAACGCTCCAGGAAGCGGCGCGCGCCTGCCAGGTCGGTGTGCAGGTCGATGGAGATGATGCCGCCGAAGCCTTCCATCTGGCGCCTGGCCAGTGCGTGCTGCGGATGCGACTGCAGGCCTGGGTAGAACACCTTCTTCACCTTGGGCTCGCGCTCCAGCCATTCGGCCAGCTGCAGCGCGCTGGCGCAGTGCCGCGCCATGCGGATGGCCAGCGTTTTCACGCCGCGCAGCGCCAGGAAGCTGTCGAACGGCGAGGCGATCGCGCCCACCGAGTTCTGCAGGAAGCCCAGCTGCTCGCGCCACTCGGCCTGGCGCGGCTCGCCCGCCACCACGGCGATGCCGCCGATGATGTCCGAATGGCCGTTGAGGTACTTGGTGGCCGAGTGCACCACGATGTCAAAGCCGTGCTCAAGCGGGCGTTGCACCAGCGGGCTGGCGAAGGTGTTGTCGGCCACGGCGATGATGTTGCGTTCGCGGCAGATCGTGGCGATGGCTTGCAGGTCGGCCAGCTTGAGCATGGGGTTGGTCGGCGTTTCCACCCACACCATGCGGGTTTCCGGGCGCAGCGCGGCCAGCAGGTTTTCCGGCTTGGTCAGGTCGACATAGGTGAAGTCGTGGCCGGCGCTGCGGCGGCGCACGCGCTCGAACAGGCGGTAGCTGCCGCCGTACATGTCGTCGCCCGCGATGATGTGCGAGCCGGCGTCGGCAATTTCAAGCACGGTGGAGATGGCGGCCAGGCCGGAGGCGAAGGCATAGCCCTGCACGCCGCTTTCCAGGTCGGCTACGCAGCGCTCCAGCGCCCAGCGGGTGGGGTTGTGCGAGCGGCCGTAGTCCAGGCCTTTGTGCACGCCGGGGCTTTCCTGCACGAAGGTGGAGGTGGCGTAGATCGGCGGCATGATGGCGCCGGTGGACGGGTCCGGCGACTGCCCGGCGTGGATCACGCGGGTGGCCAGGTGGGCTTTGTGTTCTTTGTTTGAGCTCAAGATAGCGTCCTGCGCAAGTGGTTGAGGAGATCGAAGCGGGTGATCAGGCCGTAGAACTTGCTGCTGTCGGCCACCACGGCGGTCAGGCCCCGGTCCAGTGTGCTGCGCAGGGCCTGTACGCTGGCGGAGGGATGCAGGGTCTCCAGGCGTGCGGTCATGGTGGCGCCGACCAGGCTACTGAACTGCTCGGCGTGATTGTCCACCTTCAGCAGCAGGTCCGATTCGTCGATGATGCCCACCAGCTTGCCCTGTTCCAGCACCGGCAGCTGCGCCAGGTCGGCCGCGCGCATGCGGTTGAAGGCCACCAGCAGGGTGTCGGACGGGGCCACGCTGACCACGTCGCCCTCGTCGTAGCGGCGGCCGATCAGGTCGCGCAGGTCGCCGGTCTGGGCGCGCTGCACCATGCCCTGGTCCACCAGCCAGCCGTGGTTGTACATCTTGGACAGGTAGCGAGTGCCGGTGTCGGCCACGAAGGTGACCACGCGCTTGGGCGCGGTCTGCTCGCGGCAGTACTTCAGCGCCGCAGCGAGCAGGGTGCCGGTGGAAGAGCCGCCCAGCACGCCTTCCGCGCTGAGCAGGGCGCGCGCGCTGTCGAAGCTTTCCTGGTCAGAAATGGTGTAGGCCTTGCGCACCGAGCGCATGTCGGCGATGGACGGGATGAAGTCCTCGCCGATGCCTTCCACCGCCCACGATCCGCTGGTGTCGGACACCTTGCCGCTGGCGATGTACTCGGCCAGGATGGAGCCCTTGGGGTCGGCCAGCACGAATTCGAGCTGCGGCTGCACCTTGCGGAAGAAGTTGCTCAGTCCGGTCAAGGTGCCGGACGAGCCCACGCCCACCACGATGGCGTCCACTTCGTGCGCCATTTGTTCCCAGATCTCGGGCGCGGTGGTGGTTTCGTGCGCCAGCGGGTTGGCGGGATTGTTGAACTGGTCGGCGTAGAAAGCGCCCGGCAGTTCGCGCGCCAGGCGCGCTGCGTAGTCCTGGTAGTACTCGGGGTGGCCCTTGCCCACGTCCGAGCGGGTCATGTGGACCTCGGCGCCGAGCGCCTTCAGGTGCAGCACTTTTTCGGTGGACATCTTGTCGGGCACCACCAGCACCACGCGGTAGCCCTTGATGCGGCCCACCAGCGCCAGGCCCAGTCCGGTATTGCCGGCGGTCGCTTCAATGATGACCCCGCCCGGCTTCAGGCGGCCGTCGCGCTCGGCGGCCTCGATGATGGACAGGCCGATGCGGTCCTTGATGGAGCCGCCGGGATTCTGCGATTCCAGCTTGAGGAACAGGCGGCAGGGGCCGGTGTCCAGCCGGGTGACTTCGATCAGCGGGGTATTGCCGATCAGGCCGAACAGGGCGGCCTCGTGGGGTTTGTTCATAAACACTCCTCGCTTAGAAACGGCGCCGGCCGATTGTGTCGGCCGCGCCTTCCGTGAAAAGGGCGGATGTTAGGCCGCACAAAACACGCTGGGAAGGAATCATTCTGTGCTTGTATATGCAATTTTTGCATCTTTACAGTATGCGCCAATTTCGCGGGCGCGGCAAAGACCTGCCCATGGCCGTGGCGACGCCTTATAATCCGGCTTTGATTACTCTCTCAAGCAACAACTGTGGCGAAACTCTATTTCCGATACTCGGCCATGAACGCCGGCAAATCGACGGCGATGCTTCAGGTCGCCCATAACTACGAAGAGCAGGGCCAGACCGTGCGCCTGTTCACCGCCGCCATCGACAACCGCTACGGCGTCGGCAAAGTCACCTCCCGCCTGGGCCCGCAGCGCGAGACTGAAGTATTCGACGCCGAGACCGATTTCCTCAAGGAGATTGACCAACGGATCGCGTGTTTGCTGATAGACGAGGCGCAATTTCTCACCACCGTCCAGGTGCAGCAGCTGCACAAGCTGGCCCAGGTGCGCGGCATCCCGGTGATCACCTACGGCCTGCGCAGCGACTTCCGGGGCGAGCCTTTCCCCGGCTCGGCCTACCTGCTGGCGCTGGCCGACGACATCGAGGAACTCAAGAACATCTGCACTTGCGGCAAGAAAGCCACGATGAATATCCGCGTGGACCAGGATGGCAAGCGCATGAAGGAAGGCGAGCAAATCAGCATCGGCGGCAACGAGAGCTACCGCCAGGCCTGCGGGCGCTGCTTCTACTCGGAGTAGGGCTGCACCGTCCTGATGCAGCGCAACAATGCGTGAGATTGTTGGGCCGTTTACCTGCTAAGCTTCCTTGGCTGGAATTGTCAATTTGATATTTTCACTCAAGGGAGAGCGGATATGAGCCGGATTCAGCTGGGCGCTTACTGTAATACCGACGACACTTTTCTGGTCTGGAAAGCCGATGTGCTGGCAGGGTGCATCGGCTTCGCCATCGAACGCGTCTGGCTGCACAGCGACGAGCCCGGCCGCGTGCTGAACCAGGCGGAATACCTGGTCAACCGGGTGGGATTTGCCGGTGACGCGGGGGCCGGGCCGAACCAGCGCCAGCCCTCCAGCGTATGGCCGTTCCAGCGCTATAACTGGACCGACCACGAGCTCGGTTTCCAGGACCGCGCCAAATACCGCGTGGTGCCCATGGTGGGCGTACCCGGCGCACTCAGCGCCAAGGAAGAATGGGCCAGCGACTGGGTACAGGTCGATGCGGTACAGCCCGGCAAGGGCCGCCTCAGCTGCTTTTTCAACCGTCCGATGGCGGCCTCGCCGTGGATGGCGCGCATCGTAGCCGAGCAGGGCATCCGCAGTTCCACCGAGCTGGTGGAAACCATTTCCGACGTGTCGAGCCGTTCGCTGCGCAGTTTTTGCGGCGGCACCCTGATCGTGGGCTTGCGCCAGTTGTTCGACCATGCCGATCGCCATCCCGGCGTGCATCTGTACGCAGCGCTGTTCGAGCTGGAGGACGAAGAGGTGGTGCGGCGCTTTTGCAAGCTGGGCGCGCGCGCTCATATTGTGCTGGCCAACGGCAGCGCCAAGGAGTCCGAGCCGGACGCCAACGCGGTGGGGCGCGAACTGGTGCGCGAAGCGGGCTGCGACGTGACAGACCGCATGACGTCGCTGCCCGGCCAGGTGGGCGACCTGGGCCACAACAAGTTCATCGTGGTGGTCGATGGCAACGAGCCGGTACGGGTCTGGACCGGGTCCACCAATCTGACGCCGACCGGCTTGTTCACGCAGGTCAACAACGCGGTGCTGGTCGAGAGCGGCGAACTGGCGGCGCAGTATCTTGCGCAATGGCAGCGCCTGGCAGAGGCGCAGAGCGCCGTGCCGTCCTCGCTGAAGAAGACCAACGCGGCGCCGGCCGCCGGCACCGATAGCCCGGCCCGTATCGAACCCTGGTTTACGCCCACCGTGAAGCAGGGCGACCTGAAGCGGCTCCAGGAATTGGTGGAAGGGGCGCAGGAGGGCATTCTGTTCCTGTCCTTCATGCCGGGTCCGAACGGGCCCGTGCTCGACGTGCTGGAAGAGCGCGCCGAAGGTAGCTTCGTGCGGGGCGTGCTGAACCAGTTCGTCGGCGGCGCCAAGGGCAAGCTGGTGGCCGCGCTGGTGGGCGGCAGCCAGGCCGACCCGATGGACCTGGACGTGTTCAAGCCTTCCGGCATCCAGCAGCAGTTCGCCTTCTGGGCGGCGGAATTCATGCGCGGCGGTAAGATCTCGGTGCTGGTGCACAGCAAGGTGCTGTGCATCGACCCCTTCGGCGCCAAGCCGGTGGTGGTGACCGGCTCGCACAATTTCTCGTCGATGGCGTCGGAAAGCAACGACGAGAACTTCCTCGTCATCGAGGGCGACGCCGCGCTGGCGCAGGCCTACGCCACCCATATCATGTCGGTCTACAACCATTACCGCTGGCGGCAGTACGTGGCGTCCACCCTGGCGGCCGACGGCGAACCATGGCAGAAGCTGGACAGCAAGCCAAGCTGGCAGGAATCGCGCGTGCGGTCGGCCAGGCAGCAGGCCGAGTGGCGGTTCTGGCTGAACGATTGAGACCATTCGGGGCGGGTTAAGGGCGGGGGGCGATTAGTTGTGCCCTGCGGGACCGAAACTCGGTATTATTCGACCATGTTCGATTGTGCCGCCATCGCCCCCGCCTGGTTCTGCCAGCATCGCGATGTGCTGCTGGACGTCTCGCTCTACCTGCTGCCCTCGCTGGCGCTGGCGCTGGTGATCCGGCGCTTGTCCTCGGTCCATCCGGTCTTCTTCCTGTTCACCCTGGCGGGCACCATCTGCCACGAGCTGGCGCATTTCTGTATCGGCTTGCTGACCGGGGCGCGGCCGGCGGGCTTTTCCGTGGTGCCGCGCAGGGTGGGGCGCAACTGGCAGCTCGGCTCGGTAAGCCTGACCCGGGTGCGCTGGTACAACGCGGCGCCGGTGGCGCTGGCGCCGTTCCTGGTGCTGGCCGTGCCGGTGGCGGTGGCGCTGTGGCGCACCCATCCCGGCTGGCAGTTCCAGCCGCTCGACTTGCTGCTGGCGTTTGCCGTGGCGCCCCAGTTCCTGGCCTGCTGGCCGTCCTCGGTGGACTGGAAGATTTCGCTGCGCTCGTGGCCCTATGTTGTCATAGGCGCAGTGGCCTGGTCGGGGTCACGATTTGTTACATGAATAAAGTCCCCTTTCCTTTAATCATGCCTTAAGCTTCCTCACTGAAACTGTGTTCTCCAGCGGGCCGCCGGTTGCCTGCTATCCTGTAGAATAAAGCGCAGCTGGACCCAGTTTTCCATGAAATCAAGTTTTCGGAGTAAGCCGATGAAGAAGCAGATGCTGTTGAGCGCGATTGCGCTGGCCGTTTCGGTACAGGTGGGCGCGGCAGCGCCCGAAAAAGCAGCGGACGTTGTCAAGCCACAGGCTGTGCAGTCCCAGGCCGCGTTGTGGGCCTCGCACGTCATGTCGCGCTATCACTACAAGGCTACCCCACTGGACGATGCGATGTCGGAGAAGATCTTCGACCGCTACTTCAAGTCCCTGGACGGCGAGAAGCTGTTTTTCGTGCAAGCGGACGTGGACCAGTTCGCGTCCATGCGCAGCAAGATGGACGACGCCATCATGTCGGAAAACCTGACAGTGCCGTTTGCCATCTACAACCTGTACCAGCAGCGCTTCAACGAGCGCATCGGCTATGCGCGCGAGCTGCTGAAGACCAAATTTGATTTCTCGCAGGACGAGAGCTACCAGATCGACCGCGAAAAGGCCGAGTGGCCGAAGACCGAGGCCGAAGTCAAAGACCTGTGGCGCAAGCGCGTCAAGAACGACTGGCTGCGCCTGAAACTGGCCGGCAAGGACGACAAGGCCATCCGCGAGACGCTGGACAAGCGCTACGAGAACTACCTGAGCCGTTCGCGCAAGCTGAACAATGAAGACGTGTTCCAGATCTTCATGAACGCGTACGCCATGTCGATCGAGCCGCACACCAATTACCTGGGGCCGCGCGCCGCCGAGAATTTCGACATCGCCATGCGTTTGTCACTGGAAGGCATCGGTGCCCAGCTGCAGCAGCGCGACGACTACACCGTGGTGCGCGAAGTGGTGCCGGGCAGCCCGGCCGCCTTGTCGGGCAAGCTGAAAGTGGGCGACCGCATCGTCGGCGTGGCCCAGGGCGAGAGCGGCAGCTTCACCGACGTGGTGGGCTGGCGCATCGACGACGTGGTGCAGCAGATCCGTGGCGCCAAGGATTCCGTGGTGCGCCTGCAGATCCTGCCGGCCGACGCCGGCCCAGACGGCAAGCTGGCGCAGCTGTCGCTGGTGCGCAAGAAAATCAGCATGGAAGAACAAGCGGCCAAGAAATCCATTCTGGAAGTGCGTGACGGCAATGCCAAGCGCCGCGTGGGCGTAATTTCCCTGCCGACCTTCTACCTGGACTTCGAGGCGCGCCGCCGTGGCGACAAGGATTACAAGAGCGCTACCCGCGACGTGGCGCGCCTGCTGGCCGAACTGAAGAAAGAAAAAGTCGACAACGTGCTGATCGACCTGCGCAACAATGGCGGCGGCTCGCTGACCGAGGCGGTGGAACTGACCGGCTTGTTCATCGACAAGGGCCCGGTGGTGCAGCAGCGCAACGCGCAGGGCAAAGTGGAAGTGGAAAGCGACACCAACGCCGGCCTGGCCTGGGATGGCCCGGTAGGCGTGCTGATCAACCGCAGTTCGGCCTCGGCGTCGGAGATCTTCGCCGCCGCGCTGCAGGATTACGGCCGTGGCCTGGTCATCGGCGAGCCCTCGTTCGGCAAGGGCACCGTGCAGACCCTGGTCAACCTGGACCGCTATTCGCAGGGCGACAAGCCGCGTTACGGCGAGCTGAAGATGACGGTGGCGCAGTTCTTCCGCATCAATGGCGGCACCACGCAGCTGCGCGGCGTGACGCCGGACATCAGCCTGCCGTCCATGTCGGACCCGGAAAGCTTCGGCGAGTCGAGCTACGACAATGCGCTGCCGTGGGTGGCCATCAAGCCTGCCGTCTATATCCCGGCAGGCGAGCTGAAGGACATCGTGCCGATGCTGGACAAAAAGCACGAGGCGCGCGTGGCCAAGGACAAGGACTTCCAGTACCTGGCCGAAGACATCGCCCTGGTGAAGAAGCAACGCAAGGACAACACCATTTCGCTGAACGAGACCGTGCGCCGCAAGGAGCGCGACCAGCAGGAAGCGCGCGCCAAGCTGCGCGAAGCCCGCTTGCTCAGCCTGGTGGCCTCGCCGGATGACCCGGTGCTGATCCCGGACGCCAAGGAAGCGCTGAACAAGGCCATCTCAGCCAAGCCGGCCAATGCCAACGCCAAGGCTGCGCGCCAGGTGGCGGCAGTGAAGGGCGCGTTGCGCACCGACGACGGCCTGCAGGCGGACGAGCGCGGCTTGAGCGCCGAGCTGGACGCAGAGAAGGCCGCCAAGGCTGCCAAGGACGTGCTGCTGAATGAGGCGGTGCATATCCTGGCGGACGAAGTGGGCCTGCTGAAGACCGATACCCGACTGGCCTCCCGCGTGCTCCCATACGCAGCCGATGTGGGAAAGTAAGTATTTTTGCCAAGTTATACGCATCGTTTATTTCTATCATCACTAATATAAAGTAGAAATATACGATGCTCTACGGCATCATAGCTCCTGTCTCCTCTATTCTCCTCAAAGAGATTAGATTTAGCCCGCTCCCGTAGCGGGCTTTTTTTTTGCCGGCCTAGCCCGGGACGCGCCATTCGGTCAGATAGTCTTGCGGAGTCTTGCCCAGCACACGGCGGAACATGGCGGTGAAGGCGCTGGGGCTGGCGTAGCCGAGGGCGCTGGCGATGCTGGCCACGCTGTCGCCGCGCGCCAGGCGGATAAAGGCGTCGGCCAGGTGCACTTGCTGCACCCATTGCCGGAACGGCAAGCTGGTCTCCTTGGGAAACAGCCGCATCAGCGTACGGCCGCTGGCGCCGGCATGGCAAGCCCACTCATCGATCGAACGCGCATTGCCGGGGTTGGCCATGATGGCTTCGCACACGCTGACCAGGCGCCGGTCGCGCGGCCAGGGGATGGCGATCGGCACCGTGGCGGCGGCGCCCAGTTCCGACAGGATCAGGGCGGCAAGGTGCTCGCCCCGGCCGGGAATAGGGTATTCGGCCGGCTCGGCGGCGAGCGCCAGCACCAGTTCCCGCAGCAGATTGCTCACCTCGATCAAGCGGCAGCCGGTCTGCAGGCTGGGCAGCGCGTCGGGCGCAACGTACAGCGAACGCATGCTGACCTTGGTAAGCATGGTCAGCTCGTGGGCCACGCCTGGCGCAATCAGCAGGGCGCGGCGGGGCGGGATCAGCCACACGCCGACATCGGTGGTGACGCGCATGATGCCTTCGATGGCGTACAGGAATTGCGCCCGCTGGTGACAGTGGCGCGGGATCAGTTGCCTGAACGCCTGCTCCTTCGGCAAGGCGACAATGGCGCGCGGCACGGCCTGCAAGGCGTCTGCGGTGAGAATGTCCGGGGTAGTCTGCATGGCGGAATGTGGCAGTTGGGCGACGATTTATGGCAGATGCTTGCCAAACCACCATATTACACTGCAACTCCGCCAACCGAGCCAGTCTTATCATGAACACCGTCTTACCGCGTACCGTCAACGCAGCCGTCCATACCGCCCCCACGCAGGCGCAGGGCACCGTGATGCGCATCCTGGGCGCAGTCGCTTTCGTGCACCTGCTGAACGACCTGATCCAGGCACTGCTGCCATCCATCTACCCCATGCTGAAAGAGCAGTTCAGCTTGAGTTTCACCGAAGTGGGCCTGATCACGCTGACCTTCCAGTGCACCGCTTCCATGTTGCAGCCGTGGATCGGCCTCTATACCGACCGCCGTCCGATTCCCTTCCTGCTGCCGGCGGCCATGTGCTTTACCCTGGCGGGCATATTGATGCTGTCCGTGGTCAGCACCTTTCCGGCCTTGCTGGCGGCGTCCGCCCTGATCGGCATAGGTTCGTCGGCCTTCCACCCGGAAGCCTCGCGCGTGGCGCGCATGGCCTCGGGCGGGCGCTTCGGCTTCGCCCAGTCGCTGTTCCAGGTCGGCGGCAATACCGGCAGCGCGCTGGGTCCGCTGCTGGCGGCCGGCATCGTGGTGGGCCGCGCGCAGGGCAATATCGCCTGGTTCTCTCTGTTTGCGCTGGTGGCGATCGCCGTGCTGTACCGCGTTTCGCATTGGTACAAGGAACATCTGCGCACTGTCACGCGCAAGGCGGGTACGGCAAGCGGTCCCAAGTTGTCGCGCAAGCAAGTGCTGGGTGCGCTCGGCGTGCTGGCGCTGCTGGTATTTTCCAAGTACATCTACATGTCCAGCCTGACCAGCTACTACACCTTCTACCTGATCGAGAAGTTCGCGTTGCCGGTGGCGAGCACGCAGCTCTATCTGTTCCTGTTCCTGGCCGCGGTGGCCGCCGGCACCTTCCTGGGCGGGCCGATCGGCGACCGCATCGGCCGCAAACGCGTGATCTGGATCTCCATCCTGGGCGCCGCGCCATTCACGCTGGCGCTGCCGTACGCCAACCTGTTCTGGTGCGCGGTGCTGACGGTGATTATCGGCTTCGTGATTTCCTCGGCGTTCTCGGCCATCGTGGTGTTCGCCCAGGAACTCGTGCCGGGCAACGTGGGCATGATATCGGGGATCTTCTTCGGGCTGATGTTCGGCATCAGCGGCATCAGCGCCGCAGCCATGGGAAAAGTGGCGGACGCGGCCGGCATCGGCTATGTATTCCAGATCTGCTCCTTCCTGCCGCTGCTGGGTATCCTCACCATTTTGCTGCCGGACGTGGAGGCGGAAGCGTGATATGCGCTTTGATGATTTCCCTCATCATGAAGATAAAGTAGCAATGTATGCTGCTTTGCGGCATCATGGTTCCTGTCTCCTCTATTCTCCTCCAAGAGATTAGATTTAGCCCGCTCCCGTAGCGGGCTTTTTTTTTCTGGGTTGCAGGGACTGCAGCGGAGCGCCCGGCGCGCAGCTTTCCTTATATTCGACTTAATTATCTCGCTCATCATCAATATAAAGTAGACGTATTTGCTGCGACGCGGCATCATAGCTCCTGTCTCCTCTATCCTCCTCCAAGAGATAGAATTAGCCCGCTCCCGTAGCGGGCATTTTTTTGCGCGCAGGGAATCCAACGGCCCTGGCTCACGCAGGCAGCCTATCGGCGCAGCGATGGAGGCTGGAGCGACCACCTCCAGCGTTCTGAGTTGCCGCGCGACGCAGTACGCGGTGCGACGCGGCAGCTGAAGGTGAATGTCATATACGATCTGATTATCTCTGTCATCAGAAAGATAAAGTGGATTTATATGATGCGATGCCGCATCATGATTCCTGTCTCCTCTATTCTCCTCCAAGAGATTAGATTTAGCCCGCTCCCGCAGCGGGCTTTTTTTTTGGTGCATCGCGGCCCCGGCCTGGCGGGTGTTGCGCCCGCCGCTCCGGAATTTTATCGTATTGCCATGCCGCTTTGCTATCATTGAAAGATCGACTCTTTCTTTCATGATTATGATCTTCCGCCAGCTTTTCGATCCGACTTCCTCCACTTACACCTATTTGCTGGGTGACAGCGGCGAAGCCGTGCTGATCGACTCCGTCTACGAGCAGGTGCCGCGCGACCTGGCCCTGTTAGGCGAACTGAACCTGCGCCTGCTGGCCTCGCTGGATACGCATGTGCACGCGGACCATGTCACCGGCGCGTGGCGCCTGCACCAGCGCTGCGGCAGCAGCATGGCGGTGGCCGAAGCGGCCGGCGCGGCCTTGGCGGACCGTCCGCTGCGCCACGGCGACCGGATCCAGTTCGGCAGCCGCCACCTGACCGTGCGCGCCACGCCCGGCCACACCAATGGCTGCCTGACCTATGTGCTGGACGACGAAAGCATGGCTTTCACAGGCGACAGCCTGCTGATACGCGGCTGTGGCCGCACCGACTTCCAGGGCGGCAGTCCGCAGCAACTGTTCGCTTCGGTGCGCGAGCAGATACTCACGCTGCCGGACGCCTGCCTGCTGTACCCGGCGCACGACTACCGCGGCATCACCGTCACCAGCGTGGCAGAGGAGCGGCGCTTCAACCCGCGCCTGGGCGGCGACGTCGACGAGGGGGACTTCGCCGGCCACATGAACAACCTGAACCTGCCCCATCCCAAGCTGATGGCGGTGGCCGTGCCCGCCAATCTGCGTTGCGGCCAGCCGGAAGGCGGCGAGGGCGAAGTCCCGCCCGACGCGCAAGCCTGGGCGCCGCTCACGCTGCGTTTCAGCGGCGTGTGGGAAATCGAACCGATGACGCTGCTGGAGCACGCGGACCAGGTACAGATCGTGGACGTGCGCGAAGCTCCCGAGTTCATCGACCGCCTCGGCCATTTGCCGGGCGCGCGGCTGGTGCCCTTGTCGCAGCTGAAAGACCGGCTGGACGACTTCGACCGCGACCGTCCCGTGGTGGCCGTGTGCCGCTCGGGCGTGCGTTCGGCCCAGGCCAGCGTGCTGCTGGCCAAGGCCGGCTTCACGCAGGTGGCCAACCTGGCTGGCGGCATGCTGCGCTGGAAGGCCGAAGCGCTGCCGGTTGCACAGGACGTTGCCTAATAGGAAATTCGTCGTATAATTGCAATTCAAGCAATTGAGGCGATTATGCAATTAGCCCTATCCCTGCTGGGCGCGGAAATCCTGACCGCGCTCGGCATGCTGTACCTGATGCTGGGCATGGCCTCGCTGGGCGTCGGCCTGAGCTTGCGCGCGCGGCCGCAAAGCCAGCTCAGGCTGCAAGTCAACGCCTGGTGGTGGATCTTCCCGGTGGTCACCGTCAGCCTGTTGCTCCATCCGGCTGGCGCGCCCATGCTGGCACTGTTGATCGGCGCGCTGGCATTGCGCGAACTGGCGCCGTTCGCCGTTCCTGGCAACGCCGTCAAGGCGGTCTTCGCTTGGTCCGCCGCCATCATCCTGGCGGCCACGCTGGCATTGACATTCGTCAAGCCGCCGGCAATTACCGCGCTGCTCGCGCTTGCCATCCTCGTAACACTGATATATTTCCTCCGGTCACGTAGCAATTCCGCGCTGGTGTGGCTCTTGTGGCTGGGACTGTGCTTCAGCGTCAGTTTCCTGCCGCGCTACGAGGCGCTGCCGCTGGCGCCGCACCAGCGCCTGGGCTGGTTGTTCTACTTGTACGTGCTGACCTCGCTGAACGACGTGGCGCAGTTCATCAGCGGCACGCTGTTCGGCCGCCACCGCATCGCCCCCGGCATCAGCCCGAACAAGACCTGGCAGGGACTGCTGGGCGGGGTGGCGGCGACCCTGCTGCTGTCGCTGGCGCTGGGCAGCTATCTGCATCTGGCGGATGCGGCCCGTCTGGCGGCGTACGCCGTGCTGCTGTCGCTGGGCGGCTTCTGCGGCGACCTGATGTTCTCGGCGGCCAAGCGGGTGCTGGGCGTAAAAGATTTCTCGCAACTGATCCCCGGCCACGGCGGCATCCTGGACCGGGTGGACAGCCTGGTGGTCACCGCGCCGCTGCTGTACTTTCTCATTATCACCACTCAAGGGAAGCTCGCATGAAAGCTGAACGCTCACTGGCCTGGCGCACCACCGAATCCGGCTTCGACTGCAAGGACGGCACGCGCCTGTTCTACCGCGCCTGGGAGCCGCTGGCGCCGCGCCAGGACGGGCCGCAGCGCGCGCTGGTGTTTCTGCACCGGGGGCACGAGCATTCCGGCCGCATCCAGCCGCTGGTGGAGCAGTTCGGCTTCGCGCAGGACCACGCTTTCGCCTGGGACGCGCGCGGCCACGGCTACTCGCCCGGCGAGCGCGGCGACGCGCCCAGCTTCGAGGCCCTGGTGGAAGACTTCGACACCTTCATCCGCCACATCCGCGGCGCGCACGGCTTCGCCGAGGAAAATATCCTGGTGGTGGCCAACAGCGTGGGCGCCGTCATCGCCGCCACCTGGCTGCACGACTACGCGCCGCGCGTGCGCGGCGTCATCATGGCCGCCGCCGCTTTCGAGATCAAGCTGTACGTGCCGCTGGCCAAGCCCGCGCTGCGCTTTGCGCGCCGCTTCAAGCCGGAGCTGTTCGTCACCAGCTACATCCGCCCCGGCATGCTGACCCATTCGGCGCAGGAGGCTGCCGCTTATGGCGCGGATCCCCTGATCGCCAAGGCCATCTCTGCCTGCGTGCTGCTGGGCCTGGCAGACACCGCCAGGCGCATCGTGCACGACGCCGCCGCCATCGACACGCCGGTGCTAATGCTGGCCGCCGGCAAGGATTTCGTGGTGAAGGAGGGGCCGCAGCAGACCTTCTTCGAGCGCCTGTCCTCGCCGCTGAAGCGTTATGTGCGCCTGCCGGATGCATTCCACGCGCTGTTCTACGAGCAGGACACCAGCGTGGCGTTGCATGAAAGCCGCCAGTTCGTGGAGCACTGCTTCGAGCGCGCGCCGCTGGCGCCGTCGCACTACCTGAACGCGGACCGCGACAGCCACAGCGCGCGCCGCTACGCCGCCATGCAGGCCGGGGAGAGCTGCGGCGCGCTGGCCAAGGGCTGGTTCGGCCTGCAGCGCGTGATGCTGGGCGCGATGGGCGGCGTGAGCGACGGCATGAAAATCGGCCTGCAGCACGGCTTCGATTCCGGCGCCTCGCTGGACTATGTGTACCGCAACCAGGCCGGCGGCCGCTTCATCATGGGCAAGACCATGGACCGGGGCTATCTGGACGCGGTGGGATGGCGCGGCATCCGCCTGCGCAAGCGCCAGCTGCAGCAGATGCTGGGCGAGCGCATCGCGGCCCACACGGGCGCCGCGCCGCTGCGCATCCTGGACATTGCAGCAGGCTCGGGCCGCTACGTGCTGGAGACAGTGAAGCGCTTCCAGGACAAGGACATCCAGGTCACCCTGCGCGACTACACGCAGCACAACCTGGACCAGGCGCGCATGCTGGCGGGACAGTTGCAGTTGCGCGCCAGCGTGGACTGCCAGCTGCGCGACGCTTTCAATCCCGGCAGCTACCAGGCGGCCGAAGGCGGATACGACATCGTCATCGTGTCCGGCCTGTACGAGCTGTTCAGCGACAACGAGCCGGTGGCCGCGTCGCTGACGGGCATCTTCAGCGTGTTGCGGCCGGGGGGCTACCTGATTTATACCGGCCAGCCTTGGCACCCGCAGCTGGACATGATCGCGCTGACCTTGACCAGCCATCGCGGCACGCCGTGGCAGATGCGTCCGCGTCCGCAGGCGGAAATGGACGGGCTGGTGGCCTATGCCGGCGGGCGCAAGCTCGCCACCAGCATTGGCCTGGAAGGGATCTTCACGGTGTCGCTGGCGCAGAAGCCCGCAGCGCCTGGCGCAGGCGGTTGATCACGGTCCAGACCGACAGCGCAAGCACCAGCATCAGCATGCCGTTCAGCACCAGCGGCGCGGCCTGGTAACCGATCAGCAGGGCGAGCAGCCCGAACCAGAAGGCGCGGTCGCTCTTGCCCATGGGGCCGTCGAAGCGGCGCGCGCCGCCCACGCTGAGCGCGAGCACACCGGCGAACTCGGCCAGCAGCGCGCCTACCACGCACAGCACCACCAGCGGCGCGTGCAACGCGGCGGCCAGCGTGAAAGGCAGGTACAGCGCGGCGTCCGATACCTGGTCGCAGAGCTCGTTGAGCAGCGTGCCCAGGCGGGTCTTTTGCCCGGTGGCGTTGGCCAGCATGCCGTCGATGGCGTTCAAGGCCATGCGCAACAGCAGGAAGGCGGGCAGGCCCAGCCACAAGCCGGTCCAGCCGGGCTGCCAGGCCAGTACAACGCCATAGGCCACGGATAAGAGCATGGTGGCCAGCGTGATCTGGTTGGGCGTCACGCGGCAGCGCAGCAGTGCGCGCATCAGCGGCTGCAGCAGTTGCTGGAATTTCGGTTTCAACTGGTAGATCGAGAAGCTCATTGCTTGGCGTACTCCGTGTAAAGTTGGGCGATAAGGCGGCTGCGCTGGTAGCCCATGGCGCAGTGCAGGTAAATGTCGCGGCCCTGGCTGGCGTGGGTGGCAATGGCGGCCAGGATGGGCTGGGCCGAGCGCGCATCCAGCGTGTGCAGGTCCAGCAGCGGAAAGTGCTGGTAGGGGTGGCGGCGCAGCGCGGGCGTTTCGCTCAGTTCGTTGGACAGGTCGATCACGGCGCAGCCGGCGGGCAGGCGCGCCGCCTCGGCGTTGCTCAGGCGCCTGCCCACCCACAGGCGCTCGCTGTGCCGGTCGAAGGGCGGCTTGTGCCGTTCGCGCCAGCGCACCAGCTGCCAGGTCAGCAGGTAGCCGCCCAGGTAGGGCGCGTAAAGCAGCCAGATCCACAGCGGGTGGCGGCCGTTGCGCTTGTGCAGGTAGGCGGCGTCGCGGCGCTGGTAGGCCCAGGCCACCAGCAGCAGGCTGGCGCACAGGTACAGCCACCACGGGCCGCCCAGCGCAACCCACGCCAGCAGGGACAGCCCGGCCAGCAGCGTGTAGCAAAATGCGACCGGCTTGGCGGTGGCGTGTCCGGCGGCGCCTTGTGCCGGGGCGGCAAGGTGGGCTACGCCGGCGCGCACTGCTGCACGGCCGGGCAGGGCGCGGATGGCCAGCATGCCGAGCAGGGCGCCTCCCGCGACGTCGGCCAGATGGTGCTGATAGGTGAACACGGTGGCGGCGGCAACCAGCATCAGCCAGGCGGCGAGCACTGCCCGCGCTACCGCGCGGCTGCGGAGCGCGCTGCTCAAGGCTGGCCAGAAAATCAGGCAGTAGGCCACGTGGAGCGACGGCAACTGGTTGTACGGCTGGTCCATGGCGGACAGTTGCGCGAACAGCCAGGCCGGCAGCGCCGCGTCCACGGCGGGCCGCTCGAAGCCGAAGCGCAGCGGGAACGCGGCAAATACCAGGCAGGCAGCGACAGTGGCAAAGGCCACGCGGCGGCTCAGCGCGGACAGCTCGGCGCGGCTGGCCGCCAGCACGAAACTCAGTACGAACAGCAGGCCGGACGTCATGTAGGGCAGCACCATCCAGGGCAGGAAGGGCAGCGCCGCATCCCACGGCAGCGCCACGCTGCCCGTCGTGCCGGCGCGTTGGGCAAGATGGTTCGCCAGCGGGTAACATAGCCCGAACAGCGCGCCGTTTAGCGCTAGCTGCGTTACACGCTCGCGCATGCTGGGCACTGCTTCCGGCTCCATGGTCGAACTGTCCTTGTTAATATCTATGTAATTGATGCATTATGGCACGCATGATGCGAGCACAACCAGATGAACGCTACGAACGCTGCATGGTGCTGGCCGGCGGCGGCTTTCGCTTCGGCTACTATCTCGGCATGCATGCCGCCGCCGTGGACGCTGGCCAGGAACCGGACCTGCTGCTGGCCACCTGCGGCGGCGCGGTAGCCGGCGCCATCATCCGCAACCTGCCCGACAGCGCCGCCCGCAAGGCTTGGGTGGCTTCCCCGCAGATGTACGAGTTCTTCTGCGGCCTGCAGTCCGGCCCGCAGGCCGCACCGTTGCGGGCGCTGGCCAACGTGGCGCTGCGCCGCCTGCACCCCGGCAAGGCCGCGCGCCTGCCGGACCTGTTTGGCGACTATCTGTTCGAGATACCCGCCGTGCTGCCATTGCCGCCGGCGGCCGGGCAGGGCGGCGCCGCGCTGGCCATCATCGGCGGCAAGCTGCTGTTTGGCGAGCACGAGGTGGGCCAGGCGCGCCAGGGCCGCCAGCTCTATGGCGTAACGCTGTTCTGCGGCAGCCGCACCGCTGCGCTGGCTGACGGCCTGCCGTCCGCCATCGGCAGCGGCGGGTGGACGGACGCGGTGGCGCCGTCTCTGCTGGTCGACACCGCCATGCCCTTGGCCGACGCGGTTCGCATCTCCATCTCGGACATGTATTACTTCCGCTGCCATTCCGTTGCCAGCGGCGACTACACCGGCGGCGTGGTGGATCTGTTCCCGGTGGAACTGGCGCGCAGCCTGGCGCGGCACGTCACCATGGAAATGAAGCCGCCGTACGACCAGCTGATGGCCATTCCCGCCTTGCGCGCCGTGTTCGGCTTTGACGGCAACCGCCGCATGCGGCACGTGCACGGCCAGGCGGTGGATGTGTGGGTCGATACCAGCGACGTCGGCGTCGCGCTGCGCGACAACGGCATCCAGAAGCGCGTGGACTGGCTGCGCAACCGCGTCCGCCTGGTGGCGCCGCCCAGTTATCCGCGCTACGTCGAGCAGGTGGAGGCGCAGTGGCATTATGGTTACCAGCGCGCCGCCGAAGCGTACGCGCTGGCAGCAGAGGGCCGCCGCCCGGCGATGCGCCTTGCCACGCGGCACAACAAGGCGCTGGCATGAACGTGCGGTTGAACGTCCTTATCATTGGCGGCACCAGCGGCATCGGGCTCGGACTGGCCCGGCACTACTGGGAACAGGGCGCGCGCGTGGCCATCTGCGGCCGTCGCCCGGAGAAGGTGGCCAGCGTGCCGTTCGCCAGGGATGAAAGAGTCAGCCTTCACGCCTGCGACATTGCCGACCGCGCCGCCGTGGCGCGCCTGGTGGCCGCGGCGGCCGGCGCCGGCGGCGGAATCGACCTGCTCATCGTCAGCGCCGGCCAGTACACCGACGCCGCCGCCATCGCGCGCGACCGCACCAGCACCTTGCCCGTGCTGCGCGTCAACGTGGGCGGCCTGGACAACGCCTTCAGCGCCGCGGCCGATACCATGATGGCGCGCGATGGCGGCAAAGGCGGGGGCCACCTGGTGGCGGTCGCCTCCATCGCCGGGCTGCAGGATGAATATCCGAACGGCTCGCTCTACAGCGCCAGCAAGCGCGCCGCCATCGCCATCTGCGACGCCTACCGCAAGGCGCTGGCGCCGTTCGGCATCGCCGTCACCGCGATCGTGCCCGGCTACGTGGACACCGCCCGGCTGCGCGAACTGAACCACGGCGACGCCAGTGGCAAACCCTTTCTCATGTCCGAGGCCGAGGCCGTGCAGCGGATCGCCGCCGCCATCGCCCGGCGTGATGAGCGCTGCGTGTTCCCATGGCAGATGCATGCGCTGGTGAAAGTGTTCAATCTGCTGCCGGGCTTCCTCAAGCGCGCGCGCAAAAAGTAGCCGCGCCGGCGTTCAGTAGCGCTCAGTAGCGCGCCATTGCGATACCGCGATACCGGCGCCGCAGCAGCATCAGCGCCACGGCCGTGCCGATCGCCATTGCGATCATCCCCATGAATTCGCGGTGCCCCTTCGGCACCACCGGAATCATGTCCGAACGCATCGTGGCGGCCGCATAGCGCTTGCTCAGATAAGTGGCACCGGCCACCAGTTCATTGTCGTTGATGGCGTTGGTCAGGTACAAGCCCTTACCCGCCTGGTGCACCAGCATCTTGCCGTCGCGGTAAACGAAGGAGCGCCGTTCTTCGCCGATCAGAATGGTACCCACCACGTGGCCCGCCGCGTTGATGCCGGTGGCGTAGCTGTTGCCGTAGCCGATCAGCGCGCCCAGGTCCACCATCTTCTGGCCGTCGTGCAGGAAGGCGTGCCAGCGCCGGTTGGGCATTTCCGACGCGCCAACGATCAGCCCGTCGTCATTGATGCCGGTGGCCGCGCTGGAGCGTCCGCCCAGCGTTCCCAGGTTGATCATGCCTTCGCCCGGGCGGTACAGGAAGGCGCGCCGGTAGCCGTCCGGCAGGGCCGCCGTGCCCACCACCGCGCCGCTGTTGTTAATGCTGGATGCATAGCTGATGTTGCCTCCCAGCGTGCCCAGGTCCAGCATGCTGCCGCCGGCGTCCAGCATGAAAGCGCGGAAGTAGCCGTCGGCGGTGTCGGCGAAGCCTGCCGCCTGGCCGGCCGCGTTGACGGCGGTGCCGTAGCTGCTGCCGCCGCCCAGTGTGCCCAGGTCGCGCATCGGCTCGCCCTTGCGCACCAGGAAGGCGCGCCAGTGGCCCTTGCCGTCCTGCGCCGACCCCACCACCAGGCCGTCGTCGTTGATGCCCTTGGTGTAGCTGTCGCTGCCGCCCAGCGTGCCCAGTTCCAGCACGCCTTTGTCGTACAGCACCGCGCGCTGCTTGCCGTCTTCGTCCTCAATCACCGCCGCCACCTGGCCGTTGGCGTTGATGTCGACCGCAATGCTGGCTTCCTTGCTGTTGGCCGCGAAGCCTGGCAACTGCTGCACTTTGGCGGCCGCGCTGACACTGCACAGGCCCAGCATGAGGGTGAGGGGCAGCAGCGAGGCTTTCAGCATGGCAGTCTCCGGGCTGGTTATGAGAACGGTAACTATAGCATTGGCGCCACCTTTTCGGTTAAGCTCGGTCTTCATTCATGGATGGGTTGTAACGTGGCGGCGAAGCAGAATTATGTGGCCCTGGCGGGCATAGGCGTGGTGGCGGCAGCGACGGGCGCCGGCGTGTATTTTTACCTGCAGGCCCGCGCGCCGCAGCCGGCACCGCAGGCGGCAGGGGCGGGGCGGGGGCAGGTTGCGGCGAAGACGCCGGCGTTCTGGACCGCGCGCGTCACCACGCTGGCCGGCGACGGCCTGGCAGGTGCCGTTGAGGGCAATATGCCGCTGACCGTGGCGCGCTTCGCGGACCCGTACGGCGTGGCGGTCGATGCGGCGGGCAATATCTACATTGCCGACGCCGGCGACAACAACCGCATCCGCAAGCTCACGCCGGGCGGCGCCACCTCCACGCTGGCTGGCGGCAAGGAAGGGTTTGTGGACGGGCCGGGTGCGCAAGCCAGGTTCAACACGCCGTCCGGCATCGCTATCGACGCCCAGGGCAACCTGTATGTGGCCGACACCGGCAACAACGCGATCCGCAAGGTGGCGCCGGACGGCACGGTCAGCACGCTGGCCGGCAATGGCGCGGCCGGCACGGCGGACGGCAAGGGCAAGGATGCGCAATTCAACGGCCCGGTGGGCGTGGCGGTGGGCGACGACGGCGTGGTCTATGTGGCCGACACCTACAACGACGCCATCCGCCGCATTGCGCCCGACGGCGCCGTCACCACCATCGCCGGCAGTGGCGCGCCTGGCGACGCGGACGGGCCCGCGCTCAACGCCGGTTTCGACACGCCGTGCGCGCTGGTGCTGGACGGCGACGGCGGGCTGCTGATCGCCGACACGCGCAACAACGCCATCCGCAAGCTGGGCAAGGACGGCATGGTCAGCACCGTGATGCGTGCGCCGGAAAACAACCGGCAAGCCGTGCTGCGGCGCCCGATGGCGCTGGCGCGCACGGCGGACGGCCACCTGTACATCGCCAGCGGCTCGCAGGGCCGCATCCTGCAACTGACGCCGCAGGGCGAGCTGGGCGGGCTGCTCGACATCGGCCAGCGTGTCGAGCCGGAGTACGGCAGCGACGGTAAGGTGCAGCTGTACGCGCCGCGCGGCATGGCGCTGGCGCGCAATGGCAGCCTGGTGGTCAGCGACGCGGCCACCTTCCGCATCCACCGCCTCAGCGCCGCCACGTCGGCCGACGCGCTGCCAGCGCCGCCTCAGCCAGCCGCTGCTGCCGCCGGCAACAGCGGCAGCAGCGGCGGCGCGCCGCAGTCCGCCGCTCTGGCCGCGTTGCCGATGGGCGCCGCGCAGGCTGAAGGCAAGGGCACGGATGCCGGCTCCGGCTCCGGCGCCAGCTTGCCCAGAGAATCGGCTCCGGCCCGGCGGGCGGCCCCGGTGACCACGATGCTGTGGCCGGTGGGCCCGCAGGACCAGCCGCACGAGATTGTCGGCGTGATGGGGGAAGTGCGCGGCAACTTCGAGGGCGAAAGCCGCGACCACTTCCACGCCGGACTCGACGTGCAGGCCGACGTCGGCAAGCCGGTGCTGGCGGTGGCGCCCGTCAAGGTCAGCGACCCCCTGCCCAACTGGGGCTTCGGCAGCCTGAGTGAAGGCATCGCGCTTGGCAACATCTCCTACATCCACATGCGCGTGGGCCGCGACCCCAAAAACGCTCCGCTGGACCAGCGCTTCCAGCTGCTGCTCAACGCCAAGGGCAAGCCCGAGCGGGTGCGCGTGCGGCGCGGCGCGCGCTTTGCGGCCGGCGACATGCTGGGCACCATCAACGGCATGGCCCACGTCCACCTCGACTACTACGACCAGGGCAAGGCCCTCAACCCGCTCAGCCTGCCGTTCAAGGGCCAGCTGGATACGGTGCGCCCGCGCATCAACAGCATCACCCTGTTCGACAGCCGGGGCAAGCTCATCAAGGCCGCCAAGCGCAAGCCGCTGATCGTCCAGCGCAGCGCGGGCGAACTGAGCATCGTGGTGGACGCCTACGACCAGATGGACGGCAACGAAGCGCGCCGCCGCCTGGGCCTGTACACGCTGGGCTACCAGCTGCTGCGCGAGGACGGCAGCCCGGTGGCCGGCTACGAGCAGCCGCTCATCACGCAGGTGTACGACGAGCTGCCGCGCAACTGCGAAGCGGTGAAATACGCCTACGCGCCGAACAGCGGCATCACCGTCTACGGCAGCAAGGCCACGCGCTTCGCCTACATGCTCACCAACCGCATGGTCCACGGCCAAGTCACGCCCGGCATGTGGAACGTGGCCGGGCTCGCGCCAGGCAACTACCGGCTGCGCGTGCTGGCCGCCGACTACGCCGGCAACAAGGCGGTTGACGGGCGCGACCTGCCGTTCACGCTGGAATAGCCTGGCCGGCAGTTACATCTGCCGGAAGTGGTGCAGATAGCTGCGGCTCACGGGCAGCACTTCCGCGTGCCCCCGCAGGTGCACGTCGGCCGTTTCGTTCACGCCGCGCACCACCTCGCGCACGTAGTGCAGGTTGACGATGGCGGACCGGTGGATCTGCACGAAGCGTTCGGGGTCCAGTTCGTCCGCCAGCTCGCGGATGCTCTTGCGTATCAGCGCTTCGCCGTCGTCCCACACCACCGTGGTGTACTTGCCGTCCGCGCGCAGGTAGGCCACCTGTTCCACCGGGATCAGGCGCATGCGGCTGCCGCTGGAGGCCTTGATCCATTGCAGCCAGGCGCGCGCGGGCACGCGCTGGCGCAGTTCGCCGGCCATGCGCTGCAGCACGGCGTCCAGCATCGCGTCGGTGGCCACGCGCTGTCCGGCGCCCGCGCCGGCGCTGAGCCGCTCTTGCAGGCGCTGCACCGTGTCGGCCAGCCGGGCCGGGTCCACCGGCTTCACCATGTAATCGATCGCGCCCTGCTCAAAGGCTTGCACCGCGTATTGTTCGTAGGCCGTGATGAACACGATCTGCGCGCGCCGCGCCAACGCGCGCGCCGCCTCGATGCCGTTCAACCCCGGCATGTGCACATCCAGGAACACGACGGCGGGCTGGTGCGCGTCGAACAGTTCCACCGCCTCGCGCCCGTTGCGCGCGTCCGCCACGATGTCCAGCTCGGGCCACAGCCGCGCCAGCTGGGAGCGCAGGTGCTCGCGCAGCAGCGGTTCGTCGTCGGCGATCAGGGCGGTGATGCGATTCATGCGGTGCTCCGTGGCGGGAAGGTCAGTTCAACGTGCAGGCCGTGCGGCTCGGCCTCGAGCAGGTCCAGCCGCGCGCCGGCGCCGTAGAACGCCTGCAGGCGGGTCCGCACATTGCCCAGTCCAGTGCCCGGCTGGGCGGACTCGGACATGCCCACGCCGGTATCGCTCACCCACAGGGTGACCAGGCCGCTGGCCGCGTCGGCCTTGCCGCCGACTTCGATGCTGCCGCCGTCGGTGCTGGGATCGATGCCGTGCCGGACGGCGTTTTCCACCAGCGTCAGCAAGGCCATGGCCGGGAAGGCCAGGCCGTGCAGTTCGGCCGCCGCGTCCAGCTTGTAGCGCAGGCGGTCCGGCATTCGCAGGTGCATCAGCTCCAGGTAGGCGCGCACCAGCTGCAGTTCGCTGCCCAAGGTGGCATCGGCGTCGTGCAGGCGCGGCATGGCGGCGCGCAGGTAGGCGATCAGGTGGCGTAGCACCGGCCCGGCGTTGCCGGAGCCGGACTCGACCAGCGCCTGGATGTTGGCCAGCGTGTTGAACAGGAAGTGCGGTTCGATCTGCGCTTGCAGCAGGCGCAGGCGGGCATCCAGCAGTTCGCGCTCCAGCGTATTGCGCTCGCGCTCGGCTTGCAGCAACGCGGCCCGCTCGCGCGCGCGGCGCTCCATGCGCAGTCCGGCCATGGCCGTGATGGTGCCCAGCACGAACATTACGATGGCCAGCATGGCGTAGCCCGACACTTCCCTGGACGAGCGCATGAAGACCAGCGTGTTCCCGCGTTGCATGGCCACCAGCGTGGCGAGCGTGGCAGCCGGCGCCGTCAGGCCCGTGGCCGCCAGGCGCAGCAGCGCCTGCGGCACCCAGCGCACGCGCCAGCGCGCGGAGGCCGTGTAGGCCAGCAGCATCGCCATGCCGATGGAGACGATATGGCCCGCCACCGTGAGGTAGGGCGTCTTCGACATCGCGTGCAGCAGCCAGGACAGCTGTCCGGTGAGGAACAGCACCACCAGGAACTGGCGCCAGGTCGGCAGGGCAGGCGGGGAGGGCGGCGGCGCTTTAATCATCCTGCAACAATAACCGTTCGCAGCCTGCGGTTCAAGCCGCAGGCCGTCGCTCACGCCGCGAAAACCGCCGCTCGTCGCACCGGCGCGCCGCAGGCGGCCAAACGCGGGACGCACCGGTCTACATTGGCAGCAAGCCCACTAACCGGAGATCCCGCATGAGCACCATCCAAACCCAAGCCGTCCCGCAGTACCTGGTTGGCCCGCAGGCCGCGTCCACGGCATTAAAAGCTTCGGCGACGCTGTGGTTCGCCGTGGCCGTCGCCGGCCAGTTGCTGTTCGCCTGGTACGTTGCTGCGCTCTATGGCGGCGCCGTGGTGCGCGGCGACCCGGCGCGCTGGAACTCGGTGGCGCCGCACGCGCACGTGCCCGGGGACACGGCCGGCAATGCCGCCTTCGGCCTGCACATGCTGCTGGCGGTCATCATCACGGTCGGCGGCGCACTGCAGCTGATCCCGCAAGTGCGCCGCCGTGCGCCGCGCTTCCACCGCTGGAATGGACGGATCTACGTGCTGCTGGCGGCCGTTGCCAGCGTCACCGGCCTGTACATGGTCTGGGCGCGCGGCACGGTGGGCGATCTGTCGCAGCACATCGGCGTGAGCGCGAACGGCGTGCTGATACTGCTGTGCGGCGCCATGGCCGTGCACCACGCGCGCGCCCGCGACGTCGCCCGCCACCGTCGCTGGGCGCTGCGCCTATTCCTCGTGGTGAGCGGTGTGTGGTTCTTCCGCGTGGGCCTGATGTTCTGGATCTTCGTCAACCAGGGGCCGGCTGGCTTCGATCCCAGGGCCTTCACTGGCCCCTTCCTCACCTTCCTGTCCTTTGCCCAGTTCCTGTTGCCGCTGGCCGTGCTGCAGTTGTACCTGCGCGCGCGTGACGGCGGCGGCGCGGCGGCGCGCATCGCCATGGCGGCCGGCCTCACCATGCTGACGGCAGCCATGGGCCTGGGCATCTTTGCCGCAAGCGCCATCATGTGGCTGCCCCGCCTGTGAGAAAGTTCACAATTGATAGCACCCGCTGCTATGGTAAACGATCGCTCAATTGTTAAATATGAGCGGTATTGTGACAATTGGTGAGTATCTCAAAATGGCTTTGAAATAATATGGTTCGCAAGCAAAACAAGTCCCGGCGGCAGCGTACGGGACCGGGGTGACAGTCGCGTAGTGGTCGGCGTGGCTGGAGCCAATCCAGAACCGCGGCCACTACGTGGAGGTAGAGTCATGTCCAAAATTTCGGAGACACAAAAGGAATTCCTGCAAAAACTGAACAGCCTGGACTTCGGTCCGCTGGCCTACAAGCTGATGAATCCCGAAGACCGTCCCGGCCTGTCGCTGGAGCAGGCAGCCGACGCCATCACGCGCTACAAAGGTTTCCTGTTCCTCACCCACAGCAATCCGGGCAAGGCCATTTCGCCGTCGCGCTATGTGGACTACGCGTGGCACAACCATATCCTGGATACCGAGCTCTACCTGGCGCAAACGGCCACGCTGTTCGGCAAGCCGCTGCACCACTTCCCCTTCTTCGGCAAGCGCGGCGCGGCGGACGAACGCGAGCTGCTGGCCGCAGCCGAGTACACGCGCGGCCAGGCACGCAGCTATTTCGGCTGGGACGACGACGACTGGTGCGGCACCGGCGGGCCGAAAGGCCCGCGCCCCCCGAAGGGGCTGGCGGAGCTGGCCGGCATCCTGTTCCCCGCCGGCGTGAGCCCGGCCGGGCTGGCGCGCGAAGCCGACACCTTCAGCCTCCAGGTGGGCAACTTCCGCCACACGGTGGAACATATCGGCGGGCAGGGTAGCCAGATGTTCGCCATGCAGGGATCGCGGCTGGACTACCTGGAGAAGCTGCTCAAACTGCCGATCTGGGTTATCGTTTGCATGCCGGCGGAACTGAGCGTGATCGACGAGATCGTCTCCATCCGCAAGGAGCGGCTGGCCGAGGTGTCCAAGGCGCTGGTCGAGCAGCGCCTGGCGCCACAGGGCTTCAAGCGTGAAATGGTACAACTGGAGGCGGTCGTCCACTAAATCGTGCATGAAAAGGTATTGCCGCTGTCTCCTTGTGGAGTACAATAAATGAACGGTCGTGCTTTTTGCGATTGATCATAACAAGGAGACAGCATGGATTTGAACTACTCGTCCGAGGATCTGGCGTTCCGCGACCAGGTGCGCGCCTTCCTCGAAGCCAACCTGCCCGCCGACCTGCAGCAGAAGGTGCGCAAGCACCTGCGCATGTCGCGCGAGGATTACGTCCGCTGGCACCAGATTGTCGCCAAGCAAGGCTGGGTCGCCCCGGCATGGCCGGTCGAGTACGGCGGTCCGGGCTGGAACGCCACCCAGCGCCACATCTGGGAAGAGGAATGCGCCATCGCCGGCACGCCGGCCATCCTGCCGTTCGGCATCAACATGGTGGCGCCCGTCATCATGGCCTTCGGTAACGACGAGCAAAAAGCCTACTTCCTGCCGCGCATCCTGAGCTGCGAAGACTGGTGGTGCCAGGGCTACTCCGAGCCGGGCTCCGGCTCCGACCTGGCCTCGCTGAAAACCACCGCCGAGCGCGTGGGCGACCATTACATCGTCAACGGCCAGAAGACCTGGACCACGCTGGGCCAGCACGCCGACATGATCTTCTGCCTGGTGCGCACCGACAGCACGGTGCGCAAGCAGGAAGGCATCTCCTTCCTGCTGATCGACATGAAGACGCCGGGCATCACCGTGCGCCCCATCATCATGCTGGATGAAGACCACGAAGTGAACGAAGTGTTCTTCGACAACGTGAAGGTGCCGGTCGCCAACCTGATCGGCAAAGAGAACAAGGGCTGGACCTACGCCAAATACCTGCTGGGCCACGAGCGCACCGGCATCGCGGCGGTGGGCCGTTCCAAGCGCGAGCTGCAGTTCCTGAAGAAAGTGGCGCTCAAGCAGCTCAAGCGCGGCAAGCCGCTGCTGGACGACCCGCTGTTCGCGGCCAAGGTGGCCAACCTGGAAATCGAGCTGATGGCGCTCGAGACCACGGTGCTGCGCACCATCTGCCAAGAAGACCAGACCCCCGGTCCGCAAGCGTCCATGCTGAAAGTGCGCGGCTCCGAAATCCAGCAAATCCTCACCGAGCTGATGATCGAAGCGCTGGGGCCGGACGCGCTGCCGTTCGACACCCGTTATCTGGAAGGCAAGTCCGAGCACGCCGTCACCGGCGAGGACGACAACGCGCCGCTGGCCGGCTACTACTTCAACTTCCGCAAGACGTCGATCTACGGTGGCTCGAACGAGATACAGAAAAACATCATCACCCAGATGATCCTGGGCCTGTAAGGGGAGACAGCATGGACTTTACTTTCAAAGAAGAACAGCAGCAGTTCGCCGACGCCCTGCGCCGCTGGGTGGACAAGGACTACACTTTCGAAACCCGCAAGCGCATCATCCACTCGCCGTCCGGCGTGTCGGACGAGGCGTGGGCCACGCTCGCCGAGCTGGGCATGCTGGCACTGCCGGTGCCGGAGGAGCAAGGCGGCTTCAACGGCAGCGCGGTGGACATGCTGGTGGTGATGCAGGAGCTGGGACGCGGACTGGTGGTGGAACCCTACCTTGCCACCGTGATGGGCGCGCAATTCCTCAAGCTGGGCGGCGGCCATGAGCAGCTGCTTGAACAAGTGGCAGGCGGCGAGCTGAAACTGGCTTGCGCGCTGGGGGAGCAGCAGTCGCGCCACGACCTGAGCGACGTCGCGGTCAGCGCCCATGAGCACGGCAACGGCTTTGTGCTGAGCGGCGCCAAGACCGTGGTGATCCACGGCGGCCAAGCGGGCGCCTTCATCGTGTCCGCGCGCAGCGGCGGCGAGCAGCGCGACAAGGGCGGCATTTCACTGTTCGTTGTGCCGGCCGCTACCAGGGGCGTGACGGTCACCGACTACCGCACCATTGACGGCCAGCGCGCCGCCACCGTGCAGTTCAGCGCGGCCGAAGTGCCCGCGTCGGCGCTGTTGGGCGGCGTCGGCGCCGGCTGGGACATCCTCGATGCGGCCGCCGACTACGGCGCCACCTTGCTGTGCGCGGAAGCCGTGGGCGCCATGGACGCCATCTTCGCCGCCACGCTGGACTACCTGAAGACGCGTCAGCAGTTCGGCGCGCCGATCGGCAAGTTCCAGGCCCTGCAGCACCGCATGGCCGACATGTTCATCCACCTGGAACAGGCCCGTTCGATGGCCATGCTGGCGGCCGTGAAAGTGGCCTCCACCGATGTGGAAGAACGCCGCCGGGTGGTGTCGGCCGCCAAGGTGCGCGTGGGGCATGCCTGCAAATTCGTCGGCCAGCAGGCGGTACAGCTGCACGGCGGCATGGGTGTGACGGACGAGCTGCCGGCGGCGCACCACTTCAAGCGCCTTACCATGATAGACCTGACACTGGGCGACGCCGACCACCACCTGGAACGCTTCATCGCCCAGCCCGGATTCAAACATGCCGCTTAAAATGGCGCATTAATTCAAGGAGAGGCTGCATGAAGAAATGGTATTTCGAGGATTTTTTTGAAGGCCAGGAGATTACGCTGGGTAGCCGGCACGTGACGGAGGAAGAGATCATCGCCTTCGCCACCCAGTTCGACCCGCAGCCTTTCCACGTCGACCACGAAGCGGGCGCGCGCTCCATCTTTGGCAAGCTGGCCGCCAGCGGCTGGCATACCTGCGGCATGATGATGCGGCTGGTGGTGGATGGCATCCTGAACGACTCGTCCAGCATGGGTTCCCCCGGCCTGGACGGCATCCGCTGGATCAAGCCCGTGCACGGGGGCGACACGCTGAGCGTCAGCTATGTGACCAAGGAAGTGCGGCCGTCGAGTTCCAAGCCGGACCGGGGCGTGGTGGTATCGGTCTGGAAGGCCACCAACCAGCACGGCGAGCTGGTGTGCACGGTGGAAGGCATGGGCATGTTCGGCCGCAGGCCGGCGGGAGCGGCCCATGCGTGACATCGCCACGCTGGAGGAGATGAAAACGCTGGTGGGCGAGGAAGTGGCCGTGTCGGACTGGATCGACATCACGCAGGAACGTGTAAACCAGTTCGCGGTCGCCACCAACGACCACCAATGGATCCATGTGGACGTGGAGCGCGCCAAACGCGAATCGCCGTTCGGCGGCACTATCGCGCACGGCTTCCTCACGCTGTCGCTGGTGCCGGCCATGCTGGAGAGTGCGCTGCGCATGGTAGACATGAAGATGGGGCTGAACTACGGCCTCAACAAGGTGCGCTTTCCTGGCCCGGTGCCGGTCGGCAGCCGCCTGCGCGCGCGCATGACCATCCAGTCCATCGAGGACATCGAAGGCGGCGCGCAAGTGCAGTGGGGCGTGGTGATCGAGCGGGAAGGGCAGGCCAAGCCGGTATGCGTGGCGGAGTTTGTGATGCGGCGGTATTAGGCGGCTTGCAACGGAGCCGATCCAGCCGCAAGCGTCAGTGCCGCAACTCCGAGTGGGGATTGATGGCAAATACCCGGCCGTCCATCACCAGGCTGGGCAGTACTTTGACGCCTGCTCGCTCAGCCTCGTCCAGCCGTTCCGGCGCCAGGCCGAGATTGACGATTTCAGTGGTGTAACGGGCCGGGTCCAGCGCTGCGCCGAATAGGTCTGCCATGGACAGGCATAGCTTGCAGCCGTCGTGATAAAAAATAGCAGTGGTTTTCATGGATAAGTCCATTCAATGGTGAGGTGTCGGCAGGTGGCATTCTAGCACAATAATTAGGAATCCTACTTAAATCTGTGCTGCGCATTGCGCTGCGCTAAGCTTTTGAAAGTGTTGCATGGCGGTGTGGAAATGTTGCAATTGGACGGCAACTGCTTCGCCTGCGGTTGTATGATGTCTGTTGACTGGCGGCGCTGATGTTGCCAGCTTACAAAGGGAGACACATCTTGACATCGAAACAGATTGTTTTGGCGGGCATGGTAGCGTTGCTGTCCTCAAGCGGCGCAGCGCAGGCGGCTGACTGGCCGGCCGGCTATTCCAAGTGCGCGGACGAAGGCAATACCTGCAAGGCGGGCAGCAGCGCCCGCGTGGTATCGTTCGGGATCAAGGATAGGTTTGTGGTGCAAACGCGGTCCGGCGACATCGCGTGCACGGTGGCCAGTTTCGGCTCGGATCCTTACCCGGGGCTGGCGAAGAAGTGCGCCGTCGGCCCGATCGGCGGCGCGGCGCCGACCCCGGCGCCCGATCCGGAACCGGCCCCGGCTGCGGACGCCAGCAAGGAAGCGGCCCCGGCCGGCGGCTGGGCCGGGAGCAACGGCGGCACCACCGGCGGCGCGGCGGCAGCGGCTACCGCCATCTACAAGGTGAACACGCCGTCGCAATTGCTGGCCGCGCTCAAGGCGCAGGGCAGCAATGCCAAGATCATCAAACTGTACGGCACCATCGACATGGCGTCGGCGGACAACGGCGGCCCGTTCACCGGCACCAGCGACCAGTCCCTGCGCAGCAAGGTCAAGGTCGGCAGCAACAGCACCCTGATCGGCATGGGCAGCGACACCCGCCTGGTGAACGGTTCGATCTCCATCAGCGATGCGCAGAACGTGATCGTGCGCAATCTGAACATCGTCAATCCGTGCGATGTGAACCCGGTGTGGGACCCGAACGACGGCAGCAGCGGCAACTGGAACTCGGAGTTCGACAGCGTGGTGATCAGCAATTCGAAGAACGTGTGGGTGGACCACAATGTATTCACGGACGCGCCGCTGACCGACGACAAGCTGCCCATCAGCAACGGCAAAGTCAAGCAATGCCATGACGGCGCGCTGGACGTGAAGAACGGTTCGGACTACGTGACCGTGTCCAACAACCGCTTCGAACTGCACCAGAAGAACAACCTGGTCGGCTCGTCGGACAGCACCACCAGCGACGATGGCCACCTGACCGTCACCTTCAACAACAACCACTTCCTGCATGTGGCGGAGCGGGCGCCGCGCGTACGCTTCGGCAAGGTACACCTGTACAACAACTACTTCGAGGGCAGCCGCTCGCACGCGGTCTATCCGCACCACTACAGCGTCGGCGTGGCCTACAAGGCCAAGATCATTTCGCAAAACAACGCCTTCGACATCGCCGGCGCCACCAGCTGCACCAATATCCTGACCAATCCTGGATCGTCGAGCAAGACCGGGGCCATCACGGACGCCGGCTCGCTGCTGAACGGTACGGCGCTGGACTTGGCCGGCAAGTGCAGCTTCAGCGCGTCCGTTGGCTGGACCCTGCCATACACGCCGGCGCTGCTGGCCACATCGGCGGTCAGGCAGTCGGTATTGAGCAACGCCGGCACCGGCAAGCTGACGGTGCCTTAGCCAGCATGGCTGCGTGTCCCCGCTCAGTCCTGGGGGGACATGCAGTAGCGGTTGCGGCCGGTTTCCTTGGCGCGGTAAAGCAAGGCGTCGGCGCGCCGGATCAGCGCGCTGGCGTCGGACTGGTCATCCGGCATCGCGGTGGACACGCCCATGCTGACGGTCACTTGCGGGCCGACCGACGATGCCTTGTGCGGGATTTGCAGCAGCCGTACCTCGTCCAGGATGCGCTGCGCCACCACCTCGGCGCCTTCCGCCCCCACCTGCGGCAGCAGGATGATGAATTCCTCGCCGCCATAGCGCGCCAGCAGGTCGGGCGGACGCCCGGCACAGCGCTTCATGGCCGCGCTCACCTGCTGCAGGCACAGGTCGCCAGCCTGGTGGCCGTAGGCGTCGTTGTAGTGCTTGAAGTGGTCGATGTCGATCATGATGATGGCCACCGGCGTGCCGTCGCGCCCGCAGCGGCGCCATTCGTTGTCCATGGCTTCGTTGAAGCTGCGGCGGTTGGCCACGCCGGTCAGCGAGTCGGTCAGGGTCAGTTCGCGCATGGCGTCGGCCTGGCGCTTGACGGTCAGCTGGGTGCGCACCCGCGCGCGCACCACGGCCACGTTGAACGGCTTGCTGATGAAGTCCACCGCGCCCGCTTCCAAGGCCCGGGTTTCGTCCTCGGGCGTGCTCAGCGCGGTGACGAAAATCACCGGGATGTCGCGTACGGCGGCCGAGGCGCGCAGCGCGCCGCACACCTCGTAGCCGTCCATGCCGGGCATGACCGCGTCCAGCAGGATCAGGTCCGGCTGCTGGTTGTGCGCAATCTGCAGCGCCTTCTCACCGCTGAGGGCAAACAGCACGTCATGCTCGTCGCGCAGCGCATGGTGGAGAATCTGGATGTTCTCCATCGCGTCGTCGACGATCAGGATGCGTCCGTTCATCGCCAGGTCGCTCCAGCTCATGCAGTGTCCTTTCGCTTCAACATATCTTGTACCAGGTGCTCGGCGGCGGTGAAATCCAGGGTCTCCACGGCATGGGCCAGGGCCAGCACGGCGTCGTGCCCGTGCTGCTCCAGCGCCGGGCGCAACGCCTGGAAGTGGGTCAACGCTTTCATGTTGTTAGTTTGTAGCAAGCATAGCAGGTCTGCCAGCGCTTGCGGCAGATCGGCGCCGCCCGCCGCCGGGCCGCTGTCCGCCGCTGCAGCCGGCAGCGGCAACGGCAGCGTGCGCGCCGCCTCGGTCACCACGCTGATCGACTGGTCCAGCGCGGTCAGCAGGAAGGCCAGGTCGGTTTCGCTGCCTTCATGTAACGCCACTTCGGCCTGCGCGCTGAGGCGGGCGATGTCGCCGGCGCCCAGGTTGGCCGCCACGCCCCGCAGGCGGTGCAGCAGCTGGGCTGCGGCGTGCTGCTTGCCGCTTGCCAGCAAGATGCGCACTTCGCCCACGGTGCCGCCCTGCGAGTTCTCGAAGCGCTTGAGCAGGCCGACAAAGGCCGGGTAGTTGCCGGCCAGGCGCTTGAGCGCGGCCTCCAGGTCTATGCCCGGCAGGCTGGTCGGCCTGTCATCGTCGGGCGCCTGGCGCCAGCTCTCGTCGGGCGCGGCGCGTCCCGGGTGCAGCGGCGCCAGGCGCAGCAAGGTGGCCAGCAGTTCGTCCACGTCGATCGGCTTGGGCACATGCGCGTTCACGCCGGCTTCCACCGCCAGCTGGCGGTCCTCGTCCAGCGCGTTGGCCGTCATGGCAATGATGGGCAACTCCTTCAAGCCCATGGCGCGCAGGGTGGCGGTGGCTTCGTAGCCATTCATCACCGGCATCTGCAGGTCCATCAGCACCGCGTCGTAGCGTTCCGGATCGGCTTTCAGCAGCTCCACCGCCACGCTGCCGTTGCAGGCGATGTCCACCCGTGCGCCGGCATGCAGCAGGATGTACTGCGCCATTTCCTGGTTGATCTCGTTGTCCTCCACCAGCAGCACGCGCATGCCTGCCAAGCGGCCCGACAGCGGCGTGTGGGCCGGCAGGGCGGACTGGTGGGCGGTGCCGGTGCGTACCGCCACCACGCTGGCCAGCAGGCGGGACGGCGTGGTTGGCTTGGCCAGGATGGTTGCGATGTGCAGGCTGTCGGCGATGGGGATCAACTCCTCGGTGTAGTGGTCGGGTGCCATCATGATAGTCGGCGGCAGCTGCAGGGTATCGTCCGTGTGCGCCTGGGTCAAGAGCGAAATGCCGTCCAGGTCCGGCAGGCCGGCGTCCAGCAGCAGCAAATCGAGCTGGCGCGCGGCGCCGGCGCGGGCCAGCTTGCGCAGCTGGGCCAGGCCGGCCTGGCCGCTGTCGGCGCTCCACACGCGCCAGCCCAGCGCCTGGCACTGGCGCGTCAGCATGTCCAGTACGGTGGCGTTATCCTCGACAATCAGCAGGCTGAGGCCTTCCACGGCGGGCGGCAGTTCGCGCGCCGCCGGCAAGCCGTGCACGGCGCGCTCCAGGGTGCAGGCAAAGCGGAAGGTCGACCCTTTGCCCAGTTCGCTGTGCAGGCTGATGGAACTGTTCATCAGGTCCACCAGCCGGCGGCAGATGGCCAGGCCGAGGCCGGTGCCGCCGTACTGGCGGCTGGTGCTGTTGTCGCCCTGCGAAAAGGCTTCGAACAAGTGGGCCTGCTGGGCCGGGCTGATGCCGATGCCGGTGTCGCGCACGGCAAATTCCAGCGTGGTGGAGGTGGCGCTGGACGCCAGCTGCCGCACCGACACCACCACCTCGCCGTGTTCGGTGAACTTGACGGCGTTGCCGGCCAGGTTGAGCAGCACCTGCTGCAGCCGCATGGCGTCGCCCACCAGGTCCAGCGGCACGTCCGGCGCCACGTTGAAGACCGGCTCCACCCCCTTGTTCCACGCATTCTGGCCGACCAGCACGCCGATGCTGGTGAGGATATGGTCGAGGTTGAAGGGGCTGTGTTCCAGCTTGAGCTGGCCGGCCTCGATCTTGGAGAAGTCCAGCACGTCGTTGACCACTGCCAGCAGCGACTGCGTGGCCAGCTGGATCTTGCCCACGTAGCTGCGCTCGCGCCGCTCCAGCGGCGCCTCTTCCAGCAGCCGCGCCAGGCCGATGATGGCGTTCATCGGAGTGCGGATCTCGTGGCTCATATTGGCCACGAAGGCGCTCTTGGCGCGGCTGGCCGCTTCGGCCCGGTCGCGCGCGCGCACCAGCTGCTCGTTCAGGTCGTGCAGGCGCAGCTCGGTGCGCTTGAGTTCGGTCACGTCCGACACCATGACGAAAAAGCCGCGCACCTTGCCGGCCTCGTCCAGGTCGGGGATGTAGTTGGCCCACACGAAGTGCGATTCGCCGCTGCGGTCGGGCCGGTCCTGGTAAAAGCTCTGCGGCTGGCCGGCCAGCGCGGCTTCGACGCGCTGCCGGTTGCGCCGGTACAGCTCGCCTCCGATCACTTCCACCAGCGGCGCGCCGATCACCTGGTCTATCCCCAAGCCCATGAATTCGACGAAACTGCGGTTGGCGAAGCGGCAGCGCAGTTCCTGGTCCCAATAGGTGACCATGGCCGGCACATGGTCGGTCACGGTGCGGATAAAGGCGTTGCTGCGCGCCAGGCTGAGCGAAGTGGCGCGCAGCACCTCGTCGGCGCGCTTGCGCTCGGTGATGTCGATGGCCATGCCCAGCAAGTGGGTGGGAGTGCCTTGCTCGTCGCGCAGCGCCACCTTGCGGGTGTTAAGCACGCGCACCGTGCCGTCGGCCGCCGTGACTTCCTCCTCGGCGATCTCCACCACCTCGTTGCTGGCCAGCACGGTGCGGTCGGCGCGGGCGAAGGCGTCGGCCTGTTCCGGCAGGAAGAAGTCGAAGTCGTTCTTGCCGAGGAACTGGGTGCGTGGCCGGCCCAGGGTCAGCTCGGCCTGGCGGTTCATCATCTCGAAGCGCAAGTCGGCGGCGCGCTTGACAAACAGCATGGCAGGCATGTTCTCCACCACCTGCTTGAACAGCTGCTTGGACTGGCGCAGCTGGCGCTCGATGTTCTTCTGCGGCGAAATGTCCACCAGCAGGCCGGTGATGCCTATCATGCGGCCGGTGGCGTCGTGCACCGGGAAATAGCTGGAGAGCCAGTGGGCGGCCCGGTCCGGATGGTCCGGCGCGGTGCCGGACATTTCGACGCCGGAGACGGCCAGGCCGGTGGCCAATACCTGGCGGTAGTCGCGCTCCACGTCCAGCCGCACCTGCGCGTCGCGAATGACGTCGCTGAAGTAGCGGCCAATGTGCTCGGACACCGGCTTGTCGTTGATGGCCGCCAGGTAGTCGTTGATCATGACGATGCGCAGGTCCATGTCGACAAAGCTGAGGCCGACCGGCGCGCTGGCGTACACGTTCTCCAGCAGGGCCTTGGACGCTTCGAGCTGGGCGGTGCGTTCGGCCACCAGGGTTTGCAGCTCGTGGCGGTGGCGCTGGATGTCGCCTTCGACCTGCACCAGCGCCTGCGCCACCTCGTCGGCCTCGCGGAAGGTCATGTGCGGCAGGGCCATGGTTTCGCCGCCGGCCAGCGCGCGCGCAGGACCGGTGAGGCTGGCGATGGAGCGGGCGATCTGGCCGCCCATCAGCCAGGCCAGCACGATGCCCACCAGCAGCAGCATGCTCACGGCGCCAGCCACCAGCGGCACCGATGGCAGCGCCGCGTCCAGCATGGCCTGTTGCTCGGGCATGCCCACGCCCACCGCCCACTGGCGTCCCGGCAGCAGGCTCAGGCCGGCAAACACGGAAGTCCCGTCGCGCGATTCGGTCAGCCGGGCGCCTTCGCCGCTGCCTTGCAGCACCTCGCGCGACTGGGCCGAAATCTGCGTGCCGACAAAGCGTTCCGGTTCCTTGTTGCGGTCCACTATCACGCCGTCTGCGCCGATCAGTGCGATCAGCCATTGCGGCGACAGGCGCTGGGCTTCGGCCGCCTCGGCCAGGCGGTTCGGCTTGAGCACGGCGGTCAACACGTGCAAGGTCTTGCCGCCGCGCTGCACCGGCACATCTACCGCAACTTCGGGCTGGTATGGCAGATCGCTGCGGGGCAGCACGGAGAGCGCTGGGCGGCCCTGCGCGATGGCGGGGGCGACGCGGGCGGCCTGGGCTGCCTGCGCCGCGTTGCCTGGACTGGCGGCGCCGGCCTGCGGCGGCGGGGAAGCGGCGGCCGGCTCAGCGGGGCCGACGGTGAGCAGCACGCGGCCGGCGGTGTCGCTCAGCAGCAGGCGCTGGACCGGCAGCGCGGGGCGCAGCTGGCTGGCGGCCTGCGCCGCGAAGCCGGCCAGGTCGCCACGCTCCAGGCTGGGCGAGCTGGCCAGGGCCAGCGCCGCGATTTCGGCCTCGCCGATGTCGTAGCCGATGGCGGTTGCCAGCGCGCGCGCCGTCGCCAGGGCCTCGTGCTGGAATTGCAGCTGTTCGCGCTGGTAGAAGTGCTGCAGCAGCACGCCCAGGCCAAGCACCGACGGCAGCGCGCAAGCCAGCACCAGCAGAGCGATCTGCGAACGTATCGATGGCAGCTTGGCTGTATTGTGTGGCACCGCATGGCCCCCGGTTTGCGTGGATAGCGCTCTGATAATAGCCGAGCGCCGCGTGGCGACCAAGCGAATTGTCGGCGGGCATGCTGGCGCGCCGCCCCGGCGCAACAGCGCGCTGCGGTGCGCCGCCGGAGAGTGCTATGCCTAGCTGCGCGTGATGGGCAGGCCGAGGTCTTCCTTCAGCGGCATGTGCTTGGCCAGTTCCAGCTTGGCAATCGCGTTGCGGTGAACCTCGTCCGGGCCGTCGGCCAGCCGCAGGGTACGGTTGCCGGCCCACTGGTAGGCCAGCGGGAACTCGTCGGACACGCCGGCCGCGCCGTGCGCCTGGATGGCCCAGTCCAGCACCTGCTGGGCCACGTTCGGCGCCAGCACCTTGATCATGGCGATCTCCGCTTGCGCGCCCTTGTTGCCCACCTTGTCCATCATGTAGGCGGCTTTCAGGGTCAGCAGGCGCGCCGTGTCGATCTGGATGCGCGCTTCGGCAATGCGCTCGCGCCACACGCCCTGTTCGGAAATGCGCTTGCCGAAAGCCACCCGGCTGTGCAGGCGCTGGCACATCAGCTCCAGCGCGCGCTCGGCCACGCCGATGGCGCGCATGCAGTGGTGGATGCGGCCCGGGCCCAAGCGGCCCTGGGCAATCTCGAAGCCGCGCCCTTCACCCAGCAGGATGTTGGCGGCAGGCACGCGCACGTTCTCGAATACCAGTTCGCAGTGGCCATGCGGCGCGTCGTCGTAGCCGAACACGGGCAGCGGACGCACCACGGTCAGGCCGGGCGTGTCGGCCGGCACCAGTATCATCGACTGCTGCTGGTGGCGGGCGGCGTTGAAGTCGGTCTTGCCCATGGTGATATAGATCTTGCAGCGCGGGTCGCCGGCGCCGGAAATCCACCATTTGCGGCCGTTGATGACATAGTCGTCGCCGTCGCGGTCGATGCGGGTTTCGATGTTGGTGGCGTCCGACGAGGCCACGGCCGGCTCGGTCATGGCAAAGGCCGAGCGGATTTCGCCGCGCAGCAGCGGCTCCAGCCATTGCTGCTTGTGCTCTTCGCTGGCGTAGCGCTCCAGGGTTTCCATGTTGCCCGTGTCCGGCGCGGCACAGTTGAATACTTCCGGCGCCCAGGGCACGCGGCCCATGATTTCGCACAGCGGCGCGTAGTCCAGGTTGGACAAGCCTTCCGGCGCGCGCGTCGATTTCGGCAGGAACAGGTTCCACAGTCCCTGTTCGCGCGCCAGCGGCTTGAGCTTTTCAATGATCTCGGTCGGGATCCAGCGGTTGCCTTTTTCGCGGCCGTTACGCTCCACTTCCTGGTAAAACACTTTTTCGTTCGGGTAGATGTGCTGGTCCATAAAGGCCAGCAGTCTGGCTTGCAGCTCTTTGCAGCGCTCCGAGTATTCGAATTCCATGCCGGTCTCCTTTAGATTTGTTTGCCGGACGCGTAAGCCCAGGCCAGTTCAGCCATGGGGCGCGCCATCTTGCCCGATTCCAGCGCCTGGGCGCTGGCGGCGGTGCCGTCCACATAGCGTTTCATAATGCCTTGCATGATGCTCGCCAGGCGGAACATATTGAACGCCAGGTAGAAGTTGAAGTCTTCCAGGCGGATCCGTTTGCCGGTGCGCTCGGCGTAACTGGCGATGTACTCCTGCTGGGACGGAATGCCCAGCGCCTTCAGGTCCAGCCCGGCGATGCCGCGGAACTGGCCCGGCTCGATGTTCCAGCCCATGGCGTGGTAGGAGAAGTCGGCGAACGGGTGGCCCAGGGTGGACAGCTCCCAGTCCAGCACGGCCAGGATGCGCGGCTCGGTGGGGTGGAAGATCATATTGTCCAGGCGGTAGTCGCCGTGCACGATGGAGGTGTCGTCGCCGGGCGGGATGTTGTTGGGCAGCCACGCGATCAGCTGGTCCATCGCCGCGATCTGCTCGGTTTGCGAGGCCACGTATTGTTTGCTCCAGCGCTCGATCTGGCGCTGGAAATAGTTGCCCGGCTTGCCGTAGTCACCCAGGCCGATGGCGCTATAGTCGATGCTGTGCAACTGCGCGATGACGCGGTTCTGCTCGTCGTAGATGGCGGCGCGCTCGGCCGGCGTCATGCCGGGCAGGGCCTGGTCCCACAGCACGCGGCCGTCGACGAACTCCATCACGTAGAAGGCGCGGCCGATCACGGATTCGTCGGTGCACAGCGTGTACTGGCGGGCCGCCGGGAAGCCGGCCTTGTTGAGCGCGTCCATCACGCGGTACTCGCGGTCGATGGCGTGGGCCGAGGCCAGCAGCTTGGCGGCCGGGGCGGGCTTGGTGCGCAGCACGTAATGCTGCTGTTGTGCGCCGGCGCCCTTGCTCAGCTTGAAGGTCGGGTTGGACTGGCCGCCCTTGAACTGGACCACGGCCAGCTCGCCCTCCGGGTAGCCTTCCACGTGCTGGCGCAGGTAAGCGTCCAGCGCCGCCACGTCGAACTGGTGGCGTTCGGACACTGCTTTGGTGCCCATGAATTCCTCAAACATCGCGTCTCCTGCGTTGGGATGGTTTTTAACGTAGTTTTATTCTATCGCAAAAAAACGAACGCGCGTACTTTTTTGTTCAGAAGAAGATCGCGAGACGGGTAACGATGGCGCCGGTGTTGGTGTAGGCGGTGACGCCGGGGCCGACGGCGGCGCGCACCGAGCCGGTGTTGGGTTTGCCGTCGTCCAGCTTGGCGTCGATCTGTTCGGCCACGGTGTCGGGCAGGTTGTCGATGCGCACGCCATTGCCGCCGCGTCCGCCCACCACGTCGTTGTAGATGTAGACGGCGCCGCCCTGGGCGCTGGTCATGAAGTCGGTACTGCCGTTGAAGGAACCGGTGATCAGTCCGGCCAGCGCCAGGTGCTGCGGCGCCAGCTGGTATTCGCTGATCTGGCCATCGCCATTGCCGTTGCCGGTGGCGCCCGGCACGTGGGCGGTGGCCAGCGGATCGTCGCCCGGCAGGGCGCGGAACTTGTCCTGGTAGGCGTTTACGGCCGAGGTCAGCGCGTTGGCCTGCTGGATGATGTTTTTCACCTTGGCACTGTCGATCAGGCTTTGACCCTTGAGTACTCCGCCCAGCAGCAGGCCGATGATGACCAGCACGATAGCGATTTCTACAAGGGTGAAGCCTTGCTGGGAACGGTTGCAGGCTGGCTTGCGCATGGGTAAGTCCTTTCTCTGTGTCGAATTCTAAGGCAGCACCTGCGCCGCAACCATCCTGTTGAACAGGATGTTGGGCGAGACCCACACCACCATGTCGTCGAACTCGCCGCCCGGCAGGGCGCGGTTCTCGCTGGGGTTGCGTGCCATGAAATTGATGTCGGCGCCGGCGTTGTTCTGTTCGTCCTCGTTGCTGCGCGAACCGTTGGCCAGCAGCCGGCCGGCGTCGCTGGTGGCGCCGTAGCCGTTCTTGCCGTGCGACAGGATCACGGCGGGAATGTCGGCCGGCGCCGTCGCGGCGGCCAGGTTGCCCAGCCCGTCGCGCGTGTAGACCGTGATGTCGCGCGCCGTGACCAGCTTGAAGCGGTCTGCGCTGTCGGCGAAGGCGGGCGTGACGCTGTAGCGGTACAGGTGGTTCCAGGCGTCCAGCCGGGGCAGGCCGAGGGTGGCCCAGGGCAGGTAGCCGTCGCGGCGTTCGCCAGTGCAGCGGTTGCCGCTGCGGTCTTCCTGGCCGTCGCTGGCGGAGACGGCGGGGCAGGGCAGGTAGCCGTAGCGCACCGCAAAGCCGACCAGCGCCTCGCGCGCCTCGTCCAGCGCGCGCTGGGTGTCGGCGGCCTTGCGCTGTTCGAGCTGCATGCTGAGCGGCGTGAGCAGGCCGCCCACCATGAGGCCGACGATCACCAGCACGATGGCGATTTCGACCAGGCTGAAGCCGCGTTGTTGGTTTATGGTGTGCATGGTCAGTTGGGCAGGGTGCGGGCGGCGCGCATGCGGGCATACAGGGGTTGCAGCGTCAGCCAGGCAACCTGGTCGTCGAATTCGCCGCCGGGCGCGTTCGGGTCGCCGCTGGCGACGCGCGTGATGAAGTGCCTGCTGGCGCCTGCGTTGACGGCTTCGTCGTCGTTGAGCTGGCCCGGGTTGGCTTGCTCCACGCCTTCGGCCGAGGTGCCGTAGTTGTTTTTGCCGTGCGAGAGCACCACCAGCGCGGCGCAGCGGGTTTGTGCGGTGCAAGCCGGGCCGCCGGCCACGTAGCGCAGTTCGCCGTCCGCGCCGCGCTGCTGCACGGTGCGGGTGGCGGCAGCGCTGGCGGGCTGGTATTCATAGCTGGTGAATGCCGCTGTGACACTGTAGCGCAGGCGCTTGCCCCAGGGGTCTTCGCCGGCCACGCCCAGCGCCACCCAGGGCAGGTAGCCGGTGCATAGCTCGTCGCTGGCGCAGGGCAGCGGCTGCTCGCGGCCGTCGGTGGCCGAGATGGCGGGGCGCGGCAGGCGGCCGTTGGCGGCGGCGAAGCCGGTCAGCGCATCGGTGGCCTGCGCCAGCAGCATCTGGGTGCGCTGCGCGCGGCGCGCTTCCACGGTGTTGGCGCCGAAGGCCGACATCAGCAGCGAGGAGCCGGCCAGCGCGAGCACGGCAAGCAGGATCAGCAGCACGGCGCCCTGCTGGCGCGGCGGCTCGCGACGCGGCCGCTTACTGGCCCGCATTGGTGATGGCGCCGGTGGCTTCGTCATAGCTTTGGCCAGGTTTCAGGGTGATGCGTTTGCCCGACGGCAGCTTGATCGACACGGACCGGTCCGGCAAGACCTGGCTGCCGCGCGCAGCCAGCGGGGCGTCGTTCAGCCAGACCGTGGTGGCGCCGTTGCTGCGCTGGACCACACCGTTCAGCAGCAGCGGCTCGGGCGGTGTGGCGGGCAGCGCGGCCGTGGCGGCTATTGCGGGCTGGCTTTCCACCGCGCTGCCGTCGCGGCGGGCGTCGAGCAGGGCGCGTTCCTGCGGCGTGGAGAACAGGCGGCCGAGATGGCGTGACTGTCCCGGCTGGGCGTGCGCCTCGGATGAGGCGGCGGATGCCGCCCACGATGGCGCGGCCACGGCCAGCCTCAGGGCCGGAGCCACCACGACGGCTAGCGTCACGGCTGCAGCCAGCGCAGCAGCGCCCGGGCGGGGTGTCAGGGGCGTCATTGCGGCCTCCATTGCTGGGCGATGCGCGGGGCGGGGGCCGGCGTGAGGGTGAGCCAGTTGAGGGTGCAGTCGGCGCTCAGCGTGGGCGCGAGCGGGGTGGGCAGCCCGCTGGCCGCGCGCTTGATGCTGCACTCCTGCGCGCTGTAGAAGCTGCGCTGGCGCAGGTCGTCCAGCAGCACGAACAGGTCGCCCTCGTGCAGCAGGTCCATGTGCAGATGCATGCGGCTGCCGTGCAGGCGGTAGCCGCCCAGTTCCATGCCGGCGTCCATCCGCACCGGCTGCTGCGGCTCCAGCTCGTAGCTGACCGGCATCAGCTTGCGCTGCTCCTGGATCTGGCGGATGGCATCCACCCAGTCGAGGCGGTTTTCCTGGCCGATCAGTCCGCGCTCGCGCAGCGCGGCGTACTGCGGCTGGTACAGGCGGATTTCACGCTTCTCGGTTTCGGCGTTGAACAGGCGGTCGCGCGCGGCGTTGCGCTTTTGCTGCGCCCAGGCCTGGAAGTCGCGCGCCTGGTGCCAGTACCAGCGGCTGGCGCTCACGGCGCCGATGGCCAGCGCCACGGTGAGCACGAAAGCGATTGCCTGCAGCCGTATCAGCGCGAACTCGCGCAGCCAGTATGGCAGGGTGGTTGCGCGCCTGGGCTTGGGTTTGCGGTTTGCGGGACTCATGGCGCCAGGCTCAGGTTGAGTACGAATTGGGCGGGCTTGCCCCCTGCCGCGGCGGTGCTGCCGCTAAGCTTGGCGCCCGGGCTGATGTCGAGCACGGTGCGTTCGATAGCCACCGTCAGCTTGGGATTGCGCGCCAGTTCCTGGGCGAAGGTGTTCATGCTGTCCACGATGCCGCGCGCGTTATTGCTCATCAGGGCCACCTCGGCCTCGACGCGCAAGGTTTGCGGCGGCTTGGACGGGATGCCCAGCACCCGCGCCGGGATCGGCACCGCGCCGGCGTCTGCGCCATTCGTTCCGCCGCCGGAAGCCGTGGCGGGCAGGCCGTCCGCCGCCACGCGCCAGTCCAGGCGCACCACCTGTACCTGCGGCACCTTGTCCAGCGCGGCGCTAAGCATGCCCATCATGTCGATCGGCGCCGGCGCCTGCGTGGCGAGCAGGCGTTCAATGGTGACCGCCGCTTTCATGTTGGCGGTCGGCGCCAGCGACGGCGGCATGTCGGACATGCTGACGCGGTAGCTGGCGTCGTAGCCTGCCGCCTCCCGGTTGAGGCGCTCGCCGTCGTCCTGGGCGCCGACGTAGGCCCACAGGTTCCCCGTGACCCACATCAGCGCGCAGATGGCGACTGCCGCGCTGGAGGCCATCAGCGCGCGCCGCACCCGCCACAGCCGGAAGTAGCGGCCTTCCTCGCCCAGCTTGTAGTGGCTGGCCGGACGGGTGCGTACCAGCAGCTCCAGGAACATGGGATCGGCCAGCGGCGCGTCCTCGCTGGGCAAGCCGATGCCGGCCAGGCCGGCCGCGATCCCCAGCGGAATGAAGTGGTAGACCGTCTCCGGCCCGTTCTCGCACTGGCCGCTCCAGCGCTCCAGTTCCTGGTCTTGCGCGATCATTACCGAGTGCAGTTGCTCGCCGCGTTCCAGCAGGCGCACGCTAACCAGGAATTGCTGGGTACGGGCCGTTTCCACCCCGGCGTTGACGGCCGTGCCTTCCCGGTCCGCCGCCAGTGTCAGGCGGCTGAACTTGAGGCAGCCCTTGTGGAAATAGCTCTGGCGCACCCCGGCCGATTGCTGCGTCACCAGCAGCAGGTGTTCGTGCTCCCGCCCCACGCCCAGCCGGTCGGCCAGTTCCTCGCCCAGCAGCGGCACCGAATACACGCCGGCCAGCGGCGTTTTCAGTAGCTCGAGCGCTTCTGTCCAGGGCTGCAGCAGCGCGGGATTGGTCAGCGCCGAGCACAACACGATATCGTCGCGCCGGCCTTCCTCGGCGCGGCCCTGTATGGTGGCCTGGCGGTAAGGCGTTTCACGGTATTGCTGCAGCAGGCGCCGCTCCAGCAGGTTGCGGCCCGCCTTGCCGCCCACGTGCGGCAGCAGCAGGCGCTGGAAATCCTCCTCCACGACGTCGGCCAGCAGCAGCGCCGGCGCGCCCGGATGATGGTGTGCCAGGTAGTCCAGGAAGGCGTCCACCCCGGCGCGGGTCGCGGCGAAGCTGGCCGGGCCGGCCAGCCGCCCCGCCTCCCACCGCCAGGCGTCCAGTCTTTCGCTGCCAAGATAGAGCAGATGCTTCATGGTCGCTTCACAGTCTGATACTGCTGATGGTGTCGTAAATCGGGCCCAGCACCGACAGCATGATCCAGCCCAGCATCAGGCCCAGGGTCACCGTCATGGCCGGTTCTATCATCGCTTGGGCGCGCTCTATCATTTCCTTCACTTCGCGGTCGTAGAAGTAGCTGGCGTTGTGCAGCGCGCGGTCCAGCGCGCCGGTGGCTTCGCCCACTTTCAGCATGCGGATCACCAGCGGCGGGAAGATGCCGGTGTTCTGGAACGCCGCCGTGACGCTGTGGCCCTCGGAAATGAGCTGCGCCGCGCGCCGCAGCCCGGCCGCCACCACGCGGTTGCCGACAATGCCTTCGGACAGCCGCAGGCACTCCAGGATGGTGATGCCGGAGGCGTACATCAGCGCGAAAAAGGTGGCAAAACGCGCCAGGATAATCTTGTGCAGCACCGGGCCCACCAGCCAGATGCGCAGCTTGAACGCGTCGAAAGCATAGCGCGCCCGCTCGCTGCGGCCCAGCCAGATGCGCAAGCCCACCCAGGCCAGCACCGGCAGCAGCAAGATGGCATACCAGAACTGGATGAACACGCCGGACAGGGCGATCAGCGCGCGCGTGTGCAGCGGCAGCTCGTTGCCCATGTTCTTGATGAAGGCGGTCAATTGCGGCACCAGGTAAATCATCAAGAAGAAGGTTACGCCCAGCACCACCACCGCCACCACCGCCGGGTAGGTGACAATCTTGCGGGTGCGCGCGGCCAGTTCGTCCTGCCACTTCAGGCTGTCCGACAGATTCTTGAACACCTCGGCCACCTTGCCGCTTTGCTCGCCGGCGTGGATCAGGCTGGTAAATGTGTGGTCGAACACTTCCGGGTGCGCAGCCAGCGCGTCCGACAGCTGCAGGCCGCCTTCGATGCTCTCGATCAGCGCGGTCAGCACCTCGCGAAAGCGCGGGTGCTGCTCCATGCTCTCGCGCAGGTCGTCCAGGCCTTCCAGGATGGGCACGCCGGCGCCGGTCATCTGCTCCATGTGGAAGCAGAAGTTGATCAGGTCGGCGCGCGTGATGGCGCGCCGGCCCAGCACCAGCAGCTTGTCGCGCGTGACCGTGTAATCGATCAGGTCCAGCTCCATGCGGCCCAGGCGCAGCTCCAGGTCCGGCACGTTGGCCGCGTCCATATTGCCCGGCAGGACCTGGCCGGTGTTGTCCATCGCCGTGTACAGATAGTGCGGCATCAGCTCAGCCTGTCCGTCAGATCGACCACGCGCGACACTTCCTCCAGCGTGGTCACGCCTTCCAGCACGCGCCGCATGCCGTCGTCCACCAGGGTCTTGAAGCCGGCCGATTTCGCCGCGTTGCGCAACTCGCGCGCCGAGGCGCGGCGGCCGATCAGCTCATCGAGCTCGGCGTTCATCTTCAGCAGCTCCATGATGGCCAATCGCCCCTTGTAGCCCTGGTGCGCGCAGCGCTCGCAGCCCACCGCGCGATACAGCCGGGTGGGACTGTCGCCGCGCGCGTCCTCGGGCAGGCCGAGCAGGCGGCGCTCCACGGCGTCGGCCGTGAACGGCTCGCGGCAGTGCGGGCACAGGCGCCGCACCAGGCGCTGCGCGATCACGCCGATGATGTTGCCGGCCATGACGTCGGGCACGATGCCGATGTCGAGCAGGCGCGACACGGAGCCGATGGCCGAGTTGGTGTGCAGGGTGGAATAGACCTGGTGGCCGGTCATGGCGGCGGCGAAGGCCATTTCGGCGGTTTCCCTGTCGCGCACCTCGCCCACCAGGATCACGTCCGGGTCCTGCCGCATCATGGAGCGGATGCCGTCGGCGAAGCCCATCTTGGCGGACTCGTTCACCGAAGTCTGGCGGATCATGTTCATCGGGTATTCCACCGGGTCTTCCAGCGTCATGATATTGACGCTTTCCGTGTTGATGTGGTTCAGGATGGAATACAGCGTGGTGGTCTTGCCGCTGCCGGTGGGGCCGGTCACCAGGATCACCCCGTCCGGCCGGGCGATCATCAGCTTGAGCAGGGTCAGCTCGGCCTCGTCCAGGCCCAGGCCGTCCAGCGGCACGATGCCTTTCTGGCGGTCCAGCACCCGCAGTACCAGGTTCTCGCCGTGCGTGGTGGGCTGGGCCGAGGCGCGGAAGTCGATCTGGCGGCCGGAAAACTTGATCGAGATGCGGCCGTCCTGCGGCGCGCGCGTTTCGGCAATGTTCATATTGCTGATCACCTTGAGCCGCACCGCCATGGCCGGCCAGTAGGATTTGTGCAGGCTGCGGATCTGGCGCAGGATGCCGTCGATGCGGTAGCGGATGCGCAGGAAGCTCTGCTCGGGCTCGAAGTGGATGTCCGAGGCGCCGTTTTGCACCGCGTCGGCCAGCAGCGCGTCGATCAGGCGCACCATGGGCTGGCTGTATTCGTCGCTCGTCGTGCCCAGGCTGGCGTAGTTCACCTCGCCCGTTTCGATCTCGTGCAGGATGCCGTCGATGGACAGCTCGAAGCCGTAGTACTGGTCGATGGCGCGCTGGATGTCGGACTCGTTGGCCAGCATCGGCGTGATGGTGATGCCCTGCACCAGCATGGCGTTGATCTGGTCCAGCGCCACGATGTTGCTGGTGTCGGACATGGCCAGCACCAGGTTGTCGATGTCGCGCTGGTAGACGATGGGGAACACGCGGTAGCGCTTGGCCACTTCCTTGGGGATCAGCTTGAGGGCGATGGCATCCACCACCAGGCTGTTCAGGTCGGCGCTTGGCGTGTGCAGGTTTTCGCTGAGCGCCTCGCGCATGGTCGCTTCGGTGACGAAGCCGAGCGCGATCATCATCTTGCCCAGCGGCTCGCCGCTGCGTTTCTGCTCGATAAGGGCGATGCGCAGCTGGTCTTCGCTGATGACGCCTTTCTGGATCAGCAGCTTGCCGAGGGGGATTTTCGGGGTGTCGGGCATGGTCAGTTCGGCTCCGCCAGCTGGCGCATGCGCGCGCGCACCGCCTCGCTGTCGAAACCGGCCGGACCGGCCTGGGACAGCGCCAGCGCGCGCTGGTAATAAGTAAGGGCCAGCTTGGGCTGGTTCAGGCGGTCCAGGCCCACGGCCAGGTTGAAGGCGTAGTCCGGATTGTCCGGGCTGGCGCTGTAGGCGCGGAAATAGGCTTGCTGGGCGTCGGTCCAGCGCGACTGGCGCGAATACAGGTTGCCCAGGGCGAACTGGAGCGGCGCCGAGTCCGGCGACTTGCGCAACAGCTCCTTGAGGCGCCGCTCGGACTGTCCGGTGTCGCCGGGACGCAGGCTGAGCATGCCGGCCAGCGCTTCCGGGTCGCTCGGGTCCAGCTCCAGCAGGCGCATATAGCTGGCCGAAGCCAGCGCGGCGTCGTTGCGGCGCTGGGCCACGGCGGCGCTGCCCAGCAGGGCGTCGCGGCTGTTCGGATCCTGCCGCAGGGCGGCGGCGTACTGGTCGGCAGCGGTAGGCAGGTCGCCGTCGAGCAGGGCCCGGTAGCCGTACTGCAGCGCCGGATCGATGCGTGGCGCGTTGCTGCGGCGGCTCACTTTGATGTCGCTGCTTGCCCAGGACGCGTCCGCCGGGCGTGTGCCGGCGCCTCCAGCAGGGCTGGCAGCCGATGCGCTGGACCAGCCCGCAGCCGGGGCGCTGGCTGGTCCGCCTTGCAGCGCGCCGCCTTGTCCGGCGACGCCGGCAGCCGGTGCTGCGGCGGCGGCAAATGGCGGCGGCGTGCCGCTTTGCTGGCCGGCCTGCATCTGCATGGCCCGTTCGATCTCTTCGGGGGTGGCCATCACGGTATTGGCGGCAGGCGCCGCATTGCGTGCCGATCCCAGCATGGAACTCGACCCGGAAGGTCCGCGCGCGGCGCCGCCTTGCGATGCCAGTGGCGCATAAGAAGGCGGTGGCGCGGCCAGCGGCGCACCCGCATGGTCTCCGCCGGGCGCCTGTCCGGGCGACACGCCTTGCTGCTCCAGCGGTGCCGGGCCGGCCAGCGTGCCGGCGGTGCTTCCCGGCGTCCCCGGCGCGCCGCCCGGGGGCACGACGACGGTGCCGCTTTTGGCGCCTGCGGCGTCGGGCGGCGGCATCGGCACCATGGGCAGATGGGCGCCTGGGCCGGGCACCGACGTGGCGCGCCAGTATAGATAGCCGAACAGTGCGACCACCAGCAGCAGGATGCCGCTTAGCACGGCAAGCCGGATGCGTGCCGGGTCCCAGCCCACCTTGTCTTCTGCCGTCGTGGCGCGCGCGGCCGCTGCCGCACGGGCCCTGGCCGCTGCGCCTGAGGCAGGTGCGGGCCTGGCCGTGGCGCCGGCCGCCGGCTTGCCGGCCTCGCCGCCGCCCAATGCACTGCCGTGCGCTATGCCACTGTGCGCTACTCCGCCGTTCGCTGTACCGGCGTCCGCTGCCATGCCGCCCGCCGTATCCCCTGCCGGCCGGCCTGCCGGCGAATTGAAGTGGTCAGAGATGCGCTGGCCGCCGCCTTGGCGGCGGTCTCCGACGCGCGCGTCCGGTCTGCCGGCGGCCGCAAGCGCGGCTGCCGGCGAGGGCGGCTGCAGGCCGGTGTCGGCCCAGGCGGCCTGCGCCGGGCCGGCAGGCTGCAAAGCCTGCGGCAACGGCGCCGCCTGCGCCGGTTTGTCCTGCAAGTCCTGCAAACTGAGTTCGCTGCGGGTGGTCCGCGCGCCGCCCACGCGGGCCTGCGGTGGCGTCGGGTCGTGCGGTGCTTCCTCGGCCGGCGTCAGGGCCGGGATCTGCTCCGCTTCGGTTTCGGGCATCAGCGGTTCATCCAGCGGCGCCAGGGAAAATTCCGCCGCGCGCGGATGAAGCTGTTCCGGCGTCAAGTCCTGCGGCGTCAGCGCCAGCACGCCGTCAAACGCCTCGGACGGCTTCTCCGCAGCCTCTTCGTCCGGCAGGCTGTTCTGTTTGGAGCGCTCGGCCTTCTTGAGCGCCTGCATCAGCAAGCTCATAGCCCACCAGCCTTGCCCGCCAGTGGCGGCTCCGTGTAGGCGGGCGAGGGCATGGATGCCTGGCCCGGCAGCAGGTAGCGGTAGTCCTTGTAGTCCCCGTTCACGCTGGCGTCCTTCACCACCACGGGGCGCATGAAGATCACCAGTTCCGTCTTGCTGGCCTTCTCGTTGCGGTAGGAGAACAGGTTGCCGACCACCGGCAGCGTGCTCAGCAGAGGTACGCCGTCCTTCGCGTTATCGACCGAATCCTGCATCAGCCCGCCCATGACCGCCACCTGGCCGTTGCTGATCTTCATGATCGACTCCAGTTCGCGCGCCTGGATCACTGGCACCTCGCTGCGCACCCCGTTCTCCTGCAGCGCCGGATTCGGGTCCCGCACGTAGCCGACGATGCGCGTGATCGTGGGGCGCACGTTCAAGGTGACTTCGTCACTGTCCGCGATCTGCGGCGTCACGCTCATCACGAAGCCCACCGGCACGGTCTGCAAGGTGGACTCATAGGTGGCCGGCGCCGTCACCGTGCCGGTGGAGTTAAGCACGGCGGGCGTGACCTTGATGGTGAAGAACACATTGTTGTCCACCACTTTCAGCATCGCGGTCTGGTTGTTCAATACGCTGATCTTCGGGCTGGACAGCACTTTGACCTTTCCGAACGACTCCAGCAGCTGGATCGTGGCCGTGAGGTTGCCGGGGTTCAGGTAGTTCAGCACGAACATGCCGGGCGTAGTGCCGGGCGTGATACCGGTGGGCAGCGGCGTGTTGCCCACCTGGCCCTGGTTCATGCTCAAGCGCCCGTTCAGGCCGGACCAGTTGATGCCTTGCTGGTACTGATCGCCCAGCTTGACCTCGATAATCGTGGCCTCGATCAGCACTTGCCGCTTGGCGCTGTTGACCACCAGGTCGAGGAACTCCTGGATCTTCTCGTGCTGGCGCGCGGTGGCGCGCACCGCGATCAGCCCGCTCTCGGGATTGACCACGATGGACGGATCGTTGCGGGTGCGCCCGCGTTGCGAGAAGGGCATGGCGTTGTCGCCGAAGGGCTGCGGCGCCGCGCTCATCGGCGCGATGGCGCCCTGGCCGGAGCCCTGCGTCCCTGCTCCGCCCTGCAGGGCGGCTTGCTGGCTTTGCGCCTGGGCCGCCATCTGCGCCAGCGGGTCCACTTGCGTGTCGCCCAGCGTGGATGCGCGCAGCATGTCGCGGATGTTCTTCTCCAGGCTGTACCAGAAATTGTTGTCCGAGCGGTTGGCCACCGAGGTGGTCGAATTGTTGTTGCCGCTGGTGGGGCCGCCGGCGCCTGCCGGAGCCGACGCCGTGGCGGCACCGACCGGATTGCTGCTCTGGCCCGCCGGGCCGCCGCCGGTGGTTGAAATCTGCGTGGCGATGTTGACGCTGCTGCTGGTGCTGCGCGCCACGTTGACGTAATCGACCTTGTAGTTGCGCCATTCCGGCGAGTCCGGCAGCACCACCAGGTTGCTGCCTTCGATCTCGTAGCGCATGTCGACCTGGCGCGCGATGCGGCCCAGCAGTTGCGGCAGGGTCTGGTCCAGCGCGTTCAGCGTGACGGTGCCGTCAATGGCGGGATGGATGTCCACGTTCATGCCCGCGTCGCGTGCCAGCGCGAACAGCAGCGACTGCACCGGCACCTTGTGCACGGTAACGCTGTAGGTCTCGACCCTGGCAGACGGCTTGGGCGGCGGCGGCAAGGCGCTCTGGCGCACGGGTTCCGGAATGGCGCCGGCCACGCGCGGCGTGTCGGCGATGTGGGCAGGCGACACCGGCAACTGCGGCGTGGCGCAGCCGGTGATCAGGAGGACGCAGGCAACCGGTATCAACGGAGCGGCGAGTTGTTTCATGTGCGGAACGCCCCAGGCAAGCGAAATATTGTAATTTTGAAACGTCAACCAGCATCATCTAACAAAAACAACAACAGGGGCGCACGGTTCAATTTCCGCGCGTTAATAGTTCAGCTTGCCTGTTTTCCCGGGCTGACCTTGTCTGCCGCCTTGCCTGCCGCCTTGGCTACCGCCTGGCGGATGCCCTTGATGGTACGGATTTTGTGGTGAGTGCCGGAACGTTCGGCAAGCTCGGCCTGGACTTCCATGACCTTTTTTGCGGAAGCGAAACTGCCGTACACGATGGCGATGCGGCGCGCGCCGTTGATGAGCATGGGGTAGCTATGGACCTCGCTCAGGCCGATGGCAGCGCGGGTGTCGGCGAGGAATTTCTCGGCGCGCGCAGACTCGCTGGCGGGGAAGTTTGCGATCTGGACGCAGAAATTGTTGTCCGGCTCGTCGCGCAGCCAGGTTTTGCTGGCCGCCAGGGATTGTTTCAACAATCCCGGCTTGCTGGGCGGCGCAGCAGGTTGCGCCGGCCGCGAGGGCGCTGATGGCCGTGCAGCCGGACTGACCGCCGGGGGGGCGTCCGGGATGGCAGCCGGATTTGCGTCCGGCGGTAGCGCCATTTGAACCGGTGGCTGCGCGGACGCGGCGACTGTGTTGGTGGCGGCCGCTGGCTGTGCTGCTTCCACCGCGGCCGCAATGCTGGCCGGAGCGATGGCCGGACGGAACAGGAAGGCAGCGGTGGCAACCCCGGCGACCGCCAGCATCGCGCCACTGATGACCAGCATGTTGCGCTTCAGGGGATGATTCCTTGGCGGTGATGTTTGCGCAAAAGCGGCTTGCAGGGTGGCGGCCGCGTCGTACTGCGGTGCCGGGGGGAGCGCCGCAGGCTCGGGTGCAGGCGGCTGTGCGGGAATCGGGGCGGCATCGTCGAGCAGTTGGGCCTGTGATGGTTCAGTCGACAGCTGCGCGGCTTGGGGGGCGCCCAAGGCCGGGGAAGAGGCGTCTTCGGCGAAGAGCCGGGCCTGGGCTGCAATCGGTGCGGGCGGCTGAGCGCTCCGAGTGCTGGTTGCGGCGCTGGCGGCGTCGCCCAGCCGCACCACTGGTTCCTGCGCTGCGTACGCGCCCAGGGCGATAGGGGCAAGCGCCGGCGGCAAGTCCGTAGCGGAGGCCGCGTCATCGTCGGTCTGGGTGCTTTCTGCTAGCGTGTTATCGCCGGGGCCTGTGGCCGGGGCCACGCTGGCCGACGCCTGGATCCCTTCAACTGCGAGCTCGTCCGGGGATGCGGCTAGCTGCTGTGTTCTGTCCAGGGGGCACGCGTCAAGACTTGCGTCGGCTGGCGGCGCATCCGTGGCCGCAGGATTTTCTCGGCCCGGGGCGTCAGCCGCTTCAACCGGTTCTGGCGAGACAGGTGCTGACGGTATTGGCGGCGCGGGGTGGGCTGGTACGCCTTTGATGGCGTCGCGCACGTGGAACATGGCGACGGCGGGGGCGCTGGCTTGTGCGGCGACGCTCAGCGACTTGTCCGCCAGCGCAATGAGCGCGCGCAAGTCCGCGCCGGCGGTGCGGGCAATAAGCTTGGCTGCGTCCAGCTGGAACAGCGCGCCGTCGGCGTGCCCAGCCATGCGCAGGCGATGTGCCAGCAGTTCGGGGACCAGCTCGGAGGGCAGGGGGGGCAGCACAAAGCTGAGCGTGATGCGCTCGCGCAGTTGGCGCAGCCGCGGCTGGCGCAGCACGTTGCTCAGTTCGGGCGTCCCCAGCAGCACAACCGGCAGCAAGTTGTTCGCGCCGTCATTCAGATTGGTGAGTTGACGCAGCGTTTCCAGCGTGTCCGCAGGCAGCAGCTGCGACTCTTCCACCAGCAGCACCGCCCGCCTGCCGGCAGCGCGTTCGGCCGCCAGACGGCTGTACAGCATCCGCATCACCTCGTCGTTGCGCATGCCGCCCGGCGCCAAGCCGAGCTGGCGGGCTATACCGCAGACCGCGTCCTGGGCGGACAGGGGAAACGAGCCCGTGCCGGGACCTCCGGCCCCGGACCGTGGCGCCTGCTGTGCAAAAACCGTCTGGCCCAGCAGCACTGTTTGAACGGGCGGCACCGATTGCGCCAGGCGCTCCGCCAGCACGCCGCACAGCATGGTCTTGCCGCTGCCGGCCTCACCGGTCACTTTAATGACGCCGTCGCCCAGCCTGAGCGCGTATTGCAAAGCCCCCAGCAACTCGCGCCGCGCCGCATCCTCAAAGTGGAAAGCGGGGGCGGGAGCGCGGTTGAAAGGCGGGCGGGGCAGGTGAAAGTGGTCGAGGGCCATAAACGTCGCGTGCTGTATGGATGAGCACTGTAGCAAATATCGGACTGGTTTAGCCAGTAGGCACCACATATTACTCGTAGAAACGGCCTGATCTGGCATAAAATGGCCGCGACCATTGTGTAACGTCTGGAGTGTGTATGGCTCGGCCCGAAAAAGTCCGTTTAGGTGAAATCCTGGTGCAGCAAAAGCTGCTGACGGAGGAACAACTCGGACTGGCGCTGGCCGAACAGAAGCGCAGCGGCCGCAAACTCGGCCGGGTGTTCATCGAAAGCAGCTACGTTACCGAGGAGCAGATCGCCGGGGCGCTGGCGCGCCAGCTCAACATCCCCTACATCAACCTCAAGTTCTACAACATCAACCCGGAAGTGGTGCGCCTGCTGCCGGAAACCCAGGCCCGCCGCTTCCGCGCATTGGTGCTGGAGGACCGCAAGGGCTCGCTGCTGGTCGGCATCGCCGACCCCACCGACCTGTTCGCCTACGACGAAATCGCCCGCCTGGTGCATCAGAACATCGAGCTGGCCGTGGTCAACGAGACCGAGGTGCTGGCCGCCATTGACCGTATCTACCGCCGCACCGAGGACATTACCGACCTGGCGCGCGAGCTGGAGCAGGACCTGGGCGACGTGTCGGTGGACTTCGGCGCGTTGGCCGCCAACCCCGGCCTGGAAGAGGCGCCCATCGTCAAGCTGCTGCAGTCGGTGTTCGACGACGCCACCCAGGTGCGGGCTTCCGACATCCACATCGAGCCGCAGGAAAGCCGGCTGCAGATCCGCTTCCGCATCGACGGCGTGCTGCACCTGCAGACCGAGGCCGACATCAAGATCGCCCCCGCGCTGGCGCTGCGCCTGAAGCTGATGTCGGACCTGGACATCTCCGAAAAGCGCCTGCCGCAGGACGGCCGCTTCGCCGTGCGCGTGAAGAACCAGCGCATCGACGTGCGTATTTCGACCATGCCGACGCAGTACGGCGAGTCGGTGGTGATGCGTCTGCTGAACCAGGGCGGCATCAATTTGCGCCTGGACGCGATCGGCATGCCGCGCGGCATACTGGAGAAGTTCCGCGCCATCGTGCAGCGCCCCAACGGCCTGGTGCTGGTGACTGGCCCCACCGGCTCCGGCAAGACCACCACCTTATATAGTGCGTTGGCCGAGCTGAACTCGGTGGAGAAGAAACTGATCACCGTGGAAGACCCGGTGGAGTACCGCCTGCCCGGCATCAACCAGGTGCAGGTGAACGACAAGATCGAACTGAACTTCGCGCGCGTGCTGCGTTCCGCGCTGCGCCAGGACCCGGACATCGTGCTGGTGGGCGAGATGCGCGACCAGGAAACCGCCCAGATCGGCCTGCGCGCCGCCATGACCGGTCACCTGGTGCTGTCCACGCTGCACACCAACGACGCCGCCAGCACGCCGCTGCGCCTGATGGACATGGGCGTGCCGCGCTACATGGTGGGCAGCTCGCTGCAGGCCGTGCTGGCGCAGCGCCTGGTGCGCGTCATCTGCGAGAGCTGCACCACGCAATACACGCCCACCCCCACCGAGCACGAATGGCTGCGCCTGGAGTTGAACGACAAGGTGGACATGGCGCGCTACTTCCACGGCAAGGGCTGCTCGCACTGCAACGGCATGGGCTATCGCGGCCGTACCGGCGTGTACGAACTGCTGGAGATGACCCAGGCGGTGGTGGATGCGTCGCACCACCATGACACCAGCCATTTCATGAAGGTGGCGCACGCGCAGATGCGCGGCGAAACGCTGCGCCGGCATGCGGTGCACCTGGTGATCCAGGGCCGCACCACCATCGCTGAAGCCATGCGCATCAGCAACCAGTACGAGGAGTGACGTGCCATTCTTCGCCTATAAGGGCCGCAATGCGCGCGGCGAACTGTTGCAGGGGGTGCTGGAGGGCGCCGACAGCAATGCCGTGGCCGACCAGCTGTTCGGCACCGGCGTCACGCCGGTGGAGATCACCCTCACGCGGCAGGCCGTCAGCAAGGATGGCGAGAACTGGTGGACCCGGCTCACTGAGAAGAAGGTGACCTCGCTCGACGTGCAACTGTTCAGCCGCCAGATCTATACCTTGCTCAAGTCCGGCGTGCCCATCATGCGCGGGCTGGCGGGCTTGCAGGAATCGGCCATCAGCAAGTCGTTCGGGCGTGTCATCAAGGATTTGCGCGAGTCGCTGGACGCGGGCCGCGAACTGTCGGCCGCCATGCGGCGCCATCCTGAAGTGTTCAACAACTTTTACCTGTCCATGGTGAAAGTCGGCGAAATGACCGGCCGGCTGGACGAAGTATTCCTGCGCCTGTTCGACCACCTGGAATTCGACCGGGAGATGAAGAACCGGGTGAAGAGTGCCACGCGCTATCCGACGTTTGTCATTATCGCCATGACGCTGGCCATGATTATCGTCAACATCTTTGTCATTCCCCAATTTCAAAAGGTCTTCGAGAGCTTCCGTGCCGAGTTGCCACTGATGACGCGCATCTTAATAGGCACGTCAAAATTCACCGTCGATTATTGGCCGGCATTGCTGATCGCGGCAGTGGCGGGCTTCCTGGCTGCCCGCGCCTGGGTCGGGACGCCCAACGGGCGCTTCAGCTGGGACAAGGCCAAGCTGCGTTTCCCTATCGCCGGAAAAATTGTGCACAAGGCTACGATGGCACGGTTTGCGCGCAGCTTTGCGTTATCCAGCCGTAGCGGAGTGCCTATCGTGCAGGCGCTGACAGTGGTGTCTCAGACTGTCGATAATGCCTATTTGTCGTCGCGGGTTGAGCAAATGCGCGACAGCGTGGAGCGCGGCGACAGCATTCTGCGCACGTCCATAGCGGCGGGGGTATTCACGCCGGTGGTGCTGCAGATGATCGCGGTCGGCGAAGAGTCGGGTGCGCTGGACGATTTGATGGACGAGATCGCCGAAATGTATGAGCGCGAGGTCGACTACGAATTGAAAACCCTGGCATCCCAGATCGAACCGATCATGATCACCTTCCTGGGCGCCATGGTGCTGGTGCTGGCCCTGGGTATCTTTCTGCCGATCTGGAACCTGGGGCAAGCGGCGCTGCATTAATGTCTAAACCGCGCCAGTTCAGGATTCGTGTAGCGTCGCCGCAACGGTTGCACGCGAGAGGGTTTAGCCTGCTTGAGCTGGGTGTTGTTGCGATTATTTTCAGTGTGCTGGCGGCTGTGCTGCTACAGCGGTTGGCTTTTTATCAGGACCAGGCGGAACGGGCCGGCGCGCAATTATTGGTGGCAAATATGCGTAGCGCCTTATACGGCAAGGTTCTCGAGGCGGCAGTGCAGCAAGATAATGCTCAACTCGCCCGGTTAGCGGGCATGAACCCGGTTGGGCTGCTGAAACGATTACCCGAAAACTACAAAGGTGAGCTTGATGCTTTGACAGCAAATCGTCTCGAGCCGGGTTACTGGTATTTCATTCGGGACAAGCGCATGCTTGTCTATGTGTTCAGTGGGGAAAAAAGTTTTCCTATGGATTCAAATTTGCGCTGGTATTTCAAGGTAGAATTCAGCCGCTTGCCCACAAAAAACGCCAAGCCGGATGGAGCGCATGACCAGAATGGCAGCGTAGCCCTGATTCAAGTTGACGGAAGCTGAGGTCGTTATACATACTGACTGCAGGCCGTCACAATTTCTTTCAGACTAAGTTGGAGTAATAAATGCAAAACAAACAATTGGCTTCGTTGCGTGGTGGCGCTCAAGCAGGTTTTACCCTGATTGAACTGATCGTCGTTATTGTGATTCTGGGCATTCTGGCCGCCACGGCGTTGCCGAAGTTTGCTGACATGGGGGCAGATGCGCGTCGTGCCAAACTGATGGGCGCGCGTGGTGCTGTTGCCAGCGCGGCGTCGCTCGTGCATGGCCGTTGGCTGGTAACCGGCAGCGGGGTGGCCGGTAACGTGACAATGGAGGGTACGACCGTTGTGGCCGCCAATGCCCAAGGCTACCCAACCTTCGGCGCAATTGCAGATGCTGCGGGCTTGTCGACCAACGAGTACAACATTGTTGCGACTGCCGATCCGGTAACGATTTCGGTCGATGTCGCAAATGCCGGGACCTGCTTCTTTACCTACACGGCTTCGACTGGCGCGGTCAGTGCGGCCACCACCTCCAAGTGCTAGTCTGACCAACGACGCGCAGGCTGTGGCTTTGCCACGCGGCGTCGCCCAACTGCCTGGCCATCCGGCCAGGCAGTTTGGGTTTACGCTGGTTGAACTGATCATCGTCATGGTAGTGATAGGTGTGCTGGGCGCCGTCGCGGCGCCGCGCTTCTTCCAGCGCCAGGGTTTCGACGCCGTCACTTATGCCGACCAGGTACGCAGTGTGATCCGTTACGGGCAGAAGCTGGCGATCGCGCAGAACCGCAACGTGTTTGTGCGGCTGGACGGCGCCAGCGTGGCGTTGTGCTACGACGCTCCTGGCACCTGCGCGCAGCGGGTGCAGCCGGCCAGCGGCACCAATTCCGGCAGCAGTGCCACGCTGCAGCGCTGCGGCAATGCCACTGCCTGGGCCTGCGAGGGCGTGCCTGCCGGCCTGAGCATCACTGCCCATCCCAACTTCTTCTTCGACCCTTCCGGCGAGCCGTTCCTGGCCGCAGGCGGCAGCCTTCCCACGCAGACGGTTGCCGTCACCGGCGATGGCTTGAACCACAACGTCATCGTCACCACCCAAACCGGCTATGTCTATTAACCGGCGCCAGCGCGGCTTGACCATGATCGAGCTGATCATTTTCATCGTCATCGTCGGCGTGGCCGTGGTCGGCATCCTGCAAGTGCTCTCGCTGAATACGCGCAGCAGCGCCGACCCGGCCCGCCGCAAGCAGGCCATGGCGATTGCCGAGGGCCTGATGGAAGAGGTGCGGCAGGCGGCTTTTACCTGGTGCGACTTCAGCGATCCGCTGGTCGAGGAAGCTGCGGGCCCGGCAGGCTGCACCACCCGGGCGGAAGGCCCGGGACCGGAACCGGGCGCAGTGCGGCCGTTCGACAATGTGAACGACTACGGCAGCGCCAACGGCGCGCCGGTGCCGTACACCACCGATGTCACCGGCAATGCTTTCCCTGCCGGCTACAACGCGACCGTCACCGTGGCCAGCCAGGCGCTGGCGACAGTGCCGGCCGGCAGCGCGCTGCGCATCACTGTCAGCGTAGCGTACGGCACCGAAAGCGTGGTGCTGGAAAGCTACCGTACCCGCTACGCGCCGAACAGTACGCCGATCAGCCCCAAATCGGTGGGCTTGCCATGAAGCGGCGGCACTTCAATCGGCGCGCGCGCGGTTTCACGCTGGTGGAAGCCATTATCGTGATCGTCATCACGGGTATCGTGGCGGGCATGGTGGCGGTGTTCATCCGGGCGCCTGTGCAGAGCTATGTCGATACGGCGGCGCGCGCTGAGCTGAGCGACACGGCCGACCTGGTGCTGCGCCGCATGAGCCGCGAGTTGCGCCTGGCGCTGCCGAACTCCATGCTGCTGTCGAACGATGGGCGCTCCATCGGCTTCCTGCTGACCAGCACCGGCGGCCGCTATATCGACGAAACCGATAATCCGGTTGCCGGCGTGTTGCCGCTCAGTTTCACCAACACTGCCGCGACGACCTTTCATATGGCGGGCGCTGCGCCGGTTGGCCGCGAGGCCATCGTGCCGGGCAACTTTATCGTGGTCTACAACCTCGGCCGCAGCCAGGCGCCTGCCGACGCCTACAGCATGCGCAACGTGGCGCGTGTGACGGCCGTCAACGGCACGCTGATCACGATGAATGCGAATCCCTTCGCCAATGAAAATCCGGTCATGCCGTCGCCCGATCACCGGTTCCAGGTAGTGACCGGCGCCGTCACCTACCAGTGCGGGCTGCCGGCCGGTGGCGGCGAGGGCACGCTGACGCGTTTCTTCAGCAACCAGATACCGTTGAACGCCGATGTGCCGGCCCCGGTGGCGGGCACCGGCCAGCTGATGGCTGGCATGGTGGCCGCGTGCGAGTTCCGCGCCACGCAGCTGGCCACCGTGCAGGCGGCGCTGGTTACCATCACGCTCACGCTGCGCCATCGCAACGGCGAACAAGTCACCCTGGTGCGCCAGGTCCACGTGGACAACACGCCATGACATTCAAATTCCATCGTGCGATACGGCGCAGGCTGCAGGCCGGCGTCAGCCTGGTAACTGCCATCTTCCTGCTGGTGGTGCTGTCCGCATTGGGAGCGGCCATCGTCTCGCTGTCCGCCGGCCAGCAGGTCAGTTCGGCGCTGGACCTGACAGGGACGCGCGCCTACGAGGCGGCACGCTCGGGCGTTGAGGTGGGACTGTTCCAGAACACGCAAGCCGGGCAATGCGCGCCGCAGGTGTCGCTGGTGCCGCCCGCGCCCACGATGGCCGCCTTTACCGTGACGGTGCGCTGCGTCGTCAACCAGACTGCCAACTTGCCAGGCGGCTTGCCGCAAGTAACGGTCATCACGGCCACCGCTTGCAACCAGCCGGCCAACAATGCCTGCCCGAACCCCGCGCCGACTTCGCCGGACTATGTGCAGCGTGTGGTCACCGTGCAGTTCTGAGCGGCCGATGCCGGGCGCGCCTGTCGTGTCCCGGCAATTTTTGTCTCCATTCGGCAAAAAGCAGCCGAAAGTTGTTTCAAGGGGCCAAATATCGCCTCGCCGGGTCAGGAATCTTGAATATAATCAAGCCACTGCGACGGTTTGTGAATGCATCGCTAAATCATTGAGACGGTTTTATGATTTTTTGGGGTAAAGCGAAGAAGAAAGAGGGCTGGCTGGCCATTGCGCTGTACGCCGATGGCGTGCTGGCTGCGCTCGTCGAGCGCCGCCGCGATGCCAAACCCGTCGTGCAGATGGCGTTGTTCGTGCAGGGTAGCCGCGACCAGGCCGGCGCCGCCCTGGCGCGCTTGCACAAGGACATGAACACGGCCCAATACCAGTGCTCCAGCCTGCTTGGCATGGGCGAGTACCAGCTGCTGATGCTGGAGGCGCCGAACGTGCCCGCCGAGGAAATGAAGACGGCGGTGAGCTGGCGCCTGAAGGACATGATCGACTTCCCCGTCGCCGACGCCACCGTGGACGTGGTCGAGGTGCCGGTGGCCAGGAACGGCCCGGCGCACAACCACCAGTGCTTCGCGGTGGCGGCGCGCAATAGCCTGATCGAACCGCGCCAGCATCTGTTCGCCGACCACAAGGTCGGCCTGTCGGCGATCGACATCCCGGAAATGGCGCAGCGGAATATCTCGGCTTTGCTGGAGCCCGAAGGGCGCGGCGTGGCCATGCTGTCGTTCGACCTGGACGGCGGCCTGCTGACGGTCACCTTCGGCGGCGAGTTGTACCTGGCGCGCCGCATGGACGTGACGCTGGCACAGCTGCTGGGCGGCGACCGCGACAAGGTGCAGCAATTGCACGATCGCATCACGCTTGAATTGCAGCGCTCACTGGACCACTTCGAGCGCCAGTTCAGCTATGTGGCCGTGTCCAAGCTGGTGCTGGCGCCGACCGGCAGCCCCGCGCTGCACGAGTACCTGGCGCGCAATCTGTACCTGCCGGTGGAAGTGCTGGATCTGGATAGCGTGCTGGATCTGGACAAGGTGCCGGAATTGCGCGACGCGGCGCAGCAGGCGCGCTACTTCATGACGCTGGGCGCGGCGCTGCGCGACGAAGGAGCCAGCTCGTGAGCCAGCAGATCAATCTGTTCAACCCGCGCTTCCTCAAGCAGAAGAATTACTTCTCCGCCGCTGCGCTCGCCGCCGTGCTGGGTGTGGTGCTGGTGGGCGGCCTGGCAGCAGGCATGGTGGCGCGCCAGCGCGCTGCGGCCCTGGAGACGCGCGCGGCCGACGTGAAGAGCGAGCTGGCGGCGCGCGAAGCGCGCAAGGCCGCTGCCGCCACCGAATTGGCGCCGCGCCAGCGCAGCACGTCGGTGCAGCAGGAACTGGAGCAGGCGGAGGCAGAGAGCCGCGCGCTGCTGGGCGTGTCGGCCATACTGGACAAGGGCGAGTTCGGCAATACGCGCGGCTACTCGGCCTATTTCAAGGCATTCGCGCGCAGCCGCGTGAGCGGCTTGTGGCTGACGGGTGTGCAGATCGTCGGCGCCGGCAATGAAATCGGCTTGCAGGGACGCACTTTGCAGGCCAGCCTGCTGCCCGGCTACCTGAACGGCTTGTCGCGCGAGCCGGTGTTGAAGGGCACCACCTTCGGCCATCTGGAAATGGCGCAGCCCAAGCCGGCAGAGACGGCGCAGGGTGGGCAGGGCGGACAGCGTGCCCCTGCGCTGAGCCCGCTACCGCCGGGCGCGGCACCGGCGAACGCCGCAGTCCCGGCCGCCGTTGCGCCGTACATCGAATTCAGCCTGCAAGCCTTGCCGGCCGGCGCCAAGACGGAGGGCATATGAAGCAGCAATGGTTGAAACTGGCTGCCCGCGTGGAAGCGCTGAGCTTGCGCGAGCGGCTGATGGCGTGCGGCGCCGCCGCCGCCGCGCTGCTGTTCATTCTCTACACCATCATGATCGAGCCGGCCCTGGCGCGCGAGAAGTCGCTGCACGCCGTAATCGACCAGCAGCGGCAGCAGATCGCGGCCATAGATGTCGAGCTGGCGCAGCGCCAGGCGCTGGCGTTGATCGATCCCGACCAGGCCAGCAAGGCGCGCCTGGCGAAGCTCAAGGCTGAGAACGACACCATGCGCAAGGCGCTGCGCACCGTGCAAAAAGGCTTGGTGGCGCCGGAAAAGATCAGCCAGATGCTGGAACAGTTGCTGCAGGGTGGCAAGCTGAAGCTGGTGTCGCTGAAGACCTTGCCGCCACGCGGCATGAGCGATGGCCGCTTTTCCGAGCCGGAAGCGGGCGCCATGCCGGGCCTGCTCCAGGCCGCGCCTCCGCCGGCCCAGGCCGGCGCTGCCGGCGGGAAAGCGCCGGACCCGGCCGCCCAGCAGGAATTGTTGTACCGCCATGGCGTGCAACTGGAACTGCAAGGCAGCTACCTGGACATGGTGAGCTATATGGAAGCGCTGGAACGCATGCCGTCCCAGCTGTTCTGGGGCAAGGCCACGCTGGAAGCGCAGGAATACCCGAAGGCGCGCCTGACGCTGACGCTGTACACACTGAGCCTGGACACCAAATGGATATCGCTGTGAAGACCCGTGCCGCCATCCTCGCCTGCGTCCTGGCCGGGACCGCCGTCGGCGGCGCCGCGCAGGCGCAGACCCTGTCCGATCCGACCAGGCCGCCGGCAGTGCTGGGCGTGCCGGGCGGAGCTGGCGAGGGCGAGGCCGGCAACCCGGCTGCGCCGCAGCTGCAATCCATCCTGGTGTCGCGCGAACCAGGCGGGCGCCGCGTCGCGGTGATTAATGGCGAAATGGTGCGGCAGGGAATGAAATTCGGCGACGCCATCGTTGAGCGGGTGGGCGAGACGGAAGTGGTGCTGCGCCGGGGCAAATCCCGTGAAACGCTGAAGTTGTTCGCGAAACCATAATGCATATAAAAGTGCGACCAAACCGAGTAGAACACATGCAAAAACTCATACACATCGCTTGCGCCATCGGCGCCGCCGCCAGCCTGGCGGCCTGCCAGAGCCAGATCGCCGCGAAACGCGACACTTATGAGGAGATCAGCAACGAGGTGCGGCAGGCCGCGGCCAAGTCGCCCAAGCAGGCGGCCGCGCCGGACGCGGTGGAATCGGCCCTGATCCCGCCGCTGCCGGCGCTGGCTGCGCAGCTGCCCAAGGCGCGCGCGGTGCTGGACGAGCGCTTCAACGTGGCCTTCAACCAGGTCCCGGTGCAGCAGTTCTTCAACTCCATCGTGGCCGGCACCCGCTACAACATGCTGATCCATCCTGAAGTGAGCGGCACCATTACCGCGCACCTGAAGGACGTGACGCTGTTCGAGGCGCTGGACGCGGTGCGCGAGCTGTACGGCTACGACTACAAGGTGGAGGGCACGCGCATCTACATCCGTCCGCTGACCATGCAGACCCGCATGTTCAAGGTCAACTACCTGACCGCCAACCGCAAGGGCAGCTCGAATGTGCGCGTGTCGTCGACGTCGGTCGGCACGGTCGGCGCCACCACCTCCGGCCAGACCGGCAATGGCAGCAATAACGGCAGCAACCAGGGCAATGTGCCGCAGCCGGCGCAGCAGGGCAACCCGGTGCAAACGCAGCGCGACGCCAGCAACGTCACCACCACCTCCGACACCGATTTCTGGGCCGACCTGAAAGAAGCGCTGACGGCGCTGATGGGCGGCGTGGCGGACGGCCGCAGCCTGGTGATCAGCCCGCAGTCCGGCGTGATCGTGGTGCGCGCCATGCCCGAACAGCTACGCAATGTGGACCAGTACCTGAAAGCCACCCAGCTGGCGGTGGAGCGCCAGGTGATCCTGGAGGCGAAGATCCTGGAAGTGCAGCTCAACAGCGGCTTCCAGAGCGGCATCAACTGGGCCTCGTTCGCGTCCTTCAAGACCGGCCACGACAACCGCGTCTCGGCCGGCTTCCTGCAGCCCGGCTCGGCGCTGCAGCCGCTGCCGTTCCAGGGCGGCCAGCCGCCCACCATGACCACCGGCGCCGGCCTGGCCGCCAGCACCGGCTTTGCGCTGGCCAATGCCGCCAACAACGCCGGCTCGCTGTTCGGCCTGGCATTCCAGACCAGCAATTTCGCCGCCATGATTTCCTTCCTGGAGTCGCAGGGTTCGGTGCACGTGCTGTCGAGCCCGCGCATCGCCACCATGAACAACCAGAAGGCTGTGCTGAAGATCGGCACCGACGAGTTCTACGTCACCGGCGTCAGCACCACCACCAATTCCAACGCCACCGGCAACACCACCAGCCCCAACGTGACCTTGCAGCCGTTCTTCTCCGGCGTGGTGCTGGACGTGACGCCGCAGATCGACGACGACGGCAACATCATGCTGCACGTGCACCCGTCGGTCAGCCAAGTCACCACCGTCAACAAGGTGGTCAACCTGGGCAGCGCCGGTTCGTTGAACCTGCCGCTGGCAGCATCGAGCACGTCCGAGATGGACAGCATGGTGCGTGGCCAGGATGGCCAGATCGTCGCGATCGGCGGCCTGATGCGCCAGTCCTCCACCAACGACCGCTCGCAACTGCCCGGCGCCGGCGACCTGCCGGTGGTCGGTGCGCTGTTCCGCAATACCGACCAGCAGACCCAGAAGCGCGAACTGGTGGTGCTGATCAAGCCGACCATCGTCGATGGCGCCGCCAGCTGGACCCAGGACATGCAGGACGCCAGCGGCCGCATCGAGAAGCTGGACCCGCGCCGGCCTTCGGAGCGCCGCTGATGTACCAGTCCCACTTCGGCCTGCGCGAGGTGCCTTTCAGCATCACGCCGGACACCAGCTTTTTCTTCACCAGCCCGCATTCGCAGGAGGCGCTGAACACGCTGCTGGTGGCCGCCCGGAGCGGCGAAGGCTTCATCAAGATTACCGGCGAGGTCGGCACCGGCAAGACGCTGCTGTGCCGTAAGTTCCTGGCCACCCTGGGCGAGGAATTTGTCACCGCCTACATCCCGAATCCCTATCTCGAACCGCGCACGCTGATGCTGGCCCTGGCGGACGAACTGGAGCTGACGCTGGCGCGCGACGTGGACCAGCACCAGCTGCTCAAGTCGATCAATTACCGGCTGCTGGAACTGGCGGGGCAGGGCAAGCAGGTGGTGCTGTGCCTGGACGAAGCGCAGGCCATCCCGGTGGAGAGCCTGGAGGCGCTGCGCCTGCTGACCAACCTGGAGACGGAAAAGCGCAAGCTGCTGCAGATCGTGCTGTTCGGGCAGCCCGAACTGAACGCGCACCTGGAAAGCCCGACCATCCGGCAACTGGCGCAGCGCATTACCTTCCATTACCACCTGGGCGCGCTGTCCAGGGATGACCTCGATTACTACCTGGCGCACCGCCTGCGGGTGGCGGGCTATGCCGGCGGACGGCTGTTCGGCCACAGCGCGGTGCGCAAGCTGTATGCGGCCACCGGCGGCATTCCGCGCCTGGTCAACATCATGTCGCACAAGGCGCTGATGCTGGCTTACGGCGAAGGACGGCAGCAAGTGGAGAGACGCCACGTGGCGCTGGCTGCGTCCGACACCGTGGCGGCGCCGCGTGCGCGCTGGCCGTGGTTTGCCGGTGCGGCCGGATTGGCGCTGGCGGCCTGCGCACTAACCTGGGCGTTGATCAAATGAGCCTGATAAATAAAATGCTGCAGGATCTGGACGCGCGCGGCGGCGCACAGGCGGGGCGCGGCAACGTGCCGCAGATGCGCCCGGTCTCCGCTGGCAGTCAGACAGGGCGCGCAAAGATGGCGGCCGGCGCCGGGCTGGCCGTGGTGCTGCTGGCCGCAGGCGGCTGGCTCGGATGGCGCTATCTTCAGCGCCCGCCCGCGCTCACGTCTGGTACTGCGCCATTTGCGGCGCCTGCGGCCGCCATGCCCACGCAGGCGGCTGTCAACGCGGGGCCGCCGAACGCGCAGGGCGGCGCCGTGCAAGCGGACGCCGCCGCCGTGCATGCGGCGCCGGGCCATGCGGCAGTGGCCGCGCAGCCGGCTGCGGCGACGCCCGGGGCGGCGAATGGGGCAGCCAAGGGGCAGGCCGCGCAGCCGAATACGGCCCGCCTGCTGGCCGTGGCCCGTCCGATCCCGGTTGCACCGGCGGCCGTGCCTGCCGATGCCGGCGACGCCACCGCCAACTTTACGCGCCGACCACAGCGTACGCAGGCGGAGGAAAAGAGCGCGGCCCAGCTGGCGGCCGAACTGAAAGCAGCCAGAAAGCAGGCACGGCAGGCGAAAGCCGAAGCCGAGCGCCTGGCGGCAGGCGGCCGTGCGGCGGAGCGTGCCGCTGCAGGAACCGCCGCCGCTGCGCGCACGGTGAAAGCAGACGGCAAGCCCGTGCGCGGCGCGGACATCGCCATCCAGCCGGGCACCGGGGGCGTCACCGTCACCTCGCAGCAGCAGGGCGAAAACGCCTACCGGCGCGGACTGGCTGCCTTGCAGGAGGGCCGCGTGCAGGAGGCGCTGGCGAATATGGAGCAAGCCGTGTTCCTCTACCCGCGCCACGACACCGCGCGCCAGACCCTGGTCGGCCTGCTGATCGAGAACAAGCGGCACGAGGAAGCGATGCGCCATTTGCAGTTCGGCCTGGGCCTCGATCCCAAGCAGCCGCAGATGGCCATGATCTTGGCGCGGCTGCAGATTGAAAAGGGCGGCCCGGCGATTGAAACCTTGCAGCGCAGCCTGCCTTATGCGGCCGGCAACGGCGATTACCTGGCCTTCCTGGCAGGCGCATTGCAGCGGGCGCAGCGCAACCGCGAGGCGGCGGAGCAATATCAGGCCGCGCTGCGGCTTCAGCCGCAGAACGGCGTGTGGTGGATGGGACTGGGGATTTCGCTGCTGGCCGAGAAGCGCAACGCCGAGGCGCAGGAGGCGTTCACGCGCGCCAGGAACAGCGGCAACCTGTCGCAGGAACTGCAGAGCTTCGTCGAGCGCAAGCTGCAGCAGCTGGCGCGCTGAGGGACGGCGGCCCATGCAGCGGCACTGCTAAGCCGCCATTGCATGCGGCCTACAAGCTCGCCTGCTCGCCCCAGATCTGTTTCATGCTGAAGCGTACGTCGGCCTGGTCCTCGCTGAGGACTTCCGCAATCGCGCATTCCGGATCGCTGGCGCGGCGCAGCGCCTGGCTCAAGCCGCTCGCGTCGCGCAGCGATTTGCCGCTGGCGTCGCGCAGGCAATGGATGTGGATGTCGCCGCCGCCGTCGCGCTGCATCACCACGCCCACTTCGCCGTTTTGCAGCCGCACCAGCGCCCCCGGCGGGTATTTGCCGATCTGGCTGATGAACTGGTCCGCCAGCAGCGGGTCGCTGACCCGCGCCGGGTCGCCCAGCAGGTTGTGCAGCGCCTTGTCCGGCAGCACCGAACAGCGGTAGTTGCGGGCCGATACCTGTGCGCAGTAGCGGTCGGCCAAACTGATCAGGCGCGCGTTCTGCGTGATGTCGGCGCTGGTGCGGCCTTCCGGGTAGCCGGTGCCGTCGTCGTTCTCGTGGTGCATCAGCACGCAGGCGATCCATTCCTCGTCTTCCACGCCCGCGTCGCGCAGCAGGCCCACGCTTTCCTCCGGGTGGCGCCGCACGATGGACATTTCCTCGCTGGTCAGGCTGGAACTTTTGTTGAAAGTGTTCTGGTGCCGCAGCATGCCCACGTTCATGGTCAGCGCTGCGGCGGTAATGACCAGCAGTTCCTCGCGCGTCTTGCGCATGCGCTGCGCCACCAGGGCGGCCACGATGGCGGTTTCGATGCAATGGCGCACCGCGTACGTGCCGGCGATCTGGCTCAGGAAGATGCAGGCCAGCGCCACGTCGTGGTTCAGTTCCACCGCGGCCATCACTTCGCGCGCGATGGCCAGCAGCTCGCTCTGCGCATTGGCCTCGTTGCGCAGATCGGCCAGCAGCTTTTCCAGCCGGCGGTTGGATTTGTTCAGCGCGTTAAGTACCGAAGGCCGCGCCATGGCGAGGTTGCTGTTGTCGCCCAGGACGATGTCTTTCAAGCTGCTGTACTGGTTCATGATGGTCCCCGTGCCGCCGGTCTTCTTATATGCCGGCCAGGCGTTCAAGCGCCAGGGCCAGTGTGTCGTCCTTCTTGGCAAAGCAGAAGCGCACGATGCCCGACTCCTTGCCCTGCTGGTAAAACGCCGAAACCGGTATCGCCGCCACCTTGATCTCGGTGGTCAGCCATTCCGCGAACTGCGCTTCCGGCATGTCCGAAATGGCGCCGTAGCGCACGCACTGGAAATAAGTGCCGTCGGCCGGCAGCAGCTCGAAGCGGCTGCCTTGCAGGCCATTGCGGAAGATGTCGCGCTTGCGCTGGTAGAACGCCGGCAGGTCCAGGTAGGGCGCCGGGTCGGCCATGTAGCCGGCGATGCCGTGCTGCATGGGCGTGTTGATCGAGAACACGTTGTACTGGTGCACCTTGCGGAACTCCGCCATCAGCGCCGCCGGCGCTGCCACGTAGCCGATTTTCCAGCCGGTGACGTGATAGGTTTTGCCGAAGCTGGAAACGACGAAGCTGCGCGCGGCCAGGTCCGGGTGGCGGCAGATCGACTCGTGGCGCTGGCCGTCGTACACCATGTGCTCGTACACCTCGTCCGACAGGATCAGCACATTGGTGCCGCGCACGATGTCGGCCAATGCCAGCATGTCCGCTTCGCGCAGCACGCTGCCGGTGGGATTGTGCGGGGTGTTGATGACGATCATGCGGGTTTTGCCGTTGACGGCAGCCTGCACCTTGTGCCACGGCACGCTGTAGCCGGCCGCGCCCACTTCCATCTGCACCCGCACGGCCACGCCGCCGGCCAGTTCGATGGCGGGCAGGTAGCTGTCGTATGCCGGTTCGATGACGATCACTTCCTCGCCCGGATGGACCGCGCACAGGATGGCAGTGGTCAGCGCCTGGGTGGCGCCGGCGGTGACGGTGATCTCGGCGTTGACGTCGTATGCATGGCCGTAGTGCGCGGCAATCTTGGCGACGATGGCCTGCCGCAGCACCGGCGCGCCGGTCATCATCGGATACTGGTTGAAGCCGGAGCGCATGGCGTCGGTCACCATATCGACCAGTGTCGGCTCGCAGGCGAAGTCGGGGAAGCCCTGGCCCAGGTTGACGGCGCCGTGTTCGGCGGCCAGCGTGGACATGCGGGTGAAGACGGTGGTGCCGACGGCCGGCAAGCGGGTGGTCAGGACGGGCGTTGCAGGCGGGATTTGACGGCTGTTCATAGGGCGTTGGCGTAAGAATCGTTTGCTTATTCTAGCGCAGGCGCCCTGGTTCGGTGTTGCTCAAAAGCCCGCTATTTTATTGCACGGGAGGTTCAGGCCTCCAGTGTCCACGCTTCCGGCACCATCACCTTGAACATGCCGGCCTTGGCCAGGCGCTTGCCCAGTTTCAGCAGCGCCTTGTCCTTGGTGATGAGGATGGCCGCGCCGGCGTCGCGCGCCAGTTCCAGGAATTTCTGGTCGTCGCGGTCGGTGCACACCGGCAGGCGGATGCCCGACTCCGGCGGCGCCACCACCTTGATCAGCTGGTCGAAGCGCGCCGCGCTCAGGGGACGGCTGTCGTCGTCCAGCGGCAGGTGCTGGTAGTGCAGCACCACCAGGTATTCCTCGCGGCAGTCGGCGCGCGTGATGGCTTCCACGGCGCCGCTTTCGATGGCGGACAGCAGCGCCGCCCAGCGCGGGTCATTGAAGACGAACAGGTCGAGGCAGACATTGGTGTCCAGCACGATGCGTTTTGGCGAAACAGGTATCATGTCGGTTCTTGATATGAAGTAAGTATTCTTAAAATTTATGCTGATAGTGCTTTCGCCCGCCAAAAGTCTCGACCTGGAGACCCCTCCGACCACCAAGCTGCACACCCAACCCGATTTTCTCGACCATTCCGAGCAGCTGATCAACCGCCTGCGCGAATATTCGCCGGCCGAGATCGGCGAACTGATGGATATTTCCGATGCGCTATCCTCGCTGAACGTGGCGCGCTATGCCTCCTGGACCAAGGATACGTCCGAAGCGCGGCAGGCGGTGATGACGTTCAACGGCGACGTGTACGACGGCCTGGCCGCGCGCACGCTCACGCCCAAGCAGCTTGACTACACCCAGCGCCGGGTGCGCATCCTGTCCGGCCTGTACGGCATGCTGCGCCCGCTGGACCTGATCCATCCGCACCGGCTGGAGATGGGTACGCGCCTGAGCACGCCGCGCGGCAAGGATTTGTACACCTTCTGGGGCGACACCATCGCCGATGCGCTGAACCAGACAGCGGAAGAGCAGGGCGCCGAGGTGCTGGTGAACCTTGCCTCGGAGGAATATTTCAAGTCGGTCAAGCGCGCCAGGCTGGGCATGCCGGTCATCACGCCCGTGTTCGAGGACTGGAAGAACGGCAAGTACAAGATTATTTCGTTCTATGCCAAGCGCGCGCGCGGCCTGCTGGCGCGCTACGCGGCGGTGAAGAACATCACCAATCCGGAAAAACTGAAGGCCTTCGACGTGGACGGCTACGCCTTCGACAAGCAGGATTCGGACGAGCGTACCTGGGTGTTCCGGCGCCGCGTTGCGGACTGAGCCTGGCGGCTTGCGGCGTCCCGCCTGACCCGCCCTACAGCGGCACGCAGGGCGGGCTGGACGCGCAGCGTCGTATCCCGCCCGTCCTTAGCCCCAGAGTTTCCACTACTGGCGTTCTTTTTTCACGCCTTCGTCGAGGAATTTGCTGTTCGGGTAGTTCTGCTTGAACACGCGCAAGGCGTCGTCGTGCAGTTTGACGTTGCCCATTTTCTCGTAGCCGCGGATCATGATGAACAGCGCTTCCTCGATCGACGGCGAGTCGCGGTAGTCGCTGATCACGCCCATGGCGCGGTTCACGGAGGCCAGATAGGCGCCGCGGCGGTAGTAGTAACGCGCCACGTGCACCTCGTAGGAGGCCATCGCGTTGATCAGATACTTCATACGGTCGATCGCATCCGGCGTATACTGGCTGTCCGGGAACTTGTCGACCAGCGCTTTAAACGCTGCGAAGGCTTCGCGGGTGGCTTTCGGATCGCGCTCGGTGGGGTCCTGTTCGTAGATGAAGTTCAGGAAACCGATCTGGTCGTTAAAGCTGATCAGGCCGCGCAGGTAGTACATATAGTCCACGTTGGCGTGATTGGGGTGCAGCTTGATGAAGCGCTCCACGGCGGCCAGCGCCTGGGCCTGGTCCTGCGCCTTGTAGTTGGCGTAGGCGATTTCCATCTGGGCTTGTACTGCGTACGTACCGAACGGATAGCTCGATTCCAGCCTTTCAAACAACTGAATTGCGCGCTCGTAGTGTCCGCCTGCCAATTCCTCCTTGGCCTCCGAGTATAATTTCGTAGCGGACCAGCCTTTGGTTTCATCTGCCTTTTCCGGCAGCAAGCTGCAGCCGGAAAGGCCAAGCAGTGCGAAAGTTACTGCGGTTGCTGCTGCTTTTGCTGCGATAGCCGAATATTTTTTTTGCATGTTGTTTTGCAAGAACGTTTAACCAAGATTGTACAACTGGCTGATTATAGCCGATGGGAATGCTGTGATTTTAACTAATAACGAAATAGACGCCGACTTTGATGCTGACTTCCTGGGCGAAGACGAGGCCGGCGACGCGCTGGCCCCTATCGTACTCGAATTGAGCCCCGAAGCGTGCGGCGAACGCCTCGACAAAGTCATCTCCAAGCTGGTGCCCCAGTTTTCGCGCGGCCGCCTGCAGATGTGGATCGAGGACGGCTTCGTTACCGTGGACGGCAAGACCTCCAAGACCAAGGCCACCGTGTATGGCGACGAGAAGGTCGTCATCCTGCCGCAGCCGGACCAGGAAACCGAGGCTTACAAGCCGGAAGAAATGGACCTGGACATCGTCTATGAAGATGAGCACTTGATCGTGGTCAACAAGGCGGCCGGTGTGGTGGTTCACCCGGGCAACGGCAACTGGAGCGGGACGCTGCTGAACGGCCTGCTGCACCATTGCCCGCAACTGATCGGCGTGCCGCGCGCCGGCATCGTGCACCGGCTGGACAAGGACACCAGCGGCCTGATGGTGGTGGGCAAGACCCTGGCCGCGCAGACCGACCTGGTGCGCCAGCTGCAGGCGCGCACCGTCAAGCGCGAGTACTGGTGCCTGGTGTGGGGCACGCCGCAGTCCGGCGGCACCATCAACGCGCCCATGGGCCGCCACCAGAAGGATCGCGTCAAGATGGCCGTGTCCACCGGCCTGGGCGCCAAGCCGGCCATCACGCACTACGAGCGTATCGAGTCGGGCGTGCTGGACGGCCGTCCGGTGAGCCTGGTGCAGTGCCGCCTGTCCACCGGCCGCACCCACCAGATCCGCGTGCACATGGCCCACCTCGGCTTCCCGCTGATCGGCGACTATGTGTACGGCAAGCCGCACCTGACGCACTTCTTCCCGCGCCAGGCGCTGCAGGCGCGCCGCCTGGGCCTGATCCACCCGGCCACCGGCGAGGCCTGCGAATGGCGCGTGCCGCTGGCCGACGATTTTGCCGAGCTGCTGGACAAGGTCGGCATCCACAACCCCGGCCTGGGCGACGTGGGCGGCGACATCGAAGACGACTACCAGGAAGACGACTTCGACTACGGCGACGACGACTGATGACAGTCTTCAGGCCATCCCTCCAATTGCTGGTGCCCGAGTGGCCGGGCCTGCCGCCCAATATCGGCACGCTGGCCACCACGCGGCGCGGCGGCGTCAGCCCGCCGCCTTATGACGACGGCCAGGGCAGCGGCGGCCTGAACCTGGGCATCCATGTCGGCGACCAGCCCCACAACGTGGCGCAGAACCGCGCGCTGCTGGCGGCCGAGTTGCCGGACGAGCCGGTCTGGCTGAACCAGGTGCACGGCGTGGCCGTGGTGGACGCCGGCAAGGTGCGTCCCGGCCAGGTGCCGACGGCCGACGCCAGTATCGCGCGCGTGCCGAATACGGTTTGCGCTATCCTCACGGCCGACTGCCTGCCGGTGCTGTTCTGCGACACCGCCGGCACGGTGGTGGCCGCGGCGCACGCGGGCTGGCGCGGCCTGGCCGATGGGGTGCTGCAGGAAACCACGCGCGCCATGCGCGACGCCGGGGCCGGGGAGATCATGGCCTGGCTGGGCGTGGCCATCGGCCCGGTGCGTTTCGAAGTCGGCAACGACGTGCTGCAAGCGTTCCTGAAGCAGGCCCAGCAAGCGGAGGACGCGGCGGCAGCCGAGGCGCTGGTGCGGGCGGCGTTCGCGCCCATTCCGGCCAAGCCCGGCAAATACCTGGCGGACATGTACGCGCTGGCGCGCGCCATCCTGCGGCGCGACGGGGTGACCCGCGTCGCGGGCGGGGAATACTGCACGGTGTCGAATTCCGGCCGTTTTTATTCCTACCGGCGCGACGGCGTGACCGGAAGGCAAGCGAGTTTGATCTGGATCAAATAACGTGCGGCCGCCTGGCCTTAGGCTTCGGGGGGCTGCTCGGGCGGCGCCGGGCGTGCGTCGCGTTCTGCGCGCGCACGCTTGCGCCGACCCGAACCCGTTAAATAGAATAGTATTCCCAATGGCAACATGCAATACAGCGAAAACGTCATAATCCCGGCAACCACGGTAGGTTCGGTGAACGCCATCAGCAGCACCACGTAGATCCAAGCAACAGCGACAATCAGCATAAGCAGTCTCGGTAAAAAACTCTTTTTATGGACTAAACATGAAATTGCCCGATCCTCAAGCCTTTGCCACCTCCTGGATGTCGCAGTTCAGCGACCCCGGCCAGTGGCAATCCTGGTTCAACATGGTGCCGGACGCCCAGTCCAACCCGGTGGGCGCGATCCTGCGCGACGCCGGCGCCACCATCAAGCCTGACACGATCGAGCAACTGAAAAACGACTACCTCGAGCAATTCGGCGCGCTGTGGCAGGAAGTCCTGTCGGGCAAGGCGCCGTCGCTGAGCGACCGCCGTTTCTCCTCGGCCGCCTGGCAAAGCAACCCGGTAACCGCTTTCAATGCCGCATCATACCTGTTAAACGCGAAGTTCTTGACCGCGATGGCCGATGCCATCGACGCCTCGCCGCACCAGAAACAGAAAATCCGCTTTGCTGTGCAGCAAGTGGTGGATGCCATGTCGCCCGCCAACTTCCTCGCCACCAACCCGGAAGCCCAGCAAAAGCTGGTGGAAAGCAAGGGCGAAAGCCTGACCAAGGGCCTGGCCAATATGTTGGCCGACATGCAGAAAGGCCACATCTCGCTGTCCGACGAGTCCGCCTTCGAAGTGGGCCGCAACCTGGCGCTGACGCCGGGCCAGGTGGTCTACGAGAACGACCTGTTCCAGCTGATCCAGTACACGCCCACCAGCGCCAAGGTGCACGAGCGCCCGCTGCTGATGGTGCCGCCTTGCATCAACAAGTTCTACATCCTCGACCTGCAGCCGGAGAACTCGGTGGTGCGCTACGCGGTGGAGCAGGGCAATACCGTGTTCCTGGTGTCGTGGCGCAATCCGGACCAGTCCATGGCCAAGGTCAGCTGGGACGATTACGTCGAGCGCGGCGTCATCAACGCGGTCGGCATCGTCAAGGAGATCAGCGGCCAGGACAAGATCAACGCCTTCGGATTCTGCGTCGGCGGCACCCTGGTCAGCACCGCGCTGGCCGTATTGGCCGCGCGCGGCCAGCAGCCGGCCGCCAGCCTGACCTTGCTGACCACCTTCCTCGACTTCGCCGACACCGGCGTGCTGAACGTGTTCGTCGACGAAACCCAGGTCCAGCTGCGCGAGCAAAGCCTGAAGCACGGCGGCCTGATGCCGGGGCGCGACCTGGCCACCACCTTCTCCAGCCTGCGTCCGAACGACCTGGTGTGGAACTACGTGCAGTCGAATTACCTGAAGGGCAACGAGCCGGTGCCGTTCGACCTGCTGTACTGGAACGCCGACAGCACCAACCTGCCGGGTCCGATGTTCTGCTGGTATCTGCGCAACACCTACCTGGAGAACAGCCTGAAAGTGCCGGGCAAGCTGACCGTGGCGGGCGAGAAGGTCGACCTGTCGGCCATCGACGCGCCGGCGTTTGTATACGCTTCGCGCGAAGACCACATCGTGCCGTGGACCTCCGCCTACAGTTCGCTCAGCATCCTGAACCCGAAAAAGCCCAAGGCCAACCGTTTCGTGCTGGGGGCGTCCGGCCACATCGCCGGCGTGATCAATCCGGCGTCGAAAAAGAAGCGCAACTACTGGATCAATGACGAGGCCACGCCGAAAACCGCCAAGGCCAAGCGTCCGGCAGCCGAAGAGTGGCTCAGCGGTGCCAGCGAGCATGCCGGCAGCTGGTGGCCGGAATGGGCCAGGTTCCTGGCCGAGCACGGCGGCAAGGATATCGACGCCCCCGCCCAGCCCGGCAACGCCAAATACCGGCCGCTAGAGCCGGCCCCGGGACGCTATGTCAAGATGAAAGCGGACTGAAGGAAAGCGAACTGGGCCGGACTAGTGTTTTAGTTGCGTTGCAATAAAACACGAAAGTTATAAGCCGGAACGTGCTGATGAGATTTTTTCACTCTATAATAGGCTTATAAGGCTTGTGAAAAAGCGGACCTGGTTCGCTTTTTTTTTCGGATTAACGCGCTGCGGCGCAATACGTGGACTTGTGATGAGTAGTGCAAAAAAAAATGCGGAACGCTTGATCAAGAAATATCCCAATCGCCGTCTGTATGACACGCAGACCAGCTCCTACATCACGCTGACCGACGTCAAGCAACTGGTGCTGGACAACGAAGAATTCACGGTGGTCGACGCGAAATCGAACGAAGACCTGACCCGCAGCATCCTGTTGCAGATCATCCTGGAAGAGGAGGCCAGCGGCGTGCCGATGTTCTCCACCGGCGTGCTGGCACAGATCATCCGCTACTATGGCCACGCCATGCAGGGCATGATGGGCTCTTACCTGGAAAAGAACGTGGAAGCGTTCACCGACATCCAGCGCAAGTTCACCAGCGCCTCGCTGGACGGCAAGCCGTTCAGTCCGGAAATGTGGACCCAGTTTATGAACGTCCAGGGCCCCATGATGCAGGGCATGATGAATAACTACATCGACCAGAGCAAGAGCCTGTTCGTGCAGATGCAGGAGCAGATGCAGAACCAGAGCAAATCGCTGTTCGGCACCTTCCCCTTCGTTATTCCGGTACCTCCTACCGACAAGAAATAATGTCCCCAACCCGGCGCTGCCGGGTTTTTTTTTACGCGGGCGTCTGCTTCGCCACCTCGCTGGCCGGCATGTTAGAGTGGACTATGCAGTGTCCCGTCGGTAAAGGAGCTGAAATATGACGATGCAAGCAGATGCAGGGTTTGACGATCCAGGCTTGGCCGAACGGCTGGAGGCCATGGACGAGGCGGCGCTGGACGCGCTGCAGTTCGGGGTGATCGGCTTCGGCCGGGACGGCCGGGTGCTCCGCTACAATACTTTCGAATCGCAAGCCGCTGGACTGAGCCCAGAGAGGGTGCTCGACAAAGACCTGTTCAGCGTGGTGGCGCCCTGCATGAACAATTTTCTCGTGGCGCAGCGTTTCGCTGACGCGCTTGACGCGGGCGAGGCGCTCGACGACACCATTCCCTACGTGCTGACGCTGCGCATGCGGCCGACCAAGGTCCGGCTGCGGCTGCTGTCCGCCCCGCAGGCGGCGCTCGCTTACGTGCTGGTCCAGCGCCTATGACGGGCCATGAGGCCGACAGCGCCTACGAGAGCCTGATCCAGTTTCTATACAGCGCGCCGGTGGCGCTGATCCAGCTGCAGCAGAACGGCGAGATCGAAATGCTCAATCCGATGGCCTCGCAGTTGCTGATGCCGCTCGCGCCCGATGGGGACTTGAGCAATCTGTTCCATGTGCTGCAACCGTTCGCGCCGGACTTGCAGCCGCTGTGTGCCGGCTTCGGGGGCGCGCACGGCGTGGTCTGCGAAGGCAAGCGCATCGTCCTGCAGCGCGATGCCTTGCGGCCGGATGGTGGGCGCGGCCAGTCCGCGCCTGCCGTGCTGTCGCTGGGCTTGCTGAAGGTGGACGGCAGCCGCCTGATGGCGGTGCTGCTGGACGCCACCCACGAGGTGCTGCGCGAACAGCGCACGCTGGCCACCCGGCTCGCCAGTGCGGCGCGGCAGGATGTGCTGACCCGGCTGCCCAACCGCGCCGGCGCACTGGACCTGCTGCGCGGCATGGTCCGGCGTGCGCGAACGCCGGCCGGCGACCATGGCGCTGTCCTGTCCATCAACCTGGACCGCTTCAAGCAGATCAACGCCACCTTCGGCAACGACGTGGGCGACCAGATCATGGTGCTGGTCGCCGAGCGCCTGCGCGCGACCGTGCGCTCCAGCAGCCGCGTGGCGGCACTGGCTGCTGCTGCCGAAGTGGCGGCCCGCACTGGCGGCGACGAGTTCGTTGTACTGCTGGACGGCCTGCCGGAGCGGGCCACCGCCGAAAGCATCGCCAATCGCTTGCTGGACCGCCTGAGCCGGCCCTACAGCGTGGCCGAGCATGAGCTGACGTGCACCTTCAGCATCGGTATCGTGCTGCTGGACCAGGACCAGGACCAGGACCAGGACCAGGACCAGGACCAGGACCAGGACCAGGATCGGGAGGGCAACGAGGATCCCGACGGGCTGTTGCGTGACGCCGCCATTGCCATGGGCGTTGCGAAGGCACAGGGTGGCGGCCGCTGCGCCTTGTTCCAGCGCCGCATGCGCGAGGAGGCGGTGCTGCGCGGCGGCATCGAGGCGGATCTGCGCAACGCGGTCGAACGCGGCGAGTTGTTTACCGTCTACCAGCCGGTGGTTGGCCTGCTGGCCGGTGGCGCCATCGACCGTGCCGCCGGCGTGGAGGCGCTGGTGCGCTGGCGCCACCCGGTGCGTGGCGTGGTGGGGCCGGTGGAGTTCATCGGCATTGCCGAGGACTGCGGCCTGATCGGCGCCATCGGCGAACAGGTGCTGGCCATGGCATGCGCCGACTTCGTGCGCTGGCAAAAACAGCTGGGAGAAGCGGCGCCGCGCCTGCTGGCAGTCAACCTGTCGCGCGCGCAGCTTAGCCAGGAGGGCTTGTGCGACAGGGTGGCAGCCATGCTCGCCGCCAGCGGCATGGCGCCGCAGAGCCTGCAACTGGAGATCACGGAGAGCCTCGCGGCGCAGGGCGAAAACGTGCGCGACCAACTGCTGGCGCTGAAGGCGCTGGGCATCAAGCTGGCGCTGGACGATTTCGGCACCGGCTATTCGTCGCTCTCGAGCCTGCATCTGCTGCCGGTGGATACGGTGAAGATCGACCGTTCCTTCATCACGCTGGCCGCCACCAGCCGGCACCACGAAGTGCTGATCGAGGCCACGGTGAAGGTGGCGCGCAGCCTGGGCATGAACACGGTGGCCGAGGGCATAGAAACCCCGCAGCAGGCGGCGGTGGTGTCTGCCCAGGGCTGCGACAAGGGCCAGGGCTATCTGTACAGCCGGCCGGTATCCAGTGCCGCCATCGAAGCATGGCTGGGCGGGGCCGGGCAGGGGGCTGGGCCAGCCTGAGATGGGGAAGGCCGGGAGGCGGCAATAGGGTATAATGTTCGATTGGTCTGAACTTTGATTGCTCTTCTATTACCATGCAAGAAATCTCCCGTATTCCCAAGGCTGCAACCGCAGCGGCACCCGCCGGCACCGCTCCCAAGGTCGGATTCGTTTCGCTCGGCTGCCCGAAAGCGCTGGTTGACTCCGAACAGATCCTGACCCAGCTGCGCGCCGAGGGTTACGAGACCGCCAAGTCCTATGATGGCGCCGACCTCGTGATCGTAAACACCTGCGGCTTCATCGACGCCGCCGTGCAGGAGTCGCTGGACGCCATCGGCGAAGCGCTGGCTGAAAACGGCAAAGTGATCGTCACCGGCTGCCTGGGCGCCAAGAAGGACGGCGAAGGCAATGACCTGATCAAATCCATACACCCGAAAGTGCTGGCCGTGACCGGCCCGCACGCGCTGGGCGAAGTGATGGCATCGGTCCACCACCACCTGCCGAAGCCGCACGAGCCCTTCATCGATCTGCTGCCGCCGCAAGGCGTCAAGCTGACGCCCAAGCACTATGCCTACCTGAAGATTTCCGAGGGCTGCAACCACCGCTGCAGCTTCTGCATCATCCCGTCCATGCGCGGCGACCTGGTGTCCCGTCCGATCGCGGAACTGATGCTGGAAGCGGAGAACTTGTTCAAGTCCGGCGTGAAGGAATTGCTGGTCATTTCGCAGGATACGTCGGCCTACGGCGTGGACGTGAAGTTCCGCTCCGGCTTCTGGAACGGCCGCCCCATCAAGACCCACATGACGCAGCTGACCGAAGCGCTGGGCGAGCTGGCCAAGTCTTACGGCGCCTGGATCCGCCTGCATTACGTCTACCCGTACCCGCACGTGGACCAGATCATCCCGCTGATGAGCGGCGGCCATGTGCTGCCTTACCTGGATATCCCGATGCAGCACGCCCACCCCGACGTACTGAAGCGCATGAAGCGTCCGGCCAGCGGCGAGAAGAACCTGGACCGCATCCTGGGCTGGCGCGCGATGAACCCGGAGCTGACCATCCGCTCCACCTTCATCGCCGGCTTCCCGGGCGAAACCGAAGCGGAATTCGAATACCTGCTGGACTTCCTGAAGGAAGCGCAGATCGACCGCCTGGGCTGCTTCGCCTACTCGCCGGTGGAAGGCGCTACTGCCAACGAAATCGCCAATCCGGTGCCGGAAGAAGTGCGCGAAGAGCGCCGCGGCCGTGTGATGCTGCTGCAAGAGGAAATCTCGCGCAAGCGCCTGCAGGCCAAGGTCGGCAAGACCGTGCGCGTACTGATCGACGAGCTGACCCCGAGCGGCGCCGTCGGCCGTTCCGCTGCCGACGCGCCCGAGATCGACGGCGTGGTCTACGTGAAGAAGCCGTACGAGCCGCACAAGAAGCTGAAAGTGGGTGAATTCTTCGACGTCGAGATCACCCGCGCCGACGCGCATGACCTGTGGGGCGATGCGTAAGCATATCGCTGTGCGGTAAAATCCAAAGGCGGACGCGCATCGGCGGTCCGCCTTTTTTCATTTCGAGCCATGACGAATCCAAAATCCCAGCAGACCGCCCTGATCCACACCGACTACGAGGCGCCGTCCGGCTTCGCCGCCTTCCCGACCGCCATCCACCACGCCTCGACGGTGCTGTTCAAAAACGTGGCGGCGCTGCGCTCGGGTGAATGGAAAGAGAAGAACGCCTATACCTACGGCCTGCACGGCACGCCCACCACGTTCACGCTGGAAGCGCGGCTGGCCGAGATCGAGGGCGGCTTGCACTGCCTGCTGGCGCCGAGCGGCCTGGCGGCCATCGCCATGATCGATTTCGCGCTGCTGAAAAGCGGCGACGACGTGCTGCTGCCGGACAACGTCTATAACCCGAACCGCGAACTGGGACGCTGGCTGGCCGACTTCGGCGTCAGCGCGCGCTACTATGACCCGCTGGTCGGCGCCGGCATCGCCGCGCTGATCCAGCCGAACACCAGGCTGGTGTGGACCGAGGCGCCAGGTTCGGTGTCGATGGAAGTGCCGGACCTGCCCTCCATCTGCAAGGCCGCGCACGAGAAGGGCGCGCTGGTCGCGCTGGACAACACCTGGGCCGCCGGACTGGCGTTGCGCGGCTTCGAGCTGGGCGTGGACATCGTCATGCAGGCGCTGACCAAGTACCAGTCCGGCGGCTCGGACGTGCTGATGGGCGCCGTCATCACGCGCGACCGCGCAGTGCACGACCGCATTGCGCAAGCGCACATGCGGCTCGGCATGGGCGTGGGGGCGGACGACACCTATCTGGTGCTGCGCGGCCTGCCGACCATGAAGCTGCGCTTCGAAGCGCACGACCGGGGCGCGCGCAAGGTAGCGGCATGGCTCAAGACCCGCCCCGAGATTACCAAGGTGCTGCACCCCGCCTTCGAGGACTGCCCCGGCCACGAGACGTGGAAGCGCGACTTCAGCGGCGCGGGCGGCCTGTTCTCCGTGCTGTTCGACGCGCGCTACACCGAAGAACAGACCGACCGCTTCGTCGACGAGCTCAAACTGTTCGGCATCGGCTACAGCTGGGGCGGCGCCAACAGCCTCGCGGTGCCATACCGCATCCAGGCCATGCGCCAGGGCTGGCAGCACGGCGGCGGCATCCTGGTGCGCTTCAATATCGGCCTGGAAGAGCCGGACGATCTGATCGCCGACATCGCCCAGGCGCTCGGCAAGCTGTAAGCGCGTGCGCCCGCCAGCCATTGCCGGTTTTATCGGGAACGCCGTCCTGCGGCGGGACAAGATCGGTGAATCGCCGTGCCAGGTGCACAGCTTCAAGCGCGGGAACGACCAGTTTTTCCTGAAGGCTTCCCCGGCGGTATTTGCGCCCACCACGTATAGCGTGCGGCGCGAAGCTGCGATCATGCGCTGGCTTTCCGGGCGGCTGAACGTGCCCGAAGTGGTGCTGGCCGAAAGCAGCGGCAGCCACGAATACATGATTACGCGGGCCGTCCCGGGTGTGCCGCTGTCCGCGCGCATTGATACCGGCCAGCCGGTGATGGCGCTGTTCCTTGAAGCGCTGCGCCAGCTGCAATCCGTGCCTGCCGCCGAGTGCCCGTTCGATGCCGGCGCGCGACTTCGCCTGCGCGAGCTGGACTACCTGCTCGGCAAGGGCCTCATCGACGAGGACTACGATCTTGAACCGTGGCCCGGTCTCGCCACACCCCAGGACCTCGTCGCGCGCCTGCACGCCACGGTGCCGCAGGAGGACCTGGTGTTCGCCCACGGCGACCTGGGCGACAGCAACGTCCTGGTCGACAAGCGCGACCAGCTGTACTTTATCGACTTCGGCCGGGGCGGGCTGGCCGACCGCTGGATGGACATCGCCTTTGCGCACCGCAACCTGCGGGAAGAGGAGTCCGAGGCGGCGGCGGCACAACTGCTCGTCAGCCTGGGCATGCCCGACGCCGGTGCGAAACGGGAATTCTTCGAGCAGCTCGATGAACTCTTCTAGCGAACCGTCGCGAACTCTGGCCGGCCGCATCCTCAAAGTGAACCACGCCGGCGAGCAAGGAGCCGTGTGCATCTACGCCGGCCAGATCTGCATGGCGCGCTGGACCGCCAGGCCATTGCTGGCAGAGATTCGCTCCTTCAAGGCGCACGAGGAAGGGCACAGAAGCATCTTCCTGGCCGAACTGGAGCGACGCGGAGTAATGCGCTGCAAGAGCTACTGGCTGTGCGCCGTGGGCGGCTATGTGCTTGGTTTGCTTACCGGCCTGCTGGGTGCGCGCGCCATATCGTTGACGACCGTGGCGGTCGAACGCGTGGTGCTCAAGCACTTGCGCCAGCAACTCGTCGCCGTCGCGGACGACGCCCACGCGGTCGCGGCAATCAGCGCCATCCTCCATGAAGAACAGGGGCATCTCGATGCGGCCACCGCGCAGGTACTGGCCGGCGGCGTCTTGAGCCGGATGATAGGGTGGACCGTGTCCAGCGCAACCGAGTCTGTTATCTGGCTGGGCATGCGGCTTTAGCGTTTTCTGCCGGGCTCCTGCGTGGAATTGTGAAAACTGCTACGCTTGCAGGCACGCATATTTGAGGAAGCGCGAATGGAAATGCCTGAGATAGATTTGCCCTTGCTGGAACGCTGGCTGACGGGATGGAGCCTGTCCCGCGGGGTGCCGCTGCCGGTGAATGAGGAGGGTGGCTTGCGCGTTGAGGTGGGCATGCCGCTGCAATTGCGGCGCTATGTCTTTCTTGATGCCGGCCTGGATTTGCAGGCTTGCGCCGACCGGATTCATGCTCCCCACATTTATCTGAAGGCGCCTGTCGATCCCGCTGTGCTGCGGGCCGCGTTGCCCGCGCGCTGGAGCGTGGAATCGCCGGGCTATCTGATGTTGGGCCCGGCTTCGATGTCCGGGCACGTGGCGCTCCCGGCCGGCTATGTCATTGAAAGCTCCGCGGAACATGGCGCCAAGCTGGTGCAGGTCTCGCACGCAAGCGGAGAGCTGGCCGCCTCCGGCCGGGTTACGCTGGACCACGGTACTGCCGTATTCGACCAGATCGTCACGGCCGAATCCCATAGGCGCCTGGGCTTGGGGACCGTCGTCATGCAAGCCCTTGATGCGTTAGCCGCGCAAGCCGACGTGACCGAGCGCCTCCTGGTGGCCACTGACGACGGCAGAAGCCTGTACGCCAAGCTAGGCTGGCAGCTGCTCGCGCCGTGGTCGACGGCCGTGCTGCCGGCGCCAGCGCTGGAGCAAATTTAAACCACGGGAGACTGCCTATGAGCGATCCAGACTGGACTCCGGTCACGCATGCAAGCTGTGGCAATGTGAAAGGGCCGTTCTATCACGGCACCAAATACCGTCTCGAAGCAGGCGACTTGCTGGTGCCGGGTTTCGCATCCAATTTCGAAGAAGGCCGGATTTCCAACAATGTCTACTTCTCGGCCCTGTTGGAGCCGGCGGTCTGGGGCGCGGAACTGGCCACCGCACTCGCCGGCGGCGCAGACCGTGGCTACATCTATATCGTGGAACCCACCGGCTCGTTCGAGGACGATCCCAATCTGACAAACAAGCGCTTCCCCGGCAACCCTACGCAATCTTACCGGACACGTCACCCTCTGAGCATCGTCGGTGAGGTGAAGGATTGGGAAGGGCATCCGAAGGAAGTGCTGCAGCAAATGCTGGACGGGCTCAAAGAGAAAATACGGCAAGGGCTGGCTCCGATAGAGGACTAGTGCCGTCTGTGACAATTTGCCTGTTTGCTCATTAACATTATCGATATACTTGCTTCAGCTCAACAGCTAGAGGCACGCCATGACGGTCGTCTGCCCCAAGTGCAGCCACGTGCGGCCATCGCTTGAGCGCAGGCAGAAGGCATCTGAGGGCGACGGCGTTGCCGTCGCAGAGGAGGAGCGCGAGAGCGGAGCCGGCGTGGCGGTCGCCAACGCAGCGCTGCAAGTGTCGGGCGCGGACGCCGGCATGTTGAGCGACTTGTCGGCCGCCTCCGGCCTGATCGATCTTCGCCGGGATGACTCTGTGCTCTCAAACCAGCATAGACTGCTGGGCGAAGATACCGGCCATCGCGCCCTGGGATGATGCCTGGGTGACCGAGGGCAAAAAAGGCGTCGTGAGGTCGCCGGCGGCGTAGATGCCAGGCATGCTGGTTTGGCGACGCTCGTCGACCTTGAGGATGATGCCGGAGGGCGTTTCGACCGTTGCGATGCCCAGTGATGCATGCAGGCTTGCGGACGGCTTGTTGCGCGGATGGGCGAACAGGACGTCGACCGCGACATTGCGGCGGGTATCGAGATTGACGGTGATGATATGGCCGTCCTGATGGGCGATCTCGACGATGCTGCCAAGGGCGACAGGTATGTTGCGGCGCGCCAAATCGGCCTGGATTTCGGGCGGGATGTCATGACCATCGGCGAAGACAGTCAGCTTGTCGGTCCAATCCCGGAATAGCCTTGCAGACTGGTGCGACTGCGGGCCGGACCAGACGAGGCCCCAATGCTGGCCGGCGACTTCAAAGCCGTCGCAATACGGACAGGGCACGATAGACGTACCCCAGCTTTCGGCAAAACCCGGAACATCCGGCATCTGGTCGGTGACGCCATAGCTCAGGATCAGGCGGCGTGCCTTTAGCTGTTCGTTATCGTCTGTGACGACGCAAAAATCGTCGATTGCGCCAGACACGCTCTCGGCTCGGGCATTGACCAGTCTGATCGTTGGATAGCGCGCCAGTTGCTGCCGCGCCTCTTCCAGAATGTCCAGCGGCGGTTTGTGATCATGGCCGAGCAGGCCATGCGAATGGCCGGCAAAGCGGTTGCGCGGGCGGCCGGTATCGAGAACAGTGACCTTGCGGCGAGCACGGCCGAGCTGCAGGGCGGCGGCGAGGCCGGCAAAGCTACCTCCGATGATGATGACGTCATTCATGGTATGGGCTCCGAGTTGCGGATGATGGTTGGGTTGAGGCTGGCTTGTACATTTGAGGTACTGAGTGGTATCATAAATTATGAATTTAAATACTGTCAAGTACTGGAATTGTTATGCCTAAAATTAGCCCAGGCCGTCGCGGGCGCCCCGCCAACGAGGCGCTTCGCCAAACGATAGTCGACGCCGCCTGCGAACTCTTTGTGGAACTGGGTTTTCAAGCGACGACCATGGACAAGGTCGCCCAGCGGGGGAAGATTTCCAAGCTAAGCATCTATCGACATTTCGAGAACAAGGAGGCGCTGTTCAGCGCGGCCATGGCGGCCCATTGCCATCCGTTTGCGCCACAGGCCTTTGTTGAAGGTGTCGACGGTTCGGCCCAAGATCAGCTCATGGCGGTGGGATCATCGCTGCTTCGCACGCTGTTGAGTCCGGACGTCCGCAGTGTCGAAGCCATGGTCTTGGCCGACAAGACGAATCAAAGGTCGTTAAGCAAGCTCCACTACGAAGCCGGGCCGGCCCATGTCATCGCCCAAATCGAGGCCCTGTTGCGTCAGCTGCACGCGAAGGCGGTCCTTAAGGTGCCCGATCCTCTCCGGTCCGCCCGCCTGTTTGCCGCGCTTTTCAAAGGATCTGATCTCCTGCTCATCGCACGTTTTGATGAGGCGAGGGCAGAGGACGAGGATGAAATCGAATCTTATTGCCGGTCTGCCGTCGCCATGTTCATCGCCGCACACGGTGGCCTCTAAGATGCGCTATCGTGGGTGTGATCTTGCCCCCAGGCTGGGACGATGTCCGCTTAGGGAAAACTTGCCTGTGATGCCGGCCTGGCTACAGGTCCAAGTCCAATATAATTGAATTTCTTTAGACCTACAGAAGACATGATGGCTATCAAAAAGCAACGCGCACTTCAGGCGCTCGGGGTGGTCTTTTCGATTATTGGCCTGTTGTGTGCCTACTCTGCGTTTGTTTATTTTAAAGAAGATAATCATGGTGATGCACTCATCTTCGCAGGCACTGCGCTCAGTTTCTGTGTAATTCCCTATCTGACCTACACCAGAAAAATGTTCACGCAGCCGATGAGCGAGGTTGTCGCTGACGCGGTCCGCAACCCGTTGCCACTGAGGTTGCGGCTTGTGATTGGCCTTTGCTGGTTACTCTTAGTTGGCGGCTTCGTCCTGAAAATTTTCTGGGCCTAGCGGTTGCAGCCAATTCCGGCCCGAGCGAAACGCCAACCCATTGCCGCGCGCGAAGACATCTCGCGATCGCTGGTGTTTCTGTGCGCGTGCGCAGGCTTGGGACAGCAGAGGGCGAGCGGCCTCAAGAGCACGTTAGCGACTGCAAATGCCCCGGCGGCGGGCCGTTGGTCCGATCGTAGCGGGCGATGCAGCGCGATAGCCGGGTGTCGAGTTTTCGGGCCAGCAGTACGGTGGTGTCGCGGTAGGCGCAGCCGATCCAGAATTCGGGCGCTTGCGCGGGATTGAGGCGCCACTGCGTGACCACGCTCTTGTCACGGGAGCTTTCGTCCGGCCTCACTTGCACCTCCCCGCTGGGATGGCCGGAGAAGAGCTGGGCATGCTCGAGCTTGTATTCGGCCGCGCCGCCTACCGGCTCCCAGCCATCGGCCGTCGCCACCGTGGTGGACGCGAGAATGGCGGGCGGGCAGACGATGTCTTGTTTCTCGGCCTGGGTGACATTTCCAACCGCAGCCAACAGCACGCACGAAATTGCCAGCATGTATTTCATGTTGCCTCCCGGTTCCATGAGAACTCCCATGGTAGGCCGTGCCGGGACGACATGCCTAGACGGAGATCAAGCTCCCGTCAGTACATCGGTTCGCCCTTGTCCAGTGCGGCCCGGAAAGCTTGCCAGTCGAGGCGCACCTTGGCAGCGTAGTCGCAGGCAAAGCCGGTCAGCTCGGTGATGAAGCCGCTGCGGCTGGTGACTGCGTCGGTGACCTGCTTGTCGATGCTGACCTGGACCAAATGCGTATCATGGTCCTGGTCGGCCAGTGCGTGGGCGGACGCCAGCGCCATGCCGAGCGTGGCGGCTGCCTTGTTAAGCTCGGCGTCGGTGGCGATGTCGTCGTACTTGAAGTCCTTGTCGGTCGGGGCTTTCTCATGCACATGGAAGGGCATGCCGGCGATCATTGCGTAGCCGGTCAGCACATCGGCGTTGAGCTGCATGGCCTGCTGGGCGCGGGCGATGCGCTGGCCGTCGTGCCCGCCATGGAATGAGCTCGGCAGCGCGCCAGGGTTGGCCAGTTCGACCGCGCTGGGGATGGCTTGCTTCATCTCCAGCATCACGTTGCCGTCGCCGGTGCCTTGCAGCAGGGCGTAGTAGCGCAGTTTCCCCAGGCTGCCCATGCCGGCGCCGAGGCGCTGGCGCACGTCAAGCACTTGATAGCAGGCGACCGCCTTGCGGCCGGACGGAGCGATCCGGCCCACGTAATCCGGCATTGCGGCAACGACCGCAGCGCGGATGGCATCCGCCACCGGCCGCGTGTCCGGGCCCTTGAACTTGGCCAGGAATTCCTTGCGGTCTGCCTTGGCCGCCTTCCTGATGGCTTTCTGAACCAGGCCGCTGGTGTTGTCGCTGGTCAGCCGGAACTTCAGCTCGTCGTTGCTACCCTTGAAGTCGGCCATGCAGGCGAGATACGCCGTGGCCATGGCCGCGATGGCGGCGCGCCGCTCGGACAGGCTGATGTCCTTGGCATAGTCGGCCAGCAGCAGGCTCACGGCCAGGCGCCGCAAGTCCCACAGGTACTGTCCGATATAAGCTTCGTCGAAGTCGCTGACGCCGAAAACTTCCGTGCCGGCGGCGTCGCGCATAGCGCCGAAATTGGCCAGGTGGGCGTCGCCGGCCAGCCAGCAGCGGCCAGTCTGTGCGTTGGTGTACGGTGAGGACGGCAGCGCCGCCATGTCGCGGTAGAACAGGTGCGCGGTCGCTCGGTAGAAGGGAAATACGTGTTCCTTCATGCGTGCGACCTTGGTCACCAGGTCGGTGCTGTTGGTCTCCCGGAACTGGCGGTTGTGCTCCAGGATCTCTTGGGCGACCGTCCTCATTCCGGCATGGCGCGGTTGTCGTTCAAGTCCTTGATGCCGCGCACCAGGCGATAGGCCGACCACAGCCATGCCACCACCCAGATCGGGACGGCCACCACGATGCCGATGAAGGTCGCGGCCAGGATAATGCCGAGCACGAACCACACCAGGTACCACCAGAAGGTGCGGATCTGCCAGCTGTGATGGCTGTAGACGAAGGTACCTTCGGTGGCGGGCCGCTGCACGTAGTTAATGATGAGTATCAGCAACGACAGCGTACCCACGGAGAACACGAAAGCCACGCCATGCAGCAAGTACAGCCACCAGGCCGTGTTCTTGGCCGATTCCAGCCGGGTATCCAAAACGATTTCGCTTGCCATGCTTGCTCCTTGCAAAGTTGATATCGCCAGTGTAACGAATCTTTTGCGCTTTGGGCACACCTGTTAAAGTGCGCGGCATGGCTATCATTAATCTTCTGCGCAAACTGGACCTGACCACGCTGCAGCTGTTCCTGGCAGTGCAGGAGGAGGGCACGCTCACGCGCGCGGCCGAGCGGGAAGCGATTGCGGTCTCGGCCGCCAGCAAGCGGCTGGTGGACCTGGAGCAGGCGGTGGGCGTGGCGCTGTTTTCCCGCAAGGCGCGCGGCATGGAGCTGACGCCGGCCGGCCATACGCTGCTGACCCATGCGCGGCGCATGCTGCTGAGCGTGGAGAAGATGGGCGTCGAGCTGGCCGAACATGCGCAGGGCGTGCGCGGCTATGTTCGCATGGTGGCCAACCTGTCCGCCATCGTGGAGTTCCTGCCGGAGGACTTGCGGGCTTTCCTGCAACAGCACGGACAGGTGAAGCTGGACCTGGAAGAGCGTCCCAGCGACAGCGTGGTGCGCGGAGTCGAGGATAGCTGGGCCGATATCGGCATCTGCTCGGGCGACGTGGACACGCGCGCGCTGCACACGGAGCTGTACCGGCGCGACCGCCTGGTGCTGGTGATGCGGGCCGACCATGCGCTGGCGCAGTGCGGCCGGGTGGCCTTCGCCGATACGCTTGACTCGGACCATGTGGGCCTGCATGTGAACAGCTCCATCAACTCGCGCATGCACCTGGCAGCGCGCGAGGCGGGACGGGCGCTGCAGGTGCGCATCCAGGTGCCGGGCTTCGACGCGGTGTGCCGCATGGCGCAGGTGGGCATGGGGCTGGGCGTGATTCCGTTCGAGGTGTTCCAGGCCATCGGCCAGCCGCTCGGGCTGGTGGCGCTGGAACTGGAGGATGGCTGGGCCCAGCGCGAGCTGAGAATCATCGTGCGCGATCCGCACGCGCTGTCGCCGGTGACCCAGGCGCTGCTGGAACACTTGCGCGGAGCCGAGGCGCGCGCGGGCTGAGGCAGCCGTGCCGCGCTGAGCGTTCGCGTTTCGCGAACGCTGCTTGAATTCTTACGGTTGGACGCTCGCGCCGCCGTTCTCTATCCTGACGTTCATTCATCAGGAGGAGACAATAATGAGTGGACCACTCGCAGGCATCAAGGTGATCGAGATCGGCACCCTGATCGCAGCGCCGTTCGCGGCGCGCATGATGGCCGAATTCGGCGCGGAAGTCGTCAAGATCGAGGCGCCGGTGGACGGCGATCCCATCCGCAAATGGCGCAAGCTGCACGAGGGGACTTCCCTCTGGTGGTATCTGCAGTCGCGCAACAAGAAATCCGTTTCCATCAATCTTAAATCGGCCGAAGGCATCGCCATCGTCAAGCAGCTTGCCGCCGGGGCCGACGTGCTGATCGAAAACCTCAAGCCGGGCGCGCTGGAAAAGCTCGGCCTGGGTTGGGACACGCTGCATGCGCTCAATCCCAAACTGACCATGGTGCGCATTTCCGGCTATGGCCAGACCGGCCCTTACAAGGACAGGCCGGGCTTCGGCGCCATCGGCGAGGCCATGGGCGGCATCCGCTACACCACCGGTGAAGCGGACGGCGTACCGGCCCGCGCAGGCGTCAGCCTGGGCGATTCGCTGGCCTCCCTGCACGCGGTGATGGGCGCGCTGATGTCGGTGCTGCGTGTGAAGACCGGGCAGGGCGTAGGCCAGGTAGTGGACGTCTCGCTGGTGGAGAGCGTGTTCAACCTGATGGAAAGCCTGGTGCCGGAGTACGACCTGCTGGGCCATGTGCGCGAGCGCAGCGGCGGCGCCTTGCCGGGCATCGCGCCCTCGAACACCTACCCAACGCGGGACGGCGCCTATGTCGTCATCGCAGGCAACAGCGATCCCATTTTCAAGCGCTTGATGAACGTGATCGGCCGGCCGGACCTGGCGGAAGATCCCGCCTTCGCCCACAACGACGGCCGCGCGGCCCAGTCGGCGCTGCTGGACGCGGCGATCGCGGGCTGGACGTCGGCCAATAGCATGGAAAACGTGCTGGCTGCGCTGGAGGAAACCGGCGTGCCGTCCGGCCGCATCTACTCGGCGGCCGACATCGTGGCCGATCCGCACTACCAGGCGCGCGGCATGATCCTGGACGCCGAGTTGCCGGGCGGCGCGTGCGTGAAGATGCCGGGTATCGTGCCCAAGCTGTCGGATACGCCCGGCGAGGTGCGTTGGCAAGGGCCGGCGCTGGGCGAACATACGGCCGGCGTGCTGGCGGAGCTGGGCATTGCGGCGGCGGACATTCAACGGATGAAAAACGAAGGAGTGGTGCAATGAAAGGCGAATTCATGGTGGTCCAGGAAGTGTCCCCGCGCGATGGCCTGCAGATCGAGCCGGTATGGGTGCCCACCTCAGAGAAGGTGGGGCTGATCGAGGCGTTGTCCGGCGCGGGCTTTTCGCGCATCGAAGCGGGATCCTTTGTCTCGCCCAAGGCCATACCGGCGCTGCGCGACGGCGAAGAAGTATTCCTGCGCATGCGCCGCCAGCCCGGCGTGATCTACGTTGCCCTGGTGCCCAACCTGAAGGGCGCGCAGCGCGCCATCATGGCCGGGGCCGATGAGCTGAACCTGGTGATGTCGGCCAGCGAGTCGCACAACTGCGCCAACATGCGCATGGACTGCAAACAGTCGCTGGCTGCGTTTGCCGACATCTGCGCCCACGCGCGGGACCGGGGCGTGCTGCTGAACGGTACGGTGGCAACGGCGTTCGGCTGTCCGTTCGAGGGCGCGATCGACGAGGGCCGCGTACTGGCGCTGGTGGACCGGTACCTGGACCTGGGCATCACCGGCATCACGCTGGCGGATACCACCGGCATGGCGCAGCCGCGCCAGGTGGCGCAGCTGGTGCGAAAAGTGCGTGCACGGCTGCATCCTTCCGCGCTGACGCTGCACTTCCACAACACGCGCGGCCTGGGCCTGGCGAACGTGCTGGCGGCTTATGAATCCGGTGCGATGCGCTTCGACGCGGCGCTGGGCGGCCTGGGCGGCTGTCCGTTCGCTCCCGGCGCGTCCGGCAACATCTGCACGGAAGACCTGGTAAACATGTGCGAAGAAATGGGCATAGAAACCGGGATCGACCTGCCCAAGCTGATCGCGCTGTCGCGCGGCCTGCCCGCGCTGCTGGGGCACGATGTGCCAGGCCAGGTTGCCAAGGCGGGCCGCAACTGCGACTTGCATCCCTTGCCTGAAACACTGGCGCGCCAAGCTGCCTAGAACCCGCTTTCCCCTCTTTCAAAATCAATGACCGGCCCCTGCGAGGCGGCCGGCAAGGAGACTCGCATGCCCAATCAAAATGCAATGGCAGCCGCTTCGGCTGCCGCGGACGGCGGCCATGGCGCCAGCAGCGACATCAACAGCGTGGACGCTGTTGTGCGCAAGGTGGCGTGGCGCATCATGCCGCTGATTATGATCTGCTATCTGTTCGCCTTCTTCGACCGCATCAACATCAGCTTCGCCAAGTTCCAGCTGCAGGGCGACCTGGGCCTGAGCGACACCGCCTACGGCCTGGGCGCCAGCCTGTTCGTGGTGGGCTATGTGCTGTTCGAAGTGCCCAGCAATATGTTTTTGTACAAGGTGGGCGCGCGGCGCTGGATCGCGCGCATCATGATCTCGTGGGGCGTGGCCACAGCGGCCATGGTGTTCGTCACCAGCGAATGGCAGTTCTACGCGCTGCGTTTCCTGATTGGCGCCATGGAAGCGGGCTTCGCTCCGGGCGTGCTGTATTACCTCACGTTGTGGTTCCCCGCCAAATTCCGTGGCCGCATTACGTCGCTGCTGTTCCTGGCGTCGGCCTTTGCGGGCCTGATCGGCGCACCGGTGTCGGGCCAGATCCTGGCGCACATGGAAGGCCTGTCTGGCATGCGCGGCTGGCATTGGCTGTTCCTGCTGGGCGGGGTGCCGTGCGTGGTCCTTGGCCTGGTGGTACTGAACCAGCTGAAGGACCGCATTGAAGACGCGCACTGGCTGACGTCCGCTGAACAGGCTTTGTTGCGCGGCAGCGTGGAGCAGGCGGCGCCCAAAGAGGGCGGCCACTCGCTGCTGGGCGCCATCAAAACGCCGGGCTTTCTTACCCTGGGCCTGGTTTATTTCCTGATCCAGATTGCGTCGTATGGCTTGAACTTCTGGGCGCCGCATCTGATCCGCAGCGCCGGCACGCAAAATCCGGCCGTCATCGGCATGCTCACGGCGGTGCCGTATGTATGCGGCGCAATCACCATGGTGCTGGTCGGCCGCCTGTCGGACGCCAGCGGCGAGCGCCGCAAGTTCGTGGCGGGCTTGCTGGTGCTCGCTGCGCTGGGCTTCGTCAGCGCGGGCTGGTTCGACAAGAACACGGTGCTGCTGATCGTGGCGCTGGGTGTGATGGGCGCCGGCGTGGTCGCTGCCATCCCTGCCTTCTGGGCGCTGCCTCCGAAGCTGGTGACCGGCGCGGGCGCGGCGGGAGGCATTGCCCTGATCAATACGCTGGGCCAGCTGGGCGGCATCGTCAGCCCGGTGATGGTGGGCCGCATCAAGGACATCAGCGGCAGCACAACTCCGGCGCTGTACGTCATCGCCGGGCTGGCGCTGCTGTGCGCGCTGATTGTCATGGCCGGCTTGCCGCAGGCGCTGCGAAACAGGGAGTAGCCGCCCGTTGCCGCCAAATTAGTCAAATTGTTGACGATTTGCGTGAATTGTTTGCGCCTATTATTGATTGCTCAAGGCGCATTTCACCTTGCTAGCTCACCAAAAAAAACTAAAGGGGACCTACGCATGCGATCGACCAGCAATACCCATTACCTCATCCGTCCCACCATTTGTGCCGCCGCCGTGGCCGGGGCGCTGGCCATGCTGGCCGCGCCAGCGGCCCTGGCCCAGGAAGCGGCGGCCGCCAGCCCCAGTGTCGTGGTCGTTTCCGGCACCCGGCAATCGGTTGCCAGCGCCATCGACCGCAAGAAGAACGCCAGCACGGTGGTCGATTCCATCGTGGCCGAAGACATCGGCGAATTCCCGGACAAGAATGTGGGCGAAGCGCTGTCGCGCGTCACCGGCGTGCAGCTGTCGCGCGACTTCGGCGAGGGCTCGCAGGTCAATATTCGCGGCGTGGAAGCGAATTTGAACCGGATTGAAATCAACGGCCTGTCGGTGCTGAGCACCAACGGCACCGCCGGCCGGGGCGCGGAACTGCGCGAACTGCCCGCTGAGCTGATCAAGTCCATCGACGTATTCAAGGGCGTCACCGCGGACCAGACCGAGGGCGGCATCGGCGGCACGGTCAGCATCAAGACCAATATGCCGCTCGACTTCAAGACCCGCGCGCTGGTGCTCAAGCTGGAAGGGGAGCACAGCACCAACCGGGGCGGCGTGCAACCGCGCGGCAGCCTGCTGTTCGCCGACAAATTCCTTGACGGACGGCTCGGCCTGATGGCCAACCTGGTGTACGACAAGGTGTACACGCAGAACGACTACGTGCGCAACAGTAACTGGCGTTACTTCCGCGACTGGGACCAGTCGCCCGAGAAGACCAACAGCAGCCTCAATCCGCGCGCCGCCGCAGTCGGCTCGAAAGCCGGTTGCGCTGCCCTGAGCGGCGCCGACAAGACCGCTTGCGACAGCCAGTGGTTCGACTACTCGCCCGGCGTGCCGCGCTATGGCATCTGGACCCGCGACCACGAGCGCTCCAGCGCCGAGCTGACCGCGCAGTACAAGGTCGATAACAGCCTGAACGTGTGGGCGCGCTACAACAAGAACAACCAGAAGCAGCAACTCAACGACCGCAACTACGTGACCGACTTTGGCGCCATAAAGCGCTTTTCCACCTCGGGCGTGGCGCCGGTGTACGGCGCCAACGGCGCGCCTCTGAGCACGCCGGCCGCGTCCTGCGCCGAGCCGCCTGGCGGCGTCACGCCGGCGGGCATGTCCTTCACCAACCACGTGATGACGTCGTTCAGCGCCGGCAACTGCATCAACGTGCCGGGCGAAGGGGCTTCCTACAACTTCAACACCGCCGCGCGCGACTTCGCGCTGAATATCGATTCCAACTACCGCTCGGGCGGCTTTAACTGGAAGAAGGGCGCCTGGTCTGCCGAAGGCCTGGTGGCGAAGACCAATTCGTTCTACGAACTGCACACCAATAACATCGTGCTGGACGCGAACATCCCTGGCCTGCAGGTAAGCTTCGACGACCAGGGACTGCCGAAGTTCGTCTTCCCTGCCAACTTCGATCCGAACAAGAGCAGCAGCTACACCCGCATCCGCTCGCAATACCAGCCCTCGTTTACCGACAATACGGAAGACCAGCTCAAGCTGGACCTGAAGTACCGTCCGGACATGCCTTTCCTGACCACGCTGCACTTCGGCGGCCAGGGACGCAAGTCCACCTCCGAGCAGTACCGCTGGACCGGCTACCTGGCCAGCGCCGGCGCCAACCCGAACAGCACGGCCGACGATATCATCGTGCGCAGTCCGGAAGTGGTGCATGAGATCATCTTTGATCCGCTCAACACCAGCGGCGTGCTGCGCAACGGCGGCGCCACCATCCCTGGCGCGGGACTGACCGCCAACAACACCACGCGCTACGTGACCGCGCCGCAGATGGCCAACCTGGTGGACGCCATCCGGGTCAACACGCCCGGCACCTTCCTGAACGGCTACGATGGCCTGAGCGGCTATCCGTCGGGATGGATGGCGCCCAGTTTCGCCAATTCGGCGCAGTTCTTCGACCTGGGCCGCTACAACCACGACCTGCTGCGCGAATCGATCGGCAGCGACGGCAAGACCTACCCGATGCCGCCGCAGTTCGCCGTCTCGGAGCGCATCAAGGCCTTCTATGTGCGCGCCGACTTCGAGCACGAGCTGTTCGGCGTGGCGTTCGACGGCAATATCGGCTTGCGCTACGCTGGCACCGAAACCGAGGCGACCGGCCTGCGTTCCTACCGCGCGTACTCGCTCAACCCATCCAGCGGCGCGCGCGTGGAGACGGTGCTGGCGAACGAAATCGTCACGGTGAAGAACAAGTACAGCGACACGCTGCCAAGCTTCAACCTGGCCGGCTGGCTGGTGCCAAATACGCTGGTGGCGCGGCTGGGCTGGGGCAAGGTCATGTCGCGTCCCTTCATCGACCGCCTGACGCCGACCGTCAACTGTATCGCCAACAGCGGCCAGTCACAGTTCGGAGGCGACGGCAGCGCCGACGACTGCACCGGCGGCAACGTGAACCTGAAGCCCTTCCGCGCCACCAACAAGGACCTGAGCGTGGAGTGGTACCCTTCGCGCGACTCGCAGCTGTCGCTGGCGTTCTTCCGCAAGGACATCGCCAGCTACATCCAGAACGATGTGATCCTGCCGGGGCAGGACGTGTTCGGCGACGGCCGGCTGTGGGACCTGAAGACTTCCATCAACAGCGAAGGCGCCGTGACCAAGGGCTGGGAGCTGGCCGGCCGCACTGCGCTGACCATGCTGCCAGGCCTGCTCGGCGGCCTGGGCCTGGACGCCAACTACACCCGTATGTCGTTCGCCTATGCGCCGGGCAAGGAGCTGCTCAACCCGCTGGACAACACGGTGCTGCCGTATCCGGGCATGTCCCGCAACAGCTACAACGTGGGCATTTGGTATGACCTTGGACAGTGGAATGCGCGCTTGGCCTACAACTATCGCGACGCTTATTACACCGGCTCGGTGGACGCCAACGCGTCGCTGCCGGTGTACGGCGAGGCGGTGGGCTTCCTGGACGCCAAGATCCAGTACCGCGTAAACGATAACCTGACCATCTCGTTTGAAGGCAAGAACTTGTCGGATGAAGCGCAATACCTGAACTCCGGTTCCACGTCGCGCCGCAACGAGATGGCTTGGTCGGGCCGGCGCTACTTCGTGGGTGCGACCTACAAGTTCTGATGCAGGTAGTTGCGCCTGCTGCTACAGCAGGCGCAATGACTGATTTCACTACATTCGGCCTTTGGCCGCGCGCCTTTCTCTCCGTGCTTCCTCGAACCGGGCGACCACATGGTGGCCAGCCTGCTGCTGATGGCCGTTACCGCCTCGCTGCCGCCGGCGCCTGTGGGCGTGACACGGAGGCCTGGCAGTTAAGCGAGCAGGTTAAGGATGCCGTCCAGGCCGACGAAGTTGAGGGCCACGCTGGCTTGCTCGCGCACCACCGGCTTGGCGCGGAAGGCGACCGACATGCCGGCCACGCTCATCATCTTCAGGTCGTTGGCGCCGTCGCCCATCACGATGGCTTCGCTGGTGCCGACGCCCAGCGAGGCGCAGCAGTGTTCCACTGTGCGCTTCTTGACTTCGGCGTCCACGATCTCGCCCAGCACCTGGCCGGTCAGCTTGCCGTCGATGATCTCCAGCTCGTTGGCCAGCGTGTAGTCCAGGCCCAGGCGCTCTTTCAGGCGCGCGGTGAAGAAGGTGAAGCCGCCCGACACCAGCAGCGTCTTCAGGCCGGCGCGCTTGACGGCGGCCAGCATGTTCTCGGCGCCCGGCGACAACTGCAGGCGCTCGTCGTAGACGCGCTCCAGCGCGGACGCGTCCAGGCCTTTCAGCAGCGCCACGCGCTTGCGCAGGCTGGCGGCGAAATCGAGCTCGCCGCGCATGGCCGCCTCGGTGATCTCGGACACTTGCGGCTTCAGGCCCTGCATGTCGGCGATCTCGTCGATGCACTCGATGGTGATCAGCGTGGAGTCCATGTCCATGGCCACCAGCTTGTACTCGTCGAGCTTGTGCACGCCCATCATGTAGGTGGCGTCCAGCTGGGCCGCGTGGGCGGCCACTTCGATGGTCTGGCGCAGCGCCACCGAGTAGGTGATGCCTTCGCAGCGGATGGCGTTGTCGGAAATGCGGACGATGCGCTGCGGCGCGGTCAGCGCGGCGATGCGCTCCAGGCGCGCCATGCAGTTGCCCAGGCCTTGCAGCACCAGGTTCATCGTGTGGTCGTTTGCGTTCTTCATCAGGCTACCAATTGTTTAATTGCGGTCTTGATTTGCGTAACACGCGCCGACAGATCCGGCATGTTCGCGGTGATCTTCAGTTTATCCTGCCCGTTGAGCTTGATCTGCTTGTTTTTTTGTATCAGCGTAATGATGCGCATCGGGTCGATCGGCGGCTTGGGCATGAACTGCAGCGTGGCTGCCTCGCTGTGTGCGTCGATCTTGACGATCCCGACCGTGGCCGCTGCGATGCGCAGGCGGTGGGTCTCGACCAGGGCCTTGGCCGCCTCCGGCAATTTGCCGAAGCGGTCGATCATCTCTTCCTGCAGGTCGTCGATCTTGTCCTGGGCAGAACAGTTGGCCAGGCGCTTGTAGATCGAAAGCCGCTCGTGCACGTCGCCGCAGAAATCGGCCGGCAGCAGGGCGGGCACGTGCAGGTTGATCTCGGTGGTGGTCGACAGCGGCGCCGCCAGGTCGGGCTCCTTGCCGGCCTTGAGCGAGCGCACCGCTTCATTCAGCATGTCGGTGTAGAGCTGGAAGCCCACTTCCAGCATTTCGCCGGACTGGTTCTCGCCCAGCACTTCGCCGGCGCCGCGGATTTCCAGGTCGTGCATGGCCAGGTAGAAGCCGCTGCCCAGTTCTTCCATTTGCTGGATCGCATCCAGGCGGCGCTGCGCCTGCTTGCTCAGGCTTTGCACGTCGTTTACCAGCAGGTAGGCATAGGCCTGGTGGTGCGATCGGCCGACGCGGCCGCGCAGCTGGTGCAGCTGCGCCAGGCCGAACTTGTCGGCGCGGTGCATGATGATGGTGTTGGCGGTCGGCACGTCGATGCCGGTCTCGATGATCGTGGTGCACAGCAGGATGTTGTAGCGCTGCGCCACGAAGTCGCGCATCACCTTTTCCAGGTCGCGTTCGTGCATCTGGCCGTGCGCCACGGCGATGCGCGCCTCCGGCAGCAGTTCGGTGAGCGCGGCCATGCGGTTCTGGATGGTTTCCACTTCGTTGTGCAGGAAGTAGACCTGGCCGCCGCGCTTCAGCTCGCGCAGGCAGGCCTCGCGGATGATGCCTTCGTTCTCGCTGCGCACAAAGGTCTTGATCGCCAGGCGCTTTTGCGGCGCGGTGGCGATGACGGAGAAGTCGCGCAGGCCTTCCAGCGCCATGCCCAGGGTGCGCGGGATGGGCGTGGCCGTCAGGGTCAGCACGTCCACTTCGGCGCGCAGGGATTTCAGCGCTTCTTTCTGGCGCACGCCGAACCGGTGTTCCTCGTCGATGATGACCAGGCCCAGGCGCTCGAACTTCACGTCGTCCGACAGCAGCTTGTGGGTGCCGATGACGATGTCCAGCGTGCCGTCCGACATGCCCTTGATGGCTTGCGCGATCTCTTTGCCGGTGCGGAAGCGGGACATTTCGGCGATGCGCACCGGCCAGTCCGCAAAGCGGTCGGCAAAGGTTTGCGCGTGCTGCTCGGCCAGCAGCGTGGTCGGCGCCAGGATGGCCACCTGTTTGCCGCCCATGACGGCGATGAAGGCGGCGCGCAGCGCTACCTCGGTCTTGCCGAAGCCGACGTCGCCGCACACCAGGCGGTCCATCGGTTTGCCGGAGGTCATATCCTTGAGCACATTGCCGATGGCGGCTGCCTGGTCGGGCGTTTCGTCAAAGCCGAAGCTGTCGGCGAAGCGCTCGTAGTCGTGCGCCGAGTACGCGAAGGCGTGGCCCTGGCGCAGCGCGCGGCGGGCGTAGAGATTGAGCAGCTCGGCGGCGGTGTCGCGCACCTGTTCGGCGGCCTTGCGCTTGGCTTTTTCCCACTGGCCGGAGCCGAGCGAGTGCAGCGGCGCGTCGTCCGGCGAGGCGCCGGAATAGCGCGAGATCACGTGCAGCTGCGATACCGGCACGTACAGCTTGGTGTCCTTGGCGTATTCCAGGTGCAGGAATTCGGTTTCGCCTTCGCCAAGGTCCATGCTGGTCAGGCCCATGTAGCGCCCGATGCCGTGGTTGATGTGCACCACCGGGTCGCCGATCTTCAGCTCGGACAGGTCGCGCACCATGGATTCGACCTGGGTGACGCCCTCCTGCTTCTTCTTGCCTGCGCGGCGGCCGGAGCCGGCGTACAGCTCGGTTTCGGTAATGAATACCAACTGGCCTTTGCCGGCGGACCATTCGAAGCCTGCGTGCAGCGGGGCCACGCCCAGCATCAGTTTCGCATCCGACTGCAGGAAGCCGTCGAAGCCTTCCACCGGCGCCAGCGTGAGATCGAACTCGCCGAAGTACTGCTGCAGCGTTTCGCGCCGCCCGTTCGATTCGGCGCACACCATCACGCGGCGGCCGGATTGCAGCAGGTAGGCGCGCAGGTTGGTGAGCGGATCGTCCAGGTGGCGGTTGACGGCGATGTTGGGCACCGGCGCGGAGATCTCCGAAGCCTGTCCCAAGTCTTCGCGGCTGATGCTGATGCGCGCGTGCGGCTTGGCCAGCGTGAAGAACTGCTCGTCGCCGAGGAAGATGGCCTCGGGCGCCAGAATGGGGCGCTCGCGGTCCGACTTCAGGAAGCGGTAGCGCGACTGCGTATCGAGCCAGAAGCGCTTGATGGCGGCGTCGATGTCGCCCACCATGGCCAGCGTGGAGCCTTCGGGCAGGTAGTCGAACAGCGTGGCCGTCTGGTCGAAGAACAGCGGCAGGTAGTACTCGATACCGGCCGAGGCGATCCCGCTGCTGATGTCCTTGTAGACAACGGAGCGCGAGGGATCGCCCTCGAACTGCTCGCGCCAGCGGCTGCGGAAGGTGGTGCGGGCCGTTTCGTCCATCGGGAATTCGCGCCCGGGCAGCAAACGCACTTCGCTGACCGGGTACAGCGAGCGCTGGGTGTCGGCGTCGAAGGTGCGGATGGTCTCGATGGTGTCGCCGAACAGGTCCAGGCGGTATGGCAGCGCGGACCCCATGGGGAACAGGTCGATCAGGCCGCCGCGCACCGAGTATTCGCCGGGCGACATCACCTGCGTCACGTGGGTGTAGCCGGCCAGCGTGAGCTGGGACTTCAGCTTGGCCTCGTCCAGCGACTCGCCCTTCTTGAAGAAGAAAGTGTAGGCGGCCAGGAAGGACGGCGGCGCCATGCGCACCAGCGCGGTGGTGGCCGGGACGATCATCACGTCGCACTGGCCGGTCTGGATCTCGTGCAGCGTGGCCAGGCGCTCGGACACCAGGTCCTGGTGCGGCGAGAAGGCGTCGTAGGGCAGGGTTTCCCAGTCGGGAAGCAGGTGGCAGCGCAGTGCCGAGTCCGCGCCGTCGCCGGCAAACCAGGGGATTTCGTCGAGCAGGCGTTGACCGTCGCTGGCGTTGGCGACGATGACGGCCAGCATTTGGCCGCGCGCCTTCAGTTCAAGCGCGGCTTGTGCCAGCGCGCAGGCGTCGGCGGAACCATGCAGGGTAGGGAGCGCAAAGCGGTTGCCAGGCTTCGGAAGTGCTTTTTTTAAGTCAAAGGACATCGATGACATCTATGAATTGTTGAGCGCGCGGGAAGGGTCTCCGCGCGCTGCGGACATTATAGACGATGCCACTGTTTGGCGGGTTACGCCGCGGCGCAGCCAAGCCGCCCTACGGCCTTCCCGGCTTTCAGGTGCCGAGCTTCAGCTGCAGGCCGCTATCTGTATAGACAGGTTCGGCCTTGAAGCCGGGTACCGTGATGCTGTCGAACTTGCCTTTCAGGCCGGCGGCGGAGATCACGTTGAGCGTGTCGCCTGCGGCCGGCTTGTAGCCGTTCTGGAAGCTCACCGTGAGGGTGCCGCCCGCCACCGTCATCGTTCCCGCCACGGCCAGGCGGCCTTGCATGCCGCTGCCCAGCTTGAGCTCCAGGGCGCCGCTGGCCAGTTGCGTGTAGCCCCCGGCCAGCGCCAGGCTGGCCGGCGCGTTGCTGACCAGCGTGCCGCCGCTGACGTAGACATCGCCCTTGCCGAACGCGCCGGCGCTGTTGCCCTCCAGGCGGCCGCCTTCCAGCACGGTGCCGCCGGTCCAGCTGTTGTTGCCGCCCAGTTTAAGGGTGCCGCTGCCTTGCTTGGTCAGCTTGCCGCTGCCCGAGATGTCGTTGCGCCAGCGGTCGACGGCATGGAAGCCGCCCTTGGCCGCGTCCATGGCCACCACCACGTTGCCGCTGAAGACGCCGTAGCCATCGGCCGCGGCGAACAGGTTCAGGCGCCCCCAGCCTTCGGCGTCGTCCAGGATCGGATAGCCGGACGGCAGGGCGGTGGTTTTCAGCACCACGCGGCGCTGCGCTTCGCTCAGGTAGGGCAAACGGGTTTCCAGCAGCACTTCGGCACCTTTCGGCACCACGGCCGGCGCGTTGGTGGGCCCCGTGGGCGCGAAGCCGAAGGTCAGGCGGCGGAGGTAGGCGGCCTTGGTGGCCGCGTAGTCCGCAAAGCGGTCGTTGGCGGCCGTGCCGGCATGGGCATAGTCATAGAACGTGTCGGCGGTGGTGCCGGTCTTGAGCATCAGCGTGGCGCGCGCCTGCGCCACGGCGGCTGACTTGGTGGCTGCCATGGCAGGGTCCAGCAGGTTGGCTGCCGCGACGGCCTGGGCCTGCACGCGGCCGCTGATCACGTCCAGCGGCGAGTGCATGCCGGCCAGGATGCGGTTTTCACCCAGTTCCAGGCCGCGCGCGATGATTTCCTGGTAGCGCTCCGGCAGCGCGTAGGCCATGCCCAACGCGCCGCGCACCGCTTCGGCAGAGTGACCGCTGGTGAAGCCGCCGTCGGTGGTGGGGGTGCTGCTCTTGGCCGGGACCAGCGCCGGCACCACCACCACGCTGCTGCTCCAGCGGTAAGGGCGGGCATATTTATAGAAGCGCTTGGCCGGTTCGGTCGAGCCGTTGTTGCCCATGGCGTTGACCAGCGCGACCACGTTGCCGAATTCGGCGTTAGCGCTACCGGCGACGCCTGTATTATTGCCGCTGTCGTTGTACAGCACCGTGGTGGCGTCGGCCGGGATGCCGGTGATGCTGGTGGTCTGGCGTGCGGCGCTGCGCCAGGCTTCGGTCAGCGGGCCCATGCCGTCTGTCAGGCTGTAGCCCTTGCCGCGCCGGTCGTCGAGGTAGGCAGCCAGTTCCTGCGCAGGGGTGCGGCTGGCGGTGGTTTTGACCACGTAGTCGATGTTGGCGTTGTGGACGGCGGCGTTGACGATGGTACCGCCCGGCGTGCCGTCGTTCGGCAGGCCGGTCCAGGCCGACGCGACAACGGCCGGGAAACCGGCGGCGGCCGGCGCGGTCTGGCCGGCATCGACGATTTCGGTAAGCGGCTTCCAGATGTCGAGCATGCCGATCAGAACGCGCACGCCGGCGTTGGTGGCGGCGGTGGCGTAGCGCGCGTCGCCGCGCTGGTTGCTGGCGACGTTGTCGACAAAGGCGGGCACGTTGGCCGGGACGGGCGCCGTATCGGCGGCGCCCTGGTCTGCCGGGGCGGCAGGGATGGCCAGGAGCTGCGGCGGGTTGTTGTCCGAGCCGCCGCAGGCGGCCAGCGCCAGGGCGGCGCTCACCGCAAGTGCCAGCGGAAGGCGGCGCAACAGATTCAGGTCTTGCATGGGATTCCTTGGGTAGTTAAGACAGGGCTAAAAAAACTACCCGCATGCTACCCATGCAATATGACGACCTTGTGACCGCTAACATTGCTTCCGGGGTGCTTAGTCCAGCACCGGCCGGCCGTTTAGCGCCTGCACCGGGCGGTTGTTCGGATGGTGGATCACTTCGGCGAACTCGGCCACCTGCGCTTTCGATACCGTCACCGGGTTCTTCATCACCAGCCAGCGCACGCCTTCGGAGCACGGCGGCGTGGTCAGCGAGCCGCTGAAGCGGTAGTAGGCATGCTTGGCGGGCAGCAGGGCCGCGGCCGACAGCGGTGTCGCCAGCGCGGTTTTCAGGCCGGCTTCCTTCGGCAGTTGCGGCCACAGCGCGGCCAGCGCCTTGTTCTCCGCGCCTTCCTTGAACATCACGGCCACCACGGCCAGGTTGCCGTCCTTGTCGGCATGCACCAGGTGCACTTCCAGCGGATAGGACACGCCGGCGATCAGGTTTTCGCTGGGGGCGTGGAAGTGGTACTGCTTCAGCTCGAAACGTTCGCCGTCCAGCCACAGCGCGCTGCCGGGCGTGAAGCCTACTTGCAGCGTGTGGCCGTTGTTCAGGACTTCATTGCCGCCTGCCTTGTAGTCCATCTTCAGCGGCTTGAGCGCCGCATGGATGCTGCCTTTCAGGTCCACCGGCGACTGGTTCTTGCCGCTCTGGCAGGCGTAGTTGTCCGGCGACAGCTTGGCCCACTGCTCCGGGCCTTCGGCGCCGGCGTAGCCCCAGTGGCCGGCGTCGGCTGCGAATGCGGTGTGGCCGATGCATGCCATCAGGGCCGCGAGTGCGAATCGTTTCATTTGTAAAGCTCCATGGTTTGATTGCGCCTTCTTATTTTGGTGGAGGCGTGCTGACGAATATACGCGGAAAGTTGCCGCCGGTAATTACGCCAGCCTTAAGATGGTGCTAAACCTGTGCCGGATTCGCAACGCCGAAAGGCACGTGCACCATGGGGATGGTGCCGCCCTCGGACTTCAGGTGGCTGAGCTGGTCGTCGAAGAAGATGTGGGGCTTGAGGATGGACAGCACGCGCGCCTTGTCCATGCCGCCCAGGAAGAACGTTTCGTTGGCCGACACGCCCCAGTTCTTCAGGGTGGTGACCACCCGTTCGTGCGAAGGTGCGCTGCGGGCCGTGATGATGGCGATGCTCAGGATGCGCTTGTACGCCGGGTCGCTGCGCGCCAGCACGGCCTCGTAGCGCTGCATCACGTGCAGCTTGCGAAACAGGTCCGCCAGCGGGCCGGGACGGTGCGGGATGGCCACGCGCTCGGTTTCGTGGGCGTGAAATTCCAGCACGTCGTGGTTGCGTTTGTAGACGGTTTCGGATTCGTCGTCGGCGATCACGCCGTCGAAGTCGAAGGCCACGCGCAGCTCCATGTCGTCCTCGTCGTCCTCGATCAGGGACGGCAGCACCAGGCCGGCGGGATAGTTGTTGTCCAGCGCACTGCGCACGTCGGCCGCGTTCGCGCTCAGGAACAGCGAGGTGTTGAACGCGGGCAGTTAAGTGTAGGGCGACTTGCCGGTGACGAAGGCGGCGCGCGAGATGTCCAGGCCGTAGTGGGCGATCGACTTCATCACGCGCAGGCCGGTTTCGGGCGAGTTGCGCGACAGGAGCACCACCTCCACCGGCATCTGGCCGGGGAAGTGCTTGTTGATGTTGAGGAAGCGCCGGATGAAGGGGAACGCCACGCCCTTGCCCAGTATCGTGTCGATGTGGGCTTCCTGGTACTTGCGGTATTCCTCTTCGCCGCTGTCGACATACACCTGGTGCGAGGCGCTCAGGTCGAACAGGGCGCTGGAGGCGATGCCGATCACCAGCTTGTTGTGGATGGGGTAGGACATCAGGGCTTCCGCAGCACGCCGCTGACCTGGAAGCGGATTTCGCCGTCCGCACCGGGCGTGGTGGTGATGTGCAGCTCGCTGATGCCGTGCTGCGCGGCGGCCAGCAGCAGCGGGCTGACGGCGTTGGCGATCAGCGCCTGCTCGACGCTGGGTTGCGCAGGGATGGGGGCGCGCGCCGGCCTGGCGACGATGGTGGCGTCGACATCCACCTCTGCCTGCTCATCGGCAGCGGCCAGGCCGGCAGGGCCTGGGACTGGCGCCGGAACTGCGGGCGAGGGCACGGAGGCCGGCGCGGTCGGCGCGGCGCGGGCGGCGGGCGGCGGCAGGGTGTCGGCCGGCGAGGCATCCGCCGCGCCGAAGAACTGGTTCACCATCCAGCCGAATTCGCGCCGCGTGGTTACGCAGTAGATCGGCGTGGCTTGCGGGAACACGCGCTGCACCGCGCCGCTGGCTTTGAGCTGGTCCGGGTCCACCGCCAGGATGAAGATGCCGTGCCTTCCTTCCTCGATCGGCATCCACTGGTTCTGCACCACGAATTCGCGGTTGAAACTGTCCAGCAGGCCTTGCGGGCGGCGCCGGTCCACCTGGAACATGAAGTAGGGCACGCCGAAGAAGTCGGCCAGCGCACGGCCCACCAGCGCCGGCTTGATCGCCAGTTCGTCCAGCAGGACGTCTTCGATATCGAGATTGCGGGCCGCCGCGCTGCGCAGCGCCTGTTCCAGCTGCACGCGCGGCAGCGCCGCTTCGGACAGCATGGCGGCGAAGCGGCTGCGCTCGCGCGTGGGCGCCTTGTGGCGGTGCGCGAAGGCGATGGCGATCGAGTCGCACAGGTGCTGCACGCCTTCCTCCACCATGGCGTCGAAGGCGCCGCCCTTGTGGTTGTTGATCAGCTGGAGCACGCCCAGCACCGCGCCGTCGTCGGCCAGGATGGGCGCCACCAGCATCTGCTGCGTGCGGTAGCCGGTGCGCCGGTCCACGCCCTGCTGGAAGCACAGGGCGTCGTCGTGGCGCCGCAGTTCGGCCTCGTCGTACACGTCCAGCAGGTTGAGCGTCTTTTTCGACAGCGCGGCGTAGCCGGCGATGCTTTGCGCCGAGATGGGCAGCTTGAGCTGCTTGAACGAGGCCAGCCCGGTTTTCACCTTGGACACCATGCTGGCCTTGTCGTCCGACAGGGCGTAGACGGTGAGCCGGTCGCCGCTGAACAGCTCGCACAGCTCGGCCGACATCTCCAGCATGATGTCGTCGATGTCCTGCGTGGCGTGGATCTTGTTGGTCAGCAGCTGCAGGCGCTTGAAGAAGTGCAGCCGGTCTTCGGCCGAGCTAATTGCCGCGCTCATTGGCGCTTACCGCCGGGGCGGATGCCGGGTGGCGTGGTGACCACGGTGGCGTCCTGGTCCTGCGCGCCTGGCAGCGGCAGGCCCACGCCGGAGACCTGGGTGGCGTCCGGGTCCGCGCCGGGATCGCCGCGGGTGGCGGCCGGGGCGCCGCCCGGCTGGAACGGCGGCGGCATGGTGCTGTACGACTGGGCGCCTGGGGCAGGGGACAGGAAGGAGTTTGCCACGCGCGCCTGCGGCGGCATGGTGTCGTCCAGGCCCACTTCGTCGCCGTTCAGGGCGCGTTTCAGGTCTTCCTTGAAGCTGCGCGCGCTGGCATAGCGGTCTTCCGGGCGCTTGGCCAGGGCGCGCAATACCACGCGGTCGAACATGGGGCTGATCAGGGGACTGAGGGTGCTGGGCAGCGCCGGCTGCTCGTAGACGATCTTCTGCTGCACCTCGAACAGGCCCTTGCCGGTAAACGGCTTTTCGCCGGTGAGGAACTGGTACAGCACGATGCCGGCGGCGAAAATGTCCGAGCGCGGCCCGACCGCCTGGCCGGTGATCTGCTCGGGCGACATGTAGCTGGGCGTGCCGACCATGGTGCCCGCTTCGGTGTGCTTGGCGTTTACGTCCTGCATGCGCGCCACGCCGAAATCGGTCAGCTTCACCCGCAGCTGCCCGCTGAGCATGATGTTGGCCGGCTTGATGTCGCGGTGGATGATGCCTTGCTGGTGGGCGTAGTCCACCGCATCCAGCAGTTCGCACGTCATGCGCACCGAATCCTCCAGCGTGAAGTCGAGCGAGAACACCTGGCTGTCGTCGAAATAGCTGCCCAGCTCTTCGCCGGCGATCAGCTCCATCACCAGGTAGGCTTCGCCGTCTTCCTCGCCGAAGTCGTACACGGTGACGATGTTGGGGTGGTTCAGGCGCGCGACCGCCTGCGCCTCTTGCGTGAAGCGCGCGGAGTACTCGGCCCGCATGGCCGGATCGTTGATCCGGCCCATGTGGATGACTTTGATGGCGACCCGGCGGTTCAACTTGGGATCGACACCCTCATAGACCAGGCCCATCGCGCCGCGCCCAAGCACGCGCAATAATTGATACCGGCCCAGCTGCTTCAGTTCATTCATGTGGCTATGTGTGGTGTGGGACAAACGAAAGATTCAGTTTATAGCAGAAACGTCTCGTCGTATGATAAGCGAATGACAACCTTGTTATCCAGCGCCCATGCAAATAAATATCGGTAGCGTGGTGCCGGGCCATTCCGGCGGCTACCTGCTGCGGCGCGCGCTGGCTCCGGGCGTGTGGCTGGCCGACAGCCCGGAAGGCCGGCAGGTGGCGCTGAAGCTGGCGCCGCCGCCTGCTTTTCCGCCTGTCGGCGTGCGCCATCCCTGCATTGTGGCGGTGCTGGAGGCCGGCGCCGGCCTGGGCGGCGCGCACGCCGTTCCCTATATCGCCCTCGAGTATATGGATGGGCCGTCGCTGCCCGCGCTGCTGCAAGCCGGGCCGCTGCCGCCGGTGCGCGCCGTGGCGTGGATGGCACAGTTGCTCGACGGCTTGGCGTATGCGCACGGCCACGGCGTGGTGCATCGCGACATCAAGCCTTCGAACCTGCTGCTCGATGCCAAGGGCAAGCTGAAGATCTCCGACTTCGGCCTGGCCAGCCCGGCCGGCGCCGGCAGCGCGCACGGCACGCCCGGCTACATGGCGCCGGAGCAGATGCGCGGCCAGGCCGACTGCCGCAGCGACCTGTTTGCCGCCGCCGTGGTGCTGTACCAGATGCTTGCCGGCCGCCGGCCCTACGAAGGCACGCCGTTCCAGCTGATGCAGCAAGTGCTGCTGGAAGCGCCGCCGCCGCTGCCGCCGGCGCTGCGCGCTTTCGAGCCGCTGCTGGCGTGCGGACTGGCTAAAAACCCGTCCGGCCGCTATCAGCATGCGAGCGAATTCCGGGACGCCATCCTTGCGATGACTTATGCATAACGCGGCGCATCTTGCAATATATTTAGACCAACAAATGCGTGACAAAAAAGAATTATTTTCTGCAATATTTTTTGGAAATTCTAGTATAGTCGTGGTCGAAAACTGGACTGATTGCCAAGGGTGGTGGAGTGGATATTGATTCTTTGCTGGTGGACGTGGAGGCGGATGCGCCCTGCGGTCCCAATCTCGAGTACGACCCGGAATTCCTGGAGCTCGAACAGGCCATCCTGGGCAAACCCGAGGTTCAGTATGGCGACACCATCACCCCGGCCGTGCCTCCCGAATGGAAGGTGGTCAAGCGCCTGGCTGCCGGTTTGCTGGAGCGCAGCCGCGACCTGCGGCTGGCGGTGTCGCTGGCGCGCGCGCTGCTCGCGCTTGAGGGCATGCCCGGCCTGGCCAACGGCCTGGCGCTGATCGAGCGGCTGCTGGAGCAGCGCTGGGACAGCGTCCATCCCCAGCTCGACCCCGACGACGGCATGGACCCCATGCTGCGCATTAACTCCCTGGCCACGCTGGCCGACAACGCCTTCCTGCGCGAAGTGAAAGAGGCCACGCTGCTGATGCTGCCCGGACTGGGGCCGCTGTCGCTGCGCACGCTGGAAGTGGCCAACGGCGAACTGCAGCCAGCCGAAGGCGAGAGCAAGGTCGAGCTGCATTCGATTGCCGCCGCGCTGCAGGACGCCGATCCCGAACGGGTGGCCGCCAGCAGCGCCGGCCTGGCTGCCGCCTGCGACAGCGTGACGCAGATCGAGGTGACCCTGGTGCGCCAGGTGGGCAGTTCGCAGGCGCTGAACCTGGATGCCCTGGTGCGCCTGTTGCGGCGCGGCCGCGATTTCTTCGCCGGGCAGGGCGGCGGCGAGCGCGCCGGAGGCGCTGCTGCCGAGGGCGAAGCGGAAGGCGAGGATGCCGACGCAGTCTCCGGCGGCGCAGCTGCCGGCAAGGGCGGCACGCGCGCCGCCGCCATCAGCGGCGACGTCACCAGCCGGGCCGATGTGATCCGCATGCTCGACAAGATTAACAAGTATTACCAGCAGTACGAGCCGTCCAGTCCCGTACCTTTGTTGCTGGAGCGCGCCAAGCGCCTGGTTCCGAAGAACTTCTTCGAAATCATGGAGGACCTGGCGCCGGACGGCATGACGCAGCTGCTGGTGGTCAGCGGCCCGCGTGAAGAAGAATCACAGCAGAGCGAATATTAAATTCGAGAGTACCAGGCAGCAAACCGGGTCGTTTCTATCACTAGGAGGAGTAAATCGTGGGCAAAGAAAGTAGCCAGAAGTTCATCGCGCGCAACCGCGCGCCGCGCGTGCAGATCGAATACGACGTGGAAGTCTACGGCGCGGAAAAAAGCGTGCAGTTGCCCTTCGTGATGGGCGTGCTGGCCGACTTGTCCGGCCAGCCGGCCGATCCGCTGGCGCCGGTGGCGGACCGCAAATTCCTGGAGATCGACGTCGACAACTTCGACGAACGCCTGAAATCGATGAAGCCGCGCATCGCGGTGCAAGTGCCCAACACGCTGACCGGCGAGGGCAATATGGCGGTCGACATGACCTTCGAGAGCATGGACGACTTCACCCCGGCCGCCGTGGCGCGCAAGGTGGAATCGCTGAACAAGCTGCTCGAAGCGCGCGGCCAGCTGTCCAACCTGCTGACCTATATGGACGGCAAAACCGGCGCCGAAGAGCTGATCGGCAAGCTGCTGGCCGAACCGGCCCTGATGCAGGCCCTGACCTCGGCACCGAAGCCGCAAGAATAATCGACGGAGGAATTGATGGCACAGATCACTGAAGCACAACAAGGCGCCACCGGCACCCTGGAAATGAGCGACTTCGGCAGCTTGCTGCAGAAGGAGTTCAAGCCGCAATCGGACAAGGCCAAGGAAGCGGTCGAGAACGCGGTCAAGACGCTGGCCGAGCAGGCGCTGAGCGGCACCAACCTGATTTCGAACGACGTGCTGGGCACCATCGAGGGCCTGATCGCGGCGCTGGACAAGAAGCTCACCGAGCAGATCAACCTGATCATGCACACCGACGAGTTCCAGAAGCTGGAAGGCGCCTGGCGCGGCCTGCACCACCTGGTCAACAACACCGAGACCGATGAAGCGCTGAAGATCCGCGTGATGAACATCTCGAAGAACGACCTGGGCAAGACGCTGAAGAAGTTCAAGGGCACGGCCTGGGACCAGAGCCCGATCTTCAAGAAAATGTACGAAGAAGAGTTCGGCCAGTTCGGCGGCGAGCCGTTCGGCTCCATCGTGGCCGACTACTACTTCGACAACAGCGCGCCCGACGTCGAGCTGCTGTCCGGCATGGCGAAGATCGCCGCGGCCGCGCACGCGCCGCTGATCGCCGCTGCCGCACCGTCGGTGATGCTGATGGAATCGTGGCAGGAGCTGTCGAACCCGCGTGACCTGACCAAGATCTTCCAGACCCCGGAACATGCCGCCTGGCGTTCGTTCCGCGAGTCCGAGGATGCGCGCTACGTCGGTCTGGCCATGCCGCGCTTCCTGGCGCGCCAGCCTTACGGCGCCAAGACCGACCCGGTGGAAGCGTTCGACTTCGAGGAAGACACTTCGGCCGCCGGCAGCAAGAACTACACCTGGGCCAACGCGGCCTACGCCATGGCGGTCAACATCAACCGCTCCTTCAAGGAATACGGCTGGTGCTCGCGCATCCGCGGCATCGAGTCCGGCGGCGCGGTCGAAGGGCTGCCGGTGCACAGCTTCCCGACCGACGACGGCGGCGTGGCCATGCAATGCCCGACCGAGATCGCCATCTCGGACCGCCGCGAAGCGGAGCTGGCGGCCAACGGCTTCATGCCGCTGGTGCACAAGAAGAACACCGATTTCGCCGCCTTCATCGGCGCGCAGTCGCTGCACAAGCCGGCCGAGTACGACGACCCGGACGCCACCGCCAACGCCAACCTGGGCGCGCGCCTGCCGTACCTGTTCGCCACCTGCCGCTTTGCGCATTACCTGAAATGCATCGTGCGTGACAAGATCGGTTCCTTCAAGGGGCGCGATGAGATGGAACGCTGGCTGAGCAACTGGATCAACCGTTACGTCGACGGCGACCCGGCCAACTCCAGCGAAGGAACCAAGGCGATGAAGCCATTGGCGGCGGCCGAAGTGATCCTCGAGGAAGTGGAAGGCAATCCAGGCTACTACACCTCCAAGTTCTTCCTGCGCCCGCACTACCAGCTGGAAGGCCTGACCGTGTCGCTGCGGTTGGTGTCCAAGCTGCCGTCGGCCAAAGGCGGTTGATTTTTACAGTTTGTAGTCCACACACACTAGGAGAATAAAAATGGCAGTAGACATGTTCCTGAACCTGGGCGCCACGATCAAAGGCGAAACCCAGGATAGCGCGCAAAAAGCAGCCGGCGATATCGACGTGCTGGCATGGAGCTGGGGCGCGTCCAACTCCGGTTCCTTCCACGCCGGCGGCGGCGGCGGCGCAGGCAAGGCCAACTTCCAGGATATCTCGATCACCAAATACCTGGACAAGGCTTCGCCGGCCCTGCTGATCGCGCTGGCCAAAGGCGCGCACATTCCGGTGGCCAAGCTGCTGGTGCGCAAAGCCGGCGAGGGACAGCAGAAGTACCTGGAACTGACCATGACCAAGGTGCTGGTGACCTCGGTATCGACCGGCGGCAGCGGCGGCGAGGACCGCCTGACCGAGAACGTCAGCCTGAACTTCGCTGAAGTGAAGTTCGAGTACTTCCTGCAGAACGAAAAAGGCGTTACCGCTTCGGGCGGCGTGTTCAACTGGGACATCGCCGGCAACATCGCCAAGTAATCGCAAGCTGCCGGGGCCTGTGCGCCCCGGCTTTTTTCTCCTCTCGTTTTATCTCAGGGCTCCTTATGGACGCGCAACAGCTCATTTCCGAAGGCCGGCTTGGCGAGGCGCTCACCGCGCTGCAAGGCCAGATCCGTAAAGACCCCTCCAACGCGAAACTCCGAACTTTCCTGTTCCAGCTGCTCTGCGTGCAGGGCCAGTGGAACCGCGCACTGACGCAACTGAACGTGGCCGCCGAGCTGGATGCGGCCACCTTGCCGATGGCGCAAACCTACCGCGAAGCGATCCAGTGCGAGGCGCTGCGCGATGAAATCTTTGCCGGCAAACGCGTGCCCGTGGTGTTCGGCGAACCGGTGGCGTGGATCGCCCTGGTTGCCGAGGCGCTCAAGCTGGAAGGCGAGGGCAATGCCGCCGCCGGCGCGCAGGCCCGCGCGCGCGCCTTCGAGGACGCACCGGCCAGTGCCGGCCGCATCAACGGCGAAGCCTTCGCCTGGCTGGCCGACGCCGACGCGCGCATCGGCCCGGTGCTGGAGGTGATCATGAACGGGCGCTACATCTGGGTGCCGGTACAGCATGTGAGCCGCATCGAAATCGAAGCGCCGGCCGACCTGCGCGACAAGGTGTGGATGCCGGCCACCTTCACCTGGACCAACGGCGCCAGCACGGTCGGGCTGATCCCGACGCGCTACGCCGGCACGGTGCGCGAGGGCGCCGACGACGCGCTGCTGCTGGCGCGCCGCACCGAATGGCGCGAGGACGGCGTGGGACTGGGCCAGCGCATGTTCGCCACCGACGCGGCCGACTACGCGCTGATGGACGTGCGCAGCATCGAACTCGACGGCGTTGACGGCGCCGCCGGCGGCAATGGCTGAACTGGCGCCACGCGAGCGGCTCCAGCCTTCGCTGCTGGACCGCCTGACCGACGACGAGCCGGAGAGCAGCGTCGAGTCGCGCGAGCGGCGCGTGCTGTCGCTGCGCACGCTGCGCGAGAGCGTGCTGCGCGACCTGGCCTGGCTGCTCAATACCACCAATCTGCTGTCCGTCACCGAGCACCAAAAGCTGCCGCACGTGGCCAACTCCGTGGTCAACTACGGCATGCCGGACATCTCCGGCATCTCCGTGGCGGGCATGAACCTGACCGAGCTGGAACGCGGCATCCGCCAGGCCATCTGGGACTTCGAGCCGCGCCTGATACGGGCCTCGGTGACCGTCAAGGCGGTGCCGGCCGAGTCGGACCGCAACACCATCATGTTTGAAATCGAAGGCGATATGTGGGCGCAACCTTACCCGGAACGGCTGTACCTGAAAACTGAACTGGACGTGGACCGCGCCAGCATCCGCGTGACGGAGAACACTTCCGGCAAGGGATCGGCGGCATGAATCCGCGCCTGCTGCGCTATTACAGCCAGGAACTGCAGCACCTGCGCGAAGTGGGCGGCGAGTTCGCCAAGGAGTATCCCAAGATAGCCGGCCGCCTGGGCCTGGAAGGCTTCGACTGCGCCGACCCCTACGTGGAGCGCCTGCTGGAAGGCTTCAGCTTCCTGGCCGCGCGCGTGCAGATGAAGATCGACGCCGAGTTCCCGCGCTTTACGCAGCACATGTCCGAGCTGGTGTACCCGCACTTCCTGGCGCCCACGCCGTCGATGGCGGTGGTGCAGCTGCAGCCGGACCTGGGCAATCCCGCGCTCAAGCAGGGCTACGTGGTGCCGCGCGGCACCGCCATGCGCAGCGTGCTGGGCAAGGGCGACACGACCGCCTGCGAATACCGCACCGCGCACGACGTGACCATGTGGCCGGTGGAACTGCTGGAAGCCAAGTTCTTCACGCACAGCGGCGCATTGTTCGGCGCTGGTGCCGGGAACGGCGCGGCGCTGCCGGGCAGCGTCAAGGCCGGCATCCGCCTGAAACTGCGCACGGCCGGCGGCGTGCCGTTCCGCGCCTTGCCGCTGGATCGCCTGGCACTGAACCTGCGCGGCAGCGACGAGATGCCGGTGAAGATTTATGAACGCATCCTGGGCAGCGTGGAAGGGGTGCTGGTGGCCTCGGCCAGCGCCAGTACGCTGCTGCCGAGAAGCGCCGTGGCGCCGCTGGGCTTCAGCGAGGACGAGGCGCTGCTGCCGAGCGGGCGCCGCACCTTCCAGGGCTACCGCCTGCTGCAGGAGTATTTCGCCTTCCCGCAGCGCTTCCAGTTCGTCGAGCTGCGCGGCCTGCAGCAGGCGCTGGGCCGCTGCGCGGAAACCGAGGTGGAACTGGTGATCCTGCTCAACAAGGGCGACGCGCTGCTGGAGCAAATGCTGGACGCGTCCAACTTCGCGCTCAACTGCACGCCGGCCATCAACCTGTTCCAGCGCCGCGCCGACCGCATCAACGTCAGCGGCGACGAGTTCGAGTACCACGTGCTGGTGGACCGCACCCGGCCGATGGACTTCGAGGTGTTCCAGATCGACGAGGTGACCGGCTACGGCACCGGCCCCAACGCCGAGCAGGCGTTCCGGCCTTTCTACACCGCCAAGGATATCGGCGGCCTGCACCAGGACAAGGCCTTCTACCATGTGCGGCGCGAGCCGCGCCTGATCTCGCAGCGCCAGCGCAAGGTCGGTCCGCGCTCGAGCTACATCGGCAGCGAAACCTTCATTTCCATCGTGGACGCGGCCAAGGCGCCGTACCGCAGCGACCTGCGCCAGCTCGGCCTGTCGGTCTGGTGCACCAACCGCGACCTGCCGCTGTCCATGCCGCTGGGCGTGGGCAAGACCGATTTCATCCTGGAATCCGGCGCGCCCGTCACGGCGGTGCGCTGCCTGGCCGGCCCCAGCCAGCCGCACGCCTCGTTCGCCGAAGGCGCGGTGGCTTGGCGCCTGCTGAACCACCTGTCGCTCAACTACCTGTCGCTGACCGACAGCGACGCGCGCCAGGGCGCGGTGGCGCTGCGCGAAATGCTGTCGCTGTACTGCCATGTGGGCGACCTGAACGGACAGCGCCAGATCGAAGGCGTGCAGTCGATCGGCACCGCCAGCATCACGCGCCGCATGCCGTCGCCGGGCCCGATCACCTTCGGGCGCGGCCTGCAGGTGACCGTCACGCTGGACGACGCGGCCTTCGAGGGCACCGGCGCCTTCCTGCTGGGCGGCGTGCTGGCGCAGTTCTTCGCGCAGTATGTGTCCATCAACTCCTTCACCGAGACGGTGGTGCGCACCATCGGGCGCGGCGAGATCATGCGCTGGCCGGCCAAGGGGGGCGCATGCGCGATCCTGTAGAAACCGAGCTGGAACTGGAGCGCAAGGCTGCGCGCATGGACTTTTTCCAGGTGCTGCGGCTGATCGAGAATGCGCACCCGGAGCTGCCGCGCATCGGCGCTTCGCTGCGCCCGCGCGACGACGCGGTGCGCTTCGGCCAGGACCCGTCGCTGACCTTCCACCCCGGCGCGCTGGGGCAGTTCCTGCGCGGCGGTTCGAACGGCGCCGACGCGCGCGCGCGCCTGGCGGTGAATTTTTTTGGCCTGCTGGGCGCCAACGGCCCGCTGCCCATCCACATCACCGAATACACGCGCGACCGCCTGCGCAACGGCGGCGACGGCACCTTGCTGGCCTTTTTCGACGTGTTCCACCACCGCATGCTGTCGCTGTTCTACCGCGCGCGGGCGCAGGCGGAACCGGCCATCAACCTGGACCGCGAAGACGGCGACCGCTATGCGGAGTTCGTCGGCAGCCTGTTCGGCATCGGGGCGCCGGCCTTGCGCCAGCGCGACGACATCGGCGACTTCGCCAAGCTGCATTTCGCCGGCCTGCTGGCCAATAATGCGCGGCCCGCCTCCGGCCTGGTGTCCATCCTGCGCGAGTATTTCAAGCTGCCGGTGGCGGTGGAGCAGTTCACCGGCCACTGGATGCGGCTGCCGCCGGAGATCCAGTCGCGCATCGGCCGCGCCGAGGACGGCAACCGGCTGGGCGTGTCCACCGTCCTCGGTTGCAAGGTATGGGACTGCCAGAACAAATTCCGCATCGTCATCGGCCCGATGGGCTTTGCCGACTATGAACGCATGCTGCCCGGCGGCGACAGCATGAAGCGCCTGCTGGCCTGGGTGCGCAATTACGCCGGCACGGCCCTGGACTGGGACGTGCGCCTGATCTTGAAAAAAGAAGAAACCCCGCCGTTGCGGCTGGGCGCCGGGGCCGGCAGCGGCCTGCGGCTTGGCTGGAGCACCTGGCCAGCCGGCGCCGCGCCACTCCGCAATCCGGACCAATTGCTCATCAACCCAAGCGCCCATGCGGGCTAAGGAAAATCACCATGGCAGAAATCAGTCGCGTCGCCCTGTTCGGGAAATTGAACTCGCTGTGCTACCGCGCCATCGAAAGCAGCACCGTCTTTTGCAAGCTGCGCGGCAACCCCTACGTGGAACTGGTGCACTGGATGCACCAGATCCTGCAGTTGCAGGATTCCGACCTGCTGCGCCTGGTCAAGCACTATGAGCTGGACGCGGCCGGCCTGGCGCGCGACCTGACGGCGGCGCTGGACCGCCTGCCGCGCGGCTCCACCTCGGGCATCGACCTGTCCTCGCAGCTGGAGGAATCGGTGGAGCGCGCCTGGGTGTATGGCACGCTGATGTTCGGCGAATCGCAGATCCGCTCCGGCCATATCGTGGTTGGCATGCTCAAGACTTCCAGCCTGCGCAACGCGCTGTATGGCATGTCGCCGCAATTCCAGAAGATCAAGGCCGACGACCTGAGCGAGAAGTTTGCCAGCCTGCTGAAGGAATCGCCGGAAGCGCAGATGGCGGCCACGGACGGCTTCCAGGCCGGCGGCGGGGCCGCGCCGGGCGAGGCCTCCGGCGCCATCGCGCCTGCCGCCATGGGCAAGCAGGAAGCGCTGAAGAAGTTCACCGTGGACCTGACCGAGCAAGCCCGCAGCGGCAAGATGGACCCCATCGTTGGCCGCGACGACGAGATCCGCCAGGTGGTCGATATCCTGATGCGCCGCCGCCAGAACAATCCCATCCTGGTGGGCGAGGCCGGCGTCGGCAAGACGGCCGTGGTGGAAGGCTTCGCGCAGCGCATCGCCCGTGGCGACGTGCCCCCCAGCCTGAAGGACGTGCAGCTGCTGACGCTGGACGTGGGCCTGCTGCAGGCCGGCGCCAGCATGAAGGGCGAGTTCGAGCAGCGCCTGCGTTCGGTGATCGACGAAGTGCAGGGCAGCCCGAAACCCATCATCCTGTTCATCGACGAGACGCACACGCTGGTGGGCGCGGGCGGCGCGGCCGGCACCGGCGATGCGGCCAACCTGCTCAAGCCTGCGCTGGCGCGCGGCACGCTGCGCACCATCGGCGCCACCACTTTCGCCGAATACAAGAAGCACATCGAGAAGGACCCGGCGCTGACCCGCCGCTTCCAGACCGTGCAGGTGGACGAGCCGAGCGAAGAGCGCGCCATCCTGATGATGCGCGGCGTGGCTTCGACCATGGAAAAACACCACAAGGTGCAGATCCTCGATGAAGCGCTGGAGGCGGCGGTCAAGCTGTCGCACCGTTACATCCCGGCGCGCCAGTTGCCGGACAAGTCGGTCAGCCTGCTCGACACGGCCTGCGCGCGCGTGGCCGTGAGCCTGCACGCCACGCCGGCCGAAGTGGACGATGCGCGCAAGCGCATCGAAGCGCTGGAAACGGAACTGGGCATCATCGGCCGCGAAAGCGCCATCGGCATCGACATCGGCAAGCGCAAGAGCGAGGCGGACGACCTGCTGGGCGCCGAACGCGAGCGCCTGGCCGGGCTGGAGACGCGCTGGAACGCGGAGCGCGAACTGGTGGACGAGCTGCTGGCCCTGCGTGCCAAGCTGCGCGACGGCGCGCAGCCGGTGGAGGGCACCGGCAGCAGCCTGGAGGCGGGCGCCGAAGCTGCGGCCGCCACCGCCGCCACCGCACCTGCCATCGCGCCGGAAGAACGCGCCGCGCTGATGGAGCAGCTCAAGGCCGTGCAGGCCAAACTGAGCGCGCTGCAAGGCGAAACCCCGCTGATCCTGCCGACCGTGGACTACCAGGCGGTGGCCGCCGTGGTGGGAGACTGGACCGGCATCCCGGTCGGCCGCATGGCCAAGAACGAGATGGAGACCATCCTCAAGGTGGCCTCGCTGCTGAGCCAGCGCGTGATCGGCCAGGACCACGCGATGGAGATGATCGCCAAGCGCATCCAGACTTCGCGCGCGGGCCTGGACAATCCGAGCAAGCCGATCGGCGTGTTCATGCTGGCCGGTACCTCCGGCGTCGGCAAGACCGAAACCGCGCTGGCCCTGGCCGAGGCGCTGTACGGCGGCGAGCAGAATCTGATCACCATCAACATGAGCGAGTACCAGGAGGCGCACACCGTCTCCACGCTGAAAGGCGCGCCGCCCGGCTACGTGGGCTATGGCGAGGGCGGCGTGCTGACCGAGGCGGTGCGCCGCAAGCCATACTCGGTGGTGCTGCTGGACGAGGTGGAGAAGGCGCACCCGGATGTGCACGAGATGTTCTTCCAGGTGTTCGACAAGGGTTTCATGGAAGACGGCGAAGGCCGCTTCATCGACTTCAAGAACACGCTGATCATCCTCACCACCAACGCCGGCACCGACCTGATCGCCGGCCTGTGCAAGGACCCGGACCTGATGCCCGACCCGGACGGCATGGCCAAGGCCCTGCGCGCGCCGATGCTGAAGGTGTTCCCGCCGGCGCTGCTGGGCCGCATCGTCACCATCCCGTACTACCCGCTGTCGGACCAGATGCTGGGCCAGATCGTCAAGCTGCAGCTGAACCGCATCAAGAAGCGCGTCGAGGCGCGCTACAAGATCCCGTTCCAGTACAGCGAAGAGGTGGTCAAGCTGGTGGTGTCGCGCTGCACCGAGGGCGAGTCCGGCGGCCGCATGATCGACGCCATCCTGACCAACACCATGCTGCCCGATATCAGCCGCGAATTCCTGAACCGCATGATGCAGGGCGACGCCATCGCCGGCGTGCAGGTCGAGGTCAAAGAAGGGGAGTTTGCCTACAGTTTTGATTGAAGCCCGGCAGTGCCCACCAGGGAGGCAGCATGCGCTACGTGTTCACACTGAAAGCGAAGTCGAACTTTAGCTGGCTGTTGCGGAGCGCCGGCAAGCGATTGCCCCGCAGCCGCTTCAACCAGGCGACGCCGATCTACAAGCTTGCATATTGGCTGAACCTGCCGAGCCTGGGCAGCGGATCGAGCCTTGAGAACATGGCGCTGGTTGGTGCAGCCGGTGGGCTGGAGAAGTTCTTGATGGGGCTCATCTCGCAATCGCTGGGCTCCTATAGTTTCCTGACCAATGCCCTGCTGCGCCAGCAGAAGACCAAGCTGACGACCTACAACCACTGGTGCGGATTCCTGTGGGGGCAGGGCGCCATTTACCGCGGCAGGGAGACTGACCAGCGGCGCCTGATCGGCGCGATCATGCGCGGGGCCGGGTTTGGTTCGCCGAAGGAAGGCGCGTGGACCGTGGTAGCCACGGCGGCGACGATTATCGGGCTCATGTTCGTGAAAAACTGGTGGGTCACCTGCAAGGACAAGCCGGCTCCCGAACTGGCGCCTCCCGACGTGCCGCCCGCGCCACGCAAGCCCGGCGGATCGATGCCGACCCTGAACGTGGAGGCGCGGCGCCGGAAAACGCTGCGCGACCTGGTGATCTACGGCCTGATGTCGATGGGGATGAGTGAGGCCGGCGCCAACAAGCTGGTGGATGGCGAGATGATCTACGGCGCGGATGCGGATGTCTACCGAAGGATCTGCTCGTTGATCTTTATCCGCTGCACGGTATGCGACAGCATGGCGGCGATCGAGCACACGGAGCTGATGCACGCGGTGCTGTATTTCGATGAAGATGACATGGTGGTGAGCTATTGCCCGGAATGCCAGAGCTTTTGCGAAGCCGATGTGACGGCGATCGACAATGGCCGCGCGGTGCATTTGCACAGCTAAGCGGGATGGCGGGCCTTTTTTGAATGCCAGGAGCAGGTGAAAAATGATCAGTTACTACGATTTAGGCCCGGACAAGAAACTCAACGAGGTCGTCATGGCGGGCAGCCATGACGCCGCCGTCACCATGGGCGACGCAAACACGCAGACCCAGGATCTCGATATCTTCGACCAGGCCGTGGCGGGGGCGCGGCTGTTCGATATCCGCATCACCGGCGCGCTGGTCAAGAAGGGCGGCGCCGACAAGGTGGTGGCGCTGAAGGCCTACCACGGCAAGGGCCCGGAGAGCAAAACCACCGGCGTGGATATCCGCACGGGCGGGTTGGCGACCGCCAAGGTGAAAAGCATGTGGGGCGGCGAATATGGCCTGACGCTGACCAAGATCCTGAGCGACGCGTCCCGTTTCGTGACCACCTACGCTACCGAGTTCGTGGTGCTCAAGTTCGACCACTGCCACAACTGGGAGATGATCGCGGCCGCTTGCGTGGAAGTGTTGGGCGACAAGATCTACAAGGGCGGCGGCAACCTCAATACGCGGACGCTGCGCCAGCTGCAGGGCAAGGTGATCGTGCTGTTCGCGTCGGACGGGCTGCAGCTGGTGCGGGCGAGCTATAGTGCCGCGCAAGGCATCCTCGGCATCAGGAACCTGAGCAAGGCCGGCAGCACCTACGACGAGCGCTACGAAGGCCTGCAGTACTTCGGCAAGGGCGGCACCAGCGTCGGCAAGCCATTCGGCAAAATCGAACAGAACATCAAGAAGCAGAGCAAGCTGATGGCGCGCGGCGGCGACGGCAATCCCAACGTGGTCGGCATGATGTACTGGACCACGACGGGCGTATTCGAGAGCATCCGCGACCGTAACAGCGGCATGTGGACGGCGCCCAACGTGGCGCGGCTAAAGGATATGTGGAGCAACGGCCTGGACGCGGCCATCACGTCGCGCATGAACAAGTTCGCCAAGATCGACGGCTTCGCCAGCGGCACGCTGCTCAAGGCCTTCATGCCCAACTTCGTGATGATCGATTTCGTGGACGAGGCGAAGTGCAAGCATATTTTGGAACTGAACACCATTCCACCCACTTTCCTGGTGAAGAACATCAATAACTTCATGCGCACGGACCACTGATCGATGCCGTTGATCTTGCTGCTCAAGCTGCTCCTGGTTCCGAGCTTGATCTATGCTGTAACGCTGGTGGGCCGGAGATGGGGGCCGGGCGTGGCGGGCTGGATGTCCGCCTTTCCCATCGTCTCCGGGCCCATTCTGCTGACGGTGACGCTGGAGCAGGGCGCCGCGTTTGCCGCGCGCGCCGCCGAAGGCACCTTGCTGGCGGTGATCGCTGTGCTGGTGTTTAGCATCGCCTACGCCTGGACGGCGGAGCGTTTCGGCATGGCCGTGTCGATGCTGGGCGCGCTGCTGGCCTGGGCGCTGGCGGTGGCCGGCTTGCAGGCGGTGCAACTGCCGGTGGCAGCGTGCTTCGCGATGGTGGTGGGCGCCTTGCTGATCGCACCGAAGCTGTTTCCGCGGGTGCGGCCGGACGGCTCGGACCAGGCATTGGCATCCGCGCGGCCCGTAGCCGGCGCCGCCCCGGCCAGCGATCTGCCATGGCGCATGCTGGCCGGGGCGGCGCTGGTGCTGGCCGTGAGCTACGGCGCAGCCGCGATAGGCGCGCGCCTGAGCGGCTTCTTCGCCATGTTCCCCGTGATGAGCACCGTGCTGGTGGGTTTCTCGCACGTGCGTTCCGGCCGCGCGTTCGCGGTGGCGCTGTTGCGCGGCATGGTGTTCGGCTACTTCGCTTTTGCGACTTTTTGCCTGGTGCTGTCGCTGTTGCTGCGCGAAGGTTCGGCCGCCGCCGCATTCGGCGCGGCCTTTGCAGGCGCGCTGGCGGTGCAGCTGGCTGTCAAGCGTCTGATGGCCAAGCCGGCCGTATCGGCCGGCGCGCCACTGGCCAGGCCTGCGGCAGGCAAAAGCCGCTCCTAGCCGCCCTTGCGCGCCCCCACCAGCAGGCCTGCAACCGGCCGGCTGGCTTCCTGGCGCAGCGTGACGCGGCGCAGTTCGCGCACTTCCAATCCGGCATCGGCCAGCATCGCGCGCACGTAGGCTTCCGTGTGGCTGTAGCGGCCGTGCGCATGCAGCAGGAATTGCGGCGCAGCGGCGCTGTCCACGGTTTCCTCGACTGTGAACACCAGGTGGGCACCGGGGCGCAGCGCGGCGCCGGCGGCCGGGATCAGCACGTCCAGCGCACCGAAATAGCACAGCGTATCGGCCGATACCACCAGGTCGTACGCGTCCGGGCGGGAGCGCAGCCACGCGGTCAGTTCCGCTTCGCGCAGCGTGTCGTAGCCGCCGCGCTCTGCCGCCTTGGCCAGCATGCCGGCCGACAGGTCCACCCCTTCCAGGTGGCGCGCGTAGGGCTTGAGCAGCGGGCCGCACAGGCCGGTGCCGCAGCCGGCGTCCAGCACGTGCAGCGCCGGCCTGGCGGCGGGGGCGGGGCCCAGCAGGGCCGTCACCATCTCGCCGCACATGGCGGGCGCGCAGTAACCCAGCTTGGCCAGCACCTCGTCGAAGCTGTTGGCAAAGCGGTCGAAGACGGACTGCACGTAGGAGTCCGACGCGCGCTCCGGCGCAGCTGCGCCCTGGCAGGCGGCGATGTGGTGCTGCACCACGGGATTGTCCGGTTCGACCTTTTCCCATTGCCGGTACACTTCCAGCGCCTCCGCATCGCGCTGTTGCGATATCAGGGCGCGCGCCAGGCTGCGGTAGACGTCCGGATTGTCGGGCGTGATCAGCACGGCGTTGCGGTAGCAGCTCAGCGCTTCGTTGAAATCGCTGGTTTTCTTCAGCACATTGCCAAGGTTGATCCAGCCTTGCGCGAACTTCGGCGACAGCTCGACGGCACGGCGGTATGCCGCCGCCGCTTCGTCCAGCCGGTCCTGCGCACGCAGCACCACCCCCAGGTTGTTATGGGCCAGTGCGAAGTCGGGCCTGGCCTCCAGCACCGCGCGGTAGGACTGCTCGGCGTCCGCGTGGCGGCCCATCTCCTTCTGCACGTTGCCCAGATTGTTGCGCGCATCGACGTAGTCCGGCGCCACCTCCAGCGCGCGCCGGATCAGGTTGACCGCGCCGTCGTGGTTGCCCAGGTGGTGCTGCGCCAGGCCCATATAGTGCAGCGCGTCCGGATGGCCGGGCGCCACTTGCAGGATGGCTTCGTAATGTTGCGCGGCCAGGCGCGGCTTGCCTTCGCGGTGCACCGAGACCGCCAGTTGCAGCGCGTCGTCGAGGGAAATCTTCTGGCCGGTTTTCTTCTTCGTGCTCATTTTCTGCTCTTGCTGGTACTGACTCAGGAATTCCAGGGACCGGACAAGTCCTGCGCGGGGAAGGATACGGACTGGCTGCGCAGCAGGCGCGCCGCGTTGCGGTTCTTGAAACTGAGCAGCGGCATCAGGCCGTGCTCCAGCAGCGCGGTGGCGGTGCGCTCGGTCAGGAAGGCCTCCGCGCAGGCCTGCATATGGGCTTCGCCGTCGCGCCGCACGATGTGGGCCGGCAGATCGTCCAGCTCGAGGACGTCGCCGGGCGACATGTCCCAGGCGCCGGCCTCGAAGGCGCGGCCCAGCAGCAGGGCGATGGCCAGGCAGGCGTGGCCCCACAGGTAGTCCTGGTGTGCGTGTCCTGCGTCCGCTTCTTCGAAATCGAATTGTTCGATGCTGTCGGTGGCCTTGCCGTAGGGCAGGCGCAGCAGCACACGCGGCAGCGCCAGGCCCAGCCAGCCGGCTTGCGGGCTGGTGCGCAGCGCCTGCCAGCGTGCCGCCGCGTCGCCGTCCAGCCCTTGCCAGCCGGAGGCGTCGGGCGTGGCGGCAAGGGAGGCGGCGCCTGCCAGCGCATCGCCAGCGTTCGCGATAAACGGCGCGTGCGCGCGGGCCGCCAGTTCGCCCAGGGCCGCCAGCAGTCCGATGTCGGCCGCGCCGGGGCCGAAGCTGTAGGCGCCGCACAGCACCGACCAGGGCGCGGCGTCGGCGCCCGTGCGCGGCTGCTCGACCAGCAGCCGGTGCAAAGCGCACGCCTCCAGGCTGCCCGCGGCGGCATCGATATCGGCTTGCAAGGCGTCCTTGCCGGCGTCGAGGACATAGAGCTGCAGGCACTGGCTCAGTTCCAGGCCGGTGACCAGTTGCCGCAGGCCGCGCCAGATGGCTTCCAGCGCCTGGAACTGCGGCGCGTGCAGCACGGCGCGCATGCGCTGGCCGATGACGGCATCCACCGCCGCCACGTATTCGGCCTGGCGCGGATCCGGGCCTGGCGGCATGGCGCCGACGATCTGGCGGACGAGCTGGTCGATCGACGGCACGCCGGCCGGCGAAGCCGGCGCGCCGTGGCCGGCGCGGCGCACCTGTCCGCCCAGCAGGCTGGCGAAGTCTCCGGCGTGTTCGGCTGCCGCGCCGTTGGCGCCGGCGCCGCCGCCTTCGTGCGCGGCATAGCCACCGGCGCCGGATTGCAGCGCAGCGGCAGCGGCGGCAAAGGTGGCCGGGTTGCGCAGGCGCTGCCGCTGGCCGCGCAGCGCTTCAAATGCGTCTGATTTTTGATACAGCCGATCCGGATGAAAATCCTCCAGTTCGCTGAAGCTGAAACTGTATGGCGCGCCGTCCAGCGCGACTTGCACGCTGGGCGCGAACTGCGCCAGCAATTGCTCGAAGTTGTCGAGATCAACCCGGCGCGGCGTGCCCATGGTGCTCTGCGCCCGGCCGCTGAAGTCTCCCATGACCAGAATCCGCATGGGCTGGCCGCCTTCGCCTGGCTCGTATGGATCGGCGGCGGCAAAGCCGAATTCAAATGTCAGCGATGTGGCCATGACTGTCCTCGTCGATATGCTGTGATGATCGGCAGCTTATCCTAAAACCTTACCTTTAAGACAGTCTTTTCAGTCATAATAGCCGCAGGAGGGGATATGCCAAATCAGGTAGTGATGGGAGCGATGATGACTTGCACGTTCGGCGCGGCGCCGTCGTCGCTGGTTGTGCTTCCGGCGAACAAAGTGCTGGCCGAAGGGCCGCCTGCCGCCAACATCATGGATCACCAACCCATGGTGAACATCATGCCGTTCGGCGTGTGCAATTCCATGGCCAACCCCACGGTGGCCGCCGCCACCGCCGCCGCGCTGGGCGTGCTCACGCCCATGCCTTGCATACCGGCGACGTTCGCGCCGTGGGTGCCGGGCGCGCCGACAGTGCTGATCGCGAACATGCCGGCGCTGGACAACATCTCCAAGTGCCTGTGCAACTGGGGCGGCGTGATCGCCTTCAGCAACGCCGGCACCACCAAAACCATGATCCCCTGAGCCGAAGCCGTTATGCCTCTTACGCAAGCCAACCGTGAAGTAAATGTTACCAGCGCCCTGGCGGACGACGTCCTGCTGTTCGACCGCATGAGCGGCTCCGAGCGCCTGGGCCAGTTGTCCGAATTCCGGGTGCAGCTGCTGAGCACCAAGCCGGACCTGAAAATAGCCGACGTGCTGGGCCAGCCCATGGGCGTGCACATGGATCTGCCGGACGGCTCGGTGCGGCATTTTCACGGCATCGTAACGCGCTTCGCCAGCAGCGGCTGGTACGGCAGCTTGAGCCGGTATGAGGCCACTGTCCATCCCGGCTTGTGGCTGCTCACGCGCGCCTCCAATTGCCGCATTTTCCAGGACAAGAACGTCATCGACATTGTCAAGGCGGTGTGCCAGGACGCGTCCTATGGCGGCGCCATCGACCTGAACGTGAGTGCGCTGAGCGGCACCTATGACCCGCTGCCGTATTGCGTGCAGTACCGCGAGACCGATTTCAATTTTGTCTGCCGCCTGCTGGAGAATGCCGGGATCTACTTTTACTTCACGCACACGGCCAACAAGCACACCATGGTGCTGGCCGATTCCTATGGCGCGCACCAGGCGGTGCCCGGCTACGCCAGCGTGGAGTTCTCCGGCGAGGAGGGGCGCCGCATCGTGGACCAGGAAGCGGTGTACGGCTGGGCCGCTTCGGGCATGATACAGGCCAGCAGCTACTCGCTGAACGACTTCGACTTCGAAAAGGCTGCCTCAAGCACCGCGGGCGGACTGAGGGTGAAGTCCACCGTTGCCGCCGCGTTCAGCCAGCAGGCCTACGAGATGTACGATTATCCCGGCCTCTACACCGTGGCGGCCACCGGCACCGCGCTGGCGAGGGGGCGCATGGAGGGCCTGCATGGGCAGTGCGAAGAAATCGCGGCCGACACCAGCGCGCGCGGCCTGTTCCCCGGCGGGCTGTTCAAGCTGAAGAACCATCCGCGCGAGGACCAGAACCGCGAATTCCTGGTGACCGGCGCGCAATACGAAATCGTCGGCGACGACTATGCCACCGGCGGCGACACGCCGCTGGACTTCAAATGCGTGTTTCATGCCATCGGCAAGGAGCACAGCTACCGTGCGCCGCGCACGGCGCCCAAGCCGGTGGTGCAGGGGCCGCAAACTGCGATGGTGGTTGGCAAGGCGGGCGAGGAAATCTGGACCGACCAGTATGGACGCATCAAGGTGCAGTTCCACTGGGACCGCGACGGCAAGGAAAATGAGCTCAGTTCGTGCTGGGTGCGGGTGCAGCAGGCGTGGGCCGGCGCGGGCTGGGGCAGCATGTTCATTCCGCGTATCGGCATGGAGGTGGTGGTGAGTTTCCTGGAAGGCGACCCGGACCGGCCGCTGGTCACCGGCTGCGTCTACAACAGCGACGCCATGCCGCCGTATCCCCTGCCTGCCGAGCAGACCAAGTCCACCGTCAAGTCCAACACGTCCAAGGGCGGCGGCGGCTTCAACGAGATCCGCTTCGAGGACAAGAAGGACTCCGAAGAGATTTTCGTCCAGGCGGAGAAGGACTACAACCGCGTGGTGAAAAACAACGATACGCTGAAAGTCGGTTTCGAGAAGAAGGACAAGGGCGACCAGACCATCGCGATCAAGAACGACCGCAGCCTGGACGTTGGGCACGACCACAAGGAGCACGTGGTGAACGACCACATGGTGACGGTGGATCATGACCAGATCATCACGGTGACCAACGACCAGAACCTGAAGGTGGACAATAACCAGACGGTCAAGATCGCGGTCGACCAGAAGCTCGACGTGGGCGGCAACCAGACCGTGGCCATTACCGGCGACCAGAAGGTGACCGTGTCCAAGACCATCGTCATCGAGGCCACCACCTCGATCGAGCTGAAGGTGGGCGGCACCAGTATCAAGATGGAACCGGCCAAGATCACCATCAAGTCGCCGGATGTGACGGTGCAGGCCGACGGCATGGCCACGCTCAAGGCGGGCGGCATCATGACCATAGGCGGTTCGCTGGTGAAAATCAACTGACACGGCAGATTGTGTTTTGCGCAAGCGCGACCTTATAATGTCCAGTTCAACCAGCAGCCATAGAGCCATAGCGAGCCGATGTTTTTAACTCTGCGGATACAGTCATACAGAAAGCAAGCTCCGGCTGCCCCCGTGGAGCGCCGCTTCGATCAATTGGGCGGCACCATAGGCCGCGCCGCGGGCAATGACCTGGAGCTGCCCGATCCGGGCAAGTACATTTCGCGCAAGCACAGCAAGATCGATTTCGCCGACGGCAAATATACGCTGATGGACCTGGGGGCCAATCCCAGCTGGATCAACGACCGCCCGGTGGGCGCCGGCAAGAGCGCGGTGCTGGAGGACGGCGACCGCCTGCTGATCGGCGACTATGTGCTGGAAGTGGCGGTGGGCCAGGGTGCGTCCCAGGCGCCGGCCATTCCCGTGTTCCAGCCCGAGACGTCGGACGCCTTGCCGTTCCAGGCGCAGCCGGCCGCCGCGCCGTCGCCGTACGAGGGCAGGTCCTTCGACGAGATGCGCGACACGCTGGCCGGGGTGAAAATACTGGAACTGAGCGGCGGACACGATCCGCTGGCCGCGCCGTCGGCCAACGATCCGCTCGGCCTGAACCTGCTCAACGATGCGAACGCCGCGCACGCCGCGCCGCCGGTTGCCTTCCGCGGCTCGGAGCCCGACCATGCGCCGCCGCAGTGGATGCCGATGCCGGGCGTAGTGCTGCCCGGCGCTGCGTACCCGCCGCAAGCGCCATATCCGCAGCAAACGCACTATCCGCAGCAATCGCCGGCGCAGGTACCCGAGCCCACGGTCCTGACGGTGCGCGCCGCGCCGCAGATTGCGCCGGCGCCCGTTGCGGCGCCGCCGGCAATGCTGATCCCGGACGATTACGACCCGCTTGCCGACTTCCTGCCGCCACGCGTCTCCACGCCGGCCGCACATTTTGCCCCAGCCACCCCAGCCGCATCGCCTGCGCAGCCTTCGGCCGGGCCGATTGCTTACGCGCTTCCGCCTCAGCAAGGCTACGCCGCTCCGGCAAGCGCGGGGCAGGGCGGCGATGAGGTGATGCAGGCGCTGCTGCGCGGCCTGGGCCTGAGCGGCCTGCGCACCACGAAGTCTCCCGCCGAAACGGCCGAACTGGTGGGCGCCATGCTGCGCGAGGCCACTTCCGGCACCATGGCGGTGCTGATGGCGCGCGCCATGACCAAGCGCGAGAGCCGGCTTGAAATGACGGTGCTCGGCGCCCAGGCCAACAACCCCCTGAAGTTCTTCCCCGACGCGGAAAGCGCGCTGTCGCAGATGCTCACCAACGCCATGTCGGGCTATATGCCGCCGGTGAAGTCCATCGGCAGCGCCTTCGAAGACCTGAAAGCCCATGAACTGGCGGTCATCGCCGGCATGCGCGCCGCGCTCGATGGCGTGCTGGCGCGCTTCAACCCCGCGCTGATCGAGGCGAAGGAGCCCGAGGGCGTGATGGACAAAATGATGGCCACCACCCGCAAAGCCCGCATGTGGGAGCGCATGGTGGCGCTGTACGACGACATCCTGCGCGAAGCCGACGACGACTTCCAGCACCTGTTCGGCGAAAAATTCTCTGCCGCCTACGAAGACCAGATCGGCCGGCTGCACCGCAAATAATTCCTATCGAGTGAGACACCATGGCGTGGAACCGTAAAGTCATCTGGTCCGAAGGCATGCTGCTGCAGCCGCAGCACCTGCAGCAGCACGACCGCTATCTGCAAACCCAGCTTGAAAGCCGTGTTTCCCGGCTGCGTCCCTATTCCTGGGGCTTTTCGTCGCTGAAGATCGATGAGCAGCAGCTCGCGCTGGGCAAGCTGGCGATCATGTCGTGCAGTGCCGTGCTGCCGGACGGCACGCCGTTCAACCTGCCTGCGGACGACGACCTGCCGCTGCCGCTGGATATCCCGGAAGACGCGCGCAATGTGCTGATCGTGCTGGCGCTGCCGCTGCGCCGTCCCGGCATCGCCGAGACCGGCGACAGCCCGGCGCCGGATAACTTCGCGCGCCACGGCACCGTGGACCACGAAGCGTGGGACAGCAACGGCATCGACAACAGCGCGCTGATGCAAGTGGGCCGCCTGCGCCTGCGGCTGGCGCTGGAATCGGATGTGGCCAACGCCTACGCCTGCATCGGCGTGGCGCGCGTGATCGAGCGGCGCCCGGACAACCGCGTGGTGCTGGACCCCGAATACTGCCCGCCATGCCTGGACTTCCGCGTGGCCCAGCGCCTGGGCGGCTTTGCCGACGAGGTGGTGGGCCTGCTGCACCAGCGCGGCGACGCGCTGGGCAACCGCCTGTCGCAGCCCGGCGCGGCCGGCGCGGCGGAGATCGCCGACTTCCTGTTGCTGCAACTGGTGAACCGCGCCGAGCCGCTGTTCGCGCACCTGGCCGGCATGACCGGCCTGCACCCGGAAGAATACTACCGCGAGGCGGTGCAGCTGGCCGGCGAGCTGGCCACCTTCAGCCCGAACAACAAGCGCGCCATCCAGTACCCGGTGTACCGCCATGAGCAGCTGCGCGAGACCTTCCTGCCGGTGATGGAGGACTTGCGCCAGTCGCTGTCGATGGTGATGGATGCGCACGCCGTGCCTATCCCGCTGGAGGAGCGCCAGTTCGGCATCCGCGTGGCGGTGATGCGTGATCCGGAGCTGGTGAAGTCGGCCACTTTCGTGCTGATGGTGAACGCGCACATGCCGCCCGAGACGGTGCGCAACAGTTTCCCGCGCCAGGTGAAGATCGGTTCGGTGGAGAAGATCCGCGACCTGGTCAACCTGCAGCTGCCCGGCATCGCGCTGCGGCCGCTGCCGGTGGCGCCGCGCCAACTGCCGTTCCACGCGGGCTACACCTACTTCGAGCTCGACAAGGGCAGCGATTACTGGCAGCAGCTGGCTACCTCGGCCGGTTTCGCCATGCATGTGGCGGGCGAATTCCCCGGACTGCAAATGGAGTTCTGGGCCATCCGGAAGTAAGCCAAGATGAGCCAGGAAGAGTTGCCCGATTCGGACCGTACCATTCTGGTCCCCAAGCCCGGCGGCCGGCGCGGTGCGCCTGCGCCGGTGCCGGGCCTGGGCGGCGCTGCCGGCGGCCCGGCTGCGGGCGGCGCGGGCGCGGACGCCTTTGCGCCTGGCGCGGCCGGTTTGGGAGCGGGGACGGACGGCTCTGCCGCCATGGGCGCTGGCGCCGCCGCATGGCCCCATGGCCAAGGCTCGGGCCCGGCCGCCGGCGGTTTCGAGCGGCCGGCCGTTGGCCACACCAACTACGATGCCACGCTGGCGCCGCTGACGGCCGGGCCGCGCGCCCACCTGAACGGCGTCAATCCGCTGGTCGGCGCCGCCAACGCCTTGCTCGACCTGGTGGTCCCGCTGCGCATCATGGCCACGCACCCCAGCGTGGAAGGCCTGCGCAGCCAACTGGTGGCGGCCATCAAGAAATTCGAGCACGACGCCAAGGCGGCCGGCTGCGAGCAGGAGGCCATCGCCGTGGCGCGCTATTCGCTGTGTACCTTCCTCGACGAGACCATCTCCAGCACCCCTTGGGGCGGCAGCGGCGTGTGGGCCAGCCGCAGTTTGCTGGTGGCCTTCCACAACGAGGCCTTCGGCGGCGAGAAATTCTTCCTGATCCTGCAAAAACTCAGTCAGCAGCCGCGCGCCAACCTGCACGTGCTGGAGCTGATGTACCTGTGCCTGGCGCTGGGCCTGGAAGGCCGCTATCGCGTCATGGACGGCGGCCGCGTCCAGCTGGACCTGCTGCGCGAGCGGCTGCAGCAGCTGATCCAGAAAGAGCGCGGCCCGTTCGAGCCCGACCTGTCGCTGCGCTGGAAGGGCTCGAGCGAAAAGCGCCCCGGCCTGCTGCGCCTGATTCCGGTTTGGGTGATCGCGGCCGCCGCGGGCCTGGTCCTGCTGTGCATCCACCTCGGCTTCAGCTTCCTGCTCAACCGCCAGTCCGACCCCGTGTACGCCGCCCTGCAGCGCATCCGACTGGTGGCGCCCGCGCCGCCTGCGCCGCCGATGGCCAATCCGCCGGTGCGCGTTGCGCGCTTCCTTGCGCCCGAGATCGAGCGCGGGCTGGTGAGCGTGACCGAAACGCCGGACCGTTCCACCATCGTGCTGCACGGCGACGGCGTGTTCAAGTCCGGCAGCGCCGAAGTGCAGCCATCGTATGATGGACTGCTGCAGCGCATCGGCGACGCGCTCAAGCCGGTGCCCGGCAAGGTCATCGTCATCGGCCACACGGACGACGTGCCGGGAGGCTCGTCGCGCTATCCGTCCAACTGGGCGCTGTCCAAGGGCCGCGCCGCCACCGTGGTGGAGCTGCTGGCCAAACAGGCCGGCCCCGCCGCGCGCTATAGCGTGGAAGGGCGCGGCGAGACCGAACCGCTGGTGCCGAACGACAGCGCCGCCAACCGCGCACGCAACCGCCGCGTGGTGATTATCGTGTTGACCCCATGATCAAACGCTTTTTCAACTGGCTCATCAAGCCGCCCGTGCTGGCCTTCTTCGGCGTGCTGCTGCTGTCCCTGATCTTCTGGTTCGAGGCGCCGTTGCTGGCTTTCGACGGCAAGGAGCCGTTCGCCGCGACCGGCGTGCGCTGGTTCTTCATCGCGCTGCTGTTCCTGGCCTGGGCGCTCTACTTCGGCTGGAAGCTGCTGCGCGCGCGCCTGGCCGAACGCCGCCTGATGAAAAGCGTGGCCGGCGATCCCGCCGCGGCGCCGGCCGTGGCGCCGGGCCAGAAGGAAAGCGCCGCCGAAATGGCGGTGCTGGCCAAGCGCCTGCAGGACGCCATGGCGGTGCTGCGCAAATCGAAAGCGGGCAGCCGCTTTGGCGGCGGCGGCCTGTACCAGCTGCCGTGGTATATGTTCGTGGGCGCGCCCGGCAGCGGCAAGACCACGGCCCTGGTGCATTCCGGCCTCAAATTTCCGCTCTCGGACACGCATGGCAAAGGCGCCATCGGCGGCGTGGGCGGCACCCGCAATTGCGACTGGTGGTTCACCGACGAAGCCGTGCTGCTTGACACGGCCGGCCGCTACACCACCCAGGACAGCTACACCGAAGTGGACCAGGCCGCGTGGAAGGGCTTCCTGCAACTGCTGCGCAAGCATCGCCGCCGCCGTCCCATCAACGGCGTGATCGTTGCACTCAGCGTGGCGGACCTGCTGCAGCAAGGCGAGGGGCAACGCCGCGTGCAGGCGCTGGCGATCCGCGCGCGCATCAAGGAACTGCACGAGGAGCTGGGCATCCGCTTCCCGGTCTATGTCATCGTCACCAAGTGCGACCTGCTGGCCGGTTTCGTCGAGTTCTTCGACAACCTTGGCCGCGACGAACGCACGCAGGTCTGGGGCGTCACCTTCCCGCTGGCCTCGGCGGAGCAGGCGGATGCCGGCCTGAAAGCCTTCCCGGCCGAATTCGATGCGCTGCAGGCGCAGCTGCAGGCGCGCCTGTTCGAACGCATGCAGCAGGAGCGCGACATCCAGCGCCGCGCGCTGATGTACAACTTCCCGCAGCAGTTCGCCGCCATCGGCGACGTGCTGGAAGCCTTCCTCACCGACGTCTTCGAATCCACCTCCTACGAGGAGGCCGCGCTGGTGCGCGGTGTGTACTTCACCAGCGGAACCCAGGAAGGCAGTCCGATCGACCGTGTCATGTCCACGCTGGCCGCCAGTTTCGGCCTGGACCGCAAGGTGCTGCCGGCCAATGCCTTCGGCGGGCGCAGCTACTTCATCACGCGGCTGCTGCGCGACGTGGTGTTCCAGGAGAGCGAACTGGCCGGCGCCAACCTGCGCCTGGAACGCAACCGCCGCTGGCTGCAATGGGGCGCGTACGCGCTGACCGCCGCCGTGCTGCTGCTGGTATCGGCAGGCCTGCTCACCAGCTATGTGCGCAACCAGGGCTATGTGAACGACGTGGCGGCGCGCACGGCGGAAATCGACCAGCTGGCGCGCGCCTTGCCGAAAGATCCGTCGCCGGTGGCCGCGCTGCCGTTACTGAACGCGCTGCGCGACATTCCCGGCGGCTACCGCAGCCAGGGCCAGGAAGTGCCGTTCCTGATGGGGCTGGGCCTGTACCAGGGCGGCAAGCTGGGCGAAGGCGCGCAGGGCGCCTACCAGCGCGTGCTGCGCGAGGCGCTGCTGCCGCGCATCCTGGACCAGATGGAGACCCAGCTGCGGCGCGGCACCGCCAACAATCCCGAGTACCTGTATGAACTGCTGCGCGTCTACATCATGCTGGGCGAACGCAATCGCCTGGACCCGGAAGCGGTGCGCGCCTGGCTGGATTACGACTGGAGCCGCAACCTGCCGGAAGCGAATGAGTTGCAGCGCCAGGATCTGTCGCAGCATGTGGCCGCGATGCTGGCGCCGTCCAGCCAGGCCGAGGCGCCGCCGCAGCTGGACCGGGCGCTGATCGCCCGGGTACGTCTCAGCCTGGCCAAGTTGCCGATGGGCGAGCGCGTCTACACCCGCCTGAAGCGCAGCCTGGCCAGTGCGGGCGTGCCGGATTTCGACGTTACTGCCGCCGCCGGGCGCGACGCCGGCGTGGTGCTGGCGCGCCAGAGCGGCTTGCCGCTCACGCGCGGCATTGCCGGCTCCTTCACGCTGGCGGGCTACAAGAAATTCACCGAGCAGATCGACGGCGCCATCGCGGACGTGGTGAAGGACAGCTGGGTGCTGGACCAGCGCGAAGCGGTGGACAGCCTGGAGAGCGCGGCGCAAATGAAAGCCGTGGTGCAGCAGATGTATTTCGAGGAGTACATCCGGCTGTGGGACGGGCTGTTGGCGGACGTGACGCTGGTGCCGTTTACCAGCCTGGACCAGGCGGCGCGCGTGATCAACAGCGTGTCCAGCCAGGAGTCGCCGCTGCGCAAATTCCTGCAGGCGGCTGCGAAACAGACCCGGCTGGACAAGCTGAAGACGGCCAAGTCCAGCGTGGACGCCGCCACCGACACCGTCAAGCAGCTCAGCGACGCGGCCAAGCGGCGCCTGGAGTCCGCGCTCAGCGACGGCGCACAGGACGTGCTGCCGGCCGACGTGCGGCCCGTGAACCCGGTCGACATCCATTTCGCGCCGTTGCACAAGATGGTGGAGGCGGGCGGCGGGACCCTCGGCGCCGCCGGCGCCACCGGTCCGTCCGGCCTGGATGGCGTGCTGCTCAAGCTGAAGGACGTGGCGGTTTACCTGGACGCCGCCAACGCCGCGCGCGCCGCCGGCCAGCCCGCGCCCCCGGCGGACGCGCTGGCAAAATTGAAGCGCGAGGCGGACAGCCTGCCCGCCCCGCTCGGCGCGCTGGTGCGCAGCGTGGACACGGCCGGCACCGGCCTCACGCTGGGCACGGAGCGCGACCGCCTCGATGCGTTGTGGAAGACCGGCCCCGCGCTGTTCTGCCGCGCCGCCATTGCCGGCCGCTACCCGCTGGTGCGCAAGGCCGTGCAGGAAGCCACGCCGGACGACTTTGGCCGCTTCTTCGGCCCTGGCGGCCTGGCCGACGAGTTCTTCCAGAAGCACCTGGTCAACTACGTGGACACCAGCGGCGCGCAGTGGCGCTGGCGCGTGGTCAACAACATGGACCTCGGCATGGACCAGGAAGTGCTGACCCAGTTCCAGCGCGCCGCGCAGATCCGCGACAAATTCTTCGGCAATGGCGGCAAGCAGGCCTCCGTGCGTTTCGACCTGAAGCCGCTGGCGGCCGATGCGGCGCTGACGAAAGTGGTGCTGGATGTGGATGGCCAGCAGCTGGCGTTCGCGCCGAAGGCGGCGCAAGGCGCGGCCAGTTTCCAGATCCCGAGCGGCAAAGGCGTCAACGCGGTGCGGTTCGACGTCGCGCCCGCCACCACGGCCGAGCTGCGCACCGAGGGCGCCTGGGCCTGGTTCCGCATGCTGGACAAGGGCATGCTGGAACCCTCCGCGCAGGGCGAACGCTACAAGCTGACCTTTGACCTGGACGGCCGCAAGATGATCTACGAACTGACCGCCAACAGCGTCAACAATCCATTCAGGCGGGATGGGGTGGAGCAGTTCCGCTGCCTGGAGTCGCTGTGATGGAAGAACCCGAACTGGCGCCCGGCTTCTTTGGCAAGGTGAGTACGCACGGCGACTTTGTGTCGCGGCGCCTGCCGCCGTCGCTGCTGGGCGTGTGGGACGCATGGCTGCAGGCATCCATCCAGGGCAGCCGCGAGGCGCTGGGGCCGCGCTGGCTGCAGACCTATCTCACCAGCCCGGTGTGGCGCTTCGCGCTGGCGCCCGGCGCATGCGACCGCAATGCCTGGGCCGGGTTGCTGATGCCCAGCGTGGATCGGGTGGGGCGGCATTTTCCGTTGACGATAGCGGCCGGTGCGCCGGGCGGCGGCGGCTTGCTGGACTGGGTGGCCAACGGCAAGCCGTGGTTCGACCAGCTGGAGGCGCTGGCCCTGTCCTCGCTGGATGAGCGCTTCCAGCTCGAGCCGTTCGATGGCTTGCTGCAAGCGATGCCGCCGCTCAGCGATGCGCCGCTGGCCGGCCAGCTGGGCGGCGCGGGTTGCCGCCTGCCGCTCGCGTCGCTGGACGCAGTGGGCGCGCAAGTGCCCGCGCTGGCTGCCGCGGCGCTGCGCGGGCAAAGCGTGTGGTGGACCGATGGATCGGCGGAAGTGGAACCGAGCTTGCTGCTGTGCCGCGGCTTGCCTGCACCGGCCGCCTTCGCCGGCATGCTCACGGGGACGTGGCTGCAGACCGGCTGGGGCGCCTGAGCGCTGGCCGGTTACGGGGCTGCGCCGCGATTGCGTCCCACGGCGTGGCTGGCCCTCGCGCAGGACGGCTTACGCGTCCTTGCAGCGCACGATGACGGCGGTGATGTTGTCGCGGCTGCCGTCGCGCTTGGCCATGGCCACCAGCTCGGCGCAGCACTCGCCCAGGTTATCGTCGCGCACGCGTGCCAGCGTGGCGGCGATGGCTTCCGGCGGCGAATTGCCGTACAGGCCGTCGCTGCACAGCAGATAAACGTCGCCCGGCGCGACCGCTTGCGTTTGCAGGTCCGGCTTGATCAGCGGCGCCGGTCCGAGCGCCTGCAGCAGCAGGTTGCGCGCGGGGAGCGGTTCCGGCATGCCCGCTTCCAGCGCCTGCTGGTACAGCGTCTGGTCGCGCGTGAGCTGGCTCAGGCGGCCCTGGCGGAAGCAGTACAGGCGGCTGTCGCCGATGTGGAAGATGAATACCGGCCCATCCTGCGCCACCTGCCAGATGCCGGTCAGCGTGGTGCCCATGCCGGCGCCGTCGGCCTGGTCGTTCGCGGTGTTGGTCTGGTACATGCGCTCGTTGGCGAATTCAACCGCGTCGTGCAGCGTGATCATGGCGCGCATGGTGGCGTCGGTCCAGGTGGCGTCGGGATCGGCCTGCACCGGGTCGAAGGCGCTGGGGTGGAAGGCCGGGATGGTGGCGTCGCTGGCGGCGCCAGCCTCCCCGGGCGTGGCCTGCTGGCCGCTGTGCGCGGCGCGGATAAAGCTGTGCAGCAGGTTGATGGCGTCGGCGCTGGCGATTTCCCCCGCCTCGTGGCCGCCCATGCCGTCGGCCACGACCACCAGGCCCAGGTCCGGGGCGATGAAGAAATTATCCTGGTTGGACTCGCGCACCGTGCCCACATCGGTCAGGCCGTAGGCCAGTCCCAGGTCCAGGCGGTGCAGCGCCGACGGTGATAATTGCTTCCAGTTCCCCAAGATGTCTCCAGTCGTTGAAATTGTCGCCAAGGCTTTGCCACAAAGGCTATAACTGCATGCTAGCATGCGCAATGCGCTCTATGGCGCGAGCTAATAAAAAATGAATGGCGGGATGAGGCATGGACGATAGCGAACAGCGCGGGCAGCGGGACGGATCAGGGGACGACGGAGGGCAGGCGGATAGTGCCGATTCCGGCCGCAACGCCGCCGCCGAGGCGCGTGCCGCCATCCTGGCGCGCCGCGTGGCTGCGCTGGAAGCCGTGGTCGCCGTCGAGCGCCGCATGCGGGACGTGCAGGAAATGACTGCACGCGCCGCAACCGACCAGCTGGCCGCGCGCGACGGGCAGGCCGACATCACCGTGCCGCGCCCGCACGGCGCGCAGCATGCCTACGATGACGACGCCACCATACCGGTGCCGCACTACCGGCCGGACGGCACCCGCGAACCGACGCGGCGCGAGGCGCTGCAGGCGCGGCACGGGCAGCATGGCCAGCTTACTCAACCAACCCAGCCAACCCAGCCCACGCGGCCCACCACGCCCACGCTGGGCCGCTCTGCTCCGCGCTCGCAGCCGGTGCGCTCCCAGCTGCCCGCCTTGCCCGCCGCGCCGAACCGCTCCATCGGCCCCGGCATTTCCACGCCGCTGGCGCTGGCGCCGGGCTTCGAGCTGTTCGAGTACCGCATCGACGCGGTGCTGGGGCAGGGCGGCTTCGGCATCACCTATCTGGCAACCGACGTGAACCTGAACGTACGGGTGGCCATCAAGGAGTACCTGCCAGCCGATTTCGCCACCCGCGCCAGCGACCGTTCCGTGTCGCCGCGCTGGCCCGAGGATAACGAGTTCTACCTGAACGGCCTGGAGTGCTTCCTGATAGAGGCGCGCACGCTGGCCACCTTCCGGCACTCGAACATCGTGCGCGTGGCGCGCTTCTTCGAAGCGCACCGCACTGCCTACATGGTGCTGGAATACGAACGCGGCCAGCCGCTCAAGCAGTGGTGGGACAAGCACAAGGACATGGGTGAGCAGCAACTGCTGTCGCTGGTGCAGCCGCTGCTCGACGGCCTGTCGCTGGTGCATGACTCGGGCTATCTGCACCGCGACATCAAGCCCGACAACGTCTATGTGCGCAAGGAAGACGGCAGCTGGGTGCTGCTCGACTTCGGCGCGGCGCGGCTGACCGTGGGCGGGATGCAGGCCATGGCCGACGTGGTCACACCGGGCTATGCGCCGCTGGAACAGTACCAGGGCGGCGAGCAGGGGCCGTGGACCGATATCTACGCGGTCGGCGCCACCTTGTACTGGATGGTCACCGGCGCCAAGCCGGCGCCGGCGCCCGAGCGCCACAGCGGCGTGGCCGAGTACATTCCTGCGGTCCAGGCCGGCCAGGGCCGCTATAGCGAGGAATTCCTGGCCGCGGTCGACTGGGCGCTGGCGGTCGATCCGGCACAGCGGCCGCAGAGCATTGCGGAGTTGTCGCAGCGGCTGTTCGCCTCGCACGCCGGCAGCCTTGGCTTGCAGGAAGCGCTACGGGTGGGCGAACAGGATGGCCAGCGCCGGCTGAAGAAAGGCGTGCGCAAGCTAGGCAAGGCCATCTGGCGCCCTGCATCGTGGCCGCTGGTGGTGAAAATGACCATCGCCATGATGCTGGCCGCGCTGCTGCCGATGACCATCACCGCCTACTACAACCTGAATGGATCGGTGGCCGCCGTGTCGGCCAGCGAACTGCGCAATCTCGAGAGCCTGGCGCAGGCAACGGCCGGCCGCATCTCGCAGCTGATACTGGACAGCCGCTACCAGGCCAGCTACCTGGCCACCGACGCGGCCTTCATCGACTACCTGCGTGCGCCCAGCGCAGCGAAACGGGAAGTGGTGAGCGCCAAACTGGCCAACCTGATCAAGACCAACCCGGACGCGCACCTGATCTTCCTGATGGATAAGGAGGGCACGGCGCTGGTGTCCAGCGAACCCGGCGTGGCCGGCGTGAATTTCAAGTTCCGCGAGTACTTCCAGGAAGCGATGAAGGGCCGCCCCTTCATGACCGGCGTGATCATCGGCGCCACGGCGGGCAAGCCTGGCGTGTACTACGCCAATCCTGTCTTCGACGACAGCAAAAAGGTGATCGGCGTGGTGGTGATGCGCATCAAGGGCGGTACCATCTCGGCCATCCTGGACGAAGCGAGCGCAGGCGGGAACGAAACCAGCAAGCGGGTGCCGTTCATGATAGACGGCGACGGCATCCTGGTGCACTACCCGGACCAGAACCAGCTTTACCGCAGCCTGGCGCCGCTGCCCAAGGCCACGCTCGGCCGCATCATCGCCGATCAGCGCTTCCGGCGCCACCGCATCGAGAGCGTGGACATGCCGGAACTGGCCAAGGTGCTGATCGGTGCGAAGACCGCCGGCAATATCAGCTTCCACTCGACCCTGACCGGGCGCGACGAGCACGCCGGCTACGCGCCGGTGCAGGGCCACAACTGGGTGGTCGGCGTGACCGAGTCGCGCGCCCGCTTCGAGGAGCCGCTGCAGCGCCTGTTCGTCAATGTGCTGTACAGCGTGGCGGCGGTCGGCCTGGTGTTTCTGATACTGGCGGTGCTGTTTGCGCGCACCATCACGCGCCCGGTGGTGCGGCTGACCGAGGCGGCCAATGCGCTCAAGGACGGCGACTATGACCGCGCCAGCATCAAGGTGACCAGCACCGACGAGATCGGCCGGCTGGCGCGCACTTTCAACGTCATGATAGACGTGCTGCGGCAGCGCGAGCGCGAGAAGCAGCGGGGAAAACTGGGACATCAACCAAAAGGAGCGGAACGGGATGACGAGTAACACCGGGGAATTGCACGTGCGGGCACGGACACAGGTACAGGACAGCGTGGCGAGCGGGCGGCGCCGCTTTTTACAGACCGGGGCTGCGGGCGCGCTGGGCGCCGCGGCGCTCAGCCTGGCGCCCGCCGCGGTGCTGGCCAGGCCGGCGCTGAAGCTGGGGCCGGACGGGCTGCGCGCATTGGCGCGGGACTTCGACGGACGCCTGATCCTGCCGGGCCAGGATGGCTATGCGCTGGCGGCCTGGCCGAACAACGCGCGCTATTCGGGCGTGCTGCCGCAGGCGGTGGCCATGTGCGCCAACCAGCGCGACGTGCAGCGCTGCATTCGCTGGGCCGGCGACAGCGGCATGCCGTTCGCCATCCGTTCCGGCGGCCACAACTATGCGGGCTTTTCCACCACTGCCGGGCTGCTGATCGACGTGAAAGCGATGAACAGCGTGACGGTGGACTTGAAGAATGAGACTGCGTGGGTGCAGGGCGGCGCCAACAACAACGACGTGGCCGCCGTGCTGCGCAACTATCCGTATGCGATTCCGTCCGGCCGCTGCCCGACCGTGGGCACCAGCGGCCTGGTGCTGGGCGGCGGCTGGGGCTTCGCCGCCACGCACGACGGGCTGACCTGCGACAGCTTGCTGGGCACGGAACTGGTGCTGGCCAGCGCCGAGGCGCGCAGCATCGATGCGAACAGCCACAAGGAGCTGTTCTGGGCGGTGCGCGGCGGCGGCGGCGGCAATTTCGGCGTGCATACCGGCTTCACCTTCAAGCTGCACAAGGTGGACAAGGTCACCACCTTCAACCTGAGCTGGGCGCCGGGAAAGCAGATCGAACTGCTGCGCGCCTTGCAGGCCTTGCAGTTGACCTACCCAACCATGATTTCCACGCGCAGCAAGGCGCTGCCAATGGCGGCTGGTGCGCGGCCCGCGCGCGACTCGCTGTACGTGCAGACGCTGGGCCAGTTCTGGGGCGGCGAGAAGGAACTGCGCGAGATGCTGGCGCCACTGTACGCGGTCGCCGTGCCGCAGACGGCCGACATCTACGAGGTGGACTACTGGCGCGGCCGCGACTACCTGCTGACCGATGACCCGAACGGCCTATACGACATCCGCTGCAGCTTCGTGAAGACGGCGCTGAGCGAGGCCGCCATGGACAATATGCTGACGTGGATGACGCGCTGGCCAGGCGGCTCGGTGCTGCAGGAGAACATGGGCATCCTGTTCGCCATCGGCGGCCAGGTGAAGGCGGTGCCCAGCAACGCCACCGCCTATGTGCACCGCGATTCGAACTTCATCTTCGAGATGGAAGCGTCCTGGGGGCCGATCGACAAACCGGAGACGGTGCAGCGCCAGCGTGCCTGGCTGAAGGACTACTACGACGACATGCAGCGCTTCCTGCAGCCCGAGTCCTATGTCAACTTCCCCAGCCGCGACCTGAAGAACTGGGCACAGGCTTACTACGGCAGCAACCTGGGCCAGCTATCCGACGTGAAGCGCCGCGTCGATCCGGGCAATCTGTTCCGTTTCGAGCAAAGCATTCCGCTAGCGCCCAAGCGCTAGGCCGTACTCCACGAACCAGTGTTCGTGCTCGTCCTGCCAGCAGTGGAAACCCTGCAGGCCATCGGCCAGTGCGCGCCGGTGGCCTGCGTGGTCGCCATGGGCAATGCGGCGGGCAGCGGTCCACTCCTGCGCCGGCAGCAGCAGGTCGCGCTGCACCAGCAGGCGCGCCAGGCCGCCATAGACGATGGCGTAGCCGCGCACGGTGAATCCTTCCAGCAGCAGGCCGCGCAGGCTGCGCATGTTTTCCGGCGCGACCGTGGCCGTCACCAGCGAGCGCCCCAGCTCGCGGCCCAGCGCCATGCGCTCCTCGATGGCGGCACAGTGCAGGCGCCGCCCGCGCCATTCCGGCAGCGATGCCGCGCCGTCAAGCACGCACATGCGGGCGCGGTCGGCAGGACTGGCGCCCAGCAGTTCGGCCATATGGTCCACCGCGTCCGAGTCCAGTCCCAGCACGCCGTAGGCCACCAGTTCACCGTCCGCGTAGCAGCACAGGATACGGCCCTGCGTAGCGGCGTGCCGCTCGAAATGGGCCAGTTCATCGGGCCGCACCATGCCCGGCGGGACGTGCGCCAGCGCGGCACGGTGCAGCCGGTGCACCAGAGCGGCCTCGCCGGCGCGCATCAGGCGCCAGCTGAAGGCCGGGTCGTTGTTGCAAATGGCGGGGGACGCGTCGATCATTTCAGCAGTTCCGCGTAGTTGAGCACCTTGAGCGGTGGATAGAGGTCGAGCTGCGCCGCCACCGGCATGTTGACGAGGTAGGAGAAGCGCGCCAGCGTTTCGATCGGAATGGCGGCCGGCGCCATGCGCTGGCGCAGGATCTGCTGCGCCTTGTGGGCGGTGAGCCGGCCCACGCTCTCATAGCCGGAAACCAGGCCGAACAGGGCCTTGCCCTCGCGCAGGGCGATTTCCGTGGCCGAGAAGGCCGGCAGGCGCGCGGCCAGTGCCGCCTCGGTGAGCGCCTTGCGGTTGGCGGCAAGAAAGCTGTCCGGCCCGATGTAGAGCAGTTGTGCATTCTGCTGCGCCAGTTCGGCCACCATGGCCGGCAGCGCGCCGGCCAGCGGCAGGCCCTTGGCGTCCAGCGGCACCGGCCGTTCCAGCAGCTGGAAGCGCGCGCTGGCGGCCACCGCGCGCAAGTCCTTCACGTTCTGTACCGAGTTGGGTTCGGCCGGGTTGTAGATGATGGCCAGGCGCTCGAAGCGGCGGTAGGCGCGGATGGCGCTCAGCTGCTGCGCCGGCGGCACCACATGGCAGGCGCCGGTGATGTTGCGTCCCGACGAGGCCAGCGACTTGACCAGGCCCGAGCCTTGCGGCGAGGCCACCATGGTGAACACGACCGGGATGTCGGTGACGTGGCGGGATGGATCGACCGCGCCTTCCTTGCCGGCCACCGCCAGCGTGATGGGGGTGCCCCAGGTGTAGATCAGGTCTGCCTTCATGGCGCGTGCTTCGGCGACCAGCTGCGGGACCTTGCCCACATCCAGCGCGACGTCGCGCACGATCAGCTCCACCGGCATGCCGTTGACGGCGAAGTAGTCGCGGAAGCCTTTTTCGACGGCGGTCTCGCCCCGGAACAGGATCATGTAGATGCGCGGCGGACGGCTGCTTTGCCGTATCGCCGATTGCTGCGCCCATGCGCGCGGCAGGCCGCTGCCCAGGGCCAGCATGGCCGCCGCACGGCAGAGTGCGCGCCGCTTCATGCCGCCACCTCGGGAGCGTCCCCGCCGCGGCCGGCGGCCCGCCTGTCGCGTGCACCGGCCGCCGCGAACACCAGCGAGAACAGCAGCGACGCCGCCAGCGCGAACACGCCGAGGCAGGCCATGGCCTGCGCCGCCCCGTAGCGTGCCGCCAGCATGCCGGTGACGACCGGCCCGGCCGCCGCGCCCAGGCGTTCGAGCAGGCGGAACAGGCCGACGATGGGACCGGTGCCCGCATCCTGCGCTTCCTTCCGGGTCACGCGCGCCACCAGCACCAGCTGGGCGGAGATGCTCATCGACTGGCCCACTCCCAGCGCGCCGATGCCGAGCATGACCAGGCCGCCGCTGGCGCCCCAGGCCACCGGCAGCATTCCCAGCCCGGTCAGCAGGCCGCCGGCCGCCACCAGCGGCGTGTAGGCGTTGTAGCGGTCCGCCAGGTGGGCAAACAGCGGTGCCAGCGCCAGTGAGCTCAGGCCGTACAGCATGGTATAGCGGCCAATTTCAGACTTGGACAGTCCCAGCCCGGACAGCAGCACCGGCACCAGGAAAATGAGGAAGCCGGAGTAGAGGAACTTGGCGGGCACGCCGGACAGGATGGACAGCGCCAGGAAGCGCTTGTTGCGCGCCAGCCGCGCGAGCAGCGGCGCGCCGCGCCCGGCGTTCAACGCAGCGGGCTGCCCGGCTGCCAGGCCATCGGACGGCGCCGCGGGCTGCAGCGAGGACGGCGCACCGGCCTGGCCGTCGGCGGCGCCCTTGCTCAGCACCGCCGCCGCAATGGCGGCCGCCAGCAAGGCCACGGCGGCGCCCAGCAGGAACACCATGCGGTAGCCGACGCGGTCGGCCAGGATGCCGCCCACCGCCGGCGCGCAGATTTCCGCCACCATGATGGCGCCCACAAACAGCGCCATGCCTTTGCCTCGGTTGCTGCTGTCGGTATGGTCGAACACATAGCCCTGGCAGGCCATGAACATGATCGCGTAGCCCATGCCGGTGACGGCGCGTGCGCTTACCAGCGCGTAGTAGTCGGGCACCAGCCCGGTGACGGCCAGGCCGGCCATGACGGCCAGCGCGCCGGCGACGTAGCTGCTGCGCCGTCCCAGCCTGTCCGACCAGTGGCCTGCGAACGGCATGGTCAGCGCTACCCCGAGCAGGAAGGCGGTGACCGGAAGGCTGGCGTGCAGCGGGCCCGCCACGGCGCCTGAAGGCAGCGAGGCGGCATATACCGGCAGAAAGGGGCGCGACAGCATTTCCGCGAACATGAACAGGAAACTGAGTACGCGCACCAGCACGATGCGGGGCTGCTGCGCCGTATCGATGCCGCTGTCGCCACCCAGGCCGCCGCCCGCGTGGACGCCGGCGGCGTCTCCGAACCGGTACGCCTGGCGCAGGCGCTGCAGCAGCGGCTCGGCGTGCGCCGCCTGTTGCGGGCTGGCCTCGCGCAATGCGGATGCGCTGCGCACCAGTTCGCTGAACCCCTGGTTGATGCGCGCGGTGAGGGCGTGCAGGCGGGCGGCGATGGCCGCGCCCGGAGGCGGCGCCGCCCGCTGGCGGAAGTCGCCGGCAGCCATGCTGCTCATCAGCGCCAGGATCTGGCGCATCGGCGCGGTGAAGGTCAGCGTCACCACGAACCACAGGATCTCGAAGGCGATCAGCAGGCTGGTGATGAGCACAATGCCGATGTCGTAGCGCAGTTCGCGCACGCGCGCCGCGATGTGGTTCTTGTCCACGCCCACGTGCAAATGGCCGGCCACGCGGCCCTGGTGCAGCAACGGCAGCGCGGTGTCGTAAAACTGCTCGGGCGCACTGCTGTCGGCCTGCGTGCTGCCGTACAGCGCGGCCCCGCTGCTGTCGGCAATGCGCAGGTAGGCCAGGTCGCGGTTCTGCTTCAGTACATCGGCGAAGAATTCCGGCACGCCCTCCAGGCGCTGCAGCGGAATGCCATGCTCCAGCGCGCGCGCCAGCTGTGCGGACAGCGCCGCGCCGGTGGTTTGCGCCTTGCGCCCGAACTCCGGCAGCAGCGCGCGCTCGGACAGCGACCACGCATACAGCGACAGCGCCAGCTGCACCGCCAGCAACAGCGCCAGCGCGAACACGAACAGGCGGCGCACCGGCCGCGTGTACAGGCGTTCTTCGTGGCTATCGGAAGGGGCCAAGGCAAGGCTCATAGCTTTTCGCCCGCCACGTCCTTGCTGGTGATGGCGCGCCGCGCCTGCTCCAGGTCGCGCAAGGCCCGGCCGGCGCTGCCTGCCGCCTGCTCGGCCAGCGCGACCGCGTGCCGGTCCGGCCTGGCCACCGGCGGCGCACTGGCGTCCAGCGTGTGTTCGATGCTGCCCAGCGTGCGGCCGATGCGGCGCACCCACAGTTGCGTGCCGAGCACCGCCAGCAGCGTGGACAGGACGGTGGCGAGCAGGCCGGCCAGCAGCAACTGGCGCGAAATGCCGGCGATGAAACGGTCGTGGCTGCGCCGCGAGTAATGCAGCTCGATGGCGCCGACCGTGACACCCAGGTTGTTGGAGAGCGGTGTGCTGAGGACGATGCTGTCGCTTTGCGCCGGCCGCCCGGTGCTGAAGGCCGCGCGGCCCTTGTCGTCCTTGACAATCAGGGCGACGATATCCGGGTCCTGCCGTGCTTCGAGTTCCATGGCGGCCTGCGCGTTGCCCAGGCTGCGCACCGGCAGGCCCAGGTCCAGCCCCGTTTCCAGGTTCTGGCGCAGCACGTTGATGGTGAAACGCAGGCGGGAGTCTTCCAGTTCGCCCAGCGTCCGGTCAAGCTTGCCCACGTTGAGAAATACCGTCAGGCCGATGGCAAGCGCTGAAATCAGCGCGATGGGTGCGGTAATCGTAATACTGAGTCTTGACATCGCCATACGTGGTCGTCCGTAGCCATCCGCCGATATTGAACTCGCATGAGTTTAGCACTGTTGAGCTCGGTCAATATCGGTTTTTGGCTATTCGTATGCACCCAGGCGACGCTGTTCCTCGGGCTTGAAATAGGCATCGCGCAGGACCTGCGCCCGGTGCGGCGAGGGACCGGCGGCGGCTGCCGCCAGTTGGCGGCGTTCGGCCTGGTAGAGCGCGATGCGGCGCTTCCAGTCCGCGTCTTCGCGGTCCACTTCGGCCAGGCGGGAGGCGGCTTCGGGCGACAGGGCGGCCGAGCGCAGGCGGTAGATTTCATTGTCCCCCGCCCCTTGCGCGCGCAGCTGCTGCACTGATTGCTCCAGCCGCAGCACGCGCGTGGGTGCGGCGCGCTGTTCGCGCAGCGCCGGCGGCAGTTGCTGGTCCAGCGCCGCCACGCGGGCCTGGCGCTCGGCTTCGGTCAGGCTGCGGTCGGCGGCCAGCTCCAGCCGCGCAATGGTGTCGGCCGCTTGCGCGTCCGCGCCGCCGAACAGGCCGGCGATTTGCTGCGGCGTGAAATAGTGCGGACGCAGTTGCTGCATGGCGGCCAGCCGGGCGCGCGCGCCGGCGGCCATGTCGGCACTGTTGGGCAGGCGGCCTTCCACGTCCGCCAGCGCGCGCTTGTAGGCCAGGTAGCTGGCCAGCAGCCGCTTGGCTTCGGCGGCAGGCGCCGGGCGCAGGCGGCGGTCCAGTTCGCGTTCGATCTCGGTGCGCACCGCCAGCAGGTCCTTCTCACCCAGGCCGGCCAGGTAGTAGTCGAACAGGTAACCCAGTTCGGCGTCCACCAGCAGCCGCTCGGCGCTGTCGGTCTTGACCTGGCCGTCCGGCCGGGTGCCTTCCATGGAGCGCACGAACGCGAAATGGTCGGCCTGCGGCGGCGCCGGCGCGGGGCCGGCTGGCCGCTGCGGCGGCCAGGCCAGGTACAGCACGGCCAGCATTGCCCCGGCAGCTGCGGCAGGACGGAGGAACTTGCGCAGGCGGGAGCGTGTCGCGTTCATGGCGGCGCTCCTTACAGGCCCTGGCCCTGCAGGCGGTTGGCGTGCTGGCGGAACAGCGTGACCGGATTGGTCTCAAACAGGTTGGTGATGCCGATCAGCTGGTTTACCTCGTCCAGGTGGTTGAGCGCGTAGTCGTCGCGGATCACGCGGCCCAGGCGGCTCGAGCAACTGCCAACCAGGCCATCGTTCTTCTCGCCGTTGAAGGCCAGGCCGGTCACGGCCAGGAAGGGATCGGCCGCGTCGAGCGCGTTGGTCCATGGCTTGGCGCCGCTCCAGGAATAGTAGTGCACGCCGTTGACCTGGTAGGCGCCTTCGCCGCAGGCCGAAGTTGGCACCCCCTGCGGATGGCGCGCATTGAAGGCCAGCGTGCCGGCGGTGCTGAGCGACTCGGCGGCGGCGCGCGAGCTTTGCGGCAGGGTGGGGCTGCCGGACAGGAGGCTGATCAGGCCGGACAGCGCATTGGCCAGGTCGTAGGTCACGTTGGGCACCGCGCCGACCAGCACATCGGCCACCTTGGAGCCCTTGTTTACGCCGCCCACGCTGGAGACCGAGGCCACCAGGTCGGGCCGCACCGAGGCCACGTAGCGCGAGGTGGGGCCGCCGTGGCTGTGGCCGATCAGGTTGACCTTGGCGGCGCCGGTGGCGGCCAGGATCTGCTTGACCTGCAGCAGCAGCTGTTCGCCGCGCACTTCGGTGCTGTTGGATGCCGAAACCGAGGTGACGTAGACCCTGGCCCCGCCGCTGCTCAAGCCGGAGGCGATGCCATAGAAATAGTCCACCGGGCCCAGGCTGTCAAAGCCGAACAGGCCGTGCACCAGCACGATGGGATACTTGGTCTGGGTGTAGCCTTGGGCCCAGGACGGTGCGGGCAGGGCCATGAGGGTGATCAGGAACAGCGCAAGCGACTTCCAGTAGCGTTTCTTCATTTTGTCTCCGATTCGATTGATTTTTATGTGGCCGGAAATGTAAAACCGGGCCTGGGCCCGGTTCAAAATGTAGCATTGCGGTTGGGGGGGCACTTGGGTGCATGGCCGTGCCGATCCGGTTTGGCTCGCCAGGCCATGTGCTTGGCCCGGCAAGCCGGCGGAACGTTGTTTTTTGTGCCAGCGTTGCGGGCCATTCCTCCGTTACGGTTGTACCGGCGTGGGCTGGACGTTGGTGGCGCCCGGTTCCTGCACCGGCGCCGGCGGCTGGCCATCGAGGTCGATGGTGCGCACCGAATTGTCGTTGAGGTATTCGGCGTAGATCCAGGAACCGTCTTCGGCCTGCACCACGCCTTCGGGCACGGGGCGTTCGCGCGGCGGCGCCTTTTGCAGCGCCACGCGCATGTAGTCGATCCAGATCGGCATGGCCAGGGTGGCGCCGAACTCGCGCCCACCCAGCGACTTCGGATCGTCGTAGCCCATCCACGCGACCCCGACCACGCCGCCGCCGTAGCCGGCGAACCAGCCGTCCACCGCGTCGTTGGTGGTACCGGTCTTGCCGGCCAGGTCGGCCCGGCCCAGGCGCGCGCCGGCTTGCGCGCCGGTGCCGCTGCGTACCACTTCGCGCAGCATGGTGTCGGTGATGAAGGCGTTGCGCGGGTCGAGCACGCGGTTGGCTTCCTGCGCCGCCTGCTGCGGCCTGGTCTCGGACAGCACCTTGCCGTTGCCGTCGACGATGCGCGAGATCAGGTAAGGCTGCACCTGGTAGCCGCCGTTGGCGAACACCGAATAGGCGCCGGCCAGTTGCTGCGGCGTGACGGCGCCGGTGCCCAGCGTCATGGTCAAATTGGTCGGATGCCTGGACGGCGTGAAGCCGAACTTGTCCAGGAAACCGTGCGCGTAGGGCACGCCCACCGCGCGCAGCAGGCGCACCGAGGTGACGTTCTTCGACTTGGCCAGCGACACGTGCATGGAGATGGGACCGTCGTAGACGTTGTCGTCGTTCTGCGGGTCCCAGCCGCCGGTGTCCACGCCGGTGTCGGACAGTTTCACGTCGTTGATCAATGTGCCGGGGAAGTAGCCCTTTTCCAGCGCCGACGAATAGACGAAGGGCTTGATCGAGGAGCCGGGCTGGCGCCAGGCCTGGGTAACGTGGTTGAACTGATGCAGGTTGAAGTCGAAGCCGCCCACCATGGCGTGGTAGGCGCCGGTGGCCGAATCCAGCGACACGAAGGCCGCCGCGACTTGCGGCACCTGGGTGATCGCCCAGCGCTTCTTATCCACTTGCGATACGCGCACGATGGCGCCGGGCCGCAGCCTGAGGCCGGCCTTGGCCTTCTCGCCCAGGCCGGGCGCCGCCAGCTTCAGGCCGTCGCCGGTGATCTCGTGCTCCTCGCCGTCGATGGTCTCCACCGTCACGCTCTTGGGCGATGCGGCCAGCACCACGGCCGGGATCAGCCGGTCGCTGCTGCGGCGCTTCTGCAGCGCTTCGTCGATGGCGTCCTCGCGCTCATCCGGATCAGAAGGCAGGTCGATGAAGGCTTCCGGGCCGCGGTAGCCGTGGCGCTGGTCGTAGTTCAGCACGTTGCGGCGCACCGATTCATAGGCCGCCTCCTGGTCCGCCTTCAGGATGGTGGTGTAGACGCTGATGCCGCGCGAGTACGACTCTTCCTTGTATTGTTCGTACACCGCCTGGCGCGCCAGCTCGGCCACGTATTCGGCGTGCACGTCGAACTCCTGGCCTTTCGGATTGATGTGCAAGGTTTCCTTCAGCGCCTGCTCGTACTGCGCCGCGGTGATGACGCCCTGGTCGCGCATGGCCTTCAGCACCAGGTGCTGGCGCAGGCGCGCGCGCTTGGGATTGGCCACCGGGTTGTTGCGCGCCGGATTTTGCGGCAGGCCGGCCAGCATCGCCGTTTCCGCAACCGACAGCTCTTTCAGCGACTTGCTGAAATAGGCCTGCGAGGCGCTGGCGAAGCCGTAAGAGCGCTGGCCCAGGTAGATCTGGTTCAGGTACAGCTCCAGGATCTTGTCCTTGCTGAGCTCTCCTTCCAATTTATAGGACAGCATGACCTCGGTCATCTTGCGGCCCAGTTTCTTGTCGCGCGTCAGGTAGAAGTTGCGCGCCACCTGCATGGTGATGGTGGAGCCGCCCTGGCGGAAGCTGCCGCGCAGGTTGGACTTGAGCGCGCCCATGGCGCGTATCCAGTCGATGCCGCCGTGGTCGTAGAAGCGCTTGTCCTCGATGGCGAGGACGGCTTTCTTCATCAGCTCCGGCACGTCCTTGATGGCGACGAAGTCACGGTGTTCTTCGCCGAACTCGCCGATCAGGGCATTGTCTGCCGTGTAGATGCGCAGCGGGATCTTGGGCTGGTAATCGGTGACGGCGTCCAGCTCGGGCAGGTTGGGGCCGATGAACAGCACCATGTAGGCGCCCAGCAGGACGGCGCCCGCCGCGGCGGCGATGCCGCCCACGGCGGCGGTGCGGATAAGATTGCGGCGGTTGAGCCACTTCGGCAATGCAGGAGTGTTGGCAGTCAAAACAGGTACTCATGGTTGCGCAGCTTGTGCGGATGCGGGCAATTATAGTCCAACGGGGAGCGCGCCCATTCGCATTCGATGGTACTTATGCTACGCTTGCCGCTCGTTAAACTTTACGGGAATGTATCCATGCGCGCCAAGTCTGCCCTGGGTCTGCTGCTGTTGTTGAATGGTGCCGTTGCCGGCGCCGCCGTCCAAACCGTCGATTGCGGCCGCCTGCTGGACGTCAAGGCCGGCGTCTGGCGCGAGCGCGTCAGCGTGGTGATCGACAACGGCGTGGTCAAGTCGGTGGCGCCCACCGGCGCCGCCAAGGGCGATATCGATTTGAGCGGCCAGTCCTGCCTGCCCGGCCTGATCGACATGCACGTGCACCTGACGGGCGAGTCGCACAAGGAGGTGGAAACGCTGCGCATGAAGCTGAGCCAGGACGTGGCGGACGACGCCTACCGTTCGGTGGCCTATGCCGAGCGCACGCTGAAGGCCGGCTTCACCACGGTGCGCGACCTGGGCGCCGGCGACGGCTTGAACGTGTCGCTCAAGCGTGCCATCAACAGCGGCGCCATTCCCGGCCCGCGCATGTACACCTCAGGCACCGCCATTGCGACCACCGGCGGCCACGGCGACGGCACCAACGGCCTGTCGCGTGAACTGGGCAAGGCGGTCGGCCATCCGACCCCGTACGACGGCGTGATCAACGGTCCGGACCAGGCGCGCGAAGCGGTGCGCGCGCGCTACAAGGAAGGCGCGGACCTGATCAAGATTACCGCCACCGGCGGGGTGCTGAGCCAGGCCGCCAGTGGCCAGAATTCGCAGTTCACGGACGAGGAATTGAAAGCCATCGCGGCCACCGCCAAGGACTATGGCTTCCGCGTGGCGGTGCACGCGCACGGCGTGGAAGGCATCAAGCGTGCGCTGCGTGCCGGGCTGGATTCGATCGAGCATGGCAGCTATATGGACGACGAGGCCATCGCGCTGTTCAAGAAGCACGGCGCGTACTACGTGCCCACCATCAGCGCCGGGCGCTACGTGGCGGAGAAGGCCAAGGACCCGGAATTCTTTTCACCGATGGTGCGGCCCAAGGCGGCGGCCATCGGGCCGCTGATCCAGGCCACCTTCGGCAAGGCCTACAAGGCCGGCGTGAAGATCGCCTTCGGCACCGACGCGGGTGTCTTCCCGCACGGGGAGAACGCCAGGGAATTCGCCTACATGGTGGAAGCGGGCATGCCGGCGCTGGAAGCGATCCGCTCGGCCACGCTGAACGCGGCCGAGCTGCTGAACCAGGGCAGCCGCCTGGGCTCCGTGGAACCGGGCTACGCCGCCGACATCGTCGCCGTCAGCGGCGACCCGCTGAAGGACATCCGCGTGCTGCAGCAGGTGCAGTTTGTGATGAAGGACGGCGTGGTCTTCAAGCGCTGAGCCCAGCGCTGAACTCCCCGTCCTGGGTCAGGCCATGCAGGCATCCTGCGGCTGGGCGGACGGCGCCAGCCGAACGTTGACCGCGCCGGCCGGCAGGCCGCACACCAGCTCCGGCTGCAGCTGGTGGATGGCCAGGTCCAGCCAGCCGGCGGTGTCGCCGAAGCGGTAGCCCAGGCTGGCGGCGCGCGCCGTGTCCATGACGAAGGGGAAGGGATAGTCGAACGGACTCAAGCCCGCCTGCGTGGTGAGCGGCAGCGCGCGCACCTTTTCGCCCAGCACCGCGCCCACGCGGCGGTGCAGGTCCAGCGCCGACAGGGCGCCGTTGCCGGCCGCGTTCACCGGGCCGAGGAAGTCCTGCAGGCCGGCCCACAGCAGGAAGTCGCCGGCCGCGTCCGCGCTGATAAAGGAGCTGGCCGCGCTGGCGTTGGCGTACAGCAGCGCCTGGCCCGATTGCGCCAGCGCCACGTAGTACGCCAGGCGGCCGGTGAAGTCGTCGCCGCCCAGCACGTGGCCGAAGCGCACCGTCACCACCGGCAGCTTGCCGCTGCGGTACAGCACCGCTTCGGCCTGGCGTTTGCCCTCGGCGTAGTTCTCGTCGGCCACCAGCGGGTCGTTCCACGGGCAGTCCAGGTCGACGCGCACGGTGCGCAGGTCCAGGTCCAGCTCCGTCAACGGGTCTTCCTGGCGGCCCAGCAAGCGCCGGTACACCTCGATGGTGGACGCCATCACGTAGCGCTCCACCTTGCCTGCAAAGACTTCGACGGCAATAGCGGCGTCCAGCGGGGTGTAGCACAGCTGGTCATACACGATATCGTAGCCTTGGCTGCCGGCAAAGGCGGCGCGCATGGCGGCATGGTCGCGGCGGTCTATCAGGATACGCTGGACGCGGCTGCCGAAGCTGTCCGCAGTGCGGCCGCGCGTGGCCAGCGTGACACGGTGGCCGGCCGCCAGCAGCTTCTGGACCAGCAATTTTCCGAAATAGCGCGTGCCGCCGATCACCAAGATATTCTTGTGCATGATAATCTCCTGTTTGTGTGGAATCATTGTCGCGCCTGGCGGATGGGCGATCAAACGAGAAAATTGCCAGTCTGAGAACAAGTTAAACTAATTCATGGAGTTTGCATGGCCAAGCCGCTGCGCAGCCTGTCGGGGTTGATCGACCTGGAGTCCGCCGCCCGCTGGGGCAGTTTCAAGCTGGCGGCGGAGGAGCTGCACAAGACCCCGGCCGCCGTCAGCCAGCAGATCAAGAACCTGGAGGAGGAACTGGGCTTCGCGCTGTTCCTGCGCCACCCGCGCCACGTGGCCCTGACCGAGAAAGGGCGCGATTTTTCGGCCACCGTGGCGCGCGTGCTGGGCGAGCTGCGCACCAAGGCGGCGGCGCTGCAGAAGAGTGGGGAGGAATGCGTGCTGCGTATCTCCAGCACCCATTCGTTCGCGCTGAAATGGCTGGCGCCGCGCTTGACCCACTTCACGCGGCTGCACCCGGACCTGGACATCCGCCTGCACGCCAACGACCGCAACGTGAGCCTGGAAGACGACAGCGTGGACGTGGCCATCCGCTATGGCGCCTACGAGCCGGGCGATCCCACCATCCTGTTCGATGAGCGGCTGGTGGCGGTCTACAGTCCGGACATCCTGCCGCCCGGGCGCAGCGAGTTTACGCTGGCCGATTTGCGCACCCTGCCTTTGCTGGACGAGGGCAGCAATGTGCACTGGGACCGCTATGTGGCCGCCAACGGACTGCCCCGGGGCGGCTACAGCGTCTCGCGCGGCTATAGCCACTGGGGCGTGCTGGCGCAGGCGGCCGTGGCCGGGCAGGGCGTGGCGCTGGCCGCGTTCAGCATCGTCTACGAGGACTTGCGCAAGGGCGACCTGCACATGATCGCCGGCCGGTCCATCAGCTACCATTCCGGCTACCGCTTCCTGGTCAACATCAACAAGGAGCGCCTGCCCAAGATCGAGCGTTTCCGCGCCTGGCTGGTGGACGAGATGGCAGAGATGCAGCGCGCGCTGACAGCCTGTTCGTGTGGCGCCGGCGGGAGCATGTAGAGCGGATATGCATATCAGGGGTTGCCAGATTCTTCATAAATGGCGTATCTTTATCCTACGCAACACATCGGATGACTAGGCAATGACGGCTGTGCGGTACGACATGGAGTGCGATCTGCTGGTGATAGGCGGCGGCATCAATGGCGCCGGGATAGCGCGCGACGCTGCGGGGCGCGGCCTGTGCGTGGTGCTGTGCGAGAAGGACGACCTGGCGTCGCACACCTCCTCCGCGTCCACCAAGCTGATACACGGTGGCCTGCGCTACCTCGAATATTATGAATTCTCGCTGGTGCGCAAGGCGCTGATCGAGCGGGAAGTGCTGCTGCGCGCCGCCCCGCACATCATGCGCCCGCTGCGTTTTGTCATGCCGCACGCGCCCGGCCAGCGGCCTGCGCTGCTGATACGCGCCGGCCTGTTCCTGTACGACTTCCTGGCCAAGCGCGAGCTGCTGCCCGGCTCCAGCGGCATCCGCCTGGGCTGCCATGTGGCGGGGCGGCCCCTCAAGCCCGAGTTCAAACGCGGTTTTGTGTATTCGGACGGCTGGGTGGACGACGCCCGCCTGGTGGTGCTGAACGCCATGGACGCCTGCATGCACGGCGCCGCCGTCAAGACCCGCACCGCCTGCACCGCGCTGCGGCGCAGCGAGGACGGCGGCAGCTGGTACGCCACCCTGCGCGGCCCGGACGGTGCGGAAACCGAAGTGCGCGCGCGCGGCGTGGTCAACGCGGCCGGTCCCTGGACCGCCAGCCTGCTGGGCCAGGCGCTGCCGCAGCGGCGCAGCCAGCACCTGCGGCTGATCAAGGGCAGCCATATCGTGGTCAAGCGCATTTTCGAGCACGACCACGCCTACATCTTCCAGAACCGCGACGGCCGCATCGTGTTCGCCATTCCCTACGAGCAGGACTACACGCTGATCGGCACCACCGACCTGGATTACAAGGGCGACCCGAACCGGGTCGCGATCGACGCCGAGGAGGTGTCCTATCTGTGCGAGCTGGTCAGCCAGTATTTCAAGGCGCCGGTGCGGCCGGAGCACGTGGTGTGGAGCTACGCGGGCGTGCGGCCGCTGGTGGAGGACGAGGCGCAGGACGCCAAGGCGGTCACGCGCGACTACCGGCTGGAAATGGACAGTGGCGATGGCGCTGGGCAGGCCCCGCTGCTGAGCATCTTCGGCGGCAAGATCACCACCTACCGCAAGCTGGCCGAGGAAGCGGTGGACCTGCTGTGCAAGGCGCTGGACAACCGCAAGCCGGGATGGACGGCCAAGGCCTGCCTGCCGGGCGGCGACCTGTACGGCGACACGCCGCAAAATTGCGCCGTGCTGCGCTACGACGAGTGGCGCGACAAGCTGCTGCAGCAGTACCGGTGGCTGCCGCGTACCCTGGTGGCGCGCTACGCGCGCGCGTACGGCACGCGCATCCACACCTTGCTGGCCGGGCGCGTGAAGCTGGAGGACATGGGGCCGGAACTGGAGCCGGCGCTGTACCAGGCCGAAGTGGACTACCTGCGCCGCTACGAATGGGCCGCGACGGCCGATGACATCCTGTGGCGGCGCTCCAAGCTCGGGTTGCACGTGCCGCCCGGCGCGGGCGCGCGGCTGACGGAATGGATGGCCTTGCATCCCTTGCAGGCATAAAAAAACGGCAGCCTGGGCTGCCGTTTCTCATGGTGCGCGGAAGTTCAAACCACGCTTACTTCACGCCGTGCATCAGTTTCTGGATCAGCGGTGCGATCAGGAACAGCAGCACGCCGCCAGCCATCAGGATCCAGAAGCCCTGGGTATAGGCCGACAGTGCAGTGGTGACCGACATGCCGCTTTCGCCGGAGGCGTGGGAAGCGAAGATGCCCGACAGGTTGTTGCCGATGCCGGTGGACAGGAACCAGCCGCCCATGCCCAGGCCTACCAGGCGGGTAGGGGCCAGCTTGGTGACCATGGACAGGCCGATAGGCGACAGGCACAGCTCGCCCACGGACTGGATCACGTACACCATGAACAGGGTCCAGAATGGGATCTTGCTGTCGGCGCCAACCAGCGAGGACAGCGAGAACCACAGCAGGCCGAAGGCGGCTGCATTGAACAGGATGCCCAGGCCGAACTTACGCGGGATGGACGGATTGGCGTTCTTTTTGGCCAGCATCACCCAGGCGGTGGCGACAATCGGCGCACAGGCGATGATGGCGATCGAGTTCACGGTCTGGAACCAGGCGGTCGGGAAGGTCCAGCCGCCGAAGTCGCGGCGCACGATGTTATCGGCCAGGAAGGTGAAGGAACTGCCGGCCTGCTCGAAGAACATCCAGAACATGATGTTGAAGGTGAAGATCACCATCATGGCGATGACCTTGTCGCGCGCCACGGCGCCGTTGCGGAAGCCTTCGATCATCAGCATGGCGGCCAGGATCAGGAACAGCACCGTCAGCACCACTTGCAGCTTGGCGGCGCCCACTGCCAGCAGCAGGTAGACCACCGGGATCACGGCCAGGGCGCCCAGCACCACGTACAGCACGCGGCCCATGCCCATGGCGGCAGGATCGGGCGCACCGATGCCTTTCAGCTGTGCGCGGCCGATGAAGAACCAGATCAGGCTGATGATCATGCCCACGCCGGCGGCCATGAAGACTACCTTGTAGGAAGGCATGCCGTCGACGCCGAACACTTGCTCGGCCAGCACCTGGGTCAGCACCGGGGCGATCAGCGCGCCGGTGTTGATGCCCATGTAGAAGATGGTGAAGCCGGAATCGCGGCGCGGATCGGCTACGCTGTACAGCTTGCCGACCATGGTCGAGATGTTCGGTTTGAACAGGCCGTTACCGACGATGATGGTGGCCAGGCCGATCTTGAAGATGGTGTCGTCCGGGATGGCGATGGCGAACAGGCCGGCCGCCATGAACACGGCGCCTACCAGGATCGAGCGCTGGTAGCCGAGCACGCGGTCGGCCACGTAGCCGCCGAACAGCGCCGCCGCGTACACCAGGGCCAGGTAGGAGCCGTAAGTGAGGTTGGCGCTGGCCTGGCCGGCGGCGTCGCCACCGAAGAACTGGGCCACGATGTACAGCACTAATGCCCACCGGATGCCGTAGAACGCGAAGCGCTCCCAGAACTCGGTCATGAATAGCATCCACAGCGGGGCCGGATGGCCCAGGATCTGTTTGAACTCGGGAAGGTTGACTTCCGGGCTCTGCGTAGTTGCACCGCTCATGCGGCTTCTCCTGAAAAATTTTTTGATTAGATAAAAAAATATGGGACCGGACTAAGCAAGCGCGCTTGTAGCGTGGTTGCCGGTGGTCCGAGTCCCAACAGGGCGCCATTTTAATCTACCGCGCACTTATGTCCAGCAATTAGCTTGCTGCGCCGCAGCAATATGGCTAAACTCGCAACGAGCGCGGGCTAAGCGATAGGCGTTCCCTATCAAACTCCGGCCCCAAAGCGCTGGAGTTGTCGTATATTGGTGTCGCAAGCTCAAGAGTTGCGTTGTAGATTTGTTGTGTGGATCTAGAAAAGGAATGGCACCATGGAACATGACGTTGTCGATACCCTCATTTCCCCTGAAGGCATGCTGGAAGTGCTTTCCAAGGCGGAAGTCATAAAGTTGCTCGATTCCGGCAAGGGCGGGCTGTACAACATCTTCCGCAACTGCGCCCTGGCGGTGCTGAACTGCGGTAGCACTATCGACGATGGAAAGGAATTGCTGGAGCGTTACAAGTCGTTCGACATCAACATCATGCAGCGCGAGCGCGGTATCAAGCTCGACATCAAGGGCGCGCCGGCCATCGCCTTCGTCGACGGCAAGATGATCAAAGGCATCCACGAGCATTTGTTTGCGGTGCTGCGCGATATCGTCTTTGTCAGCAATGAAGTGACGGACAATCCGAAGTTCGACCTGAGCCGCACGGACGGCATTACCGACGCGGTATTCCACATCCTGCGCAATGCCAACGTGCTGAAGCCACACCTGAACCCGAACCTGGTGGTGTGCTGGGGCGGCCACTCGATCAACCGCGCGGAATACAATTATTCGAAAGAAGTGGGCTACCAGATGGGCTTGCGCGGTCTGGACATCTGCACCGGCTGCGGTCCCGGTGCGATGAAGGGGCCGATGAAAGGCGCCACCATCGGCCACGCCAAGCAGCGCACGCACCAGGGCCGCTACCTGGGCATTTCCGAGCCGGGCATTATCGCGGCCGAGTCGCCCAACCCCATCGTCAATGACCTGGTCATCATGCCGGACATCGAGAAGCGGCTGGAGGCGTTCGTGCGCGCCGGCCATGGCATCGTGGTGTTCCCGGGCGGCGCCGGTACGGCGGAGGAGATCCTGTACATCCTCGGCATCCTGCTGCACCCGGAGAACGCGGATATTCCGTTCCCGCTGGTGTTCACCGGTCCGGAAACCTCGCGCGAGTATTTCGTGCAGATCAACCAGTTCATCGCCGACACACTGGGCCCCGAGGCGCAGAAGCGCTACAAGATCATCGTGGACGACCCGGAACTGGTGGCGCGCGAAATGCAGGCCGGCATCAAGGAAGTGCGCGAATTCCGCAAGGCGCGCAGCGACGCTTATTACTTCAACTGGGCGCTGAAAATCGACCAGGAATTCCAGAAGCCGTTCGCGCCAACGCACGAGAACATGCGCAACCTGAGCCTGCACAAAAACCAGGCCACGCACCTGCTGGCGGCCAACTTGCGCCGGGCGTTTTCGGGCGTGGTGGCTGGCAATGTGAAGGACGAGGGTATTCGCGCCATCGAGAAGTACGGCCACTTCGAAATCCACGGTGACCCGTCCATCATGGGGCCGATGGACTCGCTGCTGGCGTCCTTCGTGGCGCAAAGCCGGATGAAGCTGGCCGGCAAGGCATACACGCCTTGCTACCGCATCGTCCAGTAACAGCTGCCTAAGGCCCGGGCGCGCGCCGGTTCCGCTGGCGCGCGCGCTCGGCCCTTTCTTCCGCGAAGCGCGCGTCCAGGCTGGCGTCGATGCGCGCGAATTCCTCGCGCTGCTTGACGCCCAGGCGGGCAAACTCCTCGCGCTGCCTGGCTTCCAGGCGCGCAAAGTCCTCGCGCTGCTTCAGTATCATCTGGTTGAATTGCGCATCCTGCTCCACCATGCGTTGCCCGAGCTTGGTGTACATGGCGCCCAGTTCCTCGCCCTTGTCGAGCCCGGCCAGCATGCCGGTGAACACCGTCGCGTTGATGGCGCCCACGCCGAGGATGATGGTGAGCGTAGAGGTGATGGCCGTGATGATCATGGCCTTGTACGGGGCGGCGAGCTTTGCGTCGAGTTTCGCCTCGAGTCTTGCTTCGAACGCCGCAAGTCTCACATCCATTTCCGCCTTGAACGCGCTTAGCTCTGCTTCCATGCGGGCGCAGCGTGCGTCCATGCGGGCAAAGAAGACCTCGGCGGACATGCGAACATTGTCCAGCTTGGCGTCGATCTCTTCCCTGGTGGGCGGCCCGTTCATTGCCCCATGCTGCGCCGCGCCCTGTCGTGCGTCAAGCGAACCCGGCTGCCTGCTGAGACGGCGCAAACGGACGTAAAAAAAAGCCGCCGGGCTTGCTGGCCGGGCGGCTTCTTGCGTGCGTCGGAAGATCGGTCCCCGATCAGTCTTCCTTGCGCAGGTGCGGGAACAGCAGCACGTCGCGGATGTTCGGCGAATCGGTGATGATCATCATCAGGCGGTCGATGCCGATGCCGCAGCCGCCGGCCGGCGGCATGCCGTATTCCAGCGCGCGGATGTAGTCCGCGTCGTAGAACATGGCTTCGTCGTCGCCGGCTTCTTTGGCGGCAACCTGCGCCAGGAAGCGCGCCGACTGGTCTTCCGCGTCGTTCAGCTCGGAGAAGCCGTTGGCGATCTCGCGGCCCACCATGAACAGCTCGAAGCGCTCGGTGATGCCTTCGCGGGTGTCCGAGGCGCGCGCCAGCGGCGACACTTCAACCGGGTAGTCGATGATGTAGGTCGGTTCCCACAGCTGCGACTCGGCGGTCTCTTCGAACAGCGCCAGTTGCAGCGCGCCCAGGCCCGAGTGCGCGTGCGGCTTGACGCCGAACTTCTTCAGTTCCGCCTTGATGAATTCCGCGTCGTTCAACTGCGCCTCGGTGTAGCCCGGCGCGTACTTGTTGATCGCTTCCACGATGGTCAGGCGGTGGAACGGCTTGGCCAGGTCCAGCTCGCGGCCGCCGTAGGTCAGGGTGGCGGTGCCGTGCGCGTCGACGGCGGCCTGGCGGATAACGGCTTCGGTGAAGTCCATCAGCCACTTGTAGTCGGTGTAGGCCGCGTAGAACTCCATCATGGTGAATTCAGGGTTGTGACGGATCGACACGCCTTCGTTGCGGAAGTTGCGGTTGATCTCGAATACGCGGTCGAAGCCGCCCACCACCAGGCGCTTCAGGTACAGCTCGGGCGCGATGCGCAGGTACATCTGCATGTCCAGCGCGTTGTGGTGGGTGATGAAAGGCTTGGCTGCGGCGCCACCTGGAATGGTGTGCAGCATCGGCGTTTCCACTTCCATGAACTCGTTCTTTTCCATGAAGCGGCGGATCGACGACATGGCGGCGGTGCGGGCCTTGAAGGTGCGGCGGGTTTCCTCGCTCATGATCAGGTCCACGTAGCGCTGGCGGTACTTGGTTTCCTGGTCGGCCAGGCCGTGGAACTTGTCCGGCAGCGGGCGCAGCGACTTGGTGATCAGGCGCAGTTCGGTGACCTTGATGGTCAGTTCGTCGGTCTTGGTCTTGAACAGGGTGCCGGTCACGCCCAGGATGTCGCCCAGGTCGTAGTGGTGCAGCGCAGCCATGGCCGCTTCGCCCGTCAGGTCCAGCGTGGCGTAGATCTGGATGCGGCCGTCGGCCTTGGCGCCGGAGGAATCCTGCAGCGTGGCGAAGGCAGCCTTCTTGCCGGCTTCGCGCTTGAGCATCATGCGGCCGGCCAGCACCACTTCCACCGGAGTGGCTTCCAGCTCTTCGCGGGTCTTTTCGCCGTACTGGATGTGCAGGTCCGCAGCCTTGTGCTGCGGCTTGAAGTCGTTCGGGAAGGCCACGCCCTGTTCGCGGATGGCGGCCAGCTTGGCGCGGCGCTCGGCGATGATCTTGTTCTCGTCCTGCGGGGCGGCTGCTTGTTCTTGGTTATCCGTAGTCATGATTGTATTTAGTAGATTAATTAATTTCAGCTGCAAAGAGTTCAGCGATATTGAGCTCGCTGAAGTCGCGCGCCACGCAGATCACGTTGTCGAATTCGGCAAAGGCCCCGGCCGGCAGGGTGGTGGTCAGCACCACCGCGCGCATGCCGGCGCGGCGTGCCGCTTCCACGCCCAGCGGCGCGTCCTCGAACACGATGCAATGCTCGGGCGGCACGCCGCAGCGCTCGGCCGCCAGCAGGAACACGTCTGGATTCGGCTTGCCGCGCGCCACGTCGGCCGCGCCGACCACAGTGTTGAAATGCTTGCGCAGATCCAGCCCGTCCAGCGTGAAGACGATGTTGTCGTTCGGGGCCGCGGTGGCCACGGCCAGCGCCACGCCGTCGGCCTTGGCGCCTGCGATCAGCTGGTCGAATCCGGGCACGGTTGCCAGGTGCGGGCCGTACAGCTCGCGGTACAGCGCTTCTTTCTCTGCATCCAGCTCCGCGCTGCTTTCCTTGGTGATGTGCTCGCCGAGGTAGCTGCGCATGATTTCATGGCCCTGGCGGCCCGCCGTGGCGCGGAAGAACTCGTCCGCGTCCAGCGCGTGGCCGCGCCGCTCGAAGAAGGCCAGCCACGACTTGGTGTGGAAGGCCATGTTATCGACGATGGTGCCGTCCATGTCGAAGATGAACGCGCGGGATGCCTGAGCCATTAGACGCCTTGCTTGAGGGATGCCGAGATGAACTCGTCCAGGTCGCCGTCCAGCACGCCCTTGGTGTTGCCGGTTTCGAAGCCGGTGCGCAAGTCCTTGATGCGCGACTGGTCCAGCACGTAGGAGCGGATCTGGTGGCCCCAGCCGACGTCGGTCTTGGAGTCTTCCAGCTTCTGCTGCTCGCTCATGCGCTTGCGCAGTTCCAGTTCGTACAGCTTGGCTTTCAGCATGTCCATCGCCTCGGCCTTGTTGCGGTGCTGCGAACGGTCGTTCTGGCACTGCACCACGATGCCGGACGGGCCGTGCGTCAGGCGTACCGCGGAGTCGGTCTTGTTGATGTGCTGGCCGCCGGCGCCGGACGCGCGGTAGGTATCGATGCGCAGGTCGGCCGGGTTGATCTCGATGTCGATCGAATCATCCACTTCCGGGTACACGAACAGCGACGTAAACGAGGTATGGCGGCCGTTGGCCGAGTCGAACGGGGACTTGCGCACCAGGCGGTGCACGCCGGTCTCCGTGCGCAGATAGCCGTAGGCGTGGTCGCCCTCGACCTTCAGGGTGGCGGTCTTGATGCCGGCCACCTCGCCGTCGGACTGTTCCATCACCTCGACCTTGAAGCCCTTGCGCTCACAATAGCGCAGGTACTGGCGCAGCAGCATGGAGGCCCAGTCCTGGGCTTCGGTGCCGCCGGCGCCGGCCTGGATGTCGATGAAGCAGTTGTTCGGGTCCATCGGATTGTTGAACATCCGGCGGAATTCCATGCCCTCGATGACGGCCTTGATCTCTTCGGTGTCGGCGATGACCGCTTCCAGCGTGTCGTCGTCGCCTTCTTCCTTGGCCATGGCGAACAGGTCGGCCATGTCTTTCAGGTCGGCGTCAGCCTTGGTCAGGGTGTGGACGATGGCTTCCAGCGCCTTCTTTTCGCGGCCCAGGTCCTGGGCGCGTTTCGGGTCATTCCAGACGCTGGGGTCTTCCAGTTCTTCGTTTACTTGCTCGAGTTTCTCCGACTTGACAGTGAAGTCAAAGATACCTCCGAAGTTCGGCTTCGCGGGTCGTCAGATCGGCGAGCAGGGCGGAGAGGGCGTTGATGCGTTCGGCTTCCATGATCTTGGTCTTCTAGTGGTGTAATCAAACCTTGGATTATACCCTAGAGGACGCAAGCCCTTATAGCGCATTTCACTGCGCGCGCCGCCGGCGGCACGGGCTTGGCCGCCGTGCCGCGCAGGGCGCTGCCTCAGATGGTTTCTTCGGTTCTCATTTGCATGATGAGCTCCTTGACTAATTGGCAATAATGACGAGTGTATGCCCCTGTCACGGCACAAGGAGCACGTCAGGTTTGGCATTGAGGCTCAGCCCCAGCAGCAGGCGGGACAGCAGCAGCTTGGTCGCATCTCCCCTTAGTCGTGGCTACGCGTGTTGTCCGCCATGCCGGGCCGGCATGTCGATCATTTCGAGCAGGGTGCCGCGCAGATGGCGGGTAAGCTCTTCGCCCGGCTCGCACAGCACCGCAAGCAGGTTTTCCTGCAGTTGCTGCTCGAAACGCTGTTTCGTAGCGCGCAGCAGGTGGTGCAACTTCTCCTGGGAGACTGTCAGGAACTGGTTCGAGCGCACGATGGCCGCACGCACGGCATGGAAGAGAATGGCGCCGCCTTGATTCATGCCGCATCGGGCGAAGAACACGGGAACCATTGCGAGCGAACTGGGCGGCGCGTATCATCGGTCGCTTCTGAAACCCTTGCTTTGCCCGCCCAGCCGCCATGCGCCGACTCCTGCCTTCATTTGTGTTCATTCAACTGGCCGCTTGCGCCACGCCGCCGGGAGGTTCGCATGCCGGATTGCCGGCCGCCGCGCCGGACGGCGCGCAGGCCACGCTGGCACTGCTGGAGACGTCGGACCTGCATGCCAACGTGCTGAGCTACGACTATTACAAACTGGCGCCGGATGCGTCGCTGGGTGTCGAGCGCACGGCCACGCTGATCCGGCAGGCGCGCGCGGAGTTCCCGAACACGCTGCTGCTCGACAACGGCGACACGATCCAGGGCACGGCGCTGGCCGACTACCAGGCGCTGGCGGCGCCGGTGGGCTGCGGCGAAACGCTGGCGGTCTACAAAGCCTTGAACCGGCTGGGTGTGGAAGGCGGCGGGCTGGGCAACCACGACTTCAATTATGGCCTGCCGTACCTGAGCCAGGTGACCGGCGCCCGCTTCGACGTGGAAGGCGTGGATCCTGCCGCCCCGCGCTGCGCAGGCGCCTCGTTTCCGCTGGTGCTGGCCAATATCTACAGTGCCAAGACGAAGCGGCCGCTGTTCCAGCCATTCGCCATCCTGGACAAGCGCATTGAGGCCACCGGTGCGGACGGCAAGCCGCTGCAGGCGCGCGTGAAAGTCGGCATCATCGGCTTCACGCCGCCGGGCATCCTGGGCTGGGACAAGCGCTGGCTGGAGGGGCGCGTGTATGCCGAGGGCGTGCGCGAGTCGGCGCTGAAGTACGTGCCGCAGATGCGGGCGCAAGGCGCCGACATCGTGGTGGCGATCCTGCACGGCGGGCTGGATGGTGCGCCGTACACGCCGCAGATGGAGAACGCCGGCCTGTACCTGGCCCAGGTGCCGGGGATCGACGCCATGCTGCTCGGGCATGCGCACGAGGCGTTTCCGAACCCGGCCAGCAGTTCGGCGCCGTTCAACCTGCCCGGCGTCGACAAGGCGAAAGGGACGGTGCATGGCGTGCCGACCGTGATGGCCAGCCTGTGGGGCAAGCACCTGGGCGTGATCGGCCTGCGCCTGAAGCGCGACGGCCAGCGCTGGCTGGTGGACAAGGCGCAGACCACGGTAGAGGCGCGCAGCACGCTGCTGCCGGCGCAGCCGGCGCCGGCCTCGGGCGAAATGGCTGGCGGCGCTGCGGCGAAGCGCTACGTAGCGGCCGATCCGGCCATCGCCGAACTGGTGGCGGCGGAGCATGCGGCCACCATCCGCTATGTGCAGACCCCGCTCGGCAGCACCGATTTCCCAATGACTTCCTATTTCGCGGACGTGGGCGACGTGAGCGCGGTGCAGGCCGTCAACGAGGCGCAGGCCGCCTATCTTGCCGACTATGTGCGCGCCAACCTGCCGCAGTACGCGCAGCTGCCGGTGCTGTCGGTTTCCGCGCCGTTCAAGTCCGGCGCCGCCGGCCCGGGTGACTATACGGACGTGAAGCAAGGCGCCATCGCGCTGAACAATGCGGCAGACCTGTACCTGTATCCGAATACGCTATCGGGCGTCAAGGTGGACGGCGCAGGGCTGAAAGCCTGGCTGGAGAAGGCTGCCAGCCGTTTCAACACGATCGATCCGTCGCAGACTGCACCGCAGGAGCTGGTCAATTCCGGTTTCGCCGGCTACAACTTCGACATGCTGACCAGCCCCGACGTGAGCTACCGCATCGACGTGACGCAGCCCCAGGGCCGCCGCATCCGCGACCTGAGCTACCGGGGCAAGCCGGTGCGGGACGCGCAGGAGTTCCTGGTGGCGACCAACAACTACCGCGCATCGGGCGGCGGCGGTTTCCCCGGCGTGGACGGCAGCAGCACCGTCTTCGCCTCGCCCGACGCCAACCGCGACGTGCTGATCGCCTACGTCCAGCGCACCAGGTCGCTCAAGCGCGCGAGCCACGGCGCGGCGCGCAGCTGGCGTTTCGCGCCGGTCAGGACCCAAGGCCCGGTGGTGTTCCACTCGGCGCCCGGCAAGTTCGATCTGGCGCGCGCGGCGGGGCTGGACAATGTCACCCAGTTGCAGGCCGACGATGGCGCCGGCAAGGGGCTGGCGCTGTACGGCATTGATTTGTCGCGGCCATGAGCGGCGGCGAAAACCGGCTGGCGGGGGCCGCCTCCCGGCCGGTGAAGCTGGATGGCGTGCCAGGCCTGGCGCTGTGCCTGGCGCTGGCAGCCGCTTCCGCCAACGGCGCCGGGCAGGTGCCGGAGCGCGCAGCGGGCGCAAGCCCGCACACCGCATTGCCGCGCGCGGCCACGCTGTCCACGCCGACCGGCGAAGTGCAGGGCACGCTCATGGTGCCTTTGCCGCTGGGCTGCGTACCGGCCGCGCTGATTATCGCCGGTTCCGGGCCAACGGACCGTGACGGCAACAGCAAGCTGCTGCCCGGCGCTAACAACAGCCTGAAGATGCTGGCGCAGGCGCTGGCCGAGGCCGGCATTGCCAGCGTGCGCTACGACAAGCGCGGCATCGGCGCGAGCGTGCGCGCAGGGGCGAACGAGGCGCAGTTGCGCTTTGAATCCTATACGGAGGACGCCGCCGCCTGGGTGAGGCAGCTAAGGCAAGAGGGGCGCTATGCGTCGGTTACCGTGATAGGCCACAGCGAAGGCTCGCTGATCGGCATGCTGGCGGCGCGCCAGGCAGGCGCCGATGGCTTCATCTCGCTATCCGGCCCTGCCGAACGCGCATCCACGCTGCTGCGCGGCCAGCTTGATCCCAAGCTGCCGCCCGAGCTGGCCCGGGCCAACGACAAGATACTCACGGCGCTCGAACGGGGCCGGCGGCCCGGCAAACTGCCGCCGCAGCTCCAGGCCTTCTACCGTCCCGGCGTGCAGCCCTACATGGCGTCGTGGTTCAAGTATGTGCCGGCACAGGAATTCGCCAGGCTGAAGATGCCGCTGCTGGTGGCGCAAGGCACGACGGATATCCAGGTCGATACCCGGCAGGCCGCAATGCTGGCAAAAGCCAATCCGGCTGCGCGGCTGCTGATGGTGGACGGCATGAACCATGTGCTGAAGCAGGTGCCTGCGGACCCGGCCCGGCAGATGGCTTCCTATTCGAACCCGGCGCTGCCGCTGGCCCCGGCGCTGGCCGGGGCGGTGACGGAATTCATCCACGCGCTGCCGCACCGGCCTTGCCACTGATTTGCTACTGGCGCAGGAATGCCGCCAGCGCATCGAGTACCGCGTCGGGCTGCTCGGACATTAGCGAGTGGCCCGCGTCAACCTGCACCACCTGGCCATGCGGGATGGCGGCGGTGAGCAGCCTGGCGGATTTCGGCGGCGTCATCACGTCCTTGCCGCCGAAGATGAACAGGGCAGGGCAGCGCACCGCCTGCGCCGCCGGTTCGCCGTTGGCGTAGGCGTTGCAGGCGTAAAAGTCCGTGTAGAACAGCTGCTCGGGGTTCAGTGCCGACATGCGCTGCATCAGTCGGCGCGCGCCGCCCATCACCGAAAAGCCGGGGCCGGGGCAGGAGGGCTTTTGCGCCATGCTCGAATGCGAGTAGATGTTCACCATGTCGATGGCGGCCTGCTCGTTGTCGCGCGAAGTATCCAGCAGCGCGTCCGATACCTTCATCGGGTAGGCCGTCCCCAGCATGGCCAGCTTGGCGACGCGCTGCGGCGCGCGGTGCGCCAGCTCCAGCGCGATCAGCGACCCCATGCTGTGTCCCACCAGCGCGGCCTGCGCCGCGCCGGCCGCGTCCAGCACCGCCAGCAGCCAGTCGGCCATCTCCTCCACGCTGCGCTTGGCCGCACCCTTGCTGCGGCCATGGCCGGGCAGGTCCACCGCCAGCACGCCGTAGCCGTGGTGCGCCAGGTAGCGGCTCTGCAGCGCCCATACCGAATGGTCGTTCTGCGCGCCGTGGATGAAGACCACGGCGGGCAGGGCCGCGTCGAAGGTTTTGCCTCCGGTGTAGCAGTAGGCTGCCGCGCCATCGATTTGAAGCAGCATCTCAGCCTCCTTTCTGCGACAGCTTGAGGCCGCGCGCCAGGTCTTCGATCAGGTCGTCCACGTCCTCCAGGCCCACCGACAGGCGCATGGTGCCTTCGGCGATGCCCGATGCGGCCAGTTGCTCGGCCGGCACGCGGAAATGCGTGGTGGAAGCCGGGTGGATGACCAGCGACTTGGCGTCGCCGACGTTGGCCAGGTGCGAGAACACCTTCAGGCTGTCGACAAAGCGCCGTCCTGCCGCGCGGTCGCCCTTGATGGTAAATGAGAATACGGCGCCGCAGCCCTTCGGCAGCAGCGTCTTGGCCAATTCGTAGTCCGGGTGGGATTCCAGCTCGGGATAGGACACCGACTCCACCGCCGGATTCGATAGCAGGAACTGGACCACCTTGCGTGTATTGGCCACGTGCCGTTCCATGCGCATGCCCAGCGTCTCTATGCCCTGCAGCACGGCAAAGGCGTTGTGCGGGCTCATGACGGCGCCGAAGTCGCGCAGGCCCTCGCGCCGGGCCCGCAGCGCGAACGGCGCCACGGTGGATTCCTCGGCGAACACCATGCCGTGGAAGCCCTCGTACGGCTCGCACAGCTCGGCGAACCGGCCGGTCTTGTCATAGGCGGCTTGCCAGTCGAAAGTGCCGCCGTCCACCAGCAGGCCGCCGATGGCAGTGCCATGCCCGCACAGGAACTTGGTGGCCGAATGGAACACCAGGTCGGCGCCGTGGTCGAAGGGTTTCAACAGATACGGCGTGGTGAAGGTGGAGTCCAGCATCAGCGGCAGGCAATGCTCGTGTGCCAGCGCCGCCACGGCCGGCACGTTCAGCACATCCAGCCCCGGATTGCCCAGCGTTTCGGCGAACAGCACTTTGGTTGCGGGCCGGATGGCGGCGCGCCAGGCGTCGAGGTCGCGCGGATCGACGAAGCTGGTCTCGATGCCGAAGCGCTTGAGCGTGTAGCCCAGCAGGTTGTGCGAGCCGCCGTACAGCGCGCGCGAGGCCACGATGTGCGAACCGGCGCCGGCGATGGTGGCCAGGCCGAGGTGCATGGCGGCCTGGCCGCTGGCGGTGGCGATGCCCGCCACGCCGCCCTCCAGCGCCGCGATGCGTTCTTCCAGCACGGCGTTGGTGGGGTTGGAGATGCGGGAGTAGACGTGGCCCGCGCGCTCCATGTTGAACAGCGCGGCGGCATGGTCGGAATCGCGGAAGGCAAAGGACGAGGTGAAATGGATCGGCGTCGCGCGTGCGCCGGTGGCCGGGTCGGGCGCGGCGCCTGCGTGAAGGGCAAGCGTATCGAAGCCAGGGTAGTGGGGACCGCTCATGGATGTCTCGTTTTGGGTTATTGAGGTGGCAAGATCGTACCGCGCACACCAGACGCGCACAACATGCAATATTTGATATTGCGCAACACTGGATTTTTCTCCGGGCATACGCTACATTCGCAGTAAGGCTTACAATAACTACAAATCCCATTCACACGGACAGGACGGCCCAAAATGAAAGTCTCCGAAATTCTTCAAGTTAAAGGCAACATCCTCTATACCATCAAGCCCGACCAGCCCTTGTCTGAAGCGGCGAAAACCATGGCCGAGAAAGACATCGGCTCGCTGGTGGTGATGGAGTTCGGCGACCTGGTCGGCATGCTGACCTTCCGCGAAGTGCTGAAGGCGCTGCACGAGAACGACGGCTCGGTCGGTGGCGGCACGGTGCGCAAGCACATGGAAGACCACCCGATCACGGTGACACCGGACACGGAAGTCAACGAAGTGCGCCGCATCATGCTGGAAAAGCATGCGCGCTATCTGCCGGTGATGAACGCGAAAACCCTGCTGGGCGTGATCTCGTTCTACGACGTGGCGCGCGCGGTGCTGGAAGCGCAGAGCTTCGAGAACCGCATGCTCAAGGCGTATATCCGCGACTGGCCGGCAGAGGAAGAACAGCCGGCCGACTGAATCCGGCGGCCACAACGAAGAACGCTATCCATCGGATAGCGTTTTTTTATTCAAGCCACGCCTTCGAGGGCGTCGTTGTTGAGCCACCCGTTCAGGGCCTCCGCCGTCATTGGGCGGGCAAACAGGAAGCCTTGCGCCAGCGGGCAGCCCAGCGATTGCAGGATCTGCGCCTGCCGCTCGTCCTCCACCCCTTCCGCAATCACTGCCAGGCCCAGGTTGCGGCCCAGCTGGATCACCATCTCGGCGATGCTGCTGCCACGCGCCGAACCGGTGATCTCGGTGACGAAGGCGCGGTCTATCTTCAGGCGGTCGATTTGCAGCCGCTGCAAGTAGGACAGCGAGGAGAAACCGGTGCCGAAATCGTCGATTGCGATGCTGACGCCGGTTTGCTTGATCTGGCCCAGCATCTTGATCAGCAGGTCCGGCTCTTCCATCGCCATCGATTCGGTGATCTCCAGCTCCACGAATTCCGGCGGCGCCCCGGTGTCGGCCAGCGCTCGGCGCAGCATCTCGAGGAAGTAGGGGTGGCGGAACTGCACCTGCGAGACGTTGATCGACATGGTGAAGTTGTCGTGGCCGGCCGCGCGCAGCGTCACCAGTTCGCGGCAGGCGGTGCGCATTACCCATTCGCCCAGGTCGATGATCAGGCCGGAGTACTCGGCAATCGGAATGAAGCGGTCCGGCGAGATGAACTTGCCGTCCGGCGTCTGCCAGCGCAGCAGCGCTTCGCAGCCCACCGGGCGGCGCGTGGCCAGATCGATCTGCGGCTGGTACACCACGAACAGCTGGTTCTGGCCGAAGGCGGTGCGCAGCGCGTGCATCATGCGCACCCGTTCGCGGATCTCCACGCCCATGCTGCGGGAGAAGTAGAAGTGGCCGGCGCGCTGCTGGGTCTTGGCGCGCTTGAGGGCGATGTCGGCATCCTTCAGCGCGTCGGCGCCGCTGCCGTCGTGCTCGGCCAGGCGTACCAGGCCCAGCGTGGCGGACAGCTGCACGTCCTGGCCGTCTATGCTGAACGGCACCTGGAACAGCGCCAGGATCATGGCCGGATTCACTTGCGCCGCGTCGCCCAGCACGCAGAAGATGTCGCCGCCGATGCGCGCCACCGTCAGTTGCTGTCCCAGGTTGGTTTGCAGGCGGTCGGCCACGGCCAGCAGCAGCAGGTCGCCGAACTGGTGGCCGAGCGCGTCGTTGGTTTCGGCAAAGTGGTCCAGGTCCACCAGCGCCACGCTGGCGTCCTGCTTGGCTGGACCGGCCAGCGTGGCGTCCAGGATCTCCACCAGGCGGGTGCGGTTGGGCAGCTTGGAGAGCTGGTCGTAAAAGGCCGCGTTGTGCAGGTGCGACACCAGCTCGACGTTGTCCAGCCCCACGGCGACGTTGCTGCAAAAGACTTCCAGCAGCCGCTCTTCCAGTTCGGTCACCGGGCGGTCCACCAGCATAAAAGCGACAAAGGCGCGGCTGGCCTTGCCGGCGAAGTACAGCGTGATGCAGCCGTTGCCGTAGTGGTTGCGGCGCTCGTCCAGTGAGCGTTCCATGGCTTCGGTCACGCGCGGCTCGTTGCGCACGGTCAGCTGCTGCCCATCCAGGTTGGCGTAGCTGCCGGCGGCGGCCATGGCCATCAGCTCGTGGCAGCCGCTGTCCGGGCATTCCTGTACGCACAGCACACCGTTGGCCGGCTGGCGCAGCAGCGAGGCGATCTGGGCCAGCACGCCGGCGGCGAAATTGTGCACGCCGTGCAGCGACATCAGCTCGGTGCTGGCGTGGACGATCTGGTCCAGGCCGCGCCGGCTGTTGCTGATCTTGCGGATCTGTTCGTAGGAGCGGATCGCCGCCGTCACCGTGGTGAACAGCTTGATGCGGGTCAGCTCGGACTTGGTCTTGTAATCGTTGATGTCGTAGTCGCGGATGGCGTCGATTTCCGGCGCGTAGCCGGGCTGGCCGGTGCGCAGGATGATGCGCACGTCGGCAAGCTTGAGCGTTTCGCGGATGTAGCGCACCAGGTGCAGGCCGGCGTCGTCCTGTTCCATCACCACGTCGAGCAGGATGACGGCGATGTCGTGCTCGTGCTTGAGCATTTCGCGGGCCTGGCTGGCGGAATAGGCGTGGACGAACTCCAGCGGACGCTGCTGCATGTCCAGGTTGCCGAGCGCAAACGTGGTGGTGGAATGGACGTCTTCGTCGTCGTCGATGATCATCACGCGCCACACCTCGCGGGAAGCGTGCGCTGCCGGTTCCGCCGGATGTTCCTCCAAGAATACCAGATCGTCCTGATCGTCCTTGTTTGGGTCAAGGGGCGTGATCGATGGGGGCATGTGTCGCTTCTCCAGATATCTCGGTGTTCTTGATTTCAAGTATATAGGGAATTGTTAGGCAGAACGATCATTTCAGTGCTTTCCTGTCACCAATAACGACATTTTAATAGTACTGATAAGTACTATTTCGGCATGCTTGCCACGGCCGGCGCGGGGGACTGGTAGAATTGAGAGATTCCCTCAGTCTACTCACTCTGCTCCCTATGTCCGGTAATTCCTTTGGCAAGCTGTTTTCTGTTAGCACTTTCGGCGAATCGCATGGTATTGCGATCGGTTGCGTCATCGATGGCTGCCCTCCGGGCCTGCCGCTGAGCGAGGCCGACATCCAGCCCGAGCTGGACCGCCGCAAGCCCGGCACGTCGCGCCACGTCACCCAGCGCCAGGAACCGGACCGGGTCGAAATCCTGTCCGGCGTGTACCAGGGCGTCACCACCGGCACCCCGATCGCACTGCTGATCCGCAACGAAGACCAGCGCAGCAAGGACTACGGCAATATCACGGAAAGCTTCCGCCCCGGCCATGCAGATTACACCTACTGGCACAAGTATGGCGTGCGCGATCCGCGCGGCGGCGGCCGCTCCTCGGCGCGCCTGACGGCGCCCATCGTCGGCGCGGCCGCGGTGGCCAAGAAATGGCTGCAGCAGCAGTACGGCACTGTGTTCAAGGGCTGCATGAGCCAGCTGGGCGACATCCCGGTGCCGTTCGAAGCCTGGGAACACGTACCGAACAATCCCTTCTTCGCCGCCAGCGGCGACGCAGCGCTGATTGCGCGCATGGAAGACGCGATGGACGCGCTGCGCAAGGAAGGCGACTCGATCGGCGCGCGCATCGACGTGGTGGCGCAGAACGTGCCGGTGGGCCTGGGCCAGCCCATCTACGACAAGCTGGACGCCGATATCGCCTACGCGATGATGGGCATTAACGCGGTCAAGGGCGTGGAGATCGGCGCCGGCTTCAAGTCGGTGGCGCAGAAGGGTTCCGAGCATGGCGACGAGCTGACCCCGGAAGGCTTCGTCGGCAACAACGCCGGCGGTGTGCTGGGCGGGATCTCGACCGGCCAGGACATCACCGTCTCCATCGCCATCAAGCCCACCTCGTCGATCCGCACGCCGCGCCGCTCGATCGACAAGGAAGGCAACCCGGTGATGGTGGAAACCTTCGGCCGCCACGACCCGTGCGTGGGCATCCGTGCCACGCCGATCGCCGAAGCCATGCTGGCGCTGGTGCTGATGGACCACGCACTGATGCACCGAGCGCAATGCGGCGACGTCAGCGTGGCCACCCCGGATATCGCGCGCAGCAAGTAAGGTTCTTCACTCCAGCCCGGCCTTTCCCGCCCTGCGGGGGAGGCCATCGCCATGCCCACCCAGTTCTTCAGCTTCGGTACCTTCCTCTTCTTTTACTACGCGCACGCGGGTACTTTCTCCACGTACGCCAGCCTGTTCTTCGCCGACCAGGGCATGACGGTGGCGCAGATCGGCGTGCTGATGTCGCTGATCCAGGTGCTGCGCATTTTCGGGCCCAACCTGTGGGGCTGGGTGGCCGACCACACGGAGCGCCGCGTGGTGGTGCTGCGCCTCACCGGCCTGGCCGCGCTGACGGCATTCTCCGGCTTCTTTATCGGCAGCACGTTCGCCCACTTCTTCGCGGCCATGGTGCTGCTCAACCTGTTTACCAGCGCGCAGGGGCCCATCTGCGAGGCGTTGATGCTGTCCGAGATGCGCGGCGACTTGACCTACTATGGCCGCATCCGCCTGTGGGGCTCGGTCGGATTCATCGTGGCCGCCATGCTGACCGCCTGCGCGCTCGACTACTGGGGTACGCGCGCCTTGCCGTGGGCAGCCGGGGCGCTGCTGGCGTGCGTGGTGGGCGCGGCGTTCCGCATGCACGAGGCGCCGCGCCAGCAGCACGCCGGTGCGCGCCCGGCCTTGCTGGCGGTGCTGCGCCGGCGCGAGGTGCTGGCCTTCTTTGCCTCCAGCGCGCTGATGGTGTCCGCCCATACTTCGCTGTACACCTTCTATTCGCTGTATCTGGAGCGCGCCGGCTACAGCAAGACCGTGATCGGCGCCATGTGGTCGCTGGGCGTGATGGCGGAAGTGATGTTGTTCTACTTCCAGGCGCCGCTGCTCAAACGCTGGGGCGCGCAGGCCATGCTGATGCTGGCTTTCGGCGTTGCCGTGCTGCGGTTCGCCATGATAGGGGCGGGCGCGCACTGGCTGGCGCTGCTGGTGCTGGCGCAGCTGCTGCACGCGGCCACGTTCGCGCTGCACCACTCGTCGTCGGTGCTGGCGATGCAGCGCTGGTTCGCCGGACCTTTGCAGGCGCGCGGACAGGCGCTCTACATCAGCATTTCCTATGGCGTAGGCGGAACGCTGGGCGGGCTCGGATTGTCGCAGTGCTGGGAAGGGCTGGGCCCCGAATCGGTCTACTACGTGGCGGCCACCCTGGCGGCGGGCGCCGCGGGAGCGGCGGCGCTGTCGTTCCGCTGGACCGCGGGGCGGGCCTAGCCCACCCGGTTGCCCACCGCTTCCAGCTGGTGGCGCCGCTCGACCGCCTTGACCACCAGCGCGCGCATATCGTTCAGCAGGCCGAACTCGGTCTGGCTGAGCTGGATGGGCGGGAAGGACTCGTCCCAGTCGCCGTAGATGAAGCCGGCCGGCTGCAGGTTCGACAGCAGCGGCAGGATGACGAAGCTGCGCGCCTCGGACAGCGTGGCTTTCCACCAGGCCGGCAGCTTGGCGGCGAATTTCGGGTCGCGCGCGTTCTCGATGAAGATCACGCGGTCGCTGTTCAGTGCGGCATGGAACACGTTCGGCTCATACGCGTCGTCGAACACCATTTCGCCCAGCTTTTCCTTCACGCCCTCGCCGAAGCACATCTTGGCGGCGTAGCGGCCCTCGCGGCGGTTGCGCACAAAAGCGACCGCGCGGGAGAAGTCCAGGCCCTGGTACACCGTCTCGAGCGCAATGGACACCATCTGGCCCGGGCTGGCCGAATCGACCAGGTCGCGCATGTCGGCCAGGCCGCTGAGCAGGATCTTGTTGCCGGCGGCGCGCTGGCGCGTCTTGGCCAGCGCCTTGGCGCGCCGTTCGGCCGGCTTGGACAGCGGTGCGATCGACAGGTCGTTGACCGCCGCTTCGCGCGCCTTTTCTATCGCTTCGCCCATCTGTTCCGGCGCCACGCCCAGCATGCCCGAATAGCTCTCGGTGATGCGCTTGACTTCCAGCGCGCCGGCCTCGTCGTCATGCCACAGCGATTCGGCGCAGCGGGCCGACATGGTCGACAGGCCGGCGATCCAGTCGGCGTGGCTCACTTCCGCGCCGGGTTCGGCCGGCGCCACGATGCGCATGCCACTGATCAAATTCTTCGGCAGGCCCCAGTGCGTGGCGGCGGCGCTGCCCACTTCCTCCATCGTCAGGCCCAGCACCTGCGGCGCGGCCTGGTCTTCCTTGTCGACGCCGGCGATTTCCTGCATCTGGCTCCAGCGCTCCGGCATGTAGAAGGTAATCATCATGCGGCCAAGCGAGTGCAGCAGCGAGCAGACCACGGCTTCCTCGGCGTGGCGGCTGTTGGCGCTGCTGGCCACTTGCTGCGCCACCATGCCGGCCAGCACCGCCTTTTCCATTTCGATGTGGGCGCTGGACGAGCCCGCGCCCGCGCCGGCCACCGACAGTTCCTCGATCAGTTTCAGCCCCAGCGCCAGGTGACCGATGGCTTCGGTGCCCAGCACCAGCACCGCCTTGCTGACGGTGTTGACGTGCTGGCCGAAGGCCGAGTACATGCCGCTATTGGCCAGCCGCAGCACCTTTTGCGTCAGCACGGGGTCCGACAGCACGGTCTGGGTCATGTTGAAATCGCTCTCGTCCTCGCCGCGCATGGCGCCCAGGATGGAGGAGATGGCCTTGGCAAAGCCGGGCATGTCGCCCTGCATGCGGGTGCGGTCCCACAGCTGGGACAGTGTCTTGCTGCCGTCGGCTTGCGGCGCCTGCTCGGGTGTCAGCGCGGGCTGCAGGCCTGGAGCCAGGCCGGGGGCGCTGTTCGGCGCAGGGCTTGGCGCCATGTTGAATGCGGAATTCATGCCTGCACCTGCCTCGCCTCGGCCCGGCTTTCCAGTTTCACCTCGGCCGGCACCAGGTTGGCGTAGGTGCGCTCGCGCAGCGCCGCCATGGCCACATGGGCGGCCATCGGTTTGCCGGTCAGGTAGCCCTGGATGTACTGGCAGCCGCGTTCCTGCAGGTGCGCCAGCTGTTCTTCGGTTTCCACGCCTTCGGCCACCACCGACAAGTCCAGGTGCTTGGCCAGGTCCAGCACGGCGTTGCAGATGGCGCCATCCTTCTGCGAGCCGGGCAGGTCGCGGATAAAGGCGCGGTCGATTTTCAGGACCGAGATGGGGAAGCGCTTCAGATAGGCCAGCGAGGAATAGCCGGTGCCGAAATCGTCGATGGCGATGCGCGCCTTGCGTTCCGCCATCCGGGTCAGGATGGTTTCGGCATGGGCCGGATCAATCATCAGGGTGCCTTCTGTAATTTCTAATACCAATTGCTCACCCGGGAGGCCGGAGAACGCCATCGCGTCGTCCAGCACGTCAAGGAATTTGTCGTTGCGGAATTGCCGAGGGCTAATGTTAACAGAAATATACAGCGGCCGCTTGGCGACCTCTTCAAACTGCTTGAGCTGGACGCAAGCCGCCTTCAGCGCCCAGGCGCCGAGCAGGTTGATCAGGCCGTTGGTTTCGGCTATCGGAATGAAACGCACCGGCGGCACCATGCCCAGGGTAGGGTGCTTCCAGCGCATCAGCGTTTCAAAGCCCTCGATCTCGCGCGTGCGGGCGTCGACGATGGGCTGGTAATACAGCATGAACTCGCCCTCGCGCACGGCCTGGAACATGGCCGCTTCCAGCGAAATGTCGTGTTCCGGCGGGCCCCCGTGGCGCGGGCTGTAGACCACGCAGCGCGCCTTGCCGGTTTCCTTGGCGCGCGACATGGCCGCGTCCGCCAGTGCCACCAGCCGCACCTCGTCCTCGGCGTGCTGCGGATAGACCGACACGCCGACCGAGGCGCCCAGGTAGATGGTATGGGTGTCGATTTCGAACGGCGCCTGCAGCGTCGCCAGCAGGCGGCCGGTGACCAGCTTGATCTGCGCTTCGCTGGCCGTGCCGGGCAGCACCGCCACGAATTCGTCGCCGCCGACGCGGGCCAGGGTGTCCGAATCGCGCAGCGTCTTGCGCAGGCGCGCGGCGGCCATGCGCAGCACCGCGTCGCCGACCGGGTGGCCGAGGCCGTCATTGACCTTCTTGAAGCCGTCGATGCCCACCGTGGCCACCGAAAAGCCCTGGCCGGAACGGCGCGCCTGGGCAATCGTCATGCGGATGCGGTCGGACAGCAGCAAGCGGTTGGGCAGCTCGGTCAAGGCGTCATGGGTCGCCATGTGGCGCAGGCGTTCTTCGGTGCTGTGCTGGACCGTCAGGTCGCGGCCCACCACCAGGATGCCGCCGGCATTGCCTACGCCCGATCGTCCATAAACCGATAAGCGCAATTCGAACCAGACTTCGCATTGCTCGCCTTTGAGGCGCACTTCGACGCGGGCGGCAGTGCCGGACTGTCGCAGCTCGGCCAGGGAGGCCTTCAGGGCCGGCTGGTCGGTGTCGCTGGTCAGTGCCGCGAGGCTGGTGCCGAGCAGGCTGTCCAGGCCGGACAGCGCCAGCGCGTGCTTGCTGGCGAACAGCACCTCGCCTTGCAAATCGAGCCGAAACACCACGTCGCCAGCCTCCTCGAGAAGGCTGTCCATGTCGTTGTGGCTGGAGCGCACGGGCGTTGTAGGGGCACTGGATAGCATCGTGTCGGTCTACTCTTTCAGAACTATTGTTGCAAAACCAGAACGAAATGTATCACTGTTGGAGCCTGAAAAACATGAAAAACGACAACATCTATGCATGTTTTGCAAAAAAGGATTGATGAGCGTCAGAAAAGCACCTCTATAGAGTAGCAGACGGGCAAAGTTGCCGCCCAAACTGGCAGCCCCCGGCTAAGCCGGGGGAGGGGACAATAATTTCAGTGAAACCATTCCACCGGGCCTGGATGGCTGGGATAATGCGGGTTATAACCGATTAGATATGAGTTCCCTATGAAACAAGATCCGCGCTTCCCCAACCTGTTCATCACCGACCACCCGCTGATTCAGCACAAGCTGAGCCACATGCGCGACAAGGCGACCTCGACCCGCACCTTCCGCGAGCTGCTGAAGGAAATCACTTTGCTGATGGGCTACGAGATCACCCGCGACCTGCCGCTCGGCACGCGCGTGATCGAGACCCCGCTGATGACGATCGACGCGCCCGTCATCGCAGGCCGCAAGCTGGCCATTGTGCCTATCCTGCGCGCCGGCATCGGTATGAGCGACGGCCTGCTGAGCCTGGTGCCATCGGCCCGCGTCGGCCACATCGGCGTGTTCCGCGATCCGGATACCCACCAGCCGGTCGAGTACCTGGTGCGCCTGCCTGACTTGGCCGAGCGCACCTTCATCCTGTGCGATCCGATGGTGGCCACCGGCAATTCGGCGGTGCACGCAGTGGACGTGCTGAAAAAGCGCGGCGTCACGGACGAGCAGATCATCTTCCTGGCCCTGGTGGCCGCGCCGGAGGGCATTGAAGTGTTCCAGAAGGCCCATCCGGGCGTGAAGATCTACTGCGCCGCGCTGGACAGCCATCTGAACGAGCACGCCTACATCGTGCCGGGCCTGGGCGACGCGGGCGACCGCATCTTCGGCACCAAATAAGAGGAGCGGCGCGTGGCGACCCTGGCCGATCCGAACTTCCGCGCACGCCTCAGTGCGCTCGGCGACAAGTATGCGGCCGGCATACCCGCTACGCTGCAAGCGATTTCCGCCGCCTTGTCTCATTGCCGCAACGCCGATTCGGACGCGGAATCGCTGGAAAAACTGCACGCCTTGCTGCACGGCGTGGCCGGTTCGGCGGCCACTTTCGGCTTCGCCGCTTACGGCGCCGAAGCGCGCCGTATCGAGCAGGAACTCCTGCCGTTGCTGGGGAAACGGCCCGCCGAGGTGGATGGATGGGAGGCGCTGGCGGGGCAGGTGGAACGCTACCTGTCCTGGGCAGCGCGGGACCCGAAAGCAGCGGTTTACGCCGGCTGAAACCGAAGTTTATTTGCGCACTTTTGATATTCCTCAAGCGCGATCACCGGATCTTGTCTATAGTGACACACATGCCGCGCGAATTTGTGCTCGGGAGATCTGGCTAGATGGCTACACCACCAAAGTCACATCCTTGCATTTATTTTCGTGAAAACGAGATTTTTTCGTTTTATTCGGTATAATGCGGGATCGTTAGATTCAAGAGTAGTGCAGTTTGTCTGTCATTTCTTACTTGCTTCAAACGATATCACGGGCGCAAGCCCAACTTAACTGAAATAGGAATTGTAATGGCAACTGGTATCGTAAAATGGTTCAATGATTCGAAGGGTTTTGGCTTCATTACCCCTGACGAAGGCGGCGAAGATCTGTTCGCTCACTTCTCGGCTATCCAATCGGCTGGCTTCAAATCGCTGCAAGAGAACCAGCGCGTTTCGTTTGAAGTAACCGCCGGCCCTAAGGGCAAGCAAGCTTCGAACATTCAGCCACTGTAATACGCTGAATCTTACGAGATGAAGAAATCCTCGGTTTCCGAGGATTTTTTTTCGTCTGTACGTTCCGTGCATGGCGGCTTGGGAGCGCAGCGGCGTAAGCCGCTAATGCGGTCACGCGGCAACCTTCTCCTTGCGCCAGTAGCCCGGCTGCGCGTACGTGCGCCGCAGGAAGTCTACGAAGGCCCGTATCCTCAGCGGCAGGTGGTTGCGCTGTGCGAACACTGCGTAGATGTCGTTGCCCGGCGCGGCGTACTCGTCCAGCACCGTGCGCAGGCGGCCCGCCTCGATATCGCCACCCACCTCCCACATCGACCGCCAGGCCAGGCCTTTCCCCGCCAGCACCCAGTCGTGCAGCACCGCGCCGTCGTTGCAGCCCATGTTCCCGCCCACTTTCAGCGTGACGATCTTGCCCTCGTGCTTGAAGGTCCAGCCGCGCTGCGAACCATCGCTGCTGATGGCCAGGCAGTTGTGCTTGTGCAGGTCGTCCAGCGTGCGCGGCATGCCGTGCCGTTTCAGGTAGGCCGGCGTGGCCACCAGCACGCGCTGATTGTCGGCCAGCTTGACGCCGACCAGGTTGGAATCGGACAGCGAGGCGATGCGGATGGCCACGTCCACCCCTTCGCCGATGATGTCCACCACGCGGTCGTTCAGGTTCAGCGTGGCGCGCACATCGCGGTGTTCGGACAGGAAAGAGGGCAGCAGCGGCGCCACGTGCTGCCTTCCAAAGCCAGCCGGGGCCGACACCAGCAGGTGGCCTGTTGCGCGCGCGCTGCGTTCGGCCACCGCTGCTTCCGCATCTTCCAGCTCGGTCAGGATGCGCTGGCAGTCCTCCAGGAAAGCCGCACCCTCGTTGGTCAAGGCCAATTTGCGGGTGGTGCGCTGCAGCAGCTTGACGCCCAGCCGCTGTTCCAGCGCATCCAGCCTGCGCCCAATAACGGCGGGCGCTATGCCTTCCGCGCGGGCTGCGGCCGAGAGGCTGCCCTTGGCTACCACCTCGACGAAAGTGGAGATTTGTCTGAACTGACCCATAAGAGTTTTCCTAGTACTTGTGCAAAAAACGCATAGATGAAGTGATTTTTAGTCTTGTTTGCATAACTATTTAGTGAATATACTGCAAAAAACATGTAGACGCCCAGCGCCTATACTGAGGATTCACACTACCCACCATCGGAGATCTCATGACGCAAGCCACCATCACTCTGCCAGCAGGCATGGAAATTACCGGCGCCATCAAGCCCGGCTACGAAACCGTACTGACGCCGGATGCGCTGGCCCTGGTGGCCAAGCTGTCGCGCGCGTTTGAACCGCGCCGCCAGGAGCTGCTGGCCGCCCGCGTGGCACGCGCCAAGCGCCTGGACGAGGGCGAGCGTCCGGACTTCCTGAAAGAGACCGCGCACATCCGCGCCGGCGACTGGACCATCGCACCCATTCCCAAGGCGCTGGAATGCCGCCGCGTGGAAATCACCGGCCCGGTGGAGCGCAAGATGGTGATCAACGCGCTGAACTCGGGCGCCGACAGCTACATGACCGACTTCGAAGACTCGAACACGCCGAACTGGGACAACCAGATCAGCGGCCAGGTCAATATGATGGACGCCGTGCGCAAGACCATCGCGCTGGAACAGAACGGCAAATCGTACAAGCTGAACGACAAGACCGCCACCCTGGTGGTGCGTCCACGCGGCTGGCACCTGGACGAGAAGCATGTGCTGGTGGACGGCAAGCGCATCTCCGGCGGCATCTTCGACTTCGCGCTGTTCATGATCCACAACGCGAAAGAGCAGCTGGCGCGCGGCGCCGGCCCCTACTTCTACCTGCCGAAGATGGAATCGCACCTGGAAGCGCGCCTGTGGAACGACATTTTCGTGATGACCCAAAACGAACTGGGCCTGCCGCAGGGCACCATCAAGGCCACCGTGCTGATTGAAACCATCCTGGCAGCTTTCGAGATGGACGAAATCCTGTACGAGCTGCGCGAGCACAGCTCGGGCCTGAACGCCGGCCGCTGGGACTACATCTTCTCCTGCATCAAGAAGTTCAAGCTGGACAAGGACTTCTGCCTGGCCGACCGCGCCAAGGTCACCATGACCGCGCCGTTCATGCGCTCGTACGCGCTGCTGCTGTTGAAGACCTGCCACAAGCGCAACGCGCCGGCCATCGGCGGCATGGCCGCGCTGATTCCGATCAAGAACGATCCGGAAAAGAACGAAGTGGCGATGGGCGGCGTGCGCAACGACAAGGCGCGCGACGCGACCGACGGCTACGACGGCGGCTGGGTAGCGCACCCTGGCCTGGTTGAGCTGGCCATGGGCGAGTTCACCAAGGTGCTGGGCGATGCGCCCAACCAGATCAGCAAGCAGCGCCCGGATGTGGAAGTGACTGCCGCCGACCTGCTGAACTTCCAGCCGGAAGCGCCGATCACCGAAGCGGGCTTGCGCTACAACATCAACGTCGGCATCCACTACCTGGGCAGCTGGCTGGGCGGCAACGGTTGCGTGCCTATCCACAACCTGATGGAAGATGCGGCCACCGCCGAGATCAGCCGTTCGCAAGTGTGGCAGTGGATTCGTTCCACCAAGGGTACGCTGGAAGACGGCCGCAAGGTGACCGCTGAAATGGTGCGCGCCATGATCACCGAAGAACTGCCCAAGGTAAAAGCCTCGGCCCCGGACGGCAGCAGCATGAACTATGAACGCGCCGCCGAGATCTTCGAAGAAATGTCGACTGCCACCGCGTTCGCCGAGTTCCTGACCCTGCCGCTGTACGAAGAAATTTAAGCGACGTGCGTTGGCGGGTGAGCGGGGCGCGCCCCGCGTCACCCGCCAGCGTCACGTTGGCTTGCGCTGGGCCAGTGCAGGCCGTTCCAGAAAGGCGTGCAAGGCGGCCTCGTCGATGCTGTTGCCTGCCAGGCGCCACAGCAAGGAATCGATGCGGTCCGCACCCCAGAAGAACTCCCCCTCGTACTCAAAGGTCGGCACGCCAAACACGCCCGCGCCTATGGCCCGCTCGGTGGCCGCCGCCAGCGCTTGTTTGACCTCCGGCGTGCCGGCGGCCTGCACCAGCGCCTTGCCGTCCAGTCCGCATTCGTCGGCCAGCCCGGCCAGCACTGCCATATCCGAGACATCCGCCCCGCGCTCCCAGGAGGCCGCATACAGCGCCACCACGAAGCGCTTGCGCGCCGCTGCATCCGCAATCGCGGTGCTGACGCGCAAGGCGGGCAGAGGGTTGAAGGGGTGGCCCGGCGGCCCGGTGAAGCGCAGTCCTTTCGCCGCCGCCAGCCGCATCGCATCGCGGAAGGTGTGCACGCGCTTGGCGGGGATTTCCGCCGGCCCCTTGTTGCCGTGCGCATTGAGCATGGCCGCGAACAGCACCGGCACGAATTCGACCGTGCAGCCGGCCGCCTCGATGCGGCCGATTTCCTTGGTGGCCAGCCACGCGAACGGGCTGATCGGATCGAAATAGCATGTCACCTGTTTCATTGAACCCCGCTTAAAAGCTGTTTTTCCATTGCCGCAGGGCCGCGAATACGGCCACCGGCGCTTCGCCGCCTTGCAATTTGCCCGCCGCCACCAGCTGCGCGGCGATCTGCGGTTCGGCGTACCGCAGGAAGGGATTGGTGTTGCGCTCCATGCCCACGGTGCTCGGCACGGTCGGCACGCCGCGCGCGCGTTTGGCCGTGTCCGCCTCCACGCGTGCCTGCAGCGCGGTGTTGCCGGGCTCGACCGCGCTAGCGAAGCGCAGGTTGGACAGCGTGTACTCGTGGGCGCAGAACACCTTGGTGTCGGCGGGCAGGGTGGCCAGCTTATTGAGCGAATCGACCATCTGCGACGGCGAGCCCTCGAACAGGCGGCCGCAGCCGCCGGCAAACAGCGTGTCGCCGCAGAACAGCCAGGGTTCATCGCCGGTGCGCACATAGGCGATGTGGCCCAGCGTGTGCCCCGGCACTTCCAGCACGCTCAGCTGCAGGTCCAGGCCCGGTACGTCCACCGTATCGTCCTCGGACAGCGGCCTGGTGACCGTGGCGATGCCGTCATTGCGAGGTCCGTACACCGGCACCGCGTAATGCTGTAATAATGTTGGGACACCGCCCGTGTGGTCAGCATGGTGGTGCGTGAGTAGAATGGCGGTAAGTGTCAGCCCATGGGCCTTCAGCGCGGCCAGGATGGGCTGCGCGTCCCCGGGGTCGACCACGGCGGCGTTGACGCCGTCATGGATGAGCCACAGGTAATTGTCATTGAAGGCGGGAACGGTGAGGACGGCAAGCGTGCGGTCAGAGGTCATAGAGAAAGAGCGGCATGGATAGCGCGGCATCCGAAAAATCCATTATAGCGCTGGACAGCTGGCTGCAAACGCCGCCGGGCGCCTACGTGCGCGCCTGGGAGCAGGCGCGCCTGGACGAGCTGACGGCTGACATCTTCGGCTTTAACGCGGTGCAGATCGGCATGCCGCAGATCGACACGCTGGCGGCCAACCGCATGCCGCGCAAATGGCTGGCCGACACCCGTCCGCGCCCGCTGCGCATGGCCAACGGCAGCGAACTACGCCAGGTGGCCGTCACGCTTGACTATGCCGAGCTGCCGTTCGCCTCGCAAAGCCTGGATCTGGTGGTGCTGCCACACGTGCTGGAATACGCCGCCGAGCCGCACCAGGTGCTGCGCGAGGTGGAGCGCGTGCTGCGGCCGGAGGGCCAGCTGATCATCTGCGGCTTCAATCCGGCCAGCTTGTGGGGCTTGCGGCACGTGACCGCGCGCATCACCGGCAACCATTTCCTGCCGCGTGACGGAGAATTCATCTCTATGCCGCGCCTGAAAGACTGGTTAAAATTATTGAATCTGGGCGCCACGCAAAGCCATTTCGGCTGCTACGCGCCCGCTTGCCGCACCGATAAATGGCTGCAGCGCTACGCCTTCATGGACAAGGTGGGGAAGCGCTCGTGGCCGTATTTCGGCGCGGTGTACATGGTGCAGGCGGTCAAGCGCGTCAAAGGCATGCACCTGATCGGTCCGGCATGGACCAAAAAATCGGCCACGGCCCCAACGGGCGTGCCGGCAACGAACAAAAGGCGGGAACAGCAGGATGGATAAGGTTGAGATTTTTACCGACGGCGCATGCAAGGGCAACCCCGGCACCGGTGGCTGGGGAGCATGGCTGCGCGCCGACGGCGCCGAGAAGGAAATGTTTGGCGGCGAACTGAATACGACCAACAACCGCATGGAATTGCGCGCCGTGATCGAGTCGCTCAACGCGCTCAAGCGGCCCTGCGAAGTGGTGCTGCACACCGACAGCCAGTATGTGCAGAAGGGCATCAGCGAGTGGATCCACGGCTGGAAGAAGCGCAACTGGATGACCTCGGCCAAGGAACCGGTGAAGAACGCCGACCTGTGGCAGGCGCTGGACCAGGCGCAGGCCGTGCACAAGGTGGACTGGCGCTGGGTGCGCGGCCACAACGGCCATCCCGGCAACGAGCGGGCCGACCAGCTGGCCAACAAGGGCGTGGAAACGGTGCGCAGATAAGCGCCGCAAACCCGGTCCACCCGGCCGGGCTTTGTTATACTGCCCGGCTTGCTCCTAGTCTTTCCTGAAGAAATCCATGCGTCAAATCGTCCTCGATACTGAAACCACCGGCATCAACCCCAAGCTCGGCAACCGCGTCATTGAAATCGGCTGCGTCGAGCTGGTCAACCGCATGCTGACGGGGAACAACTTTCACGTCTACATCAACCCGGAACGGGAGTCGGAAGAGGGGGCGCTGAACGTCCACGGCCTGACCACCGAATTTCTGCGCGACAAGCCGCGCTTCTTCGAGATCGCCGACAAGTTCCGCGACTACATCCAGGGCGCCGAGCTGATCATCCACAACGCGCCGTTCGACATGGGCTTCCTGAACCACGAGTTCCGCATGCTCAACATGCCGCCGGTGGACGACCACATTAACGGCGTGATCGACACGCTGTCGGTGGCCAAGGAAATGCGTCCCGGCAAGCGCAACTCGCTGGACGCGCTGTGCGACTTCTTCGGCATCTCCAACGCCCACCGCAAGCTGCACGGCGCGCTGCTCGATGCCGAGCTGCTGGCTGACGTCTACCTGTCGATGACACGCGGCCAGAACAGCCTGGGCATGGACGTGGAAGAAGAAGTGCAGGAAGGCGGCGTGCTGCTGGAGCCGGTGCCTCTGGCCGAGGTTATCGTGCTGGCAGCCGACGATGAGGAGCTGGCCGCGCACGAAGACACGCTGAACGGACTGGACAAGGCCGTGAAAGGCAACTGCATCTGGCGCGCGGCCCTGGCCGTTCCCGCCGCGTAAGGATTTTTCGCGTTGGCCCTTTTACAAACGTGATCGGTGCGCTATAATGCTCGCACTCAACGGGAGGTTAGCTCAGGGGTAGAGCACTGCATTCACACTGCAGGGGTCGCAAGTTCGAAACTTGCACTTCCCACCAAGAATTCTGAAAAAAATCAAAGGCTTGCGAAAAACATTCGCAGGCCTTTCTTGCGTTTGGGGAATAGGTACGGAAAAAGTACGGAATAGTCCGAAAATTGCCTGAAAAAAATATCTTATCGAAGTCCGCAATCGCCAATCAAAATTCGGGGCTTTTCGGCTTTCGACATACGACGTTTAAATAGCAGATTGGCGTCGAGTTGTTGCGTCCAACGAACAGTCATGGGGACGTGCAGGGGGAGCGGGCGGGGCCTTATTGAGGCAATTGCAGCGCGTCGCGCCGAGGATGATGCCTCTATGGCTTGGTGTTCAGGCGTCGATTGGCCGACTATCTTGGCGCCTGCAGATTGCCCGACGCAAAAGGCCTGCCATGCGTGCGCCGAGCTGTGGGTTTTTGCGCCGAACGTCAACCACGTTCGTCCATTCCACGCCCTGGACGCGAATCGCGGACGGGTGTGGGACGCGGGGCCGACTGTCGCGCCGAAAGCGCGCTGCCGCGACCGATGGAGTATGGCTGTGTTGGCGCCTGGTCTCGTTCCTTCTTGCGCTCCTCGAGCCACTGTTCAATTTCATTTCTCGACCAGCCTGCCGAGCGTGACGCGAGCTTCAGTTGACGAGGGAAAAGTCCTTTCCTGATTTCCTTATAGATTGCAGAGCGTGACTTGCCGCAAATTGCCATGACGTGCTGTATTTTCAGCATGAACCGGACCGGGATATTGAGAGGCGCCTCGGTTTGAGTCATGCCGGGATGGCTTGACTCGATAGTTGACGATAGTAGTTCATTTCAGCTTCGGCCGG
>NZ_LMDJ01000004.1 GCF_001425045.1 Massilia sp. Root351 | reverse complement strand
CCGCGCGCTCAACAATTCATAGATGTCATCGATGTCCTTTGACTTAAAAAAAGCACTCAAGGTCGGAAAAGCTTCGTTGCATGATCGGCTGAGCAGTGATGGACAATGTCGTATTGTCTCAGGTTCAGATCGCCGCAGATTCAGCCGCTGAGGAATAATTCAGCGGCTCCCTAGCGGTAACAGATTAAACGACAGTCTGTTTGCGCCCCAAAGCCGCCGGTCGCCACCTTGCGGAACTTCGTAAGTGGCGGATCATTTGTTTGACCATCACTCGAGGACAATATTGGGAGGCGACTAGAGATTTAGGCACGGTCAGAAAAAGGCCATTCAATGATAAAATGCCTTGATTTCTTCGCCGATTAAATCTATCCGCTGACGTCCATTTGGCATCAACCTGTGTAAATTGGCTAACGCGGTGGGAGATGTAAGAAACCGGGCTTGCTCCTCACTGGGACGTTCAAAGGATCGAACTGAAAACACGAACCATCGCCCCAACGATTCTCCAAGGCCAAGCGCATCTGATTCTTCCTTATTCAGGTCTCGGCTAAATTTCAAGATGCATTCGATCCATCTCCACTTTTCACGCTCGGCAAACATCAGTAACATTTGCAGGTCCCCGAAACGCGAAAGAATTTCTTCGATTCTTGAAAATGGAATGTACGCACCATATCTGCAAACGAGTTGATAGGAAAACCTCCGAACTCCACGAGCGGTGTCCTGCAAAGCGCATAGAGCGATTTCGTCCTTAGCTTGAGGAGCCAATTTGTGCCAAGAATTGAATGCCGCCCGCCGAACTGATATGTCTGAGCTCGTGCAAAACGATTGGATGAGCGGTATGTCAGCGACATTTTGAAGGCTGGCAAGCGCAGTCACTAGAATCCTCAGTTTTCGCGCCTTTAAATTTTTCGTATCGAGTAACTCGTGATATCGCGCTCTTACGTCTATTCCCTGAGAACGAAGAAAACTCACCGCCACAAAACGGACGGATGATTGAGGATCGTCTAAAGCCGCATTCGCAAACTGGCGGCCATTGACACCACTTTCTTCCAATACCTTTTTAAGGGCAATAGTGCGAACAGAACCGAAGTGCGAGCGGCTAGCGGCCTTGTATTGGGCAAGTTGTTCATCTCTCGGCAGTTCCGCGCAGTATTGCATCGCGAGATTGGCAAGAACTATATCGTCATTGCGTCTTAGGATTAAGTCGAATAGCTCGACGGTACCCAACAAACTGTGCCTCTTGAGCAGGTGAATGCACGCCCGTGCTGTTTTGATACTCTTACCTTCCGCATTCGAAATGAGTTCTTCAACCGGAATTGTTTCCGTCACCGCCATTTCGAAAGCATTGAGCCACCTCGAGTATTCATCCCTACCCGAGCTGTGCACCAGTAGAATTGCTGGAAGCGTTGACAGAACCTGACTTGAAGGTACAAAGGGGAGCATCGTCACCAGGGCCTTCCGCGCCAAGTGACGTACTTGAGGTACCCAATCATTTAAACGTTCAGCAACAAGCGCGAATAGCTCCGGCAAAGCTAGCTCAACGCACCGTGCTATCGCTGCTTCACGAACATATCCGGAGTAATCACGTGCCAGCGTCCGCAATTCTTCAACATTATTAGCGGATCTAGCTTCTTGAATTCGTCCAGCAACATATCGATCAGGCGGATATCGATGTTCTGCATGGCTTTCGGTGGAAGCAATTGGTTCATTCTTTTGACCGAACAAGAAACGAAAAATTTTCATCTAAGGTACGGCGCGAGCTGCGCCAATAGGTTTATATCAAATGCCTGTAGCTGGCCGGTACTTGTCGGCCTCGTCTAATTGCTGAGGCGGTAGATATCTTCAACCTCGCTTGCAGATAGCTTTCTAAGGCTGTCCTCTATTTCCTGCAATCGAGCAGACGTAGGGAAGTGTAAGGTGATTATTTCGCCGCCTTGCCGTTCGGCCGTAGTCCGGTAATCGTAAGGCAAGTCGCAGGCGTCACCGAGATAGTCCTCAACGAAATCAGACAACTCATAATCGCCCACAACGACGACGACATGCTCATCATTGTGCATCCCAATTTGAATATAGGGTAAAACCTGTTTCATGTCTTCCTTAACAAAACCGCCGATGCATACCGGCAACTCCTGGCCGAAATGAGCCAACTCATCTCTAAACCACGCCCGTCATCCGTGCACCTGATTCGGCGATTTCCACCAAAGCAAACGCTTGACTCATGACCAGTAGACCTACGCGATAAAAAGCTGCCTGAGACGAATCTACATCATGCACGGTAACTTCTTTAACCCACACACTGCCAGAATCTGGAAAATTCGGGAAGTAACGAGTAAGCCCGTGACTCAGGCCCTTCATAATCGCATCAGCGTACTCTTCTGGCGGCTGGACAATGAAATGTATCCCTGGCTCTTGGTTGTAATGGAACTGTATTCGCAAACCCGCCGACTGAAATCGTGGGCCCAAGTGCGCGCTGAAAAATGCGTAATGCTCAACTTCTCCTGGATGATTCAACGGCATTGCGAAATCTCCTTTCTATAAAACTTGGCGCAAGGTTGAGCGGCCGGTCCTGGCCGAACTCGGCCGGCACCAGTCAGGATAGCATCATGCTCATGTGCAAAATACACGAATTGTCACGAGCAGACTGAAGCGGCCCCACCGAGGAGCTTTTGCGGTTGTTATCTGTAGCGTCAGGCATCCTGCGGCAGCATGGCGAGCCATGCTTGCGTTCGAACTAGAACTGACTCCAGCTCTGGCAAACAACCGTCCTCGTCATACCATTGCGCAATATCGAAATCATGAGCGAGGTTCTCCATTTCTTTGATAAGGTCATACGGCATCGCCTCCAGAGCACGTCCATTGTTTCGAACGATTTCGGCAAACGTAGAGGCAGCAATCTTTCCTAACTGAACATCCTCTAGTCCACCTGCGATTCTTGCAACTAATGTTGGATTAGACATGTGGCGGTTTGTAAGAAGTTCTGTGAAAAAGGTGGTAGGCGCTTTTCGGGATTCTAGTCTTCGAACCACAGTATACGGGCCGAACGCGTTTCTGGCCGAGCGCAGCAGTTCAAAAACCGAAACTTCAATCAATCACATTGTTTAAGTTCTGCTTGGCCCAAGCAGAGCGCGCATCCAGCAGGCTACCTTTGTTTGCTCCACCAGCATAGGCCGGATTGCTTGACTGTACCGGGTCATCTTCCCAATGACATATCTCACAGATTTCATATGCTCCCGGTTCGTCGATTACCTTGGAGCCACAACAGGGACACGGAAGAAATGTATCGTGCATAAACTTGTTCCATATGAAAAGGCTACGAGGTAGTACTGCGCTAGCGACGGTAAAAGCTGTCCGCTAATGGCCGGAAACTGCCAGCCATCCTTAAGCATTAGTGTAGCGTCCAAGAATGGGTTGTAGGTGAATACGTCATGAATGGCGTGGTCTCGCTATTTTCCGGTGTAATGTCCGCAGACAGCTCTAATTCTTCTGACAGCTGTTCCACGAAGTCGAGAACAGCGTCATGCTCAATAGGCCCAGAAATTTCTCGCGGTGATATATCAAGCTCGAGCTGCCAGTCAACGAAGAAATGGCAATTGACGCTTACTTGGCCGAGCATCACCGACAGCAGATGACTGCCCTCTCGATTAGCAAAAAGAGCTTGGCTTCCTGGGAACTGGGCGTGGTCACCATCAAAGCTGTATGAAAGCTCATACTTGCGGACCAGTGAATCGAACCGTTCCCACTGCTTTGACCCCATCTGTTGGATGTAGACGTCCCGGAGAGAGCCGTCGTCAGCCCATAAATAAGGAGATGTATCGAATACAGGTCTCATTGGTTCAATTCTCACGTACATGGAAAGGTCCGCTTGTGGCCGTTAGCCGCTATGCGGCGGATAGACTCCAGCAACGGGCGCGCTACGGCGTGGAGTGAAGTCGATTCCGGTTTCGATGAGCGTCAGTACATCTTGAACAGCGACCTCCAACTCATCTTGGTTGCAGAAATATGCAGCAATCTCGCCGAGGTGTCGATATGAGGAGCGATTAAATCCCTCTTCAATATCGTTGTACCAGATGACATTCTTTCCAACTAGAGCCACAACCCAAAATCCACCGCCTGCTTTTCCGAACGATTGTTCACTCCATTTCTGCGGAGTTATTTTGATTGCCTGCCACAGGCGAAAAAGCTGGGGCGACATCCTTGCCTCTGCCTTACTCACTAGGTCCCATAAGTCAACTTCTGAAATCGGTGCCCAATCCATTACTTCGTTCCTTTTATGGCTGCGTCTGCTTCTGGCCGGTTGTAGCCGTAGGGCGAACGGCTGCTTCTGGCCGAACTCTGTCGATTGTACTCGACGGCGAGTTGAAGATGGTCAGCTCCGTCGCGGCCGCAAAGAAGCCGCCTTTCGCAGCTATGTTCAGGTCACATTGCTACCGGCGAGCTTTACAAGATTACAGCTAATAGCAAATTGCTCGCTTAGCACGGCCAGATTGTCCGGGTCTTCCCAGAATTGCTTATCAAGTTCGTCCAATCGCTGCCAAAGCGAATCGCTCTCGGCAGCGACAAGCATCGTTCGCCGGGCACAAGAGTCTTCTGGTACATCCGCGAATCCGAAAATCATCTGCTTTGCTTTCTGCAGCAGAAGCAGACTTTTCAAAGCACCCATGGCTTTGAAACCGTCCAGCGCAGCCGAATAGGTGGCTCCGGAACTGTTGTGAAAATACTGATGGAAGCCACCGTTGTAAACTTCGCCGCTTACGCATCCGACAGCCCAGTATTGCCATTCCGAGTCTGACAATTCACTGTAGCCAGCAGATGGCCCGTGCACCCTATCAACTAGCTCACGCCAATAAATGCGAAATGGGTCGGTCGCATCAAGTTCGCGCTCTCTCTTCGCAGCGAGTTTGGACGCTTCCATATCCGCGCGTGTCCCGGACTTGCAAGGCATGCACAGCCCGCCAGTTCGCGCGGCGGTCTCCGTCATGATTAAAGCTTGGCAACTCGAGCATGGAATTTTCATCTGATTTCTGGAATTGGTAAGGGCGGCGGCGAGTTATCTGAGTGTCCGATATTGGCCGGATGCAGCCAATGGTACGGCCAATGGTGCAGCATATCAGGTTGCTAATTGGAAAAACTCACACATTCTCACATGCCACCATTGTTCGTTCGAAGCAAGCTACGGCTTGCATAAGTTCACAGATACCCAGAAGCGCGAGATGCCCGTTCGTGGAAATACGGTGCACGCCGTTTGACACCTGCTACCACGCCGTCTACATTGCAGTGGCAGCAGCTGGCCCTGCAGAAGTGGGCAAGCCTTCAAGCGTCACCCTGGTTGAACATTCAGATTGTGCGGACATCCAGCGCAGTTGCACAGGCGAACCGCGCTGAGCCCCACAGCAAATTTTTAAGTCGATTAGCTCTGCTTGCCCTCGCAGCCCCTAGCCCTTGGCGCGAACAAAGAGCCTCTTCATCGAAGCGCCACGGACTGTCCCCCGCAGTCGGCACAACTTCCCATCCCCTTTAATGCGCACAAAGTGAAGGAGCACGCTATGATCACACCCAGAAAATTCCTGCGCCTGCCTGCGGTGATCGAAGCCACCGGATGGTCTCGCGCCACTGTCTGGCGGAAAGTGAAGGATGGCGTTCTGCCAGCGCCAATTCCGATCGGGCCGAAGTCAGTGGCCTGGGATGCGGCTGAAATCGCGCAATGGCAGGAGCGCTGCATTAACGCCAGCCGCAACATCGCCTGATCGTTTCTGACAGCTTTCCTGGGTCTTATCCATCGCAAGGAAGGGAAACGGGGCCGGACGGCAAGGCTGGCCGGCCCCATTTCGCTTACCGGTTCCTATCGTCCGGTGCCGTGAAGTGATACCACCTCGGCACCAACCCGCAGCTTATCCAGATAGTCCGCCCACCGCTGCATCATTTCGCGCCTGGCGGGCAGATGCGAGGTGCGGTTGTACGCGCGCCCCAATGGATCACGCACTGTGTGGGCAAGCTGGTGCTCGATCAGGTCAGGGCGCTCGCCGAGCACTTCATCGAGGATGGTTCTCGCCATGGCGCGGAAGCCACGCCCGGTCATGACCTCTTTGCCGTAACCCATATAGCGCAAGGCCGCGTTGATTGTGTTCTCGCTCATGCAGGCTTTGCTGCGCAGGCTGGGGAAGACATACTGCCCGTCGCCGGTGATGGGGTGCAGTGCGCGCAATATGTCCACTGCCTGAGTGCTGAGCGGAACAAGGTGCTCGACCTTCATTTTCATCTTGGCCGCAGGTATCCGCCACTCTGCCGCGTCCAGATCGATTTCCGCCCACTCTGCGGCCCTCAGTTCACCAGGACGCACAAACACCAACGGTGCCAGTTTGAGCGCTGCCACGGCCGCTGGAAAGCCGTGGTAGTCGTAAATGGCGCGCATCAGCGCCCCTACCTGCTTCGGCTCCGTGATCGCAGCGAAATTTCCTTTCACCGTCGGCGCGAGGGCGCCACGCAAGTCGGCGGTGATATCGCGCTCCACCAGGTCGAGCGCCACCGCGAACCGGAAGATCTGGCCGCAGACTTGTTTGACCCGGTGGGCGGACTCCACGGCGCCTCGCGCTTCCATTTTTTGCACGGCGGCCAGCACGTCGCGAGGCTTGATAGCGGCAATCGGCTTGCTGCCGATAACGGGGAAGACATTCTTGTCGAGCCAGCCCTTGATCTTGTCTTGCGTGCTGGCTGTACGGCTAGGCGCGACTTTCAGAAGCCACTGATTGGCAACCACTTCAAAGGTTTGTGCGGCGGCGGCGGTCCTGGCGTACTTGCCTTCCTGCTTGGCCTGACTCGGGTCTATGCCCTCGGCCAGCAAGGTGCGGGCCTCGTCGCGCCGTTTGCGGGCGCTTGCCAGCGACACTGCCGGGTAGACGCCCAGCGCCAGTGTCTTGCGTTTGCCGAGGAAGCGGTAGTCCATGCGCCAGTACTTGCCACTGTCCTTCACCAGCAAATACATGCCGCCGCCATCGGCGTGCTTGTCGCCCGCCGCGCTGCTGGGTTTGGCCTTCCGGATGAAAGTATCGGTGAGCGCCATGGCTGCCTCCTTGACGGTATCTCGTTTCCGCGATTGCCGGAGATACCGTCAAAACTGCCGGTATTTCCTTGAGCTTTCATGCTACGCCGACAGACTGCCCGAGACAACAAAAAACCCGCGCTCCCTATGAGAGAGGCGGGTTTTTGATACTTCTTGGTGCTGCTTAATACTAACTACTGGTGCCGCTGACCGGAATCGAACTGGTGACCTTCGCATTACGAATGCGCTGCTCTACCGACTGAGCTACAGCGGCGAAACCTTACCTAGCGCCTGTAGCGGTGCGTACCGGCTACGGCGAAAGAGGCTCGCATTCTAACAATAAACCGTCCAGATGCGCTAGTGCTTTTTCGTTTTAAGCGATAAATCACTCGGCGTGGTAGCCGGTCACCACCGCCACTTCGTCGCGCGAGCCCAGGAACACCGGCACGCGCTGGTGCAGCTTGTGCGGCTGGATATCCATGATGCGCTGCTTGCCGTCGGTGGCCGCGCCGCCTGCCTGCTCCACGATGAAGGCCATCGGGTTCGCTTCGTACATCAGGCGCAGCTTGCCGGGCATCGAAGTGTCGCGCATGTCGGCAGGGTACATGAAGATGCCGCCGCGGTTCAGGATGCGGTGCACGTCGGCCACCATGGATGCGATCCAGCGCATGTTGAAGTTCTTGGCGCGCGGACCGGTGTCGCCGGCCAGCAGCTCGTTCACATAGCGCTGCACCGGGGCGTGCCAGTGGCGCGAGTTCGACATGTTGATGGCGAATTCCTTGGTGGTGGGCGGAATCTGCATGCCGCGCTGGGTCAGCACCCAGGAACCCATTTCGCGGTCCAGCGTGAAGCAGTTCACGCCGTGGCCGGTGGTCAGCACCAGCTGCGTCTGCGGGCCGTAGACGGCGTAGCCGGCCGCCACCTGCTGCGCGCCCGGCTGCAGGAAGTCCTGCTCGGACGGCGTGACCATGCCTTCCGGCGCTTTCAGCACCGAGAAAATGGTGCCGATGGAGACGTTCACGTCGATGTTGGAAGAGCCGTCCAGCGGGTCGAACACCAGCAGGTATTCGCCCATCGGGTAGCGGTTCGGAATCGGGTGAATGGTTTCCATTTCTTCCGACGCCATGGCCGCCAGGTGGCCGCCCCACTCATTCGCTTCCAGCAGGATCTCGTTGGAGATCACGTCCAGCTTCTTCTGCACTTCGCCCTGCACGTTCTCGGTTTCCAGCGCGCCCAGCACGTCGCCCAGCGCGCCCTTGCCGACGCTGTGCGAGATGGTTTTGCAGGAGCGCGCCACCACTTCGATCAGCAGGCGCAGTTCGGCCGGGATGGTGTTGTGGAGGCGCTGTTCTTCGACCAGGTACTGGGTCAGGCTGATGCGTTTCATCGTTTTCCTTGTGGTGTTTGCAGATTCAAAAATTAGTTGGCGAGTGCTTTGCTGACGACTTCCATCACGTCGTTCGACAGCGGCGTGGCGCGCGCGACCTGTTCCAGCGCACGGCGCATCTGCTCCTGCAGCGCGGGCGCGTAACGGCGCCAGCGGTCCATGCTGCGCGCCAGGCGGGCGGCCACTTGCGGATTCAGCGCGTCCAGCGCGATCACGTGCTCGGCCCAGAATTCGTAGGCGCTGCCGTCCCTGGCGTGGAACTGCGAAGGGTTGGCGTTACAGAAGCTGAAGATCAGGCTGCGCGCGCGGTTCGGGTTCTTCAGGGTGAAGGCCGGGTGCTGCATCAGCTTGCGCACTGCCGCCACGTCGGTGTTGGGGGCGGCGGCCTGCATGGCGAACCACTTGTCCACCACCAGCGCTTCGTTGGAGAAGTCGTTGTAGAAGCTTTGCAGATAGCTGCGCGCGTCCTCGCCGCTGTGGATCAGCGCGACCAGCGCGGCGGCGCGGTCGGTCATGTTGGTGGCTTGCTCGAACTGCTGCTGCGCGAGCTTCAGTTCGGCGGTGCCGGGATCGATCAGCAGATAGGCCAGCGCCAGGTTTTTCAGGCCGCGCTTGCCGGCCGATTGCGCGTCCGGGCTGTAGGGGCCGGGTGTCTGGTTGGCCTGGTATTGCGCCAGCAGCTCAGGCGCGAGTTCGCGCGCGATGGTGCGGCGCATGAACTGGCGCGCGGCGTGGATGGCGTGCGGATCCACCACGTCCATCTGCTCGGCGATGATGGTTTCGGACGGCAGCACCAGCGCCAGTTCGCGGAAGGCCGCGTCCAGCGACTCGTCCACCAGGATGGCGCGCTGCGCTTCGATGAAGGTGGCGTCCAGTTCCAGCGTGGCGCCGGCGGCCACGGCCGCCGTCAGCTTGAGCAGGCGCTCCATGCCCAGGCGCTGGCCGGCTTCCCAGCGGTTCACGGCGTCGCTGTCATAGCGGAACAGGTGCAGCAGTTCGGCGTCCGTGTACGGGTATTCCAGCACGATGGGCGCGGAGAAATCGCGCAGGATGGACGGCACCGGCTCTTCGCGCACATTGGTAAAGCGGAAGGTCTGCTCGGCTTCCTTCAGTTCCAGCACGGCCGTGGTTCCGCCCGCCTTGGCGCCCACCATCTCGCCGTCCAGCGCTACCGCCATGTCATTGCCTTCCGCGTCCAGCAGGCCCACGGCCACCGGAATGTGGAAAGGCAGCTTGGCGGTCTGGCCCGGGGTGTCCGGGCAGCGCTGGCTCAGCGTGATGTCGTAGGTCTGCGCGTCCGCGTCGTAGCGCGTGCTGGCGGTCACGATGGGGGTGCCGGCCTGGCTGTACCAGCGCTCGAACTGGCTCAGGTCGCGGCCGTTGGCGTCGGCCATGGCGGCGCGGAAGTCGTCGCATTGCACGGCCTGGCCGTCATGGCGCTCGAAGTACAGGTCCATGCCCTTGCGGAAGCCTTCGCGGCCCAGCAAGGTCTGGTACATGCGCACCACTTCGGCGCCTTTTTCGTACACGGTGACGGTGTAGAAGTTGTTGATCTCGACGAAGGAATCCGGACGCACAGGGTGCGCCATCGGGCCGGCGTCTTCCGGGAACTGCGCCTGGCGCAAGGTGCGCACCTGGTCGATGCGGGTGACGGCGCGGCCGCTGGCCGTGCCTATCATGTCGGCGGAGAATTCCTGGTCGCGGAACACCGTCAGGCCTTCCTTGAGCGACAGCTGGAACCAGTCGCGGCAGGTCACGCGGTTGCCGGTCCAGTTGTGGAAGTACTCGTGGCCCACCACGGCTTCGATGCCGGCGTAGTCGATGTCGGTGGCCACGCGCGAATTGGCCAGCACGAACTTGGTGTTGAAAATGTTCAGGCCCTTGTTTTCCATGGCGCCCATGTTGAAGTCGCCCACGGCGACGATCATGAAGCGGTCCAGGTCCAGCTCCAGGCCAAAGCGCTCCTCGTCCCAGCGGATGGAGTTCTTCAGCGACTGCATGGCGTAGTCGGTCTTGTCCAGGTTGCCCTCTTCCACCCACACCTGCAGCAGCACTTCGCGGCCGGATTTCAGCGTGTAGGTCTCTTCCTGGCACACCAGGCGCGCGGCCACCAGCGCGAACAGGTAGGACGGTTTTTTGAACGGGTCTTCCCACTTGGCGTAGTGGCGGCCGTCGTCCAGGTCGCCCTGCTCCAGCAGGTTGCCGTTGGACAGCAGCACCGGGTAGCGCTGCTTGTCGGCGCGCAGCATCACGGTGTACTTGGCCATCACGTCCGGGCGGTCCGGGAAGTAGGTGATGCGGCGGAAGCCTTCGGCTTCGCACTGGGTGTAGAAGCTGCCGTTCGACACGTACAGGCCGGACAGCGTGGTGTTCAGCTCCGGCGCGCACAGGGTTTCGATTTCCAGCGTGACCTCGGCCGGCGCTTTCGGGATGGTCAGCGAATGGGAACCCAGCAGGTACTGGCCCGGCTGCAGGGTCTTGCCGTTCATGCGCAGCGCCACCAGATCGATTTCCTCGCCGTGCAGGACAATATCCTTGCTCTTGCTGGCCGGGTTGCGGCTCAGCGTGACACGGTTGGCCACGATGGTGCGGGCCGGGTCCAGGTCGAAGCCCAGTTCCACGGTGTGCACCAGGTAGCTGGGAGGGGTATAGTCTTTACGGAAGATCGTCTGTGGGCTGTCGGTGCGCATGGGGGAATTCGATCGGACTAGGGGAAAAAGCTATTTTACCAACACCGGGCTGGAGGACGCGCGCTTTCCCGCCGTTTCTTTTCCGCCGCTTGTTGCTCCTGTTCCGGGCGCCGTAACATTCTGTAATAGTTAAGCGCAACTTTCGCTGCCGCCGTACACTATATGAAGCGACCATTGTTTGGTTTTTTATTGCAGGAGAGCAAGACCATGAAATCTTTAGCCATTCTGGTGGCGGCGGCCAGTTTGCTGCTGAGCGGTTGCGCCACCACCATCCGTAGCGACGTCACCACCTTCCAGGCCTGGCCGGCGGACTTGCAGGACAAATCCTATGTGTTCGACCAGCCGCGCAGCCCGGACGACACGCTGGAACTGCGCACCTACCAGGCCATGGTGGGCCAGGAGCTGGGCAAGCTGGGCTTCACCCAGGCTGCCGACGGCAGCAGCGCCAAGCTCAAAGTGGGCGTGTTCGTCAGCACCGTCGACCGTCCCACCCGCGTGGTGGAGGCATATGACCCGTTCTGGACCGGCCCCTACTTCGGCCGCGGCTACTACGGCCGTGGCTTCTACCGTCCATACTGGGGCTATTCGCGCTGGGCAGGTTACAGCCCGTTCTACGACCCGTTCTTCTACGGTCCGATGGAAATGCGCGAAACCATCCGCCACAATTACGAGCGCCAGCTGCGCGTGGCGATCAACACCGTCACCGGCCAGAAGCTGTATGACGTGACGGTGCAAAACACCAGCCGCAAGCAATCGACGCCGCTCATCATGCCGGCGCTGGTGCAAAGCGCCTTCACCGGCTTCCCGGCGCAGAACGGCCAGGTGCGGCAAGTGGAGCTGGAGTTGAAGTGATCCCGTTTGTATCAGGCGGCTACAAATCTCCGCTTGCCGCCTGAAACCACCTTGTTAGAATAAATACAGCATGCGCGACGGCGACCCCGATCGCGCATGTTTTTATTTAAAACTACAACAGGTGAAGAATGAAGACCAAACTGGCGCTCGCGCTGGCGCTCTGCTTTGCGCAAACCCTCCCCTCCGCCGCCGCTGAAGCGGCCAAGCCAGCCAGCGCCGCCAAGGCCGCCACCGCTGCACCGGCCATCGACCTCAAGCCCTACACGCTGAACTACAAGAAGTTCGTGCTGCAAAACGGGCTCACGCTGATCGTGCACGAAGACCACAACGTGCCCGTGGTGGCCGTCAACATGTGGTACCACGTTGGTTCGCGCAACGAGAAGCGCGGCAAGACCGGCTTTGCCCACCTGTTCGAGCACTTCTTCTTCAACGGCTCCGAAAACTACCCGCACGGCTTTCGCGAGGCGATGGACGACCTGGGCGCCAGCAACCGCAACGGCACCACCAACACCGACCGCACCAACTTCTTCGAGGACGTGCCGGTGTCCGCGCTGGAACGCACGCTGTACCTGGAAGCGGACCGCATGGGCTTCCTGGCCAACTACATTTCGAAAGAGATGCTCGAGCGCGAGCGCGGCGTGGTGCAGAACGAAAAGCGCCAGGGTGAAAACCAGCCGTACGGCCGCGTGCGCGTGGAGCAGCCGGCCAAGATGTACCCGTATTCCCATCCCTATTCCTGGACCACCATCGGCAGCATGGACGACCTGAACGCCGCGTCGCTGGAGGACATCAAGGAATGGTACAAGACCTACTACGGCCCGAACAACGCCGTCATCACGCTGGCCGGCGACATCACGCCCGAGCGCGCGCTGGAGCTGGTGAAGAAGTACTTCGACGGCATCGCGCCCGGTCCGGCGCTGCCGCGTACCGAGACCTGGATCCCCACGCTGGACCGCAACATCCGCGACGAGATGGAAGACCAGGTGCCGCAGGTACGCATCTACCGCGCCTGGCACGCGCCGGCGTGGAAAGACCCGCAGCAGCAGCACCTCGGCCTGCTGGCCGAAGTAGCGGCCAGCACCAAGAGCTCGCGCCTGGTCAAGCGCCTGGTGTATGACAAGGGCCTGGCCACCAGCGTGAGCGCTTTTGCGCGCGGCGGCGAAATCGCCGGCACCTTCCAGATCATCGCCACGCTCAAGCCGGGCGCGGACCAGGCCGAGGTGGAACGCGAAATCGATTCGGTGATGAAGGAACTGCTCGACAAGGGCCCGACCGCCGAGGAACTGGCGCGCGTGCGCAGCAGCACCCTGGCCGACTTCTCGCGCGAAATGGAACGCATCGGCAGCCGCGCCAACCTGCTGGCCGAGAACCAGACCTTCGGCGGTACGCCGGACGCGCACCTGGCCCAGCTGGAGATCATGGCCAAAGCCACGCCGGCCGACGTGAAAGCCAGCGCCAACCAGTGGCTGCGCACCAACCACTACACCATGACGGTCAAGCCATTCGCCAAGCTGTCGGCAGCCAAGTCGGGCCTGAACCGCAAGCTGCTGCCGGCGCTGGGCGCCGCGCCGGACGTGAAGTTCCCGGCCATCCAGCGCGCCACCTTGTCCAACGGCGTGAACGTGATGCTGATGGAGCGCCACTCCGCGCCCATCGTCAACGTCGCGCTGGTGATCGACGCGGGCGCCGCATCGGACAGCAAGGACAAGGCCGGCCTGGCCTCGCTGACGCTGGACCTGCTGGACAAGGGCACCCGCAAGCACAACGCCTTCCAGCTGTCGGACGCGCTCGAATCGCTGGGCACCCGCCTCACCACCAGCACCACGCTGGACCAGTCGATCACGCGCCTGCAGTCCACCACCGCCAACCTGGCGCCGTCGCTGCAGCTGCTGGCCGACGCGGCACTCACGCCGTCCTTCCCGGCCGACCAGGTTGCGCTGGCCAAGCAGCGCCGCCTGGCGCAGATCGGGCAGGAAAAGGCCCAGCCCACGGTGCTGGCGCAGCGCGTGATGCCGGCCGTGCTGTACGGCGCAGACAGTGCCTATGGCCGCACGCAGTCCGGCTCCGAGCAGAGCGTGAACGGCATCAGCCGCGAAGACCTGGTGCAATGGCACGCCGGCTGGTTCAAGCCGGGCAGCGCCACCATCGTGGTCACCGGCGACACCACGCTGGCGCAAGTAAAACCGCTGCTGGAAGCCTCGTTCGGCAAATGGCAGGCGGGCAAGGCGCCGGCCAAGCCGCTGGTGACCGCGTCGGCCACGCAGGGCAAGCGCATCTTCCTGATCGACAAACCGGACGCGCCGCAATCGACCATCATGGCCGCGCACATGTCGCTGCCGCAGGGCCAGGCCGAAGACCTGGCCCTGGAGCCGGTGATGACCAACTTCGGCGGCATGGCCACCGCGCGCCTGAACCGCAACCTGCGCCTGGACAAGCACTGGAGCTACGGCACCAGCAGCCAGATCCCGGCCACGCGCGGCCAGCGTCCCTTCTTCGTGGTGGCGCCGGTGCAGACCGACAAGACCAGGGAAGCCATGCTGGAAGTGGCCAAGGAGATCAAGGACATCGCCGGCGCGCGCCCCATCACGGGCGAGGAGTACACCAGCATCATGCGCACCGTCACCGCGCGCCTGGCGGGCCGGTTCGAAACCATCCAGTCGCTGGAGAATGCCGCGCTGTCCACCCTGAACCTGGGCCTGCCGGACGACCACTGGAGCACCTACGCCAGCCGCACCCGCGCGCTCGACGAACAGCAGCTGGCCAAGGCGGCGGCCAAGTTCATCAAGCCGGATGAAGTGATGTGGATCGTGATTGGCGACCTGCGCAAGATCGAGGCCGGGGTGCGTTCGCTGAACTGGGGCGAAGTCAGCGTGCTGAACGCCGACGGCGCGCCCGTCAAATAAGGCTAACTGAAGTAAGCCTCGGAGGCGAAGGTAACCGCCACCACCACCAGCACCGCGCCCACCAGCACGGCGAGCAGGCGCCCGAATTTAGGGTTGCCGTCGTCGTCGCTGGTGTGGTCTTCTTGATTCATATCGCTCATGGCAGCAGGATGGAGGAGCCGGTGGTCTTGCGCGACTCCAGGTCGATGTGGGCTTGCGCCACATCGGCCAGATTATAGCGCTGCTTGACGGCGATCTTCACCTCGCCGCTGCCGACCACGCCGAACAGCGAGTTCGCCATCGCCTCCAGGTCCTCGCGCTTGGCCGCGTACGACATCAGCGTGGGCCGCGTGACGAACAGCGAGCCGCGCGACTGCAGCTCGTTCAGGCTGAACGGCGGCACCGGGCCGGACGCGTTGCCGAAGCTGACCATGGTGCCCAGCGGCGCCAGGCAGTCGAGCGAACCGAAGAAGGTGTCCTTGCCGATCGAGTCGTACACCACCGACACGCCCTTGCCGCCGGTGATCTCCCGCACCTTCTCGGTGAAGTTCCCGGCGTTGTAGTTGATGACGTGCGCCGCGCCGTTCTCGATGGCCAGCGCCGCCTTCTCATCGGAGCCCACGGTGCCGATCAGGTTCACGCCCAGCACCTTGGCCCACTGGCACGCGATCAGGCCCACGCCGCCGGCCGCGGCGTGAAACAGCACCGTGTCGCCGGCCTTCAGCGCCACCGTGCGGTGGAGCAGATACTGCACCGTCAAGCCCTGCAGCATCATGGCTGCGCCGGTTTCGAAATCGATCTTATCGGGCAGCACTACCAGCTGCGCGGCCGGCATGTTGCGCACCTGCGCATAGGCGCCGTTTGGGCGGCCGGCGTAGACCACGCGGTCGCCCGGCTTCACCTCCGTCACGCCCTCGCCCACCGCCTCCACCACGCCCGCGCCCTCCATGCCCAGGCCGGCCGGCAGCGGCTGCGGATACAGGCCGGTGCGGAAATACACATCGATGAAATTGACGCCGATGGCCTCGTGGCGCACGGTGGCCTCGCCGGGGGCGGGCGCGCCGACCTTCACGTCCACATACTCCATCACTTCCGGCCCGCCGGTGCGGGTCATGCGTATCGCTTTGCTCATGGGGTCTCCTTCGCTTGCAGCTGCAGTTGGGACAGGACCAGGTGCGCCGTCGTCACATTGGTAGCGCACGCCACATTGTGCACGTCGCACGAACGGACCAGCGCGTTGATGTCCGGTTCGTGCGGCTGCGGAGTCATCGGATCGCGCAGGAAGATCACCGCGTCGATGCCGCCCTCCACCAGCATGGAGCCGATCTGCAAGTCGCCGCCGAAGGGGCCGGAGTGCTTGCGGTCCACCGTCAGGCCCAGCTCGTTGACCAGGCGGCCGCCGGTGGTGCCGGTGGCGGTCAGGGTGCAGGTCTTGAGGAAATCGACATACTCGCCGGCCAGCTTAATCATGTCGTCTTTTTTCTTGTCGTGGGCGATCAGGGCAATGCGGGGTTTCATAAGGGCATCCATCGTTGGGTTGAAGGGCTACTTTTTCGACAGCAAATATATCCCGGCCAGCACCAGCGCGGTGCCGCCCAGCTGCCAATCGGTGACCGGCTCGCCGAGGATCAGCGCGCCGAGGAACAAGGTGGAGACCGGGCCTATCATGCCAGCCTGCGAGGCCGTGCCGGCGCCGATGCGCTGCACCGCGATCATGGTCATGAAAACCGGCAGCACGGTGCAGAAGATGCCGTTCACCAGCGACAGCCAGTACACCGGCGCCGGCTGGATCAGCAGCGCAGCCGGGCGCAGGACGAAGAACTGCGCGATGCAGGCCACGCTGGACACGCACATGGCGTACGCCACCAGGCGCAGCGAGCCCAGGCGCTTGACCATCTCGCCCGAGAACAGCAGATACAGCGCATAGGAGCTGGCCGAGCCCAGCACCAGCATGGAGCCCAGCGCCACGTTCGGCCCGCCGCCCTTCAGGTCGTGCAGGAACACCAGCACGATGCCGGCGTAGGACAGCGCCAGCGCCAGCCACTGCTTGCGGCTGATGTGCTGCTTGAGAAACAGCGTGGAAATGATGAGGACGAAGGTCGGCGTCAGGAACAGGATCAGGCGTTCCAGGCCGACGGAGATGTACTGCAGGCCGAGAAAATCCAGGAAGCTCGACAGGTAATAGCCGATCAGTCCGAGGCCGACCAGGCGCCAGCGGTCCGCCTTGGACAGCGGCGCCTCGGTGCGCATCTTCCACAGCGCCACGGCGGCGAACACGGGCAGCGAGAAAATCATGCGGAACGCAATCAGCGTCACCGCATCGATCTGGTAACGGTACAGCAGCTTTGCCACCACCGCCTTGGTAGAAAACAGCACCGCCCCGCCGACGGCGATAGCAAGTCCGCCCAGATAGGCGGACCGGTGCAAAGAAGGCTGAGCCGGGGCAATTGCGCTTTTATCCATCTTGCGATTGTAAAGCCAAAGCCCGAATCCCGCTGACAGCAGCCTGAGCCACATCCCCCAACATCGGGGTCACAACATCGGGGTCAGACCCCGAAGTGGGGTCAGTGCGGCTCAGGCTGCCAGCGCAAAAATGGCCGCATGGCACGCCGAAGCATGCTCACCGACAAGCCTCACTGCGTCCGGCCGCACGCCTGTTCTAAGTCCGCCCTATGACGCCGGTCCCGGAAAGCGAGCTGAGCCGCATTTTTGAGACTTCGGGGTCTGACCCCGAGTGGGGGGAAATGCGGCTCAGGCTGTGTGGGAGTTAGCTGATGGTGACAGTTGGAGCACCGGCGGTGACGGTGGCGGTGGTGGTGCGGGCGATCACGGTGGCGGGGGCGGCGGCGCCGACGAGCTTGTTCACTTGCTTGAACTGGGCGACCAGCTTGCCGGGCGTAAGCGTGACCACCGTGTAGCCTTGGGCGTCGGTGTTGAGGTGCTTGAGCCAGGGATTGTTGCCTAGCCCGGCGAGCTGCTGGGCCAGCGGCAGTAGCTGGCCGACGAAGCCGCTGTCGGCTTTGAGGCCGGCCAGCAGCGCCGCCACCGTCGCGTCCAGCTGCGCTTCGGGCAGGCTGCGCGCCAGCGCGCCACGCAGTTGCACGCGCACTTGGTCGAGCAGGCTGTCAAGCGTCGGGGCGGCTTTGCCCATGGTGTAGTCGAGCAGGTTGACGCTGATGCCGACACTCCCCAAACCCGGCACCGGCAAGCTTAACGGGTACGAGACCAGGGTGGCCAGGTCGCCCAGGCTGGCGGCGGCGTCCTTCAGGTAGGTGAAGAAGGAGTCGGAGCTGATGCCAGCCGATACCAGGTCCACCATCACCGGCGTGCCGCCGCCCGCCGCGTCGTAGTCGTCGTGCACAGCGCCGGCGAAGAAGGAGTGGATGTCGCCGGTCAGCGCGACCACGTTGGCCACGCTGTTGGCCTTCAAATGCGCCATCAGCGCTTTGCGCTCGCCGTTGTAGCCGTCCCATTGGTCGCAGTTGAGCAGGAAGCGGCGGAAGTATGGCGCCAGCGCGGCTTGCTTGCCGGACGAGGTCACGTAGGGCGATTCGACTTTCTTGGCGATGATGTCGGGCTTGATCCAGCCAAAGGCGATGAATTGCGCTGCTGCCGCGGCGGCTGCGGCGGACGTGCCGCCGGCTGCCAGGGCATTGCTGGCGGCGCCGAACGCGGCGACAGCCACGCTGGCGGCGCCGGCGCCCAGGCCGGCGGCGGCCGCAGCGCCGATCTGGGCGCTGGTGTCCTTGCCGGCTGCGGCCGCCGTGGCGATGGCGCCGGCGCCGGCCTGCGCTTGCGCCGGCGCGGCGCCTGCGGTGGTGGCAGCCACGATGGCGGAGGCCAGCGGCACGCTGCCGCCGGCCAGCGGCGCGGTGCTGCCGATGGAGCCGGCCAGCGGGATGACGGCGCCAAGCGCCAGCAGGGTGGCGATGGCGTCGGTGCCGCTCAGGCCCATGCGCAGCAGCGACACTTCGTTGCCCCACAGCTTCCAGGTGGCGCTGGCGGACTTCATCTTGTCCATCCACCAGGCGCGCTGGGTGTTGCCGAGCATGCTTACCAGGGTCAGCGGGTCGCTGCCGGCCTTGCCGGCGGCGGCGATCTTGGCCGCTTCGGCGCCGTTGTAGATGTCCTGCGCCACCATGTAGCGCGTGCCCACGCTGCCCAGCGGCGCGCCGGTGGCGGGATTGGGGCTCGATTCAGGGATGGCGTGGTCGGCGCGGTACAGGCGCTGGTCGGTCATCACCAGCTGCATCAGGGTGCCGAACTGGAAGTCGCGGTAGATCTGGATGTTCTGGAAGCCGGTGCCGCTCATGTCCAGGCTGACGTCGGCCGGCATGTATTCGAACCAGGCCTGGTTGGCGTTGCGGCGCCGCTGCGGCGCGTGCACGTCCAGCGCGCCGGCCTGGCTGTCGTAGGTTTGCGTGTCCTGCCAGCCGTCGTCCGAGAATTCGTGGTCGTCCCAGATGGCGATGAAGGCGAAGCGCTCGTGCACCGCCTGCAGCCGGGTGTCGGTGCGGTATTTCTTGTACAGGTAGCGGTAGTCGGCCAGCGAACTGGCGTACTTGGCGCCGCTGCTGCCGCTCTTGTAGGTGCCGTCGGGCAGCTTGAGCGCGTCGTGCCGGGTTTCCACCGAGCCGACCTGGAAGCTCTCGCCCACGGTCTCGTAGATGTAGTCGCCCAGGTGGATGATGAAGTCGAGGGTTTCGTTGGCGGCGATGTGGCCCAGCGCGCCCCAGTGGTTGATGCTCCAGTCCTGGCAGGTGAGGTAGGCGAACTGCAGCTGCGCCACGCTGGCGCCGGCCGCCGGGGCGGTCTTGAAGCGCGCCACGTTGGAGCGCACCTCGCCGGCGGCGAACTGGTAGTAGTAGGTGGTGTTGGGCTGCAGGCCGGTGAGCTTGTGGCGGATGGTGTTGTCGTACTGCGCCTGGGCGGCCACCTTGATGTTGACCAGCAGGCTGCCGGCCAGCGCGGCGGGCGTGCCGATGGCTTTGCTGTTGTCCTCGCTGCTCACCAGCAGGCGCAGCACCACGTCCTCGCCGGCTGCCACCGTGGCCACCGGGTCGAGGGCGGACGCCACCACGCGGGTCCACAACAGGATGCTGTCGGCGCGCGGATCGCCGGAGGCCACGCTTTGCGGGAATTTCCAGCTGCTGCCGGTGGCGGGCGGCAGGCCGGGCTCGACATACTCGCCGCTGCCGCAGCCTGCCAGGCCGCCGGTGGCTGCCGATACGGTGATGAAGCCGCCGAATTTCAAGAACTGCCGTCTATCCATTTTGTTTCCGCCTACAAAATATAGTTTGGACGGAAAGCTTAGCAAAAACTTATTTCACGGCGGTGACAGCGGGGGCCTAAATTAGGTGACCCGGCGAGCCACAAAGGTCACGTCGGCGGCGGGTGAAAAGTGACCTTATGCTAAAATACCGGCCTCACTGGCATACCGTCGAAGGAAGATTGAACATGGCTGGACACAGCAAATGGGCCAATATCAAGCATAAAAAGGCTGCAACGGACGCGAAACGCGGCAAAATCTGGACGCGCCTGATCAAGGAGATCACCGTGGCGGCGCGCATGGGCGGCGGCGAGATCGCCACCAACCCGCGCCTGCGCCTGGCGGTGGACAAGGCGGCCGACGCCAATATGCCCAAGGACAACGTGCAGCGCGCCATCACGCGCGGCACCGGCGGCGAGGACGGCGCCAACTACGAGGAAGTGCGCTACGAGGGCTACGGCATCGGCGGCGCTGCCATCATCGTCGACTGCATGACGGACAACCGCGTGCGCACCGTGGCCGAAGTGCGCCACGCCTTCAACAAATACGGCGGCAACATGGGCACCGAGGGCTCGGTGGCCTTCATGTTCAAGCATTGCGGCCAGTTCCTGTTCGCGCCCGGCGTGGACGAGGACAAGCTGATGGAAGCGGCGCTGGAAGCGGGCGCCGAGGACGTGGTCGCCGACGAGGAAGGCGGCTTCGAAGTCATCTGCGGCCCGCACGATTTCTCCGCCGTCAAGGACGCGCTGGAAGCGGCCGGCTTCAAGGCCGAAGTGGCCGAGATCATCATGAAACCGGCCACCGAGACCGTGTTTACCGGCGATGACGCGGCCAAGATGCAAAAGCTGCTCGACGCGCTGGAAAACCTGGACGATGTGCAGGAAGTCTATTTCAACGCCCTGATCGAAGACTGATCGCGGCCTCCCCGTATTTCACGGCGGCCGCAGGGCCGCTCCCCAGTTTTACATTCGGAACGGTCCTATGAAAATTTTGGTAGTCGGCTCTGGCGGCCGCGAACACGCCCTGGCCTGGAAACTGGCCCAATCGGAACGCGTACAGATGGTGTACGTCGCCCCCGGCAACGGCGGCACTGCGCTCGACGGGCGCCTGCAGAACATCGGCATCACCGACCTGCACGAGCTGGCCGCGTTCTGCGAGAACGAGCACATCGCGCTGACGGTGGTCGGCCCGGAAACCCCGCTGGCCGGCGGCATCGTCAACCTGTTCCGCGCGCGCGGCCTGAAGGTGTTCGGCCCGACCCGCGAAGCGGCCCAGCTGGAATCGTCGAAGGACTTCGCCAAGGCCTTCATGCAGCGCCACGGCATCCCCACCGCAGAATACCAGACCTTCTCGGACGTGAAACAGGCCCACGCCTACATCGACGCCAAGGGCGCGCCCATCGTCATCAAGGCCGACGGCCTGGCTGCCGGCAAGGGCGTGGTGGTGGCCATGTCGCTGGAAGAAGCGCACCAGGCGGTGGACCACATGCTGGCCGATAACCGCTTCGGCGACGCCGGCGCGCGCATCGTGATCGAGGAATTCCTGGCCGGCGAGGAAGCGTCCTTCATCGTCATGTGCGACGGCAAGAACATCCTGCCGCTGGCCACCTCGCAGGACCACAAGCGCCTGCAGGACGCCGACCAGGGTCCGAACACCGGCGGCATGGGCGCGTACTCGCCGGCCCCGATCGTGACCCCGGCCATGCATGCGCGCGTGATGCGCGAGATCATCAACCCGACCATCGCCGGCATGCACAAGGACGGCATCCCGTTCACCGGCTTCCTGTACGCCGGCCTGATGATAGACGCGGCCGGCAACCCGAAGACGCTGGAATTCAACTGCCGCATGGGCGACCCTGAAACGCAACCCATCATGTCGCGCCTGAAGACGGACCTGCTGACGGTGATGGAACATGCCGTCAACGGCACGCTGGACGCGGTGGAACTGGAATGGGACCGCCGCACCGCCGTGGGCGTGGTGCTGGCCGCCGCCGGCTACCCGGACAGCCCGGTCAAGGGCGACATCATCGACGGCATCCCGGCCGAAACGCCGGAATCGGTCACCTTCCACGCCGGCACCGTGCATGTGGACGGCAAGCTGGTGACCAACGGCGGCCGCGTGTTGTGCGTGGTGGGCCTGGGCGACAGCATCAAGATGGCGCAGAAGCAGGCCTACGAGGCGGTCGACAAGATCCACTTCGACGGCATGCAGTACCGCAGCGACATCGGCTGGCGTGGCCTGAAGCACTGAAATTCCGGGGCCAGGCCCAGCGGGTCTGACCCCGGCCCCTCCCGGGATGGTACAATCCTCCCCTTCCACTTTTTCCCCACCGCACGATGTCGTCTTCGCCCTCCCCTGCCGCCGTCAAGGATTACCTGCTCGACCTGCAGAACCGCATCGTGCAGGCGCTGGAGCAGCTGGACGGCGTGCCCTTCCTGCGCGACGCGTGGGACCGCCCGGAAGGCGGCGGCGGCATTTCGCGCCTGGTGGAAGAGGGCAATGTGCTGGAACGCGGCGGCTGCAATTTCTCGCACGTGATGGGGGCGGCCCTGCCGCCGTCCGCCGCTGCGGCGCGCCCGGAACTGGGCGGACGCGCGTGGGAGGCCACCGGCGTGTCGCTGGTGCTGCATCCGCGCAATCCGTACGCGCCCACGGTGCACATGAATGTGCGCTTTTTCAGCACCACCGCGGCCGACGGCACGCCGGTGTGGTGGTTCGGCGGCGGCATGGACCTGACGCCGTACTACGGCTTCGAGGAGGACGCGCGCCATTTCCACCAGACTTGCGCCGGCGCCCTGGCGCCTTATGGCGATGACCTGCACCCGCGCTTCAAGCGCTGGTGCGACGAGTATTTTTACCTGAAACACCGCAAGGAAGCGCGCGGCGTGGGCGGCATCTTCTTCGATGACTTCAACGCCGCCGGTTTCGAGCAGAGCTTCGCCATGGTGCGCAGCGTGGGCGACGCTTTCCTGGCCGCCTACCTGCCGCTGCTGGAGCGCCGCAAGGACACCCCATACGGTGACCGCGAGCGCGACTTCCAGGCTTACCGGCGCGGCCGCTACGTCGAATTCAACCTCGTCTTCGACCGCGGCACGCTGTTCGGCCTGCAGTCCGGCGGGCGCACCGAAGCCATCCTGATGTCGATGCCGCCGATCGTGAAATGGCGCTACGACTGGCATCCCGAGCCCGGTTCGCCGGAAGCGGCGCTGTACACCGACTTCCTGCCGCACCGCGACTGGCTGGCGTAGTGCACAAGCGCGTGCCTGAGGCCATGCAGCCCGTCCCGGCCCGCCGCATCGCCCTGCTGGGAGGCACATTCGATCCGGTACATGAAGGCCATGTTGCGCTGGCGGCGCATTTCATGCGCTTGCTGCAGGCCGACGAGCTGATCGTCATGCCGGCGCTGCCGTGGCAGAAGGCGGCGCTCAAGGCCACGCCGGCACAGCGCGCCGAGATGGTGGAACTGGCCTTCGCCGGCCAGCCCTTTCCGGTGACGGTGGACCGGCGCGAGCTGGAACGCGGCCGGCCGACCTACACGGTGGACACGCTGCGCGGGCTGCGCGCCGAACTGGGGCCGCAGGCCTCCATCGCTTTTCTGATGGGCGCCGACCAGCTGCAGCGGCTGGACACCTGGCATGACTGGCAGGCGCTGTTCGGGCTGGCCCACCTGTGCGTGGCGGCCCGCCCCGGCTTCCGGCTGGACGCCCTGCCCCCGGCAGTGGCACAAGAATTCGCCCGGCGCGCGGCTGCGCCGGAGCAAATAGGAAAATCGCCGTCTGGACTGACGTGCATGGCGCCCGATTTGGCGCTGGATATATCAGCCACCGGCATTCGTGCGGCATTACAACGCGGAAATGGGCGAGTCTCGCCAGCCTTACTTATTCCGCCGGTGGTGCTAGACTATATTGAACAACATAATCTTTACAAAGAATAATGGATATTAAAAAACTGCAAACCCTCGTCGTGGACGCCCTGGAAGATGTCAAAGGCCAGGAAATCGCGCTGTTCGACACCACCCACCTGACCAGCCTGTTCGACCGCATCGCCATCGTGTCCGGCACCTCGAACCGCCAGACCAAGGCGCTGGCCGCTTCGGTGCGCGACAAGGTGAAGGCCGCCGGCGGCGACGTCATCGGCATGGAAGGCGAGGACACCGGTGAATGGGTGCTGGTCGACCTGGGCGACATGATCGTCCACATCATGCAGGCGCCGATCCGCGCTTACTACCGCCTGGAAGAGATCTGGGGCGACAAGCCGGTGAAACTGGGCGCGGCCAAGCGCAAGTCCACCACCGAAGGCGCCGAAGCTGCCGCGCCGAAGAAAGTGTCCGGCCACCTGGCCGCCGGCAAGACCGAGAAGGCCGCCGAGCCGGTCATCGAGAAGAAGGCCCCTGCCGCGCGCAAGCCCGGCGTGACCAAGGCCAAGCCGAAAGCGGCAGCCGCCGACGACGCCGTGGCCAAAAAGCCACGCAAGAAGGCCGCCGCCCCGGCGATCGATCCGTCCATCCCGGAAGGCAAGAAGATCAAAGTGGGCGCCACCAAGTCGCTGACCGCGTCGACCAAGGCCAACCGCGAAGAGAAGGCCAAGGTCGCCTCCAAGCTGAAGGCGGCCGCCGAAGCGCCGGCCAAGACGGTCATCAAGCGCCTGAAAAAAGCCGCTGCCGAGTAAGGTGGTTCAGTGCAGCTGATTATTGCCGCGGTCGGCCACAAGATGCCGGCCTGGATCGAGTCCGGCTTCGCCGAGTACACCAAGCGCATGCCGCCCGAGCTGCGCATCGTGCTCAAGGAAATCAAGCCGGTGGAGCGCTCCGGCAGCAAGACCGCCGCTACCGCGATGGCGCTGGAACGCGAGCGCATCGAGGCGGCGCTGCCCAAGTCGGTGCGCATCATCGCGCTCGACGAGCGCGGCAAGGACTTGACCAGCGTCGGCCTGTCCCAGCAGCTGGAACTGTGGCAGCAGGACGGGCGCGACACGGCCTTCCTGATCGGCGGCGCCGACGGGCTGGACCCGGCCCTGAAGGCCAAAGCCGAAGGCCTGATCCGCATCTCCAGCATGACGCTGCCGCACGGGATGGTGCGCGTGATGCTGGCCGAGCAGTTGTACCGCGCGTGGACCATCACGCAGAACCACCCTTATCATCGCGTCTAGAACGGTGAAGGCATCAACCATGAAACCGGTCGACAAGAAGATCTACCTGGCCTCCAAGAGTCCGCGCCGGCGCGAGTTGCTGCGCCAGATCGGCGTCGATTTCGAACTGCTGCTGCTGCGCAGCGACGGCCCGCGCGGCGCCGACGTCACCGAAGAGGTGCTGCCGGGCGAACAGGCCTACGACTACGTGGGCCGCGTGGCGGCTGAAAAGGCGGCCTTCGCGTGGAACCTGGTGCAGCGCCGCCACCTGGTGTCGCGCCCGGTGCTGGCGGCCGACACCACCGTCACGGTGGACGGCGCCATCCTCGGCAAGCCGGCCAGCAATGCCGAAGCGGTGGCCATGCTGGAGCAGCTGTCGGGCCGCACCCACCAGGTGATGACCGCCATCGCGGTGCACCACAACGGCCTGGCGCTGCAGGTCACGCAAGTGTCCGACGTGCGCTTCGGCCAGCTCTCGCCCGCCTCCATCCAGGCCTATTGCGCCACCCAGGAACCCTACGACAAGGCCGGCGGCTACGGCATCCAGGGCCTGGCCTCGCTGTTTGTCGAGCATATCGAAGGCAGCCATTCGGGCATCATGGGCCTGCCGCTGTACGAAACGGCGCAATTGCTGCGCCAGGCAGGTTTGCCGTTGCCCTGAGGGCGTGTATGATCTTTGTTCAACACAACAGCGGCAGCACCACATGAACGAAGACATCCTCATCAACATCACCCCGCAAGAGACCCGGGTCGCCCTGATACTGCAGGGCGCCGTGCAGGAACTGCACATCGAGCGCACCCTGACGCGCGGCCTGGCCGGCAACGTCTATTCGGGCAAGGTGGTGCGGGTGCTGCCGGGCATGCAGTCCGCCTTCATCGACATCGGCCTGGAACGGGCCGCCTTCCTGCACGTGGCCGACATCTGGGAAGCCCGCCCGCACGACGGCCAGAACGCCGCCCCCACCCCGATCGAGAAGATCCTGTTCGACGGCCAGGTGCTGACGGTGCAGGTGATCAAGGACCCGATCGGCACCAAGGGTGCGCGCCTGTCGACGCAGATTTCGATCGCCGGCCGCATGCTGGTGTATCTGCCGCAGGACAACCACATTGGCGTGTCGCAGAAGATCGAGAAGGAAAGCGAGCGCGAATCGCTGCGCACGCGCCTGCAGGCGCTGCTGCCGGCCGAGGAAAAAGGCGGTTACATCGTGCGTACCCAGGCCGAGGACGCGTCCGACTCCGACCTGGCGGCCGACGTCGACTACCTGCGCAAGACCTGGGGCGCCATCACGCACGGTGCGCGCACCCTGCCCGCCACCAGCCTGCTGCACCAGGACTTGAGCCTGGCCCAGCGCGTGCTGCGCGACTTCGTGCACGACGAAACCGCCACCATCCAGGTGGACTCGCGCGAGAACTACATCGCGCTGACCGACTTCGGCAAGACCTATACCCCCAGCGTGCTGCCGCGCCTGCAGCACTACACCGGCGAGCGTCCGCTGTTCGACCTGTACGGCGTGGAGGAAGAGATCCTGCGTGCGCTGGGCCGGCGCGTGGACCTCAAGTCCGGCGGCTACCTGATCGTCGACCAGACCGAGGCCATGACCACCATCGACGTCAACACCGGCGGCTTCGTGGGCGGGCGCAACTTCGCCGACACCATCTTCAAGACCAACCTGGAAGCGGCGCACGCGATCGCGCGCCAGCTGCGGCTGCGCAACCTGGGCGGCATCATCATCCTCGACTTCATCGACATGGAAAACGCCGAGCACCGCGCGGCGGTGCTGCTGGAGCTGAAAAAGACGCTGGCGCGCGACCGCACCAAGGTATCGGTGAGCGGCTTCTCGGCGCTGGGGCTGGTGGAGATGACGCGCAAGCGCACCCGCGAATCGCTGGCCCACATCCTGTGCGAGCCCTGCCCGGCCTGCGCCGGCAAGGGCCAGGTCAAGACCTCGCGCACCATCTGCTACGAAATCCTGCGCGAACTGCTGCGCGAAGCCAAGCAGTTCAACCCGCGCGAATTCCGCATCCTCGCCTCGCAGGAGGTGGTGGACCTGTTCCTGGAAGAGGAATCCCAGCACTTGGCCATGCTGGGCGACTTCATCGGCAAGAAAATCTCGCTGCAGGTGGAGAACTCCTACCACCAGGAACAGTACGACGTGATTTTGATGTGAATTAAAGCTACTGGAAATTCACGATCAACGCGCGCTCCCTGTTTAACTGCATCCCCGCTGGCACCCTGGCCGTGCCGGCGGCGTTCAGCACCTTATGCCGATACGGCCGGGGCAAAGTTTCCCAACAAATCAGGCCGCGCAGTGCACACGGTTGCGGCCGGCCGCCTTGGCGGCGTACAGGGCCTGGTCGGCCGCTTCCACCAGCGCGGTGGCGGCGGACGGGCCGCTGCCCGGCTGCGGCACCAGCGCGGCCACGCCGGCGCTGACGGTGACCACCCCGGCCGGGCCGCCCGCGTGCGGGATGCGCAGCTCCTCGATGGCCTTGCGGATGCGCTCGGCCACCGCCTGCGCGCCGGCCACGCCGGTCTGCGGCAGCAGCACCCCCACTTCTTCGCCGCCGTAGCGTGCGGCCAGGTCGCCCGGCCGCTTCGGCGTCTGCGCGCGGATGGTTTTGCTGATCGCGCGCAAGCAGTCGTCGCCGGCGCTGTGGCCGTACAGGTCGTTGTACTGCTTGAAGCAATCCACGTCCAGCATGATGAAGGCCAGCTCGCTGCCGTCGCGCCCGGCGCGGGCGAACTCCTTGCCCAGGGTGACGTCGAACTGGCGCCGGTTGGCCAGCCCGGTCAGTCCGTCCTGCAGCGCCAGCTTTTCCAGCGTGCGGTTCAGGCTTTCGAGCGCGTCGCGCGCCTGCAGCAGTTCCTGCTCGGCCTGCAGGCGCAGCTCCATCTGCTGGATCAGGCGCTTGCCAAACAGCCCTAGCAGCAGGGCCAGCAGCAGCACGCCGAACGAGTGCAGCAGGGTGTCGCGCCGCCAGCCTTCCAGCACTTCGTCGCGCGACAGGGCCGCCGTCACGAACAGCGGATAGCGCTCCAGCACACGGTAGCTGTTCAGGCGCAGTTCGCCGTCCTGGGTGGAGCGGAAGGAACCGCCGCCATCCTGGCGCGAGGCGCTGAACTGGCGGTAGATGGGCGTGTTGACGATGCTCACCCCGACCCGGTTTTCGTCGAACGGCCGGCGCACCAGCATGGTCCCTTCCTTGTGCAGCAGCGCCACCGCGCCGCGCTGCCCCACGTCCAGGCTGCGGTAGAAGCGGTCGAAGTAGTCGAGCTCGATGGTGGCCAGCGCCACGCCGGCGAAGCTGCCGTCCGGGCGCTTCAGGCGGCGCGACACCGGCAATATCCACTTGCCGGTGGAGCGGCTCACCACCGGCACGCCGATGTGCGGGCCGCTGTCGCTGTGGGTGCGGTGGTATTCGAAGTACTCGCGGTCGGCGTTGTTGTAGGCCAGGTTCATCACCGGGCGCGAATTGACCACCCAGCGTCCGGCGTCGTCGTACACGAACAGGCCGTTCAGCTGCGGCAGGCGCGCCACTTGCGCCACCATCAGCCGGTGCAATCGCTGCTGGCTGACCGCGTCGGGCGCCAGCCCGCCGTCGCTTTCGATCCGCTCGACGATGTCGAGCAGCACGGTGTCGGCGGCGGTGATGGTGTCGTCCGCGTGCTGCGCCATCGAACGCGCCAGGTTGGCGGTGGCGCGCTCGGAGGCGGCCAGCAGCTCGCCGCGCGCGTTCAGGCTGCGCCAGCCGTCGATCGCCAGCAAAGACAGGCAGACCACGGCGACGAACACGGTGGCCCAGAAAGTAATCGGAAGCCGCTTCAGCATAGCCATCCTATGGACGCCCGCCGGGCCGCAGCCGGCCGGCGGCAACTGTCTTTATACCGCACTCACGGATGAGCCGCCAGCATCGGCTGCAAGGTCTGCCACACCTGTTGCGGGGCGATCTTTTGCATGCAGTCGTGGTGGCCCAGCGGGCATTCGCGCTGCTTGCAGGGCGCGCACGCCAGCCGCAGCGAGATGGACGCGGCCACGTCGGCAAACGGCGGCGCGTGGCCGGGATCGGTGGGCCCGTAGATGGCGATCACCGGCCGGTTCAGCGCGGAGGCGATGTGCAGCAGGCCGGAGTCGTTGCTGACCACGGCGCCGGCGTGGGCGATCAGCGCCACCGCCTCGGCCAGGCTGGTGGCGCCGGCCAGGTTGAACAGCGCCGGCGCCGGCACGCCCTGCGCGGCCGCTGCGGCCACAGCGGCGTCGGCCAGCTGGGTGCACGCTTCCTTGTCCTTCGGCGAGCCCAGCAAAGCGATCTGCGCCTGAGGGTGCGCCGCCGCAATGGCTTGCGCCAGGCCGGCGAAATGGGTGGCGGGCCAGCGCTTGGCCGAGCCGAATTCGGCGCCGGGCGCGAACGCGACCAGCGGGCGCTGCGGGTCCAGCCCGGCGCGCGCGCAGGCGGCGGCGATCTGCTCGGCGCTCACCTGCAGCACCGGCCGCGGCACCGGCTGCAGCGGCGCCTGCGGCGCGCGCGCCAGCGCCGCGTAGAACGGCACCATGGGGCGCGGCGGCACGTCGTCGAAGTGCATCACGTTGATCAGGCCGTAACGGCTTTCGCCCTTGTAGCCGACCCGCTGCCGGATGCCGGCCAGCCACGGGATCAGCGCGTATTTGAGCGTGTTGGGCAGCACGTAGGCGGCCGCGTAGCCGCGCTTGCTCAGCTGGCGCGCATAGCGCCAGCGTTCGCGCAGTTGCAGCGGGCCGTGGCGGAACGGGGTTTCCAGCACCTGGTCCACCTCGGCCATCTGGCGCCACACCGGCGCCACCGAAGGCGGCGCCAGCACGTCGATGGGACGCTCCGGATGGGCCGCGCGCAGCAGCGCCAGCAGCGGCTGCGCCATCACGGCGTCGCCGATCCAGTTGGGCGAAATGACCAGGGTGCGCGGCATCGGCACGGCGCTCATCGCGCATGTCCCTCGTCCTGCGCGTTGAGGCAAAAGCCCATCAGCAGGAACAGCATCTGTACATAGAACATGGTGCTCAGTATGGACCAGAAAATAACTTCGGTCAGGCCGAAGCTGAAATAGCCGATCACCAGCAGCAGGCCGGCCAGCGCCGGGGCGGTGACGGCCGGGCTGGCCGACTCATGGGTGCGCAAGATGCGCAGGAAGAACAGGAACGGCGCCAGTATGCTGAACAAATAGACCAGCAGGCCCGGGATGCCGCCGTACACCAGCACGTGCACCATGTCGCTGTGGAAGTGCTCGGCTTGCAGCACGAAAGGCTGCAAACGGCCGGCGGCCACGTCGCGCGCCAGCTCGGCCTGGATCTCCTTGGTGCTGGAAATGCGCCACGGATGCTGCGCAGCCAGCGCCAGCCCGCCCTTCCATAGCTCCAGGCGGATGCCGACATTGGTGTCTTCACGGCCGCCGTCGAAGTAGGAGGTCACATCCTGCAAACCCTGCTGGACCCGCTCGCGGGTACCGGTCTGCTCAACGAAGTAAGTGCTCACCAGCAGCAGCAGCACCAGCGCCGCCAGCAGCTTGGAAGCGCGGCTGCGCAGGAAGTGGCCGTATTTGATGAACAGCAAGATGGCGAACAGCACCGCGATCCAGCCGCCCCGGGTGCCGGTGGCCACCGAGCCGAGCAGGCCGGCCAGCGCGCCCAGCGCCGGCCATGCCGCCTGCCGGCCCTTGAAGTCGAGCACCGCAGCCAGGCACATCATGCCCATACAGAGCTGAATATCGCCAAATGTTATAGAATTAATAAGGCCGCCGGGGCGCGAGATACCCAGGCCCCAGCGCTGGTAGCAAATGAACACGGCGCCGCCCATGGTGCCGGCAATCAGGCCCCACCACAGCGCCTTGCGGCGCGGACGGCACGCCAGCACAGCCAGCAGTACGGTAACGCAAAAGAAAATGCGCGCCGGTTTCTCCAGTGCGCGCAATTGTATGTCGGGATGCAACAATAGACCCGCCAGGGCAAAGGCGAAACTGGCAGCAAACGCTGTTAAAACGAGACGAACCTCAGTAAGATGACGCAAAAAGCCGGGTTTCGCAGTGCGCCAGCAGTACCAACCGGCCAGCAGGAAGGCAAACCCGATGGCGCTGACGCCCCATCGCGTGATGAGCGTCAAGGCGGGCAGCAGGAAAATCAGACTGTGGATGAGATAAGATAGTGCGTTGTCTTGCAGAATGTTTTTTTTTGTAAAAGATTTATTCATTAATGTTTTGTGAGCTTATTCTTGCAAAATCAGCACAGGCAGCATCCACTTCATGCAACAAGCGTCAAAAATTTCTGTCATCATCACGACCTACAACCGGCCCGACGCCCTGGCGGCAGTGCTGGAGGCCTGCTTCTGCCAGGACGATAATCAATTCGAAATCATTATCGCTGATGACGGCTCCACCCACAACACGCGCCAGTGCGTGGAGAATCTGAAGCGCCGTTCGCCGGTGCCGCTGCTGCATGTATGGCAGCCCGACAAGGGTTTCCGCGCCGCGCGCGCGCGCAACCAGGGCATCCTGGCCGCCAGCGGCGACTACATCGTGTTCCTGGACGGCGACTGCATGCCGCAGCCGAGCTTCATCAGCCAGCACCGCAAGCTGGCCAAGCCGGGCTACCTGGTGACCGGCAGCCGCGTGCTGCTCAGCCCCGGCTACACCTTGCGCCTGCTGGCCGAGCGCATCAACCTGCGCGGCCTGACCTTGTGGGACAAGCTGAAACTGCGCCTGACCGGCGACCTGAACAAATTCCTGCAAACCGTGCTGACCCTGCCCGATGTGGGCCGCGAAAGCCGCCGCTTCAGCTGGCGCCGCATCAAGAGCTGCAACCTGGGCGTGTGGCGCAGCGACCTCGATACCGTCAATGGATTCGACGAGAGCTTCCAGGGCTGGGGCCACGAGGATTCCGACCTGGTGGTGCGCCTGTTCAACGCCGGCGTGATGCGCAAGGAAGGCGCGTTCGCCACCGAGGTCTACCACCTGTGGCACAAGGAAAACGAGCGCAGCCTGGAAGACCGCAACCGCCACATCGTGCTGCAGCGCGCGGCCGACAAGACGGTGCGCGCGGTGCAAGGCCTGCGCCAGCCGCCGGCGGTGTCGCCGGTCCCGGCGCCGGCTGGCGCGCCGGCCGCCACGCCCAGCGGCACGCAGCGCCCGGCCGCGCCGGCCAACGACACCTTGCCCACCAACGCCCCCACCAACCTGGCCGCAGCCAGCAATTCCTGAGCCTGCCAAGCCGCGTTCGCCGCGCCGCCGCTGCACCGCCCCCCGCTACACCGCCGCTACGCGTCGTCCTGCAGCGCGATGCGCACCAGGTCGGCCACATTGCCCACGCCCAGCTTGCCCATCAGCCGCGCCTTGTGCACTTCCACCGTGCGCACGCTGATGCCCAGCGCCGGCGCGATCTCGCGGTTATGCCGCCCCAGCACCACCAGCTGCATCACTTCGCGCTCGCGCGGCGTCAGTTCGCGCAGCAGCGCGCGGTGGCCTTCGCGCGCGCGGGTCTGGCTGCGCTGGCGCGCCTCGGACGAAAACGCTTCGTCGATGGCGGCCACCAGCTTGGCGTCGTCGAACGGCTTCTCCAGGAAATCCAGCGCGCGCGCCTTGAAGGCGGCGCGCGCCAGCGCCACGTCGGCATGGCCGGTGACGATGACGATGGGGATGCGGTTGCCCAGCTGCGCCAGGCGCTGCTGCAGCGCCAGGCCGTCCATGCCGCCCATGCGGATGTCGATCACCAGGCAGCCGGCCCACTCCGGCCGCCAGGCCTGCAGCAAGGCTTCGCCGCTGGCGAACACGGCGGTGCGGTAGCCGCGCACGCCCAGCAACAGGCCCAGCGCGTCGCGCACGGCGGGATCGTCATCGACAATAAATACAGTCAGGTCCATGCCACTATTCTCCAGATTCGCCTTCCAGTTCCAGCGCCGGAAGTATAAAGCGGAATATGCCGTGGCCGGCCACTTCGGCCCACAGTTTTCCGCCATGCGCTTCGATGATGGCGCGGCTCAGCACCAGCCCCAGGCCCAGGCCGCTGGACTTGGTCGACACGAAAGGCTCGAACAGGCGCCGCGCCAGCGCCTCGGACACCCCGGCGCCGCTGTCCTCGACCGTGATGCGCAGCCGCGCGCCGTCCAGCGCGCGCGCCGACAAGGTGATGCGGCGCTGGCCCGGCGGACAGGCGGCCACCGAATCGAGCGCGTTGGCCAGCAGGTTGCGCAGCACCAGTTCCACCTGGATGCGGTCCGCCAGCACCGTCACCGGCGGCGCCTGCGCCACCGCCAGTTCCACGCCCTGCTCGCGGCACTGGCTGAAAAACTGCTGCGTGATGGCCGCCAGCAGCGTGCTGGCGGGCACCGGCTCCAGGCGCAGCGCGCCGGTGCGGAAAAAGTCGCGCAGGCGCCGCACCACTTCGGCCGCGCGGCCCGATTCGATCACCATGCGCTGGATGGCGCCCTTCAGCAGTTCGCCCGTCTCGCCCCGCTCCAGCAGGTGCTCGCAGGCCTTGCCGTAGGCTGACAGCGCCGTCATCGGCTGGTTCAGCTCGTGCGCCAGCGCGGCCGCCATTTCGCCGGCCGCCGCCAGCCGCAGCGTGTGTTTCAGCTCGTCGGCCACCTGGCGCCGCTCGTCGACCACGATGCCGATGAAAAAGGCCACCAGCGCCAGCACCGCGTCCAGCAATTGCAGCTCGGCCACCTCGAGGTCGACCGTGTTGGTCCAGCGCACCAGCGTGACGATGGCCAGCTGCAGCGTGAACACGATCAGCGCGGCGCCGTACACGCCCTGGCGGGCGGCGGCCCAGATCACCGGCAGGAACAGCAGATAGAAATGCTTGAACTCGGCGCGCGCGATGTGGCCGAACACGGCCGTGAGCATGCAGATGGCCAGCAGCAGATAGCCCAGGGTTTCCCAGCGCCACGCCGCGGCCCGCAGCCGCGAGCGGCTGTCCTCGCCGGCCAGCATCCAGATCAGCGGCATCGACACCATCACGCCTACCACGTCGCCGATGGCAAAGCGCCACACCGCCAGCGCGCCCTGCCCGGCCGGGATCAAGCCGGCCGACGACAGCAGCGCCACATAGGCCACCGCGTTGAGCAGGGTGCCGGCCGCCACCGCCGCCAGCCAGGTCAGCAGCCGGTCGCGGTTGTCGAACATGGCGCTGGTGCTGAAATTGCGCCGCAAGCCTTCGCCGATCAAGCCGTAGCCCAGCGTCAGGCTGAGCGCGCCCAGCAAGGTATGCAGCGCCCCGGCCGGCATGCCGCGCAGCCAGACGTCACCCAGCAGCAAGGCCGCGAACCACGGCAGCGCGGCTTTTTTTCCGTAGCGCAGCCAGTACACCAGGCCCAGCGCCGGGTCCGGATTCCAGGGCGTGATGTTCAGGCCGTACAAAGGGTCGACATAGGTCAGCCAATCCAGCAGCAGGTACAAAGCCAGAAACACCAGCCCGTGCCAGCTTGCCCATCCCGCCCCGCGCTGCGCCATGTAAGTGTTCCCCCTAAGCTGATCCGCCAATTGTCAGTGTGCTATGCCACGGCTAATATTTCTGATTGTAACGCACTGTTTCCTACGGCCCAGCCCACGCCGCCTTTATCACTCCCGCACTACCCAATTGGAGCACCGAACAACATGCAGGCTATCACCCTCCGCGCCGGGCTGGAACGGAAATCCCTTCCCTCAATGGCATGCGCCGCCGTCAAGCTGCAGGCGCGCGCGCTGGCCCATCCGCTGCTCACGCGCGGCTGGCTGCAGCTGCTCAATTCACATGGCGCGCTGCGCGAACTGGCGCATTTGCAGCCGCGCCTGCTGCACAAGATTTACCGGCCCTACCTGAGCAGCCGCCTGGACCGCCCGCAGCGGCTGGCGGCGCTGGCTTCCCACTACCGCTTCGTGCTGCAGCACGGCTTGGCCGACACCGTGGCGCACGCCGTGCGCGGCCCGCTGGTGCTGGCCAGCTTCGAAGGCAAGTCCGGCGCCGCCTACCAGGTGGACCTGCGCGCCATCGTGCCGATGGAGCGCGAGGGCGAACTGGTGCTGCAGTTGCGCTGCGGCGCCACCCTGGTGTATTCGGTGGCGTTCTCCTTCCTGGCCGACGGATCGCAGTCCAGCGCGGCCAGCGTGGGCGTGGGCTGCCTGCAAGGGCCGCAGTGCGGCGCCGGCCTGGAGCTGGCGCGCGCCGCCACGCGCGACCTGCACGGCCTGCGCCCGAAACAGCTGCTGCTGCGGCTGGTGCAGCAGCTCGGCTATGCCTATGGCTGCAGCCAGGTGCTGCTGGTGGGCAATGACAACCGCGCCGTGCTCAAGCAAATCCGCAAGGGACGCGTGCACGCCGACTACAACGCCTTCTGGCTGGAAATGGGCGCGCAGCGGCGCGCCGACGGCGACTACGCGCTGGCCTGCGGCCCGCTGCAGGCGCCGCTGCTGGATGAAATTGCGTCCAAGAAGCGCTCGGAGGCGCGCAAGCGCCACGAGCTGCTGGCCGGCGTGGCCGACGCCGTGGTGGAAAACTTTGCGCAGCGCGGCGCGCCGATCCCGCGCGAGCGCGGTAGAATCGCAGCACGAGCGCCGGCCAGCGAGCCGGCAAGTGTGCTGGCAACAGAACTGGCGATCGAGCTGGTTACCACCCCGGGAGGATGCAATGCGATTGGATATCTACCGACGAGCGGAACATGACGGCCTGTTTTCCTACCTGGCTGTGCCGGAAGGCAAGCCGATTCCCCAGGAAGCCATCAACACCGACTGGCAGGCCGCCAGCCTGGCGCTGGAAGTGGACGACGGGGCCGATGCCCTGCCCGATTTCCACATTGAGCGGCCACACCAGCAAATCGGCGCCAAGGGCTATGCCATCACCAGCGTGAAAGACGCCAGGCCGCCGCAGGGCTAAGCTCAGCCCTGCGCTTAGCCGTAAGGCGTGTACTCGAAGCCGTTCTGGATGGCGCCGATCACCTGGGCCTGGTTTTCCGGGCTCTCGCTGAAATCGGCCAGGATGGCGTCCCGGGTGGTCACATTGCCGTTCAGCGCGTCGAGCCAGAAGTTAAAGCCGCTCTGGTCCGGCGTGCGGTGCAGGATGTTGCTGTACAGCCGCGTGATGAAGTCGAAATTGCTCACGTTGGTGCCGTACAGCTTGCCGAACTCGGGACTGCCGATGAAATCGTTCGCCACTTGGCGCAGCGTTACGCCGTCGTCCAGCGCCTTCAGCCAGAAGCCCAGGCCCACCGAATCGGGCGCTCGGTCGAACGCCGCCTGGTAGATGCGGTAGGCCTTGCCGCCGTTGCCGGCGATATCGACCGCGTAGGACGCGCCGCCAAAGTTCAACCGCTCCACGCCGCTCAGCGTGTCGCTGCCGCCGCTGCCCTGCAGGTCCGTCACCGTCACCACGCCGTTGGCCACGGCCACGCTGTGGCCCGCCCTGCCGCCGGCGAAATAGGCGCTGTCGATGCCGGCGCCGCCGTTCAGGACGTCGTTGCCGCCGCCCCCTTCCAGCCTGTCATTGGCCCCGCCGGCCGTCAGCGTATCGTTGCCGGCGGTGCCGGTCAGATAACGCCCGCCGCGCACCGAGTTGATGCCCAGCGCGCCGCCCAGGCCATCGCCGCCATACAACCAGTTCAAGGCCGCCAGGTCGTACGGACTGTACGTCGTATACGGTCCGCCGGCGTCGGTGTAGGACATCAGCGTGTAGGCCGTGCTGTCGGTATCCGACGGCAGCTGGATGGCGCCCTCGAACGGATGCTTCAGGCCCAGCATGTGGCCGATCTCATGCAACAGCGTCTCGCCGCCCGGGCCGCCGTTCAGGCTGGCGTTCTGGCTGCCCCATTGCACATTGTCGAGGTAGATATAGGCGCCCGGCTTGAAGTCGGCCAGCTGGTTGTCGGGCATATAGGAATATTCCACGTTCCAGCTGCACAGGCCGGAATACTGCGGCTCGGTGAGGTCGGCATTGCTGAAATGGACCTGGGCGTCGCTGCCGACGCCGGTTTCCTGGAAGCGGATGCCGGTCACCTGGCTGACGTAGGCCAGCGTGTCGCGCGTGGCGGCCTGCTGGGCAAAGGAGAAGGCGGACGGCGCGCCGCGCAGGCTGTTATTGCCTGTCTGCATGCCGCTCGCGGTGGAGAAGGTGTAACTGATGACGTTGCCGGCGGACGGCATCACATAGTTCCAGCCGGGCCCGTTATCGAGCAGGGCGTCGATATGGTTGTAGCCAGTCAGCGGGGCCTTGGTTGCTTCGTTAACAGTTGCCATGGTGGAAGGGAATGAATTGATCTGGCCCACAGTATTTCCCGGGGCCATGACCTTGTCAATTGTAAATTACTTAATACTGTGATTTACACCCGGCATGCCAAATGGGCTCAATGCTAGTACTCCACCGCCACTTCGCGCGCGCCCAGCACCTGCTCCAACGACAGCTTGAGCGCATCCGACGGCGCCACGCGCCACTCCTCGCCCAGCTGCACCACGCAGTCCACGCCCTGCGGCTTGACGCGCATGGCCACCGGCAGGCCGTTGGCGTCGCGGTGCGGCGCCAGCACTTCCTGCAGCTTGGCCGGCGCCACCGTGGTCGGCATGGTCCAGCCGAACTGCTGGCCGAACTGGCTGCGCGCGGCAATGATGTCGTACACCTTCTCGGCCGAGATGCGCAGGCCGCCCGAGAAGCGGTCTTCCGACACCTTGCCCACCACGGCCAGGAATTCGTCGTCCTTGAACATGCGCTTGTTCTCGTCGAACACCTCGCTGTACACGGTCACCTCCACCACGGCGGTCTTGTCGTCCAGCGTGACGATCCACAGCTTGCCGCGCTGCGTCATCTGCGGGCGCATGCCGGTGATCACGCCGCTCATCATGCGCGGCTCGCGCGACGGCTCCAGGTCGGACAGCTTGGTGCGCGAGAAGCGGCGCGCCTCCTGCGCGTAGGAGTCGTACATGTGGCCGGACAGGTAGAAGCCCAGCGCGATCTTTTCCTCGGCCAGCTTCTGGCGGTCGGTGAACGGCGCGGCCTTCACGTACTCGGGCGGCGCCACCAGGTCGGAATCGTCGCCGCCGAACAGCGACACCTGGTTGGCTGCCTTGGCCTCCTGGTCCGCGCACTCCATGGCGAAGGTGACGGAGGCCAGCAGCACGGCGCGGTCCACGCCCAGGCAGTCGAACGCGCCCGAACGGATCAGCGCTTCGATGGTGCGGCGGTTGATCTGCTTCTTGTCGACCCGCTTGCAGAAGTCGAACAGGCTGACGAACGGCCCGCCCGACTCGCGCGCGGCAATGATGGCTTCGATGGCGTTCTGGCCGGCGCCCTTCACGCCGCCCAGGCCGTAGCGGATCTGCGTGACTTTTTTGCCGGTGACCGAAGGCGCTTCGCCGTCCGGACGGAAGCGGTAGGCCGACTTGTTGATGTCCGGCGGCAGCACGGTCAGGCCGCAGATGTCGATCGAGTCCTCGACCAGGATCTTCACCTTCTCGGTGTCGTCCATGGCCAGCGACATGTTGGCTGCCATGAACGCGGCCGGGTGGTGCGCCTTCAGGTAGGCCGTGTGGTAGGACAGCAGCGCGTAGGCGGCGGCGTGCGACTTGTTGAAGCCGTAGCCCGCGAACTTTTCCATCAAGTCGAAGATCTCGTCGGCCTTCTCGGCGCTCAAGCCATCCTTGGCGGCGCCGGCGCGGAAGATCTCGCGGTGCTCGGCCATCTCTTCGGCTTTTTTCTTACCCATCGCGCGGCGCAGCATGTCGGCGCCGCCCAGCGAGTAGCCGCCGACGATCTGCGCCATCTGCATCACCTGCTCCTGGTACACCATGATGCCGTAGGTTTCGGACAAGATGGACTCGGTGCGCGGATCGGGATAGTCGAAGCGTTCGCCGTGTTTCCGTTTGCAGAAGTCGGGGATCAGGTCCATCGGGCCCGGACGGTACAGCGCCACCAGCGCGATGATGTCCTCGAAACGGTCGGGACGGGCGTCCTTCAGCATGCCCTGCATGCCGCGCGACTCAAGCTGGAATACGGCGACCGTCTTGGCCTTGGTCAGCAGCTCGTAGGACGGGCGGTCGTTCAGCGGCAGCTTGGCCAGGTCGAAGTCCGCCATGGCCGGATCGAGATCCTTGATGTAGTTCACCGCGCGGTCCAGGATGGTCAGCGTGGTCAAGCCCAAAAAGTCGAACTTCACCAGGCCCACGGCCTCCACGTCGTCCTTGTCGTACTGCGACACCACGCCGCCGTCGCCGCCCTGGGTGTACAGCGGGCAGAAGTCGGTCAGCTTGCCGGGGGCGATCAGCACGCCGCCGGCGTGCATGCCGATGTTGCGGGTGATGCCCTCCACCTGCTGCGCCAGGTCCAGCAACTGGCGCACCTCCTCCTCGTTCTGCTGGCGCTCCTTCAGCATCGGTTCTTCCTCGATCGCCTCGGCAATCGAGACCGGCTTGCCCGGCTTGAACGGGATCAGCTTGGACACGCCGTCGCAGAACATATAGCCGAAGTCCATCACGCGGCCCACGTCGCGGATAGCGCCCTTGGCCGCCATGGTACCGAAGGTGGCGATCTGCGACACCGCGTGGTGGCCGTACAAGTCCTTCACGTGCTGGATCACGCGGTCGCGGCCTTCCTGGCAGAAGTCAATATCGAAGTCGGGCATCGATACGCGTTCGGGGTTCAGGAAACGCTCGAACAGCAGGTTGTACTTCAGCGGGTCCAGGTCGGTAATCAGCAGTGCGTACGCCACCAGCGAGCCGGCGCCCGAACCCCGGCCCGGTCCCACCGGCACGCCGTTTTCCTTGGCCCACTGGATAAACTCGGCCACGATCAGGAAGTAGCCGGGGAACTTCATGTTGCAGATGGTGTCGGTCTCGAACTTCAGGCGCGCCTCGTAGCGCGGGCGCTCGGCCTCGCGCTTGACCGGGTCCGGATACAGGTGCTCCAGGCGCGCTTCCAGGCCTTTCTTCGATTCGGCCACCAGGAACTCGTCGATGGTCATGCCTGGCGGGGTCGGGAAGTTCGGCAGCTGCGGCTTGCCCAAGGTAAGCGTGACGTTGCAGCGCTTGGCGATTTCCACCGAATTTTGCAGCGCGGCAGGCAGGTCGGCGAACAGCGCGCCCATTTCGGCCTGCGTCAGGAAACGCATTTGCTCGTTGTAGCGCTTGACGCGCTTGGCGTTGGCGATCATTTCGCCGTCGGCGATACAGATGCGCGCCTCGTGCGCGATGAACTCGTCCGGCGACATGAACTGCACCGGGTGCGTAGCCACCACCGGCAGGCCCAGCTTGGCCGCCAGCGCCACCGAATGGCGCACCTGCGCCTCCTGGTTGGCCTGGCCGGCGCGCTGGATCTCGACGTAGAAGTGGCCGGGGAAGATGGCGGCCCACTTGCGCGCCTGGCGCTCGGCCAGCTCCAGGTTGCCGTTGTCGATGGCCGCGCCGATGTCGCCGTACTGCGCGCCGGACAGCGCGATCAGGCCGTTGTCGGTGCGTTCGTTGGGCAGCAGCTCGTAGGTCTTGCTGGCGCGCTCCGCCAGCCATTCGGTGCGGATCTCGGCGCGGCCCTTGTACTGGTTGGTGAGCCAGGCGGTCGACAGCAGTTCGCACAGCTGCAGGTAGCCCATGCGGTTTTTTGCCAGCAGCAGCAGGCGCGAGGGCTTTTCGCGGTTGTCGTCATTGGTGATCCACACTTCGCAGCCGATGACCGGCTTGATGCCCTTGCCGCGCGCGGACTTGTAGAACTTGACCATGCCGAACAGGTTGCCCAGGTCGGTGACCGCGAGCGCCGCCTGCTTGTCCTTGGCGGCGGTGGCGATCAGGTCATCGATGCGCACCAGGCCATCGACGATGGAGTACTCCGAGTGCACGCGCAGGTGCACAAAAGCCGGACCCTGCGGTTGAGGCGCAGCGGCTACGGCGCCGCCATCTTGTTCGATTACCATCATGTTCATGCTGCTGCTCGCCAGTGTTCCAATGAGGCGCTATTCTACCGCGCCCGGGCGGCCCGGCTGGCCCAGCGCTTCATATCGCGATAAAAATTCTCGTGCCGGCCAAGCGCCTCCAGATAGATCTGCTGTATGCCCTGATCCAGCGCATATCCCAGCAGGTAAAGTTGTCCACCGCCGTGGAATTTCAAGACGCGCTATCGGGCAAGATCGCCCTTCTTCAGGCCCAAAATTCGATCTGCCCGGCGATCGTGCGATGCTCGGCAGCGGCATCCTGCCTGGCCTGTCCGTAGAGATCCTGATTGATACGCATTGACAGTACAGCATCGTGCCGCATCGCCGAATCTGACCGGAATCAGGCAATACCTGACAGCAAGACCGGCGTTTTGGCGGCCAGCCAGCGTGAACAGCTTATAATAGCGGCTGTTCCGCATTTTCCTGAAAATCGCACCATGCAAGCTCACACCTCCAGCGCGCCCGCAGCAGCCGGCGCAGCAACGGCGACCCCGTATGTCAACATCGCTGCCTATAAATTCATCACGCTCGACAACCTGGAAGAGCTGCGCCCGCAGTACCAGGCCGAGTGCGCCCGGCTGAGCCTGAAAGGCACCATCCTGCTCACGCCGGAAGGCATCAATATGTTCCTGTCCGGCCTGCGCGCCGACATCGACCAGTATCTGGCCTGGGTGCGCAGCGACGCCCGCCTGGCGGACCTGGAAGTGAAGGAAAGCCTGTCGAGCGAGCAGTCGCACAAGCGCATGCTGGTGAAGATCAAGAAAGAGATCATCACCATGCGCATGCCGCTGATCAAGCCGGAGGAAGGCCGCGCGCCGTTCGTGGAGGCGCACACGCTGAAGCGCTGGCTGGACCAGGGCCACGACGACGCCGGCAAGCCGGTGGTGATGGTCGACACCCGCAACGACTTCGAAGTAGACGTGGGCACCTTCACCGACACGGTGGACTACCGCATCAAGAAATTCACCGAGTTCCCGGAAGTGATCGCCGCGCACAAGGCCGACTTCGACGGCAAGACCGTGGTCACCTTCTGCACCGGCGGCATCCGCTGCGAAAAGGCCGCCATCCACATGCAGAACATCGGCTACGACAATGTGTACCAGCTCGAAGGCGGCATCCTGAAGTACTTCGAGGAAGTGGGCGGCGCGCACTACACGGGCGACTGCTTCGTATTCGACTACCGCACCGCGCTCAATCCGCAGCTGGAAGCGGTGGAAACCACCCAGTGCTTCGCCTGCCGCGCCGTGGTCACGCCGCGCGAACAGCTGTCGGAGCAGTATGTGTACGGCGAATCCTGCCCGCATTGCTACGGCAAGGAACAGGCGGCCTGAGGCCAGCCTGAAGCAAAAGGAAACGGCCGCTGATGCGGCCGTTTTTGTGTGCGGTTAAGCGCTGTGGCGCGCTTAGCGGAAGTAACCCGCCACTTCCTTCACGTCGTCCACGCTCAGCGAACCGACCGCGCTGCGCAGGCGCATCGACGCCAGCAGGTAGCTGTAGCGGGCCTGCGCCAGGTCGCGCTGGCTGGTGTACATCTGCTGGCGCGCGTTCAGCAAGTCCAGGTTGATGCGCACGCCGCCCTTGATGCTTTGCTCGGTGGCCTGCACCAGCAGCTTGCTCGACTCGACCGCCTTGGACAGCGCCAGGATCTTGGCCGCGCCGCTCAGGGTCAAGGCATAGTCCTTGCCCAGGTCCACGTTGAGTTTGTCGACACGCGCCTGCAAGTCGCTCTTGGCCTTCTCGTAATTGGCCACGGCCTGGCGCGAAGCGGAATTGACCTGCCCGCCCTGGTACAAGGGAATGTTCACCTGCACGCCGATGCTGCGCACCGTCGAATCCTGGTTGTAGGTGTTGATGGTCTCGGCGTCGTTCTTGCTGTACGAGGCGACAAAGTCGACCCGGGGCGCGTGGCCCGAACGGGCCCGGTTGATCTCCTGCCGCGAGGCCTCGACCGAGTACTGCAAGGCCTGGATGTCGGGATTGTTGGCCAGCGCCAGCTTGCGCAGTTCGTCCAGGCGCTCCGGCGCCGGCATGATGCGGAAGTCCGGCGCCATCGGGTCCAGGCTGCTGGTGCCGTCGCCGATCAGCTTGGCGAGCGTTTCGCGCGCCGCATTGCGGCTGTCGATCGCTTCGATCAGGCGGGCCTCCGACACATCCAGGCGTGCCTGGGTTTCCAGCATGTCGGTGCGGGTGCCCTCGCCTTGCTTGAACAGGCGGTCGTTGACCTGGCGCTGCTCGGTGTACATATCGCGCTCGGCGGTGGCCAGCGCCACTTGCTCGTCGCCAAACAGCACGTCGAAGTAGGCGCCGGTCACGCGCAGGATCATCTCCTGGGTCTGCGCGTCGAAGCGCGCGGCCGCGAAGCTGGACTGCGCCACGGTCTGTTTGTAGCGCGCGATCGCCTCCAGATTGAGCACGCCCTGGCGCAGCGACACGCTTTCCACGCGGCTGGTGTATTTCGGATGCGTGAGCGAGGTGGTCGGCTGGCCCAGGATGTTGGTCGACTGGGTTAACGTATCCGCGCGGTTCTGGCTCAGGTTGAAGTTGGCGCCCACCTGCGGCAGCAGCCCAGCCCGGCCCTGGATGCGCGCTTCCTTGCCCGCTTCGCTGTCGAAGAAGGCGCCGCGATAGGTCGGATCGTTCTGCAGCGCGGCCTGGTAAGCCTGGATCAGGCCCAGCGCCGAGGCATTGCCGGCAAAGGCCAGCGCCGCAACGCAAACCGCCCGGGCCAGCAACTTCATACGTGGTTGAGTGTGAGCCAAAGCTTATTCCTCCGACATCGACGTTTTCGCGCGGTCAACAACCGGCTTGAACAGGTAGCTCATCATCGAACGCTCGCCGGTCTTCACGAACACTTCAACCGGCATACCGGCCTGGATGTCGAGCTTCTTGTCGGCGATCAGCTTCATGCCTTCGGCGGTCACTTTCACGCGCACCTTGTAGTACGGATTGCCGGTGCGGTCTTCCACCAGGCGGTCAGCCGAGATGGTGTCGACAACGCCGGGGATGTGCGGCGTGGTGTTGGCGTTGAAGGCCGAGAACATCAGCTCCACCGGCAAGCCTTTGTGTACGCGGTCCACCAGGTTCACCGGCAACTGGCCATCGACGATCAGCCCGTCGTTTACCGGCACGATATCCATCATCCGGAAACCGGGGGCGACCACGCCGCCTTCGGTAAACACGTTCATGCCCACCACCAGGCCGTCGACCGGCGCCTTGACGCTGACGTTGGCCAGGTCGAACTGCTGGCTGTTCAGGCGCGCGCCGAGCGCATCGCCTTCGCGCTGCACGTCGGACAGCTGGGAGCGCACTTCCTTTTGGAAATCCTGCTGGCGCATGGCGCGGCGCAGCGTCAACTCGGCCATCTGGCGCTGGGCGCGGGCGATATTGCCGATGTCTTCGGAAATGGCACCGTTGAGCTGGGCGTAAGTACGTTCCAAGTCCAGAACGCGCGAGCGCGCGACGTAACCGTCCTTGCCCAGTTCGCGCATATTGTCCAGCTGCTCCTTGAGGAACACCAGCTGCTGTTTCTTGCTCTCCTTCGACTCTTGCAAGCCGTCGCGCTGCGCCTTGGCGCCGGCGATCGATTCCTCGATGGCCGCCAGTTCGTTCTGCAGCGACAGCTGGCGCGAAGTAAACAGCTGGTTTTGCAGCGCCAGGTTTTCCAGCAGGCGCGGGTCGTTCTTGTACGCGTCCAGCTCCGGCGCCAGCGTCAGCTTGGACTTGCCGTCGCGCTCGGCGAGCAGGCGGGTCTCGGTGGCCTTCGAACTCAGATACTGCGCCAAGGTGATGTCGGCGACCGACTTGGTCTGGACTTCGTTCATCTTCACCAGCACCTGGCCGGCCTTGACGCGTTCGCCGTCATGCACGAGGATCTTCTCGATGGTGCCGCCGGCCTGGTGCTGCACCTGCTTGCGGCTCGATTCACGCGCCACGGTGCCCGTCATCGGCACGCCCTTGTCCAGCGGCGCCAGGAAGCCCCACACCAGGAAACCTACAAAGCCAACCAGCACGACGATCCAGCCCAGGCGCGCGTACGCGCGGGGATCGGTGTGGACCGTCAACGGCGACACGTCATGGGTAATGACATCGCTCGCCAAGTCTTTCTTCTCGATTAATTTCATGTCTTATTCCTGTACGGTAGTTGCAGTCTGCGGCCCTGCCGCTGCCGGGGCTGCCGCAGCAGCAGGGGCGGCCGGGGCGGCTGGCGCAGCCTGCGCGGGCTGGCCCGCCTTGGCAGCCTGCGCCGCCTGCAATTGCTTCTGCGCGTTCTGCTGCAGCGCTTGCAGCACCTGCTGGGTCGGGCCGAACATATCCACGACGCCGTCACGCAGGAAAAGCAGCTTGTTGGTGATGCCAATGATGTTGGTACGGTGCGTGATCAGCACTATGGTTTTGCCGCGCTGGCGCAAGTCGTTGACCGCATTGACCAGGGCGGCCTCGCCCACGTCATCCAGGTTGGAATTCGGTTCATCAAGCACCAGCAGCGAAGGATCGCCATACATGGCGCGGGCCAGGCCCAGGCGCTGTTTCTGGCCGCCGGACAGGCCGGCGCCGGCATCGCCCAGCGCGGTATCGTAGCCTTTCGGCAGGCGCAGGATCATGTCGTGCACGCCGGCGCGCTTGGCTGCCTGCACCACCTGTTCGGCATCCACCTCGCCGAAACGCGCAATGTTCTCGCTCACGGTGCCAGCGAACAGTTCAATATCCTGCGGCAAGTAGCCCAGGTGCGGGCCCAGTTCGGCTTTGTTCCACTGGAAGATGTCGGCGCCGTCAAGACGCACCTTGCCCAGCGCGGACGGCCAGATGCCGACCAGCAGGCGCGCCAGCGTGGACTTGCCCGAACCGCTCGGACCAACCACGCCCAGCACGTCGCCCGGCGCAATGCCGAACGTGACGTTCTTCAGCACCGGCGACTGGGTGCCCGGAGGACCGGCAGTCACGCCTTCCAGCGTGATGGCACCCTTCGGTGCAGGCAGTTCCATGCCGGCCGGACGGGCCGGATTCTGTTCCAGCAAGGTCAGCAGGCGGTTGTACGCGCTGCGGGTGCTGCTCCAGGTCTTCCAGACCGCGATCACCTGTTGCACCGGCGCCATGGCGCGGCCCACCAGGATGGACGCGGCGATCATCATACCGGCCGTGATTTTGCCTTCCAGCACCAGCAATGCGCCAAAGCCCAGCACCAGCGACTGCAGCGACACTTGCACGAACTTGGTGATGGAACCGACCACGCCGGCCTTCTCGCTTGCCTCGGCTTGCAGGTGCAGGAACTTGCCGTGCAGGCCGAACCAGCGGTTCAGCAGGTTCGGCAGCATGCCCATCGATTCGATGACTTCGGCGTTGCGCAGGTTGTTGGTGGCCAGGTTGGCCGAGGCAATCGCCATGCTGTTGGCGTCGCTCAGCGGCTGGCGCGACACGCGCTCGTTCATGTAGGCCAGGAAGATCAGCAGCAGCGTGCCGCCCAGCGCGAACCAGCCCAGCGCGGGCTCGAACAGGAAGATGACGATCAGGTAAACCGGGAACCATGGCGCGTCGAAGAAGGCGAACAGCGCGTTGCCGGTCAGGAACTGGCGGATGCTGGTCAGGTCGTTCAGCGCCTGGCCGGCGCTGCCGCCGGCCTTCTTCAGGTTCTGCTCGAACGCGGCGGTATACACGCGCTTGTTCAGGTTCATGTCGAACTTGGCGCCCACGCGGACCAGCACGAAGCTGCGGATCAGCTCGAGGCCGCACATCAGCAGATAGGCGCCCAGCATCATGATCGTGAGCATGAGCAGCGTGATCTCGTTGCGGCTGCCCAGCACGCGGTCGTAGACCTGCAGCATGTACAGCGAGGGAACCAGCATCAGCAAATTGGTGATGGCGCTAAAGCCGCCGACGGTGAGGAACGTTCTTTTGAAACCGGACAGTGCCTGCTCGATTTCGTTCAGCGGTTGGGTGTTTTTAATTTTCATTGGGTGGCTTGCATGCAGAGTAAGGACGCGGCCTACAACGGCAACCATTGCCTGTTCACAGGGCAACGATTGCATATTTTTTTACAACGGTCGGGACGAACGCCGGGAGCTAAGCTTCCAGCGGAAGACACATTATCGCTCAAATCCATCAAAATATGTGATCCTCATCACAAATTTTTACGTCTGGATACACAAACCGGCGATGCCAGGGAGGAAGGAGCAAATAATGGGAAGGCGACGCCTGCTTGGCAGGCGCCGCGAGCACGCGTATCAGTGAATGATGCCGCAGATGAGATAGAAAGGGAGGACTTTAGAAGAGAACTTGGCGTACGATTCACGCAACTGGGCCAGCGTGGCCTCGTCACCCTCTACCACTTTTCCCTCATGAATCAAGTGGCGGTTCAGCGTTTTCAAGATCTTCAGCAAATGCGCAGCCGGATCTTCAGCTTTTGACAGGTAGGCATGCAACATATACTGGTCCGTAGCGCTGACACCGACTGCGGTGCCCAGGCTGGCGGCGGCAAGCACGGACAGCTCCTCGCCAGCCACGGCGCGATTCAGGGCCGCCACATTGAATGCCATGCAACTTTGCAGCGCGCCTTCCACCGGCGCCTGCATCAGCTGCAGATAGTTCAGCGACGTGAGGATGGTTGCCGCCTGCAGACAAGCCTGGAACGGCAGGTCGCATTGCTCAGAGAGTTCTTTCAGCGTCTTCGGCCCCGCCATCAATGCGTCCAGAATCGGGTCGTAGATCTTGGCGGCCAGCGTTACCTCGCCCACAGGCAAGTTGACCGTGCGCTTGCATTCGTCACGGCTGCGCGACAGGCAAAGCTTGATGGCACCTGCAACCTTGGCGAATTCCGCCGTAGCCATACGACGCGCACCGCGGATAAACAAGTCGCGGCGGAACTGCTGGTTCATGCCAAAGTCGCGCAGCAATTCCTTCAGCACAGGGTCGGCTTCGGCCTCGACAAGCTTGGCCACGCTGGGCGTCAGGCTCGCTTCGTTCAGGTTTTCAATCGCAGTAGCCGAGGCGGCGTAAGTCAGCTTGGCAGCGGACAGGTCCTTGACGACGTCGCTGTGATAGAAAAGGTCCCAGTCAGCATTCATATACTCGTGCGCCAGGTAATTCACGTCCTGGGTTTGCAGGCTGTCGGCCAGCGCCACCGCTGCCGGGTTGGCGGCGTAGTAGCGCACACCGGCTTCCTTCATGCTGTGCACGAAGCTGCGCGCGGCGGCCACCCGCTCCAGCACCGGCCCTCCGCGGCGAGCTGCGTACTCGGTCATCAGCCGGCGCAGCGGCGCCTTGCTGCTCCAACCTGGCAGACAATTGTAGGAAATATAGACCACGCCACCCGGCTTCAGGAACTTGCGAATCAGATTGACAATGTGAGCACGGTTTTCCGCGTTGACCCAGGAGTAGATACCGTGCAGAACAATGTAGTCCATGGCCGGCAAATCGCGATGCAGGGCCTGCTCGAAACTGTCTTCGTAAAAATGCACATTGGCAAGTTTGGCGTCCCGCGCCACGCGCTGGGCGTTCTGGATATGCACGGGATTGAAGTCGAAGGCGTGGAAACTGCTCTGCGGATTGGCCGCAGCCAGGGCATTGGCTGACAGGCCGTTGCCACAGCCTATCTCCAGCCAGTTGTACGCCTGCGTCGCAACTGGTGCGGCATAGCCGCGCAGCAGCGCGGCAAAGTTCATGCTGGCAGGCGCCAGTTCACGATAAAAACCGGACGTATATTCGATGTCCGTAACGTATCCACCCGTCCAATCCTGCATAGTCTCTCCATCGTTTGAATAAGGAGCCGGAAGCGTCATGCCCGGCGGCGGACCAGTATAACGACTGGTGCGCCGTTTGTCTCGCGGGCGCGCACGGCAAAAAAAAACCGCCCCCGAAGGGGCGGTTTTTGTCGCTATCCGCGCAGACTGCCGCGGATATCCGTCTACATTAAACGATGTAGATGGTGTTAGCAGCCAGAGCAGCGTTGCTTACAGCGGTTACGCCAACGGTGCCGATCAGCTCAACTACGGTGTCGGTTGCGCCATCTTGGAACACGATGGTGCTGTCTGCCGACGTGATAGCGCCGTCACCGTTGTAATCGTAGGCGAATGCCACGGTTGCGCCGGTGTTGTTCAGCTGCTGAGCCAGGAAGGCCAGAGCTTGCGACAGGGTGATGTAGCCAAACGCGTCAGCTGGGTTGGTGTCGGTAGCCGTGGAAACGATCGCCGAGGTCTCAACGCCTGCGGTACCGGTCACGTCGGTGATGCCGAAGGTGACGATACCGTTGGTTGCCGAGGTGGCAGCGCTGATCAGCTGGCCGCTACCGGTCGAGGTAACAACGTTAGCTTGCAGGTTAGCGGTGGTACCAACAACGGTCGAGGACAGGTCCAGACGGTCGCCGGTAGCAACGGTAGCCGAGAAGCCAACAACCTGGTCGAAGCCCGAAGCCAGCGATTCGCCGTCGGCGATGACGATGGTGTCGGTAGCCGCGCCAGCGGTGTCTGCCAGCGTGTAACGGTCAGCGCCGGTGCCGCCGGTCAGGGTGCTTGCGCCGCCCACTTCGATCAGCGCGTCGTTGCCTGCGCCACCGTTCAGGGTGTAAGCAGCAGCGGTGTCCAGACCCATCAGCACGTCGTTGCCTGCGCCACCGTTCATGGTGGTTGCAGCTACGCCAGCAGCGGTGTCGATGAACAGGTCGGCGTTGGCGGTAGCCGTGCCGGTCAGTGCGGAATCAACCACAGCCAAACGACCGTCCAGAACTGCGGTAGCAGCCTGCAGGGTGCCGCCATTGTAGTTCAGGGTCAGGTCGGAACCGGTGCCAACTGCAACGGTCAGGTTCACGTCATCAGCGGTCGCGCCGTTACCGGTCACGTCGATCTGCAGGTTTGCAATCGTGCCTGCCAGCGAGAAGCTGTTGTTGGCCTTGGATGCATCGTTACCGGAAGTGATGTTGATCGCTGCGGTTTCGTAGTGACCAGCACCGAAGGACACGGTGTTGTTGCCGTCGCCAGCGGTCACGGTTTCGTCGCCTACACCGCCGTCAACCACGTTGTCGCCGCGGTTAGCGTTGATGATGTCGTTACCTGCGCCACCGATGATGGTATCCGACTGAGCGGTACCGGTCAGAACGTCGTTTGCGGTACCGGAGGTGATGGTTACGCCCTTGCCAGCCGAACCCAGAGCGCTGAAGGTGTTGATGCCGTTGCCCAGTTTCACTTGAGCGTTGTCGCCCAGGATGATGACGTTGGCGGTCAGGTTGCCCTTAACAGCGGTGGTGTCGAAGGTGGTCATGGTGTTGGCCAGACCCGAACCCGACACGGTGCCCAGTGCCAGGTTGCCGTTAGCGGTTGCCACGAACGATTGCAGGTTTTTGCCGTACACGTTGTTGATCGTGGTGGTGGTTGCCGAAGCGGTTGCACCAGCAGCGATTGCCAGTTCATTGCCCACGGTAACAGCCATGTTCTTCACGCCGTGCACGGTCAGCTGACCCAGGGTGTACGACGAAGCGCCGATACCAGCGTCCAGGCTGCTGTTGATGGCCACAGCCAGTGCGTCGCCGGTGTTGTTTTCCAGCGTTACACCGTTGAAGATCTGAGCCTGCGAGCCGGTTGGGGCTGCTGGTGGAACTGGATCAATACTTTCGTTGTCGCCGAAGAAGTTCAGGGTCGACAGGGCAGTATTTTTCAGGGTGATCACGTCGGTCGCGTCAACGCCTACCAGGCCAAACGGCTCAGCAGTCACTGGGGACAGGTCGGCGTCGCCGCTAACTGCTTTGTCCGACAGGATAGCCAGTTCGGTAACGGTGGTGGCTTTGGACATGTCGATAGCAACGTTTTCGGTTGCAACGATATGCAGCTTCTCGATACCGGTCAGGCTTGGGGTGCCGGTCACGTCTTTGCTGAATGCAGCGCGCACGGTGTCGATGCCGCCAGCGTCGGTGATGGTGTCGGAACCGTTGAAGCTGTCCAGGGTTGCGAAGGTCAGGATGTCGCTACCAACGCCCAGGTTGATGGTCTGGTCGGCGGTGCCAACGGTCAGACGCAGGTTGCTCAGCTGGGTAGCTGCGTCAACGGTCTTGGCTACCAGGGTGCTGGCAACGGTGTAGTCCAGGCCAGCGGTGCCGCCGGTCAGTTTGAACGTACCGGTGTGGTCAGCAGCGCGGGTCAGGGTCAGAACGTTGGTTTCGGTGTCGTTGTCGTTGACGGTGACGTTTTCTACCTTGGTTGCAGCCAGTTGAGCAGCGGTGGCGGTTGCGGTACCAGCCAGCACGTCAGCGCGCAGTTGGCTCTGTGCGTTCAGAACGTAGTTGTACTTGGTGCCGGTGTTCAGGTCGTTCTGTACGGTCAGCACGACGGTGTCGGATGCAGCGCTGGCGTCGGCCAGGTTGACGTCAACTACATCGTTCAGAGCGGCAGCGCCGATACCGTGACGCAGAACGATGTTGCCGTTCTCAGCCAGGGTCTTGGTGGTGTTGTGCAGCGAGAAGGTCTGTGGTGCACCGCCCACTTCGTTGCGCATCAGAGCCGAGGTCAGGTTTGCGTCGAAGGCGCTAATGTAGGCCGACGAGGTCGCGCCGCGCAGTTCCAGGGCTTCAACGTTGGTGATCTTGGCGTTCTTGGTCACGCTAGCGGAGAAGGTACGCAGGGTGTCGTGACCTGCGCCGCCGTCGATGACGTCGGACAGAACCACGCCAGCCACGGTGGTGCTGGTAACAGCGCTGGTGGTCCACAGGGTGTCGTCGCCGGCGCCCAGTTTAACTTCCGAGTGGAAGACCTTGCCCGAATTGCCTGGGTCGTTATGGCCGCCAACAGCGGTGCTGATGTTGATGTTGGTGTTGCCTGCGTAAGCGGTAGCGTCGATGGTACGCACGCCGATGCCGTCGCCGATGGTGATGCCGCCAGCGTTCACTTTAGTGAACTCGCCGCCAGCGCCAGTGGTATTGTTGATCAGGTTCAGGGAACCAGCACCGGTGATGACAACGGTTTCCGCGTCAACAACGTTCAGATCTTTGATCGTGTTGGTGCCTTGCGACAGCAGGTTGATGGTTTCGAAACCTTCGGTGCTGAGATTGTTACCGATGTGCAGTTTAGCCAGAGCAACGTTTTCAACGGTCACATTGCCGGTGTCGCCGCCAGCGGCGGTACCAGCGGCGTTTTTAGCAGCCAGAACGCCGTCAACGTAGTCGAAGTTCACGGTGCCGTCAACAGCTGCGCTGTTCTTGACGGACAGGTTAGCGGCTGGCTGGCCGATGTTCTTGATGTTGACGGTGTCGGCTGCTTCCAGGGTCAGCTTGTTGATAGCCAGGGTTTTCAGGCTGTCAGCGAAACGAACGTCCAGGGTGTTGGTGTCGCCGGTAATGTCCAGGTTGATGGTCTGGATGTTTTTCAGCGTAGCGGTGATCGACTTGGCGCCGTTGTCGTTTGCGTTGCCCAGGGTCGCGTTCAGGATGTTGTTCGCGGTGGCGCTTACGTCTTTACCGGTCAGCACGTCTTCGCTCTGCAGCGAGTTGATGCGGTCGTCGCCGCTTGGGGTGTATACCAGGCCGGCGTTGAAGATGTTGGCGGTCAGGGTGTCGGTGCCGTTGGTCAGAGCGACCGACGAGCCGGTGCCGTTGGCGATGGCAGCCAGGGTGGCTTCCACGGTAGCCTGGTAGTCAGCTGGTACGGTGTCGCCGTTTACATTGTGCAGCAGTTCGCGTGCTTGTGCAGCAGCGACGGCGCCTTTGTAGCCGTTTACTTCAGCAGCGGTGTCGATAGCTGCGGTGAAGTTCTTAGCAACTTCGATCTTGTTGTTGACGATTGCAGCGTCAGCAGCGTTGCCGCCTTCTTTAACTGCAGCAGCCATGATCTGGGTCGCGGCTTCAGCGCGGGTCATGTCTTTGCGTGCCAGCGCGGTTACCCAGAAGGTCAGGCCGCCGATCAGTGGATCGCGGTTCAGAACGTTCTGGTAGATAGCGGTGATGAACGCTGCATCGTCAGCACCTGCGTACAGGGCTTGCGATTCTGGGCTCGAACCGAAGTTGTCGATGATGGACTTAACGGTACCGTTAGTCTTGTATGCATCTTTCAGGCCGGCGATGGTCGTAGGAGCATTCGACGCGGCCAGATTGGCGATCATGTTGTTCAGACCGAACAGGTCGGCCGGACGACCGAAGTAAGCTACGTAAATTTGTTGTGCTACTTGGACGTATTCTGCTGCTGCAGCCATGATATTTCCTTTAGTTAAGATATTTCAAACTAGAATTTCCGCACCCCGTGCCAGGGCTGGAGTAGCCATGGCACAAGCCTATTTGCAGAACATCGCCATAATGCCACAGGGAGAAAGCCATGTTGTGACGGCCATCACATCTGAAGCCCACTTGTCGCATTTTTTTTACAAATATTGAAAAATTTCTCACAACTCATCGAGTTTTATGCGTGTGCTGCCCGATTTAAAGGCAGTGCTGCACAAAAAATAAGCAGCAATCAATCGCTGTGCAAATCGGCTATTCCGCCGCAGCCGAATGGGTAAACCGGCGCAATACTCCGGACAATAAAAAAGCCTCCTTGAGTTAATGGAGGCTTTTAAATACGGCCCCCTGCCGGGGACCGCCGATTCATTCTCAACGCTAGCGTTTCCAGCTGACGCCACCCTCTGCAGTCATCCCCACGCCGATACTCTTGAATATATAGGCCGCCTCGTCCTGCTTGGCGCCGCCGACATAACCGCGCACCGTGGTGGGCGACAAGAGGCTATTACTCAGTTCACCCTTCTGGGTTATATCGCCGAAAGCGGTGATATTGGTCTTCAGCTTATCGCCGCTCAATGCGAGGCTGGTGGTGAACGCGCTTTGCGCGAAATCGAGGTGCAGCGAACCACTGTCGACCTTGGCTTTTTCGGTCAGCGCGCCGGCGGTCAGGAAGGCTTCGCCGCCCTGCAGCACGAACGATGCCGTGCCTTCGCGCGGCATCACGTATTCCTGGTTCGCCAGGCGCTTGATGACGTAGGAGCCGATGGCCGAGCTGCCGGCGTACTTCTTGTCATTCAACTCCGCCTTGACGGCCGGGTCCGGGGCCAGGCCGGCCAGCGCCTGATAGCGGCCCCAGGCAATGGTGGGCACGCGCGGCTGATCGACCGGCGTGGTCGGCGCGACGCCGCCGTTATCCACCACCGTGTTGCCCTCGTCCTGTTTCACTGGCGGCGGCAGCACGTTTTCCGTGGAAGGCGGGCGCAGCAGCGGATTGGTGGCCTTCTTGGCATCCAGGTTCAGCTCCACAACCGCCGGCAGCGGCGCGGCCACTTTGCCGACCGGCTCGTCGCCGCGCGGCGGCGCGTTCTGGTCGGGCGACAGCGCCGGGCTGCGCAGCAGTTGCGGCACGTTTTCACCACGGCGCACCTGCAGCAGCGCGCCGGCCTGGCCGGCGAACAGCTCGCGGCTGGCGTCGCCCTCGCAAGGGCCGCCGCCTTCCGGACCGCAGGCGCCGGCAAAGCCGCTCATCACCACGCCGCCGGAAACCACCGCTACGCGCGAAGTTTCCTGGTCGGTATAGACGATGAAGTCGGTGCCGCGCACGCCGATGGCTGCCACCGGGGTATTAAAACGGAAATTCTGGCGTGCCTTTTTCACGGCATCGCCGGAAATGCTGCGCGCCACGCCATTGAGCAATTCGAGTTTGACCCGGGTGTTGCCGGGGTTGTTCGCGTCCACCTTGTAGGCCGCGATGCGGGCCTTGCTGTTGGGGCGCAGGATCAGGAAGCCGCTGTCGATGGTTTTGACATAGACATAACCGTCGGCGCCGGTACTGAGTTCGTCGCCCTCCTGCACTGCGGCGTCGAGCGCGGCAGCACGTCCGGCAAGCTGGGCCGAACCGGTGACAAACACGACCTTGCCTGCCTCGGCGGCAAACGCCGACGGCGCGGCGGCCAGCAGGCCACAGCTCAGTCCCAACATGATGAAAGATGCACGCAACATAATTATTCTCCTCGACACTGACATTCTCGCCGTTCCGTACGGAATGTATGTGATGCTGGTCACATGCTAGCAAATAAGCGGCCGTGCAGCCCCATACTGCAACAGATTGTTACGTCCTTTCGGTGTTTATTGCTTGCTAACCAATATTTCAAGGGCCGGCGGCCGGGAGAATTTACATCTAACTTTACGTCTAACAATAGTCGGCGCTGCCGCCAGGCGCTATACTAGATGGTTATTAAATTCCCATGTGCGCCCATGCCATTCGACCGGGCGGCGGCATCCATTCTATTTTGCGCATTCCCATTTCCTCCGCACCGCTGCAGCGCACCGTGATTGCCGTCGCGGCACTGCTGCTGACTGTCTGGTCGCAATGGGGGCCGGCCACCGGCAGCATCCGCTTTGCCGACGAGTGGCTGCGCGACCGTTATATCGCCCTGCGCCCCGCCGAGGCCAAGGATCACCGCATCCTGGTGGTCGATATCGGCGAGAGCAGCCTGGTGCGCCATCCCTGGCCATGGAAACGCGACCTGTTGGCAACGGTGGTGGAAAAACTGCTGGCGCAAGGCGCGCGCGGCGTGGCGCTCGATATCCTGCAGGAAAAGCCAGCCGACGCGGGCGGCGACGCGCGCCTTGCCGTGCTGGCGGCACATGCGCCGCTGGTGGTGCCGCAGCTGTTCGACTTCACGCTGCAGCCGGCGCCGCTGCGGGTGGGGCGGCTGGCCGGCGGCGTTGCCGGGCCGCAGGGCGGCGCGGTGCCGGCACATGGCTACATTGCAAACCACGAGGGACTGGCAGGTGCGACCCATGTTGGCAATATCGGCATCCGCCCGGACGCGGACGGCACCTTGCGCCGCGTGCCCATGTATACCTGGTTCGAAGGCCGGCGCTACCCCACGCTGGCGCGCGCCCTGCTCGACTGCTGCAGCGGCCGCCCGGCGCCGGACGGCCTGCCCGAAGGCATGTTGCGGGTGCCCTTCCACAGCGACTGGAGCGCCTTCACCGGCGCCGAAGCGGCCGATGTACTGGAAGATAAACTGAGCGACGCCGACGTGGCCGGCAAGCTGGTGCTGGTGGGTTCGTCCGCGCTGAGCATCGGCGACCGTATTTCCACCCCGCTGGGTTCATCCACCGCCGGCCTGATGGTGCACGCCGCCGTGCTGGACGGCCTGCTGGACATGCAGGCCGGCACCGCGCCGGCGCCATGGCCGGGACGCGCCCTGGCGCTGCTGTTCTGCCTGGGCGTAACCCTGCTGGTCAGCTACACCCTGCCGCGCCTGTCGGCCGCCGGCAATATGCTGCTGCTGGCAGGCAGCTCGCTGGCCTGGCTGGCGCTGGCGTTTCCCGTCAGCCTGCATGACCCGGCCTTCTCCACCGCCGGCCCGCTGCTGTCGATCGCGCTGCTGATGGTGGTGGCCGTGCCGTTCCAGTGGCAGCTGGCGCAGCGCAAGTCGCGCCAATTGCTGAGCACGCTGCGCCAGTACGTCGCCGGCGAGGTGGTGGATGAGCTGCTGCGCAGCGAGAACCTGGACCCGCTGACGCCGAAACAGGTGGAAGTGACCACGCTGATCGCCGACATGGAAGGCTATACCACGCAGGTCGAATCGCTGCCGGTGGAGCAGGCGGCCTGGCTGACGACCACCTTCCTCGATTGCCTGACCCGGCCGGTGCTGGAGCAGCGCGGCACGCTGGACAAATACACGGGCGACGGCCTGGTGGCCTTCTGGGGCGCGCCGCTGCCCAACCCGGAACACGCCGACCTGGCCCTGGACGCGGCGCTGCGCATCGTGGGCGAGGTGCGGCAGATGAGCGCGCGCCTGGAGCGCAATGGCCAGAAACCGCTGCGGGTGCGCATCGGCATAGAAAGCGGCACCGCCATGGCGGGCGACTACGGCACCGCCTTCCGCAGCATTTACACTGCCGTGGGCGACAGCGTGAACACCGCTTCGCGGCTGGAACAGGCCGCGCGCGACTTCCCCCACGATATCATTGTGGGCGAGGGAACGGTCGCCCGCGCCAGGCGCCACAGCTTTACCTTACTTGGAGAGCAATTGTTACGCGGTAAAGAAAAACCCGTCAAATTGTACACAGTGCAGGTGCCCGCATGACCGTGCGCGATTGCACCTTGCGCACCCTGCCGGGCGCGCTGGCCGGCGCACTGGCGATGCTGACCCTGGCGCTGGCGGGGCCGGCCTGCGCCGCCGAGCCGCTGGGCAGCCCGGTGCCGGCGGCCGCCTCCGCTGCGGCCGCTGCGCAGGCGCCCGAGGCCACGGCGCCGAACGACGACCTGTACCTGCGCGCGCTGCGCGCGATCGCCGAGAACCGCACCGAAGAAGCGGCCGAATTGCTGACGCGCTTCCTGCAAAGCGAACCGGAGCACGCCGGGGCCTGGCTGGACCTGGCAATCAGCCAGTGCGAACTGGGCCGGGCCGCCGACGCCGAGCGCCTGTTCGACGAGATCACCACCCGTTTCGCGCCGCCGCCCGGCATCATGGACATGATTTCGCAGCACCGCGCGCAGGGCTGCGCCGCGCCCGGCTTCCGCACCCAATACGCGCTGTCGGCGTCCCTGGGCTATGACAACAACGTCAACCAGGGCGCCAGCAGCCGCTTCTTCGGCACCGGCAGCGACGGCAGGCCGGCCGAACTGGACAAGGACTTCCTGCCCAAGGCGGACCGCTACACCCAGCTGAACGGGGAAATCAGCCGCCCGATCGGCCACCGCTCCACGGTCGGCTTCGGCCAGGTGCGCCTGCGCCGGCACGCCAGCGTGCGCGACCAGGACACCAGTTCGGTGCTGGTGGGCGTGGACCAGTCTTGGCAATTATCAAACTGGCAAGGCCGCGCCACGGCGGCGGTCGGCTGGCTCGAGCTGGGCGGACGCTACTACCAGCGCCAGAGCCAGCTGCAGCTGCGCACCTATCCGCCGGTGCCGCTGCCGTCCTGGCTGGACTGGTCGACCAACGTGGGCCTGGTGCGCACCACCTACCCTACCCGGGTCGCCAACGACGGCACCACCGCCGAGCTGGGCACCATGCTCAGTACGCGCGGCATGCGCTGGCAGGGGGTGATCACGGCCGGCATCAACCACGACCATGGCGAAGAAGGCCGGCTCGGCGGTGACCGCAAAGGCTGGTATACTAGCGGCTTGCTGTACGGGCCACTGGGGAGCCGCCTGAAAGGGCAGTTCAGCCTGAGCCGCCAGCATTGGCGCGGCGACGAGGCGTATGCGCCCAATGTCATCGACGACATCCGGCACCAGGATACGACGCAGCTGAGCGCGACGGTCACGCTGCCGCTGCAAGGCCGCCACAGCCTGCAGCTGGAATGGCGCGGCATACGCAACCGCGAGAACATTTCGCTGTTCCAGTACAACAGCCGCTCGATCCAGCTGAACTGGCGCTGGGACCACTTCTGACCGTGCCGGCGGGCCGCCGCGCGGCGGCCACTCACATTACACTGGATACTGAATAAGCCATGGCTTGGGAATTGATTTTTTTTGCGGTGGCTCTGGCCGGCGTCTCGATCGGCTGCCTGCTGCCGGCAGGCTGGCTGCCGGTGCTGCCCAACGATAAACTGCTGCATTTCGGCGCCTTTCTGCTGCTCACGCTGCTGGCGGCGCGGATTGCCGTCAACTGGACCGAGATGGCGTATTGGATGGCCGGACTGCTGGTGGGCGGCTGGCTGATTGAAGTCTTGCAAAATCTGGTGCCCGGCCGCAAATTCAGCTGGCTGGACCTCGCCGCCAACGCCGCCGGCATTGCCGCGGCGGCGGCGTGCGCGCCGTTTCTGCTGGGCCAATAACTGAATGGAATGTGCGGGATGACAAGCAAACCTGGCGCCGCCCCCGGCGCAACCACCCTTGCGATCGCCAATGCGCCTGCCGCCGAAGGCAGCGTGCCCACGCCGCGCGTGGTGGGCAAGCTCAATATCCAGGTCCACCTGCGCAACATTCCGCTGCTGGCCAACCTGACCGACGAGGAAATGGACCGGGTCAAGGCCGACATGCGGGTGCGCCAGTACGCCAAGCGCGACGTGGTGCTGCAAAAAGGCGCCAGCGGCGACAGCCTGCTGTTCCTGCTGACCGGCCAGCTGCAGGTGATCGACATCACCGAGGACGGCCGCGCGATCGGCCTGCGCATGCTGGCGCCGGGCGACTTCTTCGGTGAAATCGCCGTCATCAACGGCTCCATGCGCTCGGCCTCGGTGGTGGCGCTGTCGCCGGTACTGGTCGCATTGCTTCCACGCAATACAGCGCTGCACCTGTTCTCGCACTCGCCCACGGTGGCCAACCACATGCTGCGCTTCCTGGCGGCCAAGGTGCAGCGCGACTCGGAATTCCGCGCCCTGCTCAGCATCCACAACACCGCCAAGCGCATTTACACCTTCCTCGACCTGCTCAAGCAGAAGAGCCCGGAGGATGAACTGGAAGTGGTGGAAAACCTGCCCACCCACCAGGACATCGCCAACATGATCAACACCAGCCGCGAAACGGTGACGCGCACGCTGCTCACGCTGACGCAGCAGGGCATTATCAAGAAGGGAACGCACCGCCTGATCATTGTCGATCCCGAGGCGCTGCGCAAGCTGGTGCAGGGCTAGGCTGGCAGTCAGGCCGGCAAGGTCAGGCTGGCAGCAGCTGGTGCCGGTCCAGGTAAGCGATGACCTCGGCCGCGCAGGCTTCGGCGCTGGCGGCCAGGGTGTCGAGCCGCAGCTCGGGGGATTCCGGCTGCTCGTAGGGCGAGTCCAGGCCGGTAAACAGGCGGATCTGTCCGGCGCGCGCCTTCTTGTACAGCCCCTTGGGGTCGCGCCGCTCGCATTCCTGCAGCGGGGTGTCGATGAACACTTCAATGAACTCGCCCGGCGCCATCAGCTTGCGCACCAGCGCGCGCTCGGCGCGGAACGGCGAAATAAAGGCGCTCAGCACGATCAGGCCGGCATCGGTCATCAGGCGGCCCACCTCGCCCACCCGGCGGATATTCTCGGCACGGTCGGCCGCGCTGAAGCCCAGGTCGCTGCACAGGCCGTGGCGCACGTTGTCGCCGTCCAGCAGATAGGTATGGCAGCCGCGTTCGGCCAGGCCGCGCTCGACCAGGCCGGCGATGGTGGTCTTGCCCGAGCCGCTCAGGCCGGTGAACCACAGCATGCAGGGACGCTGCCCCATGCGCTCGGCGCGCCCGGCGCGGTCGATCGCGTAGTTCTGCCAGACGACGTTGGTGCTCATGGCTATCGTGGCCTCAGGCGGGCGGTTGGTCGGTCACCAGGCAGACGTCGCCGTTCCAGCTCAGGAATCCGGAAGCGGAAATGTGCCATTTGAAGACGCCCGGGCCGATCTGGTCTTCGGTGGTCACCACCGGACTGGTAAAGCGCACCTCGGAAGCAAATTGCTGCCCCAGCTGCAGTACGCCGTCCTGCACGCCCTGCACGGTGAGCACCCGCCACGGCAGCGGATTGTCGTTGTCGTTGCGGGTGTTGAAGCGGACCAGTACCTGTGCTTTAACCATCGGTTTCCTAGGGCCGTGCGGGCCGTGAAGTGGGGCGTGAAGTGGGCACGTATGATACCAGCGGCCGCAGCCGCCGGGCAAGCGTAATCCGGGCAACAGTGGCCGTGTTATACTCTCGCGCTTTGCCTGCGTGCGCCCGGCCGCTGTGGGCGCCGTGGCCAGGATTAATCATACATGGGCAGCATACACGTCAGTCAGTTAGGCAAAGCCTACAAACAGTACCCGACCCGCTGGTCGCGCCTGATCGAGTGGATCACGCCTTTCCGCAAGCCGCGCCACCATCTGAAGTGGGTCCTGCGCGACATCAATTTCAACATCGCCCAGGGCGAGGCGGTCGGCCTGATCGGTGTCAACGGCGCCGGCAAGAGCACCCTGCTCAAGCTCATCACCGGCACCGCCCAGCCCACCACGGGCGCGGTGCAGACCGGCGGCCGCGTGGCCGCCCTGCTGGAACTGGGCATGGGCTTCCATCCCGACTTCACGGGACGCCAGAACGCCCTCATGGCCGGCCAGCTGATCGGCCTGTCGGTGGAGGAAGTGACCGCGCTGATGCCGGAGATCGAAGCGTTCGCCGACATCGGCGACTATATCGACCAGCCGGTGCGCGTCTATTCCAGCGGCATGCAGGTCAGGCTGGCGTTTGCCGTGGCCACCGCGGTGCGCCCCGGCATCCTCATCATCGACGAGGCGCTGGCGGTGGGGGACGTGTTCTTCCAGCAGAAGTGCTTCGAACGCATCCGCTCCTATTGCCAGGCCGGCACCACCTTGCTGTTCGTGTCGCACGCCATGGGCGCCGTGTACTCGCTGTGCAACCGCGCCATCCTGATCCGCGACGGCCGCATCGCGCTCGACAGCACGCCGCGCGAAGTGATCGACCTGTACAACGCGCACGTGCTGCAGCAGCGCGAAGGGACGGCTGCGCGGCCCACCGCCGCGCCCGCCACTGCGCCCGCCCCCGCCCCCACTTCCGCTCCCTCGCCTGAACCGGCCGCCGCACAGGCCGCAGCGCCGGCCGACGCGGCACCCGCCGCCGCACCGTCCGCCGCCGTGCAGACCGTGGGCTCGTTCGCCAGCGGCGAGGCGATCATCGAAGCGGTCGGACTGTACGTGGACGAACAGCAGGCCGGCACCGTGATCAGCGACCGCGCCGCCACCGTGCGGGTCGACGTGCTGTTCTGCCAGGCCTACGACGATCCCCACATCGGCTTCCAGATCCGCAACGCGCGCGGCGAAGCCGTGTTCATGACCAACACCTACTGCATGCGGCAGCGCATCGGCCCGGTGGTGGCCGGCGAGCGCGTGCGCGCCGAATTCGCCTTCAAGGCCAGCCTGGCGCCGGGCGAGTACACCATCACGTCCGGCGTGGCCGAGGGCGGCGCCGGCGACGGCGACTTCCGCCAGACGCTGGCGCGCGTGCAGGATGCCAGCGCCTTCACCGTGCTGCGCAACCTGGACGCCATCGTCTGGAGCGGCATGTGCAACCTGGATCCGATCTGCGAACTGCAACGCAGCGCGCCCGCCACCGCCGAGGGCGCAGCCCCGGGAGACCTTCGCTGATGGATGTATTAGTCACCACCTCGCAATCGCTGCTGCTGATCGACACCGACACCGGCCATGCGCACCGCATCGACAGCGGGCGCGGCCTTTACTACGGCCTGGCCTGCCACGGCGACCGCATCTACGTGGCGGCGCGCCGGCGCCTGGTCTCGTCCGAGGTGCCGTCCGCCGACGAGCGCGGCGAGATCCTGATGTTCGACCGCGGCCTGCGCTACTGCGGTTCGCTGCAGGCGCCCTTCCCGCTGCGCGACCTGCACGAGATCGCCTGGCACGGCGGCAAGCTGTGGGCCACTGCCTCGCACGACGACATGATCGCCATCTACGACGGCGCCAACTGGGAACAGTGGTACCCGCTGGCCACCGAGGGCCAGGGCGATGTGCACCACTTCAACTCCTTCATGTTCGAGGACGGCCTGGTGTGGATTCTGGCGCACAACCGCGGCGCCAGCGACCTGCTGGCGTTCTCACTGGACACGCGCGAGCTGGTGCAGCGCCATGTGCTGGGCAACTGCAGCCACAACATCTGGCGTGAACAGGGCCAGCTGTACACCTGCTCCTCGGCCGAGAGCCGCGTCATGGGCCAGGACGGCTTCACGCTGGAGACCGGCGGCTTCCCGCGCGGCGTGGCGTTCGACGCCGACAGCCGCTGCATCGGCATCTCCACCCTCAGCGAACGCAAGGCGCGCGACTTCAACGCCGGCGCCCTGCTGCTGACGGACCGCCAGTGGCAGCGCCGCCACGAGCTGGCGCTCGACGACGAAGGCCTGGTGCTGGACGTGATGCGCCTGCCGCCCGGCTTCGCGCTGGCGCAGCCGGGCCCGCTGCAGCGCGGCTGGCAGGCGCTGGCGCGCGCGTTCGGTGCGCCGTCCGCGCCGGCGCCCGAAGCGCTGCGCTTCCCGCGCCGCTGACAGGCGGTTTCGCTGCCGGCCCTGGCTGTACGCCTTACAACTGGAAACACAATTGGATTGCCACACTGGCAACTATTGCGGGGAGCACATGTTATACTGCCAGCATTATCTGTGCGGCAAATATGTGCGCCAGCCGCGCCACCTTCCTGATGCCATGAACCCATACAGCCCCGCCACCATTTTCGTCTCCGGACCGCACGCATGATTTCTTTCGCCATGTTTAATGCAGTGTGGCGCTATCGCGGCTTCGTGGCCGGCAGCATCAAGCGCGAATTCCAAAGCAAGTACCGCAACTCCCTGCTCGGCGCCGCCTGGACCGTGCTCAACCCGCTGGCCATGATCGTGGTCTACACGGTGATCTTCTCGCAAGTGATGGGCAGCCGCCTGCCCGGCGTGGCCACGCCGTTCGCCTACAGCATCTACCTGTGCGCCGGCGTGCTGACCTGGGGCCTGTTCGCCGAGATCACCAGCCGCAGCCAGTCGGTGTTCCTGGAGCACGCCAACCTGATCAAGAAGCTGCAGTTCCCGCGCCTGTGCCTGCCGCTCATCGTGGTGCTCAACGCGCTGATCAACTTCGGCATCATCTTCGGCCTGTTCGTGCTGTTCCTGGCCGTGTCGGGCAACTTCCCCGGCTGGATCTTCCTGGCCATCGTGCCGGTGCTGCTGCTGCAGGTGCTGTTTGCCATCGGCCTGGGCATGATACTGGGCGTACTCAATGTGTTCTTCCGCGACGTGGGCCAGCTGTTTACCATCGTGCTGCAATTCTGGTTCTGGTTCACCCCCATCGTCTATCCGCTGTCGGCGCTGCCCGAGCCGGTGCGCGACCTGGTGGGCTGGAACCCGATGGCCGGCGTGATCTCGGCCTACCAGACCGTGCTGGTCAACGGCCAGGCGCCGCACTGGAACAGCCTGCTGCCGATCACGGTGCTGGCCGTGCTCAGCTGCGCGCTGGGACTGCAGCTGTTCCGCAAACGCGCCGCCGAGATGGTGGACGAACTGTAATGAGCAGTCTGCACGTCCATCAGCTGGGCAAAGCCTACAAGCAGTACCACAGCCGCTGGGGCCGCCTGGCCGAATGGCTGCTGCCGTTCCGCGGCGCGCGCCACCGCGAGAAGTGGGTCATCCAGGGCGTCAGCTTCGCGCTGGCGCCGGGCGAAGCGGTGGGCATCGTCGGCGTCAACGGCGCCGGCAAGAGCACGCTGCTCAAGCTGATCACCGGCACCGTCACGCCCACCACCGGCAGCGTGACCATCTCCGGCCGGGTGGCGGCGCTGCTGGAACTGGGCATGGGCTTCCATCCCGACTTCACCGGCCGCCAGAACACCTTCATGGCCGGCCAGCTGCTGGGCATGACGGTGCCCGAAATCACCGCGCTGATGCCCGAGATCGAGGCCTTCGCCGGCATCGGCGACTATATGGACCAGCCGGTGCGGGTGTACTCGTCCGGCATGCAGATGCGGCTGGCCTTCAGCGTGGCCACCGCGCGCCGGCCCGACGTGCTGATCGTCGACGAGGCGCTGTCGGTCGGCGACGCCTATTTCCAGCACAAGAGCTTCGAGCGCATCCGCGAATTCCGCCGGCTCGGCACCACGCTGCTGATCGTCAGCCACGACCGCGCCGCCATGCAGTCCATCTGCGACCGCGCCATCCTGCTCGACGGCGGCCGCCTGGCGCGCCAGGGCACGCCCGAGGAAGTGATGGACTACTACAACGCGCTGCTGGCCGAACGCGACGGCAGCCGGGTGCAGCAGTTGGCCGCTCCCGAAGGCCGCGTGCAAACCACCTCCGGCACGGGCGAGGCCCACGTGCTCGACGTGACCTTGCGCAACGAGCAGGACCAGGTGCAGGAGCTGTTCAATGTCGGCGTGCCGGCGCAGTTGTGCGTGCGCGTGGCGGTGCACGCCCCGGTGCCGCGCCTGGTGCTCGGCTACATGATCAAGGACCGCCTCGGCCACGAAGTGTTCGGCACCAACACCCACCACCTGGGCATGCCGGTGCTGGACCTGGTGCCGGGCCAGACCCTGGAATACCGCTTCCATTTCCCGCTCAACCTGGGCCCGGGCAGCTATTCGGTGACCACGGCGCTGACAGCCAATGAAACCCATCTGGCCCACAACTACGAATGGCGCGACCTGGCCGCGCTGTTTATCGTGACGAATATGAACCGCAGGGAATTTATCGGCTCGAGCTGGCTCGAACCCCGCGTGGAGATCCTGCAATGAGTGGAAACTTCTACCGCGCCTTCGAAGACCGCTACCGCGGCTCGCGCGACACCATCAAGCAGCGCCTGGCGGCGTACGGCGGCTTCCTGCAGCCGCTGGCGGCGCTGGCGCGCGCGCAAGCGGCGCCGGCGCTGGACCTGGGCTGCGGACGCGGCGAATGGCTGGAGCTGCTGGCCGAGCAAGGCATCGCCGCGCGCGGCGTGGACCTGGACGCCGGCATGCTGGCGGCCTGCCACGAGCGCGGCCTGGCCGTCGAGCAAGCCGACGCGCTGGCCAGCCTGCGCGCCCGGCCGGACAACAGCCTGGCGCTGGTATCGGCTTTCCACCTGGTCGAGCACCTGCCGTTCGCGCTGGTGCAGGAGATCCTCGTGGAGGCCCAGCGCGCGCTGATGCCGGGCGGGCTGCTGGTGCTGGAAACGCCGAACCCGGAAAACCTGACCGTCGGCGCCAGCAGTTTCTACCTGGACCCCTCGCACGAACGCCCGCTGCCGCCGCAGTTGCTCGATTTCGCGGTGGAGTTCGCCGGCTTCAGCCGCCGCAAGATCGTGCGCCTGCAGGAGGAAGCCCGCGTGCACACGGACGCGCCGGTGGACTTGCTGACGGTGCTGGAAGGCGTCAGCCCGGACTACGCGGTGGTGGCGCAGAAAAGCGCCGCCGACGCGGTGCTGGCGCCGTTCGAGGCGGCCTTCGACCGTCCCTACGGCGCCACGCTGGCCATGCTGGCGCAGCGCCACGACACGCAACTGGCGGCGCACCTGGCGCGCATCGGCGAAGCGCTGCAGGCGCTGCGCGGCAACCAGGATGCCGCCACCGCCTCGCTGCTGGCGCAACTGGACGCCGCTTCCGGCGCCATCCAGCGCACCGCGCTGCAGCAGCAGGCGCTGGCGGGCGAGCTGGCGGCGGCGCAGGCGGCCGCGCAGGCGCGCGACGCCGAGTGGCAGCACGCCCACCATGACCTGGCCGCGCGCCTGGGGCAGCTGGCCGCGCGCAGCGCGCACAACGAAGAACGCATCATCGCCCTGCTCGGCAGCAGCTCGTGGCGCGTGACGGCGCCGCTGCGCTGGGCCGGCCACCAGGCCCGCCGGGTACGCGGCGCGCTGCGCGAAGGACGCGTCGGCAGCGGCTTGCGGCGCCGCGCGCACGGCCCGCTGCTGCGCGCCATGCGCGCCGTGATGCGCCGGCCCGCGCTGAAACGCCTGGCCATGAACCTGCTGCGCCACCTGCCGGCGCTGCGCGCGCGGCTGCAGCGCGTGGCCTACGAAGCGCCGCCGCCGGCCGCACCGCCGGCGGCCCAGCTGCCGGCCGGCGAACTGCCGCCGCGCGCTCAGCAAGCTTACCAACAACTCAAACAGGCGCTAGCGGCGAGGAAACACTGATGCGCATCGTCATCGATCTACAGGGAGCCCAATCGGAAAGCCGGTTTCGCGGCGTGGGCCGCTATTCGCTGGCGCTGGCGCTGGGCATGGCGCGCAACGCCGGCGAACACGAGCTGTGGCTGCTGCTCAACGGCGCGCTGCACGAATCGATCGCCCCGCTGCGGCAGGCTTTCGCCGGCCTGGTGCCGCCCGAGCGCATCTGCGTGTTCGACGCGGCCGCGCCGGTGGCGGCCATGGCGCCGCAGCACGCGCTGCGCGCGCGGGCCAGCGAGCTGGTGCGCGAGCACGCGCTGGCACGGCTGAAGCCGGACGCGGTCCTGCTGACCAGCCTGTTCGAAGGCTATGTGGACGACAGCGTCACCTCGGTGGGCGCGCTGGACGGCGCCGCCATCACGGCAGTGGTGCTGTACGACCTGATCCCGCTGCTGAACCCGGCCGCCTACCTGCCGACCCCGGCCCAGCGCGACTACTACTTCCGCAAGGTCGAGTCGCTGCGCCGCGCCGGCCTGCTGCTGGCCATTTCCGACTACTCGCGCCAGGAAGCTGTCGAAGCGCTGCAACTGGCGCCGCAGCGCGTGGTGTCGATTTCCACGGCGGTCGATCCCATGTTCACGCCCGGCACGGTGGGCCCGGAAGCGCTGGCCGCGCTGCGGGCGCGCTTCGGCATCACGCGCGAGGTGCTGATGTACGCGCCCGGCGGCTTCGACGCGCGCAAGAACATCGACGGCCTGATCACCGCCTTCAGCCTGCTCGCGCCGGCACTGCGCGCGCGCCACCAGCTGCTCATCGCCAGCAAGATGGGCGCGCACGACCGCGACCAGCTGCTGCGCCACGCACGCGCCTGCGGCCTGGCCGAGGACGAGCTGCTGCTGACCGGCTACGTCAGCGATGAGGAACTGATCGACCTGTACCGCAGCGCCGCGCTGTTCATCTTCCCTTCCCTGCACGAAGGCTTCGGCCTGCCCGCGCTGGAAGCGATGGCCTGCGGCGCACTGGTGATCGGCGCCGACAACACCAGCATTCCCGAAGTGATCGGCAACGCCGAAGCGCTGTTCGACGCCGGCCAGCCGGCCGCCATCGCCGCGCGCATGGCCGCCGTGCTGGAAGACCCGGCGCTGCGGCAACGGCTGCGCGAGCACGGCAGCCGGCAGGCGGCGCGCTTCTCGTGGGACGCCAGCGCGCAGCGCGCGCTGCGCGCGCTGGAAGCCCGCCACGCATCCATGCTGGCCGAGGCATCGCAGAACACGGCGGCGCAGACAGCCGCGCCCACGCCGCCGGCGCGCCGGCCGACGCTGGCCTTCGTCTCGCCGCTGCCGCCGGAACGCACCGGCATCGCCGACTACGCGGCCCAGCTGCTGCCGGCGCTGAGCGCCTGGTTCGACATCGAGCTGGTGCTGCACCAGGACGCGGTCAACCTGGCGCCGGAACTGGCGGCGCTGCCGCAGCGCAGCGTGGCATGGTTCGACCGCAACGCGCAGCGCTACGAGCACATCCTCTACCAGTTCGGCAACAGCCCCTTCCACAGCCACATGTTCGGCCTGCTGGAACGCCATCCGGGCGTGGTGGTGCTGCACGACTTCTTCCTCAGCAGCGTGCTGGCCTACGAACAGATGACCGGCGCCATGCCGCACGCCTGGTTCGGCGCGCTGGCGCACAGCCACGGCTACACGGCGCTGCAACAGGCGCAGCTGCCGGACGGCACCGAGGCGGCCAAGTACGACTATCCGTGCAACCTGGCGGTGCTGCAAGGCGCCACCGGCGTGATCGTGCATTCCGAGCACGCGCAGACGCTGGCGCGCGAATGGTATGGCCGCCATGCCGCCGACAACTGGAGCGTGGTGCCGCTGCCGCGCGCCGCGCCGCAGCAGCAGGACCGGGCCGGCGCCCGCCGCGCGCTGGGCCTGGCGCAGGACGCTTTCGTGGTGTGCAGCTTCGGCTTCATCGCACCGACCAAGCTGGCGCGCGAACTGGTGCAAGCCTGGATCGCCTCCACCCTGCACGCCGACCCGCGCTGCGTGCTGGTGCTGGTGGGCGCCAACCATGGCGGCGACTACGGCGTGGAACTGGCGGCGCTGATCGCCAAGGCCGGGCCGCGCATCCGCATCGCCGGCTGGACCGACGACGCGGTGTACCACCAGTACCTGCAGGCCGCCGACGCCGCCGTCCAGCTGCGCTCGGTGTCGCGCGGCGAGACCTCGGCCGCCGTGCTGGATTGCATGAACTACGGCCTGCCCACCATCGTCAACGCCAACGGCTCCATGGCCGCGCTGCCGGACCAGGCGGTGCTCAAGCTGGCCGACGCCTTCGCGCCGCAAGACCTGCGCGACGCGCTGCAGACCCTGCACGGCGACGCCGCGCTGCGCGCCGCGCTGGGCCAGGCAGCGGCCAGCCTGCTGCACACCCGCCACAGCCCGCAGTACTGCGCCGCGCAATACGCGCAGGCGCTGGCCGGGGTGGCCGAGGCCGAACGCGGCGGACGCGGGGCGCTGCTGGCCGCACTGGCCGCCCTGCCCGGCCTGGAACAGGACGAGGCGCTGCTCCAGCAGCTGGCCAACGCCATCGCGCGCGCGCCGGACCCGCTGGCGCCGCGCCAGCTGCTGGTGGACGTGAGCACCATTGCCGGGCACGACCTGCGCACCGGCATCGAACGCGTGGTGCGCGGCCAGCTGATCGAGCTGCTGCGCCTGCGCGTGCCCGGCTTGCGGGTCGAACCGGTCTACCTGAGCGACGAGGGCGGCGTGTGGCACTGCCGCTACGCGCGCCGCTACACCCACGCGCTGCTGGGCATGGACAGCGCCGGCGTGGCGGACGGCCCGGCCGACGTGCGCCAGGGCGACTGCTACTACGGCGCCGACTTCGCGCCCGGCGCGGTGCTGCAGGCGGCGCGCGCCGGCCTGTTCGCCGACTGGCGCCGGCGCGGCGTGGCCGTCAACTTCGTGCTGTACGACCTGCTGCCGGCACTGCAGCCGCAGTTCTTCCCGGAAGGCGCGGCGCTGCACCACAGCGCCTGGCTGGCGGCCATCGCCGCCGAGGCCGACCGCCTGGTGTGCATCTCGGCCGCCGTGGCCGACGAGATGGCCGACTGGCTGGCGCAGCACGCGCCGGCGCGCAGCGGACCGCCGCTGCTGCTGGCGCCGCTGCACCTGGGCGCCGACCTGGAGCAGGCCACCGGCGCCGCAGCGGCCGCACCGGCGGCCGCGTACCCTCTGCTCGCCCGGCTGGCCGGCCAGCCCACCTTCCTCATGGTGGGCACCATCGAGCCGCGCAAGGGCCACCTGCAGGTGCTGGCCGCGTTCGAGCTGCTGTGGCAGCGCGGCGTACAGGCCAACCTGGTCATCGTCGGCAACGAGGGCTGGCGTCCGCTGCCGGACCATGCGCGCCGCACCATCCCTGAAATCGTGCGCCGCCTGGACAGCCATCCGCAGCGCGACCAGCGCCTGTTCTGGCTCAAGGGCATAGACGACACTTATCTGCAGGCGCTGTACCAGCACTGCGACTGCCTGCTGGCGGCCAGCGAAGGCGAAGGCTTCGGCCTGCCGCTGATCGAGGCGGCCCACGCCGCGCTGCCGCTGATCGCGCGCGACCTGCCGGTATTCCGCGAGGTGGCCGGCACGCACGCGCATTACTTCAGCGGTCTGGAACCGGCCGCGCTGGCCGACGCCGTGCAGCAATGGCTGGCGCTGGACGCGGCCGGCAATGCCCCGCCCTCGGCCGGCATGCCGTGGATGACCTGGAGCGACAACGCGCAGCGCCTGCTGGGCGTGCTAGGCCTGCGCGAAGCACGCACCACGCCTGTTGGCGACAGCGCCGCGCAGCGCAGCTGGCCCGGCCCCACTTCCGCTTCATGAACAAGACGATGATCAGACTTTCCCCCGCCACGGCCCGGCTGGCCCTGCAGCGTGTGCTGCTGCCCCTGCTGCTGCTGGTGAACCTGCTGCTGCTGCTGCACTACGTGGTGCTCGACTACCGCGTGGTGACCAATTCCGACTCGGCCGTGATGAACCTGCTGGCGCAGGAAATCCACGACACCGGGCAGTGGATCCCGCGCGCCTGGAACTACGCCAACGGCGACTTGTGGCTGCTGTTTACCCACACTGTCATCGTGCCGCTGCTGTACGTGCTGCCCAACTCCTACGCGCTGCACGCCGTCTCCAGCCTGGTGACCGCCGTGCTGGTGCTGGGCTGCGTGTGGTGGAGCGGCGCCCTGCTGGGCCAGTCGCGCATGGCGCGCCTGCTGCTGCTGGCGGTGTTCAGCGGCGGCATGTCGGTGGTCATGGCCGAAAACCTGTACGGCCAGGCCGCCTACGGCCTGTTGTTCGCCCAGGTTTGCCTGTTGTGCTGCGCCTCGTGGCGCTTCCTGCACGCGCGCGGCGCGGCGCGCTGGGGCTGGGGCGCCGGCGCCGGCCTGCTGCTGCTGCTGCTGTTCTGGTCCAACCCGCAGCGCGCGCTGGTGTACTACGGCCTGCCGCTGGCGCTGGCCACGCTGGCCATGCGCCTGCAGCCCAGCCGCCCCGAGGCGCACGTGTTCAGCACCGCCGGCGTGTCGCCGCAGCGCCAGAACACCCTGCTGCTGGCGCTGCTGGCGGCGGCGCTGGTGACCGGCACCCTGCTGCACAACCACTACATGAACCTGGTCGGCAACAGCGGCCTGGCGCCGGCCACCTGGCTGCGCTTCGACGAGATGGGGCGCAACCTGGCCGGCACGCTGGAAGGGCTGCTCAGCGTACTGGGCGGCAAGCCGCCGGCCGGCAAGCCGGTGATCAACGCGGCCGGCGTCTGGGCCGCCTTGCGCCTGGCCGCCGCCGCCACCGTGCTGGCGCTGCTGCCGTGGGCGCTGCGCCGCTCGCTGCGCGCACACGCGCCGCGCCACCGCGGCCGCCTGTTCTTCGGTGTCTTCACGCTGGCCTCGGCCGCCGTGCCGCTGTTCATGATGCTGGCCACCTCGCTGCCCGACATGGCCGACCCGCAGGCTTCGGTGCGCTACCTGGTGCCCGCGCTGCTGTGCCTGATCATGCTGCTGGGCGGGATCGCCGTGGACGAGTGCAGCTGGCGCAGCGCGCCGCGCCTGGCCGGCGTGGCCGCCCTGTCCGTGCTGGCGCTGAGCGCGGTACAAGCCTACCGCGTGCAGAACGCGCCCGGCCCGGGCAAGCTGTTCAAGCGCGCGCAGGCGCCGCGCAGCGATTCCCACCTGAGCGACTTCCTGGTCAGCCACGGCCTGCAGTACGGCTACGGCGAATTCTGGGTGGCCGGCAACACCACCCTGCTGGGCAGGCAGCGCGTGCGGCTGCGCCAGATCGCCGTCAGCGACGGCCTGCCGCAACCGGTGCGCCACCTGTCCTCGGACCGCTGGTACCAGGCCAGCTACTGGAGCGGCCCGACCTTCCTGCTGCTGACGCCGGAACAGATGAAGGCCATCGACTGGCCGCGCATGGCGCAGCTGCTGGGCGAGCCGGAGCGCCGCCTGCAGTACAACGAGCGCCAGGTGCTGGTGTATCCGTTCAATATCGCGTCGCGCCTGCCGCTGTGGGACTACGCGCAGCCGGTGCCGCTGCGCTTCCCGGCCAGCGCCGCCACCGGCCACCATATCGGCCAGTTCGACCCGGCCGGTGCGCGCCTGCTGGCGCAGCCGGGCGAAACGGGCTGGCTCACTTACGGCGTGCGCCGCAACAGCAATCCCGGCAACTACGTGGCCACCTTCGAGCTGGACTCGGGCGCCGCCGCCGGCGTGCAGGCGGGCCGGGTCGAAGTGGCGGCCGCCGGCGGCAGCGTGGTGCTGGCCAGCGCCCCCATCAGCCAGGCGGGCGCGCACAACATCAAGCTGCCGTTCAGGCTGTCCGGGCCCGCGCCCGACCTTGAACTGCGCATCCACAGCAACGGCGTGGCGCGCCTGGCCACCAGCGGCACTGCGCTGCTGGCGCTCGACCCGCGCCGCGTGCCGCTTCCCACCAAGTGACGGGCGGGCACAGGACTATGAAGGAACTCAACATGCAAGCAGAAACGCCGCTGATCTCGGTGGTCATCCCGGTGTACCGCGCCGAAACCATGCTCGACGAGCTGTACCGCCGCCTGCGCGCGGCGCTGGAAACCGTCAGCCCGCGCTTTGAAATCGTGCTGGTGGAAGACTGCGGCCCGGACAAGTCGTGGGATGTGATCGAACGCCTGGCCGCCGCCGACCCGCGCGTGGTGGGCCTGCAGTTCAGCCGCAACTTCGGCCAGCACTACGGCATCACGGCCGGCATGGACCATTGCCGGGGCGACTGGGTGGTGGTGATGGACTGCGACCTGCAGGACGCGCCGGAGGAAATCCCGCGCCTGTACGCCAAGGCCCAGGAAGGCTACGACGTGGTGCTGGCCCTGCGCGGCCCGCGCCAGGACCCGTGGCTCAAGCGCGCCACCTCGTGGCTGTTCTATCGCCTGTTCAGCTACCTGGCCGACATCAAGTTCGACGGCGACAGCGGCAACTTCCGCATCATGTCGCGCCAGGTGGTGAAGAATTTCGTGCGCATGCGCGAGCAGCTGCGCTTCTTCGGCGGCCACGTGCAGTGGATGGGTTTCCCCACCACCGGCATCCAGGTGCAGCACGCCGAGCGCTTCGACGGCAGCTCCACCTACACCTTCCGCAAGCTGTGGAAGCTGGCCTCGGACACCATCATCGCCTACTCGGACAAGCCGCTGCGCATGGCCGCCACGCTGGGCCTGAGCATGGCCGCCGTGTCGTTCGGCTTCGGCGGCTTCATCCTGGGCCGGGCGCTGTTCCAGGGCACCGCCATTCCCGGCTGGGCCAGCCTGATGGTGTCGCTCTACTTCATCGGCGGCCTGATCATCGGCATCCTGGGCATCATCGGCATCTACGTCGGCAAGTCCTTCGACGAAGCGAAGAAGCGCCCGCTGTACATCGTGCGCCGCGCCACGCCCAACGCCGAGGCGCGCCATGACTGAGCTGCTGGCGCCGGCGCCCTACGACGCGGCCGCCTTCGGCATGCCGGCCTGGGAGCTGGCCGCCTGCACGCCCGAGGCGCTGCGCCTGGCCGACGCCACGCCCGGCCTGCAAACCATCAAGGTCGACCCGCTGGCCGACAAGGCGCTGCTGGAGCAGCACGGCTTCCACTACTGCGACACGCTGCTGGGCACGCGCGCCACGCCGGCCCAGCTGCGCGCCCCGGCGCCGCGCGCCGGCCTGCCGACCCTGCACATCGCCCTGGCGCCGGAGCCGCAGCGCACCCTGGCCATCTGCCACGGCGCCTTCGAGCACGGCCGCTTCCACCGCGACTACGCGCTGCCGCGCGCCGGCGCCGACCTGCGCTACGATAACTGGCTGCGCCAGCTGCTGGCGGCCGGCACCGTGTACGGCCTGTACCGCGACGGCGCGCTGTCCGGCTTCATCGGCTACCATGGCGCCACCCTGGTGCTGCACGCGGTGGCGCCCGAGTGCCGCGGCCAGGGCCTGGCCAAGCACTGGTGGCACCAGGCCGCCGAAGCCCTGTTCCAGGCCGGCCAGCCGGAAGTGCGCAGCTCGATCTCGGCCGCCAACCTGGCCGTGCTGAACCTGTACGCCTCGCTCGGTTTTTCTTTCCAACACCCGCAAGACATTTACCACCGGATCGTGCCATGAGCTCACTGACCAACTACTTCTACATCGCGCTGACCATCGCGCTCACCGTCTACGGCCAGATCGCCATCAAGATGCAGGTCAGCCAGGCCGGCGCCATGCCGGCCGCCGGCGGCGACAAGCTGATGTTCATGATCAAGCTGCTGCTCAACCCGTGGATCATCAGCGCCTTCGCGGCCGCCTTCCTGGCCTCGATTTCCTGGATGGGCGCCATGACCAAGTTCCAGCTGAGCCACGCCTACCCTTTCATGAGCCTGAATTTCGTCATCGTGCTGGGCCTGAGCGCCTGGCTGTTCAATGAACCGATGTCGCCGGTCCGCATGGCCGGCGTGGCGCTGATCTGCATCGGCACCGTGGTTGCCGCCCAAGGATAAGGAGAACACTATGCAAAGCATTCCATTCAACAAGCCCTTCATGACCGGCCGCGAACTGTGGCACATCGCCCAGGCCCACACCAACGGCCACCTGTCCGGCGACGGCCAGTTCACCAAGCTGTGCCACGGCTGGCTGGAACGCAGCACCGGCACCCGCCGCGCGCTGCTGACCCACTCCTGCACCGCCGCGCTGGAAATGTCGGCGCTGCTGGCCGAGGTCGGCCCGGGCGACGAAGTGATCATGCCGTCCTATACCTTCGTCACCACCGCCAACGCCTTCGTGCTGCGCGGCGCGGTGCCGGTGTTCGTCGACATCCGCCCGGACACGCTGAACATCGACGAGACCAAGATCGAGGCCGCCATCACCGCGCGCACCAAGGTCATCCTGCCGGTGCACTACGCCGGCGTGGCCTGCGAGATGGACACCATCATGGACATCGCGCGCCGCCACAAGCTGATCGTGGTGGAGGATGCGGCGCAGGGCATCCTGTCGACCTACAAGGGCCGCCCGCTGGGCAGCATCGGCCACATGGGCGCCTACTCCTTCCACGAGACCAAGAACATCATTGCCGGCGAAGGCGGCGCGCTGCTGGTAAACGACCCGGCGCTGGCCGAGCGGGCCGAGATCATCCGTGAAAAAGGCACCAACCGCAGCCAGTTCTTCCGCGGCCAGGTGGACAAGTACACCTGGGTCGACGTCGGCTCGTCCTACCTGCCGGGCGAGGTCATCGCGGCCTTCCTGTGGGCCCAGATGGAGGAAGCCGAATCGATCAACGGCCGCCGCATGGACCTGTGGAACCGCTACCACGCCGCGCTGGCGCCGCTGGAAGCGGCCGGCCAGCTGCGCCGCCCGGTGGTCCCGGAAGGCTGCGTGCACAACGCCCATATGTACTACATCCTGCTCGACTCGCTGGCCCAGCGCAGCGCCGTGATCGACGCCATGAAGGCGCAGGGCGTCAATCCGGTGTTCCACTACGTGCCGCTGCACAGCGCGCCGGCCGGCCTCAAGTTCAGCCGCGCGCACGGCGTGCTGCAGAACACCGACCGCCTGTCCGAAACCCTGCTGCGCCTGCCGCTGTGGGTCGGCCTGGACGCACAACTGCCACGCGTGGTGGCGGCCCTGGAGGCGGCGCTGCGGCAGCACCCGGCGCAGCGATGACGCAGCGACTGCGCCTGGCCGCCGGCGCGCCGGCCGCCGCCGGTGAAAGCAGTAAACACAGCCACAGCGGCAGCACCGCCCGGCCGCGCTGGCTGGCGCTGCTGACCAGCCCGTCCGGCCCGTTCGCCATGCTGCTGGCCGCGCTGCTGTCGCTGGCCATCGCGCACTGGCTGTTCTCGACCCCGTTCATGCGCGGCCTTACCCAGTTCTGGCAGCTGCAGGACAACGACATCGGCCAGTACCTGGCCGGCTTCAACGCCTTCGTGCGCGAGCCGTGGCACTGGCCGCTGCTGCGCCTGGAATCGATCAACGCGCCGCAGGGCACGCTGGTCACCTTCCTGGACGCCGTGCCGCTGTACGCGGTGCTGCTCAAGCTGTGGCAGCACGGCCCGGACACGCCGTTCCGCAACCCGTTCGCGGCCTGGGTCGGGCTGTGCTACCTGCTGCAGGGCGTGGGCGCCTGGTGGCTGTGCCGCGAGGCGCGCCTGCGCGCCTGGATGCCGCTGCTGGCCATGACGGTGCTGCTGGCGCTGTTCGCGCCGCTGGCGATCCGTATCCACCACATCAGCCTGATGTCGCACTGGCTGCTGCTGTTCGGCCTGGCTGCCTACCTGCGCGGCAGCCGCCTGGGCCACGTGTCCGTCGGCGCCTGGACCCCGCTGCTGCTGGCGGCGTTCTACATCAACCTGTATCTGTTCTGCATGCTGTGCCTGCTGTTCGCGGCCGACCTGGCGCGCGACGTGGTGCGCGCTCCGCGCCGCACCCTGATGGTTGCCGCCGCGCCGGCCGTGCTGCTGGCGGCCAGCCTGCCGCTCACCATGCTGCCGCTGGGCGGCGGCGCCGGCGGCGGCGAGTGGGGCTTCGGCTACTACTCGATGAACCTGCTGTCGCCGCTGGCCGGCGGCCGCACGCTGAAATTCCCGGCCATGTACGCGCACGACGGCCAGGGCGAGGGCTTCGCCTACCTGGGCCTGTTCGTGATCGGCGCGGCCATCTATGCGCTGCGCCTGCGCGCGCGCATCGACCCCGGCTTCTGGCAGCGCCACCGCGCGCTGGCCTGGGTGCTGCTGTTCATGACGCTGTACGCGCTGTCGAACATCGTCTACCTCGGCAAGAGCGAACTGTTCCACCTGGACCTGCCGGCCTGGACCGCCAAGCTGACCTCGGTCATGCGCAGCTCGGGCCGCTTCTTCTGGCCGGTCGGCTACGCGCTCACCGCCTTTACCGTCATCACGCTGTGGCGCTACCAGGCGCCGCGCCGCGCCGCCGCGCTGCTGGCCGCGCTGCTGGTGCTGCACATCTGGGACCTGGGTCCGCACCAGCGCCTGGTGCGCGACACGGTGGCGCTGGGCGTGACCGAGCGCATCACGCAGCCGGTGTGGCGCGGCTTCTTCGGCCCGTCCACCCGCGCGCTGCAGGTCTATCCGCCGTTCGGCTGCAGCAAGGCCTCGCCCACGCTGACCCACCTGCCGACCATGCTGTACGCGGTCAAGCAGCACATGACGGTGTCCACCGGCTATGTGGCGCGGGTCAAGCGGCCCTGCGATAATTACGCCGCAGAAATCGCCACCCATGGCACGCAAGCGACCGGCTTCGTCTTCTTCAAGGACGATTTCGCGCAGCGCGCCGAGGCGGAGCAATTGATGGGCGGCCCGGCCGCCGCCACCTGTATCGAGGCCGATTTCGCCTGGCTGTGCAAACGCCCGGCGCCGGCCACTCTGGAGAAATAGCAATGAAAAAAGTCGTCTCGCTGGTCGCCCCGTTCTACAACGAATCGGGCAATGTGTCCGAGTTCTTTCGCCGCGTCAACGACGTGGCGGCGGCGCTGCCGCAGTATGATTTCGAGGTGATCGCTGTCAACGACGGCAGCCGCGACAACACCTGGAACGAGCTGCTGGAGGCGCACCGGCGCTATCCGCGCGTGCACGTGGTCGACCTGTCGCGCAACTTCGGCAAGGAAGCCGCGCTGACCGCCGGGCTGGACCGCGCCATGGGCGACGCCGTGGTGCCGATCGACTCCGACCTGCAGCACCCGCCCGAGCTGATCGCCGACATGCTGGCGCAGTGGGAAAAAGGCGCCGAGGTGGTGCTGGCCCAGCGCACCGACCGGGTCACCGACGGCGCCCTGCAAAAGCTGACCGCGGTGCAGTTCTACCGCTTCCACAACAAGATTTCCAACATCCAGGTGCCGGCCAACGTGGGCGACTTCCGCCTGATGGACAAGGCGGTGGTGGAGGCGCTGCGCAAGCTGCCGGAAAACCACCGCTTCATGAAGGGCCTGTTCGCCTGGGTCGGCTTCCGCACCGTGACCATCCCGTACGACCACGGCCCGCGCGGCGCCGGCGTGTCGAGCTTTAACTTCTGGAAATTGTGGAACCTGGCGCTGGAAGGCATCACCAGCTTCAGCACGGCGCCGCTGAAGATCTGGACCTACGTCGGCCTGGGCGCGTCCGTGTTCGCGCTACTGTACGCGCTGCTGATCACCGTCAAGACCATGCTGTTCGGCATCGACGTGCCGGGCTACGCCTCGCTGATGGTGAGCGTGATGTTCATCGGCGGCGTGCAGCTGATCGGCATCGGCGTGCTGGGCGAATATATCGGCCGCATCTACCACGAGGTCAAGCGGCGGCCGGTGTACCTGGTGCGCGAATCGCACGGCGGCGCCAAGGATTAACGGCGGAACACCAGCCATTTGGCGCTGATGAAATTCAAGCCCATGCCGGCCAGCGAGCCGGCGGCCACCGCCAGCGCCGGCGTCAGCGGCCAGGGCGGCGCCAGCGCCACCACGGCCGCCGAGGCCAGGTAGTTGACGGCGCCGCCGGCCAGCATGGCCGACAGGTAGCGCCACCATTCCCCCCACAGGCTGCCGCCGCCCGGCTGGAAGGTGTAGCGGCGGTTGATACGCCAGGTGGCGTACACCGCCGCCAGGAAGGACAGCACGCGGCCGGCGTAGAAATTGCAGCCGAGCGCCAGCGCCGCGTACAGCACCGCCACATCGACCACCAGCCCGGCCACGCCGGCCACCGCGAAGCGCAGCAGCTGGACCCGGGTTGCGATAGTGGCTGTCATTGGTTCTCCTCTTGTTGCGCCAGCCGTTCGACCCGGCATAGCCGGTAGGCGTGGCGGTTGCGGCCCAGCGCGGCCGGATACACGGTGCAGCTGGACGGTTCATAGCGCAGGCGGTAGCGCGCCAGCAGTTGCCGGGCGTCGGCCAACACGGCCGTGTCGCGCTCGGCGGCCGCGGCGGCGGCGCGCGCGGTGCGCTGCGGCGCGGCGGCCGTCATCATCACGTAGAAGGGGCCGCTGCGCGCGGCCATCATGGCCTCCATGCGCGCCACGTAGGCGGGCGACTCGGGAAAGCCGCCGCCCAGCGCCACGAAGGCCAGCTCGGGCGGGAAGAACGGCACCAGCCAGCCCATGGGCGGATTGCCGTGCACGGTCAGCACCAGGTTCTGGCGCGGCGCGGCAAACGCGGGCACGGTGGCGTCGATCCCGGCCAGGGTCCAGCGCGCATGGCCCCAACCGCCATGTACCTGGCCCGCCACGGCGGCCAGCAGCAGCGCGCCGGCCGCCAGCCGCGCGGCGCGCGCACGCGGCGCCGCGGCCCAGTGCGCGCTCAAGTGCTGCACGATCAGCCACAGCGCCAGCGGCGCCAGCACTTCCAGCGGCGTCAGGTAGCGGTAGATGCCGAACAGGTTCAGCCAGACCAGGTAGGCCAGCGCCATGAACAGCAGCGTGTAGCGCACGCGCGGCGCCAGCGGCGGCGCGGGCGCCAGCGGAACCAGGGCGGTAGCGCGGCGCAGCAGCGCCAGCGCCAGCCAGCCGAAGGCCAGGTAGAGCATGGGCCAGACCAGCGGCACGATGAAGATCTCGATGGTGCGCTTGGGCTGCAAGGTGAAGATGAAAGGCCACAGCAGCTTTTCCGCCAGCCCCTTGGGGATCCAGCCGGTGTCGCCGATGCCGATCGGCGCAGCCAGCGGCGCCCGGAACAGGTCGTTGAACTGCGGGAACAAGGGATTGCCGAACACGCTCCACATGCGCCAGTACCAGTGGCCGGCGGCGATGCCGATGCCGGCCAGCACGCCGGCGCCGAACACGAAGGCGGTGCGCACCCGCAGCCGGAACGGCATGGCCAGCCCCAGCATGGCCAGGCACAGCGCCAGCGCGTACACCGCGTTGGTGAGCTTGAGGCCGGTGCCCAGGCCGGCCAGCAGGCCGGCCAGCACGGCCGTGGCGGCGCCGCGCCGCCCCCCCGCCAGCAAGCCGGGCCAGCCGCGCAGCAGCAACAGCAGCGCGCCCAGCACGGTCAGGGTGGTCATGTTGTCGCCCATGGTGTTGCCGACCCCGGCCATGAAAGCCGGCTGCAGGCAGCCTGCCAGCGCCAGCAGCAACGCGGCGGCACGCGCGCGCGGCTGGCCTGCTGGCAGCAGCACGCGCGCGATGGCCAGCAGCAGCAGCGCGTTGACGCCGTGCAGCGCGCCCATGGCGAAGCCGGCCGCCGGCGCCGGCAGCAGCTGGTTCAGGCCGTAGTACAGCAGATCCAGCGTGGGATTGAAATAGCCTTGCCACTGGCCGGGCGCCAGGTCGTAGCCGATCTTGCCGTTGAGCAGGGCGAACGGCGCGTACCAGTGGTAATTGCCCAGGTCCCAGTTGGCGTCCTGGCCGTAGGCCAGGGCCACCAGGCCGTACAGCAGCGGCAGCAGCCGCGCGGCGGACTGCGCTTTCGCACCGTCCAGGTAGAGCGTCCAGCGGTCGGCGGCGGCGGCCAGCCTCATGCGGCGTTGCGCACGCCGCCGGTCTCGCAGGTATCGCTTGCCGCGCCGCTCCTGGCGGCGTCCAGGCGCGCGGCGGGCGCCGCAACCTGCAGGTAGGCGAAGCGCTTCTGCTCGATGCGGCCGCGGGTGACGGTGTCGAGCACCATGCCGCAGGTCAGCAGCATGGCGCCCAGCAAGGCCAGCCCCACGCACAGCACGGCGGTGGGCAGGCGCGGCACCAGGCCGGTGTGCATATAGGTGTCAAACAGCGGCACGGCCAGCCCCAGCGAGAGCAGCAGGCTGGCCACGGCGCCGGCGGCGAAGAACAGCAGCGGCCGTTCGTTCTTGAACAGCTTGATGATCATCCACAGGATGCGCGCGCCGTCGCGGTAGGTATTGAGCTTGCTCACCGAGCCTTCGGGCCGCGACTTGTACACCGTTTCCACCTCGGCCACCGGCATGCGCAGTTCCAGCGCGTGCACGGTCAGTTCGGTTTCCGTTTCAAAGCCGGCCGCGTGCGCGGCGAAGGACTTGACATAGCGGCGCGAGAACACGCGGTAGCCCGACAGCATGTCGGTGAAGGTGCTGCCGAACACGGCGGCCACGCAGCCCGTCAGCAGGCGGTTGCCGAAGCGGTGGCCGAAGCGGTAGGCCTGCTGCTCCTCGGTGACGCGGGTGCCGACCAGCATGTCCAGCCCCTCGTCGACCAGGCGGGCGGCCAGCTGCGGCGCCACGCTGGCGTCGTAGGTGTCGTCGCCGTCGACCATGATGTAGACGTCGGCGTCGATGTCGGCGAACATGCGGCGGATCACATTGCCCTTGCCCTGCTGGGTCACCGTGCGCACCACGGCGCCGGCGGCGCGCGCCACGGCCACGGTGTCGTCGGTGGAGTTGTTGTCGAACACGTAGACCGGCGCGCCCGGCAGGCAGGCGTTGAAGTCGCGCACGATGGCGGCCACGGTCAGCGCCTCGTTATAGCATGGCAGCAGGACCGCAATGCGCTGGTGATTCAGGACGCTCACGGCTTGCGCAGGCCTCCCAGCAGTGCCGCCACTTTCTGTTTCGGCTTGCTCGATTGCGGCAGCGGCGCGGGGGCCGGGGCCGTGCTCTTGGCCGGCTCGTAAGGCTTGAGGAACCACGGGTCGATCTTCTCGCGGCGCGGCGCACCGCCGTAGCCCGACGGGGAGCGGCTGCGCTCGGGGCGTGCGCCCGCGCCGCCGCCGTAGCTGCCGGACGGCGCGCCGGCCGCGGCGTTGCCCGCCCCGGAACGGCCTTCGCCTTCCGGACGGCGGCTGCCGTGGCGGCGCTCGCCGTGCCGGTCGTCGCGCTCGCCGCGCGAGGACGACGGCGCGAAGCCTTCCAGCTCGCCGCGCTTGATGGTCTGCTTGATCAGTTTTTCAATGTCCACCAGCAGGCGCTCGTCCTTCTCGGAATAGATCGAGATGGCGTCGCCCGAGGCGCCGGCGCGGCCGGTGCGGCCGATGCGGTGCACATAGTCTTCCGCGTTGTACGGCAGGTCGTAGTTGATCACGCAAGGCAGGTCGGAAATATCCAGGCCGCGCGCCGCCACGTCGGTGGCCACCAGCACGTCGATCTCGCCCTTCTTGAACGACTCCAGCGCGGCCATGCGTTCCTGCTGCGTCTTGTCGCCGTGGATGGCGGTGGCTTTCATGCCCTCCTGTTCCAGGCTGCGCGACAGGCGCGAGGCGCCGATCTTGGTGTTGGAGAACACGATCACCTGCTTCAGCTCGCGCTGGCGCAGGATGTGGGCCACCACGTCGCGCTTGTGCTCTTCGCTGACCTTGTACACCACCTGCGTGACGCGCTCGGCGGTGGCGTTGCTGCGCGCCACTTCGATCAGCTGCGGGTCCTTCAGGAAGCTGTTGGCCAGTTTCTTGATCTCGCCCGAGAAGGTGGCCGAGAACATCAGGTTCTGGCGCTGCTTGGGCAGCAGGTTGATGATGCGCTGCAGGTCGGGCAGGAAGCCCATGTCGAGCATGCGGTCGGCTTCGTCCATGACCAGCATCTGCACCTGGCCGAGCGAAATGTTCTTCTGCTCGATGTGGTCCAGCAGACGGCCCGGGGTGGCGATGACGATCTCGACGCCGGCCTTCAGGGCCACGGTCTGGCCCTTCATGTCCATGCCGCCGAACACCACGCAGGAGCGCAGCGGGGTGAACTTGCAGTAGGCGGCCACGTTCTCGGCCACCTGCACCGCCAGTTCGCGGGTCGGGGTCAGGATCAGCGCGCGCACCGGGTGGCGCGCCGGCGACATGGAGCTGTTGGCGTGCGCCAGCAGCAGCTGGATGATGGGCAGCGAGAAACCGGCGGTCTTGCCGGTGCCGGTCTGCGCCGCGCCCATCACGTCGCGCCCCTGCAGCACCACGGGGATGGCCTGGGCCTGGATCGGGGTCGGATGGACGTAGCCTTGCGCGGTCAGCGCGCGCAGAATGTCGGGCGACAGGCCGAAGTCGGCAAAGCGGACCTGCTCGGCGGCGGCGGCGTCAACCACGGCGGCGGTGGCAGCGGCGGCAGGGGCGGGGACGGCTTCTGGCGTGGAAATGTTCTCGGTGTCGGACATAAATTTTTCAATAAACAACAAAATCCGCGAAAAGCGGCGAGGCGGGAGGACAGCAGGGCGGGGCCAGCTTGCGCGGATACAGGATACAAATTCAGCGGCCTACACGATACCCTAATTTTCCGCCACTGTACACGGAAACCGCGCCGAATTGCCAACTTCCGGTAATTCTGTTACATGAATGAAATGTATAATGGCAAGGATGGCAACCCCCACTTCCCCCCTTCCCTTCCTGCCGCGCCGGCCGCACTGGCCGCAACCGCTGGCCGCGCTGCTGCTGGCCGCGCTGCTGCTGTGCCTGTGCGGCCTGGTGCTGGCGGCGCCGCCGTCGCTGCGCTTCAAGAAGCTGGGGCCGCTCGACAACGACGAGCCGTCCATGCTCGCGCTGCTGCAGGACCGCCAGGGCTTCGTCTGGATCGGCACCCACAGCAACGGCCTGTACCGCTACGACGGCTACCGCGCCGTCAAGTTCGCGCACGCGCGCAACAACCCGCGCAGCCTGCCGCATGACCGGGTGGCCGCCATCTTCGAGGACAAGCGCGGCCGGCTGTGGGCCGGCACCACCAACGGCCTGGCGCGCTACAACCCGGACAGCAACGATTTCACCGTGTTCGCGCCGCCGTCCGGCCCGGTCAACCGGCTGATCGTCAAGAACATCATTTCCGACGGCAAGGACGGCATGTGGATCGGTACCTGGGGCGGCCTGCAGCACTTCGATCCGGACAGCGGCAAGTTCACGGTCTACGCGCACGACCCCGCCAAGCCGGACAGCCTGGCCAGCAACGACCTGAACGCCCTGGCGCTGGACCGGGACGGCGGCCTGTGGGCCGGCACCTGGCCCGGCGGCGTGGACTACCTGGCGCCCGGCGCCAGCAGCTTTCGCCACTACCGTATCGACAGCGACGCGCGCCCGGACAGCCGCAGCAACATCGTGCGCGCGATGCAGTTCGACCGCGACGGCACCCTGTGGCTGGGCACGGAAGCCGGCGTACTGAGCCAGCTGGCCGGCCAGCCGTGGGCGCCGCGCCGCCCCGCCGCCAGCCCGGCCAGCCGCATCACCAGCTTCTACATCGACCGCCAGCACACGCTGTGGGCCACCACGCTGTCGGCCGGCCTGCTGCGCTGGAACCCCGAGGCGGCCAGCTTCGACCAGTACCAGCACCAGTCCAACGACCCGTATTCGCTGCCGGGCAACAATCTGCGCGCCATGCTGCAGGACCGCGGCGGCATGCTGTGGGTGGCCTCCTTTACCGACGGCATCAGCCTGGCCAACCTGAACAGCAGCGGCTTCCGGCGCCACGTGCCGCACCGCCTGGACCAGGGCAAGCTGTCCACCAACGCGCTGCTGGCGCTGGCGGCGGCGCCGCACGGCAAGGTGTGGCTGGCGGCCAATCTCGGGCTGAGCCTGTACGACCCGGCCAGCGGCACGGTGCTGGCCAGCTACCGCAGCGAGGAAGGCAAACCCGGCAGCCTGAGCCACGACATCGTCTACAGCCTGTACCAGGACATAGGCCAGGACGGCGCCGGCAAGCCCGGCCCGCTGTGGGCCGGCACGGCCAACGGCCTGAACCGCCTGGGGCCGGACGGGCAGTTCAAGGTAATCCGCTTCGGCAACACGGCCAGCGACTACATCAACGCCATCGCGCCCGGCCGGCACGGCGTGCTGTGGCTGGCCACCGGCAACAGCCTGATACGCTACGACAGCGTGCAGGACCGCTTCCACATCTATTCCAACGACCCGGCCAATGCGGCCAGCCGCAGCGTGAACGGCACTTCGGCGGTGCTGGAAGACCGCGCCGGCCGCGTATGGGCCGGCTCGGAATGGAATGGCGGCGGGCTGGACCTGCTGGACCCGGCCAGCGGCAAGTTCCGCCACCTGCGCCATGCGCCCGACGGCGCCGAAGGGGCCAACGGCAATGCGCCGGCCTCGCTATCCGACGACAATGTGTCCAGCCTGCACGAGGACGCGGCCGGCCGCATCTGGGTCGGCACCGCCAAGGGCCTGGACCTGGTGACGCTGGGCGCGAACGGCGCCTTCACCGTCAAGCCCTACGCGGCGGCGGTGGGCGCGGGCAAGGTGCTGGCCATCCGCAGCGACCAGGACGGCAAGATCTGGGCCAGCACGATTGCCGGCCTGTACCGGCTGGACCCGGCCAGCGGCGCGGTCGAACGCTACAGCCCGGCCGACGGCCTGACCGACGGCTACACCACCAACTCGTCGGCCGCCGGCAGCGACGGCACGCTGTACTTCGGCGGCGTGCATGGCATGACGGCGGTGTCGCCGCGCGCGGTGCGCACCGAGACGGTGGCGCCGCAAGTGGCCGTCACCGACATCACCGTGTTCAACCGCTCGCTGGCCGAAGGCCAGCGCAGCGAAGGGGCCGAGCTGCAGGGCGCGGTGACGGCGCCGCGCGTGCTGACGCTGTCGGCCCAGGCCTCGGTGTTCTCGATCGAATTCGCGGCGCTGCACTACACCGACCCGGGCCAGAACCGCTACGCCTACCAGCTCGACGGCTTCGACCGCGACTGGGTGCTGACCGACGCCGGCCACCGCAACGCCAGCTACACCAACCTGAACCCGGGCACCTACACCTTCCGCGTGCGGGCCGCCAACCACCGCGGCCTGTGGACGGCCGAGCCGGCCAGCATGACCATCATCATCACGCCGCCGTTCTGGCAGCGCTGGTGGTTCCGCGCGGCAATGGGCCTGCTGGTGCTGGGCGGGCTGCTGGCCACGCACCGCTGGCGCATCCGGCGCCTGACGCGGCGCCAGGCCGAGCTGGCCGCGCTGGTGACGGCGCGCACCGCGGCGCTGGAGGAGTCGAACCGCAAGCTGGCCGCGCTCAGCACCACCGACGGCCTGACCGGGGTGCGCAACCGGCGCGGCTTCGACGAGGCGCTGGCGGCCGAATGGCGGCGCGCCTCGCGCACCGGGCAGACTGTGGCCCTGTCGCTGATGGACGTGGACCACTTCAAGAAATACAATGACCGCTACGGCCACCTGGCCGGCGACACCTGCCTGCGCACGGTGGCCGAGCTGATCACCAAGCACGGACGCCGCAGCACCGACCTGGTGGCGCGCTACGGCGGCGAGGAATTCGCGCTGCTGGCGGCCGCCACCAACGCCGCCGACGCCTTCGGCGTGGCGCAGGACATCTGCGCCGAGCTGGCCAAGCTGGCGATACCGCACGAAGACTCGCCGTTCGGCGTGGTCACCATCAGCATCGGCGTGGCGGTACTGGCGCCGAACGACGAGAACACGGCCGAAGCATTGGTGCAACTGGCAGACCAGGCCATGTACCGCGCCAAGGAAAAAGGACGCAACCAGGCGCTGCTGGCACTCGGCGCGGAATAACGACATGAACAATCGCAACACAGCGCCCCCGGAGCAGCAAGCCCCGCAGCCCCCCCAGCCCGACCCGCGCCCCGAGCCCCCTGTCCCGCCCGAGCCGGGCGACTGCTGCCACAGCGGCTGCGCCTATTGCGTGGACGACATCTACCAGGACGCGCTGGACCAGTACCGCGCCGACCTGAAAGCCTGGCAAGAGCGGCATCCGTAACGGCGCTGGCCGGCTAGAACTCTTCCCATTCGTCCGCCGCCGGCCTGGCCGCCAGGCGCGCGGCTTGCGGCTTGCCGGCCGCGCGCGCCGGCGGCAAGGCCTTGGCCGGGGCCGCCTTGACGGCTGGCGCCGGCGCCGCGTGCGCCTTGCGCGCCGGCGGCGCGCCGGCGCCGGCCATGGCCGACGCGTTCAGCTTGAAGACGCTGACCACCTGGCTCAAGTGCGCCGCCTGGTCCATCATGGCCTCCGCCGCGGCGGCGGCCTGCTCCACCAGCGCCGCGTTCTGCTGCGTTACCTGGTCCATCTGCACGATGGCGGTGTTGACCTGCTCGATGCCGCTGCTCTGCTCCTGGCTGGCCGCCGTGATCTCGGTCATGATGTCCGTCACGCGCGCAATGCTGGCCACGATTTCATCCATCGTCGCGCCAGCCTGGTCCACCAGGCGCGAGCCGGCGTCCACCTTCTCCACCGAATCGCCGATCAGGGTCTTGATGTCCTTGGCCGCCGCCGCCGAGCGCTGCGCCAGGTTGCGCACCTCGCTTGCCACCACGGCAAAGCCGCGGCCCTGCTCGCCCGCGCGCGCCGCTTCCACGGCGGCGTTCAATGCCAGGATGTTGGTCTGGAAGGCGATGCCGTCGATCACCGCGATGATGTCGACGATCTTGCGCGACGATTCATTGATCGACGCCATGGTGCCCACCACCTGCCCCACCACGTCGCCGCCCTTGACGGCGATGCCGGAGGCCGACTGCGCCAGCTGGTTGGCCTGGCGCGCGTTGTCCGCGTTCTGCTTGACGGTGGAGGTGAGCTCTTCCATCGACGAGGCGGTCTCTTCCAGCGAGCTGGCCTGCTGCTCGGTGCGCGAGGACAAGTCCTGGTTGCCGGACGCGATCTGGCTGGACGCGGTGGCGATGGTGTCGGTGCCGCTGCGCACTTGCGCCACCAGCGCTTGCAGGCTGGCCGTCATGTCCTTCAGCGCCGCCATCAGCTGCCCGGTTTCGCAACGGCTCTTGACGTCGATTTCCCTGGTCAGGTCGCCGTCGGCCACCTGCCTGGCCACCGTCACGGCCTCCTGCAGCGGGCGCGCCACGATGCGCGCCACCCACATCGCCAGCAGCATGCCCAGCACCACCGTGGCCAGCAGCAGCAAGCCGATGGCCAGGCGCGCCTGGTCGTAGGTGGCGGTGGCAGCACCGCTGGCCTGGCTACCGCCGTCCACGTTGAGCTTGACCAGCTTGTTGAGCTGTTCATTGAGGCTGGTGATGGTCTGCGCCCCGGCGCCGGTGGCCAGCGCGCGCGCCTCGTCTTTCAGTCCCTTGCGCGACGCGTCCACCAGCTTGCCGCTGTCGCCGACGAATTGCTGCCACTGGCTCAGGAAGGCATCGTACTGGGCTTTCTCCTGCGGGCTGGAAATGAGTTTTTGATAGCGCTCGCTATCGGCCTGGAACACCGCCAGCGTATCGCTCATGCGTTTTTCGTAGGTGTCGTAAAAACCTGGCTCGCTGCTCAGGATGTGCAGCAACTGCCAGCGGCGGAAATCGCCCACGTCGATGCGCAGCGACATCACGGCCTGCACGCTGGGCATCCAGTTCTGCGCCAGCGCATCCGACGCCTGGTTGATGCGGCCCATGGCCGCAATGGCGTTCAAGCCCAGTATCAGCGCCAGCACTTGCACGGCGCCGAAAGACACGATCAGTTTGGTGGCGATCTTGAGGTTGTAAAACCATTTCATGGCATCTCCCTGTAGCGCATCGTCCGGAGAGCCAGTATAGTCCGATGGCGCCACGGCCTCCGCGCGCCACGCAACGGATTTACGCAGCACAACAGAGATGCGGTAAGCTGGCGTTTTCCCCACCGGACCCGCATCATGTGGAGACGCCGCAGCTTGACCCTGCTATTGACCGTACCACTGCTGCTGCCTTTGCTGGCCATGGCGGACGGCCGCCCCTTCCCGCCCAACGCCAAGCGCGGCAAGATGACGCCGGCCTGGCACCCGTCCATCATCATCGACGGCAAGACGCGCACGCTGTCGCCGGCGGCGCGCATCTTCAACCAGGAAAACACGATAGAAATGCCGGCCAGCCTGCGCGGCGAGAACCTGGTGGTGAACTACCAGGAAGATAGCGACGGCCAGATCCTGAACGTGTGGATACTGACCAGGGAAGAAGCCAGCCAGCGCCTGCCGGCCAGCAAGTAGGCCAACGATTACAGCAAGATGATGGCGGCGGCCAGCGCGATGATCAGGCCGAACTTGGTGGCCTTGTAGGCGGTCTTGTTCCAGGCCTTGTAGCGGCGGCGGTACTGGCCGGCCACATAGGACACCTTGAACAGCTTGCTTACCAGGCCGGTCTGGTCGCCCTGCTCGTTGGGCGAGGCGGCGGCCGTCATCATGGTGCGGCCCAGCCAGCGGTTGACCGCCTGCGCCCAGCGGTAGCGCATCGGGCGCTCGACGTCGCAGAACAGGATGATGCGGTCGCTCTCGCTGCCGTTGATGGCCCAGTGGATATAGGTCTCGTCGAACATCACGCCCTGGCCGTCGCGCCAGCTGTGGCGTTCGCCGTCCACGTCGATGAAGCAGCGGTCGTCGTTCGGCGTGGCCAGGCCCAGGTGGTAGCGCAGCGAGCCGGCAAACGGGTCGCGGTGCGGGTTCAGCTTGCCGCCCGGCGGCAGCTCGGCGAACATGGCCGCCTTCACGCTGGGAATGCCCTTCAGCAGCGCATAAGTCTGCGGGCACAGCTGTTCGGCGGACGGATGGCTGGCGTCGTACCATTTCAGGTAAAAGCGCTTCCAGCCGTTCTTGAAGAAGGAATTGAAACCGGCGTCATTGTTCTGCTCGGCAGCCTTGATCTTCTTCAGCGCCAGCAGGTTCTCCGCCTCGGCGCGGATGATCTGCCAGTTCTGCTGCAGCGGCTCTAGTTCCTTGAACTGGTCCAGCGCCAGGTAGGGCTTGGACGGCACCTTGGAAAACACATGCATGAACAGATTGATCGGCGCCATGAACGACGAATGGTCGAACAGCTGGCGCATGAACGGCAGGCGCACCTTGCCCCGGAAATGAATGTGAAAGATTGCTAATAAATAGAATGAAACCAGAGCCAATTTCATGGCGCCTCCAGCGTACGCAATCCGTCATGATATCGTCAAACAGCCGCTTTTGCCGAATCTTCGTAGGACGTATGCTTCAGGCTACAATGCTCTCATGGCAAGTAAAACTCCCAAATTCCCCGGTCCGCTGAGTGCGCGGGCGGCCGTGCTGGCGGTGCTGTTGTCGAACAGCGACCAGACCGGCGCCGAACCATTGCAGGGCCGCACCTCGCTGGCGGCCATCATCAAGGCGCTCAAGCGCAAGTATCACTGGCCGATCGAGGCCAGCAGCTTTCCCGCCAACACCGGCGACGGCCGCGCCACCTGGGCCACGGTGTACAGCCTGCCGCCCGCAGTCATTGCCGCCGCCCTCGACAACGGCGGCGCGGACTGGCTGGCAAGCCGCCGCCACGCCAGGCGCGGGGCCTGACCCCTTACCCGGCTACTTTGCCTGGCTGCTCTTGGCCGCCTTGCTGATGGCGCGGCAGCGCGCCGTGTTGCGGTTGGCCGCTTCGCAACGCGGCTTGGCGGCCGGCGCCACCTTGCGCACCGGTTTGGCCGCTGCCTGTTTGCGTGGTTCGCGCACGGCGCCGGCCTTGGCGGTCTTGGTTGCCTTGGCTGCCTTGGCGGGCGGCTTCGCCTGCTTGGCGGTTGCGGCCTTGGCCGCCGCCCGGGCAACAGCTTTCGGCTGGGCAGGCGCCGGCGCCGCCGGCAGCTGGACGGGAGCGACGGTGCGGACCGGCGGCGCAGCAGCACGGGCCGGGGCGGCGGCCGGACCCGCGAAGGCAGTGGCGGCGGCCGCGACGCCCCCGGCGGCGGTGATAGTGCCGCTGGCGGTCGTGCCGTGTGCGGCGGCCGGCATGGCTGCGGGCGCAGCGGCAGGCACGGCTGCCCCGGCGCCGGCCGGCATCGGCGGCGCCGGCACGGGATGCTGCGGTTCGGACGGCGCCACGAAGGCCGACGGTACCTCCCGGGGCGCAGCAATGGCTTGCACTTCGGGCGCCGGCAATGCCTTGGCGCTCATGCCCGCAGGCGCCGCCAAGGCCTTCGGTTCGGGCGGCCGGTGGCGCTGCTCTTGCGCCGTGTTGCCGATCCACACGATCGCCGCGATCAGGCCAGCGGCGGCGGCGCCGCCCAATGCCATCGTCTTCACCGGCAGCGCACGGCGCGCCGCAGCGGCGCTTGCGGCGGCGGGAGCGGCATCGGCGGCCGCAGGCGCAGCGGCGGCGCCGGCGGGCGGCGCCATCTGCGGCTCGGTATGGGATTCGCCGGCCTCAAGCCAGACAGGTTCGGCGGCTTCGGGCGCCGCAGCCACGGGCGGCGCGTCGCCGAAGGTGGGCTCGAGGCGCGGCGTAGTCTGCATCTTCATAGGTGTGAAATAGTCCGGAGGTAGCAAGAAAAAAGCGAACAGGACTCTACCACACCTGGCTCGCCGTGATCCGGGCGGATCGCCGCAAATGCCCGTATACTGCGCGCATGAACTTATATGCCCCGCAAACCACCCTCACCCTGACTGAACTGGCCGAGCGCTGGAACATGACTGCACAGCAGGTGCTGCTGATGTCCTCGCCGCACCCGCTGCCGATGTACTTCTACTATGACGGCCTGGTGTTCGACTTCGGCGACAAATGGCTGCGCGCCAGCGGCGACACCCGGGAAGTGCAAGACCTGGAAAGCCACCAGCAGCACCTGAGCTCGCTCGACATCGATTTGCAGCGGCAAGCCCTGCACAAGCGCGGCCAGCTCAAACTGTCGCAATGGGAAGAAGAACTGAGCGATGCGGAACTGCAGCGCCAGCATGCCGAAGCGGAGCGCCTGCGCAAGGAAGTAACGCGCCTGAGCACGCTACTCAAGGAACGCAGCGAGGAACGCCAGCGCCATGTGCGCAACGGCTTGCTGCGCGCGGCGCCGCGTACCCTGCACGACATCGCGCGGCACGGCGAGACCCGCTTTCCCCAGTTCGCTTTCCTGCCCGCGCGCCCCGAGCAGCCATCCGACCGCCTGCTGGTGGCCCTGGAGGATGGTTTCCCGCTCAAGCCGCTGCTGACCGTTGCCGACTTGGTGGTGGCAATGCACGACGTGAGCGCTGCCGAAGCGGCCCGGTAAAACACCAGCCATCGCCTACTGCCGCCGGTCGGCCAGCTGGCGGCGGCGTGCCGGTTCGTCGTTGAGGCAGATCGCTGCGTTGCGCGCGTAGCTGCGGCAGGCGCGGGCAAAACACGCGGCGGCGGCGTCTCCCGCCCTTTCCTTGCACTGTGCCAACCTGCGCTGGACGCCGGCCGTCACCGGTTTGCGCGCCGGTGCGGCGGCCTTGATGCGGCGCAACGGCGCAGCCTTGCCAGCCGCCCCGCCTTTCGCCCGCACCGCCGCGCGTTTGACGGGAAGCTGCGCCTGCTTGCCCTGCCTGGCCAGCGCAGCCCGCGCCTGCGGAGCGGGAAGGCTGGCGCCTGCTTGCGGCGCAGCCGCGGCCGGCTGCCCGGCAGCGGCGATAGCAACAGTGGCAGCGGTGGCGGCGGTGGCGGCACCAGTAACGGTTGCCGAGGCGGGGCGTGCAGGCTCACCTGGCGGCACGGCTTGCGGCGCGGGCGCGGCGAGCGCGACCGCCACGTCCTGCGCGCTTGCCACTTCCGGCAGCGGCGCCAGCGCCGGCTCGGCCCGCGCCGGCATGGCGGAGCGCGCCACCAAGGCAATCGCCTGGTCCGCCTGCAAGCTGCGCCACATCAGCGAGCTGGCGCCAGCCAGCGCCACCGCCGCCAGCACCAGCGCGCACCACAAGCCCAGCGTCCTCAACCGGGCCCGGCGCGCGTCGGCTGCGCCGCCCGCCAGCCCCGCCAGGCCAGCCATTCCCGCCAGGCCGGCCGGCCCGGCGGCCTGCGCCGGATCGGTCCCGCCTGCCGCGCCCGTCGACCTCTCCGCCGTGCCGTCCGTCTGCCGCATCTGCTGATCGTCCATGATCCACCCGAAAAAGAACCGTCTCAACCGCAGATTACTCAAACGCCGCAAAAGACGGCGCTTGCTAGTCGCCGCCGCTTGCGCGCCGGCGCTGGCCCTCCAGCCACGCCGGCGGCAACCGGCCCAGCAAGGGATCGTCGCGCCGCAGGCTGGCCCAGCTGGCGCCGCCGTCGCCGGAGTAGGTCAGCATATAGGGTTTGTCGTCGCCGTCCCCGGCCTGCGCGGCGGCCAGCCAGATTTCCCTGTCGTTGACCGCATAGCTGCTCACCAGCGAGGACAGCTGCGCCGGCAGCGGCACCTTGCGCCAGCTGCGGCCGTCGGCCGAGCGCAGCAGCGTCTGCTCGACCGAGCCGGTGATCCACCAGCCGCCCGACTTGGATGCCGCCAGCTCCACCAGCAGATCCGGGTTGCCCAGCGGCGTGCTGTGCGCCACCTTGCAGGACGCGGCGTCGATCAGGCTGGCGGTGTAGCCGGAGACCTTGCCGTCGGCGCCGAAGTGCGTGGCCAGGCCCACCACGCCACGCGGCGACGACGCGAACGCCACGTTGGCGTCCTTCATGGCCTGCAGCGCCGGCTTGCCGCCGCCCGCGTTGAGCTTGCGCAGCGGCAGCAGGCAGTCGCGCCCCGGTGCGGCGCTGCGGCGGAAACGGAATCCGCCCGCCTCCGGCGCCACCTGCACGCCATAAGGCAGCGCGATCACGCCCTTGCCGGCCGTTTGCAGCACGCGGCCGCTGAGCGCGTCGATCACGGTCCCGCCCGCGTAGATGCGGCCGCCGTCGTCGACCACCAGCGGCGGCCAGACCCGGCCGCCGGGCCGCACTTCCAGCTTGAGCGGCTCGTGCGCGTGGATCAGCATGCCGTGCTCATCTTCGGTAAAACCGGTGGCGCCGATGCGGTAATCGAACGCTGCCGTGACAGCGGCGGCAGTGGCGCAGTGGGTCAACACGGCGCAGCACAGAATGGATGCCGGTTTCATGCAGCCTCCCCGGACGGCAGCTTGCGCACCACGGTATCGGCCGGCGCCAGCGCGCGGCCCGTGTCATCCACCAGGCGCAGCTTCGGCACCGGCTGGCCGGTATCCTGGCGCACCAGCGTGGAATGTGGCTCGCCCGCGCGGTACAGGAACTGCTCGCTCCATTGGCGCAGACTGACCAGCAGCGGGAACAGGGCCTGGCCCTTGGCGGTCAGCACGTATTCGCCATACGCCGTGCCGTCCGAGGCCGGCGACACCGCCAGGATGCCGTGCCCGACCAGCTTGTGCAGCCGGTCCGACAGGATGTTGCGGGCCACGCCCAGGTTCTTCTGGAACGCGCTGAAACGGCGCACGCCGTCGAACGCGTCGCGCACGATCAGCAGCGACCACAGGTCGCCCACCACATCCAGTCCGCGCGCCACCGGGCATGCGTCCTGTTTCAGCGTTTTCCGCTTGGCCATCTCTTGCTCTCCTGATTTTCCACGGCTTAATGTGGTTGCATTTTAATACTGGATTGCTTACACTCGAAACTAGTTTTAATTTGAAACCAGTTTGGAGAAACCCATGCCCACTTGTTCGCGGCTGATGACGCTGCTGCTCGCTGTTTCCTGCGGCGTCAGCGTCGCCAATGTCTACTACGCGCAGCCGCTGCTGGACGCGCTGGCGCTTGAATTCGGCATCGCGCATGCCGCGCTGGGCATGGTGATCGCGGCCACCCAGCTGGGATCCGCGCTGGCGCTGCTGTTTGTCGTGCCCTTGGGGGATTTGCTGGACCGGCGCCGCCTGATGCTGGTGCAATTGGGCCTGCTGAGCGCGGCCCTGCTGGCCGTGGGCCTGGCGCCGGCCACACCGCTGTTGCTGTGCGGCATGCTGGCCGTGGGCCTGCTGGGCACCGCGATGACGCAGGGCCTGATCGCCTACGCTGCCGCCACCGCCGCGCCTGCGAAACGCGGGCGCATCGTTGGCACCGTGCAGGCCGGCGTGCTGATCGGACTGCTGAGCGCGCGCACCGTGGCCGGCCTGCTGGCCGACCTGGCCGGCTGGCGCGCGGTCTACTGCGGTTCGGCCCTGCTGGCGCTGCTGCTCGGGGCCATCCTGTGGCGCGCCCTGCCCCTGCAGACCGCAGCGGCGGCCGCCCCGCCATCGCCCGGCGAAGCCGGCCCGGCAGGCGGCATGGCGCCGCGCTATCTGCAACTGCTGCGCTCCATGCTGGCCATGCTGCTTACCGACCGCACGCTGCAGGTGCGCGGCATGATCGCCATGCTGATGTTCGGCGCGCTCAGCATCTTCTGGACCGCGCTGGTGCTGCCGCTGAGCGCCCCGCCGCATGCGCTGTCGCACACGGCCATCGGCGCCTTCGGGCTGGTTGGCGTGCTGGGCGCGCTGGCTGCCGCGCGCACCGGCAGCCTGGCCGATCGCGGCCTTGGCCAGCGCACCAGCGGCGCGGCGCTGGCCTTGCTGGCGGCCGCCTGGCTGCCGCTGGCATTTACCGGACAGTCGCTGTGGGCGCTGGTGGCCGGCATCATGGTGCTCGACCTGGCGGGACAAGCCATCCACGTGACCAACCAGAGCATGATCTTCAGCCGCCACCCGCAAGCGCACAGCCGCGTGGTGGCCTGCTACATGATGTTCTACGCCGCCGGCAGCGGGCTGGGCGCGCTGGCTTCCACGCGCGTGTACGCGTCGGCCGGCTGGCTGGGCGTGTGCGCGCTGGGCGCCGGCGTGAGCCTGGCGGCGCTGCTGTTCTGGGCGCTGACCCTGCGCAGCAGCCCGCAAGCCTGCCCGGCCTATTCCAGGTTGTCGTGATAGCCGCAGCCGCCGCGCTTCCAGTACGCCGCGGCGCGGATGGCGTGCTTGCCCAGGCCCTTGACGCCCACCAGCTCGTGCCGTACGGCCGCCATGGTGGCCGCCTCGCCCGCGCACCAGGCGTAGCCGTCGCCGGCCGGCAGCGGCCACGCCTGCACGGCGGCCAGTAATTGGGCGTCGCTGTCGACCCAGCGCACGTCGGGCGCCGCTTCGCCGGCGAACGCGCGGCGGTCGGCCGCATCCTCGACCTTCACGATGACCGTGGCGCGCGCGCCGCGCGGCAACTCTTCCAGGCGCCGCGCGATCGCGGGCAAGCCGGTTTCGTCGCCTACCAGCAAATGCCATGCGTAGTCCACCGGGATGATCAGCGAACCGCGCGGCCCGCCGATTATGACCTGCTGGCCAGGCGCGGCTTGCGCCGCCCACGCCGCGCACGGGCCGTCGCCGTGCAGCGCGAACTCGATCACCAGCTCGCCCGCCACCGGGTCGAAGCTGCGCGGCGTGTAGTCGCGCTTGGCGGCGTCCGGGCCGTCGCCGAGAATGAATTTGACATGGTCGTCGAAGGACGCGCTGTGGAAATCCTGTAGTGCGGGGCCGCCGAAGGTGATGGCGCGGAAATGGCTGCCGATGCTGCGCACGCTGACCACCTCGGCCTGGCGGATCTTGAGCTCGTGGCGCACGCGCTGCACACGGCTGACGGGAGAGTCTATACTCATGTCTTTACTTTTCCAATTGATTGACAATGTCACCCATCATCCCCGAATCAAATGACAATGTCAACCATTGCCGCGAGCAGCAGCAGGAGGCCGTATTGGAGCTGGTGCACACCATCATGCACCAGTACAAGAGCCGGCAATTCCAGGCCCTGCGCGACGGCCAGCACGAGCTGACCCATATGGAAGCGAAAGTGCTGGGCTATTTCGGGCACCACCCGGGCGCCACCCAGAGCGACCTGTCGCGCCATAGCGGCCGCGACAAGGCGCAGCTGGCGCGCCTGATCACGGCGCTGCGCGAGCGCGGCCTGCTGCAGGGCGAAGCCGATGCCGCCGACCGCCGCAACACCCGCCTGTCCCTGACCGACGCCGGCCGCGCCATCCAGCAGGCGGCCCAGCGCGAAGCGGAAATCCTCAATGCGCTGGCCGTGCGCGGCATGAGCGCGCAGCAGCAGCAAGCGCTGCTGGCATTGCTGCAGCAGGTGAAACTGAACCTGAACCAGGACTGAACCTGGACCAAGGCTGGCCGCGCCTGCCGGCAGCGCCCGGGCTGCGGGCTATTTGGCCGCTTTCACATGCCGCTGCAGGAAGTTCCGCATCAGCTTGCCGATTTCGGCGCTGTCCTCCTCCAGTGCGAAGTGGCCGGTGTTGAGCAGGTGCAGCTCGGCCTTCGGCAGGTCGCGCAGATACGGATGGGCGCCGGCGGGCGGGAAAATCTTGTCGTTCTTGCCCCACACGATCAGCATCGGCGGCTGATGCTTGCGGAAGTAGGCCTGCCATGCCGGATAGTGGCCGGGGTTGGTGCCGTAGCTGTAGAACATTTCCAGCTGAATGTCCTTATTGCCGGGACGGTCCATATAGGCCTGGTCCACCGTCCACGCGTCCGGGCTGATGTGCTGCACGTCGCGCACGCCTTCCGTGTATTGCCACTTGGTCGCACCGATCTCGAACAGCGGACGCAGCTTGGCGCCGTTGGCCTCGGACTTGTCGGCCCAGTACGCCTTCGCCGGCACCCAGAATTCATTGTCGATGCCCTCGTTGTAGGCGTTGCCGTTCTGGACCACGATGGCGCTCACCCGCTCCGGGTGCGCCGCCGCCAGGCGGAAACCGACCGGCGCGCCGTAGTCCTGCACGTACAGCGCATATTTGCTCACGCCGACGGCCTCGGTGAACTTGTCCACCACGCGCGCCAGGTTGTCGAAGCTGTAGATGAACTTGTCCATCGGCGGCATCTCGCTCTGGCCGTAGCCGGGATAGTCGGGCGCGATCACGTGGTAGCGGTCGGCCAGCAGCGGGATCAGGTTGCGGAACATCTGCGACGAGGTGGGGAAGCCGTGCAGCAGCAGGATGGTGGGCGCGTCCTTGGGGCCGGCTTCGCGGTAGAACACATTCACGCCGTCCACCTTCACGGTGCGGTAGCTGACGGCGGCCGTGCTGGCGACATTGGCGGCATGGGCGGATGCAGCCGCTTGGCCGGCCGGCGCGGCGTAGGCTGCATGAACCGCCAGCGCCACGGTCATCATTGCTGCGGCCTGGCGGAGGAATTGAGCGGTGCGCATGATTGGTATCCTTTTCGGTTGGTTGGCATTCGGAAGAATGTGAGCCCATTCTAGGAAGGCCGGCACCGGCCGGGAATCAGGCGCAGCGCAACTCACTGTTACGCTGACCGCAATTCCGCGCCGCGAAACTATCCATTGCGCCGCGCCATCTGGCTGGCCGCGCGCACCGCCGCTACAGTGGCCGCACCACTTAACCCGGAGACCGACATGAACAATTCTTCAGGCGCCGCGCTGGCGGCGGCAGCACTGGCATTTGGCGCCACCATCACCCCCGCCGCCGCGCAAGCCGCGCCGGTGGCCTACCGCACGGTTGCCGTGGACGGCGTCAACATTGCCTACCGCGAGGCCGGCGACGCCAGCAAGCCCACCATCGTGCTGCTGCACGGCGTACCCAGCTCATCGCGCATGTACGACGGCCTGCTGCGCAAGCTGGGAGACCAGTACCATCTGATCGCACCGGACTACCCCGGCTTCGGCAACAGCGACGCGCCCGACCCGGCCAGCTTCGCCTACACATTCGCGCACCTGGCGGCGGTGATGCAGAGGTTCACCGACGCGGTGGGCGCCACCCGCTACGTGCTGCTGATGCAGGACTACGGCGCCCCGGTCGGCATGCGCATGGCCATGGCCCGCCCCGCCGCGATCCAGGGCCTGGTGTTCCAGAACGGGAATGTGTATGAAGAAGGACTGGGCGCGATGTGGACCAAGCGCAAGCCGTTCTGGGCCGACCGCGCAGCCTACGAGAAGGACGTGATCGCCGTGCACCAGTCAGTGGCGGCCACGCGCGCGCGCCACATCGGCGACGACCCGAATGTGGAGGCTTACGACCCGGACTTGTGGATGGACGAGTACGCCTACCTGAACCGGCCCGGCCAGGCCAGAATCCAGGCCGACCTGATCTTCGACTACCAGAGCAACCTGGCTGCCTATCCGGCCTGGCAGGCGTGGCTGAAACAGCGCCAGCTGCCGACGCTGGTCGTGTGGGGCAAGCACGACCTGGCCTTCACCGTACCCGGCGCGCACGCCTTCCGCCGCGACAATCCGTCGGCGGAAGTACACATTCTCGATGGCGGGCACTTCGTGATGGACACCAGGCTGGACGAGGTGGCCAAGCTGACGGGCGCCTTCATGCGCAAGCTGGGCGCCGCGCCGGCGGGCGCCGCTATTCAGCCGTCGTCGGGTCGATGATTTCCCGCACTTGCGCGACGCTGTTGGCAGGAAAGCCGCCGCGTTTCGCATGCTCGCGCACCATCTCCTCGTTGGGTGCGTTGTAGATGCAGTAGATCTTGTCGTCGGTCACATAGCTGTGGACCCACTGTATGGTCGGACCAAGCTCGCCCAGCACGTTGCAGGACTTCTCGGAAATTGCCTTCAGTTCCGGCCTGGTGAGCTTGCCAGCCCCGGGAATTTCGCGTTCGATGACATATTTAGGCATTTCGTCACTCCTCTTGATTGGCAATCGGAATGCAGCAGAGACCATCTCAGCCTATCCCAAAGCAGGGAAATGTCAATCAGCTGGCGGCGGCAATTCCGGCAGGCAGGATCGGAAATTAATTGAAGGAAGCATCATCAGCATTCAACAAACCGTATCGTTAAATGGTTCAACGATGCCAACGGCTTCGGCCTCATCATGCCGGACGCAGCCGGCGCTGACCTGTACGCCCATTTCGGCGGCATCCAGTCGACCGGCTTCAAGATAATGTGCCTGCAGCACCGGGCCGATAGCGCGGGTCGCAGGCGTCCGATGATACCCGGCTGATTGCCGGGGTGATCGGTGAGTCAGCGTCTTGAATCAGCAAGCCCGCCGCGCGGGCTTTCATACGTCTGTCAGGGTCGGAGCACCAGGCTCAGGAATAAAAAAAGCCAACCCCGCAGGGTTGGCGTTCTTAATTGGTAGGCCCTCGCGGAGTCGAACCGCGCACCAAAGGATTATGAGTCCTCTGCTCTAACCAAGCATGAGCTAAGGGCCCGAAACTGATACTACAACGACCCGGCAGCATAGGCGCTGCGCGGGCTGTCGTCAAGTGCCTAGTTGCCTTCCAAGAAGCTTTTCAGCTTGTCGGAGCGCGAGGGATGGCGCAGCTTGCGCAGCGCTTTCGCTTCGATCTGGCGGATGCGCTCGCGCGTCACGTCGAACTGCTTGCCGACTTCTTCCAAGGTATGGTCGGTCGACATTTCAATGCCGAAACGCATGCGCAGCACCTTCGCTTCGCGCGGCGTCAGCGAGTCCAGCACATCCTTGACCACGCCGCGCATGGATGCGTGCAGCGCCGCGTCGGACGGGGCCAAGGTGTTGTTGTCCTCGATGAAGTCGCCCAGATGGGAATCGTCGTCGTCGCCGATCGGCGTTTCCATGGAGATCGGTTCTTTCGCGATCTTCATGATCTTGCGGATCTTGTCTTCCGGCATTTCCATCTTGATGGCCAGCGTGGCCGGATCGGGCTCGGCGCCCGTTTCCTGCAGGATCTGGCGCGAGATGCGGTTCATCTTGTTGATGGTCTCGATCATGTGCACCGGGATGCGGATGGTGCGCGCCTGGTCGGCGATCGAGCGCGTGATGGCCTGCCTGATCCACCACGTGGCGTAGGTCGAGAACTTGTAGCCGCGGCGGTATTCGAACTTGTCGACCGCCTTCATCAGGCCGATGTTGCCTTCCTGGATCAGGTCGAGGAACTGCAGGCCGCGGTTGGTGTACTTCTTGGCGATGGAAATGACCAGGCGCAGGTTGGCCTCGGTCATTTCGCGCTTGGCCTTGCGCGCTTTCATTTCGCCGGCCGCCATCTGGCGGTTGATGTTGCGCAGGTCCGGCAGCGGCAGCACCACGCGCGCCTGCAAGTCGATCAGGCGCTGCTGCAGTTCCTTGATGGTGGGGATGTTGCGGCCCAGGATGGCGCTGTAGGCATGCCCTGCGGACACTTCGCCGTCCACCCATTCCAGGTTGGTTTCATTGCCCGGGAAGACCTTGATGAAGTGGGCGCGCGGCATGCCGCACTTGTTCACCGCCACGTCCAGGATCTGCTTCTCGATGTGGCGCACTTCGTCCACCTGGCCGCGCAGGGTATCGCACAGCTTTTCCACCACCTTGGCGGTGAAGCGGATGCCCAGCAGCTCGAAGGAGATCGCTTCCTGCGCCTTGACGTAGGCTTTCGAGTTGTAGCCGTCCTTCTCGAAGGCGCGGCGCATCTTGTCGAACTGCTGCGAGATCATGTCGAACTTTTCCAGCGCAGCCTGCTTCATCTGCTCCAGCTGTTCGGCCGAGTAGCCGGCCGCGCCCGACGGGCTGGCGGCTTCTTCCTCTTCCTCTTCTTCCTCGGCTTCTTCTTCCTCGTCCTCGTCCTCTTCCTCCGAGGCGGCGGCGGCCGGCGCCGGCTCGCCTTCGCTCTCGTCAACCAGGCCGTCGACGATCTCGTCGATCTTGATCTCGTCGTTACGGATGCGGTCGGAGGCGGCGATGATCTCGGCGATCGTCACCGGGCAGGCGGAAATGGCCTGGATCATGTCTTTCAGGCCGTCCTCGATGCGCTTGGCGATCTCGATTTCGCCTTCGCGCGTGAGCAGCTCGACCGAGCCCATCTCGCGCATATACATGCGCACCGGGTCGGTGGTGCGGCCGAAGTCGGAGTCGACCGTGGACAGCGCCGCTTCGGCGGCCGCCTCGGCTTCGTCGTCGCTGGCGATGGTGGCCACGTTGTCCGACAGCAGCAGCGTCTCGGCGTCCGGCGCGTGCTCGTAGACGGCGATGCCCATGTCGTTGAAGGTGCCGATGATGCCTTCGATCGCTTCCGGATCGACGATGTTCTCGGGCAGGTGGTCGTTGATCTCGGCGTAGGTGAGGAAACCGCGTTCCTTGCCGAACTTGATCAGGGTCTTGAGTTTCTGGCGGCGGCGCTCGAGCTCTTCCTCGGTCGCTTCCGTGTCGGACGAGAAGGCGTCCTTCAGCAGCGCCTTTTCCTTGGCCTTGCGGTCCTTGGCCTTGGCCTTGTCGACCGCTTTCAATTCGGCGCGCTCGACCGCATTCAGCGCGGCGACTTCGTCGTTTTCGGGCTGGAATTCCTTCGGCTTGCGGCCGCGACGGCCCGGCACCTTCACGGAAGGCAGCACGTAGCCGGAAGTGTCGATGGCAGCCAGGGTGGCGGCATCCGTGGTCTGGCTGACCGCCGGCGGCGTGCTGGTAACACGCGTCTCCGGTTTGTCGGCCGTTTTGGCGGCCTTGGCGGTCACTTGGCTCGGCTTTACAGCCGCTTTGGATTCAGGTTTCTTTGTTGGCACAGGCGCTTTCGATTACACAACGACTTGCTTTACGGGTTAGGATAAAGTTCTTGCAACAATGCTACGAATACTTACACCTTCTGGCTCCCTGCGCAAACAGGAAACCGCCGCTGCCGGTCCAAACCCGGGACCGTGCTCGGCAGAAATTCTACTGTAGACAGCGCAAGGGGGCTAGATCCACGAATGTCCGGTGGCAGGCGCTGCACCTGAGCGGTTGCATATAGCGCCATCCGGCCAAACTCCGGCCCCGGCCGCCGATGTGGCGCGCATCGTCCCAGCGCCGCACCGATCAAGAGCCTAACTTACTGAAAACAAACAGAATTCCAAACTGAAACACCAAAGCTAAGCACTGAATACTTAGCGTTTTATTATAGCACGCCACTTTACAATTTCCAGAGCCCCCCGGGCGTGCGCTCATAGGGGAAGCCGGGCGCGCTAGCGGGCCGACAGCGCCGCTTCATCCTCCCGCGCCAATTGATCTTGCATGGCAGTAATTTCACGGTAGCGTACACCAATTTCGCTGGACGACAAGTTCGATGCGAACAACTGTGCCAGCTCGGCCTTCAGCGCGTCGCGGCGGATCTGGCGGATGGCGCTGCTCAGATACGTCTTGATGGCCTCGAAATCCGATTCCGGCTCGGCGGCGATCTCGCTGATGATGCCGTCGTACTCGCTGCCCTGCTCCTTCAAATGCTGCGCCAGCGCCGCGAAGCTGCCTTGCGGCCCCAGCGCGATGGCGGCCGCGATCAGCTGGTACAGCCGCTCGGCCGACTCGTCGCCGAAGTTGGCGAAGGCGGCCAGGCCGGCCTCGTCTATCGTGAAGGCCAGCGGCGGATGCGCCACCAGGTGCCGCACGATCTGCAGCTCCAGGCCCACCGGCTGCGGCCGGCTGCTGCGCTGCGGCGCCTTGCGCACTTCGGCCACCGGCTTGCTCAATTCATACAGCTGCTCGATCTCGCCCGGGCTGCTCTGCGTCATGGTCGCCAGGCCGCGCACGATCTGCAGGCGCAGCGCCGACGGCGTCATGGCCTGCAGCAGCGGCTTGGCCTCGAACTGCACGCGGGCGCGCCCTTCCGGCTCGCCCAGGTCATGCTCGGCCGACACCACCCGCAGCAGGAACTGCGACAGCGGCATGGCTTCGTGCACCTGCTGCTCGAAGGCCGGGGCGCCATATTCGCGGATATAGCTGTCCGGGTCGTGCTCGGCCGGCAGGAACAGGAACTTGATGGTCTTGTTGTCCGACACATGCGGCAGGCAGGCTTCCAGCGCGCGCTGGGCGGCGCGGCGGCCGGCCTTGTCGCCGTCGAAACTGAAGATCACCGTGTCAGTTTGACGCAACAATTTCTGCACATGGGTGCTGGTGCAAGCCGTGCCCAGGGTCGCCACCGACTGCGGGAAGCCCATTTGCGCCAGCGCCACCACATCCATATAGCCCTCCGTCACCAGCACGTAGCCCGCGTCGCGGATGGCCTGGCGCGCTTCGAACAGGCCGTACAGCTCGTGACCCTTGGAAAATAAAGGCGTTTCGGGAGAATTCAAGTACTTCGGTTCGCCCTGCTCCATGATGCGGCCGCCGAAGGCGATCACCTGGCCCTTGGTGTTGCGGATGGGGAACATCACGCGCTCGCGGAAACGGTCGTAGCGCTTGCGGTGGTTGCCTTCCTCGTCGACGCGGTCGATCACCAGGCCGGCCTCGACCAGGGCCAGCGCCTCGTAGTCGGGGAACACGGTCCGCAGGTTGTCCCAGCCGTTGGGGGCGAAGCCGAGCGCGAAGCGGGCCGCGATCTCGCCGGTCAGGCCGCGGCTTTTCAGGTAGCCGATGGCGTTGGGCGCCGAGCGCAGCTGGGACTTGTAGTAGTCGGCCGCGCGGCTCATGGCTTCGGACAGCGCCATGCTCTGGGCCTGCATCTGGGCGCGCTGGGCCGGCGGGATCTTGTCGTCCTGCTCGGGCACCACCATGCCGCAGTTCTGCGCCAGCTCCTTGACGGCGTCGACGAAGCCCATGCCGGAATATTCGATCATGAAGCCGATCGAGGTGCCGTGCGCGCCGCAGCCGAAGCAGTGGTAGAACTGCTTGGTCGGGCTGACCGTGAAACTGGGGGATTTTTCGTTATGGAAGGGGCACAGGCCCATGTAGTTGGCGCCGCCCTTCTTGAGCTGCACATAGCGCCCGACCACGTCCACGATGTCGACGCGGTTCAATAGATCGGAGATAAAGGATTGAGGTATCACGGCGATCAGTCTTGTTCTACATCAGAGGCTATACCGCCGCGCCCGGATCCGGCTTGATGCGGATCAAGCGGCGCGGCGGCCGGAAAAGCTTAGGCTGGGGTCAACGCTTTTTTGATCAGGCCCGACACCACGGCCATGTCGGCCTTGCCGGCCAGCTTGGGCTTGAGGATGGCCATGACCTTGCCCATGTCCTGCGGACCGGCGGCGCCGGAAGCGGCCACGGCGGCAGCCACTTCGGCAGCCACCACCTCGTCCGACAGGCCGGCCGGCTTGTAGGCCAGCAGCACCACCAGCTCGGCTTTTTCAATGTCGGCCAGGTCCTGGCGGCCGCCGGCTTCGAACTGGGTGATCGAGTCCTTGCGCTGCTTGACCATCTTGTCGATGATGGCCACCACCTGCTCGTCCGTCACGTCGATCTGCTCGTCCACTTCCTTGCGCTTGATCTCGGCCAGCATCAGGCGGATGGTGGCCAGCTTGCCGGCTTCCTTGGCGCGCATGGCGGCTTTCATGTCATCGGAAATCTGTTGTTTTAAGCTCATGCTCGTTCCTCACAGGGAAAAATGTGGCGCAAAAATGCGAAAACCCGCTGCGGCGAACCGGAGCGGGTATGCGACTGGACAGGACACCCCGCGGCGCGACGCCGTACTGCCGGGCTATCCTGAAGAATCAGTCTTAGAACAGTTTCTTAGGCAGTTGCTGGCTGCGGATGCGCTTGTAGTGACGCTTCACGGCAGCTGCCAGCTTGCGCTTGCGCTCTGCGGTTGGCTTCTCGTAGAACTCGCGTGCGCGCAGTTCGGTCAGCAGGCCGGTTTTTTCGATGGTGCGCTTGAAGCGACGCATGGCGACTTCGAACGGCTCGTTTTCTTTAAGGCGGATAGTGGTCATGTAAAAATTCAAACCGTTAGATTTTAGGAAGATAAAGATATTAGCAGTATTCGGCCAAATTGGGAAGACCTTTGGACGGAAAACCGGCTCGCCAGGCCAGTTTCACATGGAAACTGTCTGTTTTTGAGCAACCTTTTCGTCCTGCCAACATCTGACTCCGGGCGGAAAGCACACGCCGGGAATGCAATGATATCAGACTGCCTGGCCGGCCGCCACACCCGAAGCCCAGGCCCACTGGAAATTGTAGCCGCCCAGCCACCCGGTCACGTCCACCGCTTCGCCGATGAAGTACAGGCCCGGCACCCGGGTGGCCATCATGGTCTGCTGCGACAGTTCGCGCGTATCCACCCCGCCCCGGGTCACCTCGGCCTTGCGGTAGCCTTCGGACCCGTTGGGGGTGATGGTCCAGTGGTTGATGGCCGCGCCGAGTTTGCGCAGCGTGGCGTCCTGCATGTCGGCCAGGCGGGTGTCGCCGGCCAGGCCGTGCAGCTGCAGCAAGCCTTCGGCCAGGCGGGCCGGCAGCCATTGCGCCAGCACGTTGCCGAGCTGCTTCTTGACGGTCTGCTTGCCCTCGATCAGCGCCTGGGCCACGTCCATTTCCGGCAGCAGGTTGATGACGATGGGCGCGCCCGGCTGCCAGAAACTGGAGATCTGCAGGATGGCCGGGCCGGACAGGCCGCGGTGGGTAAACAGCAAGTCTTCGCGGAAACGGGCGCCGTCCGGATTGCGGCCCTTCAGCGTGCCGGTCTCCACGTCCACTTCCAGCGAGATGCCGGACAGCGGGGCGAACGGCGCCCAGGTGTCGGCGTCGAAGGTCAGCGGCACCAGCGCCGGGCGCGGCGCCACCATGCGCAGGCCGAACTGCTCGGCGACCTGGTAGCCGAAGGCGGAGGCGCCGATCTTCGGAATCGACAGGCCGCCGGTGGCGATCACCACGCTGTCGCATTCGATGTCGCCGGTGTCGGTGACGAGGAAAAAGCTGCCGTCGTCCAGCTGTTCGACGCTGCCGACCTTGGAGGGCATGCGCCAGTGCACGTCGCCGGCCGCGCATTCGGCCTTCAGCATGTCGATGATGCGCTCGGCCGAGTCGTCGCAGAACAGCTGGCCGCGGTGCTTCTCGTGGAAGGCGATGCGGTATTTCCTGACCAGCGCCACGAAGTCGGACGGGGTGTAGCGCGACAGCGCGCTTTTGCAGAAGTGCGGGTTCTCGGACAGGAAATTGGCCGGGCCGGCGTTGATATTGGTGAAATTGCAGCGCCCGCCGCCGGAAATGCGGATTTTCTCGGCCAGCTTGGCGGCATGGTCGATCAGCACCACGCGGCGCCCGCGTTTGGCGGCCTCGGCCGCGCACATCATTCCCGCCGCGCCCGCGCCGATCACTGCCACATCAAATTTCGCCATAACTGCTCCGATTCCGCTTCAAAACCGGCCATTGTACCCTGACGGGGACGGCACCGGCGGGGGCGCCTGCCGTCACAGGCTGCGCGCCACCCTGGCGCACTGCGCCACCTGCTCGGCGATGGAGGCCGGCACGGCGATGTCGCCGCGCAGCACGGCAGCGATCCAGGCGGCGGTGGCGGCCGCGCTCTTGTCTTCGGGCAGCACCACTTCCTGCTCGGCCGTGAGCTGCTTTTCCACCAGCACGGTGCGCTCGCCGCCGTGGAACCAGTCGATGCGCTGGCCCTTGTTGGCGTTGGCCACGGTCTCGCCTTCCGTGCCGCGCATCAGGAAGGCGTCGCCGCGGGCGGGGGCGGCCGCCGTGCTGAAGTATTCGCCCAGCATTTCCAGGTACTCGGGGTGGGTGTAGGACACCAGCCGCAGCGCCGGTCCGGCGAACGGCTGCATCATCTTCACCAGCGTGTGGGTGGAGTTGCGCACGCCCAGGATGCGGCGCAGCGACAGCATATGGGCCAGCTTGGGCGCCAGCGCGTCGATGGTGATGAAGGCCACCTTGCCGGCCGCCAGCGCCGCCTCGGCTTCGGCGTGGCCGCGCGCGGCGTGGATGCCCAGTTCGGCGAACACCTCGGCCGTGGCCACGCGGCCCAGGTCGTGCGCCACGCCGTGCACCAGCACCGGCACGCCGTCGCGCGCCAGCAGCAGCGCCAGCAGCGGGGTCAGGTTGGCCATCTTGCGGGCGCCGTTGTAGGTGGGGATCAGCACCGGCGCACAGGCGCCGGCCGGCGCCCGCAGCGGCGTGAACGAGGCTTCGGCCGCGTCCAGGAAACCGGCGATCTCGTCCACCGATTCGCCCTTGATACGCATGGCCAGCAGGATGCCGCCCAGTTCCAGGTCGGACACGCGTCCGTCCAGGATGGCTTGATACAGTTCGTTGGCGTCGGCGCGCGTCATGCTGCGCGCCCCTTTTTTGCCGCGTCCGATTTCCTTGATGAAATGCGCGGCCGGGTAGGGAGTGGGATGTGTGCTCATGCGGGAAGCTTACACCAAGGCTTGCCGCGGCGCGATTGCTGCAATGCAGCGCCGGCCCGCAGCGATCCTGCATTTCGGCTACACTTACAGGTCCCCCTGATCAAAATACAGAGTTGAGGCACCGAATCATGATCTCGCCAGATATCGAAAACGTAAACGTTACCAACTTCGCGTCCATGCCGACCCCGACGGCGCTGCACGCGAAACTGCCGCTGACCGACGCCGCGTCGGCCACCGTGATGCAGGGCCGCGCCGACCTGCGCGCCATCCTGGACCGCAAGGACAAGCGCCTGTTTGTCGTGGTCGGCCCCTGCTCCATCCACGACCCGGTGGCGGGCCTGGACTATGCGCGCCGCCTCAAGGCGCTGCAGGCCGAAGTGGCCGACACCATGCTGCTGGTCATGCGCGTGTATTTCGAGAAGCCGCGCACCACCACCGGCTGGAAGGGCTATATCAACGATCCGGACATGGACGACTCCTTCCGCGTGGACGTGGGCATGGAAAAGGCGCGCCAGTTCCTGCTGGACGTGTGCGAACTGGGCCTGCCGACCGCGACGGAGGCGCTCGACCCGATCTCTCCGCAGTACCTGGGCGACCTGATCGCGTGGACCGCGATCGGCGCCCGTACCACCGAGTCGCAGACGCACCGCGAAATGTCGTCCGGCCTGTCGACCCCGGTCGGCTTCAAGAACGGCACCGACGGCGACATCGGCATCGCCATCAATGCGATTTTGTCGGCCGCCAATCCGCACGCCTTCCTCGGCATTAACAGCGAAGGCAATGTGTCCATCGTGCGCACCCGCGGCAACGCCTACGGCCACGTGGTGCTGCGCGGCGGCGACGGCCGCCCGAACTACGATTCGGTGTCGGTGGCGATTGCCGAGCAGGCGCTGGCCAAGGCCAAGCTGCCGGCCAACGTGGTGGTGGACTGCTCGCACGCCAACAGCTACAAGAAACCGGAACTGCAGCCGCTGGTGATGACGGACGTGGTCAACCAGATCACGCACGGCAACCAGTCGCTGGTGGGCGTGATGATCGAGTCGAACATCGTGGCCGGCAACCAGAAGATCCCGGCCGACCTGGGCGAGCTGAAGTACGGCTGCTCGGTGACCGACGGCTGCATCGACTGGGACACCACGGCCGACATGCTGCGCAAGGCGCACGCGGAGCTGCTGAAGCGTCCGTGACGGGGCGGCGGGTGACGCGGCTTGGCCGCCAACCCGCCCCACCCGCCCTAGGTCCAGGAATTCGCCCCCACGTGCGGGGCAACCCCGAACGCCCCCGCCAACGCCGCTTCCGCACGGCTGGCCGGGGCGTTCAGTTCATTCAGGTCCAGGAAAATCTTGCCCTCCTCCAGCTTGACGGCGTAATGGCGCGCGCCGCCGTCGAGGATGGCGAAGACCTGGTCGTCCAGCGTGCGTATCACCGCCACGCCGGGCAGCTCCTGCCACGCCAGCCCGCGCGGCACCAGGCGCATGCCCTGCGGCGGGATGTCTTTCAGCTTGCAGATCAGTTTCCAATACTCAGCCATGGTTCAGGCTCCTTCGGGTTGCATGTTTCCGATGAAGCAAGACCGATGCCAGCCTTGGCAAGCTGAGCCGCATTCCCGCACCTTCGGGGTCTGACCCCGAAGGTGCGGGAATGCGGCTCAGGCTGCTTGGCCGTGCGCCCTGCGGCGGTGCGGCGCGGGCCCCTTTGGTGCGGGCCGGGCGCGCTTTCCATTACAATGGCGGATTCCCCTTTCACTTTGCACTGTTCCAATGATCGTTCTCGGCGTTGAATCTTCCTGTGACGAAACCGGCCTGGCGCTGTATGACACCGAGCGCGGCCTGCTTTCCCATGCCCTGTATTCCCAGGTCGCCATGCACGAGGAGTACGGCGGCGTGGTGCCCGAGCTGGCCTCGCGCGACCATATCCGGCGCGCCATCCCGCTGCTGGAGCAGTCGCTGACGGGCGCCGGCAAGCAGCTGGCCGACATCGACGCCATCGCCTACACGCAAGGGCCCGGCCTGGCCGGCGCGCTGCTGGTGGGCTCGTCGATCGCCTGCAGCCTGGGCATGGCGCTGGACAAGCCGGTGCTGGGCGTGCACCACCTGGAGGGCCATTTGCTGTCGCCGCTGCTGGCCTCGCAGCCGCCGGCGTTCCCCTTCATCGCGCTGCTGGTGTCGGGCGGCCACACGCAGCTGATGCGGGTAGACGGCGTGGGCCAGTACACCCTGCTGGGCGAGACGCTGGACGACGCGGCCGGCGAAGCGTTCGACAAGTCGGCCAAGCTGCTGGGCCTGGGCTATCCGGGCGGCCCGGCCATTTCGCGCCTGGCCGAGTTCGGCGACCCCACAGCCTACAAGCTGCCGCGCCCGATGATGCACACCAAGGATTTCAACTTCAGCTTCTCCGGCCTGAAGACGGCGGTGCTGACGGTGGTGAAGAACCACGAAGAAAAAGTGATCGCCAACATCTGCGAGCAGGACAAGGCCGACATCGCGCGCGGCTTTGTCGACGCCATCGTGGAGGTGCTGACGGCCAAGTGCGTGTCGGCGCTCAAGCACACCGGCCTGAAGCGGCTGGTGATCGCCGGCGGCGTGGGCGCCAACGCGCAGCTGCGCGCGTCGCTGAACGCGGCGGCGGCCAAGAAGAAGTTCAAGGTCTACTATCCGGAGCTGGAGTTCTGCACCGACAACGGCGCCATGATCGCCTTTGCCGGCGCCATGCGCCTGATGATCAACCCGGACGCGGCGCAGAAGGACTACGCCTTCAACGTGCGCCCGCGCTGGCCGCTGGATGAGCTGAAGGTTGTTTGAGAACGGCGCCGCGCGCATTGGCCGACGCAGGGCGGGCCAGGCGGCACGCCGCAACCCGCCGCAGCGCTCAGGCGGCCTTCTGCGCCGGCCGTCCCTGGCGGTGGTACAGGAACTCCAGCACGCTGGTGCGGTAGTCGATGTAGAGCGGGTCCTGCGCCAGCGCCAGGCGCTCGCGCGGGCGCGCCAGGCGCACCTGCACGATGTCGCCGATGGTCGCCGCAGGGCCGTTGGTCATCATCACGATGCGGTCCGACAGCAGCACCGCCTCGTCCACGTCGTGGGTCACCATCACCACCGTTGAACCGGTGGCCGCCACGATGCGCAGCAGCTCGTCCTGCAGGTGGGCGCGCGTGAGCGCGTCCAGCGCACCGAACGGTTCATCCATCAGCAGCACTTTGGGCTCCATCGCCAGCGCGCGGGCAATGCCGACGCGCTGCTTCATGCCGCCCGAAATTTCATGGGGACGCTTGCCCGCCGCCGCCGTCAGGCCCACCAGCGCCAGCGCGGCCCAGGTGCGCTCCTGCAGCTGCTTGCTGTTCTCGCTGGCGCTGAAGACGCGCTCCACCGCCAGGTAGACGTTCTCGTAGCAGGTCAGCCACGGCAGCAGCGAATGGTTCTGGAACACCACCGCGCGCTCCGGCGACGGCCCGGCGATCTCGCGGCCGTTGCACAGCAGGACGCCGCCGGTGGCGGTGGTCAGGCCCGCGATCAGGTTGAGCAGGGTGGACTTGCCGCAGCCGGAGTGGCCGATCAGCGTGATGAATTCGCCCTGCTGCACCGCCAGGTTCACATTGGCCAGCGCATGGAACTGGCCCTTCTTGGTGTTGAACACCATCTCGGCGTTGCTGATGTCGATGAATTTGTTCGCGCTCATATCAGTTCTCCACTTGTTCGTAGGTGAAGGCTTGGGCCAGCGACACCAGCGCCCATTCCAGCAACAGTCCGACTATGCCGATCACGCCGATGGCGATCAGGATGTGCGGCACGTTCAGGTTGTTCCATTCGTCCCAGACCCAGAAGCCGATGCCCACGCCGCCGGTCAGCATTTCGGCCGCGACGATCACCAGCCACGCGGTACCGATGGCCAGCCGCACGCCGGTCAGCATGTAGGGCAGGACGGACGGCAGCAGGATCTTGGTGACGATCTTCCATTCCGACAGGCTCAGCACCCGCGCCACGTTCATGTAGTCCTGCGGCACGCGCTGCACGCCGACGGCGGTGTTGATGATCATCGGCCAGATCGAGCAAATAAAGATCGACCAGATGGCGGCCGGATCGGCGGCCTTGAAGACCAGCAGGCCGATCGGCAGCCAGGCCAGCGGCGACACCGGTTTCAGCAAGCTGATGATGGGGCTGAACATGCCGTACATGAACTTGAAGCGGCCGATGATGAAGCCAAGCGGGATGCCCACCAGCGCGGCCAGGCCGAAGCCGATGCCCACCCGCTGCAGCGACGCGAGCACGTTCCAGCCTATGCCCTGGTCGTTCGGCCCCTTGCGGTAGAACGGGTCCGAGAACAGCTTGACCGCCTCCTCCCAGGTGGCCCAGGGCGTGGGGAAGCTGCTGTTCTTGGCGGCCAGGATCTGCCACGCCAGCACCAGCAGCGCCAGGCCGATCACGGGCGGCAGATACTTCATCACGAAGGGCCGCAGGCGCGCGCTGCCCGATTCCAGCTTGATGCCCTTGGCGGCGATGCGCTCGCTGCGCGCCGGCTTGGGCGGCGCCTCGTCATTGGCTGCTGCGGCTATGGCCGCAGGCACTGCGGCGGCTGTGGCTGGTGCGGCGGCGATATTGTGCAGGACTGCGCTCATGGCTGCTCCTTATGCTTTGATCTTGAATGAATCGGCGTAGGCCTTCGGATTCTTGCCGTCCCAGGTGGTGCCGTCGATCAGCTTGACGCTGCGTAGCGGCGCTTTCGGCACCGCCACTTTGGCCATGGCGGCAGCGTCCTTGTACACGTCGATCTGGTTGATCTGCGTGGCCACGGCCAGGTAGTCCGGCTCGGCCTTGAGCAGGCCCCAGCGCTTTTGCTGCGTAAGGAACCACATGCCGTCCGACAGGTAGGGGAAGTTCACCGAGCCGTCGTTGTAGAACTTCATCGAGTTCGGGTCGTCCCAGGTCTTGCCCAGGCCATTCTGGTAGCGTCCCAGGATGCGCTGGTTGATCACGTCCACCGAGGTGTTCACATAGGACTTGTCGGCGATGGTTTCAGCCATCTTCATCTTGTTCGACAGCGACGCGTCGATCCAGCGGCTGGCGTCGAGAATGGCGGCGGTCAGTGCGCGCGCGGTATTGGGATACTTCTTCACCCACTCGGCGCTGGTGCCCAGCACCTTTTCCGGGTGGTCGCGCCAGATCTCCTGGGTGGTGGTGGCGGTGATGCCGATGCCGTCCACGATGGCGCGGTGGTTCCAAGGCTCGCCCACGCAGAAGCCGTCCATGTTCCCGATGCGCATATTGGCCACCATCTGCGGCGGCGGCACCGTGATCACCTTGGCGTCCTTCATCGGATTGATGCCGTAGCTGGCCAGCCAGTAGTACAGCCACATGGCGTGGGTACCGGTGGGGAAGGTCTGCGCGAAGGAGTACTCGCGCGGGTCTTTCTTCATCAGCGCGGCCAGCGAGGGACCGTCCACGCCGCCCTTGTCGGCCACCTTTTTGGACAGCGTGATGGCCTGGCCGTTGTGGTTCAGGTTCATCAGCACGGCCATGTCTTTTTTGGGGCCGCCCGCGCCCAGGTGCACGCCGTAGACCAGGCCGTACAGCACGTGCGCCGCATCCAGCTCGCCGTTGACCAGCTTGTCACGCACGCCGGGCCAGGACGATTCCTTGCTCGGCACGATCTTGATGCCGTACTTCTTGTCGAAGCCCAGCACGGACGCCATCACCACCGACGCGCAGTCGGTGAGCGGGATGAAACCGACTTTGACCTCTTCCTTTTCAGGCTTGTCCGAGCCGGCGGCCCAGACGCCTTGCGTGGCAAGGCCGGAGAGTGCGGTGGCGGCGCCGGCTTTCAACAGGCTGCGGCGAGTCAAGCTGATTTTGCTGTCCATCTTATCCCCATGCTAGTTTGTGAACTGCGGCAGGCGGACGCCTGCCCTGCAACTAGCTTTGCAATAGCTGTGCCAGGCCACGGAACGCGCAAATACGGGGCTTTATGCCGCTTGGCGGGGAAAGAAATGTATTTTCGGCACCGACATTGTGCGGTGCACCAAAAGCAGGCGCACCGCAACACGGCACGCGCGGCGGAGCGCTAGGCGGAGGGCACCAAAATGGGTTCGGCGCGCAGGCGCCCGGCCATCAGGTCGACAAAACTGCGGATGCGGGCCGAGCCCTGGCGGCTATCGCGGTGCACGATGCTTACCGGCACGCCGGGCGTGGCATACTGTTCCAACAACAAAGTCAGCTCGCCGGACGCCAGCAGCGCCTCGGCCTGGTAGGACAGCAGGCGGGTAATGCCGAAGCCGCGCCGCACCGCCTCGATGGCCGCGTCGTTGCTGTTGACCACCAGGCGCGGCTTGAAGCGCAGCGACTGGCTGCGGCCGGCGTTGGCGAAGCGCCAGTCCGGCGGTGTGCTGGAACCGGACGACATCACGATGACGTGTTGCGCCAGCGCCTCGGGACTGGACGGCGTGCCGTGTTCGGCCAGGTAGGCGGGCGAGGCGCAGATCACGCGCCGCACCTGGCCCACGGTGACGGCGCGCAAGCTGGAGTCGGGCAGCTCGCCGATGCGCACCGCCACGTCGATACCCTCCTCCATCATATTGGTGACGCGGTCGACGAACATGGCGCTGACCTCCATGCCCGGATAGCGGCGCAGGTACTCGACGATGCCGGGCGTGATGTACTGGCGGCCGAACAGCACCGGCGCCGTCACCGACAAGTGGCCGCGCGGCGCGGCGTTGCTGCCGGCGGCCGCCTCGTCGGCCTCGTCCACCTCGGCGATGATGCGGCGCGCGTCGTCCAGGTAGCGCTGGCCGGCCTCGGTGACGCGCACATGGCGCGTGCTGCGGTCCAGCAGGCGCACGCCGAGGCGCTCCTCCAGCGTGGCGATGGCGCGCGTGACAGCCGGCGGCGACATCCCCAGCCGGCGCGCCCCGCCGGCAAAGCTCTGCTCCTCGCCGACGGCGACGAACACCCCCATCACATGCAAACGGTCCATATCAGCTCTTTAGCAGTTTGATCTTCGGGAACAGGCCGGGGGCCCGTTCCGAAGCGAAATCGATGAACAGCCGCACGCGCTGCGGCATCTGGGTGCGCTGCTGGTAATACATATAGATGGCGCCGCTGGTCACCGTGGTGGACGGCAGCAGGTGCACCAGCGTGCCAGCGGCCAGGTGCTGCGCGGCCATGTAACCGGCCAGCTGGCCGATCGCCATGCCGGCCAGCACCGCTTCGGCTTCGGCTTCGGCGGTGTTGAAGCTGGTCACGGCGGGGATGTCCTTGTAGATCGTGCCGCCCTCGCCGTGCAGTTCCCACGGCATCAGCCGGCCCGTGTTGGGCTGGCGGAAGCCGGTGCAGCGGTGCGCCAGCAGGTCGTCCACGCTCTGCGGCGCGCCGTAGCGGGCAATGTAGGCCGGCGCCGCGCACACCAGCAGCGCCAGCTCGCCGATGCGGCGCGAGATCAGGTTGCGCTCGGGCGGGTTGCCGCCCCGGAAGCCGACGTCGATTTTGGCTTCGATCAGGTCGGTGAAATGGTCTTCCAGCAGCAAGTCGAAGCGCACGCCGGGGTGCAGCGCCTGGAAGTCGCGCACCAGCGGGATCAGCAGGTGGCTGCCGAAGGACGTGGGCGCGGCCACGCGGATCATGCCGTCCATGTCCTGCCGGCTGTTGCGCACCTGCTCCAGCGCCTCGTCCAGCAGGCGCAGGCCGGGATTGGCCAGCTCGAACAGGCGCTGGCCCTCCTCCGTCAAACTCAGGCTGCGCGTGGTGCGGTGGAACAGGCGCACGCCCAGGTTGTCCTCCAGCTGCCGCACCGCCTTGCTGACCGCCTGCGGCGACAGCCCCACCTCGGCCGCCGCCTGGCTGAAGCTGCCTGCGCGGACAACGCCGATGAAAAGGGTGATGACGCGGGATTTATCCATGCGCTCCTGTGTTCCATTTTATTTACAACCAAAGCGTGAAAATCAAACGCCTTTACGCTATCTAGTGTAACAGAGCTGCCCCGCATAAACTGGCTTGCATCACCCCCCCCACCCCTCTCAAGGAGACCAGCATGTCCAAAGTATGGTTCATTACCGGTGCATCCCGCGGCTTCGGCGTCCTGATGGCCAAAGACGCGCTGGCGCGCGGCGACAGCGTGGTCGCCACCGCCCGCAATCCGCAATCCGTCATCGACGCGCTGGGCGAACAGCCCAATCTGCTGGCCGTGCGCCTGGACGTGACGCAGGAAGCGGCCGCCGTGCTGGCCGCGCGCGCCGCCGTGGAGCGTTTCGGCCGCATCGACGTGCTGGTCAACAACGCCGGCTACGGCCTGCTGGGCGCGGTCGAGGAAGCCAGCGCCGAGGAAGTGCGCGCGCTGTACGACACCAACGTGTTCGGCCTGCTCAACGTCACCCGCGCCGTGCTGCCGCAGATGCGCAGGCAAGGCAGCGGCCATGTGATCAATATGTCGTCCGTGGGCGGCTACACGGCGGCGGCGGGCTGGGGCGTGTACGGCTCCACCAAGTTCGCGGTGGAAGGCATCAGCGAAGCGCTGGCCGAGGAAGTACGGCCGCTGGGCATCCACGTCACCGTGGTCGAGCCGGGCTACTTCCGCACCGGGTTCCTGGAGGGGAACTCGCTGGTATCCACCGGCGCGCAGCTGGGCGACTATGCCGCCACCGTGGGCGCCATGCGCACGCTGGCCGCCAGCATCAGCCTGAAGCAGCCGGGCGACCCGCGCAAGCTGTCGCTGGCCGTGCTGCAGCTGGCCGACACGGCGCAGCCGCCGGTGCGCCTGCTGCTGGGCAGCGACACGGTGCGCATGGTGCGCGAGAAGAACCGTTTCGTCGAGCAGGAGCTGGGCGCATGGATCGGCCTGTCGCTGTCGACCGACCACGACGACGTGCAGCAGCAAGCCGCCTAAGGCGGCGGGGCCGGCTGGGGTGGCGGGACCGGGGCGACCGGCGTGACGGGCAGCGCGCTGCCGCAATCCTTGCAGAAGCGCGCCAGCACCTCGTGGCCTTCGGCGCGGCAAGCCGGGCAGCGCCGCAGCGGCGCGTAGCCGGTACTGCGCTGGTAGGCGATCTCCGAGCTGATGATGCCGGTCGGCACCGCCAGGATGCCCCAGCCCAGCAGCATCATCAGCGACGCCACCGCGCGGCCCAGGTCGGTCTTCGGCACCAGGTCGCCGAAGCCGACCGTGGTGACGGTGCTGATGGCCCAATAGACGGCGGTGGGAATGCTGGTATAGCCGTGCCGCGGCCCCTCCACCAGGAACATCACCGTGCCCAGCAGCAGCACCACCATCATCACCACCGACAGGAACACCAGGATCTTGCGCCGGCTCGCCATCAGCGCGCGGCCCAGCATGCCGTACTCCTGGATGTACAGGGTGAGCTTGAAGATGCGGAACATGCGCAGCAGGCGCAGGATGCGGATATCGAGCAGCACATGCGCGCCCGGCACCAGCAGCGACGCATAGCTGGGCAGCACGGCCAGCAGGTCGATAACGCCGAAGAAGCTGCGCGCATAGCGCAGCGGGCGCTGCACGCACAGCAGGCGGCCGATGTATTCCACGGTAAACAGCGCCGTGAAGAACCACTCCGCCCATGTCAGCAGCGTGCCGTGCTTCCGCGCCACCGGCGCCATGCTCGACAGCACCACTACCGCCACGCTCAGCACGATGGCGCCGATCAGCGCCAGGTCGAACAGGCGTCCGGCGTAGGTATCCGACTCGAAGATCACCGCGTACAGGCGCGCGCGCCAGCCGCCGGCCGGCTTGCCGTAGTGCTGCAGGGGATCGGTGGATGCGCTCACGGGCGCCGGCGCGGCATGGGGCGGCGATTCAGTCGGGGTCATGGTCAAGTACAGGCATGGAATCCGGCCATGATACCGCGCCCCCACTCATCTGGAAGCACACCACAGCCGCGCGAGCCGCCGCTTGCCTAAAATGACGAACCCCCACCGTTTTGCGCCATCAATTTCCCCGTCATTTCACCGCCCCACATAGCTAAAGCAAGCTGAGCCGCATTTTGCCTAAAATCGGGGTCAGACCCCTGGTTTTGGCAAAATGCGGCTCAGGCTGCCGGGCGGGTGATGGGTCAGGGGGCGAGCAGGCCGGCGCGGGGCGGGGTCCAGGCGGGGATGTCGGCGGGACAGGCGCGGCCGGCAGTGGCGGCCAGGTCGAGCGCGGTGAAGTTGCCGCGCGGGGTGGTGGCGAAGCGCATGTCGGTGGCGACGCCGTCCACGATGGCGGGCATGCGCGCGAAGCGCAGCCAGGCCGCCAGCCAGCAGTTGCCGCCGTTCTGGGCGCGCAGGCCGGCCAGGCTGCCGCTTACCTGGCCGTACAGGTCGATGCCGGGCACGGCGGCGCTGTGCGGCGGCGGGTCGAGCAGGCCGGACGGGCATTGCTGCGGCGGCAGCCAGTCCGGCGCCAGGCTGATCAGCCCGCGCCGCAGGCGGTAGCGGTCGGCCGCTGCGTCGGCTTCGATCGATACGAAGACCCAGCACAGCGGCTGCGCCGGGAAGGCGGTCATGGCCACGTCGTGAATGCGCGATTGCGGATCGGCTGCCTGCAGCGCTGCCAGCACCCGCTGGCGCCCGACCGTGCTGGCCACGCCTTGCGCGGCGACAAAGCCGGCGCACAGCAGCAGCGCCAGCGCCATGGCGCGCCGGCTGCGGCGCCGCGCGGCCTTCAGCACGGCCAGCCCGGCGCCCAGCGCCAGCAGGCCGGCCAGCGAGACCGCGCCCAGGAAGCCGCGCGCAGTGAAATAGCACAGCACGCCAGCCAGCCCCGCCAGCAGCAGCCAGCGCAGCCACGGCCAGCCCACCGCCATGATCAGCGGCACGCCGAACGCGACCCAGAACACGGGTTCGACTATGAAGATCATGTCGCCGTAGAACCAGCGCCCGTCGAACGGGTAAAACGGGTGCACGCCGTAGGAGTTGAGGAAGTCCATGCCGATGTGCAGCAGGAAGCCGAGCACCACCGCCGCCGCCAGCCCGGCGCGGGCCTGATGGCTGCGCCGCAGCAGCGCGCGCGCGTTCGGCCAAAGCAGCCACAGCAGCGCCACCAGCAGCAGCGCCTGCGGCACTTCGTACAGCAGGGTGTGGGTGTGGCCGCGATGGTGCAGCAGGTAGCCGAGCGGATCGGGCAGCAGCTTGGTCAGCAACAGGTCCAGATCGGGAAAATTGCTGGCCGCGGCGCAGGCGGTGAGCAAGAGGCGGTGGCGGGTGCGCTGGCCCGCCTCGTCCGGTTCGGCGGGCAGGCTGCGCTGCACCAGTTCGCCGACGCCCAGGCCGACGACGGTGTGGGTGATGTTGTCCATTAATCTTCTGCGAAAAGCTGCTCGAGGCGGCGCGGGTAGTGGTTGAGGAAATCGCGCGTGACGGCGTAGTGTTCGGTGTCCTCGTACGCCATCTCGGTGATGCCGCTGGCGTCGAAGCAGTAGATCTTCGCGTTCGGGTAGGCCAGCAGGATAGGCGAGTGGGTGACGATGATGAACTGCGACGCTTGCTGCACCAGCTGGTGGATGGCCGACAGCGCGGCCAGCTGGCGATTGGGCGACAGCGCCGCTTCCGGCTCGTCCAGCAGGTACAGCCCCTGTCCCCGGAATTTTTCCAGCAAGACGGTCATGAACGCTTCGCCGTGCGAGCGCGAGTGCAGTTTGCGGTTACCGTAGCCGGTGGCACCGGGCATGTCGTCGATGTAGGTGGCGACGTTGTAGAAGCTCTCGGCGCGCAGGAAGTAGCCGTCGCGCGGGCGGCGGAAACTGCGCGAGAGCCTGAGCTGGTCCTGCAGCGTGGAGCCGGCGCGCGCGGTGTTGAGCAGGGTGTTGTGGATGGTGCCGCCTTCGATGCCGAAGCCCAGCGCCAGCGCCAGCGCTTCCAGCAGTGTCGATTTGCCGCTGCCGTTCTCGCCGACGAAGAAGGTGACGTCGGCGTGGAATGCCAGTTCGCGCAGCTCGCGCACGGCCGGCACGCAGTAGGGGAACAGCGCCAGGTCGACGCCGGGGCCGTACGCGGCGCTGACGCTTTGCAGGTAGGGCTTGGCTTGCAGTCCGCGCACTAGCGCTGCACCTCGACGCCGTGCCAGAAGGCGATGTGGTCCTTGATGTGCTGCGCCTTGTCGGACGGGTGGCGGTAGAACCAGGCGGCGTCCTCGTTGACCTTGCCGTCCACCACCAGGTGGTAGTAGTTGGCCGTGCCTTTCCACGGGCAGGTGGTGGTGTGCACGCTGTCCTGCAGGTACTCTTCGTTCACTTTCCCGATCGGGAAATAGACGTTGTTCTCGACGATCTGCACTTCGTCGTCGTTCGCTTCGGCGATCACTTCGCCGTTCCAGATTGCTTTAGGCATGGCTGCCTCCTGTGAACTGAATCAGCTTTCCACCCGGTCGCGCCCGTTGGCCTTGGCGCGTGCCAGCGCCTGTTCGGCCGCGCGCAGCAGGCTGTCGCCGTCGTTGATGTCCATGTGGTTGAACGAGCCGACGCCGATACTGGCCGTGACCGGCAGCAGGCGCCCGGCTTCGCGGTGGATCTGCGCGGCGATCTTGCCGCGCAGGTTGTCGGCGAGCTTGAGCGCGCCCTCCTTCGGCGTGTTCGGCAGCAGCACGCAGATTTCCTGGCCGCCGTAGCGCCCGGCCAGGTCGATGACGCGCACGTTTTCGCGCACCAGGCGGCCAACATTGGCCAACACCAGGTCGCCCGCCTCGTGCCCATGGCGTTCATTGACGGCCTTGAAGCCATCCAGGTCGATCAGCAGCGCCGACAGCGGGGTGCGGAAGCGGCGCGTGCGCGCCACTTCGAAACTCAGCTTGCCCAGCAGCGCGCGCCGGTTGTGCAGGCCAGTCAGTTCATCGGTGGTGGCCAGCTCTGCCAGCTGGGCCTGGGCCGCCTGCAGCGCGCAGCGGGCGGCGCGCGCCTCCAGCAGCGCCATGGCCTGGGCGGCCAGGCGGCGCAGGCTGCGCGCCTGGGCGTGGTCCAGCCGGCCCGGCTTGACGTCCATCACGCTCAGGGCGCCGATGGCGTAGCCGTCCGGCGTGATGAGCGCGGCGCTGCTGTACATGCGCAGACGGGGCGCTGCCTGCGTCAGCGGCATGCGGGCAGTGCGCGGGTCGGCGCTCAGGTCTTCGATTTCAGTGGCCTGCTGCCCCAGCACGGCCAGCGAGCAATAGCTTTGCCCGCGCGGCAGCGTATCGGTGGGCATGCCGCTGGCGGCCAGGATCCAGGCATGCTCGGCGTCCACCAGGGTGACCTGGGCGTAAGGCACGCCGCACAGCTGCGCGGCAAGCTCGGCGAGGAAGGCGAGTTCTTCGCAGCCCGGCATGTGCAGCGCGTGGTAGCGCTGCAGCGCCGCCACGCGGCGGCTGTCGTCCGGCGGGATTGCGCAGCTGAACGGATGGGCGCCCAACGGATGTATATTCTCTGCAGCCAGCATGAACCTTCCCTTCGTAGCGTCGTTGCGCTTGTCTAGTGTATAAGCTTCGGTGCTACATAGACAAGTTTAGCGCAAGCCCGCGCCGGCAGCAAATCGGCAGGGCTCAGCCGCCGGCCATGATCTGGCGCAGCGCGCGCTCGAACAGCTCGGCCGGCTGGCCGCCCGAGATCAGGTGGCGGTCGTTGATGATGACGGCCGGCACCGAGCTGATGCCCTGGCCCTGGTAGAACTGCTCGGCGGCGCGCACGTCCGCAGCGTAGCGGTCCGAGGCCAGCACGGCCGCCGCGCCTTGCGCATCCAGCCCGGCCTTGACGGCGGCCGCCTGCAGCACCGCGTGCGCGCTCGGGTCTTCGCCTTCGGTGAAGTAGGCGGTAAACAGGGCGTGCTTCAGCGCGCGCTGCTTGCCCCCGCCCTGCTCGCCGGCCCAGTGCAGCAGGCGGTGCGCGTCGAAGGTGTTATAGATGCGGCTGCGCTTGCCCATCGCAAAGTCGAAGCCGACCTCGGCGCCGCGCTGGCGTATCATGGCGCGCGACTGTTCCTGCTGCTCCGGCGTGGCGCCGTATTTCTGGGTGATGTGTTCGGTGATGTCCTGCCCTTGCGGCCCCATGTTGGGGTTCAGTTCGAAGGGCTGGAAGTGCAGCGCGGGGGCCGCCTCGGCGCCGATGTTCTTCAGCGCGGTTTCCAGCGCGTTCAGGCCCACGGCGCACCAGGGGCAGGAAACGTCGGAAACGAAATCGATTTTGATGGGGGTGGTCATGGCGGCCTCGCAGAGTGAATCCCTGCAAGATGGGGCCGCCACGGCCTATTTCAACGCTTACTTCTTTTTCGCCGCCTTGGCCGCGCCGGCGCTCTTGCTGCCGATGCGGCTTTCCTTGCCGGCCATCAGGTTGGAGATGTTGGCGCTGTGGCGGAACAGCAGCAGCATGCTCATGGCCGCGACCGCCAGCAAAATGGCGTCGATGCCGAACAGCAAGCCATAGTAGAACGGCGCGAACACGGCGGCGGCCAGCGCGGCCAGCGACGAGTAGCGGAAGGCATAAGCGACCACCAGCCAGGTGGCCAGGGTCGCCAGGCCCAGCCAGACATTCAGGCCCAGCAGCACGCCGGCGGCGGTCGCCACGCCCTTGCCGCCCACGAAGCGGAAGAAGATCGGCCACAAGTGGCCCAGGAACACGGCAATGGCCACCAGCGCGATGGCGACGTCGCCCACGCCCAGCTGTTCCTGGTAGCGCACCGCCAGCCATACCGCCAGCCAGCCCTTGGCGGCGTCGCCGATCAGGGTGGCAATGGCGGCTTTTTTGTTACCGCTGCGCAACACGTTGGTCGCCCCCGGGTTCTTGGAACCGTAGGTGCGCGGATCGGCAATGCCGAACAGTCTGCTCGCCACCACGGCAAACGAGATCGAGCCCAGCAGGTAGGCGCCCACGGCCATCGCCACTGTCATCAGTGCTGTATTCATAGCTATCCTTCTTGTTCTATTTTCGCCGGCCACTGCGGCGCGGCTGACGACTATACAACAAGCGGCCGTCAGTCAGCCAGTGCGCAATGCACGGGTCTGGCCGCGATCAAGTCCAGCAGCACCTGCGGCCGGATGCCGACCAGGTAGCCGCGCCGTCCGCCATTGATGTAAATCGTCTCCAGCGCCAGGATGGATTCCTCCACATAGACCGGCAAGGCTTTCTTGGTGCCGAACGGCGAGGTGCCGCCCACCAGGTAGCCGGAATGGCGCTGCGCCACCTCCGGCTTGCACGGCTCGACCGACTTGCAGCCGATGCCGCGCGCCAGGTTCTTGGTCGACACCTTGCAGTCGCCATGCATCAGCACGATCAGCGGCCTGGCCGCTTCGTCCTGCATCACCAGCGTCTTGACGACGGTGTGCTCGTCCACGCCAAGCTCGCGCGCCGACACCGTGGTGCCGCCGTGTTCCTGGTAGTCATAAGGGTGTTCGGAGAACGCCACCTTGTGCTTGCGCAGCATCTGGGTCGCCGGGGTTTCCGAAATATGCTCTTTTTTGGCCATGCCGTGATACGCTAACCGTTCAATAGGAGTTTCGTTATGCGGGAAGAAATTCGCTTCGCGACGTTTAATGTCTGCAATCTCGCCCCGCCGGGCGCTCAATTGTACGATAACCTGCCGCCGCTTTCTGAACAGGAATACGAGGCCAAGGCGGCGTGGACCGCGCAGCAGCTGGACCAGCTCGACGCCGACGTGGTCGCTTTCCAGGAGATCTTTTCGCAGGCAGCGCTGCGCGACGTGCTGTCGCGCACCCGCAAGTACCAGGACGCCATCCACGCCGGCTTCGACCCGGACCCGCACGCCACCCGCCTGACGCCCAACGTGGCGCTGGTGTCGCGCCTGCCGCTGGCGGCGCCGCCCGCGGTGTACGCCGAGTTTCCGCAAGGCGTGGTGTCCGACTCCGGCAATCCCGATGCCGACCGCTTCGCGCGCGCGCCGCTGCACGCGCAGGTGGTGCTGCGCAACGAGACCGTGGTGGACGTGGTGGTGGTGCACCTGAAGTCGCGCCGCCCCGACTACCGGCGCGACGACTGCGGCGAGGACCCGCTGCACTTCGCACTGGCCAACCTGCGCTCGCTGGTGTGGCGCGGCACCGAGGCGGTGGCGCTGCGTGTGCTGCTGAGCAAGGTGATGAAGGACGGCAAGCGCCCGTGCATCGTCATGGGCGACTTCAACGACACGGCCGACGCCGTCACCACCACCATCGTGCTGGGCGCTAACCCGTCCTGCGAACCGGGCGAAGCGCTGCGCGGGCGCATGTTCGACTGCGCCCAGATCCAGCTGCGCCAGGACCATTTGCGGCAAGTGGGTTACACCACCGTGCACGAGGGGCATTACAGCACCATCGACCATGTGCTGGTGTCGGAGGAATTCCACCCGGATTCGCCGCGCGCCATCGGCGCGGTGTACGACGTGGCGTACATGAACGACCACCTGAGCCAGCAGCGGCCCGAGACCTCGGACCACGGCCAGGTGCTGGTGCGGCTCAGGCTGAAGTAAGCAGCGGCCCCAGCGCGCTGGCCCGCACTTGCGCGTCGGCCAGGTAGCCCTGGTACTGGTGGCAGCCCACGCTGCGCAGGAAGTTGAGCTGCTCGCGCGTTTCCACCCCTTCCGCGATGGCCACCATGTCCAGGCTGCGCGCCATGGCCACGATGGCGGTGATGACTGCCGTGTTGCCGTCCAGCGTATGGACGAAGGACCGGTCGATCTTCAGCTTGTCCACCGGATAGTCCTTCAGATAGCCCAGCCGCGAATAGCCGGTGCCGAAGTCGTCTATCGTCAAGCGCACGCCCAGGCCGTGCAGCGCCTGCAGCGTGTCCTGCGCGGCGTTGCCGCCCTTCATGATGATGGCCTCGGTCAGCTCCAGTTCCAGGCAGGACGGGTCCAGGCCGGACGCCGCCAGCGCGTCGCGCACGCTGGCCAGCAGGCCCTTCTGCGCGAACTGCGCCGCCGACAGGTTGACCGCCACCACCAGGCTGAACCCCGCCTGGCGCCAGCGCTGCGCGCTGCGGCAAGCCTGCTGCAGCACCCAGTTGCCGATGGGGATCATCAAGCCGGCGTCCTCCGCGGCCGACATGAAGCGCTCCGGGCGCAGCAGGCCCAGCTCGGGGTGGCGCCAGCGCAGCAGCGCTTCGACCCCCACCGGCGCCCCGCTGGCGATGTCCAGCTCGGCGTGGAAGGCCAGTTCGAACTGCTGCGTGCGCAGCGCCTGGCGCAAGCCGTTTTCCATCTGCACGCGCTCGGCGATCTGGGCGTGCATCTCGGCGTTGAAGAACTGGAAGCCGTTGCGCCCGCTCTCCTTGGCGTGGTACATGGCCACGTCCGCGTTGTTGATCAATTGCTCGATGCCGTCGCCGTCGTTGGGGTAGAGGCTGATGCCGATCGAGCCGGACACGTGCAGCGCGTGCGGCCCCAGCTGGAAGGGCTGGCCGATGGCGCTCAGCACGCTGCCGGCCACGTGCGCGGCCTGGTCCACGCCGCCGATGTCGGCCAGGATGATGAGAAATTCGTCGCCTCCCTGGCGGCTCACGGTGTCGGCGCCGCGCACGCACTTCACCAGCCGCGCAGCGATCTCCTTGAGCAGCTCGTCGCCCACCTGGTGGCCCAGCGTATCGTTGACGTCCTTGAAGCGGTCCAGGTCGATGAACAGGATGGCCAGCATGGTGTGGTTGCGGCGCGCCGACGCCAGCGCCAGGCTGAGCCGGTCCAGCAGCAGCACCCGGTTCGGCAGGTCGGTCAGGTAATCGTGCTCGGCCAGGTGGCGCGTGTGGTCTTCGCTGCGCTTGCGGTCGGTGATATCGGACAGCATGCCCATGTAGTTGCTGACCTGGTCGGCGCTGTCGCGGATGGTGGTCAGCGACAGCCAGCCGGGGAACAGTTCGCCGCTCTTGCGGCGGCAGCTCACTTCGCCCTGCCAGTGGCCGGTGGCGTCCATTTCCTGCCACACCTGGCGCTGGAAGTCGTCCGGCGCCACGCCGCCGTGGTGCAAGCGCAGCGGCCGCCCCAGCATGTCCTCGGCCGCATAACCGGTAATCAGCGTAAACGAGCGGTTGATGGCGATGATGGCGCGGTGGCGGTCGGTCAGCACGATGGCGTCGCGGCAGTTCTCGAACACCTGGGCCGCCAGGTGCAGCGTGCGCTCGGCCTGCTTGCGGGCGCCGATGTCGCGCACCACCACGTAGAACAGGTAGCCGTGGTCCAGGGAAATCGAGGTCATCAGCACTTCGGCCCAGAACGCCTCGCCGCTGCAGTTGACGAAGCGCCAGTCGTAGCGCAGGCTGCCGTCGCTGTGGCCGTAGTCCTCCATGCCGGGCAGCGGCGGCGTGCCGGCCGGCGACGGCTGCTGCTTGGAAAAGTCGCGCAGGCGCCGGCCCACGATGTCCTCCCGGTTGCGGCACTTGAACAGCGCCAGCGCGGCCGGGTTCAGGTCGGTGATGCGCTCGCCCTGCAGCATCAGGATGGCGTCGCTCGAACGCATGTACATCTGCAGGAAATTGACACCGGCCGCGCGCAGCGCCTCGTCCTCCAGGCGGCGCGCGGTGATGTCGGCGTCCACGCAGAACAGTTGCCGCACCACGCCGTCCTGCGCCACCGGAAACAGGGTGGAACTGACCCACAGCCGGCGTCCGCCGGCCGTGCTGACCTGCCAGTCCCGCGCCGGCTTGGTGCGTCCGCTGCGCCAGGCGTCCGCCAGCGCCTGCGCGCGCTGGTCCGCGCGCTCGTAGCTGAGCAGCCTGGCCAGCGGCCGGCCCAGCGCGCCCTCGGCCGGAATGCCGTACAGCTCGGCGCAGCTGTTGTTCCAGAACACCACATTGCCCGCATCGTCGATGCAATGCACGGCCACCAGCTGGGACGGCTCCACGGTGTCGATCAGGCGGGAAATCAGTTCCAGCGCGTCCGGCACCGGGACCGCGCCGGCGGCAGTGGCCGGGGGAGCGGCCGCGGGCGCGGCCGCGGGATGGGCCGGACCGGCGGCCGCGCCACCGGCAGGAGCCCCGGCCGGGGGACTGGAGGGCGGACTGGAGGGCGGACCGGGCCTGGCCGGCTCAGGCACGGCCGGGGCCGGCGCGTTGTTCGGTGCTTGCGGCTCCACATTGGCCTCGCTGCGGGTTGTGCCCGCTGGGGGCGTTCCATCCATCTTCACCCGGTCCGTGACGCAGGCATTGCGCTGCGTCAAAGGTGCGCCCTGCGACGATACCGTGCGGCACCTTCCATCCCGCCTTTTTGCAGTTCAGCCGCTCTTTTCACCGCTTTGTCGCACCGGCGTGGTGCGGCCTCTTGAAATTCCCTACAGTGGCAACATCCAAAAATGGCCTCCCAGAGAAACAACATGAAAATAGAGACCTTGCCCCTGCCCTCCCAGCCAGACCACGCCGCCAAACCCGCCCAGCAGGCGGGCAAACGCTGGCGCGCGCCGGCGGTGGCCCTGATCGTGCTGGCCGTGGCCGGCGGCGGCTGGAGCGTCATGCAATCGCGCAGCCAGGCGCCGGCGGCACCGGCAGCGGCCGGCAGCGCCGCCGACAAGAAACCCAAGGGCCCGGACGTGTACGAGCTGGCCGCCGCCGACGTGGCCGCCATCGATGCGCGCGCGCTGTCGCTCAGCCTGCCACTGTCCGGATCGCTGGCCCCCATCAGCCAGGCCACCATCAAGGCCAAGGTCTCGGGCGAAGTACGGGAAACCACGGTGCGCGAAGGCATGGCGGTGACCCGGGGCCAGCTGCTGGCGCGGCTGGACCAGGCCGACCTGCAGGCCCGCCTGACGCAGCAGCAAGCCGTGCTGGACGAGGCGCAGGCCAAGCTGGCCCTGGCCAGCCGCAACCACGCCAACAGCCAGGCCCTGCTCAAGCAAAACTACATTTCCTCGACTTCCTACGACACCACCGCCAACGGCGTGGAACTGGCGCGGGCCAACGTGAAATCGGCCAGCGCCATGGTGGACATGGCCCGCATTGCGCTGAACGACAGCGTGATCCGCGCGCCGATGAGTGGGGTCGTTTCCAAACGCCATGTGCAGGCGGGCGAAAAAGTCGCGCCTGACATGCCCGTCTACACCATCGTCAACCTGGACGAGCTGACCCTGGAGGCGCAAGTGCCGACCTCGGAGATCCCGCGCGTGAAAGCGGGCCAGGAAGTGGCCTTCCGGGTCGATGGCTTCACAGTCAATGGCCAGCCGCGCGAATTCCACGGCAAGGTGGCGCGCATCAATCCGACCGCCGAGCCGGGCTCGCGCGCCATGCTGGTCTACATTTCGGTGCCGAACAAGGACGGCGCCCTGCTGGGCGGCATGTTCGCCAAGGGCAATATCGTCACCGAGCGCTCGGCCGTCATGCCGCTGGTGCCGGTGGACGCGCTGCGCAGCGACGGCGGCCGCCAGGTGGTGTACAAGGTGGACCAGGGCAAGGTGGTGGCGCAGCCGGTGACGCTGGGCCTGCGCAACGAGGACACCGGCTACGCCGAAGTGACCGCGGGCCTGCAGCCGGGGGCGCAGGTGATCGTGGCCAAGCTGGACGCGGTGAAACCGGGCGCCCGGGTCAAGCTGGCCGCGCCGGCCGCCGCCCCGGCGGCGTCCGCCACGGCCAAGGCCAGCGTGCCGGGCCAGCGGAGCTGAGCCATGTGGATCACCAAAGTCAGCATTAAAAATCCGGTGTTCGCCACCATGGTCATGGTGGCGCTGATGGTGCTGGGCCTGTTCGCCTACCAGCGCCTGGGCGTGGAATCCATGCCCAATGTGCAGCTGCCGTTCGCCGCCATCGAGATCGAATACCCGGGCGCTTCGCCGGAAGCGGTGGAGAACGACATCACGCGGCCGGTGGAAGACATCGTCAACACCGTCAGCGGCGTGAAGACCATCCGCGCCAACTCGTGGGAAGGCCGGGCCGGCATCTACCTGGAATTCCAGCTGTCCACCAATATGGACCGCGCGATGCAGGAACTGCGCGACAAGGTGGCGCTGGTGCGTCCGCGCTTCCCCAGGGAAGCCAAGGACCCCTTCATCGCGCGCGAGGAAGGCGACAATGAGCGCCCGGTGGTGACGCTGTCGCTCAGCTCGGACAAGCACAGCCTGCGCGAGCTGTCCACCATGACCGACCAGATCATCACCAAGCGCTTCCAGAACGTGGCCGGCGTGGGCCAGGTGCGCGTGCTGGGCACCACCAAGCGCCAGGTGCTGATCAGCCTGAAGCCCAACGAGATGACGGCGCAGGGCATCGGCGTGGACGAGGTGATCCGCGCGATCCAGACCACCAACGCCAATCTGCCTGCCGGCAACATCAGCCAGTCCGTCACCGAACAGCTGGTGCGGGTGGAAGGCAAGATCAAGGACGCACGCGAGTTCAACAAGATCATCGTGGCGCGCCGCGCCAACGGCCCGGTCTACCTGGACCAGGTGGCCAGCGTGGTCGACGGCGAGGAAGAGGCGCTATCGTATTCGCGCATCGACGGCAAGCCCGGCATCTCGCTGGAAGTGACCAAGGTGCAGGACGCCAATGTGGTGGTGGTGGGCGAAGGCGTGCGCAAGGCCGCCGAGGCGCTGCAGCAGACGCTGCCGGCCGGGATCCGGCTGCACATCCTCGATTCGCAGTCCGAGCGCGTGCAAAGCCAGCTCGACAACGTGAAGCGCACCATCATCGAAGGCGCCGTGCTGACCATGGTGATCGTGTTCTTCTTCCTGAAGTCCTGGCGCTCGACCATCATCACCGGCCTGACCCTGCCCATCTCCGTCATGGCCAGCTTCATCGCCATGCAGGCCTTCGGCTTCACCTTGAACTTCCTGACCTTGATGGCGCTGTCGCTGTGCATCGGCCTGCTGATCGACGACGCCATCGTGGTGCGCGAAAACATCGTGCGCCACTTCGGCATGGGCAAGGACCACCACCAGGCGGCCGAGGACGGCACCAACGAGATCGGCCTGGCCGTCATGGCCACCACCTTCGCCATCGTGGCCGTGTTCATCCCGGTGGCCTTCATGGACGGCATCATCGGCCGCTTCTTCCTGCAGTTCGGCATCACCGTGGCGGTGGCCGTGCTGGTGTCGCTGTTCGTCTCCTTCACGCTGGACCCGATGCTGTCGTCGGTATGGCCGGATCCGGAGCAGGACCGCTTCAAGTACCTGCCGTGGCTGGGCCGCTTCATGGACTTCGTCGAGCGCGGCGTGGACAGCCTGCACGTGGTGTACGGCAAGGTGCTGGCGGTGGCGCTGGACTGGCGCAAGACCACGCTGGCGGTGACCGCCGCCATCTTCGCTGGCAGCCTGCTGCTGGTGCCGATGATAGGCGGCGAGATGTTCCCGGAAACCGATGAGGGCTGGGTCAACATGCGCTTTAAGACCCCGGTCGGCTCCAGCCTGGAATACACCAACGACAAGGTCAAGCAGGTGGAAGCGGCGCTGGCGCCGTTCAAGGAAATCGACAGCATCCTGTCCAACGTGGGCACGCGCGACGGCCGCAACTCGGCCGAGGTGAACCTGAAGCTGACGGACGTGAAGAAGACCCACCGCCGCTCGCAGAAGGCGCTGGAAAAAGCCATCCGCGAACGGCTGGCGCCGATTGCCGGCATCCAGCTGTCGGTGGGCCAGAAGCCGATCTTCATCGCCATCCTGGGCACCGACGAGGCCAAGCTGGACGCCGTGGCGCGCGAGCTGATGGACAAGATGCGCAAGATCAAGGGCGTGGCCGACCTGGAATACAGCCAGGAGGGCGCCAACCCGTCCACCATGATCAAGATCAACCAGGAACTGGCCAGCGACCTGGGCCTGTCGGTGCAGCAGATCGGCGCCGCCTTGCGGCCCTTCGTGGCCGGCGAGAAGGTCAGCCACTGGCTGGCCTCGGACGGCCAGAACTACGAAGTCAACGTGCAGCTGCCGAAGTCGGGCCGCCAGCGCGTGATGGACCTGGCCGACCTGTCGATCGCGTCCAGCAAAACCAACGCCGACGGCACGCCGCGCATGGTGCCGCTGCGCCAGGTGGTGGAATTCATCCCCGCGTCCAGCCCGCAGGTGCTGAAGCGCCAGGCACTGCAGCGCCGGGTGGCGGTGTACGCCGGCGTGGAAGGCCGTCCCGGCGGCGACGTGGACGCCGACGTGCAAAAGGCCATGAAGACCATCGTGCTGCCGGCCGGGGTACGCTTCGACGTGGCCGGCAACGCGCAGGAGATGGCCGAAACCATGAGCGGCGCCATGACGGCGCTGGGCGTGGCGGTGATCTTCATCTACCTGGTGCTGGCCTCGCAGTTCGGCAGCTTCCTGCAGCCGGTGGCCATCATGACGTCGCTGCCGCTGTCGCTGATCGGCGTGCTGCTGGCGCTGCTCATTACCGGCAGCACCTTGAACATCTTCTCGGTGATCGGTTTCATCATGCTGATGGGCCTGGTGACCAAGAACGCGATTTTGCTGGTGGACTTTACCAACCACGGCCAGCACGAAGGCCTGGGCCAGCGCGCAGCCATCATGCAAGCCGGCCAGGTGCGCCTGCGCCCCATCATGATGACCACCCTGGCGATGATCTTCGGCATGTTGCCGATGGCCATAGGCCTGGGCGACGGCGGCGAAACGCAGGCGCCCATGGGCCGCGCCGTGATCGGCGGCGTCATCACCTCCACCCTGCTGACGCTGGTGGTGGTGCCGGTGGCCTACACCTACCTGGACACGCTGGGCAAGCGCTGCGCGCGCTGGCTGGGCGGCCGCAAGGAAGCGGCCACGGTGGCAGCCGTGGCTGAACAAACCAAAACGGCGGATGCCGCCTGACCCCTGGAGCGATATGACTGGAGGAAGATCCGTGACCCTGGCCGCCCTGGCCGCCCTGGCCGCCCCGCTGCCGCTGCTGGCGCAGCCGGCGCCGGCGTCGGAACCGGTGGCCGCAGCGGTGGCCGTGACTGCTGCCGAACCCGCCGCCGAGCCTGCGGCCGAACCGGCCAGGGACAAGAACGCCGTGGTGGTCAACGGCATCCGCAACCCGGAGCTGAAGACCTACCGCGTGATGGCCGCCGGGCTGGACGCCTTCGACGACTACCACGAACTGGCGCCCACCGCGCCGGAAGTGCGCTTCAAGCTGCGCCCGCGCAGTGCGGCGCAGGCCGCCGACATGGAAAATCTCGCCATGCGCATTGCCGGCGACACCATCTCGATTCCGCTGCCGGTCGCGGCCGATCATACTTTCTCGCTGCCGCGCAGCGACGAAGCCAGGAAGGAAAACGCGGATCTGTTGCTGAACAAGCCCAAAGGCAGCTACCGCTGGCGGCCGGACATCCACAGCGTGGGCGTGCCGGAAGGCATGCGCCGGCTGGGCGACCTGCGGCTGGAATGCAAGGTGCTGGTGGCTACGGCCAAGGAGGAGATTGGATTCTTCTTTACCGGCGTGATCAACACGCTGCTGCTGACCACCGACTGGTGCAGCCACGAAAAGATACAGCTGTCCACGGCGGCAGCGCGCCGCATTGCCAGCGCCACGCTGACCTACGGCGACCAGCGCGTGCCGTTGAAGGTGAGCAGCGACGGCAACAGCTATACGCCGCCGCTGGGCAACAAAGCCTACCCGCACGACGCCCTGATCGACATCCAGTACGCCGATGAGCCGGCGGCCTGAGCCGCCTCGCCGGCGTCAGTTGACGGTCAGCACGGCGGCCGCGCTGGTGGCGCTGCCGTAGGTATTGGTGATCACCACGTCGTAGCTGGCAGCGTCGGCGCTGGCCACACTGGCGATGGTGTAGCTGGCCGCGGTGGCGCCCGTGATGTTGGTGCCGGCCTTGCGCCACTGGTAAGTCAGCGTCGGCGTGCCGGAGGCGGCCACGGTGAAGGTGGCCGGTTTTCCGGCCGCCACGGTCAGCGCCACCGGCTGGGTGGTAATGGCCGGCAACAGGCCCACCGTCAGCACGGCTGCAGTGCTGGTCACGCTGCCGAGGCTGTTGGTCACCACCACGTCGTAGCTGCCCGCATGGGTGGCATAGGCAGGGCTGAAGGTAAATTTGCTGGCGGTGACGCCGGGCACGGCCACGCCGTCCTTGCGCCACTGGTAGCTCAGCTTGCCGCCCGTTGCTACCACGCTGAAGCTGGCTTCCTGGCCGGCCACGACGGTCACGGCGACCGGCTGGGTGGTGATGGCGATCTGCGTGTCCGTCACCGCGGGTTCGCCGTCGCCGCCACCGCCGCCACAGGCGCCCAGGGACATGGTCAAGGCAGCGGCCATTGCACAGGCCGTCAGTTGCAGCAGATTCTTCTTCATATACAGTTCCCGCAGAGTAAAGTCAGCGAGAGTATAGGACCGCAACCATGCCGGGCAGACACGGTCTTGTGTAAAATTATGCAATAAGTTGTTACCAAACGTAACGGCGCGGCCGCTTCATTCCTGTGCGGGGGGCGCTTCCCCGGAGCTGTCGCCGGCGCTGTCGTCGCCATCCTGTTCGCTACCCTGCTCACCGTCAGGCCTGCTCTTTGCTTCCAGCTTGCGCCTCGCCTTCTCCTCGGCCTTTTTCTTCTTCTCCAGCTCTCGTTGGCGCTTTTCATACTGGAAATTTGTCTTAGCCATTTGCCACCTCTCTATGTTGCGAACGGTGTTCGTCCAGCTACATTATGACGCAGTTGCGGCCGACGCAAATTTTTCAGCCTCGGGGATGATGTTGCGCATGCAAATGCTTCAGGCGCTCGCGCGCCACATGGGTGTAAATCTGCGTGGTGGAGATGTCCGAGTGGCCCAGCAGCAGCTGCACCACGCGCAGGTCCGCGCCGTGGTTCAGCAAGTGGGTGGCGAAAGCGTGGCGCAGGGTGTGCGGCGACAGCGGCGAGGTGATGCCGGCCTTTTGCGCATGCTTCTTGATGATGACCCAGAACATCTGGCGCGTCATCGGCCCGCCGCGCGCGGTCACGAACAGCGCATCGTCCTGCTGGCCGTCCAGGATGGCCCAGCGCGCCTCGTGCATGTAGCGCTCTATCCACTGGCGCGCCTGGCCGCCAAACGGCACCAGGCGCGTCTTGGCGCCCTTGCCGGTGATGCGCAGCACGCCGTCGTTCAGGCTTAGCTCGAACGTCTTCAGCGCCACCAGTTCGGACACCCGCAGGCCGCTGGCATACATCAGCTCCAGCATGGTGCGCTCGCGCAGTCCCAGCGGCGTGCGCACGTCGGGCGCGGCCAGCAGCGCTTCCACCTGCGCCTCGCTGAGCGTGTGCACGAAGCGCTGCGCCTGCTTGGCGGAGGCCAGCTTCAGGCACGGATCGGCCGCCACCAGTTTCTGCCGCAGCGCATACTGGTAATAGCGTTTCAGCACCGACAGGCGGCGGTTGGATGTGCTGGCCTTGGTGTCCTCGTGGCGCGCGCTGAAATAGGCGTCGATGTCGTGCGTGGCCACCCCGTGCAGGCCGGCCACGGCCGGGCGCGCCACCGCCAGCCAGTGCGCGAACGCCTTCAGGTCGCGCCGGTAGGCGTCCAGCGAATTCTTCGCCAGGCCGTCCTCCAGCCACAGCGCGTCGCAGAAATCGTCGATCAAAGCAAGGTTGTCTGCTGCCATGCGTACTCGCTGTGTCCTTCGTGCGCCAGCAGCCAGCGCTTGACGTTCAGGTGGAAGCCGTTGGCGTCGTCGTGGTGGGCGAAGCCGCCCAGGCCGTTGGCGCCGGTCACGCGGTGGCACGGCACGGCCAGCGGGAACCAGTTCAGGCCGCAAGCCTGGCCGATGGCGCGCGGTGCCGATTCCAGGAATTTGGCCAGTTCGCCGTAAGTGCGCACCTGGCCGCGCGGAATGCTGCCGATGGCGGCCCACACGCGGCGCTGGAACTCGCTGCCGACCTTGGCCAGCGGCAAGGTGAACTGGAAGTCGGCGTCGGCGCAGTAGCGCAGGATCTGCTCGGCCGCCAGCGCGGCCACCGCGTCCTGCGCCTCCTTCTCGGCGTAGTCCGGCGGCAGGTAGACCAGTTCGGTCACCAGCGCGCCGCCGGTGCGGATGCCCATCGCGCCGAACGGGGTGGCGACGATGGCATTGAAAAGATGGCTACTCTGTTGTTTATTCATCACAGTTGTCGGGCAAAATGTTGCATCAATACTACACCACCAAAATGGGGCAGGCAAAAAAAAAGCGCACTGCAACAGTGCGCTTTCAATCCTGCTTGCACGGAACCGGCCGTTTGGCGTCGACGTAGCACACTTGTGGCGGCCTTCGGCGATCTTCCAACGACATACTGTGAACCGTGTGTCTCCTCAATGTATATGCGGCATTCAAGGCCGTTATTTTACTTACTCTCCCCACTAAACCTCATGTTCTTGCTACCAGGGCAGATATCGTTATTTGTTTTGTTTGCCTCTGGAGCGAAGCAATCATAACTGATCCACTTCGCTTTTTGCTCATTTTTTTGAGCCAAGAAAATTTTTAGTTTAGGAGTAAATCAAGTTAGGCAACCACAGCGAAATTTGTGGTACGTAGGTTACCACCACCAGGAAACCGAGCATGGTGAGCAGCCACGGCCACACCGCCACGGTCAGTTCGGTAATCCCCATTTTGGTGATTCCCGACGCCACATACAGGTTCAGGCCGACCGGCGGGTGGCACATGCCCACTTCCATGTTGACAACGATCAGGATGCCGAAGTGCACAGGATCGATGCCCAGCTTCATGGCCACCGGGAACAGGATGGGCGCCATGATCAGCACGATCGACGACGGTTCCATCACGTTACCGGCCAGCAGCAGCAGGATGTTGACCACCAGCAGGAAGCTGATCACGCCCAGGCCCTGGCCGGTGATCCACTCCGCCATTTGCTGCGGAATGTTTTCGCTGGTCATCAGGAAGGAGAACAGCACGGCGTTGGTGATGATGTAGAGCAGCATGGCCGACATCGCCGCCGAATCCAGCAGCACCTTGCCCACTTGCTTGAGCTTCAAGTCCTTGTAGACGAACACGGCAATGAAGAAGGCGTACACGGCTGCCATGGCGGCCGCCTCGGTCGGCGTGAACGCGCCGCTGTAGATGCCGCCCATCACGATGACGATCAGCAGCAAGCCCCAGGCGCTCTTGCGGAAGGTGGCCCAGCGTTCGCCCCAGCCGGCTTTCGGCATGCGCGGGTAGTTGTGCTTGCGGGCCAGGAACCAGGTGGTCACGCCCAGCAGGAAGGCCAGCATGATGCCCGGCACCACGCCGGCCATGAACAGCTTGCCCACCGAGGTATTGGTGGTGACCGAGTACATCACCATCACGATCGACGGCGGGATCAGGATGCCCAGCGCGCCCGAGGTGGTGATGACGCCGGCGCCGAAGCCCTTCGGGTAACCCTGGCGCACCATGGCCGGCAGGATGATGGAGCCGATCGCCACCACGGTGGCTGGCGAAGAGCCGGACACGGCCGCGAACAGCGCGCAGGCCAGCACGCCGGCCAGCGCCAGGCCGCCGTGCCAGTGGCCCACCATGGAAGTGGCGAAGTTGATCATGCGCCGCGCCACGCCCCCGTGGGTGAGGAAATTGCCCGCCAGGATGAAGAACGGGATGGCCATGATCTCGAACTTCTCGATGCCGGTAAACAGCTTGAGCGCCACCGATTCGATCGGCACCTCGGTCATGGTGAACAGGAAGGTCAGTACTGTCAGGCCGAGCGAGATGGAGATCGGCATGCCGGTCAGCATCAGCGCCAGCAGCAGCACGAAGATAATCATGGCGTTCATGCTTTGGCTCCTTTTTCTTCAGCCTTCAATTCGTCTTCCAGGCCCTCGACGTGCGAGTGGTCGTGTTTCGGCAGTTCGCCGGTGCGCACGAAGGCCACCATCACCTGCAGGAAGCGGAAGCACATCAGGTAGGAACCCAGCGGCACGGCCAGGTAGACCAGCCACATCGGCACTTCCAGGTCGGCCGAGGTCTGTTCGGTGTGGCCGATTTCCCACACGAAGGTGGCGCCCAGGGTGCCGACGATGCCGGTAAACAGCGCGCCGGCCAGCAGGCCGAAGATGACGAACTTGTTGCGCCACGGCGTGCTCATGCGGTTGATGATGACGTCCACGCCGACGTGGATGCCGGTCCGCACGCCGTAGGCGGCGCCGAACTTGGCCATCCACACGAACATGTAGATGCACAGCTCTTGCGCCCAGCTGGTGTTGATTTGAATCAGGGCGTCTTGCAGGCCGGGAATCGGCAGCCCTGACAGGTAGCGGTGCACCACCGCCACGAAAATGATGAAAGTGGCCAGACCCATCAGGGTCGCGATCAGCCATTCTTCCAGGTGGTCCAGGAATTTCATGGTCGAGATCTTTCCAGAGAAAGCGAGATAGGGGAAAGCGGCGGCGGCAGAACGCCGCCCCGCTCAGAGCCGCTGGGTGCTGTTACTTGGCAGCTTCTTTGTTGATGGCCTGGATCAGATCCTTGCCGATGCGGCCTTCCATGTCCTTCTGGACCGGCAGCAGCACCTTGCGCCATTCAGCTTGTTCCTTGGCGCTCAGGGTGTAGATTTCCGTCTTGCCGGCCTTCTTGATCGCTTCCATGGCCAGGTCGTTATCGCGCTGGGCGATGGCTTTCTCGAAGGTGGTGGCGTCGCGCATCGCGGTTTCCAGCGAGGTGCGGATGTCGGCCGGCAGGCCGTCCCAGAACTTCTTGTTGACGATCACGGCATAGCCCAGGTAGCCATGGTTGGACACGGTCACGTGCTTCTGCACTTCATGCATCTTCTGGGTGTACATATTCGACGGCGGATTCTCGGTGCCGTCCACCACGCCGGTCTGCAGCGCCTGGTAGACCTCGGAGAAGGCCAGCACCTGCGGGTTGGCGCCCAGCGTGCGCATCTGCGCGTCCAGCACCTTGGACGACTGAATGCGCATTTTCAGGCCCTTGAAGTCGGCCGGGGTGCGCAGCGGCTTGTTGGCCGACATCACCTTGAAGCCGTTGTCCCAGTACGCCAGGCCGGTGATGCCCTTGCTTTCCAGTTTCTTCAGCAAGCCCTTGCCGATCGGGCCTTCGGTCACGTTGTACAGCGCGGTCTTGGTGGGGAAGATGTACGGCAGGTCGAACGCTTCGAATTCCTTCACGCCCAGCGGGCCGAACTTGGCCAGCGACGGCGCCAGCATCTGCACCGCGCCCAGCTGCAGCGCTTCCAGTTCTTCCTTGTCCTTGTACAGCTGGCTGTTCGGGTACAGCTCGACCTTCACACGGCCATTGGTGGCTTTTTCCGCCAGTTGCTTGAAGCGCTCGGCGGCCTGGCCCTTCGGCGTGTCGGTGGCCACCACGTGGCTGAACTTGATGACGATAGGGGCTTGCGCGAAGGCGCTGAAGCTGGCGACGGCGCATAGCGCGGCCAGGGTGGCTTTCAGTTTCATGTGGGGTCTCCCGAGGGGTTAAAGTACATTATTATGGGTGCCATATCAGTTTGTAACATTCGTACGATACACGGCAACTGTGGAAAACCACAATAGCTGGCGACACATGAAAGTCTGATGCTCCGCCCCATGACCTCCGCCACCGACCGCCCGCCGCGTCCGCACTTCACCAACCCGGTGCGCTGGCTGCTGCCGGTGGTGCTGGTGCTGTTCTTCCTGGCCGTGCTGATCTGGCTGCCGTGGCAGGCGCGCCAGATGGAAAGCAGCGAGCGCCAGGAACAGCTGATTGCCGACACCTTGTGGGTGGAGCAGACCATCCGCTTCCAGCTGGGACGCCACGAAGAGGCCATGCGCACGCTGAGCGGCGAGATCGCCGCCGGCCATCTGAGCCCGAAACAATTGCATGCGCGATTGGTACAACTGTTGCAAACAGGACACGAAATCCGCCGCGTGATGTGGGTGCTGCCGGACGGCTCGGTGGCCGCCACCAGCGATCCGGCCACGGCGCCCTCGGCCCAGTCCGGCCTCGGTCCGCACTCGCGCGCCGCCGCCGAGCACGCGCGCCTGGCCCGCAAGCCCATCTACAGCCAGCCCGAGCTCCTGCCCGGCGCCAGCAAGCCCGGCCTGGACTACCACTACCCTGTATACAGTGGCGAGCGCTACCTCGGCACGCTGGTGGCGCACTATTCGCTGGCCACCGTGCTCGACGAGCTGGTGCCGTGGTGGTTCGCCCAGGACAACCAGATCACCCTGCTCGACCGCGACGACAAGGTGCTGGCGCGCCGCTCGGCCGCCGGCGCCGGCCACGGCGTCTACACCCACAAGCGCGCGCTGGACCTGCCCGGCACCTCGGTGACGCTGCTGACCGACAGCGTCAAGAGCGAGCCGCGCCTGCTGCCCAACCTGCTGGTCGGCTCGGTGATCGTGCTGTCGCTGGCCTTGCTGTGGAGCCTGCTCGCGCTGTGGGGCCACATCTCGCGCCGCCTGGCCGCCGAGGGCGCGCTGCGCCAGCAGATGACCTTCCGCACCGCGATGGAAAATTCGCTGGTGACCGGCTTGCGCGCGCGCGACCTGGAAGGCCGCGTCACCTACGTCAACCCGGCGTTCTGCCAGATCGTCGGCTACCCGCCGGAAGAGCTGATCGGCAAGCTGCCGCCTATGCCCTACTGGGCGCCGGAAGTGATGAGCGAATACCAGCACCGCTTCGCCGAAGTACTGGCCGGCAACGTCACGCCGCAGTTCGAAACCATTTTCCAGCGCGCCACAGGCGAGCGGGTGCCGGTGCTGATTTTCGAGGCGCCGCTGGTCGACAACAACGGCAAGCAGACCGGCTGGATGGGCTCCATCCTGGACATTTCGGACCGCAAGCGCATTGAAGAGCTGAACCGGCAGCAGGAACAGAAGCTGCAGACCAGCGCGCGCCTGGCCACCATGGGCGAGCTGGCCTCGATGCTGGCGCACGAGCTGAACCAGCCGCTGGCGGCCATTTCCAGCTACACCACCGGCGCCCTGAACGTGATGCAGCGCGCCGAGGACACCGGCCAGCCGCTCGACGGCGGCCTGCTGCGGCCGGCCTTGCAGCAGGCCGGTGCGCAGGCCCAGCGTGCCGGCCAGATCATCCGCAGCGTGCACCAGTTCGTGAAGAAGCGCGCGCCGGAGCGGCGCGAAGTGGCGGTCCAGTCACTGCTGGACGGCATCGAAGCGCTGATCGAACTACAGGCGCGGCAGAGCTATGTCGCGCTGCAGGCCGATATCCCGGCCGCGCTGCCGCTGGTGCTGGCCGACCGCGTCATGATAGAACAGGTGCTGCTGAACCTGACCCGCAACGGCATCGAAGCCATGGCCCAGGTGCCGCCCGAGCGCCGCCTGCTGCGCGTGCGCGCCAGCCACGACGCGGCGGCCGCGCAGGTGATGGTGGAAGTGATCGACCAGGGCCACGGCATCCCGGACGACGTGGCCGAGCGCCTGTTTGCGCCCTTCTTCTCCACCAAGGCCGAAGGCATGGGCATGGGTTTGAGCATTTGCCGCACCGCGATAGAATTCCATGGCGGCACGCTGGTGCACAAGGCCAACCCGGCCGGTGGCACCATTTTCGCATTCACGCTGCCGGCCGCCGGCGCGCATTAAAACAACAGGGGACTTAACTATGCTGCATATCGTGGACGACGAAGCCGTAGTGCGCGACTCGCTTTCCTGGCTGGCCTCGTCGCGCGCCATCGCCGCCACCGCTTACGCCAGCGCGGCCGACTTCCTGGAGTGGACCGAGCGCGCCGCCTTCGACCCGCAGGGCGACTGCGTGCTGCTGGACGTGCGCATGCCCGACATCAGCGGCGTGGCCGTGTTCGACCAGCTGGCCGCGCGCGGCCTGACGCAGCGCCTGCCGGTGATCTTCCTGACCGGCCACGGCGACGTGCCGATGGCGGTCGACACCCTCAAGCGCGGCGCCTTCGACTTTTTCGAAAAGCCCTTCAACGACAACCAGCTGATGGACCGGGTGCAGGAAGGCCTGGCCAACTCGCGCCAGGCAAGCGCCTCGGCCGCCGTGCACGCGCGCCTGGCCACGCTGTCCACGCGCGAGCGCGAAGTGCTGGACCTGATCCTGGCCGGCAAGATGAACAAGGTAGTGGCCGATCAGCTCGGCATCAGCATGCGCACGGTGGAAGTCCACCGCGCCCACATCTTCGACAAGATGCAGGTCAAGACCGCTGTCGAACTGGCCGGCCTGCTGAAATAATTCGCGCCGCAGCGGCGCCCGCCTGCCTTGCCGAAAAATTACTTTACCACTTATATAACTGCTGATATTATTTCCCCATGAAACCTGGACTTGGAACCCAATTGCGCCATCTGATCGACCTGCTGGACGGGGCGGTAGGCGCCGCCTACGAGGAAGCGGGGCTGGCTTACCGGCCGCGCTACACGCCGGTGATGCGCGCGCTGATGCAGGGCGAGCCGCGCACCATCGGCCAGATCGCGGAAGCGGCCGGCATCACGCAGCCGGCCGCCACCCAGACCATCGCGCTGATGCTCAAGGCCGGGCTGATCGCATCCGAGCCCGGTGCGCTCGACGGCCGCCAGAAGATGATCAGCCTGAGCGCGCAAGGCCAGGCGCTGCTGCCGCAGCTGCAGCAGTGCTGGCAAGCCACGGCGGCGGCGGCGCGCAGCCTGGACGCCGACCTGCCCTACCCGCTGTCGGAAACGCTGGCCCACGCCATCGCTGCGCTGGAGCGGCAACCGTTCGGCGCGCGCATCCGCGCCGCCCGCAACGCGGACACCGAAAGCGGCACCGAAAAACAAGCCGGCCACCAGGAGGCATCATGAACGCTACGCAGCACGCTGTTCCAACTTCCCCCGCACCGTCCGCCGGCCTTGGCGCGCGCGTCGCGCGCTGGCCGCTGACCCGCATCCTGCTGGCCACGCTGGCCATGGTGCTGCCGGTGGCGGCGGTGCTGGTGTTTGCGCATGTGGCGCTGGAAAAATCCATGCGCGTGGCGTGGCCGCAGTTGCTGGCCGCCGCGCTGTGCGTGCTGGGCTACCGCCTCTACGTGGCGAAAATCGAAAAGCGCGTGCCGGACGAACTGGCCCTGGCCGGCGCCGCGCGCGAGACCGCCACCGGCATCGCCTGGGGGACGGCCCTGTCGCTGGGGGTGATAGGCGCGCTGGCGGCGGCCGGCGCCTTCCAGGTGGTGGGCAACAATGGCTGGCCCGCCCTCTTCAAGCCGGTGGCCGAACTGGTGCTGGTGGCCGCGTTTGAAGAACTGCTGTTCCGCGCCATGCTGCTGCGCATCCTGCAAAACGCCCTGGGCACGCGCTGGGCGCTGGCAATGTCGTCGTTCGTCTTCGCGCTGGCGCATTTCCCGAACGACGGCGTCAGCGCGCTCGGCCTGGTGATCACCGTGGCCGCCGGCGTGATGTTCGGCGCCGCCTACCTGAAGACGGGCCGCCTGTGGCTGGCCGCCGGCCTGCACTTCGCCTGGAACTTCATCACCGGCACCGTGTTCTCGCTGCCGGTGTCCGGCGGCGCAGCCAAAGGCTGGATCATCGGCCGCCTGAACGGGCCGGAATGGCTCAGCGGCGGCAGCTACGGCCTGGAGGCGTCGGCCGTCACGCTGCTGGCCGTCGTTGCCGTTACCGTACTGCTGGCGCGCCAGCCGGCCGCCGGCACGGTGGCCTGATCCGCAAGCTTGCGGCGGCCTACCGGCCCAGCCGCTCCAGCTTGGCCACGCTCAGGTCGAGCACCTTCATGCCGAAGCTGCCGAAATTGATCTGCGCGCGGCAATTGGCGCCGCTGCCTTCGATGTTGACGATCACGCCTTCGCCGAACTTGCCGTGCGAGACGGATTCGCCGATGCGCCAGCCGCTGCCGCCGCCCGACTTCTGCGCCATGCGCTGGGCCAGCGCGTTGTCGCTGCCCAGGTTCAGCGGCGCCTCGTCCCAGGCCGACTTCTTGTTGGCGAACCAGTGCGACTGCACCTTCGGCGACAGCCATTTCAGGGACTCTTCCGGCAGCTCGTCGAAGAAGCGCGACTTCATGTTGTAGCGGGTCTGGCCGTGCAGCATGCGGGTCTGCGAGAAGCACATGTACAGGCGCTTGCGCGCGCGCGTGATGGCCACGTACATCAGGCGCCGTTCCTCTTCCACGCCGCCGTCCTCCTTCGAGCTGCTTTCGTGCGGGAACAGGCCCTCTTCCAGGCCCGTGATGAAGACGTTGTCGAATTCCAGCCCCTTGGCCGAGTGCACCGTCATCATCTGCAGCGCATCCTGCCCGGCTTGCGCCTGGTTGTCGCCCGCCTCCAGCGAAGCGTGCGACAGGAAGGCCGACAGCGGCGACATGACGGTGGCCAGCGGCGCGTCCGCGTCCAGGATCTCGATACCGTCTTCATTGACGATGGGTGCGCCGGCCTGCGCGTCCGCGCGCGGGCCCAGGTGTGCGGGCGCGCCCTGGCCGTAGCCTTCTTCTGACACAAACTGCGTGGCCGCGCTGACCATCTGCTCCAAGTTCTCGATGCGGTCCGCGCCCTCTTTCTCGGTGGCGTAGTGGGTCAGCAGGGTACTGCCTTCCAATACCACGCGCACCAGTTCGGGCAGCGCCATCTGCTGCGTTTCAAAGCGCATGCCTTCGATCATCTTGACGAAGCCGGCCAGCGAAGTGCCGGCCTTGCCCGTCATATAGGGCACCGCCGCGTACAGCGAGATGCCGTACTGCTGCGCCGCGCCCTGCAGGTTCTCGATGGTGCGCACGCCGATGCCGCGCGTGGGGAAGTTCACCACGCGCAGGAAGGCCGAGTCGTTGTGCGGATTGTCCATCAGCTGCAGGTAGGCGATGGCGTGCTTGACCTCGGCGCGCTGGAAGTAGCGCAGGCCGCCGTACACGTGGTACGGAATGCCGGCCGAGAACAGCGCGTGCTCGATCACGCGCGACTGCGCGTTGGAGCGGTACAGCACCGCGATCTCGCTGCGCGAGGCGCCTTCGCCGATCAGGCTCTTGGTCTCCTCGATGATCCACTGCGCTTCCTGCAGGTCCGAACTGGCTTCGTATACGCGCACCGGTTCGCCGTGCCCGGCGTCGGTGCGCAGGTTCTTGCCCAGGCGCTTGCTGTTGTTGGCGATCAGCATATTGGCCGCATCCAGGATGTGGCCGTGCGAGCGGTAGTTCTGCTCCAGCTTGATCAGGTTCTTGACGTTGAACTCCTGCTCGAAGGCGCGCATATTGCCCACGTTGGCGCCGCGGAAGGCGTAGATGCTCTGGTCGTCGTCGCCCACCGCGAACAGCGCGCTGCTGCCCTGGCTCTGCCCCTGGCCGGACAACAGCTTCAGCCATTTGTACTGCAGGTCGTTGGTATCCTGGAATTCGTCAACCAGGATGTGCTTGAAACGCTGCTGGTAATGCTCGCGCAGCGGCTGGTTGCGGCTCAGCAGCTCGTAGCTGCGCAGCAGCAGTTCGGCAAAATCCACCACCCCTTCGCGCTGGCACTGGTCGTCGTACAGGCCGTACAGCTCCACCATCTTGCGTTCGTTGGCGTCGTAGGCTTCCACGTCGGCGGCGCGCAGGCCGGCGTCCTTGGCGCTGTTGATGAAGTACATCACCGACTTGGCGGGGAATTTCTCGTCGTCGATGTTGAAGGCTTTCAGCAGGCGCTTGATGGCCGACAGCTGGTCCTGCGAATCGAGGATCTGGAAGGTCTGCGGCAGCGCCGCGTCGCGGTAGTGCGTGCGCAGCAGGCGGTTGCACAGGCCGTGGAAAGTGCCGATCCACATGCCGCGTGTATTGATCGGCAACATTGCCGACAGACGCGTCAGCATCTCCTTCGCGGCCTTGTTGGTGAACGTTACCGCCAGGATGCCGGCCGGCGAGACCTGGCCGGTCTGGATCAGCCAGGCGATGCGGGTGGTCAGGACGCGGGTCTTGCCGGAGCCGGCGCCGGCCAGGATCAGCGCGCTCTGGGCCGGCAGCGTGACGGCGGCAAGTTGCTCGGGATTGAGGTTGTGGAGGAGATTTTGCATCCCGTGATTATACCGGGGCAGGCTGCGCCCCGGTATAAAACACTGGATATCCAATCAGCCCTTGGGCGCCGGCACGGCCTCGGCACGGCCGCTGCGCACGGCTTCCTGGATCATGGCGCGGACGGCCTCGTCGGCCTCGCGGCTCAGGCGGCCCTGCTCGCGGCCCAGCTCCCCCATCTTCTGGCCCAGCTCCCGCATCGGCTTGCTGGCTTCGCGCATTTGCGCGCTCAGTGCTTGCATGGGCGCTTTTCTGGCGGCCATCTCGGCGTGCGCTTTCGCAAATTCGGCGGTGAGTTCCTTCATTTGCTGCTTGAACGGCTCCATTTGCGTTGTCAGCGCGTCCATTTCACGCTGCAGCGTTTCACGATCGGCGCCGGCAGCACCGGCGTCGCGGCTGCGCTCCATTCTGCGCGCCACGGCTTCCATCTTGCGTGCCACGGCTTCCTGCTGCCGCGCGACCTGCTCGATCTTGTCGTGCTGCACGCCGCGCCCGGCGCGCTCGGACTGCTCGGACGCGGCGCGCATCTTCTCGCTCAGCGCTTCCATGGCTTTGTTGTGCTGCTCCATGGCTTTGTTGTGCTCCTTCATTTGCAGGTTCAGCGCATCGGCCGGCGCCCAGGCGGCGCTGGCCTTGGCCAGCAAGGCGGGATCCTTGATCAGCCAGGCCTGGTTGCCGTCGCGGTACCAGATGAAGTCACCCTTCACGGCGTCCTCCAGCCGGCTCAATTCCGCCATGTCGCCACGGCCGGAGTAGATCGCGGTATAGCCGTCGCCACGCTTGATGCCGTAGGCATCCTTGGCCTTGTCGTTCATGGTCAGGCGTCCGAAGTTCATGCGGACGCGTCCCGGCGCACGCGCCGAAGGCTCGCCGGACAGCATGGGCGCTGGCGGCGCCGCTGCGGCTGCGGGGGCGGCCGGCGCAGCGGGGGCGGCTACGGCGGCCGGGGCAGGCGCTGGCGCCGGGGCAGGCGCAGGAGCCGGCGCCGGACGGGCTGCAGGCGCGGGAGCCGGTGCAGGTGCAGGTGCAGGTGCAGGTGCAGGTGCAGGTGCAGGCGCAGGACGCGCTTCGGGCGCGGCCGGCACCTGCGGCTTGGCGGCGGCCGGCGGGTCCAGCATGGCCAGGGGGGGCGGCGGCGGAACAGGCACCATCCTGGCCGGGACGGCGGGCACGGCCGGGACGGCCGGCGCGTCGAGGGCCGGCGCCGGCGGCACGGCCGGCGGCTGCGGCGCGGCGTGGGCGTACAGCACGGCGCAGGCGGTGCACAGGCCGAACAGGGGCGCGGCAATCTTCCAGCTCAGCGGCTGGCTGTCTGGGCGGACCAGACGTTTAATACGGGACATGAGGTTTCCTCCTTGAGCCCCCAGCGCAGGCTGGGGGGTGGCGAACTGGAAGCGGTCCAGTTCGGACAGTGCAAGGGCCAGGCGCCGCGGTTCGCCGAGCGTGCTTGCGGCTAAATCATCTGCAATCTGCTCCCGCTCGTCGCGGATGTGCCGGGACAGCATCCACACGCTCGGGTGGTAAAACAACAAAATCTCGATGGCGCTCTGGACCAGGTTGACCAGGTAGTCGTGGCGCTTGATGTGGGCCAGTTCGTGCGCCAGCAGCGCTTCCAGCAGGCCGGCCGGCATGCCGGTGAGCAAGGACGCCGGCACCAGCACCACTGGCTTCCAGCAGCCGGCCGTCATGGGCGAGTCCAGGTGTTCGGCCACCGCCAGGCGCACCGGGCGGTTCAGGCCGAGGCGCAGCGCCAGGCGGTCCAGGCGCTGCTGCCATTGGAGGTTGGGCGCCTGCCGCGCTTCCAGGGTGCGCTCGCGCACCCACATCAGTCCGAGCGACAAGCGCAAGGTCATGAACGCGGCGCCGCTGGCCCACAGCAGCACCAGCCAGGGCAGCTGCCGCTGCAGCATGTATTGCCAGGAGATCAGCCAGCCGTCCTCCATCAGCACCGGCATCGCCACGGCGGCGCCGCCCAACGCGCCGGAGCCGGCCATCATCAGCACGGCAGGGTCTGCGGCGGGCGCGGCGCCGGCCGCGTCCAGCACGCGCCAGACGATGCCGGCCAGTGGCAGCGCGGCGCACAGCAGCAAGGCGACGCACGCTACCGCGTAGCGCGCCTGCGGGCGGGCGTTGCGCAACAGTTGCAGGGCCAGCGACGCCGCCCAGCCGATCAGCAGGCCCTGCCAGACGAAGTGAAGCAGCGACCAGCCTATGGCGGGCATCAGCAGGGACAGCAACTCGGCCATGAAAGACTCCTTGAAATATGCAATGTAGATTAAATGATCTAGAACGCACTGTCTAGAACTTTTTTTCTACTTCCAGCCGCGCAGGTGGCGGGGCGGAGCATCAAGGTAGCGCGTAATGCGCGGCGGTGCGGGGGATTTGCGACAGAATGCCGCCTGCGCGGTGCAGGCGGCGGAATGGCGGGGAAACTGCGGCGCTTAGAATTCGACCACGGAACGGATCGATTCGCCGGACTTCATCAGGTCGAAGCCCTGGTTGATGTCTTCCAGCTTGAGCTTGTGGGTGATCAGGTCATCGATGTTGAGCTTGCCTTCCATGTACCAGTCGACAATCTTCGGCACATCGGTGCGGCCGCGCGCGCCGCCGAAGGCGGAACCCTTCCACACCCGGCCGGTGACCAGCTGGAACGGACGGGTGGAGATCTCCTGCCCGGCCGCCGCCACGCCGATGATGATGGACTGGCCCCAGCCCTTGTGGCAGCACTCCAGCGCCTGGCGCATGGTGGTGGTGTTGCCGATGCATTCGAAGCTGTAGTCGGCGCCGCCGTCGGTGAGCTGGACGATGGCGTCCACCACGTTTTCCACCTTGGTCGGGTTGACGAAATGCGTCATGCCGAACTTGCGCGCCATCTCTTCGCGCGCCGGGTTGATGTCGACACCGATGATCTTGTCGGCGCCGACCATCTTGGCAGCCTGGATCACGTTCAGGCCGATGCCGCCCAGGCCGAACACCACCACATTGGCGCCCGCCTCCACCTTGGCGGTAAACAGCACCGCGCCCACGCCGGTGGTGACGCCGCAGCCGATGTAGCAGACCTTGTCGAACGGCGCGTCAGAACGGATCTTGGCCAGCGCGATTTCCGGCACCACGATGTAGTTGGAGAAGGTGGAGGTGCCCATGTAGTGGAAAATGGGCTTGCCGTCGATGGAGAAACGGCTGGTGGCGTCGGGCATCAGGCCGCGCCCCTGGGTCGAGCGGATCGACTGGCACAGGTTGGTTTTTTGCGACAGGCAGAATTTGCACTGGCGGCATTCCGGCGTGTACAGCGGAATGACGTGGTCGTCCTTCTTCAGCGTTTTCACGCCGGGGCCGACGTCCACCACCACGCCGGCGCCCTCATGGCCGAGAATGGCGGGGAAAATGCCTTCCGGGTCGGCGCCGGACAGGGTGTAGTAATCGGTGTGGCAAATGCCGGTGGCCTTGATCTCCACCAGTACTTCACCCTCGCGCGGGCCGCCCAGTTCCACTTCCTCGATGGTCAGCGGAGCGCCGGATTGCCATGCCACGGCTGCTTTGGTTTTCATGCTTGTTTCCTGTGTCTCATTAAACGGGATAACCCGCATGATAACAAGGAATGCAAGATTACACCGGCAACAAGCCCGCCCCCGCCGTCCGCCGTTCGTTCCACAGGCGGCGCAACTGGCCGGCCAGCCGCAGCGGCTCGAGCGGCTTGGCAATGATGCCGGCCGCGCCGGCCGCCACGTAGCGCGCCACGTCGGCGGCCGACACCAGGCCGGTGACGAACATGGCCGGGGTGTAGCACAGGTGCGGCATGCGGCGCAGCTGCGCCAGCGTGGCCACGCCGTCGCTGCCCGGCGCCTGCACGTCCAGCAGGATCAGGTCGGGCTGGAAATCGGCCGCCACCAGCAGCGCGTTGCTGCCGGAGCCGCAGTCGCGCACCTGGAAATGGCCGATCACTTCGAGCGCCATCTTGGCCACCCCGCGCACGTGCGGGTCGTCCTCCACGTAGAGGATGCTGCTAAGCTCGCCGCTCATGTTGTCTCCTCCTGCATGGCCACCGGCTCGATGCCCAGCATGTGGGACACGGTGCGCCACAGCTGGCGTGGGGAGGTCCAAGGCTTGGGCAGGAAGGCGTGCGCCTGCGTGCGCAGGCCGGGATGGCGCGCCGAGTACAGCAGCACCGGGGTGCTCTCCTGCTGCTGCCGCAGGCGCTGCAGCAGCTCGGTGCCGTCGCCGTCCGGCAAGTCGGGGTCCAGCACCACCAGCGCGAAGCTGGCCTGCTCCACGGCGCGCACCGCGTCGGCCAGCGTGGCCGCGTGGTGCACTTCGGTTTCCGGCACCAGCAGCGTGGCCAGCACCAGCGCCGAATCGCCGTCGCCGTCGACGTGCAGCACGCGCGGCACTTCCTGGTACTCGGCCGCCAGCTCTTCCAGGACGCCGTCCAGGGTGTTCAAATCGTCTTTCATGGTGTTCTCCGCCCGCAGCCATGGGCTGCAGTTTGCTTGAATTCAGGATGCAAGGTCGGCGGAGCTGGGCCGAAATTCAGATACAGCGGCAGGGAAAGGGCGCGCTGAATGGGGAAAGCGAGCGGGGGCGGTTCAGGACCCCGGGCTATGGCGGTAGTTTAGCGTATTTCCGAAAAGAAGCAGATCTTATTTTTTCAGCCGTGTATTAAAAGCAGCATGCAAGCCATTCAATGTTTCCTCGGCGGTCAGCAACTGGTCGGCGATTTCATTGATCTTGCGGCGGCTGGAACGGGCATGGTCGCGCAGCACTTCGAAGGCGGTGTTGCGGTCGGTCTGGAATTTGCACATCAGCAGGCCCACGGCCAGGCTGGTTTCGCGCCCGGCGGCCAGCGCGGCGTTCAGATTCAGTTCGGTGCGCCGCAGCTGGCGGATCTCGTCGGCCCGCGCCAGGCCGGCTTCGAATGCCGGCATCAGGTGCTGCTCGTCCACCGGCTTGACCACGAAGCCCACCGCGCCGTAGGCGGCGGCCTGCTTGGCGGCGTCGCTGTCGCCGCGGCCGGACAGGAACATGAACGGCACCGACGTGTTGCGGTTGAGCTGCTTGGCCAGTTCCAGGCCGGACATGCCGGGCATGTGGATGTCGAGCAGGGCCATGTCCGGCTCGCGCTCGGCCACCTGGGCCAGCGCCTGGTCTGCCGAATAGGCCAGCACCGTGTCGTAGCCGGCATGGCCCAGCACTTCGCTGAGGAAGGCGGCCAGCAACTGGTCGTCGTCGACGATGAGTATCAGGCGCTTCGCCGGGGTGGGTGCATTCATGGTCGCAACCTTGAGCGGAAGATAATGCGACCGATTATAAAACGATCACGCCGCGCTGGAGCGAATTTCTTCGTGCCCGGCCTGGGCGGTGAACAAGGCGTTGAAATCGCGCACGGCCCGGGCCGGGTCCGGCGCCATGTAGACGCCGCTGACGCAGGCCACCATCTGCACTCCGCGCGCCACCAGCGGCGCGGCGTTGTGCGGCGTCATGCCGCCGATGACCACGCGCGGCAGCCCGATGCGCCGGCGCGCTTCGTCCAGGATGGCCGGCTGGGTGGTGACGGCGTACTGCTTCACGCGCGACGGGTAGAAGCCGCCGAAGGCGGCGTAGCTGGCGCCGGCGTCCTGCGCGTCCAGCGCCAGCTGCATGTCGCCGTAGCAGGAGGCGCCAATGATGGCGCCCGGCCCCAGCCGCGCGCGGGTCTCGGCGATGCGGGCGTCGGTGCCGCCCAGGTGCACGCCGTCCGCGCCGATCAGCAGGCACAGGTCGACATGGTCGTTGACCACGAAGGGCACGTTGTAGCGGCGGCACAGGGCCAGCAGCGCCGCGCTTTGCTCCATGCGCAATTCGGCGCCGGCGTGCTTGTGGCGGTACTGCAGCAGGGCCACGCCTTGCGCCAGCGCCAGCTCGCTCACGGCGAGCAGGCGGGATGTGTCGTCCCAGTCGGGGGTTACCAGGTAAAGTCCTTGCATGGCGTGTCTCTCTTTCTTGTGTAGTAGTGGCTAGCGTTGCGGAATGCGCTGTCCGGGAGCGATGGCGAAGGCGGCCGCCAGCGCGCGGTGGGTGTAGCCCTGAGCCCGCGCCAGCGCCTGCTGCATGGGATAGCCGTGCGCCAGCAGGGCGGCGATGGCGGCGGCCAGCGTGCAGCCGCTGCCGTGGAACTCGCCCGGCAGGCGGGCCCAGCTCCAGCCGTGGCCCGACGAGGGCGCCGGCTCGGTCGCCGCGCTGAACCAGCGGTTGATGACGGTGTCGCCGGCGCCGTGGCCGCCGGTGACCAGCACGTGGCGGCAGCCCTGATCGAGCAGCGCACGCGCGGCGCCGCGCGCGATCGCGTCGTCGCCGGGGCCGGCGCTGCCGTAGCCGGCGGCCAGCGCCGCCGCCTCCGGGCCGTTGGGGGTGATCAGCGTCACCAGCGGCAGCAGCACGGCCAGCGCCTGCACCGCATCGCCGCGCGAGAGCAGGTCGCCATGGCCGCTGGCCAGCACCGGGTCGAGCACCACGGGCAGCTCCGGCGATGTCCTGCGCAGTTGCGCGATCACTTGCGCGATCGCGGCCGCGTTCGCCGCGCTGCCGGGAATGCCGATCTTGACCGCGTCGACCTCCCCCTTGGCGAGCAGCGCGCGCGCCTGGCGCGACACCACGTCCGGCGCCACCGGCAGCACCTCGTGGACGCGGTCGTTGTCCTGCACCGTCAGCGCGGTGATGACCGGCAGCGCGTGCGCGCCCTGCGCGTGGATCGCCAGGATGTCGGCGGCGATGCCGGCGCCGCCGGACGGATCGGCGCCGGAAAACACCAGCACGCAGCGCGGCCTGGCCGGGCGCGCCGTCATGCCCTCGGTCATACCATGCGGCCCGCCATCGGGGACGACGGCGAGGCGGCGAACTTGCGCGCGATGCGGCCGGCCAGGAAGGCTTCGCGGCCGGCCTGCACGCCCAGCTTCATGGCGCGCGCCATGCGCACCGGGTCCTGCGCGCCGGCGATGGCGGTGTTCATCAGCACGCCGTCGCAGCCCAGCTCCATGGCGATGGCCGCGTCCGACGCCGTGCCCACGCCGGCGTCCACCAGCACCGGCACCTTGGCCTGCTCGATGATGAGCGACAGGTTCCACGGGTTGAGGATGCCCATGCCGGAGCCGATCAGCGACGCCAGCGGCATCACCGCCACGCAGCCGATGTCCTCCAGCATGCGCGCCTGGATCGGGTCGTCGCTGCAGTACACCATCACGTCGAAGCCGCCTTTCACCAGCTCCTTCGCGGCCACCAGCGTTTCGGGCATGTTGGGGAACAGCGTCTTCTCGTCGCCCAGCACTTCCAGCTTCACCAGCTTGTGGCCGTTGAGCAGCTCGCGCGCCATCTGCAGCGTGTAGACCGCGTCCTTGGCCGTGTAGCAGCCGGCCGTGTTGGGCAGGATGGTGTACTGCGACGGCGGCAGCACGTCCAGCAGGCTGGGGGTATCCGGGTTCTGGCCGATATTCACGCGGCGGATCGCCACCGTGATGATTTCCGCCGCCGCCGCGTCGGTTGCCTCGCGGGTCTGCTGCAGGTCCTTGTACTTGCCGCTGCCCACCAGCAGGCGCGAGCGGTAGCTCTTGCCCGCGATGGTCAGCAGGTCCTCGTTCTCGTTCTGGTTTTGGTCACGCATTGCTCTCTCCTTGTGTTGTTCAGCCGCCGCCGATGGCGCGCACGATGTCCACTTTGTCCTGCGGCTGCAGGGCGCGGCCGCGCCAAGCCTGGCGCGGCACCACGGTGCGGTTCACCGCCAGCGCCAGCGCCTGGTGCGCCAGCCCCAGCTCCTCCACCAGGGCCTGCAGGCTGTGCTGCGGCGGCACGCTGCGCGGCTCGCCGTTCAGCTCGATTGCGATAAAAGTCATGGGTCCCTCCGCCTGCTCAAGCCTTGCTGTAGAGCTGCGCGCCCTTCTTCACGAACTCCACGGCCTTCTCCTGCATGCCCTGGGCCGCGTAGTCGCGCACTTCCTGCGTGATCTTCATCGAGCAGAAATGCGGGCCGCACATGGAACAGAAGTGCGCCACCTTGGCGCTGTCTTTCGGCAGCGTCTCGTCGTGGAAGGCGCGCGCCTTGTCCGGGTCCAGGCCGATGTTGAACTGGTCTTCCCAGCGGAACTCGAAGCGCGCCTTGGACAGCGCGTTGTCGCGGATCTGCGCGCCGGGATGGCCCTTGGCCAGGTCGGCCGCGTGGGCGGCGATCTTGTAGGTGATGATGCCGTCCTTGACGTCGTCCTTGTTCGGCAGGCCCAGGTGCTCCTTGGGCGTGACGTAGCACAGCATGGCCGTGCCGTACCAGCCGATCAGCGCGGCACCGATGCCGGAGGTGATGTGGTCGTAGCCGGGCGCGATGTCGGTGGTCAGCGGGCCCAGCGTGTAGAACGGCGCCTCGCTGCATTGCTCCAGCTGCAGGTCCATGTTCTCCTTGATCAGCTGCATCGGCACGTGGCCCGGGCCTTCGATCATCACCTGCACGCCGTGCTGCCACGCCACCTGGGTCAGTTCGCCCAGCGTCTTCAGCTCGCCCAGCTGCGCTTCGTCGTTGGCGTCGTAGATCGAGCCGGGACGCAGGCCGTCGCCCAGGCTGAAGGACACGTCGTAGGCCTTCATGATTTCGCAGATGTCTTCGAAGTGCGTGTACAGGAAGGATTCCTTGTGGTGCGCCAGGCACCACTTGGCCATGATGGAGCCGCCGCGCGAGACGATGCCGGTCAGGCGCTTGGCCGTCAGCGGCACGTAGCGCAGCAGCACGCCGGCGTGGATGGTGAAGTAGTCCACGCCCTGCTCGGCCTGTTCGATCAGCGTGTCGCGGAAGATCTCCCAGGTCAGGTCCTCGGCTTTGCCGTTGACCTTTTCCAGCGCCTGGTAGATCGGCACGGTGCCGATCGGTACCGGGCTGTTGCGGATGATCCATTCGCGCGTTTCGTGGATATGCTTGCCGGTCGACAGGTCCATCACGTTGTCGCCGCCCCAGCGGATGGCCCAGGTCATCTTCTCCACTTCCTCGCCGATGGACGAGGTGACGGCGGAGTTGCCGATGTTGGCGTTGATCTTGACCAGGAAATTGCGGCCGATGATCATCGGTTCCACTTCCGGGTGGTTGATGTTGGCCGGGATGATGGCGCGGCCGCGGGCGATTTCCTCGCGCACGAATTCCGGCGTGATCTCGGCCGGGATGGAGGCGCCGTAGTTCTGGCCCGGGTGCTGGCGGCCCATCAGGTCGGCCATGCGCTCGCCCATCGGGCCGGACGCCTTCAGCTCTTCCAGGTACTCTTTGCGGCGCAGGTTCTCGCGGATGGCGACGAACTCCATCTCGGGCGTGATGATGCCCTGGCGCGCGTAGTGCATCTGGGTCACATTGCCACCGGCCTTGGCGCGGCGCGGCTTGCGCGTCAGGTTGAAGCGCAGCTCGGCCAGCGCCGGGTCTTCCAGGCGCTGCTTGCCGTACTCCGAGGTCGGACCGTCCAGTTCCTCGGTGTCGTCGCGGTCCAGTATCCACGGCAGGCGCGGCGTGGCCAGGCCGGAGCGGATATCGATCTGCACCTCGGGGTCGGTGTACGGACCGGAGGTGTCGTACACGTAGATGGGGGGATTCTTCTCGTGGCCGAACGAGGCGGACGTGTCGGACTGCGAGATCTCGCGCATGGGTACGCGGATATCCGGGCGGCTGCCCTCGACGTAGATCTTGCGGGAATTAGGAAGTGGCGCGATGGCTGCGCTGTCCACTTCGGCGGTGGCGGACAGGAATTTCGGATTGGCGTTCATTTGGCTCCTTTGTTAGCTACAGGAGCCAGCAAAGGAGGATTCGGCAAATCGCGGCAGCGGCGCGCACCCCGAAGCGCGGGCGCGCGGCGTTGCGGATGGAGGCCTAAAGCTTCCCTTCGCTGGCATTATCCAGATCAGGTTCGGAGGGTATTTCTCACCCGCGCCGCTTTCGCGACGCAGGACCCCTAGCGTGTGCCGCCTTGCGGCAGCGAATCGAATTATACATCTCCCATAGCTGTGTACAACTTATATTTGAAACAATACCGCCTATTGCGGGCGGTACGTTACCGTCAGCGTGTAGCTGGAAGCGGAATAGCCGTTCAGCAGCACGTACACATCGCCGTTGGCGGCCATGGTGACGGTGCAGCTCTCGGTGCTGGTCGAGCCGTCGGACTTGCAGTCATAGGTGCTGGTGGTGGGCACGCTGGTCTTGCGCACGTACAGGTCGGTGTCGCCGCTGCCGGTGGTGGAAGCCTTGAAGCTGCCTGCGCCGGCCTTGAACGGACCGAAGCTGCGGGTCTGGTTGCGGGCCAGGCTGCCGCTGAAGGTTTCCACCTTGTCCGGCAGCGGCAGCACGCCCGGGCCGTCGCTGCCCAGCTCCACCGCGAAGCTCAGGCCCAGCCGCGCGAATTTGAGCGCGTGGTCGGCCTGGTTGCCGCTGTTGGCGTAGGTGTCGTTGGCGGTGTGGATGTAGGGGTTGTCCTGCGAGAACGAGGTCTCGAACGGCATCGAAGTCCAGTAGCCGGCGGCGGTCCAGGAGGCATGGTCCGAGCAGCCGTAGCCGCACTTGTCGTAGCCTATCGTCAGCGTGGGCTGGTAGGTGGTGATCAGGTTGGCGACGAAGGTGTTCTGCTGGCTGTCGGTGTAGTCGGTGTAGATGTAGATGTCGGACGGCGAGCCCTTGTAGTTGGTCATGTCCAGCTGCATCACGCCGACCACGTTGATGTTGTTGTTCTTGTGGTACTGCGCGATTTCCTGCGAGCCGCGCAGGCCGACTTCCTCGGCGGCGTAGCCTATCATCTTGATGGTGCGGCGCGGCTTGTAGCCGCTGGCAATCATGACGCGCAGCGCCTCGGTCATGCTGGCGATGCCGGAGGCGTCGTCGTCCGCGCCTGGCGCGCGGGTCGACTCGCCGGTGCCGCTGCCGCTGATCGAATCCAGGTGGCCGCCCAGCACCACCACTTCCGCAGCGTTGTCGGTGCCGGCGATGGTGGCGACGACCGACTTCTGCGGATAGGCCGCGTGCGTGAACTGCGTCACCGTGATGTCGCTGCGGCCGGCCGCCATGGTGGTCCACTTCTGCTTCAGCCAGTTGGAGGCGGCCACGCCGCTGGTGGTGGTGTAGTAGCGGTTGGTGTGCGCCGACAGGTCGATGATGGTCTGGGCGATGTTGGACGCTTGCATCTGCGGCAGCAGAGGATTAATGACGGTCTGCTGGTCGATCGCGTATGAGGGGCGCGGCACGGCCAGGACGGCCAGCGTGGTCTTGGGCGCCAGCGCGGAAATGCCGGCCGCTTCGCTTACGTGCGCCATGAAGCCGCCGCAGCGGTGCAGTTCCTTGTGCACGGCTGCCGACAGCGCCAGCATCTGCTGCTCGCTCACCTCCACCAGGTGCACCTTCTCCTGGGCGGCGATGGCGTTGGCGCCGCCGGCGGCCACGCTGGTGACCATGGTGGAGCGGCTCTCGCGCTTGACCGCTTGCGGCGCGTTCTTCTTGAGCTGCTCGTAGGCGGCGTCGCCCACGGTGATCCATATCGTGCCGTTCTGCGCGCAGGCGCCGGCGGACGCGCCGGCCAGCAGGCCGGCGACGATCAATGCGTTGATACGAGCTGCCATGTCAGTCTCCAGGAGTCGGTTTTCAGGCGGCCCAAGGTAAACAGTGGCGGGAACGGAGTCAAAAAAATTACAAAAATAGACACAGCTGCGAGCGATGTCTCAGGCTTAACAGCGCCTAGCGGGACACGCCGCAGCTGGCAATGCCTTCAATCGCACCGCTCCACAAGCCAAGATGGCCACGGTTTTTCGCCACGAATTTGCCTTGCACGAAAGCGTAGCGCAAGGTCTTGCAGCGCAGGTCCGCGCCATCCTTGCTGAAGGTGACCCACAGGCCGTTGCGCCGGATGCCATGGTCGTAGTCGTCGCGGTGAAAGTAGATGGCGTCGCCTTCGAACTCGCGCACCAGGTAGCCGGTAACGCGCACCTGCTTGCCGTCGAAGCGGGCCGGGTTGGCCACCAGTTCGATCAGCGACACCTCCTGCGGTGCGCGCGCCTGCGCCGCAGGCGCAGCTTGCGCCACCATCGCCGCTACGCCGGCCGCCATCATCATCCATCCCGCCACAAACGCTTTCACTGCCCTGCTCCGTCAACTATACGAGCGCCTATGATAACCGGGCATCCCGGAACAAAAAAGCCCCGCCGAAGCGGGGCTGACGCGAAGCGCCTGGAATTACTTGGCGGGGTGCGCCGGAGTCGCTGGCGCAGCAGGCGCGGCCGGGGTTGCAGCCGTTGCAGGCGCTGCCGATGAAGCCGGGGTGGCTGCCGAAGCCGGGGCGGCTGGCGTGGCCGGGGTGGCGGCATGCGCTGCCTTGTCGGCGTGGTGCTTGCCGTCCTTGGCGTGCGCCTTCTCTTTCGACTTCTCTGCCTTTTCTACTTTGGCTTCGGCCTTGGCCGACGGCGCGGTGGCCGTGGCCGGGGATTGTGCGAATGCAGCGGTAGCAAACAGGCCGGCGATCAGGGTAGCGATGGTCTTGGTCATGATGGTTTTTCCTTGTTCAGTGAGTGTGCGTTGTCTTCAGTGTCCAGTGCTGCGATTACTTGGCTGCCGAAGCGACTGCCGGGGTGGCCGCAGTAGCCGGGATGGCCGCGGTGGCCGGGGTGGCGGCCGGAGCGCTTGCGGTCTTCTCCGCTGGCTTGGCTTCCTTCTCGGTCTTGGTGTGACGCACTTTCTTCACGGTCTTCTTGTGTTCCTTCGCTGGCTCCGCCTTCACGTCGGTCTTGGCGGCTTCCTTGACTTCAGCCTTGGCGGCAACCGCTTCGGTCTTGGCCGAAGGTGCTGCTGCGGCGGCGGCAGGAGCCGGGGTTTGAGCGAAAGCTGCGGTAGCGAACAGGCCGGCGATCAGGGTAGCGATGGTCTTGGTCATGATGTATTTCCTCTGTAATGATATAAACGGTTTAGGTTGTTTTTTACTGCTTACTTCACTGCAGGGGCAGCTGGCTTTGCTGCTTCCTCTATCTCGTGCACATGTGCCGTGTCACTGGGCAGAAAACGCGGCCCGCCCCCCGGCAGTTGACGGCCTTTACACGCGCTTACAACTTGCTGCAATTGCTTACAGTTGGCCCCCTCTCGCGCACTCGTGCTACTATCGGAAAATGATCACGCCATCCATCCCGCAATCGGCGCAAGCCGCACATTTCGAAGCATGTCCCCGCAGGCCATAGAAGCCTGCTGATCGCGTTACCCCACACATCCTCAGTTTTTCTATCGGCCACAGCGAGTTTCTGCTCCTGTGGCCTTTTGCATTTTTGGAGCCTTCAATGGAGCAAATCCCGGAGCTAATGCTGTACGACACTTACCAGCGCGAGCTGCGTCCTTTCAAGCCGCTTGAACCGGGCAAGGCCGGCCTTTACGCATGCGGACCGACGGTCTACGACTACGCGCATATCGGCAACCTGCGCACCTACCTGTTCGGCGACGTGCTGCGGCGCGTGCTGGCATTGAACGGCTACCAAGTTACGCACGTGCTTTGCATCACCGACGTCGGGCACCTGACCTCGGACGCCGATACCGGCGAGGACAAGATGGAGAAAGGCAGCCGCCGCACCAGCCAGTCGGCGTGGGAGATTGCGGAGTTCTACACCAGGGCGTTCCAGCAGGATCTCGCGCAGTTGCACATCCAGGCGCCGACGGTATGGGCACGCGCCACGCAGCACATAGAAGAACAGATCGCCTTCATTGCCGAGATCGAGCGCAACGGCTTTGCCTACCGCACGGCGGACGGCATCTACTTCGACACGCAGCGCCTGGAACGCTACGGCCACCTGGCGCGCCTCAACATCGCGGGCCAGCAGTCCGGCCACCGCGTGGACATTCGCGACAAGCGCTCCGCCACCGATTTCGCGCTGTGGAAATTCAGCGGCGCTGAACAGCGCCAGATGGAGTGGGACAGTCCTTGGGGCCGGGGCTTCCCGGGCTGGCACATCGAATGCTCGGCCATGTCCACCCGCTATCTGGGCGCGCTGTTCGACATTCATATCGGCGGCGAGGACCATATCCCGGTCCACCATACCAACGAGATCGCACAGCACGAGGCATGCCACAGCCACCCGCCGGCGCGCTATTGGCTGCACGGCGCATTCCTGAAGCTGGAAGGCGGCGACAAGATGTCGAAGTCCGACGGCGGTTTCCTGCGCCTCGCCACAGTTGCCGAGCGCGGCTACGATCCGCTGGCATACCGCTATCTGGCGCTGTCGGCCCACTACCGCTCGCCGCTGTCGTTCTCGTGGGACGCGCTGGATGCCGCGCACACGGCGCTCGGCCGCCTGCGCCAGGCCTGCCATCGCCTGCCGGACGGCGGCCGACCCGATCCCGCATACCGGCAGGCGATGCTGGCCAACCTGAATCAGGATCTGAATACGCCCAGGGCGCTGGCACTGATGTGGGAGCTGCTGAAATCCCCGCTTCCGGGCGCAGTGCAGAAAGCGACCATCCGGTGGCTGGACCAGGTGCTGGGCCTGAGGCTGGATGAGTGGACGCCGCCCCGGCACGCCATTCCTGAGCCGGTGCAGCAACTGGCTGCCGCGCGCGACCTGGCGCGCTCGGAAAGGCGCTGGGCCGACGCGGACGCCACGCGGCTGGCCATCGAGGCGGCGGGCTTCGCGGTGCGCGATACGGCGGCGGGCACCATCGTTGAACCGCGATAGCGCCAGGCGCGCTGCCGCTCAGCGGCTGTGCAGGTGCACCGCCAGCCACAGCGCGCCGTCGCTGACGCTCAGCACCGTGTGCGGGGTTCTCGAGGGGATGAAAAGGTAGTCGCCGGATTTGAGCTGCACGCTCTCGCCATCCACTTGCAGCAGCGCCTCGCCCTGCAGCAGGACCACCCATTCGTCCTGCTCCTGCACATATTCCTGCGATGCGATTTTCGACGAGCTGACGATGCGCTCCACCAGCAGCCCTTTGTGGCTAAGCAGCGCTTCGAAGCGTTCGCCTTCGGGCGGCGGGGCTGCGTCGGCAAACAGGTTGGCTGGGGTCATGGTCGGCTCCTTGAAGTTGGAGCGATTGTACCGGCAAAAAAAATCCCCGCAATTGCGGGGATTTCTGTCAAGGCGGAAGCCGATTACTTGGCGGCAGGTGCGCTCGCCACTTCCGCAGGCTTTACTTCTTTTGCAGCCTTGGCATGCGCCTTGGCCTTGGTTTTTTCGGACTTCTCGTGCGCCTTGGCTTTCTCTACTTTGGCGTCCGCTTTGGCGCTGGCCATGTCTTCGTGGGCGCTGGCGACGGCCTTGGTTTCCTTGGCTTCGGCTTTCGCAACTTCCTTGTGCTCCTTGGCTTCCGCTTTCACCGCTTTGGCTTCAGCTTTGGCGGCCGGCACCGTGGTGGCGGCTGGTGCTGCGGCAGGGGCTGGGGTCTGAGCAAATGCTGCGGTAGCGAACAGGCCGGCGATCAGGGTAGCGATTACGTTTTTCATGTTCAGAGTCCTCTATCAAAGTTGTGGTGTAGGGCACGTTTGCCGTGTCACTGAGCGAAAAACGCGGCCGGAGCCGATGCGGTTGACGCCCCTTACACGTGCTTACAACTTGCTGTATTTGCTTACAGATGGACTTCCCTGGAGCGTGCCTGCCGTTCGAAGCGGTTATCGAAATAGGCGCGCCGGCCGCGCAGCATCTGCCACAGGCTTTCCAGTGGATAGGCTGCGAGGAACACCGGCCCCCACCTTTCATACTGGCGCACATGCTCATGCTCGTGCGGCCGCAGGCGTTCCAGCTCCTGCGCGGTGGTGCCGATGACGCAATGGCCGAACGTGATGGCGGTGAAGGGCAGCCTGCGCAGCCAGGCAGCCTGCCCGCGCTCCGACAGCGCCACCTCGACCACGCCGTCGGCAAGGCGCGAGCGGGCGCCGAACAGGAAGGCGGGAGCGGCCAGGCACAGGCCGAGCGCCGTGCATGGGGAAGCCCAGGCATAGCGCAGCAGGCGGGAAACAAAGGGTGGTGCGGAACGAGGTGCGGACATGGGCGCATCTTAGCACCGGCAACGCGCTACAGGGCGGCGCGGCGGAGCGCCTTCAGCAGCACCGCGCGCGCCTGCTCCTGCTGCGCTTCGCGCGTGATGGTCGCCGCGCCGTCCCCCAGTTGGCGGCCGTAATGGCCGAACTGGGCATGGTTGCCTCCCACGATCTGCACCATCTCCGTCTGCGGCGGCAGCAGGCGCCAGTTGGCCAGCACGCGCGCCGCCGGCGCCACGTCGTCATTGCCGGCGTAGACCTTGGCCACCGGCATGGTGAGCGCTGCCAGGCTATGCTCCTTCGGATGCGTGGTGCCGATCAGTACCAGCGCTGCGGCGCCGCGCCCGCCGCCGCCGGCAAGGCGCGCCGCCAGCGCAGCGCCCTGTGAATGCCCGGCCACCACCCAGCCGGCAACGCCGGGATGCGCCGCCATCGCGCTCGCGGCGCGTGCCAGCGCCTCGGCCTTGTGCGATTGCAGCGGCGCGAAACGGTAGGGCAACTTGACGATGACGACCGGGAAGCCAGCGTCCGCTACCGGCCGCAGCAACGGCGCGTAAGCCTGCGCCGCCACGCCCGCACCGCAAAAGAACAGCAGCGCGGTCCGCGCGCCGGGCGCTGCGGGCTGGAATTCCAGGTAGGCGGCGTCCTCCCGGACGGCGGCGCGCGCATCGGCCTGCAGCAAGCGGCTGTCCACGCCCTGGGTGCGGTAGGAATTGACCAGCCAGACGCTCGATAAAACGGCCCAGGCCAGAAAACCGCGGCTGATCCAGCGCCGCGCGGCGGAGCGCTTACGGGGCGTACTGGTTGCAACTGCGTCCATATGGCCGTCAAAATTATCAATATGGCAGCATTATAGGGCCTAAGCATGGCCAAAAAAATTGTGCACTGCGGTGCCGGCGGCATGCGCAGGGGGCATTGCCCCTTTATAATGGTCGTTTTCGCCTACAACACAGCCCAACATCATGGAATTAGCCAAGTCTTTCGAGCCCGCCGACATTGAACAGTTCTGGCGCAGCGAGTGGGAGAAGCGCGGTTACTACGCCGCCTCCCTCGACCTGTCCAAGCCTTCCTTCAGCATCCAGCTGCCGCCGCCGAACGTGACCGGCACGCTGCACATGGGCCACGCGTTCAACCAGACCATTATGGACGGCCTGACCCGCTACCATCGCATGCTGGGCCATAACACCGCCTGGATCCCGGGCACCGACCACGCCGGCATCGCCACCCAGATCGTGGTGGAGCGCCAGCTGGACGCGCAGAAGATTTCGCGCCATGACCTGGGCCGTGAAAAGTTCATCGAAAAAGTCTGGGAGTGGAAAGAGAAATCCGGTTCCACCATCACCGGCCAGATGCGCCGCATGGGCACCTCCCCTGACTGGGCCCGCGAATACTTCACCATGGACGAGCCGCGCTCGAAAGTGGTGTCCGAAGTGTTCGTGCGCCTGTTCGAACAGGGCCTGATCTACCGCGGCAAGCGCCTGGTCAACTGGGACCCGGTGCTGGGCACCGCAGTGTCCGACCTGGAAGTGGTGTCGGAAGAGGAAGACGGTTCGATGTGGTACATCAAGTACCCGCTGGCCGATGGCAGCGGCTCGCTGACCGTGGCCACCACCCGTCCTGAAACCATGCTGGGCGACGTGGCCGTGGCCGTGGACCCGACCGACGAGCGCTACCAAGCGCTGGTGGGCAAGATGCTCAAGCTGCCGCTGTGCGACCGCGAGATCCCCGTCATCGCCGACTCCTACGTGGACAAGGCCTTCGGCACCGGCTGCGTGAAGATCACCCCTGCGCACGACTTCAACGACTACGCCGTCGGCCAGCGCCACAAGCTGGAAATGATCACCATCCTGACGCTGGACGCGAAGATCGCCGACAACGCGCCGGCCGCCTACCAGGGCATGGACCGCTTCGCCGCCCGCAAGCAGATCGTGGCCGACCTGGACGCGCAAGGCCTGCTGGAGCAGGTCAAGCCGCACAAGCTGATGGTGCCGCGCGGCGACCGCACCGGCGTGGTCATCGAACCGATGCTGACCGACCAGTGGTTCGTCGCCATGAGCAAGCCGGCCCCTGAAGGCACTTTCAACCCGGGCAAGTCGATCACCGACGTGGCGCTGGAAAAAGTGGCCAGCGGCGAGATCAAATTCGTGCCGGAAAACTGGAGCACCACCTACAACCAGTGGCTCAACAACATCCAGGACTGGTGCATTTCGCGCCAGCTGTGGTGGGGCCACCAGATCCCTGCATGGTACGACGAGCAGGGCAACATCTTCGTGGCGCGCACCGAAGCCGAAGCCGTGGCCAAGCAGCAGGCGGCCGGCAGCACCGGCGCCCTGCGCCGCGACAGCGACGTGCTCGACACCTGGTTCTCGTCCGCGCTGGTGCCCTTCTCCACCCTGGGCTGGCCGGAAGAAACGCCTGACCTGAAGGCCTTCCTGCCGTCGTCCGTGCTGGTGACCGGATTCGACATCATCTTCTTCTGGGTCGCGCGCATGGTCATGATGACCGCGCACTTCACCGGCAAGGTGCCGTTCAACACCGTGTACGTGCACGGCCTGGTGCGCGATTCGCAGGGCCAGAAGATGTCCAAGTCCAAGGGCAACACACTCGACCCGATCGACCTGATCGACGGCATCGGCATCGACGCGCTGGTGGAAAAACGCACCACCGGCCTGATGAACCCGAAAACGGCCGAGAAGATCGCCAAGGCCACCCGCAAGGAGTTTCCGGAAGGCATCGCCGCCTACGGCACCGACGCGGTGCGCTTCACGATGGCGTCCTACGCCTCGCTGGGCCGCAACATCAACTTCGACCTGGGCCGCTGCGAAGGCTACCGCAACTTCAGCAACAAGCTGTGGAACGCCACCCGCTTCGTGATGATGAACACCGAGGGCAAGGATTGCAGCGCCAGCGATGCGGACCTGTCGCAGGCCGACAAGTGGATCATCTCGCTGCTGCAGAAGGCCGAGGCGGACGTGGTGAAGGGCTTCGAAGACTACCGCTTCGACAACATCGCCAGCACCATCTACAAGTTCGTGTGGGACGAGTACTGCGACTGGTACCTGGAGCTGGCCAAGGTGCAGGTCCAGAACGGCACCGAAGGCCAGCAGCGCGCCACCCGCCACACGCTGCTGCGCGTACTGGAAGTGGTGCTGCGCATGGCGCACCCGATCATCCCGTTCGTGACCGAGGAACTGTGGCAGGCCGTGGCGCCGCTGGCCGGCAAGGACAGCGCGGGCAAATCAATCATGACCCAGCAATACCCGCTGCCGAACCTGGCCAACATCGACGAAGCGGCCGAAGCCTGGATGGGCGAGCTGAAAACGCTGACCGACGCCACCCGCAACCTGCGCGGCGAAATGAAGCTGGCGCCGTCGCTGCGCGTGCCGCTGATCGTGGAAGCGTCGTCGCCGCAGGACAAGGCTCGCCTGGCCGTGTACGCGCCGTACATCCAGGCGCTGGGCAAGCTGGCCGACGTGGCCATCGTCGACGCGCTGCCGGAAACCACGGCGGCCGTGTCCATCGTCGGCACCACCAAGCTGATGCTGAAAGTGGAAATCGACGTGGCGGCCGAGCGCGAGCGCCTGTCGAAGGAAATCGCCCGCATCGACGCGGAAATCGCCAAGGCCAGCACCAAGCTGTCCAGCGAAAGCTTCGTGGCGCGCGCGCCCGCGGCCGTGGTGGCGCAGGAGAAGGAACGCCTGGCCAACTTCACCGCCACCATCGAGAAGATGCGCGAACAGCTGGCCAAGCTGCCAGCCTAAGCCCGCCGCACTCCCCCGCAAGCCGGCCTCGCGCCGGCTTTTTTTCGTCCTCGTGAAAAATCGAACGACTACTCTATTTTTTACCGCTACACTCGCCAGACAAATATAACCCTGGAGACAACCTTATGCGCAACTGGATCAACACCGGCGCCTTCGCCGCCGCCATCATGGCCATGGCCCCCGCCTTCGCCAATGACGCCTCGCCGGTCGGCCTGTGGAAGAATATCGACGACGTAAGCGGCAAGCCGAAAGCGCTGATCCGCATCAGCGAGAGCAACGGCGTATTGCAAGGCAAAATCGAGAAGCTGTTCCGCGCCCCGGACCAGGAACAGAATCCCAAGTGCGACAAGTGCACCGACGCGCGCAAGGACCAGCCCATCATCGGCATGCAGCTGCTGACCGGCCTGAAGAAAGATGGCGACGCCTATACCGGCGGCGAGATCGTCGATCCGGAAGACGGCAAAGTCTACAAGAGCAAGATGGAACTGGCCGACGGCGGCAAGAAGCTGAAGGTGCGCGGCTACGTCGGCGTGCCGATGTTCGGCCGCTCGCAGACCTGGCTGCGCCAGGAGTAAGGCAGCCGTGCGCTAGACCGGCTGCTGCTCCGGCTCGGGCGCCGGCAGCGGTTCCGACAGCCGCAGCGAATTCGCGTCGCTACGGAACACCAGCGGCTGCAGCGTGCCCGCCGCCTGCGCGCGGTGGGCGTGCACCACGATCTGTTTCAGCTCGCCGTGCCGGGGCGACTTGGCGCACACCGGGTCCGTGCCGGCCGCGTCGCCGGCCAGCGCCAGCGCCTGGCAGCGGCAACCGCCGAAGTCCTTGTGCTTGTCCTCGCAGCTGCGGCACGGCTCCTGCATCCACGCGTCGCCCCGAAACTTGTTGAACGCCTCGCTGTGGTACCAGATGTCGCGCAGGCCGGTCTGCGCCACGTGCGGGAACGCCAGCCCCGGGATGCTGCGCGCCGCATGGCACGGCAGCGCGGCGCCGTCCGCCGCCACCGCCATGAACATCGAGCCCCAGCCGTTCACGCAGGCCTTGGGCCTGCCCTCGAAATAATCCGGCACCACGAACAGGATGCGCAAACGGTCGCCGACCCGCTCGCGATAGCGCTCCACCACCGCCTCTGCCCTGCGCAGCTGCTCCTGCGTCGGCATCAGCTGGGCGCGGTTCACCAGGCCCCAGCCGTAATACTGCGTGTTGGCCAGCTCCAGGTATTCCGCCCCCATCGCCAGCGCCATGTCGATGATGCGGTCCACATGGTCGAGATTGAAGCGGTGCAGCACCACGTTCAGCACCATCGGATACTCGAAACGCTTGATCAGCGCCGCCACGCGCGACTTCAGCTCGTAGGTGCGGGTGCTGCTGAGGAAGTCGTTCATCTCGCGCGTGGAATCCTGGAACGACAGCTGGATGTGGTCCAGGCCCGCCTCCGACAGGCGGCGCAGGCGCTCCTCGGTCAAGCCTATGCCGGACGTGATCAGGTTGGTGTAGTAGCCCAGCCGGCGCCCCTCGGCCACCAGCAGTTCCAGGTCATCGCGCAGCAGCGGTTCGCCGCCCGAGAAGCCCAGCTGCGCGGCGCCCAGCTCGCGCCCCTGGCGCAGCACGTCCAGCCACTGTTCGGTCGTCAGCTCCGCGCGGTTGCGCGCGTAGTCCACCGGGTTGTAGCAGAACGCGCAATGCAGCGGGCAGCGGTAGGTCAGCTCGGCCAGCAACCACAAGGGCGGCGCCACAGGCGCCACCGGTGCGTCGCCAGCCTGCCGGGTGGCCGCCTCAGACAAGCCAGCCCCGCTGCCGCGCATCGGCCACGAAGGCCTGCACGTCCGCCGCCAGCCCGCTGGCGTTGAAGGCTTGCTCCAGCTGCGCCACGATGTCCGGCAAGGCGCTGCGGCCGTCGCAGCGCTTGAGGATCTCGGCCGCGCTGCCGTTCAGCTTCACCATACCCTCCGGGTACAGCAGCACATAGGCGCCCTGCGCCTCTTCCCACTGCAGGCGGAACATCCGCGAAAGCCGGGGCTGACTGGTCATCGTTTCCATGCTTGCCTCACTTGGTTGACTAGCCGTAGGCGCGGTCGATCGCATCCATCATCGACCACAGCACATCGAGCTTGAATTGCAGTATCTCCAGCGCGCGCTCCTGCTGCGGGCGCGTGACGAAATGCGCCAGCGTCACCTGCAAGCCGTGCTCCACGTCGCGCTCGGCCAGCGAAATCCGGCTGCGGAAGTAGTGCAGGCCGGCCGGGTCTATCCACGGGTAGTTGCGCGGCCAGCTGGCCAGCCTGTCCTGGTGGATACGGGGCGCGAACATCTCGGTCAGCGATGAGCACACGCCCTCCTGCCACGACGCCTGGCGCGCGAAGTTGACGTAGGCGTCCACCGCGAAGCGCACGCCGGGCAGCACGTGCTGCAGCGACCACAGTTCGGCGCGCGCAATGCCGACCGCTTCGCCCAGCCGGGACCAGGCTTCGATGCCGCCCTCGTTGTCGCCCCAGCCGTCATGGTCGAGGATGCGCAGCAGCCAGCGGCGGCGCGTTTCGCGGTCCGGGCAGTTGGCCAGGATGGCGGCGTCCTTCTGCGGAATGCGGATCTGGTAGTAGAAGCGGTTGGCCACCCAGCCGCGTAGCTGCTCCGGGGTCAGGCTGCCTTCCTGCATCCGCACATTGAAGGGATGGTGGATGTGGTAGTGCGTTTCCTTGGCCAGCAATTGCGCCTGGAAAGTGAGCGGATCCCAGCGGGGCGCCATGTTCATAGCAGTATCTCCATGCCGTCGTAGGCCAGCTCGATGCCGCGCCCGCGCATGATGGCGTGCTGCGGCGAGTCTTCATCGAGGATGGGGTTGGTGTTGTTGATGTGGATGAGGATCTTGCGGCTGGCCGGCAAGCCGTCCAGCACCTCCATCATGCCGCCGGCGCCGGACTGCGGCAGGTGGCCCATGGCGGCGGCGGGCTTGCCGGAGAAGCCCTGCGCCATCATCTCGTCCTCGGTCCAGAACGTGCCGTCCACCAGCAGGCAGTCGGCTTCGCGCATGGCGGCAGCGGTCAATGGCGCGACGGCGCCCAGGCCGGGCGCGTAGAACAGCTTTTTGCCGGTGAGCAGGTCGTGCGCCAGCAGGCCGATGTTGTCGCCCGGCTGCGGCTGCTCGCGGTGCGGCGAATAAGGCGGCGCCTTGCTGTCGAGCGGCACGGCCGTGAAACGGATGCCCTCCAGCTGCGGCACCGCGAAGCTGCAGGGCTCGCCGCGCGCAACGGCCAGCTCGCGCCATTGCACGCCGCAGTAATGTCCCAGCACCTTCGCCAGCGGGTAGCCGCCCTGCAGGTCCTGCCACACGGGCGCGCTGCAGTACAGCGGGATCGGCCGCCCCTCGCGCAGCATCATCAGGCCGGTCGTGTGGTCCACCTGCGCGTCCATCAGCAGCACGGCGGCGATGCCGCTGTCGCGCGCCGCGCGGGCCGGCTGCAAGGCAGGCGTGGCGCGGATCTGCGCCAGGATGTCGGGCGATGCGTTGACCAGCAGCCAGTCGCTGCCGTTGGCCGAGATCGCGATGGACGACTGGGTGCGCGCGCGGCTGCGGATGGCGCCCCGGCGCAGGCCGTCGCAGTTGCGGCAATTGCAGTTCCACTGCGGATAACCGCCGCCCGCCGCCGAGCCGAGTACGATAATTTTCATGATGCGTCCGATCGGCGCCGCAGCCGCCGCCCGAAGCCGGCGGCTGCGGCCAGCCTTAGCGATTAAAAACGTACAGCGTGATTTCGAAGCCGAAACGGAAGTCGATGAATTCGGGTTTGCTCCATTGCATGACAGTCTCCTTGGGTATATGAGTGGATTGAAGCCCCGAAGCGTGCGCCCCGGGACGTTCATCCCTACCCTCGCAACTTCCGTGCCGTGCGGCCTCGCGCCGTGCACGGCACCTGTGCGCCGTGCCACAACGAGCCGTGTTGAGACAGGTGTTGCAGAATGGATCAGTTGAGCGGAACAACTGAGTGGAACAACAGAGCGGAACCGCGCGTGGGACAACTCAGGCGTGCGCGGCGAACAGCCCAAAACGCCTATATTCCCGTGTTGTTCTTTTGAAAAGGAAAAGCCATGCCGTCCGTCCGCCGCCACGCGCTGATCGCCCTCTCCGTTTGCATGCCCCTGCTGGCCGGCGCCGCCGGCGGCAGCTACAAGGAAAAGGCCGGCGCCAGCGACTACCCGCTGCTGAGCCGCTTCCAGGGCTCCATCCTGGCCAACGCCGGCAGCATCAATTTCGAGCAGGCCGTGGTGCCGCTGGGCGACGGCAAGAGCATGCCGCTGGAAGGCAAGTTCCATAACTACTACTATGTCGCGCCGGCCAGCGTGGGCGACCTGGAAGTATTCCGCAGCTACCAGGCGGCACTGGAGCGCAGCCGCTTCAAGATCCTGTACGCCTGCGACGTGCCGGAACAGTGCGCCCGCCAGAAGCTGGGCGCCTACGCGGCAAGCTGGTCGGAAAAGCCGCAAGCCTTCGTCGGCGGCTATTCCTCGATCACCCGCCTGGGCGAGAACGGCAACTACCCGCCGCGCTACCTGGTGGCGCAGCTGGCGCGGCCGGAAGGCAATGTGACGGCCATCCTCACGGTGCAGCCGGCCTCCAGCACGCAGAAGGACAACGGCGTCGGCAGCCCCTATTTCCTGCAGGTGATCGAATCGGGCGCAATGAAGGCCGGCAACGTCACGGTGAGCGCGGACGAGTTGGGCAAAGGCCTGGCCGCAGAGGGCAAGATCGCCCTGTACGGCGTGTTCTTCGACACCGGCAAGGCCGGGCTCAGGCCGGAATCCAAGACCCAGCTGGACGAAATGGGCAAGCTGCTCACGCAGAACAAGCAGCTGAAGGTGGCCATCGTCGGCCACACCGACAACCAGGGCAGCCTGGAAGCCAACAGCACGCTGTCGCAAAAGCGCGCGGAAGCCGTGGTGGCTGCGCTGGGTGGCACCTACAAGATCGACACCAGGCGCCTGCTGGCGCGCGGCGTGGCCAGCCTGGCGCCGGTGGCGTCCAACGGCAGCGAGGCCGGGCGCGCCAAAAACCGCCGCGTGGAGCTGGTGGAACAGTAATTAAGGATGGGCCGGGGCCGGGCCGGCGCCGCGCAGGCCGGCGGCTCTCACCTTGGCCAGGTGGCGGTCCAGCGTGTTGGCGAAACTCCGGCTGTCGGCCTGGCTGAATGGCGCCGGGCCGCCGGTGTCGACGCCGCCGCTGCGCAGTTCTTCCATGAAGGCGCGCATGGTCAGCATCTGGGCGATGTTGTCATTGGTGTAGAACTCGCCGTGCGGATTGAGCGCCAGGCCGCCCTTCTTCAGCACGTCCGACGCCAGCGGGATGTCGGCCGTGACGACCAGGTCGCCCGGCGCCAGCAGGCGCACGATTTCCTGGTCCGCCACGTCCGCGCCGGACGGCACTTGCACCGAGCGCACGAAGCGCGACGGCGGCACCCGCATCAGCTGGTTCGCCACCAGGGTGACCTGCATCTGCGTACGTTCGGCCACCCGGTACAGGATCTCCTTGATCACGGCCGGACAAGCGTCCGCGTCCACCCAAATTTGCATGTACTGCTTTCTTAAAAAGGAATATAGGCGATGCCGTGCTCTATGGTGCCGATGACTTGCGCCATGTTTTCCGGGCTTTCGCTGAAGTCCACCAGCAGCTGCGCACGCATGGCGCCATTGTCCAGTGCGTTCACCCAGAAGTCCAGCCCCGCCTGCTTCGGATCGCGGTGCAGGATGTTGTGGTACAGCTCCGTGACGAATTGCTGGTTGGACTGCCCGCTGCCGTACAGCCGCGCGTACTCGGGGCTGCCCAGGAAGGACGAGGCCACGTCGCGCAGCGCCACGCCGGCGTCGAGCGATGCAATCCAGAAGCCCAGGCCGGGCAGGTCCGGCTGGCGGTCGAAGGCGGCCTGGTACAGGCGGTAGGCCTGGCCTGCGTTGCCGTCCACATCCAGGCCGATGGTGCGATCGGAGAACACCACCCGCTCCACGTTGACCAGCGCGTCGCTGATGCCGTGGCCGTCGGTGGCCAGGAAGCCGCCGGCGGACTTGCGCAGCGTGAACTCGGTGCTGGCCTTCGCGTACTTCACTTCGTCGAGGCCCGCGCTGCCCAGCACCAGCGACGGGCTGGGCGGCGGCGCGCCCTGCACCGTGCCGTCCTGCACCACGAACTGGGTGGTGATGCCCATCAGCGCGAGCTGGACCGCGCTGTATTCGGTCGAGTTGCCGCTTTGATCGGTGACCACGGCGCTCAACAGGTTGTAGGTGCCCAGCGCGGTTTCGGCCGACAGCGTGCCGGTGTAGGCCGCCGTGTTCAGCGTGCCGTCGAAGAAGGTGTCGCTGCCGCCGACGAAGCCGCCGATCGATACCGCCGGACCGGTAAAGGTGTCGAGATAGAAGTCGCGGTCGAAGAACAGGTCCACCCCAGCCACGCCGCTGCCGCCCTCGCCGTCCTGCGCGTGGGCGGTGAAGCTGAGCTGCTGGGCGCCGCTGCTCAGGTCCACCACGCCGGGCAGCACCAGCCCGGTCAGCACCGGCGCCGTGGTGTCGGCCACGCCGCCGGTCACCGTGACCGAGGTGTTGAAGCCCATGGCCTTCAGGTCGCTTTCAAAGTAGTGGCGCACATTGCCCGCCAGGTCGAAGACTTCCACTTCGTAGACGCTGTAGACGCCAGGCGGCGTGGCGGTGCTGAGCGGGAACACACGGCTGGAGGAGCCATCGCTCAAGGGGTCGGCGCTGCCCGGCAAGCCGATGGCGATGGCCTGGCTGGGCCCCAGCGGCGACAGCGGCGCCTGCTGCATCCAGACCTGCGCCCAGCCGGGGCCCGAGCCGCCGACTTCATCGCGCGCGTCCACCCGCAGCGCCAGGTTGCGCGAGCCCAGGCTGAGGTCCAGCGTGGAGGACATGGAAAAGCTGACGAGGCGGGGAACGGTAATGTCCATGGGGAGGTGTCCGATCGAACTGAAGAGGGTGCAGTGGCTGGGCTGGCCTTGTGATACCGCAAGGCAATATTTAGCAGCCTAACCCTGCACACCGCAACATTCAATGACGCTTCGTTACGACCGAAAGTTACTGTCGCAGCCCGTCCACAGGCGCCACGCCGCCGAATCGGCGCCGGAGTTGGCGAGGTGTTATCGCCTGTTGCAACATAGCTATTTGCGTTTCAGCTCGATTTCAAACAGCTTGGGCCATAGCTTTCCGGTTACAAACAGGCGGCGCTTCGCGCTATCGTAGGCGATCCCGTTGAGGACATTGTCGCCGCCCGCTTCGATGCCAGCCTTGGCCGCCAGGCCGCTCAGGTCGATCCAGCCGAGCACGCGGCCGCTGAACGGATCGATGCGGGCAATCTTGTCGGTTTGCCAGATGTTGGCGTAGATCTGCCCTTCCACCCACTCCAGCTCGTTGATCTGCGTGACCGGCTCGCCGTCGGCGGTGACGCGGATGCGGCGCGTCTGCTGCATGGTTTTCGGGTCCAGCACGCGGATGTAGGCGGTGCCGTCGCTCATGTAGAGGCGCTCGCCGTCGGTCGCCAGCGCCCAGCCTTCGCCGGGGTAGCTGAAGGTCTGCTTCAGCTGCAGGGTTTCGCTGTCGAAAATGAAGCCGGTCTGGCTGGTCCACGTCAGGCCGATGATGACATTGCCCACCGCCGTGATGCCTTCGCCGAAGAATTGCGGCGGGATGTCGGTCTTGAGCAGCACCTTGCCGGTTTCCAGCGCCACCTTGCGTACCGATGAGCGGCCGTTCAGGCCGGTGCTCTCGTACAGGATGCCGTTCTGGAACAGCAAGCCTTGCGTGAAGGCTTGCGGGTCGTGCGGATAGCTGCGCTTGATTTCGTAGCCGTACACCGGCAAGGCGGCCTGCGCGGCGGATGACGCAAAGACCGGCGCGCACAGCGCCAGCGCGGCGGCCAGGCGCGCCGCCGTAGTGAAGGTTGCGTTACGCATTATTGGTCCCACAAGTCGCCGGTTGGATTGGTGCGCGGCGGGGTGACGCCGAAATGCTGGTAGGCCGCCGCCGTGGCCACGCGGCCGCGCGGCGTGCGCTGCAGGTAGCCTTGCTGGATCAAATACGGTTCCAGCACGTCCTCGATGGTGTCGGCGGCCTCGCCGATGGCGGCCGCCAGGTTGCCGATGCCGACCGGGCCGCCGCCGAATTTGTACAGCACCGCCTCCAGCAGCTTGCGGTCCATCACGTCGAAGCCGACGGTGTCGACGTCCAGCATCACCAGCGCGGCGGCGGCGACCTCGCGCGTGATGTCGCCGTTGCCCTTCACTTCCGCGAAGTCGCGCACGCGGCGCAGCAGGCGGTTGGCGATACGCGGCGTGCCGCGCGCGCGGCGCGCGATTTCGGCCGCGCCCTCCACGTCGATGCTGGCCTTGAGCAGCGCGGCGCTGCGGCTGACGATCTTGGTCAGCTCGGGCACGGTGTAGAACTCCAGCCGCGCCACGATGCCGAAGCGGTCGCGCAGCGGGTTGGTCAGCATGCCGGCGCGGGTGGTGGCGCCCACCAAGGTAAACGGCTGCAGGTCCAGCTTCACGGAACGCGCCGCCGGGCCCTCGCCTATCATGATGTCGATCTGGTAGTCTTCCAGCGCCGGGTACAGGATCTCCTCGACCACCGGCGACAGGCGGTGGATCTCGTCGATGAACAGCACGTCGTTCGCTTCCAGGTTGGTCAGGATGGCCGCCAGGTCGCCCGGACGCTCCAGCACCGGGCCGGAAGTCTGGCGCAGGTTCACGCCCATTTCGCGCGCGATGATGTTGGCCAGCGTGGTCTTGCCCAGGCCGGGCGGGCCGAACAGCAAGGTATGGTCCAGCGCTTCCTTGCGGCCGCGCGCGGCGGCGATGAAGATTTCCAGCTGGTCGCGGATCTTGGCCTGCCCGACGTATTCATCGAGGTGCTTGGGGCGCAAGGCGCGTTCGATGGCCTCCTCGTTCGGCGACGAGGGCGCGGCATCGATGATGCGCTGCTCGGTGAAATTGTCGGTCTGGATGCTCATTACTTTTTAACCTTTGGACAGCGCTTTGAGCGCCTGCTTGATGCCGTCCGACACGCCGGCGCCGGCGGGGACGGTCTTCAGCGCCAGCAGCGCTTCCTTGTCAGAATACCCCAAAGCGATCAGCGCGTTCAGGATGTCCGCTTGCGCGTCGTGCACCGGGTGGGCGTGGCCGGCGCCGATATCCGCGCCCAGCTTGCCTTTCAGCTCCAGCAGCAGGCGCTCGGCGGTCTTCTTGCCGATGCCGGGCACTTTCACCAGGCGGCCCGATTCCTGCAGCGTAACGGCCTGCGCCAGGTCGGCGATGGACATGCCGGACAGGATGGACAGCGCGGTGCGCGCGCCCACGCCGCTGATTTTAATGAGCTGGCGGAACACGGCGCGTTCTTCAGCGTTGCCGAAGCCGAACAGCAGGTGCGCGTCCTCTCGGATGGCCTGATGAGTGAACAGCACCACCTTCTCGCCCACGCCGGGCAAGTTGTAGAAGGTGCTCATGGGCACGTCGACTTCGTAGCCGACGCCTTGCACGTCAACCAGCAGTTGCGGGGGATTTTTTTCAAGCAGGATGCCGGAGAGACGTCCGATCATGTGTGAACCTTCAGTATGGGTTTAATCGACCAGGCGGCCGCGGCGCATGCGCAGCCCGGCCAGGGGGCTGCCGGCCTGGCCGGCCTGGTCCGGGAGCGCGCCGGCCAGCGCGATCATGGCCAGCGCGTCGTGGCTGTTGGCGTGGCAGATGGCCACGCCGAGCGCGTCGGCCGCATCCGAGCCCGGCAGGCCGGGCAGCGCCAGCAGGCGCGCCACCATGTCCTGCACCTGGGCCTTGGCGGCCTTGCCGGTGCCGACCACGGCCTGCTTGAGCTGGGTGGGCGAGTACTCCGCCACGGACAGGCCGTTGCTGACCAGCGCGCAGATGGCCGCGCCGCGCGCCTGGCCCAGCAGCAGGGTCGATTGGGGATTGACGTTGACGAAGACTTTTTCGATGGCCGAGCAGTCCGGCTGGTAGGTGGCGGCCACTTCGCCGACGCCGTCCAGGATGACCTTGAGCCGGGTCGGCAGGTCGCCTTCGCCAGACTTGATGGTGCCGGACGCGATGTAGCGCAGCTTCGCGCCCTGCTTGTGGATGACGCCGAAGCCGGTGGTGCGCAAGCCTGGGTCGATGCCGAGAATAATCATGCTCGGATTGTACATCAACAACATGGCTGGCAAGCAGCAAAAGCTGTATATATGCACAGTGCAATAAAAACGGGGCCGGACAGGTTTCCCCGTCCGGCCCCGTTTCCGGGAACCTGACTGCGATTAATGGCGGAAGTGGCGGGTGCCGGTGTACAGCATCACCACGCCGCGCTCGTCGGCGGCGTCGATCACTTCCTGGTCGCGCATCGAGCCGCCCGGCTGGATCACGCAGCTCGCGCCGGCGTCAACCACCACGTCCAGGCCGTCGCGGAACGGGAAGAAGGCATCCGACGCCACCACCGAACCGGCCAGGGTCAGGCCGGCGTTCTGCGCCTTGATGGAGGCGATGCGCGCGGAGTCGATGCGGCTCATCTGGCCGGCGCCCACGCCCAGCGTCATGTTGTTGCCGCAGAAGACGATGGCGTTGGACTTGACGTATTTGGCAACGCGCCAGGCGAACATCAGGTCTTGCAGCTGCTGCTGGGTAGGCTGCAGCTTGGTCACCACTTTCAGCTCGGCCAGCAGCACGTTTTTCGAGTCGGCCGACTGCACCAGCAGGCCGCCGCCGACGCGCTTGAAGTCCATCGCGTTGACGCCGTTGCCCAAAGGAATTTCCAGCAGGCGCACGTTCTGCTTGGCCGACAGGATCTGCCTGGCTTCCGCGGTAAACGACGGCGCGATCAGCACTTCCACGAACAGCTTGGCCAGTTCGGCGGCGGCGCTGCCGTCCACTTCCACGTTGAAGGCGATGATGCCGCCGAAGGCCGAGGTCGGGTCGGTCTGCAGCGCGCGCTTGTAGGCGTCGGCCGCGTTGGCGCCCAGCGCCACGCCGCACGGGTTGGCGTGCTTGACGATGACGCAGGCTGCCGACTGGTCGAAGCTGCCCATCGACTTCACGCATTCCCACGCGGCGTCCGCGTCGGCGATGTTGTTGTACGACAGTTCCTTGCCCTGCAGCTGGGTGTAGTTGGCCAGCGCGCCGGCCACCGGCGCCAGGTCGCGGTAGAACGCGGCCGACTGGTGCGGGTTTTCGCCGTAGCGCATGTCCTGCACTTTTTCAAAGTGCGCGTTCAGCGTTTGCGGGTAGGCGGCGCGGGTGGCGTGCTCGCGGTCCGGGCCCAGGCTGGACAGGTAGTTGGCGATGGCGCCGTCGTACTGCGCGGTGTGCGCGTAGACCTTCTTGGCCAGCATGAAGCGGGTTTCGTAGGACACGTAGCCGGGCGCGTTGTCGGTGGTCTTCATCTCGGCCAGCACGTGGCCGTAGTCGGACGGGTCGCAGATCACCACCACGTCCTTGTGGTTCTTGGCCGACGAGCGCAGCATGGCCGGGCCGCCGATGTCGATGTTCTCGATCGCGTCGTCCAGCGTGCAGCTGTCCTTGGCCACCGTGGCCTGGAACGGATACAGGTTCACCACCACCATGTCGATGGTCGGAATGCCGTGCTCTTCCAGCTTGGCCATGTGCTCCGGGAAATCGCGGCGCGCCAGGATGCCGCCGTGCACTTTCGGGTGCAGCGTCTTGACGCGGCCATCCAGCATTTCCGGGAAGCCGGTGTAGTCGGCCACTTCGGTCACGGCAACGCCGTTGTCGGCGAGCAGCTTGGCGGTGCCGCCGGTGGACAGGATGTTGACGCCCATGGTGGACAGGGCACGGGCGAAGTCCAGGACGCCGGTCTTGTCGGAAACGGAGATGAGAGCTTGTTTAATCATGGCTGTGGCTAGGTTGTTGAATGTTCTGTGGGGACAAGGGACACTCGCCGGCCGCATTGGCCGGTCACAGCCATGCAAGCCGGGACGTCAGCGGACCTTACAGCAGGCCGTGCTCCTGCAATTTCTTTCGCAGGGTGTTGCGGTTGATGCCCAGCATCTGCGCGGCATGCGACTGGTTGCCGTCGGCGCGGGTCATGACCACTTCGAGGATCGGACGTTCCACGGTCAGCACGACCATGTCATAGATGTTCGACGCCTGCTGCTCGCCCAAATCGTTGAAGTAATCTTCCAGCGATTTCTGGACGACTTCCTGAATGCTTTCTTTGCTCATTTTTATATATTTCTGCTAATTGATCTGCCACGCCGGCGCCGTTCAGGCGGCCAGCTTTTCTTCGGCGAGGCGGTATTGTAACCGCTCGCCATACTTCCATTGGGATTCGAAAAATTCTTTGACCGACAGCAACTGTTCTTGCGTGGACTCAAGGCGATTCATGCGCTGGCGGAATTCCTCGCCGCCTTCCAGGTCGCGCACATACCAGCCGATGTGCTTGCGCGCCGTCAGCAAGCCCTTGCGCTCGCCGTAAAAGGCGTAGTGCGCCTGCAGGTGGTCGTCCATCAGTGCGGCCACCTCGGCCACCAGCGGCGCGGGCAGATGGGTGCCGGTGCGCAGGTAATGGTCGATCTCGCGGAAGATCCACGGCCGGCCCTGGGCGGCGCGGCCCACCATGACGGCGTCGGCGCCGGTCTTGTCCAGCACATAGCGGGCTTTCTCGGGCGAGGTGATGTCGCCGTTGGCCACCACCGGGATGGCCACCGATGCCTTGACGGCAGCGATGGTGTCGTATTCGGCGTCGCCGGTATAACCGTCGGCGCGGGTGCGGCCGTGCAGGGTCAGCATCTGGATGCCGGCCTGCTCGGCGATGCGGGCAATCCGCAGCGCGTTCTTGTTTTCGCGGTCCCAGCCGGTGCGGAATTTCAGCGTCACGGGCACGTCCACCGCGCCCACCACGGCATGCAGGATGCGCTCGACCAGGTCCTCGTGCGGCAGCAGCGCCGAACCGCACCAGTTGTTGCACACTTTTTTGACCGGGCAGCCCATGTTGATGTCGATGATCTGGGCGCCCTTGTCGACGTTGTGTTTTGCGCAATCGGCCAGTTCCTGCGGGTCGGAACCGGCGATCTGTACCGCTTTCGGCTCCATCTCGCCGGCGTGGTCGATGCGGCGCGCGCTCTTTTCCGAGGCCCACACGCGCGGATTCGACGCCGCCATCTCCGACACCGCGTAACCCGCGCCCAGCTCCTTGCACAGCTGCCGGTACGGCCTGTCCGTCACGCCCGCCATAGGGGCGACGAAGACATTGTTGCGGAGAATGTGAGGACCGATTTGCACTGGGTATGCCTGAAAGTGGAGCGGGGAAACCGTCTATTCTAACCCAAGGCGTGCACAAATAATAAGCACTATTTATTCTGATTCCCGTGCTTGTGCAGCTTGGCAGTTATGAAACTGTGTTTCCGGGCAGAATTTTCAACCAATGCGGCTTAGATAATATCGTCCAGGACGAGCGGTTCCAGGTGCGCGCTCTCGCCCCAGCTTTGCAGCGCCAGCCTGCCGTTATCAAAAGTAAAACGGTTGATGCTGGCGTTCTTCACCTGGAAGTCGCGCGGGCTGTCCAGCGTCATGCCGGTGGCGGCGCGGTAGGCGCACTCCAGCACGCCGCCGTGGGCCACGATGGCGATGGTCTGGCCCGGATGGCGCTCGCCCCAGGCCGCGATGCCGTCCATGCAGCGCTGGAAGAACTGGCGGAAGCTCTCGGCCACCCGCTCGCCGGACGGCATCACGGCGTCGATGTCGCGCGCCTGCCAGGCGGCGAATTCGGCCGGATAGGTGCGCTCGATGTCGGCGTACAGCATGCCTTCGAACACGCCGTAGCAGCGCTCGCGCAGCTGGACGTCCTGCTGGACCTTGCGCTGCGCCCCGGCGCCGCGCTGCTGGCCGGCCACCGCCTGCGCGGTCTGCAGCGCGCGCTGCAGGTCGCTGGCGATGATGGCGTGCAACGGTTCGGACGCCAGCGCGGACGCCAGCGCCTCGGCCTGGCGCTGGCCTTCCAGGTTCAGGGGAATGTCGATGTGGCCTTGCAGGCGGCGCACGGCGTTCCACGCCGTTTCGCCATGGCGTATCAATAGGATGCTGGTAGTCATGTAACCCTGGTTTAGCGCGCCTGCGGATTCAGGCTATAGGCGCCGATGATTTGTGCTTCGTCCAGTATGTGGCCGCGCATGGCCTGGTACGCCTGCACGCAGGTGAAACGGCCGTCGACCGGCAGGCGCGGCACGTCCAGCGCGTACAGCCGGAACACATAGTGGTGCACCCGCAAGTCGTTCCACGGCGGGCAGGGGCCATCATAACCGAAATAGTCGCCCGCCATGCCGGGGTCGCCCGCGAACCAGCCGGTGTAATCGTTGATGCCCTGGCGCAACGGATGCTGCGTGCCGTCCAGCACGGCCAAGGCCGTGTCCGGCCCGGGCTTGCCCTTGGGCACCACGCCGTCGGCCAGCTGGCCGGCGGCAATGCAAGCCAGCGCAGGCGGGATGTCGGCCAGCGCCCAGTGGTAGAAATCGGCGCGCTCGTCGGCCGCATCCAGCGTCTGGCCTTCCTGGTTGACCTTGGCGGCGCTGGCGGGCGCGTCGCCGTCTATGCACAGCAGCAGCAGCGACTCGGTGCCGTTCGGCACCTCGCTCCATGCCAGGTGCGGATTGCGGTTGGCGGCCAGCCTGAGACGGCCCAGCGGGTCCGGCTCGGCAAACGCGAATTCGGCAGGAATCCTGCCGCCGTTCTTGAAAGAGTCACTCCACAGTTTCACCGCAGCCTCCCGCTTCCTGGTTGTTTCACTGTTTTTTCACTGTAGTTTAGGCTCGACCTGCAGCCAGAACGTTACCGGACCATCGTTCGTCAGCGACACTTTCATGTCGGCGCCGAACTGGCCGGTGGCCACTCGCGCATGCCTGAGCCGCGCCTGGCGCACGAAATACTCGAACAGCCGCGCGCCGTCCGCCGGCGCGGCGGCCGGCGTGAACGACGGGCGCGTGCCGGACTTGGTGTCGGCCGCCAGCGTGAACTGCGGCACCAGCAGCAAGCCGCCGGCCACGTCGGCCACGCTGCGGTTCATCTTGCCCGCCTCGTCCGCAAACACGCGGTAGCCCAGCAGCTTGTTGAGCAGGGCGTCTGCTTCGCGCTCGCTGTCGCCGCGCTCGGCGCACACCAGCACCATCAGGCCGCCATCGATGGCGCCCACGGTCGCGCCATCGACCACCACGGCCGCGCTGCTGACCCGCTGCAGCAGCCCTATCATGCCGTCAAGGTGACGCGCGCGAACTTGCGCTTGCCCACCTGCAGCACGAACGTGCCGGCGTCCAGCTTCAGCGCCTTGTCGCTGATAACGGTACCATCCACGCGCACGCCGCCCTGATCCACCATGCGGGTGGCTTCCGATACCGAAGCGCACAGATTGGACTGCTTCAGCAACTGGGCGATGCCGGCCGGCGCGCCGGCCAGGGTGATTTCCGGCACGTCGTCCGGAATGCCGCCCTTGGAACGGTTGACGAAGTCGGCCAGCGCGTCCTCGGCCGCCTGGCGCGAATGGAAGCGCTCGACGATTTCCTGCGCCAGCGCCACCTTGGCGTCGCGCGGGTTGCCGCCCTGCTCCACGGCGCGCTTCAGCGCCGCTACCTCTTCGATCGTTTTCCACGACAGGAGTTCGTAGTAGCGCCACATCATCACGTCGGAAATGCTCATGATCTTGGCGAACATGGTGTTGCCCGGCTCGGTAATGCCGATGTAGTTGTTCTTCGACTTGGACATTTTTTCCACGCCGTCCAAACCTTCCAGCAGCGGCATGGTCAAAATGCACTGAGGCTCCTGGTCCCAGTCTTTCTGCAGTTCGCGGCCCACCAGCAGGTTGAATTTCTGGTCCGTGCCACCAAGTTCCAGGTCGGCCTTCAGGGCCACCGAGTCGTAGCCCTGCATCAGCGGATACAGGAACTCATGGACCGAGATCGGGGTCCCGTTCTTGAAGCGCTTGGTGAAATCGTCGCGCTCCATCATGCGCGCCACGGTGTAGCGCGAGGCCAGCTGGATCATGCCGCGCGCGCCGAGCGGGTCGCACCACTCGGAGTTGTAGCGGATCTCGGTCCTGGCCGGGTCCAGCACCAGCGAGGCCTGCTTGAAATAGGTGGCGGCGTTGGCTTCGATCTGCTCGCGCGTGAGCGGCGGACGGGTGGCGTTGCGGCCGGACGGGTCGCCGATCATGGACGTGAAGTCACCGATCAGGAAAATCACCTGGTGGCCCAGGTTTTGCAGCTGGCGCATCTTGTTCAGCACCACGGTATGGCCCAGGTGCAAGTCCGGCGCGGTCGGGTCCAGGCCCAGTTTGATGCGCAGCGGCACGCCGCTCTGCTCGGAACGCGCCAGCTTTTGCGCGAATTCGGATTCGATCAGCAGCTCATCGACACCGCGTTTGGTGATGGCGAGCGCTTCCTGCACGCGGTCGGTCAGCGGCAGAGCGGTTTGGGTTGCAGTTACCATAAGGGAGGCACAATTCTCGTGAAAATGTAGGATGAGTCCGATAGTTTGATATAATTCGCGATCCCATCAATCTTGCCGCATGAAAACTCGATAAGACGACAATTACAAAAACATCAAAGTTCGGAACAGTTCAAGCGGTAAATTTTAACTGATTGCATGAACCCTATAAACAAATTCACAAGCCAAGGCTTGGTCAACTTGCTAGGTTCGACGCGCAAGGCGCGCATCATGAGTGCATCGGCAATTTTCCTTGCTGTGTGCGCTTTCGGTGCGGCCGGCGTAGCGCCGCTCGCGCCAGACGCGGCGGACCTGCCGGTCAAGTCAGTCTCCACCGCCCTCGAACTTCCGAACATCTCCGCGCAAATCGGCGCCCTCCAGCAGCAAGAATCCACCGAAAAGTACGTCCACGAAGAACGCATCCGCGCCGGCGACACGCTCGCCACGCTGATGACCCGACTCGGCGTGGAAGACGACGCGGCCGAAACCTTCATCAAGAAGGACAAGGTGGCGAAAGGTGTGATGCAGCTGAAAACCGGCAAGCGCGTGCAAGCGCAAACCGACGAGAACGGCAACCTGGTGTGGCTGCGCGCCACCGTGGTCGACAGCCAGGACACGCCGGTCAAGAACATCCTGGTCAGCCGCAAGGGCGACGGCTTCACTGCCAGCGAAGAAGCGGCCAAGCTGGAGCGCCGCGTGGAAATGCATGCGCGCACCATCAATTCCTCCTCGCTGTACGCGGCCACCGACGCCAGCAACGACGGCGCCAAGCTGCCCGACAGCGTGGTGCGCCAGATCGTGGAAATGTTCTCCACCAATATCGACTTCCGCTCCGACCTGAAGCGCGGCGACCATTTCAACGTGGTCTACGAAACTTTCTGGCAGGACGGCGAGTTCATCCGCGCCGGCCGCATCCTGGCCGGCGAATTCACCAACCGCGGCGTGACCTACCAGTCGGTGTGGTTTGAAGACCCGGCCAGCAACCAGGGCGGCGGCTACTACAGCTTCGACGGCAAGTCCCTGAAAAAGGCCTTCCTGAAATCGCCGCTGGAATTCTCCCGTATCTCGTCCGGCTTCTCGATGCGCGTGCACCCGATCTCCGGCAACTGGAAAGCCCACAAGGGCATCGACTTCGCGGCCGCCACCGGCACCCCGATCCGCGCCTCGGGCGACGGCGTGGTGGACTTTGCCGGCTCGCAGGGCGGCTACGGCAACCTGGTGGTGCTGAAGCACTGGTCCAACTACACCACCGCCTACGCCCACATGAGCCGCTTCGCACCCGGCATCAAAAAAGGCAGCAAGGTCAGCCAGGGCGACGTGATCGGCTATGTCGGCAGCACCGGCTGGTCCACCGGCGCCCACCTGCACTACGAATTCCGCGTCGGCGGCGAAGCCAGGGACCCGAACAAGCTCAACGTGCAGGCGCAAGCCCCGCTGACCGCCGCCGAGCTGTCGCGCTTCAAGATGGTCTCCGGCGACATGATGCACCGCTTCGCGCTGCTGCGCCCCACCAACGCCAACGCCTCCAGCCTGGCCGCAAAATAAGCTTCCCATCCGGAAGCAAGGACGGCGCCCGAATCGGCGCCGTTTTTTTTCGCCCAAGCAAAATGGGGTCAGGGTTAATTATTTTTGCAATATTAACCCTGACCCCATTTTGGCTGAGGTGAGGCACAATAGCGGGAAACTATGAGGAGGTGGCGTATGAGCCTGTTTATCGGCCTGATGTCGGGGACCAGCCTGGACGGGGTGGATGGGGTGCTGGTGGATTTCTGGGCCGGCGCGGCGCGCACGCTGGCGGCGGCCTATGTGCCGTTCCCGCCGGCGCTGCGGGAGGAGCTGATGGCGCTGCAGGCGGCCAGCCCGAACGAGCTGGAACGCGAGGCGCTGGCGGCCAATACGCTGGCGCAGTACTACGCGCAGTGCGTGGCGGACGTGCTGGCGCAAACCGAGATGAAGCCGGCCGATGTGCGCGCCGTGGGCTCGCACGGGCAGACCATCCGCCACCGGCCGGAACTGGGCTTTACGCGCCAGACCGGCAACCCGGCGCTGCTGGCCGAGCTGTGCGGCATCGACGTGGTGGCGGACTTCCGCAGCCGTGACGTGGCCGCCGGCGGCCAGGGCGCGCCGCTGGTGCCGGCGTTCCACCAGGCGCTGTTCAGCCTGCCGGGCAAGACCCGCGTGGTGGCCAATATCGGCGGCATCGCCAACATCAGCGTGCTGCACGGCGACGGCAGGACCACCGGCTTCGACACCGGGCCCGGCAACGTGCTGATGGACAAATGGATCGCCCGCCACCAGGGCAAGGCCTACGATGACGACGGTGCCTGGGCCGCCACCGGCAAGGTGATCCAGCCGCTGCTGGACGCCATGCTGCGCGAGCCCTACTTCGCGCTGCCGGCGCCGAAAAGCACCGGCCGCGACCTGTTCCACGCGGACTGGCTGGATGCCCGGCTGGCACCCTACGCATCGGCCGCGCCGCAGGACGTGCAAGCCACCCTGACGCAGCTGACCGTGCTGACCCTGGCGCGCGCCATCGGCGAGCAGGCGCCGAAAACCGAGGCGGTGTACGTGTGCGGCGGCGGCGCCTATAACGGCGTGCTGATGCGCAGCCTGGCGGCCGAACTGGGCGTGGCGGTGGAATCGACCGCAGCGCTGGGCGTAGAGCCGAACCGGGTGGAGGCGCTGGCTTTCGCGTGGCTGGCGTTCCGCTTCAATGAGCGGCTGGCCGGCAATGTGCCGGCGGTGACGGGTGCGCGCGGCGAGCGCGTGCTGGGGGCCCTGTATCCGCGCTAAAGCGTGGCAAGGCGGCGCCTGGTCCGACCGGCGCGCACAACGGAAAACGGCGGAGCAAGCAAGCTTGTCCGCCGTGCAAGTGCCGCGCGGGGCGGCCTCAGGCTTCTGTTAAGCCGAGAACGAGGAACCGCAGCCGCAAGTCGAGCTGGCGTTCGGGTTCTTGATGACGAATTGCGCGCCTTCGAGGTCGTCCTTGTAATCGATTTCGGCGCCGATCAGGTACTGGTAGCTCATGGAATCGATCAGCAGTTGCACGCCGTTCTTATCCATGGTGGTGTCGTCTTCGTTGACGATTTCATCGAACGTGAAACCGTACTGGAAGCCCGAGCAGCCGCCACCCTGCACGAATACGCGCAGTTTCAGGTCTGGATTGCCCTCTTCTTCGATCAGTTGCGCAACTTTCTGCGCGGCGCTGTCGGTGAACACGATAGGGACCGGGATTACTTCGTCTTGCACTTCGGCTACTGCATTCATGTGGTACTCCTCAAAATTCATACGGCCATTATAGACCTTAGTCGGAACTCATGCTGTCAAGGCTTGATTTCCTGTACCGGCTTTGGTTCAGGGGCAACAGTTTTCGCTTCTTCGCCCGGCAGCGGCAGGCCGGCCTGCTTCACAATGGCCAATAAGGCATCGCGCTCGGCGCTCACTTGCAGCAGTTCGGCCTGCACCAGTTCCAGCTGCTGCTGCGCAGTGGGCGCCCCCTGGCTGGCGCCGAAGATGCGCTGCCCCAGGTCCACGCCCCACACCACCAGCACGCCACCCAGCACCAGCGCGATGGCAATCGCGGCGATGCGCTTGAACAGCGGCGCCTTCTGCTCCACCAGCACGGTTGCCGGTGCCGAGGCGCCGCGCCCCTGCCATTTCTTGGCCACGCTGCCCGCCTGCGGTTACGGCAGCAGCGCGATGTTGTTCAGGCCCATGCCTTCTTCCAGGCCGAACATCAGATTCATGCACTGCACGGCCTGGCCGGAAGCCCCCTTGACCAGGTTGTCCTGCACCACCAGCACGATGAGGGTGTTGCCGTTGTCCGGGCGGTGCAGCGCCAGGCGCAGCATATTGGCGCCGCGCGTGCTGCGGGTTTCAGGATGCGCGCCGAACGGCATCACGTCGACGAACGGCTGGTCGCGGTAGGCGTCCTCGAACAGAGCCTGCAGCTCGTCGTTGCTGATGTCCTTGGTCAGGCGCGCGTACAGCGTCGAGTGCATGCCGCGTATCATCGGCACCAGGTGCGGCGTGAAGATCAGGTTGACCTTGTCGCTGCTGAAACGCTGCAGCTGGGCCACGGTTTCCGGGGTGTGGCGGTGGCCGGACACGCCGTAGGCCTTGAAGTTGTCGCTCGACTCGGAGAACAGGATGCCGATCTCGGCCTTGCGGCCGGCGCCGGACACGCCCGACTTGCAGTCGGCGATCAGGTTGCCGGCGTCGATCACGCCCGCCTTCAGCAGCGGCACGAAGCCCAGCTGCATGGTGGTCGGGTAGCAGCCGGGGTTGGCGATCAGCTTGGCGCCCTTGATGTCGTCGCGGTTCAGCTCGGGCAGGCCGTACACGGCTTCCTCGATCAGCTGCGGCGCGGTGTGCGGAATCTTGTACGTCTTTTCAAATACCGCCTGGTCCTTGATGCGGAAGTCGGCCGCCAGGTCGATCACTTTCACGCCCGCCTTCAGCAGCGCCGGCGCCTGCTCCATGGCCACGCCGTGCGGGGTGGCGAAGAACACCACGTCGCACTGGGCCAGGTCGACCTTGTCCGGCGCCGAGAACGCCAGGTTGACGCGGCCGCGCAGGGAAGGATACATGTCAGCCACCGGCAAACCATCCTCTTTGCGCGACGTGATTGCCGTCAGCTGCACTTGCGGGTGGACGGCCAACAATCGCAGCAGTTCCACTCCGGTGTATCCGGTGCCGCCGACGATGCCAACTTTGATCATGTTCTTTCCTTGGGAGTAAATGAAGAGGGGACGCCCATTTTAGCAGGGCTGAAAAAAAGCCGCCCGGCGTACCGGGCGGCTTTCGATACAGCGCTGGACCAGCCAGCGCTGCGTGAAGCATATTAACGCTTCGAGAATTGTTTTGCGCGACGTGCTTTGCGCAGACCAACTTTTTTACGTTCAACTTCGCGCGCATCGCGAGTGACGAAGCCGGCACGTGCCAGGTCGCCCTTCAGAGCTGCATCGTAGTCGATCAGTGCGCGGGTGATGCCGTGACGCACAGCACCTGCCTGGCCGGACTCGCCGCCGCCGTGTACGTTGACTTTGATGTCGAAACGTTCAACGTTGCCGGTCAGTTCCAGTGGTTGACGGATTACCATCAGGCCGGTTTCGCGGGAGAAGTACTCAGCCGCTGGCTTGCCGTTAACGATGATTTGGCCAGTGCCTGCCTTGATGAACACGCGAGCCACTGCACTCTTGCGACGGCCGGTGCCGTAGTTGTAGTTACCGATCATGTCAGTTCCTTAGATTTCGAGTGCTTTAGGTTGCTGAGCAGCGTGCGGGTGCGAACCCTCGGCGTACACTTTCAGCTTCTTGATCATTGCGTAGCCCAGTGGGCCTTTGGGCAGCATGCCCTTGACGGCTTTTTCCAGAGCGCGGCCTGGGAAACGCTGTTGCATTTTCAGGAAGTTCGTCTCGTAGATGCCACCTGGGTAGCCCGAGTGACGGTAGTAGGTCTTCTCGGTTGCTTTGGTGCCGGTCACGCGCAGTTTGCCTGCGTTGATGATGACGATGAAGTCACCGGTGTCGACGTGAGGGGTGAACTCTGGCTTATGCTTGCCGCGCAGTCGGCGTGCCACTTCGCTGGCAACACGGCCGAGGACTTTGTCCGTCGCGTCAATCACGAACCAATCGCGCTGGACTTCATGGCCCTTAGCGGAAAAAGTTTTCATGTTATGACTTTCTGTGAAAGATAAAAACGCTCATCTGGTGGTTCCGCCCCGGTGTTGCAGCGGACGCATCCTTGTTGTTTACTTTCCCTGAGCGAATGGGAAAGCCGGCAATTATAGCCCGGCTTGCGCATTCCGGTCAATAACTGTAAACGTTGACGACGTTGAAGGTGGTGTCCGGCACATACACATTGCCCTTGTGGGCATAGATGAAGAACGGCATCCACACGCCGCCGGCCTCCGGGTATTTCTTGAACACCAGGTCGCCGGTCTTGTATTCCAGCGTGCCGTCCTGGATCTTGAACACCTTCAGCGCGCGGTTCACCAGGTCGTTGACAATCAGGTTGTCGCCCTCGTCTATGCACAAGCTGGCCGGCAAGTAGAAGTTTTCATAATCTTTCTCCAGGTCGTCGCAATAGCCGGCCTTGCCGTAGCTCCACAGGCTGTTGCCGTCGCGGTCGAACACGCGGATGCAGTTATTGAACTGGTCGCACACGAACACCCGGTCCTGCGAGTCGACGTCCATGTCGCACGGGGTAAACGAGGCCAGCGGCTGGCCGCCCTCCTGCCATACGAAGTTCTTGACGAAGGTGACGATGCCGGTGGCCTGCAGCTGCCACTTGGCGATGCGGTTGTTGAGCGAATCGGCAATGTAGATTTCGCCGTGGCTGTTGACGGCGATGCCCTGCGGCGCCTTCAGCGTGCCCTCGCCGCCCACGCCTTCGCGGCCGAACGGCACGCCGTAGTTCAGCAGGTGGCCATTGGGGCCGTACTGGTACATGGACACCGTGCACATGTTGAAGTTGGTGATGAAGATCAGCGGCGTGCCGGGGCAGACCTGGCCCAGCAGCGGCTGCGACGGGTAATAGGCCGTCATGGCGATATCGCCGGGCGTGAAGAAGCCGCGCACCATGTCCTGCAGCTGGGCGTAGGGATTGACGGCGGTGTTGTAGGTTTTCAGGCACCAGTTGCCCGAGTCGATGTTGTACGAGGACGTGCCGACATGGGCCAGCGGGTCCAGCCCGGTGTGCTTGAGCACATGGTCGTACCAGTACTGGTAGACGCCGGCCGTGGTCTTGGCCCAGCCGTCCCACCAATTATTGCTGGGCAAAACGCCGTCGCCCTTGCGCTTGGGGTCGACGCGGATCACCGAGGTCATGCAGTTGAACTGCGAGGTGGCCAACGCCTTCGACGCGTTGTCGCGGCGGTGGCCGACCGAATCGAGCAGCACGGCCACGGTGGGCAGGCTGTCGTCAATGATGTTGATGCTCACGTGCAGCACCGTGGAGGCGAACGGCTCGCTGATGTAGTACGTGTTCTTTTCCTTGCCGGCGCAGATCTGGTAAGGGCCGACGAAGACGCGGTCTTCCAGCGCGCCATAGACCAGGTCGGTGTACGAATGCACCGGCTCGGGTTCGTGGTTCCACATGGGCAGCATGCCCATCACTTTTTCCTGCAACTGGCCTTGCGGGTTGTAGACCATGATGGCGTTTTCCACCTGGCCCGGCACGAACACATAGTCGTCGATGACGCACACCGAGCGCATCACGTTGAACTTGCCGATGCCGGTGGGCAGGCCGAAGCCGTGCAGCAAGGCGGTTTCCCTGGTGGCCTGCACGGTCTCGTTCCTGATGGGCCAGGCGGTGTCGATCTTCAGGATTTCGTAGTAGCCGGTGTTGGCCAGATAGAGGTTGCCCTTCGAGTCGCTGGCCAGGCCTTGCGGCCACAGCAGTTCGTGGGTGCTGTTCGAGTCTTGCACGGCGCGGAACTGCAGCACGAACTCGCCTTCCAGCGTGAACTTCACGCAGCGGCTGCGCACGTCGCCCTCGGTGTGGAAGAACTCGTCGGCCACGTAGAGGTAGTGCTCGCCGTCCGCTTCCTTGACCACGGTGATGCCGTTCGGGTCGGACAAGGGGATGAAGGTCTTGCCGGCCACGTTGCCGAAGGCGAACTGGAAGCCGGCGCTGTGCTCGTCGTATTCGAAAGCCACCACGCGGCCGTTGCCCATGTCGGTGCAGTACATGATGTCGTCGGTGGGGTGCGGGCACAGGTGGAAGGGCATCAGCAGGCGCTGGTCCAGGCCGGTGCTGGCCGGGTCGCCGTCGATCACGTGCAGCAGGGTTTCAAAATCGGCCGTGAACACCAGCACGCGGCTGTTGCCGGTATCGCACACCCACACGTGGTTGTAGTTGTCGCGCGCAACGCCGACCGGGGAATTCATGGTGAAATCGTCCGGCAGCGCGCCGCGCTCGGTGGTGCCGGGCAAAGCCAGCTCGCCGTAGTGGCACAGGTGCTTGAAACTGGTCTCGGATGCGGTCGTATGGCTCATGGTTACCTACCTGTATGAAAGGGATGGACGCAAGGGTGAGGCGAACTACGGTGCGCATCAGTATGCGAGATTGCGTGGGCGGCAGCAACATTTATGTTGCAGTGCATTGCAGATGGCTATCCACTGAAACCGGGCTGGCCGGCAGCAAAAGATGTCGCACTGCACCACGGCGCCGGGGAGGGGACGAAGCGCGGCCGGCTTTGCTCCATTACAATGGTGGCAAAGTTTTTTTACGGAGAAATGAAATGGAATGCAAAGTCAGCTGGAACGGCCCGTCGGGCATGAGCTTTTTGGCCCAGACCGGCTCCGGCCACCTGGTGAACATGGACGGCGCGCCGGAAGGCGGCGGTCACAACCTGGCGCCGCGCCCGATGGAAATGGTGTTGCTGGGCACGGGCGGCTGCACCGCCTATGACGTGGTGCTGATCCTCAAGCGCGGCCGGGAAGACGTGCGCGGCTGCGACGTAACCTTGAAGGCCGAGCGCGCCGACACCGACCCGAAAGTGTTCACCAAGATCCACTTCCATTTCACCGTCACCGGCAAGGCCCTGAAGCAGACCACGGTGGAACGCGCGGTGTCGCTGTCGCACGACAAGTACTGCTCGGCGTCCATCATGCTGGCCAAGACGGCCGAGATCACGCACTCGTACGAGATTGTGGAAGGCTGACGGCGGCGGGTGACGCGCTGCGCGACCCCGCCAGACCTTAAATGTAGTACGCGGTGCCGGTCATGAGCTTGCCCATGGCCGTCATGGCCAGCCGCGCCGGCAAGGGCGCCGCTTCGGCGCCCATCTCTTGCGCGGCCGCGCCGTGCGCCACCTCATCGACCCGCATCTGTTCGACAATCGCGCGCGACTTGGCGTCCTGCGGCGGCAGCTTGTCCAGGTGGCTGGTCAGGTGCTTCTCCACCTGGCGTTCGGTTTCCACCACAAAGCCCAGGCTGCGCGCATCGCCCAGCACGGCGGCCACCGTGCCCAGCGCGTAGGCGCCCGCGTAGAACAGCGGATTGAGCACGCTGATCTGCGAGCCCAGCTCGCCCAGCCGCTGCGCGGTCCACGCCAGGTGGTCTTCTTCCTCGCGCGAGGCGTGCTCAAACTGCCGGCGGATCTCGTCGCTGCGCGCGAAGCGGGCCTGCGAGTTGTACAGCGCCTGCGCCATCACTTCGCCCACGTGGTTCACGCGCATCAGGCCGGCGGCGTGGCGCTGCTCGGCTTCGGTCAGGGCCGCGTCCGCCGCGTGCGCGGCCGGGTTCGGGCGCGAGGCCGAGGCCACGCCGGCCATGACGCGCAGCGCCTTGTCGGCGCCGGCGATGAAGCGGTCCAGGGGAGTGTGAAAATGGTTTGCTGCCATGATGTTCTGCTCAAGCTGGTTCAGAAGACACCATTATATGCCCCAAGCGCGGCCTCAAGCCCTGCCTTCCCGCTCTTCGCGCAGGATGCGCTGGCGTTCGATCCAGTCCGCCACCGGCCCGCGCACGTCGATGCCGGACAAATCCTTGGCCACGCCCAGGTTCAGCCCCAGCAGGAAGGGGATGCTGTCCACCGGCACGGCGTCGCAGTGTTGGCCAAAGGAGCGCAGGAAACGCGGCGAATCGACTACCTTGATCACCTTCTCGCCGCTCATGTATTGCAGGATGCTGGTGATGCTGTGGCCCTTGCCGATGGCGTGGTAGATGAAGCGGTTGTACTCCTTGTCCAGCCTCTTGAAGTCCAGGGTTTCCTTGGTCATCAGGCCGGACAGGTAATGCAGGCCCAGCGCCACGCGGAAAAAGCCGGTGGCTTCGGACACGGTGGTGCCGCTGCGCGTGACGGCGAGGATTTTTTCCTTGGTGGCGCTATCGATCAGCTGGCTGTTTTTCATAGTGGCTCGACTATAGCAAGACAAAACGCTTTTGTACCTTGCACGCCGGAATTTTGGCATGCTACCCTTGCTCACCATCTTTACAACAGGATAACAAAATGCTCGAAGTTCAGGGCTTGGCCAAGCGCTTCCGCCTGCATGGACAGAAGGGACAGCCGGCCGCCACGCGCGATCCGCGCGGCCACGACGGCTGGTTCCACGCGGTGCGTGACGTGAGCTTCAGCTGCGCGCCCGGGGAAGTGCTGGGCCTGCTTGGCCCCAACGGCGCCGGCAAGACCACCACGCTGCGCCTGCTGTCGACCGCGCTGACGGCGGACGCGGGCAAGGCCATGGTCGACGGCGTGGACCTGCTGCAGCACCCGCTGCTGGCGCGCCAGCGCATCGGCTTTTTGTCCGGTTCCACCGGTTTGTACGGGCGCCTGACGGCGCGCGAGAACGTCGAGTATTTCGGCCGCCTGCACGGCATGGAAGGAGCGCACCTGAAGCGCCGCTGCGACGAGCTGTTCGAGCTGCTGCAAATGCAGGACTATGGCGGCAAGCGCGCCGACCACCTGTCCACCGGCATGAAGCAGAAATGCGCCATCGCCCGCACCGTGGTGCACAATCCGCAAATCGTCATCCTGGACGAGCCGACCACCGGACTGGATGTCATGTCGTCCAAAATCCTGCTGGACTTCATCGCCAGCTACAAGGCGCTGCGCATCCCGCTGGTGTTTTCCACCCACCACCTGCACGAGGTGGAAAAGCTGTGCGACCGCGTGTGCATCATCAACCACGGCAAGACCGCCTTCAACGGCACTGTCGACCAGCTGCGCCACCTGGGCGGCAGCGCCGACCTGTACGACGCCTTCATCGACGTCGTCAACCGCGAGGGCTGAGCCATGTGGACCATCTACCTGAAGGAAATCCTGGAGCTGGCGCGCGACCGCAAGACCTTCATCTTCACCGTGCTGATCCCGGTGCTGGCCATGCCGCTGATCCTGGGCGGCTTCAGCTACCTGTCGACCAATATGTTCAACCGCGCGCGCACCGCCGAACTGAGCTACGCGGTGTTCGGCAAGGAATACGCGCCCGGCCTGAGCCGGCGCTTCACCGCCGAGCGCGGCTTCCGCGAAGTGGCGCTGGCCACGCCGGACGACGTGCGCAACGCGATCGACAAGGACGTGATCAAGTTCGCGCTGGTGATCCCGCCCGAATTCCAGCGGCGGCTGGACGGCAAGCAGCAAGCCAGCGTGGTGCTGCATTACAACAGCGCCGTGATGGTGGACGTGATCCGCAAGCGCGTTTCAGCCGAGCTCGATGCGCACAACGCCGAGCTGCGCGAGCAGGAGCTGTCGGCGCTCAACCTGAGCAAGAGCCAGCTGCGCTTCGCCCTCAATCCGGTGACACTGGAGGAACGCTCCACCGCCGGCCAGCGCGAGAAAATGGGCGCCATGCTGGGCGGCATCCTGCCCTATCTGCTGCTGATGGGCTGCCTGATGGCGGCCATGTACCCGGCCATCGACCTGGGCGCCGGCGAGAAGGAGCGCGGCACGCTGGAAACCCTGCTGCTGGCGCCGGTGCCGCGCAGCGCCATCGTGCTGGCCAAGTTCCTGGTGCTGTTTACCATCGGCCTGACCTCGTCGGTGCTCATGGTGGGCAGCATGAGCGCATTGCTGTTCTTCTTCGGCGCCACCGCCTCGCCCGACCTGGCCGCCATGGTGCGCGCGATCGGCGTGCTGGACATGGCCATGCTGGCGCTGATGCTGGCGCCGACCGCCGCCATCTTCGCCTCCGTGCTGCTGTCGCTGTCGATCTACGCCAAGAGCTACAAGGAAGCGGCGGGCCTGATCTCGCCGCTGATGCTGCTGTCGCTGCTGCCGGTGATGGTGGCCCTGCTGCCCGGGGTGGAGCTGAACTGGTTCTGGGCCATGGTGCCGCTGACCAACGTTTCGCTGGCCATGAAGGAACTGGTGAAAGGCACCATGGACTACCGCATGTTCGCGGTGATCCTGGTCTCCACCACCATCACGGCCGGCGCGCTGCTGGCCCTGTGCCGCTGGTGGTTCAGCCGTGAACAGGTGCTGTTCCGGAATTAACATTCTCTGGCAAAGCGCCCGCTTTCGGCAATCTGGAACCCCGATTGTGCCGACTGTCGCAATGAAGCCACCGCTCAGCCGCAATTTCAATACAATGCCAACATTGAATAGTGGTATGTCCTGTTGCGGTGCAGCAGGACACGACAGGAGTCAGCATGGAATTACGCATCCGCAATTTGTCCAAGACTTACGCCAACGGGGTGGTGGCGCTGGACAATATTTCGCTCACGATACCGGCCGGGATGTTCGGCCTGCTGGGCCCCAACGGCGCCGGCAAGTCGACCCTGATGCGGACCCTGGCGACGCTGCAGGAATGTGATTCGGGCTCGGTGTTCCTGGGCGAGCTGGACGTGCTGGACGAGAAGGATGAGATCCGCCGCCTGCTGGGCTACCTGCCGCAGGACTTCGGCGTCTATCCCAAGGTCTCGGCCTACGAAATGCTGGACCACTTCGCGGTGCTGAAAGGCCTGTCGAACCGCGCCCGCCGGCGCGAGGTGGTGGACGGTCTGCTGCAGCAGACCAATCTGTTCGAGGTGCGCCACCAGAAACTGGGCACCTATTCGGGCGGCATGCGCCAGCGCTTCGGCATCGCCCAGGCGCTGCTGGGCGACCCGAAACTGATCATCGTCGACGAGCCGACCGCCGGCCTGGACCCGCAGGAACGGGTGCGCTTCCACAACCTGCTGTCGGACATCGGCGAAGACCGCACCGTGATCCTGTCGACCCACATTGTCAGCGACGTGGCCGACCTGTGCGCCAGCATGGCCATCATCAACAAGGGCCACTTGCTGCTCACCGGGCAGACCCAGCAGCTGATCGACGACATCAGCTGCAAGATCTGGGCGCGCTTCGTGGACAAGAAAGACCTGCAGCAGTTCCAGACCCGCCACGCCGTCATCTCCACCCGGCTGCTGTCCGGCCGCACCCTGATCCACGTCTACAGCGACGACGACCCGGGCGACGGCTTCGAGGAAGCCATCGGCGACCTGGAAGACCTCTACTTCGCCACCATCGCCGGCCGCCACAGCGCAGCCGATAGCTGCGATTAAGGCGGCCACCATGTTCGCCATCGCCCTGTTCGAAGCGCGCCAGCGCCTGAAGATGCTGTCCACCTGGGTCTACTTCGGCATGTTCCTGCTGCTGGCCATGCTGTGGATGGCGGCCGCCGGCGGCGTGTTCAAGGAAGCCGTGGTCACCTTCGGCGGCCGCGTGTTCATCAACGCGCCGCGCTCCATCCTGTTTACCGCCAGCTTCCTCGGCTGCCTGGGCGTGATCGTGGTGGCCGCCATGATGGGCCGCTCGGTGCAGCAGGACTTCGAATACGACATGCACCACTTCTTCTTCAGCGCGCCGATCCGCAAGGTCCAGTACATGCTGGGCCGCTTCATCGGCGCCTACCTGACGCTGGCGGTGGTGTTCTCCTCCATCCTGCTGGGCGCATGGCTGGGCACCTTCATTCCGGGCATCGATCCCGAGCGGCTGGGCAAGCCGCCGCTGGCGGCCTGGCTGATCCCCTACTTCACCACGCTGCTGCCCAACCTGTTCATCTTCGGCGCCATCTTCTTCGTGCTGGCCGCGCTGACGCGGCGCATGCTGCCGGTCTATATTTCCAGCGTGGTAATGCTGATCGGCTACATCGTCGCACCCGGCCTGGCGCGCGACCTGGACTACAAGACCCTGGCCGCGCTGATCGACCCCTTCGGCACCGCCGCCGCCATCAACCTCACCGAATACTGGCCCATCGCCGAACGCAACACGCGCCTGGTGCTGCCGGAAGGCGTGTACCTGCTGAACCGCGTGATCTGGACCTCGTTCTCGCTGGTGGTGCTGCTGCTGGGCTACTGGCGCTTCCGCTTCGTCAGCAGCATCGACAGCGGCAAGGCCGACGCGCGCGGCGAGGCCGAACCGGCGCTGCGCATCAGCCACTCGGCCAGCCACACGCACCAGGCGCCGGACTTCCAGTCGCGCAGCCTGGGCCTGCTGCTGGCCAAGATGAGCTGGCTGAACCTGCGCGAAACGGTGAAGAACGTCTACTTCCTGGTGATCGTGCTGGCCGGCGTGCTGACCATGTTCGCCGGCGCGCTGGACATGGGTTCCATGTTCGGCACCAAGACCTATCCCATCACCTACATGGTGCTGGAAATGGTGTCGGACACCTTCGCGCTGTTCATGCTGGTGATCACCACCTTCTACGCAGGCGAGCTGGTGTGGCGCGAGCGCGAGAACCGCATGGCGCAGATGCTGGACGCGCTGCCGGTGCCGAGCTGGCTGCCGCTGCTGTCCAAGCTGTTCGCGCTGATCGGCCTGCAAGCCCTGCTGATGCTGGTGGTGATGTTGTGCGGTATGACCATCCAGGTCGTCAACGGCTACTTCCAGTTTGAACCGGGCCTGTACTTCCAGCACCTGTTCACCATCCAGCTGCCGTCCTACGCGCTGGTGGCCGTGCTGGCCATCGCCGCGCAGGTGGTGCTGAACCATAAATACATGGCCCACTTCGCCATGATCGTCTACTTCGTGGCCAGCATCACGCTGCCCTCGCTGGGCATCGAGCACCCGCTGCTGGTGTACGGCACCTCGCCCAGCTTTGTCTATTCGGCCATGAACGGCTACGGCCACTACCTGGTGCGCGAACGCTGGTTCGAACTGTACTGGGGCGGCGCGGCGCTGATCCTGCTGGTGCTGTCGCTGCTGTTCTGGGCGCGCGGCAACAACGACGAATGGCGCCAGCGCATCGCGCTGGCGCGCCACGCGCTGACCATGCCGGTGCTGGCCACGCTGGCCCTGGGCGTGAGCATCGTGCTGGGCGCCGGCGGCGTGCTGTTCTACAACCTGCATATTGCCAACTGCTACAAATCGTCCTACCAGAAGCTGGCCGACCGCGCCGACTACGAGCGCAAGTACCAGCAGCTGGCCGCGCTGGCGCAGCCGCGCATCACGGACGTCCAGCTGGGCGTGTCTATCGAGCCGGAAAAGCGCCGCCTGCACGTGAAGGGCCGCTATATGCTGGAGAACAAGAGCGCCCAGGCCATCTCCGACATCTACATCACGCAGGACACCACGGCCGACATGCAGCCGCTGCGCTTCGGCCAGGTGGCGCAGCTGAAAATGAAGGACGAGGACCTGGGCGTGTACCGCTACACCCTGTCCACCCCGCTGGCGCCGGGCGCGCGCATGCCGCTGGAGTTCGAGCTGGACTATGCCCCCAAGGGCATCCTCGGCCTGGGCCAGGACACGCCGGTGGTGGCCAACGGCACCTTCTTCAACAATACCGTGCTGCCCCACATCGGCTACCAGCGCCAGGCCGAGCTGACCGATCCGCGCGACCGCAAGCGCCACGGCCTGCCGGCGCAGGAACGCGCGCTGCCGCGCGACGATCCGAAAGGCCTGGCCAACAATTATCTCGGCAACGACGCCGACTGGGTCACCTTCGACGCCACCGTCAGCACCAGCGCGGACCAGATCGCGGTGGCGCCCGGCTACCTGGAGAAGGAATGGAAAGCCAAGGGCCGGCGCTACTTCCACTACAAGATGGACAAGCCGATCCTGAACTTCTACGCCTTCCAGTCGGCCCGCTACGCGGTCAAGCACGACTGGTGGCAGGACGTGGGCATCGAGCTCTACTACCACCCCGGCCACGAATACAATCTGGACCGCATGGCCAAGGGCGTGAAGGACGCGCTGGACTACTACAGCAAGAATTACAGCCCCTACCAGCACAAGGTGGTGCGCATCGTCGAGTTTCCGCGCTACGCGGGCTTTGCGCAGTCCTTCCCGAACACCATACCGTACTCGGAAAGCGTGGGCTTCATCGCCAAGGTGGACGACAAGAATCCGAAGGACATCGACTATCCGTTCTACGTCACGGCACACGAAGTGGCGCACCAGTGGTGGGCGCACCAGCTGGTGGGCGGCGACACGCGCGGCGCCACCGTGCTGAGCGAAACGCTGTCCGAATACTCGGCGCTGATGGTGATGAAGAAGCAGTACGGCCCGGACCGCATGCGCCGCTTCCTGCGCTACGACCTGAACCAGTACCTGATGGGGCGCGCGCTGGAGAACAAGAAAGAGCTGCCGCTGGCCGACAACGAGAACCAGCCCTACATCCACTACCGCAAGGGCAGCCTGGCCATGTACCAGCTGCAGGACATCCTCGGCGAGGACAAGGTCAACGCCGTGCTGAAGGGCCTGCTGGCGCAGCACGCCTTCCACGCCCCGCCCTATCCGAGCGTGACGGTGCTGGTGGACGCGCTGCGCCAGATCGCGCCGCCCGAGCAGGCTTACCTGATCGACGACTTGTTCAACGCCATCGTGCTGCACGACAACCGCGCGCTGAGCGCCACGGCGCGCAAGCGGCAGGACGGCAAGTACGAGGTGACCTTGAAAGTACACGCGAGCAAGCTGCGTGCGGACGAACTGGGCGCGGAAAAGGAAGTGGCGATCCGCGACCTGATCGACATCGGCGTGGACGACAAGGACGGCAACAGCCTGCTGCGCGAACGCAAGCTGGTGTCGCAGAAGGAAGGCGTGTACACGCTGGTGGTGAACGGCCGGCCGGCCAAGGCCGGCATCGACCCGGACAACAAGCTGATCGACCGCAAGCCCGACGACAACATGATCGCCGTCGAACTCTGATCGCAGTGCGGCGGGCTTACTTCAGCAGGATGGCTTTGCGGTATGGCGCGATGGGCGGTTTGGGGAACTGCACCGAGGCGTAGTTCTGGCGGAAGCAGGCCGCCTTGCTGTTTTCCACGTCGGTGACGGTACTGGTGACTTTGCCGTTCGCGTCCAGCAGCAGCATGATGGTGACCGGATACTTGGACTTGCCATGGCAATTGCCGCGCTCATCGAACTTCTGCGCGTTGTTGTAGGCGATCGATTCATCCTCGTATTTGCTGACCTTGGCGTTCGGGAACTGGGCGTTGAATTTCGCCATCTCGGAGGTGAATTCCGGGTTCTTCGGCGACGGCGCTTCGTCCTGGGCGGCGGTATTGCTGGTCTGCATGGTCTGGCAAGCGGACAGCAGCAGTGCGGCGCCCAGGGCGCTCAGTTTCAGACAGGTATTTCGCATAATTTCTCCCAAAGCATGTAGTTGTTGTCACAGTCTACATACTTCGGGGTTTTTGCAGCGCGCTGCTGCAGAGCTAGCGAATCAGGCGTGCAGGCGCAGCGCCGGCTGACGCGCGGCGCGCGGCGCGGCGGGCACGGCGGCGGAGCTGTGCACGGTCAGCGCCGGCGCATGGCTGTAGCCCTCGGACAGCTTGAACACGCCGACCACGCCGGCCAGCGATTCGGCCTGCTCCTGCAGCGCGCCGGCGGCGGCGGCGGCTTCTTCGACCAGCGCCGCGTTCTGCTGCGTCACGTGGTCCATCTGGATCATGGCCTCGTTCACCTGCTCGATGCCGGCGCTCTGTTCCATGCTGGCAGTGGTGATTTCGCCCATGATGTCGGTCACGCGCTTGATGCTGTCGACCACCTCGCTCATGGTCATGCCGGCCTGTTCGACCAGCTGGCTGCCGGCGTTGACCTTGCCGACCGAGTCGTCGATCAGCGCCTTGATTTCCTTGGCGGCGGCGGCGCTGCGGTGCGCCAGGTTGCGCACTTCGGTGGCCACCACGGCGAAGCCGCGGCCCTGTTCGCCGGCCCGCGCCGCTTCCACGGCCGCGTTCAGCGCCAGGATGTTGGTCTGGAAGGCAATGCCGTCGATGACGCTGATGATGTCCACGATCTTGCGCGACGAGGCGTTGATCGATTCCATGGTGTCGACCACCTGCCCCACCACTTCGCCGCCGCGCTCGGCGACGTGCGAGGCGGCCTCGGCCAGCTGGTTGGCCTGGCGCGCATTGTCGGCGTTCTGTTTCACGGTCGAAGTCAGTTCCTCCATCGACGACGCGGTCTCTTCCAGGCTGCCCGCTTGCTGCTCGGTGCGGGCCGACAAGTCCTGGTTGCCGGCGGCGATCTGGCCGGACGCGGTGGCGATCTGGTCGGTGCCGGCGCGCACTTCGCCGACAATGCGGGCCAGGCCGTCGTTCATGGTTTTCAGCGCCTGCAACAGGCGGCCGGTTTCATCCTTGCTGTCGACCACGATGTCGCTGCGCAGGTCGTTGGAGGCCACGGCACAGGCGATTTCCACCGCGCGGCCCAGCGGCCGGGTGATGCCGCGCGTCAGGCGCCAGGCGCAGACGCCGCCCAGCGCCAGCACCACGGCGGCGAAGGCCAGCATGAAGCTGCGGTTGGCGTGGTATTCGGCGTCGATGCTGGCCGCATTGGCGTCGATGCTGTGGCGCTGCATCACCAGCAGGCCGTTCAGCGCATCCAGGTAGGCCTTGCCGTCAGGGATGAAGCGCTGTTCCAGCACGGCGGCGGCTTCCTCGAGTTTGTCTTCCTTTTTCAGCGCCACGATGGCGTCGCGTGAAGATATATAACGCTTGCGTGCCGCCACCATGTCGGCGAACAGCTTCTTCTCCGCATCGCTTTCCAGCAAGGGCTCGACTTTCTTCTGCAGCTCGTTCACTTCGCTGGTGGAAGCGGCGGTGTCGGCGGCGAAGAAAGGCCCCAGGCTGGGGTCGCTGGACTTGGAGATCGCGGTGGTGCGGCGCACGCTGGTATGGATCAGCCGGTACCAGTCGGAGATCATGCGCTCCTTGGCCAGCGGCTGCTGCATCATTTCGCTGGTCGCGTCGGCAACCGACTGCATATGGCTCAGGCCGATCCAGGTCATCAGCATAGTGAGCAGCAACACGAGTCCAAAGCCGCCGGCGAGGCGGGTGCCAATTTTCAGGTTGTTCATTTTTTCTCTCAAAAAACTATGTATGGGACACAGGCGGATAAACCGCGCCCCGGCTGAAAACTGGTGCCAGTGCGTCCATGGGAAACTGCGATTGCGACAATGAGACAGCGTGCTGCTGTGGGATAGCGGCACTTGGTATTGATAGAACTGCTAGGGAAGGGCAGGAGTGTAACACGAAGTCGAAAATTAGTGCCTCGTGGAAACTACGTAGATTTTATGCATACGCCTCGAACGCACCCAGCACGGCGCCGTTGAACATGGCGCTGGCGGCCACGCCGGCCAGGTTGGGCCGGGTCTTGAGCACGTCGCCCCAGTAGGACGACAGCGCCGAGGACGGTGAGCTTTGCAGCAGTCCGGCGCCGGTGTACAGCCCGGAATTGAAGGCGCCCGCTTCCAGGCTGGCGGCGATCCGCTGGTTTTGCTGCTGCAGGGCCAGCCCCTGGGTGGAACTGCCGAGCGGCGGCACCGCCACCGGATCGGGCAGCGTACCGGCCTGCAGGATCGAATCGAGCAAGCCGGACGCCGTGTAGACCTGCGCCGTCGAGTTGTTGCCGCCCAGGGAGGCCACCACGCTGGACTGCGCCGACAGGCTGACCGCGATCGACGGCAGCACAGCGTCCTCCGTGCCGGTCTCCTCGATCGCGGGAGGCTGGTACAGGGAGTAGCTAAGCGGCAATGTTAGCGCGGGGATCATAGCTTCACTATAGTCACCTCGACAGTGAACGCAAGGATGAGCGCTGCTGTACACGGACCGGCCAGCGGGAATACCATTACGGAATGAAAACACTGTTCCTCACAACGTGGCCGCGCGCAGCGGCAGTGACTGCCGTGGCCTGGCCGCTGGCGGCTTCGGCGCTGGCAGCGGGCCCGACTTTCGGCACCCACGGCATGGCGCTGTTCGGCGGCAAGGACGGCTTGTATGCCTCGCATCTGCCGATGTTCCATGCGCCGCACGATTACCAGGTGGTGCTGCAGGTCCGCGTGGCCGATCCCAAACTGGACGCGGCGCTAAAAAAGCGGCTGGATGGCAAAACCGCGCTGTGGACCGTGGACCCTGAAAAATTCGAGCTGGACCGGCTGGCGCCGGACGCGGCCCATCCATTGCGCCGGTTCAAAGCCCAGCTGGTGCTGGGCCATTTCGAACAAGGCGGCAAGACGCAGTACAGTAATGCAACATTGATAGTGGATAAAGTTTTATTGTTCCGGCAGCTTTCTCCCGACGTAAAAACAAACTCCACGGCAACTTATGTGCAAATAGGCAACGGCAAGCAGCGTTATCTCATCAAGAAGATCGACAGCCGGCCTGATTTGGATCATATTGTTTCTTACCGTGCAGCATCGCATGCGCCCTACGCGTCCCTTACCATCGCCAAGCACGGCATGGCAGAACCGGAAGCCAAGGCACTGGCCGCCGCGCTGCAGGCAGTTCCGTCCGCCATACGCGGCACGGTCTACTTCTCTACCGAAGACTTGCGGTGATGACAGTTCCTGCGATCTACCAAGGCTTGTGGCGACGCACCGGTATCTGGCGCAGCAATGGCACCAGCGACCTGAGCACGCAAGTCTGGTGGTTTCAGTCGGCCAGTTTCCACATCGATTTACGCATCCCCATCGACCGCCCTTCCATGGACAGCCGCGCCCAGCTGGCCGCGCTGGCTCCTGCGCAACTGGCCCGCTTCAGCGCGCAGACCGGCTTCGCCGGGAAGACCGTGGTGGCGGGCGAGCGCTGCGAGTGGCGGCCGGAGATCGCCTTCCCGACCCTGAGCGCCGACCTGGACGCGGGCTGGATGCGCTTCGACAGCGAGGACGCCGTCCACGAAACCGGCATCGACAACAGCTACGAAGAAGACTGGGTACGCATGGCCTCGGCGCCGATGCGCGGCGTGCGGCTCGAATCAACCGGGCCGGCCGGGCCGACGGGAGCGTCGATTGCCTACCTGATCATCGGCGAGCGCTGGATGGCCTGGGCCTGCGGCAGCCCCGCCGACGCCTATTCCCCTTCCGCGCCCGGCTCCGGGTCCTGGAGCGAATTCACCGTGCTGCACAAGGGCGGCGGCTGGCGCGTTGCCGGCTCCAATTGCGCCTGGCAGGAGGGGCTGGACGTGCCCGATGCGGACGCCCTGGCGGCCCAGCCTTTCGCGCTGGCGGACGTCACCACCCTGCCCTTCGCCCCCGGCCACTGGCGCGTTACGGCGCTGGCTTAGGCAGCTGCACCGCCGGGCGCACGCACAGCAGCAGCGCGAACGAACGGCGGCTCAACACATGGCTAAACCCATAGTTCGGTCTGAAAAAGCAATCGAGGACCTTGACTCCATTGCAGCGTACATTGCCCGCGACTCCTTGGTAGTGCTGCATGGCAGACGCAGCTTGCGGTCGGTGCGAGCACGACTGCAGAAATAAAAACGGGACCCGAAGGTCCCGTTTGCTTATGCCGCCGGTAGGCGCTGATTACTCTGCGGTGGCGGCAGCTTTCTTGGCCGGCGCCTTCTTGGCGGCCGGTTTGGCTGCCGCTTTTTTCGCCGCAGGCTTGGCGGCCGCTTTCTTGGCGGCCGGCTTGGCGGCGGCTTTCTTGGCGGGAGCTGCCGGCGCCGCTGCCGCCTCGCCTTCCGCGCCTTCAGCCGCGTCCGCCTTGCCCGCTTTCGGCTTGGCGCCCGGCTTGGCCTTGCGCTCTTCGAACTCGAAGCTGATCTTGCCGTCCTTGCCCTTGGTCAGGAAGGCCTTGAACGGACGGCGCGTGCGCTGCGACACGAAGCCCGGCAGCAGGTCGGTCTTGCCTTCGTTTAGCAGCTTGCTCATCTGCTCGGGCAGGATTTCCTGCTGCAGGATGATGCGGCCGCTGCGGAAGTCGCAGGTCTTCGGCTTGGCCACGCTGTGCTCGCACACATAGGCCAGACCCATCTCATACACGTTGGCGGCGCATTTCGGGCACGGGCCGACCGGCGTCTGGCCGGTGAAGTCCACGCCTTCGCCGTCCTCGCCTTCCTCGTCGTTCTGGCCGAAGTCGAACTCCAGCTTGAAGTTGCTGATGTCCTCGTCGCGCACGATGCGCAGGATGGCGGCGAAGGGACGGCCCATCTTGGAGCGGAAGCCTTGCAGCGGACCGATGGTGCGCTCTTTCAGCAGCTGCTCCACTTCGGCGATCTCGAACTGGCGGCTGCCCGGCGTTTTGCTCATCGAGAATTCGCACTTGGTGCAGGCGAACCGGCGGTAGTTCTCCTTCACCACGCCGCCGCAGTTCGGGCATGGCGTGGTCAAGGTGGCGTAGTCGCCCGGAATGGTGTCGTTGTCGTATTCCTTGGCGCGCTTGACGATGATTTGCGTCATCTGGGCGATTTCGCGCATGAATTCCTCGCGCGAAATGCGGCCCTTTTCCATCTGCGACAGCTTGTATTCCCATTCGCCGGTCAGCTCGGGGGCGGTCAGTTCGTTCACGCCCAGGCCGCGCAGCAAGGTCATCAGCTGGGAAGCCTTGGCGGTCGGCATCAGTTCGCGGCCTTCGCGCAGCAGGTATTTCTCTCCCAGCAGGCCCTCGATGATGGCCGCGCGCGTGGCCGGCGTGCCCAGGCCCTTGCCGGACATGGCGTCGCGCAGCTCGTCCGAGTCGATCAGCTTGCCCGCGCCTTCCATGGCCGACAGCAAGGTCGCCTCGCTGTAGCGTGCAGGCGGCTTGGTGACCAGGCCATTGGCGGTGACCTTTTCGGTGTGCACCTTCTCGCCCTTGGCGACCGGCACCAGCATGCCGCTGCCTTCCTTGTCGTCGTCGGCGGCCACGTCCTTGCCATAGATGGCCATCCAGCCGGCATTGGTCATGACCTTGCCTTCCGTCTTGAACTGGTGGCCGGACACTTCGGTGTAGCGGGTGGTGACCTGGAACTCGGCGGCCGGGAAGAACACGGCCATGAAGCGGCGCGTCACCAGGTCGTACAGTTTCTGCTCGGGCTCGGACAAATTCTTCGGGGCGATGCCGGTCGGAATGATGGCAAAGTGGTCCGAGATCTTGCTGTTGTCGAAGATGCGCTTGTTCGGCTTGACCCAGCCCTTGGTCAGGATCTGCTTGGCGAAAGTGTGGTAATTGTTGTTCTCGCCCAGCACGCCCAGCACTTCCTTGACGGTGTCCAGATAGTCTTCCGGCAGGTGGCGCGAATCGGTACGCGGGTAGGTCAGCACCTTGTGCTTCTCGTACAGCGCCTGGGCCAGGCCCAGCGTGTTCTTGGCCGAGAAGCCGAAGCGGCCATTGGCCTCGCGCTGCAGGCTGGTCAGGTCGAACAGGCCGGGCGCCATCGAGGTGGTCGGCTTGGATTCCTCGGTGACGTTGCCCTGCTTGCCCTTGCAGGCCAGCGCGATGCTGTCGGCGGCGGCCTTGGACCACAGGCGCTCGGCGCGCTTCTCCGGATCGTTCTCGTCCTTCTTGAAGCTGGCATCCATCCAGCGGCCTTCGTACACGCCGGCCGCGCAGATGAACTCGGCGCGCACTTCCCAGTAGTCGCGCGAGACGAATTTCTTGATTTTCTCTTCGCGCTCGACCACGATGGACAGGGTCGGCGTCTGCACGCGGCCCACGGTGGTCAGGTAAAAGCCGCCCTCTTTCGAGTTGAACGCGGTCATGGCGCGGGTGCCGTTGATGCCGATCAGCCAGTCCGCTTCCGAGCGGCAGCGCGCGGCGTCGGCCAGCGGCAGCATCTCGTCGTCCGAGCGCAGGTTGCTGAAGCCTTCGCGGATCGCGTTGGGCGTCATCGACTGCAGCCACAGGCGCTGCACCGGCTGCTTGGCCTTGGCGTTCTGCGCGATCAGGCGGAAGATCAGTTCACCTTCGCGGCCCGCGTCGCATGCGTTGATCAGGCCGGTGACATCCTTGCGCTTGATCAACTTGTTGAGCACTTTCAGGCGCGACTCGGTCTTGGCGATCGGGTTCAGCGCGAAGTACGGCGGGATCATCGGCAGGTGCGCGAAGCTCCATTTGCCACGCTTGACGTCGTGCTCTTCCGGCACCGCGATTTCCAGCAGGTGGCCCACGGCCGAGGACAGCACGTATTCGTCGGACTCAAAGTACTCATCGTGCTTGGTAAAGCCGCCCAGCGACTTCGCGATGTCGTTCGCGACAGATGGCTTCTCGGCGATGATGAGGGTTTTGCTCATAGTTTTAGTATTCTCTTGTTTTTTTACTCTGGATTTGGCGCAGCATGCGCATCATACAGAACATTCTTATACCGCATGCCGAACTTTTGCAATCCCGGTATGGCTGCCGCGGTATGGCGGCACGGCACGGCCGCAGCACAGGGTAATCTTGTAGTCTTGCGGCATGCAAGCGGGGAACAACGGGAAGCGGTCAGTGCAGCAGGCGCGGCGTCTGATCTTCGTCGGAACCGAACAGGTCGTCGAACATCAGCGCGTCCGGCTCCTTGCCCTGGCTCCACAGCAGCATCAGGACGATGACCTTGAGCTTGCCCAGCGACACGGGAACTTCATCCAGCGCCAGCGCGCGTTCAATGACGATTTCACGCTGCAGCGGCGACAGCACCTGGGCGCTTTCGAGGAACTGGATGAAGCCGATGGCGGCGGTGCCCAGCGCGTCCCGCTCCTCCTCCACATAGTAGCGGGTGCCGGTGGACGCGGCCGTCAGCGATTGCTCGACCCCGGCCATTTCATTCAGGTCGGTCAGCCAGACCAGCGCCTCGGATATCTCCTCGTCGTCGAAACCGACGGCCGACAGTTTCCTTGCCAATGCGGCCGGTTCCGGGCACGCATCGGGGCGGTAATAAGTCTCGTAGAGATAAACAAGGATGTCGAACATGGCGCTACTCTAACAGTTAAGAACGGCGAAACACAAGCCCTGCACCGCATCGTTACGGCCGCTGCCGGGTCAGGCGCTGAAAAATTCCTCCCGGCAAACGCTCGACCAGCCCGGCCAGTTCCAGCGCCAGCAGATGGCTGTGCGCGTCGGCGGCGGACAGGCCGGCGCGCAGCGCCAGGGCGTCGGCGTTGGCCGGGTCGTGGCCGAGTGCGGTCAGCACCGCGTCGAGTTCGGCGCGCAGCTGGGCGGTGACCTGCAGCCGCTCGGCGCCGGCGCCGGTCGGCGCTTCCGGCAGCAAGTCTTCCAGCACGTCGGCGGCGGACTCGGCCAGCTTGGCCTTGCATTCGCGTATCAGCGCATTGCAGCCCTTGCTCAGCGTAGCATGGATGGAGCCGGGCACGGCGAACACGTCGCGCCCCTGGTTCAGGGCATAGCGCGCCGTGATCAGCGAACCGGACTGCGCGGCCGCCTCGATCACCAGCACGCCGCGCGCCAGGCCGCTGATGATGCGGTTGCGGCGCGGAAAGTTGTCCGGTAGCGGCGCGGTGCCCAGCGGATACTCGCTGACGATGCAGCCTTCGGCAGCGATGCGCAGCGCCAGCTCGCGGTTACGGGCCGGATACAGGCGGTCGATGCCGGTGCCCACCACCGCCACCGTGCCGCCCCCGGCCGGCCCGGCGGCCAGCGCGCCGGCGTGCGCGGCCGCGTCGATGCCCAGCGCCAGCCCGGAGGCCACCGTCAGTCCGGACGCCGCCAGCGCCTCGGCAAAGCGGTCCGCGTTGGCCACGCCCTGCGCGCTGGCGTTGCGGCTGCCGACGATGGCAACAGATGGCTGGTACAACAACGCGCGCCGCCCCCTTGTATACAGTAGCAGCGGCGCGGCCGGAATGTTGCGCAACTGGGACGGGAAGGCCGGGTCGTCCAGCGCCATCAGCTGGTGGCCGGGCAACTCCAGCCAGCGCAGCGCGGCCTCGGCCAGGCCGGCGCACTCGTCCAGCAGCGCCGGCGGCGGGCGGCGCAACGCCTGCACGGCGGCCGGCACCAGCTTGTCCGCCAGCACCTCGGACAGCACGCTGCCCAGCGCGGCGGGATCGGCCTCGAAAACGCGGTCGGGATGTTGCAGTTCAGCTATCAGTGCAGCAGCGGCGGTGACGCCGACACCGGGCGTCAACTGCAGACGCAGCCAGCTGGCCAGGGCGCGGGCACTGAGCGGCTGCGGGCGGGGGGTGGGGGTATCCGTGGCTTGCACGGCGGGGTTTACTCCGGCGATTTGGCGACGTCGCCCACTTCCACTGGCGCCGTGACCTGCATGATCAGGCCGTACGAAATATGCTTGAACACGCGGAAGATAAACAAGCTGCCCACTTCCTCGTCCGGCAGCTTGACCTGCGGCTTGCCCAGGTTGTGCCAGCCTTTGCTGGCGCCCGGATCAGTCACCGTCTGTCCCTTATGGTACAGCTGCAGCACGGAGCCGATATCGAGTCCGTCAAGCTTTCCGCGATTAATACTGACAACCTGGTTCTGGCCGGCGTGGCTCACGCCGCCGTAAATCGCCACCACGGCGGCGTCCACCTGGCGCTCCGGCGGGTGCGGCACATAATTCTGCATCGGCGTGGGCGGCGCCTGCATCAGCAAATCGCCCTTGCCCATTTCTTCCTTGGCCGTGGCCACCATGAAGGTGTGCACTTCGGAGCCGGGCTTGGCGGCCGTCACCAGCTTGAGCGTGCCTAAATAGAAAGCTTCCTGGCCGATCACGGCCTTGGTGACCGGATCCTTCAGCGGTTTGCCCGGACGGAACACCTGGAACGAGGTGCCGCCCTTCAGGTCGCCGCGCACATAGGCTTTTTCATCCTTGCCGAGGAAAACATGGCCCTCCTGCGCCGCAATGATGCGCGGTGCGTTCTGCAGCTCGTCTTCCTCGATAATCAGCGGCTGGGTCAGGAAGGGTTCGATGTCGCCGGTGGGGATGGATTGCACGGCGTCCTTGCCCAGGCCCTCCATGCGCAGCTGCGGCGACAGGCGCAGCGCGGACGGATCGCCGGATCCGCTGCCGCCGCCGGCGCCCACCCGGTTGCCCAGGCGCAAGCGGCCTGCGGCGCGGTCCAGGTAGACGATCTGGCCCGGGTAGATCCAGTGGGGATTGCGGATTTCGTCGCGGTTCATGCCCCACACCTGGGGCCAGCACCACGGCCGCTCCAGGAACTTGCCGGAGATATCCCACAGGGTATCGCCCTTGACCACCACGTGCTGGTCCGGCGCGTTGGGCCGGAATTCGCAGTTCATGGCCTGCGCCGAGGCTGCCGCTGCACCGGAAATGAGCGTCGCGATCAACAGGCGTGCGCCGACTGTGCTAAAATTTTTCATTGAGATGTCCGTTAAAGGCGGGCATGGACGAAAGGCTGGATCGCGACCTGAAGGTTGCCCTGCTGAATCAAATTCTGCCCATAATACCCTGAACTAGCAAGAGAAACCACGCTGCGCAGCAGGGTGCGCCTGTTGCATTTTTAAGTCACACGACCAATCCGCATGTCCATACTGAATATCCTCCGCTATCCCGACCCGCGCCTGCACAAGATCGCGCAGCCTGTCACCGCCTTCGATGCGCGCCTGGCCAAACTGGTCGGCGACATGGCCGAAACCATGTACGACGCACCCGGCGTCGGCCTGGCCGCCACCCAGGTGGACGTCCATGAGCGCGTTGTCGTCATCGACATCACCGAAGACAAGAGCAACCTGATCGCCTTCATCAACCCGGAAATCATCTGGGCCAGCGAAGAGCGCCAGGTGTACGACGAGGGCTGCCTGTCCGTGCCCGGCGTGTACGACGGCGTGGAACGCCCGTCCCAGGTGAAAGTGCGCGCCTTCGACGTCAAGGGCGAACAGTTTGAACTGGAAGCGGACGGCCTGCTGGCCGTGTGCATCCAGCATGAAATGGACCACCTGGTGGGCAAGGTGTTCGTGGAATACCTGTCGCCGCTGAAGCGCAACCGCATCAAGACCCGCATGATCAAGGAAGAACGCGGGCTGCAGCGCGAAAAAGCGCTGCGCGAGCAAGGCCGCCGCATCTGACGCACCACTCCCCCCCACATGGCCGGCACAGTCCGGCCATGTTAGCTTAGTGCCACCTCAAGAGGAAAAAACATGAAAATAATCTTCGCGGGCACACCCGAATTCGCAGCCGTTGCGCTGCAAAGCCTGCACGAGGCGGGTTTCGAGATCCCCCTGGTGCTGACACAGCCCGACCGCCCCGCCGGACGCGGCATGCATCTGCACCCGTCCGCCGTCAAGCAGTACGCGGTGGCGCACCAGATCCCGGTCGCGCAGCCGCTGTCGCTGCGCATGGACAGCAAAGACCCGCAGCGCGCCGCCGAAGCGAAGCGAGCCCACGAGCTGCTGCTGGCCACCGACTACGACGCCATGGTGGTGGCCGCCTACGGCCTGATCCTGCCGCGCAGCACGCTGGACATCAAGCCTTGCATCAACATCCACGGTTCGCTGCTGCCGCGCTGGCGCGGCGCGGCGCCCATCCACCGCGCCATCGAGGCCGGCGACGCGGAAACCGGCGTCACCATCATGCAGATGGAAGAAGGCCTGGACACCGGCCCCATGCTGCTGATCGAGCGCCTGCCGATCGGCCCGCAGGACAGCACCGGCGTGCTGCACGACAAGCTGGCGGCGATGGGCGCGCGCATGGTCGTCAAGGTGATGCGCAAGATGGAACAAGGCGTGGTGGAAGCGGTACCGCAGCCGGAAGCGGGCGTCAGCTACGCCGCCAAGATCAGCAAGGAAGAAGCGGCGCTGGACTTTTCCCAGTCCGCGCGCGAGATCGGCCGCAGGATCCGCGCCTTCAATCCCTTCCCCGGCGCGCACGGCGAGGTGAACGGCGTGACCATCAAGCTGTGGGGCGCCGAAGTGCTGGACGCCGACAGTTCCGCCCCGGCCGGCCAGGTGCTGGCGGCCGACGCGCAGCACGGCATCGTGGTCGCTTGCGGCGGCGGCGGTTCGCTGCGCCTGACCGAGCTGCAAAAGCCGGGCGGCAAACGCCTGCCGGCGGCCGAGTTCATCAAGGGCTTCGCGCTCGACGGCTTGCGCTTTGCCTAGGCAGTGAGCACGAAGTTGGCTGAGCCGGCGCGCATCGACCAGTTGGCTGCGCTGCGCGCCCTGCGCCGCGTGGTCGAACTGGGCAGCTTCACGGCTGCCGCCGAGGCGCTCGATCTCAGCCACACCGCCGTCTCGCGCCAGATCAAGCAGCTGGAGGCCCACCTCGGCGCGCAGCTGCTGAACCGCACCACGCGCCGCTTCGCCCTCACCGACGCCGGCAAGCAATACTACGAAGCCAGCCGCCAGATTCTCGACGCGCTGGACGACGCGGACCGCGCCGTCGGGCAGCACCAGGCGCGCCCGTCCGGCAGCCTGCGCATCAACGCGCCGATGGCCTTCGGCACGCTGGAACTGGCCGGCTGGCTGCCCGCCTTCATCGCGCAATATCCCGACCTGACAGTGGACCTGGTCTGCAACGACCGCATCGTCGACCTGATCGAAGACGGCTTCGACGTCGCGCTGCGCCTGACGCGCGGCCTGCCGGACTCCACGCTGGTGGCAAAAAAACTGGCCGACAGCCCGCTGCTGCTGGTCGCCAGTCCCGCCTACCTGAAACAGCACGGCACGCCGCGCACGCCCGCCGAGCTGGCGCGGCACAACTGCCTGGCCTACACCCAGGCGCAACAGCCGCGCGTCTGGACTTTCAGCAGCCGCAGCGGCGGCGAGGAGACCGTGAGCGTGCAAGGCAAGCTGCAAGCCAACACCAGCGTTGCCCTGCGCGCGGCCGCGCTGGCAGGCCTGGGCATCATCAACGCCGCGGCCTTCATTGTGCACGAGGACGTGCAGCGCGGCGCCTTGACCGCGCTGCTGCCGGACTACCCGCAGCGCCCCCGGGAACTGTACGCGCTCTACCCGCAGAGCCGCCACCTGTCGCCGAAAGTGCGCGCCTTCATCGACTTCGCGGCCGCCCGCTACCGCGAACGCGGCTGGGCTTGAACGCCGCCATCGGCGTTATGGCGTGATGCGCGCGCATATGGCGCACGCAGCAGTTGCTTCATGCGCTGCAAACCATCCGGGCCTTAGGTTGCAACCATGCGAACAATCAAGCGGGGGGCGACTCCATGGCCTTCTTCACCGCGCGGTACTGCTGGGTGAGGCCGCCGTAGCCCCAGGCGGCGGGGCGGGCGTCGTCGATGTGGACGTAGCTCACGTCGTGCAGCGGGCCGAGCAGGCCGGCCATTTCTTCGAATACCGCCTTGATGTAGGCCGCCTTCTCAATCGCCGTGTTGGTCTCGTCGGTGATTTTGATGTCGAGGAAGAAGCTGGCCTTCTCCTGCTGCGCCAGCGACTGCTCGCCAATGTACCAGTGCTGCGGCGGCACATGCGAGATGGCGATGGAGGTCAGCGGCTGCGCCTTGTGCAGGATGTCGTTGGTCAGGCGCAGCAGGATGGCGGCGGCGCGCTGCGATTGTTCGGCGCTGGCGTTGTTGGCCGGCGTGGACAGGGTGAGGTTCAGGATGGGCATGGTGCTACTCCTTTAGGATCGGGTTAAGGTGTAGCCATCGTAGGCGTCCTTCTCCAACCGCACCAGCCGCGCGGGCGCACATGATTTGTGCGTGCGGCGCACATAGGCGGCTTACGCGCGAGGCGCCAGGCCGCCCTACGGTTTGAGCTGGCGGATGGGGGAGACGCGGGGGAAGACGTGGCGCTGGCTGCGCACTTCCCTGTTCCAGTCCTGGTTGGCCCGGTGCAGCGCCGCGTCGTAGTAGCCGCGCCCATGGTCCAGGTGCAGGCTGACGATGGAGTGCCGCGCGCGCACGCCGCGCACGCCGATGTTGTTCAGCCGCAGGCCCATGTTCAGGTCTTCACCGCCGTAGGCCATGCTTTCGTCGAAGCCGCCCACTTCCAGCACGTCGTGCCGGAAGGCGCAGCTGTTGGCGCCACTGAAGGCGTTGCGCGGCGACAGGAAATCGTAGAAGCGCTGCAGGCGCGGATTGCGCAGCAGGCGGTTGCGGCTCTTGTCGAAGCCCGGGATGGCGCTCAGGAAGTCGTAGTCGAACAGGCGCTGGTCCAGGATCGCCGGCCGCAGGTCGTTATTCAAATGATACGCCTCCGGCACGCTGATATGGCTGCCGCCCGCCAGGAAGGCGCCCGGACGGCTCAGGCGAAGATAAGTCTCGACAAAATCGTCGCGCGGAACGCAGTCGCCGTCGGTGAACAGCAGCAGGTCGCCGCCGGCCTTGAGGATGGCCTGGTTCAGGGCACGGCACTTGCCGAAGCCCCGGTGCTCCTGGGTCAGGTGCAGCAGCGGCAGGTCCAGGTGGCGGCAATTGGCCACCGCCTCGGCGATCTCGGGGAACTCGCCGTCCTGCGAAACGATGATTTCGTCCGGCATGCGGGTCTGGGCGGCGTAGCCGGTCAGGACAAACTCCATTTCACGGCGCTTTTTGTGCGCGGAGATGATAACGGTGATCTTCATGCACGCAATGGTACCGGAACAACGGCCATATTGCTGCGGCTTATACCGCCGTTGCTGCAATGCCGTATAATTTTAGACCCGGTATTGCATGCACAGCATCCCTCCAGCCACGTCGCGAAAGTACGAAATGAACAACAAAGCCAGCCAGCCACGCTATTCCAAGACCGAAGCCCAATTGCGCGACATGCTCGCCAAGCGCATCATGTTCCTGGACGGCGCGATGGGCACCATCATCCAGCAGTACAAGCTGGATGAAATGGCTTACCGCGGCGGCCCTTCCGGCCGCTTCGCCGACTTCGCTGCGCCCGCCGACAGCGGTGCGCGCGAGCTGTTCGTCAAGGGGAACAACGAGCTGCTGACGCTGACGCAGCCGCAGGTGATCCAGGAAATCCACGAACGCTACCTGGCCGCCGGCGCCGACCTGATCGAAACCAACACCTTCGGCGCCACCTCCATCGCGCAGGACGACTACCACATGGGCCACCTGGCCTACGAGATGAACGTGGAAGCGGCCAAGCTGGCGAAAGCCGCCACCGCCAAGTACAGCAGCGCCGACAAGCCGCGCTTCGTGGCCGGCGCCCTCGGCCCGACCCCGAAGACCGCCTCCATCTCGCCGGACGTGAACGACCCCGCCGCCCGCAACGTGACCTTCGACCAGCTGGTGGCCGCCTACTACGAGCAGGTGCGCGGCCTGGTGGACGGCGGCTCCGACGTGCTGCTGGTGGAAACGATCTTCGACACGCTGAACTGCAAGGCGGCGCTGTTCGCCATCGACCAGTACTTCGAAGAGCGCCCGGAGCAGGAACGCCTGCCGCTGATGATCTCGGGCACCGTGACCGATGCCTCCGGCCGCATCCTGTCCGGCCAGACCGTGCCGGCCTTCTGGAATTCGGTGCGCCACGCGCGCCCGCTGACCATCGGCCTGAACTGCGCGCTGGGCGCGGCCCTGATGCGCCCCTACGCCGAAGAGCTGTCGCAGATCGCCGACACCTTCGTCTGCATCTACCCGAACGCCGGCCTGCCCAACCCGATGAGCGACACCGGCTTCGACGAACTGCCGGCCGACACCTCGGCCCTGCTGCGCGAATTCGCCGACGCCGGCTTCATCAACGTGGCCGGCGGCTGCTGCGGCACCACGCCGGACCACATCGCCGCCATCGCCGCGCTGCTCAAGGACACCAAGCCGCGCGCGCTGCCGGAAGTGAAAGTGGCGCAGCGCCTGTCCGGCCTGGAGCCGTTCACCATCGACGACGACTCGCTGTTCGTCAACGTGGGCGAGCGCACCAACGTCACCGGTTCGAAAGCGTTCGCGCGCATGATCCTGAACGAGCAGTACGACGAGGCGCTGTCGGTGGCGCGCCAGCAGGTGGAAAACGGCGCCCAGGTGATCGACATCAACATGGACGAGGCGATGCTGGACTCGCTGGCCGCCATGACGCGCTTCCTGAACCTGATCGCTTCCGAACCGGACATCTCGCGCGTGCCCATCATGATCGACTCCTCCAAGTGGGACGTGATCGAGGCGGGCCTGAAGTGCGTGCAGGGCAAGTCCATCGTCAACTCCATCTCGATGAAGGAAGGCCTGGAGGAGTTCATCCGCCAGGCCAAGCTGTGCCGCCGCTACGGCGCCGCCGTGATCGTCATGGCCTTCGACGAGAAGGGCCAGGCCGACACCTTCGAGCGCAAGATCGAGATCTGCGAACGGGCCTACAAGGTGCTGACCGAGCAGGTGGGCTTCCCGCCGGAAGACATCATCTTCGATCCGAACATCTTCGCCATCGCCACCGGCATCGAGGAGCACAACAACTACGCGGTGGACTTCATCAACGCCACGCGCTGGATCAAGGACAACCTGCCGCACGCGAAGATCTCCGGCGGCGTGTCCAACGTGTCGTTCTCCTTCCGCGGCAACGACCCGGCGCGCGAAGCGATCCACACCGTGTTCCTGTACCACGCCATCAAGGCCGGCATGACCATGGGCATCGTCAACGCCGGCATGGTGGGCGTGTACGACGACCTGCCGGCCGAGCTGCGCGAGCGCGTGGAAGACGTGGTGCTGAACCGCCGCGAAGACGCCACCGAGCGCATGATCGAAATCGCCGGCACGCTGAAGGCCGGCGGCAAGGCGCAGGAGCAAAACCTGGAATGGCGCAACGCCATCGTCGAGAAGCGCCTGGCGCACGCGCTGGTGCACGGCATCACCCAGTTCATCACCGACGACACCGAAGAGATGCGCCAGCAGGTGCTGGCCTCCGGCGGCCGCCCGATCCACGTGATCGAAGGCCCGCTGATGGACGGCATGAACATCGTCGGCGACCTGTTCGGCCAGGGCAAGATGTTCCTGCCGCAGGTGGTGAAATCGGCGCGCGTGATGAAGCAGGCCGTGGCCCACCTGATTCCCTACATCGAAGAGGAAAAGCTGGCCGAGGAAAAGCGCACCGGCATCGTCGCCAAGCCGAAGGGCAAGATCGTCATCGCCACCGTCAAGGGCGACGTGCACGACATCGGCAAGAACATCGTCTCGGTGGTCCTGCAGTGCAACAACTTCGAAGTGGTGAACATGGGCGTGATGGTGCCCTGCTCCGAGATCCTGGCGCGCGCCAAGCTGGAGAACGCCGACATCATCGGCCTGTCCGGCCTGATCACGCCGTCGCTGGAAGAAATGGCCCACGTGGCCAAGGAAATGCAGCGCGACGAGCACTTCCGCATGATGAAGATCCCGCTGCTGATCGGCGGCGCCACCACCAGCCGCGCCCACACGGCGGTGAAGATTTCGCACAACTACGAAGGCCCGGTGGTGTACGTGCCGGACGCGTCGCGTTCCGTGTCGGTGGCGCAGTCGCTGCTGACGCCGGAAAGCCGCGACCAGTACATCGCCGAGATCGAGCAGGACTACGTGCGCATCCGCGAACAGCACGCCAACAAGAAGGCGCTGCCGACCGTGTCGCTGGCCGCCGCGCGCGCCAACAAGGCCAAGCTGGAATTCGCGCCCGTGAAGCCGAAGTTCATCGGCCGCCGCGTGTTCAAGAACGTCGACCTGGCGCTGCTGGCCAACTATATCGACTGGGGCCCGTTCTTCCAGACCTGGGACCTGGCCGGCCCCTTCCCCGCCATCCTCACCGACGAGGTGGTGGGCGAAGCGGCCAGCAAGGTGTTCGAGGAAGGCCAGGCGCTGCTGAAGAAACTGATCGACGGCCGCTGGCTCACCGCCAACGGCGTGGTCTCGCTGCTGCCTGCCAACAGCGTGAACGACGACGACATCGAGGTCTACACCGACGACGAGCGCAACACCGTGGCGTTCACCTACTACGGCCTGCGCCAGCAGGGCGTCAAGCCGATCATCGACGGCGTGCAGCGCCCCAACCAGTGCCTGGCCGACTTCATCGCGCCCAAGCTCATTGATGGCAAACCTTCCGGCGTCAAGGACTACATCGGCATGTTCGCCGTGACCTCCGGCCTGGGCATCGAGAAGTACGAGCAGCGCTTTGAAGACGCGCACGACGACTACTCGTCCATCATGCTGAAAGCCCTGGCCGACCGCCTGGCCGAGGCGTTCGCCGAATACATGCACGAGCGCGTGCGCAAGGACCTGTGGGGCTACGCCGCCGCCGAAACGCTGAGCAACGAGCAGATGATCGCCGAAGAATACGCCGGCATCCGTCCCGCGCCAGGCTATCCGGCCTGCCCGGAGCACACGGTCAAGGCCGACATGTTCAAGGTGCTGCAGGCCGAAGAGATCGGCATGGAGCTGACCGAGTCCTTCGCCATGTTCCCCGGCGCGGCCGTGTCCGGCTTCTACTTCGCGCATCCGCAGTCGAAGTACTTCACCGTCGGCAAGATCGGCAGCGACCAGTTCGAAGACATGGCGGCCCGCCGCAAGATCGACAAGGCGGAACTGGAACGCTACCTGGCGCCCAACCTGTAAAAAAACCGGGAACCTTTTGACCGCTGCGATGGCCTAAGCATGGAGCTAACCACTTCAATGGAGGCCATATGGAAAACAAGGTTGCAATCAAGCGCTGGCAGGATCAGCTGATCCTGCTGCTCGGCTTGTGGCAGTTCATAACGCCCTGGGTGTTTGACTACGGCATCCCGTCCCGGCTGGCGTGGAATGCCTTCATCACCGGGGCCGTGATGGCGGTGCTGGCGGCGTTTGACCTGTACAAGACGTATTTCTGGGCCGTGGTGCTGAACCTGCTGGTCGGCATCTGGGTGGCCGTGTCGCCCTGGGTGCTGGCGCGCGCCGAGCAAGTCGCCGTGCCGCAGACGGCGATGTGGAACAACCTCAGCGTCGGCCTGGCGGTTGCCGTGCTGGCGCTGTGGGAAATGCGCACCGATCCGGAGCTGCGCACGCACTGGCCGGGCGCGGCGCATCCATGACGCTGGCCGGGCTTGGCGGGTGAGCGCGTGAGCGCGCAACCCGCCGGCCCTTAATGCGGGTCGCGGCGGAATTTCCAGATAGCGAGGCCGGCAAACACAGCGGCAAAGGCAAGCTGAACCGCCATCGGCCCGAGCGCGCCTTCCATGCCCAGGCCGCGCCACGTCACCGCGTCAAAGCCATCCACCGCCCAGCGGGTGGGGATGGCGAACGTCAGCTGCTGCATCCACGCCGGGAACACGAAAGACGGCACCCAGGCGCCGCCCAGCATGACCAGGATCAGTGTGGCGAACACGGCGATGCCGCGCGCCGCTTCCGGCGTTTTGCCGAAGGCGGCAATCAGCAGGCCGAAGCCGGCCGTCATCAGCGCGAAGCACAGGCCCACGCCGATGAAACCCAGTGGATTGGCGATCTGCACCTTGAAGATCAGCATGGCGCACAAGAAGATCGCCGCCAGCAGGCCGCTGGCGATCAGGGCGGCCGAGACCGCGCGCGCCAAGAGCACCGACGTCAGCGATACGGGCGCGGCCAGCAGGCGGTTCCAGATGCCCATGCGGCGCGCCAGCAGGATGCCGATGCCCATGTCCAAGCCCATGAACAGGATGAATTGCACGCTCATGCCGGCGAAGGAGTGCGCGTAGCCATTGTATTTGGGGCCGGAGCTGAGGGCCTGGTCCCTGGTGGCATAGGGCATGCTGAGGCCGGCTTTGGCCTGCTCGCCGTTGGCGCTGGCTGGCACCGGCCCGGCCTGCTGAAACTTGCGCACGCTGGCCAGCATGTCGCGCAGCGCGGCGCGGTCCTGGCCTTGCGCGGCCTCCTGCTCCAGCTGTTTCAGGCTGGTGTCCATGAGTTTCTCGCCGCTCTGGCCGCCGAACATCTCGGCGCTGACGACCTGCATGACCTGCTGCGTCAGCATGCCCTTCACCATGGCCAGCGCAGTCGATTGCGACGGGTCGTAGAATACCGGAATCTCCGGCTTGCCTGCCACGTTGAACAAGGCCTGGCCGGCGGCGTCGCCGAAGCCCGGCGGGATCAACACGGCCACCGTCAGCTTGCCCGAGCGGACCCGCGCTTGCGCCTCTTCCAGCGGCAATTCGATGATGCGCAGCGCTGCATCCGCCTTCAGGCCGCCGGCAATCTTGGCGCCTATCGCGCTGCCGTCCTGCAGCACCAGGCCGACGTCGATCTTGCCGGTGTTGGCATCGCCGCCGCCGCCGAACAGCGAGCCGAAGAAGGCGGCCAGCACAATGGGCAGCATCAGGTTGATCAACAGCGCCCGCTTGTCGCCGAGGTAAAGGAGGAGGTCTTTGCGGACCAGTGCGAGGAAGGCTGTCATGGTTAGTCGCGCAGGCTGCGGCCGGTGAGGTTGAGGAAGATGTCTTCAAGATTGGTCTTGGCGGTGGCGAAGTGCTGCAGCGCGCAGCCTTGCGCGTCCAGCCAGGCCAGCACTGAAGCGGCGTGCGACGTGGCGGCGAGGCCGATTTCCAGCACCGGCCCGGCGCCAGATGGGCCGCTGGCGCCGGCGGGGTTGGCGTTCGCGTCGGCGCCGGCCGCGCGGCCCGGCTCGCGCACTGCGCCCACGCCGGGCAGGCCGCGCAGGCCGGCCAGCAGTTCGGCCATGCGGGCCGGCGGCAACGGCCGCGCCAGCTCGGCGCGCAGCGCGGCTTGCGCGGGCAGGCGGCGGTACAGGTCGGCCGGGCTTTCGTCGGCCAGCACCCTGCCGTGGTCGATGATCACGATGTGGTCCGCCAGCCGTTCCACTTCTTCCATGTAGTGGCTGGTGTAGATCAGCGCCATGCCCCCGGCCTTGAGCGCTTCCAGCGTGTCGAAGATGGCGTTCCGGCTCTGCGGGTCGACGCCGACGGTGGGCTCGTCCAGGATCAGCAGTTTAGGCTGGTGCAGCAGCGCGGCGGCGATGTTCAGGCGGCGCTTCATGCCGCCGGAGAAGGTCGCGGGCTTGTCCTTGGCGCGGTCGGCCAGGCGTACCAAGTCCAGTGCCTGCGCGCAGCGCGCCTGGAGCAGCGCGCCCTTCAGGCCGTACAGCGCGCCGAACAGCTTGAGGTTCTCGATGGCGGACAAGTCTTCGTACAAGGCCAGGTCCTGCGGCACCAGGCCGAGCGTGAGCTTGGCGCCGTTCTGGCCCTGGGCCATGGGCTGCCCTTCCAGGTCGACACTGCCGCCGTCGCTGCGTAGCAGGCCGCAGATCATGCTGACCGTGCTCGATTTGCCGGCGCCATTGGGACCGATCAGCCCCACGGCCTGGCCGTGCTTCACCTGGAAAGAGACGCCGTCGACCGCCAGGCGGCCGCCGTAGGATTTGCTGAGTTGATTGACGCGGAGCAGGACGGTGGACATGGCGCATTGCGATCCGTTGAAAGAATCGCAAGCGTATCCCGTCTCTTATCCCTCTAGCAAGTGACAAGTGTCATGACTTGCCGTGACATATCACAGCGCGTAGCGCACCACGTTGTCGCTCCATTCGAAGGCGGCCATTTCCAGCTCCACCAGTTCGTCCGTGGACACGGCCAGGTCGCGCAGCGTGGGCACGATCTTGTGTTCCATGTCTTCGATCTGTTCGATGCATTCGGCCAGCTTGAGCAGGTCGCCGAAGAAGCCGCCGCGGAACATCAGCGCATCCTGCACTTCGTCGCTGACGGGGATCTGCGCCAGGATGTCGGACATCGGAATGCCGAACAAGGTGTCCATCAGCGACATGATGCCGACCGTGAAGGCGATGTCGGCCGCGTGGCGCTGGCTGGGACGCAGCTTGTGCGCCAGCAGTTCCAGCAGCCTGCCGCGCGTGGTGGCCAGCATCAGCAATGGCGTCATGCTGTGGCCGCGCTTGCTTGGCTCGGCGTACAGCATGATCTGCAGCCAGCGCTGCAACTGGCGGCGGCCCAGGATGGTGACGGCCTGGCTCAGCGAATCGATGCGCTGGCGCGCGCCCACGGCCGGCGTGTTCACCAGGCGCAGCAGGTTCAGCGCCAGCGACACGTCGCGCTTGATGGCGCGTTCGATTTCCAGATTGTCGGCCTCGGAGGTGACCAGCGTCATCAGCTCCATCACGGCCAGTTGCGACGGCGACAGCTTCTTGCCGCTCATGATGACCGGCTTGGCGAAATAATAGCCCTGGAAATAGTCGAAGCCCAGGTCCAGGCAGTTCTTGAATTCCTCGCGCGTTTCGACCTTCTCGGCCACCAGCTTCTTGCCGTCCTGCTTGAAGCGCGGCGCCAGCTTCATCAAGGTGGGCAGCGGCGTGCTGCGCATGCTCATCTTCACGTACTCGATCATCGGCAGCAGGGTCTGCACGTTGCCGGTTTCGGCCGTGACGTCGTCCAGCGCGAAGCTGAAGCCATGGCTCACCAGCTCGGCCATGCGGCTCAGCACCGGCGGCGTCGCTTCCATGGTTTCGACGATTTCCAGCACCACTTTCTCGCGCGGCAGGAAGCCGAAGATGTCGCTCATGATGACGTCGGCATCGACGTTGACGAACCCGAGCGCATCGCCTATCACCTTTTCCATGCCCAGCTGGGAAGCGTGGGCGATGACGGTGGCGGTGGCGCCGATGTCGCTGGTGATGTTGGCCGGCCCCACGGGCGCGTTGCGGAACAGCAGTTCATAGCCGAACAGTGCCTGGTTGCGGTCCAGCATCGGCTGACGGCCAAGGTAGAACTCGCGCACGCGCAGGCTCTTGGAAGTTGTATCGTTGGTCGAAAGGTCGATCATGGAGGGTCATCTCTGTTCGGTGGTGCCCAAAAGGCAACTAACCCGCTGTTTCACGCGGTTTATCCTGATATTTTGGCATCATTTGCACAGCTTGTCTCGGACAATTTTAGTGAACCCTGGGCATCAGGTATGCCATCCAGAAATACTTTGAGTTCACCGGGAGCAAAGGCGGTCCACTGCTCATTGGTGGTGAGCGGCTGGGTGACGATGATGGCAACCCGGTCGTCTGGCGTGGTGACCTCGGAAAAGTCCACGCTGACGTCCTCGTCGGACAATTCGGCGGTCACGAAGGGATACTGGCGCACCAGGTAGTACAGCTGGGTGGAGCAATGCGCATACAGTTCGTTGCCGCTGGAGAGCATCATATTGAAGGTGCCGTGCGCGGCGATTTCCTGTACCAGTTCCTGCAGCACGGCGCGCAAGGCGTCGCGCCCGGGCTGGACGTCGCCGAAGCGGGCCCGCAGGGTTTGCAGGATGTAGCAGAAGGCGCGCTCGCTGTCGGTGTTGCCGACCGGGCGAAAGGCGCCGTCCAGCACCGGATGGAATTGCTTCAGGTCGCCGTTGTGCGCGAACACCCAGTAGCGGCCCCACAGCTCGCGCACGAAGGGATGGCAGTTTTCCAGCGCCACCTGGCCTTGCGTGGCCTTGCGGATGTGGGCGATGACGTTGCGCGACTTGATCGGATAACGCTTGATCAGCTCGGCGATCGGGGATGCGATGGCGGCCTGGTGGTCGACGAAGAGGCGCACGCCGGCGCCCTCGAAAAAGGCGATGCCCCAGCCGTCATGGTGGGTATCGGTGCGGCCGCCGCGCATGGCGAAGCCGGTGAAGCTGAACACAATGTCGGTCGGGACATTGCAGTTCATGGCTAGTAATTGGCACATAGTAAGGGGAAATCTGCGACAGACTCCCACCTTACCATGCCTGCAGCCTTTAATGCAGCAGCACGGGCTGGCTCATCAGGGACTCGTAGCTGCCGAGGAATTCATCGATTTCCTCCATGGTGGGCTCGCTGGCGATCAGCTGGTTGACGTCGCGCCGGAAGCTTTGCGCCAGCACGCCCGCGATGAAGATCTCGCGCTTGCAGCCTTTATCGACAATTTCATAGCCGCCAAAGCGCAGGGCTTCCAGGTCGCGGTCCGCACCGAATTCAACCACGCTGTACTGCTCGCTGTTGTAGATAAGGTTCATTTTGCTTCCTTCACGCTTGGGGCGGAAGCTGGGATTGTTCCGCCGGTCCATATTGAAGTGGGGACCGGACGCCGCTTTTCAAGCCTAGGCTTGCAAATCGGCAGCCAGGTCCAGCAAGTCGCCATACGGAGCCGCGAGCAGCATGCTGCGCAACTGGTCCACGTGCTCCGCGTTTGCCAGGCTGATGAACAGCTGCGCTGGCGGACGGCGCAGCAGACGGTTCAATGTTACCCGCAAAACGAGATTTCCTGCGCAGCACAGGCAACCGGGGGCAATCCGCAGGACTTGCAGGCCGGTTTCGGGCGCGTGTACAAGGGGGGAATTGGCGTCCGCCAGGCCTTCGAGGATGACGGCGGCGGACGGCAAGGGGGATGGCGGCGTGCCGGCGTGCGCCAGCGCGGCGGCAATGGCCGCTTCGCGCACGGCCGCGCGCGCGCCGGTGACCAGCGTGGTGCGGGTGGGCGGAGCGCCCCCCGCAGCGCCGGCCATTATTGGTTCTTCTTGGCCAGCTTGCCCGGCTCCACGCCCAGCTGCTTGAGCTTGCGGTACAAGTGGGTGCGTTCCAGGCCGGTCTTCTCGGCCACCCGCGTCATGCTGCCGCCTTCGCGGCCCAGGTGGTGTTCGAAGTACATGCGCTCGAAGGCGTCGCGCGCTTCGCGCAGCGGCAGGTCGAACGACAGGTTGAAGCCATGCCCTTCGCCCGCCGTGGCGCCGGCGCCGCGCACCGATGCGTGCGCTTGCGGCATGGCCGGGCTGAACGGGGCGCCGGCGGCCACCGCGCCGTCTTCGGGCGGCGGCGCCACGGCCGGGCGCGGGGCCAGTGCCGGCGAACGCACGGTTTCCTGGGCGCGCGTCAGGCCTGCTTGCACTGCCTTCAGCAGTTTCTGCATGGCAATAGGCTTCTCCAGGAAGTTCAGCGCGCCGATGCGCGTGGCCTCCACCGCCGTGTCGATGGTGGCGTGGCCGGACATCATGATGACGGGCATGGTCAGCAAGCCGTCGCGCTGCCATTCCTTCAGCAGCGTGACGCCGTCCGTGTCCGGCATCCAAATGTCGAGCAGGACCAGATCCGGCGCGCCTTGTGCACGCGCCTCGCGCGCCTGCTGCGCGTTTTCGGCAAGCTGTATTGCGTGTCCCTCGTCGCTCAAAATTTCCGAGAGCAACTCGCGGATACCCATCTCATCATCCACTACCAGAATGTTTGCCATCTATCCCTGCCTTTTTTCATCTGCCGGTCATGCCTGCATTGTAAGCCTGCATGCTAGCAATAATTTTATTAGTCTTCCAATATTATGCCAACTGCACCGGTGCCAACTTTAACAGCAAAATCAGTACCGAAGCGCCACTTCTATCGACATGGTTCTGGATATCGATCCGGCCCCCATGTTCGTCGATAATTTTTTTCACCATCGCCAGCCCCAGACCGGTGCCGCGCGCCTTCGACGTCACGTACGGTTCGAAGGCGCGCGCCAGGATTTTGGGGGCGAAGCCCGGGCCATTGTCCGAGATCGCCAGGCGCACGGCAACGCGGGTGCCGCCGTCTGCGCTCTGGTAATGAATCGCCTCGGTGACCACGTCGATGCGCGGCGCGGCGCCGGCCGGCGGCTGGTCCAGCAGCGCATCCTGCGCATTCTGCAGCAAATTGTGGATCACCTGGCGCAGCTGGGTGGCGTCGCCCATCACCAGCGGCAGCTGCGGCGCCAGCGCCAGGTGGATGATGTCGCTGCCCTCGCCGGACAGGTACAGGTTCAGGATTTCCTCCACCAGCGCATTCACGTCCAGCGGCTCGAGCACGGCAGGCGGGGTGCGGGCGTAGTCGCGGAAATCGTCCACCATGCGCTTCATGGCCGCGACCTGGTTGACGATGGTGGTGGTGGCCTTGTTCAGCAAGTCCACGTCGTTCTGCTGTTCCAGCCTGGATTCCAGCTTCATCTGCAGCCGCTCGGCCGACAGCTGGATCGGCGTCAGCGGGTTCTTGATTTCGTGCGCCAGGCGGCGCGCCACCTCGCCCCAGGCGATCGAGCGCTGGGCCGAGATCACGTCGGTGATGTCATCGAACACCACGATGTAGCCGCTGCCGCTTTCCACCGGCAGGCGCGAACCGCGCGTGAGCAGGGTCAGGTCGTGCTCGTCCGGATTGGCGCTGTTGGCCGGGCGCGGAATCTCGATCTGGCGCTGCCAGTGCAGGCGCTGCACGTTGCGGCCGGCGGCCGAGTGCGCGCTTTGCGCCGAGAACGCGGCCACGATGGCGTTGGCGAATTCCTGCAGGCCGTCGATCTCGGTGAGCTGCTGGCCTATCATGGTCACGCCGGCGTGCTGCAGGATGCGCTCGACCGAATCGTTGCAGCTGACCAGGCGGAACTCGCCGTCCAGCACCATCACGCCGGCCGACATATTGGCCAGCACCGACTCCAGGTGGGCCTTGGCGTTCTGCAGCGCGGCGCGGTTCTTGTCGACCGCGATGCGCGCGTCCGACAGCTGGCGTGTCATGGTGTTGAAGGATTGCGTCAGGGTGCCCAGCTCGTCCGAACTGGCCACGATGGGGCGCGGCGACAAGTCGCCGCCGGCCACCGCGCGCGTGCCCTCGGCCAGCAGCAGCAGCGGCTGGGCCAGGTCGTTGGCGATCAGGAAGGCGGCCGCGATGGCGCCGAACACAGCCAGCAGCAGGGTCAAGGTCAGCGTTTCGATATACATCTTGCGCAGGCCGACGCGGGCCACGAAGCGCTCCTTGTATTCGCTGTAGGCGGTGCGCAGCATCTCGCCGTTGGCGGCCAGCTTGGGCGGCACCGCCTGGATGATCTGCAGGAAGCGCGGCGCCAGGTGGGCGCCGTTGGGCTGCACCGGGTCCGGGATGGCCATCAGCACGCGCACCCGCAGCACGTTGGAGGCGTCCGGCAGCGGCGGCGGCGGCGCGCCCACGCGGTCGTCGCGCAGCTCGCTGCCGCCCTCGGCCTGGGCGTACGATTCCTCGCTCTTGGCCACCGCCAGCATGGGCGCATTGGGCAGGTCGGCCGACAGGTTGATGCGCTGCGGCCCGGTGGCCGAGACGATCAGCCCGCCTTCGGCATCGACAATGATGGCGCTTTGCGTGCCGGGATGGGTCTTGACGAAGCGCGCCAGGATGGCCGGCGCGGCGTAGAACTGTTCCTCGGCCAGCAGGTTGGAGGTTTTCTTGGTTTGCGCGTTGAGGTCGGCCACCGCCTTGTCGAGCGCGTCGCGCCCCAGGTTCAGGCCGGCGTCCAGCGCTTCCTCGATGCGCACGTTGAACCACGAATCGATCGAATGGGACACGAACTGCACCGAGACCAGGAAGATCACCAGCCCTGGCAGCACGCCGATGGCGGCAAACAGCAGCACCAGCCGCGTCATCAGCTTGGAGCCGAACTTGCCGGCCCGGTAGCGCGAATACAGGCGGAACAGCGACACGCCCACCAGGATCAGCAGCGCCAGCGCCACCGCCGCGTTCAGGCCCAGCAGCCAGCCGTAATAGCGGTCGAACAGGCCGGAATTGTCGGAAGCGGACGCGAGCAGGAACAGCAGGATGCTGACCGTGGCGCCGGCGACGACAAACAGGTACCGCAAGGCCGGCGTCACTTTATTCGGCCCTGTACAGGAAGGTTTTCTTGTTCGACGCCAGGCGCCATTCGCTGTTGTTGAAGGCGTTGACCTGGATCGGCTTGGGCAGGTAGTCGCGGTCCATGCCCATGCGCAGCGTGACGTTGTAGACCTCGCCGACCTTCAGCGCGCCGCGCGGCGCCACCACCCAGCGGCTGGGGCGGCGCAGCAGGAACAGCGCGTCCTCCAGCGTGGAGAAACTCTGGCGCACGCCGCTGACCGGGCCCACGTGGTACTGCCGCGTGAGCACGTTGTAATTGATGCTGAAGGTGCGCTTGACCTTGACGGCCTTCTCGTCCATCCAGTACCAGCGCGGACGGGTGAATTCGACTTCGGTGGTGAAATACAGCGTCACGCCGAACTGCAGCGCGTCTTCCAGGCCGTGGTTCAACTCGAAGGAATAGGCGGCCGACAGGCGGTAGCCCTCTTCGGCCGCTTCGATGGTGGCGCGGGTGATTTCAACGATCTCGTCCGAGGCGTGCGCAGGCGGCAGCACGCACGCGAACATCAGCAGCAACTGACAGGCGAGGAGTCGAAAAAAACGTAGCGTCACGAGTGGGCCGGTACTAGTTTGCGCGCATAGGGTTTTCACACATCGATTACGCATTTTTCTGGAATAACGCGTAAAACAATCCATCGTGATCCTGTTCGGCACTGCCGGTGGGCAGCAACTGACCGGGCGCATCGAGACGGGTGGCGCCATGGCGCACCGCGAAAGCGGCCGCCTGCGCCTCGGATTCTTGCGGCCACAACGAACATGTCACGAACAGCAATTTACCATTGGGGGCGAGCATCTGCCAAAGGTTGTCGAGTATTTTGCCCGAAAGTGTTGCAAGTTGGAGCGTGTCGCCCTTGCGGCGCAGCCAGCGGATATCCGGGTGGCGGCGCACGATGCCGGACGCGGTGCACGGCACGTCGGCCAGGATACGGTCGTAGGCCTGGCCGTCCCACCAGTCAGGGTGCTGCGCGTCGGCCGCTTTCATGCTGGCTTTCAGGCCCAGGCGGTCCAGGTTCTCGCCCACCCGCGCCAGGCGCTTGGCGTCCGCGTCCAGCGCGGTCACGTCGGCGTCGGCCAGCTCCAGGATGTTGCATGTTTTACCACCCGGCGCAGCGCAGGCGTCCAGCACGCGCATGCCGTCCTGGACATCGAGCAGCTGCGCGGCCAGCTGGGCCGCCGCGTCCTGCACCGACACCACGCCGTCGTCGAAACCGGGGATCAGGTGCACGCCGACCGGCTTGGCCAGGCGCACCGCTTGCGGGCCGACCTGGGTGGCGGCGATGCCGGCATGTTCCAGCGTTGCCAGGTAATCGGCCACCGAACTGCGGCGCGCATTCACGCGCAGGGTCAGCGGCGGCGGCTGGTTGCCCGTGCTCAGCACGGCCTGCCAGTGGTCCGGGTAGGCGGCGCGCACGGCGTCGATCCACCATTGCGGGTAATTCCACTTGGCCACCGGCTGCAGCGCGGCGGCCGCCAGCAGCTGCTGGCGCTCGCGCTGGAAACGGCGCAGCACCGCGTTGACCATCGGCTTGGCGCGTTCGGTGTCCGGATGGGCCCAGGCCGCCCACACGGTCTGGTCGACCAGGGTGAACTGTTCATAGGCCAGGCTGCCGTCGGCGTCCGGCTGCATCAGCGGCAGCGCGCAGGCCAGCAAGGCCGCGACCAGCGGATCGGGCGCCTTGGGCGCCATCATGGCGATCAGCGCGTCGCTGTGGCCGAGGGCGCGCATGGCGCGGTAGGCGATGTCCTGCATTGCGCCGCGCGCCTGCGGCAGCGCGTTGGTGCTGGCGAACACGCCGGCCAGCGCCTGCGGCAGGGCCGTGCCGGTGCGCACCTGGGCCACGGCGAGCGCCGCGCCCAGCAGCGAAAAGGCCAGCGAATCGGGCGGCAGGTCGGTCTTGAAGCCCACTTGCAGCGCCGGCTTCAGGTCGCGGTGGTGGCTTTCGCGGAATTCGGGCTTCGGGCGCGGCGCGGCGAACTTGGGTTGGGGCGCTTTGCGCTGTTTCGGGGCCGCCTTGGCCCACACGGCCGCCGCGCTGTCCGCATCCTCGGTGACAGGGCGGCGCTGCTGCGCCGGGCGCGGCTTGGCCGCCGCCGGGTCAGCGTCCGGGGCAGCGGCCGGCTTGGCGTACGCCGGCTTGCCTGCCGCCCCCTGGTACGGCGCCTTGCCCGCAGCGCCCTTGTAAGGCGCCTTGCCGGCGGCGGTTTTGGCCGGCGCGGCAGGGGTTTTCAGTTTCAGGACAGGGCGCTCTTTGGTCATCTTGTTATATCCGTAATGGCTCGCGTCCGCCCATGGCAGGGCCGAGCGGCCCGCCGGGCCGCAAAAATCGCGGAAATTCTATAAAGGTGAGATTGTAACCGGGTTGTGGACAACTCAGGCTAACGGGCCGAGACCTGCGTGCGCCTATACCCAACTTTGCGTGCTTGAAAAGCAAAGAGGGATGGCAATCCAGTTTGCCCTGCGCCCTGGAGGGCGCCTCAGTCGAGACAGGCCGTGACGATGCAGGGTGCCATCGCGCCATCGTAGCGATTTAGCCAGTGTCGATCCAAAGATGGATCACCGCCTGTCCCCGCGCGTGCACCGGGCAAACGTTTCATCACTCTTGCAAACCAGTATAATTACCGCTGTTTGGCCGGGGCAAAGCTGCCGGCCGTTTCGCTTTCAGAAGCGCTTTCACCAGATAATTTAGCGCGGCCCGGCCGCCACCAACGCACATGCTCGCCCATCAGAAACAAGAGATCACCGCCCTGTTCCACGCCGCCCTGGCGCCCATCCTCGACGGTTCCGGGGTCAACGCCAACGTCGTGCTGGAACGCCCGCGCGACGCCTCGCACGGCGACGTCGCCTGCAATATCGCCATGCAGCTGGCCAAGCAGCTGAAGATGAATCCGCGCGAACTGGCCACCAAGCTGGTCGCCGCGCTGCTGGAAAACCCGGCCGGCAAGCACATCGTCGCTGCCGCCGAGATCGCCGGCCCCGGCTTCATCAACCTGCGCGTGACCGACGCGGCCAAGCAGGCCGTGGTCAAGTCCGTGCTGGCGCAAGGCGCAAAGTTCGGCAGCAGCGACGCCGGCTCGGGCAAGCAAGTGATCATCGAATTCGTGTCCGCCAACCCGACCGGCCCGCTGCATGTGGGCCACGGCCGCCAGGCGGCGCTGGGCGACGCGCTGTCGTCGCTGTTCGGCTCGCAGGGCTACCAGGTCACCCGCGAGTTCTACTACAACGACGCCGGCGTGCAGATCCAGACCCTGGCCACGTCGGTGCAGGCGCGCGCGCGCGGCTTCAAGCCGGGCGACGCCGAATGGCCTGAATCGGCCTACAACGGCGATTACATCCAGGACATCGCCGACGATTTCCTGGCCAGGAAGACCGTGTCCGCCTCCGACGGCGCGCCGGCCACCGCCTCCGGCGATGTGGACGACATCGAATCGATCCGCGCCTTCGCCGTGACCTATCTGCGCAACGAGCAGGACATCGACCTGCAGGCCTTCGGCGTGAAGTTCGACAACTACTACCTGGAATCGTCGCTGTACAAGGACGGCAAGGTGAACGCCGCCGTGGAAGCGCTGGTCAAGGCCGGCGTCACCTACGAACAGGAAGGCGCGCTGTGGCTGAAAACCACCGACTACGGCGACGACAAAGACCGCGTGATGCGCAAGAGCGACGGCAGCTACACCTACTTCGTGCCGGACGTGGCTTATCACATCGTCAAGTTCCAGCGCGGCTACGACCAGGCCATCAACATCCAGGGTTCGGACCACCACGGCACCATCGCGCGCGTGCGCGCCGGCCTGCAGGCAGTAAACCTGGGCATCCCGCAGGGCTACCCCGACTACGTGCTGCACAAGATGGTCACCGTGATGAAGGACGGCGCCGAGGTGAAAATCTCCAAGCGCGCCGGTTCCTACGTGACCGTGCGCGACCTGATCGAATGGTCCGGCGGCGGCGACATCACCAAAGGCCGCGACGCGGTGCGCTTCTTCCTCATCTCGCGCAAGGCCGACACCGAATTCGTGTTCGACGTCGATGTGGCGCTGAAGACCTCGGACGAGAATCCGGTGTATTACGTGCAGTACGCCCACGCGCGCATCTGCCGCATGCTGGAGCTGTGGAACGGCGACGAAGCGTCGCTGGCCGGCGTCGACCTGGCGCCGTTGACCGCACCGTCCGAAGCGACGCTGCTGGCCGCGCTGGCGGCCTACCCTGAAGCGCTGGCGCGGGCCCAGGCCGAACTGGGCCCGCACCAGGTGGCGTTCTACCTGCGCGACCTGGCCGCCGCGCTGCACAGCTTCTACTTCGCCGAAAAAGTACTGGTGGAAGACGAGGCGACCAAGCTGGCGCGCCTGGCCTTGATGGTGGCAACCCGCCAGGTGCTGCGCAACGGCCTGGCGCTGATCGGCGTTTCCGCTCCAAACAAAATGTAATCGCTTAGGGTATCCCGCACAATGAGTTTCCGTTCCCGCCCCATCTCTTTGGACCGCCAGCAAGGCAACACGCTGGTGGGCATCATCATCGGCCTGGTCATCGGCCTGGTTATCGCGGTCATCGTGGCACTGGTGATCACCAAGGGCGCCACGCCGTTCACCGACAAGTCCGGCAAGGTCGGCAAGTCGGCGGAGCCGACGGCGGGACAGGTGTCGGACCCCAACAAGCCCATGTATGGCAACAAGGAAGCCGCACGCGAAGCGGCGCGCGATTTGTCGCGCGATTCGGCGACGGCCCCCGCGGCACCGGCCGCGCCCCCCGCCCCGGCGGCTCCTGCGGCGCCAGCCGCGCCCTCCAAACCGGCGGTGGACGAACTGCAGCAGGTGGTGGACAAGATCGAAGCGGCCAGCAAGGCCAAGCCCGGCGCCACCAATGTGCAGCCGACGCCAACCGGCCCGGCCGCAGCCCCGGCCGCAGCGGGCGACGACAAGTTTGTATATTATCTGCAGGCAGGCGCTTTCCGCGAAGTGGCGGACGCCGAGAACACGCGCGCCAAGCTGGCCCTGCTGGGCTTCGAGGCGACCGTGTCCGACCGCACCACCGATACCGGCGTGCTGCACCGCGTGCGCATGGGCCCATACAACCAGGTGGAAACGATGAACAAGGTGCGCAGCAAGCTGTCCGAGAACGGCATCGACGTGGCAGTGGTGCGCAATCAAAAGTAAGCAGAGAATAAGGAAAACCGCATGCGTATCCTGAAGCAGTTCCTGAGCGTGGTCGCACTGTGCAGCGTGGCTTTTGCCGCCACCGCCTCCCCCGCAGCGCCGATCAGCGGCGTGGAGTACCAGACGCTGGCAACCGCGCAGCCGACCGACACCGGCAAGAAGATCGAAGTCATCGAGTTCTTCGCTTACTACTGCCCGCACTGCAACAACCTCGAGCCGATGCTGGAAGCCTGGGTCAAGAAGCAAGGCGACAACATCGTCTTCAAGCGCGTGCACGTGCCGCGCGACGACAGCGTGCTGCCGCAGCAGAAGCTGTTCTACACGCTGGAGGCCATGGGCCTGCTGCCGCAGTTCCATAAAAAAGTGTTCGACGCGATGCACGTGGAGCGCAACCGCCTGAACCGCGACGAGCAGGTATTCGAGTGGGCCGCCGCCAACGGCATCGAGCGCCAGAAATTCATCGATACCTACCGCTCCTTCGGCGTGCAGGCCAAGGTCAAGCGCGCCGCCGGCATGATGGACTCCTACAAGATCGACTCCTGGCCGACGCTGATCGTGGACGGCCGCTTCCAGGCCTCGCCGCACCTGGCCGCCAACGGCATACAAGGCAATCCAACCGAAGCCGAGCTGCAAACCGCCGCACTGCAGGTGATGGACTTCCTGGTCGCCAAGGCGAAATCGGAAAAGAAATAAGCATGGGCGGCCGTTGAAACGCGTATTCATCACGGGCGCGTCCAGCGGCATAGGCGCGGCCCTGGCGCTGCGCTATGCGCAGCACGGCGCCACCCTCGGCCTGCTGGCCCGGCGCGGGGAATCGCTGCAAGCGCTGATCGCCACCCTGCCCTTCCCTGAAAAGCACCGCGCCTACGCGGTGGACGTGCGCGACCATGCCGCCATCCGCGCGGCCGCCATGGACTTCATCGAACACACCGGCGGCGCCGACATCGTGATTGCCAACGCCGGCATCTCGCACGGCACCCTGACCGAATACGCGGAAGACATGCCGGTGTTCGAGGCCATCGTCGCCACCAACCTGAACGCCACGGTGGCCACGTTTGCACCCTTTATCGCCGCCATGAAGCAGCAGAAGACGCCCGCGCGGCTGGTGGGTATCGGCAGCGTGGCCGGCATACGCGGCCTGCCCGGCGCGGCCGCCTACAGCGCCTCGAAAGCGGCCGTGATCAGCTACTGCGAATCGCTGCGGCTGGAGATGCAGCCGCACGGCATCGGCGTGGTGACCATCTCGCCCGGCTATATCGACACGCCGATGACGCAGCGTAACGCCTATCCCATGCCCTTCCTGATGGCGCCGGAAAAGTTCGCGGCGGCGGCGATGCGCGCCATCGAGAGCGGCAACAGTTACACCGTCATCCCCTGGCAAATGGGCGTGGTGGCCAAGCTGCTGCGCCTGTTGCCCAACGCGCTCTACGACCTGGCGTTCGCCGGCGCGCCGCGCAAGGCCCGCCTGGGCGCACCTGACAGCAAAACACCATGAGCATGCAACTTACTCCCGCCGCGATTGCGCGCCACTGCGCCGAGTGCGCCAGCCACGTGGCGCTCGAAGTGGTGGCCGAAACCGGCTCCACCAATCTCGACCTGCTGCAGCGCGTCAACGCCTTGAGCGGCCCGGTGCTGCTGATCGCCGAACGCCAGACCGCCGGCCGTGGCCGCGCCGGACGCCCATGGCTGTCGCAGCCTGGTTCCACGCTCACCTTCTCGCTGGCCTGGCGCTTCAAGGGTCCGCTGCACAACCTGGTCGGCCTGCCGCTGGCGGTGGGTGTGGCGCTGGCCGAGGCCATGAATGTGCTGGGCGTGCCGGTGCAGCTGAAGTGGCCGAACGACCTGCTCAAGGATGGCGCCAAGCTGGCCGGCATCCTGGTTGAAACGCAGGCCGCGCAGGACGGCGCTGTCTGGGCCGTGATCGGCGCCGGCATCAACCTGCTGATGCCGGACCAGCTGGAAGCGGACATCGGGCGCGAGGTGGCCTCGGCGCCCTGGCTGGCGCAGATGGACCGCAATGAACTGATGGCCGCACTGCTGAACCGCCTGGCCTCGGTGCTGGCCGAGTTCGACGACACCGGCTTCCCGGCCTTCACCGAGCGCTGGAACCGGCTGCAGGCGTGGCGCGGCCAGGGCGTGCGCATCCTCGACCACGGCGATACGCTGCACGAGGGCCTGAGCGCCGGCGTGGACGGCTCCGGGCGCCTGCTGCTGGACACCGCGCAAGGCCGCGTGGCCGTGCTGTCGGGCGACGTGTCGCTGAGGCTGGCGCCATGATACTGCTGATCGACGCGGGCAATACCCGCATCAAGTGGGCGCTGGCCGAGCCGGACGCCGCCCCCGGCACCTGGCTGGACTACGGCGCCGTGATGCACGCCGACGCCGCCCAGCTGCCCGCCGCCTGGCTCGCCGCCCACGCCGCCCTGGTGGCGGCCGGCCATGCGCCGGCCACCGGTGTGCTGGCCGCCAACGTCGCCGGCGCCGCGCTGCGCGACCGCCTGACGCACATGCTCACCACCGGCGCCGATGCCGTTTCCGCGCCTGACGCAGCGCCGTCCGCCTTATCCGGCGCCGCGGCTGCACCCGGCCTTGCCGGCGCAGCGCAGCCGCCCGCCGGCGCCCTGCTGAGCACACCCGATGCCATCGAATGGTTCGCCTCCGTGGCCGAGCGCGCGGGCGTGAAGAACGGCTACCGCAATCCTGCCCAGCTGGGTTGCGACCGCTTTGCCGCCGCCATCGGCGCGCATGCGCTGGCGCCCGGCCAGGCCGTCATCGTGGCCAACTGCGGCACCGCCACCACCATCGACGCGGTCACGGCCGACGGCATTTTCCTGGGCGGGATGATCTTGCCCGGCCTCGGCCTGATGGCCACTTCGCTGGCGCGCAACACGGCGCAGTTGCCGCAGATAGCGCAAGGCGGTAAGCTGCCCTCTGGATTCGCCGACAACACCGACGACGCCATCCTGAGCGGGCTGCTGGCCGCGCAGGCGGGCGCCATCGAACATGCGTGCGCGCTGCACCAGGCCGAAGCCTGCCTGATTTCGGGCGGCGCGGCGGCCTACATCGCGCCCGCGTTGCCGGCGCAAATCCCGCACCGCCTGGTGGACAACATCGTGCTGATCGGATTGCAGGCTGCCGCCGGCAGCGCCCGGCCTTAATCTCGTGCAGGAACGCCCGTGCTGAAACTTATCTTCTGGTTGCTACTTGCTGTGAACGGCGTGCTGTACGCCTACGGGCAGGGCTATCTCGGCCACTTCAGCGGCAACGAGCGCGAACCGGCGCGCCTGAAGAACCAGCAGAACGCGGACAAGCTGGTGGTGATCCCGGCGGCCAGGGCAACCGCCGCCGTGGCCGCACCGGTGACGGCCGCCGCGGCGCCGCCGCAAAAGAATGCCGAAGCGGTGGCTTGCTACGAGGTGGGCAACTTCGCGCTGGCCGATGCGCGCCGCTTCGAGGCGGCCGTGGCGCCGCTGGAGCTGGGCGACCGCCAGGCCCGCCGCAACATGCCGGGCACCGAGATCTCCAGCTACATCGTGCACATCCCTTCGCAAGGCAGCAAGGAAGCGGCCGACAGGAAAACCGCCGAGCTGCGCGCGCTGGGGATCACCAACTACTTCGTCATGTCCGACAGCTCGGCCATGCGCTGGGCCGTTTCGCTGGGCGTGTTCAAGACGGAAGCGGCGGCGCAAAGCCAGCTGGCCATGCTGCAAAAGCAAGGGGTGCACAGCGCCCGCGTGGCGCCGCGCATGGGCGGCAGCAAGCTGCTGGCCTTCCAGTTCCGCGACATCGGCGCCGACGTCAAGGCGCAGCTGGACGAGAAGCTGAAAGCCTTTCCGAACCAGGAAGGCCGCAGCTGCAAGTAACTTCGGCTAGCGCTGGATAATCAGGGGCTTCAGCCCCATCGAGGACGGCAGGCCGGGGATGGCCTGCGCGGCGTCCTGGCGGCTGGCATACGGCCCAGCGTACAGGCGGTGCACTTCACCGGACGGCACGATCTCCAGGCCATTCAAGGCGCCGTCCATGGCCAGCTTGGCGCGCACCGCTTCGGCGTTCTCCTTGCGGCCATACGCACCCAGTTGAAGATAGAAGCCGCCGGCCGCAGCGGGGACGGCGGCGGCGGGCGTTGCGGCGGCCGGCGCGCCGCCGCCGGCCGGCAGCGTCAACGCCGCTGCGGACACGCCGGCTTCGGCGCCGCTCACCGGCGTCAGTATCAACGGCGCCGCGCGCGGCATCGCCTGCAGGGGCTGCAAGGCCGAAGCGGCATCGGCCGCTACCGCGCCAGCAGCCGATGCGCCGGCGGCCGGGGCCGCCGCAACGCCGGACGGCGGCGCCGGATACAGTATCGCGGCCGTCTCCACCGGCGCGCGCGGCTTGGGCGGCGGCATCTGCGCCGGCGCGGCCACTACGGCGGCCTTGTCCTTGCCACTGTCCTTACCGCGCGCCGAATTGATGCGCTCCACTTCCGCCGGCAGTATGCGCTCCACTTCCAGCTGGTGGCTGCCCTTGCCCAGCAAGCCCAACTTCAGCGCGGCCGTGTAGGACACATCGATCACGCGCGTCGAATGAAACGGTCCACGGTCGTTCACACGCACCACCACCTGGTTGCCGTTGTCCAGGTTGGTCACCTTGGCGTAGGATGGAATCGGCAGCGTCGGATGGGCCGCCGACATCTTGTACATGTCGTAAATCTCGCCGGACGAGGTGCGCTGGCCATGGAATTTCTTGCCGTACCAGGTGCCCAGGCCGCGCTGAACGAAAGGCTTGTTCAGGTCCGTGATGGGCGTGTAGGTCTTGCCGAACACGACATAGGGCTTGCTGTTGCGCGGATTGGGCGGCTCGTTGCGCACTTCCGCGTCCGGCGTCGCCATCAGGTTCGACGGCGGGTTTTCGCCCGGACCGTCGTCCTGGTAGTAGCCGCCACGGCCGGAATTCGCCGGCGGCAGCACCGGCACGCCCGCTTCCTGCGGCTTGGGCGGCGCCTTGGCGGCGGGCGGACGGGCGGCGGGAGCCGGCTGCTGCGGCGCGCTGCCGCAGCCGGCCAGCGCCAGCAGCGCGGCCAGCACGGCGCACGGGCCGACGTTGCGAGCCAGGCCCGGGTTCAGGCGGCGCATCATGTCTGCACCAGCTTGCGGTGGCGCTGGATGCTCATCAGGATGCCCGATGCGAGGCCCAGCGTCAGCAGCGCGGTGCCGCCGTAACTCATGAAAGGCAGCGGCACGCCGACCACCGGCAGGATGCCGCTGACCATGCCCATGTTGACGAATGCGTAGGTGAAGAAAATCATGGTGACCGCTCCCGCCAGCAGGCGTGTGAAGAAGTTGGGCGCGTTCCCTGCGATCATCAGGCCTCGCCCGATCAGCAACAGATACAGCAGCATCAGGAACATATTGCCCACCAGGCCAAATTCTTCGGAATAGACCGAGAAAATGAAGTCGGTGGTGCGCTCGGGGATGAACTCCAGGTGGGCCTGGGTGCCCTCTTTCCAGCCCTTGCCCGTCAAGCCGCCGGAACCGATGGCGATGGTGGACTGGATGATGTGGAAACCCTTGCCCAGCGGGTCCGTGGTGGGGTCGATCAGCGTCATGATGCGCTCGCGCTGATAGTCGTGCATCATGGACCAGGCCACCGGCAAGCTGGCGCCGGCGGCCAGTGCCAGCGCCAGCAACGCCTTCCAGGACAGGCCGGCCAGGAAGATCACGCAGAAACCGGCCATCACCACCAGCAGCGAGGTGCCCAGGTCGGGCTGGCGCGCGATCAGGAACACCGGTATCACCAGCAGCACCGCCGCGATGGCGTACGAGTGCCAGCGCAGCGTGCCCTGGCGCTGCTGGAAGAACCAGGCCAGCATCAGCGGCACGGCGATCTTGGCGAATTCGGACGGCTGGATATCGACCACGCCGATGTGCAGCCAGCGCCGCGCACCGAGCTTGATGGTGCCGAACAGCGCCACCGCCAGCAGCAGCGCCACCGTGATCACGTAGGCCGGCAGCGCGATGCGCATCATCATCTGCGGCGACACGTTGGCCACCATCCACATCATCAGGAAGGACATGCAGATATTGCGCACCTGGTCTTCCATCTTGCCCGGAATGCCGATGCTGGCCGATACCAGGGTGACCAGGCTGGTGGCCAGCAGCAAGGTAATGATCAGCAGCAGCGGACCGTCGAACACGGCCAGGTAGGGTTTCATGCGGCGCCACAGCGAACGCCTTTCGTTAATACGCATAGGCGTTCCTTATTCTTTCTTGCGCGGCTGCGCGGGCGGCGCAGGCGGCACGACGGCCGGCGGCGCTGCGGCCGGCTGCTGCGCAGGCACTTGCGCATGCGGCTGCGCGTTCGGCTGCACGGCAGGCTTGACGGCCGGCGGCACCACGGTGGCGTGCTTGCGCGGCGCCGCCGGTGGCTGCTGCGGCGGCGTCTGGATCAGCGGCGGGTTTTGCGCCGGCTGCGGTTTGGGTGCCGCGGCCGGCTTGCCCGCCGTCCCAGCCACACCCGCCGCTGGGACTGCGGGGGCCGCGGGCGCAGCGACACCGGGAGCGGGAGCGGCAGCGGCGCGGCGCTGCTCGTTGATCTCGGCGGCGGCTTCCTCGTCCACCGGATCGAGTACCTGTTCGAAGGCTTCCGCATCCTCCTTCGGCACCTTGGTGGTGTCCTTCGCCGGCAGCTTGCCCAGCAGGTAGTAGTCGAGCACCTTGCGCGCGATGGGCGCGGCGGCCGCACCGCCGAAGCCCGCGTTCTCCACCACCATGGCCAGCGCGATGCGCGGCTTGTCGGCCGGCGCAAAGGCGGTAAACAGCGCGTTGTCGCGCAGGCGCTCGTTCAGCGTGGCCGCGTTGTACTTCTCGTTGGCCTTGATCGCCACCACCTGCGCGGTGCCGGTCTTGCCGCCCACGGTGTAGCCGGCGTTGGTGAAGGCGCGGTAAGCCGTGCCGCCCGGTTCGCTGGTCACGCCCACCATGGCGTCCTTGATCAGGTCGATGTTTTCCTGCTTGAGCGGGATGCGGTAGCTCTCCTTGGGTACCGTCAGCGTGCGCGCGCGGGTGGCGCCGTCTTCCACGATTTTCACCAGGTGCGGCTTCATCACCACGCCGTTGTTGGCCAGGATGGACACCGCCTGCGCGATCTGCAGCGGGGTGTACGAGTTGTAGCCGGAACCGTTGGCGATGGAGATGGTGTCGCCGCCCACCCACTTGCCGGCCTGCGGATTTTTCTTGAAGCGGTTGCGCTTCCACGCCTGCGACGGCAGGATGCCGGTCTTTTCATTCTCCAGGTCGATGCCGGTCGGCTGGCCGAAGCCGAACGGTTTCATGAAGTCGTGGATCATGTCGATGCCCATGTCGCGGCCGAGGACATAGTAATAGGTGTTGCAGGAGACCACGATGGACTTGCGCAAGTCCACCGTACCGTGCCCGCCCACCACGTCGTCGCGGAACTTGTGCGCACCGAGGTAGAAGTAGCCCGGATCGCCGATGGCCTGGCTCGGCGTGCGCTTGCCCAGCTCCAGCGCGGCCAGCGCCATGAAGGGCTTGAAGGTGGAGCCGGGTGCATAGGTGCCCGACAGCGGCCGGTTCACCATGGGCCGGTCGAGCGAGGTATTCAGTTCGTTCCAGCTTTGGCTGTCGATGCCGTCCACGAACAGGTTGGGATCGTAGCCGGGGCGCGAAACGTAGGCCAGGATGTCCCCGGTCTCGGGCTCGATGGCCACCAGCGCACCGCGCCATTCGCCGAAGGCTTCCTCGACGATCTTCTGCAGCTTGATGTCGATCGACAGGATCAGGTTGTTGCCCGGCGTGGCGGGCGTGCGCGACAAGGTGCGCACGGCGCGTCCGCCGGCCGACACTTCCACTTCCTCGTAGCCGGTGATGCCGTGCAGCTGCTTCTCGTAGCTCTTCTCCAGGCCTTCCTTGCCGATATGCTCGGTGCCCTTGTAGTTGCGCGCGTCGTCGCCCGCCTCGATCACCTTGGCTTCGTTCTGGTTGATGCGGCCGATGTAGCCCAGCACGTGCGAAGCCGTCTCGCCCAGCGGATACTGGCGGAACAGGCGCGCCTGGATCTCCACGCCGGGGAAGCGGAAGCGTTGCGCCGTGAAACGCGCCACTTCCTCGTCGGTCAGGCGGGTGCGCAGCGGCACGCCCTCGAAGCTCTTGGTTTCTTCCAGCAGGCGCCGGAAGCGCTTGCGGTCCTTGGCCTCCACCGAAACCAGCTTGGACAGCTCGTCGATCACCTGCTCGAGCGGCACGCGCAGCTTGGACGGCGTGATTTCCAGCGTGTAGGCCGAGTAATTGCTGGCCAGGACCACGCCGTTGCGGTCCACGATCAGCCCGCGGTTGGGCACCACCGGCACGAAGGCGATGCGGTTTTCCTCCGCCTGCGTCATGTAGTGGTCGTGGTGCAGCACTTGCAGCCAGACGAAGCGCGCCAGCAGCAACGCAAAGCAGACAAACACCATCAGGCCGAGCGCCGACAGGCGCAGGCGGAACAGGTGCAGTTCGCGTTCGGTATTCTTGAGTTCAGTCATTGCAGGGTAAATCCAGGCCCTAGATCGGGCGCGTGTGGTCTTTGTCCACCGCGCGGCGCTGCGGCGCCAGCAGCAGCATGGAGATCACCGGCCACAGCGCCACCGCCACCGCGCTCTCGATGAAGTACCAGAAACTGGGGAATTTTCCGGACACGAAGAAGCGCACCATCAGCTGCACCAGCTGCGCCATCAGCAGCAGCGGGAACACGTGGATGGCTTGCGTCATCATCGGGAACCACAGCACGCGGCGGTGCATCATGATGGCGAAGTAGGACAGCAGCGTGTAGGCCAGCGCGTTTTCGCCCAGCAGGGTGGCGTCGTGCACGTCCATCAGCAGGCCGAGGAAGAAGGCGGTGCCGATGCCGACCTTGCGCGGCTGGTGGATGCCCCAGAACACCAGCGTCAGCGCCACAAAGTCGGGCGCGCCGACGAAGTGGCCCCAGGGCAGCAGGTTGAGCAGGAAAGCGCACAGCAGGCTGAATGCGATGAACAGCGGGCTGACCGGCAGCAGGATGTAATGGGGGCGATTCATCGCGTTTCTTTCTTCGGTTCGGCGGGAGCGGCGGCAGGCGCGGCAGCGCGGGCCGCCGGCGCTGCTGGCGGTGCAGCGGGCGGCGTTGCCCCCTGTGCCGCCGCCGGGGTGGCTGCCGGCGCAACCGCCGGGGCCGGCGCCGCTACGGCGTCCTTGGCCGGCTTGCCCTTCTTGCCCGGCTTGAGCGGTTCTTCTTCCGGCGGCCGTGGCGGCAGGTCCGGCGGCGACATCAATATCAGCAGTTGGCGGTGATTCTGGATGCCGGCCAGCGGCTGGCACACCACGCGCCCGAAGGCGCCGTTGCCGTTGCTCTCGACCTGCGACACGCGCGCCACGGCCAGCCCGGCCGGATACACGCCGTCGATGCCGGAGGTGATCAGGATATCGCCCACCTGCACGTCCGCGTTGGGCGCCATGAAGCGCAAGTCCAGCTGGCCGGACTGGCCGCGTCCATAGGCCACGCTGCGCAAGCCGTTGCGCAGCAGTTGCACCGGGATGGCCTGCTCCTTGTCCGTCAGCAGCGTGACTTCGGAGGTGAACGGGAACACCCGCGTCACCTGCCCCACCACGCCCTGGTTGTCGATCACCGGCAGGCCCAGTTGCACGCCGGCCTGCGCGCCACGGTCCAGCACCACCTTGCGGCTGGCGCTGTCGCGCGCGTCGTACAGGATTTCGGCCAGCATCGATTTGCCGGGCACGTGGTTGCGCGCGTCCAGCAGCTTGCGCAGCTGGGCGTTTTCAGTACTGTGGAGCTGCGCCTGCTGCAAAGCCTGCGCGGTCACGATCTGCTGCTGGCGCAAATCGCGCACCTGCTTTTCCAGCGACGACAGCGACGAGAAGTAGTCGCCCACGCCGTAGAGCGCGTCGCGCGGCATGAGCGCCGCCATTTGCAGGGGGTAGAGCACGGTGCCGACCACCTGCCGCACTGTCGTCAGCGCGTGCATGCGCGAATCGGCCAACAACAGAGCAATCGAAATGCAGGCGAACAGCGTCATCTTGACGCGCGCCGGCGCGCCTTGTTTGAAGAGTGGCGGAGGACTGTATTCCATGACTTCCAATAATCCGGCGCTCACGCGCCACCGAAATCCGGCGCTCGCGCGCCACCTAACGGCCTTAGCTAAAAAAACCAGCTTAAAAAGCAGCGGGGCGGCTCCTGGCCGCCCCGCTTACTCAGATCATTCGTAGGAGAAGATGGAACCCAGCTGGTCCATCCGCTCCAGCGCCATGCCGGAGCCGCGCACCACGCAGGTGAGCGGGTCTTCGGCCACCAGCACCGGCAGGCCGGTCTCCTCCATCAGCAGGCGGTCCAGGTCGCGCAGCAGCGCGCCGCCGCCGGTCAGCATCATGCCTTTTTCGGCGATGTCCGCGCCCAGTTCCGGCGGCGTCTGTTCCAGCGCGTTCTTGACGGCCGAGACGATGTTGTTCAGCGGGTCGGTCAGCGCTTCCAGGATCTCGTTGGACGAGATCGTGAACGAGCGCGGGATGCCTTCGGACAGGTTGCGGCCCTTGACTTCCATCTCTTTCACTTCCGAACCCGGGAAGGCCGAACCGATGGCCTTCTTGATCGCCTCGGCGGTCTGCTCGCCGATCAGCATGCCGTAGTTGCGGCGGATGTAGTTGACAATGGCTTCGTCGAACTTGTCGCCGCCCACGCGCACCGAACCCTTGTATACCATGCCGCCCAGCGAGATGATGCCCACCTCGGTGGTGCCGCCGCCGATGTCGACCACCATCGAGCCGGTGGCGTCCGACACCGGCAGGCCGGCGCCGATCGCGGCGGCCATCGGTTCTTCGATCAGGTACACCTGCGAGGCGCCGGCGCCCAGCGCCGATTCGCGGATCGCGCGGCGCTCCACCTGGGTCGAGCCGCACGGCACGCAAATGATGATGCGCGGCGACGGGCGGAAGAATTTGGAGTCGTGCACCATGCGGATGAACTGCTTGAGCATCTGCTCGGTGACGGTGAAATCGGCAATCACGCCGTCCTTCATCGGGCGGATCGCCTCGATGTTGCCGGGTACTTTACCCAGCATCTGCTTGGCTTCCTTGCCGACTGCCTGGATTGTCTTCTTACCGTTGGGGCCGCCTTCCTGGCGGATCGCTACGACCGACGGTTCGTCCAGCACAATGCCGGAACCGCGTACATAAATCAGGGTGTTGGCCGTGCCCAAGTCAATGGCCAGATCGGTGGAAATATACCTGCGTAAAAAACCAAACATGAGTATCCTGTGGCGCGTTGCCCGCACGCGCGGGCAGTTATAGGGAGTATCCGTGGAGGCGGCGGCGGCCGGTGCGACAAGGTGCACGGCGCCAGCTACGCATCAACCCGCCATTCTACCTTATAATTCGAATGTTATTTACCATTAATCGGCTCTAAAGTGCGACGCTGCAACGCGTAAATTACGCGGCAATTGCAGGATTTTCAAGGTCAAATAGCCGGATTTACAAGTTCTTTATCAATACTACAACCGCGCGCTCCGCCGCGCTTCTCGCCATGTCCCTGACACTATCCGACGTAAAACGCATCGCCAACCTGGCACAACTGGAAATGAGCGAAACCCAGGCGGGAACCGCCCTGGATCAGCTGAACGGCATTTTCGCGCTGGCCGAGCAGATGCAGGCCGTGGACACCGCCGGCGTTGCCCCTCTGAGCCACCCGCTGGCGGCCCACATGAACAACATCGCCCTGCGCCTGCGCGAGGACGTGGCCACCGAGCCGAATCGCCGCGAACATTATCAAACGGTCGCGCCGAAAACCGAAGACGGCTTGTATCTGGTACCAAAAGTGATTGATTAAGAAATAATATCCATGCATACCAAAACCATTAAAGAGCTGTCCACGCTCCTGCAAAACAAAGAAATTTCCGCCACCGAATTGGCGACGCATTTCCTGGACCGCATCGAGAAAAGCGAGCTGAACGCATTCCTGCACGTGGACCGCGCGCTGACCCTGGCGCAAGCGGCCGACGCGGACGCGCGCATCGCCGCCGGCACCGCCACCGCGCTGACCGGCGTGCCGATCGCCCACAAGGACATCTTCGTGACCCAGGGCTGGCGCTCGACCGCCGGCTCGAAAATGCTGGCCAACTACGTCAGCCCGTTCGACGCCACCGTGGTGCAGAAGTTCAACGCGGCCGGCATGGTCACCCTGGGCAAGCTCAATTGCGACGAATTCGCGATGGGCTCGGCCAATGAAAACTCGGCCTTCGGCCCCGTGAAAAACCCGTGGGACCACGCGGCCGTGCCGGGCGGCTCCTCGGGCGGCTCGGCCGCCGCCGTGGCCGCGCGCCTGGCGCCGGGCGTGACCGGCACCGACACCGGCGGCTCGATCCGCCAGCCGGCCGCCTTCTGCGGCATCACCGGCATCAAGCCGACCTACGGCCGCGTCTCGCGCTTCGGCATGATCGCCTTCGCGTCCTCGCTGGACCAGGGCGGCCCGATGGCCCGGACCGCCGAAGACTGCGCCCTGCTGCTGAACGCGATGGCCGGCTTCGACGAGCGCGATTCGACCAGCCTGACGCCGGAACAAGGCGGTATTGAGGAAGACTTCGCGCGCGACCTGGATAAGCCGCTGGCCGGCCTGCGCATCGGCGTGCCGAAAGAGTACTTCGGCGAAGGCCTGGCAGCCGACGTGGAAGCGGCGGTGCGCGCCGCGCTGGCGCAGTACGTGGAACTGGGCGCGATCCTGGTCGACATTTCGCTGCCGAACACCGCGCTGTCCATCCCCGCCTACTACATGATCGCCCCGGCGGAAGCCTCGTCCAACCTGTCGCGCTTCGACGGCGTGCGCTTCGGCCACCGCGCCGACGGCTACAAGGACCTGCAGGACATGTACAAGAAGACCCGCGCCGAAGGTTTCGGCCCGGAAGTGCAGCGCCGCATCATGGTCGGCACCTATGTGCTGTGCCACGGCTACTACGACGCCTACTACCTGAAGGCGCAACGCATCCGCCGCCTGATCGCGCAGGACTTCGAAGCCGTGCTGAACGGCCCGAACGCGGTATGCGACGTCATCATGGGCCCGGTGGCCCCGACCGTGGCCTGGGACCTGGGTTCCAAGTCCGACCCGGTGGCCAACTACCTGGCCGACATCTATACCCTGTCCACCAGCCTGGCCGGCCTGCCCGGCATGTCCATCCCTTGCGGCTTCGGCCAGGGCGACAAGAACGGCCAGCGCCCGGTCGGCCTGCAGATCATCGGCAACTACTTTGCCGAAGCCAAGCTGCTGAACGTGGCGCACCAGTTCCAGCAAGCAACTGAGTGGCACAAGCAGGCCCCGAGCGGCATCTAATCCCTTACTAGAGAGAACAGAAACATGGAATGGGAAGTCGTCATCGGTATTGAGAACCACGTGCAGCTCACTACCGAATCGAAAATCTTCAGCGGCTCGCCGATCAAGTTCGGCGCCGAGCCGAACACGCAGGCCAGCCCGGTCGACCTGGCGCTGCCGGGCGTACTGCCGGTGATGAACAAGATGGCGGTGGACCGCGCCATCCGCTTCGGCCTGGCCGTGGGCGGCAAGATCGCGCCGCAGTCCATCTTCGCGCGCAAGAACTACTTCTACCCGGACTTGCCAAAAGGCTATCAGATCAGCCAGTTCGAAGACCCGGTGGTCCAGGGTGGCGCGCTGACCTTCGGCTACGAGAAGGACGGCAAGTTCGTCACCAAGACCGTCAACCTGACCCGTGCCCACCTGGAAGAAGACGCCGGCAAATCGCTGCACGAGGACTACCACGGCATGTCGGGCATCGACCTGAACCGCGCCGGCACGCCGCTGCTGGAGATCGTGTCCGAGCCGGAAATCCGCAGCGCGGCCGAAGCCGTGGCTTACTGCAAGGCGCTGCACGGCCTGGTCATGTGGCTGGGCGTTTGCGACGGCAATATGCAGGAAGGTTCTTTCCGCTGCGATATTAACGTGTCCGTGCGCCCGAAAGGCGCGACCGAATTCGGCACCCGCTGCGAAATTAAAAACCTGAACTCCTTCCGCTTTATCGAAGAAGCCGTCCACGTTGAAGTGCGCCGCCAGATTGAATTGATCGAAGACGGCGGCAGCGTGGTGCAAGCGACCCGCTTATACGATCCGGATAAAAAAGAAACGCGTCAGATGCGCAGCAAGGAAGACGCGCAAGATTACCGTTATTTCCCTGACCCGGATTTGCCGCCGCTGGCTATTTCCGAAGACTGGATTTCGCGTGTCAAGGCCGATATGCCGGAATTGCCGGGCGTAATGCGCACGCGCTTTATCGAAGAATACGCGCTGCCGGAATATGATGCGCTGATACTGACCTCGTCCAAAGCCATGGCGGTTTATTTCGAAGCCGTCGTTGCCAGGGCCGGCAAGGAAAATGCCAAAGCCGCAGCCAACTGGCTAATGGGCGATGTGTCCTCCACGCTGAACCGCGAGAATACCGATATCGGCGCAGCGCCGGTGAAACCGGAGCAATTGGCGGCCATGCTGAAGCGTATTGCCGACGGCACCATTTCCAACAAGATCGCCAAGGAAATCTTCAGCGCCATGTGGGAAGCCAATTCGGCGGATGAAAACCTGGTGGACGCCATTATCGATGCCAAAGGCTTGAAGCAGATTTCGGATACCGGCGCGCTGGAAGCCATCGTTAATGATGTGCTGGCGGCAAACGAGAAATCGGTTGAGCAATACCGCGCCGGCAAGGAAGCAGCCATCAATTCCCTGATCGGCCAAGCGATGAAAGCCTCCAAAGGCAAGGCCAATCCTGCCCAGCTGACCGAACTGCTGAAAAAGAAGTTGGCCGGCTGATCTATTCGGTGGCAAACGCAAAGGCGCCTTCGGGCGCCTTTTTTTATTGCCAGCGCCGCAGTCCGCGCGCCGATCCGGCCAGTTTTGAGCACGATCACGCCAGAATCTGGCATAAGTCTGGCCAAAAACAGCCTGTAATGCGGCGGTCGGGGCTAAGGGCAGGCGTGGCGATTCAGGAACCGATGCGGGGCTGCATCCAGCCGAGTATATCGGCGAAGATTTCTTCGCGATTCGTTTCGTTGAAATTCTCGTGGTAATTCTTCAGCTGGAAGCTATAACGCAGCAGGCTACTGTCTATTGAAGTCAGCATGGCTTCGGCCGCCTTGGCGTCGGCGAGCTTGTCGTCACCGGCCACCACGGCAAAAACCGGATAGCGCCATCCCTGCATTTTTTCGGCCAGTCCTTTTTGCGCTTCACTCAAGGCATGGCCGAAACGCACGGTCAGTTCCGTGGCCCGGAGGGCATCGCTTTCATCGGCGTGATGGCGCGCAGTAATAGCGGGATCGTGCGTCAGCACATCGGTAAAGGAAGCCAGCGGCACTTTCATGGTCGGAACCAGCCGCGCCAGCAAGCCGGACATTTTCTGCAGCAGCGGAGATATCTTTACCGCATTTACATAATACGGCGACGATAGAATAAATCCCTGCACATCGTCATTGCGGCGCAAACGCTCCAGGCCGACCCTGGTGGCGATTAACGCCCCCATGGAATGGCCCATGATAAATACCGGTAAATCCGGATAGTGCTTTTTCACCCACTGCAGGAATAATTCCGCCTCATCGATGAAAATATCGAAATCGGGAATATCCGCGCGGCGCTTGCCGTCGTGTCCGCACATATCGAAACTGGCGGTGGCAATGCCGTGGCTGCGGAAGTACAAAGCCGGGGTGACATAATCACCGGCATGCGCCAACGCACCATGCAGCGCCATGATGACCGCGCGCGGCTGGGAAGGTTCCCAAATATGAATGGTGCGCTCGACTCCGTCCCGTCCTTTGAAACGGGCCAGCCTGTCTTCAGAGAAGCGCATGAAGAAGTATGCTTTAAGAAGTAATGCTGAGGGTAATGCCCATTTCCGTCAGCAGCGTCAATTCCGCTAATGAGAAATCCAGGGTCGGCGAGCCCGGAGCGGGATCGCCGACATACGCGATGCGCAGTTCGGCCTCGATATTCGGCGCGTCGAACGACACGCCGCGCGCCTGGCACTCCACCAGGAAACCGTGCACTTGCTTGAGCAGGACCATGGGGTTCTTGTCGGTGGCCAGGTTGACGTAAAAACCGGAATCGATGCGCACCCGGCCGTCCGGACGCGCGTCGCCCTTCTTCCAGTCGCTGTCCGGCTCGGCAGGCAAACCGTCGCGAACGTCGGCCAGTGCATCGGCGTCGCCATATACCTTCAGTGTTGCGATGTTCATTGTTGCTCCAGCGTCAATGTTACAGCAAAGAAAATACAGTCTAGCATAGGCTTGCCGAGAGTACAGCGCCGCGCGTTCGTGCTGCTCAGGCTACGCCGTACTGGGCCCGGTATGCCGCCACCGCGTCCTTATATTGCTGCAGGGCCGGATCGGCCGCCGCGCCGGACAGGTAGGTAAACAGGTCATCCAGGTTGCCGATGGAAATGACCGGGATGCCATAGGTCTGCGCCACTTCCTGCACGGCCGACAGTTCGGACATCACGCCATCCTTGGCGCCGCGCTCCATGCGGTCCAGCGCGATCAGCACGGCGGCCGGTTCGGCGCCGGCGGCACGTATCATGGCCACCGATTCGCGCACCGAAGTGCCGGCCGAGATCACATCGTCGATAATGACAACCTTGCCCTGCAGCTTGGCGCCGACGATGGTGCCGCCTTCGCCGTGGTCCTTGGCTTCCTTGCGGTTGAAAGCGAAAGAGGTGTTGCGGCCCTTGCCGGCCAGCGCCACCGCCGTGGCGGAAGCCAGCGTGATGCCCTTGTAGGCCGGGCCGAACAGCATGTCGAACTCGACGCCGGAGTCCAGCAGGGTCTGCGCGTAGAACTGGGCCAGCTGGGCCAGCGTGGCGCCCTCATGGAACAGGCCGGCGTTGAAGAAGTACGGCGACTGGCGCCCCGCCTTGGTGGTGAACTCGCCAAAGCGCAAAACTCCCGTTGCCACGGAAAACGCGATAAACTCTTGCCGTAAATTTTTCATATTGCCTCGTAAGTAGTAAGTGCCTGTATTTTAATCCCTGTGCCCCTATGCCAAAAATCATTTCAGCAAATCTGAACGGTATCCGTTCCGCCGCCACCAAAGGCTTCTTCAACTGGATGGCGAAACAAGATGCCGACTTCGTCTGCGTACAGGAGCTAAAAGCGGTCGCCACCGACATGACGCCCGAGTTCCTGAACCCCGGCGGCTATCACGGCCACTTCCACTACGCGGAAAAGAAAGGCTATTCCGGCACCGGCATTTACAGCAAGATCGCGCCGGATGCGGTGATGATCGGCTTCGGCAATCCGGAGTTCGACGCGGAAGGCCGTTACGTGCGCTGCGATTTCGGCACCCTGACCGTGATTTCGGTGTACTGCCCGTCCGGCTCGTCCGGCCCGGAGCGCCAGGAAGCCAAGTTCCGCTTCATGGATTCCTTTATCGAGCACCTCAAGAACCTGCACGCGGAAGGCCGCGAAGTGGTGATCTGCGGCGACTGGAATATCGCCCACCACGAGATCGACCTGAAGAACTGGAAGGGCAACAAAAAGAATTCCGGCTTCCTGCCCGAGGAGCGCGCCTGGCTGACCCGCGTGTTCGACGAGGTGGGGTTTGTCGATGTGCACCGCGGCCTGGACCAGCGCGAAGAACAATACACCTGGTGGAGCAACCGCGGCCAGGCGTACGCAAAGAACGTCGGCTGGCGCATCGACTACCACGTGGCAACCAAGGGCATCGCCAGCAAGGCGCACCAGGTGGCGATCTACAAGGATGAGCGCTTCTCGGACCATGCGCCGCTCATCATCGACTACCATCCGCATTGATATTACTCATATGTAAAATTTGATGCTGCGGGGCTACTTTATTGATACCATACGGTAGCACTCCTGCCCCTGCCCCTGCCTTTTCCAATTCCATGCCCATCGCCACGCCCACGGCCGCCACGCCCGTCCTGACTTCCGCCACGCCCGCCGACAATACCGGCTCCGTCCATGCCGGGGCCAACATCGTCCTGAATTTCAGCGCAGCCATGCGCGCGGGCAGCGGCTATATCACCATCAGCGACGGCGCCACCCAGACCTATATGGGCCGCGACGGACTGCTGCACACGCGCCTGGTCGGCGCCACCGACACCCGCACCATCAGCATCGCCGACGCCAGCCAGGTGACGATCAACGGCAACCAGGTCACCATCAACCCGAGCGCCGACCTGAAGGCCGGCCTCAGCTACAGCGTGCAGATGGGCAGTGGCGTGCTGCTGGGCGAAACCGGCCAGGCCTACGCCGGACTGGCCGACGCCAGCAAACTGAACTTCACCGTCGGCGCAGCCGCGGTGCCCCTGCCCACGGCGGTGGTGAGCACGCTGTCGATGGTCAGCTGGGGCAGCGTCAGCCCCTTCCTCACCAATATCGCCGACCAGCACTTCAGCGGCACCTTCCAGGGCGCACTGCGCAGCGGCGAAAAGGTGGAAGTATCGATCGACGGCCAGACCTGGCATACGGCCACCGTCAGCGGCAACAACTGGAGCTATGAGGCCACCATCGCCGCCAGCGGCACGCTGCGCGCCCGCGTCAGCAACAGCGCCGGAGCCAGCACCGAAGCGCTGAGCCAGGCATACACCTACGACACCACCGGGCCCGTCATCTCCAGCATTTCGCTGGACCAGAAAACGCTCAGCGCCGGCGAGTCGGCCCGGCTGACCGTGGTGTTCTCCGAAAAAGTGAGCGGCCTGACGCTGGACGCGTTCGGCAAGCACAACAGCACGCTGAGCAGTCTGCAGGCATCGGCCGACGGCAAGACCTGGACCGCCATCGTCACCATGGGCAATGAAGGCCTGCCGGGCGGCGACGTGGCGCTGAATCCGGCCGCCGTCAGGGACGGCGCCGGCAACTTCGGCAGCGGCGGCTGGAACACGGTGAGCTACGGGCGCAAGCCCGGTTCGCTGGCCGAGCGCAGCGTCACGCTGGATGCCGGCAGCGACAGCGGCCAGCATGCGAACGACGGCCTGACCAGCGACACCACGCCGGAAGTGCACCTCAACATCCGTGGCCTGGCCGGCCTGGTGGCGGGCGACACCATCAAGATCTACGATGAAGCCAGCGACAAGGTGGTGGGCGTCCACACGCTGACGGCGTACGATTTGGGCGCTTACGGCGGCGCCATCGACATCGACGTCGACACGCTGGCCGAAGGCGCGCACCACCTGGTGGCCTACGCCAGCGACGCGCTCGGCACGCGGGGCGCCGGCACCGGCACCGCGCTCGACATCGTGATCGATACCAGCGGCCCGGAAATCATCCACACCGCCCCGGTCAACAACGGCCCGGCGGTCGATCCCGGCCTGAAGACCATCACGCTCACCTTCAGCGAAGACATCGCCTGGATCGCCAGCAACGGCATCGCCATCGTCGGCAACGACGACAGCGTACTGGAACTTAGCTTTGAAACGCCGCCCCCAGCCGACGGGCAAGCACCGGACTACAGCTATCTGTCCTACGACAGCGAAACGCGCGTGCTGACCATCAATCTGCTCAATCCGCTGGCCGCTGGCAAGAGCTACACCGTGCGCAGCATCGGCGAGATCAAGGACCTGGCGCACAACACTTACACCGGCAGCGACAACCTGCTGGGCTTCCTGGTCAACGGCGACAGCCAGGTCATTCCGCTGCCGCCCACGCTGTCCATTTCCGATACCGGCGCGGCCGGGGACGGCGTCACCAGCGCTGCCGCCATCATAGTCAGCGGCATCACGGCCAGCTACTGGAAATACTCGCTCGACGGCGGCGCAAGCTACTCAGCCGAGCAGCGCGCCGACGGCGGCACCGTCAGCTTCAGCGTGCCGAACGATGGCGCCTACCTGGCGGGCAAGATCCTGGTCAAGCAGTATCACGTTGCAGGCCAGGAAAGTGCGCCGGGCGCGCTCGGCTTCGACCTGACGCTGGACCGCAGCGCGCCGCAGGCGGCCATCGCCAGCGTCGACAACTTCAGCCGCAACGACACCGCCATCAGCGGCACCTACGAGGGTACGCTGCAGGAAGACGAATCCATCGAGTATTCGCTCGACGGCAGCAGCTGGGTCCAGGCTGCGGCCAGCAACGGCAGCTGGAACGCCACCGGCGTGGCGCTCCAGTCGCACGGCACCATCGATCTGCGGGTGATCGACCGCGCCGGCAATATCGCAGACAACCCGTATGGTGCCGGCAAGAGCCCGACGCTGTTCGGCAGCAGCGGCAACGATACGCTCAGCGCCGGCGCGGAAACCGTGCTGCTGGCGGGCGCCGGCAACGACACCGTGACGCTGACCGGCGCCGACGCCGCCATGCTGGACGGCGGCGCCGGGATCGACACGCTGGTGCTGTCGAACTCGCTGAACCTGAACGATCTGACCGGCACCATCAAGAATTTCGAGTCCATCACGCTGGGCGGCAACGTCACCTTCAGCCTGGGCAACCTGTCGGGGCTGGGCGCGCTGCAGCTGCCAACGTCCATCATTCCCGGCTACGGCCTGCTGGCGGTGGAGGGCGCGGCCAGCAGCCGCGTCGAACTGGCCGGCGCGGCAGGCTGGCATGAACTCACGCTGATCAACGTGGCCTTGCTGGGATTTAACGCCATCAGCGACCTGCTGGGCGGACACGACATCTACGTGAACCAGGATGCGCACCTGATCGTGCTGGTCGGCGCGCCCAGCGTCGACATCGCCGCCCTGCTCTGAGCCGGGGCGGCTTTGCCGCTACAGGCTGCGGCGGCTTTCGTAATGGCGGATGCCGCCGCCCACCGGGTCGGGGAAGGTAATCGAACGCGCCAGCAGCTTCAACGGCTGGGACACGTCATCCTGCTTGCACGGCAGGGCCACCGGATAGAAGGCGTCGTTCACGATGGGGATGCCGAGCGAGGCCAGGTGCAGGCGCAGCTGGTGCTTGCGCCCGGTGTGCGGCCACAGCCGGTACAAGGTGTGCTCGCCGCCCGCATAGCCATGCTCGATCACGTCGATCACGGTTTCCGAATTGGGCTCGCCCGCCTCTTCCTGCATGACAAAGAACTTCTCGCCATCGACCATGCGGCTGCGGTAGGTGAAGGGAAACGCGCGCCCGTCCAGACGCGGCGCCAGCGCCTCGTACTCCTTCTGCACTTCGCGCTTCTGGAACAGCGACTGGAACGCGCCCCGGCTGGCGATATTGGACGAGAACACCACCACGCCGGCCGTTTCGCGGTCCAGGCGGTGGATGGGCGTAAGGTCCTGCAGGCCGGTGCGCTTCTTCAGGCGCACCAGCAGCGTCTCCTGCAGGAAGCGGCCGCCCGGCGTCATCGGCAGGAAGTGCGGCTTGTCCACCACCAGCAGGTGCTCGTCCTGGAACAGGATCTCTTCCTGGAACGGAATCGGCGTTTCGGCCTGCTCCAGCTCGCGGTAATAGAAAATGCGCATGCCGCGCCGGTAGCGGCTGGCAGGCTGCAGCGGGCGGCCTTCGCCGTCCACCACGTCGCCGCGCGCCATGCGGTCGCGCCATGCGGCCTCGGTCACGGCGGGATAGCGCGCCAGCAGGAAGGACAGCATGTCCGGCCAGTCCCCCTCCGGCAGCCACAGGTAGCTCGGCGCCACCCCGTCCCGGATCGGCAACGGCGGCGCGGCCTGGAGCTGCCCCTGGTCGCGCGACGGCATGTCAGTTCGGCGCGGGCGTGGTGCGGTACGGCGGCAGCGACGCCTGCTGCACGCCCTTGGCGCGCGCGTACACCGGCATCACCAGCGGCAGCGATTCGTTCATGCGCTGGATGCGCTCCTTGCCGGCCGGGTGGGTCGACATGAACACCGGCGGCGCGCCGGAACTCTGCTTGCCCATCTTCTGCCACAGCACTTCGCCGGCGCGCGGATCGTAGCCGGCGCGCGCCGCCAGGTCCATGCCGACCAGGTCGGCCTCGCGCTCGTCGTCACGCGAATACTTGAGCGACATGCCCTTGGTAAACAGGTCGCTGCCCACTTCGCCCAGGCGCGGATCGACGCCGAAATAAGCCGCGGCGCCGGCCCCCACCAGGCGCGAGAACACCGAGGTGGCGGTGTTCTTGCCGGCCTGCGCGCGCGCATGCTCGCGCAGCGCGTGGGCGATTTCGTGGCCCATCACCATGGCCACTTCATCGTCGGTCAGGTTGAGCTTGGTGAGGATGCCGCTGTAGAAGGCGATGCGTCCGCCCGGCATGCAGAAGGCATTGACGGTGGGCGCGTCCAGCAGGTTGACTTGCCATTTCCAGCTGGCCGCGTCCGGGTTCCAGCGCGTGGCGAACGGCACGATACGGCGCGCGATGGCGCGCAGGCGCACCACTTGCGGATCGTTGTCCGGCAGCAGCGCACCTTTCTTTTGGGCCTCGCTCATCAGCTGCAAGTACTGCTGCTTGGACTGGGCGTCGAATTCCTCCGCGCTGGCCAGGCCGCGCATCCTCGACATGCTTTCGACGGGAATGCCGTCCTGCGCGGCCGCAGGCAGGCCGGCGCTGCAGACTGCCAGCGCCAGCGCAATGGCTTTAAGATTCAGGTGTTTCATGATGTGCTATTTTAGGAAACGTTCACAGGGAACTATCGGCAATAGCATACAATAAAGCGCCCTTAGTGCGCGACCTTCTTGCGCAGGCGGAACACCGCCAGCTCGCCGCGCAGGTTGGGCAGCACCGTGACGATCTTGCCTTCGGCCAGCGCCACGCATTCCATCACCTCCAGGCCCAGCTCCTCGGCCAGTTCGCGGAAGTCGCTGATGGTGGCGCAGCGCACATTGGGCGTGTCGTACCACTCGTAGGGCAGCGATTCGGACACCGGCATGCGGCCTTTCAGCAGCGCCACGCGGTGCGGCCAGTAGGCGAAATTGGGGAAGGACACGATGGCCTCCTTGCCAACCCGCACGATGTCGCGCAGCAGCGGTTCGACGTGCTTCATCATCTGCAGCGAGGACAGGCACAGCACGGTGTCGAAGGAATTGTCGCCAAACAGGCCGAGGCCGTTTTCCATGTCGTGCTGCACCACCTGTACGCCGCGCCTGGTGCTCTCGAGCACCTTGTCGTCGGCAATCTCGATGCCGTAGCCGCTGCAGCGCTTGTCGCTTTGCAGGTAGTCCATCATCACGCCGTCGCCACAGCCCACGTCCAGCACATGCGAGCCCTGCGCCACCCAGTGCGCGATGAAGGCCAGGTCCGGGCGGGCACTGCTCAAATCGTTAAAAGTCATGCCAGTTCCTTCCAAACCCGTTCGTAATAGGCGCGCACCATGTTCATGTAGCGCTCGTCCTCCAGCAGGAAGGCGTCGTGGCCGTGCGGCGCGTCGATCTCGGCGTAGGTCACTTCGCGCCGGTTGCTGATCAGCGCCTGCACGATTTCGCGGCTGCGTTCCGGCGAAAAACGCCAGTCGGTGGTGAAGGAAGCCAGGAAGAACTTGGCCTTGGTGCCGGCCAGGGTCTTGGCCAGGTCGCCGCCGTGGCGGCGCGCCGGATCGAAGTAGTCCAGCGCCTTGGTAATCAGCAGGTAGGTGTTGGCGTCGAAGTACTCGGAGAACTTGTCGCCCTGGTAGCGCAGGTAGGATTCGATCTCGAAGTCGATGCCGAAGCCGAATTTATATTCCTCCACGCCGCGCAGCTTGCGGCCGAATTTCTCGGCCATGTCGTCGTCCGACAGATAGGTGATGTGGCCTATCATGCGCGCCACTTTCAGCCCGTTCTTCGGCACCACGCCGTGCTCGTAGAAATCGCCGCCACGGTAGTCCGGGTCGGTCAGGATGGCGGTGCGGGCCACGTCGTTGAAGGCGATGTTCTGCGCCGACAGCTTGGGCGTGGAAGCGATCACCACGCAGTGGCGCAGCCGCTCCGGATGCATGATGGACCAGGCCAGCGCCTGCATGCCGCCCAGCGAGCCGCCCATGACGGCGGCGAACTGCGCGACGCCCAGCTGGTCGGCCAGGCGCGCCTGCGCGGCCACCCAGTCCTCCACGGTGACGACCGGGAAGGCGGCGCCGTACGGCTTGCCGGTGGCCGGGTTGTTGTGCATCGGCCCGGTCGAGCCGAAGCAGGAGCCCAGGTTGTTGACGCCGATGACGAAGAAGCGGTCGGTGTCGAGCGGCTTGCCCGGACCGACCATATTGTCCCACCAGCCCACGTTCTTGGGCTGGTCGGCATACACGCCGGCCACGTGGTGGGAAGCGTTCAGTGCGTGGCACACCAGGACCGCGTTCGATTTGTCCGCGTTCAGGGTGCCGTAGGTTTCATACATGAGCATGTAGTCGCGCAGCTGTGCGCCGCTTTGCAGCTGCAGCGGCTCCGCGAAATGCATGGTTTTCGGCGAGACGATTCCTATGGAAGGCATGGGTGGTCAGAATAAATACTGCGCGGCCCCACGGGCCAATAATCAATGCGGAACCGCGAGGATGGGTTCCGCAGGCTTGCTTTTGCGTTAGACGCTTGGTTTTTTACATCGCCTGCAGTGCGGCCACGGCGTCGGCGATGGCGCCCGGCTCCATCGCGCGCAGCACCTTGCGGGTTTGCGGCACGATCAGGCCGAGGTCGCTGTTGAGGATCTCCTGCTTGACCGACAGCAGCTGCGCCGGATGCATGGAGAACTCGCGCAGCCCCATGCCCAGCAGCAGCCGGGTGAGCTTGACGTCGCCCGCCATCTCGCCGCACACGGCCACGTCGATGCCGGCCTTGTGGCCGGCCGAGATGGTCATGGCGATCAGCTGCAGCACTGCCGGATGCAGGGGATTGTAAAGGTGCGCCACCTCATAATCAACCCGGTCGATCGCTAGTGTGTATTGGATCAGGTCATTGGTGCCGATGGACAGGAAGTCCATGCGCTTGACGAACATCGGCAGCGCCAGGGCGGCGGCCGGGATTTCGATCATGGCGCCCACGTCCACGCTGGCGTCGAATTTCACGCCGGCCTCGCGCAGCTGGCCCTTGGCCTGCTCGATCATGGCCAGCGACTGGTCGATCTCGAAGGCGTGCGCCAGCATCGGAATCAGGATGCGCACCTTGCCGAAGGCCGAGGCGCGCAGGATGGCGCGCAGCTGGCTGAGGAAAATCTGCGGCTCGGCCAGGCAGTAGCGGATGGCGCGCAAGCCCAGCGCCGGGTTGAGCGCGGTGTGCTCGGCCTGGTCCAGCGGCTTGTCGGCGCCGATATCGAGCGTGCGGATGGTGACCGGGCGGCCCTTCATGGCCACCACGGCTTTCTTGTACTGCTCGAACTGCTCGTCCTCGGACGGGATGCGCGCGTCGCGCCCCATGAACAGGAATTCTGAACGGAACAGGCCCACGCCGTTGGCGCCGGCCTCCATGGCGGCGGCCGTGTCCTCGGGCAGTTCGATATTGGCCAGCAGCGTGATGGCGGTGCCGTCCTTGGTGACGGCGGCGGTTTTCTTCAGCTTGTTGAGCTTTTTGCGCGCGCGCGCCTGCGTCGCCTGGCGCTCGCGGTACTGCTCCAGCACCAGCGCGCTCGGATTGGCGATCACCACGCCGGCGTCGCCGTCGATGATGATCCAGTCGTCCTGCTCGATCAGGGTGGAAGCCTGCGACATGCCGACCGCCGCCGGGATGTCCAGGCTGCGCGCCACGATGGCGGTGTGCGAGTTCTGGCCGCCGACGTCGGTGACGAAGCCGATGAAGGAGCGGTCGCGGAACTTGAGCATGTCGGCCGGCGAGATATCGTGCGCCACCACGATCATCTGGGCCTGGAAATCGTCGTCGCCCGCCGCAGCCGGCGCCTGCAGCGGCTCGCTGCCCATCAGCACCTTCAGCACGCGCTCGGCCACCTGCTGGATATCGGCCTTGCGTTCGCGCAGATAGGGATCTTCGATTTCGTCGAATTGCGCCGACAGCTCGTCGATCTGGGTCAGCAGCGCCCACTCGGCGTTGTAGTGGCGGGTGCGGATGATGTCCAGCGGCGCCTCGGAGATCAGCGGGTCGGACAGGATCAGCGCGTGCACGTCGATGAAGGCGCCCAGTTCGGTGGGCGCGTCCTTCGGCAGTTCGTTCCACAGCGTCTGCAGTTCGCGGTGCACGGCGGCCAGCGCCTGCTGCAGGCGCAGCACCTCGGCCTCCAGATGTTCTTCCTGCACCAGGTAATGCTTGACGTCCAGCGCCGCAGGCGCCAGCAGGTGTGCGCGGCCGATGGCGATGCCGCGCGAAACAGGAATTCCGTGAAGGGTGAACGATGCCATGGGCGGACCTGTCAGAGAGCGGAGATGGCTGCGGTCATCCGGCATTTACTCGCCTTCGCCGAACTTGTCGTTGACCAGCGCGGACAGGGCGGCGATGCAATCGCCCTCGTCGGCGCCGTCGGCCTCCAGCGTGACCTTGGCGCCCTTGCCGGCGGCCAGCATCATCACGCCCATGATGGACTTGGCGTTGATGCGGCGGGCGTTACGGGTGAGCCAGACATCGCTCTTGTACTTTGCTGCCAGTTGGGTGAATTTGGCGGAAGCGCGCGCATGCAGACCGAGCTTGTTGATAATTTCGAGTTCTTGTTGAATCATTTTTTATAGTCGTCTCAAAATAGGGCTAAACCACCCTGATCCGGTTATCCACCCTGACGGCGCCGCTCTGCGCGCCGGCCAGGGCCATTTCAACTACCACGTCCAGCGTGTCGCGGCGGTACGTGATGGCGCGCAGCAGCATCGGCAAGCTGATACCCGCGATCACCTCGACCCGGCCCGCGTCGGCCAGCTTGTTGCAGCAATTGGCAGGCGTGCCGCCTTTCACGTCCGTAATCACCAGCACGCCGTCGCCTTCGTCCAGGCGCTTGATGGCCGCGGCGGCCAGCAGCTGCACCTCCTCCAGGTCCTGGTCCGCCACCACGTCGATCGCTTCCAGCCGTTCCGTCACGCCGCGAAACACATGGTTGCAGGCGGCGATGAAGGCCTGCCCCAGCGGCGCGTGCGTCATAAGCAGTATGCCTACCATATTCGCCTTCTTATACCTGTGCCGCCTGGCTGTGGGCCTCGACCGCGTCGATAAACATGGCCGCCACCTGGAAACCGGTCTGCTGGGTGATCTCCTGGAAGCAGGTCGGGCTGGTGACGTTCACTTCGGTCAGGTTATCGCCAATGACATCTAATCCTACCAGCAACAGTCCACGCGCCGCCAGTACCGGGCCCAGGGTTTCGGCAATTTCCCGGTCGCGCGCCGTCAAGGGCTGCGCCACGCCGGTGCCGCCGGCGGCCAGGTTGCCGCGCACTTCGCCGGCCTGCGGGATGCGCGCCAGCGAAAAGGGCACGGGTTTGCCGTCGATCACCAGGATGCGCTTGTCGCCCTTGGCGATCTGGGGGATGTAGCGCTGGGCCATGATGGTGCGCTTGCCGTTGTCGGTCAGCGTCTCGATGATGGCGCCCAGGTTCAGGCCGTCGGCCTTGATGCGGAACACACCGGTGCCGCCCATGCCGTCCAGCGGCTTGAGGATGATGTCCTGGTGCTCGCTGTGGAAGGCGCGCAGGCGCGCTTCACTGGAGGCCACCAGGGTGGGCGCGGTGAACTGCGAGAACTGGGCGATGGACAGCTTTTCGTTGTGGTCGCGGATGGCCGATGGGCGGTTGAACACGCGCGCGCCCTGCTTCTCGGCCAGCTGCAGCAGATAGGTGCCGTACACGTACTCCATGTCGAACGGCGGGTCCTTGCGCTGGATCACGGCGTCGAAGGCGTCCAGGCCGGTTTCTTCCTGCGGCGAGGCGCGGAACCAGTCGTGCTCGTCGCCGGTCATGGCGATGTGCGACACCAGGGCCGTGACCTTGCCTTCGGTCAGCGCCAGGTCCTTTTGTTCAAAGGCATACACCGCGTGGCCGCGGCGCGCCGCCTCCACCATCATGGCGTAAGTCGAATCCTTGTAGGTCTTGAAGCCTGCCAGCGGATCGGCAAGGAATGCAATTTTCATGGGCGCGTCCAGTCGAGGTAATGCCTGATTTTAGCCGAGTTTGGCATCAGGGGTCGGACCCGGCGGGTCCGGCCCCTGCCCTCAATACACCTCAGGATTCGGATCGGTGCGCTCCATCTCCAGCGAGGCGGCCAGCAGCGCCAGGCGCGCCACCACGCCGTACACGTAGAAGCGGTTCGGCGCCGCCGTGCCCGGCTTGGCCCGCAGGTCCGGCACCGCGTGCTGCTGCGCGAACGCCAGCGGCACGTACTGCGAACCGGGCGCGTTCAGGTTCTGGTCCACGCCGCGCTCGGCGTGCACGCGGTAGTAACCGCCCACCACGTAGCGGTCTATCATGTAGACCACAGGCTCGGCCACCGCGTCCTTGATGCTCTCGAAGGTCGGCACCCCCTCCTGGATGTTCAGGTCCGACACCACGCGCCCGTCCTTGATGACGGCCATCTTGTCGCGCTGCGCCGCCGACAGGTCCTTCAGCTCGGCCGCGTCGCGGATCGAGATGATGCCCTTGCCGTAGGTGCCCGCGTCCGGCTTGATGATGACGAACGGCTTCTGGTCCTTGATGCCGTATTCCTTGTATTTCTTGCGGATCTTGGCCAGCACCGCGTCGACGTTGGTGGCCAGGCAGTCCAGGCCCTCGCCGCTGTGGAAATCCACCTCGCCGCACTTGGCGTGGAAGGGGTTGAGCATCCACGGATCGACTCCGATCAGCTTGCCGAACTTCTTGACCACCTCGTCGTAGGCGGTGAAATGGTTGCTCTTGCGGCGCAGCGCCCAGCCGGCGTGCAGTGGCGGCAGCAGGCTCTGCTCGTGGATGTTCTGCAAGATGTCCGGGATGCCGGCCGACAGGTCGTTGTTCACCAGGATGGTGCAGGGGTCGAAATCCTTCAGGCCCAGGCGGCGCCCGTTGGCCGAGCGCACCAGCGGCTCGATCACCAGCATGTTGCCGTCAGGTAGCGCCAACGGGGTCGGCTGGGTGATCTCGGGATTCAGCGAGCCCAGGCGCACGTGCAGGCCGGTCTGGCGGAAGATCTGCATCAGGCGCGCCACGTTGTCCAGGTAGGTCGGGTGGCGGTCGTGCACTTCCGGGATCAGCAGCAGGTTGCGCGCGTCCGGGCAGTACTTGTCGATCGCGGCCATGGCGGCCTGCACCGACAGCGGCAGCATTTCGCTGGCCAGGTGGTTGAAGCCGCCCGGGAACAGGTTGGTGTCGACCGGGGCCAGCTTGTAGCCCGCGTTGCGCAGGTCCACCGAGCAATAGAACGGCGGCGTATGCTCCTGCCACTCGAGGCGGAACCAGCGCTCAATGGCCGGCGTGGCGGCCAGGATTTTTTCTTCGAGGTCGAGCAGCGGTCCGGTCAGGGCCGTGACGAGGTGGGGAACCATGGCTACATCCTTAACAACTGGGGAAACTGTCTAATCTTACCGTGCGAGCTCACCAAATCGGGGCGAAAACGCCAATTTAAAGGCCGTAAAATGCAAAAAGGCGCCCCGAAGGGCGCCTTTTGCAGCATTTTTGCGGAAAAAACAGCGATTAAGCGTGGTAAGCCGATTCGCCGTGGCTGGTGATGTCCAGGCCTTCGCGCTCTTCCTCTTCCGGCACGCGCAGGCCGATGGCGATGTCCACCAGCTTGTAGGCGATGACGGACACGATGGCCGACCAGGCGATGGTGATGCCGACTGCGGTCAGCTGGGTAATCACCTGGCCGCTGATCGAGTAGTCGGCCGAGGCTTTGTTGGCCACGTAGTCGAAGATGCCCTGGCCGCCCAGCGACGGCGCAGCGAACACGCCGGTCAGGACCGCACCCAGGATACCGCCCACGCCGTGCACGCCGAACACGTCCAGCGAGTCGTCGGCGCCGATCAGGCGTTTCAGGCCGTTCACGCCCCACAGGCAGACGATGCCGGCCAGCAGGCCGATCACCAGTGCCCCCATCGGGCCGACAAAGCCGGCCGCCGGGGTGATGGCCACCAGGCCGGCCACTGCGCCCGATGCCGCGCCCAGCATCGATGGCTTGCCCTTGGCGATCCACTCGCCGAAGACCCACGACACGGTGGCGCAAGCGGTTGCCAGCAGGGTGTTGATGAAGGCCAGCGCGGCGATGTCGCCCGCTTCCAGTGCCGAGCCGGCGTTGAAGCCGAACCAGCCCACCCACAGCAGCGACGCGCCAATCATGGTCATGGTCAGCGAATGCGGCGCCATGGATTCACGGCCGTAGCCGACGCGCTTGCCGATCATGATGGCGCCAACCAGGCCAGCCACGGCGGCGTTGATGTGCACTACGGTGCCGCCGGCGAAGTCCAGCGCGCCTTTCTGGAAGATGAAGCCGGCTTTCGCGCCCTCGGAAGCGGCGGTGGCGGCGTCCTTGATGGCGTCCGGACCGGTCCAGAACCAGACCATGTGGGCTACCGGCAGGTAGGCGAAGGTGAACCACAGCACGATGAAGGCCAGCACGGCGCTGAACTTGACGCGCTCGGCGAAGGCGCCGACGATCAGGCCGCAGGTGATGGCGGCGAAGGTGCCCTGGAAGGCCACGAAGATGAACTCCGGAATCACCACGCCCTTGCTGAAGGTGGCCGCGACGCTGAAGGCGCCCTTGACCGGATCCCAGATGCCGTTCAGGAACAGGCGGTCGAACTTGCCGTAGAAAGCGCCGCCTTCGGTGAACGCCAGCGAGTAGCCGTAGATGCACCACAGTACGATGACCAGGGCAAACACCATGAACACCTGCAGCAGGACCGACAGCATGTTTTTCGAACGCACCAGACCGCCGTAGAACAAGGCCAGGCCCGGAATGGTCATCAGGATCACCAGCAGCGTGGCGACGAACATCCAGGCGGTGTCGCCCTTGTTCGCCACCGGTGCTGGGGCGGCGGGCGCTTCGGCCGGCGCGGCGGCGGCCGTGGCGGCAGCAGGCGCGGCGGCTGGCGCGGCAGCGGCGTCGGCAGGAGCGGCGGTGGCGGCGGCAGGCGCGCTGGCGGCTGGCGCCTCGGCTGGCTTGGCGTCTTGCGCGTAGCCCGGCAGGGCCGCGCTAAAGGCAAACAGGACAGCGGCCCCGGCCAGCAGTTTTGTTATGGTTTTCTTCATTTTAAAAGTTCCCCTTGGACTTAGAGAGCGTCGTTGCCGGTTTCGCCGGTACGGATGCGGACAACCTGTTCCAGGTTGTAGACAAAAATCTTGCCGTCGCCGATCTTGCCGGTGCGGGCCGCGCCCTCGATCGCTTCGATGGCCTGTTCAACCACGGCATCATCCACCGCCGCTTCGATCTTGGTCTTGGGCAGGAAGTCGACCACGTACTCGGCGCCACGGTACAGTTCGGTATGGCCCTTCTGGCGCCCGAAGCCCTTGACCTCGGTCACGGTAATGCCCTGCACGTTAATCGCCGACAAGGCCTCACGGACCTCATCCAGCTTGAAGGGCTTGATAATGGCGGTAATCAGTTTCATCGGAGGCCTCGCTTAGAAAATTTTGGAAACGGTCAGCACGGCACCCAGTTTGGCCAGGTCCTTGCCATTTTGCGGAGAGGTATAAGCCGAGGTGGTGCCTTTGACAGCGGCCAGCGACACGGTGACCACGCCGTAATCCTTGGTTACGCCCACTTTCCAGTCGGTGTAGCTGGCGGCGCTGTTGTTCTTGACGTTCTGGCGGCCCACGTGCAGGTTCAGGATGTAGCCGTCCTGGATTTCCTGATTCACCGAGGCGTCGAAGTAGCCGCTGTTCTTGCTGTCGGCAAAGCCGAACAGGTTGGTGGTCGAGTGCGAATACTTCAGCGTGGCCGGACCATAGCTGACTGCGCCGTACAGTTCGAAGGTATTGGCGCTCGGATGCAGGTCGTTGGACGGGTAGAAGTAGTACAGGCCGCCCACGTCGTAGCTGAAACCGCCGCCCAGATCACCGCGCTTGCCGCCGTATACATCCCACTCGACCTTGGCGTCGCCGCCTGCGTCGTCGATCCACTTGATGGTCGACAGCCAGGTACCAGCGTAGAAACCGCTCGGATTGTGCACCCAGTCGGCGCCGCCCTGCAATGCCGGCTTGAGGCGGGTCTGCGAGATGCCGCGATAGCGGTAGTCGGTGGTCAGCGCCGCGTTGAACGACACTTCGTTATCCGGTTTCGCCGCTGGCGCGTCTTCCGCGCGGGCCACACCAGCTCCCAGGCTAGCCATCGCGAGTGTGATTGCTGCTGCAAGAGTCAGGTGCTTGGTCATGTATTTCATGGCGATATCCTTTAGTTTGAACTTTTGTAGCGGTTGCGGTTTAAAATCCAGGCTAAGCCTAAGCGTTCAATACTTCTTTAGCAGAATGCGTGCCAGCTGACTTCTTGCAAACTTGCAAGATAGTTAGCAGCAATTACCGGTATGGCGGCATGGCGCGGCCACAATCCCGCACCATATTAATGCTTAATTAGCAGGCATCGCACCGAAATGGTGCGGGCCGGCATAAAACCTAGGAAATACCATGGACATGAATAACTTCTTCAACGACTTGCAAGGCAAGATCAACCAGGCAATCGAGAATTCGCCGGCCAAGGACATCGAGAAAAACGTGAAATCGATGATGACCCAGGGTTTCGCCAAACTGGACCTGGTTACCCGCGAAGAGTTCGACATCCAGGCGCAGGTGCTGGCCAAGACCCGCGCCAAGCTGGACGCCCTGGAAGCGCGCCTGGCCGAACTGGAAGCGAAAGCCGCTGCACCAAAATAGGCCTGCCGGCAGTGCCGACGCCGGCACTGCCAGCTTGAGCGGCGTCAAAACGCCCTGCTGCCGGCGCGCTAAGATGGACAATCGCGCTTTGCCGCAGGAGGGACGCCATGAGCCTTGCCGTTCTGAGAAGCCGCGCACTGGCGGGCATGGAAGCGCCCGAAGTTAGCGTTGAAGTGCACCTGGCCAATGGCCTGCCGGCCTTCGCCATGGTGGGGCTGCCGGAAACGGAAGTGAAAGAAGCACGTGACCGGGTGCGCGCGGCGATCCAGAACGCCGGTTACGAGATGCCGGCCCAGCGCATCACCGTCAACCTGGCGCCCGCCGACCTGCCCAAGGAATCTGGCCGTTTCGACCTGCCGATTGCCCTTGGCATCCTGGCTGCCTCCGGCCAGATCCCCACCTCCCCCTTGCGCGACTATGAATTTGCCGGCGAGCTGTCGCTGTCCGGCGAACTGCGGCCGATCCGCGGCGCGCTGGCCATGACATATGCCATGCACCGCGCCACACATGGCGCCGGCAAAGCCCGGCGCGCCTTCATCCTGCCGCAGGCCAATGCCGACGAAGCGGCGCTGGTGCGGGACGCGCTGATCTACCCCGCCACGTCGCTGACGCAGGTGTGCGCCCACTTCGCCTGCAGGAGTGATGAAGCCGCTCCGGGAGCGCTGCTGCGCCACCAGCCCGCAGCGCTCCCGCTGGCGCCGGACTATCCGGATTTTTCGGACGTGAAAGGACAGGCCACGGTCAAGCTGGCGCTCGAGGTCGCCGCCGCTGGCCGCCACAGCGTCCTGCTGGTGGGCCCGCCAGGTACCGGCAAGAGCATGCTCGCCGCGCGCTTCCCCGGCCTGCTGCCCGCCATGACGGACGAGGAAGCGCTGGAAGCTGCCGCCGTACAGTCGCTCAGCGGGCAGTTCAACGCTGCCGCCTGGAAGGCGCGGCCGTTTCGTTCGCCGCATCACACGTCTTCCGGCGTCGCCTTGGTGGGCGGCGGCAGCGTACCGCATCCGGGCGAAATCTCCATGGCGCACCAGGGAGTGCTATTCCTGGACGAGCTGCCGGAATTCGACCGGCGCGTGCTGGAAGTGCTGCGCGAGCCCATGGAATCCGGCAAGGTCACCATTTCGCGGGCCGCGCACCGCGCAGACTTTCCGGCCCGCTTCCAGCTGCTGGCGGCCATGAACGGCTGCCCCTGCGGCTACCATGGTCACGCCAGCGGCAAATGCCGCTGCCCGCCCGACGCCATCCTGCGCTACCAGGGCCGCATTTCCGGCCCCTTGCTGGACCGGATGGATTTGCTGATCTCGGTCAATCCGCTCTCGCCCGAAGAGCTGGAAGCGCCGTCGGACGGCGAAAGCTCGTCCGCCATCGCGGCGCGCGTGCAGCAGGCCTGGGCCATCCAGCAGGCGCGCCAGGGCAAGAGCAACCAGCTGATGGGCACGCGAGAGATTGAGCGGCATTGCAAGCTGGACCGGGCAGGCAAAGCCGTGCTGCGGGCGAGCATGCTGAAATTCCATTGGTCCGCGCGGGCCTATCACCGGATCTTGCGGGTGGCGCGCACCGTTGCCGACTTGCAGCAGTCAGCTGCCATCGCCGAGCCGCACGTGAGCCAGGCGGTCCAGTTCCGCCGCGCCCTGCTCGATTTGTAGCAGCGATAGCGCCGGCGCTTGCTGCCTGCTACCATCACATCATGCATACTAAAATTACCACGCTGTTCCGTACCGCCATCGGCGCCGCCCTTGCCGCCGCCGCAGTGAGCGGCTGCAGCCCCAAGTTCGACTGGCGCGACTTCCGCAGCGCGGAAGCGCCCTACGCCGTGCTATTCCCCGGCAAGCCGGCCACGCACACGCGCAGCATCAGCCTGGGGGGTGAAACCGTAAAGATGCAGATGGCCGCCGCCGAAGTCGATGGCGTCACCTTTGCCGTGGGGGCCGCCGAAATGGCCGATGCCGCCCAGGCCCAGGCCGCCATCACTGCGATGAAAAACACGATGGTGGCCAATATCGGCGGCACCGTCACGGCGGAAAAGCAGGCCAGCGCGGCCGCGTCCAGCGGCGGCGTGAGCCAGCAGCAGCAGTCCATCGACGTGGAAGCCAAAGGCGCGCGCAATGGCGAAGCGCTACGCCTGGTGGGACGGTTTATTGCCAGGGACAAACGGGTCTATCAGCTGGTCGTGATAGGCAAGGACAAGCACATGGTGAACGACGAGATCGATACGTTCATGCGTTCGTTCAAGCTGAACTGATGTGCAAGAATGGAAGTCGTGTTATCGTTTGAACACGCACAACAAGAGTGGGGGAAACGCCATGTTGATCACGTTTAAATCCAAATCCTCTCCAGCGGTCATGATGTACAAAGAGCATGCCGAACGCATCCTTGAGCTGCTGAACAAGAGTCCCACGCGAGGCGTGATCACGGCGGCCGAGGCGGCCGGCGCCCTGGCGGCGCTGGAGCACGAAGTGGAGCTCAGCAAGCTTCATCCGGACCAGGACATCGAGCACCACGAGGACAAGACCCATTCCACCGCCGCGCTCGAAGACGACACTGCCTTGCAGGAAAAGCAGCATATTGGCTTCGCGGCCCGCGTCTATCCCCTGCTGGAAATGTTGCGCGCGGCCGTGACAGACGGCCACGACATCGTTTGGGGCGTCTGAAAAGCAAAAAAGCCCCACCAGATCACTGGCGGGGCTTTTTCATATAACTAGCCTGACGATAACCTACTTTCACACTGGTTGCAGCACTATCATCGGCGCAAAATCGTTTCACGGTCCTGTTCGGGATGGGAAGGGGTGGGACCGATTTGCTATGGTCATCAGGCTTTGACTTGTANCTGGTTGCAGCACTATCATCGGCGCAAAATCGTTTCACGGTCCTGTTCGGGATGGGAAGGGGTGGGACCGATTTGCTATGGTCATCAGGCTTTGACTTGTAAGCTTTGCAGCGCTCTGGCGYTGCAACAGCTTTAAAACTTGGAAGAATTCAGATTTATTATGTAGCGATTGCGTATCAACTACGCACAACATGCGCACTTCTCGCCTAYAACTTATCAATGTTATAGGGACAAGCCTTACGGGCAATTAGTACTGGTTAGCTTAATGCATTACTGCACTTCCACACCCAGCCTATCAACGTCCTGGTCTCGAACGACCC
>NZ_LMDJ01000003.1 GCF_001425045.1 Massilia sp. Root351 | reverse complement strand
GACGATGACCTTGGCGCCGGCCTCCACCGGTTCGGCTGCGGTTTGCGCGGACGCGGAACCCGCCACCAGCATTTCGGCGATGAGCGCCGCCAGTACGGTCTTCCGCATGTGGGATTTTTGCATTTTCGTCTCCGTTGGTTTTTATGATTGCGCTTTTGCCAGCGCTGAATTCATGCTACGCAATTGCAGAATGGCCAACCAATCTCCAATTCGATCAAACGTATGATCATTTCGTATAGCTCAGGCCGCCAAGGCGATGTGCGCGCGCGCGCAAGCGCACCGGGCGCCGCGGCGCCCGGTGGCAGAGGTATGGCAGGCCTTAGAACTTGTACGTCAGGCCGAGGTTATAGCGGCGGCCGAACTCGGTCACTTCCTGCTGGTATGGATTGTTGGCGCTGGTGTAGACCACCTTCTGGTTGGTCAGGTTCTCGATGCCGAAACGAAGCTGCAGCTGCGGCGTGAGCTGCCTGGCCAGGTTCATGGAGACAAAGGTTTCGGCCTCGTTCTCGATCAGCTGCCCGGCGTTCCAGGTCGGATTGCGTACGAAAGCGCTGTGGTAGTTGGCCGACAGGCGCGCCTCGTAGCCGTTGCGCTCATACCAGAGCGTGGCGCCGCCGTTGTGCCGCATCAGGCCTTCGATCGGGAAGCGGTTCCCAGCCGGGAAATGCTCCTTGATATCGCTGCTGGTGTACGAGTAGTTGCTGGAGATGCCGAAGCCGTTGGCGAAAGACTGCTGGTAGATCAGCTCCAGCCCGCGCACATAGCCGCCCTCGCCGTTTACCGAGCGCGTGATTTCCGCTGCGCGCCCGTTGATGACGGTGGAGTCGGTGGTGATGCCGATGTAGCGGCTGATCTTCTTGTAGAACAGGCCCGCCGACAGCAGCGAACCCTTGTCGAAGTACCACTGGTACGCCAGGTCGGCCTGGTTGGCCATCATCGGCTTCAGGCCGGGATTGCCGGCGCTGCCGGTGAGCGGCTGGACGGGGTTGGAATCGACGTTCAGGTTGCGCGAACCGCGCATTTCATCCAGCGGCGCGCGCGACATGGCGCGGGCCAGGCTGAAACGCACCTGGCGCTCCTGCTTCTCGTCCAGGTTGAAGATCAGGTTCAGGCTGGGCAGGAACTCGGTGTAGCTGCTGTTCTCGCTGACAGCGGTGGGCGCGGCGCCGTTCAGCGACTGCATGCCGGCGCCGGTCTGGCGGGTGCGCAGCACGCGCAGGCCGATATTGCCGCGATAGTTAGCGCCTTCCAGTTCGCCCTGTCCGTACAGCGAAGTGCTGCGTTCGGTGACCTTCCAGCCGGACAGCAGGTCGTTCTGCGTCGGCGTGCGGCCGGCCGGATCGAAGGCACTGGCGCCGAACACCTTGGAGGTGGTGCCGAGGAAGTCCCTCAACGCGACGTAGGGTGCGAAGCCGCTCACCACCACGCGCTCGTAGTCGGCATCGGCGATGCTGGCGCCGGCGGCCGGCGACAGGCTCCATGTGGTCTGGCCGTAGCGCTTCTCCCGATCGGTGGCGCGCGCGCCCAGCTTGATGCGCTTGAGCGGACCGGCTTCCACGTCGCGGGCTGCGCTCAGGTGCAGCGCGGCAAGCTTGTCGTTCAGGTGGCCGTCGGTATCGACATACAGCGTTGCCGCGCCGAAAGCGGCCGGGTTGCCGGTGTCCTGGCCGAAGGAATAGTCCTGGCGCTCATTGCCGGTGAATGCCCAGCTGATGGTGCCGGTGCCCTTGCTCACCTGGCGCAGGTCGCGCCACTGGCTGTCGCGGCCTGAGCGCGAGCTCGACAGGTCGCCTTCCAGTTTCCAGGCGCCTGCGTTGAACTTGCCGTTCAGGCCCAGGGCCAGCGTGTCCATGTCCTGCGTCCACAACGTGTCGTTGGTGGTCAGGCCCACGTCCTTCACGCTGGCGCCGACCACATAGCCGTCGCGGATGTCCACGTTGCTGTAGTTCGGCTTCTGCCAGTTGTCCCAGTTGCCCACGTCGCCGCTCCAGTGCGACAGGCCCGGTTCACGGATCCTGGCCGACGAGTAGTAGGCGTCGGCCGTGATGAAGGCGTCCGGGCTGGCCTTGAACTCGACCTTGCCCAGCACGCTGGAACGCTTGTCGGTACCGCGCTTGACGCCGTCCTCGAAGCCCCATGGCGACTTGTCCACCTTGCCGTCGCCATTCAGGTCGCCGGAATTGAATTCGTTGAAGCCCCAGTGCTTGATGTTCTTCTGCACCGAAGGCTGGTCCTGGTAGCTGAAGGCGAGCGCCACGCCCAGCGTGCGGTCGTTGAACTGGTCGATGTAGACGCCGCCCACGCGCGGCGCGGTCTTGTCTGCGCCGGGAACGTCCCTGGCGATCGGGTAGTACAGCGCATCGGCGCGCAAGCTGGCCTGGCGGCCGTTGTACTTCAGCGGCTGCACGGTCTGCAGGTCGATGGTGGTGGCCACGCCGCCTTCCACCAGTTCGGCCGACTGCGTCTTGTACACGGTGGCGCCGCTGAGCGACTCGGACGGGAACTGCTCGAAGCGCACCGCGCGCGCCGGTTCGGAAGAGGCCAGCTCGCGGCCGTTCAGGGTGGCGCCGATGAAGCGCGGGCCGAGGCCGCGCGCCACGATCTGGCTGGCGTTGCCCCGGTCCAGCCCGGACGACAGGCCCGGCAGGCGCGCCAGCGATTCGGCGATGGTGGTGTCGGGCAGCTTGCCGATGTCTTCGGAGGCGATGACTTCGACCATGCTGTTGGACGCTTCCTTGACGGCCAGCGCGTTGCGCACCGAGCTGCGGATGCCGGATACGGTCACTTGCTGGACCGCTTCAGCCGCCTTGGCGTCGGCCGTTGCCTGCGCCATCGCTTCCGTGGAGGCGAGCGGCATCGTGAACAGACTGGCGATCAGCCAGCTGAGCTTCTTTTGTTTCATGGAGATCTCCCTCGATTTTGTTTGTATGCGTTTTTTATGGTTGTATTGCCAGCGTGTAGACCGGCGTGACTTTCACGCCGCGCAGCTCCGCCACCTGCTGCTTGCCGCCGAAATCGGGACGGCCTTCCCTGGGAAGATAGATGGGCGCGTCGGCGCGCAGCGGCAGCACCGACAGTGTCAGCGGGCCGGCGCCCGCCTGCGCCACCGGGTACTGCCAGCCATAGCCGCTGTAGTACCAGTCGTCCAGCATGCGGGTACCGTTGAACAGGCGGCCGATATCGCCCACGAAGTCCAGCTCCATCAGCGCGTTCTTCTCGCCCTGCGGCAGCTCGATGCGCCAGGCGGCCGCGTTGCGGAACGATTCCGGTATCGGCTGGATGGCGGCGCGCGCCAGGCCGCCGACCACCACGGGCGCTACGTTTTTCGCTTCGCGCAGCGGCGTGATCCTCGCTTCGACGCGGCGCTCCGGCAGCTTCGCTTCAAAGGCCTGGAACACGCCGTCCGCGCTGGCGCGCAGCGGCGTGCCCGACTTCGGCGCTTTCGCCAGCGCAGGGTAGACCGCGAAGCGGAACGCAGGATCGCCGTCCGAACGCATGCGCAGCGCGCGGCCGTCGAACCAGGCCTGCTGCCCGCTCAGCACCAGGCGGCGCTGGCCGGCGAACTGCTCCACCGTCATGCTCTCGGCCTGCTGCGGTGTGAGCACCAGCAGCGTGACGGGCGGCTGCTGCGGACGCTGTATCGTCACGGCCGCGCCGGTGCCGGGGGTAATGCCTTCAACGACCAGGTCGCCGTTCGCGGCGCCGTTCGCCGTCACCATCCGCGCGCCGGGCGCCGACAGCCGGCCGGCTGCGCCGCCTTCAAACGCCAGCTCCACCGGCACGCCGGCGCTGGCGGCGAACACGTAGGTAATGCCGGCCTTGCCGCTGTCCAGGCGTGCCACCGGCTGCGCAGTGGCGTAGGACAGGCGCGTACCGTCCAGGTCCATATTCACCGGCCAGATGAAATAGCTGCCGTTGGCAAGGTCCACCGGCTGGCGCGGGAAGGTCTTGGTGCCGCCGGGCAGCTGCACCGAAAAGCGCAGCTGTTTCTGGGCCGGCATGGCGTACTGGCGCACATGGTTGCTGACAAAGAGGAAACCGCTGTCGCCCTTGCTGCGCAAGGCGAAACGCGGCGTTGCCAGGTCCGCCGGAGTGCTCGGCGTGACGTCCGGCTTGCGCACCGTCATCGGCGCCAGGCGGTCGCCGAAATCGCGCATGAACAGGTGGTAGGGGCGCAGCTTGGCCAGCACCGGGCGCTGCTGGCCGTCCGGGCCGAGCGGCGCCTGGAAGTCGTAGCTGATCATTGGCGTGTCGTTGTAGCCGCCGCTCAGCGAGCTTTCCTCCAGCGAGGTCAGGTCCATGGGATTGCGGCCGCCGTGGAACATGTAGTAGCCGATAAGGTTCACGCCGGAGCCCAGCTGCACCGGCAGCATGGACGCGATATCGTCCGGCGACACCACGGTGCGGCGGCGGTACATGAAGGGCAGGCCCGCACCGTATTCGGCGCCGAGGAAAGGCGTGGTTTCCATGTCGGAGTCCGCCGTGCCCTTGCCTTTGGCCTTGGTCTGGGCACCGAGGTCGCCGCTGACGCGGCTGTCGAAGCGGAAAGCGTAGGTTTCCTTCGGCGGCAGCTCCTTGGTGCTGACTGCCCACGGCTCGTCGGGATAGCCGCCGAACACCGGCGTCACTTCGCCGGACGGGTAGACGGTCTGGTCCCAGCCGGTGACCGTGTATAGCGGCACGTCCACGCCGGCCTTGCGCGCCAGCTGCTTCAGCGCGCTGATGTGCGCAGCGCCCTCGCCCGGGCCGTCCAGGTTGTATTCATTCTCCAGCTGCACGCCGACCACCGGGCCGCCGTCTTTCCACAGCAGCCCCTTGATCTGCGCGGCGATCTGCTGGTACAGGCGCTCCGTGTGGCGCATGTATTGCGGGTCGTTGCTGCGGGTCGGCATGGCGTTCACCACCCAGTCGGGAATGCCGCCGTAGCGCACTTCCGCGTGCACCCACGGCCCCATGCGCACCACCACTTCCAGCCCGGCCTTGGCGGCCAGCTGCACGAAGCGGCGCAGGTCGCGCTGGCCCTTCCAGTCGAACTGGCCGTCGCGCGGCTCGTGGTGGTTCCAGATCACGTAGCTGGCGACGATGTCGATGCCGGCCGCCTTCATTTTTTTCAGCTCGGTTTCCCATTCGGCGGCGGGCGTGCGGCTATAGTGGAACTCGCCCATCACGGGCAGCCATGGCTTGCCGTCGCGGGTCAGGTACTGGCTGTTGGCGCCCAGCCTGACGCCAGCCGGCGACACGGAAGCGCCCATTTGCAGCTTGTTTTCGAGTGGGGTCTTGGCGGGGGCGCTGGCGTCGATGCGCAGCAGTGTTTCGGCGTTGGCCATGCCTGCGGCCAGCAAGACGCTTAACGCGTATGCTTTTTTCATTACGTTTCTCCGGAAGTCTAGTTATGTTTATTGCCAGTGAGTGTAAGTTCACCAACTAGAACGGAAATATGAATAATGACGCAAGATCTATACAATAATCACATAGGTGATTATTTATCCGCGAGCTGCGCGGCGCGGCAGCCCCACCACGCGGCTTCCTCGAACACGGAAAAACCGGACAAGTCCGCGTGCGCAAACAGGATGGGACCATCCAGTTCGCGCAACGCTTTCAGGCCGGCGTTGCTGCGGAATCCGGGCAAGGGCGCGGCCATGGCATGGCCGCGCAGCGTGATGTCGACACGCTCGACGCACGACGCGAACTGCGCCCCGTAAGCGGTCTTCAAATCGGCGCTGGCCAGTTCCAGAAGCTCCTCCGGTCTCGCCGTCACCATCCAGCGGCGCGCGCTGACGGGCGTGCGGTGCGACAGCGCGACGTAAGCGCTGAAGACGGTTTTCTCCGGCGGCGTCACGCGGATGTCCTGATGCGTGGATACCACAAAGCCGAGGCCGGGCTCCTGATAGACCACGTTGTCCCACGACAGCGGCGCATGCGGCAGCTCGGCCGGGAAGCGCTTGAGCAGGAAGTTCGCCACCATCCACGGCGCGTAGACCGGCGTATCGCGCTGCGCCTGATAGCCCATCTCGCCAATGCCCTCCACTACGCGCTCGGCGACGTACAGCGGCATGGCGCATATGGCCTTGCGCGCTCTCACCAGGTAGCTGCGCGGCTTACCATTTTCGAGGCGGAAGCAAAGCGCCTCGACACGCGCTCCGGCGCCGCTTCCAATGCGCTTCACCGACACCACCGTGCCACCCACGCGCTTGACTCCCGATGCGCGCTCCATGCCGGAAGCGAGCGGCTGCAGGCCGCCCGGCCACGTGAGCCAGGTGCCGTTCTCGGCGTTGGCCGCATGGCCCCAGCGGCTGCAGTAGTAGTGCAGGCCAGCCCATGCCGAGACCTGGTCGTAGCGCGCGCCGTAGTCGTCGCGGCAGCAGTAGTTCAGATACCAGTGCAAGGTGGGCGAACGGTAGCCGTTCTGTTCCAGCCACTGCTTGAGGGTGACGTCGTCCAGCTTGCGCCACTCGGGATCCTCCGACGACTGCACGGTGGGGAACACGAAAATCCGGCGTCCGTCGCTGCCGCGCGTCTGCCGCAGGCGCTCCACTTCGGCGAAGAAGCGTTTGTGCTCGGCCAGTTCTTCCGGTCCCACGCCCTCGGTCGGAATAAAGCCTTCCTGCCACTGGCCCTTGTACAGCAGGCGCTCCTCCGGCGCGTGCAGCAGGAAGCGCTCGTCGTAGTAAGGCTTATCGCCATACGGATCGCGCTGTATCACACCCAGGTCGGCCAGGATTTCCCGCACATGCAGCGACTCCGGCGACGGCAGCGGCAAGTAGTGGCCGCCGGTCGGATATTCGAGGTCGCCGAAGCGGCCCCCGGCCGCGTTGCCGTAGGGCTGCGGTCCGTCCACCATCAGAAAATCCTTGCGCCCCAGCTTGTTCAGCTTCCACGCGGCCGACAGGCCGGCGATGCCCGAGCCGAGAATGGCGACGTCCGTCTCCAGCACTTCGGACGGCGGCGGCAAGGCGCGGCCGCCGTGTCCTGGGCCACGCATCAGGTCGCGCATGAAATGGCCTTCATCGCGCCCCGGGAAATGCAGCGTGGGCGTGATCTCCTGCCAGCGCTGGAAGGCTGCCACGCTGCCGGCGGCGGCCAGTCCGCTGGCGCCGGCCCAGGCCAGGAAAGAACGGCGCAGCATCAGCGTATCACCCGTCGCCAGTCCTGCTCGAACTCGTGCACCAGGGACTGCGTGTTGAGCCGGTTGGGCTCCATCTTCAACGGCTTCATATCCGGCGGGAAGATGAACATTTCGCGCGTGGTGTCCGCGTTCAGATAGCGCATCGGCAGCTTGTAGCTGGTGGGCGGCGCGTATTCCAGCTGCGGCGACGCCAGGATGAAGCCCCATTCCCCGAACGAAGGAACATAGGCGTGATATGGATGCGTTCTGAGGCCCACCTCTTGCAGCGTGGCGTTCACAGTCCAGTAGGCGTGCGGCGCGAAGAACGGCGAGGTCGATTGCACGACCACCAGCCCGTTGGCGGCCAGGTGCTTCTTCACCAGGCCGTAAAAAGGTACCGAATACAGCTTGCCCAGCGCGAAGCTGGACGGATCCGGGAAGTCGATGATGACCGCGTCGAACATCTCGGTGGAATCCTGCAGCCACACCGCTGCGTCGGCATTGATGACGCGCGCGCGCTTGTCGCGGAAAGAGCCGCCATTCAGCTTCACCAGCTCGTCGCGCGTGGTGAAGGCGCCGGTCATGGCCGGGTCCAGGTCCACCACGGTGGCTTGCTCGATGTTCGGATAGCGCAAAATCTCGCGCAGCGCCAGGCCGTCGCCGCCGCCCAGCACCAGCACCCGCCTGGCCCACGGCAGCGCTTCCATCACCGGGTGCACCAGGGCCTCGTGGTAGCGGTACTCGTCGCGCGACGAGAATTGCAGGTTGCCGTTGATGTACAGGCGCAAGTCGTCCTTCCAGCGCGTGATGACCAGGCGCTGGTAGGGCGTGGTGGTGGAGTAGACGATTTCGTCGCCGAACAGGCCCTGCTCACCCCAGTGCGTCATGCGGTCGGCCGAGGCAAAGCCGAAGATCAGCACGCACATCACCGCCGAGGCGCGCAGCACGCGGCCGGTGAGGTTGGCCAGCTCGGCGCGGAACACGTAGATGGTCCACAAGCCCACGCCGACGTTGAGCATGCCGAACAGGAAGCCGGTGCGCACCAGCCCCAGGTAGGGCGCCAGCACCAGCGGGAACAGCAGCGACACCGCCAGCGCGCCCAGGTAGTCGAAGGTCAGCACGCGGCTGACCAGCTCACTGAATTCGGTGTTGCGCTCGTTGAGCGCGCGCATCACCAGCGGCACTTCCATGCCCACCATGCAGCCGATCATGAACACGGTGGTATACAGCAGCGCGCGGAACGGCGCGGTCATCCAGCTAAAGGTGAGGAACAGCAGCGCGGCCGAGACGCCGCCGATCAGGCCCACCGCCAGCTCGATGTCGACGAAGCGCGCCAGCACGTCCTCGTCCTTGACGTATTTGGACAGGTGCGCGCCCACGCCCATGGCGAACAGATAGCATCCAATGATGGTGGAGAACTGCAGTATGGAGTCGCCCAGCAGGTAGCTGGACAGCGCCCCGGCGATCAATTCGTACGCCAGCCCGCATGACGCGACCACGAAAACGGACAGGATCAGAATCTTTTTTGTCATGTGGGTGCGAATGTTTTATGATGAACAATTATCAGGATAGCCACTTTAACCGAGGAACGCCGTGCCGCCCATCCTAAACTACGTAATTCACCTGTTTCTGGCCGCTGTGCTGCTGGTGATGTTCTTCATGATCTACACCCGCCTCACGCCGTACAACGAGGTGCTGCTGATCCGCCAGGGGAACAACGCGGCCGCCCTGTCCCTGAGCGGTTCGCTGCTTGGCTTCTCGATGACAATCGCCTCCAGCCTGATGCACACGGCGGATTACCAGCAGTTCTTCCTGTGGGCTTTCGGCGCCATGGTGGTACAAATCCTGGCGTACTTCTGCACCACGCGCGCGCTGCGCATGGCGCAGGACCATATTGAATCGGGCAACACGGCGTTCGGCGGCCTGCTGGGCGCCATTTCACTGGCGATCGGCGCCATCAACGCCGCCTGCATTTCCTGACACCGCTTTACTTTAAGGACGACTATCATGGGTCTCGGCAGCTTTATCAAGAAGCAGTTTATCGACGTTCTGCAATGGACGGAAGACAAGGAAGGCGTACTGGCCTGGCGCTTCCCCATGGCGGATATGGAAATCCAGAACGGCGGCGTGCTGGTGGTGCGCGAGTCGCAGGTGGCGGTATTTGTCAACGAGGGCCAGATCGCCGACGTGTTCGGCCCCGGCACCCACACCCTGACCACGCAAACCCTGCCGCTGCTGACCAACCTGAAGAACTGGGACAAGCTGTTCGACTCGCCGTTCAAGTCGGACGTGTACTTCTTCAGCACCCGCGTGCAGACCGGGCGCAAATGGGGCACGCAGCAGCCGATCACCATCCGCGACAAGGACTTCGACATGATCCGGGTGCGCGCCTTCGGCATGTACTCGTACCGCGTGGCCGATCCGCGCAAGTTCTACACCGAATTGAGCGGCACCCGCGAGGAATACACGCGCGACGACGTGGAAGACCAGCTGCGCGGCATCCTGATGGCCACCATGGCCAGTTCGCTGGGCTCGGCCAACGTGGCCTTCCTCGACATGGCCGCCAACCAGGCGCTGATGGCGCAGGAAGTGCGCGGCGACCTGGCCGACGCCTTCGCGCGCTACGGCATCGGGCTGGACGAATTCAACGTGGCCAGCGTGAGCCTGCCGGAAGAACTGCAGGCGGCGCTGGATGAACGCATCTCGGCCGGCATGAAGGGCGGCCTGAGCGCCGACAAGATGAGCGGCTTCACCAAGTTCCAGACTGCCACCGCCATTCCGCTGGCGGCGCAGAACGAAGGCGGCATTGCCGGCATCGGCGCCGGCCTGGGTGCGGGCGTGATGCTGGGCCAGGCCATGGGCCAGGCGGTCGGCTCCACGCTGGCGCCGGCCAGCTCGCACCCCGGCGCACCGGCGGCAGCCGCAGCCCCGGCCGAAGAAGGCATCGAAGCGCGCCTGGAAAAACTCAAGGGCCTGCTGGACAAGGGCCTGATCTCGGCCGCCGACTACGACAGCGCCAAGTCCGAGCTGCTCAAGAAACTGATAGGCTAAGACCGCGTACATGCAAATTGTTTCCTGTCCCAGCTGCGGCGCGGAAGTCCAATTCCGCTCGCACGCCTCGGTCATGGCCGTGTGCGAGTACTGCAACACGCGCGTGCTCAAGGATGCGGACGCGGTCAAGGACCTGGGCAAGATGTCCTCCGTGCTGGAGGACTACTCGCCGCTGCAGATCGGCACCTCCGGCGTGCTGGGAGGACGCGCATTCAATGTGATCGGCCGCATCCAGCTGCGCTATGCGGCGGGGATGTGGAACGAGTGGTATCTGATGTTCGACGACGGCGCCACGTCCTGGCTGGGCGATTCGTCCGGCCTGTACACCGTCACTGCCGCCCGTGAAACACCGGCGCCGTTGCCCGCGTTCGACGAACTGCAGGCCGGCGAAATGGTGCGCGTGGGCGCCGAGCGGCTGATGGTCTCCGAGGTGCGCACCGCCGATTGCATCGGCGGCCAGGGCGAGTTGCCGTTCAAGGTCGGCGACGGCTGGCAAGCCAAAGTGGCCGACTTCCGGCGCGGCGGCACCTTCCTCACGCTGGACTATTCGGACGGCCCGGAGCCGGTGGTGTACACCGGCGTGTCCGTCACGCTGGAAGCGATGCAATGCCAGCTGCTGCGCGACGACGAGCAGATCCAGCGCAGCGCCGGGCGCTACCGCGGCAAACTGACGGCACTGGACTGCCCCTCCTGCGGCGGCGCCATCAACTACCTGCCCGGCCAGACCGCCAACCTGCTGTGCCCCTCCTGCCACGCCCAGATCGACGCGGCCAGTCCCAAGGCACAGGTGCTGGCGGCTGGCGAGCGCGTGGAAAAAGTGGGCACCACCCTGTCGCTGGGCGCTGAAGCCACCATCAACAAGCAGCGCTACCGCGTGATCGGCTTCATGGTGCGCGAAGACGACGAGGGTTCGCGCTGGACCGAATACCTGCTGTCCGGCGCCCGTTCCGGCTTTACCTGGCTGGTGGAGACCGACGACGGCTGGTGGCGCGCCAACGTCATGCCTGAATGGCCGGCCTGGGAACGGGTGGGCGCGGACACGGTAATGCTGGACAAGATCAAGTACGCCAAGCTGTACGACTACGACGCCAGGGTCGTCTACGCGGCTGGCGCCTTCAATTGGCGCGTGCAAGTGGGCGACCGCGTGCACGTCTACGAATTCGAGGCCGGCCAGACCCGCCTGGCGGCGGAACTGAGCGCCGAGGAGCTGACCTGGTCGCGCTCGACCCGGGTGCCGGCCGACCAGGTCCACCTGTGGTTCGGCGTGCCGGTGAAAAACCTGATGCGGGCAGCGCCGCCGCAAAAAGGCCGCTACGCCAGCGCGGCGAAAAAATTCATCATGGTGATGCTGGCCGTAAACGCCATTCCCATGCTGGTGAATTTCGGCGGCTCCTTCACCTTCAACCTGCTCGGCGCGCTGGCCATCTACTTGCCCGCCCTGTTCCTGGACTCCATCGATAAAGGGGACAAGTCTTGAGCCGCTACATTATCTATGCGCTGGTGGTGTTCACCATGACCAGCTGCAGTAGCTGGGGGCGCATGTTCAACTCCTTCGGCCCGTCCACCGGCGGCGGCTCCGGCTGGAGTTCGCATACGGGCGGCGGCGGCGGCAGTTTCGGCGGCGGTTCGGGCGGCGGGGGCCACAAGTGAGCGAGGCCGGCGCACACCGCCTCCACCTGCCGGCCGGCAGCCACCTGCTGGCCGACCTGTCCGGCATTGAAGCCAGCCGCCTGGGCGACTGCGACGAGCTGGAGGCCCTGTTGCGTTCGGCGGCTGCGGCGGCCGGGGCGCGCGTGCTGCATAGCCACTTCCACGGTTTCGGCGACGGCTACGGCGTGACCGGCGTGGTGCTGCTGGCCGAATCCCATATCTCCATTCACACTTGGCCGGAAGACGGCTTCGCGGCTGTGGATATCTTCATGTGCGGCGCCAGCCGGCCGCAAACTGCGCTGGAGCTGATCCAGGCCGCGCTGGCGCCACAACATTGCCAGTTAAACACCGTCCGCCGCGCTGCCGGCAATTGACTGTTTCTGCCTCCGGTGCGACACTGGCGGCTTCCCCCACTCATCCACAGGAGACTAAAAAATGCGTACCTTGGACATTGCCCTCCTGTCGGCTGCCTGATCGCCCGTCTACGCCCCTGTTCTGACCGAGCTGGTGTCGAGCCGCGCCTGATCGCGCGCCGGCCTATCCCTGACTTTTCGCGCCTCCGCTTTTCGCGGATGGCTGTGCTCGCGCGCGCCGCGAGCGACCCCGGATACAGGAACACCACTCATCATGATCGAATTCAATTTCGAAGTTTTACGCCGCATCGGATTTCAGCAATTCACCGCCAGCCAATTACATACGCTGGAGCCCGCCGCTGAAGGCGCACGCCTGATGCGAATAACCGAAGTGCAGCGCAGCTGGTTCACGGTTCACGATGGCGAGCGCGAATATAAGGCGCGCGCGCTGCCCCGGGTGTGGGCTGACTGCACGCTCGCGGTAGGGGACTGGATCGTCCTTGAAAACCATGGCGAAAATGAACTGTGGATAAGCCAACGCTTATCCCCAGTCAATCTAATCGCCCGCCGCGCAGCGGACGGGCACCGTCAATCAATCGCCAGCAATATCGATACAGCATTGCTGGTAATGGGCCTGGATAACGATTTCAATCTGCGCAGACTGGAACGTTATATCGCGATGGTGCAATCCGCCGACATTGCGCCGGTTATCGTTCTGACCAAATCCGACATTTGCCGGAATACCGGCCAGCGTATTGACGCTATTCGCGATCGCTTGCCCGCTTATATCCCAATAATTTACACCAACGCATTAAGTCCGGAAGCGATCGGTGAATTAAAACCCTGGCTGGGCGCCGGGCAGACATTATGCCTGCTTGGTTCATCCGGCGCGGGAAAATCGACGCTGACCAATACATTAAGCGCAGCGCATCAGGAAACCGGCGGTATCAGAAAAGGCGACGGCAGGGGACGCCACACGACAACCGCCCGTTCCCTGCATTTGTGCCCGGATGGCGCTTGTATTATCGACACGCCAGGATTGCGCACCTGGCGGCCGGACGCGGATGAAGAAGCCTTGTCATCGGTATTCTCCGATATCGACATACTGGCCGCCGCTTGCCAATTCCGCGACTGCCGACATGAATCGGAACCCGGTTGTGCCGTGCGCGGGAATATCCATGCCGACCGGTTATTAAATTTTCACAAGCTTATGCGCGATGCGCAGCGCAGCCTGCAAACCCCGCTGGAAAGGATTGCGCAGCGGGCGAAGTGGAAAGTGCTGAACAAGGCTGGCACCAAGCGCAGCCACGATAAACGGAACTAAGCCATCAGGCGGACGCTGTGGGGTTTCAGAGCGTCCGCCCGGCCCTTTTCCGCCAAATTCATGCCAGTTTCTGGCTTGATCGTGCCTGATTTGTGCATAATCAACCCGGCACGCTTGAATGCGTGCCGCAAAGCGCCTAGTCTAGGAAAGTCGACTTAGTTCAGGAGGTGAAAATGGCGTTATGCAAAATTGGCCAGATCGCACTGGCCGTATCCGATGCGGACCAGGCCGAGAAGTTTTACGGCGAAACATTGGGAATGCACAAGCTCTACCGTTTCGGCGAGCTGGTGTTTTTTGACTGCGACGGTGTCCGCTTAATGTTGGAAGGCACGGACCGACAGGTTTACCCAGGGCAAGGGACCTGTATTTACTTTACCGTGAAAGACATTGAAGCCGTCGCCGATAAGCTGAAAGAAAAATCCGTCCCATTCGATGGCACCCCGCATTTGGTGACAAAAATGTCGGATCATGAATTGTGGATGGCGTTCTTCCGCGATCCCGACGGCCATTTGCTGGCTTTAATGGAAGAGAAGCGCTGATTTCTGATACCATGCGGGTATTCAACTACTCACCGGTAATCCTTATGCGCCGCTACGCGCCTCTTTTCCTGTTGCTTGCCCTGGCCGCTTGCGGCGATAAGTACACTCCCGCCGACTTGTACCAGGCAAAAACGCCTGATTGCAGGAACTGGGTGGATGAATCGCGTTTTGATCTACCCGATGGCATTTATGTGACGGCCACAGCGCCCGTCGCAATACCGGAGGGCGGTGTGGAGATTGGGCTGGTTTATATGCTGCCTCGGAATACCCAAGCGCAATTCACCAGCCGCGCATTCAAAATTTACCAGCCCAAAGGCGCGCCGCTCATGAATGCAGAAATTGCCAGTATTTACCAGCGCGGCACCAGCGCGCGGCCTGAAATGGTGGAAGTCATCAAGGAAATGCCTGTGCTGATGGTGGCGACCGCAAGGTCGGACGCCACCCAATTCCGCTTCCGCCTGCAATTCAAAGGCAAGCTGCCGGACCGTTTCGATTTCACGCCGCCGCCGATGGTGATCGAACGCGAGCGTTATCCGGTCCGCACATTCACCTACCGTTATTTCGAAGACCGTAAAGCCTATGGCATGTGCAGTTGATTTTTCGCCGGCCGCGTACGGAGCCAGTATGGAGTAGTTGAAGGAGGCAAAAATGCACGCGACTGCCATTCAGGGCGACCCGCAAATCCAGGGGGTTCCAATCTTTGTCGGAACGCGTGTGCCGGTCAGAAACATGTTCGACTGCCTCGCGGCAGGAGATCCGCTTGAGGAGGTCCTCGATCAGTTCCCGTCCGTGAGCAGAAGCGCCGCTGTAGCGACATGGCTCGCCCAAACTGTACTAAACGCTTATGCCTTGGTACGCGACGGGCGGCTCAGTGTTCCTTGAGGGGCTGCTGCTGCAGACTGCGTATCGCTGCGGCCATCAGCGGACGCGCTTCCGCGCAGCTGAGCTTGGCGAGTTGCGCCGGGCTGCGGGATTTGCCCAGTTCCTGGGCGATCAGATAACCCAGCATATAGCCGCGCCGGGGCGGCAGCCCGCCTTCGCTACGGCCGTCCATCAGGAACAGACTCGCAAATTGCTGGCGGTCGCCACTGTCCAACACCTGCTCCAGTTGAGCCAGGCTGGCATAAATCCGGCTCCGGACGAGATCGGCGCTGCCTTTTGGCAGGTCAAGCAGCATTTCCTGGTCGCTGGCCTGCGGGTTCATGACTTTCGACATGTAGGTGGCCAAGCCCTCGGTCCACAGGCGGTCCGCCAGCCTGTCGTCGTCGCAGTTCACCGCCTGGGCCGCATGGTGGATATGGAACAGCTCGTGATGAAAAAAGGCGGCTTCGTCGCCGGCGCCGTGATAGCGCACCATGCCGTCGGCGCCGAAGATCAGATAGTTGCGGCCGTTCAGCTCGCGCGTGCCGCCGTCCATTTCGCCGAGCGAATGAACGAAGTAGGTGCTCACTGTCGGCTTAAACTCGGGAAACGCTGCAGTGAAGGTCGCGATGTGCCGCGGCAGATCCGCATCGAAGCGGGCCACTTTATCCAGGTAAGCCTGCCGCATCGGACCAAAGCCGGCCAGATTGCGGCGTATCAGCTCATCCTGCTCGGCCTGCGTGCGCGTGCCGGCGTAGCGTTCAGTACCGTAGAACTCCGGGAAACGCGCGCCGATCTGTGTTTTAAACGCCGCCACGCGCTGCGCTTCCGGCATGCCCTGGCTGCCGTCCCAGAAGGTCACAAACTCCCGCGCAAGGCTGTGCACCTCGATGGTCGGCGGTGCATCAGCCGCAAAGCAGGGCAGAAAGGCAACCAGGCCCAGGCAGGCGATCAGATACTGTTTCATATGCGAATTTCAACCGGGAAATGCGCAGTTTGCCATAAAAGCAATAGTATAAATATATTTCGAGCAATAAAAAAGGCAGCCGAAGCTGCCTTTTTGGCGTCTGCTGACCGAGCTTATTGCTTGGCGCGCAGTTTGGCGATGGCGGCCAGTTGGCCGATCGCGGCGGCCAGCTCGGCTTGCGCTTTCGCGTAGTCGATGCTGCCGGTGTTGTTGGCCAGCGCTTCTTCCGCCAGTTTCTTGGCGGCCGAGGCTTTGGCTTCATCCAGGTCTGCACCACGGATCGCGGTGTCAGCCAGTACCGTGACGGCGTTCGGCTGCACTTCCAGCAGGCCGCCGGCGACGAAGACGAACTCTTCTTCAGCCTTGCCCGCTACCTTGATGCGTACCGCGCCTGGACGAATACGGGTGATCAGCGGGGTGTGCTTGGGGTAGATACCCAGCTCGCCCTGCTCGCCCGGCAACGCGACGAATTCGGCTTCGCCCGAGAAGATCTGCTCTTCCGCGGAAACCACGTCTACGTGTATGGTATTTGCCATGTGTGTCCTATCGGGATATGACGGCCCCGCCTTGCGGCGGGGCCGAAGCAAACTCAGCGATTAGTTGAGTTTTTTGGCTTTTTCGATTGCTTCTTCGATCGTGCCGACCATGTAGAACGCCTGTTCCGGCAGGTGGTCCAGTTCGCCCGAAGCGATCATCTTGAAGCCCTTGATCGTGTCTTTCAGCGAAACGTATTTACCTGGCGAACCGGTGAACACTTCAGCGACGTGGAACGGCTGCGACAGGAAACGCTGCATCTTACGAGCGCGTGCCACCAGCAGCTTGTCTTCCGGCGCCAGTTCGTCCATGCCCAGAATCGCGATAATGTCGCGCAGTTCCTTGTAGCGCTGCAGGGTGCCCTGTACGGCACGCGCGGTGTCGTAGTGGTCCTGGCCCACGACCAGCGGGTCCAGCTGGCGCGAGGTCGAGTCCAGCGGGTCCACCGCAGGGTAGATACCCAGCGAGGCGATGTCACGCGACAGAACCACGGTCGAATCCAGGTGGCCGAAGGTGGTCGCTGGCGACGGGTCGGTCAAGTCATCCGCTGGAACGTACACGGCCTGGATCGAGGTGATCGAACCGGTCTTGGTGGACGTAATACGCTCTTGCAGGCGGCCCATTTCTTCGGCCAGGGTAGGCTGGTAGCCCACTGCGGAAGGCATACGGCCCAGCAGTGCGGATACTTCGGTACCGGCCAGGGTGAAGCGGTAGATGTTGTCCACGAAGAACAGAACGTCTTTGCCTTCGTCACGGAACGCTTCGGCCATGGTCAGACCGGTCAGCGCGACGCGCAGACGGTTGCCTGGTGGTTCATTCATCTGACCATACACCATCGCGACTTTGGAGTTTTCCGGGTTTTCCAGATCCACCACTTTTGCATCGGCCATCTCGTGGTAGAAGTCGTTACCTTCGCGGGTACGCTCGCCCACGCCGGCGAACACGGACAGACCCGAGTGCGCTTTGGCGATGTTGTTGATCAGTTCCATCATGTTCACGGTCTTGCCCACACCTGCACCGCCGAACAGACCGACTTTACCGCCTTTGGCGAACGGGCACACCAGGTCGATCACCTTGATGCCGGTTTCCAGCAGGTCTTGCGATGGCGACAGTTCGTCGTACGCAGGGGCCGTGCGGTGGATCGAAGCGATCTGGTCGTGCGCAACTGGACCGCATTCGTCGATCGGGTTGCCCAGCACGTCCATGATGCGGCCCAGCGTGGCTTTACCCACGGGAACCATGATTGGTTTGCCGGTGTTCTGGATCATCATGCCGCGGCGCAGGCCGTCGGACGAACCCAGAGCAATGGTACGGACCACGCCGTCGCCCAGCTGTTGTTGTACTTCCAGGGTCAGCTCGGAGCCTTCCATTTTCAAGGCATCAAATACCTTAGGCATCGCGTTGCGTGGAAACTCAACGTCCACCACAGCGCCGATACACTGAACGATTTTGCCATCAGCCATGTTCGTTCCTTCAAATATAGTTAAATTCGTTTAAACCGCAGCCGCACCGGCAACGATTTCGGAGAGTTCTTTGGTAATCGCAGCCTGACGCGTCTTGTTATAGATCAGCTTCAGTTCACCGATGACGCTACCTGCGTTGTCGCTGGCGGCTTTCATCGCCACCATGCGGGCCGATTGCTCGGACGCCAGGTTTTCCGCCACCGCCTGGTATACCAGCGCTTCAATGTAGCGCTCCAGCAGTTCGTCAATCACGGTCGCTGCATCCGGCTCGTAGATGTAGTCCCACTTGAGGCTACCCTTGTCGGCCGTGATGTTGTCCGCCGTCAGCGGCAGCAGCTGCTGCACTTGCGGCTCTTGCTTCATCGTGTTGATGAACTTGGTATAGCACAGGTACACTGCGTCGAGTTTGCCTTCCGTGAACTTCTCGAGCATGACCTTCACAGGCCCGATCAGTTTCTCCAGATGCGGCGTGTCGCCGATCTGCGTTGCTTGCGCAACAACAGGGACGCCTACCCGATTCAAGAACCCCAAACCTTTGTTACCGATGGCTACCGCTTCAACCTTGACGCCGGCCGTTTCCAGCTCGCGCGTTTTCGCCGTCACCATGCGCAGCACGTTGGTGTTCAGGCCACCGCACAGACCCTTGTCGGTCGTGACGATGATGAAACCCACTGCCTTCGCTTCGGTTCCCTGGGCTTGCGCCAGGAACGGGTGCGTGTATTCAGGGTTGGCGGTCGCCAGATTAGCGGCGATATTACGAACCTTGTCACTGTAGGGACGGGCGGCGCGCATGCGATCCTGCGCCTTGCGCATTTTCGATGCGGCGACCATTTCCATCGCCTTGGTGATCTTTTTCGTATTCTCTACGCTTTTGATCTTGCCACGTATCTCTTTGCCTACTGCCATGAGTCCTTACTCCTTCTGCGCTGAAGGCGGCCCGGGGTCGCAACCCCGGCCGCCGTGCCGCTTAAAATGCGCCGGATTTCTTGAAATCAGCAATGGCGGCCGACAGGGCGGCTTCGCCGTCTTTGTCCAGTTGCTTGGTTTCTTCGATCTTGGCCAGCAGAGCAGCTTGCTTGGTCTTCAGGTAGGCGTGCAGGCCGGCTTCGAATGGCAGTACTTTCTTCACTGCCACGTCGTCCAGGAAGCCCTTGTTCACTGCGAACAGCGATGCGCCCATCAGGGAAATCGACAGCGGCGAGTACTGCGCCTGCTTCAGCAGTTCGGTCACGCGTGCGCCGCGGTCCAGCTGTTTGCGGGTCGATTCGTCCAGGTCGGAAGCGAACTGCGCGAACGCAGCCAGTTCACGGTACTGCGCCAAGTCGGTACGGATACCGCCGGACAGGTTTTTGATGACCTTGGTCTGGGCCGCGCCACCAACGCGCGATACCGAGATACCCGCGTTAATCGCAGGACGGATACCGGAGTTGAACAGCGAGGTTTCCAGGAAGATCTGGCCGTCGGTAATCGAAATCACGTTGGTTGGCACGAACGCCGAAACGTCGCCAGCCTGGGTTTCGATGATAGGCAGTGCGGTCAGCGAGCCGGTCTTGCCTTTGACTTCACCCTTGGTGAAGGCTTCGACGTAGTCGGCGTTCACGCGTGCTGCGCGTTCCAGCAGGCGGCTGTGCAGGTAGAACACGTCGCCTGGGTACGCTTCGCGGCCTGGTGGGCGGCGCAGCAGCAGGGAGATCTGACGGTAGGCAACTGCTTGCTTCGACAGGTCATCGTACACGATCAGGGCGTCTTCGCCGCGGTCGCGGAAGTATTCGCCCATGGTGCAGCCGGAGTAGGCCGAGATGTACTGCATCGCTGCCGATTCCGACGCGGTGGCAGCCACGACAATGGTGTACTCCATCGCGCCGTGCGTTTCCAGCGAGCGCACGATGTTCTTGATGGTGGAAGCTTTCTGGCCGATTGCAACGTAGATGCAAGTCATGCCCTGGCCTTTTTGGTTGATGATCGCATCAACCGCCACCGCCGACTTACCAGTCTGGCGGTCGCCAATGATCAGCTCACGCTGGCCACGGCCAATCGGTACCATCGCGTCGATCGACTTCAGGCCGGTCTGCATAGGCTGCGACACGGACTCACGGGCGATCACGCCCGGTGCGATCTTCTCGATAGGCGAGGTCAGCTTGGCTTCGACCGGACCTTTGCCGTCGATCGGCTGGCCCAGGGCGTTGACCACGCGGCCGCGCAGTTCAGGACCGACTGGCACTTCCAGGATGCGGCCGGTGCACTTGACGGTGTCGCCTTCCGAGATGTGCTCGTAAGCACCCAGGATCACGGCGCCGACCGAGTCGCGCTCCAAGTTCATCGCCAGGCCGAAAGTATTGCCTGGGAATTCCAGCATCTCGCCTTGCATTACGTCCGACAGACCGTGGATGCGGCAGATACCGTCGGCTACGGAAATAACCGTGCCTTGATTGCGCACTTCAGCGCCGCCATCAATGCCTTGGATCCGGCTCTTGATCAGCTCGCTGATTTCAGATGGGTTGAGTTGCATACTAACTCCTAAATGTAGTTCTCTCCGCTTGCGCGAGGGTATATTTGGTCTGCCGTAGCGGCCAGCGGGTCTTAAGCGACCAGCGCGACGCGCATCTGCTGCAGCCTGGCGCGGACCGAAGTGTCGAGCACTTCGTCACCGACGACCACGCGCACGCCACCGATCAACGATGGGTCTACGGTCACGCTCGGGTTGATCTTGCGGCTGAATTTCTTTTCCAGCGTGGCAACCAGCTCGGCAACCTGGGCGGCGCTCATGTCGAACGCGCTCGTGATCTCGGCATCCGCCGCACCTTCCGCGCTGTTTTTCAACAGCTGGAATTGGGCGCCGATCTCCGGCAGCAATTCGATACGATTGTTGGCGACCAGCATGCCGAGGAAGTTATTGGCTTCCGCGTTCAGCGGCGATTTCACCAGAGACTGAATGGTGGCGATGACATCGCTTTCCGAAACTTTCGGATTGCGGGCATAGTCCAGCACATCGGCGTTGCCGCCGATCTGGGCCAGTTCGGACACCAGATCGGACCACTGCGCGAGGTTGCCGGCTTGGGCTACGCGGAAGAGGGCTTCCGCGTAGGGACGGGCGACGGTTGCGAGTTCAGCCATGATTACAGCTCAGTCGCGAGGCGGGCCAGCAGGTCGGCGTGGGCCGACGCGGTGACTTCACGCTTCAAGATCTGCTCGGCACCTTTGACCGCCAGGTCGGCCACCTGGGCGCGCAGAGCTTCGCGGGCCTGGGTAACTTGCTGTTCGGCTTCAGCTTTGGCTTGCGCAATGATGCGGTCCGCTTCGGCTTTGGCGTTGGCCTTGATTTCTTCAGCCACCAGTTGCGCACGCTTCTCGGCGTCCGCGACGCGCTGGGCAGCTTCGTCGCGGGCGGAGGTCAGGGCTTCGGAAGCACGCTTTTCAGCGATTTCCATCGAAGCCTTGCCCTGGTCGGCCGCAGCCAGACCATCGGCGATACGCTTGGCACGCTCGTCCAGCGTGGAATTCAACGCTGGGAAAACGAATTTCATCGAGAACCAAACGAGCACCGCGAAGGTGATCATCTGGCCGATGAGCGACATATTAATGTCCATACCTTGCTCCTAAAAAGTTTCCCCGGTTGGAGCGGTGATTACTGCGCTACAGCGGCGGTCAGGGCGGTCAGGAACGGGTTGTTGAACGTGAACAGCAGAGCAACACCAACGCCGATCATGGAGATCGCGTCCAGCAGACCGGCGATAACGAACAGTTTGGTTTGCAGTTGTGGCATCAGTTCTGGTTGACGTGCCGAAGCTTCCAGGAACTTGCCACCCAGGATAGCGAAGCCGAGTGCGGTACCGATGGCGCCCAGGCCAATGATGATTGCTACGGCCAGAACGGTCATGCTTTGTACTTGTGCGATCAGAGCTTGCATTAGATTTCTCCTAAATTTAAAAAAAACGAAAGATACTTCAAAAACTAAAAATAAAGTTGCTGATTAATGCTTCTCAACCGCGAGGGAGAGGTACACAACCGTCAACGCCATAAACACAAAAGCTTGCAGAGTTACAATCAGGATGTGGAAGATTGCCCATGGACCACCCAACAGCCACTGCGCCCACCAAGGCAACAACGCGATCAGAATGAAAATCAGCTCGCCGGCGTACATGTTGCCGAACAGTCGCAGCGACAGCGAAATTGGTTTGGCCAGCAGTTCCAGCATCTGGAAGATGAAGTTGACCGGCGCCAGGAAGATGGCGGCGATGCCGTGCGCGTGGAACGGGGCGGTAAACAGTTCCTTACCCCAGCCGCCGACGCCCTTGGCCTTGATCGAGAAGCCGATAATGCACAGCAGCACGCCGATCGACATGCCGAAGGTGTGGTTCACGTCGGCCGTCGGCACCACGCGCAGCTTGTAGACGCCGAAGAATTCCAGCACTTTCGGCAGCAGGTCAACCGGCAGGAAGTCCATCGCGTTCATCAGCCATACCCAGACGAAAATGGTGATGGCCAGCGGCGCGATGACGGCGCTCTTGGCGTGGAAAGCGGAATTGACGGTGTCGTTGACCAGTTCCATGATCCATTCGACGAAATTCTGCAGCTTGCCCGGCACGCCGGGGGTGGCGCGGCGCGCAGCCATGGCGAACACGCCGATAAACACCAGGCCCAGAATGGCCGAAACCCAGAACGTGTCCAGGTTGATGGTGGCGTCCGCATTTTTCAGGTGCGACAAGTGGTGCTGAATGTACTCTGTGGCGTTAGCCGGGGCCGCGTGGCCCCCGTGTTCAGTGGTCATAATGTTTGCCAGATATTGTTAATTAAACTGCTAGCAGCGCGAACCAGTAAGCCAGGGTCGCTACCGCGAAACCTATGATCAGCCATAACCATGCGGCCGACGAGAACAGTACCAGCGCCGCAATGAACAGCGCTGCCGTTATGAAAACTTTAACCATCTCGGCGCGGAAATGCGTCCGGAATGCTTTCTTGGCGTCATTCGTTTCGCCCGCGACAATCATCGCGTACACCAGGCTCCCGATGACTGCGATCGCTCCGCCTAAAGCGGCAGACCAGCCTCTCTCAACGCTGCCGAAATATGCGGTGGCGGCGGAAAAAAACGTGGCGATTGTGAACTGCAAGGCAACTACTTTAAACACCGGAGAGGCAATGCGCTGAAAAAAATCACTCACTTGCCGGGTTCCCAGAGAAAGCGTATACACCTAAAGACACGGGATTATATTAGGAATTGCTTAGTTTGGTCAAACATGGTGCGCCGCAACATGGCTGTTTGGGCAAGAAAGATACGGTTTTGCACCGCTTTTAGAGTAGATGCACCAAGATAGCGCACGGTGTGCGCGCTATCATAGTGTCAACGTTGCCACGACTTCTGGTTACCGGCTTGTAACTTAGCCGCGCAAGCGTGTCAGCAATCCGTCCAGCACATCCAGGTCGGCAAAATCGATCACCATCTGGCCGCGGCCCTTGGCGCCCATCTTGAACACCACTGGCGTGGCCAGCAGGTCGGCCAGTTCTTCCTCCAGGCGCAGGATGTCGCCGGACTTGTCTTTTTGCTTGCGCTGGGCCTGCTCGGATTGCTCCTCCTGCGCGCGCTGCACCAGCTTTTCCGTTTCGCGCACCGATAGGCGTTTCGCCACAACAACGTTAGCCAGGGTGATCTGGGTGGCGGCATCGACCGCCAGCAGGGCGCGGGCATGGCCCATGTCGATGTCGCCGGCCATCAGCATGGTCTGCACCGGCGCCGCCAGGTTGATCAGCCTTAACAGATTGGACACGGCGCTGCGCGAGCGGCCGACGGCCGTGGCCGCCTGCTCGTGGGTGAAATCGAAGTCGGTGATCAGGCGCTGGATGCCCTGCGCCTCTTCCAGCGGATTCAGGTCCTCGCGCTGGATGTTCTCGATCAGCGCCATGGCGGCGGCGGTCTTGTCGTCCACCTCGCGCACCAGGACCGGCACGTTTTCCAGGCCGGCCAGCTGCGCCGCGCGGAAACGGCGTTCTCCGGCGATGATTTCATATTTGACCACACTGCCCTTGGCCGGCGCGATCGGCCGCACCAGGATGGGCTGCATGATGCCCTGGGTCTTGATGGAGGCGGCCAGCTCGGCCAGCCCACCCTCGTCCATGCGCGTGCGCGGCTGGTACTTGCCGGCTTGCATCTGTGCCACGGCCAGCTCGGTCGGCGCGCCGCCGTTCGCCGCCGGGTTGGATGGATCGCCGTCGCCGCCCAACAGGGCGTCCAGGCCGCGACCCAGGCCTTTCAGTTTCTTGGTTGCCATAGTTTTATCCTGTTACATCTTCTTGATGCGCTTGACCATCTCGGCGCCGAAGGCGATGTACGCCTGCGCGCCCTTGGAGGCGGGATCGAAGGTCACGCCCGGCATGCCGTAGGACGGCGCTTCGGCCAGGCGCACGTTGCGCGGAATGATGGTCTTGAAGACCTTGTCGCCGAAGTGCTGCTCCAGCTGCGCCGACACCTGCTGCGACAGCGTCATGCGCGGATCGAACATCACGCGCAGCAGGCCGATGATCTTCAAGTCCGGGTTCAGGTTGGCGTGCACCTTCTTGATGGTGTTGACCAGGTCGGACAAGCCTTCCAGCGCGTAGTACTCGCACTGCATCGGGATGATCACGCCGTGCGCGGCGCACAGGCCGTTCAGCGTCAGCATCGACAGCGCCGGCGGGCAGTCGATCAGGATGAAGTCGTATTCCTTGTCGACCGCGGCCAGCGCATCCTTCAGGCGGCGCTCGCGGTTGTCCAGTTCCACCATCTCCACTTCGGCGCCGGCCAGCTCGCGGTTGGACGGCAGCACGTCGAAGCGCCCGGCTTCCGAACGCTGGCGCGCCGTGGCCACGTCCGACTGGCCCAGCAGCACTTCATAGGTCGATGCCGCAAGGCCGGCCTTGTTGATGCCCGCGCCCATGGTGGCGTTGCCCTGCGGGTCCAGGTCCACCAGCAGCACGCGCTGGTTCAGTTTGGCCAGTCCGGCGGAGAGGTTGACCGTGGTGGTGGTCTTGCCCACGCCGCCCTTTTGATTCGCTACACAAAAAATTTTGGCCATGTACTTTTCTTATTCGCTATATCGTTTATTCGGTATAAATCGTTTATATGGTTTATTTCGTTTATACGGTATAAATGATTTATACCGTTTATATCGTTACTGTCTGGCGATGAAAACCAGGTGGCGCTCCGCCGCCAGTCCCGGCACTTTCAAAGCCTGCAGCCGCTCCACCTTCCACGGCTCCGGCAGGCGCTCGCGTTCGTCCTGTGGCGCTGTGCCTTTCAGGGCGATAAAGCGGCCGCCTTCGGCCAGCAGGTGCCCGGACCAGTTCACGAAGTCGCTCAGGTCGGCGAAGGCGCGCGACGTGATCACGTCGAACGGCTGCTTGACCTCCAGTTCCTGCACCTTCTTGGTGTACACGGTCACGTTGGCCAGGCCCAGCTCCGCCTTCACCTGCGTCAGGAAGGCGGTTTTCTTGTGCACGGTGTCGATCATGGACAGCTTCATGTCCGGCTTCGAGATCGCCAGCACCACGCCCGGCAGCCCGCCGCCCGCGCCCACGTCCAGCACGTTCTGCGCCCCCTGGAAGGCCGGCACGGCGGCCAGCGAGTCCAGCAAATGCAGCGTCATCATCTGCATCGGATCGCGCACCGAGGTCAGGTTGTAGACGCTATTCCACTTGTTCAGCAGCGCCAGGTAATCCAGCAGCTGCTCCTGCTGCGCGGCGGACAGCTCCAAACCCAGTTCCGCCACGCCCTTGTTCAACACTTCGGCCAAAGCTGCACGGTCGAATACCTTCATTGCACTGCCTCATCTTTCAAATTCACGAAACCGCCGAAACCGGTCTTTTTCAGGTGCACCAGCAGCAGCGAAATCGCCGCCGGGGTCACGCCGGAGATGCGCGAGGCCTGGCCCAGGGTCTCCGGGCGCTGCGCGTTCAGCTTCTGGCGCACTTCCACCGACAGCGCGGTGATGTCCAGGTAGTTGAAACCTTCCGGCAGTTTCAGGTTCTCGTAGTGCTCGTGGCGCTCCACTTCCTTGCTCTGGCGGTCGATATAGCCCGAATATTTGAGCTGGATTTCCACCTGTTCCTGTACCGCCGCATCGTCCACGCCGGGGCCGGCCAGGGCCTGCCCTTCCATGCCGGACATGGTCATCAGCTTATCGTAGGCCACGCCCGGACGGCGCAGCAGGTCGGCCAGCGAGTACTCGCGTTCGATGGCCTGGCCGATCACGCGTTCGGACTCGTCCGCCGCCAGGATGCGCGGGTTCACCCACGTGGAACGCAGGCGCTCCAGCTCCCTGGCCACGGCTTCGCGCTTGCGGTCGAAGGCTTCCCACTGGGCGTCGCCGACCACGCCCAGCTTGCGGCCGATCTCGGTCAAACGCATGTCCGCGTTGTCTTCGCGCAGGCTCAAACGGTACTCGGCGCGGCTGGTAAACATGCGGTACGGCTCCTGCACGCCCTGCGTCACCAGGTCGTCCACCAGCACGCCCAGGTAGGCTTCCGAGCGCGCCGGGGTCCAGGCGTCCTTGCCCTGGGTCTGCAGCGCGGCGTTGATGCCGGCCAGCATGCCCTGCGCGGCCGCCTCTTCGTAGCCGGTGGTGCCGTTGATCTGGCCGGCGAAATACAGGCCGCCCACGGCCTTGGTTTCCAGCGACGCCTTCAGGCCGCGCGGGTCGAAATAATCATATTCGATGGCGTAGCCGGGGCGCAGGATGTGGGCGTTTTCCATGCCTTTCATCGAACGCACCAGCTCGATCTGCACGTCGAACGGCAGGCTGGTGGAGATGCCGTTCGGGTAGAACTCGTTGGTCGTCAAGCCTTCCGGCTCCAGGAAAATCTGGTGCGATTCCTTGGACGAGAAGCGGTGAATCTTGTCCTCGATGGATGGGCAATAGCGCGGGCCGACCCCCTCGATGACGCCGGTATACATCGGGCTACGGTCCAGGCCGGCGCGGATGATGTCGTGCGTTTTGGTGTTGGTGTGCGTCACCCAGCACGGCATCTGGCGCGGGTGCATGGCGGTGTTGCCCATGACGGAAAACACCGGCACCGGGTCCAGGTCGCCCGGCTGTTCGGTCATGGCCGACAGGTCGATGCTGCGGCCGTCGATGCGCGGCGGGGTGCCGGTTTTCAGGCGGCCCTGCGGCAGCTTCAGCTCCTTCAGGCGGGCCGACAGCGAGATCGCGGGCGGGTCGCCGGCGCGGCCGGCCGAGTAGTTCTGCAGGCCGACGTGGATCTTACCGTCGAGGAAAGTGCCGGCCGTCAGCACCACGGCAGGCGCCAGGAACTTCAGGCCGATCTGGGTGACGGCGCCGACCACACGGTCGCCCTCCACCATCAGGTCGTCCACGGCCTGCTGGAACAGCCACAGGTTGGGCTGGTTTTCCAGGCGCGAGCGGATCGCCTGCTTGTACAGGATGCGGTCGGCCTGGGCGCGGGTGGCGCGCACGGCGGGACCTTTGGAGGAATTCAGGATGCGGAACTGGATGCCCGCCTCATCGGTGGCGATCGCCATGGCGCCGCCCATCGCGTCGACTTCCTTGACCAGGTGGCCTTTGCCGATACCGCCGATGGAAGGGTTGCACGACATCTGGCCCAGCGTCTCGATGTTGTGCGTCAGCAGGAGCGTCTTCTGGCCCATGCGGGCAGAAGCAAGGGCCGCCTCGGTGCCGGCGTGACCGCCGCCAACGACGATGACGTCGAATTGGGTAGGAAATAACATTTTTGGTATTGGGGTGAATGCGAGGAATGAGATCAGATTATAGAGTCTTTTTGCTGCTGCGACTTTTTTAGGCAGAAATATCGCCATGAAATTTTCTGATTGTTCCACGTGGAACACTGCGATTGGCCAGGCCAGGACGTAAAAAAGGGCGCCGAAGCGCCCTCATCCACTGTTCCACGTGAAACAATCACTTCAGGAACGCGTCGTACCCGGTCTTGAAGATCAGTATCGTCACCACCACCAGGAAAAGGCGGCGCACAAAGCCGCTGCCATGTTTCAGCGCCAGCTTGGTGCCGAGGATGGAACCGCACACCTGGCACACGGCCATCATCAGGCCCAGCTGCCACAGCAGGTGCCCGCTGTAGCCGAACCACACCAGCGCCGCGAAATTGCAGGCCACGTTGACCACCTTCGCCACGGCGGACGCCGCCAGGAAGTCGAAGCCGAAAAAGCGCACGAACAGGAACACCAGGAAGCTGCCGGTGCCGGGGCCGAAGAAGCCGTCGTAGAAGCCGATCAGCGCGCCGATCACCACCGCCCAGGCCTGCTCGCGGAAACCCGTGTGCAACGGCGCATGCACGCTGCCCAGATCCTTCTTGCAGAACGTGTAGACAGCCACGGCGATCAGCACCACCGGCAGCAGGCTGCGCATGAAGTCGGGCGGAATCCTGGTGACGGTGTAGGCGCCCAGGAAGGCGAAGATCAGCGCGGCCGCCGAGGCCGGCGCAGCGGTGGACCAGGCGATGCGCACCCGGCGCGCATAATTGACGGCGGCAGCGGCGGTGCCGAAGATGGAGGCCAGCTTGTTCGTTCCCAGCAAGGTGGCCGGTGCCGTGGTGGGAAATACCGAGAACACTGCCGGGATCTGTATCAGCCCGCCCCCGCCCACCACCGCATCGACCAAGCCCGCCGCGAACGCCGCCACACCCAACACCAGATAATCAACCATAACGCCCCACTGAACACCGCCTGCACGGAAACAACCAAGCCCATCATTGTACGGAAGAAACAGCCCCCCTGCCGAGCTGAGCCGCATTACCCCCGATCCGGGGTCAGACCCCGAAGTGGGGCGAATGCGGCTCAGCTCGCCAGGTTTTGGTGTAAGCTGGAATGCCAACATTCCACGCCAGCTACTAGCCGACCTCGCCATGAATGACTTCCCTGCTTTCGCTTTCAGCACCGTTGCCCACATCGTTTCTGAACTGGGCGCGGCCCGGAAACTGGGGGAGCATGTGCGCTCCCGCTTCCCGTCGGCGCAGCGCGCGCTGCTGGTGACCGATCCCGGCTTCCTGAAAACCGGACTGGTGCAGGCGCCGGCCGACAGCCTGGCGGCGGCAGGGTTCCACGTGAAAATCTATTCGGACGTGGTGGCCGACCCGCCGGAGCACATCGTGCTGGCTGCCGTGGCTGCCGCGCGCGAGCATGGCGCCGACGTGGTCATCGGCCTCGGCGGCGGCAGCTCAATGGACGTGGCCAAGCTGATTGCCGTGCTGGCGGCAAGCGAGCAGCCGCTGTCGGCGATCTACGGCATCGGCAACGTGAAGGGCGCGCGCCTGCCGCTGGTGCAGATTCCCACCACCGCCGGCACCGGCTCCGAAGTCACCAACATCGCCATCGTGACCACCGGCGAAACCACCAAGATGGGCGTGGTGGCGCCGCAACTGTATGCGGACCTGGCCATCCTGGACGCCGAGCTGACCATGGGCTTGCCGCCCATGGTGACCGCGGCCACCGGCATCGACGCCATGGTGCATGCGATCGAGGCCTACACCAGCCGTCATAAAAAGAATCCGCTGTCGGACATGCTGGCGCGCCAGGCGCTGGGGCTGCTGTCGCGCAATCTGATCCCGGCCTGCGAGAACGGCAGGAACCTGGCCGCGCGCCAGGCCATGCTGCTGGGCGCCATGCTGGCGGGGCAGGCCTTCTCCAACGCGCCGGTGGCAGCGGTGCACGCGCTGGCGTATCCGATCGGCGGCATTTTCCACGTGCCGCACGGCCTGTCGAACTCGCTGGTGCTGCCGCACGTGCTGCGCTTTAACGCGCCGGCGGCGGCGCCGCTGTATGCCGAGCTGGCCGGCATCGTGGTACCGCATGCGGCGGGATCGGTGGAGGCGAGGGCGGAAGCGCTGGTTGTTGCAATGCAGCAGATCGCTGTGATGTCGGGGATAGAGCGCACGCTGCAGCAGGTCGGCATCGCGGAAAGCGACCTGGACCGGCTGGCCGACGACGCCATGCTGCAGACACGTTTGCTGGGCAATAACCCGCGCGAACTGACCCGCGCCGACGCGCGCGCCATCTACGCCGCAGCATTGTGATGCCTTGTGGTTTATTGTCGCCAATCGCCCCCCACCTGCGTTCGCAGGCGAGAGGCGGCCGGCAGGCTTAGTTGGGCACGTCCACCGTGGTGCTGGTGACGGTGATGGCGTTGGCGCCGGCCGAGGCGGCAATTGGCGGCAGGTTGGCGACCGTGATCGGCACCGCGTTGCTGGCGCGCGTGGTGGTGCGCACCAGCTGCGACGGCGGCAGCGGCGCACCGGCCGGGTTGCGCAGGTTGGCGTACACCGCGTCCAGTGCGCGGAACAGGTACACGTGCAGCGGCACCACCGCCGTCGGCAGCGCATTGCTGAACGAGTCGAAGTGGTTGGCGTTGGTCACCTCGATGTAGCGCAGCTTGCTGGCACTGCCCTCCACGCTGGCGTTCAGGCCCAGGTAGGCACGCGCCGCATGGTTGACCGGAATCAGCGCGTCGCTGCGGCCGGACACGATGATGGCCGGCTTGCCCTTCAGGTTGCCGCTTGCCAGCACTTCGCCGATGCCGGCTTTCACCCGGGCGCTCTGCTCGGCCAGCGTGCCGCTGAGCGCGGCGCCGGTGACCGGATTCGTCCCCGTGGCCAGCGAACGCAGGCACAGGAAGCCGTCCAGCGACTGGTCGGCCGCATTGGTCGACGGCGACACGCCCAGGTTGTAGGCCTTGGCGCCCCCTACCGAGTTTTCATAGATCACGCTGCCGATGATGCCGTTCTGGCTGGCGAAGCTGGACGCCTTGACGGCGGCCGCCATCGGCGCCGGCGCGCCGCTGGCGTCCACGCCGGCGAAGCTGAAGCCGCATACCTTGTCGAGCACGCTGAACTTGCCGTAGGCGTAGGCGTAGGTCACGGCCACCAGGATGTTGGTGCCGGCGTGGGCCGCCTGCAGGACTTCGGCCTCCGGCGTCCAGCCGTAAGCCTTCAGGCGCGCGCGGGCGTCGTTCTGCTGCTCGGCCAGGCTGCTGCCGGTCAGCAGGCCCTTGGCGGCCAGCGCGCTGCAGCGCCCGCCAGCGGCCACTTCGGCCAGGCAAGGCTGGTACAGCGCGGCAAAGGTCGAGTAGTCGAACAGCGGCTTGCCCTGGGAAGGCACAGAAGCGCCGCCAAGGCGCACGGAGTAGCCGGTGGCTGTCCTGGGCTGGATTTGCGGCTCGGTGGCCGCCACGGCGCTGATAAGGCCCTTGGTGTCCTGCTCTGCAGCAAGCAGGGCCGCGCCGGCGCCGTTGGAGATGCTGGAGGCGATCGCCACGCTGTTCTTCGGCGTCAGCCGCACCAGGTGGCTTTTGCCGTCGGCCGCCAGCTGGCCATAGCGTTCGTTCAGCACGTAGTAGGCGAACTCCACCGCCTGCAGCGTGAGCTTGCCCCAATCCTTTTCCGGGTTCAGCTGCGAGTGCGCATGCTTGAAGGCGACCCGGCCAGGGTTGGCGGCGGCGAACGCGGTGCGCTCGGCCTCGCTGATGGCCGGCGCAAAGTTGGCGTTCTTGCCGGCCGCGGCGCGGGTGGCGCGCTGGCCGTTCTGCAGGTTCACGCTGTCGTCCTCAAAGGTGTAGAGACCAGTCCCGCTGCCCTTGTCGGCGTAGGCCACGGCGCAGTTGTTCTTCAGGCCCCACTCCCCTGCGCTGCCGATGGCGCCGTAGATGCCGCGCGAGCCGCTGGAGGTGCCGGTGACGATGCAGGGGTTGACCGGGTCGAAGGTGGCCGGCACCTGCACCAGCAGGGTCACGTTCTGCTTGCCGGTGCCGTCGTCCGCATAGGCCACGTATTCGGTGCCCGCCACCTTGCCCTCGCCGCTGCCGGCCACGCCGGCCGCGTTCACGTTGGGGCCGTACATGGTGCCGTAGCCGCTGTTGGCGTTAATGTCGAGCACGGCGCGGTAGTTGGCATAGATGGCGTTGCGGCGCAGTTCGGCGGCGGTCGGCTTGAGCGGGTCGGCATACGCAGGCGCGGCGGCGGCGGCCAGGCCGGTGCGGCCCAGGCCCGCCGTCAGCAAGTCGTCCGAATTGCCGTCGTAGCTGGTGCTGGTGACCGTGCCCAGGTAGGACGGCAGCACGTTCAGTTCTTCCGGCGCGTTGTTGCTGTCGCCGCAGGAAGCGAGGGTGGCCACGGCGGCGGCCATTGCGGTGAGCCTGGCCATGCGGATGTTGTTCTTGTTCATGTCTCCTCCATGCTTGCAGTTGGTTGTGGTGGTTGTGTTGGTTGTAAATAAGAAGTGAAAAAAAACGCCGGACGAGTCCGGCGTTCTTGCTTGTTCAGGCTGGCTTCTTGTGACCGAAGCGCGCCACCATCTCCCCTATTATTCCGCGCCGGAACAGCAGCACGCAGGCCACGAAGATCAGGCCGGTGACCATGCTGACCGCTTCGCCCAGCGTGTTGAACCACTCCACGCCAGTCAGGCTGGCGAGCAAGGTGCCGATGTCGCCCAGCTTGTTCTCCAGCAGGATGATGATGACGGCGCCCAGCATCGGGCCGGCCAGCGTGCCCATCCCGCCCACCAGCGTCATCAGGATCACCAGGCCGGACATGGTCCAGTGCACGTCGGTCAGGGTTTCAAAGCCCAGCACCACGGTCTTGGTGGCGCCGGCCAGGCCGGCCAGCGCGGCCGACAGCACGAAGGCCATCAGCTTGTACTTGTCGACGTCGTAGCCCAGCGAGATGGCGCGCGGCTCGTTCTCCTTGATGGCTTTGAGCACCTGGCCGAACGGCGAATGCACGGTGCGCACGATCAGCGCGAAACCGGCCACGCAGATGGCCAGCACGATGAAGTACAGCACGGTGTCGTTGGCCAGCTCGACCGTGCCCAGCAGTTTTCCACGTGGAACGCCCTGCAGGCCGTCCTCGCCGCCGGTGAACGGGGCGCGCAGCGCGCCGAAGTACACCATCTGCGCCAGCGCCAGCGTGATCATCGAGAAATAGATGCCCTGGCGGCGGATCGCCAGGCCGCCCATCACCAGGCCGATCAGCGCGGCGGCCGCCACGCCGGCCAGCAGGCCCAGCTCGAACGGCCAGCCCAGGTCGCGCAGCACGTAGCCGGCCACGTAGCCGGCGCCGCCGAAGAAGGCCGCGTGGCCGAAGGACAGCAGGCCGGTAAAGCCGATCAGCAGGTTGAAGGCGCAAGCGAACAGCGAGAAGCACAGCAGCTTCATCAGGAATACCGGATAGCCGACGAAGGGTGCGGCCAGCGCGATGGCAAAAGCGATGGCATAGCCTATGTTTTTATTCATGGATGCTTCCTCTTATTTCTCTTTGCCGAACAGGCCGGCGGGACGCAGCAGCAGCACGATGACCATCACCACGAACACCACCACGGACGATCCCTCCGGATAGAGCACGCGGGTCAGGCCCTCGATCACGCCCAGCGCCAGGCCGGTCAGGATGGAGCCCATGATGGAACCCATGCCGCCGATCACCACCACCGCGAACACCACGATGATCAGGTTGGAGCCCATCAGCGGCGAAACCTGGATGATGGGCGCGGCCAGCACGCCGGCGAAGCCCGCCAGCGCCACGCCGAAGCCGTAGGTCAGGGTGACCATCAGCGGCACGTTGATGCCGAACGCTTCCACCAGCTTGGGATTCTCGGTGCCGGCGCGCAGGTAGGAGCCGAGCTTGGTTTTCTCGATCACGTACCAGGTCAGCAGGCAGACCGCGAGCGAGGCCGCCACCACGAAGGCGCGGTAATTGGGCAGGAACATGAAGCCGAGGTCGGTGGCCCCCTGCAGCAGCGCCGGCGTCTCGAACGGCTGGCCGGACACGCCGTAGAAGGAGCGGAACACGCCCTCCACCACCAGCGTGATGCCGAAGGTGAGCAGCAGGCCGTACAGGTGGTCCAGCTTGTAGAGCCAGCGCAGCATGGTCTTTTCTATGACGATGCCGAACAGCCCGACCACGATGGGAGCCAGCGCCAGCATGGCCCAGTAGTTCAGGCCGAAATACGTCATGCCCATCCAGGCCAGGAAAGCGCCCATCATGTACAGCGCGCCGTGGGAGAAATTGATGACGTTCAGCAGGCCGAAGATCACGGCCAGGCCGAGCGACAGCATGGCATAAAAGGAACCGTTGACGAGTCCCAGCAACAGCTGGCTCATCCACGCGGACAGGGGAATATCGGTTATAGCCATGGCTCGCGAGATAAAAAATCACCGGGACCGGTGATGTGGTAGAGACATGCCGCCCCCTGCGGGGGGCGGCGCGGGTGCAGCTAAGTTATTTCCAGAGCGCGCACTTGGTTTCGGCCTTGGTCACATACGCCTGGTCGCCGGGTATGGTGGCCACCACCTTGTAGTAGTCCCAAGGATATTTCGAGTCCGCCGGCTTCTTCACTTCCATCAGGTACATATCGTGCACCATGCGGCCGTCCTGGCGGATCACGCCGCCCTTGGCGAACATGTCGTTGATCGGGGTCTTCTTCAGGTGCGCCATCACCTTGTCCGAATCATCCGTGCCGACCGCCTTCACGGCCTTCAGGTAGTTGGCGGTGGCCGAGTAGTCGGCTGCCTGCAGCATCGACGGCTCCTTCTTCATCTTCTCGAAGTAGCGCTTGGACCAGGCGCGGGTGTCCGGGTTCAGGTCCCAGTACCAGCCGTCGGTCAGGTACATGCCCTGGGTGGTGTTCAGGCCCAGCGAGTGCACGTCGTTAATGAAGATCAGCAGGCCGGCCAGCTTCATCTTCTTGGTGATGCCGAACTCGTTGGCCGCCTTGATCGAGTTGATGGCGTCGCCGCCGGCGTTGGCCAGGCCCAGGATCTGCGCGCCAGACGACTGCGCCTGCAGCAGGAAGGAGGAAAAGTCCGACGCCGACAGCGGATGCTTGACGCTGCCCAGCACCTTGCCGCCGGCCGCTTTCACCACGTCCGACGTGTCTTTCTCCAGCGACTGGCCGAAAGCGTAGTCGGCGGTCATGAAGTACCAGTTCTTGCCGCCCTGCTTGGCGATGGCGCCGCCGGTGCCGCGCGCCAGCGCCACGGTGTCGTAGGCGTAGTGCACGGTGTAAGGCGTGCATTCCTCGTTGGTCAGGCGGGCCGAGCCGGCGCCGATCGAAATGAAGATCTTTTTCTTCTCGCCCGCCACCTTGGCCATGGCCAGGTTGGCGCCCGAGTTGGTGCCGCCGATCAGCAGGTCCACGCCCTGCTGGTCGAACCATTCGCGCGCCTTTGAGGCGGCGATGTCGGCCTTGTTCTGGTGGTCGGCGGAGATGAATTCAACTTTCTTGCCGGCGATGACCACGCCGGCATCGGCGATCGCCATCTTGATCGCTTCCGCGCCACCCAGGCCGTCGATGTCGGAGTACAGGCCGGACATGTCGGTGATGAAGCCGATCTTGATGGTGTCGCCGGACACCTGTGCTTGCGCGCCGCAGGCCAGGCCCAGGGCGCACGCTGCTGCGGTTGCGGTGGCGATAGTTTTGAGTTTCATATTTTTGTCTCCGTCCTAAGGGTTTTGTAGTGGTACGGTAAAAATCAGACGCCGAGCAGTTCGGTCAACACTGGCATCTTTGCGCTCAACTCGGATGCAGCAAAAGTCTCGACAATCTGACCATGCTCCATCACGTAAAACCGGTCCGCCAACGGAGCGGCGAAGCGGAAATTCTGTTCCACCATGACGATGGTGTAGCCCTTCGCTTTCAGGGTGGTGATCATGCGCGCTAGGCCCTGCACGATGACCGGCGCCAGGCCTTCGGAAATCTCGTCCAGCAGCAGCAGGCGCGCGCCGGTGCGCAGGATGCGCGCCACCGCCAGCATCTGCTGCTCGCCGCCCGACAGCCGGGTGCCCTGGCTGTGCTTGCGCTCCTCCAGGTTGGGGAACATGGCGTAGATCTCCTCGACCGGCATGCCCTTCTCGCCGGTGGCCAGCTGCGGCGGCAGCAGCAGGTTTTCCTCGGTCGACAGCGAGGCGAAAATGCCGCGCTCTTCGGGACAGTAACCGATGCCGAGGTGAGCCACTTTGTGCGTCGGCAAATCGATGGCTTCCACGCCGTTCACCTTGATGGAACCCTTGCGCGCGCCGGTCAGGCCCATGATGGCCCGCAGGGTGGTGGTGCGGCCAGCGCCGTTACGGCCCAGCAAGGTCACCACTTCGCCCGGCTGCACCGTGATGTTCACGTTGTGCAGGATATGCGATTCGCCGTACCACGCCTGCAGATTGCTGATTTCCAGTGCGGCCGCCATCAGTGCGCCCCCACCAGTTCGCTTGCCTCGGTGCCCATGTACGCTTCCATCACTTGCGGGTTCTTCGATACCTCGGCATAGCTCCCCTCGGCCAGCATGGCGCCGCGCTGCAGCACCGAAATCTTGTCGCAAATACCAGATACCACGTTCATATTGTGTTCCACCATCAAAATGGTGCGGCCGGCCGATACCTTCTTGATCAGCTCGGTTACCCGGTGCACGTCCTCGTGGCCCATGCCCTGGGTGGGCTCGTCCAGCAGCATCAGCTCCGGCTCCATCGCCAGGGTGGTGGCGATCTCCAGCGCGCGCTTGCGGCCGTAAGGCATGTCCACCGTGACGGTGTCGGCGAATTCGGTCAGGTCCACCTCGGCCAGCAATTGCATGGCGCGCGCGTTCAGCTGGTTCAGCGAGCGTTCGCTCTGCCAGAAATGGAACGTGGTGCCCAGCTGGCGCTGCAGGCCGATGCGCACGTTCTGCAAGACGGTAAGGTGGGGAAATACGGCGGAAATCTGGAAGGAACGGATCACGCCCATGCGCGCGATGTGCGCAGGCCTGGCGGCCGTGATGTCATTGCCGTTGAACAGGATCTGGCCCGAGGTCGGCACCAGGAACTTGGTCAGCAGGTTGAAGCAGGTGGTCTTGCCGGCGCCGTTGGGGCCGATCAAGGCGTGAATGTGGCCGCGCTGGACCTTCAGATTCACGTCGTTAACAGCAGTGAAACCCTTGAATTCCTTGGTCAAATTTCTTGTTTCCAAGATGAAGTTTGACATCGTATCTCCTGGTTATTCTTTATAAACTGCCAAATTTTCAACCGATCATACACACAAAAAAAATCGTGAACAATACAGTATAAATACCATCAAGATAGCAAGTTTGGCTACAAACTGGGCAGTTTGATCTGGCTCAAAGTATGGCGCAAGGATCAGGAGTCTTTCCAGGTAGAACGTATGATCTGCGCGGCTTTCTCGGCAATCATGATGGTCGGGGAGTTGGTATTCCCGGACGTTATAAAGGGCATCACCGAGGCGTCCACCACCCGTAGTCCAGCTACACCGCGCACGCGCAATGCGCTGTCGACCACAGCGGAAGTGTCGTTTTTTCGCCCCATGCGGCAAGTGCCCACCGGGTGGAAGATGGTGGTGCCGATGGCACTGGCCGCCGCCGCCAGTTCCTCGTCGGTCTGGAACGCCGGCCCCGGCTTGAATTCCTGCGGCGAATACCTGGCCAGCGCGGGAGCGGCGGCGATGCGGCGCGTCAGCTTCAGCGCGTTGGCCGCCACCTGGCGGTCCTCCGGCGTGCTCAGATACATCGGCGTAATCTTGGGCGGCGCATAGGAATCCGCGCTGGCGATGCGAATATGGCCGCGCGACGTGGGGCGCAGATTGCACACGCTGGCAGTGAAGGCCGGGAAAGCATGCAGCGGATCGCCGAACTTCTCCAGCGACAGCGGCTGCACGTGGTATTGCAGGTTCGGCGTGGCCTGGCCGGGGTCCGAGCGGGCGAACGCGCCCAGTTGCGACGGCGCCATCGACATCGGTCCGCTCTGGAACATCGCGTACTCCATGCCGATGCGCATCTTGCCGAACCAGTTGCTGGCCAATACATTCAGCGTCTTCACGCCGTTCACCTTGAACACCATGCGCAGTTGCAGATGGTCCTGCAGATTGGCGCCCACGCCGGGCAGGTCCGCCACCGGTGTGATGCCGAGATCGCGCAGCATACCCGCCGGCCCGATGCCCGACAGCTGCAGCAACTGCGGCGAGCCGACCGAGCCGGCCGCCAGGATGGTTTCGCGCGTGGCCTGCGCCTGCCAGCGCGTGCCGCCCCCGGTGAACGCCACGCCGGAGCAGACGGGCCCCTGCTCGCCCTGCTCCACCAGCAGCTTTTCCACGTGGCAGCCGGTCATCAGGGTCAGGTTGGGGCGCGTGGTGGCCAGCTTCAAGAACGCCTTGGCCGTGTTCCAGCGGATGCCGCGCTTCTGGTTCACCTCGAAATAGGCGCAGCCCAGGTTGTCGCCGCGGTTGAAATCGTCCACTTTGGGAATGCCGGTCTGGTCGGCCGCGTCGCGGAAAGCATCCAGGATCTGCCAGGACAGGCGCTGCTTTTCCACCCGCCACTCGCCGCCCGCGCCGTGGAAATCGCTGGCGCCGCCGTGATGGTCCTCGCTCTGGCGGAACAACGGCAGCACCGCGTCCCAGCGCCAGCTGTCGTCGCCGCATTCCTCGGCCCAGCGGTCGTAGTCGCCGGCCTGGCCGCGCATATAAATCATGCCGTTGATCGAGGAACTGCCGCCCAATACTTTGCCGCGCGGATAAATCAGGCTGCGCCCGCCCAGGCCGGGATCGGCCTCGGTGCGGTACAGCCAGTCGGTGCGGGGATTGTTGATGCAATGCAGATAGCCCACCGGGATATGGATCCACAGATAATCGTCCTTGCCGCCCGCCTCGATCAGCAGCACTTGCACGTTTTTATCGCGCGTAAGGCGGTTGGCGAGAACACAGCCGGCAGTGCCGGCGCCGATGATGATGTAGTCGAACTGTCCTGCAGATTCCAAAATCCACTCCTTGCGCCTAGGGCTAAGTCAGACTGCTTGCATTTCCTTCACCAGCGTTTCCACCAGCCGGGCCGCCGGCATGCCGCGCGCCCGGTCCACGCTGCTGCCGCACCACAGCGACATCCACTCCGTGTCGCCGCGCCGCGCCGCCTCCGCGCGGATGCTGCCGGTCAGCGCGTTCTGCACCGGATAGGCTGGCACTTCCAGTTCCACCTCCGCCATCATCTGCATGAAACGGTTCTCCAGGCCGCGCGCATAGCGGCCGGAAAACGCGCGCGTCTGCCGGGTCGGGCGCGCGCCGGCCGTCAGCAAAGCCTGCTTGTACGCCGGGTGGATGCCGGATTCATTGGTCACCAGGAAAGCCGTGCCCATTTGCACCGCTTTGGCGCCGGCCGCCAGCGCGCGCCGGATATCCTTGCCGTCCATGATGCCGCCGGCCGCGATCACCGGTATCCGCACCGCCGCCACCACCGCCGGCAGCAGCTCGAAGGTGGTCAGTGTGGCGTCCTTCTGCGCGCCGATGAAGGTGCCGCGATGGCCGCCCGCTTCCACTCCCGACGCCACCACCGCGTCCGCACCCGCCGCCTGCCAGGCCAGCGCCTCGGCGATGGTGGTCACCGTACCCACCACGGCAATGCCAGCGGCATGCAGCCGCGCGACCTGGGCCGGCGTCAGGATATCGAAAGTAAAACTGGCCACGGCGGGACGCAGTTCCAGCAGCGTTTCAAACTGCGCGGCGAAATCCTCGCACCACTTGGCAGGCGTCGGCAACTGGTCCCAGCCCAGTTCCTCGTAAACCGGCTTCAGCAGTTCCTTGGCGCGCGCCAGATCCGCTGCGGACGGCGTGGGCGTTCCCTGGACAAAGAAATTGAGCAAGAAAGGCTGCGCCGTCAGGGCGCGGATGGCCGCCACCTGGCTGCGCAGCGTGTCCGGCGACAGCAGCGAAGCGGCCAGCGAGCCCAGCGCGCCGGCGTTCGATACGGCCGCAACCTGCTCGGGCGTATTGCCGCCGCCGGCAGTCGGCCCCTGGATGATGGGATGGGAAAACAGGGACAGCAACTCCATAACAGCCTCCTGAGGCCTGTTGATAACTATCTGGATATCCACAGGCATGATTTGTGAGTAAGCAAAAGCTAAACCTGGACGCCAAAAATTGTCCAGATACAGTCCTTTCGCCGTACACCGTTTACGCGCCGCCTTGTACAAGACGCAAACGACTGATTCTAATCCAGTTAACCCGGTTATCCACAGAAAAGTGGCGACGTTAACAACTACTATTATTTTGTATACACAGCTTTAAAGTAAACCAAAGGCCGACGCTGCGTCACTTCCGCAACGAAAGCCACTGCGAATGTTGGCTTCTTGAAAAATTTGATTCTCGCCAGCTTGGCCTTTCCCCTATACTGAAATGGCAGCGATCACTCAGCCGGAAGCCGGAGTTGCCGTGGCCATACAGCGCAAAAAAACGGAAATCGTCCGCTCCAAAGCCTACCTGCGCTTTCGCCAGCGCTTGTTGTCCGGCTTGCTGACCATGGCGCTGATCGCCATCGGCATAGTCGCCTGGCAACTGCACACCGCCTATCTGGACCGGGAAGCCGGCTTGCGCCGGCAAACCCAGCACTTCGCGCGCGCCATGGAAGCCCATGTGCTGTACGCGATCCAGTTTGCCGACCTGTCGCTGATCGGTTTTTCCAATGCCATCAAGGTCTTGCCGCCCAACAGTTCGGCAGAGTCCATCGCCGCCCTGCTTTCCTCGCGCAGCAGCTCCTTCACGCACGATTTCTGGATCAGCTTTATCGACGCCAACGGCAAAGGCGTCGCCACCTCCAACCATCTGCCCATTAACGGCGTCGACTACAGCGACCGCGACTATTTCCAGTTCCACCAGGACAGCGCATCGCCGCACCAGCTCTTCATTGGCGGCCCCACGCTGGGGAAAGTATCGAAGAAAAAATTGTTTTACCTCAGCCGCAGAGTGGAAAGCAGCGACGGCCGCTTCCTCGGCGTCATCGTCGCCCCGCTGGATGCCACGCGGTTCGCCGCCGTCTTCGAGAATTCCCGGATCACGGACGACGTCTCCATCACCCTGGTGCACCGCAACGGCCGCATCATCGCGCGCGCGCCGCTGTTCGAAGAGGCCTACAACCTGGACCTGTCCAGCGGCGTGTTGTTTGCGAGCCTGAAAGACAGCCTGATCGGCACCTTCCGCACGCCCAGCCAGGTGGACAAAGTGTCCCGCCTGTTCAGCTACCGTGCACTGAACAATTTGCCGCTCATCATAGTTGTCGGCGGAACCGACAAGGATGCGGTCTGGTTCGCCAGCCCCACCTTCATCGTCGCCGGCGGCGGCCTGGCCCTGCTGCTGTTGCTGATACTGCTCAGCGGCATGTTTGCGCTCAAATCCTATGCAAAACTGGAAGAACGCGAGCTGCGCTACCGCCAGCTGTACGAATCGAGCCGCGAAATGGAAGCCAAACTGTCGGCCAGCGAGCAACGACTGCGCCTGATCGCCGACAATCTGCCCATCCTGATCACCTACATCGACCGCCAGGAACGCTACACCTTCACCAACCGCCGTTTCGATGAAGTGTTTGAAATCGGGCCGCAGGCGGCGCTGGGGCGCAAAGTGGAAGAAATCGTGGGTCCGGCTGCCTACGCCTTGTCCCAGCCGCACCTGCAGCGTGCCATGGCCGGCCAGGTGGTCCATTTCGAGCGTCCGATCCAGACCCGGCACGGCCAGCGCTGGGACGGTATCACCTATGTGCCCGATTACGATGCAAACGGACAAGTACGCGGCCTGTTCGTCATGGCCGAAGACATCACCGCCCGGCGCGCCACCGACGAAACCATGAAGCTGGCCAGCCTGATGTACCAGAACAGCAGCGAAGGCATGATGGTGACGGACGCCGACGGTAAGATCCTGTCGGTCAATCCGGCCTTTTCCCGCCTCAGCGGCTATAGCGAAGACGAAGTGAAGGGCCACTGGGCCTACGAACTGACCTCCGGCCGGCAGGACCAGGAATTTTTCCGCAAGATGCAGCACGCGCTGCGCCAGACCGGAGAATGGGAAGGCGAAGTCTGGCACCAGAACAAGCAAGGTGAGCACTACCTGGTATCGCTGCGCTTCAACGCCGTGTTCGACGAGCGCGGCCAGGCCTACCGGCGCGTGGCGCTGTTCTGCGACATCACCAAGCGAAAAGCCACCGAAGAACTGATCTGGCGCCAGGCCAACTTCGACGCCCTGACCGGATTGCCGAACCGGCGCATGTTCCAGGAGCGCATGCGGCTGGAAATGAAGAAGTCCGACCGCGCCGCCTTGCCAATGGCGCTGGTTTTCATCGACTTGGACGGATTTAAGGCCGTCAACGACAGCCTGGGCCATTCCATGGGCGACGTCCTGCTCAAAGAAGTGGCGGACCGGCTCAGCCACTGCGTGCGCGGCACCGACACCGTGTCCCGGCTGGGCGGTGACGAGTTCACCGTCATCCTTGGCGAGCTCAAGGACAGCACCGACGTGCAGCGCATTGCCCGGGACATCCTCGAGAACCTCGCTACGCCCTTCAAATTGGGGCCGCAAATCGTCCACATATCCGCCAGCATCGGCATTGCCTTGTATCCGGAAGACGCGGTGGACCCGGAAACCCTGCTCAAACAGGCCGACCAGGCCATGTATTCAGCCAAACAGCAGGGGCGCAACCGCTACCACTACTACGCAAGCAGCTAGCCTGTTGATAAGTCCATGGATATCCACAGGATGAGATGTGAGTAAGGAAGTGGAAAGTCCGGCGCTCAACATTTGTCCAAGTTTTACCCCTGCACTGGTACAAGCCTTGTCCAGCACCTTATCTTTTCTCCAAATCCCTGTTTTTTAAGCAGTTAACGTAGTTATCCACAGCGAAGAGGACGTTTACTATTACTATCATTTTATATAAAAGCCTTAGTTAACAAACTAAAGAAGCCGCTGATTTGCATGCAAGGGACTGCAGGACAAAAAACTGCGAAAAACACGTAATGTGGATAACCTCATGCATATCCACAGGATGACTTGTGCGTAAACCAGCCACTTCTGCACAGTGAAAATCTTGTCCAGAAGTCGTCCTGCGTAGATACAATGCTTGTTCAGGTGCTTGTAAACGCTGTAAACCCCTGATTCTTAGCTTGTTAACAGACTTATCCACAGAAAAGCGCTGGTTTACTATCTACTACTATTTTTTATATATATCTTTGTTGTAAACCTATAAAAAAACGCGAAGCCCAAAAACGGAGGAAAAATGCGTCTTGGCATCATCAGCGCACTCGCTGAAGAGCAAAACGGACTGATAGAAGCCATGGAAAGCCCGAACAAAGCGAGCCACGGCATGCGCGACTACACCGCAGGCAAGCTATGGAACGTAGACACGGTCTGCGTGCTGTCCCGCATAGGCAAAGTAGCTGCCGCCATGACTGCCAGCATCCTTGTGGAAAAGTTCGGCGTTACCCACATCGTCTTCACCGGCGTTGCCGGCAGCGGCGACCTGGGCGTCAGGGTGGGAGATGTGGTGGTTGCAGACAGTCTGGTGCAGCACGACATGGACGCCAGCCCGCTGTTTTCGCGCTTCGAAATCCCGTTAACAGGCCAATCGCACATTGCCAGCGACCGCGAACTGACGCGCCGCCTGGCAGCGGCAGCGCGCGACTTCCTGCAAAACGAGCCCGGCAGCCCCCAATTTCATCGCGGACTGATTGCCAGCGGAGACCAATTCATCAACAAACGCAGCCAGATCGCCGCGCTCAAGGATGCATTGCCCGAATTACTGGCAGTGGAAATGGAAGGCGCAGCGGTTGCGCAAGTGTGTTTCGAGCTGGGCATACCGTTCAGCGTCATCCGCACCATCTCCGACAACGCCAATGAAGACGCCGCGGTCGACTTCATGCACTTCGTCCAGACAGTCGCCTCCCGCTACGCCTACGGCATCCTCAAAAGCTTCTGTGGACAAACCTGAAGTTATCCCCACGCGCGCTCATTTCCTGCCCGACAAATGGGGTCAGGGTTAATTATCCCGGGCGCAAGGTCTGCCGGGCAGCAAGATGTCGCACCGCACTTCCGTCATTTTTTCCACCTTGTGGAGAAACTCCGGGTTACCCACAGGCTTGTTGTGGTTGAGTGCGTTGCGTATTGCGTGCAGAAGATCGTCGCCTAGGCGGCTGCCGAAGATAGCGCGATAAGTGGACTGCCTTTCAGCGGCGTCTTTTCCCAGGCCCATGTACAGCTCGTGCTGCGTGAGCAAAGGATTCCGTTCTCCCAGCGCGTTGGCGCGAAAGCTGCTCCAGCGGTAGAGGTCCGGCGCCTTCACCATGCGCGCCCGCACCGGATTGAGCTCGATGTAACGGTGACAATGGAACAAATAGGCTTCGGCCTGCACCAGCGAAGAACGATAGCGACCCTCCCACAGCGTGCCGGACCTGTCGTACTTTTCGTTGATGTAGCGTACATACCGCCGACCCATGGACATAAACAGCCTGGCCACGCTGTCGCGATGCTCGGGCGTGAGGAGCAAATGCACGTGGTTCGTCATCAGCACATAGGCATGCAGCGAGCATGCATGCTCGTCGAGCGCACGGCCCAGGCAATGCAGATAGAACTCGTAGTCGTCATCGTCGAAAAAGCAGTCGGCGCGATTGTGTCCGCGCTGCACCAAGTGCAGGGGAACGCCGTCTAGCTGGATGCGGGGTGGGCGGGACATTTGGCAAGCTTATGCCGGGCAGCAATTGGCGTCATGACGTGACGCAATAATTGCAAAATTAATTAACCCTGACCCCATTTTGGTTTGGGGCAAAAAAAAGCCAGGCGGGGTGCCTGGCTTGAGGGGAGACGCCGGAAATTTAGGCGCTGAGGGTCATCAGGCTGGCGTTGCCGCCGGCCGCCGTGGTGTTGACGCACAGGGCGCGCTCGGCTACCAGGCGCCACAGGGGGATGGCTTCTTCCGCCGAGGTGTCGATAACGGCCACCAGAGCCCCGTCACGGGCCGCCAGCTGCTCGCGTACCCCCGGGGCCAGGGCGGACTCAACCAGAGCCACCTGGAAGCTGCAATCGATGCTGGCGAGGCTTGCCGCCTGCTTGACCTGGTCCAGCACCGCCGCCGGCAGGTCCGCCGGCAGCGATGCCGATACCACCACCGCCCGGTTGCCCGTCGCCAGCACAGCGGCGATCTGGTTCAGCAGCACCTCGGCCGAGTTGGCCAGGCAGACCACGTTGCCGCGCGAAGCGAAGCGCAGGGTGTTGCGCTCGCCCGTCGGGCCCGGCAGCTCGATGGTGCTGCCCAAGGTGGTGCTGTGGGCGTACTGGTCGGCCAGCGAGACCAGGCGCTCGCGTCCCTGCCCCTTGGCCCACACTTCCAGCGCGTCCAGCGCCGGCGTGGCCAGGCGGGCGTGCTGGGCCGGCGCGGCGGCGCCGCGCTGCAAGCGCTTGAGGTACAGCGGGCCGCCGGCTTTCGGGCCGGTGCCGGATTTGCCTTCGCCGCCGAACGGCTGCACGCCCACCACCGCGCCGACGATGTTGCGGTTGATGTAGATGTTGCCGACGTGCGCGCGGGCGGTGATGAAGTCGATCGTCTCGTCAATCCGCGAGTGCACGCCCAGCGTCAGGCCGTAGCCGCTGGCGTTGATCTGCTCGACGATCTTGCCCAGGTCGGCGCGCTTGTAGCGGATCACGTGCATCACGGGGCCGAACACTTCCTTGCTCAGCTCGTCAAGCGAGCGGATTTCCAGCACGGTCGGCGGCACGAAGGTGCCGGCCGAGGCCACCGGCAGGTTCAGCGAGAAGTGATTGAGCGCGGATTTTTTCATCGCGTCGATGTGGTTCAGCAGGTTCTGCTGCGCTTCGCTGTCGATCACGGGGCCGATGTCGGTGACCAGGCGGTCCGGGCTGCCGATGTTGAGCTCGCTCATCGCGCCCTTCAGCATTTTGATGGTCTTGTCGGCAATGTCTTCCTGCAGGAACAGCACGCGCAGCGCGGAGCAGCGCTGGCCGGCGCTGTCGAACGCGGACGAGATCGCGTCCTGCACCACTTGCTCGGGCAGTGCGGAGGAGTCGACGATCATGGCGTTCTGGCCGCCGGTTTCGGCGATCAGCGGGATGTCCGCGCCCTCGGCCACGGCGCGCTTGGCCAGGGTGCGGTTGATCAGCTGCGCCACTTCGGTGGAACCGGTGAAGATCACGCCTTTGACGCGCGCGTCGTTGCACAGGCCGGCGCCGACCACTTCGCCGCGGCCCGGCAGGAATTGCAGCGCGGCGCGCGGGACGCCCGCTTCGTGCATCAGTTCGACCGCGCGGTGGGCGATCAGCGGGGTTTGCTCGGCCGGCTTGGCCAGCACCACGTTGCCGGCCGCCAGCGCGGCGGCGGCCTGGCCGGTGAAGATGGCCAGCGGGAAGTTCCACGGGCTGATGCAGGTCACGGGACCAAGCGCCAGCGTATTGGCGGACGAGCCCACCTGCTGCGCGTAGTAGCGCAGGAAGTCCACCGCTTCGCGGATCTCGGCGACGGCGTTGGGCAGCGACTTGCCCGCTTCGCGGATGGCCAGCGCCATCAGCTCCAGCATGTTTTTCTCGAACAGGTCGGCCGCGCGCATCAGCGCGGCGGCGCGCAGCGACGGCTCGGTGGTTTGCCAGTCCATGGCGTAGGCGCTGGCGCTGGCCAGCGCGCTGTCGACATCGGCGGCGGTCGCTTCGGTGACGCTGCCGACCACGTCGCTGCGCTGGGCCGGGTTGATCACCGCTTGCGATGGCTGGCCGATGGTCAGCGCGCCCGCCAGCAGCGGGCCGGCGCTCCAGCTGCGCGGCTCGGCCAGCGCGGCGGCCACCTGGCGCAGCACGTCCTCGTTGGACAGGTCCAGGCCGGCCGAGTTGCGGCGCTCGTCGCCGAACAGGTCCAGCGGCAGGCGGATGGCCGGATGCGGCAGGCCGCCCTGTTCGCGCGCGGCGTCGATCGGGTTCTTGATCAGCGATGCGACCGGAATCGCTTCGTCCACGATCTGGTTGACGAAGGAGGAGTTGGCGCCGTTTTCCAGCAGGCGGCGCACCAGGTAGGCCAGCAGCGTTTCATGCGAGCCGACCGGGGCGTAGATGCGGCAGGCCTTGTCCAGGTTGTCCTTGCCCACCACCTGGTCGTACAGCGATTCGCCCATGCCGTGCAGGCACTGGAACTCGTAGTTGCTGACGCCCGCTTCCTTGGCCCAGGTGTAGATGGTGGCCAGGGTTTGCGCATTGTGGGTGGCGAACTGGGCAAAAATGCGGTCGGTGGCGCCCAGCAGCTTCTGCGCGCACACCAGGTAGGACACGTCGGTGTACACCTTGCGCGTGTAGACCGGGTAGCCGGGCATGCCGTCCACCTGGGCGCGCTTGATCTCGGCATCCCAGTAGGCGCCCTTGACCAGGCGCACCATGAATTTGCGGCCGCTGCGCTTGGCCAGGTCGATCAGGTAGTCGAGCACGAAGGGGCAGCGCTTCTGGTAGGCCTGCACCACGAAGCCGATGCCGTCGAAGCCTTCCAGCGCCGGGTCGAACGCCATGGCTTCCATCAGGTCCAGCGACAGTTCCAGGCGGTCGGCTTCTTCGGCGTCGATGTTCAGGCCGATGTTGTATTGCTTGGCCAGCAGCACCAGCGCGGTCAGGCGCGGCAGCAGTTCTTCCATCACGCGGGCGTGCTGGGCGCGCGAGTAGCGCGGGTGCAGCGCGGACAGCTTGACCGAGATGCCCGGGCCGTCCTTGATGCCGCGGCCGTCGGACGCGCGGCCGATGGCGTGGATCGCTGTCTCGTAGGCGGCGTAGTAGTTGGCCGCGTCCGCTTCGGTCAGCGCCGCCTCGCCCAGCATGTCGTAGGAATAGCGGTAGCCGCGGGCTTCGTTGGGCTGGCCGTTCTTGATCGCCTCGGCTATGGTCTGGCCGGTGACGAACTGGTTGCCCAGCATGCGCATGGCCAGGTCCACGCCTTTGCGGATCAGCGGTTCGCCGCCCTTGGCGATCAGGCGCGTGATGGCCGAACCCAGGCCCTGTTCGCTGCTCGAGCCGACCAGCTTGCCGGTTACCAGCAGGCCCCAGGTGGCGGCGTTGACGAACATGGACGGCGATTCGCCCAGGTGCTTGCGCCAGTCGCCCTTGCTGATCTTGTCGGCGATCAGGCGGTCGGCCGTGGCGCTGTCGGGGATGCGCAACAGTGCTTCGGCCAGGCACATCAGCGCCACGCCTTCTTCCGACGACAGCGAAAACTCGTGCATCAGCGCGTCCACGCCGGAGGCGCGGGTGCGTTCCTTGCGCACCGACGACACCAGGCGGTGCGCCAGCGCCTGCGCGTCGGCGGTGCCGCTTTCGCGCACCTGCCCCAACAGCCACTGCACGGCGCCGGCTTCGTCGCGGCGGTAGGCGGCTGTGATGGCGGCGCGCAGCGGGCTGGGCTGGCGCAGGATTTCGGCTTGCAAGGTGGAGAACGGAGTGGCCGGAGCCGGGGTGGCTGCTTGCATGAAGAGAGGCTTTCTACAATGAGGATTTCAACGCGCACACAGTAAAAAACGCCCGTCCGGCACCGGGCTGGGCGAGCGTAATCGTCTGTTTTGCTACCGCGCTGCTAATGATTCGATTGTAGAGTGAAATCTTCTGGATTAATTCTGGTATTACTAAAGACTAGCCATACATAGTTTTTGATGAGAGAATTTAACCAAATATAATTTGAGGGGGATAACTCATGCTGGACAAGATCAGTAAGAAGATACTGATGGAGCTACAGAGCGACGGACGCATCAGCAACGTGGAGCTTGCTGCGCGTGTCAACCTGTCGCCTGCGGCATGCCTGGAACGGGTGCGCAAGCTGCACGAGTCCGGCTACATCATGGGCTACACCGCCCAGCTCAACCCGCAATTGCTGGATGTGTCGCTGCTGGTGTTTATTGAAGTGGTGCTAGATCGTACCACGCCCGAAGTCTTTGATGCATTCAAACATAGCGTCCAGGTGATCCCCGAAGTACTCGAGTGCCATATGGTGGCCGGCGGTTTCGACTACCTGGTGAAGGCGCGCGTCAAGGACATGGCGGCCTACCGCGAGTTCCTGGGCAAGACCTTGCTGCAAAAAGGCGTGCGCGAGACGCATACATATGCTGTGATGGAGGAAGTAAAAAATACGAGCAAGCTGCCGATCAAATAACTGATTTGCAAGCCTAAGCCGCTACTAGGGAGGTCAGATGAAGTTGCAGCACAAGCAGGTGCGACAGATTTTACGGATACTCGGCGCCACGGCGGCGGGCGCTTTGGCAGCGTGGCTGGCACAGACGGCTGGCGCCGGCGCGCTGTGGCAGGCCACCCTGGCTGGCCTGGTGGCGGCGCTGACGGCGCAGCTGGCCCAGGCGGCGGCCGGCAACGGCGACGACGGCACGCGCCGCTTCGCGCACACGGTGGGCGAGGAAATCGACGCCATCATGATAGGCGCGGCGGAGACCTCTTACTTCGTCGATTCCGTCAAAAAGAAAATCGAAAGCGACGTGCGCACGGCCAGCGAGATCGTGGCCAGCTCCAGCCACAACGCGCGCGCCACCGAGCAGATCGCGGCCAACGCCGAGCGCGCCGCGCAGGTGGCGGCGCGGGTCCGCGCCGAAACCGAAACCGGCCGCGCCGAGGTCGACCAGGGCCTGTCCCGCATCAGCCGCGCCCGCGGCGACGCGCAGCAGGCAGCGGCCACCATGGTCAGCCTGCAGGAAAAGGCCAAGCGCATCTACGGCTTCACGGAAGCCATCACCGAAATCTCCGCGCGCACCAACCTGCTGGCGCTGAATGCCGCCATCGAGGCCGCGCGCGCCGGCGAACAGGGGCGCGGCTTTGCGGTGGTGGCCGGCGAAGTGCGCCAGCTGGCGCAGCGCACCAAGGAAGCTACCGACGAGATCAGCGCCATGGTGCGGGCCATTAACGAGCAGGCCGTGTCGGCCACCGCCGGCATGGCTTCGCTGGCCGGCATGGTGAGCGAGGCGGCCGGCAATGTGGAAACGGTGCACGGGCTGCTGAGCAGTATCGAGCAGTCGTCCGGCGTGTCGGAAAAAGAGATCGGGCAGATCGCCCAGGCTTCGCGCGAGCACGTGGAAACCACGCGCGTGATCGCGGACGCCATCACCCAGATCCGCGACAGCATGCTGTCCACCGACGCCGAGCTGCCGCGCGCCACGGGTTCCGCGATGGCGCTGGCCGAGCGCGCCGAAGTCATCACGGCGGCGCTGGGCCTGTCGGAGATACCGACCGCGCACGATGAAATCCGCACAGCGGCGCAGACAGCCGCGAAGGAAGTGGGCAAGCTGTTCGAGGCGGCCATCGCCAGCGGCAAGATCACGCACGCGGCGCTGTTCGACCGGCAGTACACGCCGATCCCGAACACCGACCCGCCCAAGCACAACACCAGGTTCGACGCCTTCACCGACCGCGTGCTGCCGGACTTGCAGGAAAGCCTGCTGGCGCGCATGCCGCACCTGGCGTACGCGGGCGCGGTGGACAACAACGGCTACTTCCCCACCCACAACAAGAAGTTCTCGCAGCCGCTGACGGGCAATTACGATGTCGACATCGTCAACAACCGCACCAAGCGCATCTTCAGCGACCGCACCGGCAAGCGCTGCGGCTCAAACACCAAGCCCTTCCTGCTGCAAACCTACAAGCGCGACACGGGGGAAGTGATGCATGACTTGTCGGCGCCTATCTTTGTCAACGGCCAGCACTGGGGCGGGTTCCGCATCGGCTACCGCTCGGCTGCGCACTGATCGGCGCGCGGTGGCGGGTGAGCGGTGACGGGTGAGCGGCACCGCCGCTTAACCCGCCGGCTCAGTAGGTATCGCTGCGCGGGCTGGTGCCCGGCGCGGTGCGCTGGGCCACGCTGTTCATGCCTTCCAGGTTGGCACGCAGCCATTTATGCGCCGGGCTGCGCGCGTCGCGCTCGTGCCAGAGCATGTCCAGGTGCACCGCCGGTAGCGTGAACGGCAGTTCCTTGTGGATCAGTGCCTCCGTCATGCCGGTGGAGGCGATCAGGTGCTTGGGCAGCACGGTGATCAGGTCCGAGTTGGCCACCACGCGTCCGGCCGTGAAGAACTGGTTCACCGTCAGCAAAATGCGCCGCTCGCGCTGGATCTGCGCCAGCGCTTCGTCCACCAGGCCGTGTGCGCGTCCCGAGAAGCTCACCAGCAGGTGGTTGGCCGCGCAATAGTTCTCCAGCGTCAGGTCGCTCTTGGCCAGCGGATGGTCGCGCCGCATCACGCACACATAATGTCCGGAATACAGGCGCTCATGGCGAATCGGCGAACTGGTGTCGCTCGACAGCTGGGCCGCCACGCCGGGGAAAAAGCCCACCGCCAGGTCCACGTCGCCGCGCAGCAGCATCGGGCGCGGTTCGCGCGTGGTCAGCGGCACCATGCGCACGTTCACCCCCGGCGCCTCGCGTTCGATCGAACGCATCAGCGACGGCAGCCAGAAGGCGGCGGTGGCGTCGGCCATGGCCAGGCGGAAGGTGGCATGCGCCTTGGACACGTCGAAAGTCTCGGGCGTGACCGCCGCCTCCAGGCTGGCCAGCGCGCTGCGCACGGACGGCCACAGGGCCTCGGCGCGCGGGGTCGGCTTGACGCCGTAGGCGGTGCGGATCAGCAGTTCGTCGCCCAGGCTTTCGCGCAGGCGCTTGATGGCGTTGGAGACGGCCGGCTGGGTCATTGCCAGGTGGCCGGCGGCACGGGTGAGGTTTTGCTCGGTCATCACCGCGTCGAATACACGCAGCAAGTTCAAGTCCAGCGTCAGGAAGCTCATAAATACTCGGCTCGGTGGTAAGGACTCTTATTCACGTTCCGTATAGTTGATATCGGGAAACGGAATTGGATTTATATGTTGCAGCGCACTATAGTGACACTTGATTGTAATTGCACCTGAACTTCAATGTCTACCTTCATTTCTGCTGTACAAGCCTTAACTACTGGAATTTCTATCATGGAAGCCGTTCAAATCCTGCTGGGCGCCGTGCTGGCGCTGGCCATGCTGCTGTTGTTTAAGCCGCTGCTGCGCGGTATCGCGCGTGCGCTGCTGCTGGTGGTGAAACCCAAGCTGAGCAAGGAAGAACGGCTGCAGCGCCGCCTGATGAAGGACGCCATGATGCTGAACCGCATGCTGAATTCGATGGAAAGCGCGCCCAGCCACGCCGCCGAATTGCGCGCCATGGCCGCCCGCGCCTGAGTTGCCCAAGATTTACGCAGCACAGATGGTATTGCGCGGCAGAACGGTTTAATACGTCTGCCGCGCCGCAACAACTTTATTTTTCCCCCAGCAGCTGAGGCTTCAGCGAGCTGTCCACCGGCTTGTCGCCCAGCCAGATGCGCAGGATGGCGTTATAGAACGCCACGTCCGGCAGCGTGCCGCCGACATTCTTGCCGTTCAACATCACCTGCGAACCGGTACCCGGTATCCAGTCCACCGTCAGCACATCGCCCTTCTTCAGCGCGGGGAACATGGCGAACATTTCACCGAATTGTTTGGTTTGCGGCACCAGCTTGGCGCGCTCGGCCGCGTCCGTGTTGTCATTGAGGCCACTCATGAAGGCTTTGCCGAACTCGTCCGACGTGAGCTCGCGCAGCACCACGATTTTCACACGGCGCGGGCCCTCGGCGGCCAGGATCTCGGCCACGGTCGATTTCTTTTCAGGGAGATACAGGCCCAGCGCGTAGACCTTGAAGATGACTTTGGTGCGCAGGCCGGCGCCATTCAGTTTCAGCGTGGCGCCGTTGACGGCGATGGTCTCGTCGAACTTCACGCCGGCCACGTCGGCGGCGAAAGCGGGCAAGGCGGCCAGCGCAAGCACAGCGGCTGCGGCGGCGCTTTTCAGGATGGAACGGCGGGCAAAGGTCATGTTGTCTCCATAAAGGTGTTATGGAGGCAAATATACCATTCCTTTAAGCGTTGTCAGCTTCGCCTTCACCCTTGCCTGCGGTCAAACGCTCGTATTTCGCCATCAGCTGCTCCTTGGTCTCAATCCAGGCCGGATTGAGGGGGATGCATTCCACCGGGCAGATCGCCACGCATTGCGGCTCGTCGAAGTGGCCGACGCATTCGGTGCACTTGTTGGGGTCGATCTCGTAGATCTCGGCCCCCATGTAGATGGCGTCGTTCGGGCACTCGGGCTCGCACACGTCGCAGTTGATGCACTCGTCGGTAATCAGTAAAGCCATGGTAAATCCTTAGCCCGCCGCCTGCGCGCCCTTGATCGCTGCAATTTTCTTTTGCAGCCAGCGGTCGACGGAAGGGAATACAAATTTGGACACGTCGCCGCCCAGCATGGCGATCTCGCGCACGATGGTGCCCGAAATGAACTGGTACTGGTCGGACGGGGTCAGGAACAGCGTTTCGACGTCCGGCAGCAGGTAGCGGTTCATGCCCGCCATCTGGAACTCGTACTCGAAGTCGGACACGGCGCGCAGGCCGCGCACGATCACCCGCGCGTCGTGCTGGCGCACGAAGTCTTTCAGCAGGCCGGAGAAGCTCTCCACTTTCACGTTCGGATAGTGGCCCAGCACCTCGTTGGCGATTTCCAGGCGTTCTTCCAGCGAGAAGAAGGGGTTTTTGTTCTGGCTGTCGGCCACGCCCACCACCAGCGTGTCAAACAGGCCGGAGGCGCGGCGCACCAAATCTTCATGCCCGCGGGTCAGCGGATCGAACGTTCCCGGATATACGGCTACTACCATTGCGGCTCCCTTGCGACGCACCATAGAACGCGCATTATGCCTGAAAATCAGGCGCTCCCGCAGGTCCGGGCCGGGTTTGGCCTGGTCCAGCCTAGCCCTGGTACTGAAGTAAATGATAGAACACCATCCCGGCCTTGTCAGCCCGGACCACGTTCCAGCCATTCATCCACTCGGGCGCCTCGCCCTCTTCGAAGGTCAGCGGCAGCCCGGATTCGGCATAGACCAGACCCTTTTCCTTGAGCAATTTGCTGCAAAGCGGCAAAACGCGCGCCAGGAAGTCCTGCTGGTAGGGCGGGTCCAGGAAGATCAGGTCGAACTTCTGGCCGCGCACGGCCAGCGACTGGGCGGTGGCCAGCGCGTCGCTGCGCAGCAGCTGCACATTGGCGGCGTTCAGCTTATTCTTGATCGCGTCCAGCTGGCGCACCACGGCGGTGTTGGTGTCGGCCATGATGACGCCGGCGGCGCCGCGGCTGGCGGCTTCGAAACCGAGCGCGCCGCTGCCGGCGAACAGGTCCAGCACCTGGGCGCTGGCCCATTCGCCGTCGCGCAGGTGGCTGATCCAGTTGAAGGCGGTCTCGCGCACGCGGTCCGGCGTCGGACGCAGGCCCAGCGCTTCCAGCACGGGCAACGGGGTGCGCTTCCAGGCGCCGCCGATAATGCGGACCTGGTTGCTGTGTTTTGGCCCGTGGACGGGCACTTTGGCGGGTTTTTTAACGGGCTTCTTTTGCATGGCGGCACTATAACATGCGGCGCCGGGCCGCTTCCCGGGCTGCGCCTACCTGGCCTGCACCGCCAGCGCGTTCAAATCCTCGATCCAGCCCTGCATGCGCTTGTGCGCGTGCGCCTTTTGTTCCGGCGTGGCGATGCGGATCACGGTCAGCACCAGTTCCATGGTGCCGTTGGCGTAGGCGTCGAAGAAAGGCTTGCGGTCGGACGGCTTCTCGGTGCGCTCGAAGTTTTCCTGGATCAGCTCGCGCACCATGGTCTCGGCCGCCGCCTGCGACGGCTTTTCCTGCTGGATGCGGTGCGCCAGCGCGAGAATGCCCTTCTGGCGCCGCATGCGCTCGTCCAGCCACAGCTCGTTGTCCAGCGGACGGGCGTCGGACGCCTTGCGGATCACGGCCTCCTGCTCGCGGCTGAAATTGCCGAACCATAACCCGAACTGCTCCATGGATTTCTTGTAGCGGAACTTGAGCTGCTCGTCGCGCCCGCCCTTCATGTTCTTTTTGCGGAAGTCGCGGTTGTTCTTGTCGAACTTCTCTGCCATCTGCTCGAGCTGCTCCGGCTTCAGCGACAGTGCCAGCTCGGCGATGTCCGGCGCCGCCTTGAGCAGCATGGCCTGGGTGCGCGCGCGGATGTCCTTGTAGTCCGCCTGCAAATCGGCCAGGCTGGGATTGGCCTGCAGTTGCTGCTGGGCGCGCTGCAGCACCTGGGCGTAGTCCTGCAGCTGGGTTTTGCGGTGCCAGCGGAAGAAGTTGCCGATGTCCGACTTGACCGGCGGCTTTTGCGCCGAATCCAGGTCCACATAGGCGTCCAGCCACCAGAACAGCAGCGTGTCGCCGTTGTTATAGGCCAGGCGCAGCGAGCTGCACGCGCCCAGCAGCACCAGGAAAAGGAAGGCGAAAATGTACCGTGCGCCCCGGTTGCGGGTGTCCTGCATGTTAAACTTTTCCATATTCTTAACTCTTTGAGTAGGCCTATGAACGTAGTTATTCTCGCCGCCGGCATGGGCAAACGTATGCAGTCCGCATTGCCCAAGGTATTGCATCCGCTGGCAGGCAAGCCGCTGTTGTCGCACGTGATCGATACTGCGCGCGGCTTGTCCCCGGCCAAATTATGCGTGATTTACGGCCACGGGGGCGCAGCCGTGCTGGAGCAGCTGGAAAAGGAGAAGCAGGTGCCCGGCGCCGATATCTCCGCCGCGCTGCAGGAACCGCAGCTGGGCACCGGCCACGCCGTCATGCAGGCGCTGCCGGTGCTGGACGAAGCCCACCCCACCCTGATCCTGTACGGCGATGTGCCGCTGACCACTTCGGCCTCGCTGCAGCGCCTGGTGGACGCGGCCGGGTCGGACAAGCTGGGCATCCTCACCGTGGAGCAGGATGATCCGTTCGGCCTGGGCCGCATTGTGCGCGAAGGCGGGCAAAGGACCGGCCAGATCATCCGCATCGTCGAGGAAAAGGATGCCAGCGCGGAAGAACGCGCCATCAAGGAAATCAACAGCGGCATCATGGTGGCGCCTACCGCGCGCCTGAAGAAATGGCTGGCCGCGCTGCAGAACAATAACGCGCAGGGCGAGTACTACCTGACCGACATCGTGGCCCAGGCGGTGGCGGACGGCGTGCCGGTGGTCTCGGCCAACCCGGGCGGCGTGTGGGAAGTGGCGGGCGTCAATTCCAAGGTGCAGCTGGCCCAGCTGGAACGCATCCACCAGCTCAATATTGCCCAGGCGCTGCTCGAGCGCGGCGTGACCGTGATGGACCCGGCCCGCATCGACGTGCGCGGCGAACTGGTTTGCGGCCGCGACGTCACCATCGACGTCGGCTGCGTGTTTGAAGGCAAGGTCGAGCTGGCCGACGGCGTCACTGTCGGTGCGCACAGCGTGCTGGTCAACGCCCGCATCGCTGCCGGTGTGCAGATCAAGCCCTTCTGCCACATCGAAGACGCGGTGGTGGGCGCCAAATCCATCATCGGCCCCTACGCGCGCCTGCGCCCGGGCACCGAGCTGGCCGAAGACGTCCACATCGGCAACTTCGTCGAAATCAAGAACAGCCAGATCGCCGCGCACAGCAAGGCCAACCACCTTGCCTACGTGGGCGACGCCACCGTCGGTTCGCGCGTGAACGTGGGCGCCGGTGTCATCACCTGCAATTACGACGGCGCCAACAAGTTCCGCACCGTGATCGAGGACGATGCCTTCATCGGCAGTGACAGCCAGCTGGTGGCCCCGGTGACGGTGGGCCGTGGCGCCACTATCGGCGCCGGCACCACGCTGACCAAGGATGCGCCGGCCGAGCAGCTGACCATCTCGCGTCCCAAGCAGCTGACCATTCCCGGCTGGAAGCGCCCGGTCAAGATCAAGAAGTAAGTTTCCGCATGCAGTGCACGGCGCCTTCGGGCGCCGTTTTTTTTGTGGATAACCATGTGAGCAAGCTTGTAGACAAGCTGTCCATATGCGGTGGGCAAGCAGGGGGTAAGTTGGCATAGGCGCAGTGGCTACTTGCTTGCTAGCTTTAGCGAGGTGCGCATGCGGACAGCTGCGCCGATTGTGGATAAGATTGTTGATATCCCACTGAAAAAGTCCTGAACAAGTGTTGGATAAGCCGGTATAAGCGGATTTTGATTCCGGACGGCCATATTTGCTGTGTGCATAAGCCTGTGGAAATCGACAGGAAAACTGCTGGATAACAGGGCTCCGACCGGGTGACGGCTGGGCGGCCGCCGGAGCACGCCGGCCGCGCGCTGATTTTTTTGCCCGCGCTGACCCCTTTTTCCGTTTCGGCGGTCATGGATAGTAAGGATGCCTTCGGCGTCCCTCCTGTCCGAAAAGGTTTGAGTGCATGGCAATTCCCCTTCCTTCCAAGTTCCGCCGCAACGCCGTGCTGGCGCTGCTGGGCGCCGCCGCGATAGCGGCCGGCGTTGCCGCATGGCGCCAGCAGCAGGCGGCGCCCAAAGTTGAAACCGTGCGCGTGGCGCGCGCCAGTATCGAGGCCAGCGTCATGGCCATCGGGACGCTGCAGCCGCGCAGCTATGTGGACATCGGCGCGCAAGTGTCCGGCCAGGTGCTGCGCCTGCATGTGGCGCCCGGCGCCGTGGTCGAAAAGGGCGACCTGCTGGTGGAGATCGACCCCAGCGTGCAGCAGGCCACGGTGGACGCGGGCCGGGCCGCGCTGGCCGGGCTGACGGCCCAGCTGGCCGAGCAGCGCGCCCAGCACCGCCTGGCCAGGCAGCAGGATGCGCGCCAGCAGCAAATGGCGCGCGACGGCGCCACCCGCGAAGAGGACGTGCAAGTGGCCGCCGCCGCCGTGGAGACGGCCGTTGCCCGCATCGCCAACCTGCGGGCGCAGATTGCGCAGACCGAAGCCGCGTTGAAGGCGGACGTGGCGCGCCTGGGCTACACCCGCATCTACGCGCCCATGGGCGGCACCGTGGTGTCGGTCGAAGCGCGCGAGGGGCAGACCTTGAACGCCACCTACCAGACGCCCAACGTGCTGCGCGTGGCGGACCTGTCGGGCATGACGGTATGGACCGAAGTGTCCGAGGCCGACGTGCGGCGAGTGAAGGCCGGCATGCCGGTCTATTTCACCACCCTGGGCGCCAGCCAGCGCCGCTGGGAGGGCAAGGTGCGGCAGGTGCTGCCCGCGCCTGCGGCCCAGCCGCGCGACGGCGCCACCGCGCTGGCGCCCACGCCCGGCAAGGTGATTCTGTACACGGCGCTGTTCGACGTGGACAACGCGGACGGGGAGCTCATGCCGCAGATGACGGCGCAGGTGTCCTTCGTCACCGCCGCCGTGAAGAACGCGCTGGCGGCGCCGCTGCCCGCCCTGGCCGCACGGGAAGGCAAGCCGGGACGCTACACCGCGCGCGTGCTGAACGGCGCGGGCGAGCTGGAACAGCGCGAAGTGGAAATCGGCGTGCGCGACCGCCTGCACGGGCAGGTGCTGCAAGGCCTGCGCGAAGGCGAGCAGCTCGTCCTGCGCGACATCGCGCCCGAAGGCACGGGCAGGTTCCAGCTGTGAGCGCGGACATGTACGCGCCGCCGCGCGCGCCGCAAGCTGGGGCCACCCGGTTGCTGCCGGCGGCCGCGCAGCCGCTGATCGCCCTGCGCGGCCTGCGCAAGCGCTACGGCGGCGAGAACGGCTCCCCGGCGGTGGAAGTGCTGCGCGGCGTTACGCTGGACATCCATGCCGGTGAGTTTGTCGCCATCGTCGGCGCCTCCGGCTCCGGCAAGTCGACCCTGATGCACCTGCTGGGCTGCCTGGACCGCCCGAGCGAAGGCAGCTACCGCTTCGCCGGGCAGGACGTGGCGGACCTGGGCGCCGACCAGCTGGCATGGCTGCGCCGCGAAGCATTCGGTTTCGTTTTCCAGGGCTACCACCTGATCGCTTCCGAAACCGCGCGCGAGAACGTCGAACTGCCCGCCATCTACGCCGGCATGCCGGAGCACCAGCGCAAGGAGCGCGCCGGGGCGCTGCTGCGCCGCCTGGGCATGGGCGAGCGCCTGGAACACCGTCCCAGCCAGCTGTCCGGCGGCCAGCAGCAGCGCGTGTCGATAGCGCGCGCGTTGATGAACGGCGGCCGCATCCTGCTGGCCGACGAACCCACCGGCGCGCTGGACAGCGCCAGCGGTGCGGAAGTGATGGCGCTGCTGAACGAGCTGGCCGACGCCGGCCACACCATCATCCTCATCACGCACGACCGCAGCGTGGCCGCGCAGGCGCGCCGCGTAATTGAAATCCGCGACGGCGCCATCGTCGGCGACAGCGGCGCCGCGCCGTCCGGACAGGGCCTGCCCGCCCCGGACATGGCCAGCGCTGGCGCCACGGGGCACAGCGCTGCTTCCTTCTGGGCCGACCTGCGCGAGGCCGCGCGCGCCGCCTGGCGCGTCATGTGGATCAACCGCTTCCGCACCGGGCTCACCTTGCTGGGCATCGTCATCGGCGTGGCGTCGGTGATCGTCATGCTGGCGGTTGGGCTGGGCGCCAAGCAGCGCGTGGTGGCGCAACTGGGCGCGTTCGGCTCCAACCTCATGTACATGTCCTCCATCGGCGCCAGTTCGCGCATGCCGGGCCGCAGCATCACACTGGCGGACCTGGACGCGGTCGCTACACTGCCCAACGTCGCGCACGTGCTGCCGAATGTGACCGGCAACCAGGTGGTGCGCTTCGGCGGGCGCGACGTGCAGACCTATGTGCGCGGCAGCGGCCCCGCACTGCCCGAAATCCAGACCTGGCCGGTGGCCAGGGGCGGCTTCTTCACCCCGGACGACGAGCGCGACATGGCCAATGTGGCGGTGCTGGGCCATAAGCTGGCGCGCGAACTGATGCCGGACGTGGCCGACCCGGTAGGCAAGGTGATCCTGATCGGCAACCTGCCGCTGCAGGTGATCGGCGTGATGTCGGAGAAGGGCGCCATCAGCGGCGACCGCGACGAGGACAACCTGCTGATCCTGCCGTTCTCGACCGCCGGGCTGAAGGTGTTCGGCCAGCGCGAGCCTACCTACACGGTGATGGCGGTCGACGACGTGAGCCGCGTCGCGCAGACGCAGGCCTCGGTGGAAGCGCTGATGCTGGAGCGCCACGGCCTGCGCGACTTCGACATCGGCAACGCCGCCGCCTCCATCGCCGCCGAGGCGAAAACCGGCGACACCATGACGCTGATGCTGAGCCTGATCGCCGCCGTGTCGCTGGTGGTGGGCGGCATCGGCGTGATGAACGTGATGCTGATGACGGTGCGCGAGCGCACCCGTGAAATCGGCATCCGCATGGCGACCGGTGCGCGCCGGCGCGACATCCTGCGTCAGTTCCTTACCGAAGCGGTGCTGGTCACGCTCACCGGCGGCAGCATCGGCGTGGCCGTGGGGCTGGCGGTGGGGTCGGCCCTGCTGTGGTGGGACGTGGCGCTGATCTTCTCGCTGAGCGCAATTGCGGGCGCGTTCGGCTGCGCGCTGGTTACCGGGCTGGTATTCGGCTTCATGCCCGCGCGCACCGCCGCCGCGCTGGACCCGGTGCAAGCGTTGGCCTCCGACTGAAATGGAATCGACTATGACAAGAATATCGTGGCTGCTGGTCCTGCCTCTGCTGGCGCTGGCCGGCTGCCGCACCGTGCCGGTTTCGGAGCGCTTTGCCTCCCACCCCGCCCCCCCCGCCGCCTGGCGCCAACCAGCGCCAGCAGTCTCAGCGCCCCTCGTCGCGCCGTCCGCCGCTGCGCCGCCGTTCGCTGTCGCCGCCGCACGGCCGCCAGCCGCTTTGCCCGCAACACCCGGCGACGGCTGGTGGCGCAACTTTGGCAGCGCCGAACTGGCCGAGATGGTCGAAGCTGCGCAGCGCGACAGCTTTGACCTGGCCGCCGCCATCGCCCGTGTCGGCCAGGCCGACGCCGCATCACGCGTGGCCGGCGCCGCCCGGCTGCCGGTGCTCTCCACATCGCTGGAGGCCAGCGGCGGCGGCAGGGCGGACGGCCTGGCTCGCGGCAGCGTGGCGCCAGCCTCCGGGGCGGCCGGCAACACCGCCAGCACCGGCGGCGCCTACGGTCTCGCCTTTCGCGCCAGCTACGAAGTCGACCTCTGGGGCGGCAACCGCGCGCGTGACGACAGCGCCGCCGCCCTGCTGCAGGCCAGCCGCCACGCGCGCGACGCGGCACGGCTGGCCGTCACCGCCAGCGTGGCAGCCGCCTGGCTGCAAAGCGCCGGCTTGCGCGACCGCCTGGGCGTCGCCGACAGCAACCTGGCCAGCGCCGAGCGCATGCTCGCAATGGTGGCTTCCCGCTCCAGCGCTGGCGCCGCGCACCCGCTCGAACTCGCCCAGCAGCGCGGCCTGGTCGCCGCCCAGCGCCGCCAGCGCGCCGAACTCGCCCAGCAACTCGACGAAAGCCGCACCACCCTCGCCATCCTGCTGGGCCGCACTGTTGCCCCCGCCGCCCCGGACGTCGTCCCCGTCCCGGCCGTCTCCCCGGGGCCCGCTGCTGCCGACCCTGCAGTCGCCACCATCCCGGCCGCAGCCGTAGCCGCCGCCCCCTATCCCGCCCCGGCCGCACGCCTTGCCGACCCTGCCGCCGCCACCGCCGCCAACGCCAACGCCAACGCCAACGCCAACGCCAACGCCAACGCCAACGCCAACGCCAACGCCAACGTGGCGCCGCCAGCCCCCAGCCTGCTCGCCAGCCTGCGCTTGCCCGCCATCGATGCCGGCCTGCCGTCCGCCCTGCTGGCGCGCCGTCCCGACATAGCGCAGGCCGAAGCCCAACTGGCCGCAGCGGACGCCGACATCATCGCCGCCCGCGCCGCCATGCTTCCCAGCGTCGCGCTGGGCGGCATCCTGCAATCCAGCGGCCACCGCCCATCCGGCTTGCTCGACAACCCGCTCTACAGCCTCGCCGCCAGCCTGGCCGCCCCCATCTTCAATGGCGGCCGCCTCGCCGCCCAGCGCGACCTGGCCGCCGCCCGCCGCGCCGAACTGCTGGCCGGCTACCGAAGCGCCATCGTGGCTGCCTTTGGCGACGTCGAACGCGCGCTGAACGCGCTGTCCTCCCTTGCCGAACAGCACGCCGCCCAGGAAGAAGAACTGGCCCAGGCCAGCCGCGCCTTCGACCTGGCCAGCGCCCGCTACCGCGCCGGCGCCGACAGCGCGCTCACCCTGCTCGACGCCCAGCGCACCCTGTACGCCGCGCAGGACGCCGCCCTGCAACTGCGCCTGGCGCGCCTGCAAGCCTCGGTGGCCCTGTACCGCGCGCTCGGTGGTGGATGGCAAATCGATACCGGAAACGGCGCCTGATATGTATAATGAGAATCATTCGCATTTATATGTCAGGATGTTCCCGTGTCCACCATCGCCCTCGCGCCCCGCTCCGACCTCGCCGCCATGTATGTGGACCACCACGGCTGGCTGGTGGGCTGGCTGCGCCGCAAGCTCAATGGCGCCGACCATGCGGCCGACCTCGCGCACGACACCTTCATGCGCATCCTCTGCCTGCACCAGGAAAAGCGCGCTCCGGCCATCCAGGAGCCGCGCGCCTACCTGACCACGGTGGCGCGCCACTTGCTCATCAACCACGCGCGCCGGCAGTCGCTGGAACTGGCCTATCTGGAAGTGCTGGCGCAAATGCCGCCCGCGCTTGCCCCGTCCCCCGAGGAGCGCCTGGCGCTGCTGGAAACGCTGCACGAAATCGACGCCATGCTTGACAGCCTGCCGCAAAAAGCCCGCGAAGCCTTCCTGCTGTCCCAGCTCGAAGGGCTAACCTATGCCGAGATCGGCGAACGGATCGGCGTCACCGTGCGCACTGTCAAGCGCTACATGGCGCTGGCTTTCGAGCAGTGCATCCTGCACGCGCCGGACCACGCATGAACCTCTCCCAGCGCGCCGCGCGCGAAGCCGCGTATTGGATGATGCGCATGCAGGACGGCGGCCTGTCCCCCGCCGCCCGCAGGCGCTGGCGCGCCTGGCGCGCCGAAAGCGAAGAGCATGAACGCGCCTGGCGCCGCGCCGAACAAGTCACTGGAACACTGGACAGCGTGCCATCCGCCCTGGCCGCCCCCGCACTGCGCCGCGCCGCCAGCCGCCGCAACGCCGTCAAGACGCTGGCGCTGGTGCTCACCGGCGCCCCACTGGGCTGGGCCGCCTGGCGCGCCGCGCCGTGGGACGAATGGCGCGCCGACCAGTGCACCGCCGCCGGCGAGCGCCGCGATATCACCTTGCCCGACGGCAGCAGCCTCACCCTCAACACCGATACCGCACTCAATGTCCGCTTCGATGCCGCCACGCGCACCGTGCACCTGCTGCGCGGCGAGATCCTGGTCCAGACCGCGCCCGATCCGGCAGGGCGGTCTTTCATCGTGCGCGGTCCGCAAGGCTCCATGCGCGCGCTCGGCACCCGCTTCACGGTGCGCCTGGATGAAGCCCACACCCGCCTCGCCGTGCTGCAAGGCGCAGTCGAAGTCTCCCCAGCCAACGCATCCGCCTACCGGTTGCCTGCCGGCAGCCAGACCCGTTTCAGCACCGCCGGCGGCGCCGTCGAAGGCCTGAACGAGGACGCGGCCGCCGCCTGGGTGGACGGCGTGCTGTACGCCGAGCGCATGCCCTTGGGCGAATTCATCGCCGAACTGGCGCGCTATCGTCCCGGGCTGCTGCGCTGCGACCCCGCCGCCGCGCATCTGCGCGTTTCCGGCGCCTTCCAGCTGCGCGACACGGACGGCGTGCTCAAGGCCTTGGCCTCCTCCCTCCCTGTGCGCCTCCAGGCGCGCACCCGCTACTGGATCACCGTGGCGCCGGCCTGAGCTTATTTCGCGCCGGCGTGTCCCCTTTCCGAACCTCGCGTGTCAAACAACTCAGGAGCAGCACAACTCATTCACGCACAAGGAAAGTTTTCATGGTTCGCACGTCCATCACCGCCGTCATGATCGCCGCCGCAGCGGCCGCACCTACCCTGGCCCTCGCCAAGGACTACCAGATTGCCGGGGGCGCCCTCAGTCCGGCGCTGTCGCGCTTCGCAGGCCAGAGCGGCGTCACCCTGTCGTCCAACCCGGCGCTGACCGACGGCCTGTCCACGCGCGGCCTGCAAGGCAACTACGGCGTTGCCGAAGGCTTCGCGCAACTGCTGGAAGGCAGCGGCCTGGAAGCGGCCCAGCAGGGCGGCGGCGTGTACGTGCTGCGGAAAACTGCGGCCGCAGCCACGGCGCAAAACGCGGCCGTGATGCAGCAGGTGACGGTGCTGGGCCAGGCGCTCGGCGCCAGCACCGAAGGCACCGGTTCCTATACCAGCGGCGCCATGCGCACCGCCACCCGCATGGAAATGTCGGTGCGCGATACGCCGCAGTCGGTCAGCGTCATCACCCGCGCGCGCATGGACGACCTGGGCATCAGCCGCCTGGACGAAGCGCTGGCGCAAACCACCGGCATCATGGTCGGCCAGCAGGACAGCGAGCGCACGCGCTACTATGCGCGCGGTTTCGGTATCAACAACATCCAGGTGGACGGCATGCCGCAAGGCGGCAACGCGCCGCTGTCGGACACCATCCTGTACGACCGCGTGGAAGTGGTGCGCGGCGCCAGTGGCCTGATGGGCGGCACCGGCGACCCGTCCGCCGCCATCAACATGGTGCGCAAGCGCCCTACGCGCACCTTGCAGGGCAACGCCGGGGTGGTGCTGGGGCGCTGGGACAGCAAGCGCGTGGAAGCCGACCTGTCCATTCCGCTGGCGGCGGATGGCAGCGTGCGCGGACGCGCCGCCGTGGCGCACCAGGAACGCGACTCCTACATGGATATGTACCAGGAGCGCAAAACCGTCGGCATGGCCATCGTGGAAGCGGATCTGGCCGAACGCACCCTGCTGACCGTGGGCGCGGACTTCCAGCACAACGCCCCCAAGGGCTCCACCTGGGGCGCAGTGCCGTACTGGAACTCGGAAGGCGGACTGGCCAACCTGCCGCGCAACTTCAGCCTGAGCGCACCGTGGAGCACCTGGGCCAACGAACAGGAAACCGTGTTTGCCTCGGTTGACCAGCGCTTCGCCAACAACTGGAAACTGCACGCCGGCTATGCGCGCACCACCAGCCGCAACAACACCGCCGTGGTCAACGGCGGCAGCGGCTACCCGAATGCCGCTACCGGCGCCGGCATGACGCTATGGACCGGTGTGTGGGGTGAAGGCGAATACGTGGACGACAACTTCGACGTCTACGCCACCGGCCCCTTCTCCCTGCTGGGCCGCCGCCACACCCTGATCGCAGGCTGGAACGGCGGCAACCAGACCTACACTACGCAAGGCGGTGAAGCGGACGTGAAATACCCGGCCAAGATTCCGGATTACCGCATCTGGACCGGCAATATCCCGCGCCCCGTATTCATCCCGGACGGCACCCGCAGCGAAGGCGTCACGCGCCTGACCGGCGCCTATCTGGCCGGCCGTTTCAGCCTCGCCGACAGCCTCACCGCCATCGTTGGCGCGCGCATTAGCAGCTACCGCACCGAGACCCGCAACTTCGATTCCAGCGGCAAGCACACCGGCACCACCGACTCCGTCGCCATGCCCGACGAGCGCACGCCCTACGTCGGCCTGGTGCTGGACCTGGGCGACAACCTGTCTGCCTACGCCAGCTACACCACCTTGTTCAATCCGCAAACCAGCAGAGACAAAAACAACAACTTCCTGCCGCCGGAGACCGGCACCAACGCGGAACTGGGCATCAAGGGCGAATACCTCAACGGCCGCCTTAACGCGTCCGCCGCCGCCTTCCAGACCAAGAAAAAAAACCTGGCGGAACTGGACAAGAGCGTGGCCCCCGGCTTCACGCTGCCGGACGGCGGCATGGCCTATGTGGCCAACGGCGAAGGCATCACCGCGCGCGGCCTGGAGTTCGACCTGTCCGGCCAGGTGGCGGCGGGCTGGAACCTGAGCGCCGGCTATACCTGGCTGGACGCCAGCGAAGCGAACGGCAAGCGCGCCGTGCCCACCCAGCCGCGCCACCTGCTGCGCCTGTCCGGCGCCTACGACTTCGGCGGCGCGTGGCAAGGCCTGAAACTGGGCGCCGGCATCACTGCGCAAAGCGCTACCTACGGCGAGTCGTGGTACGGCCGTCCGAAGGCGCCGAAGACCGAAGAAGCGCGTCTCGAACAGGGCGCGTATGCGCTGGTGAGCGCCATGGCCTCCTACCGCATCAACCGGCAGGCCAGCGTACAGCTCAACATCAGCAACCTGCTGGACAAGCACTACTACCGCAACGTGGGCTTCTACGACAGCGTGTTCTGGGGCGAGCCGCGCAATGTGTCGCTGTCGCTGAACTACCGCTTCCAGTAAGCATCACCAGCACCGATCGGGAGCCATCATGACCACCAAGCACGCTGCCACCGCCACCAGCCGGCTCGCACTCCTCCTCAACACGCGGCGCCCTGTGCTCGCGCGCACCCTGGCCGCGCTGCTGGGGGGCTATCTGTTCGCATCTGCCGGCGCCGTGCTGGCCTCGGTGATGTTCGTCGACCGCGACGGCCTGCCATCCGATGCGCTGCTGGGCGGCGCGCTGTGGGGACTGGTGCTGTACGCGCTGGCCATCATCTGGGCCTTCGGCGTGCGCAGCCCGGCCAAGGCATGGGGTAGCCTGTTGGGCGCGACCGCCGTGCTGGGCGCCTCGGCGGCATTGCTGGTGCTGGCGCAGCGGGGTGCGGCGTGAGCGGCGGCCTGCGGCAGCGCATGTCCTGGCTGCACACCTGGGGCGGCCTGTGGTTCTGCTGGCTCGCCTTCGCCATATTCCTGACCGGCACCCTGAGCGTCTTCACCGACGCCATCTCCGACTGGATGCGCCCGGAAGCGCCGATGCACGCCGACGCCGCGCCCTACGCGCGCGCCGGCAACCATGACGCGCAACTGGCGCACGGGCTGGCGTTGCTACAGCGGAAAGCCCCGCACAGCAACATGTGGGAATTGTGGCCGCGCGAAGGCGAACAGCGCTTCAACATCTATTGGCTCAATGCGCAGGGCCGCTACGAGGACGCGCACGTCTCCACCGCCACCGGCACCGAACTGCCGGAGGAAGCGCGCACCGTGCGCGACACGGCGGGCGGCAACCACTTCGTGGAGTTCCACCACGCGCTGCACGCCGGCGTCGCCGGCCTGTGGATAGTCGGCGCCGCATCGGTGGCCATGCTGGTGGCGCTGATCTCCGGCGTCATCACCCACAAGCGCATCTTCAAGGACTTCTTCACCTTCCGTCCCGCCAAGGGCCAGCGCTCCTGGCTGGATGCGCACAACCTGGGCGTGCTCACGCTGCCCTTCCTGTTCGTCATCGTCTACAGCGGCCTGGCGATCAGCTGGCACACCTACGTGCCGGCTGTGCTGTGGGCGCAGCAGCTGCGCGGCGAAGGCCACGTTAACGTGAAGGACTACGGGCCCGAACGGGGCGCAACCGGCAGGCCAGGCGTGCTGGCACCACTGGCGCCGCTGGTGCGGCAGGCCGAGGAAACCTTCCGCAGCCCCGTGTTCGCGGTGGTGATCAACCATCCGGGCGACGCCGGCATGACGGTGCAGGTGTACGGCACCACGTCCCCCGCCACGCAGGACGGTAACCTGCTCAGCACGCGCGGCGTGCTCACCTTCGACGGCGTCAGCGGGGCCCTGCTGGAGACGCGCATGCCGCACCGCGCGCCCGCCAACGGCGCCCGCGCCACTATGAGCACCCTGGACGAGCTGCACCGCCTGCACTTCGCCGGCAGCGCCATCCGCTGGCTGTACTTCGTGTCCGGCCTGGCCGGCACCGCCATGATGGCCAGCGGCGCCGTCCTGTTCATGGTGAAGCGGCGCCAGAAGTCGCAGCGCGAGTTCGGCGCGCGCACGCCGCAGGTGTACCGCCTGATTGAAGTGCTCAACGTGGCCTCGATTGCAGGCCTGTCGCTGGCCTGCATCGGCTACCTGTGGGCCAACCGCCTGGTCCCGCTCGGCATCGACGAGCGGCATGACTGGGAGATTCTCGCCTTCTTCGGCGCCTGGCTGGCCACCCTGTTGCACGCCGCCCTGCGTCCCGCCGCGCAGGCCTGGCGCGAACAGTTGCTCGCCGCCGCAACGCTTTGCCTGCTGCTGCCGGCGCTGAACGCCGCCACCACCGGCCAGCACTTCGCCGGCTACGTCGCGCAAGGGGACTGGGAGCGCGCCGGCGTGGAGTTGACCTCGCTCGCCTTCGGCCTGCTGTTGGTAGCCGCCGCCTGGCGCGTGCGCGGCGGAGCGGCCGCCAAGCCTGCGGCGAGCAATACCGCCGCTGTCGCCGGCGCCCGCACCGCCGGCAAGGCCGGTGCATGATGGCCGCGCTGCAAACTCTGGGCGCGCTGGCGCTGTGCTACGCGGGCATGGCTGCCCTGGCACTGGCGATGGACCGCCACCACCAGCAATGGCGCGGCCGCGATGCCACGCCCCTCGCGCGCAGCAGCCTGCGCGTGGCCGGCGCGCTGCTGCTGGCGGCAGCCCTGCTTTCCTGCAGCGATTTGTGGGGCGTCGGCGCTGGCGTAGTCGGCTGGACCGGCTTTCTCACTGCCGGCGCGCTGATCCTGGCCTTCCTGTTGCCCTACGGAGCAAGGCTGGGTGCGGCTTTGGCGCCCGTCAGCGCCATTTTCGGCCTGTGGACAACCCTGTAGAAAACCCTCTGGAAAAGCATGGAATAAGGCTGGTATAACCGTGGTAAAGATGGTGGATAACCCCGTGCATAAGCGGTGAATATACGGTGGATATACGGTTGAATAATCGTTGGATAAACCTTGGATAAGCTATGGATAAGCCTGTATAAGCTACACCGCGATGCGCGTTTCGAACTTGCTGCGCAGGGTGGAGAAGTAGGTTTTCACGTTGCGCACGTTGGTATGCGCCGCGAACAGCCGGTGCGCCAGCGCGTTGTAGGCTGGCATGTCCGCCACCTGTATCACCAGCACGAAGTCCGGCCCCGGCGACACCCGGTAGCACTGCAGCACCGCGTCGTCGCCTGCTACATGCTGCTCGAACTCCGCCATGCGTTCGGCCGCCTGCACATCCAGCGTGATCTCCACGATGGCAGTGAGGCGCGCGCCCACGCTTTCCGGTGATACGATAGCGACCTGCCGCTGGATCACCCCGGTTTCCGTCAGCTGCTTCACGCGCCGTAAGCACGTGGGCGGCGACACGTGCACTGCAAGTGCCAGCTCGGCATTGGTCAAAGCCGCATTCTGCTGCAGCACGTTCAGGATGCGACGGTCTACTTCATCCAGTTCTGGAATATTCATAAAATATAAGACATTAAGTGAAATTTAATTTCATTATTATACTTGAATGAAAGAATATTTCATACACGATTGAATTTAGAAAGCTTATTTCAAGACCGCTGCTCTAGTATGGATTCATTAACTATCCATACAGAGGTTTTCATGTGCGGCATCGTCGGCGCGGTAGCGCAACGTAACATCACCCCCATCCTGCTCGAAGGCCTGAAGCGCCTGGAATACCGAGGCTACGACTCCTGCGGCGTGGCGCTGCACGTGAACGGCCAACTGCAGCGCTCGCGCAGCACCTCGCGCGTGGCCGACCTGGAAAAGCAGGTCGCGGAAACCGGCCTGAGCGGCTTTACCGGCATCGCCCACACCCGCTGGGCCACACACGGCGCACCCGCCTCGCACAACGCCCACCCGCACTTCTCGCCTAGCTCGGACAACGCGCGCATCGCGCTGGTCCACAACGGCATCATCGAAAACCACGACGAGCTGCGCGCCGAACTGACCGCGCTGGGTTATGTGTTCCAGAGCCAGACCGACACCGAAGTGATCGCCCACCTGGTCGACCATATGTACAACGGCGACCTGTTCGAGACCGTGCAGCAAGCCGTCAAGCGCCTGCACGGCGCTTACGCCATCGCCGTGTTCTCGCGCGAGGAGCCGCACCGCGTGGTGGCAGCGCGGCAGGGCTCGCCGCTCATCGTCGGCATCGGCGAAGGCGAAAACTTCGTCGCCTCGGACGCCATGGCGCTGGCCGGCACCAGCAACCAGATCATCTACCTGGAAGAAGGCGACGTGGTCGACCTGCAACTGGGTAAAGTGTGGATCGTGGACGTCAACGGTAAGTCCGCCGAGCGCGAAGTCAAGACCGTGCACGCGCACACCGGCGCGGCCGAACTGGGTCCGTACCGCCACTACATGCAGAAAGAGATCTTCGAGCAGCCGCGCGTCATCGGCGACACGCTGGAAGGCATCACCGGCATCATGCCCGAGCTGTTCGGCGACGGCGCCTACAAGGTGTTCAAGGAAATCGACCGCGTGCTGATCCTGGCCTGCGGTACCAGCTATTACGCCGGCTCCACCGCCAAGTACTGGATCGAATCGATCGCCAAGGTCCCGGTCAACGTGGAAATCGCCAGCGAATACCGCTACCGCGACTCGGTGCCCGACCCGCGCACGCTGGTGGTCACCATCTCGCAATCCGGCGAAACCGCCGATACCCTGGCCGCGCTCAAGCACGCGCGTTCGCTGGGCATGGAGCACACCCTCACCATCTGCAACGTGGCCACCAGCGCCATGGTGCGCGAATGCAAACTGGCCTACATCACCCGCGCCGGCGTGGAAGTGGGCGTGGCCTCGACCAAGGCCTTCACCACCCAGTTGGCCGCGCTGTTCCTGCTCACCTTGACCCTGGCGCAAGTGAACGGCCGCCTGACGGACGAAGAAGAAAGCGCGCACCTGAAAGCCATGCGCCACCTGCCATCGGCCATCACCTCGGTGCTGGCGCTGGAGCCGCAGATCATCGCCTGGGCCGAAGAATTCGCGCGCAAGGAAAACGCCCTGTTCCTGGGCCGTGGCCTGCACTACCCGATCGCGCTGGAAGGCGCGCTCAAGCTCAAGGAGATTTCCTACATCCACGCTGAGGCCTACCCTGCGGGTGAACTGAAGCACGGCCCGCTGGCGCTGGTGACCGAGGAAATGCCGGTGGTGACCATCGCCCCGAACGACACGCTGATCGAAAAGCTGAAATCGAACATGCAGGAAGTGCGCGCGCGCGGCGGCCAGCTGTTCGTGTTCGCCGACGTCGATTCGCGCATCACCTCCGGCGACGGCGTGCACGTGATCCGCATGCCCGAGCACTACGGCCAGCTGTCGCCTATCCTGCACGTGGTGTCGCTGCAGCTGCTGGCCTACCACTCCGCCCTGGCGCGCGGCACCGACGTCGACAAGCCGCGCAATCTGGCCAAGTCGGTGACGGTCGAGTAAGGCTTGCGGGACTTCTTCCGGGGCAGCGAGACCAGCACAGGCGCTAAGGCGCGCATTGAAACCGGTACGCTGTTCCGCCCCGAAGGCGTCCGCCACTTCCTGAAGGCGGTGCCCAGCCGCGCCGCTATGGGCAAGCGGCCGCTGGTGATATTGCTGCACGGCGCTGGTTCCTCCGCCGAGCAATTGCTCGGGCTGAGTTTTCCGCCGTCTCCCTTGTCGCTGTGGCTGGAAATCGCCGAGCGCGAACAGCTGCTGGTGATTGCGCCGAATGGCAGCAAGCGCCGGGGCGAGCGCGCGTGGAACGACAGCTACGCCGGTGTCACCGCCAATCCCAAATCCGACGACAGTGCGCTGATCGGCGCCTTGATAGACCGCGCCATTGCGGAGGATGACGCCGACCCGGCGCGGGTCTATCTCATGGGCGTTTCCAAGGGCGGCATGATGGCCTACCGTGCGGCGACGGAGATCGCGCCGCGCCTGGCAGCCTTGTCGGTGGCGCTGGCCGCCATGCCCGTTGCCAGTAACTGCGGCCAGCCCCGCACGCCGCTGCCGGTCCTGTTCATGGCAGGCACGGCCGATCCCTTTATTCCCTACACGGGGCGTAAGTTCCTCTACCAGTTCCGCATCTTCTCCTCGCTTGCCGCGCCGATGACCAGCGTGGAGGAATCGGTCGCCGTGTGGCGCGAGCTGGCCGGTTTGCGTGGCGAACCCGCCGTCACCGCCATCGCGCAGCAGCGGCCTGGCGCCGCCACGCGCGTTACCCGCTATACCTGGGGCGCCGACCCCGCGGCGCTGCAGGTCTGCTTGCTGAAGATAGAAGGCGGCGGCCATGCCGAGCCCAGTGCGCTGAAACGCTATCCTGGCCTGTTTTCCTGGTTCCCCGGCGCCCAGAACGCCGACATCGAGGCAGCCGAGGAAGCATGGGCCTTTTTCAAGGACAAGCGCGCTCCGGTTACCGCATCAGCGTAGCGACCAGTTCGCCGATGCTGCCGCCGTCGGGCGCGCCCTGGCTGCGCCAGCCGATGACGCCGTCCGGCCGCACGACGGTGGCGCCTTCCGGCGGTACGCCGAACAGGGCGCCGAAGGGTTGCGCGGGCGGGAATACGATGCCGGTGCCCGCCGCCACGGGCTGCAGACCCAGCTCCCCGGCCACGGCCAGCCACGTCTCGCTCGCCGAGATCAGCACATAATCCTTACCGAACAGGTCGAGCGACGACATGCGCCGGCCCGCCCTTTCCAGCCACACGTGCGGCGCGCGGGTTCCGGGTTGGCCGATCCATTGCCCGGGCGCGGCGGCGGCCGGCAGGTCCGGGCCTGCGCCGGCCACTGCTGCGGATCGAACCAGCTGGCCAAACTCCAGGGCGTCGTTGCCGAATAGCGGGTCTGGCGTGAAGGCCGCGCCGGCCCGCGTCGCGTAATCGGGTCGGGAAAACGTCTGCTGGTGCCGCAGCCAGCCGATCGGCCGCCGCTCCGCGTCGTAGGTATCAAGCAGGCCCGGTGCCGCCTCGCCGGCGAGCACGCGCTTCAATTTCCATGCGAGGTTCCAGGCGTCGTCGATGCCGGTGTTGGCGCCGAAACCGCCGCGCGTGGGCGGCAGCTGATGGGCAGCGTCGCCCGCCAGGAAGATCGGCCCGTGGCGGTAGGTATCGGCAACGCGCCCTGCCAGTTCCCAGCGCCCCGTCGTGATGATCTCGAAGGCCAGGTCCGCACCGAGCGCGCGGCGGATCGCCGACTGCAGTTCCGCGCCGGTGCGGTCTTCGTCGCCGTCCAGCATCAGCACCCAGCGGCTGTCGCCATACGTGGTCAGGAAGGCGCGGTATCCCTGTTGCTCGATGGTGAACTGCTGCGCGCCGCGCTGCAGAAAGGCATCCGCGCCCGGACAATAAAACAGTACGCTGCGCAATACGCCAAGATGGCCAACTCCGCTGCGCGGTATGCCGAGTTTTTCGCGGATGGGACTGGCGGCGCCATCGGCTGCGATCAGGTAGCGCGCGCCGATTTCATACTGCTGCCCGCTAATACGGTCGCGCACCTGCGCCAGCACGCCGTCCTGCTCCAGACGGAAATCGATGAGTTCGGTACTGGTGCGGCAATCCGCGCCGCGCTTGATTGCCGCCGCCCGCAGAATCGGCTCCAGCCGGTCCTGGGCGATGGCGGCACCGGTGCACGGCGATAGTTCGCTCGGCCGGACCGGCGCTTCGCCGGGTGTCCAGGCCTGTTCGCTTTTCCAGTCCCCGGCCAGGCTGTCCACTGTCACGCGCCGCAAGCGCGTGCCGGCCGGCACCTGTGGAATCTGGTCGGCGATGCCGACCGCGCGGTAATGCTCCAGGGTGGTTTCGGTAAAGCCCATGGCGCGGGGATGCGGCGAACTGCCGGGGTGCTTGTCGATAACGATGTGGGCCACGCCGTGCCACGATAGGAACAGCGAGGTGGAGAGTCCAACCAGGGACCCGCCGACAACGAGGATGGGAGTATGTTGCATGGGAACGTCCTTTCTTGCCTATGGCTACAAAGGACGCGCGTCGATCCGCGAGAACCACAGCCCCGCCGGGCGGCAGGGCACGTCAAAAAAGTTCCACGAGAAATCGGCGCACGTCCGCTCTCGTCGTGGTTTTCAGCGCTGAGGCTGAGAAAATGCATCACTCCATGCCTGGAGTTGGCCGGGGCTCACCACGCCGGCCCACCTTTTTCGACAGGGCGATTGTAGCATCGCAACGCGGCGCCGATTTTGTCCTCTTCGCACGCCTGAAAAATTTTTACAAAAATAGCTTGCTATTGATTAGCGTACTACTTATACTTCTTCACATCGGTTGCAAACAAAGAAGCCTGTAGTAAACAAGTAGTGCACTATATATTGGTTCGCTAAATAAAATCTCTCACGAAAGGATTCACCATGAAAGCCATCAAAAACATCGCCCTCGCCCTGTCGATCATCGGCGCCGCCGCAGCACCTGCCATGGCAGCGTCCGCAGCGTCCGCAGCGCCTGCAAGCAGCGTCAAGCCGACCGTGGTCCTGGTGCACGGCGCCTTCGCCGACGCAACCAGCTGGAACGGCGTCGCCGCCAAGCTGCGTGCAGACGGGTACAACGTCATCGGCGCAGCCAATCCGCTGCGCAGCGTGAAGGGCGATGCGAATGTGGTGGCCGATATCGTGCGTAGCGTGAAAGGCCCGGTCGTGCTGGTGGGACATTCCTACGGCGGCGCCGTCATCTCGGCGGCAGCGAACGGCCAGCCCAACGTCAAGAGCCTGGTGTACGTGGCCGCGTTCGCCCCTGAACAGGGTGAGACCGCGCTCGAGCTGTCCGGCCGCTATCCAGGCGGCACGCTGGGCGGCGCGCTGGCCGAGCCGGTGGCGCTGGCGGACGGCGGCAAGGACTTCTACATCCAGCAAGATAAGTTCCACAAGCAGTTCGCTGCCGACGTTCCGAAGGCTGAGGCCGATCTGATGGCAATTGCCCAGCGTCCTATCGCCGAGGCGGCCCTGGCCGAAGCGGCAGGTGCGCCAGCCTGGAAAAGCGTGCCGTCCTACTTCGTCTACGGCACCGCCGACAAGAACATTCCGGCTGCGGCACTGGGCTTCATGGCTGAGCGCGCCAAGTCGCGCAAAACCGTCGCCATTCCGGGCGCTTCGCATGTGGTGATGACCTCGAATCCGGCCGCGGTGGCCAAACTGATCGAGGAAGCGGCGCAGGCCAAGTAACACGCCGCGGATCAGCGCCGTCAAACGACAAAGCCGTCTTGCCGATCGAGGTTGGCAAGACGGCTTTTTTGTTCGCGGCAGGCCAGTGCGGCCAGCCCTTACGGCGTTACGGTATTACGCCTGCTTCTTCGCGCGGCGGCGTACGGCGCCCATCAGGCCGAGGCCGGCGATCAGCGTTGCCAGGGTTGCTGGCTCTGGCACTTCGCCGGTAGGCGTGTAGGTGTAGGTGACCAGCACGTTACCGGCTGCCGACGTGTTGAACTGGGTCAGCAGGTTGCCGGCGCCGGTGCCGCTCGAATTGCCGATGGCGTTCAGGCCCAGATTGATGGTGCCGCCACCCAATGCCGAGAACAGCGAGAAGTCGCTGGCATTGAAGCTGGTGAAGGAGTTCGAGCCGTTTGCCGACACGGTGCCGGTGCTGCCGCCGGAAGCGCCGCTGAAGTTGATGGTGCCGTCGAAGGCGCCGAATTCGAATACCTGGCTAAACAGAGGATTGGTCACAACCAGCGTGCTGCCGTCTGGACGGGTCAAGCCCAGCAGTGCGCCCAGGCTCAGGGTAACGCTGGAAGCTGCGGCATCCAGGCTCTCGGCGTTGCCAGCACCCTGGACCGTGCCGCTCAGGTCGAATTTGATTGAGGTCAGGGTGCCCAGGCTGCTGTCGAATTTACCGAAGCTGAGGAAATCGGTCCAGTTCGTGGTGGCGATGGATTTGGTATCGGCAAAGCTGATGGTGGCGGCTTGGGCGCTGGCAAACGGGGACAGGGCGGCGGCAACCGCCAAGGCTGCAAAGATTTTTTTCAAGATAATTCTCTGGTTGAAAGGAAATGATCGGATAGGTGCTACGGCTGTATCGTTATGGAAGCGAAGTCGTTGGAAGTCTGATTCCTAATGAATACATCGATTACCTAAGAGCATAATCTATGCCAACTGGAAATGTTTCCTTAAAAACAAAGACTTAACTCTCGCACAACTGATATGACCTCTGCGGATGTAAAATTTGCCGACAGCCCCGTATCCTGCGCGACACATTTCCCCCTGGCCTGCTAGCCGCACTTCATCGACAGCTCCACATCGCCGCCGAACGGCAGGGACAGATACCCGCTTTGCGGCGCGCGTACCAATGCCAGGTACTCGGGGCAGTAGTCGGCGTTGTCGGCAACGATGAGGGCGCCGGGCCGGAGCCGCTGCTCCACCAGGCGCAGCACATCCGCATACAGCGCCTTGGCGCCGTCCAGCAGCAGCAGGTCGATCCATTCCGGCAGGTCCGCGCGCAGCGTTTCGAGCGCGTCGCCTTCGCGTATTTCCACCAGGTCCAGCAGGCCGCCGGCATCGAGATTGGCGCGCGCGCGCTGCGCCTTGGATGGCTCGAATTCCGTGGTGATCAGCCGGCCGCCGCCGTTGTCGCGCAAGGCTGCGGCAAGATGCAGGGTCGAGATGCCGAACGATGTGCCGAACTCGACAATGGCGCTGGCCTGAGTGCTGCGCGCCAGCATGTACAGCAGCGCGCCGGTCGCGCGGCTGACCGGAATCGCGGCCTCTTTCAATTGCGCGTACAGCTCGCGGTATTCGGTCTTGCTGCCCATCATGCGTGCGCGCTCCGCCGGGAGCAGCGCGGCGAACGCCGCCATTGCAGGTATCGGCGTGCTGCTGGCCTCGGCGAACAGACGCTCAAGCAGCGGGCCGACAGGGGTGTTGGTCAGGGTCGTCATGGGTATTCCTTTCTGAATTGAGAGCAGTAATAATATGAAGAATCCTTCACATTTCATATTCGCGTTCCCTGCTCCCGCCATGACGCCACCCCGCAGCCCCCGCATTTCCTCGCGCAGACAGCCGAAACAGGCACGTTCGAACGAGCTCGTTTCCGTGATTTTGCAAGCGGCTATTCAGGTTTTGGCGAAGGAAGGGGCGCACCGCTTCACCACCACCCGTGTGGCGGAGCGCGCCGGCGTGAGCGTGGGGTCGGTGTACCAGTACTTTCCGAACAAGGCGTCCATCCTGTTCCGGCTGCAAAGCGATGAATGGCAGCAAACGTCGGCCATGCTGGCCAGCATTCTGCAAGAGGCCGGCACGCCGCCGCTGCAACGCCTGCGCATGCTGGTACACGCCTTCGTGCGCTCGGAATGCGAAGAAGCGGAGGTCCGCACGGCGCTCGACGATGCCGCGCCCTTTTACCGCGACGCGCCGGAAGCGGCCGAGGCCAGGGCCGCCGGAGACCGCATGGTCCAGGCCTTCATGCTGGAAGCGCTGCCGGCCGCCGCCGAACCGGTGCGCGCAATGGCAGGCGATCTGCTCATGGCTACCCTCGGCGCCGTCGGCAAGCAGTTCTCGGAAATGCCGCGCACGGATGGGGAAATCACGGCATATGCGGACGCCCTCGCCGACATGCTGTGCGCCTACCTGGCCACGCTGTCCGTGCGCGGCGGCCTGGACGCTGACAGGCGCCCCGCAGTCAGCGGCGCAGCTGGCGAGCCGGCAGATGTTCCATGATAAAGCTTATCTCTTCCGGAAAAACGCACTGGGAACTGCCCGCCTTACTTGTGCCGCCGCCATCGGGCCCCTACACTCGCAGCAACCCTACACCGCCCTGGATCCCGCATGTCCGCCTACGAACTACGTGAAGCACTCTTGTTTTTGGCCTTGGCCGGCATCCTCGTGCCGGTAATGCAGCGCCTGCGCATCAACCAGATGCTGGGCTTCCTGATCATAGGCGTTTGCTTCGGACCGCATGGCCTTGCCAGCTGGGCTGGCGGCATGCCTTGGCTGTCGCATGTCACTTTCCATGACGTTGAGCGCATCCAGCCGCTGGGCGAACTGGGCATTGTGTTCATGATGTTCATGATCGGGCTGGAGCTGTCGCCAGGCCGCTTGTGGGCGCTGCGGCGCGACGTATTCGGCACCGGCGCTGCGCAGGTGGTGCTCACCGCCGTTGCCATCGGCCTGTTCGCATTCGCGTTCGGCAATCCGCCACCTGCCGCCATGGCCATTGGCATGACACTCGCCATGTCCAGTACCGCCGTGGCCATGGCGCTGCTGAGCAAACAGCATGCGCTCAAGACCCCCCTGGGCCAGAAGTGCTTCGCCATCCTGATGCTGCAGGACCTGGCCGTGGTGCCGGCCTTGATCCTGGTCGAGGGCCTCGCAGGCGATAGCGACGAGGCGCTGTGGCTGTCGCTGCTGCTGGCGGTCGCGAAAGCGGTTGCGGCGATTGCGCTGATCTACATCGTCGGGCGGCGCGTTGTCCGGCCCCTGTTCTCGTCGGCAGCCGTGCAGCGCCAGCCGGAAGTGTTTGTCGCCCTCATCCTGCTGCTGACGCTGGGGATCGCCGCCCTCACGGCAGCGGGCGGCCTGTCGCTGGCGCTGGGCGCCTTGCTGGCTGGCCTGCTGCTGGCCGATACCGAGTTCCAGTACGAAGTGGAAATCATCGTCGAACCGTTCAAAGGCTTGCTGATGGGCCTGTTCTTCATGTCGGTCGGCATGGGCGTCGATTTGCGCGTGGTGGCGGACTACCCGTTGCTGCTCCCGGCCTCCGTGCTGGGGCTGCTGGCGATCAAGGCGCTGGTCATCATGCTGCTGCTGGCGCCGCTGGGCTGGGCCACCGCCTTGCAGGGCGGGCTGTTGCTGGGACAGGGCGGTGAATTTGCCTTTATCATCCTGGCCTATGCGGTCAGCACGCAGTTGCTGACGCCCGCCGACAGCCAGTTTCTGCTGCTGGTGGTGAGCCTGAGCATGCTGCTCGCCCCCGGCGCGGCGGCGGCCGGCGCGTTCATCGCGCGGCGCGGCCGCGCCGGCCAGGACGCAGCGGGCGAAGCGCGTGGCGATGGCCAGGCGCTGGGCCACCGTGCCGGCCACGTCATCATTGGCGGCTACGGCCGGGTCGGCCAGCTGGTTGCGGATGTGCTGGGGCGCCAGGGTATCCAGTACATCGCGGTGGAGCGCGACCGCCATTTGGTGGAAGACGCGCGCAAGAAGCGGCAGGAGGATTGCGTGTATTCGGGCGACGCCGCCTTGCCCGAGCTGTTGCAGCGCCTGGGCAGCGTTGACGCGGCTTGCGTGGTGCTGACCATGGACGACCCGCGCGCGGCCCTGCAGGCAGTGAGCGCGCTGCGGCGCCACTACCCGCACCTGTGCCTGCTGGCCAGGGCGCGCGACGCGCGGCACGCCCAGGCCCTGAAAGCCGCCGGCGCCACGGAAGTGGTGTCCGAAGCTATTGAATCCGGCCTGCAGCTGGCCTGCTTCGCGCTGAACGCGGCGGGCATGCCGATGGGGACGGCGGGCTATCACATCGAACAGGAGCGCGCCAACCAGCTCGCCAGGATAGCCGACGCACCGCCCGGTTGAGACTGCCGGCAGCTTGCCCCATTCAAGCTGGCTGCCGAAGATGGACCGCGCCGGCCGCGCTGGCATCGCGCACCATCGGCAGGGACGACAACCGCAGGACCGGTTCCGGTTCGACAGTCGTGACGTTCAACCGCTGAAATCGGCCTGCGCGGCGCGGATGTAGTCCAGCATGGCAGCGCTGACCCAGGTGCCCTTCAGCAGCGCTGGTTCGCGCTCGTGCGCAAGCCGGATCCGCTCCAGCGTGGCCGGATCGCCGCCGCAGCGCAAATGGAATAGTCTCATCCACTCGGCGGCCAGTCCCTGCGATGACGGTTCATGGGCCGCAATGCCGCTGGCCATGTGGCGGTGCACCGTCACGATCAGCGCCATCCACGCGCGGAAGTGCTTGCCGCCATGCTCGCGCATGTGCTGAACTTCGGCGGCATGCAGGTATTTCGCATACAGCGCCAGGCGGTGCGCGCCCCATGCCTCGGCCACGTACTGCTTGAGTTCCGGCGTGATGCGGGTGAGCCGCTGCGCCGAGGCTTCCTGCTCCAGCATGCGCGTCATGCGCCACGCGAATTCCGGATCCCCGCCGGTGTCATCTTCCAGCATCTGCATCCAGCGCTGCGCCAATGCGCCGGCTTCCGGGGCGGCGGCGGGCAGGCCGCGCGCAATCGCCTCCAGCAGCTCGGTAACCAGCGTGGCCCAGGCCTGGTTGCGGCGCGCGTCCTGCTGCCAGAAAGGTAGCCGGCGCAGCTCCTCTTGCGAGAAGTATTGCTCGTACAAGTGCATATGTTCCAGGGTGGCCAGCCAGTCTTCCAGCTCCGGCTTGCCGCCGCCGTCCATATGCCGCTGCAGTTGCGTGAGCTGCGCCCGCAGCGCCGACGCTTGCGCGATCTGGCGGTCGAGCGCTTCGATCTGCTGCGCCACGACGCCGGCAAACGGCGCGTCCGGGCTGGCCAGCAAGGTGCCGATGTCGGCCAGCGCCATGCCGAATTTGCGCAGCGCCAGAATCTGGTGCAGGCGCGCGGCGTCGTCCCGGTTGTACAGGCGGTGGCCGGAATCGGCGCGCGCCGACGGCCGCAGCAGGCCGATGCTGTCGTAGTGGTGCAGCGCGCGCACCGTGAGTCCGGAGCGTGCCGCCAGTTCGCCGATTCTCAGTGCTTTCATGTCAGTGCTTTCATGCGCGCCAGTGTACTTCACACCACTGCGTCGCTGGGCAGCTTGAGCAGCAGCGCTAGCAGCGCCGCCAGCTCGGTGCGCATCTCGCGCCGGTCGACAATCATGTCGATGGCGCCGCGCTCCAGCAGGAACTCCGGCCGCTGATAGCCGTCCGGCAGCGTGACGCCGAGCGTGCTTTTGATCACGCGTGCGCCGGTGAAGGCAATCAAGGCCTTCGGCTCAGCGATCACCAGGTCACCCAGGAAGCAGAACGAGGCGGAGATGCCGCCGGAAGTGGGATCGGTCAGCACCGACACGAATGGCAGGCCCTGCTCCGCCAGCTTGGCCAGCATGGCGGTGGTCTTGGCCATTTGCATCAGCGACAGCAAGCCTTCCTGCATGCGTGCGCCGCCGCTGGCGGTGATGCAGACGAAGGGCACGCGCTGGTCGATTGCCGCCTGCACGCCGCGCACAAAGCGTTCGCCCACCACGGAGCCCATCGAGCCGCCCATGAAATTGAACTCGAAGCAGGCCACCACCACCGGCACCGACAGCACGGCGCCGCCGATGACGATCATGGCGTCGGTTTCGCCGGTGCTGTCCATGGCGGACTGCAGGCGTTCGGGGTAGCTTTTGCTGCCTTTGAATTTCAGCGTATCGACCGGCAGCACTTCCTGGCCGATTTCGTAACGGCCGCCCGCATCGAGCAGCGCGTCCAGCCTGGCGCGCGCGGCGATGCGCATGTGGTGGCTGCACTTGGGACAAACCTGCAGGCCCGCTTCCAGGTCGGGGCGGTACAGCACCGCTTCGCAAGCCGGGCATTTGATCCACAGTCCCGCCGGTACCGCCTGGCGCGCGCTGCCGCCCTTGATGCGGGGCGGCAGCAATTTTTCAATCCAGCTCATAGGGTCGCTCGCATGGTGTAGTCATGCGGTGCATCCTAAATCCTCACGTTACGTCAGGTTCAAGCGGAATTTCGCGCGCCTGCGGCAACGCGCCTTCCTACATGCGCGGCACGCCGTCGCGGTTCACCGGAATGTACTCACCCGGCGCCGAAGCCAGCTGGGTACGGTGTTCCACGCCGCGGTGCACATAGGTAACGTCCCAGTACTGCGGCGTGGCGTTGGCCACGTTTTCGCAGCGCCGCACATCCTGGCCATAGGTGTTGTTGCCGCCCCGGCCTGCGTTGGCGCCGATCGCGCCGCCGGCCAGCGCGCCGCCCACGGTCGCGATGTCGCGTCCCGACCCGCCGCCCACCTGGTGGCCCAGCACGCCGCCGAGGATGGCGCCGGCCAGCATGCCGCCGGTGCTGGGGCGGTTGTCCTGGGATTGCACTTGCTGGCGTTCAACCCAGCAGCGCTGTTCCGGCGGCCCCACCACGGCGCGCACCGAGGTCACGCGCGCCTCATAGGTGCGTTCGTTCGGGCGCTGGCGGTATTCGTAGCTGGGTTGCGGCATCGGCGCCGGGGCCTCGTTGTCGACCCGGCGGTTGCCGCGCACCTGGCGCACGGACGAAATGCTGTTGTTCAGGCCCATGCCGGCCAGCGAGTCATAGCTGCCGCGCTTGAGGATGCGGCATGCGCCACGGAAGCCGGCGTCCTCGCACACCTCCCAGCGGCCCTTTTCCACCACCACGGATGAGGCGCGGTCGTTGAAGTCGGCCCGGCGCAAGTCGTCCGAGGTGCTGGAAATGGTGACGGCGCGTCCGCGCCAGCCTTCGCCTTGATACAGCGTGATCTGAGCCATTGCTTGTCCGCCAAGCAGCATGGTGCAAGCCGCAAGTGTTGTTTTTAGTGGGAATTTCATGATGGTCTCCTAGTCATTAGGCCTTGAACAGCCCGGTATCATCAAGCTACCCGATAACAAACAGTTGGTCTGTGCGGAAGCGCGCTTAGGACACTGCCAGATGGCAATTGCTTAAACAATAAGCGTGCGCTAGAATGAGAATAATTCTTATTCACATTTGTCGGTGCCCGGCACCTGACCGGGAACTGTCATGTCCGTCGCCGAACCGGCCCTCCTTGAGCTGCAGGTCCACAGCCTCTACAGCCACCACCACGGCTGGCTGCAGGGCTGGCTGCGCAAAAAGCTGGGCTGCTCGCACCGCGCCGCGGACCTGGCGCACGACACCTTCCTGCGCCTGCTGGCGCGCGACGAGCCGGTCGCGATAGCCGAACCTCGCGCCTTCCTCACCACTGTGGCGCAGCGCGTGCTGGCCAACCACTGGCGCCGCGAGCAGATCGAGCGGGCTTACCTGGACGCGCTGGCGCAGGCCCCGGCGGCGCTGTCGCCGTCGCCCGAAGAGCGCGCCATGCTGCTGGAAACGCTGGTCGAGATCGACTGCCTGCTGGCCGGCTTGCCGCCGCAGGTCAAGCGGGCTTTCCTGTACGCCCAGCTGGACGGGTTGAGCCAGGCGGAGATTGCCGCCGAGCTTGGCATTTCGGTCAGCACCGTCAAGCGCCACCTGGTGCGCGCGGGTACGCAGTGCTACTTCGCCCTGGCGCAGGACTGATGCGCGGCGCCGACACCGCCGAAGCCGCCGCCGCCGATGCCGAGGTCGCCGCCGCAGCGGCAGCTGCGCCGCCTGTACCGCCAGCGGTGGCGCGGCGCGCGGTGGAGTGGCTGGTCGAGCTGCAGTCCGCCGAGACCGGGGACGCCGCCCGCGATGGCCTGGAGCGGTGGCGCCAGCAGCATCCGGATCATGAACGCGCCTGGCAGCGCATAGCCGCCGTCAACGCGCAGTGGCGCAGCGCGCTGGGCGGCTCTGCCGCTGCGGGACGGGCGGCGTCCCCGTTCGTGTCACAGGTGGCCCGTGGCGCGCTGCTCGATGCGCCGCAGGCCGGTCCGCACCAGGCCCGGCGGCGCGACGCCATCAAGACGCTGGCACTGCTGTTCGGCGCCGGCGGCGGCGCCTGGCTGGCGCAGGAGCACACGCCCTGGCGCGCGTGGAGCGCGGACGAACGCACCGGCGTGGGCCAGCGCCGCACAATCGCGCTGGCCGACGGCGGCAGCATCGACCTGAACACCGGCACTGCCATCAATGTGCGCTATTCCGGCGCCGAACGGCGCGTGCACCTGGTCAGTGGCGAGATCCTGGTGCGCACCGGCAAGGACGGCGCAGGCCGGCCGTTCGTGGTCGAAACCGTCCAAGGCGAACTGCGGCCGCTGGGCACGCATTTCGCCGTGCGCCAGCATGCCGCTCACGGCCGGGTCGACGTCTTCGAAGGCGCCGTATCGGTGCAACCGCGCGGGGGCCCTGGGCGCATCCTGCAAGCCGGCGAACTGGCCCGCTTTAGCGGTAGTGCCGTTTCGCCCGCCGAAGCCGTCAACGGCGACAGCATCGCCTGGAGCGACGGCATGCTGGTTGCCAGCGGCATGCGCCTGGATGACTTCCTGGCGGAAGTGGGGCGCTACCGCCATGGCCGCCTCGGCTGCGACCCGGCTATCGCCGGCCTGCGTGTGTCGGGCAGCTACCCGCTGGCGGATACCGGCCTCATCCTGGACACGCTGCGCGCCACCCTGCCGGTGGAGACACAGTTCATCACGCGCTACTGGGTCACGCTGCGGCCTGCGCACCGCTGAAAATATTTTGCGCCAGGGTGGTCTGTTTTCTGTTCTCGCGGGACATGGAAGGTGAGCAACGCACATCTTCAACTTTGTCCAAGGAACCGATCATGGGAGCACGCGCCCAATTGCCTTACTCTTTCAAGCACTCCGCCCTGCTGGCCGCCCTAAGCCATGCCCTGGCCGCCGGCACGGTCGCCGCATCAGCGTGGCCGGGCGCAGCACTGGCAGCTGAGGGCGCCGCCGAGGTGGCCCCGGCGCCCAGGGCCTACGCCATTCCCGGCGGGCCGCTGGAAGCGGCACTGAACCGCTTCGGCAGGGAAGCGGGCATCTTGTTGTCCTTCACCACCGAGACGACCGCCGGCTTGCATAGCAAAGGCTTGAGCGGCAGCCACATGGTGCCGGACGGCCTGGCCCTGCTGCTGCACAACACGGGCCTGGCGGCGGTGCCGCAGCCCAACGGCAGTTATGTGGTGCGGAAGCGTGCTCCTGCCACCGCTGCCGCTGCCGACAGCTTGCCGGTGGCGGCGCAGACCCTGTCCGAGATCACGGTGCAGGGCAGCGCCGCCGAGGACAGCGCCACCGGGCCGGTGGTCGGCTACGTGGCAGCGCGCAGCACCACGGCCACCAAGACTGCCACCCCGACGCGCGAAATACCGCAGTCGATCTCGGTGGTGACACGCGATGCGCTGGACGCGCGCGGCGTATCCACTCTTGCCGAGGCGTTGGAATACCTGCCCGGATTCACGCCCCGCACTTACGGCCGCGACGACCGCTATGACTGGTCGATCGCGCGCGGCATCGGCAACACCAACGGCGCGAACTTCCGCGACGGCTTGAAGGACAAAGGCCACAACTACGCCGTGCCGCGCCTGAACAGCTACGGCGTGGAGCGGGTGGAATTCATGCGCGGGCCGGCCTCCCTGATGTTCGGCAGCAACATCCCCGGCGGCGCGGTCAATTCGCTCACCAAGCGCCCCACGGAGGCGGCGCAGGGCGAGATCCGCCTGCGTGCTGGAGAGATTGACCGGCGCGGTGTGGCGGGCGATCTCTCCGGCCCCGTGAGCAGCGACGGCGCCGTGCGCTACCGCCTGGTGGCGCTCGCCGAGCAGTACGACCTGATGACGCCAGGGGCCAGCAAGGAAGAACGCTACTTTGCGCCTTCGCTGAGCTTTCGGCCCGGCAGCGGCACCGAGGTGACGCTGCTGGCCGACTACCAGCAGGACCGCATCGACGGCGACGCCTACCCGTACAACTACTACGAAGCGGTGGGCCGCTACATCCCGGTCGCGGAAAAAGGCTGGGACCGCTTTTACCGCGATCAATGGTCGGCTGCCCTGCTGCTGGACCACCGTGTCAGCGAACGCCTCAGCTTCCACAGCCGCAGCCGCTACAGCCGGGTCAAGCTGGACTACCGCGTCAATTTCCTCCGTGGCTTGGTGAGCGACACCGTGGTCACGCGCGCCGCCCAGCACATCGATGACGCATCGCGCGCCTGGCAGACCGACAACTACCTTGAGGCGCGCTGGAACGCCGGCAAGTGGGAGAACAGCACCATCGCCGGAATCGACTTCAGCAAGCTGACCGGCGCGCTGTCTCGTGGCGACGGTGACGCCATGCCCTACGACCTGGCACAGCAGCGCGGCCCCGGCGCGTTCGTCTCGCCCGCGCTGGCGCCCAACTATGTCTCCGCAACCCGGCAGACCGGCCTCTACCTGCAAAACCAGGCCAAGTTCGACCAGCGCTTCGTGATCGTGGCGGGCGTGCGCAATGACAGATACCGCGAGCGCGCGGTGGCTGCCTGGGTCGAGGGGCCCGTGCGCCACAACAAGGCCACCGGCCGCCTGGGCGGCGTCTGGCTGTTGCCGGCCGGCGTTTCGCCCTACGTCAGCTACGCCACTTCCTTCGAGCCGCAGTCTGGCGCCACTTACGAAGGCGCGTCTTTCAAGCCGACCTCGGGACGCCAGTATGAAGCCGGCGTGCGCTACGAGCCGGCCGGCGCGAACGCCATGTTCTCGGCAGCGGTATTCGACATACTTCAGCAGAACGTGCCCGCCGGCGATCCGCAGCATCCCGGCTTCAACGTCCAGCGCGGCGAAGTGGGCTCGCGCGGCCTGGAACTGGAGGCGAACGCCAGCCTGGCGCAGGGACTGGATTTCACGGCCAGCTACAGCTACACCGATGCCAGGATCACGCGGGACACCAATCCCGCTGCGGTAGGCCTCAAGAGCGGCCTGGTGCCGGCGCACAAGGCGGCGCTGTGGCTCAACGCGCGCCTGCCCGGCGACTGGCTGCGCGGCGCGAAGGTCGGCCTGGGAGCGCGCTACAACAGCAAGGTGCCGGACTTCGACAATACCCGCTGGGTGCCGGGCGTGACCCTGGTGGACGCGCGCATCGGCTACCAGTTCGATACGCACTGGGAGCTGGCGGTCAACGCCCGCAACCTGTTCGATAAGCAGCACCTGGGCAACTGCAGCTACGGCAGTTGCTATCCCGGCGACCGGCGCGAAGTGATCGCCACGGCGAACTACCGCTGGTAAGCTGGACGGCGCGCCCGCATGTGTGTAAAACACGGGGATGAGCGCGCCGAAATTCCATTCCGTCGAGGACTACCTGGCCACACTGGAGCCGGTGAAAGCCTCGACCGTCAAATCCATCATCGATTTCACATTGGCGGAATTTCCCGGCCTGGAAGCGAAGATCGCCTGGAACGTGCCGACCATACACCGCAAGGGCCAGTACGTCGCCGGCCTGGCCGCCTACAAGCGCCACCTGACTTTTTCTCCGTGGAGCATCTGGGTCATGGAAGACTTCAAGGACCGGCTGCAGGGTTTCGTGGTGTTCAAGAATTGCTTTCAGATTCCGGTTGACTGGGAACTCGATAAAGATCTGGTGCGCGACCTGGTGCGCGCCAGGCTGGCCGAACTCGAGTAAGAAGGCGGCACGCTAGCGGCCGCCGCACGCGCGCCTGCGAACTGGCATACTGGGCTACAATCGCTCCCACTTCCTGCAAGCAGGCCTCGCAGGCACGGCGACAATTCCCGGGTAGTTCAGTGGCAGAACGCTTGGCTTCAGACCGAGAGGGCGCAGGTTCAATTCCTGCCCCGGGACCCCTTACCCTGGCGAGGTTGCGACTTCGGGCGACATATGACTGACGGAAAACAGCACGGTAGCCCGGCCCCGGCCTATGCGGCCTTTCAGCTTGCCAAAGCCCTTCGGACCAGCGAGGACCACCAGCACCCGGACACCCGCGCGCGGGCGCTGGGCAAGGCCTCCACCTGGCAGGCGATTCTCGACAATATGCTGAGCGGCGCAGTGGCCTACGGCTCGCGCCAGCCCCTCGAAGGGATACCCGAGTGGGCCACGCTGGATGTTGCGGCCGGCGGTTTCGCCAGCGGGCGCCTGCTCGCGGGCGGGCCGCTGCTGCCGCACGAGCAGGCGCTGCTGGCTACGCTCCCGGCAGGCGCGGCGCGCGGCGGCCGGCTTGCCCTGAACGCGCATTTTCTGACCGAGGCGGGGCTGGCGCAGCTTCAGGAACGGCTGCGCACGGCCTGCTACCAAGTGGACGTGCCCGAGGAAGGCGCGCTGCTGGTGGTCGCCTGGCTGGCGGCGCACGGCCACGCTGAGCAAGCGCGCACAGTGCTGGACCAGATCGCTCCCTTCTTTTCCTCGCTGCGCTTCTATCCGGCGCCGCGTGACAAGCCGCAACGCGGCGGGCCGCAGGTGCATCGCCAGGATGTGCGGGCAACGGTGGAAGAGCTCCGCGGCATCAGGGAGCACCAGCGCATTCAGCGCCAGAAAGAGGCGGTGGAAATCTGGGCGCCGCTGTACGACCGCATGGTTGCAATGTTTTTGGAAACCGTGGCCGAAGACTGGCCGTGCAGGCAGTATCCGCAAGGCTGGGATGCGCGCGCCCGCGCGCTGCTGGCCGACTACGCCACGCTCAGGGAGCGGCACCGTTTGTGCGGCAAGTTCGAGCGCAGCGGCGCGCACAGCGCACAGCTCAGGGAGTTCCTGGGCCGCTGCGCGCGCGATCCGGCTTCCCTGTCGGGCCGCGATGTGGGACGAATCCGCCTGATCCTTCAGCGCTACCGGGACAAGCGCGGCGAACCTGGCTCCCCGGCCTGCAGCCGCATGCGCAGCCAGCAGGCGGCCGATGTGGGCGCACCCTCCTTCCCTTCGATTGCGCGCGTGGTGCTGTCGCGCCTTGCCGGCTATCCGCAGGATGAGGGCCTGGACGAGGTAGGCATCCTCGCGCACGCCGTGACTGCGGAGGAAAGCACCCGCACCGGTGTGCCGCAGGATACCGCGATTCCTCCGTCCATGCGGGCCAAGGCGGAGCGCTGCCTGAACGACACCATCGATGCGCTGATCGAACGCGGGCTGATCGGCTCGGGCGAAGTCCTGGCGCAGGTATTGCCGCAGATGACGTCGGACATCCGGGCTGCCGGCATAGACGAGCCGGTACTGCGTCAACTGTACGCCGCCATCTACCGCGCGTTCCGGCGCCACCGCTCTTTGCTGTTGTTGAGTATGGAGAAGCAGGTGCAGCTGGAGAGCCTGCCGTGGGTGGCCGCAATCGACCGTTACCGTTCCACAGAGCGGGATGCGCGCAGCCTTGCCAGGCAAACGCTGGAAGAGCTTGCAGTCGCCACGCTGGCGGCGTTCCCGCAGGCCGTGGTGCCCAACAAGCTGATACAGGAATTCGACGCGCTGGTGGCCGGCGCCGGCCTGCAGATTCCCCTGGTGAACGAGCTGGCCACGGACATCTTCATGGGGCAGTTCTCCCCGAAATTCACTGCGGCGGCAAAGGTGGCCGCCGGGCTGCTGAAGGGCAGCCTGTATGCAGCCTATTACGGGATCGACTATGACGAAATCGAGCGCCTGCCTGCCGGGGAAAAAACCGCGCGGGGCGCCGATGCCTTCGCCCGGATTTGCGCGGCGCGCGCCGGGGTGCCGCCAGGCGGATGGAATCCTGCAGTCAACGGCATGCTCATCGAGCAGCAACAGATACTGACCACCCAGAACCTGGCCGCCCTCTGCGCCGGCCTGCACTTGTCCCAGCCGCTGGCCGCCCACCTGCACGACATGGCGATGCGCTGCTTCACCTGGATGTGCAGCCGCCAGCAAGTCAAGGCGGAAGGCTGGCACGCCCGGCTTATCGTGGTCAAGAACACCGCGTACGCCTGGCGCCAGATGCTGTTTTTCCTGGCCCTGCTTCCGCCGCCAGGCCTGCAGCAGTTTCTTCGGCTCGCGGCTGCACACCTCAAAGCGCAACCAGACCAGTACCAGGCCCGGTTTGCCCCCGCGATGCAGGGCTTGCTGCTGGCTGCCGCCGGCGTGCCGCTCGACAGCGCGCAGGCGGCCGGCGCAGGCGCGCGCCGTTTTCTGGGATGGTCGCGTCCCGGCACCAGCCACTGGCTGCTACCTTGATGGAGATACGCATGTCAAAACCACTGCCGCAGTACATTCCTGTCAGCTGCGAGTTCCACGACCGGCTGGAGGATCTCGCCACGCTGCGCAAGCAGGCCAGCGTCAGCTACCTCGACGGCGGCGGCGTGCTGCAGCAGCGCGACGCCGTCATCAAGGATGTGTTCGCCCGGGAAGGCGCCGACTATGTGGCGCTCAGTTCCGGCGAGACCGTGCGGATGGACCGCCTGGTGGAAGTGGACGGCTACCAGCTGGCCGACTTCCCGCCGGACTGCGCGCTGTAGCCGGGCAGCGGCGCTGCGCTCACTTGCGCAGCGGACGGAAGCCGGCCCGCACTTCCTGCGTGAACAGCGCCGGCTGTTCCCATGCCGCGAAGTGGCCGCCCCTGTCGAGCTTGTTGTAGTACACCAGGTTCGGGTACGCGCTCTGGGCCCAGCTCTTCGGCGGCTGGTACAGCTCGTCCGGGAACACGCTCACGGCGGCCGGGATCTTCACGCCCTTGACGGCGAAGAAGGGATGCTTGTTTTCCCAGTAGAAGCGGGACGACGAGACCGCCGTGTTGGTCAGCCAGTACAGCGTGATGTTGTCCAGCACGTCGTCCCGCGTCAGGCCTTCCGTCTTGCCGTTGAATACGCGGCTGATCAGTTCCTGGCTGGGGCCGTCGTGATCCAGCAGGAAGGCCGCCAGGCCCACCGGCGAGTCCGTCAGGCCGGTCAGCGTCTGGGGACGCGAGCCCATCAGGCGGGCGTAGGCCACGTGGTCGTACACATAGGTCAGCTGGCCGGTCGCGCTTTTCTCCTCGGCGCTCAGGCCCGCCGGCAGCGGATTGCCGGCCCACAGCGCCTTGTCGATATCGGTCGGCACCGCGCCGGCCATATTGGTGTGGATGCCGATCAGTCCCGGCGGCGCCTGCACCGCCATCAGGTCGGTCACGATGGCGCCCCAGTCGCCGCCCTGCGCCGCGTACTTCTTGTAGCCCAGGCGCGTCATCAGTTCAGCCCAGGCGCGCGCGGTGCGGTCCGGACCCCAGCCGGTTTCGGTCGGCTTGCCCGAGAAACCATGGCCCGGCAGCGACGGGATCACCAGGTCGAACGCGTCCTCCGCCTTGCCGCCGTGCGCGGTCGGATTGACCAGCGGATCGATGATCTTCAGCTGCTCCACCACCGAGCCCGGCCAGCCGTGCGTGACGATCAGCGGCAGCGCGTTCTTGTGCTTGGAGCGCACGTGGATGAAGTGGATGTCCACGCCGTCGATCTTGGTGACGAACTGCGGCAGCGCGTTCAGTTTGGCCTCCACCTTGCGCCAGTCGTAGCCGGTGGCCCAGTAGTCGGCCAGCGCCTGGACGGTGGCCAGCTTCACGCCTTGGGTCGAGTCGGTGACGGTTTCGCGGTCCGGCCAGCGCGTCGCCTTGATGCGTGCGCGCAGGTCGGCCAGTTGCGCTTCCGGCACGTCGATGCGGAAGGGGCGGATCTGGCTGGCGTCGGCGGTGGCCGCGGCGGTTGGCGCCGTCGCTGCTGCTGTTGCCGCGCCGGCAAAACCTGGCGCGAAGGTGAAGGCGGCGGCCACGGCGAGGCTGGCGGCGGTCTTGAAGAGGTTGCGGCGGATGTGCATGGTGTTTTCCTTAGGGCGGTGGGCAGCGGCGCTCAGGCGGTAACGACGGTCAGCGCGACGTCGATATTGCCTTTGGTGGCTTTCGAGTAGGGGCAGATGGCGTCGGCGCCGTGGGCGATGGCGGTGGCCACTTCGAGGTCGAGGCCGGGCGCGATCAGGTTGATGCGGGCCTGGATGAAGTACTCGTTGCCGCCCAGGCCCAGATCCACGTCCAGCTCCACCGCCGTGTCGGCAGGCAGCGTCACGTTCATTTGCCTGGCGACGATGCCGACCGCACCGCTATAGCAGGCCGACCAGGCGCCGGCAAACAGCTGCTCGGCGGTCGGGTGGGCTACCACGGCGTCGAAGCGGTATTCGCGCACGCCAGGGTTGCCCGGCGCAGTCAGGTGGATGTCCAGCTTGCCTTCGTGGTTGCCGGAGAAGATGGCGGCATCGGTGCCGGTGGTGCGGGTCTTGCCGGTGGTCAGGACTTTGGTGATTTTGCTCATGATAATTGCTCCTTTAAAGCGTTATTTTGTTCGCATACGTTTACATCGCATGCGATATGTATATCGGTGTTTTAAGCGGTCACGACGTTGATGGCCACGTCGATGTTGCCTTTGGTGGCTTTCGAGTAAGGACAGATGGCGTCGGCGGCATGGGCGATTTTGGCGGCCACTTCGGCATCCAGGCCGGGCACGATCAGATTGATGCGGGCCTGGATGAAGTACGCGGCGCCGCCCAGGCCCAGGTCCACTTCGATTTCCACTGCAGTGCCGGCCGGCAGCGCCACGTTCAATTGCTTGGCCGAGATACCCACAGCCGCGCTATAGCAGGCCGACCAGGCGCCGGCAAACAGTTGCTCGGCGGTCGGGTGCGCTTCGACGGCCTCGAAGCGGTGCTCGGGGGCAACTGGGTTGCCGGGCGTGGTCAGATGGATCTCCAGCTTGCCTTCATGGTTGCCGGAGAAGATGGCGGCGTCGGTGCCGGTGGTGCGGGTCTTGCCGGTGGCCAGGACTTTGGTGATTTTGCTCATGATATTTCCTCTGTAAAGGTACGGTTCACTCCGAGTGGATTTGTGTCGCACTCGTTTAGATCGGATGCGATGAATGAATCATAGACCTCCGAAACGCGGAGGTCAAGCATTATTTTCGCATCCGATTAAAGCGTTTGCGATATAAATCCTGGCTTACCGGCGCGCCCGGCCGCATTCGGCCACGAGGTAGCGCCGCAGCTTGGGGCCGGACGGGGTGCGTTCGGTATTGTGGTAGCGGTCCAGGATGGTGTATTTGCCGTCGCAGGCATCCGCCGCTGCGTTGTAGCAGGCGTCCCAGTCCTGCTCGCCGCCGTCGCAGGAGACCACGAAGCCGGCGCGGCCGTTCGGCGTTGTGATGGGTTTGACTTCAGCCACGCAGCCAGCCAGCAGCGCAACCGCCGCTGCGGCGAGCGCAAATTGGAGAGAGTGAGAAAGCATGATCGACCTCGCATGGTTGCTGGCGGCCACATTGCCGCCGGACGCAGTGTGCGGGCCGGGCATGAAGAAAAACTGATGGGTGCGTGAAGATTGAATTAAGCGGGGCCGGTCAAACGCCTGTCATAAACGGGCGATACCATGCAAGCCGGCTCAAGAACACGGGCCACTATCAAGCGCCACTCGATGGCTGCTCTACCGGCGCCGGCGGTCGGGAAACATACCGGCACCAAACAAGACCCGCGCTGCGCCTACGCGGCGTGCACGAAACCCTGCACGTTGACGGTGCTGACCGGGGCTTCGAGCACCTTGGCCACCGTCACCCCGCGCAGCGAGACGTCCTTCACCGGCATTTCCGCCTCGCCCTGGATGCGGCACACGAAGGCGGCCTCGTCCACCTTCACATTGCTCACGTGCAGGCCCTCGATCGGCGTCAGCCGCCGCTCGTAGGTCGGTACCAGGTCGCGCCACTGGTATAGCACGTCCGTCTCCACGCTCAGCACGCCGCCGGCGATCCTGGTCGCGCTCACGTTCGACACGTGGATATTCTTCACGTAGCCGCCGCGCCGCTCGTTGGTCTTGACGAACAGGATGTTGTTGATGGTGCTGCGCGCGCCGGAGCCGGCATTGTCGAAGTGGCAGTTGTCCACGAACACGTTTTCCACGCCGCCGGACAGCTCGCTGCCGATCGCCATCAGCTGGTGGCCGTTCTTCACGCGGCAATTGCGCATGATGATGTTGCGGGACGGCACGTTGAGGCGCCAGGCGTCCTGGTCGCGGCCGGACTTGACCGAAATCGCGTCGTCGCCCTGGTCGAACACGCAGTCCTCCACCAGCACGTTCTGGCTCATTTCGGGGTCCACGCCGTCGTTGTTGTGGCCGTGTGCGCGCACCTTCACGCGGCGGATCACCACGTCGCGGCTCAGGTAGGGATGCAGCACCCAGAACGGGCTGTCGACGATGCTCACGTCCTCCACCAGCACATTGCGGCAGCGGTTGAACTGCACGAACTGCGGGCGCAGGTTGGCCTGGCCGACAGCCATCTGGCGCTGCTCCACCGGCACGCGCTTGGCGGCCAGGTGGTACAGCGCCACCAGCGCGTCCATGTGCGGCTTGGGGCGCGCGTACCAGACCTTCCACACGTCCAGTTTGGCCTTCAGCGTGCCCTCGCCGGTGATGGCCACGTTGTCGCACCCGTAGGCGTACACCAGCGGCGAATAGTTGTAGCACTCCAAGCCTTCCCAGGTCGTCATGACGGCGGGCAGGTAGTCGTCCGGGCGTTCCGAGAACAGCAGCGTGGCGCCCTTGGCGACATGCAGGTTGACATTGCTTTTCAGATGGATCTTGGCGGTGGGCCACACGCCCTCCGGCACCACCACCACGCCGGACCCGGCGGCATGCGCCGCTGCAATTGCCTGGGCGATGGCGGCGCTGGTCTTCTGCTGGTCGCCCTGCGCGGCGCCGAAATCGGTGATCGGGAAGCGCCGGCTGGCGGAAAAATCCGGTACGCTGATGTCCGGCATGGGGAATGGCGCGGCGGCGCGCACCCGCTCCTGCGGCAGTTGACGGGACGATGCCGATGCGGTCCCCGCGCGCGGTAGCGGCGCGCAGCCGGCGGCGGCGAGGGCCAGGCCGGCCAGCAGGGCCTGGCGGCGGGAGGGTAAGTGGCGTGTCAAAGCGGTCTCCAGAGTGTTTTTCCCATGGTAAACCGCCCTGCCGTGCGCAGCGGCCGGGCCGGGCAAACACTCACGCAATTGATCCGGAAAAAATAATTTGTCGAATTTGTCGAATTCCGGCGGCGCCAGCCGTCGTGCCTGTGAAAGCCACCGAAATACATTGAACCACCTAACCTGGAGACATCATGAACAAGCAAATTTTCGTCAACCTGCCCGTCAAGGACTTGCCACGCTCGAAAGACTTTTTTGCCGCCCTGGGCTATAGCTTCAACCCGCAGTTCACCAATGACCAAGGGGCTTGCATGGTGATCTCGGAGAACATCTTCACCATGCTGCTGACGGAAGAGTTCTTCAAGACCTTCATCAACCGCCCGCTGTCCTCGGCGCACGAATCGGCCCAGGTGATCAACTGCCTGTCCTGCGAAAGCCGGGAGGAAGTCGACGCCACCGTGGCCAAGGCGGTCGCCGCCGGCGGCGCCACGCTGCGCGAGCCGCAGGACATGGGCTTCATGTACAGCCACGGCTTCTCCGACCTGGACGGCCACCTGTGGGAATTGGTATTCATGGACCCTGCGGCCGTCCCGCCGCAAGCCTAAGCCCGCAGCGCGTCCGCCGCCCGCATGCGCATGGCCAGCCAGGCGTGGCGGGCCACGGCGGCGGCGGCCACCGCCAGCGTGGCCGCCAGCGCCAGCAGCAAGGTCCAGCCGCCTATCGGCGCGTGCTCGACATAGCCTGCCAGGTAGCGCTGGATTGCGAGCGCTGCCGGCGGCAGGCCGATCAGCGCGGCCAGCAGCGCCAGCAGGCCCACTTCCTTGACCACCAGCGCGCCGATGGCGCTGCTGCCCGCGCCGTACAGCTTGCGCAGCACGATCTCGCGCGCGCGCCGCTGCACGGTGTGCGCCGACAGCACATAGGTGCCGAACGCCGCGATGGCCAGCGCGATGCCGGTGGCCAGCGCCAGCAGGCGCGCCATGCGCGCGTCGTCGGCGTAGTTGACGGCCAGGATGTCGGCGGCCGGCCGGGTTTTCAGCATCGCATCCGGGAAGTACCTGGGCCACAGCGCGCGGATCGCCGGTTCCAGCCCGGCGGCCCCGGCGCCGTTGCCGCTGTCCGCGCGCACGCTGAGGGTAATGCCGGCGGTCCACAATTCATAGGCCACCGCGCGCGGCGCGGTGCGCAGCGAATGGAAGCGCAGTTCGGGCGCGATGCCCACCACGCGCTTGTGGATCACCTTGTTGTCGAAGCCGCTGAACAGCAGGGTTTGGCCGATGGCGGCGGCCGGATCGGCAAAGCCCAGCTCGCGCGCGGCGATGGCGTTCAGCACCAGCGGCACCGGGTCGTCTTCCTGGTCCAGCCGTGCATCGAACAGGCGGCCCGCCTGCGGCCGGATACGGTATTGTTCGAAGAAGTTGGCGCTCACCGACTTCATCTCCATGGCGGCGCTTCTGCCGTCCAGCCGCTTCAGGTCGCGGAACCAGGACACGTTGCTGCGCCCTACCGCATCCTCCGAAATCGCCACGCCTGCCACGCCCGGCTGGGCCTTCAGCGCCGCCACGAAGCTGTGCGCCGTGGGGCTCATGCGCACCGGCTCGGGCAGGTCCACGATCAGCAGCGGCGCCGGATCGAAGCCGGGCGAGGCACGCATGGCGTACCCGGTTTGCCAGCTGATGGCCACGGCCACGCTGGCCAGTCCCATGGCGGCGGCCACCTGCAGCACGGTCAGCACGCGGCGCGTGCGCAGGCCGTGCGCGGATTCGGCGTCGCCCCGGCCCGCCAGCACCTGGCTGGGCCGCACGCGCAGCGCGATCCAGGCCGGATAGAGCGCCGTCAGCACGCCGAGCAGGCAGCCCAGCAGCAGCGCGGCGCCCACATAGCCCGGCGATAGCACACTGTCCAGCCTGCGGTTTACCAGTGCCGAGAACAGCGGCAGCGCCAGCCACGCCAGCAGCAGGCCGATGACGGTGGCCAGCATGGCCACCAGCATCGATTCGGCCAGCAGCTGCAGCGCGATCTGGCGCGCACCGGCGCCCAGCACTTTGCGCATCGCCACTTCGCGCTGGCGGCGCAGCACGCGCACCGCAGCCAGGTTCACGTAGTTGACTGCCGCCAGCGCCAGGATCAGCAGCGCCACGGCGCCCAGGCCGGCAATGGCGGCCGGATGGGCGCGCGGGCCGGGCGCGGCGACGAAGTTCTGCGCCACGTCGGTGTCGAAGTAGGCGTCCTTCAGCGGCGCCAACGCCACATCCATCACCTTGCGCTGGCCCAGGCGCTGGCGCACTTCGGGCGGCTGCTTCTTCAGGCCCGGATTGGTGTCCACCGCGCGCTGCAGCGCCTCGGTGATGGCGGGCACGGACGCTCCCGGCTGGACGCGCACCAGCATCTTGCCCCACCAGCCGCGCGCGCCGGACGCCAGTTCGTCGCGCACCTCTGCCTCCACCAGTACCGAGTGCACGCCGAGCAGGGTTTCAAACGGGATGGTGCTGCTGGGCGGCGGCGTGCGCAGCACGGCGCCCACGCGCAGCAGCTTGCCTTCGGCCAGCATGGTCATGCCGAGCGCGCCGGTCGTGCCGAACAGGCGTTGCGCGGCTTCCTCGGTGATGGCAAAACTGTCCGGCTGCTGCAGCGCGGCAGCCAGGTCGCCCTGCACCGCCTGCAGGCCCAGCATGGCGGCGAAGTCGGGCAGCACGGTCAGGCTGTCGAGCTTGCGCAGCTGGCCGCCGATGCGCACCGTCAGGCCCATGCTTTCCGCCCGCGAGGGCAGGTAGCCGGTGGCTGCGGCCACGCCCGGGGTGCCGGCGGCGGCGGCGCGCAGCATCAGCGGCGCCTGGTCGAACCAGGGCGCCTTGGGGTCGGCATTGAAGCGCTGTTTCACCACGTAGACCTGCTCCACCTCCGGTATGTGGCGGTTGTATTGCCAGGAATGGCGCACCAGCCCGAGCAGCAGCAGCGCGGCGGCCAGGCCGATGCCGAGTCCGGCAACAACGACGAATGAGTATGCCGGGTCTTGCAGCAAGCTGCGCCAGCCGATACGGAAGTCCCGCAGTGTCATGATGAGAGCGTAGTGGTTGATCCGGGCTGGTAGGTGCAACATCTGTGCCACGCCGGGGCGGCGCGCCGCTGGGCGCGCCGTTGCGCCGCCTGGCGGCCCGGCGTCCGGAAGCGGACGCTGCGGTGTGCGCTTCCGGACAGTGTCCGCGCTAGGGCAGCGGCGTCAGCAGCGGCTGGCCGGCGAAGTGAGCCAGCAGGTTGTCCACCGCCAGCTGGCCCATGGCGTGGCGCGTCTCCACCGTCAGGCTGCCGATATGGGGCGTGAGCACCACGTTGTCCAGCGCGCGCAGCGCCGGCGGCACCTCCGGCTCGTGCGCGAACACGTCCAGCGCCGCCGCGCCCAGCGTGCGCGCCTGCAAGGCGGCGATCAGCGCGGCTTCGTCCACCAGCGCGCCACGGGCGATGTTTACCAGCGTCCCCTCCGGGCCGAGCGCTGCCAGCACGGCGGCGTTCACCGCGTGGCGGGTGGCCGCGTTGGCCGGGGCGCTCAGCACCAGGTAGTCGCTCTCATGCGCCAGCGCCAGCAGCGAGTCGGCGCGCGGCACGGGAACGCCCTGCACCGCCGCGCCGCCCACCGGGCGTGGCTGGTAGTAGTGGATCTGCATGCCCAGCGCAGCGAGCCGGCCGGCGATGGCCTGGCCGATGCGGCCGAAGCCGAAGATGCCGGCCACCTTGCCGCGCACGCTGCGCGACGGCGCCAGCGGCTTGCGCGCGCTCCAGTCGCCGTCCCGCACGTAGCGGTCCATGGCGGGCAGGCGGCGCGCGGCGGACAACAGCAGCAGCACGGCAAGGTCGGCCACGTCGTCGGTCAGCACGCCAGGCGTGTTGGTCACCGGGACGCCGCGCGCGCGCAGCGCGTCGAGGTCGATCTTGTCGTAGCCCACGCTGTTCAGGCTGACGATCTCCAGCCGCGGCAGGCGCGCGGCCAGCGCCGCGTCCACGCCCAGCGGCCCGGTGGTGACGATGCCGCGCACCCGGGCGGCCACGCTGTCCACGTAGGCCTCCTGTTCGGCGGCGGGAATCGACCACAGGTGGTGGCACTGGAAATGCGCATCGAGCTGCTGCATGACGGAAGCCGACGGGCTGGGGGCGAATACGAGGATGTCTGGTTTCATGGGGCTTTGAATAGGGGGGGGCGGTTTCAATCCAGGCCGTATCTGGCCAGGATGCGGCGGCTGCTGCCGTCGGCGGCCATGGCGGCCATGGCGCGCTGGAACTGCTGGACTTCGTCCGGGCTGAAATCGAGCGAGCCGGCCAGCCAGGCGGTGGTGCTGCGCAGCGGCGCACTCAGTTCGAAATCGGCCTCTTCGCCCCGGTTGCGCAGCGATGTGCGGATGATGTTGCGCTCGCCAAAGGCGGCGTCGGCGATGCCGGTCAGCAGGAAGCGGTGCACTTCGTCTATGGAGGCAGCTTCCACCAGGTTGCTGTAGCCGAGCTCGCGCAGCATGGCCGCCTGTCCCGCCCCGCGCAGCATGGCAATGCGGCGCGTCTTCATTTGCTGCCCACTGCGCACGTCGAACGGTCCCTTGCGCAGCGCCAGGAACACGTAGTGTTCGTCGTACAGCGGGGCCAGCCAGCGGTACTGGGCTTCGCGCTCGGGCAGCCGCGTCAGCGGGTAGATGGCCGTGGCCGGCATGGTGGTGGCCAGGAAGGTGGCGCGCCGCCATGGCACGAACTGGGTCTGCGGCGCCAGCTGCATGCGCTTGCACAATTCCGCCACCAGCTCCGTCAGTGCACCTGGCCGGGCGCCCCCGTGCTCGAGCACCAGCGGCGGCAAATGCGTGGTGACGAGCCGCATGCGGGCGGCGGCAGGGCTGGCGGCGGTTTTGGCGGGGGCGTCGGCCCAGGCATGGGGCGCGAGGCCCAAGATGGCGGCGGCAATGACAAGTCGTCTGTTCATGCGGCTAGTTTCACACATTTCCACCGTGTTGTAGTATATTTCGATAATCGTTGAAATATCGAATTGGAGCAAGCATGGACACCAAACAAGTTCTGGCGGCGCTGTCGGCACTGGCGCAGGAATCGCGCCTGGCGGCGTTCCGGCTGCTGGTGCAGGCCGGTCCGCACGGCCTGGCGGCCAGCAGGATCGCCGAGCAGCTGGATATGGCGCCGTCTTCGCTGTCCTTCCACTTGAAGGAGCTGGCCCATGCCGGGCTGATCGTGGCGCGCCAGGACGGCCGCTTCATCATCTACAGCGCCGGCTTCGACACCATGAACGGCCTGCTGGCCTTCCTCACCGAAAACTGCTGCGGCGGCGTGCCATGCGCGCCGGGCGCCGCCGGCACCCCGGCCTGCTGCGATCCGGCCACCACCACCAAGGAAGCCTAAATGAACGTTTTAGTACTGTGTACCGGCAACTCCTGCCGTTCCATCCTCGGCGAAGCCACTTTCAACCACCTGGCGCCGGCCGGCTGGCATGCCGTGAGCGCCGGCAGCAAACCGGCCGGCTATGTCCACCCGCGCTCGCTGGCGCTGCTGGCCCGCGAAGGCATCGCCACCGAGGGCTGCCACAGCAAATCGTGGGACCAGCTGCCGGTCACGCCGGACATCGTCATCACCGTGTGCGGCAGCGCGGCGGGCGAGGAATGCCCGGCCTACCTCGGCCCGGTGCTGCGCGCGCACTGGGGCGTGGAAGATCCGGCCCATGCGACCGGCACCGAAGAGGAAATCGACGCGGCCTTCCTGCACGCCTACCGCGTGCTGCGTGCGCGCATCGAAGCCTTCTTCGCGCTGCCGCTGGAGCAGCTGAAAAACAATCCGGCCCGCCTGAAGGCGGAGCTGGACAAGATCGGCGCCCTGCTGCCATGACCCTTGCCAAGCGCATCGTGGCCGAAGGCCTGGGCACGGCGCTGCTGCTGGCGCTGGTGGTCGGCTCGGGCATCATGGCCGAGCGCCTGGCCGGCGGCAATGTCGCCATCGCCCTGCTGGCCAATGCGCTGGCCACCGGCGCCGGGCTGGTGGCGCTGATCCTGATGTTCGGCCCCGTGTCCGGCGCCCATTTCAATCCCGTGGTGACGCTGTCGGCCGCCTGGCAGGGCCTGCATGCGCCGCGCGAAGTGCTGCCCTACCTGGCGGCGCAGACCGCCGGCGCCCTGGCCGGCGTGGCCGCCGCGCACGCCATGTTCGGCCTGGAGGCGTTCACCGCGTCGGTCCACGCGCGCACCGGCGCGGCGCAGTGGTGGAGTGAATGCGTGGCCACCTTCGGCCTGCTGGGCGTGATCATCGGCTGCACCCGCAGCCGGCCCGGCGCCACGCCGTTCGCGGTGGCGGCCTACATCACCGCCGCCTACTGGTTCACCGCGTCCACCTCGTTCGCCAATCCCGCCGTCACGCTGGCGCGCAGCGTGACGGACACTTTCGCCGGCATCCGTCCCGTGGACGCGCCCGGCTTCATCGCCGCGCAGCTGCTGGGCGCGGCCGCCGCCACCATCTTGTTCCGCTGGCTGTACGCGGAGAAAAAGGAGTTGTCATGAGCATCCCCAAGCTGCCCAACATCAAACCCGAGCTGCTGGACATGCCCACCCTCGCCAAGCTGGCGCCGGTGGGCGAGCTGGACCATCCGCCGCGCATCCTCATGCTGTACGGCTCGCTGCGCGAGCGTTCCTTCAGCCGCTTCCTGGTGTACGAGGCGGCCCGCATCCTGGAGCAGTTCGGCGCCGAGGTGAAGATTTTCGATCCGATGGAATTGCCGATGGCGGGCAGCGTGCCCGAGACCCATCCCAAGGTGGTGGAACTGCGCGAGCTGAGCTTGTGGTCCGAGGGCCAGGTGTGGTGCAGCCCGGAGCGCCACGGCGCCGTCACGGCCGTGATGAAGAACCAGATCGACTGGATACCGCTGGAACAGGGCGCGCTGCGCCCCAGCCAGGGACGCACGCTGGCGGTGATGCAGGTGTGCGGCGGCTCGCAATCCTTCAATGTGGTCAACACGTTGCGCTTGCTGGGACGCTGGATGCGCATGTTCACCATCCCCAACCAGTCCTCGGTGCCGATGGCGTACAAGGAGTTCGACGAGGAAGGCCGCATGCGCCCATCGGCTTATTACGAGCGGGTGGTGGACGTGATGGAGGAATTGTTCAAGATGACCCTGCTGCTGCGCGGCCGCACCGGCTATCTGACGGACCGCTACAGCGAGCGCAATGAACGGGCGGTCAAGGCCATCGACCGCCAGATTCAGAAGATTTGATCAGGCCTGGCCGGCCTTGCGGCGGCGCGCGGCCAGCAGGCCCAGCAGGCCGATGCCGGCCAGCGCCAGGCTGCCAGGTTCGGGCACGGCGCCGTTGCGGGTGATGCTGGCGGCGGTGAACCTGCTGGCGCTGGAGGCGCTGGCGTTGTTGTAGTAGCTGATGTAGCTGCTGTTGTTCAGGATGAAGATATCCGCACCCGGGGTGACGCCGTAGGTGGTATCGATATTCCAGGCGGTCGGCAGGAAGTTGGCAAAACTCATGGCGATGGTGAAGCGGCTGGTGGTGCGCACGTTGTCGAAGGTATTGTGGCCATCCTGGAACATCCATTTGATGCCGGGGTGGATCTGGCCGTGCGACGTGGAAATGTTGCCGGTGCCCTGGGCGCTGAGCAGGCTGGAATCGAAGCTTACATAGCCGGTGATGCGGTCGGCGGTGGTGAACGCGCCGCCGACGTTGGTGAAGGCCGGGCCGTTGAAGGTGTAGGTGATCGGGGTGGCCTGGGCGGTGGCGCAGGACAGGGTAATGGCGGCGGCCAGGGCCAGTTTGGAAATCAGGTTCATCGTGACTCGGTAAATAAATGGATGTGGCATGATGTTAAGCAATAACTGTTCCACTATAGAAATATCAATCACTTAGCGGAAATTCGTGTATTTTCATATATAAATATTTTGCGACTGTAAAGTTTTCCGACACCCATGCCCATGCCAACCATCCGCCCCGCCCGTGCCGCCGACGCGGCCGCCATCGCCGCCATCTACAACCACTACATCGCCACCACCACCATTTCCTTCGAAGAGCAGCCGGTGCCGGCCGAGGAGATGGCCGGCCGCATCGAGACCGTGGGCGCCATGCTGCCGTGGCTGGTGTGCGAGCACGATGGCGCCGTCGTGGGTTATGCCTACGCCACGCCGTGGCGGGTGCGCAGCGCCTACCGCTTTTCGGTGGAAAGCAGCGTCTACGTGTCGCCAGAGCATCCGCGCAAGGGCGTGGGCACGCGCCTGTACCGCGAACTGCTCGACCAGCTGCGCGCGCGCGGCCTGCACATGGTGATCGGAGGCATCGCCCAGCCGAATGAGGCCAGCGTGGCGCTGCACGAATCCATGGGCTTCAGGAAAGTGGCGCACTTCGCCGAGGTCGGCATGAAGTTCGGCCGCTGGATCGACGTCGGCTACTGGGAGCTGAAACTGGCCTAGTCTGGTCCGTTCAGCACAGCGCGGCCAGGCTGGCGAAGGACAGCAGATTGTCAGGCCGCAGTATCGCCAGCCAGGCCCAGCCGCACACGGCGGCCAGCGCGCCCCACAGCAGCAGGCTGTGCAGCGGTTTCATGCCGGCTCCAGCCCGGCCACGGCGCGGTCGTCGATGGGCCAGTGCAGCAGCGCTGCCACCAGGCCGATGCCGACCGACGCGGCCCACACCAGGTCGTAGGATCGGGTGGCGTCGAACACCGCGCCGCCCAGCCACACGCCGAGGAAACCGCCCAGCTGGTGGCCCACGAACACCAGGCCGAACAGCGTCGAGATGTATTTCACGCCGAACAGCTGCGACACCAGCCCGTTGGTCAGCGGCACCGTACCCAGCCACGTCAGTCCCATCGCGAACGAGAACAGGTAGATGCTGGCCGTGCTGATGGGCGCGGCGACAAACAGCAGCATGGCGGCCGAGCGCGCGCAGTACAGCCAGGCCAGCAGGTGCTTGCGCCGGTAGACGTTACCCAGCTTGCCGCACAAATAGGTGCCCGCCACGTTGGCCAGCGCCACGATGGCCAGCGCCATCACACCGGTGCTGGCCGAAAAGCCCTTATCGAGCAGGTAAGCGGGAAAGTGCCCGGCGATGAAGGCGAGCTGGAAGCCGCAGGCGAAAAAGCCCAGGTTCAGCAGCCAGAACCCCCGGTGCGCCAGGGCCTCGGCGATGGCGCGCCGCATGGACTGGCCGGGCCGCTGCGGCGCGCTGGCGGCGGCGCTGTCGTCCATGGGGAAGGCCAGCGGCGCGGCCAGCGCCAGCACGAAGGCCAGCACGGCCAGGGCGGCCATCCAGCCGGCGCCGGCGATCAGCCCTTGCGCGGCGGGCACCATGGCGAACTGGCCCACGCCGCCCACCGCGCCCGCCAGGCCCAGCGCCCAGCTGCGCCGCGCCGGCGGCACGATGCGGCTCAGCGCGCCGTACACGGTGCCGAAGGCGGTGCCGGACAAGGCCATGCCGATCAGCAGGCCGCCGGTGAGCGCCAGCTGCATGCTGCTGGCCGCGTGCGCCATCAGGTACAGGCCGAGCGCGTACAGCAGGCTGGCGCCGGCCAGCACGCGGCGCGATCCGTAGCGGTCGGCGATCATGCCGGTGAAGGGCTGTGCGATGCCCCAGACCAGGTTCTGCAGGGCGATGGCGAGCGCGAACTCTTCCCTGCCCCAGCCGCGCGCCGAGGTCATGGGCAGCATGAACAAGCCTTGCACGTGGCGCACGCCCAGCGCCAGGCCCATGATGATGCCGCCGCACAGCACCGCCGCCAACGGCGTCTTCAGGAATTTCATCGCGTTTCTCCCCGGTTTTCTGCAAGTGTGCTGCCAGCATAGCCAGGACGGTGGCGTGCGCGCCAACGGTAAATCGGCATGCGACCCATGCGCCGCACGCATGGATGGCATGCCGCGATAACGGTTGCCGCCAGGTCGTCGCAAGGCAACAATGCAGGCATAGCCAAACCAGGGAGAAAGCCATGCAAATCACCTTGCACCCGAAGGAAGGCGCCACCATGGCCCCCGGCCTGCCAGTGCGCATCCACTGTCTGGCCGGCACGCTCTGGATTACGAGCGAGCGCGACAGCAATGACCGTGTGCTGACGCCGGGCCAGAGCATCGAGTTGCCGGCCACGCATCGCCAGTACCTGTCCAGCGTGGGGCGTCACGAACTGGTGTCGTTCGACGTGAGCGGCGCGCTGGCCCGCATCAGCGTGAACCGCAGCGGCGCGACGGCAGCCAGCCCAGCGCGCGACGGCGTGCGGGCATGGCTTCAAGGCGTCTGGAGCAGTGGCTGGAGAGTGGCCTGACGCGAGAGGCAACGGCTGAGCGCTATGCGGTTGGCAACTGCGTGTCTGGTGGGTCAGGCCATGGCGCCGTAGGCCTGCGCCAGCTCCTGCGCCGTCAGCGCGGCCTGTTGCACCAGCCAGTCGCGGAAGGCGGCCACTTCCGCGCGCTGGGCGCCGGGCGCCTCCATCAGCCAATAGCGGTAGTCGTCAACTTGCAGGCACTGGTCCATGCGCGCGGCCAGGCGGCCGTCCTTGAGCATCGGCAGCAGCAGCGGCAGCCGCCCCACCGCCACCCCGTGTCCACCCAGCGCCGCGTGGATCAACTGGTCGTAGTGGTTGAAGTGCAGCCGTCCTTTCGGCTTGCGCCGCTCCAGCCCTTGCTCCTGCAGCCAGTATTCCCAGTGCAGCCACGGCCCGACCTTGTCGTCCAGGTCCAGCAGCACATGCTGCAGCAGCGCTTCCGGCTTGCGGAACGCTCTGGCAGCCACCACCGGACTGGCCACCGGCGCCACCACCTCGTCGAACAGCAGCTGGCCGCCCTGCGTCGCGTGCGAGGCGGGGCTGTAACGGATGGCGAGGTCGATGCCGTCGCGTTCCAGGTCCAGCACGCGGTTGCTGGTGGCCACGCGCACGTCGATGTGCGGATGCGCGCTCTGGAACCCGCCCAGCCGGGGCAGCAGCCACAGCGACGCCACGCCCATGCTGGCCGAGACCGTCACCGGCCGCACGCGCTGGTCCTGCCGCAGCGACTCGGCCAGATCCGCCAGGCGGTCCATCCACGGCGACGCCAGCTGGAACAGCTGTTCGCCCGCCGCCGTCAGCGCGATGCTGCGGTTGCTGCGCGTGAACAGCGGCGTGCCGAGGCGTTCTTCCAGCGCCTGGATCTGGCGGCTGACGGCCGATTGCGTCAGGCATAAATCGTCCGCCGCAGCGGTAATGCTCATGCGCCGCGCCGCCGCGACAAAGCCGCGCAGCGCGTCCAGCGGCGGCAGGGAAACGAGGCGGTTCTGCATGGCGGCTCCGGCAAGGTGAATACATGATTCTAGCGCATGGATCATCCGCGTGTGGGCAGCCGGGTGCGCGCTATAGCGGCGTTTCGTACTGCAGGCGGATGCCGGCAGTGGTGGGGGCGGTGGTGCTGCGTCCGGTGCTGCCGAAGGCGTCGGCGTAGTACTGGGCGCTGCGGCGGTCCCGGTGCAGCGCGTTGGCCACGGACAGGCGCAGTTGGCTGGTCTTGCCGGGCTTCCATAGCGCGTACAGGTCCAGGGTGCGCGCCGTTGCGGTGTCGCTGCTGAGCGCCTGCGTGATACGGGCCGGGCCGCCGCCCTGGACGTTGAAGTTGAAGCCGCCGCTCCATGCTGGCGTGACCCTGTAGTCGAGGCCGAGATTGGCTGTCAGCGGCGTCTGTTCGGCCAGGCGGTTGTGCGGCCCCGGCACGCTGTCCAGGCGCGACCAGTTGCGGCTGGCGTTGACGCGCAGGTCGATGCCGGGCGCGCCGGCGTATAGCGCGGCCAGCGGGAACTTGGCGTCGAATTCGATGCCTTGCGATGCGGCGCGGCCGTCGTTGGCGAGGGTGCCGACCCAGGTGGCGCCGTCCTGGAACAAGCGCTGCACCGTCACGTCGCTGATGCGGCGCGCGTAGGCGGACAGGCTGGCCACGCCGCCCTTGCCGAAATAGCTTTCGTAGCCCATGTCCACGCCCCAGGCCAGTTCCGGCTGCAGCTTCGGATTGCCTTCCACGTCCGGGTTGGTGGGGCCGTTGCCGTTGTTGATGGTGTAGCGGCGCGGCACCAGGTTGCGCGTCAGCGGCGCCTTGTAGGTGCGCGACAGGGCGAAGCGCAGCTGGTCGCGCTCGCGCTCGGGGAGCCGCCACAGCATCTGCAGCACCGGGCTCCACACGCTGGAGCGGCTGCGCACCTTGTCCATGGCGCGGCCCACGGTGCCGGTGTCCAGCCCTTCCCAGCGCAGCCCGAGGTAGGCCTGCAGGCGCGGCGTCACGTCCCATTCATCCTGCGCATACAGCGCCATGCGCTTCACGTCCGCCGTGTAGTCCTGGTCCAGCGTGTACAGCGGCGCGCCTTGCGGCGTGCAGTCCTGTTGCAGGCGCGCTTCGCGGCGGCGCGTGAAGCTGCCGTCCCAGCCGGCGCCGAAGCTATGGCCGGGCCACAGGGGCATCAGGTATTTGCCGCTGCTGCCGGCGCTGTTGTCGCTGGCGCTGGAGGTCACCTTGCGCACCAGCCAGGGCACACTGTTCGCGTCCGCGCCCTGGAAGAGGTAGTCGATGTCGCGCTGGTTGACGTTGACGCCAGCCTTGACGGTGAGCTTGCCATCCCCGCCCGTGCTGTGCGTCCAGCTGGCGTCGCTGCGCAGCGCGTCGTTGCGGATGCGGGAGCGGTAGGTGCTGACGGGCGAGCGCGTGGCGGCGCCTTGCAGCGTGGTTTCACGCGCGCCGCCGTGGTTGTCGATGCGCGCCAGGTCCAACAGGCTTTGCCAGGACACCGTGTCGCCGCCATCCAGCGTCCAGTTCAGGCGCGGCGCCAGGCTGGCCTTGGCGACGCTGCCGAGGTAGCGTTCGTCGAACCGGCGCTGCGTGGTGGCCAAGCCTGGTTCGCCATCCGGGGCCGGTGCGCCTGCCAGCGTTTCTCTGATGCTGGCGCCGTTGTCGTAGCCGGTGCGCGACAGCGTGCCGGCCACCGAGTACGCGTAGGCGCCATCGCTGCCGGACAGCTGCATGGTGGCGGCGGGGTTCCAGCGCTGGTCATGCTCGGCTTGCAGCTTCAGCTCGCGCCGGGCGCGGCTGGCGCCTTTCCTGAGCACGATATTGATGCTGCCCGCCACCGCCTGCGCGCTGAATTCCGCCGCCGTGGTGCGCATGATCTCGACGCGCTCGATCAGCTCCGGCGCCAGCGTATCGACGGCGAAGCCCGGCGGTGCCGGATCGCCGTTGATGAGGATTTGCGTGTAGCCCGCGCCCAGTCCGCGCATGCGCACTTCGCTGCCGGCGACGGACAGGCCGGGCAGGCGTTTCAGCACGCCGGACAGGGCGCTGTCGCCGTACTGCAGCAGCTCGTCCCTGCCCACCACGAGCTTGCCCGCCGTGTCGTTGCGGCGCTGGTTCTCCGCACCCGGCCCGCTGACTTCCACCCTTGCCATCTCCGCAGGCGCGGTATCGGCCGCGCAGCTGGCGCCGGCGTGGAGCGCGCCGGCCAGGGCGCTGAGTTGAAGGCGGCGGAATGTGTTCATGCAAGGCGTCTGCGAGGTTGGTCGAGGCTGCGAGTGTAATGACGCCTCTGCCGGCGCGCCTCGGCCATGTGACGAAGCGGCCCGGGCGCGGGACGAATTCCTGGGCTTCGCCGATGTTCCGGTCCATCGCTGCGGGTATACTTCCCGGCATGAATTCTTACCTCCATGCCGCCCGTGTGCTGGCGATCAACGCCGCCTTGTGGACCATGCTGTGCGCTCTCGGCGCCCTAGGCAGCTACAGCGACGGCCTGCGCGAGGGCATGACGCGTTCCTACGCGGTGCCGCTGTGGAACTGGTTCAGTACCCATCTGCTGATGATGGTGTTCAGCAGCGCCATGTATCTGCTGTTCTCGCGCCGGGGCGCCCTGCTGGGGCACGCGCGCCGCATCGCCGCCGTGTATGGGCTGGTGGTGCTGCTGTTCCTGCCGCTGGAACTGGCCTACGTGGGTGCGGTGTATGCGGTGCGCGGCGGAGCGGTCCTGTCGCCGGCCCATGTGTGGGCCGCCGTGCAGCGCCTGCACAATTTCGACCTGTTCATGGAACTGGCATGGACCAGTTTCACCTTCATCGCCGTGGTGGCGGTGTGCACCTGGCAGCGTGCGCGCGAGCGCGAGCAGGCCTGGCGCCAGGCGCAGACCGACAACCTGTCGCTGCGGCTGGAACTGGAGCAGCAGCGCTTGCTGGCGCTGCGCAGCCAGCTGGAGCCGCACTTCATCTTCAACGCCCTGAACGCCATCAGCGCGCTGGTGCGTTCGGACGACAAGCGCGTGGCGCTGACCGGCATCAGCCGCCTGAGCGACCTGCTGCGCTACGCGCTGGCCGCCAGTTCGCGCGACCGGGTCAGCGTGGCCGAGGAATTGCAGTTCGTGCGCGACTATCTCGACCTGCAGCGCCTGCGCTATGGCGAACGCTTGCGCGTCAGCATCGAAGGCGGCGATGGGCCGGTGCTGGCGGCGGACTGTCCGCCGTTGCTGCTGCAGCCGCTGGTGGAGAACGCGCTGCGCCACGATCTCGATTGCCATGACGGCGCCAGCGATATCCGCCTGGAGCTGGTGTGCGAGGCAGGCCTGCTGGTGATCCGCATCAGCAATCCGCTGGCGCAGGCGGCGCCGCCCAATCCCGGCCTGGGCCTGGGATTGCGCAGCACGCAGGCGCGTTTGCAGATGGCGGCCGGCGCCGCCGCGTCGCTGCATACGCGGCGGGACGGCGGCCGCTTCGTGGCCGAGGTGCGCATGCCGATGGAGCTGGCGGCATGATTGGCGGGCATGGGCAAAGCCGGGACCAGATTCGGGCGCTGATCGTGGACGACGAGGAGCCCGGCCGGGTCAACCTGCGCTATGCGCTGGCCGAGCATCCGCATTGGCTGGTGGCCGGCGAATGCAGCAACGCCGCAGCCGCGCGCGCCGCGCTCGAGGGAAACGGTATCGACGTGCTGTTCCTCGACGTCCAGATGCCGAACGAATCCGGGCTGGTACTGGCGCGCGAGTTGGCACAGCGGCAGGAACCGCCGTTGATCGTGTTTGTCACCGCCTACAACAGCTACGCAGTGGAGGCCTTCGACGTGCATGCGCTGGATTACCTGCTCAAGCCCTTCGACGACCAGCGCTTCGCGCAGGCGGTGGAGCGCGCGCAGGCCATGCTGGCGCAGCGCCAGCGCGCCAACTATGGCGCCGCCCTGAGGGTGTACGCGCAGGATTCGGTGCAAGATTCGCCGCAGGATTCGCCGCAATACTGGCGGCAGCTCAGTGTGCGTTCGGTCGGCCGCATCGAGTTCGTGCAGCTGGAGGACGTGCTGTGGATGGAGGCGGCGGGAAATTATGTCGAACTGCACATGGCCGGGCGCCGTGTGCTGCACCGGGTGACCCTGGGCCGCCTGGAGCAGCACCTGGACCCGGCGCGCTATGCGCGCGTGCACCGCAGCGCCATCGTGCCGGTGGCGCAGATCGCCAGGCTGGAATCGAACGGCGACGGCATCTGCCAGGCGGTGCTGCGCTGCGGGGATACTGTCCCCGTCAGCGAGCGCCACCTGGCATCGGTCAAGGCGCGGCTGGGCGCGTAGGGCCTGCGGTCAGGCCGTGTAGCGCGCGGCAGGCCTGCTGCGCGAGAGGTTGGGGCCCATGGCCAGACGCGCGGCCTCGAACTTGTCCCAGTCGGCACGGTCCGGCAGCGACGGTATCGTCACCACTTCGCCCAGGTCCAGGCCGGCCAGCGCCGCGTCCACCAGATCGTTCACGTTCATCACGATTTCGCCCGGCAGGTGCGCCACCGGCACGCCCGCGTGGTCCCAGAACTCGGTGCCGGTGGCGCCCGGCAGCACGGCCTGCACGCGCACGCCCTTGGCGCCCAGTTCGTGCTGCAGCGATTGCGTGAAGGCCAGCACATAGGCCTTGGTGCCGCCGTAGGTGCCGTTCAGGACTTCCGGCGCCACCGCCACGATGGAGGCAATGTTGATGATGCTGCCATGTCCGCGCGCGGCGAAGCCCGGCGCCACGGCGCGCGTGAGGCGGGTCAGCGCGTGCACGTTCAGGAAGATCATGCGGTCCAGATCTTCCTGCTTCGACTCGACCAGCGGCGCGGTGGCGCCCAGGCCGGCGTTGTTTACCAGCATGGTGATGCCGGCGTCGTTCGCCAGCCGCTGCTGCACCTGTGCCAGGCCGTCCTCCTGCGTCAGGTCGGCGGGCAGGATCTCCACGTTGCGGCCGGTGGCGGCGGCCACGCTGGCGGCGACGGCCTGCAGGCGTTCGCGGTTGCGCGCCACCAATACCAGGTCGTAGCCGCGTTCGGCCAGGCGCTGGGCGTAGCGCGCGCCGATGCCGGTGGAGGCGCCGGTGATGAGGGCAATGCCGGGATGTGCGTTGGTGTTCATGGTTGCTGTCCTTGGGTTTAAGTTGACAAGTGCAGTGTAGGCGCCTAGATTGAGTCCCGTATGCCATATATACCTCGTTTTGGGACATGAACATGACACGCAAGATAGGACTGCTGCTCTTCCCCCGCTTCCAGGTGCTGGACCTGGTCGTTACCACCGTGTTCGAGGTGGCCAATGAACTGAAGGGGGAAAGCTGCTACAGGATGGAGCTGTTGTCCGAGCACGGCGGCGTGGTGCCCAGCTCGTCCGGCGTGCCGGTGATGACGGAGCCGTTCGGCAGCCATAGCTACGATACGGTGCTGGTGGGCGGCGCGATGGAACTGGTGGTGTCGACGCCCGGCTTCATCGATTTCCTGCGCTCTGCCAGCGCGCTGTCGCGCCGCACGGCGAGCATCTGCACCGGCGCCTTCCTGCTCGCCGAAGCGGGCCTGCTGGACGGGCGCCGCGCCACCACGCACTGGTGCCAGGCGCGCGTGCTGCAGCATATGTATCCCAAGGTGAAGGTGGAGGAGGACCGCATCTTCACGCACGACGGCCGCGTGTGGACCTCGGCCGGCATGACGGCCTGCATCGACCTGTGCCTGGCGATGGTGGAAGCGGACCATGGCGTGGAGCTGGCGAAGGCGGTGGCGCGCAAGATGGTGGTGTACCACCGCCGCAGTGGCGGGCAGTCGCAGTTCTCGGCGCTGCTGGAGCTGGAACCGAAGTCGGACCGCATCCAGGTGGCGCTCACTTATGCCAAGAGCAATCTGCGCAAGCCGCTGTCGGTGGATGAACTGGCCGATGCGGCAAACCTGAGCAGGCGCCAGTTCAGCCGCACCTTCCGCATCGAGACCGGCCAGTCGCCGGCGCGCGCGGTGGAGGTGCTGCGGGTGGAGGCGGCGCGTGCGCTGATCGAAGCGGGCACGCTGTCCATCGACGTGGTGGCGCGTGAGACGGGATTCGCGGACCCGGAGCGCATGCGGCGCGCTTTCCTGCGCGCATATGGCCAGCCGCCGCAGGCCATCAAGCGCGCGGCGCGCGGGCAGGCATGAGGGAGCCGGCCGGGCCGTCCTGCTGCGCCTAGCGGTCGGTGCGCTCCAGCCAGTCGGCGGCTTCCTGCAGGGTGGCTTCCAGCACGCCGCGCACTTCGGCCAGGCGCGCGGGCAGTTCGCCGCTGCGCTGCTGGGAAATGGCGCTTTCCGCCTCCAGCGTGACGCGGATCAGGCGCTTGGCGCCCAGCACGCCGATGGCGCCGCGCAGTCCGTGCAGGACTTGGGCGGCCTCGGCGGCGCGGCCCTCGCGCCAGGCGCGGTCGGCGTCGTCCATCGGCTGCATGCCTCCTTCCAGCGCGCCGCGCACCATCTTGAACATGACCTGGCGGCCTTTCGGGTCCTTGCCCATGACCCGCACCAGGCTGTCCATGCTGAACAGGGGTTCGGCCGCCGCCGGGGCAGCGCTGGACGCCATCGCCGAGGCCGGCGCGGCGGCGGGGGCTGTCAGCGCCGGCGCGGGCGCAGGCGGCGCGTCGCCGGCGCGCTGGCCCGGCAGGTGGCGCTGTATCACCGCCATCATTTCCTCCACCACCACCGGCTTTGGAATGAAGTCCGTGATGCCCGCCTCCACGCAACGGTCGCGTTCCGAGGCCAGCACGCCGGCCGTCATCGCAATGACCGGCAAGGTCAGTTTGAACTCGCGGCGCAGCATGGCGGTGGCGCTGAAGCCATCCAGCACCGGCATCTGCATGTCCATCAGCACGATGTCGTAGCGGCCGGCGTGCTCGCGCATGATGTCCACCGCCTGCTGGCCGTCGCCCACCACGTCCAGCGTGGCGCCGGCCAGTTCCAGTATGCCGCGCGCCACCGCCTGGTTCAGCAGATTGTCCTCCACCAGCAGGAAATGCCGGCCCTGCAGGCGGCCGGCGATGCCTTCCGCCTGCGCATTGTTCTCCTCGCCGCTCTTGGCCACCAGCGCCTGGTGCAGTGCGTCGAACAGGCTGGAACTGGTGATGGGTTTTACCAGCACCACGTCGGCCTCCGGCGCGCCCGAGATCTCCTCCAGCTGGCCGCGCGCGAAGGCGTTGACCATGACCACGATGGGCTGCGCGTGCGGCCCGGCAGCCTGCCGTATGGCCTTGGCGACGGCCACGCCGTCCATGCCGGGCATGTGCCAGTCGGCCAGCACCACGTCGTAAGGCTTGCCGGCCTGCTGCTGTGCGCGGAAGCGCGCAATCGCTTCAGCGCCGGACGCCACCTCGTCCGCCGCCCAGCCCCAGGCGCGTATCAGCTTGCCCACCAGGTCGCGCGTGGTGCTGCTGTCGTCCGCCACCAGCAGGCGCAGCGCGCCCAGTGCGGGCTGGCGCTTGGCCGCAGGCGGCAGCACGGTAAACGGCAGGCTGAACCAGAAGCGGCTGCCCTGGCCCTCCTGGCTGTGCACGGAGATCTTGCCGCCCATGAGTTCTATCAGGCGCCGGGTGATGGCCAGCCCCAGGCCGGTGCCGCCGAAGCGCCGCGTGATGCTTTCGTCCCCTTGCGAGAAGGCGCCGAACAGTTGCCCCAGCTGCGCTTCGCTGATGCCGATGCCGGTGTCGCTGACGTCGAAGCGCAGCACTGTGCGATGGTCCGCCGCGTGCCCGCCATGGTTGCCCGCGGCCTGCTCCACGCTGACCCGCACCACCACCTCGCCCTGCTGCGTGAACTTGACGGCGTTGCCGGCCAGGTTGACCAGCACCTGCTGCAGCCGCAGCGCGTCGCCGTGCAGCAGGCGCGGCACGTCCGGCTCCACGGCGATGGCCAGCTCCAGTTCCTTGTCGCCGGCGTTCATGGTCATGGTGGTGGCCAGCGTGCTCATCACCTCGTCCAGGTCGAAATCGGTCGGCGCCACTTCCATGCGGCGCGCTTCGATCTTGGAGAAATCCAGTACGTCGTTCAGGATGGCCAGCAGGGTCTGGCCGGAGGACTGCACCATGGAAAGGAATTTGCGCTGCTGCGCCGTCAGCGGCGTATTGCCAAGCAGGTAGGCCATGCCCAGCACCGCGTTCATCGGCGTGCGGATTTCATGGCTCATATTGGCCACGAAGTCGCTCTTGGCGCGGTTGGCCGCCTCGGCGCGGTCGCGCGCCTGCTCCAGTTCCGCCGCGCGCGCCTCCACTTCGAGCTGCAGGCGGTGGCGCTCGGTGATGTCGGCGATCATGGCCAGCACCTTGGCGCCCTCGCCGGTCTGGATCGCGCTCAGGTTGACCTCCACCGGGAAGCCGCTGCCGTCCTTGCGCTGGCCGAACAGCTGCCGGCCCTCGCCCATGCGCACCGGCTCCGGCGTCAGCCGCGTGGCGGAGAAGCCCTGCCGCAGCCGGACATGGGCCGCACGCTGGACCGACGGCAGCAGCGTCTCGACCGGCTGTCCCAGCACTTCCTCCCGCTGGTAGCCGAAGTAGCGCTCGGCCTGGCGGTTGAAGGTTTCGATGCGGCCGTCCGCGTCCACCACTACGAAGGCGTTCGGCGCCAGTTCGATCAGGTCGTTCAGGCGCCTGTCGGCGGCCAGGCGCTCCTGCATCAGTGAATTGAAGGCGGTCGCCAGCGCGCCGATTTCGTCCTCCTGCCTGACCGTTATCGGCGTGTAGTCGGCTGCGTTGCCGCGCATGCGCTCGATGGCCCCGCGCAGCTGCGCCAGCGGCGACATCAGCCGCATGGTGAGCCAGCCGATCAGCGCGGCGGCCGCCAGCGAAGCCAGGCAGCTCCACACCGCCAGCCGCGCCAGCATGCCCTCGAAAGGCTCGAACGCCTCCTCCACCGGCAGCGAGGCGGCCAGCACCCAGTCCACCGACTTGAGGGTCTTGAAGCTGTTCAGCGCGCGCAAGCCGACGCTGTTGGTGCTGATGACCGTGCCCTCGAAGCCTTCGTTGAGGGCGCGCGTGGTGGCCGGATTGGCATTGGCCGGGCGCGGCTTCATCAGCCGGTTCAGGTCCGGGTACAGCACGTACAGCGGCACCTCGGCGCGCGTGACGGCGAAATAGTAGCCGGTGCGGCCGACCTTGGCGGTACGCAGGTGGCCCAGCACATTGTCCTTGTACAGGCGCAGCACGCCGATCAGCACGGCCCGCACTTCGCCCTTGTGGTCCAGGATGGGCGCGGCCATCTGCACGATGGGCTGCTTGCCGGTGCGCCCGATCACCGGCTCGGCGATCAGCGGCTGGCGCGTGGCCATCACGCGCTTGAAGTAGGCCCGGTCGCTGGCGTCCACGCCCATGCGGCCTGGGACCACCGGCAGGTCGGAGATCACCCGTCCCTGCGGGTCCAGCACCAGCACGTCGTCGAACAGGGACAGCACGGCGCGGTTGGCGTAGTAGGCGCGCAGGGCGGCCGCATCGCCGGCGATCTCCAGCGGCTGGTTTTTGGCCGACAGGGCGATAATCCCCAGCAGCATATTGAGCTTGTCGTCCAGCTCTTCGGCGGTGCGGTTGATCAGGGCGGTTTGCTGCGAAAACAGCACGCGCGTGAAATCGGCCTCCATGCGCTGCATTTGCATCACCGTTACCAGCACCACCATCACCACCGAGGTGATGCTGGTAGCCAGGGCAACCTTGACTTTGATACCGAGAGGTTTCATGTCTTCCTTGAGGAGGGACGCTGGGGAATTCTCCTATCAAAGTGGTTTTTTAGCAAGACACGCATGGTCCGGCGGCTGCGGGGTGTCGCCTTTCGCGCCAGCGTGGCCTTTCAGGAAAGGTTGCTGTTCAGTTTATCCAGCCCGCTGGCCAGCTGCTCCACATCCCGGTGGGTGATGGCGCAGGCGTGGGCGAACTGCTGGCTCACCCGCAGGCCGGCGGCGCGCAGCTCCTTGCCCTTGTCGGTCAGGGTCAGCACGCGGTTGCGCTCGTCCTGCGGATCGCGCCCGCGCAGCAGGTAGCCTTCCGCCTCCAGCCGCTTGACCAGGGGCGTGATCGAGCCCGAGTCCTGCTGCAGGCGCTGGGCGATGTCCTTGATGCCCAGGCCTTCCTGCTCCCACAGCACCACCATCACCAGGTACTGTGGATAAGTGAGATTGAGTTCGGCCAGCAGTGGCTTGTAGTGCTGCGTCATCTTCAGCGACGTCGAATACAGCTTGAAGCACAGGTGCTGGTCCAGCGTCGGGGGCTTGGGATGGTTATTTTTTTCGCTCATGGCGTGTAGCCTACCAAAATATTTTTGAATCCGCGAATCCAAACCCGCTTTGCCCGCCTCTTAGTAGCCGAGGGACGTCCTCTTGATGCAATCTACCAAAGGAGAGCAAAATGTTCTATGTGAAAAATGTACCGAATGGCGAGCGCGTGTTGCGCGTGGTGGCCGGCCTGGCGGCAGCGGCTATCAGCCTGATAGCGGTGGACGGCGCGCTGGGCGCGCTGCTGGCGGCGTCGGCGGGCGGCATCGCCGCCTCCGGCCTGTTCGGCTTCTGCCCCATGTGCGCCTTGGTGGGCCGCCGTCTCGATAAAGCGAAGAAGAATGGCACTGTCTGATCATCATTTGCCGGTGCTGGACGCCGCCCACCGCGGCGATCCGGCCGCGCTGGCCCAGTTGCTGCGCCTGTGCCAGCCCGACATCCGGCGCTACGCCCAGCGTTCCTGCCTGATCAGCGACGTCGACGACGCCGTGCAGGAGGCGCTGCTGGTGCTGTCGCGCCGTCTGGAGGCAGTGCGCATGCTGGCGGCGTTTTCCGGCTGGCTGTTCAAGGTGGTGCAGCGCGCATGCCGCCGCCTTGGCCGCGCCGCGCTGAACTACGACCCCTACGGCGAGGAACACGCCGAGCAATGGCTGGCCGCGCAGGACACGGCCGGTCTGCGGCGCGACCTGGTCAACACCCTGGAGTCGCTGCCGGCCGACTACCGCGAGGTGATACTGCTGCGCGACTTCGCCGAAATGAGTATCGCCGAAATCGCTGCGGAGCTGGGCTTGAGCGTGCCGGCGGCCAAGAGCCGTCTGCACCGCGCGCGCCAGATGGCGCGCGAATACCTGATCGCCTGAGTGCGGATTAGGCGATTTGCGGCGGTGCATCGTTTACACTGCGCGGATGACTATCGAGCTTCCATCCCTGACCATTCCCGGCATGACGGTCGACGTGCTGCGCGCCAAGTGCGCCAATTGCAGCATGCACCAGCTTTGCCTGCCGATGGGACTGGGCGCGGCCGACATGGATCGCCTGGACGAGATCATCGGCCGCCGCCGCAAGGTGCCGCGTGGCGGAACGCTGTTCCGCATCGGCGACCCCTTCGCCAGCCTGTACGCGATCCGCCTCGGCCACTTCAAGACCTACCAGGTGAACCCGGACGGCGCCGAGCAGATCACCGGCTTCCAGATGGCGGGCGAATTGCTCGGCATGGACGCCATCAGCACCGACCGCCACCACTGCAACGCCATCGCGCTGGAAGACAGCGAAGTGTGCGACATTCCGTTTGCCAGCCTGCAGCAGCTGCTGGCCGACATGCCGGCCCTGCTGCGCCACTTCCACCGGATGATGAGCCAGGAGATCACGCGCGAACAGAGCGTGATGCTGTTGCTGGGGAATATGCAGGCCACGCAGCGCTTCGCCGCGTTCATCGTCAACCTGTCCTCGCGCTACGAGGCGCGCGGCTACTCGGCGACGCAGTTCCAGCTGCGCATGTCGCGCGAGGAGATCGGCAACTACCTGGGGCTGACCATCGAAAGCATCAGCCGCCTGCTGTCGAAGTTCAAGAAGGAGGCGCTGCTCAAGGTCAGCAACCGCGAAATCGAACTGCTCGACCTGCCGCGCCTGAAGGCCATCACGGCCGGCACCGACCGCTGCGGCTGACCTTTCCTAGTCGGCCCGCACCGTCACTTCGCGCTGCGCTGGCCACTGCCAGCTGCCTTCCAGGCGCCAGTCGCGCTGTTCGTTTTCCAGCAGCACCTGCCAGCGGCTGCGCTCCAGCATCGGCAGCGCCGCTTCGAAGCTGCCGTCGGCGGCGGGCGCCAGTACCAGTTTGATGTCCCGCTCCGGCTGCGTGGCGTGCGCCAGGTGCAGCAGCACGCGCTGCGTTGCCGCGCCGCTGGAGACGCCGGCGACGGAGCCCCTCAGCACGCCGCGCGCCACGTCGTAGCGCAGCTCGGCCGACAGCCCCAGCGCGCTGGCCGCGCGGTCGCGCCGCAAGTCCTGGTTGATGGCCTTGCCGCGCTTGTAGTAGTCGCCCACCACCAGCGAATCGGGCTGCGAGAAGGCCAGCCAGCCGGTGTACAGGCCAGCCAGCAGCACGATGAACGGTCCCAGCATCAGCAGCCAGGGCCAGCGCTGCGACCACCACGGCTGGGGCGGGGCGGAAAAAGTAGTCGATTGCATGATGCGTCCCTCAAGTTATCCAGTTATCGCGGCACGATGAATACCGCTTCTTCCTTCACCCGCAGCGCCGGATCGTCCACCGCCGTCAGCTCGACGGCGATCTTGTTCGAACCCTTGGCGCCGTCGCCGTGGGCCGCGCGCAGGCGGATCGGCACCGCGCGCGTTTCCGTGCCGGCCAGCTCCACCTCGTTGTCCGTCACCACCGCCAGCGACGGCAGGCCGGACACGCTGATGCGGTAGCGGTGTCCCTGCTCGGAGGTGTTCATGATCTGCAGCCGGTACACGTTCTCTATCATGCCGTCCTCCACTTCGCGGCCCATGGCGCCGCGGTCGCGGATCACGTCCATCTTGAGCGGCGTGCGCAGCCACAGGGCGGCGCCGACCGCGCCGATGATGAACAGCAGGATGGCGCTGTAGATCAGCACGCGCGGGCGCAGCGCATGCTGGCGGATCTGCTTCGGCGTGTAGCGCTCGGCCAGCGCATGGTCGGTGCTGTAGAGCACCAGGCCGCGCGGCTGGCCGATCTTGTCCATCACGCTGTTGCAGGCGTCCACGCAGGCCGCGCAGCCTATGCATTCGTACTGCAGGCCCTTGCGGATGTCGATGCCCACCGGGCACACCTGCACGCACATGGAGCAGTCGATGCAGGAGCCGTTGCCATCCTTCACGCCGCCTTTGCCGAGCGGGCCGCGCGGCTCGCCGCGCTTGGCGTCATAGGTGATGATCAGCGTGTCGCGGTCGAACATCGAACTCTGGAAGCGCGCATAGGGGCACATGTACTTGCACACCTGCTCGCGCAGCCAGCCGGCGTTGCCGTAGGTGGCCAGGCTGTAGAACAGCACCCAGAACCATTCCCATGGTCCGAAGCTCAAGGTCAGCGCTTCCTGCGCCAGCGACTTGATGGGCGTGAAATAGCCCACGAAGGTGTAGCCGGTCCACAGCGCCACCGCGCCCCAGGCCAGGTGCTTGCCGCCCTTGCGCCAGGCCTTGTTGAAGGTGGCGCCCTCCTTGGCCAGCCGCATGCGCGCGCTGCGCGTGCCTTCGAACTTGCGCTCTATCCACAGGAAGATCTCGGTGTACACGGTCTGCGGGCAGGCGAAGCCGCACCACACCCGCCCCGCGATGGCGGTGGCCAGGAACAGCAGGTAGGCGCAGATGATCAGCAACGCCGCCAGGTAGATGAAGTCCTGCGGCCACAGCACCAGGCCGAAGATGTAGAACTTGCGCGAGGCCAGGTCGAACAGCAGGGCCTGGCGGCCGTTCCACGTCAGCCACGGGGTGCCGTAGAAGGCCAGCTGCGTGAGCCAGACAAACACCCAGCGCAGGCTGGCGTAGCGGCCCTTGGTCTCGCGAGGATAGATCTCCTCGCGGGCCGCGTACATCTTAATGACTTGTTCCGGCGCGTTCATGCTCGCTGCTTTCAGCCTTGGCTACGGCCGGTTGGTTCGACAAGCCCCACACGTAGGCGGCCAGCACGTGCACCTTGCCTTCGCCGAGGAAGTCCGCGAAGGCCGGCATGGTGTTGTTGCGGCCCTTGCGGATGGTTTCCATGATGGTCTCGGCGCTGCCGCCGTACAGCCACACCTTGTCCGCCAGGTTGGGCGCGCCCAGCGCCTGGTTGCCGGTGCCGGCGCCGGTATGGCAGCCCATGCAGGCGTTGAACTTGTTCTTGCCGAACACCACCTTGATCGGGTCGGCCGCGCCGCCGGACAGGCTCAGCACATAGTGCGCCACGTTCTCCACGTCCTTGTCCGACCCGAGCGCCGCGCCCATCGGCGGCATCACGCCGTGGCGGCCGTTCATGATGGTGGTCTTGATGACGTCCGGCGCGCCGCCGTACAGCCAGTCCTTGTCGGTCAGGTTGGGGAAGCCCTTGTTGCCGCGCGCGTCGGAGCCGTGGCACTGGGCGCAATAGGTCAGGAACAGGCGTTCGCCAATGGCCTGCGCCTTCGGATCGGCCGCCACCGCCTGCACCTCCTGCTTCAGGTACTGGTTGAACAGCGGGCCGTACTCCGCCTCGGCCAGCTTCAGCTCCTTGGTGTACTGGCCGCTGGACTGCCAGCCCAGCTTGCCGGCGTAGTCGCCCAGGCCGGGATACAGGAACAGGTAGGCCAGGCCGAACACGATGGTGATGTAGAACAGCCACATCCACCAGCGCGGCATCGGCGTATTCAGTTCCGTCAGGTCCTCGTCCCAGATATGGCCGGTGGTGCCCACCGGCGCGTTCACATCCTTGAGCGCCTTGACCTTGTGCTTGGACTGCGACCAGAGCAGCACCGCGCAGCCGAACACGCCGAGCAGCGTGAGCGTCACAATGTAGTAGTTCCAGAAACCGCTGGTGAAGTCAGACATGGTCTTTCTCCTCGTCGGCGAATGGCAGTTGCGCGGCTTGCGCAAAGCCGGCCTGGTTGCGGCGCGCGTAGGCCCACGCAACGATGCCCATGAAGGTGATGAATGAGATGACGGTCATCACGCGGCTGGCGTTGTCAAACAGGTTTTCCATGTCAGTTCCTCGTCTTGATCTGGGTGCCCAGGCCTTGCAGGTAGGCGATCAGGGCGTCTTCCTCGGTCTTGCCTTCCAGTTCGGCCGGAGCGGCGGCGATCTCGGCGTCCGAGTACGGGTCGCCCAGGCGCTGCAGCGCGCGCAGGCGCGGCACGATGTCGGCCGGTTTCAGCGCGGCCTTGGCCAGCCACGGGTAGTTCGGCATATTCGATTCCGGCACCACGTCGCGCGGGTTGGCCAGGTGGGTCTTGTGCCATTCGTCGCTATAGCGGCCGCCTACGCGCGCCAGGTCCGGGCCGGTGCGCTTGGAGCCCCACTGGAAGGGACGGTCGTAGACGAATTCGCCGGCCACGGAATAGTGGCCATAGCGTTCGGTCTCGGCGCGGAACGGGCGCACCATCTGCGAGTGGCAGTTGTAGCAGCCTTCGCGCACGTACACGTCGCGGCCCGCCAGGCGCAGCGGGCTATACGGCTTCAGGCCCGCCACCGGTTCGGTGGTCGATTTCTGGAAGAACAGCGGTACGATCTCCACCGCGCCGCCGACCGACACCACCAGCGTCACCAGCACGATCAGCAGCCAGGGGTTCTTCTCTATCCATTCATGCGAAAATTTCATGTTCTTAACTCCGTTGTCATTGCGCTGAAATCAGGCGGCTTTCAGTTCGGGGATGCGGGCCGTAACCGGGGCGCGGCCGCGCAGCGTCATCCAGGTGTTGTAGCCCATCAGGCACATGCCGCCCAGGTACAGCAGGCCGCCGGTGAAGCGCACCACGTAGTAGGGGTAGGTGGCTTTCACGCTCTCGACGAAGGTGTAGGTCAGCGTGCCGTCCGGGTTCACCGCGCGCCACATCAGGCCCTGCATCACGCCGGCGATCCACATCGCGGCGATGTACAGCACGATGCCGATGGTGGCGACCCAGAAGTGCAGGTCGATCAGCTTGACGCTCCACATCTGCTTCTGGCCGGCCAGGCGCGGCAGCAGGTAGTAGATCGAGCCCATGGTGATGAAGCCGACCCAGCCCAGGGCGCCGCCGTGGACGTGGGCGATGCCCCAGTCGGTGTAGTGCGACAGTGCGTTGACGGTCTTGATCGACATCATCGGGCCTTCGAAGGTGGCCATGCCGTAGAACGACAGCGAGACGATCATGAATTTCAGGATAGGGTCGGTGCGCAGCTTGTGCCATGCGCCGGACAGCGTCATCATGCCGTTGATCATGCCGCCCCACGACGGCGCCAGCAGGATCAGCGAGAACACCATGCCCAGCGACTGGGTCCAGTCGGGCAGCGCGGTGTAGTGCAGGTGGTGCGGGCCGGCCCACATGTAGGTGAAGATCAGCGCCCAGAAGTGGACGATGGACAGGCGGTACGAATACACGGGACGCTCGGCCTGCTTTGGAATGAAGTAGTACACCATGCCCAGGTAGCCGGCGGTCAGGATGAAGCCCACCGCGTTGTGGCCGTACCACCACTGGATCATGGCGTCCTGCACGCCGGTGTACATCGAGTAGGATTTGGTCAACGTTGCCGGCATGCTCATGCCGTTCACCACGTGCAGCAGCGTCACGGCCAGGATGTAGCCGCCGAAGAACCAGTTGGCCACGTAGATGTGTTCCACCTTGCGCTTGATGACGGTGCCGAAGAACACGATGGCGTAGGCGATCCACACCAGCGCGATCAGGATGGTGATGGGCCATTCCAGCTCGGCGTATTCCTTGCCGCGCGTGAGGCCCATCGGCAGCGTGACGACCGCGCTCAGGATCACCGCCTGCCAGCCCCAGAAGGTGAAGGCGGCCAGCTTGTCGGAGAACAGCCGCACCTGGCAGGTGCGCTGCACCACGTAGTAGGAGGTGGCGAACAGGCCCGAGATGCCGAACGCGAAAATCACCGCGTTGGTGTGCAGCGGACGCAGGCGTCCGTAGGTAAGCCAGGCGATGTCGAGGTTGAGGCTGGGCCAGGCCAGCTGCGCGGCGATGATGACGCCGACCAGCATGCCCACGATGCCCCAGACCACCGTGGCGATCGCGAACTGCTTCACGATCTTGTAGTTGTACTGTGCTTGATCCACTTTGTGTTCTCCCAAGAACGCTTTGATGATGTAAGTCAAAGGTTACGTGGGTGGGGCCTAAAAAACTTTGATGTGGATCAAAATTGGCCGAACGAGGAAGAGCTAGCTGTCGTCGTCCTGCAGCACGCGTAGCGCGGGGCCGACAAGGTCGTCGAACTGGCCGTTGTCGGACGCCTTGAAAAAGATCCACAGCGCGCCGAAGACCAGCGCCACGCTCAAGGGGACCAGCAGATACAGGGCTTCCATGATATTTCCTCTATTTTTCCGCGCGCAGGCGCAGCGCATTGAGCACCACCACGGCGGAACTGATGGCCATGCCGGCGCCGGACAGCCAGGGGTTCAGGTAGCCCAGCGCGGCGGCCGGAATGGCGGTGACGTTGTACAGCGTGGCCCAGGCCAGGTTCTGGCGTATCACGGCCATGGTGTGTGCGGCGGCGCGCGCGGTGTCGGCCACTGCGCCGAGCTGGCCGTTCATCAGCACCGTGTCGGCGTGGGCTTGCGCCAGCGCGGCGCCGCTGCCCATGGCAAACGAGACATCGGCGGCGCTGAGCACTGCGGCGTCGTTGATGCCGTCGCCCACCATCGCCACCACCGCGCCATCGCGCTGCAAGTCCTGCACGAACGCCAATTTTTGCTGCGGCAGGAACTCGCCGCCCGCCGCCGCGATGCCCAGGCCGCGCGCGACCTGCTGCGTGATCGCCTCATTGTCGCCGCTGAGCAGCACCAGCTGCTTGCCCTGGGCGCGGAAGTAGTCGACGGTGTCTTGCGCGTCCGGCCGCAGCGCGTCGCACAGCAGGAAGCGCGCGATCCACTCGCCGCCGCAGCCCAGGTACACCGGCGTGGCCTCGGCACCATCGGCGGCGGTGTCCGGCAGGGCCGCGACGGCCAGCTTGGCGGAGCCGGCGATGCCGGCCACGAAGGCCGCGTTGCCGAGGCGGTAGCGGGTACCCTGCACCACGCCTTCCAGGCCCTGGCCCGGCAGTTCCTGCACGTCGGCGGCGTTCCAGCGCGCCATCACGGCCGCTTCGCCCGCTGCCGCCAGGATGGCGCGGCCGATCGGGTGCGCACTGTTGGCCTCCAGCGCGGCCGCCACCTGCAGCGCGGCGCTGGCGGCGGTGTGGCCCAGCGGGTCCACGCGCTGCACCGTGGGTTTGCCCAGCGTGAGCGTGCCGGTCTTGTCGAATACCACGTGGGTGGCGCGGTGCAGCGTTTCCAGCACGTGCGGCCGCACGATCAGGATGCCTTTGCCGAGCAGGCGGTCGGTGGCGGCGGCCAGCGCCGACGGGGTGGCCAGCGACAGCGCGCACGGGCAGGACACCACCAGCACCGCGATCGCTATCGGCCAGGCGCGTGCGGCGTCGTGCCAGCTCCACCAGGCAAATGCGGCCAGCGCGAACAGCAGCAGGGCGGCCACGAACCGCGACGCGGCGCGGTCGGCCCACTGCGAGATCTGCGGCTTGTCCGAGCCGGCGTTCTCGATCAGCTTGAGCAGGCCGGAAAGCGTGCTGTCGCTGGCCGGCTTGACCACGCGGGCCACCACGGCGCTGCCGGCGTTGATGGCTCCGCCGGGCACCGCGGCGCCCACCGCCCTGTGCTGAGGCGCGCTCTCGCCGGTCAGCAGCGACAGGTCGACCGAGGTATGGCCCTCCACGATGTCGCAGTCTGCAGCGAAGGTCTCGCCCGGCTTGACGTGGATCAGGTGCCCGATGCGCAGCGCGGCTGCCGGCACGGTGCTGACGCGGCGGTCCAGTGGCCAGTCCGGCATATGCGAGGCCGACGCCGGCAGCCCGTGCTGCATGCGTTCCAGCGCGGCGCTGGCCTTGCGCCGCGCCGCCAGTTCCAGGTAACGGCTGCACAGCAGCAGGAAGATGAACATGGTCACCGAGTCGTAGTACACGTCGCCGTGCCCGCGCCAGGTGGCAATGCAGCTGGCCGCGAAGGCTGCGGCGATGCCCAGCGCCACCGGCACGTCCATGCCCAGCGCGCGGGCGCGCAGGCTGTTCCAGGCGCCGCGGAAGAAGGGCAGCGCCGAATAGCATACGGCTGGCAGCGTCAGCAGCAGGCTGGCCCATTGCATCAGCGCGGCCATGCCGGCGTCCAGCGTGCCGTCGTCGGCCAGGTAGGCGGGGGCGACGTACATCATCACCTGCATCATGGACAGGCCGGCGACGAACAGCTGGCGGCCCAGCGTGCGGCCGGCCTGCTGCAGCTGCCTGCTGTGGCGGGCGGCATCGTAGGGCCAGGCCTGGTAGCCGATGCCGTGCAGCGCGCCCAGGATGTCGGCAGGCCGGCACCGGTCTTTGTCCCAGCGCACTTGCAGGCGCTCGGTGGCCACGTTCATGCTGGCGCGCTGCACGCCGGGCAGCTGCATCAGGCGCCGTTCTATCAGCCACACGCAGGCGGCGCAGCGGATGCCTTCCACCAGCAGGGTGGCTTCGGCGTTGGCGGTGCTGCCGTCGCGCGCGCGGAAGCGCGGATCGGCGTTGTCGTACAGGGCCAGTTCGGGCGGCACCAGCTGCCCCTGCGCGGCGGTGGCGGCGTAGCCGGTGCGGTCCTTGTAGTAGGAGGCTTGCCCGGCGTCGGCAATGGCTTGCGCGACGGCGGCACAACCGGGGCAGCACATGGCGTGTTCGACACCGTCGATGCTGGCGGACCAGCGCTCGCCGCGCGGCAGCGGCAGGCCGCAGTGGTAGCAGTCGGATTGCGCAGGCGTGCCGTGCGGCGCCGCAGCCGTCGACGGTGCTGGCGCGGCGCTGCGGGCTGCGCGGGAGGCGTACTGGCCGTCGTTCATGGCCGGGTTCCTATGCACAGCGCGTCGAGCCAGCCGTGGGCTGCCGTGGCGTCGGGCATGCCGAGCGCGTGCAGCAGCGGCGCGGCGGCGCCGCTGGCGCGCAGCAGGCCCAGCAGGCCGAACGCCAGGACCAGCAGGCCGCAGGCGGTGCGCGCGGCGCGCCGCTGCAGCAGCTGGCGCACCTGCAGGCCCAGCGCGCCAAGGGCTGCCAGCATGGGCAGGGTGCCGAGTCCGAAAGCGAGCATCACTGCCGCGCCGCGCGCGGCCGAACCGCTCAGCGCTGCGGTCAGCAGCACGCTGTAGACCATGGCGCACGGCACCCAGCCCCACAGCCCGCCCAGCGCCAGCGCCTTGGCGGGGCTATCCATCGGCAGCAGGGGGCGCAGCAATGGCTGCAGGCGCTTCCACAATGCGCCGCCGGCGGCCTCCAGTCGGGACAGGCCGCGCCAGGCGTTCATCAGGTACAGCCCGAGCGCCACCAGCATCAGGTTGGCCAGCAGGAAGGCCGCGTTCTGCCAGAATGCGGCCTTCGACAGGCTGGCTGCGCCGCCCGCCAGGCCGCCGGCGATGGCGCCCGCCAGCATGTAGCTGCCGATGCGGCCGGTGTTGTAGGCCAGCAGGCGCAGCGCGGCGCCGCCGGCCACTGCCGCTGCCGGCGCGTGCTGCGCGGCGGGCGTGCAGGGCATCGCCTGCATGGCGGGGGCGGCAAGCCGCAGCGGGGCTGGAGCGGCGGCGATGGGGATCACCCGCCCGGCTGCCTTGGCGGCGCCGGGCGCGGCCGACAGCGCGCCGACGATGCCGCCGCACATGCCTATGCAATGCACGCTGCCGGCCAGGCCGACCAGGAACACCGGCAGCAGATTGACCCCGTCCATGGCGTTCTCAGATCGTTTTCGAGTAGCGCAGCGGCTGCGTTGTGGAGGCGGCGGAGGCAGCGCCGGCGGCGGATGCGCAAGCGGCGTCGTCCTGCGCACGCGGCATGCCGAGATAGCGGTCGAACACCATGCAGATATTGCGCACCAGCAGGCGGCCCTTCAGCGTTACCGACAGCCACTCGCTGTCGATGGCGATCAGCCCGTCCTCCTCCAGCGCGCGCAGCTGCGCCAGCTCGCCGGCGAAGTACTCCGCGAAGCGCAGCGGGTAGGCCATCTCGATGGAAGCGATCGACAGCTCGAAGCTGCACATCAGCTTTTGGATGATGATGCGGCGCAGCAGGTCGTCGGTATTGAGCTTGATGCCGCGCGCCACCGGCAGCACGCCCTGGTCCAGCTTCTCGTAGTAGGCCTCCAGCGTTTTCTCGTTCTGGCTGTAGGTATTGCCCACCGAGCTGATGGCCGACACGCCCACCGCCACCAGGTCCGCTTCCGCGTGCGTGGAATAGCCCTGGAAGTTGCGGTGCAGCCGACCCTGGCGCTGGGCCACGGCCAGGTCGTCGCCGGGCTTGGCGAAATGGTCCATGCCGATGTACACGTAGCCGGCCGCCGTCAGTTCACGGATGCACAGCGCCAGCATGTCCAGCTTCACGTCGGCCGGCGGCAGGTCGGCTTCGAGGATGCGGCGCTGCGGCTTGAACAGGTGCGGCAGGTGCGCGTAGTTGTACAGCGAAATCCGGTCCGGGCTGGCGGCGATCACTTTCGCCATGGTCTGGCGCATGCTGTCCAGCGTCTGCTTGGGCAGGCCGTAGATCAGGTCGATGCTGATGGAGCGGAAGCCGGCGTCGCGCGCGGCCTGCATCACGGCCAGCGTTTCCGCTTCGGGCTGGATGCGGTTGACCGCCTTTTGCACGTCCGGGTCGAAATCCTGCACGCCCAGGCTGACGCGGTTGAAGCCCTGCTGGCGCAGCGAATGCACCCGTTCGCGCGACACGGTGCGCGGATCGATCTCGATCGAGTACTCGCCCTCTTCGTCCGGCGCGAACTCGAAGTTCTTGCGCAGGTGGGCCATCAGCTCTTCCATCTGGCGGTCGCTCAGGTAGGTCGGCGTGCCGCCGCCGAAATGCAGCTGGCCGAGCTGGTTCATGCCGGAGAACAGCTTGCCCTGCATGCCGATTTCCTGCTTCAGGTAGCTCAGGTAGGTGGCCGCCTTGCTGCGGTCCTTGGTGACGATCTTGTTGCAGCCGCAGTAGTAGCACACCGTGTCGCAGAACGGCACGTGCACGTACAGCGACAGCGGGCCGCGCCCGCCGCCGCGCATCTTCAGGCCGGCCACCGCTTCCAGGTAGCTGCCGTAGCCGAAGTCGGCGCTGAAGCGGTCGGCGGTCGGGTAGGACGTGTAGCGCGGGCCGGAGGTGCTCAGGCGGCGGATGGTGGCGGGGTCGAAGCGCAGCGGCTGGGCTGCATCGCCAGTGCTGGACGCAGCGGTGGCGCCGGCGGCGCCGAAGATTTCCTGGGTCATGGCCGTCACCGCTTTCACGCAGCCAGGCGCTTGGCGCCGCTGTCTTTGCCCTTGCCGCTGCTGCGGATCGGGCTCACTTTGCCGCGCTGCGGCGGCAGCGCGCGCTTGCCGAACTTGAACAGGCTGACCGCCTGCGACAGGCCGCCCGCTTCCACCGCCAGGCTGTTGGCCGCCGCCGCCGCTTCCTCCACCAGCGCCGCGTTCTGCTGCGTCACCTGGTCCATATGGGCAATGGCCTGGTTCACCTGGTCCACGCCGATGCTCTGTTCGCGCGAGGCCACCGAGATCTCGTGCATGATGGCCGTGACCTGCTTGACCGAGCTGACCACCTGTTCCATGGTGGCGCCGGCGCGGTGCACCTGCGTCATGCCGGCGCTGACCTTGCCCACCGAGACGTCGATCAGGTGCTTGATGTCCTTGGCCGCCACCGACGAGCGCTGCGCCAGGTTGCGCACCTCGCCCGCCACCACGGCGAAGCCGCGTCCCTGTTCGCCGGCGCGGGCCGCCTCGACCGCCGCGTTCAGCGCCAGGATATTGGTCTGGAAGGCGATGCCTTCGATCAGGGCGATGATGTCGACGATTTTGCGCGAGGACGCGTTGATGTCGTCCATGGTGGCGATCACGTCGGCGACGATCTCGCCGCCTTCCACCGCCACGCTGGAGGCGGCCAGCGCCAGTTCGTTGGCCTGCACCGAATTCTCGGCGTTCTGCTTCACGGTCGAGGCGAACTCCTCGATGCTGGACGCGGTTTCTTCCAGGCTGGCGGCCTGCGCTTCGGTGCGGCCGGACAGGTCGGCGTTGCCGGCGGCGATCTGGCGCGTGGCCACGGCCATGGTTTCCACGTTGACGCGCACGTCGCGGATGGTGGCGATCAGGTTGCTGTTCATCTGTTGCAAGGCGCGCAGCAGCTGGCCCACCTCGTCGGTGGCGCTGGTGTCGAAGGACCCGGACAGGTCGCCCGCGGCGATGGCGCGCGCGCCGTCCAGCGCCTTGCCCAGCGGCTGCAGCACGCTGGTGCGCAGGGTGTACCACAGGAACACATTGACCAGCAGGCCGATGAAGGTGGCACCGAAGATGGTGTAGCGGGTCAGCCCGGAACTGCCGTCGCCGAACAGGCTGGCCAGGCAGACGAACAGCAGCAGCGTGTTGACGCCGCTGGTGGCGGCCCAGATGCGCGCGGCCAGCGAGAAATGGCCCAGGCGCGACAGCAGGTTGCCCACGCCGGGGTGGATCAGCTGGCCGTTCTTGATGACGATGCCGGCCGTCTTGCCGCCTTCGCGGATCTGGCGGTAAGCCTGCTCGGCGGCCCGCACCTGCTCGTTCGAGGCCTTGGTGCGCACCGACATATAGCCCAGGGTCTGGCCGTTTTCGCGGATCGGCGTGATATTGGCCTTGACCCAATAGTAGTCGCCGTTCTTGCAGCGGTTTTTCACCAGCCCGGTCCACGGCGTGCCGCTGCGGATCGAGCTCCACAGGTCGGCGAAGGCTTGCGGCGGCATGTCGGGATGGCGCACGATATTCTGCGGCGCGCCGATCAGTTCCTGTTCGCTAAAGCCGCTGACCTGCACGAAGTAGGGATTGACGTAGACAATATTGCCATTCAGATCAGTCTTCGAGACGATGGCCTGGTCTTCTGCAATCTCGACTTCACGGTTGGTGACGGGTAAATTGGTGCGCATCTGTGCTCTCCTGCGGGCTGTTTGCTTGCTCTATCGCAAGACATGCAGCCAGTGTAAGGAGTGCGGCGGGCAATTTTATTGATGTAGATCAAAAATGCCCGGATTGCGCGCGCTTCATTTCTCGGGCAGCGATCTCAGCAGGTTGTCGCGCAGCGCCACCACGCTTTTTTGCATTTTCGGAAATTCCTGGGCCGACAGGCCGCAGGCCTGGAACAGGTTTTTGCCCTCGGAGGCCTTGCGGCGCAGTTGCTGGCCCGCGTCGGTCAGGCTGACCAGCACCTGGCGCTCGTCGGCCGCGTCGCGCCGCCGCGTCAGGTAGCCCTGGGCTTCCAGCTTCTTCAGGATGGGCGTCAGCGTGTTCGATTCCAGGAACAGCTTCTCGCCCAGGCCGCTGACGGTCTGGCCATCCTGCTCGGACAGCGCGATGATGGTGATGTACTGCGTGTACGTCAGGCCCAGCTCGTCGAGGATGGGCTTGTACGCCTTGCCGAAGGCCAGGTTGGCCGAATAGATGGCAAAGCACAGGTAGTCCGCCAGCGGCAGCTTGGCGGCGTCGGGTGCAGCGGGGGCGGACGTGTCCATGGGAACTCCTGGTTGAGAGTTCCCATTATACATCGTATGCGATCTAATCGGTGCTGCTTAACATCGGCCGCGGCATTCCCACCGCGTGCCCCTGGGCATAATCGACCCCGAGGCCGCGCACCAGGCTGAGGGTTTCCTCGTCCTCCACGTACTCGGCCACGGTCAGCATGCCCATCACGTGGCCCACTTCATTGATGGCTTTGACCAGCGCGCAGTTGATGGCGTTGCTCTTGATGTCGCGGATGAACATGCCGTCGATCTTCAGGTAGTCCACCGGCAGCGCCTTCAGGTAGGCGAACGAGGACAGGCCGCTGCCGAAGTCGTCCAGCGAGAAGCGGCAGCCCAGGGCTTTCAGGCGCGACATGAACACCTGCGCCTTGGGCAGGTTGGCAATGGCGGCCGTTTCCGTGATTTCGAAGCAGATGCGCGTCGGATCGACGCCGAACTCGGCGAACTGCGCCAGGATGTAGTCGTGCAGCCCCTCGTCGTTGAGCGAGGTGCCGGACAGGTTGACCGAGTACAGCGTGCCGTTCGAGCGCTGCGCCCCCCGCTCGCTGCGCACATAGTCGCACACCGCGCGTATCACCCAGCGGTCGATCGCCACCATCAGGTCGTAGCGCTCGGCGGCCGGGATGAAGGCGCCCGGCAGGATCAGGTCGCCCTTGTTGTTCTGGATGCGGATCAGCACCTCGTCGTGCTCCTCGTCGTGCGTGCCCAGGTGCACGATGGGCAGCGCGAACAGGCGGAAGTAGTTGTGCTCGAAAGCCTCGTTCAGGCGCGACACCCACTGCATCTCGCCTTGCCGCTGGGCCAGCTTCAAGTCCGACTCCATGTAGTGGTGCACCCGGTTGCGGCCCTGCTCCTTGGCCAGGTAGCAGGCCTGGTCGGCCGCCATCAGCAGGTCGGTCATCGACTTGCTGTCGTGGTTGATCTCCACCAGGCCGATGCTGGCGCCGATCTCGAAACTGCGGCTGTCCCACACGAAGCGGAAATTCTTGATCGACTGGCGCAGCTGGTCGGCGATCAGCATGGCCTGGTTGGGCGGACAGTGCGGCAGCAGCACGCCCAGCTCGTCGCCGCCCAGCCGGGCCAGCACGTCGCTGTCGCGCATCTGGGTTTGCAGCATCTTGGCCAGGAGCTGCAGCAGCACGTCGCCGGCGCTGTGGCCGCAGGTGTCGTTGACCACCTTGAACTGGTCCAGGTCGATGTACAGCAGCGCGTGCGTGTGGCCCTCGTGCTTGGCCGAGTGCAGCGCGGCGGCGATCTGGTGTTCGAATTCGCGCCGGTTCATCAGGCCGGTCAGCGTGTCGTGGCTGGCGTACCAGGACAGCTGCTGGGTCAGCTTGCGCTCGTGGCTCACGTCGCGGAACACCACCACCGTGCCCAGCATGTCGCCATTGCCGGACCAGATCGGCGAGGCCGAATCTTCGATGGCGATCGAACGCCCGTCCCGCGTGATGAGCTGGGTGCCGTTGCTCACCCCGATAGACTGGCGCAGGCGCAGGCAGCGCGTGGCCACGTGCTCGGGGGCGCTGACCGGGTCGGCGCGCAGCGCCTGCGGCAATTGCTGGTCCCCCGGCTGCGGGCTGTCGTACACCAGCTTCATGGTCTGTTCGATCGGCAGGCCGCTGGCCAGGTCCTGGCTCCAGCCGGTCAGCTGCTCGGCCACGCGGTTCAGGAAGCGCGTGTTGCCTTTCGCGTCGGTGGTGACCACGCCGTCGCCGATCGACGCCAGCGTCACTTCCGCCAGTTCTTTTTGTTCCGCCGTTTCCAGTTCCTGCAGCTTGCGCGCGGTGATGTCCCAGACGATGCCCAGCGTGCGCTCGGCCACGCCCTGTTGACTGCAGTCGGCGTGGGCTTTCGCGGCCAGCCAGTGCACGCTGCCGTCCTGCCACACCACGCGGTACTCCACCTCGTAGTCGCGGCAGCGGTCGGCGGCGTCCTGCATGCGTTCGAACAGCTGGTCGCGGTCGTCCGGGTGCACGAATGCCAGGAAGTCCCGGAACGGCTGCTCGCACTGGCGTGCGGGCAGGCCCAGCAGCGCCGCGCCGTCGGGCGACCAGTGCACCATGCCCTCGGCAACCTTCCCGTCCTTCAACACGGAGTCCCAGATTGCCATGTGCGCTGCCGACATCGCCATGTGCAAGCGTTTTTGCAGGTCTGTCATCGCTGTCCTCCACGGTGCTTGGTCTCGGTGTGACTTGGGCGCCGGCGGAAAGTTCCGGCCCCTGCTGGCATAATAGGAAAGCAAATGAGGCAAGACAAGCAACGCGGACCAGGGAGCGGCGATGGCATCTCAGCAGGGCACGGTGGATTTTCTGGTGGACCAGATGGCGGGCGCGGGCACCTTGGCGGCGCGCAAGATGTTTGGCGAATACGCGCTCTACTGCGACGGCAAGATGTTCGCACTGGTGTGCGACGACCAGCTGTTCATCAAGCCGGTGGCGGCCAGCCGCGCCTGGATAGGCGAGCCGCGGCAGGCGCAGCCTTATCCGCAGGCCAAGCCGTGGTACGTGATACCGGGCGATCAGTGGGACGACCGCGAATGGCTGGCGGAGCTGGCGCGGCGCACGGCGGCCGCGCTGCCGTTGCCGGCGCCCAAAAAGAAGAAGCCGGCTGCGTAGCATGGGCGCAGCCGTGTTGCATCACACTTCGCCGGACTGCGGTTCGTCCTTGCTGCCGGCGCTGTCGCGCACGTTTTTCTGCACCGCCACGGCGGCAAACAGGCTCAGCACGAAAGACATGGCGTAGAAGCCTTTTTCGCTGGGCGCCAGCGTGGCGTTGAACAGGCCCACCGACAGCAGCAGCAAGGCCAGCAGCAGCGAAATCCAGCACAGGCCGAAATACATATTGGTGACCGGGATGCCTTCCATGCGGTCGCGCACCGACTTTTGCAGCGACACGGCGGCGAACAGGCCGTAGGCCAGCAAGGTGAAGTAATAGCCCTTCTCGTTGAGCTGCATGGTGGCGTTCCACAGCCCGGTCAGATAGGTGGCGGCGCCCACCAGCAGGGCCGCCCAGGAGGCGCCCACGAAGGCGGCGGTCGGGCGTTGCGGCGTGTTCTTGTTCATGCTCTCTCCATTCTTATGGCCGGGCGCCGGCTGGCGCCCGAACTGCTATCAAACCAGAAATGTCAATGCGAGCGCTTGAACAAGCGCAAGAATCGGCCGGCCGCCATCACGCCCACCAGCACCAGCGCGCCGGCGATCACGCCGGCGACGGCGTCCAGCAGCGACGGCGTGACCGCCTGCAGCACGCCGCCCAGGCCGGGCGCGGAACCGACGAACTCGGCCGCGTGGTGGATCACGTCGTGCGCGGCGGGAATGCCGTGCGTCAGGATGCCGCCGCCCACCATGAACATGGCCAGCGTGCCGGCCACCGACAGGAACTTCATCAGCTTGGGGGCCGCCGCCAGCAGGAAGCGGCCCAGGCCGCGCGTGAAGCCGCTGGCGCCGGGGCGCTGCGTCAGGTACAGGCCGGCGTCATCCATCTTGACGATGGCCGCCACGATGCCGTACACGCCCACCGTCATCGCCACCGCGATGCTGGCCAGCACCGCCACCTGCTGCGAGAACGGCGCATTGGCCACCGTGCCCAGCGCGATCACGATGATCTCGGCCGACAGGATGAAGTCGGTGCGGATGGCGCCCTTGATCTTGTCTTTCTCCAGCGCCACCATGTCCACGTCGGGATTGGCCACGGCGGCCACCAGCTCGGCGTGGTGCTGCTCGTCCTCGTGCTCGCTGTGCAGGTATTTGTGGGCGATCTTTTCAAAGCCTTCGAAGCACAGGTAGGCGCCGCCCAGCATCAGCAGCGGCGTGATGGCCCAGGGCGCGAACGCGCTGATGGCCAGCGCGGCAGGCACCAGGATGGCCTTGTTCTTCATGGAGCCGATGGCCACCGCCCACACCACCGGCAGTTCGCGGTCGGCGTTCACGCCGGCCACCTGCTGGGCGTTCAGGGCCAGGTCGTCGCCCAGCACGCCGGCAGTTTTCTTGGCGGCGACCTTGCTCATGGCGGCGACGTCATCAAGGATGGTGGTGATGTCGTCAATCAGGGCCAGCAGACTGGTGCCGGCCATCTCAGCGGCCTCCCCGGACAGCGGTGGACAGGCGGGCGGGAGCGTGTTTTTTCATGGTGCGTGGGAAATAAGTGGAAGCAGCGCTAATCTTACATCATAAGCAACTGCCGCCAGGCATGAGTTGACGCAAGCGCGTGCTGCCCGCGCTACAATGGCCGCTCAACAAACCCGCACCGGAACCCTCAGCATGGCCTTCAGCACCTGGATCACTTTCGTTATCGCCGCCTCCATCATTGCCGTCTCGCCCGGCTCCGGCGCGGTGCTGTCGATGTCGCACGGCCTGTCGTATGGCGTGCGCAAGGCCAGCGGCACCATCCTGGGCCTGCAGGCGGGCCTGCTGCTGGTGCTGGCCATAGCCGGCGCCGGCGTCGGCTCGCTGCTGCTCGCTTCGGAGCTGGCCTTCAACGTGGTCAAGACGGTGGGCGCGCTGTACCTGATCTGGCTTGGCTTCAGCCAGTGGCGCGCCAAGGTGCAGGCGGCGCCGGCCGGCGCCGATCGCGGTGCGCCGGCCAGGGCCGAGCTGCCGTCGCTGCAAAAGCGCGTGCTGACCGGTTTCCTCACCAATGCCACCAATCCCAAGGGCATCATCTTCATGGTGGCGGTGCTGCCGCAGTTCATTTCGCAAGAGCATCCGCTGCTGCCGCAGCTGCTGATCCTGGCCGCCACCATGTGCACCATCGACCTGGTGGTGATGCACAGCTACGCTTTCCTGGCCGCCTCCATGCAGCGCTTCTTCCGCGACGCGCGCGCCGTCAAGCGCCAGAACCGCGTGTTCGGCGGCCTGCTGATGGCGGTGGGCGCCGCGCTGTTCTTCGTCAAACGCGGCGGTTCCCACGCCTGAGCACCGCGCCTGAGGATGTAGCCGCGTTCTACAATGTGAAAACATTTGTAACCGGCGTCGCCGGAAACGCAAATGCGGCGTTAAATGAGTCCATCAGTACCAATCACCTATTGGAGTGCCGCCATGGGCCGCAAACTTGTACACATCATCCTGCTGACTGCGCTGGTTGCCGTCAGCTCGCTGGCGCTGGCGGACGACGATCCGCCCGGCCGCGTGGGCCGCATTTCCAGCGCCGAGGGCCAGGTGACGGTCGAGGCCGACGGCGAAGAAGCCAGCGGCAGCCTGGTGAACTGGCCGGTGGCCAGCGGCACCCGCATCACCGCCGCCCGTGGTTCCCGCCTGGAATTTCGCATCGGTTCGGCAGCCATCCGCATGGACGGCGATTCCAGCCTGGAAGTGGAAGCGCTGGACGACGACAGCCTGCGCCTGCGCCTGAATTACGGCACCGCCAGCGTGCGCCTGCGCAGCGGCGAAATGCTGGGCGACTTTGAGCTGACCACCCCGCAAGCCCGCGTCACCCTGCTGGAACCCGGCCTGGTGCGGGTCGATACCGAACGCCAGCCGGACACCAGCACGGTGTCCGTGCTGCTGGGCGTGGCCAGCGTCGATGGCGGCGGCACGGCATTGACGCTGCGCGCCGGCAAGCGCGCGGTGGTGCAGGGCGACCAGGTCAGCACCGGGCAGGCGCAGCGCGACCGTTTCGACGAATGGGTGATGGCGCGCGACCAGCGCGACGAGAATTCCCAGTCGCTGCGCTACCTGACGGCCGACGTCACCGGCTACGAGGAGCTGGACCAGCACGGCAGCTGGCGCGACAGCGACGAGTACGGCCCGCTGTGGTCGCCGCGCTCGGTGCCGCTGGGCTGGGCGCCCTACCGCGACGGCCGCTGGACCTGGCTGGACCCGTGGGGCTGGACCTGGGTCGACGACGCCCCTTGGGGCTACGCGCCCTCGCACTATGGCCGCTGGGTGATGCTGGACACGCGCTGGTACTGGGCGCCGGGCCGCTTCACGTCGCGCCCGGTGTGGGCGCCGGCGCTGGTGGGCTGGGTGGGCGGCAGCAACTGGAGCGTGGCGTTCGCCAACCGGCATAACGGCCCCGGCGTGGGCTGGTATCCGCTGACCCCGCGCGACCGCTTCGTGCCCTACTACCGGGTATCGGCCGAGCACGAGCGGCGCCTGGGCTGGCACCACCAGAACAGTGTGCGCTGGAAGCCGCAGCGCGAAGTGCGCCGCGAAGGCGTGACCGTGCTGCCGCGCGACCAGTTCGATGCGCGCCGCACCGTCAACGTCAACAAGGCGCCGCGCATTTCTCTGGCGCCCAACGACGCCCGCAATGTGCCGATCTCGACCGCGCCGCTGCCGCTGACCCGCATGACGCCGGGCGCGGTGACGCCGGGCCGCGTGATTGAAACCCGGCGCGAGCGGGGCGACGGCTTCGTGCGCCAGCCGAGGAACAGCATCAGCCAGCCGTTTGCGCAGCCCCCCGCCGCTGCTCCGCAGCAGCAGGCTCAGCAACCGCAGCAGCAGTTTACCGCGCCTGCCGCGCCGATCGTCACGCCGCGTCCGCAGACGGCCGACCGTAACGGGGACGACGAGCGCCGCGCGCGCATGGTGCGCGAGCGGGAGCAGAATGACGACCGCGAGCGCCGCGAAGGGGGCCAGCGCTGGAATCGCCAGTCCATCCAGGCTCAGCAGCCGCAGCCGCAGCCGCAGCCGCAGCACCCGTTTGCGCAGCCGGCGCAAGCCGCGCCGCAGCCGGCCGCCCAGTTCCGCCAGCGCGACGACGGCGCCGAGCAGCGCATGCGCGAGCAGCGGGAACGGGTGCAGCGCGAGCAACGTGAGCAGCGCGAGCAGCGTGAAGCGCCGGTGTTCCGGGCGCCGCCACAGCAAGCCCAGCCGCAACCTCAGCCTCAGCCGCAAGCGCAGCCCGCGCCCCGGCCGCAGATGCAGGCGCCGCAGCCGCCACAGCAGCGCGACGACAACAGCGGCCGCCGCTACCGCAACGACAAGGACGAGCGCGGCAAGATGCGTGAATAGGGACAGGGCGGGAACGCACTGCATTTCAGTCCGGGATTTCGCGCGTCCAGGGCGCGATTTATGCAGTTCATCACATTCCGATGGCAGCCTGGCTCCCGTTTTCATACAGTGGAGCCAGTCAAAAGTTCCCGACTATTTTTCTTTTCCCAATTAAAAATAGTGTTCGAGCCGGCCCTCCCAGCCGGCTCTTTTTTTACCGTCTTACTTTCCGCCTGCCAAATTGCGTATCCGCGCCCGCCATTCCCCCAGCGCCGACAGCGCGTCGTGAAACTCGCGCTCTATCAGATCCGCCTCGGATGGTGTAATCTTGCCATCTAATAAAGATTGTGAAACGGCCTCGGCGACGTCACCCACCTGGCTCATCACCCGGCACACGGTTTGCGACAGGTCGTCCTGCGCCACTTTCTCGGGCAGCGGCACGACGAACGCAGCCATGCCGTGCCGCGTCAGCAGGGCATGCAGGGGCAGCAGGGCGTCTTTCACCCCCGCTTTCTGGCACAGTTCTATGATGGCCGAGACCTCTTCGAACGAGGGGTAGTGCGAGGCAATCGTGGGTGACAATTTGTTACGTAATACGTTCACGGAAATACCCATGCATTGCGACAATGCCTCTATGCCGCCGGGATAGCCCCGGGCCACGGTGTAAAGCGCGTCGTGTTGATTCATATCAGAGTATTTGCGGGTCATGGTGAAGCGCGTCCTTTTTTACCGATGCTTTTATGAAGCATCAACATTATGCTGTTAATCATTCAACTTTGAGGTTGGGGCAATGAAGAAGTCTCTCCGCACTACGATAGCGCTGGTTTTGTCGATGACGCTGGCCATGAACGGCGCGTATGCCGATACGCGCCCGGCCAAGAGCTCCGGCTCGTTCAAGAGCGGATTCTCGTCGCAAAAGAGCAGCCCTGCAAGAAGTAGCAATTCTAACAAGGCCGACAGCGCCCGCAGCGGCAATACCTCGTTCGGCTCGTTCGGCTCGGCGCGCCGGGCGCCGGACAGCGCGGCGGGTTCGCGCAACCAGTCGGCCATGTCGCAGGACATGACGCGTCGCCAGGCCGAAGAAAACGCGCTGCGCACCATGGACAGCCGGCGCGCCGCCCGCGAAGCGCAGCAGCGCACCCTGCCGCCGCTGGACCCGGTCATGCCGCGCCAGCCGCAGCAGCAGCAGTCGCCGCAGTACGGCCAGCAGGCGCCGCGCTATGACAATCGCGGCTACGACAACCGGGGCTACGACAACCGGGGCTATGACCGGAGCGGCTACGACAACCGCGGTTACGACAGCCGGGGCTATGACCGCAACGGCCGCCTGGCGACCGCCGGCGCCGCAGCGGCGGGCGTGGTGCTCGGTTCCATCCTGAGCGGTCCGGCCCATGCCAACCGCACGCAGGCGCCGGCGCCGGTACCGGGCAATGTGCCGGCCGACATCGGCGCGCTGGGCCCGGTGGACCCGGCCGCCCCGGCTGGCCCCGCAGCGGAAACGGCCGGCGCCGCTGCAACCGGCAGCGCCACCGGGATGGATGCGGTGCAGGCCGAGCAAGCCAAGCCGCAGCGCAAGGAATCGGGCGGCCTGGGCTGGTTAGGCTGGGCCATGATCATCGGCCTGGGCTACGTCGGCTGGCGCTTGCTGCGCGGCCGCCTGACGAAGCCGAAAGCCGGCCGTAACTATTCTTTGGGAGATTGAGATGGGTTGGAAAGATGCAATGGATTATGTGCGTGGCGCGGCCACCAAGCGCGGCCTGGCCGAGGCGCCGGCGGACCAGCAACTGCCGCTGGGTGCGCGCATCGGCAGCGTGCTCAGCCTGCAGCAGTCGCCACTGCTGCGCGCCAGCACCGCCGGTTCGCTGATCCGCATGCCGAACGGCAGCGACACACGCATCCTGGCCGTCTCGCGCATCAAGCTCAACCTGTCCGGCAAGCTGTACCGCTACTACCTGGACAAGGGCGACGACGCCGACGATGAGAAGTTTCTGCAAGTGTATGTGAACGAGCAGGGCCAGGTGGCCGAGATCCTGTACTGCACCCAGCTGGCGCGGGTGATCCCGCAAACCGCCGAGGACCAGGAAGCCTATACCGGCGAAGCCGGCTACGGCCTGGGCGACGCCAGCTACACCCTGTGGCGCGCCCAGTTGGACGGCTACGGCCTGGACCCGCAAGACCTGGACCTGGCCTTCGGTGGCGAGGAGGGCCTGGAATACCTGCGCGACGCGGGCGATCCGGACGCGGAATTCGTGGCGCCGTTCAAGGGCACTGAAACCCGCATCGACGACGCCGGCGGCATGGGCGGCTTGCAGCAGGAAATGTATTTGATGCCCTATGTGCGCCAGCTGAACGGCGCAGGCAAGGAGTTTTTGCTGATCAGCACGGAGATCCTCCGCAGCGTGAACGGCGACGCAGGGAAACGCGGTATCCATGTCGATTTTGTCATCGGCATACCGGTTGAGCAGGAACGTCTCGTCATCCAGTGAGGACGGCGGCACGCACAGGCAGTTTCAACTTACTGAAAGGAAGCACAACATGAGCACTTCGAATGGCTGGGGTTTAACCGCGCGTCTGATCACCAAACACTTCGGCGCCCTGGGCGACCGCGTCTCCGAAGCGATTGCCAATTTCGATCCCGAAACGGCGACCGAGGCTGACCGCGACCGCCTGGCCGACACCTTGCGCGCCACGGCCCAGAAGCTGGCGTCGGCCCGTTCCTCCTTCGAAAAGGAGCACGCGGACGTGGTCAAGCTGCAAGAGCTGATCGCCAACGACGAAAAGGCCGCCGAAACGCTGGGCGAGCGCCTGGCCTCGGGCCGCATCTCGGAAGCGACCATCAACCTGTTCTGCGACGAGCTGGAGTCGAACAAGGCCCGCCTGCCGCTGGAAATCCAGGAGCAGGCCGACGCCGAGGAATACATGAACGAGCTGCAGAAGATCGTCGACGCGCTGTCGCAGCAGCTGGCCGACTTCGACGCCGCCGCCAAGAAGGCGCTGCAAGCGCTGGCGCAAGCCAACGCCCAGCGCGACCTGCAGCAAGTGCGCGCCGAGCGCCAGGAGCAGCTCAACGGCCTGAAAGGCCTGCAAGGCAACTCCAGCGCGCTGAATGCGCTGACCCGCCGCGCCCAGTCCGTCAGCAATGAAGCGGCCGGCATGAAGATCGTGGCCGACATCGGCCAGCGACCGATCGACCAGGCCGCCGAGCTGGACGCCATCCGCAAGTCCGTCAGCAATCCGGGCGCGGCCGGCGGCGAGTCCGCCCTGGCCCGCCTGCAGCGCCTGTCCGGCAAAACCGCCGCGGCGTAATCCGGCCATGCATGCCGCCGATATTGTGACCGCGTTACAATATCGGCTGGCATTCATTTTCTGGAATTATCATGGCAACAGCGATCCCCCCGGGCGAGTCCCTCATCGAATACCCGAGCGATTTCCCCATCAAGGTGATGGGTCCGACGCATATCGACTTCGCTCCCACCATCCTGGAGCTTGTGATCAAGCACGATCCGACCTTTCACAAGGGCAAGATGGAAGAGCGTCCGTCGGCCAAGGGCAACTACACCGGCCTGACGGTGACCGTGCGCGCCACCAGCCGTCCGCAGCTGGACGCGCTGTACACCGAGCTGTCGGCGCATCCGATGGTCAAAATCGTGATGTAAGCGCCTTAGCTGTGCTGGAGCTGCGCGGTGAACGCCGCCATCTCCGCCAGCATCCACGCGCGGAAGGCCCGCACCTGCGGCTTGGCCGCCGCCCCCGGCGGACTGACAAAGTAGTAATCGTGCGGACTGGGCGCGGCAATATCGAACAGCCGCACCAGCTGGCCCGACGCAATCTCCTGCATCGCCACCACGTGCCGCACCAGCGCCACGCCGTCGCCATCGACGGCCGAGCGTATCAGCATCGACAAATCCTCGAACATCACGCCGCCGGCAGGCTCCGGCAGCTCCAGCCCGGCCGCGCGGAACCAGGGCAGCCACGGCTCGTTGGAGCGCAGCAAGGTGGCTTGCGCCAGGTCGGCCGGCGTGGCCGGCAGCGTCCCGCCCCGGTAGTGAGGACTCACAGCCGGATAGTAGATGTCGCCCATCAGCCGGTCCACCACCATGCCCGGGTACTGCCCGCGTCCAAAGCGGATGCCCACGTCGATGGCTTCCCGCTCCAGGTCCTGCATGTGGCCGCTGGCCTGCAGCAATACCTCCACATTGGGATGGCGCTCGATGAAATGGCCCAGCCGTGGCGCCAGCCAGCGCGCCGCGAAGGATGGAATGGCCGACACCGTGAGGCGCTGGGTGCCCTGGCCGGGCCGCAGCGCGTCGGCCCCGGCGGCGATGTCGCCGAACGCCCTGGCCAGCAGCTGCGCGAACTTCAGCGCGTCCGGCGTCACCTTCACGTGGCGGCCGTTGCGCACGAACAGCGGCGTGCCCAGTTCCTGTTCCAGCGCGCGCACCTGGTGGCTGATGGCGCCATGGGTCAGGTGCAGCTCGTCGGCCGCGCGCGAGAAATTCTCATGCCGGGCCGCCGCCTCGAAAGCGCGCAGTTGCTGGAAGGTGGGCAGGCGCATGGCTGTGTGAACTCGATGGACGGTTTTTATGTGAATGAGATTAGCAAGAACAGTCAAAATATATCGTTATGTGGACGCATGGGCAAGCTTTACCATGTGTGGAAACCCTCACTACGCCGGAGCGCATCATGAGCCTTACCCTGTACGTCGACAGCCAGTTCACCAGTCCCTACGCCTTGTCCGTGTTCGCCACCCTGAAGGAAAAGGGCTTGCCGTTCGAACTGAAGACCGTGGACCTGGACGCCGGAGCCCAGCTGCAGCCCCCGTTTCGCGACCTGGCGCTGACCGCGCGCGTGCCGGCGCTGGTGCACGACGGCTTCGTGCTGACCGAGTCGAGCGCCATCAGCGAGTACCTGGACGAAGTGTTTCCGGCGCCCGAATACCACGCCGTGCTGCCGCGCAATTCGCAGCGCCGCGCCCAGGCGCGCCAGATCCAGGCCTGGCTGCGCAGCGATTTGATGCCGATCCGGCAAGAACGCAGCACCATCACGGTGTTCTACGAGCCGGCCACGCAGCCGCTGTCGGCCGAGGCGCTGGCCGCGGCCGACAAGCTGATCCGCACCGCCGGCAAGCTGGTGGACGGCCCCAACCTGTTCACCCGCTGGTGCGTGGCCGACACCGACCTGGCCATCATGCTGCTGCGCCTGATCAGGAGCGGCCACGAGGTGCCGCAAAAGCTGGTCGACTACGCCGAGGGCCAGTGGCAGCGTCCGCCGGTGCAGGCGTGGCTGACGCTCCTGCCCAAAAAATAGGCGCGGCAAGAAAGTATTTCATCACTGACTTATAATGTCGGGATGTCCATCGCCCCGGCAATCATCCGCCACCTCGGCCAAGCCGAGTACGAACCCACCTTCGCCGCCATGCGCGTGTTCACCGACGCGCGCACGCCCGATACGCCCGACGAACTGTGGATCGTCGAGCATCCGCCCGTCTTCACGCTGGGCCTGGGCGCCGACCGCGGCCACCTGCTGGCGGGCGCGGCGGCCATCCCGGTTGTACAGACCGACCGGGGCGGCGAAGTCACCTACCATGGCCCCGGCCAGGTGGTGATCTACCTGATGATGGACCTGCGCCGCAACAAGCCGGGCGGCAAGCTGTACGCCCGCCAGTTCGTCCATAAAATCGAGCAAGCCATCATCAATGTGCTGCAGGCGTATAATCTCGGCGGTGAACGCGTCGAGGGCGCGCCCGGCATCTATATCGCCGGCGGCCCGAAAAAAGGCGCCAAGATCGCCGCGCTCGGCCTGAAAGTGCGCGGCAACGGCTGCACCTACCATGGGGTGTCGCTGAATGTTGGCATGGACCTTGCTCCGTTTACCTGGATTAACCCATGCGGCTACTCCGGACTGGAAACCATCGATATGCGATCCATGGGGGTTGAAGCGCCGCTTGCCGACGTGCAGCTGGCGCTGGCCAACGAACTGGTGCGGCTGCTTGAGGCAGCTGTTCCCGCCGAAGAAACTACTGTATCAATTTAAGCCTATGACCACCGAGACCCCTTCCAGCACCGCCCCCGCCGCCCCAGCTTACAACGCTAGCGAAAAGCAAAAAGGCGCCAGCAAGACCTCGCGCATTCCGATCAAGATCACGCCGATCGAGCAGATCGAGCGCCTGAAAAAGCCGGACTGGATCCGCGTCAAGGCCGCCTCGGCGAACACCCGCTTCTACGAGATCAAAGAGATCCTGCGCGAGAACAAGCTGGTCACCGTGTGCGAAGAGGCGAGCTGCCCCAACATCGGCGAATGCTTCGGCAAGGGCACGGCCACTTTCATGATCATGGGCGACAAGTGCACGCGCCGCTGCCCGTTCTGCGACGTCGGCCACGGCCGCCCGGACCCGCTGGACGTCGACGAGCCGCAAAACCTGGCCAACACCATCGCCAAGCTGCGCCTGAGCTACGTGGTGATCACCTCGGTGGACCGCGACGACCTGCGCGACGGCGGCGCCCAGCACTTTGTCGAGTGCATCACCAAGACCAAGGAACTGTCGCCGAAGACGCAGATCGAAGTACTGGTGCCGGACTTCCGCGGCCGCCTGCAAAAGGCGCTCGACATCTTCGCCAACGGCCTGCCGGACGTGATGAACCACAACCTGGAAACCGTGCCGCGCCTGTACAAGGAAGCGCGTCCGGGTTCGGACTATATGCATTCGCTGAAGCTGCTGAAAGACTTCAAGGCCATGTACCCCGGCGTGAAGACCAAGTCCGGCATCATGGTGGGCCTGGGCGAGACCGACGAGGAAATCCTGCAGGTGATGCGCGACATGCGCGAGCACGACATCGACATGCTGACCATCGGCCAGTACCTGGCGCCGTCCAACAGCCACCTGCCGGTGCGCCGCTACGTGCACCCGGACGTGTTCAAGATGTTCGAGGAAGAGGCCTACAAGATGGGCTTCAAGCACGCCGCCGTGGGCGCCATGGTGCGTTCCTCGTACCACGCCGACGAACAGGCGCACAACGTGCTGGAAGCCGTGTAAGCCTGGCGCAGGTGCGCATCGAACCGTCCTGGAAGCTGCAGCTGCAGGACCGGTTCGGGCAGCCGTACTGGTCCTCGCTGACCGCCTTCGTGAAGGAAGAGTACGCGGCGGGCCACTGCTGCCCGCCCGGCCGCGACATCTTGCGCGCCGTCGGCCTGACGCCATTCGACGACGTCAAACTGCTCATCCTGGGCCAGGCCCCCTACACATGCCGGGCTTCTACGCAGCCTGAGTGAACCCGGCACGGTTGGCCGCAAAATGCCGCTCTACCTCGCCGATGGACCGGTGTTTTTAAAGGATGGCTCCGTTACTGGCGAGTGCAAATCACTTTCCGCACCTATCGCGCAGTCCTGGCAGAGCTAGTGCGTGTCTGCCGTCGAGGACAATATCTTGAACATGTCTGCGGCGCCGAGCGTGCCCTGTTTGCCCTCTTCCGCAGCCGTCACCAGTTCCGTCATGCGGCGGTTGACGGGCGCATCCATGCCCAGCGAGGCCGCCAGCGCCGTGATGGCGCCGTTCAGGTAGTGCACTTCGGTCTTGCGGCCGGCCTGCAAGTCTTCCCACATCGATGAACGCGCTTCCGGGTCTATCTTCAGCATGGACGCCGCCACCCGCGTGAACAGCGCGTCCGGCAGCCGCAGGATCAGCGAGAACGCGCGCGGGCCGACGCTGACCACCTTGGCCGGCTTGATGCCCGCCCTGGCCAGCACCGCGCGGCCCTCGTCCACCATCAGTGCCAGCGAGCGCCGGTAGCCGCGCTGGCGCAGCTGCTGCACCAGCGGCACGCCGGACAGCGCGTTCACGGAATTGTTCAGGTTGATGAGCAGCTTGCCCCACTGGATGGACGCGAAATCCGCACATTCGGTGACCGGCAGCTGCGCCGCTGCGAACGCGGCCAGCCACGGCTGCAGCGCGGGCGATGCCTCCGCCATCAGTTCGCCCGCCGTGCCCCGGTGCAGGCGGCCATCGGGCATTTGCACCACGTTGAAGGGCACCATGCCGCCGAGTACCGTCCAGCCGGGCAGGATGCGGCGCAGCGTGTCCGCATTGCCGACGCCGTTCTGCAGGCTGAGTACCAGTGCGCCGGGCCCCGCATGCACACGGATGGCCTCGGCTGCCGCTGCTGTGTCCGCGCTTTTCACCGTCACCAGGATCAGCGCGGCGCCAGCCAGCGCGGCGGCATCGTCCGTGTAGGGTATGCGCGCGCCGTCCAGTCTTAAAGCGCGGCCATGCAGGTCGGTCAGCTGCAGGCCGTGCGCGGCGATGCGCTGGCGCATGCGCGCCCGCCCCAGCAAAGTCACATTGGCGCCCGCGCCCAGCAGCGCGCCGCCGACGTAGGCGCCGATCGAGCCGGCGCCGAAGACGGCGATCGCGCCGGGAGAGGGAGCAAGCGGACTGTCCATGAATAGCAATAGAATACTGTTGTGGGCCAGGCTCCAATATGAACGCAAACGCCGTCGTGAACAGTAAAAATAGCGACAATCCGGCGGCGCTTCTCTATGATTCGTCTAAGACAAAGTGAATGGAACAACGCATGAACGCACCGAAATTCAGCATCGAACAGTTCAACGAACGCAGCGAAGGCAAACTGCCAGGGCACATGGGCATCCACTTCACGGCCATCGCCCCGGGCGAGGCCAGCGCTGAACTGACGGTGGCGCCCCACCACCTGGCGCCGAACGGCTACCTGCACGCCGGCACCGTGGTCACCCTGGCCGATACCGCCTGCGGCTACGGCTGCATCGCCAGCCTGCCGGAAGGTGCGGCCAATTTCACCACGCTGGAACTGAAGTCCAACCATCTCGGCACCGCGCGCGAGGGCGTCGTTGCCGTCACCGCCAAGGTGGCGCACATGGGCCGCACCACCCAGGTCTGGGACGCCACCGTGGTGCACAAGGATACGGGCAAGACCATCGCCATGTTCCGCTGCACGCAGATGATCCTGTATCCGAAGTAAGGCGCTAAGGATTGCTCATGATCGAAGCCGCCCGTACCGCAACGCTCGGCCTGCTGCTGGCGTCCTCGCTTGCCTGCGCGCAGACTCCGTACAACGACGATGCCACCTACCGGGGGCTGGGCGGCCAGGAAGGGATCAAGAAGATCACCGATACCTTTGTCGCGCTGGTGCTGGCCGACCCCCGCATCAAGGCGTCGTTCGACGATTTCGACATTCCGCAGCTGAACCTGCGCCTGCAGGAGCAGTTCTGCGAGTTCGCGGGCGGCCCGTGCAAGTACACCGGCAAATACCGCGACAAGACCATGGACGGCGTGGGCACGGTGCGCGACATGAAGTCGGTCCATATCGACCTGAAGATCAGCAACGCGCAGTTCAACGCGCTGGCCGAGGATCTGCAGATCGCCATGGAACAGCACGGCGTGGCCACCAGCGTGTCGAACAAGCTGATCGCCAAGCTGGCGCCGATGCAGCGCGATATCGTGACGTCCTCGCCGGGTGTGCAGCTGGGCGCCCGGCCGGACATGGGCAAATTCCTGGCTACCGGCGGCGTGAGCCAGCTCGAAGGCGCCGGTGGCGGCGGCATCACGCCGTGGGCGCTGATCACCGGCTACGGCTCGCGCGACAGCTGGGGCGCCAATGCCCACTACACGCAGGTGAAAACGCAGGACTATTCGCTGGGCGCCTACGGCGTGGCGATCGGCATCGGCGACCGGCTGGAGCTGTCGCTGGCGCGCCAGGACTTCAAGGGCGACCTGGCGCCGCTGCACGACTTGCGCATCAAGCAGGACATCGTCGGGCTGAAGGTGCGCCTGATGGGCGACGCGGTCTACGAGCAGGACTCCTGGCTGCCGCAGGTGGCGGCGGGCATCATGTACAAGAAAAACAAGGGCGTCGGCGGCCTGGGCGCGCTGGGCGTCACCAATGTGACCCAGCTGGGCGCCAGGGATGACAGCGGCTACGACTACTACGTGGCCGCCACCAAGGTGCTGTTCGAGCAGAGCCTGCTGGTCAATGCCACCTTGCGCGCCACCAAGGCCAACCAGATGGGCATACTCGGCTTCGGCGGCGACCAGGGCGACCATGCCAGGATCATGCCGGAAGCGTCGGTGGCCTACCTGATCAACCGCAAGCTGGCGCTCGGCGCCGAGTACCGCCGCAAGCCGCACAATCTGGGCGTGGACCCGGAAAAAGCCTACTGGGACGCTTTTGTAGCCTGGTTCCCGACCCGCAACATGTCCGTCACGGCGGCCTACGCCAACCTGGGCGAGATCACGGTGTTCAACAAGAAAAAGCAGAAGGGCTGGTACCTGTCGGTGCAAACCGGCTTCTAAAACGAAAAGGACGCCGGCGGCGTCCTCTTTTTAACCCTGCAGCGCTTTTTCAAGCAGCTTGTGCAGCGCCGGGAATTCCGGCTCGCCCACGTAGCGCTTGATGATGCGGCCTTCCTTGTCGATGACGAAGGTGGTGGGCGTCATGGCCACGTTGCCGTAGGCCTTGGCCGCGTCGCCCTTCACGTCCAGCGCCACCTTGAACGGCAACTGCCGCGTTTCCGCGAAGTTCAGCACGTAACTGGGCGGATCTTCCTTCATCGCCACCGCCACGAACTCCAGGCCCTTGTCCTTGTACTTGTTGTACGTGTCCACCATCTGCGGCATTTCCTTGACGCAGGTGGCGCAGGAGGTGGCCCAGAAGTTCACCATCACCACCTTGCCGCGCAAGCTGGCCGGCGTGATCTGCTCGCCTTTGATGCCGAGGAAAGTCACATCCGGCGCACTGCTGTGCTGGTTCAGCGAAAAGTAAGCGGTCACTCCCAGGCCGGCGATGACAGCGGCGGCCAGGGCGGGTTTGATCCAGGCGGTGGAGGAGGACATGATCAGTTGGCGGCAGGTTTAGGCTGGTACTGTTTCCATTCTTCTTCAGTAATATACTCGAAAACCTTGACCACCTTGTAGACGCCGCTCACGCCGCGCGCCACGTCGGCCGCGATGGTGCCTTCGCGCTGCGTCACGCGGCCCATCAGGTAGACGTTGCCGCGCTCGGTGACCACCTTGAAGGAGTTGGCCGAGATGTCTTTCATGTCCACCAGGCTGGCTTTCACCTTGGTCGTGATGAGGGCGTCGTTCGAGCGCGAGGTGTAGCTGGCCGGACCGGCGATTTCCAGCTCGTTGGTGACCGACAGCACGCCTTCGATGGCGCGTACTTCGCGTTCCACGTTGTCCTTCATGGCCTGGTCGCGCACTTCGCCGGTCAGCAGCACGCGGCGGTTGAAGCTGGCCACGTTCACATGGCCGGCGTCGCCCACCAGGTTGGGCAGCTTGACTTCGGTCTTGACGGCGATGGCCTTGTCTTCGGTTTGTGCGCCGAAAGTGCGGCGGTCGGATGCGGCCAGGGTGCCGCCCACGGCGCCGCCCACCACCAGCGGAACGCAGGCGGACAGCGACGACAGCAGGACAGCGCCAAATACCACGCGGCGAACTACGGTGCCGGCTTTACTCATTCACATCTCCTCCAAATAGCGCGACGTCGATGCCGTCGCACAAAGCATGTATGGTCACCAGGTGGACTTCCTGGATGCGGGCGGTACGGTCGGCCGGTACGCAGATGTGCACGTCGGCGTCGGTCAGCATTTTGCCGATGGCGCCGCCGCCCTTGCCGGTCATGGCGATCACGCGCATTTCGCGTTCCAGCGCCGCTTCGATGGCCGCCATCACGTTGGCCGAGTTGCCGGACGTGGAAATGGCCAGCAGGATGTCGCCGGCCTGGCCGAACGCCTGCACCTGCTTCGAGAAGATCTCGCGGTAGCTGTAGTCGTTCGCCACCGCCGTCAGGATGGAGGTGTCGGTGGCCAGCGAAATGGCCGGCAGCGGGAAGCGCTCGCGTTCGAAGCGTCCCACCAGCTCGGCGGCGAAATGCTGCGCGTCGGCAGCCGAGCCGCCATTGCCGCAGGCCAAGATCTTGTTACCGTTGGACAAAGCCGAAAACATCAGTTCAATAGCCTGCCCGATCGGCTGCGCCAGCACGGTCGCGGACTGGATCTTGATTTCGGCACTTTCGTGGAAGTGGGAGAGGATGCGTTGAGTATTCATGGTGTGGGATTATAGTGCAGTCGCGAGACAGACCGGACAAGCGCTGTTAAAAATGCTTACATATCAAGCAGGGCGCTCAGGAACCCGCCTCCAGCACGTTTTTGAGCCAGCTTAACTTCCCGGCATCGATGGCCACCAGGTCGAAGCGGCACGGCGGCAGCGGTTTCATGCGCAGCAGGTAGAACTGCGCGGCGTGAACCAGGCGGCGCTGCTTGGCCGGCGTGACGCTGGCGGCGGCGCCGCCGAAGCCGCGGCTGGTCCGCTGGCGCACTTCGACGAACACCAGGCCCTTGCCGTCGCGCATGATCAGGTCGATCTCGCCGCCCTGGCAGCGGAAATTGCGCTCCACCAGTACCAGGCCGTGCTGCTGCAAGTGGGCCAGCGCCTCGTCCTCGCCTGCGTTGCCCTGCAGCTGCCGCGTGGTGAGGGGCATGGCGCCGGCCTAAGGCTGCACCGGTTGCGGCACGCCGTTCTTGTACACCGCCGGCTGCACGCGCCGCTCGAACACGGCCGGGCCGTCGCCAAAGCGCACCTTCAACTGCCCGGTCACCCCATCCAGCTTGAAATCGGCGCTTTGCTTGTGCTGCGCGTTGCGGGCGATTTCGTGCGCGATGCGGAAGGCGTCGATGCCCAGCGCGTACAGGCGCTCCATGTCCGCGTCCCGGCCCACCGTTTGCGGATAGACCATCACCGCCGGGTGGTCGCGCTGTATTTGCCATGGCAGGTCCAGCAGGCGCACGCCGTCCAGCTCGGGGCCGGGCAGCTGCCTGGCCTTGCCAGGGTTGAGCGACGAGGTGCCGTAGACCGCGATCTCGCCCAGCGGCGGCGCCTGCAGCGCCACGCGCAGCTGGCGCGCCTGGTCCGGGTCCAGCGCGGCGAACACCAGCGCCGACGGCTCGCTTTGCAGCCGCGCGCGCAGCGCCACCATTTCGCCGTCGCTCAGGTAACCGTTCAGCACCATCATTTCCGCCGTCTTGGCCGAGCGGCCCAGGCGCTGCCATTGCGCGGCGAAGGCGCTCGCGCTGCGGCGCTGGTACTGGGCCTGATTGGACAGGATGTAGGCGATGGCGCCAGGCTGCTCGCGCGCGGCCCAGTTGGCGGCCTGGCGCGCCTCGTCCTCGATCGACAAGCCGATCACCAGCATTTGCGCAGGCAGCGTGGTTTCGCCGCGTCCGTCCGGGTGGTTGAGGGCGATGGTGGGTTTCTGCACCAGCGGGCTGGCCGCCACGGCGGTGACCGCCGAACGGGCCAGCGGGCCGACTATCATGTCCTGCTGCTCCAGCGCCGTGCCGTAAGTGGCCAGCACGTCCTGCGCCGCGTCGCCGGTTTCGATCACGGTGACGGCGATGCCCGCGCGGTCGCGTTCCCAGGCGGCCAGGAAGCCGTCGCGCACGGCCTCGGCGGCCACGCGCAGCGGTTCGGAGCGCAGCGGCAGCATCAGGCCGATGCGGTAGCCGGGAGCGGCATCGGCTGCCGCGCCTGCGGTGGCGCTGGGAGCAGCGGCGGATGCGTCCGCGCCGGCGCTGGCCGGCAGCGCGGCAGGCGATTCGGTCTGCGTGCCGGGCATGGCCACGGCAAAAGTTTCCACGACCGGCTGCGGCGCTTCCGGCGGGCGTTCCGGCGCGGGCCGGGGCGCGGCGGGCGCCGGTTGCGGCATCGGGCTTGTAATTGACGTCACAGGCGCGCACAATTTGCCCGGCGCGTCGCAAGGCGTGCTGCAAGCGCTGGTCAGACCGGCTGCCAGGCACAACAGCAGCATTTTCACTCTTATAGGCAGCATCCAACCTCCATGACAGACCAAGCAACCAGCATCGCCACCCTGCCCGTACTGGGCGAGACAGCCAACCAGACCTATCCTATCGCAACATTGTACGTAGTGGCGACCCCGATCGGTAATGTCACCGATATAAGTCTGAGGGGGTTGCATGTTTTGAGCCTGGTGGATGCGGTGGCCTGCGAGGACACCCGCAACACCGCCCAGCTGCTGACCCGCTTCGGCCTGCACAAGCCGCTCATCGCCGCCCACCAGCACAACGAGCGCGAAGCGGCCGAAACGCTGGTCGCGCGCCTGCAGGCGGGTGAACGCATCGCCCTGGTGTCGGACGCCGGCACGCCCGCCGTGTCCGACCCCGGCGCGCGCATCGTGGACGCGGTGCGCGCGGCCGGCCTGCGCGTGGTGCCGCTGCCCGGCGCCTCGGCGGCCGTGACGGCCATCTCCGCCAGCGGCCTGCTGAACGACCAGTTCCACTTCATCGGTTTCCTGCCGTCCAGAGCCAAGCAGCGCGAAACCATGCTGCAGCAACTGCGCAACGTCACCGCCACCATGGTGTTCTACGAAGCGCCGCACCGCATCGTCGAATGCGCGGCTGCGCTGGCGGCAGCGTTCGAGCCCACGCGCCAGGTGGTGTTCGCGCGCGAGCTGACCAAGCTGTTCGAAGAAATCCACCGCTGCCCGCTGTCCGAGGCCGTGGCCTGGCTGGGCGCGGACCCGCACCGCGAGAAGGGCGAATACGTGGTGCTGCTGGAAGGCGCGGCCGAAGCGGAGGACGCGCAGGACGCCGAAGCCGAGCGTATCCTGGCCCTGCTGGTGGCCGAGCTGCCCGTCAAACAGGCCGCCGCGCTCACCGCGCAAATCACCGGCCGCAAGAAAAACGCGCTGTACGAGCGCGCCCTGCAGATGAAGGCCGGCGCTGGCGCATAAACGCCCGGATGATATAAATTTAGCAATTGATTTGCAGCTGCTTTGGCCGCATACTGGGCTGTTTGATACTTAATGTTGTTCATTATGCCATGCAAGTAACCCATCGCTGTTCTTACAAGGAGCTCTTATGATCTCGTCGGAAGAATTGAGCCAACTGACTGCCAAGGCTGCAAAAAAAGAGGCTTTTCAAATGGGAAAAGCCAACAAGTCCTGGGACGATTTTGAAAAGTGGATGAAGGACAAGTGGGGGCAGCCGCATGCGGCCAAGTTGCAGGCGCTGTACTACGATGCGATCGCGAATACCCAGATACTGGCGGACTACAACGCGGTGTGTCAGCGGTTTCTGAACCTTAATCTGGGAAATTTTCAGACTTGCAAAATCGGATTGAGTGAGCACCGTAAAGTGCGTCTTTGCAGTTTGGTCGATGGGCTGAATATTGCCCTGCCCGGTAATGTCGACTTCCAGCCGACCATACTCATCAAGCTGCAGCCCAGCTCCGAAGAGGCGGGCGGCAAGAACCGAAAAGAGCTGTTCAAGTCCCAGATCAAAGCCAGCGTTACCCTGCTCAACGCGGCTACCGCTTTGTTGACCTATCTATGCGATCTGTCGGATACGGCGCGGCAAAATATGAGATCCGAAGACGGACTGGATTTCCGCTTTCTGCTGACCACCGACTTTTACAAGACTGCCAGCGGCCTGCCGGGAGGAATTTGCCACGTCCAGGTTCATAAGGCTTTATCCGCCAAGTCCGCACAATTCTTCTTGCGCAAGGGGTGATTGCCGCCGGCAGGCGCTACCATTTGCAGCCGTGATCCTTTTTGTCCATGGCCAGCAATAGCGGCGCCAGCAGGCCGCCCGGGATGCCGTCCTTGCAGTCGGCGCGCGCCGCCCGCGACATCTTGCGCGCCAGCGGCGTTTCGCTGGCCAGCGGCTTCTCGGGAAATTGCCCCACCGCCGTTCCCGCCTTGGCCGGATCGCGCTCGTTCGCCACCTTGCGCGCCGAGCGCCGCGCCGCATCCATATCGAACTTTGGGGCCGCCTCGGCCTGTGCCGGCTCCGCGAACGGATCGGCCGGCGTCGCCGGCGCTTCCGATGCGGGCGCAGGGGCCACCCAGGTCATGCCCGGCGCTTCGCTTGTCGGCGTGGCCTCAGGGTTTGTTGCTGGCGCTGGTGTGCGCGCAGTGCGTTCCTTGCGGATGTTTTTTTTCGGCGGCGGCGGCGGTTCGGCTTGCACCGTCAGCGGCACGCGCTGCGGCGGCAGCGGCTGCGGGATGGGCGGCGCGACGGGCGCCGGGCGCAGCCAGACCGTGATGGTTTCCTGCTGCGGCAGTACGGGCGCCGGCGGCGTCCAGCCGAAACGGGACTGATACAGCAAGCCCACATGCAGCACGATGGAAATCGCCACGCCGATGGCAATGCCGCCCGGCCTGCTGGCCGGCGAGCCATACCGCTCCACTGCGTAGGAAGAGTGCAGGCGCATGATGTTTTGCTTAATTAATATGCAGACAGTGTCCCATAACGAAGAAAAACCTGCATTTCTGAAGTTTTTTCGCCGCTGCCCTTGACCGAAGAAAACCCAGCTTGTATTATCTTGCTTCTTCGGAGTGTAGCGCAGCCCGGTAGCGCACCTGGTTTGGGACCAGGGGGTCCAAGGTTCGAATCCTTGTACTCCGACCAAAATTTAAAAACCCGCTTGATGGCAACATCAAGCGGGTTTTTTCTATTTCAGGCTGATGAAATTTAAGGCAAGCTAAGCCGCATTTCCCCCACCTCGGGGTCAGACCCCGAAGTGGGGGGGAATGCGGCTCAGCTTGCTAGCCGGCGCGCTTCGCCGCTATGGCGTTGCCGGCGCGGCTGGCGCCTTTGCGGCCCAGCACTTGCGAAATGTATTGCCCCGCGTCCACGACGATGTCGAGGTCGATGCCGGTTTCAATGCCCAGTCCGTTCATCATGTACAGCACGTCTTCGGTGGCCACGTTGCCGGTGGCGCCCTTGGCGTACGGGCAGCCGCCCAGGCCGGATACCGAGGAGTGGAAGATCGCAATCCCCAGCTCCAGGCTGGCGTAGATGTTGGCCAGCGCCTGGCCGTAGGTGTCGTGGAAGTGCCCTGACAGGCCGTCCAGGCGGAACGCGCCAATGGCAGTTTGCATCACCGCCTGTGTCTTGCGCGGCGTGGCCACGCCGATGGTGTCGGCGATGTCGATCTCGTCGCAGCCCAGGTCGCGCATGCGGCCCACCACGTCGGCCACCGCGTCCAGCGGCACGTCGCCCTGGTACGGGCAGCCGAACGAGCAGCTGATGGAGCCGCGCAGGCGCAGGCCGTTGTCCTTGGCGGCCTTGGCCACGTCCACGAAGCGGGCGATCGATTCGGCGATGGAGCAGTTGATGTTCTTCTGCGAGAACGCTTCCGAGGCCGAGCCGAAAATCACCACCTCGTCCGCCCTGGCCGCCAGCGCCGCCTCGAAGCCTTGCATATTTGGCGTCAGCGCGGAGTAGATCGTGCCCGGCTTGCGCGCGATGGCGGCCATGACCTCTTTGCTGGTGGCCATTTGCGGCACCCATTTGGGCGACACGAAGGACGCCGCTTCGATGTTGGCGAAACCGGCGCTGGTAAGGCGGTCCACCAGCTCGGTCTTCACCTCGGCGGAGATGGTCTCCTTCTCGTTCTGCAGGCCGTCGCGCGGGCCGACTTCAACGATTTTGACTTGCTTGGGCAGTGCGTTCATTTGAGTCCCTTGTTCAGTATCCATGCTGGCGGTTGATGACGTCGGCCACCGCCTCGCCGCGTTCCATCTGGCGGATCTTGCCGGCGATTTGCTGCACGCTTTCGCGCCGCAGCGTCAGGGCCGAAATATGCGGCGTGATGGTGATGCGCGGCTCCTGCCAGAACGGGTGCTGCACGGGCAACGGCTCGTTGCGGAACACGTCCAGCGTGGCCGCCGCGATATGGCGGGATTTGACCAGCGTCAGCAGGTCCGGCTCGGCCAGGTGTGCGCCGCGGCCGACGTTGATCAGGTAGGCGCCTTGCGGCAGCTTGCACATATTGGTGCGGTTGAGGATGTTGGCGGTGTCCGGCGTCAGCGGCAGCAGGCATACGGCCACGCGCGAGCCACGCAGGAAGGTGTCCAGCCCGTCGGCGCCATGGAAGCACTGCACGCCGTCCATGCTTTTGGCGCTGCGGCTCCAGGCGCGCAGCGGGAAGCCGAACTCCTTCAGCGCTTGCAGTACGCGGGTGCCCAGCATGCCCATGCCCAGCACGCCCACTGAAAAATCTTCGCGGTTGTGTTGCTGCAGCGGCGTCCATTGCCCGGCGCGCGCCTGCGCCTCGTACTCGTCGAAACGGCGGTAGTAGCGCAGCACCGCGTGCGTGACGTATTCGGCCATCTGCACGCCCATGCCCGCGTCGCCCAGGCGCACGATGGGCACGTTGTGCGGCAGCTGGGCGTCGAAATTCAGGATGCCGTCCGCGCCGGCGCCGGTCAGGAATACCGCCTTCACATCGGCCAGCGCCTGCAGCATGGCTTCCGGCGGCGCCCACGTCACCGCGTAGTCGCAGGGCTGCAGCGGCTCGTCTGCGTGCCATACCACCACTTCGGCCTCCGGCAGGTGCCGCGCGAAGTCCTTGATCCAGGGCTCGGTCTGGCCATCCGCCCTGTGCAGCAAAATTCGCATGCCGCTCTCCTTCTCAGGCGGCGGCCTTGAACGCCAGCAGCGGAGCGCCGTCGGCAACCTGGTCGCCCACCGCGTACAGCACGTCTTCGACCAGGCCGTCGTGCGGGGCGGAGATGGTGTGCTCCATCTTCATCGCTTCCATGATGACCAGCGCGTCGCCCTTCTTCACTTGCCTGCCCTTCTCGGCCAGCACCGCCACCACCTTGCCCGGCATCGGCGCGGTCAGGCGGCCGCCATCGGCTTCGGCCTCGCCGGCATGCGCCATCGGATCGTTGTAGGCCAGTGCGTAGTGCGCGCCGCCGGTGAATACGTGGAACACATCCCCGTCGCGGCGCACGCTGCCGTGCCAGGCGGTGTCGCCCAGCTTGATGCTGAAGTCCGTGCCCTGCTGCGACATCAGGCTCAGGCGCTCGGGCTGCGCCTCGGCGCAAGCCGGCAGGTTGAACAGCCAGTCCGCGTCGCGGTAGGTGATCTGCACGTTGTAGGCTTTGGCCGGCAGCGCCGCCGCGTAGTCGTCCGTGAAGGACAGGCCGCGCGTGTAGGCGTTGTTCATGCGCCAGCCCAGCGCCTGTCCCCACGGGTCGGCGGCATTGGCGCCGGACTGCGCGGCCGATGCGTCCTTCTCTGCTTCGATCAGCGCCACGGCGGCCAGCGCCAGCGCGCCTTCGGCTGCCGGCTGGGCGGCCGGGAACAGCGCGTCGTGGTTGCGTTCAATCAGGCCGGTGTCCAGGTCGGCGGTGGCGAAGGCTTCGCCTTCCACCAGGCGTTTCAGGAAGGCGATGTTGGCCGCCAGCCCCACAATCTGGTACTGCGCCAGCGCCTGCGACATGCGGGCCAGCGCCTGCTTGCGGTCCGCGCCCCAGACGATCAGCTTGGCGATCATCGGGTCGTAGAACGGCGAGATGGCGTCGCCCTCGCGCACGCCGGAATCGATGCGCACGCCGGACGGATGGCCCGGAATGCCGCCCAGTTCGAAGTTCACCGCATCGGGCGTGTCCAGGTGGCGCAACGTGCCGATCGAGGGCAGGAAGCCCTTCTCCGGGTTCTCCGCGTAGATGCGCGCTTCGATGGCGTGGCCATGGATGCGCAGCTCGTCCTGCTTCTTCGGCAGCGGCTCGCCTGCGGCCACGCGCAGCTGCCATTCCACCAGGTCGGTGCCGGTGATCATTTCGGTCACCGGGTGCTCCACCTGCAGGCGGGTGTTCATCTCCATGAAGTAGAACGAGCCGTCCTGGTTGGCGATGAACTCCACCGTGCCGGCCCCGACGTAGCCCACCGCCTTGGCGGCGGCCACCGCCGCTTCACCCATGGCGGCGCGGCGTTCGTCCGTCATGTTCGGCGCCGGCGCTTCCTCCAGCACTTTCTGGTGGCGGCGCTGCACCGAGCAGTCGCGCTCGAACAGGTAGATGCAGTTGCCCAGCGTGTCGGCGAACACCTGGATCTCGATGTGGCGCGGGCGCTGCAGGTATTTCTCGGCCAGTACCTTGTCGTCGCCGAAGGAGCTGATCGCTTCGCGCTTGCAGGAGGCCAGCGCCTCCTTGAAGGCGTCCGAATTGTCAACCACGCGCATGCCTTTGCCGCCGCCGCCGGCGGAGGCTTTGAGCAGCACGGGGTAGCCGATGCGGTCGGCTTCCCGGTTCAGGAAATCGGCGTCCTGGTTGTCGCCGTGGTAGCCGGGCACCAGCGGCACGGCGGCCTTTTCCATCAGCGACTTGGCGGCGGACTTGGAGCCCATTGCGCGCATCGCCGAAGCCGGCGGGCCAATGAACACCAGGCCCGCTTCGGCGCACGCGTCAGCGAACTCGGCGTTCTCCGACAGGAAGCCGTAGCCGGGGTGGATCGCCTGCGCGCCGGTGGCCTTGGCCACAGCAATGATCTTGTCGCCGCGCAGATAGCTTTCCTTGGCGGCGGCGGGGCCGATCAGCACCGCTTCGTCGCACACCGCGACGTGCTTGGCATTGGCGTCCGCTTCCGAGTACACGGCAACGGTCTTGATGCCCAGGCGGCGTGCGGTGGCGGCGACGCGGCAGGCGATTTCGCCACGGTTGGCAATCAGGATTTTCTTGAACATGTGGTCTCTCTCTATTCAGCTCGTGGCTTTAGATTTTTTGGTGCGCTTGGCCGGTTACGCTTCGCTAACCCGCCCTACGGTGTTCGTGATCCGCTGGCAAAGAAGTTCGTTCAGCAGGCGCAGCTTTCCTTCTGCACCGATTCCAGCGTGTTGGCGCGGGTGGCCAGGCCCAGCTTGGCCAGCAGCGCGCGGTCGTCGTTCGCTTCCGGGTTGTCGGTGGTGAGCAGCTTGTCGCCGTAGAAGATGGAATTGGCGCCGGCCAGGAAGCACATGGCTTGCACCGCTTCGCCCATCTGGCGGCGGCCCGCGGACAGGCGCACGCGCGCCTTAGGCATGGTGATGCGGGCCACGGCGATGGTGCGCACGAACTCGAACGGGTCCAGCGGGTCCATGCCGTGCAGCGGCGTGCCTTCCACCTGTACCAGGTGGTTCACCGGCACCGATTCAGGGTAGGGGTTCAGGTTGGCCAGCTGCGCGATCAGGCCGGCGCGCTGCAGGCGCGTTTCGCCCATGCCGACGATGCCGCCGCAGCAGACCTTCAGGCCGGCGTTGCGCACGTGGCCCAGCGTGTCCAGGCGGTCCTGGTATTCGCGGGTGGAGATCACGTTGTTGTAGAACTCGGGCGCGGTGTCCAGGTTGTGGTTGTAGTAGTCCAGGCCGGCGGCCTTCAGGCGTTCGGCCTGCTGCTCTTCCAGCATGCCCAGCGTGGCGCAGGTTTCCAGGCCCAGCGCCTTCACTTCGCGTACCATTTCCTCGACCTTGTCCATGTCGCGGTCCTTCGGGCTGCGCCATGCTGCGCCCATGCAGAAGCGGGTGGCGCCGTTTTCCTTGGCCTGGCGCGCCGCTTCCAGCACGGTGTCGATGCCGAGGATCTTCTTGGCTTCCACGCCGGTGTCGTAGCGCGCGGCCTGCGGGCAGTAGCTGCAGTCTTCTTCGCAGCCGCCGGTCTTGATCGACAGCAGCGTGGCCAGTTCCACGTCGCCGGCCGGGAAGTTGGCGCGGTGGGTTTCCTGGGCGCGGAACATCAGCTCATTGAACGGCAGCTCGAACAGCGCCATCACGTCGTCCAGCGGCCAGGTGGCCGCTTCCGGCAGTTTGATGGCAGGGCTTGGGCGATGCAGTTCTACGGTCTTTGGTTCTTGCAGGGACATCATGTTTCCTTCACGTTCAGGTATTGTTGCGGCGGGCCGGCCAGTTCGGCAGGCCCGTAAAATTCAGGTGCGCGGCTGCCGCTGCGGCAGTCGGCTGTTCCAGGCGCGGCACGCGTCCCAGCAGCGGCGCCGGGATGCGCTGCGCCAGTGCGGCCACGTTCTCGTCGGCGAAATTCATCTCGGCTTGCAGCTCGTTGGCCACCCAGCCAACCAGGGTCAAGCCGCGCGCGACGATGGCCTCGACCGTCAGCAGCGCGTGGCTGATGCAGCCCAGCCGCAGGCCCACCACCAGGATCACCGGCAGGTCCAGCTGCTGCGCCAGGTCGGCGGTGTCGAAGCTGTCGTTCAGGGGCACGCGGAAGCCGCCCACGCCTTCGACCACCACCGCGTCGGTGGCGGCGGCGATCTCCAGGTAGGCGGCCAGGATGGGCACCGCGTCGATGGCCACGCCTTCCATAGCGGCGGCGATGTGCGGCGCCGCCGGTTCTTTCAGCATGTAGGGCGTGGTCAGCGACTGCAGCATGGTGACGTTGCCGGCGGCGGCCAGCTGGTCGGCGTCGTCGTTGTGCAGCTCGCCGTCGCGCAGCTCGGCGCCCGCCGCCACCGGCTTCATGCCGCAAGCGCGCACGCCCTGCTTCACCAGCGCGTGCAGCAGCGCCGAGGAAGTGAGGGTCTTGCCGATCTCGGTGTCGGTGCCGGTGACGAAGCAGGCGAAACGCGGCGGCAGGCCGGCCATCGCCGGCGCTGGCGATGGGCTGGCCTGCGGCGCAGCCGCCGCAGCAGGCGTGGCCAGGCCAACGGCAAGATCCGTGTCTGGCGCGGCCACGATCACATCCGGTGCGTCGGCGGTGGGCGCGATGGTCGAATTTTCAGGGCGCATGGCTGGTCCTTTCCAATGCGTTCAGTGCTGCGATGAGCTGTTCCACTTCGGCTGCGGTGTGGCCGGCGGCCAGCGTCACGCGCAGCCGCGAAGTGCCTTGCGGGACCGTGGGCGGGCGGATGCCGCCTACCCACAGGCTTTGCGCGTACAGGGCTGCCGCCGCGCGCATGGTTTCCGGGTTCTCGCCGATGATGATGGGCTGCACCGCCGTATCGGACGGCATGTGCTGCCAGCGTTGCAGCTTCAGGCCGGCGCGCAGCTGTTTCACTAGGCTTTGCACGTTGGCGCGGCGCGCGCGGCCTTCGTCGCCGGCGATGATGTCGATGCTGGTGAGCAGCGCGTGCGCCAGCGCGGGCGGCGCGGCGGTGGTGAAGATGTAGGGACGGGCTTTCTGGATCAGTGTTTCGATCACCACTTCATGCGCGGCGACGAATGCGCCGCCCACGCCGGCAGCCTTGCCCAGCGTGCCCATGTAGACCAGGTACGGCGAGCGCAGCTTGAAGTGCTCCAGCGCGCCGCGTCCGTTCTCGCCCAGGGTGCCGAAGCCATGCGCGTCATCCACCACCAGCCAGGCGCCGTGCTGTTCGCACAGCGCCAGCAGTTCCGGCAGCGGCGCCAGGTCGCCGTCCATGCTGAACACGGAATCGGTGACCACGATCTTGTTGGCGGCCGTGCTGGCGGCCAGCAGGCCGGCCAGCGCCGCCACGTCCGCGTGGCCGTACACCTTGATGGCGGTGCGCGACAGGCGCGCGCCGTCGATCAGCGAGGCGTGGTTCAGCGATTCGGAGAAGAACTCGGTGTCCTTGTCGCCTGCGGCCAGGCCGGTCAGCACGCCCAGGTTGGCCATGTAGCCGGTGCAGAAGTACAAGGCGCGCGGCGATTCGATATACGGGCCGACGAATTCGGCCAGGCGTTCTTCCAGCTGCGCGTGGGCGCGGCTATGGCCGCTGATCAGGTGCGAGGCGCCGCTGCCGGCGCCGTACAGCGACACGCCTTCCTGCAGTGCGGCCATCACGCGCGGGTGGCTGGCCAGGCTCAGGTAGTCGTTGCTGCTGAAGCACAGCAGTTCGCGGCCGTCCACCGTCAGGCGCGGGCCGGTGGCCGAATCGACGGTGCGGCGCTTGCGTATCAGGCTGCGCTCTTCCAGCACGTTGAGCTGGGATTGGAGTTTGTTCAGCAGTTCCATCATGCCTCCGCTCCGGCCAGCGTTGCTTCGAACACGGACAGCGTGCGCGCGGCCAGGCCGTCGATTTCCCCGTCGTCGAGGATGTAGGGCGGCATCAGGTAAATGGTGGGACCGATGGGGCGCAGCAGCAGTTCCTGGCGCGTGGCTTCGGCGAAGTAGCGGCGCGAGAAGGTGGGGCCGGCGTCGATGGCGTCGAAGGCCCAGATCATGCCCTGCTTGCGGGCGTTCTTGATGCGGGCGTGGTTCGCCAGCGGTTCCAGCGCTTTCGTCAGGCGCGCGGCGCGCAGCTTGTTCGCTTCCAGCACGTTGTCCTGCTCGAAGATGTCCAGCGTGGCCAGCGCGGCGCGGCAGGCCAGCGGGTTGCCGGTGTAGGAGTGCGAGTGCAGGAAGCCGCGCGTCACGTCGGCGCTGTAGAAGGCCTGGTAGATCTCGTCGCGCGACAGCACCAGCGACAGGGGCAGATAGCCGCCGCTGATGCCTTTCGACAGGCACAGGAAGTCCGGCCAGATGCCGGCCTGTTCGCAGGCGAAGAAGGTGCCGGTGCGGCCGCAGCCGACGGCGATTTCGTCCAGGATCAGGTGCACGGAATGCTGGTCGCACAGCGCGCGCACCAGCTGCAGGTAGATCGGGTCGTGCATCGCCATGCCGGTGGCGCATTGCACCAGCGGCTCGATGATGATGGCGGCGATTTTGTCGCCGCGTTCATTGAACAGGCGCTCGACGTCGGCGGCGGCGCGGCGGGCGACATCCTGTGCCGTCTCGCCTTCGGCAGCCTGGCGCGCGTCCGGCGACATCACCGTCTGGGTGGCGCGCAGCAGCGGGCCGTAGGCGTCCTTGAACAGCGCCACGTCGGTCACGGCCAGCGCGCCGATGGTCTCGCCGTGGTAGCTGCCCTTGAGGCAGACGAATTCCTGTTTCCCGGACCGGCCCTTGTTGCGCCAGGAGTGGAAGCTCATCTTCAAAGCGATTTCGACGGCGGAGGCGCCGTCCGATGCGTAGAACGCGTGGCCGAGCTTGTGGCCCGTCAAAGCGGCCAGCCGCTCGGACAGCTCGATCACCGGCTCGTGCGTGAAGCCGGCCAGCATGGCGTGCTCCAGCGTGTCCAGCTGCTCCTTCAGCGCGGCGTTGATGCGCGGGTTGGCGTGGCCGAACAGGTTCACCCACCAGGAGCTGATCGCGTCCAGGTAGCGGCGGCCTTCATGGTCGTACAGCCATGCGCCACGGCCGTGCTTGACCGGGATCAGCGGCACAGTCTCATGGTGCTGCATCTGGGTGCACGGATGCCATACACTGCGCAGGCTGCGTGCTACCCAATCACTTTGTAAATTCGATTCCAAACATACTCCATTAGTTTAGCCATGCCGGCTTGCGCTTCTCCAGGAAGGAAGCGACGCCTTCGCGGCCCTGCTCCGAGGCGCGGATATGCGCGATGCGCAGCGCCGTGTCGGCCAGCAGCGCGTCGGTTACCGGCTGCCCGGTCACCTCGCGCACCAGCGTCTTGGCTTCCTTCACCGCGTTCGGGCTGTTGCCCAGCAGCGCCTTGACGATCTCCGCGACTTTCGCGTCGATCGCCTCCGCCGGCACCACCTCGTGGGCGAAACCGATACGGTAGGCTTCCGCCGCGCCAAAGCGCTCGGCGCTCAGGAAATAACGGCGCGCAGCCTGCTCGCCCATGGCTTTGATCACATAAGGTGAAATGGTGGCCGGGATCAGTCCCAGCTTCACTTCGCTCAGGCAGAAATTGGCCACATCGGCCGCCACCACCACGTCGCATGCGGCCACCAGGCCCATGCCGCCCGCGTAGCAGTCGCCGTGCACCTTGGCCACCACGGGCTTCGGGCACAGGTAGATGGTGCGCAGCATTTGCGCCAGCTGCATGGCGTCTGCATTGTTCTCGGCGTGCGTGTAGCCCGCCATTGCTTTCATCCAGTTCAAATCGCCGCCGGCGCAGAAGGCGGCGCCATTGGCGGCCAGCACAATCGCGTGTACCAGCTCGTTGCGGCCCAGCTCATCGAAAGCCAGCGCCAGTTCGTTGATGGTCTTCTCGTTGAACGCGTTGCGCACGTCCGGGCGGTTCAGCGTCACCGTCGCCAGTTTACCCGCGATTGTCACTTCCAGGGTTTCGTAAGTCATATATGTCCCCCCTTACATGCGGAATACGCCGAACTTGGTGTCCGGGATTTCCGCGTTCAGTGCCGCCGACAGGCCCAGGCCCAGCACCATGCGCGTGTCGGCCGGGTCGATCACGCCGTCGTCCCACAGGCGCGCGGTGGCGTAGTAAGGGTGGCCCTGGTGCTCGTACTGGTCCTTGATCGGCTGCTTGAAGGCCGCTTCCTCGTCGGCGCTCCACTGGCCGCCCTTGGCTTCGATGCCGTCGCGCTTGACGGTGGCCAGCACCGAGGCGGCCTGGTCGCCGCCCATCACCGAGATGCGCGCGTTCGGCCACATCCACATGAAGCGCGGCGAGTAGGCGCGGCCGCACATGCCGTAATTGCCTGCCCCGAAGCTGCCGCCGATGATGACGGTAAACTTCGGCACGGCGGCGGTGGCGACAGCCGTCACCATCTTGGCGCCGTTGCGGGCGATGCCTTCGTTCTCGTACTTGCGGCCCACCATGAAGCCGGTGATATTCTGCAGGAACACCAGCGGGATCTTGCGCTGTGCGCACAGCTCGATGAAGTGCGCGCCCTTCAGCGCGGACTCGGAGAACAGGATGCCGTTATTGGCGATGATGCCGACCTTCATGCCGTAGATGTGGGCGAAGCCGCACACCAGCGTGGCGCCGTAGCGCGCCTTGAACTCGTCGAAATCGCTGCCGTCGACGATGCGCGCGATCACTTCGCGGATGTCGAACGGCTTGCGGGTATCGACCGGGATCACGCCGTACAGTTCCTGGGTCGGGTATTTCGGTTCCACCGATTCGCGCAAGGCCATCTGCTGCGGCTTGGTGCGGTTCAGGTTGGAGACGATGGTGCGCGCCAGCGACAGCGCATGCAGGTCGTTTTGCGCCAGGTGGTCGGCCACGCCGGACAGGCGCGTGTGCACGTCGCCGCCGCCCAGGTCTTCCGCCGTCACGACCTCGCCGGTGGCCGCCTTCACCAGCGGCGGGCCGCCCAGGAAGATGGTGCCCTGTTCCTTGACGATGATGGACTCGTCGCTCATGGCAGGCACGTAGGCGCCGCCGGCGGTGCAGGAACCCATCACCACCGCGATCTGCGGGATGCCCTTGGCCGACATATTGGCCTGATTGTAGAAGATGCGGCCGAAATGGTCGCGGTCCGGAAACACCTCGTCCTGGTTGGGCAGGTTGGCGCCGCCCGAGTCCACCAGGTAGATGCATGGCAGGTTGTTCTGGTCGGCGATTTCCTGCGCACGCAGGTGCTTCTTCACCGTCACCGGGTAGTAGGTGCCGCCCTTGACGGTGGCGTCGTTGCAGACGATGACGCACTCCTGGCCGGACACGCGGCCGATGCCGGTGATGATGCCGGCGGCCGGCGCCGCGTCCACGCCCTTGGCGTCCTGGTACATGCCGTAGGCGGCCATTTGCGAGAATTCGAGGAAGGGCGTGCCCGGATCGAGCAGCATCTGCACCCGGTCGCGCGGCAGCAGCTTGCCGCGCGCAACGTGCTTGGCGCTGGCAGCCTCGCCCCCGCCCTGGGCGATCTTGGCCACCTTGTCGCGCAAATCATCGACCAGGGCTTGCATGGCGGACGCGTTGGACTTGAAGTCTTCGCTGCGCGGATTGAGTTTGCTTTCGATGTGCGGCATTCGGGTTCCTCTTGTTCTGGTCGCGCTGTCTCCGGCGCGTGCTGTCTATTCGGGGAAAGTACCGTCTACGTAAAACCAGCGCAGGCCCTCGGGGGAGGGTTCGCGCAGAAAGCGGCTGACTTCGTGCAGGCGCTGGCCGCGTCCGTTGACGCGAAAGCGTGCCACAAATTCAACAAAATCCTCGTTTTCTGCCTGATTTGCTTTACGTTGACGTAAACGTAAAGCAGATTTTACCTCAAGTCCCAGCCATTGCAATTTTTCATCGCTGCTGATGATGGGGTCCTGCGGGCGGGTACTGGCGTGCCAGGTGGCTTGCAGGTAGGGTTCGATGCCCAGGCTGTAGGCACTGTAGCGCGAGCGCATCAGTGCCTCCGCCGTGGGCGGCAGGGCCGCGCCCTCTATATAAGGGCCGCAGCAGGCGGCGAACGACGGCCCGCCGCATGGGCAGGCCGCTGGGGATTTGGACTTGGACATCCCGCAATTATCCGCCATAACGGGGTGGCCCGCCTTAAGGCGGTGCGCTTTCGTCGCGGTTCAGTATGGCGATACAGGCCGTATCGGCGTAGCTATGGTTGCGTTTTTGGCCAGACAGTTCGCGCACGATGCCGAACTCATCCGCTGGCGTTGCGGGCTGGTCAGGCGGCCAGCGTCAGGCCGTCGAGGGCGAAGGGGGTGGATTTACCGCGCATCAGGTCGGCCAGCAGGGCGGCCGTGCCGCAGGCGAAGGTGAAGCCGAGCGGGCCGTGGCCCACGTTGAGCCATAAGTTCGGATAGCGCGTGGCGCCGATGATGGGCGAGCTGTTCGGCGTGGCGGGACGCAGGCCGGCCCAGGCTTCGGCGCGGCTGTAGTCGGCCGCCGTCGGCATGGCCGCGCGCGCCAGGCGCTTCAGGCCGGCCACGCGGTCCGCGTCCAGGCTGGTGTCCTCGCCCACCATGTCCACCATGGCGGCGATGCGCAGGCTGTCGCCGATGCGCGCATACAGCACCTTGCGCTCGAAGTCGGTCACGCTGATTTCCGGTGCGCAGTCCTCGGCCCGGATCGGCGCGGTCAGGCTGTAGCCCTTCAGCGGGTAGATCGGCAGGTAGATGCCGGCGCTGGCGGCCAGGTCGCGGCTCTGGATGCCGGCGGCCAGCACGAACTGGTCGGCCTGGATCCAGCCCTCGCTGGTGTCGATCGCGGCGATGCGGCCGTGTTCGGCGAAGATGCTGCGCGCCTCGGCGTGGATCACGCCCTGGAAGCGCGGATGGGCGCGCAGGCGCTGCTCCAGCGCCAGGCAGAACGCGTGGCAGTCGGCCACCGCCTCGCCCTTGTTGTAGATGCCGCCCGCCAGCTGCGGGCTCAGTTCGGCCAGCGCCGGCTCCATGCGCGCGGTGTCGGCCGCCGACAGCACCTGGCGGTTGCCTTCGGCGTCGGGACGCGCCACGGCGGCGTCGAAGATCTTCCGGGAGCGGTACACCACCAGCTTGCCGGCGTCGCGCCATTCGAATTCGGACAGCGGCAGCACCAGTTCCAGCTGCGCCATGGCGTTGCGGCTCAGTTCGCCCAGTTCCAGCAGCTTGGCGGTGGTGCGGTGGTTGCTGGCGGCGTTGCAGTTGGCCAGGAAGCTGGCCAGCCAGCGCCACTGGCGCAGGTCCGCCTCGGGACGGAAACGCAGCGGGCCGTCCTGCTGCAACAGCCATTGCACGGCTTTCAGCGGCACGCCGGCGTCCGCCAGCGGCGCCACGTAGCGATAGCTGAGCTGGCCGCCGTTGCGGTAGCTCGAGGCGCTGCCGACGATGGGCGCGCGCTCCAGCAGCGTGACGCGATAGCCGGCCTCCAGCAGCCACCAGGCGGATGCCAGACCCACCACGCCGCCGCCGATGACCACTACCTGCTGTGCGTCTTGCTGTGTAACCTGATGCATCTGGAGAGCCGTTTATTGAAGATGGTTCAGAGTGTGGCGGCAGGCCCCGCTTCTTTCCAATGAATCGTCATGCGCAGGCCATAACCTTGGGTGATGTGTAAAGCCAGGCGCTACTCAGCCCGGCGCAGCACGGCGCGCCGGTACAGCGCCGTCAGGATCAGCTCCTCGGACCGCACCAGCGCCGAGTACTTTCCCGGATACTGGTCCGGATCGGCGCCGAAGCCGCCGATCAGCGAGACCAGGCCGTTGCGCCCGGCCAGGTCGAGCGCGAAGGTGGACACCAGGCCGTAGGCCTCGCCCAGGTGGCCCACGGCGCTGAAGCCGCCGCCCTGCACCAGGCGGTTGCCGCTGCCGGGCGCGTCGGCGAAGCGCTGCGTGCCCAGGCCCCAGCTGTGGTACAGGCCGCGCAGCGTATCGCCGTTGCTGCCATTGTTTGTCCATTGTTCGCTGAACATCAACTTGATCGTGTCCGGTTTCAGGATCTGCTTGCCCTCGTGCTTGCCGTGGTTGATCAGCATCAGCATGACTTTGCCCATGTCCGGCGCCGAGATGCGCATGCCGCCGGTCGGGCTGAACAAGGTGCCGTTGCTGCCGACGGCGTAGCCGTCGATGCCGGCCGGGGGAGCCGGCGGCGCTACGCCGTAGTTGTCGACCTGCGCGATCCACGGGCCGGCCGGGTCCCAGATCTCGGTGTCCGTGCTGCGCTTGCGGTACAGCGTGGCCGTGTCCGCCACTTCGGCCGGCGAGAATTCGGCGGTGTTGTAGCCGCCGCGCAAGCCCATCGGCGCCAGCAGCAATCGCTTCATCAGGCGGTCGAAGCGTTCGCCGCTCACGCGCTCCATGATGGTGCCGATCACACCCCAGTTCAGGTTGCAGTAAGTGAAATAGGCGCCGGGGGCGGCGTCGCCTGGCGCGGCCGCCTGTTGTGCCCACATGGCGCCGCTGCCGTATTTGCCGCCGCCGGGCAGCAGCACGTCGCTCAGCCTGGTGTCCGTGCCCCAGGAGTAGCCGGCATCGTCGCGCAGCGAGGAGGTGTGGGTCAGCAAGTGGCGCAGCGTGATGGCGCGGTCCGGATAGTGCGGGTTGCGCAGCGGGAAGCCCAGGTAGGCGCTGACGTCGGCGTCCAGTTGCAGACGTCCTTCCTCCACCAGCTTCATCAGGCCGAAGGTGGTCATCATCTTCGAAATGGAGGCGATGCGGAACATGGTGGCCGGCGTGACGGGCGCGGTGGCGTTGACCTTGCCGCTGCCGGCGGTGTCGATGCGGCGCAAGCCAAACTGTTGCTGGTAAGCCACCTTACCGTCGCGGATGGCCAGCACGGACAAGCCGCTCAGCGGATGCTGCGCGTCGTTGACGACGGCGGCCAGTTCGCGGTCCAGCAGGGCGGCGGCGGCCGTGGGCGGCGCCGGGACCGCGCCAGCCGCTGCCGGGCCCGCCGCCACGGCCTGCATCAGCCCGCCGCCCATCAAGGCCCATCCCAGCAGTGCGCGCATGCCCATTTTCATGGCCTGATCCCCTTCGTGTTGTTGTTGGAATGAGCATACGGGGCGCTTTGGGCCGCGCCTAATGAAATCGTTTCATCCGCGCATAACTTGGCGCTATGCGATGCCAGTATATTTTCATGCAACCAAAAATGAGCGCAAATTGGCCATCGCTATTACACTAGACGCCTTAGGAGATACCGTATGAGCCAGACCAGCGTTGAATTTCAAGCCGATGCAAAAGACAATTCGCCGCTGTACATGCAAATTGCACGCAAGTTGAGTGACGATGTGCGCAATGGACGCTACCAGGTCGACCAGGCGCTGCCGTCCGAGCGCACCTTGTCCGAATTGTTGAACGTATCGCGCGTTACCGCCCGCAAGGCTATCGACCAGCTGGTGGAGCAAGGCCTCGTAGTGCGCCGCCGGGGTTCCGGCAACTATATCGCCCCGCGCATCGAACAGCCGCTGTCCAATCTCACCAGTTTTTCAGAGCAGCTGCAGCAGCGCGGCTACAAGCCCGGCTCGCGCTGGCTGAAGCGCGCCATCGTCAGCGCCAGCGCGGACGAACAGATGAGCCTGGCCCTCTCGCCCAACAGCAAGGTGGCGCGCCTGGAGCGCCTGCGCCTGGCGGACGACGTGGTAATGGCCTATGAGGTCAGCGTGCTGCCGCAAAGCGTGGTGCCGCGTCCGGAAGCGATCGGCGATTCGCTGTATGAATTCCTGGACGCGTCCGGCAAGGCGCCGTCGCGCGCGCTGCAGCACATCCGCGCCATGAATGCCTCCGGAGAACTGGCGCGCCAGCTGGACGTGCCGGAAGGCCAGGCCGTACTCTTCATCACCCGCATCGCCTACCTGGAATCCGGCGAAGCGGTGGAGCTGACCCATTCCTATTGCCGCAGCGACCATTACGACTTCGTCGCCGAAATGCGGCGGGGGCCGGGATGAGCGGCTTAGCCGCCGTATAACTTTTACGCATGCCCGCGCATCGAGCTTTCATGGGCGGGGCGTCAGCGTAGGTGTTGTTTTGGTATTACACTGGTCTCATCGTATCACCACTGACAGATGACGATGTTAAAAACCGAAACACCTAGCCAGCAGCACGCGCAGCTGGACCAATACCTGGACATCGAGCTGGTGTCCGCCTTCATCGACGACCAGTACAACGCCGTGCGCGCCGTGCAGGCGGCCGCGCCGCGCATTGCCGCCGCCGTTGCCGCCGCCGTGCCGCGCATGCAGGCCGGCGGACGCCTGATCTACGCCGGCGCCGGCACGTCCGGCCGGCTCGGCGTGCTCGACAGCGTGGAACTCAACCCCACCTTCTCCTGGCCCAACGAACGCGCGCTGGCCCTGCTGGCCGGCGGCAACGGCGCCATGTTCCAGGCCGTGGAAGGCGCCGAGGACGACCGCGCACAGGGCGCCGCCGACCTGCTGGCGCTGGCGCCCGGCCCCCACGACGTGGTCTTCCTGCTGGCGGCCTCGGGCGGCACGCCCTATGTGTTGGGCGCGCTGCACGCGGCGCGCCAGGCCGGCGCACTGACCGTGGGCCTGGCCAACAACGCCGACGCCCCGGTGGCGCTGGAAGCGGAAATCGGCATCACGCTGGACACCGGCGAGGAAGTCATCTCCGGCAGTACGCGCCTGAAAGCGGGTACGTCGCAGAAGATCGCGCTGAACACCATTTCCAGCGCGCTGATGGTGCGTTTGCACAAGGTGTACGGCAACCTGATGGTAGACTTGAAGCCCACCAACGCCAAGCTGGTGCAGCGCTCCGTGCGCCTGACCATGCACGCCACCGGCGTGGAGGAAGCCGCCGCCCGCGCCACGCTGGAGCAGTGCAACTTCCACGTCAAGGTCGCCATCGTCGCGCTGCTCAACCAGCAGACCGTGGCCCAGGCGCGCGCCGCGCTGGAAACGGCGCACGGCAGTGTGAGGGCGGCACTGGCAGGATAAAGACATCGATAAAGGACGGAATGAAAGACGCGCATCAACGTAGCCCCTGGTGGTGGATCCCCAGTTTGTACTTCGGCCAGGGCATTCCGTATGTCGTAGTGATGACGCTGTCGGTGGCGATGTACAAGAACACCGGCATTTCCAATACCGACATCGCGCTCTACACCGGCTGGCTGTACCTGCCCTGGGTGATCAAGCCGCTGTGGTCGCCCGTGGTGGAACTGCTGGGCACCAAGCGCATGTGGATCGTGGCGCTGCAGCTGGTGATCGGCGCTGCGCTGGCCATGGTGGCGTTTACCATGCACCTGCCGGATTTCTTCCGCGCCAGCCTGGCGGTGCTGTGGCTGATGGCCTTCAGTTCCGCCACGCACGACATTGCCGCCGACGGCTTCTACATGCTGGGCCTGCGCCAGCAGCAGCAGGCTGCGTTTGTCGGCGTGCGCTCCACCTTCTACCGGCTGGCCATGATCGCCGGCCAGGGCGGCCTGCTGTACCTGGCCGGCCAGCTCACCGACCAGCTGGGCGACCCGCACGTGGCCTGGTCCATCGTGCTGTTCATCCTGGCGGCGCTGTTCGGCGTGTTGTTCGTCTACCATTTCTTCATGCTGCCCAAGCCCGCTGCCGACGTGCGCGCAGCGGCCGGCGGCGACCTGTTCCGCGAGTTTTTCGCCACCTTCGCCTCCTTCTTCCGCAAGGAAGGCATCCTGGTCACGCTGGGTTTCCTGCTGCTGTTCCGCCTCGGCGAAGCGCAGCTGCTGAAGCTGGCCGTGCCCTTCCTGCTCGATCCGGCCGCCAAGGGCGGCCTGGGGCTGAGCAACCAGGAAGTGGGCCTGGTGTACGGCACCATCGGCATCATCGCGCTGACGCTGGGCGGCCTGGCGGGCGGCGTGGTGATTTCGCGGTTCGGCCTGAAGCGCTGCCTGTGGCCGATGGCGTTCGCGGTGCACGTGCCGGACCTGGTGTTCGTCTACCTGTCCAGCGCGCTGCCCGAGAACATTTACCTGATTTCCGCGCTGATGGCGGCCGAGCAGTTCGGCTACGGGTTCGGATTTACGTCCTACATGCTGTACATGATCATGGTGGCGGACGGCCCGCACAAGACCGCGCACTACGCCATCTGCACCGGTTTCATGGCGCTGGGCATGATGCTGCCGCAAATGGCCAGCGGCTGGATCCAGCAGATGCTGGGCTACCAGCACTTCTTCCTGTGGGTGTGCCTGGCGACCATACCGGGCTTCATCATGACCGCACTGGTGAAGGTGGACCCGGCGTTCGGCCGGGAATGAGGCAGGTACAATACGGCCGCTTCAATTGAATCGAGGATACGGATTTGGCTTTTGACCCGAAAAAGCGGCGCACCCTGGCCGCCGCCGCTACTACCGCCACCGCCGCCGCAGTGGCGGCTCTGCTGGGCGCCTGCAGCAGCACGCCGCTCACGCCCGCAGCGGGCGGCGGCCCGGTGATGCCGTCGGCGCCCGGCGCCGGCCCAGCGGCAGGAACGGGCGCCGGGCCCGGCCAGGTTCCGCCGCCCAGCCTGACCGGGCCGGTGCCGCCGCCCGCGCCGCGCGAATTTCGCGCCGCCTGGGTTTCCACCGTGGCCAATATCGACTGGCCGAGCCGCGCCGGCTTGCCGGTGGCGAAGCAGCAAGCGGAAGCCATCGCCATCCTGGAGCGCGCCAAGGCGCTCAACCTGAACGCCATCGTGCTGCAGGTGCGCCCCAGCGCGGACGCGATCTACCCGTCCGAGCTCGAGCCGTGGACCGAGTACCTGACCGGCCAGCAAGGCAAGGCGCCGTCGCCGATGTACGATCCGCTGAAATTCTGGATCGACCAGGCCCATGCGCGCGGCCTGGAGCTGCACGCCTGGTTCAATCCATACCGCGCGCGCCACGCCACGGCCAAGTCGCCCAACTCGCGCGACCATATTTCCGCCACCAAGCCGCAGACGGTCAAGACCTACGGCCGCTACCAGTGGATGGACCCGGGCGAGGCCGAAGCGTCGAAGCACACGCTGGACGTGATCCTGGACGTGGTGAAGCGCTACGACATCGACGGCGTGCACATCGACGACTATTTCTATCCCTACCCGATCGAAGCGCCCGGCGCCGCAGGCGAAGCGGCCGCGCTGGAAGCCGGCAACGGCGCCGCCAACGCCGCGCCGCGGCCGGAACTGGAGTTCCCCGACCAGCCAGCCTGGCAGCGGTACCAGGCCGGCGGCGGCCAGCTGGACCGCGCATCGTGGCGCCGCCAGAATGTGAACCAGCTGATCGAAGCAATGTACACCGGCATCCACCGCGAAAAATCGTGGGTACGCTTCGGCATCAGCCCGTTCGGCATCGGACGCCCGGACCGCCGTCCGCCCGGCATCCTCGGTTTCAGCCAGTACGACAAGCTGTACGCCGACGCCGAGCTGTGGCTGAAAAACGGCTGGCTGGACTACCTGGCGCCGCAGCTGTACTGGGCCATTACGCCGCCGCCGCAGGCGTTCGACGTGCTGCTGGACTACTGGCTGCGCGAAAACACGCGTGGCCGCCACGTGTGGCCGGGGCTGTACACCAGCCGCATCGACAGCACCGGGAAGTCCTTCGAGCCGGAAGAGATCGTCAAGCAGATCGGCGTCACGCGCAGCCGCGCCGGACGGGGTGTAAACAGCATCGGCCATGTGCACTTCAGCATTGCCGCGCTGATGCAGAACCGCAAGGGCATCAGCGACCAGCTCAAATCGATCAGCTACCAGAGCGCCGCGCTGATCCCGGCCACGCCATGGCTGGGTTCGGAAGCGCCGGGCGCGCCGAAAGTGGGCGCGCGGCGCGGCTCGGCCGGGCTGGACCTGAAACTGAGCGCGGGCAAGGGCGCCACCCAGTACGCCATCTGGGCCCGCTACGGCGAGGAATGGCGCTTCACCACCGCCCCGGCCGGACGCGGCGACGTTACGCTGGCCGACGAGGCGGGCGTGCCGGCCCGCGCCGTGGTGGTCAGCGTGGTGGACCGCCTCGGCAACGAGAGCGAACGGGTGTCCGTGCAATCCCCCGCGCCGCCCGCGGCGCAGCCCACGGCGCAGCTATAACCTTTGGGCATGGCGTGCGGCCAAGGTTTCATTCAATCCCGGCCGCATTTCAATTTACACTCTGGCACTATGGCTAAATCTGACACGGATACCGCGCTGGGCCTGGGCATCGATGCCGGCGGCACGCAGACGCGCTGGGCACTGGCCGACGCGGCCGGCGCCATCGTGGCCGAAGGCAGCGTGGCGGGCTTGTCGGCTTTACAGATGGGCAACGCGGCGGGTCGCGGCACGGTGCGCGCCACCTTCGCCGCCCTGGCGCAGGACGTGCTGGCCAGCGGCTGTCCGCAGCGCGTGTGCGCCGGGCTGACCGGCTTCGGCGGCGACAGCGAACTGCTGGTCGAATGGCTGGCCGAACTGCTGGGAATCGACCCGGACACCGTCATCGTTTCCAACGACATTGAAATCGCCTACCTGGACAGCTTCCAGCCGGGCGAAGGCTACCTGGTGTACGCCGGCACCGGCTCCATCGCCGCCTTCATCGACGCCCACGGCGTGTTCCACCGCGCCGGCGGCCGCGGCGTGACCCTGGACGACGGCGGCGGCGGTTTCTGGATTGCGCGCGAGGCGCTGCGCCGCATCTGGCGCCGCGAGGACGAGGAACCGGGCGCCTGGGAAGATTCGGCCATGGCGCGCAGCGTGTTCGACTATGTCGGCGGCAGCGACTGGGCATTTTCGCGCCAGTTCATCTACGGCCGCGAACGCGGCGAAGTGGGCAAGCTGGCGCTGGCGGTCGCCGCCAGCGCCGAACACGACCAGGCCGCCCGCTTGATCCTGCAGCAAGCCGGGCGCGAACTGGCGCGGCTGGCCACGGCGCTGGTCTCGCGCTTCGGCGTGCGGCCGGTGGTGCTGGCGGGCCGCGCCGCCGAATTGCACCCGCTGATCGCGGAAACCATGCGCGCCACCTTGCCGCCCGAAGTGCCGCTGCGGCGCAAGACCGCCCAGCCCCATTACGCCGCCGCCCGCATGGCCGCGCAACCCCAACACTAGCCGTACACCACCGCAACCTCTGGAGACCGTTTTGAAAAAAATCCTGCTTATCATCCTGGCCGCCGTGCTGGCCGGTTGCGCCACGCCGCCGCCACGCCTGGACAACAGCCTCAGCGCGCGCAGCCAGAGCAGCCGCGTGAAATTCATCATCATCCACTACACGGTGGCCGACCTGCCGCGCTCGATCAAGATCCTCACCGAGCAGGAAGTGAGCAGTCACTATCTGCTGACCGACGAAGCCGAGCCGAAGTTCTACACGCTGGTGGACGAGGCGCGCATGTCCAACCATGCCGGCGTGAGCAGCTGGAAGACATACAGCAACCTCAACCCCATGTCGATCGGCATCGAGATCGTCAACTCGGGCTTCAAGGAAACACCGCAAGGCCGCGTCTGGTATCCCTTCCCGCAGTCGCAGATGGACCAGCTGATCCCGCTGCTCAAGCAGATCGTTGCCCGCCACAATATTCCGCCGCAGAACATTCTTGGCCACAGCGACATCGCCCCGCAGCGCAAGCAGGACCCGGGCCCCTTGTTCCCGTGGCAGCAGCTGGCCGCAGCCGGCCTGATCACCTGGCCGGACGCCGCCCAGGTGGCGGCCCAGCGCGCCGTGTTTGAAACCCAGCTGCCGGACGTGGCCTGGTTCCAGAAGCGCCTGGCCCAGCATGGCTACGCCGTGCCGCAAACGGGCGTGCTGGACGAAGCGACGCGCAACGTGATGTTCGCGTTCCAGTCGAAATATCGCCCGGCCCGTTTTGACGGCAACCCGGACGCCGAATCGGCCGCCATCCTGCAAGTGCTGGCGCCGACGCCCAAGAACGAGATCATCCATCCTGCCGTGCCGATGCTGCCGGGCGCGCCGGCCGCCCTGCCCGCGGCGCCGGCAACACCGGTGGCCGCGCCCGTGGCGCCGGTCCAGCCGCCCCAGCCAACCGAAACCCACTAAGCGCCATGGCATTGCGCCGCATCCTGCTTTCCCCTATCCTGCACGGATTCCGCAGGGACGGCTCTGCGGCGCTGGATCGAGGATAGAGCAATGCGGCTGCGCCATATAGAAGTGTTCCACGCCATCATGCAGGTCGGCACCATCAGCGGCGCCGCCCAGGTGCTGCACATCTCGCAGCCGGCCGTCACCAAGGTCCTGCAGCACTGCGAACTGCAGCTGGGCATGCCGCTGTTCGAGCGCGTGCGCGGCAAGCTGTATCCCAAGCCCGAAGCGCACCGCCTGTTCGCCGAAACCGAAAAACTGAACCGCGACCTGCAGGGCATCCGCCGCCTGGCCGCCAGCCTCAAGGGCCGCGCGCTGGAAACCATCCGCCTGGTGTCCACGCCCACGGTGGCCATCAGCGTGCTGCCGCAGGCCGTCACCGCCTGGCGCAAGGAATTCCCCGGCGCGCGCTGCGAGCTGGCCACCCACCACACCAGTGAAATCGTCAACACCCTGCGCCTGGGCGAAGCGGACCTGGCCCTGTCGCTGCAGGACCCGCGCCACCCCGGCATCGTCGCCGAGCCGCTGGCGCAAGGCGTGATGACCGTGATCGCCCCCGCCGGCACCTGGAACGCCGCCGACAGCGCCATGCCGCTGGCCGCGCCGGGCCTGGCGGGCGAACTGATCGGCCACGCCGACAACGACCCGCTGGGTGAAATGGTGGTGGCCGCGTGCGAAGCGCAAGGCCTGCATCCCGTATTCCACACCGTGGTGCAGACTTACCAGATCGCCCGTTCGCTGGTGGAAGCGGGCGGCGGCATGGCCGTGGTCGACCCGTTCACGGCCGCGTCCGCCTCCAGCGCGCTGGTGCAGCGCCGCCCATGGGCGCCGGCCATCCCCGTGCAACTGTATCTGCTGACGGCCGGCCACGCGCCGCTGTCGCACGGCGCGCGCCAACTGGCCGGCTGCATCGCCGCCGCCGCGCGCGCCTGCCTGGAAAAGAAAGCGTAGCAATGAACACCATCCGCAACGAAGATGTGCCGTCCAGCCCGGACTACCGGCATCTGAGCAGCATCGCCGGCATCGCCATCGAGTTGCGCTACGCCACGCCGGACAACTTCGTCGGCCGCGACCTGTACTCCCCGCACGACTGCGCCTGGCTGCACCGCGACGCGGCCGCCGCGCTGGAACAAGCCGTGGCGTGGCTGGCCCAACGCCGTCCCGGCAGCAAGCTGCTGGTGCTGGATGCGCTGCGGCCGCAGCGCGTGCAGGAGCAGCTGTGGGCCGCGCTGCAGGGCACCGAGCTGCTCGGCTACCTGGCCGAACCCACGCGCGGTTCCATCCACTCCTTCGGCATGGCGGTCGACCTCACCATCGTGGATGAACAGGGCCGCGAGCTCGACATGGGCACCGGCTTCGACGACCTGTCCGAGCTGTCCCACCCTGCGCTGGAGCAGCAAATGCTGGCCAAAGGCGCCATCTCGGTCGAACAGATCGCCAACCGCGAACTGCTGCGCGGCGCCATGTTCCAGGCCGGCTTCGTCGGCATCAACAGCGAATGGTGGCACTTCGACTGCGGCGACCGCGTGCAGGTGCGCGCCACGTTCACGCGCGTGCTGTAGCGCGCTTGTCCTCGGCCGCATCCACGTATTCCACGAACGCCGTCACCGCTTTGCCGTAGCGTTCCGCCTCCCCCGCTTCCAGGGTGACTTCTCCACAAGCATTGCAGAACTCGCCCGTCACGTCGGGAATGGTGGCGGTTTGCCCGTGATAGTTGTAGTGCAGGTTTCTCGTATCGCGGACCAGTCCAGGTCCGCCGCAAACCGGGCATTTCATGGTGGTCTCCTTGAAGGTGTGAGATAGCTTGAAGGTAGCCCACTTGCCGGTCCGTGGCAAGCACGCGCGTGTCGAAAAACTTTACAGGCCGCAGCCGGCGGACGCTAGCCGCACGCATAAGCTATTGATTTGAAAGTAAGTTGTTGTGTGGGCATATTTATTGCTTAATGATATGTTCTATTAATAAAGCGCAACTCATGAAATTGAAGACCTTTATCGCGGCAGCAGCCCTGCTGGCCGCCGGCACCGCCCAAGCCAACCTGATCAAGAACGGTACTTTCGAGAACGGCGCCACCTCCAACTGGAACCGCACTGGCAACGTGCGCGTCACCGACTACCTGGGCAACGGCGTCTATTTCAGTGGCGGCAGCGCCGCCAACGGCCACTACATGGCCGCCTTCAATGCCGGTGACAGCACCCCGAACGGCAGCTTGTCGCAGACTTTCCAGACCGTCGTGGGCCAGCGCTATGTGTGGGAATTCGACTTCGGCGTGACCGGCGGCGGCGCGCAGAGCCTGAACGCGACCATCCTGGGCAGCAACGGCGCCACCATCCTGGCCTCCAACCAGGTGACCGACAATGCGCCCGGCGCCCTGTCGCACTTCAGCTATGTCTTTTTCGGTGACGGCAACAAGGCCACCTTGCGCTTCTCGGACATCGGCGCCAACGCGAGCGGCGGCGTGGACAGCCTGGTGGACAACGTCGGCGTCAACGCCGTACCGGAACCGGCCTCGCTGGCGCTGATGGGCCTGGGCCTGCTGGGCTTGCTGGCCGCGCGCCGCCGCAAGCAAGGCTGATCGGCCGCGCCGGGGCGTCAGGACCGGCGCGCAATCAGCCGGCAGGCGCAAGCTTAGTGATGACGCGGGTCGTCGCTATCGCAGATGTACTTTATGCCCAGCGGCCCCATGCCCGACACTTGCGTCATGTAATCGCCCGACTTCGCCCAGTGGAAGTGCGGCGTATTGGCGGGCAAGGTCAGCACCGTGCCCGGTGGATAAGCTTGCAGCTTGTCGGGGTCGAAGGTTTTGCCCAGGCCAATGTAGAACACGCCGGAAATCACCGTGTAGATGCGGTCTTCCGGATGGGTATGCGGCATCAGTTGTACGCCGCCGGGCAATTTGACCCGTACCACGTAGGGCCCGGCCTGGCCCGGGTTGCCCGCTACGACGGCCAGGCGCGCCTCGGGCGGAAATGCCGGGAAGGATTGCCATGTCATGTGTTCCGGCAGGACGGAGCCGAACTGGTTGACCGGCAGGCCTTGCGCGCCGGCGGCGCCGGTGAAGGCGGCTGCGGCTGCGAATGGAATGAGTTTCTTGAGGATGTGCATGTGCATGCTCCGCTGGGTAAATAATGGAATCACTGGGCACGGATGACCAGTGGCTTGCCCTTTTCGATGATGTAATGGGCAAGTGCCTTGAACGGCGCGCTGCCGGTATTGCAGACATCATGCATTTCGCCAGCGGCGAATTGCAGTGCTTGCCCGGCCTTGAGCGGCAAGGCGGGCTTGCCGTCAATCCGCGCCAGCACCTCTCCCTCCAGCACAAAGGCGCTTTCGGCGCCGGGATGCGCGTGACGGCCCGTGCATTGGCCCGGCGCGAGCTCGGCGATCACACTGAGGATCTGGTGCCCCGCCGGGTAGTCGATGGTCTGCAGCACCGTGCGCTGCTGGGCCGCTGCGCTGCCTGCGCCGGCGGCCAGCATAGCGGCGCACAGCAGTGCCGCCGGCAGTTTGGTGAAAGCCATGCCGATGCTCCTGTCAATGACGTTCATGCGGCCAGTCCGCCATCGATCAGATAGATGGCGAACGGGAACGTGACGATGGACAGTGCGGTACTGACCAGGATGGTGGTGGCCGCTTCGCTCTGGTAGGCCCCGGCCTCGTTGGCGAACATGGCCGGGATGGTGGCCGACGGCAGTGCCGCCAGCAGTATCATTTGCTGGGCGTAGATTCCCTTGGCGCCAAACAGCAGGACGGCGGCGACCATCAGCGCCGGCTGCAACAGCAGCTTCAGCCCCAGGTTGCCCCACACCTCGCCGGACAGCTTGAGCGGCACCGACGACATGATCAGGCCCAGGCACAGCAGCGACACGCCCGGCGTCGCCTTGCCCATCAGATGGAACGATTCGGCCAGCAACGGCGGCAGTTTCAGTTCCAGCACCGAACACAGGATGCCCAGCGCCGGCGCCCACATCAGCGGCCGCCTGACCGCCTGCGCGATGCTGGAGCGGAAGGCGTGCCAGCCGCTGCTGCCGCCCGCCGCCACCGTCAGCAGCATGGTCGTCATCGGTATCATCAGCAGGCTGGCAATCAGGTTCAGCACCAGCACCGTGTAGATGCTGTCGCCGCCATACATTGCCTGCAGGATGGGGATGCCCATGAACGCCGCGTCCGGATACGCCGTGACGAAGCCCTTCAACGTCGCCGCCTTCAGTTCGCGGTAGCGCAGCCAGCCGATCAGCAGCGCTATCAGGTACATGCCCATGATGCCGGCGAAGGTCGCCGAGATCAGCCTCACGTCGAACAGCTGGGAGCGCGGCGTGGCGGCCATGCTGACCAGCAGCAGGGCGGGGAAAATCCAGCCCAGCACCAGCCGGCTGATCACCAGGCTGTCGGCCCGGCTGAGGCTGCCCCGTTTGCCTGCGGCATAGCCCAGGATAATGACGAGGGCGACGGGCAGGATGGGGCCTACGATTCGGTCTAACATGGTGTTCTCCCGGAGTTCACGGTGCGAGTCGGTAATCCCGGATCACGTCCGGATTCGGTTCCAGGCCCAGGCCTGGGCCCTGCGGCACCTGCAGGCGTCCCTGCTTGGGAAGGATGGCGTCGCCGTACAGCTGCGCTTCCAGGTCGAAATAGCGCCATTCAACGATGGCTTTGGAACCGCCCAGCGCGGCGCTGGCGTGCACGCTGGCCAGCAGGCCCGGACCGTCGTAAAAGGTGTGCACCATGACGGTGGTGTTGTGCGCGTTGGCCAGTGCGTAGACTTTTTGCAGTTCGGTGATGCCGCCCATCTTGGCAGGGCTGGGCTGGATGAAGTCGACCGCGCCGGCTTCCAGCATGTGCTGGAAGTCCATCAGCGTGGAAGCGTTCTCGCCGGCCGCCACCGGTATGCCGCCTTGCTTGCGCACGGCCGCCAGGCCGGCATAGTTTTCCGGTGGCCACACCGGTTCTTCCAGCCAGCGCAGCTTGAGGGGGCGCAACTGCTCTGCCATGTCCAGCGCTTCGCGCACAGTCCACGGGCAGTTGACGTCCAGCGTGATTTCAATGTCGGGACCGGCAGCTTCGCGCGCCGCGCGCACGCAGGCGATATCGACTTCATGCAGCTTCAGGTAGCGGTAGCCCTCATCGACCGCGCGGCGCACATTGCGCCGCACCAGTTCCGGATCGGCGTAGCGGATCAGGCTGGCATAGGCGGCCAGCGAGGTCGCTTCGCCGCCGCCCAGCAGCTGGTAGATGGGCTTGCCGGCGCGCTTGCCGGCGATATCCCACAGCGCGATGTCGATCGCCGACAGGCCATAAATGAAGGCGCCGCTGCGGCCGAAGATGTGGAACTTCTTCTGCAACTCCGCCATCAGCCGCTCGCGCTGGGTAAGCTCGCGGCCAATCACGTCGGGCGCCAGGATGGTGTCGATCACCAGCTTGACCGCCGGAATCGCGGTAAAGCCGAAAGTTTCGCCCCAGCCCACGGTGCCATCCTCGGCAGTGACTTTGACGACCAGTGAATCGACCACCTGCAGATCCTTGCTTCCCCACACGCCGCCGGCGGATTGGCCGCCGGAAGTGAAGGGGATGCGCAGCGGGATGGTTTCAATGTTGGCTATTTTCATGGGGACTCCTCAGTTGGCGGGGGGGTGATCCAATAATAGAGGACATCCGGTTGTCCTGCAAGAGAATAACTTGTTCTTTTTTACGCGTACGCGTCACTGCGCCATGAAACTAAGGGAAAAACCAAGGGCAAGGGAGGCCGTTATCCTGATGTAGAATAAGGTGATAGCAGAGAGGAAATCCGAGCATGAATGAAATGAACGTCCGCCGGGTGGAACGCAGGCCGCATCTGGCCGAGCACATCGTCACGGCCTTGAGCGAAGAGATTGCGTCGGGCCGCTTGCGGCATGGCGACCGCCTGCCAACGGAGCAATTTTTAGCCGAGAACTTCGGTGTCAGCCGCAACGTGGTGCGCGAAGCGATCGCCAGTTTGCGCAGCCAGGGACTGGTGCAATCGCGCCAGGGCATAGGCGCGTTCGTGTCGGTCGCGCGCGAGGCGGCGCAGCCGCTCGAGCCGGTCAGCGCGCAGTTGCTGGAAGGCGACAACATGATCCGCAATATGTTCGAGGTGCGCGCTGCGCTGGAAGGGCAGGCCGCCGCACTGGCCGCCGTCAGCATGACGCCGCGCAAGCTGAAAAGCATCCGCGACGCAGTCGAGCGCATGCGGTTCGAGGGCGCGCCCACCGCCGCCACCGTGAACGCCGACCTGGATTTCCACCGCGCCGTGGCCGCCGCCTCCGGCAACGATTATCTGGAGGCGATGATACGCACGGTGCTGGAGCCGATGCGTCCGCTCATCGCCGCCAATTTCTCGCGCCATGGGCCGATGTTCGGCCACATTCCGCACGCGGCGCGGGACGAGCACGAAACGCTAGTGCAGGCCTTCATCGACAAGGATGCCGCGCTGGCGCGCAGGCTGATGGGCGAACATATCGTCAGCGCGGCGTCCCGCTTCGGCTACGAGATCGCGCACTACTGATACCGCGCCACCCAGTCCAGCAGCGCGTCGAGGGCTTTGCGGCCGTTGCCGTTGCCGGTCAGGTCGTGGTTGATCATGGCCACCACGATGCACAGTTCGCCGTTCGCGTCCGGCACATAGCCGGCGATGGCGACCACGTTCTTCAGCGTGCCGGTTTTTACGCGCGCGCGCGACGCGGCGGCGCTGTCCTTCAGGCGCCGCTTCATGGTGCCGTCCACTGCCGCGATAGGCAGGCTGGTGAGGAACTCCGGCATCCACAAGCTCTTTTGCGCCGCTTGCAGCAGGCCGGCCATTTGCGCCGGCCGCACGCGCTCCAGGCGCGACAGGCCGGAACCGTTTTCCAGCACCAGGCCGGTGTCGTCGATGCCGTGGCGCTGCAGCCAGCCGCGTATGACTTGTTCCGCGCGGGCGGCGCTCTGCGCCGGGACCGCCGCGTCGGGCGCCGCCTCGCCGCCGCCGGGGATCATGGCGCCGGCCGCCGGCGATGCTGCCGGCGCGGCGGCGTCGCTGCTCAGCGAGTCGCCGGGCAGGACGGCCGGGCTGGCCGTGCGCGCTGCAAGCTGCAGCGTGGGGAGGGGACGGCTGCCCAGCACCGGGTCCGGCGCCAGCGATCCCAAGGTCAGGAACAGCGTGCGGGCCAGGCCGTTGTCGGACGGCTTGTTGATGTCGCGCAGCACTTCGGCCAGCGGGCGCGAGACGTGCTCGGCCAGCAGGCGGGTGGCGGGGGCTGCCGTGGCGGCCGGCGCAGGCGCTGCCGAAGTCGCCTCGCGCGCGATGCCGGTGAAGCTGCCGCCCAGCCGCGCCCAGGTGCTGCGGAACAGGCGCTCGGTGTAGTCATTGCGCTCCAGCACATTGATTACCGTGGTCTTGCTGCAATTCTTCGGGAAGGTGCCGTGCAGGCGCACCACGATCTTGCTGCCCTTGCGCGTGTAATCCGGCAGCTTCCAGCCGTCCTCCCACTTGGCGCAGTCGGCCTCCACCAGCGTCATGTCCGATTCGATGGTCACGCGGTCGAGCTGCGGCAGCATGCCCAGCCTGAGCTTGCCGCCGGTCGAGTTCATGTCCACCCGCAGCAGGTTCATGTTCAGCAGCAGCGCGTCCGGGATGATGTTGTAGTAGGCCTCGGGCGACTCGTCGAACGGCGCCGCGCCCAGGTCGGTGCGGGTGGGCTGGAACAGCTGGCGGTCCAGCACCAGGTCGCCCTGGATCTTGCGGATGCCCTGGATGCGCAGCTTTTCCAGCATGTGCACCAGCACGTCCTCGCTGAAGTCGGGGTCGGCGCCGCCGCGCAAGTGGAGGTCGCCCTTCAGCACGCCGTCTTTCACTTCCGCGCTGCTGCGCAGTTCGGTGCGCGCCTTGAATACCGGCCCCAGCTGGTCAAGGCCCACCATGGTGGTGACCAGCTTCATGGTCGAGGCGGGCTGCATCGGGCGGTCCGGATGGTGCGACACCAGCGGCATGCCGCCGCGCAGCACGATGGCGCCCACCGCGTCCTCGGGAATGCCGGCCGCTTGCAGCGCGCGCGCCATGGGCTCGGGCAACTGGGCTTGGGCGCTTGGGCTGCCGGCGGCGGCCAGCAGGGATACCAGCATCAGGCGACGGAACATGGATTAGCCTTGGTGGAAGAATACATAGGAAACGGCGATGGCGGTGATCACGCCGGCCAGGTCGGCGATCAGGCCGCAGGAGATAGCATAGCGCGTCTTGCGGATGCCCACCGAGCCGAAATACAGCGCCACGATGTAGAAGGTGGTGTCGGCCGAGCCCTGGAATACGCAGGCCAGGCGGCCGACGAAGGAGTCCACGCCGTAGGTGTTCATGGCGTCGATCATCATGGCTTTCGAGCCGCTGCCGCTGAGCGGCTTCATCAGCGCGGTCGGCAGCGCCGGCACGAAGTCGGTGTTCATGCCGAGCGCGGTGAAGATCCAGTTGAAGCCGCCCACCACGAAACTGAACACGCCCGCGTTGCGGATCACGCTGATGGCCACCAGCATGCCCACCAGGTAGGGGATCACCGTCAGCGAGGTCTGGATGCCGCCCTTGGCGCCTTCGATGAAGGCTTCGTACACATTCACCTTCTTGCGCAATGCGCCGACGATGAAAATCGTGATCACCCCGATCAGTATCGCGTTGCTGACCACCTTGGACACGGTGGCGATCTCGGCCTTGGTCAGGTATTGCGTGAAGTACCAGATCAGCGCCACGATGGCCGATGTCATGCCGCCCAGCCAGGACAGCACCACGCTGTCGAACAGGTTGATGCGCTGGCGGATCGACACGGCGATGATGCCGGCCACGGTTGCCACATACGTCGCGATCATGCAGGGAATGAAAATGTCGGACGGGTCGGCCGCGCCGAGGATGGAGCGCTGCGCCATGATGGCCAGCGGAATCAGGGTCAGGCCCGAGGTGTGCAGCACCAGGAACATGATCTGCGCGTTGGTGGGTTCGTCCTTGTTCGGGTTCAGCGTCTGCAGGCTTTCCATTGCCTTCAGGCCGAACGGCGTGGCCGCGTTGTCCAGGCCCAGCAGGTTGGCCGAGAAATTCATCACCATGTGGCCGTTGGCCGGGTGGTCTTTCGGCACTTCCGGGAAGATGCGCGAGAAGAACGGTGCGATCACTTTCGCCAGCCAGCCCACCACGCCGGCCTTCTCGCCGATGTTCATGATACCCAGCCACAAGGTCATCACGCCAGCCAGCGGCAGCGCAATGTCCATCACGCCCATCTTGGCCGACTCGAAGGTGCCGTCGATCACTTTCTTGAAAATCTCGTTATCGCCCAGGAACAGCCATTGCGCAAAGGCAGCAGCAAAGCCGACCAGGAAGAAGCCAGACCAGATGTAATTGAGCGACATAGGACGAAATTTCCGATAACAGGGGTGACAGGACGATTTTGCAGGCAAAGTATAGAGCCACGGCATTATGCCGCGATGAAAGAATGCAGGCCGCGCATGCAAAAAAGTTATAAGCTGCGGGCCCGATTTCATGGTCGGTCAAGCGCGCGATGGCTTATCCTGTGGCGGTTTCTATAGAGCGAGGAAAGAAGATGGCAGGCAACATGGCATTGAAGTGGAAACGGGCGCTGGGGACGGCTGTGCTGGCGCTGGCTGCCGCGCAAGCGCCCATCGTGGCAGCCGCCCCCGGCACTGCCGCCGCGCCCAAGGTGCTGCACGCCTTCCTGTCCACCGGCGAGACCGGCCTCGACCCGGCAGTCGCCTCCGACATCGCCACCCTGGCCCTGCTGGAAAACCTGTACGACCCGCTGCTGCGCTACGACTACCTGGCGCGCCCGGTCAAGCTGCAGCCCAACACGCTGCGCGCCATGCCGCAGGTGGACCAGGCCGGCCTGACCTATACCTTCCAGCTCACCCCCGGCATCCGCTTCACGCCCGATCCCGCCTTCAAGGGCAAGCCGCGCGAAGTGACCGCCGAAGACTACGTCTACAGCCTCAAGCGCCTGTATGACCCGGAACTGAAATCGCCCTGGCTGTTCCTGCTGGAAGGCAAGCTGGCGGGCGATGGTGCCTTGAAAACCAGGTTCAGCCACGCCACCGCCATCCCCGGCCTGCAGGCGGTGGACAAGTACACCCTGCGCATCCGCCTGAGCGCGCCCGATCCGAACTTCCTCTACTACCTGGCCATGCCGGCCACGGCCGTAGTGGCGCGCGAAGTGGCCGAAGCCTACGGCAGCCAGATGGGCAACCACCCGGTCGGCACCGGGCCCTTCCTGGTGGGCGAATGGAAGCGCAGCGACAAGATCACCCTGCTGGCCAATCCGGACTTCCGCGCCACCGTGTTTCACGCCGCTCCGGCCGCCGGCGTGCCGCCCGAATCGCGCGCCGCGGCCGCCGCGCTGGAGGGCAGGCGGCTGCCGCTGGTGGACCGTATCGAGGTCAAGATCATGGAGGAGTACCAGTCACGCATGCTGGGCTTCCTGAACGGCGAGTTCGACTACATCGAGCAGGTGCCCGAGTCGATGAAGGACATGGTGCTGCGCAGCGATTCCGCCGCGCCCGAGCTCAAGCCCGAGCTGGCCGGGAAAGGCATGCAGCTGTCGCCCTTCCCCGTGCTGCAGACCTACTACATGTGGATGAACATGGAAGACCCGCTGATCGGCGGCTATGGCAAGGACAAGGTGGCGCTGCGGCGCGCCATCGCGCTCAGCTACAACAGTGCGGAGGACGTGGCGCTGCTGAAGAAGGGCCTGGCGCTGCCGGCGCAGTCGCCGCTGCCGCCCAATGTGCTGGGCTACGACCCCGCCTACCGCAGTCCCATCGCCTATAACCCGGCGCTGGCGCGCGCTTTGCTGGACCGCTACGGCTACCGCATCGGCAAGCACGGCTATCGCACCCTGCCCAACGGCCAGCCACTGCTGCTGACCATGCATTCCGAACCGTCCATGGTGGGCCGCCTGCGCGACGAACTGTGGCGCAAAGGGTTGAACGCCATTGGCCTGCAGGTGCAGTTCAAGAGCGACAAGAAGACTGAAATCATCAAGGCTTCCCGGTTGGGCAAGGTGATGATGTTTGAAACCAACTGGATTGCCGATTTCCCGGATGGCGATAATTATTTGCAATTGTTGTATGGCCCCAACAGCGGCCGCGCCAATTACGCGCGCTTCAACCTGCCCGAGTACAACCGCCGCTACGAGCGCGCGCGCCAGCTGGGCGACACGCCCGAGCGCCGCGTGCTGTACCGCGAGATGAAGCAGCTGATCCACGCCTACAACCCGTGGGTGCTGCTGACCCACCCGATTTCCGCTGATATCAGGCAACCGTGGCTAAAAAACTACATCCGCCACCCGGTGGAGTTCACAAACTGGCGTTATCTCGATTTGGACGTTGCAGAGCGGAATCAGCTCACTAAAATGGCGCCCTGATTGAATTTCTTACATTCATTCCTAAAAGTTATGGTTAAGTGAGGTATTTTCATTGGATAGCGTGGAGTGCAAAGCGCTACTCTGAATTTTCCATGCGGCGCGCAAGACGCCGTGCCCGGTACCGGGCAGTCAAGAGTTCGTTCAAATCAAGGGAGAGTACGGTGAAGGTTAAAAAACTCGCGCAGATGATTGCGCTGATAGGTGTAGTGGGCCCCGTCATGGCTCAGCAAGCTGCCCCGCAGCAAATCCAGCGGGTGGAAATCACCGGCTCCAGCATCAAACGCGTGGCCAAGGAAGGCGCGCTGCCGGTGCAAGTGGTGACCTTCGACGCCATCGAGAAGGCCGGCATCACCGACACCGAACAGCTGCTGCGCACCATTTCCGCCAGCGGCACCGGCGCCGACAATATGACTTCCGGTAATAACGTGTTCGGCGCGGACGCCGACCGCGTTTCCGGCGGCGCTTCCTTCGCCTCGCTGCGCGGCCTGGGCCCGAACGCCACGCTGGTGCTGCTGAACGGCCGCCGCGTGGGCAACCACGGCGCCTCCGGCAAGGCGGTCGACCTGAATTCGATCCCGCTGGGCGCCATCCAGCGCGTGGAAATCCTGAAAGACGGCGCTTCGGCCATTTACGGCACCGACGCCATCGGCGGCGTGGTCAACTTCATCCTGAAGACCGACTACAAGGGCCTGGAACTGTCCACCACGCTGAACGGCACCGAAGCGGGCGGCGGCATGAACCGCCGCGTGTCGGCGCTGGGCGGCCTGGGCGACCTGCAAAAGGACGGCTGGAACGTCATGGCCTCCGTCACGCACGACAACAACGACAAGCTGAGCTCGAGCCAGCGCGACTTCGCCAACGGCTTCCAGCCGTCGCGCGGCCTGTCGCCGGACACCACCGGCACGCCGTTCGCCAACATCCTGACCGGCCCCGGCACCGCGCTGGGTACCGGCTTCAAAATGCCGGGCGACAGCACCACCTATCTGCAGGCCGGCCTGCTGAGCCTGCAAGGCAAGTGCGACACCATTCCCGGCATGTCGCAGTACCAGAGCGACCTGTGGAAGGACGTCACCGCCGTCACGCGCTCCAAGTATTCCTGCGCCTACGATTACGGCGGCGACTACGTGATCAGCTTCCCGGTCGAGCGCACCAACGCCGTCTCGCGCGGCACGCTGAAGATCAACGACGACCACAAGGTGTTCTTCGAACTGCTCGGCTCGCGCACCGAAGCCACCGCGTCGCTGACGCCGGTGCAGATCTCCACCAGCCTGGCCAACGGCGCCGCCTACCCGGTCAACGGCCCCTACTACCAGGACCTGTCGCAATACATCCCGACCTACGACAAGACCAAGCCCATCATCTACAAGTGGCGCAGCACGCCATGGGGTGACCGCACGCAGAATAACGTGACCGAGAACTACCGCCTGCTGGTGGCCGCCGAAGGCCTGCTGCTGGGCAAATACGACTACAAGCTGGGCCTGTCGCGCGCGGAAAGCACCACCAAGACCGCGCTGGTGGACGGCTATGGCTACACCGACAAGATCTACGCGGCCCTGGGCAGCGGCAAGATCAACCCATGGCTGGCGCCGGGCCAGACCCAGACCGCCGAAGCGATGCAGCTGATCGAATCGACCAAGTACAAGGGCGCTTTCCAGCACGGCAAGACCACCATGACCCAGCTGGACGGCTCGGTCTCGGGCGAAGTGCTGCAGCTGCCGGCCGGCGCCATGTCGATGGCGGCGGGCTTCGACCTGCGCAAGGAAACCTATGACTTCGCGCAGGACGTGGACGCGACCAAGATCCTGCTGTCGCCCGGCAATGCTCCGCTGAACGGCGCGTCGCGCAATGTGCGCGCCGTCTACGCCGAGCTGCTGGTGCCGGTGCTGAAGGACCTGGAAGTGCAGCTGGCCGTGCGCCGCGACGATTACAGCCTGATCGGCGCCACCACCAACCCGAAAGTGTCGTTCCGCTACCAGCCTACCAGCAACATGGTGCTGCGCGGTTCGGCCAACAAGGGCTTCCTGGCGCCGAGCTTCACCCAGCTGTACGCGGGCCGCCTGTCGCAGGAACTGCCGAACGGCATCATCGACCAGGAAGGCTGCGCCAAGAATCCGGGCAATCCGCTGTTCTGCGCCATTCCGCGCCTGAACTACAACACCGGCGGCAACCCCAACCTGAAGCCGGAAACGTCCAAGCAGGGCACGCTGGGCATTGTGGTGGAACCGGTGCGCGGCTTCTCCGCGTCGCTGGACTTCTGGGCCATCAACATCCAGGACCGCATCCTGAACCGCACGCCGCAAGTGGTGCTGGCCAACTGGCAGTTCCTGCCCGAGTACATCATCCGCGACCAGGCCACCGGCGTCATCGACCATGTGGAAGCGGGCTGGATCAACGCGGCCGGCCTGAAAACCCGCGGCGCCGACCTGGGCCTGCAGGCCGACGGCAAATATGAAGGCTACAAATGGGTCGCCAAGCTGGACGGCACCTACATGAAGAGCTTCAAGTTCGCCGAATTCGAAGGCCAGCCGTTCAAGGAGCAAGTGGGCGTGTTCAACAGCCGCGACATCTACCTGCGCTGGAAGCACAACGCCAGCATCAGCGTGTCCAAGGGCGACTGGAGCGCGCTGTTCACGCAGAACTACTCCACCGGCTACAACGACCAGGTGCCGAACGGCGGCAAGGGCACGCCGCCGCCGGGCTTCGTGCCGCGCGTGAAGCACTACGAGAAGTATGACCTGACGGGCACCTACACCGGCTACAAGAACGCCACCATCACGGTGGGCATCCTGAACCTGTTCGACAAGACCCCGCCGTTCACCGCGCACAACGTGGATGAAGTGGTGGGGGCAGGCTGGGACCCGCGCGTGGCAGACGCGCGCGGCCGTTCGCTGTCCGTCAACCTCAAGTACAAGTTCATGTAAGCGGATCGCGGTGCCGACACATACACAACTGAGCCGGCGCCGCTTCGGCAGCCTGGTGGCTACCGCCACCGGGGCCGCGCTGGCAGCCGTCGCGCTGCCAGCCGCAGCGGCCAAGCATGTCCCTTCGCAAGGAAACAAAGCCATGACCAAGCCGCAGTTGACCAAGCCGCCGCGCCTGGAGCCCGGCGACCTGGTCGGCATCATCGCACCCGGCGGGCACACCAGTCCCAAGGCCATCGAGAAAGCCGTGCGCAACATCGAGTCGCTCGGCCTGCGCGTCAAGCTGGGCGAGCACATCCACGCGGTGCACGGCAATTACGGCGGCACGGTGGCGCAGCGCCTGGAAGACCTGCACGGCATGTTCGCCGACCCGCAAGTGAACGCCATCTGGGCCATCCGGGGCGGCTCCGGCTGCATCTCGCTGCTGCCCCATATCGACTACCGGCTGATCGGCGCCAATCCCAAGGTGCTGATCGGCTATTCCGACATCACCGCCCTGCACCTGGCCATCAACAAGCACGCCGGGCTGGTCACTTTCCACGGACCGGTGGCGTCGTCCACTTTTTCCGAATACGCGGTGGCGCAGCTGAAAAACGTGCTGATGACGCCGCACGAGCGCTACACCATCTCCATGTCGCAGGACAACGCGCACAAGGCCGTGGCCGAGCCGCAGTACACGGTGCGCACGGTGCACGGCGGCCAGTGCACCGGCCACCTCACCGGCGGCAACCTGTGCCTGGTCAGCGCGCTGGAGGGCACGCCGTACGCGGCCGACATCAAGGGCAGCATCCTGTTCCTGGAAGAGGTGAACGAAGCGCCCTACCGCATCGACCGCATGCTGATGCAGTTGCAGCTGAGCCAGGGCTTGAAGAATACCGCCGGCGTGATGCTGGGCATCTTCGAAAACTGCGAGAACCAGGATGACGACATCTCGCTCACGCTGAACGAAACCGTGGACCAGCATCTGCTGCCGCTGCAACAGACCGCCGTGGCCGGCTACTCCTTCGGCCATATCCGGCACCAGTTCACCATCCCCATGGGCGTGCAAGCCACCCTGGACGCCGAGCGGCAGACGCTGACCTTGCTGGAGCCGGCGGTCAGCTGACGCGGCGCGCTGCGGGCTGTTGCGCGCCAGCCATTGTGCGGGCTGCGTAGAATGGGCCCATGCGTATGCTCACAAGCAAGGCCGCCGCCTGGGTGGCCAGCCACCCCCTGGATTTCGCGCTGCAGTGCATTCGCGGCTTCCGCGCCAACCAGGGACTGCTGCTGGCGGGCGCCGTCGCCTATTACTCACTGCTGTCCATCGTGCCGCTGCTGATGCTGGTGGTGGTGGTGCTGTCCCATTGGCTGGACCCGGTCGAACTGCTGGGCACCATCGGCCACTACCTGGAATGGCTGGTGCCGGGCCAGTCGCGCGCCATCGTCGCCGAGGTCGGCCAGTTCCTGGCCCAGCGCAGCGTTATCGGCTGGCTGCTGGCGCTCACCATGCTGTTTTTCAGCTCGCTGGCCTTCACGGTGCTGGAAAACGCCATGTGCGTCATCTTCATGCACCGGGTGGCGATACGGCGCCGCCACTTCCTGGTCTCCGCCATCCTGCCCTACTGCTACATCCTGTCGCTGGGCCTTGGCATCCTGCTGGTGACCCTGGTGGCCGGCGGCCTGCAGGTGATCGGCGAGGAAGAGCTGCAATTTCTCGGCTACCGCTGGTCGCTGCACGGCGTGTCCGGCGTGCTGCTGTACACGCTGGGCGTGGCCGGCGAAGTGCTGATGCTGACCTCGATTTACCTGGTGATGCCGGTGGGCCGGTTGTCGTATGCGCACGCGCTGATCGGCGGCGTGACCGCCACCGTGCTGTGGGAACTGGCGCGCCATGTGCTGGTCTGGTACTTCAGCACCCTGTCGCAGGTGAACGTGGTGTACGGCTCGCTGACCACCGCCATCGTGGTCATGTTCAGCCTGGAGATCGCCGCCGCGCTGCTGCTGTTCGGCGCCCAGGTGATCTCCGAGTTCGAGCGCGTGGGACGCCACCAGCAGGACCAGGCGGCGCCGCCGCTGCGCACCGTCAGCCCGGCAGGCGAATGACGAAGCGGGCGCCGCCCAGCGCGCCGTCCTCGACATGCAGGCTGCCGCCGTGCAGCGCCACCGCCTTGTGCGCAATCGACAGGCCCAGGCCGAAGCCGCCGCTGGCGCGGTCGCGGCTGCGGTCGAGCCGGTAGAACGGCGCGAACACCCGTTCGCGCTCCGCAGCGGGAATGCCGGGGCCGTCGTCCTCGACGGCGATGACGATGGCGCCGCCTTGGCCCGGGCCTGCGCTGCCCTGGCGTTCTGCGTCCAGCAGCACCCGGCCGGCGCCGTATTTGGCCGCGTTGCCGAGCAGGTTGGCCACGGCCCGCATCAGCAGGCGGCCGTCGCCGTCCAGCTGCCCCAGGTCGCCGATGCGCGTTGCCAGCGCCGTGCCGCCGGCTTCGGCCGCTGCCGCTGCGGCGTGCAGCGCCGCCGCCAGGTCGAAGGGCTGGCGCTGCATGGCTTGGCCGCTGTCCAGCTTGGCCATGCCCAGCAATTCTGTCATCAGCCCGTTCAATTCGCGCAGATCCTGCTCCATGGCGGCGATGCGCTCTTCCAGCGCCGGCCTGGCCGCCGCGTCCGCCGCCGTGCGCAGCAGCTCCAGGCCGAACTCCAGCCGCGCGATCGGCGTGCGCACCTCGTGCGAGACCGAATGCAGCAGCGTGCGCTGCGCCTCCATCAGGCGCTCGATGCGGTCCGCCATGTTGTCCATGCGCTCGGCCAGCGGGTAGATGCTGGCGCTGGCCGGCATGCGCGCCCGCGCCGACAGCTGGCCGGCGCCGAACTCGTCGGCCACGCGCGCCAGCGCCTGCATGCCGCGCCAGTGCGCGCGCGACCACAGCGCGATCGGGATCAGCAGGGCCAGCGCCACGATGGCGTAGCGCAGCGCCTCCTGCTGCAAGGCTTGCGCGATATTGATCGGCAAGCCCTCGGCGCGCAGCACCTCGGCCTCGCTGCCGATGTAGCGCTCGCCGGCCAGGTCCACCCGCCGCAGGAAGGCCTTGTCGCCCACCTGGAACACCATGCCGCCGCGCCGCAGCACGGCCGCGTCGGCGGCGGGCAGCGCGGCCAGGCTCGGTTCCAGCGGCAGCAGCTCGTAGCGCACCGTGGAGACCTCGCGCAGCTTGTTCAGCCGCACCAGCCACTCGTCGGCCGGCGCCTGGTCGACATATTGCTCCAGCAGGAACACCTCGGCCGCCGCCTGGCGCCGGGCGATGTCCTCCAACGGATCGCCGTACAGGCGGCTGATCGCGAAATAGATGGCAAAGGTGGCCGCCGTGATGGCCAGCATGACCAGCACGAAAAAGCGGAAGAACAGGCGGTTCATGGCCTTAGTTTATAAGCAATGGCGTGGCGCCGTCGGGGCGCTTACAAATTTATGACAATTGACCGACATTTGGAGGGGGACGCCCGCCGCGCCCCTGCCTAAGATGGCATGATTACTTACCAAGGAGCTATCATGAGCAAAGTGTCAAGCAAGGCCGTTGCCGCAGTTCTGTTTCCCCTGGCCGCAGTCGTGCTGGCCGCGTGCGGCGGCAGCGGCGGTGCCGCCGCGCCCGGCGGCCAGAGCAAGCCCATCGCCGTGGGCGAGCCGTCGCCCGCCGCCCTGGTGGTGAAGGCCGATTTCGTCAGCATGGCGCGCGCCGCCACTTGCAGCGAGCTGCGCAACCGCCTGTACCTCATCGACCAGAAGCAGGTGCTGTGGGACCGCGCCGGCAATTGCCCCGACAACGCCGATAGCCGCACCCTGTTCGGCGCCCTGCCCGCGCAGCAGTTGTGCCTGTCCGGCGGCCTGCTTTCCGGCCCGCGCACCAGCTGCGCCGACGACAGCAAGCGCGCGCAGTTCGAGACCATGATCAACAACCTGGACAAGGCCGACCTGGGCCTGGGCGCCGGCCACCAGATCGAGATCGTCAACGTGCTGCCGCCGGACGGCGCCACGCTGGGCATGGAAATCCTGAGGCAGAGCCCGTACACCGGCATCGACGAGGCGCGCACCGTGGTGCTGACCGACACGGCTTCCTTCGAGGCGGTGTGGAACGACTGGCACCGCATCCTGAGCAGCATCCACCTGCCGCCGAAGATCGACTTCAGCCGCAAAATGGTGGTGGGCATACTGACCGGCAGGCAGAAGAGCGATTGCCGCTCGGTCACGGTCGGCCGCGTCGGTGTCGCCGACGGCAAACTGGCGGTGCAGTACGAGCAGGACCGCGTGGACCCGGCGGCGCAGTGCATCGCCCAGTTCACCAGCCCCGGCGTGCTGGTGGTACTGGACCGCTACGACGCCCCGGTGGTGTTCAGCCGCATCACGCCGCAGAAGGTGGCCTTCAGCCGCGTCCAGACCAGCCTGAACCACGCGCTGACGGGGCAAGCGCCCAGCAACGCGGTGGTGAAGGACGCCGCCTCCTGGGCCGCGCTGTGGAGCCGTTACAGCACGCCCGGCGCGCCGCTGCCGGCGGTGGACTTCAGCAAGTCGATGGTGCTGTCCGCCTACTACGGCATGGCTCCCGGCTGCGACGGCACCAGGCTGGAAGAAGTGGCGCGCGTGGACGGCCAGCTGTACGTCACCAGCAGCGACACGCCGCCCGGCCCGAACGTAGCCTGCCACGCCGCCTTTACCGCGCGCGGCGCCATGGTCACGGTGGACCGCAGCGACGAGCCGGTGGCGTTCATCATCCGGCAGATGCCTGCGCCGACCATATAGAATGGCGGGCATCGCCCCCACTGAGCCATCATCCATGCGCATGCCCCACACCATTGCCCGTTGCTTTGCCGTTGCAGCGCTGCTGGCCGCCTGCGGCACGGCGGCCGCGCAGACGCCGGTCGTCAACCCGATGCCGGACGGCAGCCGCGATATGTACCTCGGGCTGGGCCTGCAAAGCGCCAACCGCTACGAGGGCGGCCGCAGCCGCCACGCGATGCTGATGCCGGTGCTGCAGGCCGAATGGAGCAACGGCGTATTCCTGTCGGGCGCCACCGCCGGCATGCACTGGTCCGACCGCGCCGGCCTGGAGTACGGGCCGCTGCTGTCGCTGCATCCCGGGCGCAGCGAGCGCGGCCGGGCACTCACCGGCGGCGGCCTGAGCGGCACGGGCAGCAACACCGCGCTGCCGCAGATCGGCATGGACGGCGGCACCCCCCTCACCCGCATGACCGGCATGCCCGACGTGCCGCGCCGGCTGGAGGCGGGCGCTTTCCTGACCTGGTACCTGACGCCCGAATGGCGCCTGGCGAACAACGTGCTGTATGGGGCAGGCCAGCAGCATGACGGCCTGCGCGCGATGCTGGACCTGCAGCGCATCGCCACCCACGTGGCGCCGCACCACACGCTGTCCTTCACCGCCGGCCTGGCGCTGGCCGACGCCCGCTACAACCGCGCGATGTTCGGCGTCAGCCCGGCCCAGGAAATGATGACGCCGGGCGTCACCCGGCGCGCCTATGCGCCCGGCGGCGGCATCAAGGACGTGCATGCCGGCGTGCGCTGGAACTGGGCCCTGGCGCCGTCCTGGATGCTGACCAGCGGCACCCATGTGGCGCGCCTGGCCGGCGACGCCAAGGCCAGCCCGCTGGTTGAACGGTCCGTCAACGTCACGGTGTGGTCGGCACTGGCCTACCGCTTCTGAGCATGAACGCCAGGCGCTCCCTGTTCGCGGTGCTGCTGCTGCCGGCCTGGCTGGCTATGCAGGGCGCCGGCGCGCAAGCGCAGGAAGGCGAGTGGCTGAGCTATCGCGACGCCTACCGCGCCATGGTGGTGTTCGAAAAATACGGCAAGCCCAAGCATTTCCTGCAAAACCACTTCCAGATCATTGCCAGGGACGGCGCCACGCTGGACGGCTTGCGCCTGACGCTGAACGCCAGGGGCAGCCAGCTCAACCTGCCGCTGGACGCGGCCGGACGCGCCGTGTTCCCGCTGCTGAAGGCGGCCTACGACGACAATGCCGTGCTGATGCTGAACCGCAAGCTGTCCGGCTACGCCTACCGGCCGCGCGTGTCCATCATGGCGCGCGCCGACGGCGTGTACGAGGCGGCCGACCTGCGCACCGCCTGCGAGCAGGCGCAGGCTTACCAGCGCGTCACGGACGCGGCGTTTCGCGGCGGGCGCTGCGTGGGTGTGCGGTTTGCTTTTGCGCGCAGGGGCGAGGCCCAGGTGCGGCTGCGGCACGGCGCGCAGGACAGCGCGCCGCTGCCGGTGGCCGAAGGCCCGGCGTTCGCGGACGGCGCCGGCGCCGACTTCAGCATCGTCAGCTACCGCTTCGACGCGCCGCCGGCGCCGGGGCAGGCCGCCGGCCACGCTGCCGGTCAGGTCATCAGCCTGTCGCCGCCGCTGGCGATCGCGCCGCTCTACGAGTAGCGCGGCAAGCGGCTTACTGCCAGGCCGACGGCGAGAACAGGTAGCCCTCGCCCCATACCGTCTTGATTTTTTCCGCCTCGTGGTCATCGAAGCGGCGGCGCAGCTTGGAGATGCTGTTGTCGATGCTGCGGTCCATGCCGTCGAATTCCAGGCCGCGCAGCTTCTTCAGCAGCGCATCGCGCGACAGCACGGTGCCGGCCGCCTCGGCCAGCACCAGCAGCAGCTTGTATTCGCTGCCGCTGAGTACCACCGGCGCGCCGCGCCAGCGTACCTGGCGGTCGCTGGTGGCGATGCACAGCGCGCCGAATTGCAGCGTGCCCGGCGCGGCGGCCGGCGCATTGGCTGCGCCGCCCTCTGCGGAACCCGGGCCCGCGGCCGGTCCCGCGCGCCGCAGCAGCGCGCGCAGGCGCGCCAGCAGCACGCGCGGCTGTACCGGCTTGTTGATGAAATCATCGGCGCCGTGCTCCAGCAGCGCCACCTGGTCGTAATCGTCCTCGCGCGCCGTCAGCACCAGGATGGGCGTGCCGGCCAGCGCGCGCAGCTGGCGGCACACGTCGGCGCCGTCCATCCCGGGCAGCATCAGGTCCAGCACCACCACGTCCGGCGCGAACGCCTGGAAGCGCGCCGGCGCTTCGTCGCCGCGCGCCACCACCGCCACCTCGAACTCGTAGGCGGCCAGGTACTCGGCGATCAGGGAAGACAGCCTGGCGTCATCCTCCACCAGCATCAGCCTTGTCGCCATGCCTACAGTGCCCGCGCGATCAGCAGCTTCTGGATATCGCTGGTGCCCTCGTAGATCTGGCACACGCGCACGTCGCGGTAGATGCGCTCGACCGGGAAGTCGGACACATAGCCGTAGCCGCCGTGCACCTGGATCGCGTCCGAGCACACGCGCTCGGCCATCTCGGAGGCGAACAGCTTGGCCATGGCCGCCTCTTTCAGGCAGGGCTGGCCGGCGTCCTTCAGCGCGGCCGCGTGCATGATCAGCTGGCGCGCCGCTTCGATCTGCGTGGCCATGTCGGCCAGCTTGAACTGCACCGACTGGTGCTCGAAGATGGCCTTGCCGAAGGTCTCGCGCTCGCGCGCGTATTTCAGCGCGGCTTCGTAGGCCGCGCGCGCCATGCCCACCGACTGCGAAGCGATGCCGATGCGGCCGCCCTCCAGGCCGGACAGCGCGATCTTGTAGCCCATGCCCTCTTCACCGATCAGGTTCTCGGCCGGGATGCGGCAATTCTCGAACAGGATCTGCGCCGTGTCCGACGAGTGCTGGCCCATCTTCTGTTCCAGGCCCGCCACGATGTAGCCCGGCGCATTGGTCGGCACCCAGAACGCGCTGATGCCCTTCTTGCCGGCCGCCTTGTCGGTGACCGCCATGACAATGGCCACGTCGGCGTATTTGCCGCTGGTGATGAACTGCTTGACGCCGTTGATCACATATTCGTCGCCATCGCGCACGGCGGTGGTGCGCAGCGCCGCCGCGTCCGAGCCGGTGTGCGGCTCGGTCAGGCAGAACGCGCCCAGCATCTCGCCCTGGGCCAGCGGGCGCAGCCACTGCCGCTTCTGTTGCTCGCTGGCGTACATCATGGCGATGCTGCACACCGGGCAGTTGTTGACCGAGATGACGGTGGAGGTGCCGCCGTCGCCGGCCGCGATTTCCTCCAGCACCAGCGCCAGCGACACGTAGTCCATGCCGGCCCCGCCCAGTTCCTCCGGCACCGCCACGCCGAACGCGCCCAGTGCCGCCAGCTCCTTCAATTCTTCCTTGGGGAAGTGGTGTTCCTTGTCCCAGCGCGCCGCATTGGGCGCCAGGCGCTCCTGCGAAAAGGTGCGCAGGGCGTCTCGTATCATTTGGTGTTCTTCGCTCAGTATCATTCTGTGCTTTCAATGCGGGGTTACCAGGCGATGGGGGTGCCATCGTAGTTGCGGAACACGGCTTGCGTCGAGCCGGGTACGGTATCCAGCGTGTGGCGGATGCCGGCTGCGCTTTCTTCCACCGTCAGGTCGGCGCCGCCGCCGCCCATCTCGGTGCGCACCCAGCCCGGGTGCAGCGCCACGCAGGTGACGCCCTTGGCGCCGAAGGTGAGCGCGGTGTCGATCAGCACCGAGTTGAGCGCGGCCTTGCTGGCGCGGTACAGCGAGCCGCCCGCGTGGCCGCGCTCGCTGAGCGAACCCATGCGCGAGGACAGCACCGCCAGCTTGCCGCCGCTGCGCTTGCCATGCGCGGCCACCAGCGGCGCCAGCATGGGCAGCAGCCGCATCGCCGCCAGCACATTGGTGTGCATCACCTGGTCGAAGTCGGTCTGCAGCGGGAAGCCGTCGTGGCGCGGGCCGTACACGCCCGCGTTCAGGATGGCCACGTCCAGCTGTTCGCCGTCCAGCTTCCAGCCCAGGCCGGCCACCGCTTCCACGTCGGTCACATCCAGCGTGTGCGTTTCCGCACCCATGTCGGCCAGCTCGGCGATGTCGTCCGGCTTGCGCGCGGTGGCGATCACGCGCCAGCCGTCGTGCAGGTACTGGCGCGCCAGTTCGTGCCCGATGCCGCGCGAGGCGCCGATGATGAGTGCGGCCGGCATGCTTACACCAGTTCGATGGCCATGGCGGTGGCTTCGCCGCCGCCGATGCACAGCGCCGCCACGCCGCGCTTGCCGCCGGTGCGCTTGAGCGCGCCGATCAGCGTGACGATGATGCGCGCGCCGGAGGCGCCGATCGGGTGGCCCAGCGCGCAGGCGCCGCCGTGCACGTTCACTTTGCTGTGCGGGATGTCCAGGTCGCGCATGGCGGCCATCGGCACGGCGGCGAACGCCTCGTTGATCTCGAACAGGTCCACGTCCTTGGCGGCCCAGCCGGTTTTCTTGAACAGCTTCTCGATGGCGCCGATCGGCGCCACCGTGAACTGGTCCGGCGCCAGCGCGTTGGTGGCGTGGCCCAGCACCCTGGCGATCGGCGTCAGGCCCTGCGCCTTGGCGGTCGATTCGCGCATCATCACCAGCGCGGCGGCGCCGTCGTTGATGGACGAGGACGAGGCGGCGGTGATGGTGCCGTCCTTCTTGAAGGCGGTGCGCAGGGTCGGGATCTTGTCGATCTTGGCCTTCAGCGGGCCTTCGTCTTTTTCAACCACGGTGTCGCCGGCGCGGGTGGTCACCGTCACGGGCGCCACTTCCCACTTGAACCAGCCTTCGCTGGTGGCGGCCTGCGCGCGCTTGACGGATTCGATCGCGAACGCGTCCTGGTCTTCACGGGTGAACTGGTACTTGGCCGAGCACTCTTCGGCGAAGGTGCCCATGGAACGGCCTTCGCCGGTCTTCTCGTTGCGCGAGTAAGCGTCTTCCAGGCCGTCGTACATCATGTGGTCGAACATCATGCCGTGGCCGATGCGGTAGCCGCCGCGCGCCTTGGGAATGATGTAGGGCGCGTTGGTCATCGATTCCATGCCGCCGGCCACGATCACGTCGGCGCTGCCAGCCGCCAGCGCGTCGTAGGCGTAGATCGCGGCCTGCATGGCCGAGCCGCACATTTTCGACAGCGTCACCGCGCCGGTGGAGGTCGGCAGGCCGGCTTTCAGCAGCGCCTGGCGCGCCGGCGCCTGGCCCTGCCCCGCCATCAGGCAGTTGCCGAAGTAGACGTGTTCGACGGCGGCCGGCGCCACGCCGGAACGCTCGACGGCGGCCTGGATCGCCACGGCGCCCAGGTCGTGCGCGCTCTTGGCCGAGAAGTCGCCCTGGAAGGCGCCCATGGGGGTGCGGGCTGCGCCCACGATAACGATAGGATCATTCATTTTCACTGGTCTCCAAAAGAGTCGGCGCCACGTGCGCCGCCGGGGTGATGGCAGGTGTGCCCTGATACGAAAAACGGATGTGCTGCGGATACGGGAAGACGTCCTCCACGATGCCGGCTTCGATGCGCTCCTTGCGCCGCTGCCAGAATTCGCGCGTCAGCAGGTCGGCGTGGTGCTGCATGAAATACTTGCGGATCTTCGCGTTGCCCAGCAGGAAACGGCCGAACTGTTCGGGGAATACGTCGTGCTTGCCGACGTGGTACCACGGCTCGGCCGACATCTCTTCCTCCTCGGTGCGCGCCTCGGGGATGTCGCGGAACACGCAGTCGGTGATGTACTCGATTTCGTCGTAGTCGTAGAACACCACGCGTTTGTGGCGGGTGACACCGAAATTCTTGTACAGCATGTCGCCGGGGAAGATGTTGGCCGCCACCAGTTCCTTGATGGCGTTGCCGTATTCCAGCACGCCGTGCTCGAGGCGGGCATCGTCGCCCTGCTGCTCGGCGTTGGTGAGCCAGATATTCAGCGGCACCATGCGGCGTTCGATGTACAGGTGCTTGATGACGATCTTGTCGCCATCCTCTTCCAGCAGCGACGGCGCGTACTTGCGGATCTCGTCGAGCAGCTCTTCCTTCATGCGCGCGCGCGGGAAGGCCACGTTGGAATACTCCAGCGTGTCGGCCATGCGGCCCACGCGGTCGTGGTGCTTGACCAGCAGGTATTTTTCCTTCACCAGCGCGCGCGTGGTCTCCTTGGGCGGCGGGAAGAAATCCTTGATCACCTTGAACACATAGGGGAAGGACGGCAGCGCGAACACCAGCATCACCAGGCCGCGGATGCCGGGCGCCACGTCGAACTGGTCGGACGAATGCTTCAGGTGCTGCAGGTAGTCGCGGTAGAACAGCGTCTTGCCCTGCTTCTGCAGGCCGAGGATGGTGTAGATCTCGCTGCGCGGCTTGCGCGGCAGCAGCGTGCGCAGGAATTGCACGTAGGCCGAGGGCACTTCCATGTCCACCTGGAAGTAGGCGCGCGTAAACGAGAACAGGATGATGATCTGTTCCTGCTCGAACAGCACCGTGTCCAGCACCAGCTGGCCGTGGCGGTTGTGCAGGATCGGCACCACGAAGGGATACTCGCGCGCGCCGTTGATGCCCTTGCCCACGATGTAGGCGCCCTTGTTGCGGAAGAACAGGCTGGACAGCACCTGGATCTGGTGGTTGGGCTCCAGCGTTTCGCCGCCGAACAGCTGGCGCAGGCGCGACTCCACCTGCTCCACGTCGCGGTCCAGGTTGGCGAACCGGGCGTTGAGCTGGAAATTGGTGACGATGCGCCTGAGCGTGAAGCGCAGGCCGTCCGTGCCCGGGTAGTACATGCGGTAGGTGGGCGCCGGCTCTTCCGTTTCGATGTACTCGGTGGACACCACCGGCCGCACGAAGATGAACTCGTTGTGGAAATAGCTGCGGTGCAGGATGTTGCAGCACACCGAGTTGAAGAAGGTCTCGGCCAGCTCCGGCTGCTTGTGGCCGGACAGCAGGCCGATGAAGTGCAGCTTGCATTCGCGCCACACCTCGTCGCTCAGGTCCTCCGGCGCGTACTCGTCCTCCAGCAGGTGCACGCATTCCTGCACCCGCTTGTCGTAGAAGCCGATGCGCTCGCGCGCGGCCTGCTGCGCCACCTTCCAGTCGCCGCGCTCGAAATACTCGCGGGCTTGCTGGCTGGACTGGCGGAACAGGCGGTAATGCTTGTCGAAGCCGTCGCGGATGGTGAGCGCGATGTCGAACGCTATCTGGGAAGACAGCAGTTTGGGGAATGCAGCCTGGTTCATCATGGACGGGCCGGCATCATCGCGCTCTGGCGGCTTACTTGGTTTCCGCGAACAGCTCGCGGCCGATCAGCATGCGGCGGATCTCGCTGGTGCCGGCGCCGATTTCATACAGCTTGGCGTCGCGCCACAAGCGGCCCACCGGATACTCGTTGATGTAGCCGTTGCCGCCCAGGGTCTGGATCGCCTCGCCGGCCATCCACGTGGCTTTCTCCGCGCTGTACAGGATGGCGCCGGCGGCGTCCTTGCGCAGCTGGCGCACCGCTTCCGGCGTGGTGGCGCGGTCGCAGGCCTGGCCGACGGCGTAGACATAGGCCTTGCAGGCCATCATGGTCGAGTACATATCGGCCAGCTTGCCCTGCATCAGCTGGAACTCGCCGATCGGCTGGCCGAACTGCCTGCGGTCGTGGATGTAGGGCACCACCGCGTCCATGCAGGCCTGCATGATGCCCAGCGGGCCGCCGGACAGCACGGTGCGCTCGAAGTCCAGGCCGGACATCAGCACGTTGACGCCCTTGCCCAGGCCGCCCAGCACGTTCTCGGCCGGCACTTCGCAGTCCTGGAACACCAGTTCGCCGGTGTGCGAACCGCGCATGCCCAGCTTGTCCAGTTTCTGTGCCACCGAGAAGCCCTTGAAATTCTTCTCGATCAGGAAGGCGGTCATGCCGCGCGGGCCGGCTTCCAGGTCGTTCTTGGCATACACCACCAGCACGTCCGCGTCGGGGCCGTTGGTGATCCACATCTTGGTGCCGTTGAGCACCCAGCGGTCGCCCTTCCAGTCGGCGCGCAGCTTCATGCTCACCACGTCGGAACCGGCGTTCGGCTCGGACATGGCCAGCGCGCCCACGTGTTCGCCCGAGATCAGCTTGGGCAGGTATTTTTGTTTTTGCTCTTCGGTGCCGTTGCGCTTGATCTGGTTCACGCACAGGTTGGAGTGGGCGCCGTAGGACAGGCCCACCGAGGCCGAGGCGCGCGAGATTTCTTCCATCGCCACGATGTGGGCCAGGTAGCCCATATTGGCGCCGCCGTACTGCTCGCTGACGGTGATGCCCAGCAGGCCCAGGTCGCCCATCTTGCGCCACAGGTCCATCGGGAACTGGTCGCTGCGGTCGATCTCGGCGGCGCGCGGCGCGATTTCGGCGGCGGCGAATTCCTGCACGGCGGAACGGAGGGCGGCGATGTCTTCGCCGTGGTCAAAGGTCAGGCCTGGGAGATGGAGCATGTCGTCCTCATTCTTCTGGTTGGGGGTGTTGAAGCCCTCATCATACCGCGATGTGACGTTAACGTAAACGTCAAGTAGCGCTGGTCTGCGGCTCCGCGATCGCCGCCAGCATGCGCCTGCAATCTTCCTCGTGGGCGGTGATTTCGGCCAGCGTCATGTCGATGTCTTCGCGCTGCTGTTCCAGCATGTCGCGGTGCTGCTGCAGGACGCCCAGGAAGCGGTGCATCTGCGCGCTGGTGTCCTTGGGCGACTCGTACATGTCCACCAGGCCCTTGATTTCGGACAGCGACAGGCCCAGGCGCTTGCCGCGCAGGGTCAGCTTCAGGCGGGTGCGGTCGCGCGGCGTATACACGCGGTTGCGGCCGCCGGCGCCTTCGCGCGACGGGCTCAGCAGGCCCTGGTCTTCGTAGAAGCGGATCGCGCGCGCCGTGATGTCGAATTCACGGGCCAGTTCGGTGATGGTATAGGTTGGCATATTGATAAAATAGGCAGCAGCGGTGGCTTTAGGCTTCCGTTTACGTAACGTTAAAGACATTGTAGCCCATGACAGGACGGACAGTTGGTGGCAATTGATGACCACGAATGGCGTATCGTGCGACGGCCTTGCGCTGCGGGCGGCATCATATGTATTGGCATAAAGGCAGCACCATCACCGTGCATGCGCTCGCGTCTGTCCTGAACGAACGTTCAGTCTAAAAAATTGCCCTCTAAATTCAATTTGCCGTATCATGTCATATCAGAAATAAAATTTGGACGTTATGCGAGCGAAAGCACGCAGCAATGAGGGAAAAATGTTAAATCTTCCATTCTTGATTGTCACAGTTTGTCTGACACTGCGAGAGACTGACTTTCATTGCATGACATGAAATAGTGCAACTATGAATTCTTCTAACGAACGCGAAAGCTTTAGCCAGCGCTTGCAGCAGGCTCTGAAAAACGCCCACTACTCCCCCGATAGCCCGACCCGACTGGCACGCGAATTTAACATTCGTTTCGACGGACGCCCCATAACGGTGCACGCAGCGCGCAAATGGCTGGTCGGCGAAGCCATTCCCACCCAGGAAAAGCTGCGCATGATAGCCCAATGGCTGGGTGTGCCTGCCGACTGGCTCCGTTTCGGCGGTCCGGAAGCGGCAGCGCCGGCCGGCGAAAGCAGCAATGGCCTGTCCCGTTTCGAGTCGGCCGACGTCAAGCTGATCGCCGATTTGCAGCGCCTGGACGAACATCACCGCCAGATCGCGCGCGAATTTATCCGCATGCTGGTGCGGGTGAACTACCAAAAGTAACAAAACAGCACGTCCGTTCTTGATACATTGCCAAATATAAGAACGGGCGTGCCACGATTGCGCCGCAGCGCGCTTTTCCGCCGAATGTTCGGCTCCAATAGCAAATTGTCATAGTTCCGAAACGGATTTGGTGCACAATAGGGTTGCGTAATGCACGCGCTATTTCAGGAGTCCGGATTGAGCCGCTTGATGAGAAACAACTACAGCAATGTAGCGCAGCTGAAAGACCTGATGACCGCCCCGCCGATGACGGCAGCCCGCCACGCTGAATTGATGCGCAAGCGCATCGCGCAGCGCCGCATGCTGGAAGAAGCGAGGGAATTGAAGCGTGCCAGCAGCAGCTTCGAGAAAACCTAGCGCATAGCGGGTTTCAGGTCGGGCTCAGGCCGTGCCAGCGCGGCGCCAGCTGGTGTTCCAGGCCGAACAGGTCGATCACGCGGGCCACCGTGTGGTCCACCATCTCGGCGATGCTTTGGGGCTGGTGGTAGAAGCTGGGCAGGGGCGGGAAGATGATGCCGCCCATTTCAGTGACGGCGGTCATATTGCGCAGGTGCGCCAGGTTGAACGGCGTTTCGCGCACCATCAGCACCAGGCGGCGGCGCTCCTTGAGCACCACGTCGGCTGCGCGCGCGATCAGGTTGTCCGACAGGCCGTGCGCCACGGACGCCAGCGTCTTCATCGAGCACGGCGCAATCACCATCCCGTCCGACTGGAACGAACCGCTGGCGATGGACGCGCCGATATTGTGCTGCCGGTGCACCACGTCGGCCAGCGCTTCCACTTCCTTGCGCTGCAGGCCGGTTTCCTGGTGCAGGGTCAGCACGGCCGCGTCCGAGACCACCAGGTGGGTCTCGACGTCCGGCGTCTCTTTCAGCACCTGCAGCAGACGCACCCCATACACGGCGCCGGTGGCGCCGGTGATGGCAATGACGATCCGCTGCGGGCGATCAGGCATCCAGCAGGGCCTTCAGTTCGCCCGACTCAAACATCTCGTTCATGATGTCCGAACCGCCGATGAATTCGCCCTTGATGTAGAGCTGGGGGATGGTCGGCCAGTTCGAGTATTCCTTGATGCCCTGGCGGACTTCAGGATCGTCCAGCACGTTTACGGTGGCGATGTTTTCCACGCCGCACGCCTTCAGGATCTGGATGGCGCGGCCGGAAAAGCCGCACTGCGGGAACTGGGCGGTGCCCTTCATGAACAGGACCACTGGGGTGTTGGTCACGGTTTCTTTGATCCAGGTTTGTACGTCGCTCATTTGCTGCCTCGGGGGAAAAAGGGAAAGATGCCGACATTTTATAAGAAAACGCCGGCGGGGGTACTGCGGGCCTTGCCGGCTTAGCCGCGCAGCTTGGCGAAGGCGGCCGCCATGGAGCCGCCCATGGCCGGTTCGCGGGTCTGCGATTTTTGCTGTGATCCCATGGCGCGGCGGTCGTTACGGTCGGCGCGCTGCTCGGGCTTGCTGCCGGCGGCCGGCGCGCTGTCGGAGAGGCGCATGGTCAGCGCGATGCGCTTGCGCTTGGGATCGACTTCCAGCACCTTCACCTTCACCACCTGGCCGGCCTTGACCACCGTGTGCGGGTCTTTCACGAAGGTATTCGACAGCGCCGAGATGTGCACCAGGCCGTCCTGGTGCACGCCGATGTCGACGAAGGCGCCGAAAGCGGCCACGTTGGTCACCACGCCTTCCAGGATCATGTCCGGACGCAGGTCCGAAATTTCCTCCACGCCGTCCTTGAAGGTGGCGGTGGTGAACTCGGGACGCGGATCGCGGCCCGGCTTTTCCAGTTCCTTCAGGATGTCGGTCACGGTCGGCACGCCGAACTTGTCGTCGGCGTACCTGGCCGGATTCAGGGTCTTGATCAGGCCGCTTTCACCGATCACGCCCTTGATGTCCTTCTTGATGTCGGCCAGGATTTTCTCCACCAGCGGATACGATTCCGGGTGCACCGCCGAGGCGTCCAGCGGGTTGTCGCCGCCCATCACGCGCAGGAAGCCGGCCGCCTGCTCGAACGTCTTGTCGCCCAGGCGCGGCACGGCTTTCAGGCCGGCGCGCGACGTGAACGCGCCCTTGCTGTCGCGGTAGGTGACGATGCTTTGCGCCACGCTGGCCGACAGCCCGGACACGCGCGCCAGCAGCGGCGCCGAGGCGGTATTGACGTCCACGCCGACCGCGTTGACGCAATCCTCGACCACCGCGTCCAGCGTGCGCGCCAGTTGCGACTGGCTCACGTCGTGCTGGTATTGGCCCACGCCGATCGATTTCGGGTCGATCTTGACCAGTTCGGCCAGCGGGTCCTGCAGGCGGCGCGCGATCGACACGGCGCCGCGGATCGACACGTCCAGGTCGGGCAGTTCGCGCGAGGCGAATTCGGACGCCGAATACACCGAGGCGCCCGCTTCGGAAACGACGATCTTGGTCAGCTTCTGTTCCGGCAGCATCTTGATCAGGTCCTGCGCCAGCTTGTCGGTTTCGCGCGAGGCGGTGCCGTTGCCGATGGAAATCAGCGACACATGGTGCCTGGCGGCCAGCCTGGCCAGCGTGTGCAGCGCGCCGTCCCAGTCGTTGCGGGGCTGATGCGGGTAGATGGTGGCATGTTCGACCACTTTACCGGTCGGATCGACCACCGCCACTTTCACGCCGGTGCGCAGGCCGGGATCCAGGCCCATGGTGGCGCGCTGGCCGGCCGGGGCCGCCAGCAGCAGCGCTTTCAGATTGGTGGCGAACACATTGATGGCGTCCGTTTCGGCGCGTTCGCGCAGCGCGCCCATCAGTTCGCTTTCCAGGTGCATGAAACTTTTCACGCGCCAGGTCCAGCGCGCCGTGTCGGCCAGCCATTTGTCGGCCGGGCGGCCGGCGCTCTTGATCCCGAAGCGGGCGGCGATGCGGCTTTCGCACGGATTGTGCGGCGCGTCCCACTTCGGTTTTTCGGCTTCGGTATCCAGCCGCAGGGTCACGTCCAGGATGCCTTCGCGGCGCCCGCGCAGCAGCGCCAGCGCGCGGTGCGAGGGCACGGTGGCGATGGTTTCCGAGTAATCGAAATAATCGGCGAATTTTTCGCCTTCTTCCTGCTTGCCTTCCACCACTTTGGACTCAACTATACCGTGATCGGTCACGTATTCGCGCAGCGACTGCAGCAGGGTGGCGTCCTCGGCGAAGCGCTCCATCAGGATCTGGCGTGCGCCGTCCAGCGCGGCCTTGCTGTCGGCCACGCCCGGATTGTTGCCGTCCGGCGTGGTGAACGCCTCGCGCAGATAGGCCGTGGCTTCCGTTTCGGGAGTCAGTTCCGGGTTCGCCAGCAGGGCGTCGGCCAGCGGCATCAGGCCCGCCTCGATGGCGATCTGGGCCTTGGTGCGGCGCTTTTGCTTGTATGGAAGATACAAGTCTTCCAGCCGGGTCTTGTCCTCGGCGTGCAGCACGGCCTCCAGCAGTTCCGGCGTCATCTTGTTCTGTTCGGTGATCGAGGCCACGATGGCGGCGCGGCGGTCTTCCAGTTCGCGCAGGTAACGCAGGCGCTCCTCCAGCAGGCGCAGCTGGATGTCGTCCAGGCCGCCGGTCGCTTCCTTGCGGTAGCGCGCGATGAATGGCACAGTGGCGCCCTCGTCCAGCAGGGCGACGGCGGCGGCCACCTGGGCCGGTTTGGCGGCCAGTTCGATGGCAAGGCGTTGTTCGATGGTAGGCAGCATGAGCGTGATTCCTGTGGTGACCAGGCCGGAATCATACTCAAACGGCAGCGATGCGCCAACTTGCTTCGTCCTATGTTGGAAGAAACACAAACAAGAGTTACGCTAAACCGGATAATATTGCATGTTGCAGTTTTTGAACCGTCTTCAAACCGTCATCGATCAGTAACAAATGCGCACTATGGATTTGACCCGCGACGAAACCCGCGAAACGACTGCGCCGGCCCCGGCCTCCGCCCCGGCATCGGCCCCCGCTCCCCAACTGCCCTACGCCGTCGCGACGTGGCTGCAGCGGGTGGACGCTGCCGCGCACCCGAAAGCCAAGCTGCTGGCGGTCGAGCCCGACCCCAAGGCAGCCCAGCCGCAATACAAACTGATCTATGTGCTGGCGCCCACCAGCGGCGGGCGCCACGTGGCGCTGTGCCTGTACAAGGCGCGCCTGCGGCCGAACGGCGACGTGGCCGCCGCCACCCCGGTCAGCGAAGTGTTTTCGCTGCTGTCTGCCCCGCCCAGCTTCCTGGCGGGCGGCGACGATGACCTGATCCGTTTCTTCGTGGCCATGCGCAGCGGTCCGAATTCCCAGACCGGCACCGCCACCGAGCCGCGCGGCAAGATCGGCGCGGCGCTGCTGACCATGCTGGCCGAGCAGGACAAGCTGCTGTGGGCCAACTCCTGGGCCGACGTGGGCAACGGCCTGGTCTATCCGATGAAGTTCGGCCCCCTGCGCCAGGCCAACCTGGCGTGGCGCGAGGAAGGCAAGGGCCTGCGCCTGGGCTGGGCGGTGGAGCCGCCCGAGGGCGCGCGCCACCACGGCGCCGACCAGATCGACTACATGCTGCCGACCGAACCGCCGTGGTATATCGACAACCTGTCGTGCGGCGAGCTGTTCCTGAACCAGGGCGGCGCCGAGATCCCGCTGGCCGACCTGCAGGCGCTGGTGGCGCAGGCGCCGCTGCTCACCAGCAACGACAAGCTGCGCGTGTCGCAGCTGCTGCTGGCGCACGGCCTGCAGCAGCTGATGCCGCTGCCCCAGCCGCTGCCGCAGCGCCTGCGCCAGGACGTCAAGCCGCGCCCCATCCTGGTGCTGGACGCGGCCATGCTGGCCGACGGCAGCGTGCAGCGCTGGCACGACTTCGCCGTGCTGTCCTACGACTATGACGGCGAGCGCGTCTCGTTCGACCCGTCCCAGCGCGTGGTGCGCCAGCGCGGCGATGTGACCGAAGTGATACAGCGCGACGAGCAGGCCGAGGCCGATGCGCTGGCCACGCTGGCGGCGCTGGGCTTCCGCAAGCCCAGCGCGCTGCCGCTGTCGAGCGTGCGCGGCGGCCTGCTGCTGGCCGGCCAGGCCGACTGGCTGCGCTTCGCGGCCGACGGCGTGAATGAATTGATGGCGCACGGCTGGCAGGTGGAAAAATCGGCCAAGTACCGCTACGACGTGACGGCCGTGGACGGCTGGTACGCCGAAGTCGAGCCGGACGAGGCCGACGGCGGCAACGCCTGGTTCGACCTGGAGCTGGGCATCACGGTGGAAGGCGAGCGCATCCCGCTGCTGCCGGTGCTGGTGCAGATGATACGCAACGCGCCGCTGGACTTCAGCCCGAAGGCGCTGGCGTCCCACGCCGAGGAGGACCAGATGCTGGCCACGCTGGCCGACGGCACCCGCGTGGCGCTGCCGTGGAACCGCGTCAAGCCCATCCTGGCCACGCTGGGCGAGCTGTATTTCAACGACAAGATCAAGCACGCGGTGCACATGGCCACGCTGGACGCGGCGCGCCTGGACGAGCTGGCCCGCCTGGTCGATTTCGACTGGAGCGGCGGCGAGGAACTGCGCGACATGGGCCGCAAGCTGAACCAGTTCAACTCGGTCAAGCGCGTGCCCACGCCGGCCGGCCTGCGCGCCACCTTGCGCGACTACCAGGCCGACGGCCTGGCCTGGATGCAGTTCCTGCGCGAGTACGGCCTGGCCGGCATCCTGGCCGACGACATGGGCCTGGGCAAGACCGTGCAGACCCTGGCCCACATCCTGGTGGAAAAGGAAGCCGGGCGCCTGACGCACCCGGTGCTGGTGATCGCGCCGACCAGCCTGATGGGCAACTGGCAGGACGAGGCCGCGCACTTCGCGCCCGACCTGCGCGTGCTGCTGCTGCAGGGCAAGGACCGCATGCAGCAGTTCGAGCAGATCCAGCAGTCCGACCTGGTGCTGACCACCTACGCGCTGCTGCCGCGCGACGAGGAAAAGCTGCGCGAGCATGAGTTCCACATGGTGATCCTGGACGAGTCGCACTACATCAAGAACACCCGCTCCAAGGCGGCCCAGAGCGCCGGCCTGCTGAAGGCCAAGCACCGCCTGTGCCTGTCCGGCACGCCGCTGGAAAACCACCTGGGCGAGCTGTGGTCGCAGTTCCACTTCCTGCTGCCCGGCCTGCTGGGCGACGAGAAATCGTTCAACGCCCAGTTCCGCCATCCGATCGAGCGCCAGGACGACCCGCAGCGCCGCGCGCTGCTGAACCGCCGCATCAAGCCCTTCCTGCTGCGCCGGACCAAGGACAACGTGGCCAAGGAATTGCCGGCCAAGACCGAGATGGTGCGCAAGGTGGAGCTGACCGGCGCCCAGCGCGACCTGTACGAGACGGTGCGCCTGGCCATGGACCAGAAAGTGCGCGAGGAGATCGACCGCAAGGGCGTGGCGCGCAGCCAGATCGTGATCCTGGAGGCGCTGCTCAAGCTGCGCCAGGTGTGCTGCGACCCGCGCCTGGTGAAGTCGCTGCCGTCGAAAAAGCAGACCGCCGGTTCGGCCAAGCTGACCGACCTGATGCAGATGGTCGAGGATTTGCTGGAAGAAGACCGCAAGATCCTGGTGTTTTCGCAGTTCACCTCGATGCTCGAGCTGATCGAGGAGGAACTCGAGCTGCGCGACATCCCCTACGCGCTGCTGACCGGCGAAACCAAGGACCGCAGCGCGCAGGTGGCCGCCTTCCAGCAGGGCGCGGTGCCGATCTTCCTGATCAGCCTGAAAGCCGGTGGCGTCGGCCTGAACCTGACCGCGGCCGACACCGTGATCCACTACGACCCGTGGTGGAACCCGGCGGCCGAGAACCAGGCCACCGACCGCGCCTGGCGCATCGGCCAGGACAAGCCGGTGTTCGTCTACAAGCTGATCGCCAAGGGCACGCTGGAGGAGAAAATCCAGGTGCTGCAGCAGAAGAAGTCCGACCTGGCGCAGTCCATCCTGGCCGAGGGCGAATCGCAGAAGATGGCGCTGACGCAGGAAGACCTGCAGCAGATCTTCGCCCCGCTGGCGGACTAGGCCATGGACGACCCGGCCTTCAATCCCGAGCTCTACAAGCAAATCCTCGACAACAGCAGCGAGGTGCATTTCCTGCTGGACTGCGAAAGCGGCCGCATCCAGTACCTGAGCCCGGCGGCCGGGCGCCGCTTCGGCTACAACCTGGAGCGCGCGCAAGCGCTATCGGACCTGCTGGTGGCCGACTTGCCGCTGCGCCTGGAGCGCTTCGCGGCGGGCGAGCGCAGCCGCCTCCGCGTGCGCCGCGAGCTGGAAGTGGCGCACGCCGACGGCCACTTGATCCCGGTGGAGATCGAATCGACGCTGGTGCTAAACGACATCGGCGCCGCCGTCGCGCTGTCCGGCTCGGTGCGCGACGTCAGCGAGCGCCAGCAATGGCAGAAGCAGCAGAAGAAGTTCGCCTCCATGCTGTCGCACGAGTTCCGCACCCCGCTGTCGACCATTGACGGCGCCATCCAGCGCCTGGAAATGACGGGCGCCCACCACGACGAAGCGACCCGCAAGCGCTACACCAAGATCCAGAACGCGGTCGAGCGCCTGCTGGCCATGCTGGACGAGTACCTGTCGCCCGAGCGCATGGCCAGCATCGGCCGCCGGCGCCAGCCCAACGAGGTCTCGCCGCTGGCGTTGCTGGAGCATGCCGCCGGGCAGGCCCAGGCCCGGCGCGCCGCAGTCCGCGTGGTGGAGGACGGCTTGCCGCAATGGATGCGCTGCGATCCGGTCGGCATGCGCCTCGTCCTGGACATTTTGCTGGACAATGCCATTAAGTACACAGATGATAGCGACGAGATAACGCTTGTCGGCAAAAAAGCAACAGAAGGCGGAATAGAGTTGTCGGTATCGGACCGGGGGGCTGGCATACCTGCCGATGAAGTGGGTAAGCTGTTCGACAGGGGCTTTCGCGGCCGCGCCGCCGACGGCATACCGGGCTCGGGCCTGGGCCTGTACATGGCGCGCGCGGTGGTGGAAGTGCACGGCGGCACGCTGACGGTGGAAAATTTTGCTGAAAGCGGCAAGAAATTTAGGATTTGGCTGCCTATACCGGCCTGAGCCGGGAAATACCTTGCGCCGCGCGATTGCAACCGTGATAATTCTCGCACGCAAGCTTCGGCTTGCAACTAATTTGAGATTGGCGCATCAATGACGCAAATACTGATCGTGGAAGACAATCTGGACTATGCCGAGGAAATGGCAGAGTTCCTGACTGAGCTTGAACACGAAGTCCACATCACCAACAACGCCGGCGAAATGTGGTCGGCACTCAGCCAGGGCAACGTTGGCGTGGTGGTGCTCGACCTGGGCCTGCCCGACGAGGACGGCTTCAACGTCATTCCGCGCATGCGCCAGCTGTATCCGCAGATCGGCCTGCTGGTGCTGACCGGCCGCGTGGCCTTCGACAACCGCATCCTCGGCCTGCGCCTGGGCGCCGACCATTACCTGACCAAGCCCATCAAGTTCCCGGAACTGGCCGCCCATATCGAGGCGCTGGACCGCCGCGTCGGTCCGCAGGAGCCGGTGCCGCTGCCCAATAAGTGGACCTTGAAGCTCAGCGCCCGCCTGCTGGAACTGTCCGGCCAGTCCATCACGCTGACGGAAAAAGAATGCAACTTCCTGCACCTGCTGACGATTAACACGCGTCCCGTGCCGCGCCAGGTCATCGTGGCCGGCATCGGCGGCGACGACCCGGACGCCGGCCGCCGCGTCGACATGCTGGTGTACCGCCTGCGCAAGAAGGCGCGCAGCGGCCTGGGCGAGGATCTGCCGCTGCGCAGCGCCTACGGCGAAGGCTACAGTCTGTCCGCCAGCTTCAACCTCTCCTGAAACGGATGGCGCCGCCGCGCGCGGCGTGACATTTCAATAGTTTCCAGCCATACCATTTGACTTACCATGGACTTCCAGGCGCCGCCTGTGGTCCGGTGCGGTTGCGGCGCGTCCTTGCGGGAGGGTGCTATGGTAAAGGTGCGGAATCTGGGGATAGGCGTGCGGCTGGGCGGCGGCTTCGGCGTCGTCATGCTGATGATGCTGATGATGGCGGCGGCCGGCGTCTGGCGCTTGCAGGCGGTGGGCCAGCTGAGCGAAGAGATGGTGGGCAGCGCCATGCTCAAGGAGCGCCTGACCGCCGAGTGGCATGGCCTGATCAGCATCAGCGGCGTGCGCGTGATGGCGTTCGCCCGCAATCCCGAACAAGTGGAATCGAAGGCCGAGGCCGACAAGGCGGCCGCCACGCGCGAGCGCGTCAACGCCATCCAGAAGCAGCTCGAACCGCTGCTGGCCAGCGGCGAGGAAAAGCGCCTGCTGGAGGCCGTGGGCGCGGTGCGCAAGGACTACGCCGCCACCCGCGACGCGGTGTTCGCGCTGAAGAAGGGCGGCGACGCCGACGGCGCCCGGCAATTGGTGGACGGCAAGCTGGAACGGCAGTTCGCGGGCTACCAGCGCGCCGTCGAACAGATCGGCGAGCACGAGGCCGGCGTGGGCCGGGTGCTGGCCGGCCAGGTGCAGCAGCAGTTCCGCGACGGCCGCCTGTTCCTGCTGGCCATGGCCTGCGGCGTGCTGCTGCTGGGCAGCTGGTTCGCCTACGTGCTCACGCGCTCCATCACGGCGCCGCTGGCGCAGGCGGTGCGCGTGGCGCAGACCGTTGCCGCAGGTGACTTGAGCAGCCGGATCCGGGTCGACAGCCGGGACGAGACGGGCCAGTTGCTGCAGGCGCTGAAGGAGATGAACGCCAGCCTGGTGCGCATCGTCAGCCAGGTGCGCGGCGGCACGGAGACCATCGCCAGCGCCTCCGGCGAGATCGCCAGCGGCAACCTGAACCTGTCGTCCCGCACCGAGCAGCAGGCCAGCTCGCTGCAGCAGACCGCGTCCTCGATGGAGGAGCTGACCGCCACCGTCAAGCAGAACGGCGACAATTCGCGCCAGGCGCACACGCTGGCGCTGTCGGCGTCGGACGTGGCGCAGCGCGGCGGCGCCGTGGTCAGCCAGGTGGTCGACACCATGGGCATGATCAACGCCTCGGCCCACAAGATCGTCGACATCATCGGCGTCATCGACGGCATCGCCTTCCAGACCAATATCCTGGCGCTGAACGCGGCGGTGGAGGCGGCCCGTGCCGGCGAGCAGGGGCGCGGCTTTGCCGTGGTGGCGTCCGAGGTGCGCAACCTGGCCCAGCGCAGCGCGGCGGCGGCGCGCGAAATCAAGGTGCTGATCGGCGACTCGGTGGAAAAAGTGTCCACCGGCGCCAGGCTGGTGGACCAGGCCGGCAGCACCATGGAGGAAATCGTGGTCAATGTGCGCCGGGTGAGCGACATCATCGGCGAAATCACCGCCGCCAGCGTGGAGCAGACCAGCGGCATCGAGCAAATCAACCGCGCCATTTCGCAGATGGACCAGGTAACCCAGCAGAACGCGGCCCTGGTCGAGGAAGCGGCGGCGGCCGCCGCCGCGCTGCAGGACCAGAGCCAGGCGCTGGCCCACGCGGTCAGCGTGTTCCAGCTGGCCGGCCCGCCTTCCGGACGGCGCGCGCTGGCAGCGCCGCAATAATCAGGGACGGAGTCAAGGCGATTTTCGCGCGCCGCGAAATAATTGGGGACAGAGTGGGCGGGATGCGGTAGCATGGGCGTTTTCCACCACGCTGATCCCCGCTGCCATGGCCCGTCTGCCCCGCCTCATCGTTCCTTTCCAGCCCCACCACGTGGTCCAGCGCGGCCTGAACGGCCAGGCCCTGTTCCAGGACGCCGACGACTATATCGCCTTTCTTGCCTGGCTGCGCAGCGCCGCCAAAAACTGGAAAGTGGCCGTGCATGCCTACGTATTGACGCCCGCCGAGCTGCATTTCCTGGTCACCCCCAGCGACGAAGACGGGCTGGGCTTGATGATGCAGTGGATAGGGCGCTACTACGTGCCCTACTTCAACCAGAAATACGGCCGCGCCGGCACCCTGTGGCAGGGCCGCTACAAGACCTCGCTCATCGACGCCGAGTCATACCTGATGAGCAATAGCCGTTATATCGAGTTCTTGCCGGTGCGCAAGGGCCTGGCGGGCCAGCCGGAGCAGTACGCCTGGTCCAGCTATGCCCACCATGCGGGCTTGCGCTCCGATCCGGCGGTGACCGACCACGCGCTGTACTGGGCGCTGGGCAACACGCCGTTCCAGCGCGAAGTGGCGTACAAGGAACTGGCCGGCAGCGACCTGTCCCCGGAGGAGATCGCCACGGTGGAACAGGCCGTGCTCAAGGGCTGGCCGCTGGGTTCGGAGCGCTTCAAGACGGAGCTGCAAAACCGCGTCAAGCGCCAGGTGTTGCCGGCCAAGCGCGGCCGTCCCTTCAAGAAAAGTGCGCCGGCCGAACAAGGCGAATGACTGTGTCCCTAATTAAATTTCAAACCGACGCGTAAAAAATTAATTCGACTCCGACCCTAATTATTCTTGTTGAGTTTTTTTGTGCATTGCACTACTCTGACTTTTCGATAGTTATCAGCAGTGGAGAAACGCATGATTGCGCAAGGTTTGTACGACCCAGCTAATGAACATGACGCCTGCGGCGTCGGTTTCGTCGCCCACATCAAGGGCAACAAGAGCCATTCCATCGTGGAGCAGGGTCTGCTGATCCTGAAGAACCTGGATCACCGGGGCGCCGTGGGCGCCGATGCGCTGATGGGCGATGGCGCCGGCATCCTGATCCAGATCCCGGACCAGTACTACCGCGACGAAATGGCCAAGCAGGGCGTGGAACTGCCGCCGCCAGGCGAATACGGCGTGGGCATGGTGTTCCTGCCGAAGGAAAACGCGTCGCGCATCGCCTGCGAACAGGAAATCGAGCGCGCCGTGCGCATCGAAGGCCAGGTCGTGCTGGGCTGGCGCAATGTGCCGGTCGACTACGACATGCCGATGTCGCCCACCGTGCGCGCCAAAGAACCGATCATCCGCCAGATCTTCATCGGCCGCGGCCCGGACATCATGGTGACCGACGCGCTCGAGCGCAAACTGTATGTGATCCGCAAATCGTCCGGCCACGCCATCCAGGCGCTCAAACTGCTGCACGGCAAGGAATTCTTCGTGCCGTCGATGTCGGCCCGCACCGTGGTCTACAAAGGCCTGCTGCTGGCCGACCAGGTCGGCGTCTACTATAAAGACTTGCAGGATCCGCGCTGCATCTCGGCGCTGGCGCTGGTGCACCAGCGGTTCTCCACCAACACCTTCCCTGAGTGGCCGCTGGCCCACCCGTACCGCCTGATCGCCCACAACGGCGAAATCAACACGGTGAAAGGCAACTTCAACTGGATGCGCGCCCGCGAAGGCGTGATGAAGTCGGCCGTGCTGGGCGACGACCTGCAGAAGCTGTTCCCGCTGATCTACGAAGGCCAGTCGGACACCGCCTGCTTCGACAACGCGCTGGAACTGTTGCTGATGGCGGGCTATCCGCTGGCGCAGGCCATGATGATGATGATCCCCGAGGCGTGGGAAAACCACACCCTGATGGACGACAACCGCAAGGCCTTCTACGAATACCATGCGGCCATGATGGAACCATGGGACGGCCCGGCCGCCATGGCCTTCACCGACGGCCGCTACATCGGCGGCACGCTGGACCGCAACGGCTTGCGTCCCGCGCGCTACATCATCACCGACGACGACCTGGTGGTGATGGCGTCCGAATCGGGCGTGCTGCCGATCCCGGAATCGAAGATCATCCAGAAGTGGCGTCTGCAGCCGGGCAAGATGTTCCTGATCGACCTGGAAGCGGGCCGCATCATCGACGACAAGGAACTGAAGGACACCTACGCCAACGCCAAGCCCTACAAGGCCTGGATCAACGCGGTGCGCATCAAGCTCAACGAGATCAAGCTGTCCGAGAGCCAGCAGGCGCACAACCGCATCAAGTACAGCGCCGCGCCGGGCGAAAAAGCCGTCGCGTCCGTGCTGGACCGCCAGCAAGCCTTCGGCTACACCCAGGAAGACCTGCGTTTCCTGATGGCGCCGATGGCCGCCGCCGGCGAGGAAGCCACCGGCTCCATGGGCAACGACTCGCCGCTGGCCGTCATGTCCAACAAGCTCAAGCCGCTGTACAACTACTTCAAGCAGCTGTTCGCCCAGGTGACCAATCCGCCGATCGACCCGATCCGCGAAGCGATGGTGATGTCGCTGGTGTCCTTCATCGGCCCGAAACCGAACCTGCTTGATACCAACAACGTGAACCCGCCGATGCGCCTCGAAGTGTCGCAGCCGGTGCTGGGCTTCGACGACATGGCGCGCCTGCGCGGCATCTCGCTGCACACCGGCGGCAAGTTCAAGTCGTACGAGCTGAACATCTGCTACCCGCTGGCCTGGGGCAAGGAAGGCGTGGAAGCCTGCCTGGCCTCGCTGTGCGCGGAAGCCGTTGACGCGGTCAAGTCCGGCCACAACATCCTGATCGTGTCGGACCGTTCGATCGGCCCGGACCGCGTGGCAATCCCGGCGCTGCTGGCCACCTCCACCATCCACCAGCACCTGGTGTCGAAAGGCCTGCGCGCCTCGACCGGCCTGGTGGTGGAAACCGGCTCGGCCCGCGAAACCCACCACTTCGCCCTGCTGGCGGGCTACGGCGCGGAAGCCGTGCACCCCTATCTGGCGATGGAAACGCTGATGGAGCTGGCCCACGAAATGTCGGGCGAGCTGAGCGGCGAGCAAGCCATCTACAACTATACCAAGGCCATCGGCAAGGGCTTGATGAAGGTCATGTCCAAGATGGGCATCTCGACCTATATGTCGTACTGCGGCGCGCAGATCTTCGAAGCGATCGGCCTGAACAAGTCGCTGGTGGACAAGTACTTCAAGGGCACCGCCTCCAACGTGGAAGGCATCGGCGTGTTCGAAGTGGCGGAAGAAGCGCTGCGCCTGCACAACCTGGCCTTCGGCAACGATCCGCTGCTGAAGGAAGCGCTGGACGCGGGCGGCGAGTACGCCTTCCGCATCCGCGGCGAGGACCACCTGTGGACGCCGGACGCGATCGCCAAGCTGCAGCACTCGACCCGCGCCAACAACTACTCGACCTATAAAGAGTACGCGCAGATCATCAACGACCAGAGCAAGCGCCACCTGACCCTGCGCGGCCTGTTCGAGTTCAAGCTCGACCCGGCCAAGGCCATCGCGCTGGACGAAGTCGAGCCGGCCAAGGAAATCGTCAAGCGCTTCGCCACCGGCGCCATGTCGCTCGGCTCGATCTCGACCGAGGCGCACGCCACCCTGGCCGTGGCCATGAACCGCATCGGCGGCAAGTCCAACACCGGCGAAGGCGGCGAAGATCCGGCCCGCTACAGCATGGAACTGAAGGGCATCCCGATCAAGCAGGGCGACACCATGGCCTCCGTGGTGGGCAAGCAACAAGTGGTGGTCGACATTCCGCTGCAGGCGGGCGACTCCATGCGTTCGCGCATCAAGCAGGTGGCCTCGGGCCGCTTCGGCGTCACCGCCGAGTACCTGAACTCGGCCGACCAGATCCAGATCAAGATGGCGCAGGGCGCCAAGCCCGGCGAAGGCGGCCAGCTGCCGGGCCATAAAGTGTCCGAATACATCGCCCAGCTGCGCTTCTCGGTGCCGGGCGTGGGCCTGATTTCGCCGCCGCCGCACCACGACATCTACTCGATCGAAGATCTGGCCCAGCTGATCCACGACCTGAAGAACGTCAACCCGCGCGCCTCGATCTCGGTCAAGCTGGTGTCCGAAGTCGGTATCGGCACCGTGGCCGCCGGCGTCACCAAGGCCAAGGCCGACCACGTGGTGGTGGCCGGCCATGACGGCGGCACCGGCGCCTCGCCGCTGTCCTCGGTCAAGCATGCCGGCACCCCTTGGGAGCTGGGCCTGGCCGAGACCCAGCAGACGCTGGTGCTCAACGGCCTGCGCAGCCGCATCCGCGTCCAGGCCGACGGCCAGATGCGCACCGGCCGCGACGTGGTGATCGCCGCCATGCTGGGCGCCGACGAGATCGGCTTCGCCACCGCGCCGCTGGTGGTGGAAGGCTGCATCATGATGCGCAAATGCCACCTGAACACCTGCCCGGTGGGCGTGGCCACCCAGGATCCGGTGCTGCGCGCCAAGTTCCAGGGCAAGCCGGAATACGTGGTGAACTACTTCTTCTTCGTAGCCGAAGAAGCGCGCCAGCTGATGGCCCAGCTGGGCATCCGCACTTACGACGAGCTGATCGGCCGCGTGGACCTGCTGGACAAGTCCAAAGCCATCACCCACTGGAAGGCGCAGGGCCTGGACTTCAGCAACATCTTCTTCCAGCCGCAGGTGCAGGGCGAGCAAGCCATCCGCCACGTGGAAGACCAGGACCACGGCCTGGACAAGGCGCTGGACCACAAGCTGATCGCGCAAGCCAAGGCCGCGCTGGAGAAGGGCGAACGGGTGTCCTTCATCTCGCCGGTGAAGAACCTGAACCGCACCGTGGGCACCATGCTGTCGGGCGAAGTGGCCAAGCGCTACGGCCACGCCGGCCTGCCGGACGACACCATCCACATCCAGCTGCAGGGCACGGCCGGCCAGTCCGCCGCCGCTTTCCTGGCGCACGGCATCACGCTGGACCTGGTGGGCGAGGGCAACGACTACGTCGGCAAGGGCTTATCGGGCGGCCGCATCATCGTGCGTCCGAACACCGAGTTCCGCGGCTGGGCCGTCAACAACATCATCATCGGCAACACCGTGCTGTACGGCGCGATTGCCGGCGAAGCCTTCTTCAACGGCGTGGCCGGTGAACGCTTCGCGGTGCGCAACTCGGGCGCCACGGCCATTGTCGAAGGCGTGGGCGACCACGGCTGCGAATACATGACCGGCGGCACCGTGGTGGTGCTGGGCGCCACTGGCCGCAACTTCGCGGCGGGCATGTCGGGCGGCATCGCCTACGTGTACGACCCGGACGGCGATTTCGCGCAGAAGTGCAACCCCGCCATGGTCAGCCTGGAGTCCGTGCTGCCTGCCGCCGAGCAGAAGCTGGACCGGAACACCTGGCACGCGCAGCACCGCGACGGCGAACCGGAGGCCGACGAGGTGATCCTGAAGCGCCTGATCGAGCGCCACTTCAAGCACACCGGCAGCACCCGCGCCCGCCTGTTGCTCGACAACTGGGCCGAAGGCCGCGCCAAGTTCGTGAAAGTATTCCCGAACGAGTACAAGCGCGCCCTGATCGAGATGGCGGACAACGCCGCGCTGGAAATGGAAACCCAGGCCATCGCCGCCTGAACTGGACAAGAATAAGGAATTATCGTGGGTAAAATCACCGGCTTCATGGAATTCAAGCGTCAGGAAGAGAGCTATCTGGCTCCCGAGTCGCGCCTCAAGAACTACAAGGAATTCGTCCTGCACCTGAGCAACGACCAGGCCAAGGTGCAAGGCGCGCGCTGCATGGACTGCGGCATCCCGTTCTGCAACAACGGCTGCCCGGTCAACAACATCATCCCGGACTGGAACGACCTGGTCTATCGCGGCAACTACCGCGACGCGCTGGACGTGCTGCACTCGACCAACAACTTCCCCGAGTTCACCGGCCGCATCTGCCCGGCGCCGTGCGAAACGGCCTGTACCCTGGGCATCAGCGACGACCCGGTGGGCATCAAGTCGATCGAGCACAAGATCATCGACGAAGGCTGGGCGCACGGCTGGGTGGTACCCCAGCCGGCCGAAAGCAAGACCGGCAAGAAGGTCGCTGTCGTGGGCTCCGGCCCGGCCGGCCTGGCGGCGGCCCAGCAGCTGGCCCGTGTCGGCCACGACGTGACCGTATTCGAGAAGAGCGACCGCATCGGCGGCCTGCTGCGCTACGGCATTCCCGACTTCAAGATGGAAAAGTCGCACATCGACCGCCGCGTCGAGCAGATGCAGGCCGAAGGCGTGACTTTCCGCACCAGTGTGCTGATCGGCAAGGATTTCCCGGCCAATGTCAACAACTGGGCCAAGGAAACCATCTTCCCGGAAGACCTGGAGAAGGAATTCGACGCCGTGATCCTGGCCGGCGGCGCCGAGCAGCCGCGCGACCTGCCGGTACCGGGCCGCGAGCTGAAGGGCGTGCACTTCGCCATGGACTTCCTGCCGCAGCAGAACAAGATCAACGCCGGCGACAAGGTGAAAGACCAGATCAAGGCCACCGGCAAGCACGTGGTGGTGATCGGCGGCGGCGACACCGGTTCCGACTGCGTCGGCACCTCGAACCGCCAGGGCGCAGCCTCGGTGACCCAGTTCGAACTGATGCCGATGCCGCCGGAACAAGAAAACAAGCCGCTGGTGTGGCCATACTGGCCGACCAAGCTGCGCACCTCCTCGTCGCACGAGGAAGGCTGCGAGCGCGACTGGGCGGTGGCCACCAAGCGCCTGGAAGGCAAGGGCGGCAAGGTCGAGAAGCTGATCGCCTGCCGCGTGGAGTGGAAGGACGGCAAGATGCAGGAAGTGCCGAACTCCGAATTTGAAATGAAGGCCGACCTGGTGTTCCTGGCCATGGGCTTCGTGTCGCCGGTGCAAAACATCCTGGATGCCTTCAGCGTCGACAAGGATGGCCGCGGCAACGCCAAGGCCAGCACCGAGGGCGAGCAGAGCTACAAGACCTCGGTCGCCAAAGTATTTGCCGCCGGCGACATGCGCCGTGGCCAGTCCCTCGTGGTCTGGGCCATCCGCGAAGGCCGCCAGTGCGCCCGCGCAGTCGATGAATTCCTGATGGGTTCGTCGGTCCTGCCGCGCTGATTCCCAAGTAGTAGTTTCACTCCCACCGGAGCACGACGGGCGATCCTCGACGGCTCCGGTTTTTTTATTGACAATGCGGCAATCATTTGCGATATTGAACGACTTAACGCACGGAGAGGGATGACGTTGTGGCGACCATTAGCGGCCTGACGCAAAAGTACGATTCGATTGAAAAGAGCGGCTACGTCATGTGGCAGCTGAGTCCTGCGCCCGGCGGCTACCGCCAGGCCCATGTCACCATCTCCGACGACACCCACGCCGTGGTGGTGCGTTCCTGGCCGCATCTGACCTGGAAAAACGCGAAGGGCACGCCGACCCATCTGTACTTCTGCCTGAAGGGCGGCGAATACGTCTACCTGAAGTCCAACCGTGGCAAATATGAAACGCCGGGGGCCGCCGACCTGGCGCTGGCCCAGCGCTGCGTCTACGACATGGTGTTCAACAAACAATTGCCCGCCAGCGAGCAGCATAAGGTGGATATCGCCGCTGAAATGGAGCGCCGCCGCCTCGAGCAGCTCGCCGCGGTGGCCAGCCATGACGCCCGCATCAAATCCGACAAGGCGGCCGGCCTGGTGTGGGGCAAGCGCGTCTAGCCGCGTTCGCCGGCGGCGCGGCATCAGGCCCTGCGGGGCCTTTTCTTTGGCTGCGCTTTGCTGCAATGCAGCAATTAACAAACCTTTCCAGATGTAAATTACTGACTTTCTAGTTATTAATGTTGTATTATTTGCCTCTTGCCTCCCCCTCCCGAGGGGGCTCTCAGCAGAGGTTGGCGTTTCTGCACTACAATACGGGATTCAAAAAAGTGAGCGTGGTCGTGCCGAATCTAGTCGAAATCCGTGATTTACACTTCTCCTATGGAAAAAGGTCGATATTGTCGGGCCTCCAGATGGACTTCCCGCGCGGGAAGGTGGTGGCGGTCATGGGTGGCTCGGGCAGCGGCAAGACCACGGTGCTGCGCCTGATCGGCGGCCAGATCCGCCCGTCCAAGGGCCACGTGTCGGTGGACGGCCAGATCGTTCACAAATTGAAGACCGACGACCTGTATCTGCTGCGCCGCAAAATGGGCATGCTGTTCCAGCACGGCGCGCTGTTTACCGACCTGTCGGTGTTCGAGAACGTGGCCTTCCCGCTGCGCGAGCACACCGACCTGGCCGAAGAGCTGATCCGCGACCTGGTGCTGATGAAACTGCACGCCGTGGGCCTGCGCAACGCCGCCAGGATGAAGCCGGGCGAGATTTCCGGCGGCATGGCGCGCCGCGTGGCGCTGGCGCGCTCCATCGCGCTCGACCCGCAACTGATTATGTACGATGAACCGTTCGCCGGCCTGGACCCGATATCGATGGGCGTGACCGCCAACCTGATCCGCAACCTGAACGACGCGCTCGGCTCGACCACCATCCTGGTGTCGCACGACGTGAAGGAATCGTTCCACATCGCCGACTACGTCTACTTCCTGTCGCAGGGCAAGGTGGTGGCGCACGGCACGCCGGACGAAATGATGGTGTCGGCCGACCCTTACGTGAAGCAGTTCGTGCACGCCGAGGCCGACGGCCCGGTGCCCTTCCACTACCCGGGCAAGTCGCTGGCGGCCGACCTGGGCCTGAAGGAGCGCGCATGATCGGCCGCCTGCTGGAGCGCCTCGGCAACTGGGTGCGCGAACACATCGAAGGCGTCGGCTACAGTACCCGCACCTTCTTCTACATGCTGGGCGTATCGCCCGGCCTGCTGCGCCGTCCGCGCCTGATCGTCGAGCAACTGCACTTCATCGGCAATTATTCGATGCTCATCATTACGCTGTCCGGCCTGTTCGTCGGCATGGTGCTGGGCCTGCAGGGCTATTACACGCTGAACAAATACGGCGCCGAGCAGTCGCTCGGCCTGCTGGTGGCGCTGGGGCTGACGCGCGAACTGGGGCCGGTGATCACCGCGCTGCTGTTCGCCGGCCGCGCCGGCACCTCGCTGACGGCGGAAATCGGCCTGATGAAGGCGGGCGAACAGCTGTCGGCCATGGAAATGATGGCGGTCAACCCGGTGCAGCGCGTGCTGGCGCCGCGTTTCTGGGCCGGTGTGATTGCCGTGCCGGTGCTGGCCTCGATTTTCAGCGCGGTCGGCATCTTCGGCGGCTACCTGGTCGGCGTGCAGCTGATCGGCGTGGACGAGGGCGCTTTCTGGTCGCAGATGCAGGGCGGCGTGGACCTCTGGAAAGATGTGTTCAACGGTTTCGCCAAGAGTATCGTGTTTGGCATCGCCATCACCTTCATCGCGCTGTACCAGGGCTACGAAGCCCGCCCCACGCCGGAAGACGTGGCCGGCGCCACCACGCGCACCGTGGTGATCTCGTCGCTGATGATCTGGTGGCTGGACTTCATGTTGACGGCGCTGATGTTCAGCAAATAACGGCATTGTGCGCCGCAGAAATAAAAACAAGTTAGGATAGTGTCATGCAACGTAAATCTCTGGATCTGTGGGTCGGTTTGTTTGTCGTGCTGGGCGTGGCCGCGCTGGCCTTCCTGGCGCTGAAGGCGGGCAATGCCAGTTCGCTGTCGTTCGCCCCGACCTACGAAGTGACCGCCAAGTTCGACAATATCGGCAGCCTGCGCGAGCAGGCCGCAGTCAAGGCGTCCGGCGTGGTGGTGGGCCGCGTGGCCAAGATCCGCTTCGACGACAAGTCATATAAGGCGCTGGTGACCCTGAATATGGAAACCAGCTACGCATTCCCGAAAGACAGCTCGGCTAAAATCCTGACCGCTGGCTTGCTGGGCGAGCAATACATCGGCATCGAAGCCGGCGGCGACACCAACAACCTGGTGGCGGGCGACAAGATCGCGCGTACCCAGTCCGCTGCCGTGCTGGAAGACCTGATCAACCAATTTATCTACAGCAAAGCAGCTGAAGGAAAGGATAGCAACTAATGAGTGCATCGATGAAATTCCGTCACCTGGCCTTGCTTGTAGCGGCGGCCGCCACATTGACCGGCTGCGCCGGCCCCAACCCGCGCGACCCGTACGAGGGTTTTAACCGCAGCATGTTCAAGTTCAACGACGCGGTCGACCAGGCGGCACTGAAGCCTGCCGCCACCGCCTACAAGAACGTGCTGCCGACGTTTGTGCAGACCGGCGTGAACAATTTCTTCGGCAACCTGTCGGACGTGTGGAGCGCCGCCAACGGCTTCATGCAGGGCAAGGGCGAGCAGGGCATGTCGGACGTGATGCGCGTGGCGCTGAACTCCACCTTCGGCCTGCTGGGCGTGCTCGACATCGCCTCCGAAGCCGGCTTGCAGAAGCACAACGAGGACTTCGGCCAGACGCTGGGCTACTGGGGCGTGCAATCGGGCCCCTACCTGATGCTGCCGCTGCTGGGCCCGTCCACCGTGCGCGACACCGTGGCGCTGCCGCTGGACATCAAGGCCGACCCATGGGGTTATAAAGATCCTGTCAACGTGCGCAACATCGGCAGCGTTACCCGCGTGATCGACAAGCGTGCCGGCCTGCTGGACGCCACCAGCCTGATGGAAGAGGCGGCACTGGACCGTTACGAGTTCGTGCGCGACAGTTTCCTGCAAGCACGCGAGAGCAAGGTCTTCAATGGCGAATCCGGTCCGCGCGGCGGCAAGGGCGCCGACAAGAAGGAAGACAAGCAGGAAGACAAACCGGCAGCCAAGCCGGCCGCCGCCGATGCCGGCCATGGCAACGATGCGGCCCCGGTCACGGGCGAGGCTATAATGGCGGCACCGGCTGCGGAAAAGAACGCCAGCCTGTAACCCTGAAGCAACTAAAATAAGGTTCAACAGAGATGAAATTGATTAAACAGCTTTTCGCTTTCGCGACGGTCGCTTTCGCCTCCGCCGCCATGGCCGCCACCGCAGCCCCGGCCCCGGCCGGCAATGAAGCGCCGGACGTGCTGGTCAAGCGCATCAGCCAGGACGTGCTGGACACCGCCAAGGCCGACAAGGAAATCCAGGCCGGCAACCAGAAGCGCGTGATGGACCTGGTGGAAACCAAGATCCTGCCCTATGTCGACTTCCAGCGCATGACCTCGCTGGCCGCCGGCCGCTACTGGCGCGAAGCGAGCCCGGAACAGCAAAAGCAGCTGTCCACCGAGTTCCGTTCGCTGCTGATCTTCACCTACTCGGGCGCGCTGTCCCAGGTGAAGAACGAGACCATTGAATTCAAGCCGCTGCGCGCCGACCCGTCTGACACCGAAGTGGAAGTGCGTTCCCAGGTCAACGTGGCCCGTGGCGAGCCGATCCCGCTGAACTACCGCGTGGCCAAGTCGCCAAGCGGCTGGAAGATCTACGACATCAACGTGCTGGGCGCGTGGCTGGTCGAGACCTACAAGGGCACGTTCGCCTCGGAAATCAGCAAGGGCGGCATCGACGGCCTGATCAAGACCTTGTCCGAAAAGAACAAGAAGCTGGCCAGCCGTCCCATCAAAGCCGCTTCGGCCAAATAAAGACTTCAAGACCATGTCCGCATCCACCGACAACATGCAGTCCCTCACGTCCCTGACCGTGTCCAACGCCACTGCGGCGCTGGAGCAGGGCGTGGCGGCGATCGCCGGCGGCCAGTCCGTGTTCGACCTGCGCAATGTGCAGGCGGTGGATTCGGCCGCGGTGTCGGTCATGCTGGCATGGCAGCGCGCCGCGCAGGAAGCGGGCTTGCAGCTCGAGCTGAAGAACCTGCCGGCCAACCTGAAAAGCCTCACCAAGCTGTACGGCGTTTGCGCGCTGGTTTCACCCTCGCTGGCCGAATGCGGCGAAGCAAGCTCCCCGGCGGCCGCAGCGCCGCAGCATCACCGCCATCATTGACCCCCGCCCCACCCCCCCAGCAGTTTCCGGTCCGGCGTAGCCGAACCAAATTTCCAATATAATTGACCGTTGCCGTTGCCTGAGTGCCACGGCATATCGCACCTCCGGGTCCTGTGCCCTTCCCGCGACGGTCATGGTGCCGTAGCCAACTTAAAGCCAAGCATGACAGCAATCCAAATCAGCAATGTCGAGAAGCGCTACAAGTCGCTCCAGGCACTGGGCGGCGTCTCCCTCACCATCGAGGAGGGCGAATTCTTCGGCCTGCTCGGTCCCAATGGTGCCGGAAAAACCACACTCATTTCCATTATCGCCGGCCTGATCCGGCCCGACGCGGGCAAGGTCAGCATCCACGGCCACGACGTCACGGGCGACTTCCGCGCCGCGCGCCGCAAGCTCGGCGTGGTGCCGCAGGAACTGGTGTTCGACCCCTTTTTCACGGTGCGCGAAACCTTGCGCCTGCAGTCCGGCTACTTCGGCCTGCCCAACAACGACAAGTGGATCGACGAGGTGATGGAAAACCTCGACCTGACCAACAAGGCCGACGTCAACATGCGCGCGCTGTCGGGCGGCATGAAGCGCCGCGTGCTGGTGGCCCAGGCGCTGGTGCACAAGCCGCCCGTCATTGTGCTCGACGAGCCGACCGCCGGGGTGGACGTGGAACTGCGCCAGACGCTGTGGAAGTTCATCTCGCGCCTGAACCGCGAAGGCCACACCGTGGTGCTCACCACCCACTACCTGGAAGAGGCGCAGGCCATGTGCAAGCGCGTTGCCATGCTCAAGCTGGGCCAGGTGGTGGCGCTGGACACCATGTCCCAGCTGATCCGCCGCATCTCCGGCTCCTCGCTGATCCTGCACCTGAAGCAGGGCGCGCTGCCGGAAGACCTGCACCACCTGGTCACCCACCCGGAAGAGGCGGCCCAGGGCAAGTACAGCCTGCGCATCAATGAATACTCGGAAGTGGAGCAGATCCTGGCGCGGGTGCGCGCGAGCGGCGCCGTCATCGACGAGATGCAGCTGCAGCAGGCCGACCTGGAAGACATCTTCCTGCAAATCATGGACAAGGGGGCAGTATGATTTCCACCGGCTTCCGCACCCTGGTCTACAAGGAGACGTTGCGCTTCTACAAGGTCGCCACGCAAACCGTGGCCGCGCCCATCCTCACCGCCATGCTGTACCTGCTGATCTTCGGCCACGTGCTGGAAGGCCGCGTGCAGGTGTATCCGGGCGTGAGCTACACCGCCTTCCTGATTCCCGGCCTGGTGATGATGAGCGTGTTGCAGAACGCCTTCGCCAACTCCTCGTCCTCGCTGATCCAGTCCAAGATCACCGGCAACCTGGTGTTCGTGCTGCTCACGCCGCTGTCGCACTGGGAGATCTTCTCGGCCTACGTGATCGCCGCCATGGTGCGCGGCCTGGTGGTGGGCGCCGGCGTGTTCGTCGTCACCGCCTGGTTCGCCAACATGAGCTTCGTGGCGCCGCTGTGGATTTTGGTGTTCGCGCTGCTGGGCGCGGCCATCCTTGGCACCATGGGCCTGATTGCCGGCATCTGGGCCGAGAAATTCGACCAGCTGGCCGCGTTCCAGAACTTCCTGATCATGCCGCTGACCTTCCTGTCCGGCGTGTTCTACTCGATCCACTCGCTGCCGCCGTTCTGGCTCACCGTGTCGCACCTGAACCCGTTCTTTTACATGATAGACGGCTTCCGCCACGGCTTTTTCGGCCAGAGCGATGTCAACCCATTCATCAGCCTCGGCATCGTCGGCGCCTTCCTGGCCGTGCTGTCCTTGCTGGCCATACGTTTATTGAGCAGCGGTTACCGCCTGCGCCACTAAGAAGGAAAACAACACCATGACCACCACTCCAGAAGCGATCCACGGCTATATCGCGGCCGGCCTCGAATGCACCCACCTTGAAGTGGAGGGCGACGGCCAGCACTTCCAGGCCGTGATCGTCTCGCCGGCGTTTGCCGGCAAGCGTCCGATCCAGCGCCACCAGCTGGTGTACGCCGCACTGGGCGACCGCATGCGCGAGGAAATCCACGCGCTGTCGATGAAAACGCTGACCCCAGAAGAATACCAAGGCTAAGGACGACACCATGGACAAACTCCTCATCACCGGCGGCAAGCGCCTGGTCGGCGACGTCACCATCTCCGGCGCCAAGAACGCGGCGCTGCCCATCCTGTGCGCCGGCCTGCTGACGGCGGGCGACGTGGTGCTGGACAATGTGCCGCACCTGCACGACGTGGCCACCATGCTCAAGCTGCTGGGCCAGACCGGCCTGGCAGTGCAGCAGGACGGCGAGCGGGTAGTGCTGAACGGCAGCGCCATCGACAAGCTGGAAGCGCCGTACGAGCTGGTGAAAACCATGCGCGCCTCGATCCTGGTGCTGGGCCCGCTGCTGGCGCGTTTCGGCGAAGCGAAGGTCTCGCTGCCGGGCGGCTGCGCCATCGGCTCGCGCCCGGTGGACCAGCACATCAAGGGCCTGCAGGCGCTGGGCGCCGAGATCACCATCGACGCCGGCTACATCTACGCCAAGTGCAAGAAACTCAAGGGCGCCCGCATCGTCACCGACATGATCACGGTGACCGGCACCGAGAACCTGCTGATGGCGGCCACCCTGGCCGAGGGCGAAACCATCCTGGAAAACGCCGCGCGCGAGCCGGAGGTGACCGACCTGGCCAACTTGCTGGTGGCCATGGGCGCGCAGATCTCCGGCATCGGCACCGACCGCCTGGTGATCCAGGGCGTGCCTGAACTGCACGGCGCCTCGCATTCCGTGATCTCGGACCGCATCGAAGCGGCCACCTTCCTGTGCGCCGTGGCGGCCACCGGCGGCGACATCACCCTGCACAACACCCGCACCGACATCATGGACGCCGCGCTCGACAAGCTGCGCGAGATCGGCCTGCAAATGACCATCGACAAAGACACCATCCGCGCGCAAATGGATGCGCGCCCGAACCCGGTGACTTTCCGTACCACCGAATACCCTGGCTTCCCGACCGATATGCAGGCCCAGTTCATGGCGGTGAACACCATCGCCAATGGCGCCAGCCGCGTGACCGAAACCATTTTCGAGAACCGCTTCATGCACGTCCAGGAGATGAACCGCCTGGGCGCCGCAATTGAAACCGACGGCAACACGGCCTTTATCAAAGGCGTGGATCAGCTGGTGGGCGCGCCCGTGATGGCGACCGACCTGCGCGCTTCGGCTTCGCTGGTGATCGCAGGCCTGGCCGCCAAGGGCGAAACGCTGATCGACCGCATCTACCACCTCGACCGCGGCTACGACCGCATGGAAGTGAAGCTGCAGGCGATCGGCGCCAACATCAGCCGAATCAAGTAAAGAGACCATCATGAGCGGATTTAACAGCGACGCCAATTCCCAGCTGATCCTTGCGCTGTCGAAGGGCCGTATTTTCGAAGACACCTTGCCGCTGCTGGAAGCGGCCGGCATCACCGTCACCGAGAATCCGGAAACTTCGCGCAAGCTGATCCTGGCCACCAACGACCCCAATGTGCGCGTGCTGATTGTGCGCGCCACCGATGTGCCGACCTATGTGCAGCACGGCGCGGCGGACTTCGGCGTGGCCGGCAAGGACGTGCTGATCGAGCACGGCGGCGAGGGCCTGTACCAGCCGGTGGATCTGAACATCGCGCAGTGCCGCATGTCGGTCGCTGTGAAATCCGGCTTCGACTACGAAGCGGCGGTGCGCCAGGGCGCGCGCCTGCGCGTGGCCACCAAGTTTACCACCACCGCGCGCGAGCACTTCGCCGCCAAGGGCGTGCACGTGGACCTGATCAAGCTGTACGGCTCGATGGAGCTGGCGCCGCTGGTCGGCCTGTCGGACGCCATCGTCGACCTGGTGTCGACCGGCAGCACGCTGCGCGCCAACAACCTGGTGGAAGTCGAAGAGATCATGGACATCTCCTCGCGCCTGGTGGTGAACCAGGCGGCGCTCAAGCTCAAGCGCCAGCGTCTGCAACCGATTATCGAAGCGTTCGAGCGTGCTTCGAAAAAGGTGAAGTAATGGCTATCCAGATCCGCAAACTCGATTCCTCGGCCGCCGATTTCAAGCCGACCCTGGACGCGCTGCTGGCCTTCGAAGCGTCCACCGACGACGCCATCGAAACCGCCGTGGCCAAGATCCTGGCCGACGTGAAAGCGCGCGGCAATGCCGCCGTGCTGGAATACACCAACCGCTTCGACCGCCTGCCCAACGGCGGCGCTGCCTCGGTGGACACGCTGGACTTGCCGCAGGCCGAACTGCAAGCCGCGCTGGCGGCGCTGCCGGCAACCCAGCGCGCTGCGCTGCAAGTGGCGGCCGACCGTATCCGCGTGTTCCACGAGCGCCAGAAGCAGGAGCTGCAAGGCTTCAGCTACACCGAGCCTGACGGCACCGTGTTGGGCCAGCGCATCACGCCGCTGGACCGCGTCGGCATCTACGTCCCGGGCGGCAAGGCCGCCTATCCCTCGTCGGTGCTGATGAACGCGATTCCCGCGCAAGTGGCGGGCGTGAGCGAAATCATCATGGTGGTGCCGACCCCGGACGGCGTGAAGAACCAGATGGTGCTGGCCGCCGCCGCGCTGGCCGGCGTCACCCGCGTCATCACCATCGGCGGCGCGCAGGCGGTCGGCGCGCTGGCCTACGGCACCGAGAGCATCGCCGCCGTCGACAAGATCGTTGGCCCCGGCAACGCCTACGTGGCCGCGGCCAAGCGCCGCGTGTTCGGCACCGTTGGCATCGACATGATCGCCGGCCCGTCCGAGATCCTGATCGTGTGCGACGGCAGCACCGACCCGGACTGGGTGGCCATGGACCTGTTCTCGCAGGCCGAGCACGACGAGCTGGCGCAGGCCATCCTGTTGTGCCCGGACGCTGGCTACATCGCGCAGGTGGAGGCCAGCATCAACAAGCTGCTGCCCACGATGCCGCGCCAGGACGTGATCCGCACCTCGCTGAACGACCGCGGCGCGCTGGTCAAGGTGCGCGACATGGACCAGGCCTGCGCCATCGCCAACAGCATCGCCGCCGAGCACCTGGAAATCTCGGCGCTGGAACCGCAGCAGTGGGCCGACAAGATCCGCCACGCCGGCGCCATGTTCCTGGGCCGCTTCTCGTCCGAGTCGCTGGGCGACTATTGCTGCGGCCCGAACCACGTGCTGCCGACGTCGCGCACCGCGCGCTTCTCGTCGCCGCTGGGCGTGTACGACTTCCAGAAGCGCTCGTCCATCATCTTCGTGTCCGAGGCCGGCGCGCAAACGCTGGGCAAAGTGGCGGCCGAACTGGCTTACGGCGAAGGCCTGCAGGCGCACGCCCGCAGCGCCGAGTTGCGCATCAAGGCCGGCGGAAGCAACTGATGAGCGACTGGCTGAACCAGGTCTTCTGCGAGGATGCGCTGGCCGGACTGGCGCGCATCCCGGACGGCGCCGTCGACCTGATCCTGACCGATCCGCCCTACAACCTGGGCAAGGACTACGGCAATGCGTCGGACCAGCAAACGGTGGAGGAATACCTGCGCTGGACCGAGCAGTGGATCGACGCGGCGCTGCCCAAGCTCAAGCCGAACGGCAGCCTGTACATCTTTTTGACCTGGCGCTTTTCGCCGGAGATCTTCGTCATGCTGAAACAGCGCATGACGATGATGAATGAAATCATCTGGGACCGCCGCGTGCCGTCCATGGGCGGCAGCGTGCGCAGCTATTCGTCGGTGCACGACACGGTGGGCTTTTTCGTCGGCCGCAAGGACTACTACTTCGACCTGGACGCCGTGCGCATTCCCTACGACGCCGAGACCAAGAAGGCGCGCTCGCGTTCCATCTTCATCGGCGCCAAGTGGCTGGAAGTGGGCTACAACCCGAAGGACGTGTGGAGCGTGTCGCGCCTGCACCGCGAGCACCCGGAGCGGGCCGACCATCCGACCCAGAAGCCGCTGGAGATCATCGAGCGCATGGTCAAGGCCTCGTGCCCGCCGGGCGGCGTGGTGCTGGACCTGTTCATGGGCAGCGGCACCACCGCGCTGGCCGCGCGCCGCTGCGGGCGCCAGTTCGTCGGTTTCGAACTGAACCCGCAATACTGCGCCATCATCAACCAGCGCCTGGCCGCGCTGGAAACGCTCGAGGCGCTGGCGCTGGCGGCGGCGCCGGATGCGCCGGCCAAGCCGAAGTCCGAGGCCCGGCCGAAGGCCAAAGCCGCAGCAACGGCCAAGGCGGCCGCGCCGGCAAAGAACGCCGCAATAAAGAAAGCCGCAACAAAGAAAGCCGCAATCAAGAAAGCCGCAATCAAGAAAGCCGCAACCAAGAAAGCCGCCGCCGCCCCCACGGCAGCCGCGCCCAAGCGATCACGGGCCGTGAAAAAGGCGCCCCCCGAAGAAGTTACCATTTAAGTTAAGGAGTGCAGCAAGATGTCCATCGACAGTCTCATCCGCAACACCATCCGTTCCGACGTACTGGCCGTTCCAGGCTACCACGTGGCAGATGCAAGCGGTTTTATCAAACTGGACGCGATGGAAAATCCTTATCCGCTGCCCGCGCATCTGGCCGCCGAGCTGGCCGGCCGCCTGGCCGCCGTGGCGCTGAACCGCTACCCGGTGGCCTCCTACGCCAGCGTCAAGGAACGCATCTGCAAGCACCTCGGCGTGCCGGCCGGCTACGACGTCCTGCTGGGCAACGGCTCCGACGAGCTGATCTCCATCCTGGACATGGCCTGCGCCCGCCAGGACCGCCGCGCCGTGGTGCTGGCGCCGGTGCCCACCTTCGTCATGTACGCCCGCTCGGCGCAATTTGCCGGCATGGACTTTGTCGGCGTGCCGCTGAAGGACGACCTGACCCTGGACCTGCCCGCCATGCTGGCCGCCATCGCCCGGCACCAGCCGGCCCTGGTCTACCTGTCGTATCCGAACAACCCGACCGGCAACCTGTTCAGTGCGGATGACATCGTCGCCATCATCGAGGCGCTGGGCGACACCGGCCTGGCCGTGGTGGACGAGGCCTACGAGCCGTTCGCCCAGCAGAGCTTCATGCACCGCCTGCCGGAATTCGACAATCTGGTGGTGATGCGCACCGTGTCCAAACTGGGCCTGGCCGGCATCCGCCTCGGCTACATGTCGGCGGCCCCGAAATTGCTGGAACAGTTCGACAAGGTCCGTCCGCCGTATAATGTGAACGTGCTGACGCAAGTCGCCGCCGAATTCGCACTCGACAACCTCGACGTGCTCAACCAGCAAGCCGCCATTCTGCGCGAACAACGCGCACTGCTGGCAGAGGCCTTGGCCGCCGTACCCGGCGTGCAAGTGTTCCCCTCCGCCGCCAATTTCATCCTCGCCCGGGTGCCCGACGCCGACGCCGCTAATACCTATCTGTTGTCCCGTAAGGTACTGGTCAAAAATGTGGGTAAAATGCACAGTGTACTGGCCAATTGTCTGCGTATCACGGTCAGCACCCCGGAAGAGAACGCCGCTTTCCTCGAAGCATTTAAAGCATCGCAGGCAGCCTAAGACCAACGTAGAGCTTTCCATGAACCGCACCGCAGAAATCACCCGCAACACCAACGAGACCCAGATCCGTGTCGCCATCAACCTGGATGGCACCGGCGTGCAGAAGCTGAACACGGGCGTCCCCTTCCTGGACCACATGCTGGACCAGATCGCCCGCCACGGCCTGTTCGACCTGGAAGTGGAAGCCACCGGCGACATCCATATCGACAACCACCACACTGTGGAAGACGTGGGCATCACGCTGGGCATGGCGTTCGCCAAGGCCATCGGCGACAAGAAGGGCATCGTGCGCTACGGCCACTCCTACGTGCCGCTGGATGAGGCGCTGTCGCGCGTGGTGATCGATTTTTCCGGCCGCCCAGGCATCGAATACCACATCCCGTTTACCCGCGCCATGATAGGCGGCTTCGACGTCGACCTGACGCTGGAATTTTTCCGCGGTTTCGTCAACCATGCGCTGGTGACATTGCATATCGACAACTTGCGCGGCACCAATGCGCACCACCAGTGCGAAACCGTGTTCAAGGCTTTCGGCCGCGCGCTGCGCATGGCCACCACGCTGGACGAACGCGCAGCGGGCACCATACCGTCGACCAAAGGTAGCTTGTAATCAATCGCAGCGCGGTTCGCCCTTGCGCGGGCCGCGCTGTCTCTGCTTGAATGGCACTATGAAGAAAATTGTTGTTGTGGATTACGGCATGGGCAACCTGCGCTCGGTGGCGCAAGCGCTGCGCGCCGTGGCGCCGGAAGCCGATATCGTTATTTCGGGGCAAGTGGCCGACATTGAAAATGCCGACCGCATCGTGCTGCCCGGCCAGGGCGCCATGCCGGACTGCATGCGCAGCCTGCGCGAGTCCGGCGTGCAGGACGCGCTGCTGCGCGCGGCCGAGAGCAAGCCGCTGATGGGCGTGTGCATCGGCGAACAAATGCTGTTCGACTCGTCGGAAGAGGGCGGTGCGCTGGGCCTGGGTTTGTTGCCGGGCAAGGTGGTGCGCTTCCAGCTGGACGGCCAGCTGCAGCAGGACGGTTCGCGCTTCAAGGTGCCGCAGATGGGCTGGAACCAAGTGCGCCAGCGCGCGTCTCACCCCATGTGGGCCGGGATCCCGGACAACAGCTATTTTTATTTTGTGCACAGCTACTACGTGCAGCCGGGCGACGACGCGCACAGCGTGGGCGAGACCGTGTACGGCGCGCCGTTCTGCTCTGCCGTGGCGCGCGACAACGTGTTCGCCACGCAGTTCCACCCGGAGAAGAGCGCCGCCGTGGGCCTGCAGCTGTACAAGAATTTCGTGCATTGGCAACCGTAAGAAACTTATCAGTCACCTTCGGCAACCCTAAACCTTTCAACTCACACATACTATGCTGCTCATTCCTGCCATCGACCTCAAAGACGGTCACTGCGTACGCCTGAAACAGGGCGATATGGAACTTGCTACCGTATTTTCCGAAGACCCGGCCGACATGGCGCTGCACTGGCTCAAGCAGGGCGCGCGCCGCCTGCACCTGGTGGACCTGAACGGCGCCTTCGCCGGCAAGCCGAAAAACGAAGGCGCCATTAAGGCCATCCTGAAGGCGGTGCAGGACTTCGCCGAGGAAAACGACATCGACGAGATCCCCGTGCAGCTGGGCGGCGGCATCCGCGACCTCGACACCATCGAGCGCTACCTGGACGCCGGCATCACCTACGTCATCATCGGCACCGCCGCCGTGAAAAGCCCGGGCTTCCTGCACGATGCCTGCGGCGCCTTCCCGGGCCACATCATCGTCGGCCTGGACGCCAAGGACGGCAAGGTGGCCACCGACGGCTGGAGCAAGATGTCCGGCCACGAGGTGATCGACCTGGCGCAGAAATTCGAAGCTTACGGCGTGGAATCCATCATCTACACCGACATCGGCCGCGACGGCATGATGGGCGGGGTGAACATCGAAGCGACCGTGAAACTGGCGCAGGCGGTGAAGATACCCGTGATCGCCTCCGGCGGCCTGCACAACATTTCCGACGTGGAAGCGCTGTGCGCGGTGCAGGACGAAGGCATCGAAGGCGTGATCTGCGGCCGTTCGATCTACGAAGGCACGCTCGACTTGAACACGGCGCAGCTGCGCGCCGACGAACTGACGGAAGGCAGTCTGGAAGACTGATCCCACCATGCTTGCAAAACGCATCATCCCCTGCCTGGACGTGACCGACGGCCGCGTCGTCAAAGGCGTCAACTTCACCGAGCTGCGCGACGCCGGCGACCCGGTGGAAATCGCGCGCCGCTACGACCAGCAGGGCGCCGACGAACTGACCTTCCTCGACATTACCGCCTCCTCGGACAACCGCGGCCTGATCCTCGACATCATCGAAGCGGTGGCGTCGCAGGTCTTCATTCCGCTGACCGTGGGCGGCGGCGTGCGCGAGGTGGCCGATGTGCGCCGCCTGCTCAACGCCGGCGCCGACAAGGTCAGCATGAATACCTCGGCCGTGACCAATCCGCAACTGGTGTTCGACGCCTCGCAAAAGCACGGTTCGCAGTGCATCGTGGTGGCGATCGACGCCAAGCAGGTGCAGCCCGGCCGCTGGGAAGTGTTTACCCACGGCGGACGCAAGGCCACAGGCCTGGACGCGGTCGCCTGGGCGCAGAAAATGGAATCGCTGGGCGCCGGCGAATTGCTGCTCACCAGCATGGACCGCGACGGCACCAAGTCCGGCTTCGACCTGGGCCTGACGCGCGCCGTGTCGGACGCGGTGGGCATCCCGGTGATCGCCTCGGGCGGCGTGGGCGGCTTGCAGGATCTGGCCGACGGCGTCAAGCTGGGCCGCGCGGACGCCGTGCTGGCGGCCAGCATTTTCCACTATGGCCAGCACACCGTGCAGGAAGCCAAGCGCTTCATGGCGCAGCAGGGCATTCCGATGCGCCTGAGCTGATGCTTAGTGGCTAGACATAAGGAAAACCGTATCATGATGCCGACACAGACGCCCAGCGTGGCCAAGGCCAAGTGGCTGAACAAGATCAAGTGGGACGAACACGGCCTGGTGCCGGTGATCGCGCAGGAGGCGGGCAGCAACGACGTGCTGATGTTCGCCTGGATGAACCGCGACGCGCTGTATAAAACGGTGGAGCTGGGCGAGGCGGTGTACTGGAGCCGCTCGCGCAAGAAGCTGTGGCACAAGGGCGAGGAATCGGGCCACGTGCAGAAGGTGCTGGAGATCCGGCTGGACTGCGACGAGGACGTGGTGCTGCTGAAGATCGAGCAGGCCGGCGGCATCGCCTGCCACACCGGCCGCCACTCCTGTTTCTTCAACAAATTCGACGGCGACGCCAAAGAGGGCGACTGGCAGGCCAGGGAGCCGGTGCTGAAAGACCCGGACACGATTTACACGGAAGCGAAAAGCAAATGAGCACCATCCTGGACCGCGTAGCGGCCACCATCGAGTCGCGCAAGCCGGCCAACGGCGGCGACCCGGCCACGTCCTACGTGGCCAAGCTGTTCGCCAAGGGCGACGACGCCATCCTGAAAAAGGTCGGCGAGGAGGCCACCGAGTTCGTGATGGCCTCGAAAGACGCGCGCCACGGCGGCGATACTTCCAAAGTACTGTACGAATGCGCCGACTTGTGGTTCCATTCGATGGTGATGCTGGCCCAGTTCGGTTTAACGCCGCAACAGGTGCTCGACGAGCTGGCGCGCCGCGAAGGCGTGTCCGGCATCGAGGAAAAAGCGTCCCGCAAAGAATAACTTACTGGAGTTGTTGTGGAAAACTGCCTGTTTTGCAAGATTGCCGAGAAAAAGATTCCCTCCACCATCGTGTATGAAGACGAAGACTTGCTCGCCTTCAAGGACATCCACCCGCACGCGCCGGTGCACCTGCTGGTGATCCCCAAGACCCACATCGGCACCCTGTCGGACTGCAGCGCCGGCCATGCGCCGCTGTTGGGCAAGATGCTGGCGCTGGCGCCGCGCCTGGCCGAAGAGCACGGCGTGGCTGTGGCTTACGACGAGGACGGCGCGCCGCAGCGCGGTTACAAGACGGTGATTAACAGCGGACCGGACGGCGGCCAGGAAATCTACCACCTGCACCTGCACGTGATCGGCGGCCCGCACCCGTGGCGCCACGAGCGCTGAGGCCCTGACGAACTAGTACGGTAGCAATAAATATTGCTACTACTTCATGACAAGCACATGACAGGCGCGCTTCGCGTATACTGTCCGCACTAACCGCAATTTTTTGGGGCGCGTTGCGTTCCGCAAGGGGAATATGATGGGTTCGATGAGCATCTGGCACTGGCTGGTGGTACTGGTAATTATCATGCTGGTCTTCGGCACCAAAAAACTGGGCAATATCGGCTCGGACGTGGGCAAGGCAGTGAAGGGCTTCAAGGATGGCGTGAAGGGCGGCGAAGAGGAAAACAAGGCCGCTGCACCCGGCACGCCAGGCAGCACCCAGCAAGTGGCGGACAAGTCCACCATCGACGTGGAAGCCAAAGAGAAAAACAAGCTGTAATGCGTTGCAGCTAAGGCGTTTATGATCGATCTCGGTCTCTCCAAACTTGCCATCATCGGCGTGGTCGCGCTGATCGTCATCGGTCCGGAAAAGCTGCCCAAGGTGGCGCGCATGGTCGGGACGCTGTACGGCCGCGCCCAGCGTTACCTGCACGACGTGAAATCCGAAGTCAGCCGCGAAATCGAGCTGGAGGAGCTGCGCAACTTGCAAAAAGAAGTGCAGGAAACCGCGCAGTCGATCAAGCAGGGCGTGGAGCAATCGATCTCGGAAAGCGTGGCCGAGGTACAGAACGCCTGGCAGGACAGCAGTCCGGGCCACGATTACGGGCAAGTGCCGCCCAGCCCCGAGCACCTGGCCCGCAAGGCCAAGGAGTTCCGCCGCAAGCGCCTGGTGCGCACCTCGGCGCTGCCGGCCTGGTACAAGCAGCAGCACGGCACGCGCATGCATGTCACGTCCGGCGCCGCGCGGGTCGCGCGCTTCCGCCCCAGCAGCAAACCTCCTGCATCGTTTTACTAAATGAGTGAACAAACCCCGGTCGAGGAGACATTCATCTCCCACCTGATCGAGCTGCGCGACCGCCTGGTCAAAGCCTCGATCGGTATCGCCATCGTGTGCGCCGCGCTGATGTTCTGGCCGGGCCCGGCGGCCATCTACGACATCATCGCCGCGCCCATGCTCGCTTCGCTGCCCACCGGCTCGAAGATGATCGCCACCGGCGTCATTTCCCCCTTCCTGGTGCCGATGAAGGTGACCCTGCTGCTGGCCTTCATCCTGGCCTTGCCGTGGGTGCTGTACCAGTTGTGGGCCTTCATAGCGCCCGGCCTGTACGCGCACGAGAAGCGCCTGATCGCGCCGCTGGTGATCTCGTCCTCGCTGCTGTTCGCGGCCGGGGTGGCGTTCTGCTACTTCTTCGTATTCGGCCGCGTGTTCCACTTCATTTCGGATTTTTCACCTTCGTCGATCGCGGTCACGCCGGACATTGAAAACTACCTCGATTTCGTCATGTCGATGTGCCTGGCCTTCGGCGCCACTTTCGAGGTGCCGGTGGTGGTGGTGGTGCTGGTACGCATGGGTATCGTGTCGGTGTCCAAGCTGAAGGAAGTGCGGCCGTACGTGATTGTGGGCGCCTTCGTGATTGCCGCCATCGTCACGCCGCCGGACGTGGTGAGCCAGTTCTCGCTGGCGATTCCGATGTGGGTGCTGTTCGAGCTGGGATTGCTGGTGGCGCCGATTTTCGTCAAGGCGACGCAGGCGCCGGAAGAGCCGGTTTAAGCATAGAGCTTGAACAGGATCACGGCATCTACCGCAAACTGGATGCCGAACAGCAGATAAAATCGGGTTTCGAGGCCGGCTATCCTGCGTTCCAAGCCATCGATCCTTAGCTCCAAGGCATCAATCCTGCTGTAGACTTCCTGCTTGAGCAGATCCATCCGGTCGTAGACTTCCTGCTTGAGCAGATCCATCCGGTCGTAGACTTCCTGCTTGAGCAGATCCATCCGGTCGTAGACTTCCTGCTTGAGCAGATCAACCCGGTCATAGACTTCCTGCTTGAGCAGATCCACCCGGGCCAGCAGGTCGCTGCGCTGGATCACCAGATCGGACTCGACGGCTACCTGGCATTCGTTGAGCACGGTGCCCAGCGCTTCCGCTTGCAGCTCAGCCTGCTCTGCGGACAAACCACTTTCCTTCAGCAGCTGCGCATACTTCAGCGTGTCAATCCGGATGGGCATGGTCATGATCGCTCCCGAGTTCATATTAGCAGAACGGGGGCCTCGCCCCCGCCCCCATCGTACCCGGTCGCGCGCGCGGCCCCTTGAGGCCGCGCAACGAGCTTGCTGCCTTGCCTATTGCGTCATCAGCTCACGGATCACGCGCACCGGCGCGCTGCCGTAGCTGAGGAACTGCTCGTTGAACTCCTTGAGCACGAACTTGTTGCCCAGCGCCTGCCTGCGCTCTTCGCGCAGCTCCATGATCTCGCTGTAGCCGCTGAAATAGCTGGCCAGCTGCACCGACGACAGCTGCGCGCGGCGCCATTTCTCGGCCGCTTCGCGCTGGGTCTGGAAAGCCTGGCGCGTCAGCAGGTCCATTGCTTCGGCCTGCTGCATGCCCAGCACGTGCACGCTGTAGTCGAGGATGGTGTTGGTCACGCTGCGCAGATTCCACTTGGAGTACATCAGCCACATCTCCGGCGCGTTGTCGCCGTAGCCGGATTCGAGCATCATGCGCTCGCCGTACACCGCCCAGCCCTCCACCATGGCGCCGTTGCCGAAGATCGATTTCACGATCGACGGCGACTTGTTGGCGTACACCAGCTGCGCATAGTGACCCGGAATCGCTTCGTGGATGTTGAGGATCTGCAGGATCCAGTGGTTGTACTCGCGCAAGCTGCTCTCGGCCTGCTCGGTCGATACGCCATCCAGCGGCGTCACGTTGTAGTAGGTGCGGTCCTGCGGACGGTAGGGGCCCGGCGCCTCGATGCTGGCGCCGGCCACGCCGCGCTGGTAGGCCGGTGTTTCGCGCACTTGCAGCGGCTTGTTCGGGTCCAGCGTCAGCAGGTTCTTCTGGATCACCCAGTCCTGCAGAATCGGGATCTGGCGGCGGATCTCGGGGAAGAAATCCTCGCGCTTGACGTGGTTGGCCGACAGCGTATCGATCATCAAGCCGATCTTCGCGGTGCGGTCGGCCGGCTTGGCGGTGCCGCCCATGTATTTCGGCCACAGTTCGTCGGACAGCCGGTCCATATTCGCCAGCAGCTGCTCGCGCGCCGCCAGCGCCTTGTGGTAGGTCTGCTCGCCGCTGCTGCCGGCCTGGATGTCGAAGGCGAACTTGGCCTCGTACAGGTCCTTGCCGATGCGGAAGGAGCGCCCGCCGCCGGTCTGCGCCATGGTCTTGTCCAGCTCACCCAGCCAGGCGGCATAGCCGTCCACCGCCATTTTCGCCTGGTTCACGCGCTGCGCGAACAGCTGCTTTTCCATCGGCGACAGGATGGATGCCTGCGCCTCCTTGTCCAGGTCCGCCAGCAGCGCGAGCACGCCCGGCGCCTGTGCAATGGCCAGTTGCGTGTGTTCGCGCGTGGGGTTGCTGATGTTGGCGCGCGCCGCGTCGTAATAGGCCGGCACGCCGGCGATGCGCTTGAGCAGCGTGCGCAGGCGCTGCGGCTTGGCCGCATATTCGGTGTTGAGGATGAAGTCGATCGGGCTGGCGATGTTGTACAGCGCCGGGTTCCATTCGAATTCGCGGAACGTGGTCAGGTACCAGCGGTCCGAATTGAGCTTGTTGACCAGCAGCGCCAGGTCGGTGCGCTGCTTGGCCGACAGCTGGCGCGCGTCGGTCTTGGCGAAGCGGCCCAGCCAGTCGTCGATGAAGGCCAGCTGGCTGGCGCGGGTGGCCGCGTCCGGGATGGTCATGCTGGCGGCGGTGTCGTATTTGCCCACCGAGATCGCGGTCTCGGGATCGACTTTCCACAGCGCGCCCAGGAACTGGGTGGACAACGCATCCATGCGGCGGTCCTGGCTGCGCTCGGACGGCGCCTGCTTGATCATCGGCGTCGCTGCTGCTGCTGCTGCGCCCTTGGTGGCCTTGCCGGCGGTGCTTTTACCGCCTTTGCCGGTGGACTTGGACTTGGACGACTTGACGGTCTTGCCGGACTTGGCTTTCTGCGGCGCCTTGGCGGCGCTGGCCGGCGTCAGCGCGAGACAGGCCAGTACTGCTGCCAGCGCGATTTTGGTTTTGATCATGTGAATTTCAGCCCTCAGAGTAATGCGGGGCGCCCGGCCCGACAGGCCCGGCGCGCAGATGCAGCGTGGGAGATTATCATTATTCAGGCCGCTTGCGCAGCCTGTTACACGCCGCTACATGCGAGCGCAGGCCATGGCGCGCAACTGCGCCGCCTGACATCAGTTGATCGCATTGCTGCGGATCAGCTCCTGGTGGCGGGCGTTCAGCCTGGCGACCGCATCCTTGCCGTTCGCCATGCGCGTCAGCAGGATCTCGCTGCCCTTGGTGTAGCGGTGGCCGATGCGGATCGAATAGGAGCGGAACAGCCAGCTGAAGAAGGATTGCACAAACGTGGCTTCGTCCATGTCGCGCCATTTCACGCCCTGCACGCCCTTGGACCACGGCAGGATGCCCGAATACAGCCACACGCCCACATCGTCGTAGTACAGCTGCACGCTGCGCAGCACCAGGATGCGGTAGCCCACCACCAGCACCGCGAACAGCATCACGGCGCCCGCCGCCAGCTCGCTGTAGCGGAACGCGAACGGCAGCGCAAAGCCGAACAGCAGCAGCGCCAGCAGCAGGGTGTTCAGGTAGGCGGTCCAGGACTTCACGCACAGCAGCGTGCCGTGGCCTTCGGGGCGGGATGCATTGTCTTCTTCCATGCTCTGGTTTCCTTAAAGTTTGAAGCCTTCTTGCAGCATCGTCAGCATCTCGCTGGCCGACATGCGGGCCGCCATGTCGCTGCCGTCGAGCAGGCTGTCGGCCAGGTCGCGCTTGTGCTGGTGCAGGTCGACGATGCCTTCCTCGATGGTATGCCGGGCCACCAGGCGGTAGATGGTGACCGGGCGCAGCTGGCCCATGCGGTGCGCGCGGTCCGAGGCCTGGTCTTCCACCGCCGGGTTCCACCACGGGTCCATGTGGATCACGTAGTCGGCCGCTGTCAGGTTGATGCCCATGCCGCCCGCCTTCAGGCTGATCAGGAAGACATCGCCCTCGCCGGCCTGGAAGGCATCGACGCGCTGTTTGCGCGCCGCCATGGGCGTGCTGCCGTCCAGGTACTGGTAGGCCACGCCTTGGCGGTCCAGGTGCTCGCGGATCAGGCTCAGGTGGTCCACGAACTGGCTGAACACCAGCACCTTGTGGCGGTTCTCCAGCAGGCCGGAAAGCAGGTGGGCGAAAGCGGCCAGCTTGCTGCTGGCGAGCTTCAGTCCCGGCGCCACCAGGTTCGGGTTGCAGCACGCGCGGCGCAGCTTCATGATCTCGGCCAGGATCTGGATCGATTTCTTCTCGGCCGGGCCCTCCACCGTGGCCAGGTTCTCCAGCGCCTCGCGCCGCAGCGACTCGTACAGCGCCGTCTCTTGCGGCGACAGGTCCACCTCCAACACGATTTCGGTGCGCGGCGGCAGTTCGGTCAGCACCTGCGTCTTGGTGCGGCGCAGGATGAAAGGACCGATCAGGCGCCGCAGGCGGTTGCGCGCGCCCACCTCGGCGCGGTGGTCTTGCGGCTTTTCTATCGGTCCCGCGAAACGCAGGCTGAACTGCTCGATGCTGCCCAGCAGGCCCGGATTTGTAAAGCGGAACAGGTTCCACAGCTCGCCCAGGTGGTTCTCCAGCGGCGTGCCGGTGGCCACCATGCGGAAGCCGCCCTTCAGCGCCATGACGGCCTGCGAGCGCTTGGTGGCGCCGTTCTTGACGGCCTGCGCCTCGTCCAGCACGATGGTGTGCCACTGCCTGGCGGCGAAGCGTTCGGCCTCCTGCTGCAGCAGGCCGTAGCTGCACACCACCAGGTCGAAGGCCTCGGCGCCGTCCACCATGGCGGCGCGGTCGCCGCTGCCGAACACCTTCACATTCAGCGTGGGCGCGAAGCGCGCCGCCTCGCTCACCCAGTTCAGGCACACCGAGGTCGGCGCGATCACCAGGGCCGGGCCCTGCGGCGCACGCGACAGGATCAGCGCCAGCGCCTGCAGCGTCTTGCCCAGGCCCATATCGTCGGCCAGGCAGGCGCCCACGCCCCAGTGGGCCAGGCGCGCCAGCCAGTCGTAGCCCTCGCGCTGGTAGTCGCGCAGCTCGGCCTGCAGGGTGCTCGGCACCTGCGGCGTGAAGGCGGTGTTCGCTTCCATGCGTTTCAGATGGTCGCGCCAGGCCGGATCGGCATCGACCTGGCCAGCCTCCGCCGCCAGGTCCTCCAGCGCGAACGCGGCCAGCGGATGGATATGGATGCCGTCGGCGCTGATGTCGCCATAGGCCTGCAGCTCGTGCAGGCGGCGGTGCAGCTCCTCGGTCAGCGCCAGGTACTGGTTGTTCCCCAGTTCCACGAAGCGGCTCTTATTTGCCTGCATCAGCTCCAGCAGCGCGCGCAGGTCCATTACCTGGTTCTCGTCCACCTGCAGCTGGCCGCTGGCGGCGAACCAATCCTTCTCGGTCTTGATGTTAAGACGGAACTGCTTGCCGCCGATGCGCTGGCTGACGCGGAATTTCTCCCCCTCCGGCCATGCCACCACCACGAATTCCGCCGGCAGCTCCTGCAATTCCGACAGCAGCTGCAGGCACAGCGCGGGCTGCCCCAGCAGCCATTCGCCGTGTTCCTGCTCGGCCTGTTCCAGCACCAGGCACTTGCCGACCAGGCGCCGCTCCGCATCGCGCTCGCCGCTCAGGCTGCGGCGCGTCTGCACCGGCTTGCCGTCCAGCTCCGCGCTCATGCTCTCGGCGCCGCTGCCCGGCGTGTAATAAGCGCCGCCCGCCAGCGGGCGCACCATGATCTGCATCTTCAAGCCGTGCTGGTAGGGCAGCAGGTGCACATGCAAGCGCGTGTCCGCCTCCACCTGTTCCGCGTTGCCGGTGCTGCCGCCGATGTCCGACTGCACCGTCACCAGCGAGGACACCGCGCCGATGGCCTGCAGCACCTGCTCCTCCGCGCTGGCGGGCACGTCCAGCCCGTCGCCGACAATGGCGGCGATGCGGCGGTGTTCCTCCTCCACGCTGACCACGCGCAGGCGCGTCGGCGTTTCGCGCACCACCATCACGCTGGCGTTGAGGTCGGCCAGCGCCGGCTGCAGGGTCAGGCGCAGGTCGCCACGCTGTTTGCGTATCAGCAGCTCCGGCGTGCCGGCCAGCAGTTCCACGCGCGTGTCCGGCGCTTCCAGCCAGTAGGCGTGCGGGTGGCCCACCAGCGCGAGCGCGGCCTGTTCATGGTCGATGTCGTAGCGCAAACCGGATGAATAGGCCTGGCGCGACGGCGAGATGGTGCTGCTGATGCGGATGTCCTGCGGCGTCAGGAACTCCATCTGCGCCGCGTCCTCGCGCAGGCGCTTCAGCGCCAGCGGGCGTCCCTTGCCCCAAGCGCCCTTGGCGTCGCGCTTCTGCTCGCGCGGTTCGATCTCGGTGATGCCGTGGCGCGGATCGAAAGCGATCATCCACACCAGCCGCGCTTCGCCGCTCACAGGTTCGGGCACGCCCTGCTGCAGGTTGATTAGGGCCGAGAGCTGGCGCTGCCAGGCTTCCTGCCGCTCGAACCAGCCGCTCATGTCGGCGAAGCCGCCGCGCTCGCGCAGCGCCGCCGCATGGGTGGCCATGTCGGCGTCGCCGTGGTGGCCCAGCAGGCTGGCGGCCTGCGCGGCGATGAATTTGTAGCCCAGCGTTTCAGCCTGCTGCGCCAGCGCGTGCAGCTGTTCGCGCTTGCCCTCCAGCTGCGGCAACGCCAGCCAGAACCACAGCAGCGCCTGGAACATCTGCGGCTGCATCGCCGTTTCCCAGGTGCGCGACAGCACCACGTCGGTCTGCATGGTGCCGGCGCGGATCTGGCGCAGCATGCTCAGTTGCGCGTACACCGCGCTGTCCGGATTGGCCTGCGCGTGGATGGCCAGCTCCAGGTAGCTCTCGGCTGCCTTCTGCATTTTCGGGTCCGCGCTGCGCAGCATGGCCAGCACGTACAGATGGCCGCCCATGCCCTGGAACAGCAGCTTGCGCTTGCCCGATTCGCGCCGCAGCGCTTTGAGCGCCGCCTCGAAGCCCTGCAGCGATTTGTCCAGTTCGCCGCGCAGCAGCAGGATCACGCTCAGCAGGAATTGCGGCAGCGCGCCGTCCAGGCCCTCCAGGTAGACCACGGCCTGCTTCAGCTCCCCGCACAGGATGGCGTCTTCGGCCAGCGCCATGCGGAACGTTTCGGTGATGTACTCGTTCTTGGCAAGGCGGCGCTGCACATGGCGCCCGGTCAGGCCGCGCACGGTGGGCGCCAGCGACGGGTCGCGCTGGCAGTGCTGCAGCAGCAGGGTAAACACGTCGTCCACCAGCAGCGGATGCACCAGGATCAGCATGCCCGCTTCCAGCGGCCTGGTGAAGATGTCGACCACCGGGTGCAGCTGCGCCGCCTCGTAGCACACCATGCAGGCCTGCAGCAGCGGCAGCACCTGCTGCGGGGCCTGGCCGCGCAGCAGCGCCATGCGCAGGCGCGCCACGGCCTGGCGGTAGCTGCGCGCTTCCAGTGCGCCGTTCCAGCCCTGGCGCATCGGGTTCAGCGCTTCGTAGGCGGTGCACAGGTCGCCCAGCAAGTGCGCGCCGATGGCGGCGCGGATCGCCGGCCAGCGCAGCTTGGCGTTGCAGGTGTAGCCGCGCGCGGTGACCACGGTGGTGAAGGCCAGCCGCTCCAGCTTGCGCAGCGGCTCGTCCAGCGTGTCCACATTGAACATGAAGCCGCGCGGATCGCGCACGCCGGCCTTGTTCATCAGGTCCAGGATGGCCGTGCGGCCGGTGGCGTCGCCGATCAGGGCGAGCAGCGCCAGTATCATCTTTTCGTCGAGGCTGAGCGCCTCGAATTCCGCGAGCAGTTGCTGGTCCGTCATCGTGCTTTACAGGTTGTGGATCTCGACCGCGGCGTGCGCCCCGGCCGTCGGCAAGCCGAACATGCGCTGGTAAAAATACAGCTCCGCCTCCAGCGTGCGGATGATGTTCTCGGCCTTGCGGAAGCCGTGGCCCTCGCCCTCCAGCGCCACATAGGCCACCGGCACGCCGCGCCGCTTCAGCGCCTGCACCATCGATTCGGACTGCTGCGGCGGCACCACCTTGTCGTCCAGGCCCTGGAAGAAGATCATGGGGCGCGCCAGGCGGTCCGTGTGGTTGATCGGCGAGCGCGCCTGGTACAAGGCGTCCGCGTGCGGCGCCGGCGCGATCAGGTATTCGTTGTAATGCGATTCGAACTTGTGCGAGTCCTGGTCCAGTCCCTTCAGGTCGGACACGCCGTAGTAGCTGGCGCCGAGCTTGAACACGTCGTGGAAGGTAAGGGCGCACAAGGTCGTCAGGCCGCCGGCGCTGCCGCCGCGGATGATCAGGCGTTCGCCGTCGGCCATGCCATGCTGGACCAGGTACTGCGCGCCGGCGATGCAATCCTCCACATCGACGATGGCCCACTGGCCTTGGAGCGCGTCGCGGTAGGCGCGGCCGAAACCGGTGCTGCCGCCGTAGTTCACGTCCAGCACGCCGAAGCCGCGGCTGGTCCAGAATTGCGTGGCCAGCTTGAGCGTGTTGACCGTCATGCTGGTGGGGCCGCCGTGGCTGATCACGATCACCGGCGGCTTGCTGTCCTCCGGCGCCTGCATGTCCTGGTTGGCCGGCGGGTAGAAGAAGGCATGCGCGGTGCGGCCGCTCGCGCTGGGGTAGCTGATGCTCTGCGGGACCGACAGGTAGCCCAGGTCCGGCGTGTCGGCGATCGAGTGCGCCAGCACTTCCAGTTCACCGCTGGACAGGTCGATGCGCGCCAGCTCCAGCGGAATGGTGGGGCTGCCGCCCAGCAGCGCAAGGAAGCCTGCGCCTCGGCCCCGGCCCACGCGCAGTTCGCGGATTTCCTCGTAAGGGGTGGCGATGGCGGCCAGCCTGCCGCCGGCGATATCCAGGCGCGCCAGGCGGCTGACCCCCTTGTCGATATAGGTGCAGACGATTTCTTGGGCGCTGGCAAAGCCGTACATCGCATTGCCGAAGGTCCAGTGCGGCGAGCCGAACTCGGCCTCCATCGGGCAGATCGCGTCGGCCGGTCCGCCGGCATCGCGGTGGCGGTACAGGTTCCAGAAGCCGCTGCGGTCGGACACGAAGTACAGCCGGCCGTCCGGCGCCCACTCGGGCTGGCAGATCGATTCCTGCGGGCCGCCCGCGATGCACAGCGGCGTGCCCAGCGTGCCGCCTTCCAGCACGGCCGCCAGCCACAGTTCGGTGCCCTGCCACGGCATGCGTGGATGGTCCCAGGTCAGCCAGGCCAGCATGCGGCCATCCGGCGACAGGCGCGGCGACGAATAGAAGTCGTGGCCCGAGGCCAGAACGGTCTCGGCGCCCGCCGCAGCGCTGCCCGGCAGGCCCACCGCGCACAGCGCGTTCGCCGGCTGCGCGTGGGAAGCCGGATCGTCAGGATGCTGTTCGCGCACCGCGATCAGGCGCTGGCGCGCCGCGTCCACCACGAAATCGGCGAAACGCTGGCGTCCCGGCGCCGTGAAGGGGGCTGCCTCGGCGTCGCCGCCGCGGCAGTACAGCCGGTTGTCGGCGAAATGCGAAAAATACACGGTATCGCCGTGCACCGCGTAGGCGCCGCCGCCGTATTCGTGTACCCGGGTGCGCACGTTCAGCGGCAAGGGCGTGACCTCGTCCGTGCGCGCGCCGTGGCGGCGCTGCAAAGTCTGGCGGCCGGCCTCGCTGGCGCGGCCCGCCAGCCAATACAGGTCGCCGTCCGGGCCCAGGGCCAGGGAAGACAGCGGCGTGGCGCCGGCCGCCACCAGGGCGGCACTGATCGGGGACGCCCACGCGCCGTACGGCGCCGGGCTGGCAGGGGACTGCGGCGTGATGGACATGGCTTCGCTCCGTAAATATCTGCCGAATGATACAGACAGCCGCAGTCGATGCGCAAAAAAGGCGGCAGGGGATGCGATAATAGCCCCTTTCCTTCGCTTTTTGATTGCATTCCATGCCACAATTTGCCCCGCTGAAGAACGACACCTTCCTGCGCGCGCTGCTGCGCCAGCCCACCGAGTACACCCCCGTGTGGCTGATGCGCCAGGCCGGACGCTACCTGCCGGAATACCGCGCCACGCGCGCCAAGGGCGGCTCCTTCATGGGCCTGGCCACCAATCCCGACCTGGCCACCGAGGTCACGCTGCAGCCGATCGAGCGCTACCCGCTGGACGCGGCCATCCTGTTCTCGGACATCCTGACCATACCGGACGCCATGGGCCTGGGCCTGCATTTCGTGGAAAACGAAGGCCCGAAATTCGAGCGTCCGCTGAAAACCGAAGCGGACGTGCTGGCGCTGCGCGCTCCGGAAGCCGGTTCGCTGGACTACGTGTTCAAGGCCGTGACCCAGATCCGTACCGAACTGAACGGCCGCGTGCCGTTGATCGGCTTCTCCGGCAGCCCATGGACGCTGGCCTGCTACATGGTGGAAGGCCAGGGTTCGCGCGAGTTCCACACCATTAAGAAGATGCTGTACGGCCGCCCCGACCTGATGCACCGCATTCTGAGCATCAACGCCCAGTCGGTGGCCGACTACCTGAACGCCCAGATCGACGCCGGCGCGCAAGCGGTGATGGTGTTCGACTCCTGGGGCGGCGCGCTGGCCGACGGCGCCTTCCAGGAATTCTCGCTGCAGTACATGCAGAAAGTGGTATCCCTGCTCAAGCGTGAAAAAGACGGCGTGAAGATACCCGCCATCGTCTTCACCAAGGGCGGCGGCCACTGGGCCGAGGAAATCGCCGCCATCGGCGCCGACGCCATCGGCCTGGACTGGACCGCCAACCTGAGCAAGATCCGCGCCCTGGTGGGCGATAAAGTGGCTTTGCAGGGCAACCTGGACCCGGCCATCCTGTTTGCCAGCCCGGAGCAGATCCGCGCCGAGGTGGTCAAGGTGCTCAACGCCTACGGCAAGCACGACACCGGCCATGTGTTCAACCTGGGCCACGGCATCTCGCAATTCACGCCGCCGGAGTCTGTCGCCACCATGGTCGATGCTGTACATGCGCATAGCCGTACGCTGCGCAGCGCCTGATGTAGTTTCATGACAAAGGGCGCGTTTCCTCGGGAGCGCGCCCTTTTTTCATGCCTGCACGCACCAATGCAGAGCGACTTATGCACAATTTTTTTTGCTGCGGAAATAACAGGCAGTGAAAATCCATCCGCCCGGAGCGGCGATCCAAGTGACTGATTTCAAAAGGCTTATTTTTTCGTTGCCGGGCAGGGGAGGGGGCGAAGTAAACTTTATCCCAAGGCAAAAGTGGTCTTATGGGCGCATTCTCCACAAAGTTATCCACAAAAACTGTGGATAAAAACGAAAAGTACTTAGTAAACCGTGACTTAGTCACATTGCTAAGATTTCTGATGAAGAAATGTTGCGGTGCATGATATTTAGATAAGTTTTTCTTGCCTCAATTACATTGCGTTTGCACAAACCCAGGCATAGCAGAATGTGTAGAATGCGCCGGGCCCTGTATGCGGCTTGCATGCTGTACCGCACAAGCGAGCGGGCGGCCTGACCGATCCGCAAAAAGTACTTGATTTCAGTAAAAAAGTCGGCCCTAAATACTTCACTTATGCACAGCAAGGGGAAAAGTGGTATGGTTTTTGAGCCCTCTGGGAGGGATTTTGCAAGCCATTGATTTTAAAGAATAAAAAAGAGCGGTTTGGGAGCCGGTTATGTGAATTTCCCACTCCCGGTTATCGGTTTCCTGAAATTAAGTATCCGTTGTTCACAAAGTTATCCACAATCAATTGGATGGAGATGCCGGCCCGAAAAGCACCGCATCTTCAGGCCGGATTCGACCAAGTTAGGACCAGATGGCGCAGTGCATACTGAGAATCGCGCTCGACACCCCGTTGAACGCTGTCTTCGACTACCGCTGGCAGTACGAGGCGGGCGTGGGCGGGGACGGCGCGCGTCCCCAGGTTGGCCAACTGGCGCTGGTGCCGTTCGCGCGCCGGGAAGTGATGGGCCTGATCGTCGGCCTGGCCGAGCACAGCGAGGTGCCGGCTGACAAGCTCAAGGACGCGCTGGCGGTGCGCCACCAGCTGGCGCCGCTGTCCGCGCAATGGCTGGCGCTGGCCGGCTTCGCGGCCGACTACTACCAGCGCCCGCTGGGCGAGGTGGCGCTGCCCGGCCTGCCGAAGAATCTGCGGGTGCTGACCACGGTGGCGCTCGATCGTGCCATCAAGAAACTGGGCAAGCTGGAAGACAGCCACGATCACACGCCGCTGAACATGCCCCAGCTCAATCCCGAGCAGCAGGCGGCGGCCGACTACATCGGCGGCGCGCAGGGCTACCAGCCGGCGCTGCTGTACGGCGTCACCGGCAGCGGCAAGACCGAAGTCTATCTGCAGGCGTGCGCCCAGGTGCTGGAGCGCGAACCGCAGGGCCAGATCCTGATCATGGTGCCGGAGATCAACCTCACGCCCCAGCTGGAAGGCAATATCCGCGCCCGTTTCCCGGGCGTCATGCTGGCCACGCTGCACAGCAGCCTGTCCGAAGGCGAGCGCATGCTGCACTGGCTGGCCGCGCACCAGGGGCAGGCGCGCATCGTGCTCGGCACGCGGCTGGCCATCCTGTCCTCGCTGCCGAAGCTGAAGCTGATCGTCATCGACGAAGAGCACGACCCGTCCTACAAGCAGCAGGAAGGGCTGCGCTACTCCGCGCGCGACCTGGCGGTGTGGCGCGCCTGGCAGCTGAAAATCCCCATCGTGCTCGGTTCGGCCACGCCGTCGCTGGAAAGCTGGCACCACGCGCAGGGCGGGCGCTACAGGCTGCTGGCGCTGCGCGAACGGGCCGTGAAGGCCGCCGTGCTGCCGGCGGTCAAGCTGATCGACATGGAGCGCGACAAGCCGCGCGACGGCCTCACGGGGGCGCTGGTGGCGGCGTTGAAGCTGCGCATGGCGCGCGGCGAGCAGTCGCTGCTGTTTTTGAACCGGCGCGGCTATGCGCCGGTGATCTGCTGCGAATCGTGTGGCTGGATCAGCGACTGCACGCGCTGCACCTCCTTCATGGTGCTGCACAAGCCGGAGCACCGGCTGCGCTGCCACCACTGCAGCCTGGAGATGCGCATCCCGCACCACTGCCCGACTTGCGGCAACGTCGACCTGCAGCCGGTCGGGCGCGGCACGCAGCGGGTGGAAGAGGGCCTGCAGGCGCTGTTCCCGGAAGCGCGCATCCTGCGGATTGACGCCGACAGCACGCGCAAGAAGGGCAGCGCGCAGGAAGCGTTCGACACCGTGCACCGGGGCGAGGTGGACATCCTGATTGGCACGCAGATGGTCGCCAAGGGGCACGATTTCAAGAAGCTCACGCTGGTCGGCATCATGAATCCGGACACGGCGCTGTTCTCGCAGGACTACCGCGCCAGCGAGCGCCTGTTCGCGCAGCTGATGCAGGTGGCCGGCCGGGCCGGTCGGGCCGCGCAGACCGAAGGCGGCAGTGCGGCCGAAGTGCTGATCCAGACCCGCTACACGCAGCACCCCTTGTACTCGGCGGTGGTGCACCACGACTACGACCACTTCGCCTCCGCGCTGCTGGACGAGCGCAAGCAGGCCGGGTTGCCGCCGTATCTGTTCCAGGCATTGTTGCGGGCCGAAGCGCCGGAGCTGGCCACGGCGATCGAATTCCTCGAGATCGCGCGCGACTGCGTGCTCCATCCCGGCATCACCATCAACGACCCGATACCGATGACGATGACGCGCATCCACAATGTCGACCGCGCCCAGTTGCTGGTCGAGTGCGCCTCGCGTCCCAATCTGCAAGTGTTCCTGAAGGAATGGATGGACACCCTGCGCAGCCTCAAAACCCGCGTCAAATGGTCGCTCGAAGTCGACCCCCTCGACATCTAGCCCAAGCAGCCTGTGCCGCATAACCCCTACCTCGGGGTCAGACCCCGAAGTAGGGGTTATGCGGCTGAGTTCGTTTGTCGGGAAAGGACTATGGTGGTAGGCGGTCGCCGCGGGCCGCTGGTGATGATTTCCTCGACTGGCGGGTGCCTGGTGGGGATGTCGCATGGCCAGGCGCGCCTTTGCCCCACCTGCGGGGTCTGACCCCGAAGTTGGGGAAATGCGGCTTAGCTCGCTTGTCGGGGAAGGCCTATGGTTGTAGGAGGTAGCGGCGGGCGCTGGTGATGATTTGCTCGGACAGGGCACGCGTGAAGGGGGTGTCGAGGTTCCAGGCGTGCCAGTCGAGCGGGACGTCGAGCACGTAACCGGGGGCGACGTCGACCAGGCGTTCGCTGTCGATGGCGCCGGCCGCGTGCAGCTGGGGCAGCAGGCCGTAGGCCAGGCCGCCGTAAATGCATTCGTACAGCGCGGGCGAGACCGGCAAGGTGTGGTGCGGGAAGCTGCCCTGCTGGCCAACGGCGCCGGCCAGGAAGCGGGCCATGGCGGCCCGCTCGCTGACTACCGCCGGTGCCAGCTGTACCGCTTCGGCCGAGAAGCCGTCGCCGAACCAGTGGCCGGCGAACACCGGCGTGGCCACGCAGAGGTAGCGCATGACGCCCAGCGGCGTGCTGGCCGGGCCGTTCAGACCGCCCGCGCCGGCCTCGGCCCGGGCCGCGACGGCGCCAAATACGCTGCCTTCCTGCACCATGTGCAGTGCCTGCTCGCGCCCGGCCTGCTGCACGTCGAGCTGGCAACGCGGCGGCGTCAGCAGCGGCGGCAGGGCCAGCGGGAACCAGGTGGCGAGACTGGCGGCGTCCACCGCGAGCGAAATTTCCGGCATGCTGACCCGGTTGCCCAGGTCGATGTCCAGCGACGCTTCCATCAGCCGCACGTTGCGGTGGTGCGCAATCAGGCGCTGGCCCAGGCCGGTGGGAACGCACGGGACGCCGCGCACAATCAGCAGGCGGCCGCTGCTGTCTTCCAGCGCCTTGATGCGCTGGGACACGGCGGACTGGCTGATGCCCAGCGCGCTTGCCGCTTTTTCAAAGCTGCCGTGGCTGGCCACGGCATCCAGCACCGCCAGCGCCTTGTAGTCCAGATTTGCCATAAGTGGTTTATTAGCCGCGCTTATATGAATCGAAAATGATAAGCAATACTAATGCCTTTCCAGCATTCATGCTTAAAATTTCGCAACAGAGTAGTATTTCTGAACGAAAAAAATAAACGGAGTGCGCATGAAGCAACTACATACCGATGTGGCCATCATCGGCGCCGGCAGTGCCGGGCTGACGGCTTATCGCGCGGCCCGGGCCGGCGGCAAGCGGGCGGTGCTGATCGAGAGCGGCCCCTACGGCACCACCTGCGCCCGGGTCGGCTGCATGCCCAGCAAGCTGCTGATCGCGGCGGCCGAGGCCGCCCACGCGCTGGCCGCCGCGCCCGCGTTCGGCGTGCACCCGGGGCAGGTCCGCATTGACGGCCAGGCCGTCATGGCGCGCGTGCGCAGCGAACGCGACCGCTTTGTCGGCTTCGTGTTGGAAGGCATGGAACACATTCCCGAGGCAGACAAGCTGCGCGGCCACGCCCGTTTCACCGGCCCGCGCGCGCTGCAGCTGGACGAGCACACGCTGGTGCAGGCCGAGCGCATCGTCATCGCCACCGGCTCCAGCCCCGTGGTGCCCAAGGAGTGGCAGCAGGCCGGCGCGCGCGTCATCACCAGCGACGCGGTGTTCGACTGGACCGACCTGCCGGCCTCGGTGGCGGTGGTGGGCACCGGCGTGATCGGCCTGGAACTGGGCCAGGCGCTGCACCGGCTGGGCGTGCGGGTGGCAATTTACGCGCGCGGCGGCAGCGTGGCGCAGCTGGGCGATCCGCAGGTGCTGGCCGAGGCCGCCCGCGTGCTCAGCGCCGAGCTGGACATCCGCTTCCAGACCCAGGTGGCGGCGGTGGAACGCGCGCAGGACGGCAGCGAGCAACTGGTGCTGACCAGCCGCGACGCCACCGGCCAGCAGCGCCAAGAGCGCTACGACTATGTGCTGTCGGCCATAGGCCGCAATCCGAATGTGCACGCGCTGAACCTGGAGCTGGCGCAGATCGCGCTGGACCGGCGCGGCATCCCGCTGTACGACCGCCACACCATGCAGTGCGGCAGCAGCGCCATCTTCATCGCCGGCGACGCCGACGACGAGCTGCCGCTGCTGGGCGAGGCGGCCGACCAGGGCAAGATCGCCGGCGCCAACGCGGCGCGCTTTCCGGCCGTGCAGCCGGGCCTGCGCCGCACGCCGCTCACGGTGGCCTTCTGCGAGCCGCAGATCGCCACCCTGGGCGCGGGCTACCAGGCCTTGTGCGCCAGCCACAACCGCCGCTTCGCGGTCGGCATGGTGTCGTTCAGCAACCAGGGCCGCAGCCGGGTGATGCTGCAAAATCACGGCATGCTGCGGGTCTACGGCGAGTTCGGCAGCGGCCGCTTCCTGGGCGCCGAGATGATAGGGCCGCGCGCCGAGCATATCGGCCACCTGCTGTCCTGGGCCTGCCAGGCCGGGCTGACGGTGGACGCCATGCTGGACATGCCTTTCTACCATCCGGTCGTGGAGGAGGGCGTGCGCACCGCGCTGCGCGACCTGGCCCAGCAGCTGGCCAAGGAGCCGCCCGCGCCGCAGCCTTGTCCCGATTGCACGCCGGGAACTTGATGTAGGGCAACACTGTAGAATAGGCGCCACGTAGTCAACCGCAGGCGGAGACCAGTAGTGAAGATTCGGAAGATCGGCCCTGACGAGCTGCACGTCGGCCAGCTGTTGCCCTGGGATGTGTACGGGGACGGCGGCGGCCTGCTGGCGCGCAAAGGGCATCTGGTTGCCGACCGCTGCCAGCTCGACAGCCTGACCGAGCGCGGCGTGTATGAGGACTGGAGCGAAGCGTTGCCGCAGTCGCGCGCGCCGCAGTCGGTGCTGCGCCTGCTCAACGGCGCGCAGCTGGACTTGCAGCGGGCGCTGCAGCAGATCGCCACCGGCGTGCCCTTTGGCAATACGCAAGGCATGCTGGAGCAGATTGCCGCGCTGGTGACGTCGGCGCTGCGGCTCAATGCGGACGTGGCCGTGGCGAGCTTGCTGCACAGCCGCTCCAGCGTGCCGTATTCGGTGCGTCACAGCGTGGACACGGCGGTGGTGGCGCAGCTCATGGCGCTGGCGCTGAAGAAGCCGGATGACGATGTCCAGACCATCACGCTGGCGGCGCTGACCATGAACGTGGGCATGCTGGGAGTGCACGACCGGCTGCAGGCGTCCGGCGCGCCGCTTGGCGAAGCCGACCGGCACGTGGTGCGGTTCCATCCGCAGGCGGGTGTGGTGCTGCTGCGCCAGGCCGGCATCGAGCACCCGGGCTGGCTGGCCTGCGTGCTGGCGCACCACGAGAATGAGGACGGCACGGGCTATCCGGGCGGCAAGACCGGGCCATACGTGCCGGAATCGGCCAAGCTGGTGGCGCTGGCGGACCGCTATTGCGCCCGGCTGGCGCCGCGCCGCTACCGCAACAGCATGACGCCCAACGCCGCGCTGCGCGACCTGCTGCTCGATGCCCGCAACACGCTGGACAGCCTGCTGCCCGCCGTGCTGATACGCGAGCTGGGGATTTATCCCATCGGCACTTGCGTACGCCTGCTGAACGGGGAAGTGGGGGTGGTGTCGCGCAAGGGGCTGAATGCCACCACGCCGTGGGTGACGTCGCTGCTGGGCCCGTCCGGCGCACCGCTGCCGCAGCCGCTGCAGCGCGACACGCGCACTGCACCCGGTGCCATCCGCGAGGTGCTGGAGGTGGGGGCGCTTGGGCAGGCCGGCCTGCAGTTGCACATGGAACAGGTGTGGGGCCGCGCAGCGGCCCTGTAAGCTCGGCTCAAACCAGCCCGGCTCAGTTCAGCATCGAATCGAGCCGCCCCTGCTCGGCCAGATCGCGCAGCACGCGGATGGTGTCGATGTCCGACTCCTGGTAGGCCGACTTGCGGAACTCGTCGTACATGGCGTTGGCCTGGTCGGTGGCCGCGTCGTGGCCGTCGTCGTACTCGAAGCGTACCCACAAGGTGCCCGGCTGCGGCGTCTCGATGGTCATGGTCAGGCTGGACGCGCTGATATCCTGCTGCGGAGCAACTTCGTAGCGCACGCGGCGCATCGGCTCCAGCAACACCTGGTCGGCGATCACCAGTTCGCCGTAGCGCAGCTTGCGGCTGAAGCTGTTTTCCTGGCGGTCGGCGATCTGGCAGTCATCCAGGTGCGGCACGAACAGTTTGGGCGATTCGGCGCGCAGCACCAGGCCGCGCCACAGCTGTTCGTGGCTGAGTTCGTCGATCAGCGGATTCAGCGGATCGTTGATTTCGATGAGGTGTTCAAATTTCATGATGCTGCCCGATTATGTATGAGTCCAATGACACTATATTCTGCCGCAGCCTGAATTATCAATGCTTGCGCTGCTACAATGACCGGCTTGTTTCGCCCCTCCCGCCTGGAAATCATGTCTAACGCACCACAGTTCGGTCTCAATGCTCCGCAAAGCGAAGCCGTGCTCTACCTGGACGGCCCCTGCCTGGTGCTGGCCGGCGCGGGCTCGGGCAAAACGCGCGTCATCACCCAGAAAATCACCCACCTGGTCGAGGACCGGGGCTACGATCCGCGCACCATCGCCGCGCTGACCTTCACCAACAAGGCCGCGCTGGAGATGCAGGAGCGGGTCGCCAAGCTGCTCAAGCAGCCGCGCCAGGCCAAGCTGCTCACAGTATCCACCTTTCACTCGCTGGGCGTGAAAATCCTGCGCCAGGAAGCGAACCACCTGGGCCTGAAGGACCGCTTCTCCATCATGGACAGCGACGACTGCTATTCGCTGGTGCAGGACCTGGCCATCACCACCGACAAGCAGATCATCCGCGGCATCCAGAACGATATTTCGCTGTGGAAAAACGGCCTGGTGGAGCCGGCCGACGCGCTGCGCGACGCCAAGGACGAGGACGAGGCGCAATCGGCCCGCATCTATGGCAGCTATGTGTCGACGCTGGCGGCCTACCAGGCGGTCGACTTCGACGATCTGATCCGCCTGCCGGTGGAGCTGTTCCGCGAGAACGGCGCGGTGCGCGACAAGTGGCAGCGCCGCCTGCGCTACCTGCTGGTGGACGAATACCAGGACACCAACACTTGCCAGTACGAGCTGGTAAAGCTGATGGTCACCGGCATCGGCAAGAAGCCCATGTTTACCGCCGTGGGCGACGACGACCAGGCCATCTACGCGTGGCGCGGCGCCACGGTGGAAAACCTGGCCAACCTGAAGGTGGACTTCCCGGACCTGAAGCTGATCAAGCTGGAGCAGAACTACCGCTCCACCACGCGCATCCTGCAGGCGGCCAACGCGGTCATCGGCAACAACCCGAAACTGTTCGAGAAGTCGCTGTGGTCCGAACACGGCCTGGGCGAGCCGATCAAGGTGCACGCCATGCCGAACGACGAGCAGGAGGCCGAGCAGGTGGCCATCATGATCTCGGCCGACCATTTCGAGCGCAAGAACCAGTGGACCGATTACGCCATCCTGTACCGTGGCAACCACCAGGCCCGCATCATCGAGCAGGCGCTGCGCAACCAGCGCATCCCGTACACGATCTCCGGCGGCCAGAGTTTCTTCGACAAGGCCGAGATCAAGGACATCATCGCCTACCTGCGCCTGCTGGCCAACCAGGACGACGACCCGGCCTTCATCCGCGCCGTCACCACGCCGCGCCGGGGCATCGGCCAGTCCACGCTGGAAGTGCTGGGCGCGTTCTCGGGCCAGTGGCAGTGCTCGCTGTTCGAGGCCGTGTTCAAGGGCGGCATCGAAGCCAAGCTGCCGGACCGCCAGCTGCTGCCGCTGCGCGAGTTCTGCAACTTCATCAACAACCTGGAGGCGCGCGCCAGCCGCCCCGGCGCGGCCGGGTCCGGCGACAACGCCGCGCAGGTGCTGGACGACCTGATGGAAGCCATCCACTACGAGTCCTACCTGTACGACAGTTTCGAGGAGCGCGCCGCGCAGGGCAAGTTCCAGAACGTGATGGAATTCGTCAACTGGCTGAAGGACCGCGGCCGTGGCGGCAAGGACCGCGACGGCGAGGAAAAGAACGTGCTGGAGCTGACCCAGATGGTGGCCCTGATGACCATGCTGGAGGGCAAGGACGAAGAGCCGGACGCGATCCGCATGTCCACCCTGCACGCGTCGAAGGGGCTGGAGTATCCGCATGTGTTCCTGGTCGGCTGCGAGGAAGGCATCCTGCCGCACAAGGGCGACCCGGACGCGCCGGTCGAAACGATGGCGCAGCGCATCGAGGAAGAGCGGCGCCTGATGTACGTGGGCATCACGCGCGCCAAGCGTACCCTGCAGATCACCTGGTGCAAGAAGCGCAAGCGCGCCGGCGAGCAAGTGCATTGCGACCAGTCGCGCTTCATCAAGGAGATGCAGCTGGACGTGGGCGACGCGGTGCCGAAGGAATCCGAAATCATCAGTCCGCGCGAACGCCTGGCGCGCATGAAAGAACTGCTGGCTACCCCGAAAGCGGTGCCCAATCCCAATGCCAACTGATCACTACCTCGCCTCCGGCAACTGGATCGACGGCGGTCATCCGGATGTCGCCCGCAAGGCGGCCGAACTGGCGGCCGGCGCCGCCACGCACGCCGAGGTGGCGCGCCGCTGCTTCGAGTTCGTGCGCGACCACATCAAGCACAGCTGGGACTACCGCATGGACCCGGTGACCTGCCGCGCCTCCGACGTGCTGCGCCACGGCACCGGCTACTGCTATGCCAAGAGCCACTTGCTGGCGGCGCTGCTGCGCGCCAACCGCATTCCCGCCGGCCTGTGCTACCAGCGCCTGGCGGTGGGCACGGAAGGTCCGCCGTTCTGCCTGCACGGCCTGAACGCCGTGTACCTGGAAGGCCATGGCTGGTACCGCATCGACGCGCGCGGCAACAAGCCCGGCGTGGACGCGCAATTCACGCCGCCGCGCGAGCAGCTGGCTTTCCCGGTGCTGGCGCCGGACGAACGCGACCTGCCCGAGATCTGGGCCGAGCCGCTGCCGGTGGTGGTGCATGCCCTGCAGCGCCACGCCACCGTGGCGCAGGTGGCGGCCGACCTGCCCGATGTCGAGCTGCTGGCGCCGGTACAATACGGCTTTACCGCGGAGAGCAAGCAGTGAGCACCGAAGACCGATTCGTCGACATTGAAATCAAGATCGCCCACCAGGAAGACATGGTGGAGTCGCTGAACCAGCGCATCTACGAGCAGCAAAAGCAGATCGACAAGCTGGAGCAGATGCTGCACGCCTTGGCCCAGCACCTGCGCGACAATCCGCAGGGCGGGCAGGGGCCGCTCAACGAGCGTCCGCCCCACTACTGACACCGCCGGCGCCAGCGGCGCCGGGGGCCCCCCCTGCACCAGCTGCGCCAGGGTCGCCACCACCACCGGGGGCGCCGGCCTCGCCGGCCGCGACCGCCGGCCCGGACGCGGCGATCAGCATCGGCATGCCTTGCTGGCGCTGGCCGGCAGCCGCACCTGCGGCGCCGCGTCCAGTGCCGCCGGCCTCAACGCCGTCCGCGATGTGCTCGCCCAGCCGCTGGCCCAGGCACAGCAGCGTGAGCGTGGGCGGCAAGCCCCACGGTCCCGGTATCACCGACGCGTCGCACACATACAAGCCCGGTGTGGCCGTTCGCAGGTCGCTGTCCACGCCGTCGCCGATGCGCACGCTGCCGCCGGGGTGCGCGGCAAAGTGCCAGCTCCTGAACACATGCTTGGCCCCCGCCGCCGCCAGGACGCCGCGCGCAATGTCCTCGCCCTGTTTCAGCTTGTTCCTGTCCGCCGCCTGCAACCGCTTGTCCACCCAGTGCGGGCCGATGCCGCCGCCGATCTCGTCGCGTATCTTCACCATGATGCTCAGCGTGCGCGCATGCGCCGCCACGCGGCCGAAGCGCCCCACCTGCAGGGCGAACGCCTGGTACATGGGCTTGGGCAGCGTGAGGTCGGCCAGCGCTATGCCGTCGTCCTGCAGCTGCATGCCAGCGGCCATCGGCACTTCGGCGCCGGCGTCGTGCGCATCCAGGTCGTCCACGCTGCCCATCACCGCCACCACCGGGTCGCTGAAGAAAGGCACGCTGCGCGGCGCCAGGCCTGAGCTGTGCAGCAGGCGCGGGCTGCCGATGCCGCCGCCGGCCAGTACCACCGTGTCAGCCAGCAGCGCGCGCAGCTCGCCGCCCACTACTGCTTCCACGCCGATCGCGCGGCCGCCGCGCAGCAGCACCCGCGTCACGCGCGCCTCATCGGCCAGCACCGCGCCGTGGGCGCAAGCCTGCTCCAGGAAATCGCGCGCCGTCCATTTGGCGCCGTAGGGGCAGCCGTACACGCAGCGCCAGCAGCCCCTGCGGCAGATCTGCGGCCGTATCATCTTGTCGAGCTTGTGCCAGTCCAGGTTCAGCGAGCGCGCCGCCTGCAGGAGGCGCGCCGCCATCGGGCCGACCAGGCTGTCCGGCAGCGGCGCCATCGGCAACTCGGCGCGCAGCGCTGCCAGTTGCGGCGCCAGGTCGATGCCGTGCGCGGCAAACATGGCCTGCGGCGGCGCCGCCGCAGTGGCGAAATTGATGGCCGAGCTGCCGCCCGCCACCAGCCCCCGCACCAGCAGCGACGCGTCGCTGTGCAGGAACGCGCCTTGGCCCGGAACGGCCGCGATGGCGGCCATCTGGCCCAGCGTGCCCGCCAGCGGCGCCGCGCTGCCCTGTTCCAGCACCAGCACGCGCATGCCCCGCAACGCCATGGCGCGCGCCACGCTGGCGCCGCCGGGGCCGCTGCCTGCCACGATGGCGTCGTACCGGATGGGGGAAGAGTTGGCCATGCGACGATGGTAGCACGCTGATTGCTTCGGTTTTGCGCCACTTTCACGCGCTTTCGTCGCACGCAGGTTGCCGCTCCGACCATTTTGAATTATCGTCAAGCCATCTTCAACATGGAGCGACGCGATGACTGTGCTGGTACTGGGTTTGCTGATTTTCCTTGGGGTCCACTCGGTGCGCATCGTGGCCGACCCATGGCGCACCGCCATGCGCGCACGGTTGGGCGAGAACGGCTGGAAAGGTGTCTATTCGCTGCTGGCGCTGGCCGGCTTCGCGCTGCTGATCTGGGGCTACGGCCAGGCGCGCCAGGCGCCGCTCGTGCTGTGGACGCAGCCGGTGGGCATGCGCCACCTGGCGGCGCTGCTGACCGTTTTCGCCTTCATCTTCCTCGCCGCCGCCTATGTGCCGCGCAATCGCATCAAGGCCAGGCTGCATCATCCGATGCTGCTGGGCGTGAAAGCGTGGGCGCTGGCGCACCTGCTGGCCAACGGCACGGTGGCGGACGTGCTGTTGTTCGGCAGCTTCCTGGCGTGGGCCGTTGTTTGCTTTGCTTCCTCGCGCCGCCGCGACCGCGCCGCCGGCACCGTCTACCCGCCCGGCACCGCATCCGGCACCGTCATCACGGTGGTGGTGGGCTTGGCGGCGTGGGCGGCTTTCGCCATCTGGCTGCACGGCCCGCTGATCGGCGTGCGTCCGTTCGGCTAAGCCCATGGTTCAGCAAGCAGGGCCGGATCGGGGCCGCGTTCTCGCGGTCGCGCAGCGATGCACCGGACAGGCGCCATTGCAGGACGCCGGCCAGCTGCTGGCGCTGGGCGGGCAGGGCCTGTTCGATGACGTGCACGCGGATCCGCTCTCGCCGCGCCAGCTCCTGCTGGCCGGTGCGCCCGCCTATGCCCGCCATGGCTTGGCGGCGCACGCGCTGCGGGAAAACCTTCTGCTCGACATGGATACGGCCGGCTTGCGCTCCGGTATGGTGCTGCAGGTAGGGACCGATGCGCTGCTGTGGCTGACATTCCAGTGCGAAGCCTGCGGCCAGCTTGACGCCATCGCGCCTGGCCTGGCGCGCCGGATCGGCCCGCAGCGCGGCATGCTGGCGCGCGTCCTGCGCGGCGGCATCATCCGGCCTGGCGACGCGGTATCCATGCTGCCGGGCGGTCTGCCGCCATGGTCCGACGACTGGCGCCAGCGCGCCGTCGCTGTCCTGGCTGCCGTGCCGGACGGGATGGTGCTCGAATACCGCCAGCTGGCCAGGCTGATCGGCGTACAGAGCAGCTATTGCCGCGCGTTGCCCAGGCTGGCCCGCGCTGCCGGGCTGGGCGGCAAGGCGGTGACCCTCCAGGACCGCTCATCCGCACCCCGGTGGCAAGGCCGCGAGCTGTTCGGCGCCAGCGCCGGCGCATAGCGCATGCGGCTGCTTGCTCTCCGCCGCTTCTCCCGAATGGCAGGCTGTGATGGACGCGCCATGTTTGCTACTATGAGATGATTATCTGGACAGTCATGAGGCTGCCATGTACACATTGACGCTGGCCCAAACCAAAGCGCAGCTGGGCCGCCTGGTTGCCATGGTTGAAGCGGGCCAAGAGGCGACGCCTACGAAACGCAGCCAGGCCGTGGCACGGCTGGTGTGCAGTGCGCCGCCGCGCCAGCAAATGCCCAGCGTGGCCGAGCCGGCAACTTCGAATCAGACAGGATAGCAAATGGGTAAAGGCAGGCTGGAAGCATTTAGCGATGGCGTGATCGCCATCATCATCACCATCATGGTGCTGGAACTGAAGGTGCCGCATGGCGCGACGTGGGACACGCTGCTGCCGCTGGCGCCGGTGATGCTGAGCTACGTGCTGAGCTTTGTCTATGTGGGCATCTACTGGAACAACCATCACCACATGATGCACGCGGTGAGCAGGGTCAACGGCAGCGTGCTGTGGGCCAACCTGCACCTGCTGTTCTGGCTGTCGCTGATACCCTTCGTCACCGGCTGGATGGGCGAGAACCACTTCGGCGCCATTCCCGCCGCCATCTACGGCGTGGTGCTGACCATGTGCGCGCTGGCCTATCTGCTGTTGGAAAAGGTGCTGATCAGGCTGCACGGCGCGAACTCCGCGCTGGCGCTGGCGGTCGGCAAGGAGCGCAAACTGTGGCTATCCATCGCGCTGTACCTCGCCGGCATCGCCACGGCGGTGCTGCATCCGTGGGTGAGCGTCGGACTGTATGTGCTGGTGGCGGTCTGGTGGTTCATTCCGGACCGCCGCATTGAAACCAGGCTGGCTGGCTAAGCGCCTCAGCCCAGCTGCACCAGATTGATGGCCGGCAGTACGCCGCCGGGGAATTGCTGCAGCGCGCCGCCCACGTCAAGGCCGCCCAGGTCGATGCCGGCAAAGCGGATGCGCTCGGTGAGCTGCAGCACCACGGCCTTGGCCTCGGCGTCGTTGCCGGACACCCATACCACGCGGCGGCCGCCGCCTTCCTCCGGATCGCTGGCCAGCACCTGCGACAGCAGCGTGTTGTACGCTTTGACCACGCGCGCCCCTTTTGCCCAGCCGCTCAGTACGTGCGTCGAGGTACGGCCGCCCAGCTCGGCCTTGCGCAAGCCGGGCATCAACACCGGATTGGTGGCGTCGATCAGGATGCGGCCGTCCAGGTTCAAGCCGCGCAGGACGCTCTCGGCCGCGCCCCAGCCTACGCTCAGGAACACCACATCGGCTTCGGCGGCCTGCTGCACCGTGCCGGCGCGGGCCAGCCCGCCCAGCTGCTTGACGGTGTCCGCCAGCGATGCCGGACCACGGCTGTTGCTGAGGATGACGTTGATGCCGGCGCGCACCAGTTGCTTGGCGAAGGCCTGGCCGATGGCGCCAGCGCCGATGATGCCGATGGTGGTTGGGGTGCTCATGGTGGTGTCCTTTTCAGTTGGTTGGGCTGCTGTTCTCAGCAGGTGATACCAGTATATTGGCGGCCAGTCGCATGATAAATATACGATCAGGCACTCCACTATTCCCAATCCGATGACAATCGGCAGGCTGCGCACGCGTTTTTGTAAATGGCTTTATGCTAAGAATGCACGCTCGCTGGCGCGTGCCCGATTAGTCATCCACATGGAGAAAGTTATGTCGAAGGTACTTGTTCTGTATTACTCGTCGTACGGCCATATCGAGTCGATGGCCGAGGCCATGGCCGACGGTGCACGCGCGGCAGGGGCAACGGTGGACCTCAAGCGGGTGCCGGAAACGGTGCCGCAGGAAGTGGCCGAGAAGGGCCATTTCAAGCTGCAGCAGAGCGCGCCCGTGGCCACTGTGGCCGAACTGGCAAACTATGACGCCATCATCATCGGTGCGCCGACCCGCTTTGGCCGCATGCCGTCGCAAATGGCCGCATTCCTGGACCAGGCCGGCGGCCTGTGGGCCAGCGGCGCGCTGAACGGCAAGGTGGGCGGCGCGTTTACCTCCAGCGCCACGCAGCACGGCGGCCAGGAAGTGACGCTGTTCTCCATCATTACCAACCTGATGCACTTCGGCATGACGATTGTCGGCCTGCCTTACAGCTATCAGGCGCAGATGACGCTGGATGAGATCGTGGGCGGCAGCCCGTACGGCGCCACCACCATAGCCGGCGGGCAGGGACAGCGGCAGCCGAGCCAGCTTGAACTGGACGGCGCGCGTTTCCAGGGGGGATTGATCGCCAAGACAGCCAACAAGCTGTTCGGCTGAGCAGGACAGGCGTAAAAAAGCCAGCTCCACGGAGCTGGCTTTTTTCATGCTGCGGCTGGATTCATGCCGCTGCGCGGCGGCCGCCGGTAGCGGCCAGTGCTTTGGCATCCAGGCTGTAGGCGCCGGCGCCGAAGGCCACCACCTGCAGCAGGCCGCCGGCCATGGCCAGGTTTTTCATCAAGTGGATCATCTGGTTCTGGTCGCCGATGGCGCCATGGAAGAGCAGGCCGGTCAGCACCGAGAACGCGGCCAGTACCAGCGCCACCAGGCGGGTCTTGTAGCCCAGGGCCAGCAGCAGGCCGCCGCCCAGTTCCACCACGATGGCAAGCACCAGCCCGGCGCCGGCCAGCGGCAGGCCCATGGCCTGGATGTAGCCGATGGTGGCGGCGGGTGCCATCAGCTTGCCGACGCCGCTCATGACGAAAATGGCAGCCATCAGGACGCGGCCGGTCAGGGGCAGGGCGGTAGTGTGGATGTTGTTGGTGTTCATGGCAAATCCTTTCTAGTTTAGGTAAGTTGCAGTGCGTTGCTGGCGCACTCTTAAATCAATTTCGCGGCACGCAGCTGGCTGCCGATGCGGCGGATTTCGTGTTCTCCCTGGATCAGGGCCGCGGCGCTGGTGTGCACCGAATACATGCCCGTCACCAGCGGGTAGGGATGCCTGGCCGCCGAGCCGAGCACGAACTCGGTGTCGCCGCGCGCCGTGAACAGCAGCCCGCCGCCGCCCTCGTCGAACACTGCCACTTCGCCTTCCAGCACGGCCTCGCCGACTGCCAGGGCGCCGCTGCCCACCGCTGCCCAGGCCACGCCGTGGCCGGCCGGCGGCGTGTACAGCCACTGCTCGCCGTCGCGCAGCTTCACGTGCAGATACGTCAGCGCTGCGCGCGGCTGGATCAGGCTGGCAACGCCTTCGTAGTTGCCGAGAATGACGCGGGCCGGGCCGCTGGACGGCACTTGGCCGGGCGCCAGGTACTGGCTGTGCGCCGGGCCGTTCTCGTCTTGCGCCGGCAGCGCCAGCCACAGCTGGAAACCGGCCACGCCGGCGTCGCCGTGCGGGCTGCCGCCGTGCCACACGCCGCCGCCGGCATGCATGAACTCCACCCCGCCTGCGCGCAGCACGCCTTGCTGGCCGGTGGTCTCGCGGTATTCGATCGCCCCTTCCATCACCACGGTCACCGTCGCAATGCCCGAGTGCGGGTGCATGCCCATGCCGCCGGCGCCGGCATTGCCGCCCATGCGGAACAGATCGAGGAAGACAAACGGTTTGATCAGTTCGCCCAGGTCGCCGGGGCTGACGAGGCGGGTAATGCCGCGCTGGCCGTGGCCCTGGGTGCGGGCCACGATGCCGCGCTGGACGGCTGGGGCCAGTTGCGCTGGCTGGATTGCCTGGTTCATCTGCTGCTCCTTCAATGTGCGGTTGGTATGGAGGCATGTTAGGCCCCGGCCATCCATCGTGAAAGCCTATATAATTGGATGGATACTATCTAAGGAGTAGATGGATGCTGGATGCCATGTCGCTGGACCAGCTGCGCACGTTTATCGCCGCAGCCGACGAAGGCAGCTTCTCGGCTGCCGGCCGCAAGCTGCGCCGCGCGCAGTCGGTGGTCAGCACCACCCTGGCCAACCTGGAGCTGCAGGTGGGGTTCGCGCTGTTCGACCGCGGCGGCCGCTACCCGAAGCTGACCGAGGAAGGCAGGGCGCTGCTGGACCAGGCCCGTTCGGCCGTGCTCGGCATGGACGCGTTCAAGGCCAAGGCGCGCACGCTGGCCGAAGGACTGGAGCCGGAACTGGCGGTGGCGGTGGACGTGATGTATCCGATCGCCACGCTGACGGCGGCGGTGCAGGCTTTCCACCGGCAATTCCCCGGCACGCCGCTGCGCCTGTTCGTGGAAGCGCTGGGCGCCGTGGTGCAGCCGCTGTTGACGGGGCAGTGCCGCATCGCCGTGATTGGCTCGCTGCCCGAAATACCGCCGGGCTGCGCCTCGCAATACCTGCTCAGCGTGCCTGCCGTGACGGTGGTGGCGCCGGACCATCCGCTGGCGGCCATCGAGGGCATGGTGCTGCGCGCGCTCGCCGCGCGCCACGTGCAGCTGGTGCTCACCGACCGTTCGCCGCTGACCGAGGGCCGCAACTTCGGGGTGCTGGCGGCACAGGCCTGGCGCCTGGCGGACATGGGCGCCAAGCACGCCTTCCTGAAAGCCGGGCTCGGCTGGGGCCACATGCCGCTGCACATGGTGCAGGAGGACCTGGACGCGGGCCGCCTGGTGGCGATTGCGCTGGAAGGCATCACCGGGCTGGGCGCGGGTTTTTCCATGCACGCCATCCACCGCCGCGATCACCCGCCGGGCCCGGCCGGGCGCTGGTTTGTCGAGCGCCTCAAGCATGGCGCGGTGGCGCAGGCCGCGGTGCCGCCGGCTTAGCCCGGCGGGCCGGGACGGACGGCGTACGGGCTGTTGCCGAACACCTCCGCCATCCAGGCCACGAAAGCGCGGGTGCGCGCGCTCAGGTGGCGGTTGGCCGGGTACACCACGTGGATCGGCACCATGGGCGCGCTCCAGTCCTGCAGCAGCGGCTGCAGTGTCCCGGCGTCGATCTGCGCGCCGACGATGAACAGCGGGCAGTGCACCACGCCCAGCCCCGCCAATGCGGCGGCCAGCAGCGCATTGCTGTCGTTGACGGAAAGGAAGTGGCGTCCGGCCAGCGTGGCCGGGCTGGCCGGGTCGGTGGCGTGGGTCAGCACCCATGGCGCCTGGCGGTTCGAGCCGGCGAAAAAATGGCGCACCAGTGTGTGGCCGCCGGCCAGGCTGGACGGGTGCAGCGGCACGCCGTGCCGCGCCAGGTAGGCCGGCGACGCGCAGGTCACCACCGGCAGGTTGCCGATGTGGCGCGCGATCAGCGACGGATCGCTGATGGCGCCGGCGCGCACCACGCAGTCGATGCCTTCGCCCACCATGTCGGCCTGGCGGTCGCTGGCGCCGATGTCGAGCTGCATCGCCGGGTAGCGTTCCTGGAAGGCGCCCAGCGTGGGGATGACCAGCAGCGCGGCAAGCGCGGTGCTCATGTCCACCCGCAGCCGGCCGCGCGGCGCGTTGCGCGCCTGCGCCACGTCGGCTTCGGCCTCCTGCCATTCGTCCAGCAGGCGCGACATGCGCTGGAAATAAGCCGCGCCGTCGTTGGTGGGGGACACCCTGCGCGTGGTCCGGTGCAGCAGCTTGACTTGCAGGTGCGCTTCCAGCGATTGCACCAGCTTGGTGACCGTGTTGCGCGGGCAATGCAGCGTGTCGGCCGCCCTGGCGAAGCTGCCTGCCTCCACGACCCGCACGAATGCCCGCACTGCGGTGAAATAGTCCACGCTTACCCTTTCGTTCAGTTTTGCAGATTGTAGCGTGTGCATTGCAGCATCAATAGCGAGTGACGTTGTATAGACTGCCTGCTATCATCAGCGGCTTCCGTCCTGCCGCCGGTTGACAGCTTGTTGCAGGGTAGTCCTTGGCCCACTTAGAAAGATGCTATGTCCCGTCCTCAGATGCTCGTCCTCGCAGCCAGCCTCGGCCTGGCGCTGACCCCGTTCGCGTACGCCGCGCAAAGCGCCGCCGCTCCTGCTGCCGCGACTGCGGCCGCCGCCCAGGCGGGCAATCCCTTCTTCAGGCTCAGCCCGCTGCCTTTGCACTACCCGCAGTTCGACCTGATCAAGGACGAGCACTTCGCGCCCGCGTTTGCCGAAGGCATGGCGCAGCAGCTGAAGGAGATCGAGGCCATCGCCCATAGCGCCAAGCCGGCCAGCTTCGACAACACCATCGTCGCCATGGAGCGTTCCGGCCAGCTGCTGACCCGCGTGGCCACCACCTTCAGCAACCTGCAGGGCGCCAACACCAACGCCCAGCTGGACGCGATCGACACCGAGATGTCGCCCAAGCTGGCCGCGCACAACGACGCCATCTACCTGAACGCCAAGCTGTACGCGCGTGTGAAATCGCTGTACGACAAGCGTGCCAAGCTGGGCCTGGACGCCGAATCGAAGCACCTGCTGGAGCGCTACCACACCGACTTCGTGCGCGCCGGCGCCAAACTGTCCGCCGCCGACAAGGAAAAGCTGAAAGTGCTGAACGGCGAGCTGGCCACGCTGCAGACCGCCTTCCAGCAGAACGTGTTGAAGGAAATCAACGCCAGCGCGCTGGTGGTCGACACCCGCGCCGAGCTGGCCGGCATGTCCGAAGCGGCCATCGACGCGGCAGCGGCCGCCGCCAAGGCGCGCGGCCAGGACGGCAAGTTCGCCGTCGCCCTGATCAACACCACCGGCCAGGCGCCGCTGGCCGTGCTGACCAATCCGGCCACCCGCAAGCGCATGATGGACCTGTCGCTGGCGCGCGGCAGCCACGGCGGCGAGTTCGACAACCGCGCCAACGTGCTGAAGATCGCCAAGCTGCGCGCCGACAAGGCCGTGCTGCTGGGCTACCCGAACTACGCGGCCTATTCGCTGGAAGACCAGACCGCCAAGTCCACCGGCGCCGTCAACACGCTGCTGGCCGAGCTGGCCAAGCCGGCCGTCACCAACGCGCGCAAGGAAGCGGCCGACCTGCAAGCGGTGGCCGACGCGGAAAAAGCCGGGCTGCAGATCGGCGCGGCCGACTGGTCCTACTACACCGACAAGGTGCGCGCCCAGCGCTTCAGCTTCGACGGCAACCAGCTCAAGCCCTACTTCGAGCTGACCAATGTGCTGGAGAAAGGCGTGTTCTTCGCCGCCAACAAGCTGTACGGCCTGTCGTTCAAGGAGCGCAAGGACTTGCCGCTCTACCATCCGGACGTCAAGGTGTACGACGTGTTCGACGCCGACGGCAAGCAGCTGGCCATCTTCCTGGCCGACATGTACGCGCGCCCGTCCAAGCAGGGCGGCGCCTGGATGAATGAGTACGTGTCGCAATCGGCGCTGATGGGCACCAGGTCGGTGGTGGCCAACCACCTGAACATTCCCAAGCCGCCGGCTGGCGAGCCCACGCTGCTGACCGTGGACGAAGTGAAGACCACCTTCCACGAATTCGGCCACGCGCTGCACGGCATGTTCTCCAATGTGAAGTACCCGCGCTTCTCCGGCACCAGCGTGCCGCGCGACTTCGTCGAATACCCGTCGCAAGTGAACGAAATGTGGATGGTGCAGCCCGAAGTGCTGGCCAACTACGCGCGCCACTACAAGACCGGCGAGCCGATGCCGAAAGAATTGCTGGAAAAAGTGGCCGCGTCGAAGAAATTCAACCAGGGCTTCGCCACCACCGAATACCTGGCGTCGTCGCTGGTGGACCAGCGCTGGCACCAGCTGACAGCCGCCCAGATCCCGAGCGACGTGCTGGCCTTCGAAGCGGCCGCGCTGAAGGATGCCGGCATCGATTACGCGCCGGTGCCGCCGCGCTACCGCACCACCTACTTCTCGCACACCTTCTCGGGCGGCTACGCGGCCGGCTACTACGCCTACCTGTGGAGCGAAAAGCTGGACGCCGACACCGTGGAATGGTTCAAGGAAAACGGCGGCCTGCAGCGCAAGAACGGCGACTGGTTCCGCAAGACGCTGCTGTCGCGCGGCGGCACGGCGGACGCGCTCGACCTGTTCCGCAACTTCCGCGGCCGCGATGCCAGGATCGAGCCGCTGCTGGACCGCCGCGGCCTGAGCGGCAAGTAAGCCCGGCCGGCGCCCGCTTGTTGCTATGATGTCGCCATGAGCACCGCCGCGTGCATAGGGGGAGACATGATGGAGCAATTGCTGAACAAGCTGGCGCAGGCGATGGGCCAGCTGGACCACCTGGACCAGGAGGGCTTCGTCGGCCTGGTCAGCGAGGCGCTGGCGCCCTACCCGGACCTGGGCTGGGTGCTGGCGCCGGACCCGGCCAACAGCGCGCTGCTGCGCCTGAGCTTGTCGGTGCGCAACGCGCCCGAGTTCCGCGAGCGTGCCGCCGCGTCGGGGCTGCTGCCGCTGGCCGGCGAGGGCTGGGAAATCGGCCTCGGCGTGCCGCCGCGCGACGGGCCGATCTACCTGGAAGCGCAGGCCGGCGACGAGGTGCTGGCCATCGACGGCGAACTGATGGGCTGGCAGATGCGGGCCGCCGACGGCATGGTGGACCTGGTGCTCGGCATCGCGCCGGGACCGCTGCGCGCGCTGGGCCAGGCCGAACTGGAAGAGCTGGCCGACATCTTCACGCTCGGCGAGTTGGGTGAACTGAACATGATGGACCACGTCAATTCCGTCAGCGTCGAGCAGATCGACGGCCTGTCGCGCGACTGGCCGTCGCTCGCTACGCTGCGCGCCGGCTTTGCCGACGCGTTTCCCGCCTGCGCGTATGCCGAATGGCTGCGTAGCGCCAGGTCATAGCTGGCTGCGGCAATTGGGTGTATAAATTCACTATGGCGATTACAAAGGGGGCGGGACTATGGACAGCAATCTGAAGGCATCGTTGAAGACCCTGCACACCGAACTGGCCAGCGCGCCCGGTCCGGTGGATGAGGAGCTGCTGGACTTGCTGGCGCAGCTGGACGGCGATATCAAGCAATTGCTGGAGCGCCGCGTGGCGCAGCAGGAGGCGGGCATGGGCGGCGAGGACACCACCACCTACGGGCTGGCCGAGCGCACGCAGGAAATCTCGGCGAAATTCGCTGTCAAGCATCCCACGCTGGAGCCGGCCCTGCGCGAGCTGGGCCGCATCCTGGGCAATATGGGCATTTAAGTGGAGCGGCGCAGTCATGGCGGCGGAAAACGCTGACGGCGCCGAAGCGCCGCCACCGCCCTGCTGCCTGCCAAACCGGACCCGGGGCCGCCGGCCTCGCTAGGGCCGGCTCCCGGGCAGCCAGCGTTACGGAAACGCCAGCATAGGCGGTTCAATACCGCCAAAGCTGATTTCGGGATGCCGCTTGGCGATCATCTCCTCGATCTCCTGCACGCGCCGGGGCGGCACGTCCACGATCATCAATACCTGCCCGCGCTCGATGGCGGGGGCAAACTTTTCCAGTTTCTTGTTCGGCACGGCCGCCGCATTCATGCCGGAAGCCCAGGCGCCGAACAGGGCCCCGCCCAGCGCCACCAGCAGGATGGCCGCAGTGCGCAGGGTCAGGCCGTCGAACGAGACCATGGTCAGGAATATGCCCGCAGCCAGGCCCACGATGCCGCCGATGATGGTGCCCAGCTGTGCGCCGTGGACCAGGTCGGTGCGCTGCAGGAAGCTGCAGTCCGGCATGTCGTCGGGCAAAGCGCCTTCCTTGGCCATGAATTTCATGTGGCGTTCTTCTATCCGGGCCAGCAGCATTTCGTCCAGCATGGCGCGGGCGCTGGGTACATCGGGAAGCATGAAGTAGAGGCGGCGTCGCATGGTGTTCTCCTGGAGGGTTGTTCTTCTCGTTATAGCAAAAATGACAGCAAAGGCAATGCAAATCGCCGCATTCTTGTCCCGGCGGCATACTTGATCATCCTTCACAAGTTATTGAAAATTAAAAGAATTTCCAATTGATTGTGCCTATCGCTTGAGCAGAGGGCGCGCATTTCCGGTACAATCCCGTCCCTATGACCCCCACCAATTTATTTGCGACCGTCCCCAAGCGGTCTGCCCGCGCTGCCACTGCGCCTTTCCTGCCCATGTCCCGCGCCGAAATGGACGCCCTGGGCTGGGACCAGTGCGACGTCATCCTCGTCACGGGCGACGCCTATATCGACCATCCGAGCTTCGGCATGGCCCTGGTCGGCCGCCTGCTGGAAGCGCAGGGCTACAAGGTCGGCATCATCAGCCAGCCGGACTGGCACTCGGCCGACGCCTTCCGCGCGCTGGGCAAGCCGCGCCTGTACTGGGGCATCACGGCCGGCAATATGGATTCCATGGTCAACCGCTACACCTCGGACCGCAAGATCCGTTCGGACGACGCCTACACCGCGAACGCCGAGCCGAACAAGCGCCCGGACCGCGCCGTCACCGTCTACTCGCAGCGCGCCCGCGAAGCCTATCCGGACGTGCCGGTGGTGATCGGCAGCATCGAGGCGTCGCTGCGCCGCATCGCCCATTACGACTACTGGTCGGACAAGGTGCGCCGCTCGGTGTTGCCGGACTCCAAGGCCGACCTGCTGATCTTCGGCAATGCCGAGCGCGCGCTGGTGGACCTGACGCACCGCCTCAACGCGGGCGAGCCCATCAAGGACATCAAGGACTTGCGCGGCACCGCCTTCATGGTGCCGCAGGGCTGGCTGCCGGGCGACGACTGGGGCGTGCAAAACAGCAGCCGCGTGGACGTGCCCGGCAAGGTGGACGCCCACCCGGACCCGTACGCCATGGCCAAGGAAGACAAGGCCGCCTGCGCCACGGAGAATGCCGCCAGCGCGCCGGAAGTGGTCAAGCCGATCCGCATCATGACGCGCGAAGAGCGCCAGCAGATGCTGCGCGAGCAGCACATGCGCACCGTGGTGCGCCTGCCGGCCTATGAAGTGGTGAAGGACGACCCGGTGATGTACGCGCACGCCTCGCGCGTGTTCCACCTGGAATCGAACCCCGGCAACGCGCGCGCGCTGGTGCAGGCGCACGGCGAGCGCGACGTGTGGATCAATCCCCCGCCGCTGCCGCTGGCCATGGACGAGATGGACGGCGTGTACGACATGAACTACGCGCGCGCGCCGCACCCGAGCTACGGCAAGGCCCACATCCCGGCCTGGGAAATGATACGTTTCTCGGTCAACATCATGCGCGGCTGCTTCGGCGGCTGCACCTTCTGCTCGATCACCGAGCACGAGGGCCGCATCATCCAGAGCCGCTCCGAGCCGTCGATCCTGCGCGAGATCGAACACATCCGCGACAAGACCAAGGGCTTCACCGGCACCATCTCGGACCTGGGCGGCCCCACGGCGAATATGTACCGCCTGGCCTGCAAGGACAAGAAGATCGAGGAATCGTGCCGCCGCCTGTCCTGCGTGTACCCGTCGATCTGCGTCAACCTGGGCACCGACCACAGCAAGCTGATCCAGCTGTACCGCAAGGCGCGCGCCATACCCGGCGTGAAGAAGATCCTGATCGGCTCCGGCCTGCGCTACGACCTGGCGGTGCGCTCGCCCGAGTACGTCAAGGAACTGGTGACCCACCACGTGGGCGGCCTGCTCAAGATCGCCCCCGAGCACACCGAATCGAACGTGCTGAGCAAGATGATGAAGCCGGGCATCGGCGCCTATGACGAGTTCAAGGCCATGTTCGAGAAGTTCTCGCTGGAGGCGGGCAAGAAGCAGTACCTGATTCCCTACTTCATCGCGGCGCACCCCGGCACCACCGACGAGGACATGCTGAACCTGGCGCTGTGGCTGAAAAAGAACAACTTCAAGCTGGACCAGGTGCAGACCTTCATGCCGACCCCGATGGCCATGGCGACCACCATGTACCACTCGCGCAAGAACCCGCTGAAGAAGGTTACCGAGGATTCGGAAGTGGTGGAGACCGCGCGCAGCGGCAAGGTGCGCAAGGCGCACAAGGCCTTCCTGCGCTATTACGACCCGGAAAACTGGCCCATCCTGCGCGAAGCGCTGGTGAAGATGGGACGCGGCGACCTGATCGGCAACGGCGAGAAGCACCTGATCCCGCCGTGGAGCGCCGGCGAGGAAAACCTGAAGGCGGCGCCGGAAGGCAAGCGCGCCATGCCGATGGCCGCGCCGGGCGCCAAGCCGCGCGCCGCGGCCGGCGTACCCGGCGTGCCGGGCACGCGCGGCGGCCGGGCCGCCGTGGCGGCGCCGGCGGGCCGCGGCGGCCGCGCCAACGCGCTGACCGGTTCGCTCACCGCGCGCGACACCGTGGAAACCAAGGTGCGCGCCTCCATCCTCGACACCATCAAGGTGAAAGCCAAGCCGGCCGCCGCTCCCGCCAAGGGTGCGCGTGCGGCCGGCGGCGCCCCGCGCGGCCGCAAATAGGCCAGCCTTCCCGCCATCTCGACACCGCCCACGGGCGGTGTTGTTGTTTTCTTTGCCCATCTTTCTTAAAAGCACGATAATTCACGCCAGTTCCCTGGATCGCAGAGCGCAGGATGCGGCTACACTAGTGGTTGACTCGCGCCCTGCGTTCGCGACATCGACTGGATGAAAATGAAAATGACCCTCAAGCTGAAATCCCTGTTCCTGGTGCCCGTGCTGGCGCTGCTGGCCGCCTGCGGCGGCGGCGGCGACGACGCCCCCGCCACCCCCACCACGCCTGCGGCGCCGACCGTGGTGTCGATCGCGGTCACGCCGGCCAATCCCACCCTGTCCATCGGCGCCACCCAGAAAATGGTGGCCACCGGCACCTACTCGGACGGCAAGGTGAGCGCCCTCACCACCGGCGTCACCTGGACCGTCAAAGGCCCCGCGCTGAGCGTGGCGGCGGACGGCACGGTTACCGCGAAGACGCTGGGCACCGACACCGTGACCGCCGCGGTGGGCGCCGTCAGCGGCGCCACCAGCGTCACGGTCAAGGGCCAGTGGGCGGCGGTGGCCGCCGGCGGCCGCCACAATGTGGCGCGCCACCTGGATGGCAACCTGCACGCCTGGGGCAGCAACCTGCAAGGCCAGCTGGGCGACAACACCACCATCGGCCGCAACAAGCCCGCCGTGGTGGCCGGCGCCAACACCACCTGGCGCCAGATCGCCGCCGGCGAATTCCATACCCTGGCGCTGCGCGCCGACGGTACGCTGTGGGCCTGGGGCTTCAACCAGAACGGCCAGCTGGGCGACGGCACCTCGGTCGACAAGCTGGTGCCGACCAAGATCGGCACCGGCAAGTGGCTCTACGTGGCGGCCGGCAAGGCGCACAGCCTGGGCATCGACGACAAGGGCGCGCTGTGGGCCTGGGGCCGCAACTTCAACGGCCAGCTGGGCGACGCCACCGTGCTGCCGCGCCTGGCGCCGGTGAAGATCACCGTGGCCGGCACCGCCACCTGGACCGCCGTGGCGGCCGGCGACACCCATTCGCTGGGTCGCCGCAGCGACGGCACGCTGTGGGCCTGGGGCGGCAACGCCAGCGGCCAGCTCGGCAACGGCGACGCCACCGGCGCCGACGTCAACGCGCCGGTGCAGGTCGGCACCCAGAGCTGGGCCAGCATCTCGGCCGGCGGCAGCCATTCGGCCGCCATCCGCACCGAGGGCACGCTGTGGACCTGGGGCGACAACCTCAGCGGCCAGCTGGGCTTGAGCAGCACCACCAAGTCGGCCGTGCCGGTGCAGGTGGTCTTGGCGGGCAACGCCAACAACTGGTCCGCCGTGTCGGCCGGCCTGAAGCACACCGTGGCCATCCGCACCGACGGCACGCTGTGGACCTGGGGCTCCAACAGCAACGGCCAGATCGGCAACAACACCCTGCTCGACCAGACCGCGCCGGTGCAGATCGGCACTTCCACCGGCTGGACCTCGGTGGCGGCCGGCGGCCAGCACAGTATCGGCATGATGCTCGACAACACGCTGTGGACCTGGGGCCTGAACGCCGACGGCCAGCTGGGCAACGGCCAGAACACCGACCAGCGCGTGCCCGTGCTGGTGGTGCAGTAACGTAGCGGCGCCACAGGACCGGAGCCGCCTTGCCGCGCTTGCAGCCCCGCCCGCCGCGCTGTTGGCCGCTGCCTTTGCCGTTTTTGCCGCCGGCGCGCGCGCCGGCCGGCCTGCGGCGGCTGGCGCTGCTGGCCGGGCTGGCGCTGGTGCTGGCCTGGCCGGCGCAGGCCCAGGAGAAGGTGGTGCTGCAGCTCAAGCATAGCCACCAGTTCCAGTTCGCCGGCTATTACGCGGCGCTGGAGCAGGGCTACTACCGCGAGGCCGGACTGGACGTGCGCATCCTGGAAGGGGCCGACGGCAATGAGCCGGAGCGCGCCGTGCTGGCCGGCAAGGCCCAGTACGGCGTGGGCGACAGCAGCCTGCTGCTGGCGCGCCTGAAGGGCAAGCCGGTGGTGGTGCTGGGCGTGGTGTTCCAGCATTCGCCCTATGCGCTGGTGATGGCGCAAGGCACGGCCGCGCCGGACGTGCACCGCGTGGCCGGCAAGCGCGTGATGATAGGTACGCTGTCGAACGACCTGAGCCAGGGCGACGAGCTGATGGCCTACCTGCGCAAGGAAGGCATACAGCCGTCCGGCCTGCGGCGCCTGGAACACAGCTACAATCCGGACGACCTGATTACCGGCAAGGTGGACGCCATGTCCATCTTCACCACCAATGAGCCGGACCTGCTGGACCGCGCCGGTTTTCCCTACGACATCTACAGCCCGCGCAACGCCGGCATCGACTTTTACGGCGACAACCTGTTTACCAGCGAGCAGGAAATCAGGGACCACCCGGAGCGGGTCAAGGCTTTCCGCGCCGCCAGCATGCGCGGCTGGCAGTACGCGATGAGCCGGCACGACGAAATCGCCGACCTGATCTTGAACAAGTATTCGCGCCGCAACGACCGCCGCCACCTGCTGTACGAGGCGCGCGCCATGGTGCCGCTGGTGCAGCCGGTGCTGGTGGAAGTGGGCTATATGAACCCGGACCGCTGGCAGCACATCGCCGACGTGTACACCGACCTGGGCATGCTGCCGCGCGGCGCCAGCTTCGACGGCTTCCTGTACCAGGCCGACAGCGGCCGCGCGCTGGCCTGGCTGTACCGCGTGCTGGCGGCCGGCGGCGCGCTGCTGGTGCTGGGCGCCGGCGTGCACGTGGCCTTGCTGGCGCGCGAGCGGCGGCGCGCGCAGGAGGCCATCCGCAAGGGCGAGGCGCGCTTCCGCACCATGTTCGAGGCCGCTCCCATGGGCATCGCGCTGATCGACACCGCCAGCGGCCAGTTCCGCGACATCAACCCGCGCTACCTGGAAATCGCCGGCCGCACGCTGGCCGAGATGAAAGCCAGCAGCTGGCGCGACATCAGCCACCCGGACGACGTGGCGCCCGAGCAGGAGCAGGTGGCGCGGCTGCAGGCGCAGCAGATCGCCGGCTTCAAGCTGGCCAAGCGCCTGCTGCGCCCGAACGGCTCGGTGGTGTGGGTGGACGCCTCCATCACCACGCTGGACGCGGGCAGCAAGGCGCACCACCTGTGCATGATCGAAGACATCACCGACAAGAAGCAGACCGAGGCGCTGGTGTGGCAGCAGGCCAATTTCGACACCCTGACCCAGCTGCCGAACCGGCGCATGTTCCAGAACCGGCTCGAGCAGGCCATCGTCAAGAGCCGGCGCGACGGCAGCCGGGTGGCCATCCTGTTCATCGACCTGGACCATTTCAAGGAAGTCAACGACACCCTGGGCCATCACCAGGGCGACGTGCTGCTGGTGGACGCGGCGCACCGCATCGGCGCCTGCGTGCGCGAGTGCGACACCGTGGCGCGCCTGGGCGGCGACGAGTTTACCGTCATCCTCAGCGAGCTCGATGCTGCCGGCCTGGGCCGGGTGGAAACCATCGCCCAGACCATACTCGACAGCCTGCGCGCGCCCTTCCCGCTGGGCGCGGAGCAGGCCTTCGTGTCGGCCAGCATCGGCATCACCCTGTTCCCGGACGACGCCGCCTCGATCGAGGATCTGCTCAAGCACGCCGACCAGGCCATGTACGCCGCCAAGGACGCCGGCCGCAACCGCTTCAGCTATTTCACGCCGGCGCTGCAGGTGGCCGCGCTGAACCGCATGCGGCTGACCAACGATCTGCGCGGCGCCGTCAAGGGCCAGCAGCTGGAACTGTATTTCCAGCCCATCGTGCACCTGCGGAGCGGCCGCATCCACAAGGCCGAGGCGCTGGTGCGCTGGCGCCACCCGGTGCGCGGCCTGGTCAGCCCGATGGAATTCATCCCGCTGGCCGAAGCGAGCGGGCTGATCATTGAAATCGGCGCCTGGGTGTTCCGCGAAGCAGTGCGCTGGCTGCGGCGCTGGCGCAGCGAGATCGATCCCGCCTTCCAGCTCAGCGTGAACCAGTCGCCGCTGGAGTTCCAGCGCGACGGCGGCTACCAGGCCTGGCTGGCGCTGCTGGGCGAGCTCGGCCTGCCGGGGCAGGCGGTGGTCATCGAGATCACCGAAGGGCTGCTGCTGGACGCCAGCAGCAGCGTGGTCGACCAGCTGCTGCAACTGCGCGACGGCGGCATCCAGGTGGCGCTGGACGACTTCGGCACCGGCTACTGCTCGCTGTCCTACCTGAAGAAGTTCGACATCGACTACCTGAAGATCGACCGCAGCTTCACCCGCAACCTGGCGCCGGACTCGAGCGACATGGCGCTGTCGGACGCCATCATCGTCATGGCCCACAAGCTCGGCCTGCACGTCATCGCCGAAGGCGTGGAAACCCCCGAGCAGCGCGACCTGCTGGCCGCCGCCGGCTGCGACTACGGCCAGGGCTACCTGTTCGCCCGCCCCATGCCGGCCACCGAATTCGACGCGCTGCTGCGCAGCAGTGCCGATACGGCAATCGTGACCAGTCAATAACGCTGCGGCCCCGGAACGGGGATAATAGGGCTTCGGCCTTGTTCGCCGATAGTTAAAGCCAATTGAAACAATTGGAACAATCAATTTTTCAAATGGTTGCAAAAGCCCTAAACTGGCATCTCATTGATACACAACCTCACGAGGAAACCACAATGTCTCTCATTAACACCCAAGTAAAACCATTCAAGGCAACCGCTTACCACAATGGCAAGTTCATTGACCTGAGCGAAGAATCGCTGAAGGGCAAGTGGTCCGTCTTCATGTTCTACCCAGCCGACTTCACCTTCGTGTGCCCAACCGAACTGGAAGACCTGGCCGATTTCCAGCCTGAATTCGCCAAACTGGGCGTGGACGTGTACGGCATCTCGACCGACACCCACTTCGCCCACAAAGCATGGCACGACACCTCGGACGCGATCAAGAAAGTGAACTACCCGCTGATCGGCGACCCAACCGGCACCCTGTCGCGCAATTTCGAAGTGATGATCGAAGAAGAAGGCCTGGCACTGCGCGGCACCTTCGTCATCAATCCTGAAGGCCAGATCAAAGTGATGGAAGTGCACGACAACGGCATCGGCCGCGACGCGTCCGAACTGCTGCGCAAAGTCAAGGCCGCCAAATACGTGGCCGAGCACCCAGGCCAGGTTTGCCCGGCCAAGTGGACCGAAGGCGCTGCCACCCTGACCCCGTCGCTGGACCTGGTCGGCAAGATCTAAGCATTAGCTTGTATTGAGTAGTAAGGCGCCGGCGCATTTGCCCGGCGCCAACCGAAAAAAAAGGAAAACACCATGTTGGACGCAACCCTCAAAACCCAGTTGAAAACCTATTTGGAAAAGGTCGTGCAGCCGATTGAGATCGTTGCGACGCTGGATGATTCCGCCAAAGCCCGCGAAATGCAGGCCCTGCTCGCCGACATCGTCGTGCTGAGCGACAAGATTACCCTGGTCGAAAAGACCGATGGCGACGTGCGCAAACCGTCGTTCGCCATTACCCGCCCCGGGACCGATATCGCCGTGACCTTCGCCGGCATCCCGATGGGCCATGAATTCACCTCGCTGGTGCTGGCGCTGCTGCAAGTGGGCGGCCACACCATCAAGTTCGACGAGGCGGTGATCGAACAGATCCGCAACCTGGACGGCGATTTCCACTTCGAAACCTTCATCTCGCTGACCTGCCACAACTGCCCCGAGGTGGTGCAGGCGCTGAACGCGATGTCGGTCATCAACCCGCGCATCAAGGTCACCACCATCGACGGCGGCGTGTTCCCGAAAGAAGTCGAGGAACGCCAGATCATGGCCGTGCCGATGATGTTCCTGAACGGCCAGCACTTCGGCCAGGGCCGCAGCAGCGTGGAAGAGATCCTCGCCAAGCTGGACACCAATGCCGGCGCGCGCCAGGCGGCCGAACTGAGCAAGAAAGACGTGTTCGACGTGCTGATCGTCGGCGGCGGCCCCGCCGGCGCGGCAGCGGCCATCTACGCGGCCCGCAAAGGCATCAAGACCGGCGTGGTGTCGGAACGCTTCGGCGGTCAGGTGCTGGACACGCTGGCGATCGAGAACTTCATCTCGGTCACCGAAACGGACGGCCCGAAATTCGCCGTGGCGCTGGAGCAGCACGTGAAAGCCTACGACGTCGACATCATGAACACCCAGCGCGCCGCCCAGCTGACGCCGGGCAAGCTGGTGGAAGTGACCACCGCCAGCGGCGCCGTGCTGAAGAGCAAAACCGTGATCCTGGCCACCGGCGCCCGCTGGCGCGAGATCAACGTGCCGGGCGAGAAGGAATACCGCAACCACGGCGTGGCCTACTGCCCGCACTGCGACGGCCCGCTGTTCAAGGGCAAGCGCGTGGCGGTGATCGGCGGCGGCAACTCCGGCGTGGAAGCGGCGATCGACCTGGCCGGCCTGGTCAAGCACGTGACCTTGATCGAGTTCGGCGCCGAACTGCGGGCCGACGCGGTGCTGCAGCGCAAGCTGCGCAGCCTGCCGAACGTGACCGTGATCGTCTCGGCGCACACCACCGAGATCCACGGCGACGGCAAGATCGTCAACGGCCTGAGCTACAACGACCGCGTCAGCGGCGAAGCGAAGAAAGTGGAGCTGGAAGGCGTGTTCGTGCAGATCGGCCTGGTGCCCAACACCGAGTGGCTGAAAGGCACGGTCAGCCTGTCCAAGCACGGCGAGATCGAAGTGGACGCGCGCGGCCAGACCTCGATCCCCGGCGTGTTCGCCGCCGGCGACGTGACCACGGTGCCGTACAAGCAGATCATCATCGCCACCGGCGAAGGTGCGAAGGCGGCCCTGTCGGCCTTCGACCACCTGATCCGCTCCGGCGACGAGGAAGAAGTCGTGGCGGCGCCGGTCGCGGTTGCAGCCTGAGTCCAGCGCTCAACCCTGGGGCCGTGCCGCCGGGACTGGCCCCGGCCTTCGCTACACCGCCAGGTCCGCGCTGGCCTGTTTTTCCCGCAGCGCCTTGGCGTTGCGGTGGCGGGCGCGCAAACGCGGGTTGGTGATCAGCCTGCCCAGCGTTTCGCCCACCACCATCACCACGCCCAGCAAGGGCAGCACCAGCATCAGCCCCGCCACCCCGGCCACCGAGCCGCCGATAAAAATCATCAGCACCGTGATCAGGGGATGCATGTGCAGGCTGCGCCCCAGGGTCAGCGGCATGAACACGAAATCGTCCAGCAGCCGCACCAGGATGAACACGCCGATCGCGCTGTAGGCCACCAGCGGCGCCCCCGGCGCGTCGGTCGACGCCACCATCACCACCATGCAGCAGCCGACGATGGAGCCCACGTAGGGCACCCAGGCCAGCACCGCGGCGATCAGCCCCAGCATCACCGGCGAGGACACGCCGATGGCCCACAGGCCGAAGGCCAGCACCGCCGTGTCCAGCACGGTGAGCTTGAGCATGCCCTGGAAGTAGGCATGCGCGGTCTGGTCCACCTCGTGCAGCAGGCACAGCGTCCGCTCGAAGAAGGCGTTCGGCACCGCGCGCGCCAGGAATTTCTTGAACAGGTGGCCGTCGCGCAGGAAGAAGAAGGTCAGGAAGGGCGCCAGCAGCAGCGCCGGCAGCCAGCCCGCCACCGACACCACGATGGCCGTCAGGTGGCTTTGCATGAAGTCTTCCATGTAGGCGGCGAACTGGGCGTCGACCACCTGGCTCAGGTGCATGTCGCGCAGCAGCGGGAACTTGTCCTCCAGCGCGCGCAGCAGGCCGCGCACGAAATCGAGCCCGCCGCCCACGTAGCGCGCCAGCATGTCCTGCCACGATACGGACGGCGCCGGCAGCCACAGGTTCAGCGCCAGCGCGCCCAGCGCCACCGCCACCGTGAAACAGCCGCCCACCAGCAGCGCGGCCGCGCCCTGGCTCATGCCCAGGCGCAGCAGGCGCTGCATGGGCGGCAGCAGCAGGTAGTACAGGATGATGGCCAGCAGAAAGGGGATTGCCAGCCACAGCATGTGCTGCAGCACCAGCAGCAGGGCGCAGGTGGCCGCGATGATGCCGCTCCAGACCACCGGCCCGGACGCCTGCTGGGCACTGCCCGCGTAGTCGTGCATCACAGCGCCTCGATCTGCGGCCGGCCCGACATCCATTCGCGCAGCCGGTGCGCGATATGGCGCGCCAGCGCGAGCGAGATCTTGTAGCCGATCACGGCGTCGGTTTCCATCAGCCCCATGAAGTCGGCGCGGAAGAACACCGCCACCTCACAGTTGTCGAGCGCGCGCGCCTGGGCGTTGCGCGGCGAGTTGTCGAGCAGGGCCAGGTCGCCGAAGAAGGAGCCGGGACCCACCTCGGCCACCACTTCCGCGCTGTGGTCCAGCGCGCGCGTGATGATCACGCGGCCGGCCGTCACCAGGTACAGCGCCTGGCCTTCCTCGCCCTGGTCGAAAATGATTTCGCCGGACAGGTAGCGCCGCTCGTGCAGCATGTCGTCGACGATTTTCAGCTCCAGCGGAGTGAGCGAGGCGAACAGCGCCGACTGCTTCAGGCGGTGCAGGCGCGGGGACAGGGTTTGGGTCTTGAGGAAGCCGAACATCGGGGTGCTCCGTGGAGGTTTTGTGCAAAGCAACATCATTGTCGCCGGTTTCCCGGCCGGCCGCGCATTCCGCGGCTTGGGGCGCCCGCTCTTGTTGCTAAGGAATCACAACTCGACCGTTTGCGCCAGCGGCACGCCCGGTTCCACATGGCTGGTCAGCACGATGCACTGGCGCGCCAGGCGGGCCGGATCGGCCAGCTGGGCGCGCAGGTAGTCGACGGCGGCCGCGTCCAGTCCGTTGAAGGGCTCGTCGATCAGCAGCAGCGCCACCGGCAGCGCCAGGGCCAGGCTCAGCTGCATCTTCCTGTGCTGGCCCAGCGACAGCGTGGTGACCGGCTGGTCCAGCGCGATGAGCAGGCGGAAGGCGCGCAGTTCGGCCTCCAGCAGGGCCGCGTCGGTGGCCGGATACAGCGCCACGTGCAGGTCCAGCAGTTCGCGCACGGTAAGCCAGGGCAGCTCGGGCGTGTCGCCGCCGCAGTAGTAGCTTTGCAGGCGGTAGGCCAGCGGCTGGGCGGCGCTGCCGATGGCGGGGCCAGCGCCGCTGCCGGGCGGCGCCAGGGCTATCGTGCCCGCGTGCGGCTGCAGCGCGCCTGCTGCCAGTTTCAGCAGCGTGGTCTTGCCGGTGCCGTTTTCGCCGCGCAGCCAGGTGATGCCGGCGCCGAGACGCAGGCTCAGCTGGCGGAACAGGGGCCGGGCGGCGTATTCGAAGTCCAGGCTTTCGATGTGCAGCATCAGAATTCGCTTCCTATGGCGGTCAGGATCAGGATGGACAGCACCACCAGCACCACGCGGCCGCGCGGTCCCGGATTGAGCGCCACGATGGCGCCGCAGGCCGTGCCGGCCGTGGCCAGCCACACCAGCGCCGCCCGGGAGCCAGGGCCGGCTGCCGCTGCGGGCGTTGCTGCGTCTGGTGCGGCTGTCATTGCTGCGGGGGCGCCCGGCGCGCCGAAGGCCAGCGCGGCAAAGGCGGCCAGCACAGCGGCGGCGGGCAGCAGGGTGAACAGGCGGGCGCACAGCAGCAGCGCTGCGGCGTCCAGCGGCCACGGCGCCAGTATCGGACGCAGCCGGGCGGCCTGTTCGCGCACCGCCTTGTCGCCACGGTCGGTCAGCAGGATCAGCATGGCGGAGGCCAGGCCACCCATGGCCGCGCCGGGCAACGGCAGGCCCAGGCCGGGCCCGAGCAGCCACGCGGCGGTGCAGCCCAGCGCGCTGGCCAGCAGCAGGCATTGCTGCACGCCGACGCGGTTCTCGGCACGCCAGAACGGCAGCCAGAACAGCCGATGCCATAGCGCGGGCAGCAGCGGCCGCAAGGGGCGCGGCGCGTAGCCCGGCGCAGCCGTTCCCGCGCCGGCAGGCCCCGTCCCGGCGCTGCCTGCGGCGGCAAGTGTTACTGCGTGGTGCCTCTTGCGGGCGCGGCGTGGGAAAAGCGGCGCGGCGAGGGCAGGGCGCAGGCGGCGCCGGGCCAGCGCCAGTGTGGCCAGCGCCCAGCCCAGCAGCAGCGACAGCGCGGTGGCGGCGATGGCTTGCGGCGCCACCGGGCGCAGCCAGTCCGGCCACTGGAACAGCCAAATACTGGCAGACACCGCGTACAGTCCGGTCAGCGGTCCAGCGATCAGGCCTGCGGCCAGCGCGTCGGCGCTCCAGCCCAGTGCCGGCGGCACGGGCAGCGGACGGGCCCAGGCCACGGCGTCGGCCGGGTGCAGGCGCTGGCGCAGCAGCACCGCCGGCAGCGCGGCGAACAGCGCTTGAGCGGCCAGGATGGCCAGCATGGCGGGCCAGCGCAGGGTGACGGCCAGCATGCCGGGCAGGGCGATGGCGGCGGCCAGGCCGAGCAGCACCGGGCCGAAGCCGAGCAGCGTGATTTCAAGGGAATTGGCCAGGCTGGCAAGAAATTGCCGCAAGCCGTGGCGCGCCATGCGCAGGCGGAATTGCAAATAGGGATGAACCATGTTTTGCTTCCGAAATAGAAAAAGGCCTGACGAATCAGGCCTTTCTCAGTATAGCTGGCGGAGCGGACGGGACTCGAACCCGCGACCCCCGGCGTGACAGGCCGGTATTCTAACCAACTGAACTACCGCTCCGTTGCTTGCGCAACTGGTGGTGCATGTCCGGGATGGTGGGCGCTGAGAGGCTCGAACTCCCGACCTAAGCCTTGTAAGGGCTCCGCTCTACCAACTGAGCTAAGCGCCCATCTGGACCATGCTCGATATGTGTCAGCATATCGTTTTACTACTCAAACTGGCGGAGCGGACGGGACTCGAACCCGCGACCCCCGGCGTGACAGGCCGGTATTCTAACCAACTGAACTACCGCTCCGTGCTTTCGCAACTGGGCTTCATTTATCCGTGTTCTTTAGATGGTGGGCGCTGAGAGGCTCGAACTCCCGACCTAAGCCTTGTAAGGGCTCCGCTCTACCAACTGAGCTAAGCGCCCATCTGGAACACTTCGACGTGTGTCACTACGTCTGAAGGAGGCCGAATTATAGACGCCCCATTCTTGTTGCGCAAGATTTTTTTTATGCCTTACTGCGTGATGCCCCATTGCGACAGCATCCAGGCCTGCAGGAATGCGGTTTCGCCGATGGCGTTGTAGCGTCCGGAAGCGCCGCCGTGGCCGGCGCCCATATTGGTTTTGAGCAGCAGCGGGTTGGCGTCGGTCTTGTGCGCGCGCAGCTTGGCCACGTACTTGGCCGGCTCCCAGTACATCACCTGGCTGTCGTTCAGGCCGGTGGTCACCAGCATGGACGGGTAGGCTTTGCGCTCGATGTTGTCGTACGGCGAGTAGCTGCGCATGTAGTCGTAGGCCGCCTTCTGGTTCGGGTCGCCCCATTCCAGGTATTCGCCGGTGGTCAGCGGCAGGCTGGCGTCCATCATGGTGTTCATCACGTCCACGAAGGGCACGCCCACGTGCGCGGCGCGGAACAGCCCGGGGCGCATATTGAGCACCGCGCCCATCAGCAGGCCGCCGGCGCTGCGGCCGTCGATCACCAGGCGCTCCGGGCTGGTCCATTGTTCGCGCACCAGGTAGTCGGCGCTGTCGATGAAGTCGGTGAAGGTGTTCTTCTTCTTCATCAGCATGCCGTCCTTGTGCCAGTCCTCGCCCATGTCGTTGCCGCCGCGAATCTGCGCGCCGGCGTAGATGACGCCGCGTTCGAGCAGGCTCAGGCGCGCCAGCGAGAAGCGCGCGTCGTTCGGTGCACCGTAGGAGCCATAGCCGTACAGCAGCAGCGGCGCCTTGCCGTCCAGCGGCGTGCCCTTTTTGTAGACGATCCACAGCGGCACCTGCACGCCGTCGCGCGCCGGCGCCCACAGGCGGCGGCTTTCGTACTGGCTGAAGTCGAAGCCGCCCACCACCTCTTGCTGCTTGAGCAGGGTGCGCTTGCCGCTGTTCATGTCCACGTCCAGCACTTGCGGCGGGGTCAGCGGCGACTGGTAAGACACGCGGAACTGGCCGGCCGTGTAGTCCGGCGTGCCGGCGCTGTCGGCCGTGTACACCGGATCCTCGAACTGCACCGTCTGCCACGTCCTGGCGGCGAAGCTGTACAGGCGGATGCGGTTCAGCGCGCGCGTCTTCTCCGTCACCACCAGGTGGGTCTTGAACACGTCGGCCGAGCTGACCAGCACGTCCTTGTCATGCGGCACCAGCTCGACCCAGTTCTTCGGCTGCGGCGCGGCCAGCGGGGCCGTCACGATGCGGAAGTTAGGGGCGTCCTTGTCGGTGCGGATGTAGAGCCGGCCGTCGCGGTGCGTCACGCTGTAGCGGTGGCCCTTCTGGCGCGGCAGCACGGCGCGGAAAGTCCCGTTCGGCTTGGCAGCGTCCAGCAGCCGCACCTCGGCGGTGTCGGTGGCGCGCATGGTCAGCACCAGGTGCTTGCCGTCGCGGTCGCGGTTCACGTACACCGCGAACTGCTCCACCGGCTCGTGGTAGCGCTGTAGCGGCGCACCGCCGCCGGCGGCCAGGCTGAACAGGCGGTCCGAGCGCTTGGTGGTGGCGTCTTCCTGGGTCACGAACAGGGTCTTGTTGTCGCTGGCCCAGGCGATCGACGTGGTGCGCGGCATGCTGGCCGGCAGCAGCTTGCCGGTCTTCAGGTCCTTGACGCGCATCTCGTACTGGCGGAAGCCGGTCACGTCCGTGGTGTAGGCCATCAGGCGCTCGTCCGGGCTGACCACGATGGCGCCCACCGCGAAGAACTTCTTGCCCTGCGCCATCTGGTTCTGGTCCAGCAGGATTTCTTCCGGCGCCTTGTCGTCGTAAGCCATATTGGCGCCGGCGCGGCGGCGGCAATTGAGCGGGTACTGCTTGCCCGCCTCGGTGCGCGAATAGTAGTAGTAGTTGCCGCGCCGCGTAGGCACCGACAGGTCCACGTCCTGCATCCTGCCCTTGATTTCCGCGTACAGCTTGTCCGCCAGCGGCTTGCTGGCGGCAGTGGCCGCGTCGGTGTACGTGTTCTCGGCGTTCAGGTAGGCGATAACGGCCGGGTCTTCCTTCTTTTGCAGCCAGCGGTAGTCGTCGGTCACGACTTCGCCGTGGCGCGTTTCCTGCCATTGGGTTTTGGCGGCAACGGGGGCCACGTCTGCTGCAAAGGCCGGGGTAGCGGCAAGCGCGCACGCCGGCAGGATGCGGGACAGTTTCAAGGTCACTCCTTTATGGTTATTTGTGCAATGATTCTACACGGACTCAGTGCACGCAACAGCACGGAGTGTGCAATCATTACCCATGGATAAAATCGCTCCCGACACCCTGTACGGCAAGGTCAGCCTGCGCCTGGTTCCCTTCCTGTTCCTGTGCTACGTGGCGGCCTACCTGGACCGCGTCAACGTCGGCTTCGCCAAGCTGGGCATGCAGGCCGACCTGCAGTATTCGGACACCGTGTACGGCCTGGGGGCCGGCATCTTCTTCATCGGTTACTTCCTGTTCGAGCTGCCCTCCAACCTGCTGATGGCGAAAGTGGGCGCGCGCATCTGGATCGCCCGCATCATGATCAGCTGGGGCCTGATCTCGGCCGCGCTGATGTTCGCCACCACGCCGGCCAGCTTCTACGTGCTGCGCTTCCTGCTGGGCGTGGCGGAAGCCGGCTTCTTCCCCGGCATCATTCTGTACCTGACCTACTGGTATCCGGCCGAACGCCGCGCCCGCATCGTGGCGCTGTTCATGAGCGGGGTGGCGGTGGCCGGCGTGGTGGGCGGCCCGCTGTCGGGCTGGATCATGCGCGCCTTCGACGGCGAGCTCAGCCTGAAGGGCTGGCAATGGCTGTTCTTGCTGGAGGGCATCCCGTCAGTGCTGCTGGGCGTGTGGACGCTGTTCCGCCTGGACGACGGCATCCGCAGCGCGCGCTGGCTCAGCGAGCACGAGAAGCAGTACCTGGAGCGCGCCATCGGCGCGGAGGCCGGCGGCAAGCAGCGCCTGCCGCTGCGCCAACTGTTCGCCAGCGGCAAGGTGTGGCTGCTGGCGCTGGTCTACTTCCTGTTCGTGATGGGCTTGTACGGCGTGAGCTTCTGGCTGCCGCAGCTGGTGCGCAACACCGGCGTGCACGACGTGTTCCAGGTCGGCCTGCTGACCGCCATCCCCTACGGCGTGGCGGCGCTGGCCATGGTGCTGGCGGCGCGCCACTCGGACCGCAGCGGCGAGCGGCGCTGGCACGCCGCCACCGCCGCCTTCCTGGGCGCGGCCGGCCTCGCCGCATGCACCTGGTACGGCCACGACACCTGGCCGGCCATGCTGGCGCTGAGCGTGGCCACGGCCGGCATCCTGAGCACCTTTCCCATCTTCTGGAGCCTGCCGACCGGCATGCTGGGCGGCACGGCGGCGGCGGCCGGCATTGCGCTGATCAACTCGGTGGGCAACCTGGCCGGCTTCGTCAGCCCCTACCTGGTGGGCGCGGTGAAGGACGCCACCGGCAGCCCCGCCATCGGCATCTACCTGGTGGCGGCCAGCCTGGCGCTGGGCGGGGTGGTGGTACTGGCCGGGGTGAAACGGTCTTGATTACCTGGGACGTAATCGCCGCGCGGCGCAGCTTTCGGGACAATGGTTCTGTCGATAGCGACATAACCCACAGGAGACCGCCATGCACAACCCAGCCCACATCGCTGAACAATACCTGTCCGCCTGGAACGAGCGCGACGCGTCCGCCCGCCGCGCAAAAGTGGCCTGCGCCTTCACGCTGGACGCCAGCTACCTCGACCCGATGATGCGCGGCGACGGCCACACCGGCATCGACGCCATGATAGGCGCGGCGCAAGGCCATTTCCCAGGCATGCGGTTCGTGCTGGACGGTACGCCTGACGGCCACAACGACGTGGTGCGCTTCTCCTGGTCGCTGGGCGTGCCCGGCGCCAAGCCGGTGGCGCGCGGCACCGACGTGGCCACCGTCAGCGACGATGGCCGGCTGGTGAAGGTCACCGGCTTCCTGAACCAGGCCTGAGCCCGCAGACCAGACAAGAAGACCATCATGAGCCAGCCCGACGCCCCCCGCATCGCCGCACCCGGTTTCATCCGCACCGCCGACGGCGCCGATCTGTTCTACCGCGACTGGGACCAGCCGGGCGGCGAGCCGGTGCTGTTCGTCGGCGGCTGGTCGCTGCCGTCGGACGCCTGGAATTATCAGATGCTGGCGCTGCACAGCCAGGGGCTGCGCGTGATGGCCTTCGACCGGCGCGGCCATGGCCGCTCCAGCGATCCGGGACGCGGCTACGATTTCGACACGCTGGCCGGCGACATCGCCGCCGTGATCGAGGCGCTGGACCTGCGCGGCGTGACGCTGGTGGGCCACTCCATGGGCTGCAACGAAATCGTGCGCTACCTGAGCCGCCACGGCAGCGCGCGGGTGCGGCGCGTGGCCCTGCTGGGCACCATGACGCCGGTAGTCCAGCGCCTGCCGGACAACCCGGACGGCTTCGATCCCGCGCTGCTCGATTACTTCCGCAACGAGCTGCTGGTCAAGGATTTCCCGCAATGGCTGGACCACAATACGCCGCCCTTCCTGACGCCGGCAACCTCGCCCGCCCTCGCCGGTTGGCTGCGGCAACTGGCGCTGGGCACCTCGGCGCTGGCGCTGCGCGAATGCAACCGCGCCGTGACCGAAGCCGACTTCCGCCCCGAACTGCCCGGCATCGCCGTGCCGGTGCTGCTCATTGCCGGCGACCTGGACGTCAGCGCGCCGCTGGAGCTGACGGCGCGCCGCACGGCGGCCCTGCTGCCCAATGCCCGGCTGGAGGTGTACCACGGCGCGCCGCACGGCATGTTCGTGACTCACATGGGGCGTGTCAACGGCGACCTGCTCGAATTCATCTCGGAGCCCGCATGAGCGCCGCCGCACCCGGCCAGTACTTCCGCGACTTCGCGGCTGCGCTGCGCTACTGGCGCGGCAAGCGCGGCCACAGCCAGCTGCGGCTGGCCACCGAGAGCGGCATTTCGCAGCGCCACATCAGTTTCCTGGAAAGCGGGCGTTCGCAGCCGAGCCGCGACATGATACTGAAGCTGGGCATGGCGCTCGACATCCCGCTGCGCGAACGCAATGTGATGCTGCTGGCGGCAGGGTACGCGCCGGCCTACCAGGAGCGCAAGATGGACGACCCGGAGCTGCGCGCCGTCAAGCGGGCGCTCGATTTCATGCTGGCCCAGCAGGCGCCGTATCCGGCGCTGGTGGTGGACCGGCTGTGGAACCTGGTGATGAGCAACGAGCCCGCCAACCATTTCTTCAAATGGCTGCTCGGCATGCCGGACCAGGCGCAGATCCCGCGCGACGGCAGCATCAACGTGCTCAAGCTGACGCTGGCGCCGGACGGCCTGCGGCCCTATCTGCAGAACTGGGAAGCGGTCGGCGCCGACCTGCTGCACTGGATACAGCGCGAAGCCATGAGCGACGGTCCCGGCAGCGAGGCCAGCACGCTGCTGTCCGAGCTGCGCACGCTGTCGCTGCCGGGTGCCGGGCCCGGGGCTGCCGGCGCGGGCGCCGCCGGACTGGCTCCCGACTTCGACCGCCGCGCCTTGCCCTTCCTGCCGCTCGCCATCCGCAAGGACGGCGTGGCGCTGAACCTGTTCACCACCATCACCACGCTGGGCACGCCGCACGACGTCACCGTGCACGAACTGCGGCTGGAAGCCTTCTTCCCGGCCGACGAGGCGAGCGCGGAATGGTTGCGCAGCTTTAGCGCGCGCCATGCTTGAGTTTGGTTTTAATTATTTGCGGCTGGTCTGCCGCTTTTCATCGTGGTACTGCCACAGCACGTTGATGATTTTCCATTCGCTGCGCTGGTTCTTGTACAGGTGCATATAGTCGATCCACTCGTCGGCCGTCAGTTTCACCGTGGCGACGCGCTTGTCGATGTCCAGGATCTTGATGTCCACGCGCGGGGAGGGCGGAAACTTGTTGCCATCCTTGTTGTAAGTCCTGGCTACTTGCAGCATGGTCTCGTAATCCGTCTGCATGACGAATTCCGTCCCATCCGCCGCTTGCCAGTAAGTCCGCTTGGCGAGTTGCCGGTCCAGCCCGCGCTCCATCAGTGCGGGGTCCGCCTTGTGCTGCGATTCGATATAGTCCCGCACGGCCCGCTCGATCGCCTGCTGGTCCGCAGGAGCGGCGGCGTGGGACAGGAAGGGCAACAGCGCCAGGGTCAACAGCATCAGTACGCGTTTCATGTGGTCCGGCCTTTTCAGTAGTTGGCAAGAGAACCACATGAAAACACAAACCCGGCCGTCATGGCAATGGCGCTGGATACTGTATATAATTACAGTATTACAATCACCGTCCTTGCCCGTCCTGTCTCCGCCATGGCCGAAACGCGCCGCATTGCCCACCTCGACATGGATGCGTTCTACGCGTCCGTGGAGCTGCTGCGCTACCCGGAACTGCGCGGCCAGCCGGTGGTGATCGGCGGCGGCTCGCGCCACCAGCCGGTGCTGCTGCCGGACGGCAGCCGCAAGTTCTCCCGCCTGCGCGACTACGTGGGGCGGGGCGTGGTCACCACGTCCACCTACGAGGCGCGCGCGCTCGGCGTGTTCTCCGCCATGGGCACCATGAAAGCGGCCGCGCTGGCGCCGGACGCGGTGCTGCTGCCGACCGACTTCGATTCCTACCGCCGCCTGTCGCGCCTGTTCAAGGCCGCCGTGGCCGAGATCGCGCCCCATATCGAAGACCGCGGCATCGATGAAATCTACATCGACCTGAGCGAACATGAAGAGGAAACGCGCGCACTGGCGCTGCGCATCAAGCAGGCCGTCAAGGACGCCACCGGCCTGTCCTGCTCGATCGGCATCGCGCCCAACAAGCTGCTGGCCAAGATCTGCTCCGACCTGGAAAAGCCCAACGGCCTGACCGTCGTCTCGCACGACGACGTGCGCACCCGCATCTGGCCGCTGGCGGTGCGCAAGGTCAACGGCATCGGTCCCAAGGCGGACGCCCGGCTGGCCGCGCTCGGCATCGACACCGTGGGCCAGGTGGCCGCCGCCGACGACGCGCTGCTGCAGGAACATTTCGGCCTGAACTATGCCACCTGGCTCAAGCGCATCGCGCACGGGCTGGACGAGCGCGCCGTGGTCACCAGCCACGAGCCCAAGTCCATCAGCCGCGAAACCACCTTCGAGCGCGACCTGCACGCCAAGCACGACCGCGAGGCGCTGTCCGACATCTTCACCCGCCTGTGCCAGCGCCTGGGCGAAGACCTGGAACGCAAGCGTTACGTGGGCCGCACGGTGGGCATCAAGCTGCGCTATTCGGACTTCAGCCGGGTGACGCGCGACGTCACCCTGCCGGCGCCCACGGCCGACGCGGCCGCCATTCGGCGCGCCGCCGGCGAATGCCTGCGGCGGGTGCCGCTGGACCAGCGTCTGCGCCTGCTGGGCGTGAAAATCAGCGCCCTGTCCAGCATGGACGATCCGGGCCTGCTCCAATCCGCAACACGCCAGCCGCAGCAGGGCGATCTTTTCGCGGACCTGTAACGCACGCGTGTAAAATGTCGTTCCCCCAGAATTTAGTTGAACAAAGGCAAACTCAAATATGTGGTTCAAGAATCTGCAAATCTACCGTCTGCCCGCGCCCTGGGCATTTACTCCAGAACAACTCGAAGCAGCGCTGAGCACCAACGCGTTCTCGCCGGCCAGCAGCAATGAACTGCTGCGCCAGGGTTGGGACAAGCCGCGTCCGAACGGCGGCCTGGTGCACGTGGTCAACAACCAGATGCTGATCCTGCTGGGCACCGAGAAAAAGCTGCTGCCGGCCACCGTCATCAACCAGGTGGCCAAGGCCCGCGCGGCCGAGATGGAAGAAGCGCAAGGTTTCGCCCCCGGCAAGAAAGCCATGAAAGAACTGAAGGAACGCGTGGCCGACGAGCTGCTGCCGCGCGCCTTCTCGATCCGCGGCAACGTGTGGACCTGGATCGACCCGGTCAACGGCTGGCTGGTGGTCGATGCCGCCAGCCCGGCCAAGGCCGACGAAGTGATCAAGCTGCTGCTGAAAGCGGTAGACCGCATGCCGCTGGAAAGCCTGCGCGTGCAGCGCTCGCCGGTGGGGGTGATGACCGAATGGCTGCAGGCCGACGATTCGCCGGTGGGCTTCACGGTGGACATGGACACCGAGCTGCGCGCCACCGGCGAGAGCAAGGCCGCCGTGCGCTATGTGCGCCACACGCTGGAAGCGGACGAGGTGCGCCGCCACATCGCCGCCGGCAAGCAGTGCACGCGCCTGGCCATGACGTGGGAAAGCAAGATCTCCTTCACCTTGACCGAGTCGCTGGCGCTGAAAGGCATCAAGCCGCTGGACGTGCTGAAGGAAACCGAGTCCAGCACCCGCAACGACGACGAGCGCTTCGACGGCGACTTCATGCTGATGACCGGCGAGCTGAGCAAGATGATGGCCGACGTGGTCGAAGCCCTGGGCGGCGAAGCGAAAGCCTGATGAAAAAAGACCCGCTGGCGCGGGTCTTTTTTTACGCGGCGATGCCGAGGGCGCGCATGACGGGCAGCGTATCCGCGACAAAAAGCTCCGCCAGGCGGCGCAGCTCGGCGCCTTGCTCGGCCGCTGATAGCACCTCGCCCTGTTTCTGCAGCAGCTGGTTCTGGCTTTTCAGCACACCCTCAACGAAGGCGCCCAGCTGCGCTGCACCGGTGTCGCCCTGCGCATAGGCAAGCAGGAACATCTGCGTGAAGCGGTCCATGCGGCAACCGCCGCCGGTGACCGGGGACGCCAGGTACAGCACCTCGGTGCCGGTCACGGCCATTTCGCACAGATAGCGGTTCAGGCGGTCGGTCTGCGGGCGCGCGCCGGCGATGGCGTGGTCGTCCTGCACGGCAAGCAGGGTGCCGTTGTTGGACAGGATCATCACCAGTTCGAGGAGCTGCTGCAGGGTCAGACCCCGTTCGCTCAGCGCGGCTTCGATCTCGCCCAGCGTGCGCGGCTGATGGTCGGCCAGCAATTCCAGCACCGGGCCGTATACTTTTTGGTCCAGCGCGGCTTCGCCCAGCAGGCCTGCCGTCTTCAGCACCACATCCTTGCGCGGCACCGCCAGCACGATTTTTTGCTGGCGCAGCAGCGCGTCGCGCGCGGCATTGCTCAGGCGGCGCGGACCGCGCACCCAGTAGTCGCGCCGGAACTGCTGGTTCATCATGAAGTCGCGCACCGTCTCGCGGAACGAGGGGTCCGGCAACTCCGCCAGCAACGCCTGTTGTTCGGCGGTCAGGTTCAGCGGGTCGATGTGTTCCAGGTAGTGCGCGGAGCAGGCAAAGGTCAGTTTTGCCTGTTGCAGCTGCTGCGCCGTGGCAGAGAACGACATCGGGGTCCAGTCGCGATTGAAGTACTCGTGCGCCACATAGCTGCGGTCCAGGCTCTTCAGCGTGGAGACGCGCTGGGCTACGGCCGGATTCTGCGCCAGGAAGCGCGGTTCCGTGGCGAACAGGCGCTGCGCAAAATCGAGCGATTGGTCGATGCGATTCAGCACACCCTTGCCCGGCACGCCCATCACCTGGCAGTGTTCGGCGAGCAGGTCGCGCATCGGCGCCATCGCTGCCCAGCCGGGCTGGGTGTTGTAGCTAACGTAGAGCACACCGCCCGGTTTCAGCTTGCGCTGCACAAACTCCACCAGGATCGCGCGGTTCTCCTCCGAAATCCAGCTCCAGATGCCATGCATGGCGATGAAGTCAAAGTCGGGCAGGTTGCTGCGGCTGCAGAATTGCGCGAAGGATTCGTCATGCAGTTGCGCGTGCGCGTCGGACGCGACCGCCATGTCCTGGGCAAAAGCGGCTTGCGACGGGTTGAAGTCGGTGCCGTGCCATTCGGTGACCGAGGCGGCAGCATGGACATTGATGCTCACGCCCTGGCCGAAGCCGAGTTCGCATGCCGCGCCCACTTCGGGGAAGGCCAGGCCGGCGTGCAAAAAGGCCAGCTTCAGGCGCAGGGGGTTCAGTTCAGGGTAGAGGCCAAAGGTATAGCCGATGTCGGCTACGTAGCCGGCGGACCAGTCAGACATTGCAGTTCCTGAGAATTGAGAAATGGCGCGTATTTTACAGAGGCTGGAAGACGCCGGCCGCACGGTTCTTCTGCACATTGTCCCAGCTGAAAATACGGCCGTTCATGGCGACGTACACGCCGGCCGGCAGGGTCTGTGCCACGCCGCAGGCGAAGCCCAGGTTGAACAGCGCGTCCGAGTTGGCGATTTCATAAGGAATCATGGCGCCGGTCAACACTATGGTCTGTTCCAGGCTGGCCGCGCCCAGCACGGCGGCGGTTTCCTTCATGGTGTCGGTGCCGTGCACGATGACGATGGCCTTCTCGGCGGCGGCGCGGCAGGCAGCCAGCACGCGTTCGCGGTCGGCGTCCTGCATGTCCAGCGAATCCAGCAGCGGCAACTGCTCCAGCGTGGCGCCCACCGTCATGCGCGACTGCGCAATGGCTTGCGGCAAGTGGCTGTCGGCGAAAGCCAACGTGCCGTTCAGTTCGTTGTAGTGCTTGTCGAAAGTGCCGCCGGTGGCAATGATGCGCAGGGTCATGATGGAATCCGTAAGAGAGTGGGGAAGAATGCGCGCATGATAACTTGATCGACACTCATCTGGAAACTTCGGCATACTCGGACTACACTGGTTTCTTTTGTTCGGCAGCCACCCATGAAAGTACTCGCACCCGGTACCGTTATTTTCCACCGCCATCGCGGCTATGGCGTGATCACGGCCGTCAATTTGCTGACCGGCTGGATCGCCGCGCGGTTCGGCAGCGAGTCGCGCACCCTGGACCTGAACCTGTCCACCGACGAAGTGCAGTTTGCCGACGGCGAAGCGATCCTGTTCCGGCGCGCGCCGCCGGACCGCATGCCGCACGCGCGGCTGATGGCCATGGTGCGCGAGCTGCACCGGGCCGGTTATCAAAAGCTGTACCTGTACTCCTGGCCCAAGCCGTCCGGCCTGCACTGGCGCTGGCACCTGTTTACCGGGCCACGCGACTGGATGCAGCGTTCCTGGCGCGAAGGATGGTACGGTTCCGGCGCCGACTACAACGTCAATCCGGTGATGGGCTGGGGCGACACGCCGGGCGCCAGCACCAACGAGCTGATTGGCGCGCTGGCCCGCTTCGACCCGCAAGGCCTGGCGCAGGCGCTGGGCCGGGACGAAGACCACGCGGCCTGGTTCGCCCACGTCTGCGACCATTTGCTTCCCGGCTACATGTACAGCCTGGACATGGCGCGTCCCGACGGCGGCCCGCTGACGGACATGCCGCCGGTGCCGGTGATCCCGGTACGCGCCACGCTGCCCCCGTACAGCGGCCCCGACCTGGCCTGGCCGCCTGGCTGGGCCGGCCTGTGGACCAAGGTCCACGCCCTGCCCGTCCCCCGCCCCAACCTCACCGGCATTCCCGAATCCTAAGCACTGTCAGCCTCCCCCTACAGGCAGCCTGAGCCGCATCCCCCCGACTTCGGGGTCAGACCCCGAAGTGGGGGGGATGCGGCTCAGTTCGTGTGGTGCAAACACCGGTCCGGCTGGCTGAACCGGCTCTGGACCAAATCTACGCCACGTTGCATCTGTCCCCGGTTCACGCGCTTCCCGAAACGCTGACAAGCGTCAGTCTTTCCCTACAGGCAGCCTGAGCCGCATTCGTCCAACTTCGGGGTCTGACCCCGAAGTGTGCAAATGCGGCTTAGCTTGCTTGGCGTGGATGGGTGGCGTAGCCGGGGTTGAGGATGGTCTTGCAGTTGCCGTTGGCGAAATCGACCAGGTTCTGGAAGGCGTGCCGGAAGTACAGCTCGTAGCTGTCTTTTTCGACGTAGCCGAGGTGGGGCGTGGCCAGCACGTTGGGCATGCGCAGCAGCACGTCGTCTTGCGGCAGCGGTTCGCTGGCGAACACATCCAGCGCGGCGGCGCCCGGCGCGCCCAGCTTGAGCGCCGCCTCCAGCGCACCGTCGGCCACCAGTTCGGCGCGGCTGGTGTTGACGAACAGCGCTCCCGGCTTCATGCGCGCCAGGTCTTCGGCCGTGACGATGCCGCGCGTGGCCTCGGCCAGCCGCAGGTGCAGGCTGAGCACGTCCGCTTCGGCAAACAATTGCTCGCGCGACGCCGCCGCCGCATAACCGTCTGCCAGCGCTGCGTCGCGGCTGGCTTGCCCGCCCCAGACGATCACTTTCATGCCGAAAGCCTTGCCGTAGCCGGCGATCAGTTTGCCGATCTTGCCATAGCTCCAGATCGCCAGCGTGCGGCCCTTGAGCACCGTGCCCACCGTGTTGTATTCCGGCAGGTTGGACACGGTCTGCCACAGCCCGGCCCGCAAATTGGCGGCATATGGCACGAGCTTGCGCTGGGCCGCCATGATCAGCGCCCACGTCAGCTCGGCCGGCGCGGTGGGCGAGCCCACGCCTTCGGCAATGGCAATGCCCAGCTCGGTGGCGGCGGCCACGTCGATGTGGCCGCTGACTTTCCCGGTCTGCGAGATCAGCTTCAGGTTCGGCAGCTTGGCCAGCAGCGCGCGCGAAAACTCGGTGCGCTCGCGTATCAGCACCAGCGCCTCGAACGGCGCCAGCCGCGCCGCGAGCTGGCCCACGCCGCGGCTGGAATTGTTGAATACTTTGACATCATGGCCGTCCAGCATACGGAAGCAGTCCAGGCTGCGGGCGGCGTCCTGGTAGTCGTCGAGAATTGCTATTTTCATAATTGTGCAAGTGATTTTGACAGGGTTTCGTAGCGAAATAACGGGTTTGATAATTTCCAGAATAGCTTACTACTTTACTCAACCAATTTTCCTACATTTTCGACTGAATCGCGGGGGGGCGGGTGTACAATCCCCAGCAATTTGGAGCCCGACAGTGGGTTCCCGCAATACGTTCCATCAGCGCCGTTACATAATTGGTGCTGCGCGCCCGGGTAGGGCGCACCGACATGACCGCCGTACCGCCGAAGCATTAAAGAATGCCTTTCCGAGCGCAAGCCACAAGCTGACGACGATCTGCCGTGCCGGGACAAGACAAGAATTCTTTATTGGCATTGGAGGTACTATGAATCAGCCCGTTATGACTGGCGTTGCAGCACTGAACGTCCCAGCTTACATCAAACACCAGAAACTCATCGACTGGGTGGCCGAAGTGGCCGCGCTGACCCGTCCTGCCCGCATCTACTGGTGCGACGGCTCGCAGGAAGAGTACGACCGCCTGTGCGGCGAAATGGTGGCCGCCGGCACGATGAAAAAGCTGAACCAGGCGCTGCGCCCGAATTCCTACCTGGCCTGCTCGGACCCCACCGACGTGGCGCGCGTGGAAGACCGCACCTTCATCTGCTCGAAAACCAAGGAAGAGGCCGGCCCGACCAACAACTGGATGGCCCCGGCTGAAATGCGCACCACCCTGAACGGCCTGTTCGACGGCTGCATGGCCGGCCGCACGCTGTACGTGGTGCCGTTCTCGATGGGGCCGCTGGGCTCGCCGATCGCCCACATCGGCGTCGAGCTGTCCGACTCGCCTTATGTCGCGGTCAACATGCGCATCATGACGCGCATGGGCAAAGCCGTGTACGACGTGCTGGGTACGGACGGCGACTTCGTGCCGGCCATCCACACCGTGGGCGCGCCGCTGGCCGAAGGCCAGCAGGACGTCGCGTGGCCCTGCAACGCCACCAAGTACATCGTGCATTTCCCGGAAACCCGCGAAATCTGGTCCTACGGCTCCGGCTACGGCGGCAACGCGCTGCTGGGCAAGAAGTGCTTCGCGCTGCGCATCGCCTCCAATATGGGCTTCCAGGAAGCGCAGTCCGGCAAGAGCGCCGGCTGGCTGGCTGAGCATATGCTGATCCTGGGCGTGGAATCGCCGGAAGGCAAGAAGCACTACGTCGCTGCCGCCTTCCCGTCGGCCTGTGGCAAGACCAACTTCGCCATGCTGATCCCGCCAGCGAGCTTCAACGGCTGGAAAGTGACCACCATCGGCGACGATATCGCCTGGATCAAGCCGGGCGCGGACGGCCGCCTGTACGCCATCAACCCGGAAGCGGGCTACTTCGGCGTGGCCCCCGGCACCAACACCAAGACCAACTCGAACTGCATGGCTTGCCTGGGCGAGAACACCATCTTCACCAACGTCGCGCTGACCGACGACGGCGACGTGTGGTGGGAAGGCCTGACCAAGGAAGCGCCTGCGCACCTGATCGACTGGCAGGGCAAGGACTGGACCCCGGCCTCCGGCACCAAGGCCGCCCATCCGAACGCGCGCTTTACCGTGGCCGCGACCCAGAACCCGGTCATCGACCCGGCCTGGGACGACCCGGCCGGCGTGCCGATCTCGGCCTTCATCTTCGGCGGCCGCCGCTCCACCACCGTGCCGCTGGTCACTGAAGCGCGCAACTGGGTGGAAGGCGTCTACATGGCAGCGACCATGGGTTCCGAAACCACCGCCGCCGCCGCCGGCCAGATGGGCGTGGTGCGCCGCGACCCGTTCGCCATGCTGCCGTTCATCGGCTACAACATGAGCGACTACTTCCAGCACTGGCTGAACCTGGGCCAGAAGGTCGGCGCCCACGCACCGAAGATCTACTGCGTGAACTGGTTCCGCACCGACGCCGACGGCAAGTTCGTCTGGCCCGGCTTCGGCGACAATATGCGCGTGCTGAAGTGGATGCTGGAACGCATCGACGGCCAGGCCAGCGGCGTGGAAAACGTGTTCGGCGTGACCCCGGAGTTCAAGGACCTGAACTGGGACGGCCTGAACTTCACGCAAGCGCAGTTCGACCAGATCACCTCGATCGACAAGAACGCCTGGACCGAAGAGCTGAAGCTGCACGCCGAGCTGTTCGAGAAGCTGGCCTATCACCTGCCGCAGGAACTGGTGGCCACCAAGGCTGAAATCGAGAAGCGCCTGGCCAACTAAGCAGGCAGCATCCCGTAACAATGGCGCGGCTCCGGACGCGCCATTTTTTTTGCCTGTTTTTTTACATTCGTCGTTTACATTTCGCACAGGTGTGCTAAAATTTGGGCATGAACACCCTGTCCTCCAAAAGCGAAGCCACTTACAGCGCCATCCTGGGCACCGCCTACCAGATGGCGGCGGCCGACGGCATCGGCAAGCTGTCGCTGGGCGAGGTGGCCAAGCGCACCGGCATCAGCAAGAGCGGCGTGTTTTCCCGCGTCGGCTCGCTGGAAGCGCTGCAGGGCGACGTGCTGGACGAGTACGACCGCCGCTTCGCCGAGGATGTCTTCATGCCTTCGCTCAAGCTGGCGCCCGGCCTGCCGCGCCTGGTGGCGCAGGTGGAGCGCTGGATTGCGCGCTGCCGCGACACCGGCCCCGGTTCCGGCTGCCTGTACACGGCGGGCGCCTTCGAGTTCGACGACCTGGACGGCGCGCTGCGCGACCGCCTGCAGCAGGGCGTGGAGCGCTGGCGCGCCTCGCTGCGCAAGACCGTGCGGCAGGCCATGGACCTGGGCCATCTGCGCCCCGATACCGACGCTGAACAGCTGGTGTTCGAAATTTACTGCCTGATCGTGGGCTTGCTGCACGATACCCGCTTCATGCGCGACCCGGCGGCGCCGGGCCGCATGATGCTGGCCTTCAGCCGCCTGATATCGACCTACAAAAGCTTCACCTACCAGGGATGACAGCCGCAGCCGACAACGCGGTGGCCGGCTGCGCCGCCGTTTTTTTTCAACTAGTTTCGCACACCTGTGCGAAAAAGGAGAGCATCATGACCAAAGCCCTGTTCCTCACCGTCGTCGCCTGCTGCCTGCTGTTCAGCCCGCGGCTGGTGGATGCGCTGCGCGCGCTGCCCGACAGCAACGACGAATTCGGCCTGTGCTGAGAGGGCCGCCATGGAACCGATAGATTTCTACTTCGACTTCGGCTCGCCCTACGGCTATTTCGCCGCCACCTGCATCGACGAGCTGGCGGCGCGCCACCGGCGCGCAGTGCGCTGGCATCCCATCATGATGGCGGCGGTGTTCGAGACCACCGGCGGCATGCCCTTGCCGATGGTGCCCATCAAGGGCAGCTACGTGCAGCACGATATGGACCGCACCGCGCGCCAGCACGGCATCGCCTACCGCCAGCCGGCCACCTTCCCGCAGCTGCTGCTGGGCGCGCCGCGCGCCATGCTGTGGCTACGCCAGGAATTCGGCGACGAACTGGCGGTGCGCTTTGCCAAACGCTGCCTGCAAGCCTACTTCGCCGACCGCGTGGACGTGGCGGACGACGAGGTGCTGGGCGGTATCGCCGCGGGCCTGGGCGTGCCTGCCCGGGCCATGCTGGCGGCGATCCGCTCGCGCGAGGTGAAGGAATTGCTGAAGCAGGAAACCGCCGCCGCCATGGCGCGCGGCGTGTTCGGTTCGCCCTTCGTCATCGCCGACAAGGAGCCGTTCTGGGGCTTCGACCGCTTCGGCCAGCTGGAAGCGTGGCTGGCCGGCGGCGGCGTGTCGTGGAGCTACTGGGCGCGCAAGCCGAAGATCGTCTCCAGCCTGGGCCACCGCAGCGCCCCGCGCACTGCGGCCTGACGGCCCATGGTCAGGCGTACTGCGCCGCCTCGCCCAGGATGGCTTTCGGTTCCAGGTAGGAGTCCAGCCCGTATGGGCCGAATTCGCGCCCGATGCCCGATTGCTTGAAGCCGCCGAACGGCGCAATCAGGTCGTCGTGCACACCGTTGATGTGCACCCGGCCCGCGACCAGCTGCGCCGCCACCCGGTTGGCGCGCGCCAGGTCGGTGGAGCTGACATAGGCTTGCAGGCCGTACGGCGTGTCGTTGGCCATGGCGATGGCCTGCTCCTCGGTGTCGTAGGCGAGGATGGACAGCACCGGGCCGAAGATCTCCTCGCGCGCAATCGTCATCTCCGGCGTCACGCCGGCGAACACGGTCGGCTTGACGAACCAGCCTTGTTCCAGGCCGGCGGGCCGGCCCGAACCGCCCGTGAGCAGCTCGGCGCCTTCTTCGATGCCGGTGCGGATATAGTGCTGCACCCGCTCCCACTGTTTGCGCGTGACCATCGGCCCCAGGCTCACGCCGGGGTCGCGCGGATCGCCTACCACCACCGCTTCGGCGGCGGCGATGGCAAGCTGCCGCACCTGTTCCAGCCTGCTGGCGGGCACCAGCAGGCGCGAACCGGCGATGCAAGCCTGGCCGTTGTTCATATAGCAGGCCTGGATCGCCATCGGCACGGCTTTCTCGAAGTCGGCGTCGTCCAGCAGCAGGTTGGCGCTTTTGCCGCCCAGCTCCAGCGTTACGCGCTTCATGGTGTCGACTGCGGTGCGCGCGATGGTCTTGCCCACCAGCGTGGAGCCGGTAAAGGAAATCTTGTTGATGTCCGGGTGCGCGCTGAGCTCCGCGCCCACTACATCGCCGCGCCCGTTGACGATGTTGAACACGCCCGCCGGCAGGCCGGCTTGGTGCAGGCACTCGGCCAGGATCTGCGTTTGCCATGCGCTCAGTTCACTGGGCTTGACCACCAGCGTGCAGCCGGCGGCAATCGCCGTGGCCAGCTTGTTGGCCACGAACCATGCGCTCGAGTTCCATGGCGTGATGATGCCCACCACGCCGACCGGCTCCAGCACCACTTTGGATTTGCCCACGGTCTTGCTGAAAGCGTGTGCTTCCATCACCTGCTTCACGTCCAGGAACATCTTGGCCGTGTACTGCGAGCGGCCGATGCTGCCGGCGTACGGGCCGCCGTATTCCTCCATCAGGGCGGCGGCCGCCTCGCCGGCGCGCGCCAGTACCGCGTCGTGCAGGCGCTGCAAATACATGCCGCGCTGCGCGATGCTGCTGCGGGAGAAGGAGGGGAATGCCGCCTTGGCGGCGGCGATGGCGCGCCGCGCGTCCTCTACGTCGCCCAGGCGGACCTGTCCGGCCAGCTGGCCGGTGGTGGGGTTGACCAGGTCCGCCAGCTCGGTGCCGTGCGGGGTGGTGAATTCGCCGTTGATGTAAATCTGGTCGATGATGCGCATGCTGTTCGCTCCTTGGGAATAACGTACAGCCATTCTAGAAAGCCGCAGCGGCGCGGGGCAGTGCCATTCCTGCCGCATCCTTGCCCGATCATGCACATCCGTGTATGCCGCGAATTTCGCAACCCATGCCTTTGTTTTAACGTTTCGTCACAATTGGTCCCCGCCGTGCGGCGCGCTCGCTTACAGTGCAGGCTCACCCTTTTTTCGTATGCCACCATGACAAAAATGACCCGCTTCGGCGCCGCCAGCGCGCTGCTGTTTTCCCTTATCCTCGGCCCGGTGCATGCCCAGGCGCCGGACCTGGAGGCGCGCCGTGCCGCGCTCAATAGCCTGATCAAGGAGCAGTGGGAGTACACCATGCGCAACAGCCCCGAATGGGCGTCGCTGCTGGGCGACAAGCGCTACAACGACAAGTGGTCCGACTTTTCGCAGGCCGGCATTGAAGCCGACACCAGGGCCACGCTGGAATTCCTGAAGCGTTTCGAGGCCATCGACAGCAGCGGTTTCCCGCTGCAGGAGAAGCTGAATCATGAGTTGATGCTGCGCCAGTTGCGGGAGAGTGCCGAAGCGGCGCGCTTCAAGGACTGGCAAATGCCGCTGGCGCAGAACTCCGGCGTGCATATCGACCTGCCGCAAATCGTCTCCGCGCTGCCGTTCGAAACCGTGAAGGACTACGAGGATTACATCCAGCGACTGCACACGCTGCCGGCGCTGTTCGAGCAGACCCGCGCGCAGATGGAGAACGGCGTGCGCGACGGCCTGATGCCGCCCAAGTTCCTGATCCCGAAAATCGTCAGGCAGTGCGAAACCGTGGCCGCGATGAAGGCCGGCGCCTCGCCCTTCGCCGAACCGCTGAAGAAGTTCCCGAAAGACTTCTCGGCTGCCGACAAGGCGCGCCTGAGCAAGGAGATCCTGGCGGCGATCCAGAAGGACGTGGCGCCTTCCTACCGCAAGCTGGCCGCGTACGTCAAGACCCGGTACCAGCCGCACGGCCGAACCGAAGTGGGCATGTGGTCCTTGCCGGACGGCGCCGCGCGCTACAGTTTCAAGGCCAAATCGTCCACCACCACCGAGATGCCGCCGGAAGAAATCCATCAGCTGGGGCTGAAGGAAGTGGCCCGCATTGAAGCGCAGATGCTGGGCGTGGCGCAGCAACTGGGCTTCAAGGATCTGAAGAGCTTCAACAAGGCCCTGGCCGCCAACCCCAAGCTGCACCCGAAATCGCGCCAGGAGATCGTGGACCTGTACCAGAAATACACGGACCAGATGTACGCCCAACTGCCGCAGCAGTTCGGCATTCTGCCCAAGGGCAAGGTGGAAATCCGCCAGGTGGAGCAATTCCGCGAGAAGGGCGAGGCCGCCGCGTCGTATCTTCAGGGTTCGCCGGACGGCAAGCGCGCCGGCCGCGTGATGGTCAACACCGGCGACTTCGCCAAGCGCTCCATCATCGGCATCGAGACCACGGCGCTGCACGAAGGCGTACCGGGCCACCACATGCAGATCGCCATCGCGCAGGAAATCGAGGCGCTGCCCAGCTTCCGCCAGCAGGGCAATTACACGGCGTATGCCGAGGGCTGGGCGCTGTATTCGGAACGCCTGGGCCAGGAACTGGGCTTCTTCAAGGATCCCTACAGCTACTACGGCCACTTGCAGGACGAAATGCTGCGCGCGATCCGCCTGGTGGTCGACACCGGCCTGCACTACAAGAAGTGGAGCCGCCAGCAGGTGGTGGACTTCTTCCATGACCATTCCGGCATCGAGGAAGTGGACGTGCAAAGCGAGACCGACCGCTACATCGTGTGGCCGGGCCAGGCGCTGGGCTACAAGATCGGGCAGCTGAAAATCCTGGCGCTGCGCGACTACGCGAAGCGGGAACTGGGCGCCCGCTTCGACATCCGCAAGTTCCACGACCAGGTGCTGGGCGCGGGCGCCTTGCCGATGGACGTGCTGGAGTCGCACATCAAGCAATGGGTGAGCGGGGAGCAGCAAGCTGCCAAGGTGGCAAGCCAGCCTTGATGCGGCGTTGATACAGGTCCGGCCCGCAGCGCCTGCGCCGCCGGCCGGACCGGCCGTTTCTGCAACGATCAATTGATCTGGTGAAAATTCGTTGCTATGATCTGGATGACCCCTCCCCCCTCCCGATCAGGCACACCATGAAGATCATCCCCGGCCCGGATGCATACGGCAATTTATTCCACGGCGTGAAGCAGCGTACCTTTCGCTATCCGTCCAAGGGCGAGGCCGGCTATCTCGACGGCGTCCTGCTGCCGAAACTGAACCCGAAATTCACCATCGCGCCTGGCGAGAAGATCTTCACGATCGGCTCGTGCTTCGCGCGCGAAATCGAAAGCCGCCTGGTGCAGCGCGGTTTCGACGTGCCGGTCAGTAAGTTCATGAACCCTGAAATGTTGAACGAATATAATGCGGGCACCATCCTGCAGCGCATTGAAAGCGTGTTCGGCATGTTCACTTACGACGACGGCATGGGCATCGAGGAGACCGAGAAGGGCTGTGTCGACCTGTTCCTGCACATCGCGCAGGCGCCGGTGCCGCTGGACATCCTGCTGCTGCGGCGGCGCATGATCGCCGAGGTGTACCAGGAACTGCTGGCCTCGCACACCGTGGTGATCACCCTGGGCCTGACCGAAACCTGGTTCGACACCAAGTACCAGTGCTATGTGAACAAGGCTCCGAGCCGCATGACGGTAAACCGCGAGCCCGAGCGCTTCCAGTTCCACCGCATGGACGTCGAGGACGTGACGGCGCGCATCTCCAATGCGCTCAGCCTGATCAGCAAGCACTCGCAGAAGAAAATCGTCCTGACGGTAAGCCCGATCCCGATCGAGGCCACCTTCTCGCAGTCCAACGCCATCGTGGCCAACTCCTATTCCAAGGCCGTGCTGCGCGTGGTGGCCGAGAAGATGAGCAACGACTTCAGCAACGTCGATTACTTCCCCAGTTTCGAAATGGCCACCTCGGCCGGCACGCGCTACTACCAGGACGACAATGTGCACGTGACCACCGAGCTGGTCGACATCATCACCAGACACATGCTGGCCAACTACGTGCCGTCGCAGGCCAGCGCCCCGGCGGCGGAAGGCGCGGTGACCCTGAACTACATCGACGGTGAGGCGCACAACCGCCTGATCGGCACGGTGCTCTGATGGCTGCGGCATGAAACGCATCATTATCGACCTTGACGATACCTTGTGCACCACGGTGGAAGGGGACTACCGCAATTCCCAGCCGGTGCCGGAAGTGATCGAGCGCCTGCGCTGGTACCACGCGCAGGGTTTTGAAATCGCCATCAACACCAGCCGCAACATGCGCACCTACGCCGGTTCGCTGGGCAAGATCAACGCCAACACGCTGCCGCTGATTATCGACTGGCTGGCCCGCCACGAGGTGCCCTACGATGAAATCTACGTGGCCAAGCCGTGGTGCGGCCACGACGGCTTTTACGTGGACGACCGCGCCGTGCGGCCGGACGAATTCGCCAAGCTGGACTACGAACAGTTGCTGAAGCTGATAGGCAAAGCATGATACTGGTGACAGCGGCCGCGTACGTGGGCCAGGAATTGCAGAGCGGCTTCGGCCGCGTGCCGCCGTGCATGCTGCCAGTCGGCAACCGCCCGATCCTGGAACTGCAGATCGAGGTGTTGCGCAGCAAGTTTCCGGACGAACGGCTGGTGCTGTCGCTGCCGGCCAATTTCCAGTGCGCCGCCGGCCATGCGCTGACGTTCGCGCGGCACCGCATCGAGACCATCGCCGTCAAGGAAGGCCTGACGCTGGCCGATTCGGTGCTGTACGTGATCAACGCCATGGCCGACGACAGCGGCGTGCTGCGCATCCTGCACGGCGACACGCTGATCTTCGACCTGCCCGACGGCGATGACGTGATCGCCACCGGCCGCACCCAGACCGACTATCCGTGGGAAATCGAGGGCGCCAACGCGCGCGAGGAAATCGTCTGGAGCGGCTATTTCTCGTTCTCCAGCGCGCGCCAGCTGTCGCGCTGCCTGGCGCTGTCGGGCGGCAATTTCGCGGCGGCGCTGCACAACTACGACGCCGGCTGCAAGCTGGCGCGCGCCGAGGTGACGCGCTGGCTGGACGTGGGCCACATCAACACCTTCTTCGCCGCGCGCGAACAGATGACCACCGAGCGCAGCTTCAACAGCATCACCATCGCCGACGGCTGCGTGCGCAAGACCGGCGAGAACCAGCGCAAGATACGCGGCGAGATCAACTGGCTGCGCACCGTGCCGCGCATGATCAAGCTGCGCACGCCGCAGCTGGTGGAGGCGGGCGACGACGAGCACGGCCAGCCCTACTACATCACCGAATACATGCATCTGGTGCCGCTGAACGAGCTGTTCGTGCACAGCCGGCATTCCGTGATTTTCTGGAACAGCATCTACGGCCATTGCGAAAAATTCTTCGCCGAGTGCCGCCGCGCCTTCGAGGTCTTGCCGCCGGACGTGCGCGCCGCCGAAGCGGCGCGGGTACAGGTGGAAGCGCAGCAGCTGCGCGTGGCCAAGACCGCGCAGCGCCTGCAGGAATTCTCAAGGCAGCGCGGCTTCGCGCTGGACCGGTCCTGGCATATCAACGGCAGCGAGCGCCCCAGCCTGTGGGCGCTGTTCGAACTGGCCAGCGCGCGCGCCGCGCAGCAGCCCTGCGTGCCCGGCGTGCTGCACGGCGACTTCTGCTTCAGCAACATCCTGTACGACAGCCGCGCCAACGCCATCAAGGTGATCGACCCGCGCGGCGTCACGCACGACGGCGCCTTGTCGATCTACGGCGACCTGGCCTACGATATCGCCAAGCTGAGCCACTCGGTGCTGGGGCTGTACGACTACATCATGGCCGGCCTGTATTCGGTGGAAGAGCAGGGCGCCTACCGGCTGGCGTTCTCCCTGCGCATCGACCCCTGGCTGCAGCCATTGCAGCAAGCCTTTGCCGCGCAAGTGTTCCTGGGCGGGCAGGTCACGCTGCGCGCCTGCCTGCCGCAGGTGATCCTGCTGTTCCTGTCGATGCTGCCGCTGCACGCCGACGACGAGCGGCGCCAGCTGGCGCTGATGGCCAATGCCTACCGCCTGTACGACGAGATGGAGTCCGCATGATAGTTATTCCCATGGTGGGCAAAAGCTCGCGTTTCTTCCAGGCCGGCTACACCCGTCCAAAATATGAATTGATGGTGCATGGCCGCAGCGTGTTCGCGCACGCGGTGGCCTCGTTCGAAGCCTATTTCGACAGCGAGTTCTTCCTGTTCCTGGTGCGCGGCGACTTCGGCGCCGAAGCCTTCGTGCGGCAGGAGCTGGCCAGCCTGGGCGTGCGCCGCTTCGAGCTGGTGGTGTTCGAGCAGGAGACGGCGGGCCAGGCCGACACGGTCTACCAGGGCTTGCAGCGCATGCGGGGCGCCGGCAGCGGCGGCGCGCTGACCATTTTCAATATCGACACCTTCCGGCCCGGCTTCACCATGCCGGCGCTCGATTGCGACGGCTACCTGGAAGTGTTCGAGGGCGAGGGCGAGCACTGGTCCTTCGTGCGGCCCGGCGCGGACGGCCGGGTGCTGGAAACCACCGAGAAGGTGCGCATCTCCAACCTGTGCAGCGACGGCCTGTACCAGTTCCGCGAGCGCAGCCTGTTCGAGCAGGCCTTCCGCCACGCCGCCAGCAACGACCTGCGCGTGCGCGCCGAATTCTATATCGCGCCGCTTTACAACTACCTGATCGCCGCCGGACGCGACATCCGCTACGTCACCGTGGGGGCCGGCGAGATCGTCTTCTGCGGCACGCCGGACGAGTACCTGGCGGCCGTCAAACACGGAAACACCAGCCATGCAAATTGATCGCCAGCGCCCGGTCAGCGTCGTCTTCACGGGACAGCTGCGGGAAAAGGAGCTGTTCGAGAAAAACCTCGGCACCTTGTCCGCACTGCCTTGCGTGCAGGAGCTGATCCTGTCGACCTGGCACCGCGACGCGCTCGAAAACGCGGCCTACCTGAAACAGCTGGAGCAGAAATACGGCCTGAAAGTGGTCACCGCAACCGACCCGGCGCTGCCCTTCGACCGCTTCAACGGCTTCCGCCAGTCGGTCAGCCTGCGGCGCGGCCTGGAGGCGGTCGGCAAGGCGGACTACGTGTTCAAGACCCGTACCGACTGCTATATCGACGGCGCCGCGCTGGCTTACCTGGCGCAGAAGGACATGGCCATCACCGACCCGCAGGCGCTGGCCATGGGCATCTTCCGCGAGAAGGTGTCGGTGGTGAGCGCTTCGGTGCTGGCGCCGTTCTATATCGACGACAAGCTGGTGTTCGGCCACATCGCCGACATGTTCAAGCTGTGCAGCATGGAGTTCAGCGAATTCAAGTACCCGTCGTCGGCCAAGTTTGGCCACTACATCCGCTTCTACCCGGCCTTCATGCGGGACTTCCCGCAGTTCCTGCCCTTCATCCGGCATGAAATCCTGGTCACCAGCAGCAACGAGGACTTCCGCGTCGCCACGCTGCCCAAGCTGCTGTCCTGCCGCGAGGTGGCGCTGCCGCTGCTGGTGTACTACCGCATCATGAGCGCCTTCTTCTGCCTGGACTGGGACGGCCACGCGCCGTGGTTCCGCGGCGAGACCGCCGCCCACCTGGATCCCGCCGGCGAAGTGGGCACCAATGCCGACCTGCAGTGCGCCAGCAACGCCTTCTTCGCGCTGGCGGCGCAGGGCCACGTCGCCAACGTCCACCTGGCCGGCGCGCTGCGCGAGGCAGCCAGCATGGCGCGCGCCGTGGGCGACCCGCGCCACATCGGCAACGGCATGGACCTGACCGGCTTCTGGGGCCGGGCCCTGGACGAGGCCAAGGTTTTCCTGCAGTACGAGGACCAGGTGGCGGGCGCGCGCCAGCTGATGCGCGAGCGCGAAGTGCAGGAAGCGTTCAAGAACCTGACCCGCTTGCTGCCCTGCGATCCCAGCAACAAGCATGTGCGCTACCTGATTGCCCTGTGCTTCCACGCGGTGGGCGACAACGACGGCGCCCGCATCTACCTGCATTCCTGCCTGGAACTGGGGGATGGCTACGACACGCCGGCCGGCAAGCTGCTGGCCGAGATCGAAGGGCTGCCGGCGGCGTGAGCCGGCGCTGCGCTACACTTCCGGGCGCAGCTTCTTGATGTCCCGCATCGGCGGCGCGCCGAACAGGCGCCGGTACTCGCGGCTGAACTGGGACGGGCTCTCGTAGCCCACCTGGTAGGCCGCCGTGGCGGCATCGGTATCGCCGTTGAGCAGCAGGGCGCGCGCCTGCTGCAGGCGCAGCTGCTTCTGGTACTGCATCGGCCCCATGGCGGTCACCGCCTTGAAGCGGTGGTGCAGGGTGGACACGCTCATATGGGTGGCCTGCGCCAGTTCCTCCACCAGCACCGGCTGGTTGTAGCGCTCCTTCAGCCACGCGATGGCCTTGCTGATGCCGCGGTCCTGCTGGTCCAGCACCACGTTCTGATACAGCTGGCGGCCGTGCGCGCCGGTCAGCAGGCGGTAGATGATTTCCCGCTTCAGGCCCACCGCCAGGAAGGCCGCTTCCCGCGGCGGCGCCTCGCCTTGGTGCGCTGCGTCGAGCAGCTCCAGCAGCCGGCACAAGGCTTCCTGCAACGCCGCATCGCACGCGCCGACAAAGGCGCCGCGCACCGGCTGGGCGCCGTCGTTCAGGTCCAGGCGCGCCTCCAGCACCACGGCGGCCAGTTCCGCCGGGTCGATCTCGATATTCAGCAACAGATAGGGCTGCTCCGGCGTGGCGCTGAGCACATGGCCGGCGGCCGGCAGGTCCACCGACACGGCCAGGTACTGGCCGGGCCCGTAGTCCAGCACATCGGTGGCCAGGTGCACGCGTTTGCGCCCTTGCAGGATCACGCAGCACGAGGGTTTGAGCACGCCGCGCGTGACGGGCGTGGGCTGCGATGAGCGCAGCAGCGACAGGAAGGGCACGGCGGTTTCCCGCCTGCCGTCGTGCGGCAGCAGCCGTCCGACGACGGCGGCCATGCGCGCCAGCCGGTCAGGCCGGGCCGGCAACCCAGCGGCGCTGCCGGGCGCTGCGTCCGCGTTCATGGCGTGTTACTTCTTTTTCGCCGGCTTGAGCAGCGGGATCAGGTATTTGCCCGTCACGCTGGCCGGGTTGGCCGCCACATCTTCCGGCGAACCGGCGGCGATGATCTGGCCGCCGCCGGCGCCGCCTTCCGGCCCCAGGTCCACGATCCAGTCGGCCGTCTTGATCACGTCCAGGTTGTGCTCGATGATGGCCAGCGTGTTGCCCTGGTCGCGCAGGCGGTGGATCACCTTCAGCAGCAGGTCGATATCGTGGAAGTGCAGGCCGGTGGTCGGCTCGTCCAGGATATACAGCGTGCGGCCGGTGTCGCGCTTGGACAGCTCCAGCGACAGCTTGACGCGCTGCGCCTCGCCGCCGGACAGCGTGGTGGCGCTCTGGCCCAGCTTGATGTAGCCCAGGCCCACGTCCAGCAGGGTGTGCAGCTTGCGCGCGATGACCGGCACCGGCTTGAAGAACTCGTGCGCGTCCTCCACCGTCATGTCCAGCACCTCGGTGATGTTCTTGCCCTTGTAGTGCACTTCCAGGGTTTCGCGGTTGTAGCGCTTGCCGTGGCAGACATCGCACGGCACGTACACGTCCGGCAGGAAGTGCATTTCCACCTTGATCACGCCGTCGCCCTGGCAGGCTTCGCAGCGGCCGCCCTTGACGTTGAACGAGAAGCGCCCGGCGCTGTAGCCGCGCTCCTTGGCGGTGGGCACGGTGGCGAACAGGTCGCGGATCGGCGTGAACAGGCCGGTGTAGGTGGCCGGGTTCGAGCGCGGCGTGCGGCCGATCGGCGCCTGGTCCACCGCGATCACCTTGTCGAAGTGTTCCAGGCCGCTGATGGTGTCGTGCGGCGACGGCTCGGTCTGCGAGCCGTACAGGTGGCGCGACAGGGCAGGGTAGAGCGTGTCGTTGATCAGCGAGGACTTGCCCGAGCCGGACACGCCGGTGATGCAGGTCATCAGGCCGACCGGCAGCTGCAGGGTGACGTTCTTCAGGTTGTTGCCGGTGGCGCCGGTGATCACCAGCTGGCGCTCCTCGTCGAACTGGTGGCGCTTCTTCGGCACTTCGATCTTCTTGGCGCCGCTCAGGTACTGCGAGGTCAGCGAGTCCTTGTTCTTCAGGATGTCCTTCAGCGAGCCGGAGGCGATCACGTCGCCGCCATGCACGCCGGCGCCCTTGCCCATGTCGACGATGTAGTCGGCGGTGCGGATCGCGTCCTCGTCGTGCTCCACCACCAGTACGCTGTTGCCGATGTCGCGCAGGTGCTTCAGGGTGTCGATCAGGCGGTCGTTGTCGCGCTGGTGCAGGCCGATGGACGGCTCGTCCAGCACGTACATCACGCCGGTCAGGCCGGAGCCGATCTGCGAGGCCAGGCGGATGCGCTGCGCTTCGCCGCCGGACAGGGTGTCGGCGCTGCGGTCCAGCGACAGGTAGTCCAGGCCCACGTTGTTCAAGAACTTCAGGCGCGAGATGATCTCCTTGACCACGCGGTCGGCGATCTCGCGCTTGGCGCCGGTCAGCTTCAGCGTTTCGAAGTAGTCCAGCGCGTCGCGCAGCGGCTTGCGCGACAGTTCGAAGATGGCGCGCTGCTGCTTGCCGCTGCCCACCTTCACGTAGCGCGCTTCGGTGCGCAGGCGCGCCCCGGCGCAGGACGGGCATTCCTTCTCGTTGATGAACTTGGCCAGTTCCTCTTTCACCGCCATCGAATCGGTTTCGCGGTAGCGGCGCGACAGGTTGTTCACCACGCCTTCGAAAGTGTGTTCCTTGACCACGGTGCGGCCGCGTTCGTTTATATAGGCGAACGGGATGGCCTGCTTGCCGGAGCCGTGCAGCACCGCTTCCTGCGCCGGCTTGGGCAGCTGCTCGAACGGCGTGTCCAGGTCGAACCCGTAGTAGGCCGCCAGCGCGGTCAGCATCTGGAAGTAGAACTGGTTGCGGCGGTCCCAGCCTTTCACGGCGCCGGAGGCCAGCGACAGGTTGGGGAAGGCCACGATGCGCCTGGGGTCGAAGAACTCGATATGGCCCAGGCCATCGCACTCGGGGCAGGCGCCCATCGGGTTGTTGAACGAGAACAGGCGCGGTTCCAGTTCCTGCAGCGAGTAGCCGCATTCGGTGCAGGCAAACTTGTTGGAATAGACATGCTCCTGCGCGGTGTCCATTTCATAGGCCACGGCGCGGCCGTCGGCCAGGCGCAGCGCGGTCTCGAAGCTCTCGGCCAGGCGCTGCTTGATCTCCGGCGTCACCTTCACGCGGTCGATCACCACGTCGATGGTGTGCTTTTCGGTCTTCTTCAGCTTGGGCAGGTCGTCCACTTCATAGATTTTTGCGTCATGCGTACCGCTTTGCACCCGGAACCTGACGAAACCCTGGGCCTGCATCTGCTCGAACAGGTCCACGTGCTCGCCCTTGCGGTTGGCCACCACCGGCGCCAGTATCATCAGCTTGGTGCCCTCGGGCATGGCCAGCACCGCGTCCACCATTTGCGACACGGTCTGCGCGGCCAGCGCGTGGGTCGGGTGGTTGATGCAGTACGGCGTGCCGACCCGCGCGAACAGCAGGCGCAGGTAATCGTGGATCTCGGTCACGGTGCCGACCGTGGAGCGCGGGTTGTGCGAGGTGGCTTTCTGCTCGATGGAGATGGCCGGCGACAGCCCTTCGATCAAGTCCACGTCCGGCTTTTCCATCAGCTGCAGGAACTGGCGCGCGTAGGCCGACAGCGATTCCACATAGCGGCGCTGGCCCTCGGCGTACAGCGTGTCGAACGCCAGCGAGGACTTGCCGGAGCCGGACAGGCCGGTAATCACGATCAGCTTGTTGCGCGGCAGATCGAGGTTGATGTTCTTGAGGTTGTGCGTACGTGCGCCGCGTATGCGGATCTGTTCCATTGTCTGAGCCTTGGGTAAAGGAGCGAGCGGGTGAACCCGGTACTATAGCCGGGTTTGATCCGCGCCGCCTTGCGCGGTTTGACAAGCATCAAGGCGGGGGGATCGATACTGTATATAATACCAGTATTCTTAAAAATGGGCAGCGCCTTGCCTTCGCTTATAATCGTCGTTTAGTAAAATGTCAGCCCGCCGTGCGCGGCCGCAGTTCAACAGGAGTTACACATGGCATCAGTCAACAAAGTCATCATCGTCGGCAATCTGGGCCGCGATCCGGAAATTCGCTACATGCCTAGCGGTGATGCGATCGCCAACATTGCCGTCGCGACCTCGTACAAGTCGAAGGACCGCAACACCGGCGAGCAAAAAGAGCAAACCGAGTGGCACCGTATTTCCTTCTTCGGCCGCCTGGCTGAAATCGTCGGCCAGTACCTGAAAAAAGGTTCCTCGGTCTACGTCGAAGGCCGCCTGCAGACCCGCAAGTACACCGACAAGGACGGCGTCGAGAAATACGCCACCGACATCATCGCCGAGCAGATGCAAATGCTGGGCGGCCGCCAGGGCATGGGCGGCGACGCCGGCATGGACGACGGCGGCAGCTACGACGCCCCGGCCCCGCGCCAGGCGCCCGCGCCGCGTCCGGCCCCTGCGCCAGCCCCGGCCCCGCGCCCGGCGCCGCGTCCGGCGCCGAACTTCTCGGACATGGACGACGACATCCCGTTCTAAAGCCTGCCGGCTGCCGGAAAAAACGAAAAACCCCCGCAACGCTTCGGCGTTGCGGGGGTTTTCTTTTGCGTGGACGCGTTGCTGCCGGTTACGAAATTCGGCTGCGCAGCAGCGCCGGAAAGGGCAGGAATAGCATGTCAAAACGTTCATAAGACATTGAAATTACGTGACTTTTATCATACGGTCAGCATTTTTGTGCCCACAAACAACACTCGCCGCCAAGCGGGTCCGCAGCGCTTCCGTTGCACCATGTGATATGCGCCCGGTTTACCCCGGTGCTCTCCCCATGAGAGCGCTACACAAGCCCATAACATGCTGTCTACAAGCAATTTTAACCTTGCCTTTTAAACACATGAAATGCGTTTGAGATAGCGAAAATAAGTGCGGCAGGGAAATTAATTGCGATATACTTGCTGCTAAGAATCTGTTTTTCAAGCCCTGCCGCTGACAAGCAAGCGAGTAAGTTGTCAGTTTGCAAACGTCCCTGTGGTTTTGGTCTTGCCCCGCAAAGTTTACTTAACGAAACTCCGTTTAAGGTCGCTTTGCACATAAGCCTGCTGAAATTGTCTGCTCAAAAATGGGGCGCAACTCAGCCGGCAAGCACTAAAGGTTTCGCCTAATGTTGACGTTAAGAATGAAAACATGGGCACTTGCCGCAAGGCTGGTAGGGCGCGAGGCGCTTGGTATCGGCTGGTAGTAAGAGTACTAAATTAACTTTGGCTGCCCCCGCCGTACTGGTCACGGTGCTGCTTTCATAAATTTTTGCTGTCTGTAGTTCCAAGGAGAATGGAAAATGTCATCCAACATCGGTCTTTTGACGTCGTCGCAGATCCGCGCCCTGTCGACTGAATATATTGCGGGGCTGACCACGGAAGACGTACGGGCGTTGACGTCCGACCAAGTCTCTTGGCTCACCACGCAGCAAATCTCGGTGTTGACGACGGCGAATATTGCAGTCGCGCTGACCACCAACCAGATTCCTTCGCTGACCACGGCGCAGGCAGCCGCGCTGGGTTCCGCGCAACTGGCGGCCATGACCACCGCCAACCTGGCCGTGCTCGAAACGGCCGACGTGGCCGCGCTGCGCTCCACTTCCATTGCCGCCTTGTCGACCAGCCAGTTCGCTGGCCTGACCTCGAACCAGGTCGGCGCCCTGACCACCCGGCAGCTCGGCGCCCTCAGCACCAACGTGATTGCCAATGGCCTGACCACTTCGCAAGTGGTGGGCCTGACCAGCGCCCAGGTGGGCGGCCTGAGTTCCGCGCAAGTCGCTGCCTTCACCACGGCCAACCTGGCCGCCATGGAAACGGCCGACTTCGTTGCCCTGAAGACCAACGCCATCGCCGGCTTGACCACCAGCCAGTTCGCCGGCTTGACCACCAACCAGGTCGCCGCGCTGACCAGCGCCCAGCTGGGCGCCCTGAGCACCAATGTGATCGCCAACGGCCTGACCACTGCGCAAGTGGTGGCCCTGAGCACCAGCCAGGCTGCCGGCCTGAGCTCGCGCCAGATCGGCGCCTTGTCGACCGCCAACCTGGCCGCCATGGAAACCGTGGACCTGGCCGCGCTGTCGACCGCCACCATCGCTTCGCTGGGTTCGGCCCAGATCGCCGCGCTGACCTCGGCGCAAGTTATCGGCCTGAGCACGGCCCAGGCCGGCGCGCTGACCTCGGCCCAGCTGGCCGCCATGGAAACGGTCGACCTGGCCGCCATGGAGACGGTGGACTTCGTTGCCCTGAAAACCAATGCCATCGCCGGCCTGAGCACCAGCCAGTTCGCCGGCCTGACCACCAACCAGGTTGCCGCGCTGACCAGCGCCCAGATGGGTGCGCTGAGCACCAACGTGATCGCCAACGGCCTGACCACCGCGCAGATCGTCGCCCTGAGCACCAGCCAGGCCGCCGGCCTGAGCTCGCGCCAGATCGCCGCGCTGTCGACCGCCAACCTGGCCGCCATGGAAACGGTGGACTTCGCCGCCCTGAAGACCGCCACCATCGCCGCGCTGACCTCGGCACAGATCGCCGGCCTGACCTCGGCGCAAGTGATCGCGCTGACCACGCTGCAAGCCGCGTCGCTGACCTCGGCACAAGTGGCCGCCATGGAAACGGTGGACCTGGCCGCGATGGAAACGGTGGACTTCGTGGCGCTGAAGACCAGCGCCATCGCCGGCCTGAGCACCAGCCAGTTCGCCGGCCTGACCACCAACCAGATCGCCGCCATGACCAGCGCCCAGATCGGCGCGCTGAGCACCAACCTGATCGCCAACGGCCTGACCACCGCGCAAGTCGTCGCGCTGAGCACCAGCCAGGCTGCCGGCCTGACCTCGCGCCAGATCGCCGCCCTGTCGACCGCCAACCTGGCCGCCATGGAAACCGTGGACTTCGCCGCGCTGAAGACGGCCACCATCGCCTCCCTGAGCACCACCCAGATCGCCGGCCTGACCTCGTCGCAAGTGATTGCGCTGACCACCGCGCAAGCCGCGTCGCTGACCTCGGCCCAGCTGGGCGCCATGGAAACGGTCGACCTGGCCGCGATGGAAACGGTGGACTTCGTGGCGCTCAAGACCAGCGCCATCGCCGGCNCGCTGACCTCGGCCCAGCTGGGCGCCATGGAAACGGTCGACCTGGCCGCGATGGAAACGGTGGACTTCGTGGCGCTCAAGACCAGCGCCATCGCCGGCCTGAGCACCAGCCAGTTCGCCGGCCTGACCACCAACCAGATCGCCGCGCTGACCAGCGCCCAGATGGGCGCGCTGAGCACCAGCCTGATCGCCAACGGCCTGACCACCGCGCAAGTTGTCGCGCTGAGCAGCACCCAGGTGGCCGGCCTGACCTCGCGCCAGATCGCCGCCCTGTCGACCGCCAACCTGGCCGCCATGGAAACGGTGGACTTCGCCGCCCTGAAGACGGCCACCATCGCCGCCCTGAGCTCGGCCCAGATCGCCGGCCTGACCTCGGCGCAAGTGATCGCGCTGACCACCGCGCAAGCCGCGTCGCTGACCTCGGCCCAGCTGGGCGCCATGGAAACGGTCGACCTGGCCGCCATGGAAACGGTGGACTTCGTGGCGCTGAAGACCAGCGCCATCGCCGGCCTGAGCACCAGCCAGTTCGCCGGCCTGACCACCAACCAGGTCGCCGCGCTGACCAGCGGCCAGATCGGCGCGCTGAGCACCAACCTGATCGCCAACGGCCTGACCACCGCGCAAGTGGTNCCAGTTCGCCGGCCTGACCACCAACCAGGTCGCCGCGCTGACCAGCGGCCAGATCGGCGCGCTGAGCACCAACCTGATCGCCAACGGCCTGACCACCGCGCAAGTGGTCGCGCTGAGCACCTCCCAGGCTGCCGGCCTGACCTCGGCCCAAGTGGGCGCCTTCACCACGGCCAACCTGGCCGCCATGGAGACCGTGGACTTCGCCGCGCTGAAGACCGCCGCCATCGCCGGCCTGAGCACGGCCCAGTTCGCCGGCCTGACCACCAACCAGGTTGCCGCGCTGACCAGCGCCCAGATGGGCGCGCTGAGCACCAATGTGATCGCCAACGGCCTGACCACCGCGCAAGTGGTGGCCCTGAGCAGCACCCAGGCTGACCAGCGCCCAGATGGGCGCGCTGAGCACCAATGTGATCGCCAACGGCCTGACCACCGCGCAAGTGGTGGCCCTGAGCAGCACCCAGGCTTCCGGCCTGACTTCGCGCCAGATCGCCGCGCTGTCGACCGCCAACCTGGCCGCCATGGAAACGGTGGACTTCGCCGCCCTGAAGACCGCCACCATCGCTGCCCTGAGCTCGGCCCAGATCGTCGGCCTGACCTCGGCGCAAGTGATCGCGCTGACCACGCTGCAAGCCTCGTCGCTGACTTCGGCACAAGTGGCCGCCATGGAAACGGTGGACCTGGCCGCCATGGAAACGGTGGACTTCGTGTCCCTGAAGACCAGCGCCATCGCCGGCCTGAGCACGGCCCAGTTCGCCGGCCTGACCACCAACCAGGTCGCCGCGCTGACCAGCGCCCAGATGGGCGCGCTGAGCACCAGCCTGATCGCCAACGGCCTGACCACCGCGCAAGCTGAGCAGCACCCAGGTGGCCGGCCTGACCTCGCGCCAGATCGCCGCCCTGTCGACCGCCAACCTGGCCGCCATGGAAACGGTGGACTTCGCCGCCCTGAAGACCGCCACCATTGCCGCGCTGAGCTCGGCCCAGATGGCCGGCCTGACGTCCTCGCAAGTGATTGCGCTGACCACCGCGCAAGCCGCGGCGCTGACCTCGGCCCAGCTGGGCGCCATGGAAACGGTCGACCTGGCCGCGATGGAAACGGTGGACTTCGTGGCGCTCAAGACCAGCGCCATCGCCGGCCTGAGCACCAGGGCGCGCTGAGCACCAGCCTGATCGCCAACGGCCTGACCACCGCGCAAGTTGTCGCGCTGAGCAGCACCCAGGTGGCCGGCCTGACCTCGCGCCAGATCGCTGCCCTGTCGACCGCCAACCTGGCCGCCATGGAAACGGTGGACTTCGCCGCCCTGAAGACGGCCACTGTCGCCGCCCTGAGCTCGGCCCAGATCGCCGGCCTGACCTCCTCACAAGTGATCGCGCTGACCACCGCGCAAGCCGCCTCGCTGACCTCGGCGCAAGTGGCCGCGATGGAAACGGTCGACCTGGCCGCGATGGAAACGGTGGACTTCGTGGCGCTGAAGACCAGCGCCATTGCCGGCCTGAGCACCAGCCAGTTCGCCGGCCTGACCACCAACCAGGTCGCCGCGCTGACCAGCGGCCAGATCGGCGCGCTGAGCACCAACCTGATCGCCAACGGCCTGACCACCGCGCAAGTGGTNCCAGTTCGCCGGCCTGACCACCAACCAGGTCGCCGCGCTGACCAGCGGCCAGATCGGCGCGCTGAGCACCAACCTGATCGCCAACGGCCTGACCACCGCGCAAGTGGTGGCCCTGTCCAGCGCCCAGGCGGGCGGCCTGACCTCGTCGCAGGTGGCGGCCTTCACCACGGCCAACCTGGCCGCCATGGAGACTGTTGACTTCGCCGCGCTGAAGACTGCCGCCATCGCCGGCCTGAGCACGGCCCAGTTCGCCGGCCTGACCACCAACCAGGTCGCCGCGCTGACCAGCGCCCAGATGGGCGCGCTGAGCACCAATGTGATCGCCAACGGCCTGACCACCGCGCAAGTGGTGGCCCTGAGCAGCACCCAGGCTTGACCAGCGCCCAGATGGGCGCGCTGAGCACCAATGTGATCGCCAACGGCCTGACCACCGCGCAAGTGGTGGCCCTGAGCAGCACCCAGGCTTCCGGCCTGAACTCGCGCCAGATCGCCGCGCTGTCGACCGCCAACCTGGCTGCCATGGAAACGGTGGACTTCGCCGCCCTGAAGACCGCCACCATCGCTGCCCTGAGCTCGGCCCAGATCGTCGGCCTGACCTCGGCGCAAGTGGTGGCCCTGACCACGCTGCAAGCCGCCTCGCTGACCTCGGCCCAGATCGCCGCCATGGAAACGGTGGACCTGGCCGCCATGGAAACGGTGGACTTCGTGGCCCTGAAGACCAGCGCCATCGCCGGCCTCAGCACGGCCCAGTTCGCCGGCCTGACGACCAACCAGGTCGCCGCGCTGACCAGCAGCCAGATGGGCGCGCTGAGCACCACCGTGATCGCCAACGGCCTGACCACCGCGCAGATCGTCGCCCTGAGCAGCACCCAGGCCGCCGGCCTGAGCTCGCGCCAGATCGCCGCCCTGTCGACCGCCAACCTGGCCGCCATGGAAACGGTGGACTTCGCCGCCCTGAAGACGGCCACCATCGCCGCCCTGAGCACCGCGCAGATCGCCGGCCTGACCTCGGCGCAAGTGGTGGGCATGACCACCGCCCAGGCCGCCTCGCTGACCTCGGCGCAAGTGGCCGCCATGGAAACGGTCGACCTGGCCGCCATGGAAACCGTGGACTTCGTGGCACTGAAGACCAGCGCCATCGCCGGCCTGAGCACCAGCCAGTTCGCCGGCCTGACCACCAACCAGGTCGCCGCGCTGACCAGCGCCCAGATGGGCGCGCTGAGCACCAGCCTGATCGCCAACGGCCTGACCACCGCGCAANCAGTTCGCCGGCCTGACCACCAACCAGGTCGCCGCGCTGACCAGCGCCCAGATGGGCGCGCTGAGCACCAGCCTGATCGCCAACGGCCTGACCACCGCGCAAGTGGTGGCCCTGAGCAGCACCCAGGTGGCCGGCCTGACCTCGCGCCAGATCGCCGCCCTGACCACGGCCAACCTGGCCGCCATGGAAACGGTGGACTTCGCCGCCCTGAAGACCGCCACCATCGCTGCCCTGAGCACCACGCAGATGGCCGGCCTGACCTCGTCGCAAGTGATCGCGCTGACCACGGCCCAAGCCGCCTCGCTGACCTCGGCGCAAGTGGCCGCCATGGAAACGGTGGACCTGGCCGCGATGGAAACCGTGGACTTCGTGGCACTGAAGACCAGCGCCATCGCCGGCCTGAGCACCACCCAGTTCGCCGCGCTGACCACCAACCAGGTCGCCGCGCTGACCAGCGGCCAAGTCGGCGCGCTGAGCACCAACCTGATCGCCAACGGCCTGACCACCGCGCAAGTGGTGGCCCTGAGCACCACCCAGGCCGCCGGCCTGACCTCGTCGCAGGTGGCTGCCTTCACCACGGCCAACCTGGCCGCGATGGAGACCGTCGACTTCGCCGCGCTGAAGACCTCGGCCATCGCCGGCCTGAGCACGGCGCAGTTCGCCGGCCTGACCACCAACCAGGTTGCCGCGCTGACCAGCGCCCAGATGGGTGCGCTGAGCACCAACCTGATCGCCAACGGCCTGACCACCGCGCAAGTGGTGGCCCTGAGCAGCACCCAGGCCGCCGGCCTGACCTCGCGCCAGATCGCTTCCCTGTCGACCGCCAACCTGGCCGCCATGGAAACCGTGGACTTCGCCGCACTGAAGACCTCGGCGATCGCCTCGCTGACCACGGCCCAGATCGTCGGCCTGACGTCCGCGCAAGTGGTCGGCCTGACCACGCTGCAAGCCGCGTCGCTGACCTCGGCCCAGGTCGCCGCGATGGAAACGGTGGACCTGGCCGCGATGGAAACCACGGACTTTGTGTCCCTGAAGACCACCGCCATCGCCGGCCTGAGCACCAGCCAGTTCGCCGGCCTGACCACCAACCAGGTTGCCGCGCTGACCAGCAGCCAGATGGGCGCGCTGAGCACCAACGTGATCGCCAACGGCCTGACCACCGCGCAAGTGGTGGCCCTGTCCAGCACCCAGGCCGCCGGCCTGAGCTCGCGCCAGATCGCCGCCCTGTCGACCGCCAACCTGGCGGCCATGGAAACGGTGGACTTCGCCGCCCTGAAGACGGCCACCATCGCCGCGCTGACCTCGGCCCAGATCGTTGGCCTGACCTCCGCGCAAGTGGTGGGCATGACCACGGCCCAGGCCGCATCGCTGGGTTCGGCGCAGATCGCCGCGCTGGAAACGGTGGACCTGGCCGCGCTGGAAACGGTGGACCTCGTGTCGCTGAAGACCAGCGCCATCGCCGGCCTGAGCACCAGCCAGTTCGCCGCCCTGACCACCAACCAGGTTGCTGCACTGACCAGCTCGCAGATGGGGGCGCTGACCACCACCATCATCGCCAACGGCCTGACCACCGCGCAAGTGGTGGCCCTGAGCAGCACCCAGGCTGCCGGCCTGAGCTCGCGCCAGATCGCCGCGCTGACCACGGCCAACCTGGCCGCGATGGAAACGGTGGACTTCGCCGCACTGAAGACCGCCACCATCGCCGCCCTGAGCACCGCGCAGATCGCCGGCCTGACCACCTCGCAAGTGGTGGGCATGACCACGGCCCAGGCCGCGTCGCTGACCACGGCCCAGCTGGCCGCGCTGGAAACGGCTGACCTGGCCGCGATGGAAACGGTGGACTTCGTGTCGCTGAAGACCAGCGCCATCGCCGCCCTGACCACCACCCAGTTCGCCGCGCTGACCACCAACCAGGTCGCCGCGCTGACCAGCGCCCAGATGGGGGCGCTGACCACCACCATCATCGCCAGCGGCCTGACCACGGCGCAAGTGGTGGCCCTGAGCACGGCCCAGGCCGCCGGCCTGACCTCGCGCCAGATCACCGCGCTGACCACGGCCAACCTGGCCGCGATGGAAACGGTGGACTTCGCCGCACTGAAGACCGCCACCATCGCCGCGCTGACCACCACCCAGCTGGGTGCGCTGACCAGCAACCAGGTGATCGCGATGACCACCGCGCAGACCGCAGCCCTGGGCTCGGCGCAAGTGGGCGCGCTGTCGACCGCCTCGCTGGCGGCACTGGCCACGGACGACGTCGCTGCGCTGAAGACCGCCAGCATCGCCGCGCTGAGCACCACCCAGCTGAACGCGCTGACCACCACCCAGGTGACGGCGCTGACCACGGCGCAGGCAACGGCGCTGACCAGCAGCCAGATCGTTGGCCTGGCCACCAGCAGCCTGGGCGCGATGGAAACGGCCGATCTGCGCGCACTGCGGACCAGCGGCATCGCTGCGCTGACCACCAGCCAGCTGAGCGCGCTGACCACCACCCAGCTGCCGGGCATGACCACCAGCCAGATCGCTGCGCTGAGCTCGACGCAAGTGTCGGCCCTGACCAGCACCCAGCTGGCCTCGCTGACCACGGCGCAGCTGGCGGTGCTGGCACCGTCCACGCCGCTGGTGCTCGACCTGAACGGCAACGGTGTCCAGACCCTGGGCGTCTCGTCCGGTGTCCAGTTCGACATCTTTGCCACCGGCAAAGCGGTCAACACGGGCTGGGTAGGCCAGGGCGACGGCCTGCTGGTGATGGACCGTAACAACGACGGCACCATCAACAACGGCGGCGAACTGTTCGGCAGCTCGGTGACCCTGGCTGACGGTAGCAAGGCGCAAGACGGCTACGCCGCCCTGTCCGAGCTCGACAGCAACGGCGACCGCGTGATCGACAGCGGCGACGCGGCCTTCGACAAGCTGAAAGTGTGGGTGGATGGCAACGCCGACGGTGTCAGCCAGGCCGACGAACTGCTCAGCCTGAAGGATGCCGGTGTGGCCAAGCTGAACCTGAATGCCGCCGCCAGCGACATCAACAGCAACGGCAACTGGGTTGGCCTGACCTCGACCTTCGAGAAGGCCGACGGCAGCCAGGGCGCCATGGCCGACGTCTGGTTCCAGACCGGCGTGGCCAAGTCCGCCGAGCTGCGCGACAAGGTCAGCGGCCTGGCCCAGTCGATCAACGCCTTCGCCTCGGCGCCGGAAGCGGCACCGGCCGGCGGCAAGCTGGAGATGCCTGCGCAGCAGAACGCATCGCTGGCAGCGGTCGGCAAGATGGTTGATGTACTGAAAGGCTTCGACGCCAACGGCAACGCACTGGGCGGCTCCGCGCTGGCCAGCGGCAGCCAGACGGTGCGCGCACCGGGCCAGGTCGACAGCGGCAGCAACGGCTTCCTCGCGATGCCGAAGTAAATCCCGCAGCGGCAGGGGCGGCGACGCCCCTTCCGGGCCGGCGGCGACGGGCAACCGTCGCCGCTTTTTTTTATTCCGCGCCAAGGCGGGCACAGGTTAGAATCGCAGTGAGCGCGCCGCCGGCCCGCCTGCGCACAGTGCACGAATTCTCACGTTTCACAGACGATGCAAGAAAAATTCCCCCATACGGTAATCCAATGCCTGACCGCCATCGCGCAGCACCACGGCTTGCAGGTCAACCCCGAGCGTCTGATCGATGACTATGCGCTGCGCGGCGAGGAACCGGCCGGCGCGCGCCTGCTGCGCATCGCTGCCGAAATCGGCCTGAAGGCCAAGCAGTCGCACCTGAACTGGGACAGCCTGCTGGCCCAGGGCGGCGTGTTCCCGCTGATCGCGCGCCTGGACAACGGCAACGCGGTGATCGTGGTGGGCGCGCGCGCCGACGACGCCGACGGCAAGGTGGCCATCCTCGATCCGCTCGAAGAGGCCGCTGGCGTGATGCTACTCACGCGCGAGCAGTTCTGCACCCGCTGGCACGGCGACATCGTGTTCATCAAGCGGCAGCACGCGCTGACCGATCCCAACCAGCCGTTCAGCCTGCGCTGGTTCATCCCCGAGATCCTGAAGCAGAAGGCGGCCTTCCGCGACATCGCCATTGCCGCCTTCGCCATGCACTTCCTGGCGCTGGCCTCGCCCATCTTCTTCCAGCTGGTGATCGACAAGGTGCTGATGCACCAGAGCGCGGCCACCCTGAGCGTGCTGGCGGTGGGCATCGTGGCCGCGCTGGCCTTCGACGGCATCTTCAACTACCTGCGCCAGCTGCTCACCCTGGCGGCCACCAACAAGATCGACATGCGCCTGACGCGGCGCACCTTCGGCCACCTGCTGTCGCTGCCGATCGACTACTTCGAGACCACCTCGGCCGGCGTCATCGCGCGCCACATGCAGCAGCTCGAGAAGATCCGCGGCTTCCTCACCGGGCGCCTGTTCTTCACCGCGCTGGACGCCACCGCGCTGCTGATCTTCCTGCCCATCCTGTTTACCTACTCGGTCAAGCTGGCCATGATCGCGCTCGGCTTCACGCTGGTCATCGCCACCGTGGTGGCGGTCATGATCCCGCCCTTCCAGCGCCGCCTGAACGACCTGTACACGGCCGAGGGCAAGCGCCAGGCCATGCTGGTCGAGGCGGTGCACGGCATGCGCACCGTCAAGGCGCTGGCCATCGAACCGACCCAGCGCAAGCAGTGGGACCAGCGCTCGGCCGAGGCCATCACCCTGCATTTCCGGGTCGGCCAGATCTCCATCGCCGGCAACGCGCTGGTCGACTTCCTGGGCAAGCTGCTGCCGGTGGTGGTGATCGTCATCGGTGCCCAGGACGTGTTCGACCAGACCCTGTCGGTGGGCGCGCTGATCGCCTTCCAGATGATCACCAGCAAGGTCACGCAGCCGCTGATCGCCATAGTCGGGCTGGTCAACGAGTACCAGGAAACCGCGCTGTCGGTGAAGATGCTGGGCGAAGTGATGAACCGCGCGCCGGAGGGGCGCGGCGGCGCCGCCGGCCTGCGGCCGCAGCTGCAGGGCAGCATCACCTTCGACGCGGTGACGTTCCGCTATCCGGGCGCGGCGGGCACGGCGCTGGACCGCGCCAGCTTCACCATCAAGGCCGGCACCGTGGTCGGCATTGTCGGGCGCAGCGGCTCGGGCAAGACCACCTTGACCAAGCTGATGCAGGGCCTGTACCCGGTGCCCGAGGGCGTGGTGCGCTTCGACAGCTTCGACGCGCGCGAAATCGACCTGGCCCACTTGCGGCGCCAGATCGGCGTGGTGCTGCAGGAAAACTTCCTGTTCCGCGGCAGCGTGCGCGACAACATCAGCGCCGTCAAGCCGGACGCCACCTTCGAGGAGATCGTCGAGGCGGCCCAGGCGGCCGGCGCCGACGAGTTCATCGAGCGCATGCCGCAGGGCTACGACACCTTGCTGGAAGAAAACGCCTCCAACCTGAGCGGCGGCCAGAAGCAGCGCCTGTCGATCGCGCGCGCGCTGCTGGCCAAGCCGCGTATCCTGATCCTGGACGAGGCGGCCAGCGCGCTGGACCCGGAGAGCGAGGCCATCTTCATTGCCAACCTGTCCAAGATCGCCGTCGGCCGCACCGTGGTGATGATTTCGCACCGCCTGTCGACGCTGGTCAACGCCGACGCCATCCTGGTCATGCAGCGCGGCAGCCTGATGGACAGCGGCCGCCACGAAGAATTGTTGCAACGCAGTGAAACTTATCAGCACCTATGGAACCAACAAACAAGCCACCTGTAAACGCGCGCAAGGGACGCCAGCCCGACGTCGAGTTCCTGCCCGACGCCGATGAGATCGAGCTGCGCCCGCTGCCGCTGGTGGCGCGCGTGACGCTGCCGGTGCTGGCCGGCGGCCTGCTGCTGGCCGCGCTGTGGGCCAGCATCTCGCAGATCGACATGGTGGTGGTGGCCAAGGGCCGCCTGGTCAATCCGCTGCCCAACATCGTGGTGCAGCCGCTCGAGAATTCCATCGTGCAAGAGATCCACGTGCGGGTCGGCCAGATCGTGCGCAAGGGCGAGCGCCTGGCCACCATGGACCCCACCTTCACCTCGGCCGATGAAGCCCAGCTGCGCGCCCGCCTGGCCAGCCTGAGCACCCAGCAGGAACAGCTGGCCGCCGAGCTCAAGGGCGGCAGCGTGAGCGCCGGCGTCAACGCCGACGGCCAGCTGCAGCAGCGCCTGTCCGAGGAACGGCGCGCCAACTACCTGGCCCAGGTCAACCGCATCGACGAGAACATCCTGCGCCAGCGCGCCGCGCTGGAAACCAACCGGCGCGACCTGCAGGTGCTCAACGCGCGCCTGGCCTCGGCGCAGGAAATGGAGACCATGCAGCAGCGCCTGGTGGACCAGCAGTTCGGCGCCCGCGTCAAGCTGCTCGAAGCGCGCGACAAGCGCCTCGAGATCGAGCGCGACCAGCTGCTGACCAAGAACCGCGAACAGGAAATCCTGAAGGACATCGCCGGCCTGCAGGCCGAGAAGTCGGCCTTCGACCGCGGCTGGCGCCAGAAGACCATGGAAGAGATGCTGACCATCTCGCGCGACCGCGCCGACGTGGCCGAGCAGCTGCAAAAGGCCGACAAGCGCCACGCGCTGGTGAGCCTGCAGGCGCCGTCCGACGCGGTGGTGCTGGAGATCGCCAAGCTGTCGCCCGGCTCGATCGCGCGCGGCACCGAGAACTTCTTCACGCTGGTGCCGCTGGCCGCCGAGCTGGAGGCCGAGGTGCAGATCGACGCGCTGGACGTGGGCTACATCAAGCCCGGCGACCCGGTGCATATCAAGATCGACGCCTTCCCCTTCCAGCGCCACGGCGCGCTGGACGCCAAGGTGCGCACCATCAGCGAGGACGCGTTCCGGCGCGACAGCAGCCAGCCGCAGGCGCCGGACTCGTATTACCAGACCCGCTTGACGCTGAGCAAGAAGCCGCTGCGCGCCATGCAGCCGCAGTCGCGCTTGCTGCCCGGCATGACCCTGTCGGCCGAGATCGTGGTGGGCCAGCGCTCGGTGATGTCCTACCTGATCTGGCCGCTGACCAAGACGCTGGACGAATCGATCCGCGAGCCGTGACGCGGCGCCGGCAACGGCGCCGCCAATTTCCTCCCCGGCGCGCCGGAAGACGCGGCATAATAGTGAGAGAACAGAGTGAACAGCGGCGGTTGCCCTTGCGGCCGCGCGCAGGCCTTTTGAATGGATGACCATGCTGAACAATAAGACGATCCTGATCACCGGCGGTACCGGCTCCTTTGGCAAGCAATTTGTGAAGACCATCCTGGCGCGCTACCAGCCGAAAAAGGTCATCATCTATTCGCGCGACGAGCTCAAGCAATACGAAATGGCGCAGACCTACAACGCCCCGCAGATGCGCTACTTCATCGGCGACGTGCGCGACCAGGCGCGCCTGCTGCAGGCCATGGACGGGGTCGACTACGTGATCCACGCGGCCGCGCTGAAGCACGTGCCGGTGGCCGAGTACAACCCGATGGAGTGCATCAAGACCAACATCTACGGCGCCGAGAACGTGATCCACGCGGCGCTGGCGGCCGGCGTCGAGCGCGTCATCGCGCTGTCGACCGACAAGGCGGCCAATCCGATCAACCTGTACGGCGCCACCAAGCTGGCGTCGGACAAGCTGTTCGTGGCCGCCAACAACATGGTGGGCAGCCGTCCGACCCGTTTCGCCGTGGTGCGTTATGGCAATGTGATCGGTTCGCGCGGTTCCGTGGTGCCGTTCTTCCGCAAGCTGCTGGACGAGGGCGTGACCGAACTGCCGATCACCGACGAGCGCATGACGCGCTTCTGGATCACGCTGCAGAACGGCGTCGACTTCGTCATCAACAATTTCGAGCGCATGCACGGCGGCGAGATCTTCGTGCCGAAGATCCCCTCGGCCACCATCACCGACCTGGCGCTGGCCATGGCGCCGCAGCTGCCGCGCAAGGTGATCGGCATCCGCCCCGGCGAGAAGCTGCACGAAGTGATGTGCCCGCTGGACGACGCCCACCTGACCCTGGAGTTCGCCGACCACTACGTGATCAAGCCCTCGATCACCTTCTCCGAAGGCGTCGACTACGCGCACAACAAGCGCGGCGAAACCGGCACCCTGGTGGCCGACGGCTTCGAGTACAGCTCCGGCACCAACCCCGACTTCCTGACCGTGGCGCAGATCCAGGCGCTGATCGCCCAGGGCAGCCCGGCATGATTCCCTACGGCCGCCAGTCGATCACCGAGGACGACATCGCGGCGGTAGCGGCGGTGCTGCGTTCGGACTGGATCACGCAGGGCCCGTCCATCACCGCCTTCGAGAACGCGCTGGCGCGCTACTGCGGCGCGGCGCACGGCGTGGCCGTGGCCAACGCCACCGCCGCGCTGCACATCGCCTGCCTGGCGCTGGACGTCGGCCCGGGCGACCTGGTGTGGACTTCGCCCAACACATTCCTGGCCTCGGCCAATTGCGCGCTGTACTGCGGCGCCGAGGCGGACTTCGTCGACATCGACCCGGCCACCTACAATATGTGCCCGCAGGCGCTCGAGCGCAAGCTGGTGGCCGCGCGCGCGGCCGGGCGCCTGCCCAAGGTGGTGATTCCGGTGCATTTCGCCGGCCAGTCCTGCGACATGGCGGCGATTGCCCGCCTGGCGCGCGAATACGGCTTCAAGGTGGTGGAAGACGCCTCCCACGCGGTGGGCGCGGACTACCTGGACGGCAAGGTCGGCAGCTGCCAGTACAGCGACCTGGCCGTGTTCAGCTTCCACCCGGTGAAGATCCTGACCACCGGCGAGGGCGGCATGGTGATGGCGCGCGACGCGGCGCTGGCGCAGCGCCTGCAGCAGCTGCGCTCGCACGGCATGGTGCGCGACGCGGCCCTGTCCGAACAGCACGGCGCCTGGTACTACGAGCAGCACACGCTGGGCTACAACTACCGCATCACCGACATCCAGGCCGCGCTCGGCCTGTCGCAGCTGGGCCGCCTGGACAGCTTCGTGGCGCGCCGCCGCGCGCTGGCCGCGCGCTACGACGCGCTGCTGGCCGGCCTGCCGCTGCAATGCCCGCGGCAAAGCCCGGACGGCCGCTCGGCCTTCCACCTGTATCCGGTGTGGATCGACGAGGCCGCCGCCGGCCGCAGCCGGCGCGCCGTGTTCGACGGCCTGCGCGCGGCGGGCATCGGCGTCAACGTGCACTACATCCCGGTGCCGAACCAGCCCTACTACCAGGCGCGCGGCTTCCAGCCGGGCCAGTTCCCGGCCGCCGAGCGCTACTACGCCGGCGCCATCAGCCTGCCGATGTACTACAGCCTCAGCGACGCCGAGCAGGACCAGGTGGTGGCGGCGCTGCGCCGGGTGCTCGCATGAGGCTGGCGATCATCCCCGCGCGCGGCGGCAGCAAGCGCATTCCGCGCAAGAACATCAAGCCCTTCGCCGGCAAGCCCATGATCGCCTACGCGATCGAGGCCGCGCGCGCCTGCGGCCTGTTCGACCGCGTGCTGGTGACCACCGACGACGACGAGATTGCCGGCATCGCGCGCCAGCACGGCGCCGAGGTGCCCTTCATGCGGCCGGCCGAGCTGTCAGACGACCACGCCGGCACGGTGCCGGTGATCGCCCACGCGATCCAGGCTTGCGCCGCGCTGGGCTGGCAGGCGGCCCAGGTATGCTGCATCTATCCCGGCGTGCCGCTGCTGCGCGTGGCCGACCTGCGCGCCGCGCACGCGCTGCTGGACGCCGGCGACGCCGATTACGCCTTCACCGTGGCGCCGTTCCCGGCCGCCGTGCAGCGCGCCTTGCGGCGCGGCGCGGACGGCAAGATGGCGCCGTTCCAGCCCGAATACGTGCGCACCCGCACCCAGGACCTGGAGCCGGGCTATTACGACGCCGGCCAGTTCTACTGGGGCACGGCCGAAGCCTGGCTGCGCGGCCAGTCGCCGCACGAGAACGGCAAGGGCCTGGTGATCCCCGAGTGGCGCGCGGTCGACATCGACACCCCGGACGACTGGCGCCGCGCCGAACTGTCCTTCCACGCCTTCGCGGCGGCGGAAGACTGAGCGCCGCGCCGGCCTGTGCCCCCGTCATGAAGGTCGTCATCCGCTGCGACGCCGCGCCGGCCATCGGCACCGGCCACGTGGTGCGCTGCCTGACGCTGGCCGAACGCCTGCGGGCCGGCGGCGCGCAAGTGCGTTTCATCTGCCGCGCGCATCCCGGCCACATGGCCGGCGCCATCGCCGCGCGCGGCTTCGCGGTCGGGCTGCTGCCCGCGCCCGCCGCCGCCAATCCCGCCCCCGCCCAGGCCGAGCCGCCAGCGCCCGCGCACGCCGCCTGGCTGGGCGCCGGCTGGCAGCAGGACGCGGCCGACACGCTGGCCGCCATGGCCGAGGGGGGCGATGCGCGCCCCGACTGGCTGATCGTCGACCATTACGGCATCGACGCCGCCTGGCAGCGCGCCGTGCGCCCGGCGGTGCAGCGCCTGATGGTGATCGACGACCTGGCCGACCGCCCCCACGACTGCGACCTGCTGCTGGACCAGAACCTGGCCGACGCCGGCGCCGCGCGCTACGCCGGCCTGGTGCCGCCGCACTGCCAGCTGCTGTGCGGCCCGCGCTACGCCTTGCTGCGCGACGAATTCGCGCAGGCGCGCGCCGCGCTGGCGCCGCGCAGCGGCCGGCTGCAACGCCTGCTGGTGTTCATCGGCGGCGCCGACTTGCACGATGAAACCGGCCGCGTGCTCGACGCGCTGGCCGAACTGCACGCGGCCGGCCAGCCGCTGGCGGCCGACGTGGTGGTGGGCGCGGCCTACGCCGCGCACGAAGCGCTGGCGGCCCGCTGCGCCGCGCTGCCCGGCGTGCGCCTGCACCGCCAGGTGTCCAATATGGCCGAGCTGATGGCCGGCGCCGACCTGGCCATCGGCGCCGGCGGCGGGGCCATGTGGGAGCGCTGCAGCGTGGGCCTGCCGGCCATCGTGCTGGCGGTGGCCGGCAACCAGCGTCCCGGCTGCGAAGCCATGGGCCGCGCCGGCGCCGCGCTGTATGTGGGCGGGCCCGGGCCGGACAGCGGCGCGCGCCTGCTGGCCGCGCTGCGCCTGGCCTGCGCCTCGCCATGGCTGCTGCAGCACCTGGCGGCGGCCAGCCTGGCCCTGGTGGACGGCCAGGGCGCCGCGCGCGTGGCGCGCCGCCTGGCCGCACTGCCGCTGGCGGCCGGCCTGCGCCTGCGCCCGGCCGCCGCCGCCGACTGCGACGCGGTCTGGGCCTGGCGCAACGACGACACCGTGCGCCGCCATTCCGGCGACAGCGCCGCGCTGCCGCTGGCGGCGCACCGCCAGTGGTACGCCGGCGTGCTGGCCGACCCCGAGCGCCAGCTGCTGCTGGCTGAAATCGGCGCTGAAGTGGCCGGCGTATTGCGGTATGATCGCAAGCAGAACCAGGCCACCATCTCGGTCTATCTGACGCCGGCATTCCTGGGCAAGGGCATCGGCCCGGCCCTGCTGGAGCAGGGCAGCGCCTGGGTGGCGCGTCACTGGGCCGGCGTGGACACCATCGAGGCCCTGGTGCGGCCGCAAAACCTGGCCTCGGCCGAAGCATTCGCCACTGCGGGCTTCAGCCTGGAATTCGACATTTACCGGCTGCGCATCAAGCCCTGACCGAGCCGTAACCGAGACGTAACCAAGGCATCCACCATGCAAATCCAGAACCGTACCATCGGCCCCGGCGCCGCTCCCTTCATCATCGCCGAGATGTCGGGCAACCATAACCAGTCGCTCGACCGCGCCCTGGCCATCGTCGACGCGGCCGGCAAGGCCGGCGCCCACGCGCTCAAGCTGCAGACCTACACCGCCGACACCATGACCCTGGCGCTCACCAGCGGCGAGTTCACCATCCGCGACGAGAACAGCCTGTGGCAGGGCCGCAACCTGCACGCGCTGTACCAGCAGGCCTACACGCCGTGGGAATGGCATGCGCCCATCATGCAGCGCGCGCAGGAACTGGGCATGATCTGCTTCAGCACCCCGTTCGACGAGACCGCCGTGGACTTCCTGGAAAGCCTGGACGTGCCGTGCTACAAGATCGCGTCCTTCGAGAACATCCACCTGCCGCTGATCCGCAAGGTGGCCGCCACCGGCAAGCCGCTGATCATGTCGACCGGCATGGCCAGCATCGCCGAGCTGGACGAGGCGGTGCGCACCGCGCGCGCGGCCGGCTGCCAGGACCTGATCCTGCTCAAGTGCACCAGCACCTATCCGGCCACCCCGGCCAACACCAATGTGCTGACCATTCCGCACATGCGCAACCTGTTCGGCTGCCAGGTCGGCCTGTCCGACCACACCATGGGCCTGGGCGCCTCGGTGGCGGCGGTGGCGCACGGCGCCACCGTGATTGAAAAGCACTTCACGCTGCGCCGCGCCGACGGCGGCGTCGACTCGACCTTCTCGATGGAGCCGGAAGAGCTGGCCGCGCTGGTGGTGGAAACCGGGCGCGCCTGGGAATCGCTGGGCCAGGTCACCTACGGCCCCACCGAGGCGGAGAAGAAATCGCTGGTGTTCCGCCGCTCCATCTACATCGCGCAGGACATCGCGGCCGGCACCGTGCTGACGCAGGACAACCTGCGCTGCGTGCGTCCCGGCCTGGGCCTGCCGCCCAAGTATTACGATTTGCTGCTGGGCCGCAAGGTCAACCGCGACGTGGCGGCCGGCACGCCCATGAACTGGGACCTGCTCGGTGGCTGATCCCTGGCGCGTGCTGCTGGTGGGGCTGGGCCAGATCGGCCTCGGCTACGACCTGCAGCTGGACGACAGCAGCGTCTATTCGCACGCGCGCGCCTTCGCCCGCCATCCGGACTTCGTGCTGGCGGCCGGCGTGGACGGCGACGCCGCCGGCCGCGCCGCCTTTGAAGCGCACTACCGCGCCCCGGCCTACGCCAGCGTGGCCGACGCGCTGGCGGCCGGGGTGGCGGTGGACGTGCTGGTGGTCGCCGTGCCCACCGCGGCCCACGGCAGCGTGCTGCGCGCCGTGCTGGCCGAACGCGCGCCGCGCGCGGTGCTGTGCGAAAAGCCGCTGGCGCCCGGCCTGGACGAGGCGCGCGCCATGGCCGCGCTGTGCGAAGCGCGCGGCAGCGCCCTGTACGTAAACTATATGCGCCGCTCCGACAGCGCCGTGATCGAAGTGGCGCGCCGCCTGCACGGCGGCGCCATGGCCGGCCCGGTCAAGGGCGTGTGCTGGTACTCGAAAGGCTTGCGCCACAACGGCTCGCACTTCGTCAACCTGCTGGAGTACTGGCTGGGGCCGCTGAACGGCCACCGCCTGCTGCAGCCGGGCCGCCGCTGGGGCGAGGACGACGCCGAGCCGGACGTGCAGCTGCAGTTCGCGCGCGGCAGCGTGCTGCTGCTGGCCGCGCGCGAGGAAGACTTCTCGCACTACACCATAGAGCTGGTGGCCGGCAACGGCCGCCTGCGCTACGAGCAGGGCGGCCGCCTGGTGCAGTGGCAGCCGGCCGTGGCCGGCGCGCTGGCCGGCTACCGCGCGCTGGCGCCGGAACCCGAAGTGCTGGCCAGCGGCATGCAGCAGTACCAGTACCACGTGGCCGAGCAGCTGGCCGCCGCGCTGGGCGGCCGCCCGCACGTGCTGTGCGGCGGCGCCGACGCGCTGGCCACGCTGCAGCACGTGCAGACTATCATCGATGAATGTACCCGCACTTAAAGGACTAGCATGAAAAACCTCGCCATCGCCGGCGGCGCGCCGCTGCGCACCGCGCCCTTCACCCTGCGCCGCACCATGGGCGCCGAGGAAAAGCAAGCCGTCAACGAGGTGATGGACAGCGACCAGCTGTCGTCCTTCTTCGGCAGCCCCGGCGACCAGTGGCTGGGCGGCCCCAAGGTCAAGGAATTCGAACGCAAGTGGGCCGAGCGCTACGGCTTCCGCCACGCCATCTCGGTCAACTCCTGGACCACCGGCCTGATGACGGCGGTCGGCGCCATGGGCATCGGCCCGGGCGACGAGGTGATCGTCTCGCCCTACACCATGTCGGCCAGCGCCACCGCCATCCTGTTCTACGGCGGCATCCCGGTGTTCGCCGACGTCGACCCGGACACCTACAACCTGACCGCCGAGACCATCGCCGCGCGCATCACGCCGCGCACCCGCGCCATCATGCTGGTGCACATCTTCGGCCAGGCTTGCGACATGGACCCCATCATGGCGCTGGCGCGCCAGCACGGCCTGAAGGTGATCGAGGACGGCGCGCAGTCGCCGGGCGTGCTGTACAAGGGCCGCCCGGTGGGCGCGATCGGCGATATCGGCGGCTTCAGCCTGAATTATCACAAGCACATCCATACCGGCGAAGGCGGCATGCTGGTCACCAACGACGACCAGGTGGCGCTGCGCTGCCAGCTGATCCGCAACCATGCGGAAAACCTGGTCGAGGCGCACGGCGTGCAGGACTTGACCAATATGATAGGCAGCAACTACCGGCTGACCGAGCTGCAGGCCGCCATCGGCATCGTGCAGCTGGACCGGCTGGACGCCTACCTGGTGCGGCGGCGCAAGCTGGCGCTGCGCCTGGAGCAGCAGCTGGCCGGCATCCCCGGCCTGCAGACCGCGCGCCTGGCCGAGGGCGCCGAACATGCCTACTACGTCTACCCGATCAAGTACGACGCGGCCGTGACCGGCATTCCGCGCGCGCTGTTCGTGCGCGCCGTCAACGCCGAACTGCCGGCGCCCGGCCACCCCGAGCAGATCGGCCTGTCGCCGGCCTATGTGCGCCCGCTGTACCTGGCGCCGGTCTACCAGCAGCAGATCGCCATCGGCAGCAAGGGCTTCCCGTGGACCATGAACCCCGGCGTCAAGTACGACTACGGCAAGGGCCTGTGCCCGGTGGTCGAGCGCCTGCACGAAGAGCAGATGCTGCTGACCATGCTGGTGCGCGAACCGCTGGAGGAGGCCGACATCGACGACTTCGCCGCCGCCATCCGCAAGGTGTTGCGCCACAAGGATGAATTGCCCACCTGAACTAAGGGGCCATGCTTGCGCTGACTGGGGGAATTGGTTAACCTAGGCGAAAGCATGAGGGCGCTGGCCCGATCGGACACACTATGCAAGAGCAGGAAGAGGAACGTGGCTTGCTGCTGCAAGGGCAACACGTCACGCTGGAGCCGTTTACCGCCGACAGCATCACGCCGGACTATGTGGACTGGCTGAACGACCACGAGCTGATGAAGTTCAGCAACCAGCGCTTCCGCCGGCACAGCGCCGACAGTTGCCGCGCCTACGTGGCCAGCTTTGCCGGCAGCGGCAACCTGTTCCTCGCCATCCGCCACCAGGGCCGCCTGGTGGGCACCATGTCGGTCTACCGCTCGGCGGTGCACGGCACGGCCGACATCGGCCTGATGATAGGACGCGGCGGCGGGGGACGCGGCTGGGGCCGCGACGCCTGGGCCACCATGCTGGCCTACCTGCTGGCGCGCGGCACGCGCAAGGTCACCGGCGGCACACTGCGCTGCAACAGCGCCATGGTGCGCATCATGCAAGCCTGCGGCATGCAGGCCGACGGCGTGCGCGCCGCCCAGGAACTGGTCGACGGCCAGCCGCAGGACGTGTTGTATTTCGCCAGTTTTCAGGCCGCATGCTGACCCCCCTGCCATCCGCTTGTCCGCCGGCGCCGCTGTGCGCGCCGCTGGCGCTGGTCGCGCACGACGCCGGCGCCGCCAACCACCTGCTGGCCTGGTACGACGCCGGCCTGCTGGGACCGGCGCACCGGGTGCGGCCCTGCCTGGCCGGCCCGGCGCTGGCGCTGTGGGGCGGGCGCGGCCCGGTGCTGGAACTGGCGCAGGCGCTGGACGGCGCGTGCGCCGTGCTGAGCGGCACCGGCTGGGCCAGCAGCCTGGAACACGAAGCGCGCCGCGCCGCGCGCGCGCGCGGCCTGCCCTCGGTGGCCGTGCTGGACCACTGGACCAATTATCCGCAGCGCTTCGCACGCGGCGCCGAGCCGGTGCTGCCGGACGCGCTGTGGGTCAGCGACGCCCACGCGCGCGCGCTGGCCGAGGCCAGCTTCCCCGGCGTGCCGGTGGCCGAGCTGCCCAATCTCTACCTGCAGCAGCAGGCCGACCGGATCGGCGCGCCGCCCGTTGCCGGCGCGGGCGCCCCGGCGCGCGTGCTGTACGTGCTGGAGCCGCTGCGCGACAGCTGGGGCGCGCTGCCGCAGCCGGGCGAGCTGCTGGCGCTGGACTTCTTCGCCGAACACCTGGCGCTGCTGGGCCTGCAGGGCGCCGCGCTGCGCCTGCGCCCGCATCCGTCCGACCCGCCCGGCAAGTACGACGCCTGGCTGCTGCGCCACGCCGCGCTGGGCGCCACGCTGGACAGCTCGGCCTCGCTGGCCGAGGCGCTGGCCTGGGCCGACACCGTGGCCGGCTGCCAGACCTACGCCATGGTGGTGGCGCTGGCCGCCGGGCGCCGCGTGGTCAGCAGCGTGCCGCCGTGGGCGCCGCCCTGCGTGCTGCCGCATCCCGCCATCCTCCATTTATCCGCTTTGTTGCCGCACGCGGCCCCTCCGCGCGCTTTATCCACATAGGTGTCTTATCATGATTAATACTTACGGCCAGCCGCTGTTCCCCGACCTGAAGTACTGCGCCCGCTGCTGCATGCCGGAGACCAACGAAGGCATGCAGTTCGACGAGATGGGCATCTGCCAGGCCTGCCAGTCCTCCGAGCAGAAGATCCGCATCAACTGGGTCGAGCGCGAGAAGGAGCTGCGCAAGATCCTCGACTACTACAAGAGCCTGAACAACGAGTACGATTGCATCATCCCTATCTCGGGCGGCAAGGACTCCACCTTCCAGCTGCACGTGCTGACCAAGGTGTACGGCATGCGCGCGCTGGCGGTCACCTTCAGCCACACCTGGTTTACCGAGACCGGCAAGTACAACCTGCAAAATTGCCTCGAGAAGTTCGATGTCGACCACATCATGTTCTCGCCCAGCCGCTCGCTGGTGAGCCGCCTGGCCAGGCAGTCGCTGTTCAAGATCGGCGACGCCTGCTGGCATTGCCACTCCGGGGTGGGCGCCTTCCCGATGCAGACCGCGGTGCGTTACGGCATCCCGCTGCTGATCTGGGGCGAATCGATTGCCGAATCGTCCGGCCGCGCCACCCACCGCAACCCGGTGCGCAAGTTCGACCGCGACTACTTCACCAAGGTGTCGGCCAAGCGCTACCCGGAAGAGATGGTCAACGACGAGATCAGCCTGCGCGAGATGGCCTGCTTCAAGCTGCCGTCGGTGGAGGACATCGAGAAGCTGGGCGCGGTCGGCATCCACCTGGGCGACTTCGTGTTCTGGGACGACGAGCGCCAGATGGAGTTCGTGCGCGACGTGTACGGCTGGCGCGAGGACAAGGTCGAGGGCACCTACAAGAACTACAAGAGCGTCGAGTGCCGCATGGCCGGCGTGCATGACTACACCAAGTTCCTCAAGCGCGGCTTCGGGCGCGGCACCGACCACGCCAGCCAGGACGTGCGCGCCGGCCTGCTGACGCGCGAGGAAGCGTTCGAGCTGGCCAAGCAGGCCGACACCGAACGCCCGCCGGCGCTCGACTGGTACCTCGAGATCACCGGCTTCAGCGAGGACGAGTTCAACACCGTCATGCGCCAGCACCGGGCCCAGGTGACGGCCGGCGGCGGCCTGACCGACGCCGCCTTCAGCGACGCCGTGCAAGCCTACCGCGCCGCGCAGGTGAAGGCATGAGCGCGCGCACCCCGGCCCAGCTGGCCGAGTACACCGCCAGCCAGCTGCTGCCGCTGCTGAAGGCGCGCGAAGTGAGCGCGCGCGAAGTGACCCAGGCCTGCCTGGACAGCATCGCCGCGCGCGAAGCCGACATCCACGCCTGGACCTACCTGGACCCGGAACTGGCGCTGCGCCAGGCCGACCAGGCCGACCAGCGCCTGGCGGCCGGCAGCGGCGGCCCGCTGTGCGGCCTGCCGGTGGCCGTCAAGGACATCTTCAACACGGCCGACATGCCGACCCAGATGGGCAGCCCGCTGTTCAAGGACTTCACCCCCGGCAACGACGCGCGCGTGGTGCACTACCTGCGCATGGCCGGCGCCATCATGCTGGGCAAGACCGTGACGGCGGAATTCGCCGTGCACGCCCCCGGCCCGACCTGCAACCCGCACCACCTCGGCCACATCCCCGGCACCTCGTCGAGCGGCTCGGCGGCGGCGGTGGCGGCGCACATGGCGCCGGTGGCGCTGGGCACGCAGACCGCCGGCTCCATCATCCGCCCGGCCAGCTATTGCGGCGTGATCGGCTTCAAGCCGTCGTTCGGCCTGGTGCCGCGCACGGCCATGCTGAAGACCACCGACACGCTGGACACGGTGGGCGTGTTCGCCCGCAACGTGGACGACGCGCAGATGATGTTCGACACCATCCGCGTGCACGGCATCGATTTCCCGATCGCGCACAAGATCCTGAACGACCCGGCGCGCCAGACCGTCGGCGAGCGGCCGTGGCGGGTGGCGGTGCTGCAGGGCCCGCGCTGGAACGACGCCGAGCCCTATGCGCGGCAGGCGCTGCAGGACTTCGCCGTGCGCCTGGCCGACGTGGCCAATGTGCACGTCGAGCACCTGGTGCTGCCCGACAGCTTCAACCGCGCGCACGACATCCACGCCACCATCTACGACAAGGCGCTGGCCTACTACTTCAAGGAAGAGTTCGAGGCGCACACGCTGGTGAGCCCGGTCATGTACGACATCGTCACGCGCGGCAACCAGCTCAGCGTGGAGCAGTACCAGGGCGCGCAGCAGCAGCAGACCGCGCTGGCCAGGGAACTGGACGCGCTGCTGGCGGCGCAATACGACATCGTGATCGACCTGTCGACCGGCGGCGAAGCGCTCAAGGGCCTCGATTCGGTGGACCGCCCGGACAACAGCCTGATCTGGAGCCTGTGCGGCGTGCCCAGCATCAACCTGCCGCTGTTTACCGGCCCGCTGGGCCTGCCGTTCGGCGCGCAAGCCTTCGCGCGCCGCTACAACGACTACCTGCTGCTGGCATTCGCGCGCCACCTGCAGGCGCAGGGCGTGTTGCACGCCAACACGCCGCTGCCGGCGTTCGCGCGCTAGCGCGACGGCACAGGCCGGGCCGGAGCCCGGCCGCGCGGGGCGCCAGGGGGGCTGCGCGCCCGGGCGGCGCTTACAGGAAGTGGCGCAGCGCGTGCGCCTCGGCGCCCGCTGCCAGGTAAGCGGCGAACTGGCGGCGCCGGAACTGGTTGAAGGCGTCCTCGTCGAGCCGGTACAGGTCCAGCCGCGCCAGCGCGCCGGCCACGTCGCTGCGCGGCATCAGCTGCGGGTCCGACCACAGCGTCTCGGCCGGGCACAGCGGCGCCGCCAGCGGGTTGAGCACCGGCACCTGGTTGCGCAGGCACTCGATGGCGGCGCTGGTGGGCGCGTCGTACATCAGGCACAGGTCCAGTCCCTGCACGAACTGCGGCAGCGTGCAGGCCACGCCGGCCAGCTGGGTGTCGCGCGCTATGCCGGCGTGCTCCTCGATCAGCCCGAACATGGTTTGCCCCGGACGGTTGCGGATCGCCAGCTCGATGCCGTGCTCGCGGCACCAGGCCGCGATGCGCGCCAGCCCGTCCAGGTAGGCCGCCAGGCCGGTGCTGAGCACCCCGCTCAGCGACAGCCCGCTCAGCATCACGCCCACGCGGCGCAGCGGCCGGCTGGCGCTGTCGCCGCTGCACGTTTCCGGATAGGCCAGCGCCTGGCGCCGCAGCTGGCGGCCGTCGGCGCGCAGCATCGGCAAGCCCTGCATCGGGTGCGTCAGCGCCGTCAGCTGGTCGGAATTGAAGGCGCTGCTGATGCTGACCTTGGCGTGCGCCAGCTGCAGCACCGGCACCTGGTGGCGCTGCGCAAAGCACAGCAACGGGCCGTGGAAGCCGGCGTCGTGGTCCGACAGCAGCATCTTGCCCGGGCGGCTGGTGCTGAAATAACGTTCCAGCAGCTGCAGCGTGATCAGCTGCGACTGGTACAGCTTGGCCAGCTGCAGCGCCTGGCGCGCGCGGTACTCATGGCTGGTGATGTAGGGCGCCAGCAGGCGGTGCAGCGCGTGCAGCAGGCGCTCGCCGTGCGGCGCCACCGACGCCAGCCCGTGCGAGGCCAGGTGGTTGTGCTCGACCCGCAGCATCTTCACCTGCAGCTCGGGCTGCATCGGCACGCCCCAGTACTTCGGCTCGATGTTGATGCTGCGCTTGCCGGCCGCCTTCAGCTCGGCCGCGAAATAGGGCGCGTCGTAGAAGCAGGTCGGCAAATGGGTCAGCACGTCGTAGCGCCCGGCGCGGCCCAGCAGGTCCGGCACCACGTCCGACTCGTCGGCGCGCTCGCCGTAATGGCTGGCCTGCGCCGCCATGCCCCAGCCTTGCAGCCGTTCCATGAGCAGCAGCGCCGGCAGGAAAGACGGCCAGTAGAAATTGGCCGGGTTGTCGTTTACCGGCAGGTGCAGCGTGTGGCCGGCGAAGCGCTCGCGCAGCGCGTCCCACAGCTGGCTGTACCACAGGTAGCTGATGAAGAAATAGTACAGGTTCAGCGCCTGCCAGCCGCGCAGCGACACGTCGCCCAGCATCTCGGCCATGTCGCGCATCAGCTCCTCTTCCAGCGCGGCGGCCAGCGCGCGCGCCTGCGGGTCGAGCAGCGCGTAGTCCGGCAGCGCGTCCGGCAGCACCAGCTCCGGCTGGCGCAGCTCGCTGCCGGCCAGCACGTCGGCCAGGGTCGGGTCGAAATACCAGGTGCGGTAGTCGTCGCCCACGCCGTCCGGCACCCGGGCGGCGGCCACGTCGTACGACGAAATGACGAGCAGGATGTGCGCCATCGGTCAGCGCTTGATGACCAGTCCCTGCCCGGTCGGCAGCGGGAACACGCGGTATTTGCGGGCTTCGAACCACGCATCCTCGGCGATCTTCTGCAGGCGGTACTGGCCCGACCACTCGTAGTCGTCCAGGATCACCATGCCGCCCGGGGTGACGCGGTCGAACAGCGCGTCGAGCACGGCGATTTCGAATTCGGCGCTGTTCAGGTCGATGTGCAGCATGGCGATCTTGTCCGGCGAATTGCCTTCCAGCGACTGCGGCAGCAGGCCCTTGACCAGGCGCACGTTGTCGTAGCCGGCGAAGCGCGCCTGGATCTCGTCGAACATGCCTTCCTCCTGGCCGTCGAAGGTGTGGTGCTCGACCGGGTTGTAGTCGTAGGTGTCGTAGCCCCAGAAAGTCTTGTCGAAGTTGTCCTTGCCGAAGTAGTCGATCACGGTCTTGATGCCGGTGCCGCGGTACACGCCGCACTCGACGAAGTCGCCCTCGACCTGCGCGCAGTGGTAGGCCGAGCAGGCCAGGATGTAGCGCCGCCAGGCGATGGCGCGGTCGGCGTCGTTCTGCGTGTTCGATTCCCAGGCGCGCACGAAGTTCTCGTCCGAGAACGGCGAATTGCTCTTGCCCCAGGTGAAGATGTTATCGCCCAGGTAGGTGCCGGGCACGCACAGCGTCTTGGCCTCTTCCATCAGCTGGTAGAAGCGGGCCGGATCGGTCAGGCCCCACACGGTGCGCACCATGAAGTTGATCACGCGTTCGGGATGTTCGATCGGGGTTTGGGCCGGCAGTATCATGGTCTTTTCTTTCGGAACGGAGGGCGTGGAGGCTGGCAGGGCGGGGGTCTTGACCACCGAGCGCAGCGCGGTTTCCATCTGGCGCACAAAGCGCGGGCTGTCGAACAGGATCGAGCTGTCGCGGTGCGTTTGCAGATGCTGTTTCATGGCGGCGATGCGCTCGGGCTGGCCCGCCAGCGCCACCGCCAGGTCTTCGTATTCCTGCAGCGAGTGCGTGATCAGTTCGGGCAGGCCGACTGCGTGCAGCAGGCTGCCCGCCATGCGCGCGCAGAAGGTGTTGCCGGCGCAGGTCAGCAGCGGCAGGCCGGCCCACAGCGCGTCGCTGGCGGTGGTGCCGGCGTTGAACGGCAGCGTGTCCAGGAACAGGTCGGCCACGCCGTAGCGGGCCAGGTAGGCGGCCGGCGTGGCCCGCTCGGCGAAGTGCAGGCGGCTGGCCGCCACGCCCAACCGCTCGGCGCTGGCGCGCAGGTTCTGGCGCACCACCTCGTGGTCCGACACCATCCACAGCACGCTGCCCGGGGTGCGCTGCAGGATGCGCATCCAGGCCGCGAACACCGGCTCGGTGATCTTGAAATTGTTGTTGAACGAGCAGAACACGAAAGCGTCGTCCGGCAGGCCCAGTTCGGCGCGCTGCGGGCGCGGGCCGATGGCGCGCTGGCGGTCGTTGATCTGGAAGCACTCCGGCAGGTACAGCGGCTGCTCGCTCATGTGCGGCGCCAGCTGCGCGGGCAGCACGAAGCGGTCGGCGATCACGTAGTCGATGCAGGGCAGGGCGGTGGTGCCGGGGAAGCCCAGGTAGGTCAGCTGCACCGGCGCCGGGCGGTACGACAGGATGTTGGGGCGGGTGCCCAGCGTCAGGCCGTGCAGGTCGATCAGCAGGTCGATCTCGTGCGCGCGGATGCACTGCGCGGCCTCCTCGTCCGTCATGGTGTCGATGCGGATGTAGTGGTCCATGGCCCTGACCACGCGCGCGCGCAGCGGCGAGTTGTCCTCCTTGGTCCACGAGAAGGCGTACACCTCGAATTGGCGGCGGTCGTGCAGCTCGTACAGCTCGGCCGTCAGGATGGCCACCGCGTGCGAGCACAGGTCGGACGACAGGTAGCCGATGCGGATGCGGGTGTGGCGATAGCCCTCGGCCGGCGCCATCGGTTCGGCCGGCGGCATCACCTTGTCGGCCACGAAGCGGCGCGCCGCCTGCAGCTGCTCATCCGGATCGTCCGAGGCGCTCAGCATGGCCAGCGCGGAGGTCGCTTCCACCATCTCGGCGTGGCTGATGCCGGCGATCGGCGCGTAAATCGGCCAGCTGCACTGCTTCTGGCGCAAATGGATCACATGGGTCAGCACCTTGGGCTGCCGCGGGTCCAGCGCCAGGCTTTGCATCAGCAGCTGCTCGGCCAGCGGCAAGTCCTTGCGGTTCTCCAGCACGCGGCCCAGGTTGTTCAGCGCCTGCACCCGGAAGGCGCGGTCGGCCGGCACGTCCGGACTGGCCAGCGTGGTCACCACGTTCCACATGAGCAGGGCCTCGGCCTGCAGGCCGCGCCGCTCGAGCAGGGTGCCCAGGTTCATGTGCGCTTCGATGAAGCGCGGATTGAGCAGGATGGCGCGGCGGTAGGCGTCTTCGGCGGCACTGTCGTCGCCCTGGTTGGACAGCGTCACGGCCATGTTGTACAGCACCGCGTAGGCGGCCGGCGACTCGGTGTGCTCCAGCCAGCAGCGGAACAGGGCCACCGCGCGCGGCGCGCGGCCGGCTTCGGTTTCCGCCGCCGCCGTGGTAAACAGCTGCACGATGGGCAATCCTCCCGCCACCGCCAGCTGCTCCGCTAATTGATAGGCTTCCGCCAGCGCCTGCCGCGCCAGCAACGCGTCCAGCCGGGCGAGTTGTGCCGGCAAGCTGGTCTCCTGCGGTGTACTCATCATCGTGGGATTAATTTTCTCGAGGCAACTATTCTAAACGAAAAAACGGGGCCGCAGCGCCCATATTGGCCCCACTATACCGCAGATGGCACGCCGCCAAAGCAATAAGGAAGCGGGTGTTTCCGCACTGTTGTTAAACCGTGGCGGGAAGGTGCGTGTATCATCGTCGGGACCTGATTCCCGGACCCTGGACGCCATGCTGCACACCCCCGCCGATTTCCTCCCCATGCAAGTGCCGGACCGCGCGGCCGGCGCCTGGACCTTTGTGTGCCGGGGCGACAAGCTGTTGCTGCGCGAGGCCGATCTCAGCCTGCCCGAGCCGGCGCTGCTGGCCGCGCTGACCGCGCTGGACCGGCCGCACGCCGTGGGCAGCTGGGCCGGCCGCCATTACCAGGCGCTGCATGCCGGCCCCGACTTCCCCTTGCCGCCGGGCCACGCCTTCATCGGCCTGCGCGCGCTGTTTGGCGCCGTGCCCGACGGCTTCCTGGGCGTGGCCGGGCGCGCCATCCAGCTGGCCGAATGGGCGCGCACCCACCGCTACTGCGGCGCCTGCGCCACGCCGATGGCGCAGCTGGCGGGCGAGCGCTGCTTCCAGTGCCCGGCCTGCGGCATGAGCGCCTACCCGCGCATCTCGCCGGCCATGATGGTGCTGATACGGCGCGGCGACACGGTGCTGCTGGCGCAGCACGCCAACGCCCCGGGCGGCCGCTACACGGCGCTGGCCGGTTTCGTGGAGGCCGGCGAATCGGTGGAGGAGGCGGTGCACCGCGAGGTGCACGAGGAGGTCGGGCTGCGGGTGCACAAGCTGCGCTACTTCGGCAGCCAGTCCTGGCCTTTCCCGCATTCGCTGATGATCGCCTACACGGCCGACTACCTGGATGGCGACATCCGCACCGATCCGGCCGAGATCGCCGAGGCGCGCTGGTTTGGCGCCGGCGACGCCTGGCCCGATTTCGCCCACACCGTCTCGATCGCCGCCGAGCTGGTCAACGCGCACCGGCCGCCGCAGCGCTAGCGCCCGCCGATGCGCGCGCCGCATTTTCTATATACTGACGCCAATCGCAATTTTTATGGCTACATCATGACTAAAGAAGCAGCATTTTCGGAAAACGACTGGCGCCGCCTGCTGGAAAGCCTGGGCGAAGACCCGGACCGTCCCGGCCTGCACGAGACCCCGCACCGCGTGTCGAAGGCGTGGAAGCACTGGACCTCGGGCTACGCCCAGGACCCGGTCGAGCTGCTCAAGGTGTTCGAGGACGGCGCCGAGCAGTACAACGAGCTGATCGTGGTGCGCGGCATCCCGGTCTACAGCCACTGCGAGCACCACCTGGCGCCGTTCTTCGGCAAGGCCACCATCGGTTATGTGCCCAACGGCAAGATCGTCGGCCTGTCCAAGCTGACCCGGCTGGTGGACTGCTTCGCCAAGCGCCTGCAGGTGCAGGAACGCATGACGCAGCAGATCGCCAACGCGCTGATGGACGCGCTGGAGCCCAAGGCGGTCGGCGTGGTGGTGCGCTGCCGCCACCTGTGCATGGAAAGCCGCGGCATCCGCACCCCGGGCGAGGAGACCATCACCTCCTCCATGCTGGGCGAGCTGCAGCCCAACCTGGCGCTGCGCACCGAATTTTTGGCCCTGGCCCGCGAGCCCTGACCATCATGGCGAGCGCGATCGAATGGCAAAGCGGCGATCTGGGCGCCGCATTCGGACTGGCGGCCTCGGTCGGCCGTCCGCTGTTTCTGTACTGGGGCGCCGGCTGGTGCCCGCCGTGCAACCGGCTCAAGGCTGACGTGTTCAGCCAGCCGGAATTCGCGCAGCGCATGCGCGGCCTGCTGCCGTTCTGGCTGGACGGCGACGCCGCCGGCGCGCAGGCGCTGGCCGCGCAATACAAGCTGCGCAGCTACCCGACCCTGGTGCTGTACGGCGCCGACGGCCGCGAGATCACCCGTTTGCCGTGCGAGCTGGACGGTGAACTGTTCCTCGGCGCGCTCGATCTGGCGCTGGGCGCCGGCCACACCGCCGCCGAATCGCTGCAGGCCGCGCTGGGCAACACGCGCCCGCTGGCGGACGCCGAATGGTCGCTGCTGAGCCTGTACTCCTGGGACACCGACGAAGGCCAGCTGCTGCCGGCCGCCGAGCTGCCGGCCGTGCTGGCCAGGCTGGCCGCCGCCTGCCCGCCGGACGGCGCCTGTGCCGACGCGGCAGCGCGGCTGCACCTGCACGCGCAAGTGGCCGCCGCCGGCCGCATCGTCGGCGACGCGCCGGCCGGCAACGCCTCGGCCAGCGCCGCGCAGGCCGCCGCCGCCATTGCCGCCGCGGCCGACCGCCTGCTGCGCGTGTTCGGCGACACGCGCCTGGCGCGCGCCAACATGGACATCCTGGTCAACAGCGGCGTGAACCTGATCAAATGGTCGGGCGCGCGCCAGGCCGAGCTGGTGCAGGCGCTGGACCAGGCCGCGCGCGAGTTCGCCGCCGACAGCCGGCTCTCGCTCGGCGACCGCCTGACGGCGGTGCGGCTGCAACTGCGCCTGGTGCGCCTGGGCGGCCCGAGCGCCGACGCGGCCGAGCTGGTGCGCAGCAGCGTGGCCGCCGCCCTGGCCGAGGTACGCGACCCGTACGCGCGCCACACGCTGGTCAACACGGCAGTCAGCGCCCTGAACGACGCCGGCCGCGCCGACGAAGCCGAAGCCCTGCTGCAAGCCGAGCTGCCCGGCTCGCACTCGCCCTACTACTTCATGCTCAGCCTGGCAGCGGCGGCGCGCCGCCGGGGCGACATCCCCGCCACGCTCGGCTGGTACGAGCAAGCCTGGCGCGCAGCGGTGGGCAGCGCGACCCGGCTGCAATGGGGCGCGACCTACCTGGTGAGCGTGATCGACATGGCGCCGGAAGACCAGCCGCGCATCGAAGCGGCCGCGCAAGAGATCGCGCGTGACATTTCCGCTGCCAGCGACGCCTACCAGCAGCGCAACCGCACCCACCTGCAGCGGCTGGCCGGCAAGCTCGCCATGCTCACCGTCCCCGGCCCCCAGGCCGGCGCCCTGCAACGCTTGCTCACCGCCAACCTCTAACCCCCATATCCCCAGCCAAGCTGAGCCGCATTCTGCCCACTTCGGGGTCAGACCCCGAAGTGGGCAGAATGCGGCTCAGTTCGCTTTGCGGACGGTTTTCCCCTATGAAGACAGCGGCGCAGCAGCCAGCTGCGTAGTATTGCTCGATGGAATTCTGGTTCCCCAAACCAACTTTATGCCTGGCGAGCTGAGCCGCATCCCGACCACCTCGGGGTCTGACCCCGATCTCGGGGGATGCGGCTCAGCTTGCTTTAGGGGCGGCTTACTTGGCGGCCGGGATGGGTGCGGGGAGGGCGGCGGCGTCGCGCGCGGCGCGGAATTCGGCGCCGGGCTTCCATTGCGGCGTGGCGGCGTCTTGCGCGGCGCGCAGGCCGACCTGGAACAGCAGTTCGACATCCTGCACCGCGCCGCTCAAGTCCCAGTTGGGATGCACCACGTCCGTTACCTTGTGGTAGTCGTGCGCCGTGTAGGCGTCCAGCGTGCCGGCGGCGTAGCCGGGCGGCTTGCCGATGAACTCGCGCCCGCCGTGCGTGTACACCACCGGCACCCCCATCTTGGCAAACTCGAGCTGGTCGCTGCGGTAGAACGCGCCCATTTCGGGATTGCCTTCCGGCCGCACCACCCGCCCCTGCAACTTGGCCACCGCCGCCACCAGCTCGTCGGCCGTCGATTTGCCGTGGCCGGTAAGCTCGATGTCGCGCGTCTTGCCCCACAGGTTCAGGCCGTCCACGTTGATGTTGAGCACGGTTTTCGCGGCCGGGAACAGCGGGTGCCGCGCGTAGTACTGCGCGCCCAGCAGCCCGCGCTCTTCGCCCGTGGTGAGCAGGAACAGCACGCTGCGCCTGGGCGCCTGCGGCAGCGCCTTGTACGCGCGCGCTATTTCCAGCAGCGCCGCCACGCCGGACGCGTTGTCCTGCGCGCCGTGGAAAATTTGCCTGGTGCGCGGGCCGGGCAGCGATTCGTCGATGCCGAAATGGTCCCAGTGCGCGCTGTAGATCACCACCTCGTCCTTGAGCTTGGGATCGGCGCCGTCGATTTTGGCCACCACGTTGTGCGACGGCATTTCGTTCCACGCATTGGCCACGCTGGCCGTGACGGTGGCCCCCAAGGGCACCGGCTTGAATTCGCGCGACAGTGCCGCTTTCTTGAGCGCGTCGAAGTCCTGCCCGGCGGCCCGGAACAGCTCCCTGGCGCGCTCCAGCTGCAGCCAGCCGGCCACGCCGGGATAGCTCGGGTGGTCGCCCTTGGTGTACTTCAGGCCGTAGCTGCCGCGGCCCCAGCTGTTGCGCACCACGTCGTAGGGATAGCCGGCCTGCCGCGTTTCATGCACGATCAGCGCGCCGGCCGCGCCCAGCCGCGCGGCGGTTTCGAACTTGTTGCTCCAGCGGCCGTAGTAGCTGGTGACGGCGCCGCCAAACTGCGCCGGGTCCAGCCGCGACGGCCGTTTCGGGTCCGGCAGCGGCGGGTCGTTGATCAGCATCACCAGCGTCTTGCCGCGCAGGTCCATGCCCTTGTAGTCGTCCCATTTGTATTCCGGCGCCTGCACGCCGTAGCCGACGAACACCAGCTCGGAATTGGCCAGCGCCACCTTGCGTTCCACGCGCGGTGTCCAGGCCACGTAGTCGGCCGGAAAATTCAGCGGCACCGGCTTGCCGGCGGCGCTGTAGACCAGCGTCGGCGACGGCTGCACGTACACCAGCGGCACTTTCTGCAGGTAGCTGCCGTCCGGGTTGGCCGGCGCCAGGCCAAGCTTCTTGAGCTCGTCCTGCAGATAGGTGATGGTGATGGCTTCTCCCCGCGTGGCCGGCGCGCGGCCTTCGAACTCGTCCGAGGCCAGCGCCTTGATGTGGCGCAGCAGGTGGCCGCCGTCGATCTTGTGGGCGGCCGCTGAGGCTGATGCTGAGGCCGGCGCTGCGGCGGGCACTGGCGCGGCCGGAACCGCGGCGGCGGCAGCCGTGCCGGACAGTAGCGCGAGCGCCAGGCTGGACATTTTTTTCATTGGAACAGTTGCGGAAAACTCAATTCCAACATTGTGTCATATCCAGCCCGCTTGCATCACATTCGCAGCCCGGCAAAGCAACACATTTGAAAAGCAGATGATTTGAAACAGATAATTGCGCTTTTTTATCGCCAAATTAAATCATAAGATGACTCCATCGAAACGTATCACCTTCCAGGAGAAAACATCATGAACGCCAAACACCTCATCGCTTCCGTCTCCCTGATCTTCGCTGCCGGCGCCGCCCTGGCCGAGCCAGCCGAGCTGAACTTCCCCAGCCTGGCCGCCGCGCCTGGCACCGGCCTGACCCGCGCCGCCGTGCAGGCCGAAGTCATCCGCGCCCGCAACGCCGGCGAACTGGAACTGAGCGAAGTGAACTACCCGCCGCTGGCCCCGGCCACTTCCACGCTGACCCGCGAGCAAGTGAAGGCCGAGGTGATCGCCGCCCGCGCAAACGGCGAACTGGACATCAATGAAGTGAACTACCCGTCCTTCTTCGATGCCCGCGTGCAGCGCCCCGCCGCCACCCTGACCGCCTCGGCAAAACGCAGCGCCGCTGCCCAATAAAGAGGCTTGGTTTGTTTTGCGCAACACCCCGGCCCGCAAGGCCGGGGCCGCGCCGCGATTAAGTGGTTTTCCTCCCTCCATTCAGAGTATTCTTGTCCTACAAGAACATTCTATGGAGACAGCAGTGAGCAATCTTTCTTTCCGTCAGAAGCTGTGGATCCCGTTGATTTGCAGTTTGTTCTGCATCACCGCCATCTTCCTGTACGACGCCATCCAGCTGCGCAACACCCGCATCGAAGAGCGCATGGCCGACCTGGCCAATCTTGACGACCTCGGCATCAGCGTGCTGAAAATGTACGGCGACAAGGCCCAGTCCGGCGCGATGAGCAAGGAGGAGGCCCAGAAGCAAGCCATGGCCGTCATCAAGAGCATGCGTTATGGCAAAGATGGCTATCTGTCCATCACCAGCAATGCCGGCGTGACCATCATGCATCCCATCAAGCCGGAGAACGACGGCAAGAACATGATGGACTTCAAGGACCCCAAGGGCACCTATCTGTACCGCGACATCGTGGCCGTGGCCAACAGTCCGGCCGGCACCGGCTTCGTCAAGTACTGGTGGCCGCGCCCGGGCGCCAAGGAGGCTTCGCCCAAGCTGAGCCACGTCATCAGCTACAAGCCGTGGGACTGGAACCTGATCACCGGCGTCTACATGGACGACATCGACGACGCCTTCCAGGCCGGCCTGCTCAAATCCGGCGGCGTGCTGCTGCTGGTGTGCGCGCTGCTGGCCGCCATCGTCGGCTACATCAACCGCAGCCTGCGCCACACCATCGGCGGCGAGCCGGAGTACGCGGCCGAAGTGGCGGCCCGCATCGCGGGCGGCGACCTGAGCAGCGCCGTGCACACCAGCCCGACCGACAACAGCAGCGTGCTGCACGGCATGAAGGCGATGCAGGCCAGCCTGGCCGCCACCATCGGCGAAATCCGCCGCAGCGCCGACACCATCGCCACCGCGTCGTCCGAAATCGCCAGCGGCAATATGGACCTGTCGGCGCGCACCGAATCGCAGGCCAGCTCGCTGGAGGAAACCGCCGCCTCGATGGAGCAGCTCACCACCACCGTCAGCCACAACGCCGACAATGCGGCCGAGGCCAACAAGCTGGCCAAGGCCGCCTCGCAGGTGGCGCAGCAGGGCGGCACGGTGGTGTCGCAGGTGGTGCAGACCATGGACACCATCAACCATTCCGCCACCCGCATCGTCGACATCATCAGCGTCATCGACGGCATCGCCTTCCAGACCAACATCCTGGCCCTGAACGCGGCGGTGGAAGCGGCGCGCGCCGGCGAGCAGGGACGCGGCTTCGCGGTGGTGGCGTCCGAAGTGCGCAACCTGGCGCAGCGCTCCGCCTCGGCGGCCAAGGAAATCAAGGAATTGATCAACGACTCGGTCGGCAGCATCGAGGCCGGCAGCGCGCTGGTGGCCAAGGCCGGCGCCACCATGGATGAAGTGGTGGGCAGCGTGGCCAAGGTGACCCACATCATGGGCGCCATCACGGCCGCCACCGGCGAGCAGAGCACCGGCATCGGCCATGTGAACCAGGCCATCACGGAGATGGATTCGGTCACGCAGCAGAACGCGGCGCTGGTGGAGCAGGCAGCGGCGGCGGCCGGCGCCATGCAGGAGCAGGCGGCCAACCTGGCCTCGCTGGTGTGCCGCTTCCGCCTGCATGCGCACGAAACCGGCGTGGCGCTGGTACGCTAGGGGACGGCTTCGGGCCCGGCAGGCCCGAACAGTTCCGCCACAAAATCCACGAACGCCTTCACCTTGGCGGCGCGCTGGTGCTTCTGCTGGTACAGCACGGAGACATCCGGGCCTGCCGCCTGCCAGTCCTGCAGCAGCGGCACCAGCGCGCCGCTGCGCAGCGGTTCCTGCAGCGACACCGACATATGCTGAACGATGCCGGCGCCGGCCGCCGCCGCAGCGGTCAGCGCCTCCACGTGGTCCATCGCCACCTTGCCCTGCGGCGTGTAGCTGAAGGCCTCTCCTTCCTGCTGGAAGCGCCAGGGCCGTATCTGGCGCGACTTCGGATACAGGAAATTCAGGCAGGGGAACTCGCCCAGCTGCTCCGGCGCCTGCGGCGCGCCGTGGCGCGCGATGAAGGCGGGCGAGGCGCAGGTGACGTAGCGCGTGCGGCATAGCGTGCGCGCCACCAGCTGCGAATCCGGCAGCTCGCCGATGCGCAGCAGCACGTCCACGCCTTCCTCCACCATGTCTATCATGCGGTCGCCGGCAGTCATCTTCAGGGTGATGTCCGGGTAGCGTTCCATGAAACGCGGCAGCGCCGGCGCCACGTAAAGGCGCGCCAGGATGCCCGGCATGTCCACCCGCAGCACGCCGCGCGGCTGCTGCGCCGATTCCTGCAGGCTGTCTTCCAGTTCGCCCATCTCGCCCAGCAGGCGCAGCGCGTAGGCGTGGCACTGGCGGCCCTCGCCGGTGAGCGACATGCTGCGCGTGGTCCGGTTCAGCAGCTTGACGCCGAAGTGCGCTTCCAGCGCGGCGATCTGGTTGGTGACGGAGGAGGTGGAAATGCCCAGCTTGTCCGCCGCGCGGCTGAAGCCGCCGGTTTCCACCACCGTGCAAAACACTTTCAGCGCATCCAGCCGGTCCATGTCCGCTCCCTTTTGTTGATTTATTCCCGATTGTCCACGATTTCGAAATTCTGCATCGGCCGCCGCCCGGTTTTTCCCGGCGCCGCCAGTCTCTACACTGGTTTCATCAACCACAGGAGGACATCATGCAAGCAATGATCTCGAAACAGGCAGGCGCGCCGCTGGCGCTGGAAAACATTCCCGTGCCGGCGCCCGGCGCCGGCCAGGTGCTGGTGCGCATCGCCGCCAGCGGCGTCAACCCGCTGGACCTGAAGATCGCATCCGGCCAGGCCGGCCACGCGAAGATGCCCTTGCCCGCCGTGCTGGGCATCGACATGGCCGGCGTGGTGCAGGCGGTGGGCGAGGGCGTCAGCGGCTTCCGGCCGGGCGACGAGGTGTTCGGCATGACCGGCGGCGTGGGCGGCGTGCAGGGTTCGCTGGCGCAGTACGCGGCGGTCGACGCGGACCTGCTGGCGCACAAGCCGCTTACCGCCTCGCTGCGCGAAGCGGCCGCGCTGCCGCTGGTGTTCATCACCGCCTGGGAAGGGCTGGTGGACCGGGCCCGGGTGCGCGCCGGCCATAAGGTGCTGGTGCACGGCGGCGCCGGCGGCGTGGGCCACGTGGCGGTACAGCTCGCGCGCGCCTTCGGCGCCGAGGTGTATGCCACCGGCAGCGCCGGCCAGCGCGCGGCGATCGAGGGCCATGGCGCTACCTTCATCGACTACCGTACCGAATCGGTGGCCGACTACGTGCAGCGATATACGGGAGGCGAGGGCTTCGACATCGTGTACGACACGGTGGGCGGCGCCACGCTGGACGCCTCCTTCGCGGCGGCGCGGCTGTACGGCGGCCACGTGGTGAGCTGCCTGGGCTGGGGCACGCATGCGCTGGCGCCGCTGTCTTTCCGCGCCGCGACCTATTCGGGCGTGTTCACCCTGCTGCCGCTCTTGTCCGGCAAGGGCCGCGCGCAGCACGGCGCCATCCTGCGCGAGGCGGCGCGGCTGGTGGATGCGGGCAGCGTGCGCGTGCAGCTGGATCCGGCGCGCTACGCGCTGGCGGACGCCAACGCCGCCCACGCCGCCCTGTCCAGCGGCGCCGCGCGCGGCAAGCTGGTGATCGATGTGATTTAGCTGGCCGGGGCCGGCGGCGCAGCCGGAGCGGGGGCGGGAGCAGGGGCCGGTGGCGCCGCAGCGGGCGCCGCCGCCGGCTCGAACACCAGCTTGCCGTCCACCACCTTGAAGTCGCCCACCTTGGCGCCGGTGGCCGGCCCGGTCTCGCTGACCAGCGCGCAGTTCTGGGTCTCCACCTGCCACACCTGGTCGCCCGAGCGCAGGCTCCAGAAATTGTCGGGCGACGAGAACACTTCCACGTCCACTTCGTCCACGATCATCTCGCCCAGCGGAATCTGGCGCTGGCAATCCGGCATGCGCGTGGCCACCAGGATGATGCGCGCGTTGTCGTTCCAGAAGTAGTCCTGCTGCCGCCGCAGCGACAGCGTGTGGTTGCCGGTGCTGTCGGTGTAGTAGGTTGCGCTGTCTCTGGCGCAGCCGGTCAGCAGCAAGGGGAGCATGGCGAACAGGATCTTGCGCATGGCGGCGTGTCTTTCTGTGGGCATGAACCTATTATAGCGGTGCCCATGCGCTGCCGCACTATTGGCAACAAATCAACGAAACTGCATGATGATCGGCTACACTCGTGTATTCCTATGCAACCAGGAACTACCGCATCATGACTGGAACCTCCGCGAAAGACGACATCAGTTTCCGCCGCATCCTCGCGCGCAACATCACCATGCCGCTGGTGGCCGGCGTGATCAACGTCGGGGTATTCGCCGCCATCCTGGTCTACCTGCTGAATGTGCTCACGTGGGTGGAGCACACCGAGCGGGTGATCGGCAACGCCAACGAAATTGCCAAGCTGATGGTGGACCAGGAGTCCGGCATGCGCGGCTTCGCGCTCACCGGCGAGGAAAGCTTCCTGGCCTCCTACAAGCTGTCCAAGCCCAAGATGGACACCGCGCTGGCCACGCTGCGCGAGATGGTGGCAGACAATCCGGTGCAGATGAATCGTGTGCGCAACATCGCCGCCCAGCAGAAGCAGTGGGACGTTTTCGCGCAGAACGTGATCGAGCTCCGCCGCACCGGCGGCGACTATCTGGAGCCCATCAGGGCCGGCCGCGGCAAGCTGGAATTCGACGAAGTACGCAATCTGTTCCAGCTCTTCGTCACCAGCGAACAGCGCCTGCTGGCCGAGCGCCGCGCGGACGCCAAGTCGGTCACCGGCATCGCCGTCACCGCCTTCCTGCTGGCCAGCCTGGTGGTGAGCGGCGTGCTGGCCATGCTGGGCCGGCGCGACATGCGCAAATTGTCCGATACCTATGGCACGGCCCTGCAGGAACAGACCGAGCATGCCGAACGCCTGCAGGAACAAGCGTGGCTGCGCGCCGGCCAGACCCAGCTCGCCGAGCAGGGCATCGGCCAGATGGCGCTGCCGCAGCTGTCGTCGGCGCTGCTGCAGTTCCTGTCGCACTACGTGGGCGTGGCCGCCGGCGCGCTGTATGTGCGCGAGCAGGACGGCAGCCTGCGCCGCGCCGCGTCCTACGGCTACGGCCAGGAGGACGAGCAGTATGGCGCCGTGCTGCCGCCGGGCCAGGGCTTGCCATGGCAGGCGGTGCAGCAGCGCCGCCTGATCCAGCTCGACAAGCTGCCGGACGACTACCTGAAGATCAGCAGCGGCATGGGCGCGGCGCCGCCGCGCCATTTGCTGCTGGCGCCGGTCGACAGCGACGGCGTTGTCAACGGCGTGGTGGAGCTGGGCTTCCTGGAGCCGGTGTCGCTGCGCCAGCTGGACTTCATCAAGCTGGTCAGCAGCAATATCGGCACCGCCATCGAAGCCACGCTGGCGCGCCAGCGTATCGCCGAGGTGCTGGCCGAAACGCAGCAGCTGAACGAGGAACTGCAGGTGCAGCAGGAAGAGCTGCGCACCGCCAACGAGGAACTGGAAGAGCAGTCGCGCGTGCTGGAGGAATCCCAGGCCAGCCTGGAAAACCAGAAGGCGGAACTGGAGCAGACCAACGAGCAGCTGTCCGAACAGGCGCTGGTGCTGGACCAGAAGAACGAAGCCCTGGGCGAAGCCCAGCAGCAGCTGGAAGAACGCGCGCTGGACCTGGAGCGGGCCAGCCAGTACAAATCGCAGTTCCTGGCCAATATGTCGCACGAGCTGCGCACCCCGCTCAATAGCTCGCTGATCCTGGCCAAGCTGCTGTCGGAGAACGGGCAGGGCAACCTGAACGAGGAGCAGGTGCGCTTCGCGCAGACCATTTACTCGGCCGGCAACGACCTGCTCAACCTGATCAACGACATCCTCGACATTTCCAAGGTGGAGGCGGGCAAGCTGGAGCTGTTGCCGGAGGAGCTCAGCGTGCAGCAGGTGGTGCGCGGCATGGGCCATGTGTTCGAGCCGCTGGCGCAGCAGAAGCACCTGCAGTTCACGGTGGAGCTCGCGCCCGGCGTGCCGGAAACGGTCTACACCGACCGCCAGCGCCTGGAGCAGATCCTGAAAAACCTGCTGTCGAACGCCATCAAGTTCACCGAGGCGGGCCGCATCGCACTGCGCGTGTCGGCCGATGCGGCGGGCCAGCTCAGCTTCGCTGTCAGCGATTCCGGTATCGGCATCCGTCCCGACCAGCATGAGACCATCTTCGGCGCCTTCCAGCAGGCCGACGGCACCACCAGCCGCCGTTACGGCGGCACCGGCCTGGGGCTGTCGATCTCGCGCGACCTGGCGCGGCTGCTGGGCGGCAGCATAGAACTGCAGAGCCAGCTGGGCAAAGGCAGTACCTTCACGCTCACGCTGCCGGCGCAATGGGCCGCGCCGGCGCATGGCGCCGCCGTGCTCACGCCGGCCATGGCGCCGGGGGCTTCCTACGGCATGGACGGCGCCGCCAGCGCCAATGGCGGCCCCGGCGGCGGCCCTGGTGCCGCCGCCGGCGCGGCGCCGGCCGGGGCCCGGCCGGGCGCGGCGTCCCAGCCTGGGGCGCTTGCACCTGCGCCTGCATCCGCGTTTGAGTCGGCCGGCCAGGCCGCCGTGCCGGTTCCCCGTCCCTTCGAGGACGACCGCGGCCTGGCGCCGCCGCCCGAGCGCCTGGTGCTGGTGGTGGAAGACGAACCGGCCTTCGCCCGCATCCTGTACGACCTGGCGCACGAGATGGGCTACCGCTGCGTGGTGGCGTTCGCCGCCGACGAGGGCCTGCAGCTGGCCGAGCAATACCGTCCCGACGCCATCCTGCTCGACATCCGCCTGCCCGACCGTTCCGGCCTGTCCGTGCTGCAGCTGCTGAAGGACAATCCGAACACCCGCCACATTCCCGTGCACGTGGTATCCGCCTCCGAAAACGCCGAGGCGGCGCTGCACATGGGCGCCATCGGCTTCGCGCTCAAGCCGGCCACCCGCGGCCAGCTGGAGGAGGTGTTCCGCAAGCTGGAAGACAAGTTCACGCAGAAGATCAAGCGCCTGCTGCTGGTGGAGGACGACGCCCGCCAGCGCGACAGCGTGGTGGCGCTGATCTCGGACGACGACATCGACATCACCGCCGTCGAATCGGGCGAGGAAGCGCTGGCGCTGCTGCGCACCACCGTGTTCGACTGCATGATCATCGACCTGAAACTGCCCGACATGCAGGGCAACGAGCTGCTGCAGCGCATGGCGCAGGAGGAGATCGCCTCCTTCCCGCCGGTGATCGTCTACACCGGCCGCAGCCTCACGCGCGCCGAGGAGGCCGACCTGCACAGGTACTCGCGCTCCATCATCATCAAGGGCGCGCGCTCGCCCGAGCGCCTGCTGGACGAAGTGACGCTGTTCCTGCACAAGGTGGAGTCGCAGCTGTCCAGCGAGCGCCAGACCATGCTCAAGACCGTGCGCAGCCGCGACCGCGTGTTCGAGGGCCGCCGCATCCTGCTGGTGGACGACGACGTGCGCAACATCTTTGCCCTGACCAGCGCGCTGGAGCAGAAGGGCGCCACGGTGGAAATCGGCCGCAACGGCGTCGAAGCCATCGACAAGCTCAACGCCGTGCCGGAAATCGACCTGGTGCTGATGGATGTGATGATGCCGGTGATGGACGGCCTGGAAGCGACCCGCCGCATCCGCGCCGATGGCCGCTTCGGCCGCCTTCCCATCATCGCCATCACCGCCAAGGCCATGAAGGACGACCAGGAGCAGTGCCTGGCCGCCGGCGCCAACGATTACCTGGCCAAGCCGATCGACCTGTCCCGCTTGTACTCGCTGCTGCGGGTCTGGATGCAGCCATGAGCCATCACGAACACCGCAGCAGCATCGACATCGAGCTGAGCATGCTGATGGAAGCCATCTACCAGAAGTACAGCTACGACTTCCGCGACTACACCGGCGCCTCGCAGAAGCGCCGCGTGCTGCACGCCATGGGCGAAATGAAGTGCGACACCATCTCGGTGCTGCAGTCGCGCGTGCTGCACGATCCGGCCGCCTTCACGCAGCTGCTGCAATACCTGACCATTCCGGTCACGGAGATGTTCCGCGACCCGAGCTACTACGCCGCGCTGCGCGAGCACGTGACGCCGGTGCTGTCCACTTATCCGTCGCTGAAGATCTGGGTGGCCGGCTGCAGCACCGGCGAGGAAGTTTATTCCATGGCCATCCTGCTGAAGGAAGAGGGCCTGCTGGAGCGCAGCATCATTTACGCCACCGACATCAACCCGCAATCGCTGGAGAAGGCCAAGAAGGGCGTGTTCCCGCTCGACAGCATGCGCGACTACACTGCCAACTACCAGGCCGCAGGCGGCAGGCACGCCTTCTCGGACTACTACACGGCCGCCTACAACGCCGCCCTGTTCGACCGCTCGCTGATGGAAAACGTCACCTACGCCGACCACAGCCTGGCCACCGACAGCGTGTTTGCCGAAACCCATTTCATCAGCTGCCGCAACGTGATGATCTACTTCAAGAAGAAGCTCCAGGAGCGCGCCTTCGGCCTGTTCCACGAGTCGCTGTGCCACCGCGGCTTCCTCGGCCTGGGCAGCAAGGAGAGCATCGACTTCTCGGCCTATGGCCCGCGCTTCGAGCCGGTGGTGAAGCGTGAGCGCCTGTTCAGGAAGCTGTCATGAAAACTTCCTTCAGCGAGCTGCTGCAAGGCCGCGCCTTCGAAGCCGTGGTGATAGGCGCTTCGGCTGGCGGCGTGTCGGCGCTGCTGGAGATCCTGCCCGGCCTGCCGGCCGGCGCGCCGCTGCCCATCGTGGTGGTGGTGCACATGATGCAGGGGCGCGCCAGCCAGCTGGCCGAAGTGTTCGCGCAGCGCATGGCGATGGCGGTGCTGGAAGCGGAGGACAAGCAGCCGGTGGCGGCAGGCACGGTGTACTTTGCGCCGTCCGGCTATCACTTGTCGGTAGAATCGGACCGCTGCTTTTCGTTGAGCTGCGAGGCGCCGCACAATTTCTCGCGCCCCGCGATCGATTTCATCATGGCGTCGGCGGCGGACGTGTACGGTTCCGCGCTGGCCGGCGTCCTGCTCACCGGCGCCAACCACGACGGCGCGGCCGGCCTGGCCGCTATCGGCGAAGCGGGCGGCCTCACCGTGGTGCAGGACCCGGACGAGGCGCAGGTGGACGTGATGCCGCGCGCCGCCATCCGCCTGCGCACACCCGATTTGATATTACCGCTGAGGGACATCCGCACCCTGCTGGCATTGCTGGAAAATAGATTGGAGAGGAGCTGATGCTGGAACGGACCAAGCTGCTGATTGTGGACGACCTGCCGGAAAACCTGCGCGCGCTGCATGCCCTGCTGCGCGACGAGGAGCGCGCGGTGTACCAGGCCGCATCCGGCGAAGAAGCGCTGGCGCTGCTGCTGGAGCACGACTTCGCGCTGGCCATCCTGGACGTGCAGATGCCCGGCATGGACGGCTTCGAGCTGGCGGAGCTGATGCGCGGCACCGAGAAGACACGCCACATTCCCATCGTGTTCGTCAGCGCGGCCGGCAAGGAGCTGAACTACGCCTTCAAGGGCTACGAGGCCGGCGCGGTGGACTTCCTGTACAAGCCGCTGGACGGCGACATGGTGAAGAGCAAGGTCAGCGTGTTCGTGGCGCTGCACCGGCAGCGGCAGGAAACGCAACGCCAGGTGGAAGCGCTGGAGAAGGCCCGCGCCGAACAGGAAGCCACCTTGCGGGAGCTGAACGCGGCGCAGGAGGACCTGCAGCGCGCCTTGCGCACGCGCGACGAGTTCATGTCCATGGTGGCGCACGAGCTGCGCACGCCGCTCAATACCCTGTTCCTGGAAACGCAGCTGCGCAAGCTGCAGATCGAGCGCGGCTTGCAGGAAGCGTTCAATCCGGAAGTGTGGAAGAAGATGGTGGCGCGCGACGACCGCCAGATCCAGAGCATGATACGGCTGATCGACGACATGCTGGACGTGTCGCGCATCCGCAGCGGCAAGCTGTCGATACGGCCGGCGGCCACCGAGCTGTCCGGGCTGCTGCAAAGAATAGTGGCGGACTTGTCGCGCCAGGCCAGGGAGACCGGCTGCGAGATCAGCCTGGTCGCGGAGCGCGAAGTGAGCGGCTGGTGGGACGAGTTCCGGCTGGAGCAGGTGATCGTCAACCTGCTGACCAATGCGCTGCGCTACGGTTGCGGCAAGCCGGTGGAGGTGAAGCTCGATGCGGACCCGCGCGAAGTGCGGATTTCGGTGCGCGACGGCGGCGCGGGCATTAGCGAGGAAACGCAGGCGAAGATCTTCGAGCCGTTTGAGCGCGGGCTGGACACCGGTGTCAGCGCGGGCCTCGGCCTGGGACTCTACATCTCGCGCCAGCTGGCCGAAGCGCACAACGGCACGCTCACGGTGGTCAGCGCGCCGGGTGACGGTTCCGTCTTTACGCTCACGCTGCCGCGCTCGGCGGGTTAGGGCGTGTCCACCTAACCCGTCCTGCGCCGCCCGCCCGGCATTCGGGGCCACGGCGGGCGGCTTGGCGGGGGCGCCGAGCCGGGCGCGCCGAGCCGGGAGGGTAAGCCGCCATCGGTGCGCAGTCTCAGAACTCTTCCCAGTCGTCGGCCGGTTTGCTCGGCGCCAGGCGCTGCGCAGGCTTGGCGGCCGGGCGCGCGGCCACGCTGCGTGCCGGCGCGCTTGGCTTTGCCTGGGCCGCAGCGCGAGCCGGTGCGGCGCGGTGCGGCGCAGGCGCGTGCGAAGCATGCGTTCCCGTCTTGAAGAATCCCACCACCGTGGCCAGGTTGCCTGCCTGCTCCTGCATGCTTTGCGACGCTGCCGCAGCTTCCTCAACCAGCGCCGCGTTCTGCTGCGTCACCTCGTCCATCTGCGCGATCGCCGAGTTGATTTGTTCGATGCCCAGGGTCTGCTCCTGGCTGGCCGACGTGATCTCGCCCATGATGTCCGTCACGCGCTGGATGCTGGACACGATATCGCCCATGGTCTGGCCCGCGTCGTTGACCAGGCGCGAGCCGGTGTCCACATTGGCCACCGACGCGTTGATCAGCTCCTTGATCTCCTTGGCCGCCGCCGCCGAACGCTGCGCAAGGTTGCGCACCTCGGACGCCACCACGGCAAACCCGCGTCCCTGCTCGCCGGCGCGCGCCGCTTCCACGGCGGCGTTGAGCGCCAGGATGTTGGTCTGGAAGGCGATGCCGTCGATCACCCCGATGATGTCCACGATCTTGCGCGACGAATCGTTGATGGTGCCCATGGTGTCCACCACCTGCGCCACGATTTCGCCGCCCTTGCTGGCCACTTCGGAGGCCGACCTGGCCAGCGTGTTCGCCTGGCGCGCGTTGTCCGCGTTCTGCTTCACGGTGGAAGTGAGCTCCTCCATCGACGATGCGGTTTCCTCCAGCGAGCTGGCCTGGTGTTCGGTGCGCGACGACAGGTCCAGGTTGCCGGCCGCGATTTCGCTGGAGGCGGTGCTGATCGCATCGGTACCCGTGCGGACCTGGCTCACCACGTTGAGCAGGCTGTCGTTCATGGCGCGCAGCGCGTTCAGCAGGCGGCCGGTCTCGTCGCCGCTGCCGGCCTCGATGTGCGAGGACAGGTCGCCCGAGGCCACGGTTTCGGCCAGGTCCACCGCCTTGTTCAGCGGGCCGGTGATGGAGCGCGTGATGAACCACGCCACGCCGGCGCCGATGGCGATGCCCGCGATGCCCAGGGCCAGCAGCAGGACCTGCGAGCTGCTGTACACCTGTTCCACGTCGACTGCCGCGTCGCTGGCCAGCTTGGCCTCGTAGTTCACGAACGCGTCCAGCGCCGCCAGCACCGCGTTCAGCGAAGGGCCGGTCTCCTTGAGCAGGAACGCGGTCGCGTCCTGGATTTCGCCCTCCTTGCGCAGCCGCACCAGCTCGTTGTTCTTGGCCGCGCCGGATTTCAGCGCCTCGTCCACCGCCGCCATCAGCTGCCTCTCCTTGTCGTCGGACAGCAGCTTCAGCATGGTTTCCCTGGCGGCGCCGTACTTCTTGCGCGCCTCGGCCACCTTGGCCAGCTCGGCGTTCATCGATGCGGTGTCGGGCACCACGATCATGGTGGTCAGCGCCAGCGAGATGGTGCGCACGTTGTCCACCAGGACGTTGGCGGCGGCCATCTTCACGTTTTTGTCGGCCACGATGTCCTGCGTGCGGCTGCCGATGCGCGACAGGGAGCTCAGGCCCAGGATCAGCATCGCCGTCAGTAGCGCGAGCACGATCGCGAAGCCTACGCCCAGCCGGGCGCCAATTTTCAAGTTTGAGAGTGCCATGTTGTCCCCATTGTTGCGTGGATTGTTATGCGGTTTGCTATCTGATCATGCCGGTTTCCCATTGTTCCTTAAAACGGTGCCCCGGCGGGGCAAAATCATGCGGCGCTGGCACCGGAAAACTACATGTTGTCGCGGAGTAACAACGTGATGCGGCACATGGGCTGCGCGGCAGTCGTAAAATAGGCGAGTAGGGGGCGTGGGCGCATTGCGCCGTAAGCCGCCAAACCGCAGCGTAGAGGAGAGTCCCGTGCGGCGTGACCTGGAAAAGCGCGAATGGCTATGGCGGCGCAATTGTTCGCTGACGCCGCGCCAGACGGCGGTGGCGTGGGCGGTGCTGTGCGTGCTGTCGCTGGCCGTGGCCACGGTGTTCCTGCTGCACGGCATCTGGCAGGTGCTGTGCTTCACCGGCGTGGAGCTGGCCGCCGTGACGGCGGCCTTCCTGTGCTACGCCCGCCATGCCGCCGACTACGAGCACGTGGTGCTCACCAGCGGCTGCCTGCTGGTGGTGCGCGTATCCGCCGGGAAGACGGTGCAGACCCAATTCCAGCCCTGCCGCACAAAGATCACGCCGCCGGAGCGCGGCGGCGACCTGGTTACGCTGGAGTCGCAGGGCGCCGCGCTGCAGGTGGGCCGCTACGCGCTGGCCCCGCAGCGCCTCGCCTTTGCCAGCGAGCTTCGCATGGAGCTGCTGGCCGGGCGCTTCTAGGCTGGCTCAGAACCGGTAGCCTACGCCCACCGACACCAGCAGTGGATCGACTTTCACGTTGCTGAGCTTGGTGCCCGCGCTGTTGACGTCGCTGCGGATCTGCACTTTCTTCACATCCAGGTTGAGCGACCAGTTCTTGTCCAGCGCGTAGTCCACGCCGGCTTGCAGCGCCAGGCCGAAGCTCTTGTGTTCCAGGCCCGCGTTGCCGTTCAGGATGCGCACCTTGGAGAAGGTGGTGTAGTTCAAGCCGGCGCCCACGTAGGGGCGGAACTGCGCGTCCGGCAGGAAGTGGTACTGCGCCAGCAGCGTGGGCGGCAGGTGCTTCATGGTGCCGATGCTTTTGCCGTCCAGCAGCACGTCGTGCTTTTGCGGATAGGTCAGTACCAGCTCCGCCGCCAGGTTCGGGGTGAAGAAATAGGAGACGTCGAACTCGGGGAAGGTCTTGCTGTCGATGGTGAGACGGTCGGACGCGCCGGTGCCGCCGACCGGGCCCGATTTGTCGGCCGGATCGAGGTGCAGTGCGCGCACGCGCACCAGCCAGGGGCTGGCTTCCGCTGCCATGGCCTGGCCAGCGGCCAGGGTTGCGAGACCTAAGATAACTGCGGCTACAGGGTGCTTCATGACTTCCTCTCTGCTGTGTCGTTAAGTGATGAAGCCAGTCTATTGATAATGCTCAACAATAACTTTGATGCAAGTCAAAACTGTCCGAAGCCGTTACGAGTCGGCAAGGTGGCGCTCCTTCTGCATGCGGCGGCCTAGACTGGACTTTCCTCGCATCGCGCGCAATCACACGAAAGGGAACGAGCCATGACACACACACTCGCGGCAGTATTTGATAACCGCCAGGACGCTGAGCAAGCACGAACCGCCGTGCTGGCGGGCGGTTTCCGTGAACATGCAGTGCAGCTCAGCGCAGACACGCAAGCGGCTGCGCCGGACAAGGACGACGACTCCCTCGGCAGCAGCATCAAGCGCTTCTTCCACAATCTGTTCGGCGACGACGATAAATCGGACACCTACGCCGAAGCGGTCAAGCGCGGCAACCATGTGCTGACCGTGCAGGCCGACAGCCAGGAAGAAGCGGAGCGCGCCGCCGACATCATCGAAGTCTATGGGCCGCTGGATATCGACGAGCGCAAGAATGAGTGGAGCTCGGCCGGCTGGAGCGGCGCCCGTACGGCCGGTGCGGCCGCGGCCGGGAGCCAGTACCAAGGCGCGCAGCAAAGCGCGTCGGCCGGCACGTCCGGCAGCGGCGCGGCTTCGGCTGCCGGCAACGTCACCGGCAGCGGCGCGGCTTCGGCTGCCGGCAGCAGCGCCGGCAACAGTGCTGGCAGCACCGCCGGCGCCTCGCAGCAGCGCGGCGCGAGTGGCGGGCAATCCATCCCCGGCATCCAGGACGACCTGAGCATCTCGACGCGCAGCTTCCAGCGCGGCGGCGTGCACATCTACGAGCGCACGGTGGTGGGGCGCCTGGGCGCGGCCGACTTGAGCGATGACTACTACCGCAGCCACTGGGACAACAACTTCTCCAGCGCCGGCGGCAACTATGACGAATACGAACCCGCCTACCGTTACGGCGAGCGCATGGCGAGCGCGGATTCCTTCCGTGGCCGCTCCTGGGACGACGCCGAACCGGGGCTGCGCAGCAGTTGGGAAAGCCAGTATCCGCAGTCGGCCTGGGACAAGTTCAAGAGCGCCGTGCGCCACGGCTGGGAGCGGCTGACATCGTGACAAGCTGATACAAATCTCTGCTCTGCAAGAGGGAAAAACCGGGTGTAAGATAAGCACGCTTGAAATCCCGTCAACCCCTCTCCAGGAGAAAGCATGGCGCAGCTCAACGTCAACGGATCAGTACGTGAATTCGAGGCGGAGGACGACACGCCGCTACTGTGGGTGCTGCGCGAGCAGCTGGGCATGACGGGCACCAAGTACGGCTGCGGTGTGGCGCAATGCGGCGCCTGCACCGTGCATATCGACGGTGAAGCCACCCGCAGCTGCGTCATGCCGGTCTCCGCGCTGAACGCCAGGCAGAAGATCGTCACCATCGAAGGCCTGTCCAGGGACGGCTCGCACCCGGTGCAGAAAGCCTGGGCCGCGCTGGACGTGCCGCAATGCGGCTTCTGCCAGTCCGGCATGATCATGGCCGCCGCCGCGCTGCTCAAGCAAAAACCGAAAGCCACCGACGCCGACATCGATGCGGCCATGACCAACATCTGTCGGTGCGGCACCTACAACCGGGTGCGCGCGGCGATCAAGGTGGTGGCCAAGGGCGCCGACCCGAAATCGGCCGGGCTGGCCATCACGCATGTGGGCGACCACGCCGGGAGCAAAGCATGAGCCGCGCCGGCCGCAGCGGCGCGCGCAGTGACGCCGTTTCCCGCCGCAGCTTCCTGAAGGGCGCCTCGCTGGCGCTGGGCGGCCTGATGGTGCCGTTCTCCATTCCGCTCGAAGCCGCCGCGCAGGCCGGCAATGGCGCCATGCCAGCCATTCCGCCCGAGGTGAACGCCTGGGTGGTGGTCAAGCCCGACGACACCATCGTGATCCGCATCGCCCGTTCCGAAATGGGGCAGGGCACCCTGACCGGCCTGGCCCAGCTGGTGGCCGAGGAGCTGGACGCCGACTGGAGCAAGGTCACCACCGAATACCCCACCCCCGGCCAGAACCTGGCGCGCAAGCGCGTGTGGGGCAGCTTCTCCACCGGCGGCAGCCGGGGCGTGCGCGAGTCGCACGAGTACGTGCGCAAGGGCGGCGCCACCGCACGCATGATGCTGGTGCAGGCCGCAGCCGATGCGTGGCAGGTGCCGGCCGCTGAGTGCAGCGCCGCCAACAGTGTCATTACGCACGCCGCCAGCGGCCGCAAGGTCAGCTACGGCAAGGTGGCCGAGGCAGCCGGCAAGCTGGCCGCGCCCGCCGACGTGAAACTGAAAGACCCGAAGGACTGGAAGCTGGCCGGCAAGCGCCTGGCGCGGCTGGACACGGTAGACAAGACCACCGGCGCGCAAATCTACGGCATGGACCTGAAGCTGCCGGGCATGCTGAACGCCGCCATCAAGGACTGCCCCGTCTTCGGCGGCAAGGTGAAGAGCTTCGACGCCGCCGCCATCGAAAAACGCCCCGGCGTGAAAAAGGTGGTGCAGGTGGGCGACAGCGCCGTGGCGGTGGTGGCGGACACATGGTGGCGCGCGCGCACTGCGCTCGACGCGCTGCCCATCGTGTGGGATGAAGGCGCGAACGCCAAGCTTTCCAGCGCCGACATCGCCGCCATGCTCAAGGAAGGCCTGGACGCGCCGGATGCCGTGGTCGGCAACAGCAACGGCGACGCGCGCGCAGCCATCGCCTCGGCCAAGCGCAAGGTGGAGGCGGTGTATTCCTATCCCTTCCAGAACCACGCCACCATGGAGGTGATGAACGCTACCGCCAAGTGGACGCCGGAGCGCTGCGAAGTGTGGACACCGACCCAGAACGGCGAAGCCGCGCTGGCCGCCGCGTCCGAGGCGTCCGGCCTGCCGGCCGCCAAGTGCGACGTCTACAAGCTGCACCTGGGCGGCGGTTTCGGCCGCCGTGGCGCGGTACACGACTGGGTGCGCCAGGCGGTGGCCATCGCCAGGGAGCTGCCCGGTACGCCGGTGAAGCTGCTGTGGACCCGCGAGGAGGACATGCAGCACGGCCGCTACCATCCCATCACCCAGTGCAAGCTGACGGCGGGGCTGGACGAGAAGGGCGACATCACCGGCCTGCACATGCGCATTTCCGGCCAGTCGATCCTGGTATCGGTCGGCATGTCCATCAAGGACGGCAAGGACCCTGCCGTGTTCCAGGGCCTGAACGCGCCGGGGCCGGAAGCATCCATCGGCTACACCTTCCCGAACCTGCTGATCGACCACGCCATGCGCAACCCGCCCGTGCCTGCGGGTTTCTGGCGCGGCGTGAACCTGAACCAGAACACCATCTACCTCGAGTGCTTCCTGGACGAAGTGGCGCACGCCACCAAACAGGACCCGCTGGCGCTGCGCCGCAAGCTCATGGCCAACAACCCCAAGAACCTGGCGGTGCTGAACGCGGTGGCCGAGAAAGCCGGCTGGGGCAAGCCCGCACCCAAGGGCGTGTTCCGAGGGCTGGCGCAAACCATGGGCTTCGGCAGCTATGTTGCCGCATGTGCCGAGGTATCGGTCCATAAAAACGGCAAGCTGAAGATCCACCGCATCGTCGCCGCCACGGACTCGGGCCATGCCGTGAATCCGCAGCAGATCGAAGCGCAGGTGGAGGGTTCCTTCGTGTACGGCCTGTCCGCCGCCTTGTACGGCGAATGCACGCTGAAGGATGGCCGCGTGGAGCAGACCAACTTCGACACCTATGTGCCGCTGAAGATGGACGAAATGCCGAAGGTGGAAACCATCGTCATGCCGTCCGGCGGCTTCTGGGGCGGGGTGGGCGAACCGACCATCGCGGTGGCCGCGCCGGCGGTGCTGAACGCCATCTTCGCCGCCACCGGCAAGCGCGTGCGGGATCTGCCGCTGAAGAACCATAGCCTGAAGAAGGCCTGACCCGCAGGCCCGGCCCCGCCACGTCCCGACCCATGGCCGCCACGCCGCCCGCCGTCTCAACCCGCGCCACCCGCCAGGGGACTGCTCCTGCGGCGCGCGGCGGGAGCGGCGGCGTGCGCCGCGCTGCGCAGGCCGCGCAGGTGTCGCACTTTGCGTTGCTCTCCACGTTGCTCGCCACACTGCTTGGCATGCTGGTTCCCGCCGCCAGCCACGCTGCGGACTTTTCCGTCCCTTTGCCGGGCGCTGTCGCAGGCGATCCTGCGCGCGGCCGCGCCGTGGTCGCCAACCGCCAGGTGGGCCTGTGCCTGCTGTGCCACACCGGCCCCATCCCTGAAGAACGCTTCCAGGGCAACCTTGCGCCGCCGCTGGACGGTGCGGGCGACCGTTCCACCGCCGCCCAGCTGCGCCAGCGCATGGTGGACGCCTCCAGCATCAATCCCGCCACCATCATGCCCGCCTACTACAAGATCGACGGTTTGAACCGCGTGAGCCCCGCCCACAAAGGAAAAACCATCCTCACCGCCCAACAGATTGAAGACGTGATAGCCTATCTGCAAACCCTGCGCGCGGAGCCGGCACGATGAGCACCAACGCGAACACCAACACAAGCCGCCGCAAGCTGCTGCGGGCCGGCGCCACTTTGCCATTGCTGCCGCTGCTGGCGCTGGTACGCCCCGCAGCCGCCACCCCGGAAGACCTGCGCGCCGCCATCGCCGCCTATACCGGTGGCGCCGCACCGAAAACCGGCAAGGTGTCTTTCAACATCGCCAAGCTGATCGACAACGGCAACGCCGTCCCCGTCACCATAACCGTGGACAGCCCCATGACCGCCGCCGATCACGTCACCGGCATCGCCATCTTCAACGAGCGCAACCCGGAAACCGATATTGCCCGCTTCACCCTCGGCCCGCGCAGCGGCAAAGGCGAAGTCTCCACCCGCATCCGCCTGGCCACCTCGCAAAAGCTGGTGGCGGTCGCGCGCATGAAGGATGGCAGTTACTGGCAGCAGACGGCAGACGTCATCGTTGCGCTGGCTGCCTGCATAGAAGGGGAGGCCATATAATGGCGCGCGCTCTGATCCATATGCCAGCCACCGCGCGCAAAGGGGAAGTGATAGAAATCCGCGCCCTGATCGGCCACCCGATGGAAAGCGGCTACCGTCCCGACGCCGGCGGCAAGCTGGTCCCGCGCGACATCCTCACCAGCTTTGCTTGCCGCTACAACGGCGAAACCGTGTTCAGCGCCGAGCTGCACCCCGCCATTTCCGCCAACCCCTACATCGCCTTCTTCACCGTCGCCACCGACAGCGGCACGCTCGAATTCACCTGGCAGGGCGACAACGGATTCGCGCAGACCGAAAAGATGCCCATCGCGGTGAGCGCAGCATGAAACCGGCCGCCGGCCCCGTGGCCGCTGTCGCGATCGCCATCGCCGTCACCAGTTCGCTGCCGGCCCACGCCCGCGATGGCCGAAGCGCCACGCAGGACACCCGTAAATCCGGCGCTGAATTCATGGGTGCCGCCACCCAGGCCATGCAGCGCGACGACACCCAAAACCCCGCCATGCTCTGGATCAGCGGCGGCGAAGCGCTATGGAACGCCAGGGCCGGCAAGGCCGACCGTTCCTGCGCCAGCTGCCACGGCGACGCCAAACAAAGCATGCGCGGCGTGGCCGCCCGCTTCCCCGCCTTCGACAAGGGCGGCAAGCGCGTCATCACTCTGGGCCAGCGCATCGACATGTGCCGCCAGGGCGCCCAGCAAGCCGCCCCCCTCAAGCCTGAAAGCGACGACCTGCTCAGCCTCGAGAGCTACGTCGCCATGCAATCGCGCGGCATGCCCGTCAACCCGCCACAGGACCCCGGCACCCGCGCCGCCGCGGACCGGGGCCGGCAGCTCTACCGCCAGCGCATCGGCCAGCTTAACCTCTCCTGCGCCCAGTGCCACGACGACAACTGGGGCCGCAAGCTGGCCGGCGCCACCATTCCGCAGGGACACGCCAATGCCTATCCGATCTACCGCCTTGAATGGCAAGCCATGGGCTCCCTGCAGCGCCGCCTGCGCAACTGCATGAGCGGCGTGCGCGCCGAAGTGCCGGCCTATGGCGCGCAAGACCTGGTCGACCTCGAAGCCTTCCTTTCTCTCCGCGCCAGAGGCATGGCGCTTGAAACCCCGGGCGTACGCCCATAACAAGGAGCTGCCATGCAACTGACACGACGTCGCACCATTGCTGCCGCACCCGCCGCACCCGCCGCATCCGCTACACAGCCAGCCCGCCGGGCCGCGCGTTTGCGAGCTGCCGCCGGCGCTTCGCTGGCCGCTGCGCCCGCCAAGGGCTCGCGAGCTGCCGCCGCGGGCGCTGCGCTAGCCGCATTGCTTGCCTGCTTCCTTCTCGATCCGTCCCCGGCCAGCGCCGCCGAAGCCATCGCGCCCGGCGCCCGCCTTGCCGCCACCTGCACCGGCTGCCACGGCACCAACGGCGCAACCGCCGGCAACACCCTGCCCGCGCTGGCAGGGCAGTCCAGGGAAGCGCTGCTCGCCTCTCTGCAAGCCTTCAAGGCCGGCACCCGTCCCGCCACCGTCATGACGCAGCTCGCAAAAGGCTACAGCGACGAGCAGCTGGCCCAGCTGGCCGCCTTCTTCGCCGCCCAGCCCGCACCCCGCGCCGCTGCGGCAGGAGGCGCCAACCCTGCCGATGCCGGAAAGCTTGCCGCCATCGTTGCTACCCAAGGAGCCCGTCCATGAAACGCCGCCAATTCCTGCAAGCCTCCGGCGCCGGACTGGCGCTCGCCAGCACCGGCTGCGCCACCATCGGCGGCAGCGCCAAACCGCAAGTGGTGGTGGTCGGCGGCGGCTACGGTGGCGCCACCGCAGCCAAGTACGTGCGCCTGTGGAGCGGCGGCGGCATCGACGTCACGCTGATCGAGCCCAACGCCAGCTTCATTTCCTGCCCGCTCTCCAACCTGGTGCTGGGCGGCTCGAAGCAGCTGGCAGACGTCACCATCGGCTACGACGCCCTGGCGCGCCACGGCGTGCGCATCGTGCGCGACAGCGTGCAATCCATCGCCGCCGAGAAGCGTACCGTCACCCTCGCCGGCGGCCAGACCATCGCCTACGACCGCCTGATCGTCTCCCCCGGCATCGACTTCCTGTGGGACCAGCTGCCCGGCATGCAAAAGCCAGGTGCGCAGGAGCGCATCCTGCACGCCTGGAAAGCCGGCGCCCAGACCACGGCATTGCGCGCCCAGCTCGAAGCCATGCCGGACGGCGGCGTCTACGCCATGACCATTCCCGCCGCCCCGTACCGCTGCCCGCCCGGTCCCTACGAGCGCGCCTGCCAGGTCGCCCACTACTTCAGCCAGCGCAAGCCGAAGTCCAAGGTGCTGATACTGGACGGGAACGACGACGTTGTGTCCAAGGGCGCGCTGTTCAAGAAGATATGGCAGGACCGCTACGGCAGCATCATCGAATACCGGCGCGGCTTCAAGACGGTGGACATCGACGCATCCGGCCGCGCCGCCATCTCCGAACTGGACGACCGCGTGCAGGCCGACGTGCTGAACGTGATTCCGCCCCAGCGCGCCGGCGCCATCGCCGTGCAGAGCGGCCTGGCCAACGCCAGCGGGCGCTGGTGCACGGTGGACTTCGTCACCTTCGAATCCACGCAGGCGAAGAATATCCACATCCTCGGCGACGCCATCCTCGCCGCGCCGCTGATGCCCAAGTCCGCCCACATGGCCAACCAGCACGCCAAGGTTTGCGCGGCCGCCGTGGTGGACCTGCTGAACGGCCGGGCGCCGGAGCCGAAGCCCATGCTCACCAACACCTGCTACAGCTTCGTCTCCGACAAGGACGTGATCCACGTCGCCTCGGTGCATGCCTACGACGCGGAGAAAAAGACCCTGCTCGTGGTGCCCGGCTCGGGCGGCCTGTCCAGCGCCGCCAACGCACTCGAGGGCGAGTACGCCATGAGCTGGGCCCGCAACATCTGGGCAGACACCCTAGGCTGACGCTGTTCCGTCGGACTGCCCGCCTGCCTGCTTGCTGCGGCGCCTGCCGCAGTAAGCCAGCACGCCCAGTCCGGCCCCCAGCATGCCCCAGGTGGCCGGTTCAGGCACCGGGTTCAGGGGATTGAGCAGCATGCCCCAGCACCCCTCGCCGTACGCGCCGCCCTGTCCGCAAGCGGTGGCGGCGATCTGCCCGTGGTCGTTGATCGCATCCACGCGCATCAGGTCCACTCCCGCCGCAGGATCGATCAGGGTGCTGAGCACCGTGGTAGTGCCGTTTTGATACAGCACGGGTGTCGCCACGCCGTTGATCTTGAGGATAGTCACCACCTGCCCAGAATCGTTGATATCCGGTTTTCCCCATTGGTAGTCGTTCCATACGCCCAGGTCATGCATGGTGCCGCCGGAGTACAGGAACACGTGCCGCACGCCGTCCGCGGTGTCGGACACGCCGACGATATCGCCGTGTTCATTGATGTCGTGCGCCATGCTGTAGGCCCCGCCCAGCGTCCCCATTTCATGCATGCCGGTGGCGTCGTAGGTGAAGGCGCGCATCGCCCCCGCAGTGGTGTGCGAGCCGCCGACAACGGTGCCGGCGTCGTTGACGCCCATGGCGTAGCTATCCTTGCCGCCCAGCGTGCCAAGGTCGGTCGATGTGCCGTTCTGGTAAATGAAGGCATGGCGCGGCGGCGGATTGGACCAGTCGTCAAAGCCCATGCCCCCGTCGCCCACCACCATGTCATTGTTGTTGATGGCGTTGACCCTGGTGGTGGCCTGGTAGACCAGGTCCGGCACCTTGAGGTAGTCGTTGTGCGTGAAGAAGTGGCCCTGCCCGGTGGTGGTGTCGAACATGTTGAAGTTCACAGCCATGTTTCCGGCGTCGTTGATGCCGGTGATGTAGTGGTTGTAGATCTTGCCCTGGATGCGCGGAATAAAAGAGAACTGTCCGTTCTTCCATGTGTACGCCTGGTCGTACCAGGTTTCCTCGATCCGGTAGACCACGCCTACCGTGCCGTTGTTGTTGATGGTGGTGGCGGAACCGTATTCCGCGCCATACAGCGAGATGATGCCGGTGGCAAGACTGACCGGCGTGTACTGGTACTGCGCCTGCGCCACGCCGGGCAGGGCGAATGCGGATATCAGAAGAAAAGGCAGCAAACGTTTGACTAGCATGATGGGAGCTCCTTGGGTTTGGGGGTAAAGCCGGATTAGCGTATCGCCGCCGCGCGCGGCGCGGCGCGTGGTAGCTCTTGGTAAACCATCGTTGCTGATTGCTCAGCATCAAGGCCCAGTGCCCCCGCCTGTGACACCATCGTTGAACCCCAACGCGAGGACACGATGATGGAAAAACTGCTGCCATACTTCGAACGCGAGCTGGGCATGCTGCGCCGCGCCAGCCACGAATTCGCCGAACGCTACCCCAAGCTCGCAGGCAGCCTGCTGATGAACGGCGAAACCTGCGCCGACCCGCACGTGGAACGGCTGATCCAGTCCGTAGCCCTGCTCAACGCCCGTACCGCCAAGCGCCTGGACGACGACTACGCCGGCTTCACCGAAGCCTTGCTTGGCGTGCTTTACCCGCACTACCTGCGCCCGCTGCCGTCCTGCTCCGTCGCCCGCTTCGACAACAGCGGCGTAACCGGCGGCACGGACGCCACCGTAACGGTCCCGCGCGGCACCGCGCTCAAGTCCCTCGGCAAGACCGCGCCCGGCTGCAAGTTCCGCACCGTCTACGACGTGGCCGTGGCCCCGGTGCAGATCAGCGTGGCGGGCTTTGAAACCTGCATCCACGCGCCATCGTCGCTGCAGCTGCCGTCCGACGTCACGGCCTCCATCCGCATCACCATCGCCTGCACCGCCGCCAACCGCAGCCTGGCCGAACTGCGCCTGCCGGTGCTGCGCTTGTACCTGGACGGCGAAGCTTCGCTACGCGCCACCTTGCGCGACACGCTCTTCATGCGCGCCGCCTGCGCCTGCGTTGAAACGGAAGGGCAGTGGCGGCTGCTGGAGCGCGTGCCGCTGCGCCCGGCCGGCTTCGACGACGCCGACGCGCTGCTGCCCTTCGAGCCCGCCGGGCAGCCTGCCTACCGCCTGCTCAGTGAATACTTCGCCTGTCCGGAAAAATTCGACTTCATCGACATTGAGCTGGCCGAGCTGCTGCGCCACGCCGCGCCCGGCTGCGCGACCGTCACCTTGCACCTGCCGCTGAACGGCGTGCGCGCCGGCTGCGGCGCCGCCCGCATCCTGCGCACGCTTACGCGCGACAACCTGCTGTTGTCCTGCACGCCCATCGTCAACCTGTTCCGCCACATCGCCACGCCCATCCAGATCACCCACACCCGGAGCACTTACCCGCTGCTGCCGGACGCGCTGCCCGCCAGGGCCTGCGAGATCTACAGCGTGGACTCGGTGCACCTGCTGCAGCGCTCCGGCGCCCGGGACAGTGTCAGTACCGAATTCGTTCCCTACTACTCGCTGCGCCACGGCGAATCCCCCAGCCGCAAGGGGCGCTACTGGATCGCGCGGCGCGACGAGGAACTGGCCAGCGGCCGCACCGCCCACGAATACTCGCTGGCGCTGGTGGACCGCGACTTCGACCCGCTCAAGTCCGAGCCCGGCATCGCCTCCATCGGCCTCACCTGCACCAACCGCAACCTGCCGCACGAACTGCAGGGCGGCCTGCCCGGCGGCGACCTGGCCACCGAGGCCAGCACCGGCAGCGTGCCGATACGGCTGCTGCGCAAGCCCACCCCGTCGCAGCGCCTCGCCACCGCGCGCGGCGCGCAGTGGGGACTGGTGTCGCACCTGTCCCTTAACCACCGCACGCTCACGCAGCAAGGCCTGCCTGCGTTCACCGCCATGCTGCGCCTGTACGCCTTGCCCGGCAACGCCATCTCGCAGCGCCAGATCGACGGCATCACCGGCTTGGCGCACACGCCGGGCACCGCCTGGCTGCGGCGCGGCACCGGCCTCGCTTGCCTGCACGGTGTGGACATCCGCATCACGCTCGACGAGCAGGCTTACGCCGGCACTGGCGTCCACATCTTCGCGCAAATGCTCGACCGCCTGCTGGCCCTGTACGCCCACCTGAACAGCTACACCCAGCTCACCGTCTTCTCGCACGCCAACGGAAAGGAGCTGCTGCGATGCCCACCCCGCAACGGAAGCCTGGCGCTGGCCTGACTGGGCTGATTTGCACGCTGCTGGCCGAGCCGCAGCGCTTCGACTTCTTCCAGGCCGTGCGCCTGCTCGAACAATGGCTGCGCAGCCAGCCGCAGTCCGACGCGCAGTCCGATGCACAACCCGACGCGCACCTGGACGCACAATCCGACGTGCAATCTGACGCGCACTCGGATGCGCACTCAGATGCGCAAGTCGACACGCATGTGGACGTCCCGGCCGCCGCCTGGCCCGCCGCGCAGGCCGAGCCGCCGGGTACGCTGCAGCTACGCTACCGCAACCACCTTTCGCTAGCCTTCCCCCCGGGGGAGATCAGCGGGCTCGATCTGGCCGGCGGCCGGCTCGACCTCACGCCCGCCTTCATGGGCCTGCTCGGCGGCAGCGGCGCGCTGCCGCACCACTACACCGAACGCATCGCCGCGCACGAACAGCGCGAAGACGGCCAGGCCCCGCGCGCCTTCCTCGACATCTTCTCCAACCGCGCGCTCGCCATGTTCTGCCAGGGCTGGGCCACGTACCGACCCGAATGCATGCAGGAAGCTGACGGCAGCGACGGCTACCTGGCCCGGCTCCTGCTACTCTCCGGCGCCCAGCCGCCGCAGGGTGGCATCATCGACCGCGAAACCTTCGCCCGCTATGCCGTCCAGATCCGCAGCCGCACCGTCTCGCACGACGTAATGACTGGCATGCTTACCGAATACTTCGGTGTGCCCTTCAAAGTGGAGCCCCTGATCGGCGTATGGGAAGCGCTGCCCGTCGCGCAGCAAGCCCAGCTGGGCCGCAGCCATTGCGGCCTGCGCAACGGCGTGTTGCTCGGTGAGCGCATCAACCGTTGCGACACGCTCGCCCGCATCCGCATCGGCCCGCTCCGCAAGGCAGACTTCGACCGCTTCCTGCCCCGTGGCCCCGGCGCCGAAGCGCTGCAAGCAACGCTCGCCATGTTCTGCACGGTCGGCATCGCCTTCGAAGTCCGCTTGCGGCTGCGCGCCGCCGACACCTGCGGCTTCTGCCTCCGCCCCAGCGAACCGCAAGGCGGCGCCCGCCTCGGCGTGAACGCCTTCCTCCTCAATGCCCCCTCAGAAAGCGACCGAGAAGACGCCAGCTATTTGCTGACCCCATAGCTTTGCCTGTTCGCCCAGCTCGCAACGCGTTGGCGGCGGCGCTGGTACCGAACGGCTTGCCAAACTTTGGAGCGTGCTCACGCTGGTCAAAAAAGCGCCTGGACTTCAGTGGGGTTTGCTCTGCCTTTGCGACACATCAATGCCGGCGCACCGCCGCGCGCCTAGAATGCCAGTTCTTCCTGGCAGAACGCCCTCCACAAGTGGTCTGCCCATCCAGCCCCCACGAGGCCCGACCATGCCTATTCCACGCACCAAACCCGGCACCAAGATTGCCGCCGCCCGGCAGGAGCTTGAATCCGTGCTCGCCAAACTGGGTGAAGCGCGCCGTACCTACGCGCGCTGGGAAGACACCGCCGTGCGCCTGCGCGACCTGGGCAGGCGCACCCTCGAGCCCCTGGAAGAGCAGTTCGGCGTCTACGCCCGGCAACTGATACGCGTCTTCGATCAGGCTTACGGCAACGGCACGTTGACCGAACCCGAGCGTACCTCGATCGCCGAGACCATCTGCGTGCTGGCGGACCGGATGCTCAGCACAAAGGATGACAGCGAAATCCGCCAGTTCTACAGCCGCTACAGCGGCAGCGACTACCGCACAGACCGTGCCCGCTTCCTGCCGGTGCTGCGCGAAGTGGGCGACATGCTGCTGGCCGACACCTACCCTGTATCCTGTTCTTTCGATGAAGAAGGCGACCAGGCCGAGGCCGAGGAGCTGCACGCCAAGCTGGTGGGCATCATCCTCACGCTGCCGCTGGAGCAGCAGCCATACCTGCTCGAGCAGGCCAACGCCGGCTACATCAACGAAGACCCGGTTGCACTGCGGGTGCTGGACATCGAGCTGGACCTGACCCGGCGGCCCGGCACCGCGCGCCTGGGCGTGAGGCAGATATCGCGCAAGGTCGAGTTCATTGAAGACTACCTGGAAGACCTGGAATTCGACACTGTTGGCATCCAGTTCTCGCTGATGGTTCAGCTCAACCTGCCGGGCAGCCCGCCGTTCACGGAAAGCATTGCCCAGCATTGCATGCGGCTGCAAAAGCACCTGCTCGAACACCAGCTGGAAAACATCGCCTGCGACGTGGCCGACTTCCGCGACATGGCCAAGCTGAAAGCCTGGCTCAAGGAGAAGCAGCAAAACAAGGACGAAGCCGCACCGGTCCAGCACTAGGGCGCGCGGCGCCCAGGCTGTTACTGCAGGCGGATTGCCGTATCAAACACCCAGGTGCGGCGGATCTCGATCACGTCGTACTGGCGCGCCACCGTGGGCGGGAACGCGCCATACGGCGCCTGGCTCGCCACCACGCGCCGTATCGCCTCGTCGATAGCGGGCACGCCGCTGGAGACCACGAACGTCACCTTCTCCACCGAGCCGTCTGCACGCACCGCCACCGTCACCGTCGGCTGCGTGTGCGGCTGCTTCACCACCTCGCGCACCATCTCGAAGGTCATGTTCAGTTCGATTTTTTTACTCATGGCCTCCGAGTAGAGGACCAGGTCGGCATTCGGATCGGCGCGGCCGTACATCCATCCGCGCCGCAAGCCGCTGGCCATCGGCAGCAAAGAGCGGGAAGGGCGGTTCTGCGCCTCGCGCTGGGCCGCTTCCGCATCGAGCTGCTTGCCAATCGCCCGCAGCCGCTCCTCGCGTTGCGCCTCCCGCTCCGCCTTTTCGCGCAGCGCCTGCTCCTGCTGCGACGTAACCTGCCTCGCCCCCTCTTGCTTCGCCGCTTGCCGCGCAGCCTCCTGCCGTGACGCTTCCTGCCGAGCCATCTCCTGTCGCGCAGCTTCTTGTCTCGCTACCTCCTGGCGGGCAGCCTCCTGCCTCGCAGCCTCCTGACGCGCGGCCTCCTGACGTAATGCTTCCCGCCTCGCCAGCTCTTGTCGCGCAACTTCCTGGCGTGCGATCTCCTGCCTTGCTGCTTCCTGCCTCGCCAACTCCTGCCGTGCGGCCTCCTGGCGGGCAGCCTCCTTTTTAGCCATCTCTTGTCTCGCCAACTCCTGCTTCGCCAACTCCTGCCTCGCCAACTCCTGCCTCGCCAACTCCTCCCGCGCCGCTTGTTGGCGTGCCGCCTCTTGCCTTGCCAGCTCCTGCCGAGCTGCCTCCTGGCGCACCGTCTCATCCAGCCTTGCCTGCTCCTGCCGCGCCGCCTCATTCCGTACCGCGTTCTGGCGAGCCATCTCCAACTGCTCCCGCGCCTTTTCATCCTGCCTGGCTTGCTCCTGCCGCAGCGTTTCTTGCCGCAGCGCCTCGCGCCGCAACTCCTCCTGCCGAACAAGCTTCTGGCGTTCCGTATCCAGCCGCGTCGTCTCGGCCCGGTCCCGCTCCTGCCGAGCCGCCTCTTGCCGTGCCTGCTCATCCCGGTTAGCCAGCTCTTGCCGTATCGTTTGCTGACGAACTTCCTCCTGCCGCGCCAGCTTCTGCCGTTCCGCCTCAATTCGAGCAGCTTCCGCACGCTCCCGTTCCAGCCGGGCGAAATCCTGCCGCGCCTTCTCGTCCAGCCTGGCCTGCTCTTGCTGCGTCTCGCGCCGCAAAGTCTCCTGCCTGACTTGCTCCAACCGCTCTGCATCCAGTCGCGCCGCCTCGCTCCTGGCCGCCTTCTCGGCGCGTGCCGCATCTTCCCGCAACTGCTCTTGCCGCAACGTTTCACGCTGCGCCGACAACTCCGCCTGCCGTGCGCGCTCCGTAGTCTGCCTCTCCTGCTCCACCCTGGCCCGTTCAAGCGCCTGCTCCCGCGCATCGTCATCGATGCGCTTCTGCCCCAAATCACCTGCGCTCTCCGGCGCCGGCACATCACCTCCCTGCACGGGCGAATTCCGCTCCAGAACGGTGGTTGGCGCTCGCGTCTGCGGCGCATCGGGAGCAATCGGCAAGTTCACTTCCGGGCGCTTCCAGGCCGTCATCCCAACCGCTTGAGACTGTGCAGGAGAAGGTTCCGGCAAGGGAGCAGGCGCACGTGGCTGCGCAGCAGCGGAACTGCCTACTGCACCATTGACCTTGGTGGGCGAGGGAGCCTCTGGCGTCAGCGCCGGCGCGGGCGCGGGCGGAGGAGGGGGAGGCATCAGCACAATGCGCAAGTCGCTCGCCTCCAGCCGCAGATCCTTCCAGGGGAGGCTCAGTCCGGGAAACCCGAAGGTTTGCCCGCCAAAGGTAACGCTCAATAGCAGCGCGTGAATGACCAGCGAAAGCAACATGGCGTTGCTCAACCGCCAGCGATCCCGCTGCATGAAGCCAGCCGCTCTCAAGCCGAAAACCCTTCGCGCAGGCAGTGTCCAGGGTCGTTTAAAACAGTCTTGCTACTGGAGGCACTTAATCTGGGAACCATCGAATCGCCGCGCACGGAATGTTGATCATATCGACACAGCCTATCACAAGCGTAGACCCTGCCCAGCCTTCCGTTGCGTCCGCTCAAAGTAGGCCAGTCCGAGCAATGCAATCATCGCCACAATCTTCCAAACATCGGAGCAATCATGAAAAGCGTGATACGGCTGGGCGACCCCACCACGCATGGTGGCCGAGTCATAACTGCGCGCGCCGCGCATTTCACTGTGCACGGCATCCCTGTTGCAAGCGTCGGCGACCAGTGTTCCTGCCCAATCCCGGGCCACGGCACCACCAACATCATCGAAGGCAATCCGTGCCACACGATAGACGGCATCGAAGTCGCTTACGATGGCCACAGGACCAGTTGCGGCGCCCAGCTCATCCCCACCCCAGCCGATTTCTCCGCCGATTGTTAAGCCCCAGCGCAGCGCAACTGCTTGCGCATGATCAAGATCAGTTGATCCTGGTAATGACATCATCGCTGAACCAGTTCACCCCGTCAGGAGTCCCCGTGGAAAGCGACCTGCTCGACTTCTTGNTTGCTTGCGCATGATCAAGATCAGTTGATCCTGGTAATGACATCATCGCTGAACCAGTTCACCCCGTCAGGAGTCCCCGTGGAAAGCGACCTGCTCGACTTCTTGGTAGAGACCAAGGACCTGATTACCACTAACCGTCCCTTGCGTCTGCGTCTGGACTGCTCCACCCAGCTGTCCCACGACATGCTGCTTCCGCAACGCGTGTACGGCACCGAAAGCATCTGCGGCAGCCTCGAATACCGGATCCTGTGCGTCTCCGCGCGCGCCCGGCTGCCGCTCAAGGAGTTCATCGGTCTGCCCGCCGCCCTCGACTTCGTCACCGATCGTGGCGAGCTGCGCAGTGTCTGCGGCGTCATCACCGAGATCGCTGCTGGAGATAGCGACGGCGGCCTGGCCAGCTACCAACTCGTATTGCGCGACGCGCTCTCCATCATGGACAAGCGCATCAACACACGCGTGTTCCGTAACAAGGACGAAGTGGAAATCGTCCAGCTGATCCTGGACGAATGGCGACTCGGCAACCGCGTGCTCGCCATCTGCTTCAAGCACGAACTGGCCGACTTTTTCGACACCATCAGCTACCCCAAGCGCGAATTCACCATGCAGCACAACGAGTCAGACGGCGCCTTCATCCGCCGCCTGCTCAAGCGGCGCGGCATCGCCTGGTACTTCCGTGCCGACCATGGCCAKAGCACGCTGTTCCACACCATGGTGCTGTTCAACCGCGCCGACAGCGTGCGCCAGAACGCCGCCGGCACCATCCGCTACCACCGCGACAGCGCCACCGAAGAACGCGACGGCATCACCTCCTGGAGCGCCGTGCGCACACTGCAGCCGGGCAGCACGGGCAGTCACAGCTGGGACTACCGCAATCCGCTGGGCGTGCATTTCATGCGGGCCACCGCGCAGGGCGAGGCCGATCAGGGCAGCAGCGGACTATGGATGGCCGCCAGCCTGGACGACTACCAGGTGCTGCCCCCGCAYGCCGGCGACGACCATGAAGACCTGTTCAAGCTCGGCCAGCTGCGCATGCAGCGCCACGATTACGAAACCAAGTGCTTCCACGCCGARGGCAGCGTRCGCGACTTGTGCGTGGGCGAGTACTTCACGCTCGAAGGMCATCCGGAGATCGACAGCCACGCCGACGCCGAGCGCGACTTTACCGTCAYCGCGCTGCAAATGACCGCGCAGAACAACCTGCCCAAGGCGCTGGCCGCGCGCGTGGAGCGCCTGTTCGCCCGCAACCGCTGGATGCGCGGGCAGCCACACGACATGCAACTGCACAAGGAGCTAGCCGGCCAYGTGGCAGAAGGCAGCTCGCGCATGCACATCCAGTTCACCGCCGTGCGGCGCGGCATTCCCATCGTGCCGGCGTACGACGCGCGCACCGAGCTGCCTCAGCCGCAGATGCAAAGCGCCATCGTGGTCGGTCCYGAAGGTGAAGAAGTGCACTGCGACGAGATGGGCCGCGTGAAGATCCGCTTCCCCGGAACGCGCGCGCAAGACCACGTCGAGCGCGGCCTGGCCGGCACCGGCGACAACGAGTGCGACTCGGCTTGGGTGCGCGTCGCCTCCAACTGGGCCGGCAACGGTCCCGGCCATCAGACCCAATGCGGCACGCTGGGCTTGCCGCGCATCGGCAGTGAGGTGCTGGTGCCTTCCTGGGCGGCGATCCGGATAAGCCGGTGATTGTTGGGCAGCTGTACAACNGTGCGACTCGGCTTGGGTGCGCGTCGCCTCCAACTGGGCCGGCAACGGTCCCGGCCATCAGACCCAATGCGGCACGCTGGGCTTGCCGCGCATCGGCAGCGAGGTGCTGGTGGCCTTCCTGGGCGGCGATCCGGATAAGCCGGTGATCGTGGGGCAGCTCTATAACCAGCATGGCCTGCCGCCTGCGCTTAGCACCGTGGACGGCCTACCGGGGAGCAAGTACCTGTCAGGGATCAAGAGCCGCGAAATCAAGGGCGGGCGCTCGAATCAGCTGCGGCTGGACGATACGACCGGCGAGATCAGCGCGCAGTTGGCGAGCGACCATGGCCGTAGCGAACTTAATCTTGGTTACCTGACGCAGCCTAGAGCTGACGGCCATGGCGAGCCGCGAGGCGAGGGTGCAGAGCTGCGGAGCGGCCGAGCGGTTGCCGTACGTGGAGAAAACGGCATCCTGATAAGCGCAGCGGCCTGCGGCATGGGCCAGCAGCTTGATCGGGCCGAGTTGCTTGGTGTGCTGGATATCCTCAACAGCATTTCCGGACAGTTGGCTTCCTTGGCGCAGACCCATTGCTCGGACGGAGCCGCAGGCGAGCAGCTTGCGGGGCTGAATGAGAAGCTGAAAAGTTGGTCGGTCGCTGCCGGAAATCGGTCCGTCATCGCGGCAAGCGCGCCGGATGGCATGGCGTTGATCAGTAATGAAAACATTGTCGTCGGCGCACAGACAAAGCTGGACTTGGTATGCCAGGGCGAAGCACAAATCGCATCCGGGCAAAGCATCTTTGCGCGCGCGGCGCAGGGCCTTAGCTTCTTTGCTCATAAGCTCGGCATAAAGCTCATCGCGGCCAGCGGCAACGTCCTAGTTCAGTCGCACCAAGGCGACATCAGCCTCATTGCCACAGGTCGCATCAAAATCGCCGCAGGCGAAGGCGTGGAAATTCAAGCACCGGAAGTCAGAATCGCCACCAAGGGAGCGCAAGCAGATTTCGGTGGTGGTGCTATTACGGAGCAATGTAGCGGTAGCCACGTCATCAAGTCCGCAACGTTCGCACATACCAAAGGTGGCGACGGCAGCATCGACGAACTGAAATTCCCTAGTACGAAGCTCGAAACGGATGAACGGATTGTGCTTCATCACTCGCAAACCGGCGAGCCCGTTGTAGGACGCCGCTACACCCTTACGCTACCGGACGGCAGCAGCATCGAAGGCGTCACCGACGAGCACGGCCGGACCGAGCTGGCCAACAGCGATGAACTTGGCGACATCGAAGTCGTTATCCATCCAGAAGACAAAGAAGGAGACTGAACATCATGGCCGCGACGCCTGAACCAACACGCCCATTGACCAACATCCGTCACGAAACCGATGGCACCATTCGCGCCACGGCTATGCTGTCCCCCAAGGCATGTACCACGCGCGCTAGTATAGAGGTGCCGCCCAACAAGGTGATCCCTGTGATTTTCGTTCCTGGAATTATGGGCAGTAATTTGTGCGCGACGCGGAATCCGGACAAGCCGCCCAACAAGATTCTTAATCCTGGGGAAGCTGCTTGGCGTCCACCAAACGGGGTAGATGAAGGGCTAAGCGAGGCGAAAATGTGGAAGCGGCGTGATCCTCCAACGCGGCAATCTGTGCTCGACGCCGCTACTTTGGATGTTGACCGCAGCGGTGTGATCAAGGTGCCAATGAATTCACGAACTCGTGCGCCGTTGCTCAGCGAGGACGAGGCCAGGCAGCGTGGTTGGGGAGAGGTGCACTGGAGTAGTTATGGGACCGTGCTCGCTACGCTACAGGAGCGGCTGAACGCCACCTTCCGAAATGTATGGGGCCATGTGTCGCACGACGGTCATTGGCGACGCTTGAGCACCGCCAGCAAAGACGATCTGAACGAGGTTTCGGCCTGCGAACTACAGAAGGTCGCTGAATACCACTATCCGGTGTACGCCTTCGGCTATAACTGGCTGGAATCCAACGAGCAGTCGGCGGGCCGTTTGCGTGAGCGCATCGAAGATATCATTGCGTCATGGACGAAGGCCAAGCGAAAATGCTCTTCTGTCATCTTGGTTACGCATTCGATGGGTGGCCTGGTTGCTCGTGCGTGTGCCAAGACGATTCCCGAAAAAATCGTTGGAGTAATCCACGGCGCCATGCCGGCGCTGGGCGCACCGGTGTGCTATCGCCGTATTGCCTGTGGTACTGAAGCATCGCATCCCGGTAAGGGCGATCTGGAGAACATCGCTGCAGGCAAGTTCGCCGATATCGCCGGCCGGCGACCTGAAGACACTACAGCCGTCATGGCAACTTCCGCCGGGGCCTTAGAACTGCTGCCCAATCAGCTATACCCCGAGCGTTGGCTATTTGCGGCCGTGAAGTCTGACGATAGTGCGAAAGCTGTCGACTATTTGGAGCTACCGAACGGGAATCCCTACGAAATGTACCGCGACATGTCGGCATGGTATCGCGTTATCAATCCGGATCTGGCTGATCCGGCCGGGAAATACAAGGGCGACGTGAAAGCTCATATTCGTAAGGCGGTTCGGCAAGCTGAACGATTCCATACCGAGGTGCTGGGCTCCTACTATCACCCGAACACCTTCGCTTTTTACGGTGATGACGCCCAGCAGCTATCAGTCGGTAGTTGCCGCTGGCTTGCCAGTATGCGGTCGAGCGTGCTTAGCAGTAGTGCATTGGCAAAAGGTGAACCACTTAGCCACGTGGCGAACGGATCGCGGAATGTGGGCATAGCCGGTGGCAGTACATTGATATTTTCCCTTAACGAACAATACGTCGCGGGCGATGGCACTGTCCCTAGATCCTCGGGAGCCGGGCCTTCTGGCAAGGTGCTGCGCTTGTTCGATACGGGGGGTTATGATCACCAAGGGAGCTATAACAACTTGGATATGCTGTATTTGACGCAGCACTTGATCGCCAAACTGGTGCAGAAGCTATGACGGTCAAGACCGGAGGCTACTGGGCAAAGCGGTGGCGGCTCTGGGGAGGAGTACTTGTGCTTATCGCAGGAGCCAGGCTAGTCAAGATCATTCAGGAGGACCAAATGAAAATGCGGATTGCCGAGATGCCGATGAAAACCGTCTGCGTTGGCCGATTTCTCATTGACGTGCCAAAACACGCCATCGTTTCATTCGGCGCAACCAGGCTGGCCGGCTGGAGTATTTCGGTTGACTACGATGAGACTGATGATGCGTTTGAAGCGCGGCTCGCGGCGACAGAGACAGAACTAAGGACAATGAAGAACGAGAAGGGCTGGAACAGCTTGGAGTCTGTCGCCAATATCATAGCTGACGGTCTTTCCGGCAAAGTGATGCTCTTTGACCGGGAGTGGGGGTATCTCGTTGAATTCGGTGAACGGGTTTACAGTACATCTGCGAAAGTACGCGGCCTGGCTCGATTGCACGGAGTGAGTTTCGAATTTAGGGCTGAGGCCTTGGACAGCAAGGATATTCCGGAACTAGTCCGAATCATCAAACAGGTTCGTAACCGTGACGGGGAGGCGATACCCAGCGAGTCGGGATTCTGTTTCGACAACAGCCTTGTTGCCGATCCCCTCCATGCAGGCCAGAATGAATCAACGGTAATGTTTGTCGGTCTGCAGAGCCATCCCGACCTTTCCATCGCGCTGCGCAGTACGGCAGGAATTGCGCACGGCCGGACGCTCCTGCAGCGAGATGCTGACACTAACTTTAGGAGCGAATATCGCTGGTCCGTCCATAATTTTCGTCTAGGAGACCGGATCGTTAACGGCATCCCTGGCCAAGAGCTCATGGACCGTATCCGGGAGCACAGCGGCGTTACTGGGCACGATTTCGAATGGGAGGCATTGAGTAAAAAGGACAGCGTTTTTACTCCTAATCTTGGACTCGAAATGAGCACCGGCCATGGCCGTCCCGGGGCACCTGTCCAATCCAGCCTTTCTGATGTCGAAGCCATCGCGTTGTGGGACAAAATACTGTCCAGCTTGCGCGTCCGCCCGACCCGAGCAGTTCCTGCAGCCGCCGCCGCGTCGCAAGCGCCAGTCTGGGCGCGGGCGGATTAAAAAGTGAAAAACTAGGAGCAAACATGTAGAATGTGATACGGCTGGGTGATCCCACCACGCACGGTGGAAAGGTGATCTCCGCGCGCGCCGCGCATATTACCGTCGGCGGCATCGCCGTTGCATGTGTGGGCGATCAGTGCCCCTGCCCAATACCGGGCCACACGGGCTGTAGAATCATGGAAGGCAATCCTGACCATACAGTGGACGGAATAGCCGTCGAGCCTGTCAGAATTTTTATGTGTCCGGGGTCATGAAATAATACCGAAAGGGACGTTCCATGACCGAAGCAATGACCACTAAAAAACCTAGGAAGAAAAGAGCACCGCCGCCGTTTCCCGTCGAGCTGATCGACCAACTGCTGGCCCAGGTGCAGAACAAGGACGCCGAGTCGATTCTTGGCGAGAGCGGGCTGGCGGGCCAGCTCAAGAAGATGCTGGCCGAGCGCATGTTGACGGCGGAGTTGAACCACCATCTGGCCAACGAAGCCGAGTCGAGCGAAAACCACCGCAACGGCAGCAGCTCCAAAACGGTACTAACCCCAGGCGGGAAAATCCAGTTGGATATCCCTCGTGACCGGCTTTCCAGCTTCGAGCCGAAGCTGGTCGCCAAGCATCAACGGCGCATGGAAGGCTTTGATGACCATGTCATCAGCATGTATGCCCGGGGCATGAGCGTGCGGGAAATCCAGGGTCACCTGCTGGAGTTGTATGGCACGCAGGTTTCGCCGGACCTGATTTCCACCATCACCGATGAAGTCATGGAGGAAGTCGTCCAATGGCAGCAGCGGCCGTTGGAGCCGATGTATCCGATCATTTATTTCGACGCGCTGCGCCTGAAAATCCGGGACGAAGGCTCCGTCAAAAACAAGGCGGTGTATCTGGCGCTGGGCATTCGCGCCGATGGCCGCAAGGAAGTGCTGGGCCTGTGGATTGAGCAAACGGAAGGCGCCAAGTTCTGGCTGAAGGTCTTTAACGAGTTGAAAAACCGGGGCTTGAACGACGTCCTGATCGCCGTGGTCGACGGCCTGCGCGGTTTCCCGGAGGCGATCGAAGCAGTCTACCCGCAAGCGCAGATCCAAACCTGTATCGTCCATTTGATCCGTAACTCCCTGGTACTGGCGTCCTGGAAGGACCGCAAAGAGCTCGCTGCCTCGCTAAAACCCGTCTACCAGGCCGTTAACGCCGAGGTGGCGGCTGCGGCGCTGGACGACTTTGCGGCCGGCCCTTGGGGCACCAAATTCCCGACCGTGGCGGCCATGTGGAAGCGCCAGTGGGGGCAGGTAATCCCATTCTTTGCCTACCCGCCGGAGGTGCGTACCGTGATTTATACGACCAACGCCATTGAAAGCCTGCACATGCAACTGCGTAAGATCGTCAAGAACCGGGGCCATTTCCCAAGCGACGACGCGGCTACCAAACTACTCTTCCTGGCCTTGCGCAATATTGAAAAAGATTGGAAGATGCCTGCACGAACCTGGAAGCAGGCAGTTAACCAGTTCGCCATCACGTATGGGGAGCGTTTCACCAACGCGATCAGCTAATTAAACTTTGGCCCCGCACACAAAATTTCTGACAGGTCCTAGCCGTCGCATAAGAGGGTCACAATATTAGTTGCGGCGCTCAGCTCATCGCTACGTCGGACAGTTTCTCTGCGGATTGATGAGATGAACCAGTGGAACGGATTCCGGTCTGCCTTCAAATTCAAACGGTATTCAACCCATGAAACGTTCCTATGAACTTACGGCGATGTTCCGTCATGCCGGCGGGCTTGAAGTCTCGACGATGCTGGGTGAATTGCACGGGCTCGTTCCCGACCTTCTAGCCTGCTCACCGATGCTGGACGCATGGCTCCTCAAAGGCAACACAAAGGCGGAAGCCTCCCTCTACGAGGTCTTCGGACCTGCGGGGCCGACCGCTGCCGCAATCGCCGTGCTAACCGAGTCCCTGAAGCACGAAATCGATCCGCGCATCGTCAGCATGTGGAATGGTCGCGAGGGCGGCGAGGGCGCGTCCGTGCAGTACATAGGTCGGCCGGCACCGGAAACCAGCGCCGTGGTAGTGCGTGCCAAGCCCGGCACCTTCGCGAAGGACTGGGAGCTTGTCGCGAGTTTGGTTAGCAAGTCAATTGCACTTTGGTCTCCTGCCGTCATAACGATGGAATCGACCGGCTACTTTGACAAGAAGGTGTTCAAAGATCGCCCCGGAGTGGGCTGGATGCTCTATCTGCCGAAGGTGCTCACCGTTCAACAGGTGCCCGAGGCCCGCGCCCTTGCGCCGGTGCTGGGGAGCGCCAAGATGCAAGTCGGCACCATCATCGTCAGCGTTACCGATGCTCCGTTCTCGGACGAGAATCCGGAGCACGTCCGGATCGCGAACGACATCGAAATTCGCCTGGCTGATCAGGCTCTCTTGTCCCGCTACGCGGTCCCCTGAACTGTGACGAGCATGTTGGACGTCCGGACGTGCGAACAGTGCGGCACCCCAGCGCCGCCCAATCCTGGTATACTGTACAAAAAAACAGTATTCTAGGGACGTCGAAAGGAAACGGCCGGCCCAAGGGGCCGGCCATGCGTCGAAATCGATCAACTATTTGCCTGCGGCACGTTAAAATGCCTTGGTTTGCGGTTAAGGGTTTAAGTGGAGAGCAACATGGGACGTCCGATAGGGATCGATCTTTTCGCAGGAGCGGGCGGGTTATCGTTGGGGTTTGAGCAGGCCGGGTTCGATATCGCCGCCGCTGTCGAGATCGACCCCATCCATTGCGCCACCCACGAATACAATTTTCCGGAGTCGAAGACCATCTGCGCGAGCGTAGTGGACCTGACCGGCGAAGAAATCCGAAGCCTTGCAGGCCTTGAAGGGCGGGACATCGATGTGGTTTTCGGCGGCGCACCGTGCCAGGGCTTCTCGATGATCGGCAGGCGGGCCCTGGACGACAACCGCAACCAGCTAGTGTTTCACTACGTCCGCCTGGTGAGCGAACTCCAGCCCAAGTACTGCGTCTTCGAAAACGTAAAAGGCCTCACCCTCGGCAAGCACGCGCAATTCCTCTCCGAACTGGTGGAAGCCCTTGGCCAGGCCGGCTACAAAGTCCTGTTGCCCTACAAGGTCTTGAACGCGAAAGACTTCGGTGTCCCGCAATCGAGGGAGCGCCTCTTCCTCATGGCCGCGCGCCACGACCAACAAATGCCGCAATACGCGGAACCTTCGGACCTGCAGGTGACCGTGCGCGACGCCATCGCCGACCTGCCGGACGCCGACGGCTTCGGCGCCTTGAAGCTGTCCGATTCCGTCGCATTCAACTGGCGCACGGACTCCGCCTACGCCTTGCGCCTGCGCGGCATGCTGAAAGACCCTGCGGACTTCAGCTACAAGCGTAGTTTCGATCCCGACCTGCTCACCTGCAGCCTGGTCACCGAGCACACCGAAGCATCCAAGGCCCGCTTTCGCGCTACTGCGCCCGGCAAGACAGAATCGATCAGCAGATTCCTGCGCCTGGCGCCGGAAGGCGTATGCAACACCCTGCGCGCCGGGACCGACAGCGCGCGCGGCGCGCACACCTCGCCCCGGCCCATTCATCCAGTCCATGCGCGTGTGATAACAGTGCGCGAGGCGGCGCGGCTGCACTCCTATCCGGACTGGTTCAGGCTGCACGCCACGAAGTGGCATGGATTCAGGCAAATCGGAAACAGCGTGCCTCCGCTGCTTGGCCGGGCGGTGGCAAGTTCCATTATCCAGGCGCTCGACGTCAAACCTGTCAAACCCAAACGGGTAATCAAGCTGGACGGGACTATGTTGCTGACGATGAATATGGGCCAGGCATCCGCGTATTTCTCGGTTGCGCGCGGCGTTATTGCGCAGCGCGCCAGGAAGCCCAGCGAACCGAAGCGCGGCGCAACGCCGGACACCATGTCGCAGTCATTCGAATTTGCCGAACAAGCGGACTGACCCGTATCCAGACGAACTTATGACCAATACCACGCCGCTCAAGAAACCGAACCGATACCAATCCATCATCACGCGGGTTTTCTTCGACAACTATACGGCCCCTGCCGTTGAATTTGAGTTCACGCGCGACGAATTCGTCGACATCGCCGAATCCCTGGGCATCGTGCTGCCCAAGAACGTCGGCGACGTGATCTACTCGTTCCGATATCGATACGAGCTGCCTGCAGCCATTTGCGGCACCGCAGCCGAGGGGCGCGAGTGGATCATTGAAGGGGCAGGACGCTCGCGGTACCGGTTCAAGCAGGTTCGTCTCAACCGCATCGTTCCCCGCGAGGAACTGCTCACCATCAAGATACCGGACGCAACGCCGGAAATCATCGGCAGGTACGCTCTCACGGACGAGCAAGCGCTGCTGGCGAAAGTGCGCTACAACAGGCTGATCGACGTATTCCTGGGGATTACCGCCTTCTCGCTTCAGAACCATCTTCGCACTACGGTCGCCAGTGTCGGCCAGATCGAGATCGACGAAGTGTATGTCGGCATTAACCGCCACGGCCGCCAGTTCGTAGTGCCGGTCCAGGCCAAGGGTGGAACCGACAAGCACGGCGTGGTGCAAACCCAGCAGGACATCGAATGCTGCGCGCAGAAGTTCCCCGGCCTGACATGCCGGGCCGTATCGGCCCAGTTTATGACCAACAACAGAATCGCCATGTTCGAACTGACCGTCCAGGACGGCGACATCAAGGTCGTCGACGAGAAGCACTACCAGCTGGTCGCTGCCGCCGCAATCACGCCAGACGATCTGCGACTGTACGCGGAACACGGCGATTGACGTGGCTTTCCCCGCCCTCCTTCCTATGGCTTGGCCAGGCCGGCGAATTTTCCCTTTACATATCGGCGCCACCGCCCAAACTACTTCCTGACTATTCTTTGAGCCGCATCAAAGGCAATCCGTAAGCGTCTTCCCAGCGCCGTCTGGACTGCCTGACCAGCGTCATCCATGATCGAATTTTGGCACAGCGTTTGTGCCCACAATTTTCGATTATGGACACAAATTTTCAATCGGTCATTTCGTAAGCGTCGACTCAGCACCGTGTTGAGTGCCGTAACAGTTTAGTTGATGATGGCTGGCCGCAGGCCAGCGTTCATTTATTTGCCAGCCACAAGGTG
>NZ_LMDJ01000002.1 GCF_001425045.1 Massilia sp. Root351 | reverse complement strand
ACGATGACCTTGGCGCCGGCCTCCACCGGTTCGGCTGCGGTTTGCGCGGACGCGGAACCCGCCACCAGCATTTCGGCGATGAGCGCCGCCAGTACGGTTTTCCGCATATTGTTGTTAGGCATATTTTGTCTCCGATAGTTATATGAATGTAGGAACTTGGTAGTACCTGTTTCTCTCGTCGGTTTATTGTTTTGCCTGCTACATTGCATCCTACGTAGCTAGTCAATTGCAAACCAATCGTTTCTTTGTGAAACAGTATTCCGAAAACATATAACTACGGCACAGGTGGACGGCCCGCAGGGCTACCAGAAGTCGGTGCTGCCGTTCCGTGCCGTGCGGCAGGAACAGTTCTTGCCATTGAGACCCCGGCTGGCGGGATCGCCACGGCGTTCGCGGAGCCAGGTTTTGACTGCCGGGGCAATCGCTTCTTCCGGCTGCCGCGTGTCGCCGCTCTGCTGCCGCGCAAAGGACAGCGCCATAGACAGTAGCGAGTATCCGCAGACCGAACGCCTCGCTGTCGATATTATTGGGAGAAACGAGGCAGCCGCCCGCAAAGGCGATGGGCCCCGCCCAGGAGATCCTTACACGGCTTCCAGCACGCCGCGGCGCATCTGGTCCAGTTCGATGGATTCGAACAGGGCCTTGAAGTTGCCCTCGCCGAAGCCCTGGTTGCCCTTGCGCTGGATGAACTCGAAGAACACGGGGCCGAGCTGGTTCTCGGAGAAGATCTGCAGCAGCAGGTCGCCCGGCGCGCCGTCGACCAGGATCTTGCGTTTCTTCAGTTCCGCCAGCGATTCGCCGTGGCCCGGGATGCGGCGGTCCACCAGCTCGTAGTAGGTGTCGATGGTGTCGAGCAGATTGATGCCGCTGGCGCGCAGCGCGTCCACCGTGGCGTACAGGTCGCCGCTGCCCATGGCGATGTGCTGGATGCCTTCGCCGTTGTACATGTTCAGGTATTCGGTGATCTGGCCCGGACGGTCGGTGCCTTCCTCGTTGATCGGGATGCGCAGCTTGCCGCACGGGCTGGTCATGGCCTTCGATTTCACGCCGGTAACCTGGCCTTCGATGTCGAAGTAGCGGATCTCGCGGAAGTTGAACAGCGTCTCGTAGAAGCTCACCCATTCGGCCATGCGGCCACGGTGCACATTGTGCGTCAGGTGGTCGATATAGGTCAGGCCATGGCCAACCGGGTTCGGGTTGGCGCCGGGGATGGCTTCGAAGTCCGCGTCGTAGATGCTGATGTCGCCGATGGCGCCCGGCGTGGCGCCATTCTTGCCCTTCCAGCGGTCCACCAGGTAAATCAGCGAATCGCCGATGCCCTTGATGGCGGGGATATTCAGTTCCATCGGGCCCGGCTGGCCGCCGAAGCCCCAGGCGCCCAGTTCCAGCGCGCGGCGGTGCGCCTTGCCTGCGTCCTGCACGCGGAAAGCGATGGCGCACACGGACGGGCCATGCTGGCGCGCGAAGCGCTGCGCGAACGAATCCGGCTCGGCGTTGATGATGAAGTTGATTTCACCCTGGCGATACAAGGTCACTTTCTTGCAGCGGTGTTTGGCGATGGCCGTGAAGCCCATGGCTTCAAAGGTCTTGCCCATGGCGACCGGGTCCGGCGCTGCGTATTCAATGAACTCGAAACCATCGGTGCCCATCGGGTTGTCCCACAATTGCGTAGTCATGCAGATCTCCTCTAGTAATAGAGAAATTTTATCTATTTCTTGCGAACGTTTAGTTCATAATGTGCGCAATAACCAGTGGAATCTGCACAAAACGTGCATGGAAAGGACGAAACTCATGACTACCATCAGCGTAGACCGGCACGACCTGGCCCTGCTGGCCGAATTGCAGCGCGACGGCCGCGCCACCAACAGCGCCATCGGCGAGAAAGTGCATCTGTCCACCTCGCAGGTCAGCCGCCGCATCCAGCGCCTGGAAGAGGCGCGCGTGATCGACCACTACGCCGCCATGCTGGACCCGCTGGTGGTGGGCCTGGGCGTGATGGCCTTCGTCCATGTGACCCTTGACCGCCACGGCACCGCCTGGGGCGACACCTTCGAGCAAGCCGTCAGCGACCTGCCGGAAGTGCTGGAATGCTTCTCCGTGACCGGCGAGGCGGACTACGTGATCCGCGTGGTGTCGCACGACCTCGCTTCGTTCTCGGAATTCATGATGAACCACCTGCTGCGCATTCCCGGGGTCACCAACGTGAAGTCCAACATCTCGCTGAAGAAGGTCAAGCAGGTGACCGAGCTGCCGCTGGACCATATCGCGCAGCCCCGCCCTTCCAAGATGCGGGTGCATTTCGCGCAATAGGGCCGCGCCCAGCCGATGTCGGCACCGTCTTACAACAGCGCGGGACGTGCGCCCCTTCATGCACTCCCGGCCGGCTCCCATACTGACCATGCACCGATTCCGTCAGGAGAACACCATGGCATCCAGTAACGACAGCAACACCGGCGGCAAAGACCAGCGCGATGCCGATCCGCGCAATTCGCAACAGGCTGCGGCGGGCAACGTGGCCAACGGGCACCCCGCCAACAACGTCATCACGCCGCAACGCGACGGCATGCCGTCGACCGAGCCCGGACGCACGACTGTGGACCGGGGCGCGGGCGACTTCTCGTCCCAGCGCCACGGCCAGTCCGTCCAATCCGAGCAGTCGGCGCGGACCGGGGCGCCGCAGGGCGGCCCCACATCCGGCGAGCGCGGCACACGCGGTTCCGGCATGCCGGTCGACAGCGGCGCCGGGCAGCTGGCCGACGACCGGCCGGGCCGCGATACGCCCAAGGGCGGATGAGGCCCCGGCGCCGCGCGGGCGTGGCCTCAGCGGCGCGCGACGCAACGCCCCTCCCGCCGGAGCGGCCGGCCTGCTAGAATCGGGAACGATATTCCAAGCAAGAGGCAGAGCGTGGCGGACAAGAAGGCGGATCAAAAGACCAACCCGAAGGCGGCCCCGAAGACCGACGCCCATGGCCTGGCCGGGCAGGCGACAGCCGGCGCGGAAACCAGGGGCGCATACCGCAGCGGCGTGGCCGCAAGGCTGGCGGGGCTGCCGGTGGAAACGCTGCGCGTGTGGGAACGCCGCTACAGCGTGTCCGGCGCGGACCGCTCGCCGCACGGCCAGCGCCTGTACTCAGCCGAGCAGGTACGCCGCCTCGGCCTGCTCAAGCGCGTGGTGGACCTGGGCCATCCGATCGGCACCGTCGCCGCCCTGCCCTTCGACGAGCTGGCCGCCATGGCGCGCGCGCTGCCGCCGGCGCCCGAACTGGCGCGCGAGGGCGCAGCCGCGCCGCTGCGCGTGGCCGTGGTGGGCGCCGCCATGGCGCGCCGCCTGGCCTCCGTACGCACCGAACCGGCGCTGGACATTGTCCACACCTGCGCCACGCTGGACGCCGTGCCGGCGTCCCTGCCCGGCGTGGCCGCCGACGTGCTGCTGATCGAATCCTCCGAAATGTCGGCCGACACCGTGCCGCTGATCGCCGCCGCGCGCGCTGCCGTGCCGGGCGCCGCGCTGGTGGTGATGTACCGCTTCTGCGACAGCGCCACCGTGCGCCGCCTGCGCGAACAAGGCTGTCTGGTAGCGCGCGTGCCGGCCGACCCGGCCGAGGTGGCGGTGCTGTGCAGTTCCGCGCTGGCCGGGCTGCCGCTGCAGTCGCTGCCGGTCACGCCGCCGGCGCCGCCGCGCCGCCTGGACGAACAGGCCCTGGCCATCCTGGCCAGCGCGCCCAACAGCATCAATTGCGAATGCCCGCGCCACCTGGCCGACATCCTGATGATATTGGGCAGTTTCGAACGCTACAGCCAGCAATGCGCCGCCCGCAACGAGGACGACGCGGCACTGCACCAGGAGTTGAGCAACTCGGCAGGCCACGCGCGGGTGATGCTGGAAACAGCGCTGGAACGGCTGGCGCGCGCGGACGGCTTGCCGCTGCCGCCGTCGCTGGACGAGTAGCGGTTTCGCCGGCCCGCTTAACTGCGGGCGCGGCGCTTGAGCAGGCGCATGAAGCCGCCCAGCAGCGGAATTTTCTCGTACAGCTCTTCCGCCGCGTCCCAGTAATCGCGGTGCATGGACACGCGCCCGTCGGCGCCGAATTCGAGATGGGTGGCGCCGCGTATGGTCTGCCGGCCGGCTGCGCCGCGCATGCCGAATCGGAATTCCCAGGTCAGGAAGCCCTGCCCGTCCTGCGCCATGAATTGCGTCACCAGAAAACGCGGCTCCTCCACCCGCTTGAACATATGCTCGAAGATGCCGATGATGGCCGCGTGCCCGCGCACCTCGTTGAACGGATCCTTGAAAAATGCGTCCGGCGCGTAAACGCCGCGTACCTGGCCCAGCGTGCCGGGTTCCAGTGTCTCGTAAAAGCGCACCAGGCGCCGCATGGGGTCCAGCTGCAGATGCAGTGCTTCATTCATAGTCCGGTTACCTTTCGTACCATCCAGAAGTAGGCGCTGTAGGGCAGCAGCCGCAGCAGACGCATGCTGTTGCTGAAGCGGCGCGGGAAGTGGATGTGGAAGCGGCCACGTTCCAGGCCGCTTAGCAGTGCCTTGGCCGCCGCCTCGGGCGTGATCAGCGCGGGCATGTCGAAGTCATTGCCGGCAGTGAGCCCGGTATCCACGAAGCCGGGATTGATCTGATACACGCCGATGCCGCGCCGCGCCAGGTCCAGGTACAGCGTTTCGGTCAGGTTGATCAGCGCGGCCTTGGTCGGGCCGTATGCCAGCGCCTTCGGCAAGCCGCCATAACCGGCCACCGACGCCACGATGCCGATGCCGCCCCCGCCTTGCTTCAGCAGTGCCGGCAGCACCGCGTCCAGGCAGTTGTACACGCCGCGCAGGTTCAGATCGAGCAGCTGGTTGGCCTGCCGCAGATCGAAGCTGTCCGCGCGCATGGCGTGGTAGCCACCCGCCACCACCAGCACCAGGTCGATGCGCCAGCCGTTGTCCACGATGCGCTCGCGCGCCGCGTGCAGGCTGGGCCCATCGGTGATATCGAGCGGCACAGCCAGCGCGCGCGGCTGGCCTTCGCACAGCGTCTCCAGCAGCGGCGCGCGGCGCGCCGACACGGCCACGCTGGCGCCCCGTTCCAGCAGCAGGCGCGCGGTGGCCGCGCCGATGCCGCTGGAGGCCCCGATGATCCAGACGCAGCGGCCATGCCAGTCGCCGATCGGCTTATTGAGCGCCATCGCCGTCCTTGGGTTTGATGAAGGTGAGCGTGACCGAGCCGAGATCGACGCCGAACTTGCTCATGGCGGCGCGGTTCAGCATCACGTTCTCGTCGATCATGAACATCCAGTCTTCGAAATCGACGTTGATGATGCGGCCGTCCACCGGCAACGCCAGCACGTAGTTCCAGCGCAGCGCGTTGCCCGCCACCACGCCCAGGGCCTGGCCCACCACGTCCGCCGCCGTGCCGGTGTAGCGTCCCGGCCCCGTCTTGCGCAGAGTCCAGACGCGGCGCTGGCGGCTGCCGTCGGCGTACAGGAATTCCTCGTCCAGCGTGCCGGTGTCGCCCTGCCAGGTGCACAGCATGGTGACGGTGAAGCGCTTCTTCACCGCGCCGCCGCGGTCCTGGAACATGCCGTAGGCAAGCACGCGGCCGCTGAAGTAGCGCTGCACGTCCAGCAAGGGCTTTTCGGCCGCGTAGTGGGCCGGTTCGGGCGCCGCGCAGCCGGCCAGGCCGCCGAGCAGCGCGCTCAGGGCCGCACCGGCAAAGCAGGCCCGCAGTATGGTCGCTCTCATTGATTTCTCCCATTCAAGTCATTCAGGCTGCCCCTGGCGGCGCGCATCAGCATCAGCCAGGCCAGCAGTTTCAGTGCGCAAGGCAGCAGCGCATAGGTGGCGGCCAGCGCGCCCGAGCCCTGCGGCGCCATTGCCGCCACGGCAACGTCGGGCATGCCTCCCGCTGGGCCGGCACCCGGTCCAGGGCTAGCGCCGCCCGGCTCATAACCGAGCAGGGCCAGCAGCGGCAATGCGCCGCCCGCCGCCAGCGCCAGCGCCAGCTGTGCGCACCAGTTCCACCACGCGAAGTAAGGCGCTGCCGACGGCGCGCCTGCAGCGGCGGCGGCGCCGGCCTCGGCCCGCCACGGCGCGGCGATCAGGCCCGCCAGCAAGGCAGGCGGCAGCGCCAGGTCCGCGCCGCCGGCTATCCCGGTCAGCACGCAGATGACGGCGAAAGCGGCGCCGTCGCCCGGACCCAGCGCGTAAGCCCAGATAAAGATCAGCGCCGACAGCAGCATGCCGGCCTGCCAGGCGGCGACCTCTCCCCGGCGCCGCGCGAGCACAGACCACAGCGGCATCGAGGCGGCCGCAGCCAGCAGGTACAGCACCAGCAGCGGCCCGGCCCAGCTATCCGGCAACAGCAGGCGGTCGGCTGCGAAGAACACGAACAGCGTGGCAGGCACTGCGCCGGCCAGCGCGCTCACCGCGTAGACCGCGAACAGGGCCCGGAAGCGCGGTTTGCGCCAGGGCGCCGCCAAGGCGGCCAGACCGTTCAGCTCGGCGGGAAATTCGCCGCCTGCAGGCCGGGGCACGCGGCGCAGCAGCAGCCACGCGGCGGGCAGCAGGCAGGCGCCGAAGACCAGCGCCAGCGCACCGTAGCCAAGTACGCCGCTGCACCCGGCCGCCAGCACCGCGCCCAGCAGGCCGCAGCCTTCGCGGGCCGACATCAGCCGCACCCGCTCCGGGGGCGACGCGGCAATGGCCGCCCCCCAGCTCTGGTGGGCGATCGTCGCCAGGCCGTAGCCCAGGTAGACCAGCACCAGCGCGCCGGCGAACCAGGCCAGCAAGGCGCCGCCGGACAGCGCCGGCGGGTGGAACAGCGCGCCGTAGCCCCCCAGCAGCGGCGGCAACGACCAGGCAACGTGCCATGCATAGCCGCGCCGGTTGCGCGCCATCCACCAGCCGAGCAGCGGATCGGCCAGCGCGGCAAGCACGCGCACCGCCAGCAGCGCCGCGCCCACTTGCGCCAGCGCCAGGCCACCGCCCCGCACATACAGGGGCGGCGCGAACAGATAGACGGGCAACGCCACCATTGCCAACGGCAGCGCGAACAGCGCGTACGACGACACCTCCGGCGATGCCGGTGCGGCCCGCGACGGCGGGCCCGGCGCAGCTTGCCCGGACGGTGTCGGCAGCGGCGGCGACGGCCGCGGCGGGTGCGCACTCATGGCTTGGGCGCCGCGTCGCGCAGCAACGCCTTGCGCAGCGACGGCGCGGTGGTGCGCGGCGACAGCCAGATGGCAAAGAAAGCCTGGGCGAACCTGTCGTCCATGGCGGGGTCCATGCCCGCCTCCCGCCGGCCGGCCAGCGGCGCCCCGTTCAGGTAGAAGCGCACGCCCTGCCCCGGAACATAGCGGCCGGCGATGCGGTCGTGCTCCCTCACGTCGGGGAAAATGCCACGCATGGTCTCCAGCCAGGCCTGGCGCTGCTCGGCGCTGCCCAGCCCCAGCTTTTCCATCTGCTCGGCGCTGGCCTGGGCGATGCGGCCGCCCTGCAAGCTGCGCTCATAGCGCAGCTCCAGCACGAACGGCGCGGCGCCCGGTTCGCTGTCGCGGTAGCCTTGCGACCCTACCCACAGGCGCGCATCGTAGATCAGCAGCCCGAAATAGCGGTAGCTGCCCTCGCCGGCCAATCGCACTGGCTGCAAGTCTTCCACGATCGCCAGCGGCGCCGGAGGCGTCACCGCCGACGCGCCCGCGCTGGCGGCCAAGGTGGCGGCCAGCAGCATGGGCGCGGCCAGCAAGCGTGCCGCCCGAGTGCTCGGCCAGGTCCATGCCCGGCTCCACGCCGGCGGGCGCGCGCTGGCGCGCCCGGCACGCTCGGCTTTCATGTCAATCCTTCACCAGGGTGAATTGCACCACGTCGGTGTTGCCAGCGTCGAATGCCCCTTCGCAGTAGGCCAGGTAAAACTCCCAGGTGCGCATGAAGCGCGCATCGAAGCCCAGCGGCGCAATCTGCTCCTGCTCGCGCAGGAACGCTGCGCGCCAGCGACGCAGCGTTTCCGCGTAGTCGCGGCCAAAACGCAGCTCCTGCTCAACCCGCAGCCCGTGCTGCGCCGCGTGCCGCCGGAACTCGGCTTGCGAAGGCAGCATGCCGCCCGGGAAAATGTACTGCTGGATGAAGTCCGTGCCCTTGCTGTAGCGCTCGAACAGCTCGTCGGCGATGGTGATGGTCTGCACGCACGCGCGCCCGCCCGGCTTCAGCTTGCGCGCCAGGCAGGCGAAATAGCCGGGCCAGTACTGCTGTCCAACCGCCTCGAACATCTCGATCGAGGCGATGGCGTCGTACTGGCCGCCGGCGTCGCGGTAGTCGCACAACTGGAGCTCGGCCCGCTCGGCCAGACCCGCGCTGGCCAGCCGCACCTGCGCGTAGGCCAGCTGTTCGCGCGACAGCGTCAACCCCGTCACGTGCACGCCGGCGCGCGCCGCCGTTTCGGCGAAACCGCCCCAGCCGCAGCCTATCTCCAGCACACGCGCGCCATGCTCCACCTGCAACTGCGCCAGGATGCGGCCGTACTTGGCGGCCTGCGCCTGTTCCAGACTCATGCCCGGCTCCAGGAACAGCGCGCTCGAATACGTCATCGAGGGGTCCAGCCAGCGCTGGTAGAACGCGTTGCCAAGGTCGTAGTGGGCATGGATATTCTTCCTGCTTCCCCGCCGCGAGTTCCGGTTCAGCAGGTGGCGCACACGGTAAAGCAGACTGCCCCACCAGCTGCCGTACATCAGCGATTCGAGTTCCGCGCGGTTGCGCGCCAGCAGCTCCACCAGGCCGGGCAGATTGTCGGTGCTCCAGTCGCCGGCGATGAAGCTCTCGGCCAGGCCGATGTCACCCGAGCGCAGCACGGCGCCGCATAGCTTCCAGTTGGCCAGCCGCAGCGTAACAGGCGCGGCGCCTTCGCCGTACAGCGCCGTGGCGCCGTCGGGCGCCTGCAGCAGTAGCGCGCCATGGCGCAGGCGCGCCAGCGCCGCCAGCAGCAGGCGCGCCGCAGCCGGCGCGCCTGCTGCAAACCGGTTCACACTGTGGCTGCCGTGTGCGGAAGCAGCGCGCTTCAGGACGCAGCCTGTCATCGGCAAGGGAGTAGTCATTTCGAAAGGTCCTCGTTGGGTGCTGCGGGTTTGGTGAAGAAGGGTGTGCGTTTGCACCACAGGCGCAAAGCCTGCCAGTGGATCCTGGCCATCACAGCCAGCGTCAGCAAGGGATGCATGGCGCAGGCGCGCAGCACCGCGCCATCGCTGAGCGGTTGCGCGGTGCCGCTGATGCTGGTCGACAGCGCCAGCTCGGGCCCGTCCAGATAGTCGATGCAGGCCAGGTGCCGGTCGCCTCCAGCGCCTGGCTCCGCGCCGCGCTGCGCGCGTACGAAACGGAAGCGATAGCTGCCGCGCAGCGGCAAAAACGGCGACACGTGAAATGCCTTTTCCGCCTGCAGCAAGGCGCCGTTGGCGATGGCCCCGCCGTTCTCGAGCAAGTACAAATGGCGCTCGCCGAAAGTATTGCGCACGTCGCACAGCACCGCGCGCAGGCTGCCATCGGCGCGATGGCAAAACCAGAACGACACCGGATTGAACAGATAGCCGAGCACGCGCGGCATGGTCTGCAGCCACACGGCTCCGTCCGCGTCGTGCACGCCGTGCCGCTGCAGCAGCCCGCCTATCCAGGCGTGCAACGGCTGCGCGCCGTCGCCGTGGTCGGCGTCATGGAAGGACAGCAGGTTGAGGCGGTTGCGCGAGAACCAGCGCAGCGCAGGCACGCCGGCCGCCAGCGCGTGCACCGGCACGCGCAGATAAAACACGCCATAGCTGAAGGCATTGCGCACCGGCCTCAAGCGCTTGTGGCGCACCTGGCCGAGGCACAGCTGGATGGCGTCGCGTTCCTTATGCGGCATGGCTCAGCGCCGATTTCCGCACCAGTGCCGCCGCGGCCTGCAGGCCGGACTTCAGCCCGTCCTCGTGGAAGCCGTAGCCGGTCCAGGCGCCTGCGAACCACACATGGCCCTCGCCCTGCAGCGCCGCCAGGCGCGCCTGCGCCGCCACCGCGCGCTGGTCGAACACCGGGTGCGCGTAGTCGAAGCTGGCCAGCACGCTGCCCGGCGCCGGTTCCCCGACGGGATTGAGCGACACCATTACCGGCGTGGTGAACGGCAGCGGCTGCAGCATGTTGAGCAGATAGTGCACGCACACGCGCGGCGTGCCCAGTTCGTCCACCCCGCCCTGGTAATTCCAAGCCGACCAGGCCTTGCGCCGCGCCGGCAGGCAGCTGCTGTCCGTGTGCAGCACGGCGCGGTTCGGCTGATAGCCGATCGCGCCCAGCACTTCGCGCTCGGCCCTCGAGGGCCGCTCCAGCAAGGCCAGAGCCTGGTCGCTATGGCAAGCCAGCACCACCTCGTCGAACAGCTCCGTCCCGCCATCGGTACACAGCGCCACCGACAGCGCCCCGCCGGCAGCAGAACGGCGCAGCGAGCGCACCGGCGTGTTCAGGCGGCGCTGGGGTATGCCCTCGAGCATGCGCCGCACGTATTCGCGCGAGCCGCCTTTTACCGTGCGCCATTGGGGACGGCCGCTCACCTGCAGCAGCCCGTGGTTGTGGCAGAAGCGCACGAAACTGGCCAGCGGGAATTCCAGCATTTGCCCGGTCGGGCAGGACCAGATGCAGGCCGCCATCGGCAACAAATACCAGTCGCGGAAAGCCTGCCCGTAACGGTGCAGGTCGAGGTAGTGGCCGAGCGACAGCTTGGCGGTGCCTGTGGCGGCGGACAGGCCGCTGCCGGGCGTGCCGCCGTCGGCCAATGCGGTTGCCAATGCCGTGGCGGCCCGATTGAAGCGCAGGATGTCGCGCAGCATGCCGAGGAAGGCTGGCCGCAGCAGATTGCGGCGCTGGGCGAACACGGTGGCCAGGCTGGCGCCCGCCCATTCGAGCTGGCCCTCGCCTTCACCCAGCGGCAGTTTGACCGAGAACGACATGTCGGTGCCGGCCGTTTCCACGCCCAGGTCCGCGAACAGGCGCGTCAAGTGGGGATAGGTGGCGTTGTTATAGACCAGGAATCCGGTGTCGACGCCGTGCGTCACGCCGTCCAGCGTGACGTCCACCGTGTTGCTGTGGCCGCCGAACCAGCCGCCGCCTTCGTACAGCGTGACGTCCTGGCCCTGCTGCGCCAGGCGGTGCGCGCACGCCAGCCCGGCAATTCCAGCCCCTACCACCGCTATTTTCATGACCTGTCCTCGTGTTATCGGATGAACTGCTCATCCAAGAACAACATTACGGACAATCACGGGTCACGTCCAGCAAATGGGGACTGTGCGGGCCATGTTTCCCGTTCAATTGCGGGTCATGGCATCCTTGAGGTAAGGCGCCGTACGGCTGGCCGCGGCCCGCGCCACGTCGGCCGGCGTGCCTGCCGCCACGACGAGGCCGCCCGCCTCACCCGCGCCGGGGCCGACGTCGATGATCCAGTCGCTGGCGGCCAGCACCTGCATATTGTGCTCGACCACCACCACGGTATTGCCCGCATCGGCCAGCCCGTGCAGCTGCGCCAGCAGCCGTTCGATATCGGACGGATGCAGTCCGGTGGTCGGCTCGTCCAGCACGTACAGGGTGTTGCCGCGCGCAACGCGCTGCAGTTCGGTGGCCAGCTTGATGCGCTGCGCCTCCCCGCCGGACAATTCGGTGGCCGGCTGGCCCAGCCTGAGATAGCCCAGCCCGACTTCGCGCAGCACGTCCAGCGCGCGCCGCAGCGGCGGCTCGTCCGCGAAGAAGTCCCAGGCCGCGTCTACCGTCATGGCCAGCACCTCGGCCACGTTGCGCTCGCGGTAGCGCACCGCCAGCGTCTCGGCGTTGTAGCGCGCGCCGTGGCACACCGGGCAAGGCGCGTACACGCTGGGCAGGAACAGCAGCTCCACCATCACGAAACCTTCCCCCGCGCAGTTGGCGCAGCGGCCCTTGGCCACGTTGAAGGAAAAACGCCCGGCGTCGTAGCGCCGGGCGCGCGCCTGCCGGGTGGCGGCGAACAGCTTGCGCACGTGGTCGAACAGGCCGGTGTAGGTCGCCAGGTTGGAGCGCGGCGTGCGGCCGATCGGCTTCTGGTCGACCTGCACCAGCCGGCGCAAACCGCCCAGGCCGGCCGCACCGCCGGCGATGCGGCCGGCCAGGGCACGGCCCGCGCCTTCGCCGGCGCCGATGCCAAGGCCGCCATCGGCCAGCGCGTCATCGCTTTCACCGCCGCTGGCCGGCTGCTGCCCCAGCTGCGCCGCCACCAGTTGCACCAGCGCCTGGCTCACCAGGCTGGACTTGCCCGACCCCGACACCCCGCTCACGCTGGTCAGCACGGCGAGCGGAAAGTCCGCATCGAGCTTGTGCAGGTTGTTGCGCACCACGCCGCGCAGCTTGAGCCATCCGGCCGCCTGGCGCAGCGGCCGCCTCGGGCGCGCAGCCTTGCCGAACAGGTAGTGCGCGGTGCGCGACTGCGTCACCCGCTCCAGCCCCGGCGGCGGCCCGCTGTAGAGCACCCGCCCGCCATGCTCCCCGGCCAGCGGCCCCACGTCCACGATCCAGTCGGCGTGGCGGATCACATCGAGCGCATGCTCCACCACGAACAGCGAATTGCCGGATGCCTTGAGCCGGTCCAGCGCCCGCAGCAGCGCCTCGGTATCGGCCGGATGCAGCCCGGCCGATGGCTCGTCCAGCACGTACACCACGCCGAACAGGCTGGAACGCACTTGCGTGGCCAGCCGCAGGCGCTGCAGTTCGCCAGGCGACAGCGTCGGCGTGCTGCGGTCCAGGCTCAGGTAGCCCAGGCCCAGGTCCAGCAGCACCTCCAGCCGCGCCGCCAGGTCCTGCGCAATGCGCTGCACCACGATCACCTTCTCGGGGTGCAGCACGGCGGCGCGGCGGCGCCCGGCCTTGCCGCCGGCCGGCGCGATGCCCAGCGCGTATGGCTGCAGCAGCGCGGCCAGCCGCTGCAGCGGCAACTGCGCGATGGCGCCGATGTCCAGCCCCGCGAACGTGACCGACAGCGCCTCGGGCCGCAGCCGCTTGCCCCGGCAGGCCGGGCACTCGGCGCTCACCAGGTATTGGGCCACGCGCTTCTTCATCGACGCGCTCTCCGTGGTGGCAAAGGTCTGCAGCACGTATTTGCGGGCGCCGGTAAACGTGCCGTGGTAGCTTGGCGCCTCCTTGCGCTTGAGCGCGCGCCGCGCGTCGGCCGGGTCCAGCCCCGCGTAGACCGGTACGGTGGGCTGTTCGTCGGTGAACAGTATCCAGTCGCGGTCCTTGCGCGGCATGTCGCGCCACGGCATGTCCACGTCGTAGCCCAGGCTCACCAGGATGTCGCGCAGGTTCTGGCCGTGCCAGGCGGTGGGCCAGGCGGCCACCGCGCGCTCGCGGATGGTGAGGCTGTCGTCCGGCACCATGGACGCTTCGGTGGCATCGTACACGCGCCCCAGCCCGTGGCAGTCGGGGCAGGCGCCCTGCGGTGTATTGGGCGAGAACGATTCGGCGTACAGCAGCTCCTGCCCCGGCGGATAGTCGCCGGCGCGCGAGTACAGCATGCGCAATGAATTGGACAAGGTGCTGACGCTGCCCACCGATGAGCGCGTGGTGGGCGCGCCGCGCTGCTGCTGCAGCGCCACGGCCGGCGGCAAACCCTCGATGGATTGTACTGCCGGTACCGCCATCTGGTGGAATAGCCGCCGCGCATAGGGCGACACCGATTCCAGGTAGCGCCGCTGCGCCTCCGCGTACAGCGTGCCGAACGCCAGCGACGATTTGCCCGAGCCGGAAATACCGGTAAACACCACCAGCGCGTTGCGCGGTATGTCCACGTTCACGTCCCGCAGATTGTGTTCGCGCGCGCCGCGCACCCGCACGTAGCCCTGGTCCGCCTGCAGTGGTTTTTCCATCCGCTGTTCCTCCCTGGGAGGCAGCTTGCACCGGCCGCGCCGGCCGGTCTGTGCGCAAGCCAACCGTGCGGCCGGCGGCGCCGTATTGCGGCCTTACTGCGCTTCGATGCGCTTCAGGCGCTGGCCGTGGATGCCCCAGACGCAGTCGGCGCCGTCGACAGTGCCGCACAGCACCCAGCCGGTGCCGATCTTGCGCACGTCGACCGGCGTTTCCAGCTCCTTGGCCAGCTTTTCGGCCCACATGCGGGCGGCGCCCTGGCCTTTGAACAGTTCGTTGCCCTCGTAAATGACGGTGGCATCGAAAACGGGAACGGCAAAAATAGTATTCATGGCAAGACCTGTGTGGTGAGTGGCGGCATTTTACCGCGCTGCGCCGTGGCGCGCGACGCCAGGGTGCGCTGCCGTACAGATGAGTTAATTGGCTCAGTGCACTATGTGCCTGCAGTCAAATAATAATCCACTGGGAGAAAATTCATGAACACCGCAAAACTCATCGGCGCCATCCTGATCCTGGCCGGCATCGCCGGCGTCACCTTCGGCAGCATCAGCTTTACCAAGGAAACCCACAAGGCCAGCCTGGGCCCGATCGCCTTTGCGGTACAGGAGAAGGAAACCGTCAACATCCCGCTGTGGGCCAGCATCGCCGCCATAGCCGCCGGTGCGGCCGTGGTGGCGGCCGGCTCACGCAAGCGCTGAGGAGCCTGCCCGCTGCAGCAGCGCGCTGCAGCGCGCGGACAGGTGCGTCAGTTCCAGCCGCTTGCCAGCCTTGGCGTAGCGCTCGCGCAGCGCCTCCAGCGCGGCGATGGCCGAGTGGTCGGCCAGGCGCAGGTGGCGGCAGTCCACCACCACGCGTGCCGGGTCGGCGGCGAGCGCAAACAATTCCTGGAAGTGCGTGGTGGAGGCAAAGAACAGCGTGCCGCGCGGGCGGTAGGTGCGCACGCCGGGTTCGCTGTCGTCCAGCTCGGCGTGGATTTCGCGCGCATGCTGCCAGGCGAAGCTGAGCGCGGCGATCACCACGCCGCACACCACCGCCACCGCCAGGTCGGTCGCCACGGTGATGGCGGTGACCGCCACGATCACCAGCGCGTCATGGCGCGGCACCTTGCCCAGCACCCGCAGCGAACCCCAGGCGAACGTCTGCTGGGCCACCACGAACATCACGCCCACCAGCGCCGCCAGCGGGATGCGTTCGATCCATGGCGACAGGAACAGGATAAACAGCAGGATCATGCCGCCGGCCACCACGCCAGACAGGCGCGTGCGCCCGCCTGAACCCAGGTTGATCATGGTCTGGCCTATCATGGCGCAGCCGCCCATGCCGCCGAACAGGCCGGAGGCCACGTTGGCCGCGCCCAGCGCCACGCATTCGCGGTTGGCCTGGCCCTGGGTGCCCGTGATGTCGTCGGTAAGGTTGAACGTCAGCAGGGTTTCCAGCAAGCCGACCATGGACATCAGCACCGCGTACGGCAGGATGATGCGCAGCGTCTCCAGCGTCAGCGGCACGGCGGGCAGGTGGAAGCCTGGCAGGCCGCCGGCGATGTTGGCCATGTCGCCCAGGGTGCGGGTGGGCAGGCCGAGCAGCGCGGTCAGCAGGCCGACGCCGGCAATCGCGGCCAGGGCCGGCGGCACCGCCCTGGTGAACCTGGGCAACAGCCAGACCACGGCCATGGTCAGCGCCACCAGGCCCGCCATCATCAGCAGCGGCGCGCCCTGCAGCCAATGGCCGTCGCGCTTGAAATGCTCCAGCTGCGCCCCGGCGATGACGATGGCCAGGCCGTTGACAAAGCCCAGCATGACCGGGTGCGGCACCATGCGGATCAGCGATCCCATGCGTAGCAGGCCGAACAGCGCCATCAGCACGCCGCCCAGCACCACCGTGGCCAGCAGGTACTGCACGCCGTGCTGCGCCACCAGCGCCACGATGACTACCGCCATGGAACCGGCCGCGCCGGAAATCATGCCGGGGCGGCCGCCGAACAGCGCGGTGATGACGCAGATAAAGACGGCGCCGTACAGGCCCATCAGCGGGTTGAGCTGGGCCACCAGTGCGAAGGCGATGCATTCGGGCACCAAGGCGAAGGACGTGGTGAGTCCGGCCAGGACGTTGTTGCGGATAGCGTTCATGGTTGTCCCGCGCCGGACCGGCTGGGGCAGAGCTGAAGAAAGGGCGGCAAGTATACCAGAAGCCATGCCGGAGCCTGTATGTGCGCTTGCGCACTGACACCGCCACCGCCATGCGCGACGATGGTGTCCTACAGGGAGAATGACATGAAAAACGGAACTATACAGCAAGCCACTTTCCGCAACTTCATGATAGAAGCGACCGCCGTGCAGATGGGTACGCAGTGGCGGCCACAGTTCCGGGTGTCCCGGGGCAACCGAAAGACCAGCTGGTGCACGCCCCGCGTGAGTGCGTTCGCCGACAGCGCCCTGGCCGTTGACGCGGCGATCCAGCACGCCAAGCTGGAAATCCAGCGCGGCTGGGGATCCTGCTTCGCCTAGGATGCCTGCCCTCCCGCAATTTCCTTAAGGCAAGCCCTCGAGCGCAGCTATTGCGCCACCCGCTGCGCCTTCATGGCCGCCTTGTTGCGGTACATGTCGGCGTCGCCGTCGGCCAGCATGCGGGCGATGGTGTCGTGCCGGCGCGGATCGAAGTCCACCTGTCCCACGCTGAACACGATGTCGTAGCCGCGCTGGTCCGCGGCATTGCGCTGGGCCAGCGCCGCCCGCAGCCGCTCAACGGCGGACCGGGTGTCGGCCTGGCTGGCGTCCAGCAGCAGCGACACGAACTCGTCCCCGCCCATGCGGCCGATCAGGTCGCTATTGCGCAGCACATGCCGCAACACCTCGGAGAATGCCAGCAGCGCGCGGTCGCCCTCGGCATGGCCGCGCGTGTCGTTGATCTGCTTGAAATGGTTGAGGTCGAAAAACAGCAGCGAGGCGGGCTTGCCGAGCCGGCGACACACGTGGATAGCCTGCTGCGCCAGCATCTCGAAGCCGCGCCGGTTGGTCAGCTTGGTCAACTCATCCATGGTGGCCATCTGCACTGCCGCCATTTCCTGCTGCACCATGGCGGCCAGATCATGCAACAGGGCAATGTCCTCCTCGTCCAGCGTGCGCGGCACCTGGTCCAGCAGGCACAGGGTGCCAAGCTTGCAGCCGTTGGGCGCAAACAGCGGGCAGCCGGCGTAGAAACGTACGTGCGGTTCGCCCAGCACCAGCGGACTGTCGTGGAAACGCTCGTCGAGCCTGGCGTCCGGCACCAGCATGATGTCGTCGCCGAGGATGGCGTGGCTGCAAAACGACACTTCGCGCGGCACCGGGGCGCCCAGCGGACCGGAACAGGACAGCGCAAACACCGCATTGTCCCCCACCAGCGTCACCTTGGCGACGGGCACCCGGAACAGGCGCCTGGCCAGCCGGGTCAGGCGGTCGAAGCGCTCCTCGGGACCGGCCTCCAGCAGGGTCAGGGCATTGAGCGTGGCGACGCGCGTCGCTTCGTTCGGTGGCATGGCAGGCGCTAGCATGGTCCCTCCGTGTTTCTGACATCCTAGCGAAAATGCCATCTAGCCACAACAGTTTCCGCGACGGCGGCCTTGGTCAGCGGCACGCGCCGGGCCAGCAAGGCGGCCAGCAGGCGCTGCACGTGGCGCAGCAGCTCCGGATAATGCGCGTCGCGCGGGTGCAGGCCGAGCCGCACCAGGGGGTGGCCTGCCTGCAGCGCCAGCAGGGCGTCCAGCGCCAGCTGCGAACAGCAGCGCCCGGCGGCGTTGCGGGCCGCGTAATGCAGCGACAGCGCTGGCAGCGACAGCGCCGGCAGCGACAGGCCGGCCGGAGCGGTAGCCATGCCGGCGCGCGCCCAGCCCGGCGCCGGCGCAGCCGGGCGCAGGCAATGAAAGCGGCGCAAGGTGGTGGTGTAGCGCAAGGGCGTCTCACCCAGCGCAGCCCAGGCGGCCTCGCCCAGCAGCCAGGCCGGGGGCACGAAACCGTGCAGCGGCCAGCCGCGCTGCGCGAACCAGTGCTGGCCCAGGCCCAGCCGCCGGCGCGCTTCCTGCGCATCCAGCGCGGCGAACTCGCCCTCGCCCTGCGTGAACACACGGCGCAAAAACCACTCGCGCGCCGTGCGCGGCGGCGGCCCGGCATCGAGGTGTTGGTAGCCGTGCAGCGCCAGCTCGTGCCCGCGCACCAGCAGGCGTTCCAGCGCCGCATCGAAACAAGGCGGGGCTGCCTGCGCATGGCCGTGGTAGCGCGGCACCACCAGCCAGGTGAGCGGCATATCGGCCACCGCCTGCACCGTCCGCCACAGGCGCAGGCAGTCCGGCCACGTGGCGGGCGCCACGTCATGGATGGAGACGCACAACGCTGGCTGCTCAACTGCTGGCACGGACGTCCTCCTGCGCCAGCAAGGCACGGTAGCGCGCCAGCAGCTGGGGCAGGATGCGGCTCCAGTCATAGCGCGGACACGCCGCGCGGCGCGCCTGTTCGCCCATCCCCGCCACACCGGCGCGGTACAGCGCGTCCACCCCCTCGCACAGCGCCGCCGCGCTGCCGGGCGCCACTACCACGCCGCCGCCATCGGCCAGCAGCTCGGCCACCGCCCCGCCGCTGGTGACCACCGCAGGCACGCCGCACGCCATCGCCTCCAGCACCACCAGGCCGAACGTTTCGCGGTCGCCCGGATGCACCAGCGCGTCGCCGCTGGCCAGCAGGCGCGCCAGCGCGCGCGGGTTCGGCTGGAACGGCAACTCCGTCACCGCGCCGCAGCGCCGCCGTGTGCGCCCGCCCACCATCAACAGGTGATAAGGCGCGCCCAGGCGCTTGATGGCGGCCGCCAGTACGTCGAGCCGCTTGCCAGCGCTGAAGCGCCCGGCATACACCAGCAGCCGGGCCGATTGCGGCAAGCCCAGCTCGGCGCGCAAGTGCGGATCGCGCCGCTGCGGCGTATACACCGCCGTGTCGATGCCGAGCGGCTGCTGCGTGGCGCGCAAGCCCATCGCTTCCAGCCGCTGCACCGTGGCCGCACTGGGCGCCAGCAGCAAATCGCACTCGCGGTACAGGCGCTGCAGGTAACGGCACGCCAGTTGCCCTGCACCCGGGCCGAAGCGGCGCCGCACCAGTTGCGGCAAGTCGGAATGGAAGAAGGCCAGCACCGGAACCTGCAGGCGCTGCCGCGCGCGCAGCGCGGCCCAGGCACAGGGACCGGCATCGCCCGCTTCGATCAGGTCCGGCGCCAGCGCGGTGAGCACGCGCGCGGCGCTGGCGGCCGAGCGCGGCAAGCGATAGCCGCTGAGCCCCGGCAATCCCAGCCCCGGCAGCGCCGCCGTGTAAGGCGGGCCGGCACTGGCCAGCAAGCCGGCGTGGCGCGGCAGGTTGGGGCTGGCGATGGTGTGGCGCACGCCACCGTGGCTGTGCAGCCAGCGGGCCTTGGCGTCCAGATACGTGCTGACCCCGCCGCCAGCGCCGGCATACAGCATCGTCACATCGACCACGTGCATGGTGCCCTCCTGCTACCTGTGCAGGTTCGACCCTGCGGCGGCCGATTCGTTCCACGCCTGTTTATCGGCCCGCTACCTGGCAGGCTTCTTCTCCTCGGCCGGCAAGTTCTCATCGATGTCGGCCGAGGCCGATTTCACCCGCTTGTACGTCACCGGGCCGGCGTTGCCCGGCAGCGCCGGCCCGGTGTAGCGCAGCGCCAGCTCGGCCAGCGCGCTGCCGGTATCCTTGCCGAAGCCCGACAGCGCGCTGAAGCGCAGATGCCTTGCCGTGACGGACTGGCCGAAGTCGATGGATTGCTGGTCAAAAGTGGACACCAGCACGCAGCGCTTCAGCTCGCGCCAGTTGACGCCGTCGTCGCTGACGTGGACCACGTACTCGCGCACATCGCCTTCGTGGTCGCGATGGTTCTGGCGCGGCATCAGCACCAGGCCCGAGAAGCTCACCGGCTGCGGGAAGGCCAGCGCCAGCTCGCGCGCCGCGCCATGCTTGCCGTCGGCGCTCCAGAAGGTGTTCGGGTCGCCGTCGATGGCGTTGGCGACGTTGGCTGTCTCGCTGCCGCCCGCTGCCGCCGCGGCCGTGGCCCCCAGCTTCTTCATCACTTGCGTGTCGAACAGCACGCTGCGCAACTGCGCCGGTGTCAGCTCGGCTTGCGGACTGAACGCGCTGCCGGCCATGTAGTCCAGTAGCGACTTGCGCAGCTGGCGCGCCACCACGCGGCGCTCCAGGTCGCGCTCCAGGTCCGCGCTGGCCACCATCAGCCTGCCCTTGCCCACCCGCGCCTCGAACAGCAGGCCGAGCTTGAAGTTGCGGTTCCAGTCGTCCACCGGCTGCACGATGGGCTGCAGCGCCGGCGGCAGGCGGTCCAGGTTCACGGCGCGGGTGTTGGCCACCAGCTCGTTCCACTGCCAGTCGTTGAACGATTCGGTGGGGAACTGCGACAGCGCGGCGTGGCGCCGGTCCACCCACACGCCCAGCATGCGGCCCCAGGCCGGGTTCATCAGGCGGTTCCAGAAGACGGGCACGGTGTCCAGCGGCGGCGAGTTCCAGTCCAGGTCGGCCGCCAGCGGCAGGTACAGCACCTTGCCGCCAGCCGCCAGGCGGGCCTCGGCCTCCGGCCAGCTGTGCGTCACCAGCACGCCGTCCGGCGCCGCAGCGTCCACCTGCGAAGGGTAGACCCAGATATTCCAGTCGTTCTCAGCGTCCGTGCCGTGCAGGCCCACCACCAGCTTGTACGCTTGCGGCGCCGGCAGCGCCGACAGCGCGGCCCGCACCGTGCCGAGCTTGATGTTCTTGCCGATGGCGATGGCCCGTGCCGGGAACTCGCCGCCGGCCACCGTCTTGCCTGCCGGGTCCACCAGTTTCCAGTACGGCCGCGCATCGGCCAGCGGGCGTTCGCCGAAGTGCGCGATCTCCACCTCCGCCGTCAGCGTTTCTTCGGACGTGTAGACGCGCTTCATCACGCGCGCCAGCGGTACCGTCCGGCCGTTGAAGCGGCGGAACTCGCTGGCGGTGGCGTAGCCTTTCGGCTCCCAGAACGTATCGAGCACGCCGACCAGCGCCGTGCCCTGGCCGAGGTAGTCGTGCAGGTCCAGCAGCTGGTAGCCCATCATGCCGGGCGTGCGCAGGTTGGCTTCGATGTCTTCCTTGTAGCTGTTCAGCTGGAACTTGCCGGACGCGTAGGCGAAGTCCTTGTTGCGGTGGGCCATGCCGTGCCGCGCCAGCGAGTCGCGGAAGATCTCGTAATTCCCCGGCCGCAGATAGCCCTTGAATTTGTCGATCACGCTGAAATCGGGATACGCCACCCATTGTCCGGTTTCATGCGACACCACCGGCACGTGGATGTCCGCCAGCGATTCGCCGTAGTCCCTGCCGAACCAGCCCTTGTTGCCGCGCAGGGGCTTGGGGCCGATGCGCTGCATGGCCAGGAAATCCGTGCCCTCGCCCAGGCCCGGCACCTCCTTCTCGGTGTGGCCGGTGCCGTTGGAGTACAGCCGGCGCGGATCGGCCACGCGGTAATGCGCGATCCACTTGTCGAAAGCCTCCTTCCAGCGTCCCTTGGGTTCATTGGCGGGGCTGAACAGCACAAAGGACGGGTGGTTGCCGTAGGCCCGTATCATCCTCTCGGTTTCCTCGTACAGCATCTTGTCCATGGGCGTGCCGGGCGACACCTCGTTCCACATGCCGGGTTCCGGCTGCAGATACATGCCCACTTCGTCGGCGGCCTGGAAAGCCGCTTCCGGCGGGCAGAAGGAATGGAAGCGGATATGGTTGATGCCCCAGTCCTTGTTGATCTGGAAGATCTTGCGCCAATAGGCCACGTCGGTGGGCGGATAGCCGGTGAGCGGGAAATCGCCGCCGTGGTGGGTGCCGCGCAGCAGCAGCGGACGGCCGTTCAGCACGAAGTCCTTGCCGCGCGCGGCAATCTGCGCGAAACCGAAGCTGACGTCGCGCGCGTCGTTGGCGGCGCCGCCCTTGAGCTGCAGCCTGATCTTGTGCAGCACGGGGTGGAACTCGTCCCAGGGCTGCGCGCCGGCCGGGAACTGCACCTTGATCTCGGCCACACCGCCGCCTTCGCCCCAGCTGACCTTGTGCGCAACGCCATTCGCCGCGAGCACGCCGGCGCCGGCGCGGCCGGCCGCGTTGCCGATGCGGACCTTCAGCAGCACGGACTTGTCCTGCACGTTGGGATAGGCCTGCACATCGTCCAGCCACACCGGCGTGGTGGCGCGCAACTCGACCTTGCCGATGATGCCGTTCCAGCTCATGCCCAGCGAATCGGACACGCTGTGCGCATCCGGCCGGTACGCCATCAGCATGCGGTTGTCCACGCGGATGGAGACGCGGTGCTTGCCCGGCGCCAGCAGGCCCAGGTCGTATTCGTGTTCGGCCACCAGGCTCAGGTTGGCGCCGACCTGTTTGTCGCCCACCCAGGCCGTAGAGCCCCAGCGCGGCCGCTCCAGGAACAGCACCACGCGCTTGCCCTTCCACGCCGCAGGCACTTCCACGTCGCGCTGGTACCAGGCCGCACCCAGGTAATGGCGCGGCGGCTGCGACAGGAACGGCACTTTCACCTGCCCCGGCGCGGTGTGCGCCTTGTAGTCCTCGCGCTGGTCCCAGTTCTTGTCGTACAGGGACAGTACCCAGGGCGTCTTGGCGGTGATCTCGTCACCCTGTCCCTGCGCCTGCAGGATGCCGGGAATGGCGATGCTGCCAGCCAGGCCGCGCCTGTACCAGGCCTGGCTCACGCCCTCGTCCGCGCGGTCCATGGCGAAGCGCCACTGGCCGGAGAGGTCGCGCACTTCGGCGGCATAGAGGCTGGCGCCGGCCAGCCAGCAGGCAGCAATCAGGAGGGACAAGCAATTTCGGGCCACGGGATACCTTGCAGACGGACGATGGGATGGAGCCGATTATGTCTCAATCCCTTCACGCCGTTTGCGCATTCTCGTGAGTGATTGCCCTTCATGCGCCCGGCGTAAACGCCGGAAGCTGTGCGAACACGCCGGCAATGAAATCCATGAATGCGACAGCCCGGGTCGGAAGCAGCCGGTTTGCGACGTAGACGATTTGAACCGGCACCGCCGGGGGCGTATGTTCCGTCAGCAGCAGTTGCAGATTGCCGCTCCCGAGCCCTTCCTGGAAGAGCCATGCCGGCCCATGTCCGATCCCGAGTCCCGCATTGACCATTTCGCGCGCGGCCTCCGGCGAGTTGACCCGGAGCCTGCCGGACACGGGAACTTCGGTATCCCGGAAGCGCCATGTGGCGCCTGACGACAGCAAGGTGTAGACCACGCAATCGTGCCCGCGCAGATCGTCGGGCGCGAGGGGCATGCCGCGCTTGGCGAGATAGCCCTTGCTGGCCACAAATACGCGCTCGAACAGGCCGATGCGCCGCGCACGCAGCGCACTGTCCTCCAGGTGTCCTATCCTGATCGCCAGCTCCACACCCTCGTCGACCAGGCCGACATACCGGTCATTGAGCTGGAGCTCCAGCGCCAGGCCCGGATAGCGTTCCAGGAACGCGGGAATATGCGGCAGCACAAAGGCGTGGGCCAGCGCCGTCGGGCAGGCCACGCGCAGCAGGCCGGACGGATTGGCGTTCTCCCTGAAGGACGACTCGGACTCCTCCACCGCGTCCAGGATGCGCCGCACTTCCGCATAATAGCGCTCGCCCTCCGGCGTGAGCGCAAGCTTGCGCGTGGACCGGTGCAGCAGCCGGGTTTGCAGATGCTCTTCCAGCGCCGCCACATGGCGGCTCACGTTGGGCTGTCCCAGACCCAGGTCGCGGCCGGCGGCGGAGAAGCTGCCGGTCTCCACCGCGCGCGCAAAGCAGGACATCACAAGAAAGCGGTCCAAGGTCAACTCTCCATTCGTGCCTTGATCAGGCTGTTATTCATGCCCCGTTTCATGCTCCATTCATGCTCCATTCATGCTCCATTCATGCTCCATTCATGCTCCGGAAGCATGAAACATATGCAAAGACATGATCTTATCGGATTTGAAGCATGGGCGCATAGTTCACTCCACGGCAGGCCGGCCGATACTGGCTGGCCACGAATCACCAACAGGAGAACTTTTAATGGCCCGTTTACAAGGCAAACGCACACTTATCACCGGCGGCACCAGCGGCATCGGCCTCGAAACTGCCCGGCAATTCCTTGCCGAAGGCGCCCGCGTCATCGTCACCGGGATCACTCCGCAGTCCATTGCCAAGGCCAGGGCGGAACTTGGCAGCGAGGTTCTGGTGCTGAGTGCCGACTCGGCCAGCGTGACCGCCCAGAAGCAACTGGCGCAGGCCGTCCAGGCCCATTACGGCCAGCTCGATATCGCCTTTCTCAACGCTGGCGTCTCCGTTTGGGCGCCGGTCGAATCGTGGACCGAGGAAATGTTCGACCGCTCGTTCGACGTCAACGTCAAGGGCCCCTACTTCCTGATCCAGGCGCTGCTGCCGGTATTCGCCAACCCCGCTTCGGTGGTGCTCAACACGTCGGTCAGCGCGCATGTCGGCGCGGCGCGTTCATCGGTCTACGCCGCGACCAAGGCCGCCTTCCTGAACATGTCGAAGACGCTGTCCAGCGAACTGCTGGGAAACGGCATCCGCGTCAACGCCGTCAGCCCAGGCCCGGTCGACACGCCGCTGTATGACAAGCTGGGCATACCGGACGCCTACCGCGGGCAGCTCAACCAGGAAATTACCGCATCAATCCCGGCCGGCCGCTTCGGCACACCGGAGGAAGTGGCCAAGGCGGTGCTGTACCTCGCTTCGGACGAGTCCCGCTGGACGGTGGGCGCCGAGATTGTCGTTGATGGCGGACGCATGCTGAACGGCTGAAATCGGAAAATTTGAACAATTTTCCCGAAAAGCTGTCACAAGGGCGCGGCGGTCCACGTCTTATGGGTATGAAAGCAGCACATTGGGTGTTGCCCTGACCTGAAAGAGACCATCATGAGTGCACGTATTTCGCTGTTCACCCTGGCCCCCGCTCCCCTGAAAGCGATGATCGCCCTGTCCGGCGCCGCCAAGCAAAGTTCGCTGGGCGCGCGCCTGGTGGAGCTGATCAACCTGCGCGTGTCGCAGATAAACGGCTGCGGCCTGTGCGTGGACATGCACTGGCGCGACCTGGTGAAGCAAGGCGCGGACTACCGTCACCTGAACGCCATCGCCGGCTGGCGCGAAGCCCCCGCCTCCTTCTTCAGCGCCCGCGAACGCGCCGCGCTGGGCTGGGCTGAAGCCGTGAACGCGCTGCCGCACAAGGACGACACCGACGCCGCCTACGCCGAGCTGCGCGCGCACTTCAACGAAACCGAAGTGGCTGAAATGGCCTACGCCATCGCTGTCATCAGGGGTTGGAATTCGATCAACCTGAGCCTGCGCAACCAGATCCCCGAAGTGCCGCCGCCAGGCATGTAATCGGCTATTTGTGCGTCAAGCTGGCGCCGTCCAGCAAAATGCCGGTGCGCTGCAGGTTGGCGTTCAGGATGGACACGGCGGCGCCGGACTTCACCAGCGCGCGCAAGCGCGCTTCGAACGGCTCCAGGTACTTGATGCACGGGCTGTTGCGCGAGAAGCCGAAGTAGTTCCTGTCCTCGGTGGCGAAAGGCCGCAGGGCCATGTAACGCTCGCCCAGCCCATGGTTGGCCAGGTATGCCTCTCCGGCGTACAGTCCGACCAGGAAGTAGTCGATGCGGCCCAGCCCCAGCTTGCGGAAATTGGTGTCCAGCGTGCCGGACTCCTGCAAGTGCAGTTCCGTCTCGGCGAATCTGTCGAAATCCGGGCCAAAGCGGTTACCCAGCGCGGCGCCGCCACGCTTGTCCCGCAAGTCGTCCCAGTTGGCGTAAGCAAAGCTGCGCTGGCGGTCAACGAAGATGGCAACCGGGTTGCGGAACGCAGGGGTGGGCGCAAACGCCAGGTAGCGCTCGCGCTCCGGCAGGATCTTCAGCGTCGCCACCAGGTCCACCTGGCCAGCCTGCGCCGCGGCGAGCACCCGCTTCCACGGCCCGCTGTAACGCACTTCATAGGGCGCGCCGATGTCCTCCAGCACGCGGGTAGCCAGGTCGATGCTGGCGCCGCGCAAGCTCTGGCCGTCATACCAATGCAGTGGCTGATAGTCGGGATCGGCGGAGACGATGACCTTGCTGCATTCCGCCGCAGCCGGCAGGGCCATTGCCAGCGCCAGCAACATGGCAATTTTCATCGTGACAGTATAGGTGATTTCCCGGCCCGGATTGATTTCCGCAGCACATTTCGGCGCCAGGCGCTACCATGGCGGCTTTCGCCCGGAGACTATCCAATGCTTAAAATCCTGACTGCCGCCAGCCTCGCTCTGGCCTGCGCCGGCGCCGCCGCGGCGCCAGCGGAACCCGTGCAGCCGATCCCCGCGCTGGACGTGCCGCGCTACATGGGCACCTGGTACGAGATCGCAAAATATCCCAACTACTTCCAGCGCAAATGCGTGGGCAACACCACCGCGACCTACGCGCTGCAGCCCGACAAGACGGTACTGGTGACCAACCGCTGCGCGATTGAAAAGAACGACGCCATCGTCGCGACAGCCGAGGGCCGCCAGGTGGGCGGCGCCGAGTCGCCCAAGCTGGAAGTGCGCTTTGCGCCGGCGTGGCTGTCCTTCTTGCCCTTCGTGTGGGCCGACTACTGGGTCATCGACCTGGACGAGCAGTACCAGCTTGCGGCCGTGAGCGAACCGAAACGCGAGTACCTGTGGATCTTGTCGCGCACGCCGCAAGTGGCGCCGCAAGCGTACGCGGCCCTGCTGGCGCGCCTGGAGAAACAGGGATACAGCCTGCAGAAGCTGGTGAGCACGCCGCAGGCCGAGAGGAGGTAATTACGCCGAGGTGGCGGCGTCGCCCACCTTGCGCGCACGCTGCGGACGCGCCGGCGGCGGGCCGTCCAGCAGCGGGCTGTAACCGGGGAAGCTCATGCGCAGGATGCGCAGCACCGTGGTGCCGAACTGGCGCGTGAGCGAGCCGGTGTTGTACGGCAGGCGGTACCGGGCGCACAGCGCGCGCACGCGCGGCGCCACCTCGCCGTAGCGGTTGCTCGGCATGTCGGGGAACAGGTGGTGCTCGATCTGGTGGCTCAGGTTGCCGCTCATGATGTGGAACAGCTTGCCGCCCTTGATATTGCAGGAACCCAGCAGCTGGCGCACGTACCAGTGCGCGCGGCTTTCGTTCTCCACCTCAGCCTTGGTAAACACGTGCACGTCCATCGGGAAGTGGCCGCAGAAAATGATCAGATAGGTCCACAGGTTGCGCACGATGTTGGCCGCCGCGTTGGCGCCCGCCACGTAGAAGAAGAACGGGCCGGCCAGCAGCGGGAACAGCAGGTAGTCCTTGCGCATCTGGCGCAGGATCTTGCCGCGCGTGCGCAGCCACATTGGACGCAAGGTGGCCCACTTCAGGCGGCCCTGCAGCACGCGGCCCAGCTCCAGTTCCTGGATCGCGATGCCCCACTCGAAGAACACCGCCAGCAGCAAGGCCCACAGCGGATTGCCCAGGTTGAAGGGCTTCCAGCGCTGGCCGGAGAACAGGCGCAGCAGGCCGTAACCCGCCACGTCGGCATCCTTGCCCAGCACATTGGTCCAGGTGTGGTGCTTGACGTTGTGGGCGTGCTTCCACTGGTCGGACGGGCACACATGGTCCCACTCCCAGCGGCCCGACTGGATTTCCGGGTCGCGCAGCCAGTCCCATTGCGCGTGCAGGATGTTGTGGCCAATCTCCATGTTTTCCAGGATCTTGGCCGCGCCCAGCGTCAGCACGCCCAGCACCATCACGGGCCAGAAAAAGGCCCAGCCGGCCAGCGCATGGCCCCATTGCGGCAGCAGCGCCAGGCTGGCGTAAATGGCCAGGCGGCCGCTGATCTCCAGATAGCGGTGGATTTTCAGCAAGCGGCGGATGTAGCGCGCATCGCGCTCGCCGCGGCTGGCCATGACTTCGTTGCGGATGGATTCGATCTCGCTGCCAAAGGCCGCGATGTCGGCGGGGGAGAGGTGGGATGGAATGGGCATGGAATTCTCTTAAATAGTTTACAGCGCCAGTTCGACGTCGCCGACTGCGCTGCAGACGCAGACTTGCACGGTGTCGCCCGGCTCGGCGATCAGGGCGCCGTTGCGCAGGTCGCGCACGCAGCCGCTGACCAGCTTGGTGTCGCAGCCGTGGCAGATGCCCATGCGGCAGCCGTGCTTGGGATTGAGGCCGGCATTCTCGGCGATCAGCAGCAGGCTGGTGGCGCCGTCCGACTGCGCCTCGGTGGCGCTGCCGGCGAAGGTGACGCGGCCTGCGGTCGCTTCGGCGGTGGTTGCGGCCAGCGGTGCGTGGAAACGCTCCACGTGCAGCAGGTGCGACAGGCCGGCAGCCTGCCAGTGCGCTTCCACCGCCGCCAGCAGGGAAGCCGGGCCGCAGGCCCACACTTCGCGCGTGCGCCAGTCCGGGCAGGCCGCTTCCAGCTGTGCGGCACTGAAGTGGGCGCCGCCGTCCTGGGTGTAGTAGCGCTGCAGCTGGTAGTGGCGCTGGGTGGCGGCCAGCTTATCCAGTTCGGCGCCGAAAATGACGTCGCCGGCGCGCGGCGCATAGTGCATGTGCACCGTGTCCGGTACCACTTCGTACTCCTGCACGTAGTTGCGCAGCATGCTCATGACGGGCGTAATGCCACTGCCGCCGGTGATGAACAGCGGGTGCACCGGCATCGACTCGGGCAGCACGAAATCGCCTTGCGGTTCGCCCAGCGGCAGGTATTCGCCCACGCGCACCTGGCGCACCAGGCGCTGCGACACCCTGCCTTCGGCCACCGCCTTCACGGTGACGGTGATGCAGCCGTCCTCGCGGTCCGGCGCGGACGAGATGGAATAGGTGCGGGTATGGCGCTGGCCGCCGATCGGCACGCCCAGGCGCACGAACTGGCCGGGACGGTGGCTGCGCCAGCCGGCGCCCGGGCGCAGGGTCAGGGTGCGGCTGTCGGCGGTTTCTTCATGCACGGCGACCACGCGCGCCATCAGGGCGTGCGAGGTCCAGAGCGGGTTCACCAGCTCCACGTAGTGCGAATGGCGCAGCGGGTAGGCGAACATGTCCGCCAGGCTGGCCAGGGAAGATCGTAAAGTCATTGGGATAGCAAACGCATGGCAAATAATAAGGATTGCCATGATTGTGTACACTTGTACACATCAAGTCAAGCCCCGGTTGACTAAATAACAGGCAAACCTGTCATCAGCCTGTCACATTTGCCTGCCATGGCCGTGTAAAATAGGGATACACCTGTACACATGAGATCTATGAGCGAACACGAAACCGAGGAAGGCGCGGCACGGCCGGAACGCAAGACCGGCACCCGCAAGGCATTGCTGCAGGCGGCGCTGACGCTGGTGGGCGAAGGGCGCAGCTTCACCAGCCTGGGGCTGCGCGAGATCGCGCGCCAGGCCGGCGTGGTGCCGAACGCCTTCTACCGCCACTTCCGCAACACGGACGAGCTGGGGCTGGAACTGGTGGACGAGATGGGCATCACCTTGCGCCGCCTGCTGCGCGAAGCGCGCCAGATCGACGTTTCACGCGGCTCCATCCTGCGCCGCTCGGTGCGGGTGTACCTGGATTATGTGAAGGCGAACCGGCTGCAGTTCCAGTTCATCGCCACCGAGCGCTCGGGCGGCAGCCGCATCCTGCGCCTGGCGATCCGCACCGACGTGACCCACTTCACCAATGAAATGGCGCAGGACATCCGCGCACTGGGCCGCTACAGGGACTTGCCGACCCCGCGCCTGCAGATGGTGTGCGGCCTGATCGTCATGACCATGCTGGCCGCCGCCACCGACATCCTGGACCTGCCGCCCGGCCAGCCGCTGCTGGAGGGCGAGATGGAGGAAAATTTCGTGCAGCAACTGCACGTGATCCTGCTGGGCGCGTCCAAGTGGCAGGAAAAGGACGCGCACCAGGCAGCCGTGCTGTCGCGGCGGGGGTAGCGGCGCGGCTGCTTCCCGGGCTGTGCGCCCCTCCGCCCCAGACGGCGTAGAATCGCTCCGTCACCAGATGCCATTCTGATACGGGAGCACACCATGAGAAACTGGTTCTTGCTGGCCGCGTTTGCGGCGACATCCGCCCTGGCCCACCACGGCTGGAGCGAATACGACGCGCAGCGGCCGCTGACGCTGAGCGGCACTATCGAGGAGGCGGGTTATTCGCATCCGCACGGCTTCGTGCGGCTCAAGACCGGCACCCAGAGCTGGACCGTGGTGCTGGCGCCGCCCTCGCGCATGGAAAGCCGGGGGCTGGAAAAGGACGCGCTGGCGGCCGGCAAGCAGGCCAGCGTGATGGGCTATCCGCACCGCAGCAAGGGCGACGAACTGCGCGCCGAACGCATCACCCTGGCCGGCAAGACCACGGAGCTGCGCTGATGCCGCTGGTGGCCGGCGCCGCCGAGTGGCTGGCGTCGACACCGCTGTCGCAGGCCATGCGCGGCAGCCTGTGGCTCTATCCCGTGGTGGAAACCGTGCACATTTTCGGCTTTGCCGTGCTGGTGGGCGCTGTGGCGCTGTTCGACCTGCGCGTGCTGGGCTGCGCGCGCACGCTGCCGGTGCGGACGCTGGGGCGGCACCTGCTGCGCTGGGCGCTGGCCAGCCTGCTGCTGGTGGTGCCGGCCGGCGCGCTGCTGTTTGCCTCCCAGCCGCTGGAATTCATCGCCAATCCCGTCTTCAGGCTGAAGCTGGCGCTGCTGGCTGCGGCCGGCCTGAACGCGGCCTGCTTCCATGCCGGCGTGTACCGCAATGCGGCGGCCTGGGACGTCGGGCACCCTGCCCCGCCACTGGCGCGGGCTCAGGCGGCGCTGTCGCTGCTGCTGTGGGTGGCGCTGATCACTTGCGGCCGCATGCTGGCGTACGTGTGACGCAGGAATCTCCGTACCCCTTAGTGGTCGGTCGGGATCAGCACCGGCTTGTTCTTCTCCTTCAGCAGGAAGACGACGAACCTGGCCGGCTTGGTCTTGCTGGCGTTGCGGCCCACGGTGTGCAGGTCGGCGGGGCCTTCATAGAAGGTGTCGCCCGGCTTCAGGGTCACTTCCTTGCCGCCCTTGACGCCCATGACGATGGAGCCTTCCAGCACGTAGACTATGCCGTGCGCGTCGTGGCGGTGCACCGGATCTTCGCCGCCGGGGGCGTATTCCACGGAGATCATCAGCAATTCCTTGCCAGCTGATTCGGGCACGTCCCTGTTGATGAGAGGCTTGACCGACACGCCGCCGGGTGCGCCTTGCGCCGCCGGCATTGCCAGGATCATGGCGACGTTCACGCACAGGCCGAGGACGATGTTCTTGGTGTTCATGGTGGTTCTCCAGTTGGGTGGTGGGCTGCTGCTGGATTCATTCTAGGTGCGCGCCACCGCCGCCGGTAGGCACATGGCGGGCCCCACGCTGGTGAGCATCAGGCACCAATCAAGACGTGCCGCGCATGTGATACTGGATGCATCCCACGCACCCGGAATACATCATGCACATCGGACGATCCTACGGCCTGGCCGAATTCCTGCGCTGGACGCGGCGCAAGACTTATATCCTGCTGGCGCTGTCTACCGCGCAGGTGGCGGCCTACGAGCTGCTTGAATGGCGCTGGCTGGCCATGCCATGGGCGGTGGCGGCGCTGCTGGGCACGGCGGCCTCTTTCATCGTGGGCTTCAAGAACGCGCAAACCTACAACCGGACGCTGGAGGCGCAGCAGGTGTGGAGCAGCCTCGCCAGCATCAGCCGCTACTGGGGCCTGATCAGCCGCGACTTCACCGGCATGCCGCTGGCTGCGCGCGAGCTGGTGCAGCGCCACCTGGCGTGGCTGGCCTGCGTCCGTTACCAGCTACGCAGCGCGCGCGTGTGGGAGGCGGCGGCCAACCAATACAACTTCGAGTACCGCGCCAGATGTTATACGGTGGCCGAGCACGATGTGCCGCTGGAGTCGGCGCTGCGCGCCTATCTGCCGGAAGCCAGCGCGGCGCAACTGGCCCGCTCACGCCGGCCCGCGCTGACGCTGATCGGCATGCAAAGCAGCGCCATCAAGGAGCTGTTTGCCAGCCAGGCGATCCCGGTGCTGCAGCACGCCGAGATGCAGAAAACCCTGAAGGAGCTGATCGACCTGCACAGCCGCGCGGAGCGCATCAAGAACTTCCCCTACCCGCGCCAGTACGCCATTGTCCACACTCTCTTCGTGTGGCTCTTCGCCGCGCTGCTGCCGCTGGGCGTGGTGCGGGAATTCGACAAGCTCAATGAGGTGGTGGGCGGCGCGCTGGCCGGCCACATGGCCTGGCTGGCGATTCCGTTCAGCGTGCTGGTGGCGTGGATGTATGTGGCGCTGGACCAGGTGGGCGAGAGCACCGAGAATCCCTTCGAGGGCGGCGCCAACGACGTGCCGGTCACGCATATCTGCCGCCAGATCGAGGGCGACCTGCGCGAACTGCTGGGCGAGGAAGCGCCGCCGGACGATGGGGTTGCGGCGCGCCACGCCATCATCCTGTGACGCGGCCAGCCAGGGAGGCCTCAGGCAGCGCTGCGGAAGCGTTCGCGGTAGGCGCTGGGCGATTCGGACAGGTTGCGCTGGAAGCACTGCCGCATGCGGCCCTCGTCGCCGAAGCCGCAGTCGCGCGCGATCTGGTCGATATTGCGGCTGGAATCTTCCAGCAGGCGGCGCGCCGCCTCCAGGCGGAACAGCTCCACCGCCTTGGCCGGCGTGCGGCCCGTGGTTTCGCGGTACACGCGCGAGAAATTGCGAGGGCTCATGAGCACGCGCCTGGCCAGTTCGTCCACCGTCAGGCTGGCGTTGCCCAGGTTGTCGGCGATCCACAAGTGCAGCGCTTCGAACTTGTCGCCGTCGCGCAGCTGCGAGTCCAGCAAGGCGCTGAACTGCGCGTGCCCGCCCGGCCGCTTGACGAACACCACCAGCTCACGCGCCACTTCCAGCGCCACGTCGCGCCCGCAGTCCGCTTCCACCAGCGCCAGCGCCAGGTCGATGCCGGCGGTCACACCGGCCGAGGTCCAGATGCCGCCCTGGTGCACGAAGATGGCCTGGCGCTCGATTTCCACCTTGGGATGGAGCTCCTTGAGCCGGTCGCTCAAGGCCCAGTGGGTCGCGGCGCGCTTACCGTCGAGCAAACCTGCTTGCGCCAGCACAAATGCACCGCTGCAGACCGAGGTGGTGCGGCGTGCGGTGCCCGCCGCCGCGCGCAGCCAGTCCACCAGCGGCTGCGCATGTTGCAGCACTTGTTCGATATGGGGCGCGCCGGGGACCACGATGGTGTCCACGTCTTCCGGCCGGAACGCCGACAGGGACTCGGTGAACATGGGCACGCCCTCCAGCGTCGGCACCGCACCGCCCTCCACGCTCACCGTGTGGCGCGCGTAGCCGGGGCGGCCGCGCTGCCGCATCACGCGGTCCGCGCACCAGAACACGGTCTGTGGGCCGGCCATGTCCAGCATGCACAGGCCGGGGAAGGCCACGAATAGCACCAGCGGCCGGCGCGGCGCGCTTGGCAGAAAATCACCGATGTTTGGCATTTACTCGCCACTCCTGCAGGTTTAATCTACTTCCTGTCAATATTGTCTCAGAATAATGCTCTGGAAAACATGAATTCATTCTCCGCAGCAGAATCCGACGCCCTCGCGTCCAGCTTCGCCACCACCTACGCCGGGGTGGTGGCGTTTATCGCCGTGGCCACCGAAGGCAGCTTCGCCAGGGCGGCGGACCGGCTCGGCATCGGCCGTTCGGCGGTGAGCCGCAGCATCCTCAAACTGGAAACCCAGCTCGACACCCGCTTGTTCCTGCGCACCACGCGCAGCACCACGCTCACCAGCGAAGGCCAGTTATTTTACGAGTATTGCAGCCCCGGCGTGGAACGCATCGTGCAGGCCGTGGAAGAAATGCGCGACCTGCGCTCGGGCGCGCCGCGCGGCCAGCTGCGCCTGTGCGCCACGGCCGGCTTCGGACGCAAGGTGGTGGCGCCGCTGCTGAGCGGCTTTCGCGCCCTGTACCCGGACATCACGGTCGATCTTGTATTGGACAGCAACCCCACCGACTTCATCGCCAAGCGCGTCGACGTGGCGTTCCGCAATGGCCGCATGGACGACAGCCAGGTGGTGGCCAAGCAGCTGATCCCGATGCAGCTGCTGGTATGCGCCTCGCCCGCCTACGCCAGGGCGCATGGCCTGCCGGACAGCGTGGACGACATCGCCCGGCACCGCTGCATCACCTACCGCGAGTCCTCGGGCCGGGTGGAGGAATGGGAATTCCGGGTCGGCGGCGTGACGCGCTCGCTGCAGCCCAAGGCTTCCTGCACCTTCAATGACGCCGACCTGGTGCTGCAGGCGGTGCTCAACGGCGAAGGGCTGGCGCAGCTGGCCGGTTACCAGGTCTGCGAGCTGCTGCGCAGCGGCGAGCTGGTGGCGGTGCTGCCGCAATACGCGCCGGACGACCGGGGCCACTATCTGTGCTACCTGAACCGGCGCCACCTGCCCACCCGCAGCCGCGTTTTCATCGACTACATCACGCTGCAGATCCGCTCGCTGGACCTGTACTGCATCGGCAATTTCTCCCCGCCCTGACTGCGCTTGCCAACCCGCGCCATTGGTGCCTGCCGCTCACCACTGTGGAGCCATGCGCAGGCCTACCGGCGCCCCCATGCGCAACCTAAACTGGACCTTGTACCGCGATCTCCGCAACCGGGTCCCTCAGCCGTCCTGAGCGCAACACAAGGAGTTTCATCATGAAAATCGTCGTTATCGGTGGCACCGGCCTGATCGGCAGCAAAACCATCAAGATCCTGCAGCAGCGCGGCCATGAAGCCATCGCCGCTTCGCCCAATTCCGGCGTCAACACCGTCACCGGCGAAGGCCTGGCCGCCGCACTGGCCGGGGCCGACGTGGTGATCGACGTGGCCAATTCACCGTCCTTCGCGGACGACGACGTGCTGGCCTTCTTCACCGCGTCCGGCCGCAACCTGCTCAAGGCGGAAACCGAGGCAGGCGTGAAGCACCATATCGCGCTGTCGGTGGTGGGCACCGATCTGCTGGCCGAAAGCGGCTATTTCCGGGGTAAGATAGCGCAGGAAAAATTGATCAAGGAGGCCAAGGTGCCCTACACCATCGTCCATTCGACCCAGTTCTTCGAATTCCTCGGCGGGATCGCGCAATCCGGCGCGGACGGCAATACCGTGCGCCTGTCGCCGGCGCTGGTGCAGCCGATTTCGTCGGACGACGTGGCGCTGGCCATGGCAGATTACGCCACCGCCGCCCCGCTCAACGGCACGGTGGAAATCGCCGGTCCGGAAGCGTTCCCGCTATCCGGGCTGGTGCAGCAATACCTGCAGTCGATCGGTGATCCGCACAAGGTGGAAGCCGATGCCGGCGCGCGCTACTTCGGCGCGCTGCTGAACGAGCGCACCCTGGTCCCGGCCGGCAAAGCGCGCCTGGGCACGGCCACCATCCAGAGCTGGCTGCAGAAGAAATGAAGCCGCTCGCCCCGCCGCCGCTCTCGCTGCTCGATAAATACGTGGGCCAGGATATCCAGCCCTTGTACACGACGACGGTGCGGGTAACGGGGGGCGAGGCCGAACACGGGCGCGCCTCCGGCGTGGCCCGCTCGGACGACGGCAATCTCGATTTATCGTTGCGCCTGCCGCCCGAACTGGGCGGCCCGGGCGGCGGCACCAATCCCGAACAGCTTTTCGCAGCCGGCTTTGCGGCCTGCTTCCACGGCGTTATCAGCCTGCTGTCGGCCAAGGCCGGCCTGGGCGCGGACGGCGCCTCGGTGGAAGTGTCGGTCTCTTTCGCGCGCGATCCGATGGACGGCATGTATCTGCTCACTTCCGCGCTGACGGTGCGCCTGCCCGGCATGAAACAGGCCGCCGCCGAAGAACTGGTGCGCAACGCCGAGCGCGTTTGCCCCTACGCCAAAATGGCGCGCGAGGGGCTGCTCAGCGTCGTTACGCTGGTGGACTGAGCTGGCCGGCCAGCAGCCCCTGCTCCATCGCGCTCAGCACCACTTGCGTGCGGGTGGACGCCTCGAACTTCTGCATCAGCTGCTTCATGTGGGTTTTCACCGTGCCCACGCCTATGCCCAATTCGCGCGCGATCAGCTTGTCCGGATGGCCGCGCGAGAGGATCGACAGCACGTCGGCCTCGCGCCGCGTCAGCGGCGGGCGGCCCAGCGCGTTGGCCACGCTGCGGCTGGCGGCCGCGCCGAGATAGCGGCAGCCCATGCCGAGCAGGCGCACGCATTCCACCAGTTCGCCGGCATCGGCCTCCTGCAGCAGGTAGCCGTGCACGCCGCTATCCACCGCAAGGCGCACTTCGCCTTCCTTGCCGTGCTGCGTGACCACCAGCAGCCGCCTGGCCCGCTCCGTGCCAGCTCCCCCGCAGTCGCGCGCGGCGCGCAGCGCAGACGCGTAATCGGCAATCACCACGCAGGCCTCATCGCTGCACGGCCACTGCCCCGGCGCGCTCACGTCCAGGCCGGGCTGGCCGGCCAGCATGGCGCCCAGCCCGGCGCAGACGATGGGACAGCTGTGCATCAGGTAAACCCTGGTGCGGTGGGCCGCGGCGCGGCTGGTAAGCAGGCAGATCGGTGCATTCATGATGGGCTCCAGGCAGCAGGCGTGGCACGGAAGGCGGGAAAAACCCGCCATGGCTGTTATTCGAGGTGGGCTTTATCCAGGCCGAAGGCCTTGTCGTACGAGCCGGGCACGAACTTGAAGGCGACGTTGATGCGGTTCCACGCGTTGATGGCCATGATCTCGAAGGTCAGGTCGGACAGCTCCTTTTCGGACAGCTGCGTGCGCACACGCTCGTAGATGTCGTCCGGCACGCCCTGCTCGGGCAGGCGGGTCAGCACTTCGGTCCAGGCCAGCGCGGCGCGTTCGCGCGGAATGAACAGCGTCGATTCACGCCACGCGGCCAGGTGGTGCAGGCGCAGCGGGCGTTCGCCGTGGATGGTGGCCTGCTTGATGTGCATGTCCACGCAGAAACCGCAGCCGTTGATCTGCGAAGCGCGGATCGCCACCAGGTCGAGGATGGATTCTTCGATCGCGCCTTGCTTGATGACGGTGTTGAGCTCCACGAGCTTCTTGAACAGTTCCGGGGATTGCTCCTGGTAGTTGATACGGTGGGTCATGATGATCTCCTGGTTGGTGGGTCCGGTGTCCGCTTGCGGAAGCGCGCGGTACAGAGCCATTCTAGGAGCGCGCCGGGGGCGGCGGTAGGCACATGGCGGGCCGCACGCTGGTGAGCGCCAGGCACCAATCGGATGGCCGCCGCCGGCGATTGGTGCCTGGCGCTCAACACTGTGGCGCCCGGCACGGATCTAGCGCACCGAGCGGCGCAGGCTTAGACTGAGCCGGATAGCGCATATCCACGCGTGCACCGCGCGTTCCAAACCCGGGAGACAACCACTAATGAAGCCGCTCGCGCCGCCGCCGTTATCGCTGCTCGACAAATACGTCGGGCAGGACATCCAGACCCTCTACAGCACGGCAGTGACAGTGACGGGCGGCGAGGCCGGGCACGGGCGCGCCTCCGGCGTGGCGCGTTCGGACGACGGCAACCTGGAGCTGGCGCTGCGCCTGCCGCCGGAACTGGGCGGCCCGGGCGGCGGCACCAATCCGGAGCAGCTGTTCGCGGCCGGCTTCGCGGCCTGCTTCCACGGCGTGCTTTGCCTGCTGGCGGCCAGGGCCGGGCTGGGCGCGGCCGAGTGCTCGGTGGAGGTCTCGGTGTCCTTCGCGCGCGACCCGGTGGACGGCATGTACCTGCTCACCGCGGAGGTGAAGATCCGCCTGCCCGGCTTGCGCCAGGCCACGGCGGAGGAACTGGTGCGCAACGCCGAACGGGTCTGCCCCTACGCCAAGATGGCGCGCGAGGGGCTGCTGAGCGTGATCGCGCTGGCGACATAGGCCACTGCGCCCGCGCTAAGCCGCCAGCAGGCCGCGCTCGAACGCCGCCAGCACCACCTGGGTGCGGCAGGCGGCGTCGAACTTGTGCATCAGCTGCTTCATATGGGTCTTGACGGTGCCGAGGCCGATGCCCAGTTCGCGCGCGATGGCCTTGTCCGGACAGCCGCGCGCCAGGATGTGCAGCACCTCCTCTTCGCGCGGCGTGAGCTGCTGGCGGCCCAGCGAACTCACCACGCCCAGCCTGGCCGCTGCGCACAGGTAGCGCGTACCCTGGGCCACCGCGTGTACACCGGCCACCACGTCCGCCGCCGCGCATTCCTGCACCAGGTAGCCAAGCACGCCGCCCTCCATCGCGCGCAGCACCTGGCATTCCTTGCGCAGCGACGTAAACACCATCAGCCGCGCCAGCCGCTCCTTCTGCCGCGCCGCCTGCATCACCGCCGCGTAGTCGGCAATCACCACGCCTTCCGCGGCAGGCGCCGGCCATTCCCCCGGCGCGCTCACGTCCAGGCCGGGCTGGCCGGACAGGATGGCGCTCAGGCCGGCCTTGACGATGGGGCAGTCGTGCAGCAGGTAGACCTTGATGGCGCTCATACCACCCCCGCCACGTAGACTGGATGGGCAGCGGCGCGCGGGCGCCGGGGGGCGCCGGCGCGCCGCACCGGCCAGCCCGGGGCTGCTGCGGCGGGCGCCGGCTCCAGCGCCATGTCGATCACGCCTTCGCTGGCATCCTGCTGCGTGTCGCGCAGGCGGAACACGTCCACGCTGCGGGTGAGGCGCTGCGCCTGTTCGCCCAGCGACACCAAGGCCGCCAGCGACTGCTCCACCAGCGCAGCGTTCTGCTGGGTGGCGCCGTCCAGCTCGGACAGCGTGTGGTTCACCTGCTGCAACCCGATGCTCTGCTCGCGGTTGCCCGCGCTGATTTCGGCCACCAGCCCGGCCACGCGGCGCACGCCGCCCGTCACCCCGGCGATGGTGGCGCCGGCGCCGTGCACCACGCGGCTGCCCTCGCCCACCTGCTCGATGGATGCGGCGATCAGCTGCTTGATCTCGCGCGCCGACTGCGCGCTGCGCTGCGCCAGGCTGCGCACCTCGCCCGCCACCACGGCGAAGCCGCGTCCCTGCTCGCCGGCCCGTGCCGCTTCCACCGCCGCGTTCAGCGCCAGCAGGTTGGTCTGGAAGGCGATGCCGTCCATGACGCCGACGATGTCGCCGATGCGGCGCGAGGATGCATCGATGCCGTCCATGGTGGCCAGCATGGCGCCCACCGCCTCTTCCGCGCTATGCGCTTGGGCAGCGGTGCGCTCCATCAGGCTGTGCGCCTGTGCCGCCTTGTCGGCATTGTGGCCGACCGTGACGGTGAGCTGTTCCATGGTGGCGGCGGTTTCCTCCAGCGAGGCGGCCTGGCGCTCGGTGCGGCTGGCCAGGTCGGCGTTGCCGGCACTGATCTGCTCGGACGCGGCGGCGACGGTATCGGCGCCGCTGCGCACCTGGCCCACCATCTGCCGCAGGCGCTGGTTCATGCCGTTCAGCGCGCGCAGCAGTTCGCCGGTTTCATCGCGCCAGCCGCTCACGGCCACCGTACGCAAGTCGCCGCCGGCGACGCGCCGGGCGATATCGACCGCCTGGCGCAATGGCTGCGAAATCAGCCGCGCCACCCAGGCCGCCAGCAGCATGCCGAGGACGACGGTGGCCGCGATCAGGCCGCTGATCATGGTGCGCGACTTGGCGTAGGCGGCGGCGGCCGATGCCGCCGCCGCCTCGCTGCCCGCTTCGCCGGCTGCCACCAGCCCCGCCACCAGCCCGGATGCCTCGAAGTTGTATTTGCGCGAGTCGCCGCGCAGCACCGCCAGTGCGGCGGCACGGTTGCCGCTGCGGTTCAGCGCCACCACCTGGCGCGCGGCGGCGCGGTAGGAATCCAGCGCGGCGCGGAATTGCTGGAAGCCGGCCTGTTCGGCGTCCGACTTGGGCGCTTGCGCGTAGGACTCCACTGCGGCCAGCAGCTGCGCCATTTCATTGTTCATCTGCGTTTCGTAATAATCGAATTCGCCGGCCTGGGTGGACAGCGCATGCTGCAGCTCGTAGGTGCGGAAGCGCAGCAGGTCGGCCTTGATCAGCAGCACATTGCGCACCGCCGGCGCCCAGCGCTGCATAATCTCGCTGTTGACACGGTTCAGGTGCTGCAGCTGCAGGAAGCAAAACACGCCCAGCGCCACGGTAAGCGCCAGCACGGCGGCAATGGCGGCGATCAGCTTTTGCGCAATCTTCAGGTGGTAGAACCAGTTCATGTCAGTCTCCGGTTGGTGGCGGGGTTATTGTCGTCAGGCTGCGCGCAGCTGCATGCTGCCGTGCAGGAAATTCAATGCGGCCTTGGCGGGCAAAGGGCGGCTGTAGTGGTAGCCCTGGATTTCGTCGCACTGCCAGCCGTGCAGCAGCGCGCGCTGGGCTTCGGTTTCCACGCCCTCGGCGATCACCGTCATGCCCAGGCTGTGGCCCAGCCCGATGGTGGCCTGCACGATGGCGCTTTGCTCCTTCACCGTGCCCATGTCGCGCACGAAGGACTGGTCGATTTTCAGCTTGTCGATCGGGAAGCGGCTCAGGTAGGCCAGGCTGGAAAAGCCGGTGCCGAAGTCGTCGATCGACAGCCGCAAGCCCAGCGCGCGCAGGCGCTGCAGCAGCACGATGGCGCTCTCGGCGTTCTCCATCATCACGCCTTCGGTGATTTCCAGTTCAATGCAGGACGGATCGATGTGGGTGGCGGCCAGCAGTGCCTCGATGTGCGGCAGGAAGCCCGGCGCGGCGAACTGGCGCGGCGAGATATTGACGGCAATGACCAGGCGCCGGCCGCTGTCGGCCTGCCACACGCTAAGCTGGCGGCACACTTCCTCCAGCACCCATTCGCCGATGGAGACGATCAGGCCCGATTCCTCGGCCAGCGGTATGAAATGGCCCGGCGCCACCAGGTCGCCGCCACGGCGCCAGCGTATCAGCGCCTCGAAGCCGATCAAGCCGCCGTGCGACAGCGATTGCTGCGGCTGATAGTGCAGCTCCAGCTCCCCGCGCTCGACCGCACGGCGCAGCTGCGCTTCCAGGTCCAGCCGCTGGCCGGCCTGTGCGTTCAGGCTCTCGGAATAGCGCACCAGCGTGTCGCCGCCGGCTTGGCGCGCGGCCTGCAGGGCGGCGTCGGCGTTGCGCAGCAAGACGTCCGGCTCGGCGCCGTCTTGCGGGTAGCACACCGCGCCCAGGCTCAAGGTGGTAAACACTTCATGGCTTTCGCATACATACGGCTGGCCGGCCCTGGCGCGCAGGGCGCCGATGGCGGTATCGAACTCCGGGCTATCGCGGCGGCCCTGGTACAGGATGGCGAAGTTGGCGCCGTCCAGCCGGTACACTTCGCCGCCGCATTCCTCGGCCGCATGCTGGATGCGCCGGGCCAGGCCGATGATCATGCGGTCGCCGAAGCCGTGGCCGTAGCCGCCCACGATGCGCGAGAAGCGGTCTATGGTGCCCAGCACCACGGTGTGCGGCCGCGCGGGAAGGCTGCGCAGGCGCGCCTCGAAGGAGCGGCGGTGGGCCAGCCCGGTCAGCGGATCATGCCCGGCCTGGTACGCCAGTTGCTGCTCGACCCGGAAGCGGGCCTGCACGTGGTACAGCAGGAAGGCGCCGGTCAGCAGCGCCACCACGTCGAACAGGTGCACCAGCCGCGTCATGCCGGCGCCGGTGGAGCGTTCGATCAGGACCGACAGCGCCACGCTGGCGGCGATCAGGCATACCAGCAGCGCGTAGGCGGTGCGGCGCGAATTCCAGGCTGTACTCATGTCTGCTCCCTAAATGGTGGATGAAGCGGATGGCTCTGAAGACGAAGGAGGAATCGTTGCGGCGCAAGCCTGGCTGACGCATCGCATCAACTCGTCGCCCTGGAAAGGTTTGCTGAGAAAGGCCGCCGCCCCGCCCTGCTGCGCGCGCTGGCGCACTGCAGGCTCGGGGAAGGCGGTCAGGACGATCAACGGCACCGTGCAGCCCTGGCGGCGCAGATGCTCAAGCAGCTCAATGCCGCTCATGCCCGGCATTTGCAGGTCGCTGATGATGCATTGGCTGTTGTGTTGCGCGCCGGCGGCCAGCAGGCTCTCGGCGCAATCGAATTCAGCGGCGGCGTAGCCGTAGGAACGCAGCAGGCTGCTGACGGCGCCGCGCACGTCGTCGTGGTCATCGACGATGGCGACGCGGCAAGGGCCCTGCGTTGGACTGGAACTGGTAAAACTGGACACGGCGTACTCCCTGAAACATCATGGGAGCACGATACAGGCGGCGCCGCGGCGGCGAAATCATACATGGGTATAGTACGGCTATACCCTTGGCTGGTTCAGCCCGGGCGCGCCGTGTCGATGCCGAGCGCTTCGGCCATGCGCACCAGGTCGGCGAAGGTGCGCGCCTGCATCTTGCGCATGGCGTTGCCACGGTGGATCTTGACGGTCACCTCGCTGGTGCCCACCTGTGCGGCAATCTGCTTGTTCATCAGGCCGCTGGCCGCCAGCGCCATGATCTCCCGCTCGCGCGGGGTGAGCGACTGGTAGCAGGCCTGCAAGGCTTGCTGCGCCTGGCCGGCCTCGCGCCGGGCGCGGTCCGCCTCCAGCGCCGCGTTGACCGCGTCGATCAGGTCCTGGTCGCGGAACGGCTTGGCCAGGAAGTCGAGCGCGCCAGCCTTCATGGCGCGCACAGACATCGGGATGTCGCCGTGGCCGGTCATGAAGACCACGGGCAAGGCCACGCCGTCGCGATTGAGCTCTGCCTGGAAATCCAGCCCGCTGATGCCCTGCAGCCGCACGTCGAGCAGCAGGCAGCTGGCCGCTTCCTCGCGCCGGTGCGCCAGGAACTGCGGCACGGAGCCGAAATCGGCCACACGCAGGCCAACCGAGCGCAGCAGGCTGGAAATGGCCGCGCGCAGCGGCGCGTCGTCGTCCACGATATAGACGATCATGGCGCCCCCTCCGGCATATTGCGCCGCAGGGCGGGCAAGGAAAACAGCAGCACGGCGCCCCCGGCCTGCGCGCCGGCCCAAATGCGCCCGCCGTGCGTTTCGATAATGGAGCGGCAGATCGGCAGGCCCATGCCCATGCCGTCTTCCTTGGTGCTGAAGAAGGCATCGAACAGCTTGGGCAAGTGGTCGGCGGGAATGCCGGGACCGGTGTCGGCCACGCTGCACGTCACCCCGCCCTCGTCGCAGCTGCGGGTGCGCAGTGTCAGCACAGCCTGCCCGGGTGCGCAGTGCTGCATGGCCTGCATGGCGTTCATCAGCAGATTGATCAGCACCTGCTGCAGCTGCACGCGGTCGCCGCAGACCTGCGGCAGGCCGGGCGCCAGGTCCAGCTTGAGCGTCACCTGGTGGCTGGCCAGTTCGCGCCGCACCAGGCCGGCCGCTTCCAGCGCCACGTCGTTCAGCGCCAGCGGCAGGTGGCGCGGGTCGCTGCGGCGCGCCAGCGCGCGAATGCGGCGTATCACTTCGCTGGCGCGTCCGGCCGCCTCCAGCAGGCTGCCGATGGCGGCGCGCGCCTCGCCCAGCTCCGGCTGCGGGCGGTTCAGCCAGCGCAGGCTGGCCTCGCCGTTGGTGGCGATGGCGGCCAGCGGCTGGTTCACTTCATGCGCGATGGAGGCCGCCAGCTCGCCCAGCATGGTCACCCGGGTGACATGGGCCAGCTGCGCCTGCGAGCGGTGCAGCGCCTCTTCGCGCGCGATCAACGCATTGGTGGCGGCCTGCCAGCGCAGCGCCAGCCAGGCGGTGATGCCGATCGCCGCCAGGCTCACCACCATGCGGCCGGAGGCCGGGCCGGAGAATGTGGCCGCATGCGACAGCGCGTAGGCCAGCAGCGTGAGGCACAGGCACACCGCGCTGGTCAGCATCACGCCGCTCCTGCGCCACACGCTGGCCGACAGCAGCACCACCACCACGTACATGACGGCGATCGCCACGTCCAGCGGCGTGAACGCATCAACAGCGAATATGGTCAGCGTCAGGCCGACCAGCAAAATCGACAGCAAAGGGCTGCCTTGAACCCGGACCATGCACTGCCCTTCTTCAAACGGAGTGGTATGGCCATATTATAGTGCGGCCGCGCGTGCGGGAAACCCACACCAAAGTATGATGCGGCGGCGGCCAGGGTCTCTCCCTTAGTCCAGATGGACGGGCTTTCGTGCGCTGCGCAGAATGGCGGCTCCACTTAACCAATGGGAGCAACCATGACCACCACCCGCACTATCAACACCGTTACCACCCGCGACGGCACGCTGATCAACTTTAAAGACTGGGGCCATGGCCCGGCCGTGGTGTTCAGCCACGGCTGGCCGCTGCAGGGCGACGCCTGGGAAGACCAGATGATGTTCCTGGCAGAACACGGCTACCGTGTTATCGCACACGACCGCCGCGGCCACGGCCTGTCGAGCAAGCCATGGCATGGCAACGACATGGACACCTATGCCGACGACCTTGCCACGCTGATCGAGGCGCTGGACCTGAACGGCGCCACGCTGGTGGGCCATTCCACCGGCGGCGGCGAAGTGGCGCGCTACATAGGCCGCCACGGCACCGGCCGCGTGGCGCGCGCGGTGCTGGTGGGCGCGGTCACGCCGCAGATGCTGGTGGGCCCGGCCAACCCGAACGGCGTGCCGATGGAAGTGTTCGACGGCATCCGCAGCGCGGTGCAAGCGGACCGCTCGCAGTTCTTCAAGGACCTCACCACCGCCTTCTACGGATTCAACCGCGAAGGCGCCAGGGATTCGCAAGGCCTGCGCGACACCTTCTGGCTGCAGGGCATGCAGTGCAGCATCCGCAGCGCCTACGCCTGCATCAAGCAATTCTCTGAGACCGACTTCACGGAAGACCTGAAGAAGATGACGGTGCCGACCCTGGTGATCCACGGCGACGACGACCAGATCGTGCCGATCGCCGCCACCGCCCGCCGCGCCGTGGAACTGCTGCCGCAAGGTACGCTGAGCGTGTACGAAGGCGCGCCGCACGGCCTGCCGTCCACCCACAAGGACAAGCTCAACGCCGAGCTGCTGGCCTTCCTGCGTTCCTGATCTTGCGCACCATGGCCGCGACCAACACCAGGTTCACCTTCCCGCTGCTGGCCGCCGCCATGCTGCAATTCGCACTGCCGCTTGCATCGCTGGCCCCGCCCGCGCAAGCGGCGGCGCCGCAGGTGCGCAGCCAGGCGCCCGGCTACTACCGCATGCTGCTGGGCCAGTTCGAGATTACCGTGCTGTCGGACGGCACGCACGCCTTCCCCATCGACACGGTGATGAACAACATCACGCCGGCGCAGGCCGGGCGCGACCTGGACGATGCAGGCCTGGCGCAGCCGGTGCAGGGTTCCATCAACGCCTTCCTCGTCAACACCGGCCAGCGCCTGATCCTGATCGACGCCGGTGCAGGCGCCCTGTATGGCGACTGCTGCGGCAGGCTGCTGCAGCACCTGCGCGCGGCCGGCTACCAGCCGGAGCAAGTCGACACGGTGCTGCTCACCCACCTGCGCAAGGACCACGCCGGCGGCATCATGCGCCAGGGCATGGCGGCGTTTCCGAACGCCGTGCTGCGCATGGCGCAAGGCGAAGCGGACTACTGGCTGAGCAAGGCCGCCCAGGACGCCGCGCCGGAGTTCCTGCGCAGCTTCTTCGACAGCGCGCGGGTTTCGGTGGCGCCCTACCAGGCTGCCGGCCGCTTGCGGCCCTACGCCGAATACGGCCAGCTCGAGCCCGGCATCAAGGCCCTGCCGGCGCCGGGGCACACGCCCGGACACGCGGCCTATCTGGTGGAAAGCCAGGGCCGCCAATTGCTGGTGTGGGGAGATATCGTGCATGTGGCGCCGCTGCAGTTTCCGCACCCGGAGGCCACCGTCAAATACGACAGCGACGCCGCAGGCGCGCAGCAGCAGCGCCGCCAATTGCTGGAGATGGCAGCCAGCGGCCACATGGTGGTGGGTGCCGCCCACATCGCCTTCCCGGGCCTGGGCCGGATCGGTACGGCCAGCGGAGGGACCGGCTACCGCTGGCTGCCGGTGAACTATGAAGGCACGCCGGGACAAGACTAGCCGGTCCCGGCGCGCCGGCTTCAGGAGGCCAGGTCGGCCGGCACCTTGCCACCGTTGGCGGCCAGTTTCGCCATTACCTGCTTGTGCAGCCAGATATTCATGGCCGCCGAATCGCCGGTGTCGCCGCTGTAGTGCAGCTCCTTGGCCAGCTCCTTGCGCGCATCCAGGCTGCTATCGAGTTGCAGCAGCTTGAGCAGATCGACGATGGAGGTACGCCAGTTCAGCGGCTGGCCGGCGCTCTGCGCCTTCTGGTCCAGGATGGCTACCACGTCCACTTCGGGCATGGCGGCGGGCGCAGCCGCCGGGGCCGGGGCCGGAGCCGATGCGGGCGCGGCCGGCGCCGCCGGCGCCGCAGGAGCGCTCGCCTGCGTCACCGCAGGATGCGAGCCGGGGAAGATCTTGCTGAAGATATTACTCAGGATACCCATGGTATAACCCTTCCAAAGTGGTGCAACGTCGACGAAGCGTCCGCTACGGGTCTGTACGGGTGCTGCACGGGTTCTGCCTGGACTCAGCGCCCGTTCGGAGTCTGGCCTGCGGCGCTGCTGGTCAGCGTCGCCTTGCCCCCCTCCAGACCATCGCTGGACGCGCTGACGGTGATAGTACCGGACTGCCCCGCCTTCGTGCGCACGATAGCCAGCGCCAGGCCGTTGAACGCCGCCCGCTCGGGCGACTGGAAAGACACCAGGCTGGTGGCGTCGCCGTTGTCGGTGGCGACCAGCTCGCCCGGGCCGCTGACGGTGAAGCGCACCGCGTTGCTGCTGCGCGGCACCGGCCGGCCCTGCTTGTCGGTGATGGCCACCGTGACAAACGACAGGTCCGCGCCGTCGGCCCGCAGCGCGCTGCGGTCCGCCGTCAGCGCCAGCCTGGCCGCCTTGCCCGCCGTCTTCACAGTGTCCTCCGCCCACGGCTTGCCCTGTTTGTACACCACCGCCTTCAGCGTGCCGGGCTGGTACACCACCTCGTCCCAGCGCAGGCGGTAATCGCGCGCGCCGCGCTGCTTGCGGCCCAGCGATTTCCCGTTCAGGAACAGCTCAGCCTCATCGCCCGAGGTGTACAGGTGCACCGGCGTGACCTGCCCCACCCGCTCCGGCCAGTTCCAGTGCGGCAGCAGGTGCGCCATCGGCAGATCCGGACGCCAGCGCGCCTGGTACAGATAGAAGCGGTCCTTCTTGAAGCCCGCCAGGTCGACGATGCCGAAGTAGGAACTGCGCGACGGCACCTTGACCTTGCTCAGCGCCGCCAGTTCCTGCTCGGCGCGCGCGCGGGCGGCCGGGTCGGTGAAATTCAGCACGTTGGTGCTGTCGGCGTTGTACGGCGTCGGTTCGCCCAGGTAGTCGAAACCGGTCCAGACGAATTCGCCGGCCACGAAGGGATTGTCGTCCAGCCCCTTGAATTCCAGCTCCGGCGCGGAGGCCCAGCGCGGCGCCGACAGGTCGTAGCTGCTGACCTGGAAATTGGCCATGCCCTGCGACTTGTCGTCGCTGACCGGGAAGAAGTACTCGCCGCGCGAGCTGACCGTGGACGCGGTCTCGCTGCCGATCACCGGGATGTGGGGTGCGCTGTTGTGGAACGCCGGGTACTCCCACGGCTTGTAGTTGAAACCCACCACGTCCACCGCTGTCTGGAAGCCGTTGTAGCCGGAGACGACGTGGTTGAAGCCGGCCGTGGTCAGGCGCGTGCGGTCCTCGCTGCGCACGATGTCGGACAGGTGCGCAGCCACCTTCCACCCTTCCGGTTCGCCCTGCTCGCGGATCTCGTTGCCGATGCTCCACATGATGATGCTGGGGTGGTTGCGGTCGCGCCGCACCATGGCGCGCAAGTCCTTCTCGTGCCACTCGTCATACAGGAGGCCGTAGTCGTTCTTCTTTTTCCCCAGCCGCCAGGCGTCGAATGCCTCTTCCACGATCAGGAAGCCCATGCGGTCTGCCAGGTCCAGCAGCTCCGGCGCGGGCGGGTTATGCGTGGTGCGGATGGCGTTGGCGCCCATGTCGCGCAGGATCTCGAGCTGGCGTTCCAGCGCGCGCACATTGAGCGCCGCACCCAGCGCGCCCAGGTCGTGGTGCATGCACACGCCCTGTATCACCACCCGTTCGCCGTTCAGCAGAAAGCCGCGCTGCGCGTCGAAGGCCACGGTGCGGATGCCAAAGGGGGTTTCCACCTGGTCCACCACCTTGCCTTGGCCGGACACCGTGGTCACCGCCACGTAGCGCTGCGGCGACTTCGGGCTCCAGAATTTGGGCTGGCTCACCTGCAGTGACTGCGCCAGCAGGATCTGGCGCCCCGCGCCCACTTTGGCCAGCGCCGACGGGCTGCTTTGCGCCAGCGCGGCGCCGGTGCGGCGGCCCGCCGCGTCCAGCGCGTAGATCGCGGTGGATACCTGCGCTGCCGTGGCGCCGCCGTTGTTCTCCAGCGTGACTTGCACGTCAACCGTGGCGGCATCGGCCTTGACGATGGGGGTGGTAACGAAGGTGCCGTTGTGCGCCACGTGCAACGGCGCGGCCTTCACCAGCCACACGTTGCGGTAGATGCCGCCGCCGGGATACCAGCGCGAAGACTCGGGCGGGTTGTCGATGCGCACCGCCAGCACGTTCTCGGCGCCGGGTTTCAGGTGCTTGCTCAGGTCCACGCGGAAGGAGCTGTAGCCATAAGGCCAGCCGCCCACCTGCTGGCCGTTGAGCCACACGGTGGCGTGCGACATGGCGCCGTCGATGTCGAGATAGACCTGCTTGCCGGCGTCGCCCGCCGGGGCGGTGAAGGTCTTGCGGTACCAGGCCACGCCCCACCACGGCAATTTGCCGGTCTCGCCCTCATACTCCTGCCTGAACGGGCCTTCGATGCCGAAATCGTGCGGCAGGTCCAGCTTGCGCCAGGCTTTGTCGTCCAGTCCGGCCGCCGCAGCGGCGCCGGGCGCGCCGGCCGGCTCGCCCTTCATGAAGCGCCAGTCGGCATTGAAGGAGATGCGTTCGGCGGCATGGGCGGAGACACTCATGCCCACGCCGGCGGCGAGCAGCAGGTGGGGTAACAGGCGCATGTTGGGCGTATAAATGAGCAGATCGGGCGCCTAGTATCGACTTGAAAAGCTTTACTGATCAATACCGAAATTCGTATAGCAAAAGCGAAAAAAGGACTACCTACGGCGCTTCGACCGCAGTCAGGCTGAACACCTCTGCGCTGGAGAGGATGTCGTTCGCGTCCAGCCCGCCCAGCAACAAGAGCCGGCCGCCCGGCAGCAGCGTGGCCGAGTGGCTGAAGCGCTTGCGCAGCGCCGCCTTGGCAGGAGACCAGCGGTCGCTGGCGTAGTCGTACAGTTCGGCCGTGGGGAGCGCGCCGCTGGCTACCACGCCGCCTTCGGCCAGCAGCCGGCCGCTGGGCAGCAAGGTGGCGGTATGCAAATGGCGCGCGGCGGCCATCGGCGCGGCCGGCATCCATTTGTGCTGCTGCGCGTCGTATAGTTCCGAGCTGGCCAGCGAACGGTTGGAACCGAAGCCGCCCGTCACCAGCACTTTTCCGTTCGGCAGCAGGTTGGCCGTGTGCGACCAGCGCGGCTCGCGCAGCACGCCGCCGGCCGACCAGCTGTCGCTGGCGGGGTCGTACAGTTCGCTGTCCGACAAGCCGCCGAACTCCCCTGCCCCCGCGCTCAGCAGCACCTTGCCGTTGGCCAGCAGCGTGGCCGCGTGCAACTGGCGCGCGCTGCGCATGGGTGCGGCCTTGGTCCAGCTTTGCGACCGCGGGTCGTAGATGACGGCGGTAGCCAGCGCCACCGTGTCTTCGTATTCGTCGTCGTCCGGATAGCCGTGGCCGCCGGCGATGAAGACGCGGCCGTCGCGCAGCAAGGTCGCGGTATGGGCGGCGCGCAACGCTTCGCTCATCGGGCCGAGCGCAAACCAGGTGTTCGCGCCCGGGTCGTAGACCTCGGCGTTGTTGCGGAAGGTAGTGCGGTCCACGCCGCCGGTCACCAGCACATTGCCGTTGGCGAGCAAGGTGGCGGCGTGCTGCGAACGCGCCACCGTCATGGTTTCCGCCTCGGTCCACTTGTCGGTCTTGGGGTCGTAGATTTCGGCGTGTGTCGTGGCGGCGCCGTCGCGGCCGATGCCGCCGGCGACCAGCACCGTGCCGTCGGGCAGCACGGTGGCTGTGTGGCCCTGGCGCGCGACCAGCATGGGCGCCGCTTCGCCATTGCGCAAGGCGGCAGGCGCGGCTGCCACCTCGGCTGGCGCGGCAAGCACGCCAAGCACGGCAACGCACAGCAAGGCAGCGCACGGCAGCGCGGCATGGCGGGTGAATCTCTTGAGGATAGAAGTCATGGCGGGGATGGGGCGGAGTGTGGGGTTGATGCCTTGCTGCATGGCGCCCGGCGCGTGGCCGGGCGCCCGCTACATTACTGCTTGCGCCGGCGGCGGACGGCACCCAGCAGCGCCAGGCCGCTCATGAACAGCAGCAGCGCTTGCGGTTCCGGTACGGCGCTAACGGCGGCGCCCCCCAGGTCCGCCGCCACCGCGTTGCCGAAAGCGCCGGCCAGCACCACCCCGTCCAGCGACAGCGCGCTGCTGCCGGCCGCCACGGCGGTGAAGTACAGCGTGGCGAGGGTGAATGAATCCTGCTGCAAGGCCAGGTCGGACAGCAGCGAGATCTCGGCCAGGTTGAACACGCCGCCAGCGCCCTTGCCCAGGCTGACGTCCAGCGCTTCGAAAGCGGACAGGTCGCCCAGCGCCGCGCCCAGGGTATATCCGGTCAGGCTTAGTACACCGGAATTGAACAGCACGTTGAAGTCGAACGCGCCCAGGTCAGCACCGGCGGCCAGGTCCGAGATGCGCACGTCCACGGCTACGCTGGCCCCCACGGCGACGCTGCCTGCGGCAGGGGAGAAGCCAAGCGTGGTGGCCACGGCTGGATTGGCGGCGGCGAGCACGCCGGCGGCCAGCAGGGTTGAGGTGATGGCCTTGCGGGCGTGTTTGGCGGCGTGCTTGCAAATCAGCTTGAACATGGTGGCTCCTTGGGATTAGTTGGCGATGGCGCAGTTGACGCTGGTGCAGATGCTGGCCAGCTTGCGGGCGTCCAGCGCGGTGATCTTGCCGTCGTTGTCGAGGTCGGCGGCAGGCAGTTCGGACGCGTCGCGGTTGACCTTTTGCGTCAACAGGGCCACATCGCGGCTGTCCACCACGCCGTCGCCATTCAGGTCGCCGTTGTTGGTTTGCGCCACAGCAAACTCGCCGCCACGGTTGACCACTGCCCACGCGGTGCGGGTGGCCGGATCGACGCCGTACGTGCCCAGCGCGTAGCCGCTCTTCCATGGGCCGACCACGAACTTGGCGCTGCCGCCGATGTTGCGTGCCGCCGCCTGTTCCCAGGCGCTGCCGTTGAACGGACGGGCCACCAGCGCCAGCGGACCGCGCGCATTGGCGTCGTAGCTCAGCGACAGCGTGTAGACGTCGGCCTCTTCGCTGCCGATGGCGTTTTCCATGCCCCACAGGGTCAGCGCGTCGCTTTTCAGCCTGGCGGCGCCGTTGGCGTCGATCTCGGCGCGGGCCGACCAGCCGGTGTTGACGTCCTGGATCGCAACGCGGCCGTCATACAGCGTGGTGGAAACGGCGTTGGCGCCGTCCACGATCGCCATTTTCGTGCCGCCCCAGTTGCCGCCCGCCGGCGCCGCGTCGGCGATGGCAGCGAAGCTGGCGCCCGGCTGGACGATGAACTCCTTGCCATTCAGGCTGTAGCCGTAGCTCTCGCGCTTGAAGAAGGTCAACGCCGGGGTGCGGGTCAGGTCGCAATCGCGGCCTGCGCCCAGCGAGCCGCCGCAGCCGTTGTCGGACGCGTAGTGGTCCACCGTCAGGCGCGGACCGTCCACGGTAAAGATATAGTAGCCAATGCTGAACAGCTCCTGCGCAATCGGCATTTCCTGGCGGTTGGCGGCGTTGTACACCTGGTCCTTCGACGGCACCGACGGCACGTAGAACTTGTAGCTGTCCGACGAGTGGATGATGTTTTGCACGGTGGCGGCCCCGTCCGGGCTCTTGACGATGGAACGGTGGTGCATATGGTCGTGGCCGCCCAGGAAGTAGCGTACCTTGTTGCGCGCCATGGCGCCGATCAGCGCGTTGCGCTGCGCGGCGTTGGCCGACGGGTCCGCGCCCAGCAGCACGTCGGTATGATTCTGGCCCACCAGTTCCTTGTGCGCGAAGACGAAGCCGTGGCTGTCGGCCGGCTTGCCGTCGAGCTGCTGGCCGATCCAGCCGACCTGGTCCAGCGCGGCCGAATTGACCGTAGGCGTGCTGCCTGCGGTGCGGGTGTACTGGTCCACTGCGATGAAGCGGGTGTTGCCGTAGTCAAACGAGTAAGTCAGGCCGGTCAGGCCCACCGGGCTTGCCGGGCTGGCGTGGTTGACGGCGCCGGCCACGTTGGCGCCCTGGCCCTGCGTTTGCGGGAAGTTGGCCTTGAAGCGATTGGCGGCGTTGGCCGATGGCTCATGGTTGCCGCGCACCGGATAGAAGCCGATGCGATTGTTGTACAGGGTCTGGGCGGCCACGTTCCAGGTATCGAGCCCGCCGGTGCTACCGTTGTCGGTGAGGTCGCCCACCTGCACCACGAACTTCACCTGCTGCTCGACGAACTTGGGCAGGATCTGGTTGATGATGCCCAGCGCAACGGTGTTCGGGTTGTTGCCTGCGTCGTTGCTGGTCCATTGGGTGTCGGCCATGACGCCGAATTTGAACGGCTCTGCTTGCGCCATGGCGGCGCTCATGCCCAGGGCGGCCAGCAGCAGGTGGTGTTTCAGTTTGAATGGGATATGCATAGTCGGCTTCCGTGTCGGAGTGGGTGTCGCTGCGCAGGCCGCAGCTCAGCCGAGGATGGTAGATTGCAAGTGTGTCAACGTGATGTCATCATTGACACTGAAAATAGGCCGAACGGCTTACGCGTCCAGCGCATTGCCCGTGGCTGCCCCGGCTCAGGGCTGGACCAGCATGGCGTGCCGCAGCGGAACCGCAACGCCCATGTCCCTGCCTGCTCCATCCAGCGCGCGGGCCGAAACGACCTGGATGTGCGCGGCCTGCGCGGCGCCCACGGCGCGGAGCGTAATGGTGGCAAGCAGCCCGTTTGCGGACGGGAATGGCGCTCCCCCCCGGCGCGCCGCTTCCAGTGCGATGGTTCCCTGCGGATCGACGCGGCTGCTGAAACCGGATTGCGGCCCCCAGTAGCCGCCCGCCTCCACCCGCACCACTTCGAATGCCTGGCCGTCGAAGCTGACAGTGAGCGGCATGGCGTCCACCGGCCGGTCCGAGCGCAGGAACAGCTGCACCGTGAAGTTGCTGCCGACGCGCGAGCGCGGGCGGATTTTCCAGTCCAGCAGCGTGCCGGCGCTGCGCCCGGCATGCGTTGCGCGTGTTGCGTCGGCGGCAAGCGCCGCCCCGGCCGGCGCAAGGGCAGGCTGCATGCGGGCACGCTGCTCGCCTACGTCCGCTTCGTCCTTGATCACCTCTATCAGCATGGACGAATTGCCGAAGACGACCGTGGGCGTATCGTCGGTTACTGCGGCGTGCACCACGCGCACGCGGCCATCCTGCAACGGCAGCATCTCGAGGCTGTTCGCGCGCAGCGCATGGTACAAGGCAGATTCCGCCTCGGCCTCCTTCAGCAAGAGCGACATGCGGCGGTCGGTGCGCACGCCGCCGGCGTAGTCGAACGCAAGGCCGCAAGCCTGGCCCAACTGGTCGAAAGCCTGCTGCAAGCTCACGTTGTACAGTTCCAGCGTCAAGGGCTTGGCCGCCCCGGCGGCGCCGCCTGTGGCCGGTGCCAGGGTGAGCGCCAGAGCCAGCGCCCAAGCCGGCAACCCCGCGGCCTCTTCCCGCATCATGCAGCCGCCGCGATCAACGCCAGCGCGGCGGCGCGCGCCAGCGCCTGGACGCGGTTCTGAACATTGAGCTTGCGGTAGATATTGTAGACATGCTTCTTTACCGTGTGCGCGCTGATTCCCAGCGCCTGGCCGATCTGCGCGTTGATCTTCCCCTCCTGCAGCCGGCGCAGGATTTCCAGTTCGCGCCCGGTGAGCGGCTCGGCCAGCGCCAGCGGCAGCGCCTGTGCTTGCACGGCCGGACGCGGCACCCCGTGGGCCGCCTGCCGCTGCCACGCCAGATGCAGGCAGGGCAGCAGCAGCTCGATAAAGTACTTGTGCCGCGCCCGGTCCCGGTCCGGCATGCCGAACAGGACGAACAGGCTCTCGCCGCTTTGCAGCTTGCCCGCGCCATGCAGCAACAGGCCGCCCGGCACCAGCGCCGCGATCTCGCGGCACGCCTCAGCCAGCGCTGCCGGGCCGCCTGCGCCCTCCGCCACCGCGCACGGCAAACTGTAGTGCCGCTGGCAGACGGCGGCCAGCCGCGCCGCCAATGCACACAAAGGCTCCTCCAGTGCAGCATGGGCGATATGTCCATGCAGGCACTGCGCGTCCCGCAGCGCACCGCGCGCATCGAACTGCATGCACACCATGGCCTGGTGCGGCAGCAGCGTTTGCAGCAGGCCCTGCGACCATGACGACAGCCCTGCCCGCGTGCGCACCGTGGCGGCGCGCTCGATGATGCGCACCAGGTATTCCAATTCGTACGCCGACGGCGTGACGATGTCGTCCATGCTGAAATGCGCGGACCGGCCCATCAGCGCGGCACGGTTAGCCGGTAGCCGTCGCCGCGCACCGTCTCTATCATGGCATGGTGGCCGCTGGCGTGCAGGGCCTGGCGCAAACGGCGCACCCGGGTGTCGACGGCGCGTTCGTTGACGGTGCTGTCGTTGCCCCACACCTGCGCCAGCAAAGCCGCGCGCGTATGGGTACGCTCCGGGTAGCGCATGAAATGGCGCAGCAGCGAAAATTCGGCCGGCCCGAGCGCCAGGTCGTGCGCGCCGGCCGACACGCTCTGCGACTCCGGATCCAGCTGCAGCCCATTGAGCTCCATGCCCGGCTGCCGCGGCAGTTGCACCTGCACGCGGGCCCGCAGCTCGCGCGGGCTGAAGGGCTTGGCTACATAGTCGTCGGCCCCGCACTCAAGCGCGAAGACCAGGTCTTGCTGCTGGCTGCGCGCGGTCAGCATGATGACCGGCAGCGCGCGGGTGCGCCCGTGCGCGCGCAAGCGGCACAGCAGATCAATACCGGACTGGCCTGGCAAGCCCCAGTCCAGCAGCACCAGGTCCGGGGTGGCCTGCGCCAGCAGCAGCAAGGCCGCTTCCGCGCTGCCCGCACAGCGCACTTCGTAACCGCTCAGCGAGGCTGCGATCAGCGCCTGGATCGCCGGTTCGTCCTCGACCACCATCACTCTGAAGCCCATGGTCCCCTGGTCCCTGTTTTATGTTTTAACGGCGGGCCTTATTGGATCACAGGATTATTACAATGACATGACAACGTGTTGCGCCGCGGCGTCATGCTCCCATCACGCCCTGGCCGCACACGCGTATGGTCTCGCCGCTGACGCCGCAGGCGCCGGGGCTGCTCAGGAAGGCCACCAGTTCGGCCGCGTCCCTGGGCTGGCCGGCCTGCATCAGCGCATTCAGGCGGCTGCCCACTTCGCGCGTGAAGAACGGCAGCTTGGCCGTCATCGCGGTTTCGATGAAGCCCGGCGCGATGGCATTGACGCAGATGCCGCGCGGCGCCAGCAAAGGCGCCTGCGCCGCCGCATAGCCGATCAGCGCCGCCTTGGTGGCGGCGTAGTTGGTCTGCCCGAAATTGCCGGCCACGCCGCTGATGGAGGACAGGTAGACGATGCGCCCCTGCTCGCGCAGCAGGCCGCGCGACAACAATTCGGCGTCGATGGCGGCGATGGCGGCGAAATTGACGTTTACCACCAGGTCCCACTCTTGCGGCTGCATGTTCGACAGCGTGCGGTCGCGCGTCACGCCGGCATTGTGCACCAGGATGTCCACGCCGCCGCCTTCGCTGCGCAGGAAGTCCGCCAGCCGTGCCGGGGCCCCTGGTGCGGTGATGTCCAGGCTCAGTGGCATTGCGCCGTACTGCGCGCAGGTGCTGCGCATCTCCTCGGCGGCGCCGGCCACATCCAGGCAGATCACGCGGGCGCCTTCCTGCGACAGCCGCTCCACGATGGCCTTGCCGATGCCGCGCGCACCGCCGGTGACCAACGCCGTCTTGCCCGCCAGGACTTGCACCTGCCGCGGTGCGGCAGGCGCAGCGGATGCCGGCGCCGCCACGCGCGCGGTCACGCGCACTGCCTGTCCCGACACATACGTGGACTGCGCGCCGCAAAAGAAGCGCACCACGCCGGCCAGCCGGTCCAACGCGTCGGCGGCGGCATACGCCGTATTCACGCAGACGCCCTTGCGTCCCAGTTCCTTGCCCAGCGAGCGGCTGAACCCTTCGACGCCGCGCGCCACGGCAGCCTGCACCGGATCGCCGCCCGCCTGGTGCAGCGGCGCCAGCACCAGCACCCGGCCGTTGCGGGCCATGCGGCGCATGACGGGATGAAACGCGTCGTACAGCGCGCGGTAGTCGGCCGGTGCGCGGCAGCCGGTGGCGTCCATCACCACGATGGCGGCCTGCCAGCGCTCATCGTCCGGCGGCGCCGCCAGCACGGCGGCGCCGGCCTCCTCCAGCACGCCGCGCAGCGCGGCCGCCGCATAGCCGCCGGCCGCCGCGCACAGCAGCGCGCTCTTGCCCTCGAACGGCCGCGCTTCGTAGCCGCCCGCCGCGCGCGCCAGCTTCACCGGCTTGGGCAAACCCAGCGCCCGCGCCAACGGCGCAGCCAGGCGGTTGCCGTGCAATTTCATCAGTATGTCGCTCATGCCGCTCATCCTTGCCGAGTATCCCGGTGTCACACAGGCGGCCATCATAACCGAGCGGCAGCGCCGGTTGACTCGGCAAATCCCTCTATTTCCGGATGCTGTAGCTGTATTCCCCCGGCGGCAACATGAACTGCGGCGCAGGTTTTCCCGCTTCCAGCCTGACAATATCGGCAGGTACGGAATCGGCCGGCTGCCCCTTCAGGTGCGCGTACAGCAGGTGCGTCCCTTCCAGCGGCAGCAAATCGGCCGGCACGCTGACCGGCTTGAAACCAGCCAGCGTGCCCATCCACGCAGGACGGCCGGTTGCGCCATCCCTGCCATAACGCGGGTGAACCACCTGCATGTCCACCTCGTACCGGTAGCCGCCGAATACCTCATAGCCGCCGGACGGAGAGCGCAGCACGAAGGGCGTCTTCCGGTGCTCGCGCTCAACCGTCTTGACGTACATGGCGTGCTCCGCTTCCGGTTTGATGTGGGCAATCATGGCGACCTGGTCGATCGTCAGCGGGTCCAGTCCCGTCATGTGCTTCAGTTGCGCGGCCATCATGGCAGTGCCTGTGCCGTTGCCGACGCGCGGCATCTCGGCCGCGTGGCCATAGCCGACAAAGATGAACACCTTGGCGGACGGATCCTTGGCCAGAACGCGCTCCACCAGGTTGCGCGCCTGGCCCGTCTCGCGCCTTTCGGTCTGCTGGGCGAAAGTCTCGCCCTCCACCTGATCGAACGGCTCATACTGCACCATTTTCCAGCCATCCCCAGCGGCGTCGCGCAGGAAGTTGCCGAATACGGGTTCGCGCGAATAGTAGCCGTCGGACAGCGCCAGGTAGCCCTTCCCGAACACGGTTTTTTCAAACGTCTCCGCCGCCAGCCATGTGTAGCCGATCTTGCGCAGCTCGCGCGCCAGCCGCATCGCGAAGGCGCGGTGCAGCGGAACGTGGTGGGCTTCATTCAGGATGACGACGCGGTGCTTGCGCGCTTCGCGCACGATGGCTTCCAGCGCGTCGTCCGCGCTGGCGGCGGCAAGCCGGTCAAGGTCGTCGGCGAAGGTGCGGGCGGGGCGGCGGAGGATCAGATGCTGCTGATCGAAGGCTTCCATCGCACCATCGGCGTCGCCGGTAAACGAGCGCTGGTTGCCAAGCCGCTGTAGCAGCCACGACAGTGAATTCTTCGCCTTCTCGACCTCGGCCGTCGCAGCGGCGTGCCTGGCGAGGATAGCGTGCTGCGCCTGCACTGCCAGTTCGGCCTTCGGCAGATCCACTTCCGGGTCCGGATTGGCTGCGGCCGAACTGCCGGCCATCGCCACCGTCATCACTACCAGCGCGCCAGTTCTCATTTGCCCTCCCAAGTTTATGATTTTATCAATATTACTCGAAAGTATTACGTTCGCAAGGGCCGACGGGGTGCTGGACAGGTCAGGCGCTCAGCAGGCGGCCGGCAGGGACGGCACGGTGCGCGCCCGGCCGCAGCGGCACGGTGCGGCCAAGCGCCGCAGGCGCGGCCTGGCCGCCATCGATGCGGAAGGCGCCTGCCACGTCGGCCAGCCTTTCCGCCTGTTCCTTCAGCGATTCCGACGCGGCGGCGGCCTGCTCCACCAGCGCCGCGTTCTGCTGGGTCACGTCGTCCAGTTCGGCCACTGCCTGGTTGATCTGCCCGATACCCATTTCCTGTTCGTGCCCGGCCGCCGCGATATCGGCCATGATGTCGGCCACGCGGCGGATGCTGGCCACGATCTCGTCCATCGTGGCGCCGGCCTCGCCCACCTGCTGGCCGCCGCTGTCCACCTTGGCGACCGAGTCGCCGATCAGGCTCTTGATATCCTTGGCCGCGTCCGCGCTGCGGTGCGCCAGGCTGCGCACTTCCGAGGCCACCACGGCGAAGCCGCGTCCCTGCTCGCCGGCGCGGGCCGCTTCCACCGCCGCGTTCAGCGCCAGGATGTTGGTCTGGAAGGCGATGCCGTCGATCACGCCGATGATGTCCTGGATACGGGTGGACGACTCGCGGATGGCGCCCATGGTGCCGATCACGCCGCTGACGATGGCGCCGCCCTTGACGGCAATCTCCGAGGCCGCCTGGGCCAACTGGTTCGACTGGCGCGCGCGCTCGGAATTCTGCTGCACGGTGGCGGTCAGTTCTTCCAGCGAGGAGGCGGTTTCCTCAAGGCTGGCGGCCTGCTGCTCGGTGCGGCGCGACAGGTCCAGGTTGCCCTCGGCGATTTCATGGGTGGCCGTGGCGATGGACGCGGTGCCGTCGCGCACGCCGCGCACCAGCAGCGCCAGCTTGGCCTGCATGGCGGCCAGGCCGCGCATCAGCACCGCCATTTCATCGTGGCCGTCCGCAGCGATGCGGCCGGACAGGTCGCCGCCGGCGATGCTGTTGAAATGGCCGACCGCCTGGTCGATAGGGTGCAGGATGGAACGCAGCAGCGATACGCAGGCGATCAGCATCAGCAGCACGCCGCCGCCGATGGCGCCCAGCGTCAGCCACAGGCGCTGGCTGTACATGGCCTGGCTGGCCTCGAACTGCGCCATATTGCTGCGGGCCTGGAAGTCGGTCAGCCTGGCCGCGCTCTCGGACAGCGCGGTGAACAGCGGCTGCATCTGCTTCATCGTGATAGCGTCCGCCTTGGCGGCGTCGCCCGCCCGGACCGCCGCCACCAGCCGATGGAAGCCCTCGTCGGCGAATTTGCGGCGGCGGCTGTCCATTTCGTCCGACAGCGCCTTCTCGGCCGCATTCTGCGGCAGCGCCAGATAGCTGCCCCAGGCTTTGTCCGATTCCGCCACGAAGGAGACGGCGCGCTGCAGCGTCCTGGCCGCGTCCGGATCGTCCGGATGCATGGTGACGCGGTCCATCGCCAGGCGGGCACGGCTCAGCGACAACTGCGAATTGAGAATCGCAAGCGCGGACGGCATGGTGTTGGCATTGACGTCGCGCAAGCTGGTATTGATGGTGTTCATGCCATGCAGGCCGCTCAAGCCGGTGCCGACAATCAGCAGGCCCAGCAACAGCATGGTGGAAACAAGACGCAACCGGATGGTTGTTTTGGCGAACATGTGGAACTCCGTTTTCAGGGCAATGCCATCGTCCCGGCGCTGATCGGGGCGGAACGATGCTGTCACCTGTGTGTGATGCTGAAACGGAGCTTGGGTTTCGACATGTAAATGTTTCTAGGTTGCATCTATTTTAACTGCATGCGTTGTCCAGGTCAATTAACAATGCGCGCGGCCGGCCAGCGTTCGTACGCTTCCAGAACCTTGGCCGGGCCGTTGCTGAACCATGCGTAGCCGTTACGGCGTTCCAGGCTGATGGCATTGACGTCGTCATGGATGCTGCGGTCGCGGTCGCCGAAGATGGGCTTCATGGTGGCAAGGTCGTAGAAGCGCGACCACAGCGGGCCGGCGCCGGGCTTGGCCACCAGCTTGCGGCCCACGCCGGGCTCCTTGCCGGTCCATGCGACGTCGCGCAGCGCGGCACGCCGCAGCCAGGCGGCGGCGTTGCGCACCGCGGCCACTGTATCGGGCGCCGGGTCGGGCAGGCGCATGAGCAGCGTGATCAGCCCGGCGCTTTCGCCGCTGGCCAGCGCGACCGGTTCAAAGTTGCGCGCGCCGACCGGGGCCGCCGTGAGCGCGTCGTACTGCTGGCACCAGCCGGTGCGCACGCCGCCGGCCACCAGCTGGGTGGCCACGATCAGCTTCACCGACCTGGCGTTCGCGGCAGCCGCCTCGCCTGCCAGGGCGGCGGGGACGAAGGCGAAATCGCCCTGTGCGGCGGCGATCTCGGACATCAGCAGGACCACGCTGCCCATGGCGTTGTCGTTGTAGGTGATCGCGTCGTGGTAGCCGCCTTGCAGCGGGTAGACCTGGGGGTAGCCGCCATTCGGGAATTGCGCGTTGAGCAGGTAGCGCAGGCCTTTCAGGAATGCCGCGCGGTAGGCGTCGCCGTCGGCGCCGGGGGCCTGCGCCTGCACGCGCGCCAGGAAACGCAGCTCGGAGGTAGTGGCGTTGTTGTCGATGGTGCCGACGTAGCTCCAGGCGTCCCTGGTGGCGCCGGCGCCGGGGTACATGTCGTCCACCACGTAGTGCTGGCCGCGCTGGCGCGGCGCGGCGGAACGGTCGGCGTTCTTGCCCCAGCCGCCGGCCGGCGTCTGGAAGCTGGCAATGTTGGCGGCCACCCGGCGCGCCTCGGCGCCGCTGTACCAGGCAGCGGGATGGTTCAGCGGCATGCCGCCATCGCCGCTGGCGTTGCGCGGCGGCGCGGCCGGCACGGTGGCTGCGGCAGGCGGTGTGGCTGCGGCCGGCGCGGGGGCTGCGGGAGCTGTGCCTGGGACGGCGGGCGCAGCTTGTCCGCCGCGTTCGGCGGCCAGCGCGGCCTTGTCGGCTGCCATCAACGCGCGCGAACGGGCAAGATAGGCGAGCCAGGCGCCCTGCTCCGCCTGCGCCAGGCTGGCGATGCGGGCTTCGCTCAGCGCTTCCGGCGTCTGCATGTGGCCGACAACTTCCGCATGCGCCGCAACCGGTGGCGCGCCAAGGGCCAGCAACGCGGCGGCGGCGAAAACGGTGCAGGCAGTGGCGACGGCTTGCGGCAGGCGCGCCATGTGTGGCTTGTTCATATTCGTATCCATTATTGCTGTACCCTCACGATGCGCAGCGCCATGTAAGGCCGGCCGGGCAGCGCAATGCTGCGGCCGTTCTTGTCGGCGAAATAGTAGTTGTCGCGTTTGACGATCTCGAACGTGCCGTCCACCGGCGTGACCGTCATATTCCACGTGTCGATGACCTCGGCCCGGAATTTCATGCCGTCCTGCAGGCCGGTCTTGAACAACAGGAAAGGCCATTCCTTCGGCGCGCCGAGGCCGAAGTAGCCCAGATAGTACTCGGCGTGCTTGCCCGCGAAGGGATGGCCCTGCCATTTGTCGATCGGCTCCAGCCCCGCGGACGGGCTCTCGCTCAGGATCTTGCGAAAGAAGGCCAGGCGCGGCGGACTTGCGCCCTTGAAGACGCCGCCTTTCGCCAGCCACATCATGCCGTTCGGGTCTTCATAGCTTTCGCTGTGGCCGACGTAGGTGCCCGCGATGGCGCCCATCCAGAAACGCAGCACCATTTCCTCGGGCTTGAGCTGGCCCCAGCGGCGCGAGAAATTGCCTTCGTATTTGACCTCGTCGTACACCACCGGCTTGTTGTAGACGTCGCGCAGCAGCACGGCGCGCTCGTAGTCTTCCGCAATGGCGCCGCTTTGCACGCTCACGTGCGTCACCCATGGCTTGGTGTGGTTGTAGAACACGAAGGCATTGTGGATGGAACGCAGGTGCTGGTACGGGTCGCTGGCCTGAACGGTCTGGAAGTAGCTGTCCCATTCCGGCATGCTCTTCTCCTTGAGGAAGTCGAACTCGTTGGCCATGGACCACCACACGTTGCGGTAGGAACTGAGCCGGGCCACAACGTAACGCAGGTAGCGTTCGTTCACATCGGCCGGCATGCGGTCGAAACCCCAGTAACCCTTGTCGTACGGGTGGAACAGTATCAGGTCCGCTTCGACGCCGATGTCGCGCAGCTGGCCGACGCGCTGTTCAAGGTGGCGGAAGAATTCGGGATTGAAGCGCGTGAAGTCCCACGCCTTCGGCGCCTGGCCGGCGAAGGGGAAGCGCGGCGCTTCGCTCTTGTCGTCATGGTTGGGGAAGATGGCCATGCGCAGTTTGTTGAACGGCGCGCCGGCCAGCGTCTTCAGCGTCTGCTGTTCCAGTGCCTCGGTCTGGTGCGCCCAGGCGTAGCTGGTGGTCCCGACTTGCCAGTACGGCGTGCCGTCCTCATAGGCGAAATGGCGCACGTTGCGCACGCGTACCGGGCCGTGGTTGCCGGCCGACGGCGCCACGGCGGCGAGCTGGCCCTTGTGGCCGCGCAGTTCGGGGCGGTTGCTGTGGGTCTCGTACCGCCACACGCCCACCGCGTCCGGCATGAAGCGCACTTTGTACTGGCCGCCGCCGTCGTAGAAGCCGGGGACGGTGACCTTGCGCGCGCCCTGGGTGAACGTTGCGGAGAAATCGATTTCCATGAAGGGGTTGCCGGTACTGGGCCCGGGCAGCGTGATCTCCGTGCTGCCCCAGCGCTCCACAGCGGCCGGCGTGGCTTGCGGGCCTTGCGCCCCGGCGCGGGCCGGGGCGAAGCCGAGTGCGAAGCTGAGCACAAGCAAGGCTGCGCGAAAAAATGCGTGTCGAATCATGGCAATCTCCTGAATCCTTCGGCGCGCACGGTCCAGCCTGTTGCGGGGAAGCCGGGGGCGGTGCAGGCAGGGGCAGCGCATGCTGGGGCGCCGTCCCAGCCGCCAGCCATCAGGGCGACGGCGGCCAGCAGCGCACCGTTGCCGGGTAAATAGACAGGCAAGCCCTTGTTGGGATTGTGGCCGGCCTGCGTGTAGCCGTTGTTCGGGCCGTCCGATTTGAGCAGCACGTTCACGGCCTGCTCCGTGGCGCCCAGGCGGGCCGCCGTCATGGCGATCATGGGGTAATCCCAGCCCCAGATCTTGGTGGCCCAGTCCCAGTGGGCCAGAACAGCGTCCAGCGTTCGGCGCATGGTGTCGCGGTCCACGCCGTCGCCGGGCAGCTGGCCGAGCGCCATCAGGAAGGATGGATGGTCGTGGCGGCTGTCCACGTTGTCCCAGGTGTCGGGATGGGATTCGACGGCGACGTACTTGCCGTCCTTCTGCGGCAGTGCGGACAGGTGGGTGCGCTTGTGCTCCCAGTCCGGGTCGCGCGGCAGGCCGGCGCGCTCGCGCCATTGCTGTGCCTGTTCCAGGCCCCAGGCCCAATAACTGAGTTCGTAGGCCGGGTTCATGCTGGTGGACTGGTCGTAAATTTCCTGCGCTATCCACAGCGGCGGGCCGAGCACGTAGCGCTGGCCCGCTTCATCCCAGTGCAGCATGGAGGCCATGGCCTGCGCAGTTTCGGACACCAGTTCGCCGTAGCGCGCCACGGTGGCGGGCGTGGGATCGGCGCGGTACAGCAGCTCGGCCAGGTGGATGGCGTGCGGCTGGTTCCAGGCGATCAGCGGATTGCCGCCGGGGCTTTCGCGGCCTTCCGGGCCGGTCATCTTCATCCAGCGCGCGCCTTTCAGGCCGCGTTCCGCCGCCACGGCGCGGGCGGAGGGCAAGGTGCGCTGGTACCAGCCGAGCGTGCGGGCGGTATAAGCCGGGCGGCCCCACAACGCGAAGTGGGCGGTGTGCCACCAGACCATTTCGGTATGGTGCTTGCCGAACCAGGTGGCGGTGGTGAGGCCGCTTTCCTGCGCGGGCAACTCGCCGCCGAGCTGGATGGCGGCCAGATACTGGGACAGCACCACGCGGCGCTCCAGTTCGTGCGCGCGCGGATCGGTACTGCCGCTGAAGTCGACGGCGGCGCCGGATTGCCAGTAGGCGCGCCAGTGAGCAGCACTGCGGGCGAAAACGGCCGCTGCAGGCGGTGCGGCGGCCAGCCTGGCGGCGATGGGGGCGGCGACGCCGGCATCGGGCCCGGCGGCGGGCGCGGGACTGCGCTGGGTGAAGGTCAGCGTCAGGTCCATTGCGCGGCCGGACGCGGGCGTGATGTCGAAAGTGTGCGGGCCGCTGCGCCTGATCGTGAGCGGTGCGCCGGCGGCCAGTGTCATGGCGTAGCGCGAGCCGTCGCGGCTGTGCTCAACCGACAGGGTGCGCGCGGTTTGCGCCAGCACGGTGGTCTGGTGGGCGCCGGGCTGCGACCAGTCCAGCGGCGGATTGTGCCTGGCGGCTGCCAGGTCGTAGCCCAGCGGCAGGGCGATACGCACCGCAACCCGGCCCCCGCTCAGGCTTCCGCCGCCGGCCAGGTCTTTGGCGAACAGCGCCGTGTCGATGCGCAGCGCCAGCGTGTCGCTGTCAGGGCTGACCGTGCTTTGCACACGCGCCGGCTGGCCGAGCAGCTTGACGCGGCTGTCCAGCTGTCCGCGCCACAGGTCGAGCCGCTGGTCGATGGCGCTCACGTCGGCGGCTGTCAGCGCGCGTGCACCCTCGCCTGCCAGCACGAATCCGATCTGGGGCAGCGGCTGGATGTGCGGATTTTCGCGCAGCCATATTCCAGCCGGCGTGGTGGACCTGGTGGGATAGCCCAGCGTGCGCCCGTACGCGGTGTAGTCGCGGTTGGCGTCGGACAGCTTGTAGCCATTGGGATTGGCGTTCTGGTGCCAGGACCAGCGCGCCTGCGTTTCCAGCGGCGTGCCGCCGGCGCGGTAGTGTTCGGGAAAGGTCTGCAGGCCGGTGACGTCGGCCGTGAAGCAAAAGCGGCCATTGCCCACGCTGAGCGGGGCCATGATATCCATGGCGGTCAGATGCGGCGAGTGCCGAGCCGCCAGCGCCTGGCGGTCGATCGGATTGGCGGAGTGCGCCGGCACGCCTGCCGCCAACGCGAGAATGAATGCGATACCAATGATACCTGCGATACCGGTGCGGCTACGGTGCGTCATGGCGGAATGCGGCCTCCTGTCTGTGCGCGCCGGCAAGGCGGCAAATGCAAACAAGCGCGGCCCCGCATAGCGGAGCCGCGCCCTTCATGCAAGTTCCTTAGAACTTGTATTCAACCGACAAGCGGTACACACGGCCCATCATGTCGGCCATGCTGGTCACATAGCCGCCGCTGTAGATGCTGTTGGAGGTCAGTGGCGGCCATTCGTTGGTCAGGTTGTTGACACCCAGGCTGATGGTGGTGTTCTTGAAGCCCTTGTAACGCACATTCAGGTTGTACTGGCTGTACGAATCCACCGTGGTCAGCGAGGAGCCGGCGCGCGGGGTCAGGTCGTTCAGGCCAGTCTGGAAGCGCTGCGACAGGGTGCTGCTCCAGTCGCCGGTGTTGTAGGTCACAGCCGCGGTGTACTTCCAGCGCGGATTGATCTGCGGCATACCCGCCAGGCCGGAGTTTGGACCTGCGCCACCGAAGCGGCCATCGTTGGTGATGATGCCGATGTTCGACAGCCATGCGCCGTCCTTCTCGCTCTGGAACTCGTACTTGTGGTACCAGGTGGCGTCGATTTTCGCGTTGAAGGTGCCGATGCTGGTGGCCGGGAAACGGTAGCTGGCCGACACGTCCGCGCCACGGATGCGGGACTGGCCACGGTTGGCCTGGCTGGCCACGATGTGGTCGATCACGCCGTTCGAGCCGCGGATGATGTACTCGGCGTATTTGGCCGGGTTCTGCTGCACTTCGGCGATAGTCAGCGCGCCCAGCACGTCCTTCAGCTTCAGGCCCCAGTAGTCGACCGTCAGCGCCAGGTCCTTGATCGGCTCGTAAGCGCCGCCGAACGAGAAGCCGCGCGACTTTTCAGGCTTGAGGAAGGCGTTGTTCGGCGTCTTGGTCCAGTAGTTGGTGGTCACGTTGCAGACCTGGTCGGCGGTGTAGCCAGCCTTTGGCGTACCGGTGCCGGCCACCGTCGGCTGCGAGCTTGGACACAGGACCGGATCGTCCATCACCTGGGTGCGCACTTCCGGCGTCGGGTTCTGGATGTCCATGATGGACGGGGCGCGGAAGCCGGTCGACAGGGAGCTGCGCAGCACCAGCGACTGGATCGGCTGCCAGCGCGCGGCCAGCTTGGGATTGACGGTGGTCTGCTTCAGGTCGTCGTAGTGGTCGGCGCGCACCGAGCCGTTCAGCAGGAAGCTGGACGTCAGCGGCGCATCCATCTCCAGTACCAGCGAGGAAATGTCGCGCTTCAGCTTCTTGGCCACGCCCTGCGGGGTTTCACCCACCAGGTCGGACTGCACCACGTTGCCGGATGCGTCGATATTGTAGCTGCCGTCGGCCTTCTTCAGCACATAGTCCAGCGGTGCGTTGAAGGTGCGTGCCGAATCGCGCCGCAATTCGCCGGACACCGCCAGGGTCAGGTCGCCGCCGCCCAGCGCCATCAGGGCGCGCGAGAACGTCACGTCCACGCTCTTGTTGTAGGCCTTGTTCAGGCGATAGGTGTAGTCGTTGGCCTGGATGTCGCGCAGGTACTGCGCGCCGGCTTCGTCCTGCAGGCCGAACGGATTGAGGATGCCCTTGTCGAAACCTTCCTGCGCCTTGCTGTACAGGATGTAGCCTTCGCCGACGCGCGTGTCGCGCTCGGAAGCGCCGTAGTTCAAGCCGGTGCGGTAGTCCCAGCCCAGCACTTCGCCTTCGGCCGACAGCACGATGCGGTTGTTGCTTTGCTCGTCGTTGCGGTAGGCAGGCCCCAGTTCGGCCGGGCCCCACTGGAAGAAGACGGTGCGGTTGTTCAGGTTCAGGTTGCTGACCGCGCCGGGCGTCTTGCTGCTGTCGATGAACATGGCCGGCGTGTTGGACCCGGTGTTGCTGCCCACGACCTGCACGCCCGGGGTGATGCCCTTGCCCGGGTAGAAGCGGCTGGTGGACGGCAGCGAGTACGTGGTGAACGGCTGCGTGGCGCCCGGCACCTGCATGCCGCGGTACTTCTGCACGGTGAAATTGCTGCGCAGGACGTCCAGGTCGATGCGGTGGCCGCCGGACAGGTTCCAGCTGGCGCGTGCGGCCACGTTGGTGATCTCGCTGCCGTCGGTGACGGCGTTCCAGAACAGCGGATTGCGGTAGCAGCCAGGCGCGTACACCGGCGGCGTGTTGGCGCTGGCGTTGCCCAGTGTCGGCAGCGCGTACGGCGCGGCGCAGCCGGTGGCGAAGGCCGGGTTGTAGTTCGAGTTGGCGGCGCGGGTGAAGCCGAAGTTGGCGATCGGGCTGGGGTTGCGCGCATCGGGCAGCAGGCCCAGGCCCAGCGTGCGCAGGATCTCCGGATCATGCTGCTTGGGGCGGTCGGCCTGGAACAGCGCGGTTTTCTTCTGGTGATCGACGGCGATATAGGCGTTGAAGCCATCCTTGTTCAGGTTGCCGTAGCCGAAGATGGCGCCGATGCTCTTGGTGTCGCCGCCGCCGCTCATCTCCGGCGTGGCGTATTCGGCCTTGATGGCGGCGCCCTGGTAGCCGCGCTTGGTCCAGTAGTTCTGCACGCCGCCGATGGCGTCCGCGCCGTAGATCGATGCGGCGCCGCCGCTCAGCGTGTCCACGCGGTCCAGCGCCATGCGCGGCATCACGTTGACCGATACATACTGGTCCTGCAGCGGCTCGTTGGCCAGGCGGCGGCCGTTCAGCAGCGACAGGGTGCGCATCGGGCCCAGGCCGCGCAGGTTGGTCACGGGGCCTGCGGCGCCGGAGTTGGTGCCCAGAGACAGCGATTGCGGCTGCTCCAGCACCAGGTCTTTGAGCTCGGTGTGGCCGCGCGCTTCCAGTTCGGTGGCCTTGACGGTGGTCAGAGGGGTGGCGCCCTCATCGGCGACGCGGCGGATCAGCGAGCCGGTGACGACCACGGCCTGCACCTGCTGCTCGCCCGCCGGGGCGGTCTGCGCATGGGCCGGAGCGGCCATCTGCAACACCGCCAGGCTGACGGCTGCAGCCAGCGCCGCACGTTGTAAATTGGGTTTACCTGCTTGCTTCATGGGGGGTCTCCTCCTTAAGGTAGGCAATCGAAGTGGCTCGATCAATCTTTTATTTGGTATAGCCAGATAGTAAATTGGTTAGACCACCTTAACAAGAAAAACCTCACAGTTCAGACCAGACTGGCTACGACGTTGCTATTTGTCCACATCGATGCACGCCGCAGCCAGCCTTATGCCCGGCCGCTGAGGGCGGCCTCAGGGCATCTTCACCCGCGCCGGCATGGGCAGCGGCGCACTACGGTCCGGCATGGGCGCGCGGTCCGGCGGCGTCAGTCCCGTCACCATGTCGGCGATGCGCACGGTGGCGCCGGTTTCGAAACACCGGTTGGCCGCCACGCCCACCAGGATGGAATACGCCCCGGCCCGCTCGTCGGACACGCGCTTGTACTTGTCCGCCGGGGCGTCGCCGAAAATCTCCTTGAGCATGGCGTCGTCGCCGCCGCCATGGCCGCCGGTGCCGGTCCACGGTTCGATTTCGCGCGCGTTGCCGCGCAGCGGGATCACGCGCGTCTGCACGTTGTTGCTCTTGCTCTGGATCTCACTGGCCCCCGCCACCCCGGCCGACTCCACGATGCGGTGCTCGATGCGGCCCTTGGTGCCGTTAAAGGCGATGTGATAGCCCTCCCATGCGTCGTAGGCCGACAGCGCGTAGTTCAGCTGCGCGCCATTGTCGTAGCGGACCATGACGTTCATGGTGTCCTCGATGTTGATCTCGGGACGCCATACGCACTGGTCGCGGTAGTAGCCGTCGTGCTTCTCGTTGTCCAGGTACAGTTCCTTCAGGCCGTTGTCCGCCGCCAGGTCGAAGTAGAAACCGCACTTGGCCTTCTCGGTGCACGTCAGGCAGCGCTGGTGCGCGCCCTGCAGCCCCATGCGCTTGGCCATTACCGGGGTATAGAACTGGCGCGAGCCGAAAGCGTGCACGGTTTCCGGCTGCGCGCCCAGCCACCAGTTCACCAGGTCGAAATGGTGGGTGGCCTTGTGCACCATCAGCCCGCCGGAATTGGCCTTGTCGCTGTGCCAGCGGCGGAAATAGTCGGCACCGTGCCTGGTGTTGAGCAGCCAGGTGAAGTCCACCGACAGCACGTCGCCGATCTCGCCGCTCATCAGCAGCTCCTTGACCTGGGTGCGCGGCGGCGAATAGCGGTAGTTGAAGGTGACGCGGATATGGCGCCCGCTGCGCTTGACGGCGTCCAGGATGCGCTGCGCCTTGTCGGCGGTGGTGGTCATCGGCTTTTCGGTGATGACGTCGCAGCCGGCGTCCAGCGCACGCACGATGTAGTCGTCATGGCTGGCGTCGGTGGTGGTGACGATGACGAACTGCGGCCTGGTTTCGCGGATCATGCGTTCGAAGTCGTCCGGCGCATAGGCTTTCGGCGTGCCGCTGCCGGTGGCGCTGATCTTCCTGACCGCCAGCGCCGCGCGGCCCGGGTTGCGGTCGCACACCGCCACGATCTCGTTGCGCTCCTTGTAGGCGCCGGTGATGGCGCCGGTGAACATGCGCGCCCGCGAGCCCACGCCCACCACGGCGTAGCGCTTGCGCGCCTCGGCCGCAAAGACATTGCCCGCCCCTGCCGCCAACGCCAGCCCGGCGGCGCCCGCCGCCTTCAATACTGTACGCCGGCCCATCGGTCCGCGACCTTTTTCGTCCATGCTGTCTCCCCTCAGTTATCATCTTCCAGGCAATAGTGCCGGGAACATGGTAGCCCTGCGGGAAAACTGTGGCAAGACCAATTACAAAATTGGCTGGACCAATCAAACAAGTGATCACATGGGATGGGCGGCCTCCCGCAGGGCCAGCGCGAGCAGCGTGTCCCAGCGGTCCAGGTGGTGCTCGAACCAGCCGGGCAAGGCCGCCAGCGCGGCGCGGCAGGCGGCCGCGTCGCCCAGCGGCAAGCCCCTGAGCCAGGCCAGCAGCGCCGCATGCTGGGCGGCGTGCGCCGCATGGCTGTCACAGGCCAGCGCCGCCATCAGGTCGTTCTCCACGCCGAAATCGGACTCCAGGTCGTCGATCAGGCCAATCAGGCCGGCCGCCAGCGCCGGTTCCGGGCGCTGCAGCAGGTCGGCCACCTGCTCCAGCAGCGCGTCGTGCACTTCGGCGAACAGGGCGATGTCGGCGGCTTGCGGATGCGGCGCCATGTCAGCCCTCCTTGCCGTCGATGCGGGCGCTGGCCAGGTAAGGCGCATACACCAGCGCGTAGGCGGCGAAGGCGGCGCTCCAGCAGGCCGCGCTCACCAGCAGCAGCGCGGCATACAGGCCGCCGATGCCGCTCAGCAGGGCCGCCGCCACGCGCGCCAGCGCGCCCAGCTGGATCAGCACGAACATGGCCGTCTCCGCCCTGCCCGCTTTCAGCATGCGGCCGGTGTGGCCCAGCGTGGTGCGCGTCATCATGCCGATGATCAGGCCCGCCATGGAACCGACCGCCAGCGCGTGGAAGGCGGCGCTGGCGGACACCATGCCCATCGAGGCCAGCGCCAGCAGCAGCATGCCTGCGCCTATCCAGGCGTAGGACAGGTGCAGCACCCACAGCAGCGGCACGCGCACGGTGCGCAGCGGCTGCCAGCGCCACAGGCGCAGCAGCACCAGCGCGCCGGCTGCGCCAGCCAGCGGCGCGAGCAGCCAGGCAGGCGCCGCGGCCGTCCAGGCCAGGGCGGTGGCGGCCAGCAGGCCGATCGATCCCTGGTCGGTGCGCACATGGCTGACCGGCGCACTGCCGGGCGCGCCGTTGCGCGTAAACATGGGGATGACGCGGGTGCCAATGGCTGACTCCATCACCACGATCAGCAGGATGGCGGCCTGCACCGCGCGGCCGGGCGCGATGACGGCGCCCGGCCAGCCCAGCGTGGCGGCGTGATAGGCCGCGTTGGCCAGCGCCAGCAAGGCCAGCAAGCCGACCAGGAAATAGTTGCGGCGGTTGCCGGACTGCTGCAGCACGCGCCACAGCGGCCACGCCGCCACCGGCAGGAAAGCCAGGTCCACCAGCGCGGCCAGCAGCGCCGGGGGGGAAGCGTTGGCTCCGGCTTCGCCGCCGCCGAACAGCATGGCCACCCGTCCGGCCACCCACAGCAGCACGATGGCGGCCAGCTTGCCGCCGGCCGGGGTCCCAAGCCCGGTCCAGTTGCGGCCCGCCGTGTACAGGAAGCCGACGATGACGGCGCTGGCCATGCCGAACACCATCTCGTGCATATGCCAGCCCACGCCGATGTGGAGCGCCGCGCCGAAGCCGTCCAGCCAGCCGTACAGGCGCGCCATCCACAGCGGCACGGCAAGCGCGGCCAGCAGCGCGGCGGCCAGGTAGAAGGGTCGGAAGCCCAGCCGCCACAAGGGATGGCGCTGGAAGTGCGGCAAGTGTGTGGCGCCGCGCACTGCGGCGGGAGGCTCTTCGATATGCATCAGGCTCATGATTTGGTGCTCCTAAAAAGCACATTTTCTGCGCGTCCGCAAAGCTTGTGAAGCGCCGTCACGGGCAAAGATGATCCAAGTCAAGGAATACAGAAATACCGCTGCGCAAAAGGTATTTCCCATCGACGCCAGGGCGCGCCTGGCTTACGCTGACGGCACCAATTGATACATTGATAGATGGAGAGAAAAATGCAAAACGCAGTATTGAAAATCGACGGCATGAACGGCGAAGCTTGCGCCGACAAGGTGGCCAAGGTGCTGGCAGGGGTCGGCGGCGTGGCGGACGTGCGCGTGTCGCTGCTCAATTGCCTGGCCAGCGTGCAGTACGACGAGCGCCAGGCCACGCCGCAGTCGCTGGCGGGCAGCCTGGCGCAGGCCGGCTATCCGGCCGAGCCGGCGGGCACCGGCGGCGGATGCTGCGGCGGCTGCTGCGGCGGCTAAGCCAGCGCCGGCGCGGCAGCCACGTCTGCCGCGCCAACTAAGGCAAGAGCTACCGCTCCCCGGTCAGCCGGTGCTCGACGGCATACACCGCCGCCTGCACCCGGCTGTTCAGTTTCAGCTTCTTCAGCACATTTTGCACGTGGATCTTCACCGTGCTTTCCGACAGGTCCAGCGTGCGCGCGATCAGCTTGTTGCTTTCGCCGCGCGCCAGGCCGGCGATGATGTCGCGCTCGCGCGGAGTCAGCTTGTCCAGGTCCGACACCGGCGGCGCCGACGGCGCGCCGTGCAGCTGGGCCACCAGCTTGGCCGTCATGGCCTCGGCCACCACGGTCTGCCCTTCCGCGGCGCGGCGTATGGCCCGCGTCAGCGCCTCGGTATCGATATTTTTCAGCAGGTAGCCGGACGCACCGGCGCGCAGCGCCACCGCCAGGTCGGTCGCATCCTCGGACACGGTGAGCATGACGATGGCGCTGTCCGGGCAGTCCTGCAGCATCAGCTGCAGCGTTTCGACGCCGGACATGCCAGGCATGTTCAGGTCCAGCAGCACCACCTGCGGCTTGAGCTGCTGCGCGCGCTTGATGCCTTCCACGCCGTCGGCCGCCTCGCCCACCACGGAAAACTCCGGGTGGCGCTGCAGCAGCGAACGCACGCCGCTGCGAAACAGGGTGTGGTCGTCAACCAGCAGCACGGTGATGGGTTGGTCGGCAGCTTGCATGGATTACCTTTCTGCGGTGTTGTTCGGTTCAGGCGGCGCGCCGCACCGCCTTGGGCAGGTGCAGCTCGACGCGGGTGCCCTTGCCCGGGCTGGATTGCACTTCGAGCCTGGCGTCGATGCGCTGCGCGCGCTCGCGCATGATATGGATGCCGACGTGGCCTTCGCCACGCTGTGCCAGCAGCTCCGGCGCAAAGCCGGCGCCGTTGTCCTCGATGCTCAGGCTGAAGTCCTGGCGGTCCTGCAGGCACACGTTGACCTGCGTGGCGCCGGCATGCTTGCGCACGTTCGACAGCGCCTCCTGCACGATAAACAGCAACTGCAGCTGCTGCTCGCGCGGCAGCGGCGCGCCGTCGCTGTCGGCCACCAGTTCGGCCGGAATGCCGGTCTGGCGCCGGAACTTGTCCACCGTTTCCTGCAGCGAGGTGGCGATATTGCCCTCCGGCAGGCGGGCGCGGAAATTGTGCAGCAGTTCGCGCACGTCCTGGTAACTCTCCTCCACGCCGGCGCGCAGCTGCGGCACGATGTCTGCCGCCTCGTCCTGCTCGCCGGCGGCCAGCGACTGTTCCAGCATCTGCACCTGCAGATGCAGGAAATTGAGGCCCTGGGCGATGCTGTCGTGCAGGCCCTGCGCCACCAGGTTGCGCTCCTCCGAAATGGCCATCTCGCGCTCGCGCCCGGCCAGGCGCTGGTTCTCGATGGCGGTACCGAGCAGTTGGCCCAGGGTGTCGAGCAAGGCGCGGCGGCCAGCGTCGATCAGGGTCGGCTCGCGGAAATGCAAGTTGAAGAAGCCCAGGTGCTGCTGCTGTGCATAGATGTGGAATACCGACACGGTGGCATAGCCCTCGCGGTGGCAGCGCAGGTTCCGGGCCGGATCGGTGCGGCGCATGTCGTGCACCACCGAGACTTTCTGCTGCACCGCGTCGCCGCACAGGCAGTCGCCCACCTTGATGCAGTGTTCATCCTCCGCCAGTTCCTCCGAAATGCCCCGGTGCACCAGCATGTGCAGGTTGCTGCGCAGCGGGTCCAGCATGCGCACGGTGCCGCCGTCGGCCTTGAAATAGTCGCACAGGCGTTGCAGGAAGCCCTCGCACAGCGCCTCGGCCGATTGCGGCTGCTGCAGGAAGGCGGCGCTGTCGTACAACAGCGCCAGCTCCCTGTTCTGCTCCTCCAGCGCGGCGGTCTTGCTGCTCACCAGTTCATTCAACCCGCCGTAGACGCGCTGCAGGCGGTCGGCCATCTGGTTAAAGCCGGTGGTCAGCTGGCCCAGCTCGTCCTGGCTGTCGACCGGCAGGCGCACCTCGAAATCGCGCTCGCGCATGCGCTCCATGCCCTCCTGCAGCCGGGTCACGGGCGTGACGATCATATTGAAGAACAGGTAGATGATGCTGACCGTGCCCACCAGCGCCAGCGCCAGCAGCATCAGCTGCGAGCCGCGCAGCCAGAAGGTGCGCTCTTCGCTGTCGCGCTCGATCTGCTGCACCAGGGCGTCGGCGGCCGCCACGAAGCGCGCGGTGCGCCCCTCGAGCATGCGGGCATCGGTGGCGCTCACGCTTTGCTGGCGCAGCAGCGTGGCCGCCAGCGGCGCCAGCTCGTCGCGCCACTGGCGCTCGACCTGGTCGAAATTGCTGCGGATGGGGGATGCCGGCGGCAAAAACAGCGGGCGGCGCGGATCGCCGTGGCGCAGCTGCGACAGCGTGTCGCCGATGACTGCGGTCTGCAGGCGGATCTCTTCGCGCGCGGCCGCGTTGTCCTGCCGGGCTTGCAAATTACTCAACTGCATGCCCAGCTTGTAGCTGTGCATGCGCAGGCTGCCTGTCACGTTGATGGCGGCGGCGCTGCCCTCGAGCTGCCAGGACAGCAGCAAGGTGCCGCCGATGACCAGCAGGGCCACGGCCAGGAAACTCACCAGCACGCCGACGATGCGCGTCGACAGCCGTTGCCAGGCTGCAAACAGCGGCGCGCGCGCGCCGGTACTGCCCGCTGCGCGGCCTGCCGCAATGCTCTCTGCCATGGTGCTTCTCCTTTGCGCTGCAATGCTGTACGACGTTAAGTATACACGGCAGCGCCCGCTTGCTAGCCCCCGGTCTGCGACATGAAACGAATGATCTTCTCCGGCTGGCGGCCGAAATCGTGTTGCTGCGGCTTCAATTCGATGGCCGCGCGGATGGCCTGCTCCAGTTCCGCGTCGCTGGCCCCGCCCCGCAGCAGCGGCCGCAGCTCGCATTTCTCCTCCTGGCCCAGGCACAGGTACAGGGTGCCGTCCACCGACAGCCGCACCCGGTTGCAGGTGGCGCAGAAGTGCTGCGACAGCGGCGTGATGAAGCCGATGCTGACTTCCCCGTCCGGCGTGCACAGGTAGCGCGCCGGGCCGCCGCCCAGTTCCAGCGCCTGCGGCCTGAGGCCGAAGCGCTCCTGCAGGCGGCGCTGCACCGGCGCCAGGTCCATGAAGCTGGCGTCCTGGCCACTGGCGCCCATGGGCATGACCTCGATCAGGCGCAGCATGAAGCGCTGTGCTATGCAAAACGCCACCATGGCGTCGATCTGGCTGTCGTTTACGCCGCGCATTGCCACCATATTGATCTTGATCGGGTCGAAACCCGCTGCCCTGGCGGCGGCCAGCCCTTCCAGGATGGACGGCAGGCTGTCGCGCCCGGTGATGCTGCACATGGCCTGGCGGTCCAGCGCGTCCAGGCTCACGTTCAGGCGCCCTACCCCAGCTGCGCGCAGCGCCGCGGCATGGCGCGCCAGCCGGGTGGCGTTGGTGGACAGCGACAGGTCCTGCACGCCCGGCAAGGCGGCCAGGCTGGCGGCCAGCCGCGGCAGGCCGCGCCGCGTCAGCGGTTCGCCCCCGGTCAGGCGCACGCGGCGCGTACCCAGGCGGGCAAAGGCGCCCACCACCCGTTCGATTTCTTCAAAGCTGAGCCAGTCCGGCGGATCCTCGAAACCCTTGAAATCCTTGGGCATGCAATATGTGCAACGCAAATCGCAGCGATCCGTCACCGACACCCGCAGGTAATCGATGCTACGGCCAAACCGGTCGCTTAACATCGTGATGCTCCTTCATATCGATTAAGCCGATTGTAGCGGCGCGGGCGGTCTTTGCCACTGCCCATGAAGGACTAGGGGACTAGCCCGAAATGACTAGCCCCCTGTCCCGTTCCCCTACATGCCTATGCCTGCTTACTGCACCAGCGGCGTGTCCACGCCTTCCAGCTCCACGCCCTCGATGGCGGCGCGGCCGGCCAGGATGCGCATGTACTGGTGCAGCGCGCGCTGCCAGCTCTGGCGCCCCAGTTCGTCGGCGATCTGCGCCGCCACCGCCTCGTACGGCACCAGGTGGCCCGGATCGCTGCGCATCACTTGCACGATATGCAAGCCAAAGCGGGTTTCCAGCAGGCGCCCGGCCAGCTCGCCCGGCTGCAGCCGGAACAGCAGCGCTTCGAACTCCGGCACACACTGGCCGCGCTGCAGCTGGCCCAGGCTGCCGCCCACGGCGCCCGACGGGCAGTTCGAATAGGTGCGCGCCAGCTCCTCGAAGCGCTCCGGGTTGGCCTGCAGCTCGGCCAGCAGCAGCTCGGCCGTCCCGCGCAGCAGCTCCAGCGGCGCGGCGGGCGTCACCTGGAACAGGATGTGGCGCGCCTCCAGCACGGCGCCGGTGCGGTAGCGCTCCAGCCGGCCCTGGTAGTAGCGGCGGCAGGCGTCGTCCGTGACCGGCGGCACCCGCAGCTCCAGCTCGAACAGCGCCTCGATCAAGTCATCCTCGTCCAGCGGCTGTCCCTCCAGGCCGGCGCCCACACCCAGGCGGGCCGCCTCCTGCAGCAGCAGCTGGCGCAGCACCACCTCGTGCACCGCCTGCTTGAGCGGATTGGCGGCGTGCCGGTGGTGCGGCAGCTCGCTGGCGATCTGCGCGTCGGTGATGTCGACACCGTTGATGGCAATACCCATAGTGTTCTCCTTAGCGCGAACGCACCAGTTGGAAAGCGCGGTTCAGATAGGCCAGCGCGCCGAAGCCGCTCCACACATGCACCAGGCGGGTGAAGGGGAAGATCACGAACAGCGACATGCCCATGAACAGGTGCAGCTTGAACACCAGCGGCGCATCGACGATGAAGCTGGCGGCGTCGCCGCGGAAGGTCACCACGTGCTGGGCCCAGTTCATCAGCAGCACCATCATGTGGCCGTCCATGTGGCCGGCCGAGACGAAGATGGAGCTCAGGCCCAGCAGCAAGGTGGCCAGCAGCCACAGCAGCACCAGCTTGTCCTTCAGGCTGGTGGCGTGGCGCACGCGGTCGTTGCTGAAGCGGCGTGCCAGCAGCATCAGCAGGCCGATCAGGCACAGGCTGCCCATCACGCCGCCGGCCACCATGGCCACCATCTGCTTGGCGCCGTGGGTTACGCCCAGCGCATCCCACACGCCGACCGGTGTCAGCAGGCCGGCCGCGTGGCCGCCCAGCAGTCCGAGCACGCCGAGATGGAACAGCGGGCTGCCCCAGCGCAGCAGGCCGGTGTGCAGCACCTGGCTGGATTCCGAACGCCAGCTGTATTGCTCGCGGTCGAAGCGGACCAGGCTGCCCAGCAGGAACACCGCCAGCGCAATATAGGGATAAATCCCGAACAGGAATTGGTGCAGGTAACTCATGATTCTCTCCTCAGGGTTGCGCCGCGCCGGCCGCGCGCGGGTAGAAATGGATGGGTTGCTGGCCGCCCGCGATGGGGCCGGCCGCGCCGATACCCATCGCTGCGCCGGCCAGCAGCGGCTCGACGCCGTCGGCGCCGGGGCCGAAGGTCTCCAGCGCCTCGTCCATGTCGCGCACCGGCGGCTCGCTCAGCTCCTCGGGGACGACGGGGCTGAGCGTTTCGACCAGGTCGAACACGCAGGCGTACGGGCTGCCCGAGGCGCGCAGCTTGCGGCCCAGATGGGCCAGCACATGGATCGCGTCGCCCAGCAGCGGCAGCGCGGTGTCCGCGTCCTGCTGCGACAGGAACTCCAGGAACAGCGGCACATAGTCCGGCAGGTCGTCGCCCACCATTTGCAGGCCGTGCTTGCTGTACTCGGCCAGCAAGTCCACCATGGCCTGGCCGCGGTCGCGCGACTCGCCGTGGATATGCTCGAACAGGTGCAGCGAGTGGCCGGGGCTGCGGTCGAAGGTCTGCACGTACTGCTGCTGCAGGTCGATCAGCCGGGCGCCGCCCAGGTGGTCGAACAGCGGCTGCAGGCGCGCCTGCCAGAAAGGCTGGCTGTCCAGCGCCTGGCGCAGCTCGGGCAGCGCGGCGATCATCTCCGCTTCCGGGTAGAGCAGCAGGGCCGACAGCACCTGCAGGCCGCGCATGGCGCCGTTCGCGGCGGCGGCCAGCGGCGACGCCGGGGCCGTCTCATGGGCCAGATCATGGGCTAGATCAGACATCGAGCGCCTCCTTCTTCTTGCGCGACTTGGGCATGGACACAAAGATGGTGGAACCGTGCTTGCGCTTGCCGAACAGGCTGGCGTCGCTCACGCCGTCCGAGCAGCCGTTGCCGAAGCTGAAGCCGCAGCTGCCCTTCTCATTGAAGCTGTCCTCGGCCATCTCCTTGTGGCTGCTCGGGATCACGAAGCGGTCCTCGTAGTTGGCGATGGCCATGATGTGGTACATGTCCTCCACGGTGGCCTTGTCCAGGCCAACCTGCTTCAGCACGTCCAGCAGCTCCACGCCCTCCACGCTCTTGCCGCGCATGTAAGCGCGCATGGCCAGCATGCGGTCCAGCGCCCTCACCACCGGCACCTGGTCGCCCGCCGTCAGCAGGTTGGCCAGGTACTGCACCGGGATGCGCAGGCTTTGCGTGTCCGGCAGGATGCCGTTGCGGCCCAGCTTGCCCGATTCGGCCGCCGCCTGGATTGGCGACAGCGGCGGGATGTACCACACCATGGGCAAGGTGCGGTATTCGGGATGCAGCGGGAACGCCACCTTCCACTCCACCGCCATCTTGTAGACCGGCGAGCGTTTGGCCGACTCCAGCCACGCGTCCGGGATGCCCTGGCGGCGCGCTTCCTCGATGATGGCAGGATCGTGCGGGTCCAGGAACAGGCCCAGTTGCGACGGATACAGGTCGCGCTCGTCGGCCACCGAGGCGGCGGCCTCGATGCGGTCGGCGTCGTACAGCAGCACGCCCAGGTAGCGGATGCGGCCCACGCAGGTCTCCGAGCACACGGTAGGCTGGCCCGCCTCGATGCGCGGGTAGCAGAAGGTGCACTTCTCGGCCTTGCCGGACGACCAGTTGTAGTAAATCTTCTTGTACGGGCAACCGGAGATGCACATGCGCCAGCCGCGGCACTTGTCCTGGTCGATCAGCACGATGCCGTCGTCTTCGCGCTTGTACACCGAGCCCGACGGGCAGGACGCCACGCAAGTCGGATTCAGGCAATGCTCGCACAGGCGCGGCAGGTACATCATGAAGGTGTTCTCGAAGGTGCCGTACATCTCCTTCTGCATATTGTCGAACAGCTTGTCCTGGCTGCGCTGCGCGAACTCGCCGCCCAGGTCATCCTCCCAATTCGGACCCCACTCGATCTTGTCCATCTTCTTCCCGGTCAGCACCGAAATGGGACGGGCGGTGGGCGGCGTTTCCGACAGCGGCGCGTTCTGCAGGCGCTCATAGTCATAGGTGAACGGCTCGTAATACTCGTCGATCTGCGGCAGGTTCGGGTTGGAGAAAATGTTGGCCAGTATCTTCAGCCGGCTGCCCTGGCGCGGCTCGATCTTGCCCGCGCCGGTGCGGCGCCAGCCGCCGTTCCACTTGTCCTGGTTCTCCCACTGCTTGGGATAGCCGATGCCGGGCTTGGTTTCCACGTTGTTGAACCAGGCGTACTCCACGCCGTCCCGGCTGGTCCACACGTTCTTGCACGTGACCGAGCAGGTATGGCAGCCGATGCACTTGTCCAGGTTCAGGACCATGCCGATTTGCGCGCGAATTTTCATGCTTTGCTCCCTTGTTTTTCCACCAGCGGACCTTCCAGCCAATCCACCTTGTTCATCTTGCGCACCAGGACGAATTCATCGCGGTTCGACCCCACCGTGCCGTAGTAGTTAAAGCCCCACGACAGTTGCGCATAGCCGCCGATCATGTGGGTCGGCTTGGTCACGGCGCGGGTGACCGAGTTGTGGATGCCGCCGCGCTTGCCCGACATCTCGGCGCCCGGCGTGTTGACGATTTTTTCCTGGGCGTGGTACATCAGCGTCATGCCCTCCGGTACGCGCTGGCTCACGATGGCGCGCGCCGTCAGCGTGCCGTTCACGTTGAACACCTCGATCCAGTCGTTGTCCACGATGCCGGCCGTTTTGGCGTCCGTCTCCGACAGCCACACGTGCGGTCCGCCGCGCGACAGCGTCAGCATGCGCAGGTTGTCCGAATAGGTGGAGTGGATACCCCACTTCTGGTGCGGCGTGATGAAGTTGAGCGCAATCTCCTTGTTGCCGTTCGGCCTGGCGCCCAGCGTGGCCGCCGTGGTCTTGGTATTGATGGCCGGCTTGTACACGCACAGGCCCTCGCCGAAGTCGCGCATCCAGCGGTGATCCTGATAGAACTGCTGGCGGCCGGTCAGCGTGCGCCATGGGATCAGTTCGTGCACGTTGGTGTAGCAGGCGTTGTAGCTCACCTCTTCCGACTCCAGGCCCGACCAGGTGGGCGAGGAAATGATCTTGCGCGGCTGCGCCTGCACGTCGCGGAAGCGGATGCTGTCATGCTCGCGCGGCAGCGCCAAATGGGTGTGGTCGCGGCCGGTGATCTTCGACAGCGCCTCCCAGGCCTTGACCGCCACGTGGCCATTGGTTTCCGGCGCCAGCGACAGGATCATCTCGGCCGCGTCGATGGCCGTGTCCAGGCGCGGCTGGCCATGGCTCACGCCCTCGGCCAGCACAGTGCGGTTGATGCCGCGCAGCACGTCGACTTCGTGGCCGGTCTTCCAGCTGATGCCCTTGCCGCCGTTGCCCAGTTTCTCCAGCAGCGGGCCGATGGAGGTGAACTTCTTGTGGATCTGCGTGTAGTCGCGCTCCACCACGGTCAGGTTGGGCATGGTCTTGCCCGGCACCGGCTCGCACTCGCCGGCGCGCCAGTCCTTGGGATCGAAAGGCTGGCCCAGTTCACCGGGGGTGTCGTGCATCAGCGGCGTGAGCACCAGGTCCTGCTGCGTGCCCAGGTAGGCGCCGCCGATTTCCTCGAACTTCTTGGCCAGTCCCTTGTAGATCTCCCAGTCCGAGCGCGATTGCCACAGCGGCTGCACGGCTTCGGACAGCGGATGGATGAAGGGGTGCATGTCGGACGTGTTCAGGTCGTCCTTTTCGTACCAGGTGGCGGTCGGCAGCACGATGTCGCCATACAGGCAGGTGGTGGACATGCGGAAGTCCAGCACCACCAGCAGGTCCAGCTTGCCCTCCGCGGCGGGACGCACCTTGACGTCGCGCGGCTTGATGCAATGGTCCTCGTCGCTCATCAGCGCGTTCTGGGTGCCCAGCAGGTACTTCAGGAAGTACTCGTGGCCCTTGCCCGAGCTGCCCAGGATGTTGGAGCGCCACACGAACATATTGCGCGGGAAGTTGGCGGGGTTGTCCGGATCGTCGCAGGAGAACTGCAGCTTGCCGTCCTTGATCTGCTGTACCGCATACGCGCCCGGCGCCATGCCGGCGGCGGCGGCGGCGCGCGTCACTTCCAGCGGATTGGTTTGCAGCTGCGGCGCGGAAGGCAGCCAGCCCAGGCGTTCGGCCTTGGCGTTATAGTCCAGCAGCGTCATCGGCGCCACGTCGCCGCCGGCCAGCGGCGAGGCGATTTCGTCGGTGTGCAGCTTCTCATGGCGCCACTGGCTGGTGTGGGCGTAGAAGAAGGAGGTGCCGTTCATCTGGCGCATCGGACGGTTCCAGTCCTGCGCAAAGGCCAGCGGCGTCCAGCCGGTTTGCGGACGCAGCTTCTCCTGGCCCACGTAGTGCGCCCAGCCGCCGCCGGACTGGCCGATACAGCCGCACATCATCAGCATGTTGATGATGCCGCGATAGGTCATGTCCATGTGATACCAGTGGTTCAGCGCCGCGCCCACGATGACCATGCTCTTGCCGCGCGTCTTGTCGGCGTTCTCGGCGAACTGGCGCGCCACGGTGATGACGTCGGCCGCCTTCACGCCGGTGTGCTTGACCTGCCAGGCCGGCGTGTAGGGCACGTCGTCCTCGTAGCTGGAAGCGACGTTGCCGCCGCCCAGGCCGCGGTCCACGCCGTAGTTGGCCAGGGTCAGGTCGAACACGGTGGCCACCAGCGCGCTGCTGCCGTCGGCCAGGGTCAGGCGCTTGACGGGCACGTTGCGCAGCAGGATATCGGAAGCGTCCTTGCCGCCGAAGTAAGGGAAGGCCACCGGCAGTACCTCGCCGCCGGCGCCCAGCAGCGACAGCTGCGGATCGACCGGCTGGCCGTTGCCGCCCTGCTTCATCTCCAGGTTCCACTTGCCGGACTCGCCCCAGCGGAAGCCGATCGAGCCGGCCGGCGCCACGATGGCGCCGCTGGCCTCGTCGATCACCAGGGTTTTCCATTCCGGATTGTTGGTCTCATCCAGGCTGTGGTCCAGGTGCGAGGCGCGCAGGAAGTAGTCCGGCGCCAGGTGGCCATTATGCTCCTTGAGCAGCACCAGCATGGGGAAGTCGGTGTACTGCTTGGCGTACTCCTTGAAGTACTTCGACTGGCCCTCGGTGTGGAATTCCTTCAGGATCACGTGGCCCATGGCCATGGCCAGCGCGGCGTCGGTGCCCTGCTTGGGCGCCAGCCAGATGTCGCCGAACTTGGCCATCTCGCCGAAGTCGGACGACACGGCCACGGTCTTGGTGCCCTTGTAGCGCACCTCGGTGTAGAAATGGGCGTCGGGGGTGCGCGTCATCGGCACGTTCGAGCCCCACACCATCAGGTAGGTCGAGTTGTACCAGTCGGCCGATTCCGGCACGTCGGTCTGCTCGCCCCATACCTGCGGGCTGGCCGGAGGCAAGTCGCAGTACCAGTCATAGAAGCTCAGCGCCACGCCGCCGATCAGCGACAGGTAGCGCGTGCCGGCCGCGTAGCTGACCATGGACATGGCGGGAATCGGCGAGAAGCCGACGATGCGGTCCGGGCCGAACTTCTTGATGGTGTAGGCATTGGCGGCGGCCATCATCTCGTTGGCGTCGTCCCACGAAGCGCGCACGAAGCCGCCCTGGCCGCGCACGGTCTTGTAGCGGGCCGCGCGGGCCGGGTCCTGGCTGATGTACTCCCAGGCGGTGACCGGATCCATGGTCACGCGCGCCTCGCGCCACATCTCCATCAGGCGGCCGCGCACCATCGGATACTTCACGCGCTGCGCCGAGTACACGTACCAGGAATAGCTGGCGCCGCGCGGGCAGCCGCGCGGCTCGTGGTTGGGCAGGTCCGGGCGGGTGCGCGGATAATCGGTCTGCTGGGTTTCCCAGGTAATCAGCCCGTTCTTCACATACACCTTCCAGCTGCAGGAGCCGGTGCAGTTCACGCCGTGCGTCGAGCGCACGATCTTGTCATGCTGCCAGCGCTGGCGGTAAGCGTTCTCCCAGGTGCGGTCCTCGTCCACCACGGCGCCGTGGCCGTTGGAAAAGGTTGACCTGGCCTTGCTGAAGAAATTCAGGCGATCCAAAAAATGACTCATGCTGGCTCCTCGCTGGCGCCTGTCGGGCGCCGGGCTATAAACACCGCTCCACGCAACATGCATGGAGCCGTCGATGGAAGCAGTCTACGAAGACGGCGCCCTATTGGATATTGGCAAGAAGTGCATCCGGCACGGCGAGAAGGAGTAAGCCGGATAGTGCTTTGTGACTAGGACGCCGCTCCGGATGGGCGGCACAGGGGAATGGCGGGCGCACCGCCGGGGCGCGCGGGGCGGGCAAGCTGGGCTGACTGGGCCGGGTGGGCCGGCCGCGGCTGGGCGCACAGGCACGGCGCCGGCGGCGGCGGATGATCGCGCCACTCCAGCAGCAGCATGGCGGCCAGCGCCGCCAGCGACGCGGCCTGCACGGCCAGGCCAAGGGGCGCGGGCCTTTGGGATCGGAACATCATGACTCCTTGAAAACGGGCACCTGCCCGCGCCGCCATTGTCGGCAGCCGCCGCGCGCGCCGCCTTGATGTGCATCAAGCCCAGCCGGGCGGCGCGGCGCCTCGTGCGAAATGCCTATGCGCCCTCGTGCCGACCGCCTATAGCCGTGCGGGCGCGGCTGGGATATACCTACGGCATGGCCGCCGCGCGCGGCAGTCCCCATCCAACAATGACAAGGAAACCACATGAAAATCGCCAGTTTTGAAGACCTGCTCGCCGCCGCCGCCGCGCAGGATCAGCCGCAGCGGCTGCTGTTCGCCTTCAGCATGGCCGAGTCGGCGCCCGGTCACCGTGGCGCGGACGCGCCGCAGACGCTGATCCCGGTGATGTGCGCCGACAAGGCGCCGGAAGACGTGGCCAGTTTCGGCCAGCTGGCCGGCGAAGCGGCCGAAATCGGCGCGCAATGGGACATGGTGATGGTCAGCGCGCTGTCTGGCGCAGCGGGCGCCCAGCCCCCCGCCGGCACGGTCGAGCAAGCCCTGCGGCGCATGCTGCGCGCCATCCAGGACGGCCAGCTCGACTGGATGCTCGCCTTCGACCGCCAAGGCCGCCTCCTGCGCCCCGAACCCGCCTGATCCCCCCCAAGCGGCCTGAGCCGCATCCCTGCCAATTCGGGGTCAGACCCCGAATTGGCAGGGATGCGGCTCAGGCCGGCTGCAAAAACCGTCAGAAACAACCGAAGACAGCGCCAGAGTTCCGACGGCCGATTAAGATTCCTCCTCAGAAATACCAGCAAGCTGAGCCGCATTTCAAGCATTCGGGGTCTGACCCCGAAGTGAAACAATGCGGCTCAGCCTGGCTGAACTTGGCGGAGTATGGCCAGTTCCCGCGTCGGACCCCAGACAGGGCTTATTTTTATGGATTCGGAGTTTGCGTACAGATGCAGACGTCCTGAGCCGCAATCGCCCCACTCCGGGGTCTGACCCCGAATGGGGGGGATTGCGGCTCAGGCTGGCTGGCGGGTGAGGGGGCAGACCAGGGGGAGGAATTGCTGGCGGCGGGCGGAGTAGGCCATCAGGGCGCCGCTTTCGATGTCGAAGTACCAGCCGTGCAGCTTGAGCTTGCCTTCGTCGACGCGGCGCTTGATCCAGGGGTAGGTCAGCAGGTTGTCCAGCGAATGCAGGATGCTGGCCAGCTCGCAGGCTTTGTGCTGCTCGTCCGGGCCGCGGTGGCCCAGCGTCTGCCGCACTTCGCGCGCCACCGGTTCGGCAATCTTCATCCACCGCCCCACGAAGTCGGTCTCGGCCACCGGCTGGCGCGGCCCCATCAGGGCGCGGATGCCGCCGCAGCGCGCGTGCCCCAGCACGATCACCCGCTCCACCTCCAGGTTGCATACGGCGAACTCGATCGCCGAGCTCACCCCCGGCGGCGCGTCCGGCGTGCACGGCGGCACCAGGTTGGCGATGTTGCGCACCACGAACAGGTCGCCCGGGTCGCTGCCCGTCAGCAGCATCGGGTCGACCCGCGAGTCGCAGCAGCCGATCAGCAAGGTGCCCGGCGTCTGCCGCGCGCGCAGGCTGTCGTACAGCCCGTGGGTGTCGCCGAAGTAGCGCTGCTGGAAGCGGCCGAAGCCTTGTACGAATTTTTCGATGTCTTGCATGGCGCCCTCCTCAGCCCGCGCACAGGCGCAGCGCGGCCTGGTCCAGGATCGCCACCCTGCGCCCCTTGAACGCGATCAGCTGGCGCGCGCTCAACTCTGCCATGATGCGCGAGAAGTGCTCCGGCGTGAGGCTCAGCCGCGACGCCAGCACAGCCTTCGACACCGGCAGCGTGAGCGACACCTCCCCCGCCGCTTCCTGCGCCGGCTGCTTGAGCAGGAAGGCAGCCACGCGCTCGGTGCCCGAGCGCAGCGCGTACGACTCGAGGTCGGACATCAGGCTGTGCATGCGCTGGCTCAGTCCTGCCAGCATCTTGCAGGCGAACGCCGGCGCGTTTTCAATTTCGCGGTAGATGGCCGGCTTGGCCACGTGCAGCAGCAGGCTGTCTTCCGTCGCCTGCGCGGTGACGATGTAGGGGCTGTTCATGAACATCAGCGCTTCGCCGAAGCTGTGGCCCGGCCCGATCAGTTCGATCACTTTCTCGGCCCCGTGCGCCGAGTGGAACGCCAGCTTCACGCGGCCGTACAGCACCACGTGGAAGCCGCTGCACGGGTCGCCGCGCTGGAAGATCAGGTCGCCCCGCTCCACCCGCAGCTCGGTGCAGCCCAGCGCGATGCGGTCCAGCTCTTCTTCCTGCAGGGTGTTAAACAGCGGCACCCGCGACAGGAAGGTTTGGGGCTTGATTTTGTTACGGTCCATATTGGTCTCCTGCGCCGCCTCAAATGGTCGCGGAATAGCGCCGGGGCGGCGGGCCGGTTTCGGCCTGTTCATGCAGATAGCGGTCGAACACCATGCAGATGTTGCGGATCAGCAGGCGCCCGCGCAGTTTGACTTTCACGCCTTTGCTGCCGAGGCAAAGCAGGCCCTGCTCCTCCAGCGGCTTCAGGCGCTCCAGCTCGGCGGCAAAATAGCCCGCCGCGCCGCCGGGCGCGTCCAGCCCGGTGAGATCGAGCGCCGCGAAATCCAGCGCAAAGTCGCACATCAGCTTCCCGATCACGCTGCGCCGCAGGCAGTCGTCCGCGTCCAGCGCGACCCCGCGCGCCACCGGCAGGCGCCCTTCATCCAGCGCCGCATAGTAGGCCGACAGCGTCTTCTCGTTCTGGCTGTAGCAGCCGCCCACCTGGCTGATGGCCGACACGCCCAGCGCCACCATATCGCTCTCGGCGTGCGTGGAATAGCCCTGGAAATTGCGCTGCAGCCGCCCTTCCCGCTGGCTGCGCGCCAGGTCGTCCTGCGGCAGCGCAAAGTGGTCCATGCCGATGTAGACGTAGCCTGCGGCCGTGAGCCGCTCGATGCACAGCGCCAGCATGGCCAGCTTGGTCTCCGGGTCCGGCAGCGCGGCCGCATCGATCAGGCTTTGCGATTTGAACAGGTGCGGCAGGTGGGCGTAGTTGTACAGCGCCAGCCGGTCCGGCTTCAGGCCGATCACCTGCTCCAGCGTGACGGCCATGCTGTCCGGACTCTGGCACGGCAGGCCGTAGATCAGGTCCACGCTGACGGAACGGAAGCCGGCCGCGCGCGCAGCGGCCAGCACGCCGGCGGTCTGCCCGTAGGGCTGGATGCGGTTGACGGCGCGCTGCACCGCCGGGTCGAAGTCCTGGATGCCCAGGCTGACCCGGTTGAATCCCTGGCGCCGCAGCACATGCATGCGTTCGGGCGTGACGGTGCGCGGGTCGATCTCGACCGAGAATTCGCCTTCCTCGTCGGAGGCGAACGCGAACCGGCGGCGCAAACAGGCCAGCAGGCCGTCCATCTGGGCGTCGTCCAGGTAGGTGGGGGTGCCGCCGCCGAAGTGCAGCTGCTCGACCCGGTTCATGCCGGCGAACAGCGCGCCTTGCAGGCCGATCTCCCGCTCCAGGTAGTCCAGGTACTGCACCGCCTTGCCGCGGTCCTGCGTGATGATCTTGTTGCAGCCGCAGTAGTAGCACAGCGACTGGCAGAACGGGATGTGCACGTACAGCGACAGCCCGCGCGCCTGCCCTGCTTCGGCTTCGGCGCGGCGCGCCGCCACGCCGCTGCGGTAGTCCGCCTCGCCGAAGGCGGACTGGAAGCGGTCCGCACTCGGGTAAGAGGTGTAGCGCGGCCCGGCCTGGGTCAGGCGGCGCACCAGCGCCGCGTCGAACTCGACCGAGGGGGTGATGGGAATGGTTAGCATGGCATGGCCGCGTTTTTGCGTGCGTAGCACCACCAGGTGAGCGCGATGCAGCTGACGTAGAAGCCGATGAAGCACCACAGGGCCGCGCCGGGGCCGCCGGTCAGGGCGATCGAGGTGCCGTAGCTCTTGGGGATGAAGAAGGCGCCGTAGGCGGCCACCGCCGAGGTGAAGCCCAGCACCGCTGCGCCTTCCTTGTTCGCTTCGATCACGGCCTGCTCCTGCACGGCCTTGGGCTGGCCCGCGGCGGCGCGCTGGCGCTCGGTGAGGAAGATCACGGGGATCATGCGGAACGTCGAGGCGTTGCCCACGCCGGTGCCGGCGAACAGCAGCATGAACATCCAGAAGAAGCCGTTGAAGTTGCCGGCCACGCCCTCGTGCGGCAGGAACTGCAGCACGCCGTACACGGCCAGTATCATGCCGGCGAAGGTCCACACGGTGACGCGCGCGCCGCCCAGCTTGTCGGAGATGATGCCGCCCACCACGCGGGCCAACGCGCCCACCAGCGGGCCGAGGAAGGCGTACTGCAGCGGGTTCACGTCCGGGAACTGGGTCTTGATCAGCAGCGGGAAGCCGGCCGAGTAGCCGATGAAGGAGCCGAAGCTGCCGGTGTAGAGCCAGCACATGAGCCAGTTATGCTTGCGCTTGAAGATCACGGCCTGGTCGGCGAAGGACGCCTTGGCAGAGGCCAGGTCGTTCATGCCGAACCATGCCAGCAGGCTGCTGACGACGATGAACGGTACCCAGATGAAGCCTGCGTTCTGCAGCCACATGGTGGTGCTCTGGCCATTCTTGACGGCGGTCTGCGCCTCGCCGCCGATGGCGCCGAACACGCCCATGGTGATCACCAGCGGCACCACGAACTGCACCGCCGACACCCCGAGGTTGCCCAGGCCGGCGTTCATGCCCAGCGCGTAGCCTTTTTGCGATTTGGGGAAGAAGAAGCTGATGTTGGCCATGGAGGAGGCGAAATTGCCGCCGCCCAGGCCGCACAGCAGCGCCAGCACCAGCATGGTCGGATAGCCGGTGTTTACGTCCTGCACCGCGTAGCCGATGCCGATGGCCGGGATCAGCAGCGAGGCGGTGGAGATGGTGGTCCACTTGCGCCCGCCGAAGATGGGCACCATGAAGGAATAGAAGATGCGCAAGGTGGCGCCGGACAGGCCGGGCAGCGCGGTCAGCCAGAACAGCTGGTTGGTGCTGTACTGGAAGCCGATGGCCGGCAGGTTGACCACCACCACGCTCCACACCATCCACACCGCGAAGGCCAGCGCCAGCGCGGGGATGGAGATCCACAGGTTGCGGTTGGCGGTGTCGCGCCCGCCGTCGCGCCAGAAGGACGGTGCTTCGGGCTCCCAGGTACTGATTAGATATTTGCTCATGATTTCTCCTGAAAACGAGGATTAGGCAGCTTTGGCCAAGGGCGCTTGGGCGGCCGACGGGGTACCGGAGCGGCCAAACGAGTAATGCATGGACACCAGCGAGACGCACACGGTGCCGTACAGCAGCATGAAGGCGCTTGAACGCACGCCGGTCAGGTCCAGCAGCGCGCCGAACATGATGGGCAGCACGAAGCCTCCCAGGCCGCCGGCCAGGCCGACCACGCCGGAGACGGCGCCGATGTTGTCGGCGAATTCATCGCCGATGAACTTGAACACCGAGGCTTTGCCGATGGCCATGGCGATGCCGACCACGAACAGCAGCGCGGTAAACATCCAGGGCGTGAGCGCCAGGTCCATCTGCAGCGGGCCGTTGACGGTCTTGACCACCATCGACGTTGGCGGATAGGACAGCAGGAAGAAGCACACCCAGCACACCCACATCACCCACCAGGTGACCTGATAGGCGCCGTAGCGGTCCGAGATCCAGCCGCCCAGCGCGCGCAGCACGCCGCCCGGCAGCGAGAAGCAGGCCGCCAGCAGCGCGGCCAGCCGCAGGTCGAAGCCGTATTCGGCCACGTAGTATTTGGTCATCCACAGCGCCAGGCCGACGTAGCCGCCGAACACCACCGAGTAGTACTGGCAGTAGCGCCACACGCGGCGGTCCTTGAGCACCTTCATCTGCTGGGCGAAACTGACCGTGCCGGCCACGTTGTGCGAGGGATCGGTGGCGCTGAACATCCAGAAGGCGATGGCGGTGATCAGCATGCCGGCCGCGTACACGGCGGGCAGCGACTGCCAGCCCCACGCCGCGATGATGGCCGGCGCCACGAACTTGGTCAGCGCGGAGCCGGAGTTGCCGGCGCCGAAAATGCCCATGGCCAGGCCGCGCCGCTCTTTCGGGAACCAGCGCGCCACGTAGGGAGTGCCAACCGAGAAGGAGCCGCCGGCCAGGCCTATCATCAGGCCCAGCGCCAGGAACTGCCAGTACTCGGTGGCCAGGCCGATCAGGTAGATGGCCGGCACGGTGGCCAGCATCAGCAGGAAGAATACGATGCGGCCGCCGTAGCGGTCGCACCAGATCCCCAGCGGCACCCGCACCAGCGAGCCGCTCAGCACGGGCATGGCGGCCAGCAGGCCGAATTGGGTCTCGTTCAGACCCAGCGATTTTTTGATGGGAATGCCGAGCACCGCGAACATCATCCACACCGCGAAGCAGATGGTGAATGCGAACGTGCTGCTGGCCAGCACGCGGACCGCTGTGCCTTCCTTGTTATTGAGTGCCACCTTGGTTCTCCCTGACAGACTATCGGATGACGTCAGGTTACGCGGCGGCGCGGCGCCCCGATATTGGCCGGAGGTGTATCACGGCAAGGCAAAAAGGCTAGCCGCCTCGTCCGAAATGACTAGTCCGGGAATCGGCGACGGTTTGGGGCCGGTCATCGGCACCGCCGCCATCGCCGGCCCCCTGCCCGGCACCAGATCGGCCAGCGTGAGCGCGTCCAGCCGCGCCAGGTAGGCGGCGGTGGCTGCCTCCAGGGCGCCTTTCAGCCCGCAGCAGCCCTGGTGCGCGCACACCTGCCCGGTGGCGCCGAAACAGGCGGCCATGTCGAAACCGGTCTCGGTGCGGCGCACCACTGCGCCGATATTGATGGCGCCCGGCGCCACACCCAGCGTGATGCCGCCGCCGCGCCCGCGCAAGGTGCGCACCAGGCCGCCGCGCGCCAGGTCCATCACCACCTTGCCCAGGTGGTGGCGCGACAGGCCGTGCAGGTCGGCGATGTCCTGGATGGTGGCCGCACTGCCGCCCCGGCGCGCCAGGAACATCAGCGTGCGCAGCGTGTAGTCGGTGTAACTGCTCAATCTCATGGCGGGCTCCCTGGCGTATCTGTTTGCTATTGGCGCCATTATTGCCCCGCCCGGAAAGCCCGGACATAACCCAGATCAAGAAAAGCTGCATTTCATTTGCCTGTTTTGTCGGCCTGGCTAAAAATCGCACTGTCCCAACCAACCATACCGAGGAAACCATGCACGCTACGCGCAAACTCTGGACCTGGCTCGCAGTCATCTGCGCCCTGTCCTTTGCCGTCCTGGGCTGGGTCGGCGCCGAGATTTACCTGGCCGCCCCGCCCATCCCGCAACGAATCGTCAGTACCGAAGGACGCCTGCTCTACTCCGAGGGGCAAGTGCAGCGCGGCCAGCAGGCCTGGCTGGCGGCCGGCGGCCAGCAGCTGGGCACTGTCTGGGGCCACGGCAGCTATGTGGCGCCGGACTGGTCGGCCGACTGGCTGCACCGCGAGGCACTGGCGCTGCGCCAGATCTGGGCCCTGCGCGAGCACAAGGCGCCCTACGAGTCGCTCGGCAAGCCGGCCCAGGCCGCGCTGGACGCGCGCGTGCAGCAGGAAATGCGCAGCAATACGTATGATCCCGGCCGCGGCGCCATCGTGCTCTCGCCGGACCGCGCCGACGCGGTGCAGGAAGTGGCGCGCCACTATACCGGCCTGTTCGGCGACGACCGCGCGCTCGACGCCCTGCGCGAGCAATACGCCATGACAGCCAACTCGCTCACCGATCCGGAAGAACTGGCGGCGCTGCCGGCCTTCGTGTTCTGGTCGGCCTGGGCGGCCGCCACCGACCGTCCCGGCGAAGCGGGCCTGAGCTACACCAGCAACTGGCCGCACGAGCCCCTGGTGGGCAACCGTCCCGGCGCCAGCGCCGGCATCTGGTCGGTGGCCAGCATCGTGCTGATGCTGGGCGCCATCGCCGCCATGGTGATGTTCCATGCGCGCAGCAGCGAGGAAGCCGATCCGGTGCCGGCCAAGGCCGACCCGCTGCTCAAGCTGGCCCCCACGCCGTCCATGCGCGCCACGCGCAAGTACTTCTTCGTGGTGATCGCGCTGATCCTGGTGCAGGTCGCCATGGGCGTCATCACCGCCCACTATGCGGTCGAGGGCCAGAGCTTCTTCGGCCTGCCGCTGGCCGACGTGCTGCCCTTCGTGGTCAGCCGCACCATCCACACCCAGTTCGCGGTGCTGTGGATCGCCACCGCCTGGCTGGCCACCGGCCTGTATATCGCGCCCGCCATTTCGGGGCATGAACCGAAATACCAGAAGCTGGGCGTAAACGTGCTGTTCTACGCGCTGCTGTTCATCGTGGCCGGGTCCACCGTCAGCGGCTGGCTGGGCACCCTGCAGCACAGGGGCAGCGCCTTTGCCTTCTGGCTCGGCAACCAGGGCCTGGAGTTCACCAGCATGGGCCGCATCTGGCAGATCCTGTTGTTCGTCGGCCTGCTGTTCTGGGTCACGCTGCTGGGCCGCGCGCTGTGGCCGGCGCTGAAGAAGCCGTCCGACAGCCGCGGCCTGATTGTCATGGTGTTCCTGTCGGCGCTGTGCATCGGCGGCTTCTATGCCACTTCGCTTACCTGGGGCCGCAGCACCCACTACTCGATGGTTGAATACTGGCGCTGGTGGCTGGTGCACCTGTGGGTGGAAGGCTTCTTCGAAGTGTTCGCCACGGCCGTCATCGCCCTGCTGTTCACCCGCCTGGGCCTGATCCGCGCGGCGGCCGCCAACAGCGCCATCGTGCTGGAGACCATCGTGTTCCTGTTCGGCGGCATCCTGGGCACCCTGCACCACCTGTACTTCACCGGCACGCCTACCTTCGTCATCGCCATCGGCTCCATGTTCTCCGCGCTGGAAGTGGTGCCGCTGTCCATGCTCGGCATCGAAGCCTGGCGCAACTACCAGCGCAGCAAGGCCGCGCCGTGGGTCTCCAGCTACCGCTGGGCCATCCTGTGCTTCATCGCCGTGGGCTTCTGGAACACGGTGGGCGCCGGCCTGCTGGGCTTTGCCATCAACACCCCGATCGCGCTGTACTACATGCAGGGCCTGAACATGACCGCCGCCCACGGCCACGCCGCGCTGTTTGGCGTGTACGGCATGCTCGGCATCGGACTGCTGCTGTTCTGCCTGCGCGGCATGAGCGAGCGCGCCGCCTGGTCGGACCGCCTGCTCAGCCCCATGTTCTGGTGCCTGAACATCGGCCTGGCCATGATGGTGTTCCTGTCGCTGGCGCCGGCCGGCGTCTACCAGGCCTGGGCCAGCATCAGCACCGGCATGTGGTTCGCCCGTTCGCCTGAAGTGGTGCACTCGCCGCTGATGGAAACCCTGGTCTGGATGCGCGTGCCAGGCGACGTGGTGTTCGCAGCCGGCACGCTGTTCCTGGCGCTGTTCGCATGGCGCCTGCTGCGCGCCGGCCAGCCGCGCGCCGCCGTGGCGGCACCCGGCGCCGCCGCGGTCCGCCAGTCCTGATCCCGTAACGATTTCGCAAGCCCGGGGGCGCTATGCCGCCCCCCTTCAACTTCAAGGAGTTTCGCCATGCCCCACGATTGTTCCGCTCCCACCGCCACCGGCATCTATCCTTTTGACGCGCGCGGCGTGTCCAAGCGTTTCCGCCATGCCGCCATCTTCGGCGCGCTGCAATCCCTGCAGCCCGGCGAGGTGATGCGCTTCTGTAACGACCATGACCCGCTGCCGCTGCTGCGCCAGATCGACCAGGTCTTCGGCCCCCGCGTGCGCGCCGCCTATGTATCCCGCACGCCGGGCGAGATACTGATCGACTTCCTGATCGTGGCAGAATGAGGCAATGAGGGACGACGAATGATGGACTACCATGTGCTCAAGCTGATACACGTCAGCTGCGTCGCCGCCAGCGTCAGCCTGTTCCTGCTGCGCGGCGCCGGCATGTGGTGCGGCGCCGCCTGGACCGCACAGCGCTGGACGCGCACCGTACCGCCGCTGATCGACACCCTGCTGCTGGCCAGCGCCGTCACGCTGGCCTGGACCAGCGGCCAGTCGCCGCTGGTCCAGCCCTGGCTGTCCGCCAAGCTCGGCGCCGTGGCGCTCTACATCGTTCTCGGCGCCTTCGCGCTCAAGCGCGCCCGCACCCGCACCGGCCGGCGCGCCGCCCTGCTGGCCGCCACGGCCACGCTGGCCTACATCATCGCGGTCGCCGTCACCAAGCAGGCCTGGCCACTGTAACGCCGCTGTAGGACCGGTCTTAAGCCAGATCAAGAAATTCAAAAACAGCGCCCGCAGCTGTTGACCCCACTACATACAGTGCCTAATCTGAGCACTCACACCACATCTAGTAGCCAAGGAGGACATGTGCTCTTCGCATCACCCCATACCAGCATCATCAAGCGCGACGGCGCCGGCCAGCCCTTCGACCCGGCCAAGATTCACTCGGCGCTGCGCCGTGCGGGGGAAGCCAGCGGCGAATTCGACGCCGCCACGGCGGCCCAGCTGACCCAGCTGGTGCTCACCTACCTCGGCACCCAGCGGCAGGCCGCGCCTGGCGCCGCGCATGGCCTCTCGCAAGATAGCCCGCTGGATGTCGAGAACGTGCAGGACCAGGTGGAGCGCGCACTGTACGAGAGCGGCAACCGCGCCACGCTGCGCGCCTTCATCGTCTACCGCGAACAGCACCGCCGCCTGCGCCAGGACCGCAGCTCGCTGGTGGACGTCGTAGCCTCGGTCAACGAGTACCTGAACCGCCAGGACTGGCGCGTGAACGCCAATGCCAACCAGGGCTACTCGCTGGGCGGCCTGATACTGAACGTGTCCGGCAAGGTGATCGCCAACTACTGGCTGGACCACGTCTACCCGCCGGCCGTCGGCCAGGCCCACCGCGAAGCGGACCTGCATATCCACGATCTCGACATGCTGGCCGGCTACTGCGCCGGCTGGTCGCTGCGCACCCTGCTCAACGAAGGCCTGAACGGCGTGCCGGGCAAGGTGGAGTCGGCCCCGCCGCGCCACATGTCCAGCGCCATCGGCCAGATCGTCAACTTCCTCGGCACCTTGCAGAACGAATGGGCCGGCGCGCAGGCCTTCAGTTCCTTCGACACCTACATGGCGCCTTTCGTGCGCAACGACGGCCTGGATTACGCCGCCGTGAAGCAAGCCATGCAGGAACTGATCTACAACCTCAACGTGCCTTCGCGCTGGGGCACCCAGACGCCGTTTACCAACCTGACTTTCGACTGGGTTTGTCCGGAAGACCTGCGCGGGCAGATCCCGCACATCGCCGGCCAGCCCATGCCATTCAGCTACGGCGAACTGCAGGCCGAGATGGACATGATCAACCGCGCCTATATCGAAGTCATGATGGCGGGCGACGCCAAGGGCCGCGCCTTCACCTTCCCCATCCCGACCTACAACATCACGCCCGACTTCGACTGGCACAGCCCGAACGCCGAGCTGCTGTTCGAAATGACGGCGCGCTACGGCCTGCCCTATTTCCAGAACTTCATCAACTCGGAACTGAAGCCGAACATGATACGGTCCATGTGCTGCCGCCTGCAGCTGGACCTGCGCGAACTGCTCAAGCGCGGCAACGGCCTGTTTGGCTCGGCCGAGCAGACCGGGTCGCTGGGCGTGGTCACCATCAACTGCGCGCGCCTGGGCTATCTGCACCGGGGCGACGAGGCCGCGCTGCTGGCCGCGCTCGATGTGCTGCTCGAGCTGGGCAAGCAAAGCCTGGAGATCAAGCGCAAGGTGATACAGCGCCACATGGACAACGGCCTGTTCCCGTACACCAAGCGCTACCTGGGCACGCTGCGCAACCACTTCTCCACGCTGGGCGTAAACGGCGTCAACGAGATGATACGCAACTTCAGCGCCGGCGCGGACGACATCACCTCCGAGGCAGGCCGCGCCTTCGCCCTGCGCCTGCTGGACCACGTGCGCGCGCGCATGCTGGAATTCCAGGAGGAGACCGGCCATATGTACAACCTGGAAGCCACGCCGGCCGAGGGCACCACCTACCGCTTCGCGCGCGAAGACCGCAAGCGCTATCCAGACATCCTGCAGGCCGGCACGCCGGACATGCCCTACTACACCAACTCCTCGCAACTGCCGGTCGGCTACACGGACGATCCCTTCGAGGCGCTGGAGCAGCAGGATGCGCTGCAGCGCAAGTACACCGGCGGCACCGTGCTGCACCTGTACATGACGGAAGCGCTGTCCAGCGCGGACGCCTGCCGCACGCTGGTGAAGCGCTCGCTGAGCCGCTTCGGCCTGCCCTACATCACGGTCACGCCCACGTTCTCGATCTGCCCCAAGCACGGCTACCTGAGCGGACGCCATCCCTTCTGTCCCAAGTGCGACGATGACCTCATCGCACGCAAACTGGCCGCCTGAGGCCCCGATTTTACCCACCACTGAAAAGGAAGACCATGCAAGCTACCAACAACGCCATCGCCACCACCGGCAACCTGATGCTGGACGACAGCGAGCGCCAGCCGTGCGAAATCTGGACCCGCGTGATGGGCTACCACCGTCCGCTGTCGTCCTTCAACATCGGCAAGCAGGGCGAGTTCCACGAGCGCCAGTATTTCACCGAAGCGGCGTCGCACTAAGATGGACGGCGGACAGCTGAACGTGGGCGGCTTTACGCCGTTCTCGGCCACCGACTATCCCGGCCAGCTGGCCGCCGTGGTGTTCGTGCAGGGCTGCGCCTGGCGTTGCGGCTACTGCCACAATCCCGAGCTGCAAGCGCGCCCGCGCACCAGCCCCCTCTCCTGGCCACGGCTGCTGGAACGGCTGGAAGGACGCGCCGGCCTGCTGGACGCGGTGGTTTTCAGCGGCGGCGAGCCGACCACCGACCCGGCGCTGCCGGCCGCCATCGCGCAGGTGCGCGCGCTCGGCTTCAAGGTGGGGCTGCACACGGCCTGCATCTACCCGGAGCGGCTAAGGCGCGTGCTGCCGCTGCTGGACTGGATCGGTTTTGACGTGAAGGCGCCGTTCGAGGACTACGCCAGCGTGACCGGCGTGCCCGGCAGCGGACGCCAGGCGGAGCAATGCGTGCGCGCCATCCTGGACAGCGGCGTGGCGTACGAGTGCCGCACCACGGCGCATTCCGGCCTGTTGCCGCCCGCCTCGCTGGAACGGCTGGCAGCCACGCTGGCGGACATGGGCGTGCAACACTATGTGCTGCAGCAGTTCCGCGCCACCGGCTGCCGCGATGCCGCACTCAATCTTCAGGCGCTGCCGGGATATCCCGACGAGGCGCTGGCCTCCCGCATGGCGCCGCTGTTTCCGCGCTTTATGCTGAGGCAGGCGCACTAGCCTCGGACGGCGCAGGCGGGTTAGCACGCAGTGCCTAACCCGCCAAAGCAAGCTCACCCCGCCGCCTGCAGGCGTTTCACGCCCGCCACGAAGCGCGCCAGCGTATCGGACTGCGCCCCCTTCGGCAGCATGGCTTCAATCAGCTGGAAGCGCCCGCGCGTAGCCAGCGCCTTGTCCAGCGCCTGCCTGAGCTGCGCGCGCGATTCGACGCGGTAGCCATCCCCGCCCAGCGCCGCCGCCATGTCGGCGAAGCGCCAGTCGCTCAGATCGTTGTAGCGCGCTTCCGGCTGGAAGGCGCGCAGCATCTCCCAGCCGCAGTTGTTGAACACGATGACCACCGGGTCCCAACCATAGCGCTGGCAGTTGCCCAGCTCCCAGCCCGTCATCTGGAAAGCGCCGTCGCCCACCAGTACCAGCGGCCGCCGTCCGGCCGACGCCTGCAGACCCAGCCCGGCCGGCACGCCGTAGCCCATGGTGGCGTAATAGCCCGGCGCCAGCAGCCCGCCGCCGTCGATATCGAGTGCGGTAAAAAAGCAGTCGCCGATATCGGACACGATGGGCATTGGCCCGGCCTGGGCCAGCGCGTCGTTGACCGCGCGCGCGATGTCCATCGGCGCCACCGGCCCGCCATCCGCGCGCAGCTCGCGCGGATAGCGCACCGGCTGCTGCGGCGGCGCCTGCGCCGCGACCGGGGCGCCTTGGGCAAGCAAGGCGTCGATCAGCGCTTCCAGCGGAATGCCTGGATAGACGTGATGGCCCAGCGCCACCTGGCCGTCGAGCGCCTGGATGCTGCCGCGCATGTCGATCTTGCGCGCAGAGACGCCGAAATTGGTATCCGACAGCAGCACGCCCAGCATCAGCAGCGCATCGGCCTCCTCGACCGCGCGCGTAACGGCCGGATCGCCCGCCACGCCGAGATAGGTTCCCAGCAGCGGCGCGTCCTCGTCAGCCAGCAGGCCGCGCCCCATGATCGTGGTGGCCACCGGCACGCGCAGCAGCTGCGCCAGGCGCGCCACCTTGTGCTCGATCCCGTAGCGCCGTATCTCGATGCCGACCAGCAGCAGCGGCCGGCGAGCATCCGAGAGCCGCCGCAGCACTTCGGCGGCGCAGGCGCGCACGGCGTCCGGATCGGCTGCCGGCGGCGGCAGCACCGGCACCGGCGCGCAAGGCGCCGCCACCATGTCGCGCGGCAGCTCGATGTACACGGGGCGCGACTGCGCCACGCAGTTCGCCAGCGCGCGGGCAATCAGCGCCGGCGCTTCGGCGGCGTTGTCGAGCACCACCTGGTCGCAGGTGATCTCGCGGAAGATGGCCAACTGCGAATCGAGGCTGCGGGTCTGGTGGTGCAGCAGGAAGCCGTTGCTGCGCTCACGGGCGCCCGGTGCGCCGGAAATGACCACCAGCGGCACCTTCTCGGCGTAGGAAGCGGCCACCGCGTTGACCATGTTGAGCGCACCGGCGCCGTAGGTGATGACGGCCACGCCCAGGCCGCCGCCGTAGCGCGCGGCCGCGTCGGCGGCGAAGCCGACGCCGGGTTCGTGGCTGAGGGTGTACAGCGGCAGCGCGGCCGCTTGCTCAGCCTGCTGGAAGAACGGCAGCACGAAGTCGCCCGGCAGGCCGAACAGCTCGCGCGCACCGTACGCCTTGAGCGCCTGCAGCAGGGAGGTGGACAGGTTCATGTGGTAATTTCCTCGATGGTGTTCGGCTCGGCGTCCATGGCCTCGGACCGGGGCGCCAGCATGGCCTCGACCGCGCGCGCCACGCGCACCGCTTGCTGCGGGTCGTGGCGGGTGTGGTATTTCTTCTTTACGCCCATCTGCGGCAGCAGTACATGGTGGGTGGCTTCGATGCCGTGCTGCGCCAGGCAATGCCGCACGCACGCCAGCGCGCAGCCGTCGATGGCAATGATGGTGCGGCCCGACCTGGCCAGCCGCACCAGCGGCGCGACGCCGCCGCCGACACCGGCGATGCAGGACATTTCCGCGCTGCCCCGGCTATCCAGCTCCAGCGCGGCGGCGTTGGCCGTCTGTGCGGCGCTGGAACAGCCGGAACACGAATACACCAGCGGCAGCGCCGCGTCTTTGTGGCTCATGATGCCCTCCTAGTTGATTGTGGCTAGCGGAGGCCGGACTTCCCGAACCGGCCCAGGTTGCGCAGCCAGGCCAGCACTGCGTGCCGCGCCGCCTCCGGCAGCGGTGTGTCGATTGCGTCCAGCGTGTTCTTCACGAGCAGCCCCAGCTCGGTGTCGCCCGACATGGACAGGCGCCGGCTGAAGAACAGCGTGTCGGGGTCTTCCTCGCGGCGGGCCAGCGCCAGCAGGTCGCGCGCGCTGGCGGCGATTTCCAGGTCGGCCGCAGGGCCGCGCGGCAGGCCGGCGAAACGCTCGCCGCGCCATTCATAGTCGAACGACAGCGCGGCGTCGCTGACGGTCAGGCGCAGGCGGCGCCCCAGCAGGCTGGCGCGCACGTCGTCCGGCAGATAGGGCCGTAGCGCGATGTTGAGCGCGGCGGCAAACAGCAGCGAGCCTGGCAGCGGCGGCAGCTTGCCCAGTATTGCCGCCATTGCGGGCGGCAGTGCAGCGGGAGGCAATCCAGGCCCCGCGCCGGATGCGGAACCGGAAGGCGGCAGCGCGCGGCTGGCCGGACCGGTGAAGTGCTTGCGCTCGGCGCCGTTCATGCGGCCTCCGCGTAGTGCTGCGCCAGGCCCGGTTCGCCGTGCCAGTAGCCGTTGCAGGCCGCGCCGGCCGCCAGCGGCAGCAGGCTGTCCGGTGCCGGTTCGGCGCCGCGCCGCAGCGCGTCGAAAGCGGCCAGTACACCCGCCGTACCTTGGGACTGGGGACTGATGCGCAGCACGTCGACGCCCATGGCCTCCAGTTCACCGACCTCGCCGGCCAGGCTGTAGTGCTGGGCCGACTGCGTCTGTGTACCGTTCAACACCAGGAAAGGCTGCTGCTCGCGCGTTTGCATCAGCAGGCCGTCCGGGTGTTCCAGGCAGCTGAACTGGCAATTGTCCTTGGGCAGATTGCGGTTGCGCGCGGTGAAGCAGCGCGCCGAGAACGCCAGCGGCATGCGGCCGTAGGCAAACACCTCGGTCTGCATGCCCTTTGGACGGCCGCGCTGCATGGGCGCCAGCCCGGCCCGTCCCATCTCCAGCGGCATCACCCAGCGCCGCGCGCCCAGGCCGTGCAGCAACTCCAGCGTGGGCACATTGTAGACATTCAGTTGCGGCCCCGCCACGAAGCCGGCGGCAGGCGCGCCTTCGCCGCACAGCAGGTTGACGGCCCCCATGTCGCCAGCCTCGACCTGGTAATGGCCGTTGGCGGCGATGCGGCGCAGCGCGGTCACGTCGGCGCTCGATTCGAGCAGGGCCAGCGTGGACAGCACGACTTCCTTGCCCGCCGCCTCCAGCATGGCGGCAATTGCCAGCCAGTCGGCCAGGCGCAGCTCGTGGCGGCGGGAGCACACGGTTTCACCCAGGTAGACGATGTCGGCAGGACCTGCGGCCACTTCCTCGTAAAAGGCCTGCACGGTGTTCTTGGGCCAGTAGTACAGCAATGGCCCCAGTGCCAGTTTCAGCATGATGTTCCCCTCATTTCCATGCGCGGTGATAGGCGCCCAGCGTGTGCTGCTGGCCTTCCGCCACCTTGTTCAGTTCCGCCATCCAGGCCGGCTTGACGGCGTAGCGCGCCGACGGCGCGCTGCACTGGTCTATCGCTTCGCGCCACACGCGCGTCACTTGCGCCACATAGGCCGGGCTGCGCTGGCGCCCCTCGATCTTCACTGCGCGCACGCCCATCGCCAGCAGCTTGGGCAGCAGCTCCAGGGTATTCAGGCTGGTGGGCTCTTCGACCGCGTAGTAGGTTTCGCCCTCGACGTCGAAGCGGCCCTTGCACAGCGTGGGGTAGCTGGCGTTCTCGCCATCCTGGTAGCGGTCGATCAGCACGCCGTTCAGGCGCGCGTCCAGACCCTGCGGCGACGGCTGCCAGCGCACCGCCTTGGCCGGCGAGCACACGCCGTGCGTGTTGGGCGACTCGCCCGTGACGTAGGAGGACAGCGCGCAGCGCCCCTCCACCATCACGCACAGGCTGCCAAAGCCGAATACCTCGATTTCCACGCCGGTGTTGGCAATCACGTGCTCCACCTGCGCCAGCGACAGCACGCGCGGCAGCACCGCGCGCGCCACGCCGAACTGGCGCTGGTAGAAGTTGATGGCCTCGGCATTGGTGGCCGATCCTTGTACCGAAAGGTGCAGCCGCAGCTCCGGATAGTGGTCGGCGGCGTAGCGCATCAGGCCGGGGTCGGCCAGGATCACCGCGTCGATGCCGGCCTGCGCCGCGCGCGCGATGGCGCCGCGCCACAGGTCGCTGGAGGACGGCTGCGGATAGGTGTTCAGCGCCAGCAGCACTTTGCGTCCGCGCTGGTGGGCATAGGCGATGCCCTGGGCAATGGCGGCGTCGTCGAAATTGAGGCCGGCGAAGTTGCGCGCATTGGTCGCGTCGCGAAAGCCGAGATAGACACAGTCGGCGCCGTTGTCGACGGCCGCCTTCAGCGCAGGCAGGCTGCCTGCGGGGCAAACCAGTTCGATGCCCGCCGCGCCGGTTTGGGCGCCGGCTGCGGCATCATGTGATGCAGTAAGACTCATGGTGTTCGCTTTACGTCAGTGGAGAAACCGGCAGCACGCCGGTGCTGCCGCACTGTAACGCGGGGGCAAGGCGGCAATCCTTGATCTGTATCAAGGAAGAGCGACTTGCGGGAATGTGACAATCGGTGCACCCATTTATGTCTCTGTTTTACGCCTCTCACCCCGCGGAAGAATTCCATGAAAACCAAGCAGAACCTGAACCCCTTGCCCAATGGCCGTGCCGTGCCGCTCGATGTGCGCGGCCTGCCGCCGCCGGAACCCATGCAGCACATCATGGATGCGCTGGAGAACCTGGCGCAGGGCGACGTGCTGCACGTTGCCATGGATCGCGAACCGCATCCGCTGTTCGGAATCCTGGAACGCGACGGCTATCGCCACGAGGGCCACTGGACCGGCGACGGCTACGCCCTGCGCATCTGGCAAGCCTTCGCCTGACGGGTCCCGCCATGCAACGCGCCCTGAGCTTTGAACACAACCCGTCGCTGTCGCTGCCGCTGCGCTTCCTGCTGTGCGCCCCCCTGTTCGCGGCGCTGGCCGCCGCGGTCCTGCTGTGGCATGGCGAAGCGGCGTTTGCCAGCCGCTGGACGCCGGGCATGCTGGCTGCCACCCACCTGCTGACGCTGGGCTGCGTGAGCATGGCCATCATCGGTGCGCTGCTGCAGCTGTTGCCCGCAGTGGCGGGCATCGGCCTGCCGCAGTCCAGGGGCCGCACGGTGCACGCCGGACTATGCGCCGGCACGCTGCTGCTGGCAGCCGGCTTCCTGTCTGCGCAGCCGGTGCTGTTCGCGCTGGCCATGGCGCTGCTGCTGCCTTCCCTGCTGCTGATGCTGGCGCGCTGCGCGGCCGGCCTGTGGCAGCACCACGCGGCGGGCGCCAGCGCCATGATGGCGGCGATCCGCGTGGCACTGGCGGCGCTGGCCGTTACTGCCGTCCTCGGTGCACTGCTGGGCAGCCAGTTCGCCTGGCCCGGCAGTGCTGCCCTGCCCTTGCTGCCATTGACGGACCTGCACGCCATGTGGGGCATGCTGGGCTGGGCCGGGCTGACGGTGATCGGCGTGGCCTACCAGGTGGTGCCGATGTTCCAGGTAACCGAGACTTATCCGGACTGGCTTACGCGCGGTTTGACCACCTGGCTGTTCCTGCTGCTGGTGGCGGTGTCGATCGCCAGCCGCCTGGACGAGGCGCCGGCGCGCCACTTCACGCAAGCGGGCATGGCGCTGGGCGCGGCCGGCTACGGCGCGTTCGCGGCCGTCACCATCGCGCTGCTGCTGCGCCGCAAGCGGCCGCGCCCCGAGCCGGCCACGCTGTTCTGGTATACCTCCGTGGGCAGCCTGCTGGCGGCCTGCGTGCTGGTGCTGCTGCCATGGGACACGGCCGGCGCCGGCTTGCCGCTGGCGCTGGGCGCACTGCTGCTGGCGGGCTTCGCACTGTCCGTCATCAACGGCATGCTGTACCAGATCGTGCCTTTCCTGCTGTGGTACCACCTTCAAAGCACGCTGCCCGGCGGCTGCCGTTCGGTGCCAGGCGTGCGCAAGATCATTCCGGAAGCATGGGCGCAGCGCCAGTTCGGCCTGCACCTGGCGGCACTGGCGCTGCTGCTGGCGGCCTGCCGGCGGCCTGACCTGCTGGCGCGCCCTGCGGCCGGCATGATGCTGGCATCCTGCCTGGCGCTGATGTTCAACCTGGGATATGCGCTGCGCCTGTACTGGCGCCTGCGCGGGGCGATGCCAGAAGGCGCGCTGGCCGCGTGATGCAGCCAACGCCGGAACCTGACCGCGCGCCGCAGGACGGGCGCGCTTCCGTTTTCAGACCCGGCCCGAGATGCGGCGCCGCATGGCGGCCGTCATGGAGACCCCGCCCTCGTCGGCCACCAGCAGGGCTTGCGGCAAACCGAGTTGGCCGGCCATGGCCTGCCACCGTGCGGCGCCGGCGATGAACAGCGGCTTGCTGTTGCCGTCCGAACGCAGGCCCGCGTCCGCGCCGCCACCGGCCAGCACCGTCACCGAGGCGGCGCCCAGCGCCGGCATGCCGGTGCGCGGATCGATGATGTGCGCGCGGCGCTGTCCGTTCTCAAGCACATAGCGTTCATAATCGCCGCTGGTGCCGATGGCTTCGTTGTCGCGCAACCCGACGGTCGCCAGCGTGGCGGCCGCGCGCGGGTCGCGGATGCCGACCTGCCATGGCCTGCTCCCCGGCTGGCCGATCGCCAGCACATTGCCGCCGATGTTGATCAGCGCGGCCTGCACGCCTGCCGCGCGCAGGATGGCGGCGCCGCGGTCCAGCGCATAGCCCTTGGCATAGCCGCCCAGATCGATCCGCACCGCGGGATTGACGCTGGCGATGCGGGTGCCCGCAATGCGCAGGTCCGACAGGCGCGGATTGGCCGCGACCCAGTGGCGCAGCTCGGCGCGGTCCGGCGCGGCTTTGCCGGTCGCGCCGCCCTGGAAGCCCCACAGCCGCAGCAGGTGCCCGATGGCGGGGTTGAACAGGTGCTCCGAGCGTTCGGCCAGCCGCGCCGCCGACTGCAGCAGCATGGCCATTTCGGCGTCCGCATGGAACGGCAGGCCACGCGCAACGTGCTGGTTCAGCTCCGTCAGCATGCCGGGCTGCCAGGCGTGGAATTTGTGGTGCAGGCGGTCGAATTCGGCCAGCACGGCAGCGCCCAGCTCCTGGGCGCGCTGCGTGGAGCCGTCATGGATGGTGATGCCAACCGTGGTGCCGAACACGTGGCCCCAGGTGTGGTGGTTGCGCGGCTCGCTGCCGCAGGCGGCCAGCCCGGCCAGTCCGGCAGGCGCCGCCAGCGCCGCCGACAGGATGCGCAGCGCGGAGCGCCTGCCGCCTGCGGCGGAGGTGGCGGCAGGCGCTGCGCGCGGCGCAACCGCCCTGTCCGATAAAGTACTCATGGTAGTCCTTCCCGGCGGCGGCACCGGCGGCACGGTTACCGTCCCGCCGGTGCCGCGCCTGCTGATTTCTGCTAGTTACTCTTGGCTATCATGAAATCGACAGCGGCCTTGATTTCATCGTCCTTCAGCGCGGGATTGCCGCCGCGCGGAGGCATCATCTTCACGCCGTTCAGCGCGCTGGCGTACAAGGCTGGCTTGCCCTTGGCGACGCGCGGCTTCCAGCCGGCCTTGTCGCCGGTCTTGGGCGCGCCGAGCACGCCGGCGCCATGGCAGGCCAAACAGGTGGCGGTATAGATCTTCTCGCCGTTGACGGGAGCGGCGGCGGCGCTGCCGGCGCACAGGGCGAGCAGCAGGATGGCGGTTTTCGGGTATGTCATGGTGCTTCCTTCTTGGTGATAAAAATGGTCAATGGCCCATGCCCTGGTCGTGCGCCGCCCCGCCGCCCATGCGCAGCATGCCGGCATCGACCTGGTCAAAGCGCAGCACCTTGCCGCCTTCCACGGTGGCGAAAGCGCGCGCCGCATCGGCCGAGGCAAACGGTACGATGGTCGGCCCCATGGAACCGGGACGGCGGCTGCCCGCCACATACCATGCGTCACGCGCGGAGATCCAGTGGCCGGACGGCTGCTTCCATGATGTGCGGCCCATGTCCTGCACGTACAGGCCCGCCACGGGACGGCGCTGGTCAGGCGCCAGGACGGCGCCAAACAGCTCCATCACATCGCAGAAGTAGTCGGTCTGGCCGTCGGCATAGCGGATCTGGGCCTTGGATGCGGGATAGTCCTTCAGCACCATGCCGTCCAGCGCGCAGGCCGCGTCGACGCCGGGCTCCAGCGCGGCCAGCTTGCTGACCGGCTGGCCGCAAGCTGCCAGCAGCAGCGCGGCCGACAGCATGGCCCAGCCGGACCTGCCGGTACGGGCCGGCCCGGGGGTCGTGTTCATGTTGGTGTTCATTGTTTGAATCTCCAGTAAGCAATAAGAAAAGGCAGCGTCATCCAGGTCAGCATGACCGCCGGCAGCGCGGCGCCGGAGGTCATGCCGGGTGGCATCACGGCAGCCAGGCCGCCCGCATCGGTGCCGCCGGCTGCGTAAAGGCGGAACACGTCTGCCGGATTGAGCATCAACAAGGTGGCAAACACGCTGTTGGCCATGCCACCCTGGCTCAGGACCAGAGCGCCCATCAGCAGCAGGTCGTACACCAGCACGAAGAAAAACCACAGCGCCAGTGCTGCCCCGCTGGCCCGCACGCGGTCGCGGGCGAGCACCGACACCAGCAGGGCGACGCTCAGAAAAGCCAGGCCCATGGCGATGGCGGCGGCCACGAAGGCGGCATAGCGCCATCCTTCGGACACGGTCAGCTGGCTGGCCAGCGGCAGCAGGCCGGCGCCGAAGCCGAGCGCCGTGGCGCCGGTGAGCGCCGCGCCCAGGCCCAGGTATTTGCCCAGCAAGACCTCGAAGCGGCTGACCGGCATCGACAGCAGCAGGTCCAGCGCACCGCGTTCGCGTTCGCCCACCACGGCGTCGTAGCCGAGCAGCAGCGCGATCAGCGGCACCAGGTAGACCACCAGGCTGGCCAGGCTGGCCAGCGTGGCGTCCAGGCTGCGAAAGCCCACCGCGCCCTGCTGCGCCGCGCCGAAATAGGCGATGGCCAGCGCAAACAGTGCGAACAGCAGCGCCACCGCCAGCACCCAGCGGTTACGCAGCCGGTCGCGCCACTCCTTGGCCGCCAGCACGCCCACCAGGCGCCACGCAATACGCCGCTCAGTGTGTTCGGCCATGTGCGCCTCCGTAGCCCAGGAACAGCTGCTCCAGCGTGGGTTCATGGATCTCCAGTGCCGACGCCAGCGGCGCCAGCGCCGCCAGCAGCTGCATCTTGCGCTCGGGCGGACAGGCGATGGCGGCGCGCGCGGCGGCGCCGTCGCCGTCCTGCTGCAGCGTCATGCCCAGGCCGCGCAAGGTGTCGAGCGAGGCGGCGGGCAGACCCCGGTGCAGCGTCGCGTCGATGCGCAGCGGCAGCGGCTGGCTGGTGCGCAGTTCGCCCAGCGTGCCGAGCGCCGCCAGCCGTCCGCCCTGCAGGATCGCCAGGCGATCCACCCGCTGCTGGATCTCGGCCAGGATGTGGGACGTGATGACGATGGTGGCGCCGCCCTCGCGCAGCTGGTGCAGGATGGCGTAGAAGTCGGCGACGCCGGCCGGGTCCAGGCCGCTGGTCGGCTCGTCCAGGAACAACAGGCGCGGATCGCCCAGCAGCGCCTGCGCCAGTCCGAGGCGCTGGCGCATGCCCTTGGAATAGCCGTGCACGCGGCGGCCGGCTGCCGCTCCCAGCCCGACCTGCTCCAGCAGCGCGCCGCAGCGGCTGCGCGGCACTGTCTTCAGGTCCGCGAACAGGTACAGCACTTCCAGTCCGCTCAGGTTGTCGTAGGTGACGAAGTTCTCGGGCAGGTAGCCGATGCGGGTGCGCGCGTGGCGGAAGGCGCTGCTGCGGGTGTCCATGCCGAGCACGCGCAGCGTGCCGCCGCTGGGCTGGATCAGGCCCAGCATCATCTTGAACAGCGTGCTCTTGCCGGCGCCATTGTGGCCGATGAGGCCAAACAGTTCGCCGCGCCGCACGCTCAGCGACACGCCGTCCAGCGCCTGCACCGTTCCGTAGCGGCGGCGCACGTCCTGCAGTTGCACGGGGTCGGCATCGTTATCGGGGGAATAGCGCATTCCAGCGTCTCCAATCTGGGTGGTAGGGTTGCATGCGGGGCCGGCGGTCCACCACGCTGGGCGCGCGCAGCACGGGGAACTGGCGCGCCGCGTAGCGCAAGGTGCGCAGGGCCGGGCTGGTGGACAGCAGTTGCATCAGGGGGTATTGCCAGGACAGCCGGTCCACCAGGTCGTTCGCTTCGTAGGCAAAATCGCCCACGCCGTCGCCGTCCTGGTCCCAGCCGCTGTAATTGCTCCAGTAGTTGCCCGCGCTGCGGCCCCATTCGGTGTCGCGCGCGGCCACGAAGCGCACCTGCTCCTGGTTGCCAATGAAGTCGTTGCCATCCACCTGGTTGTTCGACGAGCCGGCCGACAGGTGCACGCCGGTGTGGTTGGCGACCACGAGGTTGCGGCGCACGACGTTGTATTCGGCGTCGTAGATGAACAGTCCGCGCCCGTTGCCGGCGACGACGTTGTCCTCGATGACGGAATCCTGGATGGTGCGCAGCATGATGCCGTGGTCGGCGTTGCGCCAGGCCTGGTTGCGGCGCACCACCAGGTTGCGCACCTCCATCAGCGCCAGGCCGCCGCGGTTGTCGTGCACCTGGTTGTCTTCCCAGGTGCTGTGGTCGGTGTTCATGTAGTGGGTGCCGTAGCGCACGTGATGGATCACGTTGCCCCGGAATAGCGCGTCGCGCGAGACGTCGACGTAGATGCCGTCGCGGGTGTGGCTGATGCGGTTGCCGATCACCTGCGCGCCGCGCGTGTTGTAGACCTGGATGCCGTTGCCGCGCGCGGCCGACTGCAGGTCGCGCCGGCCGGTGACGAGGTTGCGCAGCAGGCGCGCGTCGTCGGAGCGTTCCAGCCAGATGCCGAACAGGTTGTAGACCAGATCGCAGTCGGCGATGGTGACGCGGTGCGCGCCCGGCTGCACATAGATGCCGGCGTTCTGCGCAGTGAGGTCCTCGCCGCTGTCGCGCACGATGAAGCCGGTCAGCGTGACGCCGCTGGCGCTGATGCGGACCACGTCGCCGCTGCCTCCGGCGCTGATGACCGGCTTGTGCACGCCCTCCAGTGTCAGCGGCTTGTCGATCAGCAGATGGCCGGGATGCTGGCCGCCCAGCACGCGCACCGTGTCGCCCGGCGCGGCGTCCGCCACGGCGGCCGCCAGCGACATGCCCGGCTGCACGGCATGCACCGCCGCACTCGCCGGCACCGCCGCCAGCGCCAGCGCGAACACCCCCAGCGCCAGCCAGGATAACGCCCGCCTCATGGCTCGCTCCGTTTCGCAGGCATGCTGGCGCGCAGGCTGTCGAGCGCGATGAAGTGGCCGCCGGCGTCGATGCGGCTGAGCGCCTGCCCGGCCTTTTCGCGCCGCTTGCGCTCGCCCACCAGCGGCGGGCAGGCGTGGTCGTCGTAGTACATCACCATGCAATCCAGGCACAGCATGCATTCGGTCTGGTCGATGCGGCCTTGCGCGTCGATCGCGTGCGAGCCGCAGCCGGCCGCGCAGGCCTTGCACGAAGTACATTCCGCCTTGCGCTTCAAGCCGAACAGGCGCAAGCGCCCGGGTAGCGCCAGCCCCGCGCCCAGCGGGCACAGGTACTTGCAGTAGGGCCGCTCGCTGAACATGGCCAGGCCCAGGATGGCGCCCACGAACAGGCCGTACGGCCAGCTGCGCTGCCATACGCCGACCAGGAAGGTGGTCTTGAACGGCTCCACTTCGGCCAGCATCTCGGCGCTCTCCATCGACCACAGCGACACGCCCAGCAAGCCGAAGAACACGCCGTACTTGATCCATTTCAGGCGGTCGTGCAGGCGCTTGGGCAGCAGGCGCTGGTAGCGTTCCAACCCCACCAGCTTGCCCAGCTTCAGGGCCAGGTGCTGCAGCGAACCGAATGGACACAGCCAGCCGCAGAACAGCCCGCGCCCCCATACCAGCACCGTGACGGCGATGAAGATCCAGAACAGGAAAATGAAGGGGTCCGACAGGAACAGTTCCCACTTCCACTGGTACAGCAGCGCATGCACCCAGGTCAGCACCTGCGTAATGCTGGGCTGTGCCTTCAGGCAGAAGCCGAAGAAGCCGGCGCTGGCCAGCCACAGCACGGTGCGCGGGATGGTGATCAGCGGCTTGTGCCTGCGGGTGGAAGCACGCACCAGGCGGTCGCGCTGCGAATACAGCAAGGCGGTCAGCGCCAGCAGCGCGGCAAAGGCCGCCACTTGCGGCATGCGTGCCTGCCAGATGGCCTGCCAGGCGGGCTGCGGCCGCACCAGGCGCGGGTGGCCTCCCTCCAGGTAGCGCGCCGGCAGCCAGTATTCCTGTTCGAAGCGCGTGAAACCGGGCTTGCCGCCGGCGCTGGCGCCGTGCACCAGCAGGCTGAGCGACCACGGCCAGGCCGGGTTGAAGTCCGCCGACCGGATGATGAAAATGGCCGACTCGGTGTAAGAAGGCGCGCCGGCGGCCTGCACCTGGTACAGGTTCAGGTAGTCGGTGTCGCGCAAGGTATAGGTCTGGGTGTCCTGGCGCAGCTGGATGCGGTCGTAGATGCCGCCCCGCACGAAGCCCGAGCCTTTGAAGGAGCCGCTTCCCTGCGCCACGATGAAGATGGCGTGTTCGTTCGGCCCCAGCCCGGACATCAGCTTGCGGTAGCCCTCCTCGCCCAGCACGCTGTTGCCGACGCTGGCCGTGTTCAGATAGCCGAACTGCATATCGATATAGGGGCCGGCCGACGGCGTGCCCGCCGCGCGCGCGCTCACCTGCAGGCGCGCAATGCTGCCTTCTTTTGCCAGCGTGGCCCAGTCCTGCCGCAGGTCCAGCGCGGTGAAGCGGGCCGGCGGACGGGCCGCCGCCGTAAAGATGCCCACCTGGCGCCCGATTTCATAGGCGCTGCGTGCAATCACCTGGTTCTCGGCGATGGCGGTTACGGTGGCGCCGCTGATGGCGTCCAGCCCGGAGTCGCCGCCGATCTCGAAGCGGCCGTCGGCGCGCCGGCTTGGGTACTGGCCGATAAAGCGCTGCAGCGCCGATTCCGGGATGCCCGCCAGCAGGATCGGCTCCGAGTGTTTGAGCACCCGCACACCGGCGATCACGCCGCCGCGGTCCATGCCGATCAGCGTGACCACCGGCTTGCCTGAGTAGGCCGGAATGTCGACCACGTCGGTCGACAGGAAGACGTAGCCGGCCAGCTGCTCGCTGCCGTCGGCAGCGCGCGCATAGCCTTCCACGTATTGCGGCGACCCCTTGCGCTGCGTGAAGCGGACTGCCGTGGGCAGCACTGCCCGGCAGTCCGCGTGCGCGCACAAGTCCGGGCCGCTCAGCAGCGCGGCGGACAAGTCCGCGTCATAGCTGCCGGCGCGCGACGGCAGCGGCAGCAGCACCATCAGCACCGATGCGAGCAGGAGCAGAAAGGCCAGCATGGCCGCCAGCAAGCGCCGCAGCAGGAACATCGCTTACGCCTCTACCAGGAAGCGGCTGCGCATTTCCAGGTGCAGCGCGTGGCAGAAGTGGGTGCAATACAGCCAGAACGCGCCCGCATGGTCGGCCTTGAAGGTGACCGACTTGGTTTCCTGCGGATTGACGATGAAGTTCACGTTGTAGGTCGGCAGCGCGCAGCCGTGCGTCAGGTCTTCCACCTTGTCGTGGTTGGTCAGCGTCAGCGTCACCTCATCGCCCTTTTTCACCTTAATCACCGGCATGCTGTACGACGGCGCCTGCGACATCAGGCGCACATGCACCTTGTTGCCGCGCCGCTCGATGCCGGCTGTCTCCGGCGTCACCGCGTTGGGGAAGTCGCTCATGGTGTAGATCTGGCGCGTCTTCACCACGTCGCGCTTGACGATGATGCCGTCATGCGGCTCCGAGTAGGCCGTGTGGTCCGCCACCAGCTTCATGCCGGCGCCGCTGATGTCGATCAGCTGCTCGGTTTCCACGTGCAGCGGCCCGACCGGCAGGAAGCGGTCCTTGGAGAACTTGTTGCCCGAGTTGAGATACTTGCCGTCCGCCTGGCGTGTCTCGCCCATGGAGCTGTAGTTGTGGCCCGGCTGGTAGTGCACGTCGAGCTTCTCGATGATGACCTTGGCCGCCTTGTCGCCCTTGAACTGGGCAATGGCCTGGTCCACGTTCCACTTCACGCACTGGCTATCCAGGAACAGCGAAGTGTAGGCATTGCCCTTGCCGTCGAAGGCCGTGTGCAGCGGGCCCAGGCCGATTTCCGGCTCCGCCACCACCGCCTCGCGCGCGTCCTTGAGGGACCCGGCGAACCACTGGTCCACGCGCGCCAGTTCGATCACCGTGGCCGTGGGCGAGAGCTTGCCGGAGCAGACAAAATACTTGCCGTCCGGGCTGGCGTTCACGCCGTGCGGGTTCTTGCCGACCGGGACGTAGCAAGTGAGCGCCGTCTTGGCGTCGCCGTTGGCGGCCTTGCGGCCGTCCACCACCGGCACTTTGGAGGCGCCGATGGTAGTGAACTTGCCGGCCTTGATCTGCTGCTCGATGCGTTCGATATGGAAGAACACGCAGGCGTCGCGCTCGGCGGCCATCATGCCTGCCAGGTCGGACGCGTTCTCGGTGTTGTACTGGTTGGAGGCGGCGTATTTGCCGTCGTACGAGGTAGCCACCAGGTCCATATTGCCGTCCACGCGGCACTGCCACAGCACTTCCATGCTGGCCGCACTTACGCAGGTAAACAGCGCGCCCCACTTGGACGGGTCATCCAGGTCGTGGCCGTCGTTCGGCAGCGGCACGTGGAATTCGGCGCCGCAGAATACGCGCGTGGTGTAGTTGATGGCCTTGTCGACCGGGTCGCACTTGTCCGGAAACAGGCCGTGCATGCCCATGACGTTCGGCAGTTCGGTGATCTTGTCGCACTCCATGGTGTCCATGCGGATGCGCGCCACGCGCGAGTGCAGCTTGTCGTTGATGAACAGCCAGCGGCCGTCGTAGGTGCCGTCGCGGTAGCTGCCATGCACGTGGTGGGTGTCGCCGGTGGTGTACTTCAGCGTGCCGTCCGGGCGCGTGCCCATGATGGCTTTCGATTCGTTGGTGATGCCCCAGCCGACCATGCAGTCGATATTGAACACCGGGATGCGCTTGAGCGTGCGGCCCGAGGGCATGCCCAGCACACGGGCTTCGCCGGCGTGGCCGGAACTGATGAAGGCATAGTAGTCGTCCAGCTGCCCGGGCTTCACTTCGCTGCCGCCCGCATGGCCGGCAGTTGCGGCGCCGCCTGAGGGGGCCGCCGCGTTGCCGCCTTCGGCCTTGCAGCCTGCCAGCGCGACCGTCGCGCCGGCCAGGCCCAGCATGGCGCCCTTGCCGAGGAAGCCGCGCCGGCTCACCTGTACGCCATCGATATCGTTGTTGTTTTTGCTGCTGTCCATCTGCTGTTACTCCTTAGTGTGCTTGGTCTGCTTTGGTGTGGATAGGCAAGCGCCATTGTCCGCGCCAGTACCGGCGCGGCGATATGATCTGAATCAAGATTTCCTGTGAGACAGAAAAAGAAGAGTGACTAGGCAGGACGAGCTATGGCGCGGCCAACGCGGCGCGCGCACAATGACGGCCAGGTCTAACGCAGGAGGAAAAAATGGATGATTACTTGGCGCGCCGGTATGTCGGCCCGAAGTTGAACGTCACCGTGAGCCGCGAGGGCCACCGGGTGCACCGGCTGATCGACGACGAACCGTTGCGGTTCCGTCCCAATGACTGCCTGGTGCAGCGCGACCCGATGGTGGCAGCGCTGTTCGGCTTGCCGCTGGCCGCATTGCGGCGCGCAGCATGGCCGGGAAAGTAAGGCCGTAACAGCGCTGAAGTCAGGTCACGATGGCCAGGCGCGCAGCACCTGGTCCACCACTTCGTGCAGTTGCCGGCGCGTGGCGCCGTCCATGGCCTGCACCGCCATGCCGTGCGAAACGGTCATCACATAGCGCGCCAGCTGGAGCGCGCAGGTGTCGGGCGGCAGGTCGCCTTCGCGCCGGGCGCGTTCGAAACGCTGGCGCAGCCTGTCCTCCTTTTGCGCGCGGCGCTCCGCCAGCGACTGCCGCAGCGGCAGCGCCTCTTCCCCACAGGCCAACGCGCCGTTGATCACCAGGCAGCCGTGCGGCTTGCCGTCTTCGGTTTGCGCGTCCGCCGCGGCGCGCAGCAGATGCCCCACCACCGCGCGCGCGGTCGGCTCCATCAGCGCGGCCACGGCTTCCGGTTCGTGGCCCGCACTGTAGCGCTCCACCGCCATGCGGAACAGATTCTCCTTGTTGCCGAAGATGGCATACAGGCTGGGCCGGTTCATGCCCATGGCGTCGGTCAAGTCTTGCAGCGAACTGCCCTCGAATCCCTTTTCCCAGAATACGTTCATGGCCTGCTCCAGCGCCGCGTCCTCGTCAAAGGTACGCGGGCGGCCGGTTTTGCGGGCGGTGGCGGAACTATCTTTCATACCGATCAGTTAAAAATTGATTGACAAAGGCGTCGCTGGCGTAGATTATGAACCGATCAGTAAAAAACTCAAGTGTTTTTACTGCACAGGCCATAAGGATACCCATGCAAAACAAATCAAACGCCCTGCGCGCGCCCGACGGCGACGCCCCCATTTCCTCCCCCGCCAGCCCGCCGCCCGGCTCCGCGTGGCTGGCCGTGCTGTCCGTCGCGGTAGGCTCGTTCGCGCTGGTCACTACGGAATTCCTGCCGGTGGGCCTGCTGCCCGCCATTGCCGCCGAGCTGGCCGTGACCGAAGGCATCGCCGGCATGATGGTGACCATCCCCGGCGTGGTGGCGGCGTTCGCCGCCATCCTGGTCACCGTCGGCGTGGGCAAGAGCGACCGGCGCCACGTGATCCTGGGCCTGACCGCGCTGCTGGCCGTCTCCAACCTGATCGTGGCCCTGTCGCACTCGCTGCCGGTGGTGCTGCTGGGCCGGGCGCTGCTGGGCATTGGCGTGGGCGGCTTCTGGGCCATAGGCGGCGCGCTGGGCGGCCGGCTGGTACCGGCGGCGTCCGCCACGCGCGCCACCGCCATCATCTTCGCCGGCATCTCGCTGGGCACCGTGGCCGGCGTGCCGGCCGGCGCCCTGATCGGCGAGGCGCTGGGCTGGCGCATGGCGTTCGCGGCGGCCGGCGCGGTTTCCGTGCTGGTGTTCCTGATGCAGCTGTTCCTGCTGCCGCGCCTGCCGACCGACAAGGCCACCACCTTTGCCCACCTGCCGGCCCTGCTGCGCGTGAAAAAAGGCCGCCTGGGCATGCTCGCCACGCTGCTGGTGTTCATCGGCCAGTTTGCCGCCTACACCTACGTGACGCCGTTCCTGACCCAGATCAGCGGGCTGAGCGCGAAAGCCACCAGCGCCCTGCTGCTGACCTATGGCGCGGCAGGCTTCATCGGCAACCTCATCGGCGGCTGGGCCGTGGCGCGCAGCGTGCGCAATTCGCTGATCGCCACCGGCCTGGTGATGGGCGTGTCGGCGGCGCTGCTGCCGCTGCTGGGCACCACCCTGTGGGGCGCCACCGCCCTCATCATCACCTGGGGCCTGGCATTCGGCATGATGCCGATCTCGGTGCAAACCTGGATGTTCCGCGCCGCGCCGGACGCCATGGAAAGCGGCGGCGCCGTGTTCGTCGCCACGGCCCAGGTGTCGCTGGCTTGCGGCGCGCTGGTGGGCGGCATGGCGGTCGACCACCTGGGCGTGGCCAGCGCCATGGTGGTGGGCGGCGCCTTCGCCATCGGCATGGCCGCCGCCATCGCCGCCTGGGGCGGGCGCGACGAGGGAACGGCGGTCAAGCTGCACGCGGTGCATTAGATTCTCTTGCGGCCAGCTGAAGTTAACGGCTCATCCCCTGTGCCGGATGGCATCGACCACGATGCGCAGCGCTCTTGATTCGTGGCGGCGGCTGGGGTAGTACGCGTGCAGGCCGGGAAAGCTGCCGCACCAGTCCGGCATGACGCTGATGAGCCGGCCTTCGCGCACATGCTCAGCCACCAGATCTTCCGTCACGAATGCCAGTCCATTGCCGCTCAGTGCAGCCTGCACCATGGGCAAAGCGCTGGTGAAAACTGTCTGCCCGCTCACCCTGGCCTCGATACGGCGGCCGCCGTGTTGCAGTTCCCACGCGTAGATGCCGCCACTGCTTGCCAGCCGCAAGGTGATGCAGTTGTGCTTCATGAGGTCTTGCAGGGTGGCTGGCCGGGAGTGCCACGAGAAGTAGCCAGGCGAGCCGACGATTATCGTCGGGATGTCGGGCGTGAGCCGGACTGCGATCATGTCCTCTTCCACCTGGTCGCCGTAGCGCACGCCGATGTCATACCGGTCTGCCGCAATGTCGATCAGCTTGTAGTCCGAGTGCATCTCGACGTTCAGGTCGGGATAATCCGGCAGCACCGGCGCCAGCCTGGGCCATAGCAGCGTGTCGATAATGTGGTCGATGGCGGTGATGCGCACCGTGCCTGCCGGCTTGCCGTTCAAGTCGCTGACGGCAGCGATTTCGGCGTGCACCTCGTCAAGCCGGGGCGCCACGTTCCGCAGCAGGCGCTCGCCCGCGTCAGTCGGCGAAACACTGCGCGTGGTCCGGTTCAGCAGCCGCACGCCCAGCCGGGCCTCCAGATCGCGAACGATGTGGCTGAGCGTGGACTGAGACATGCCAAGCTTGATCGCGGCCCGCGTAAAACTGCGTTCGCGGGCGACCTCGAAAAAGATCAGGATATCAATAATGTTGTCTCTGGCCATACATCGCCCCCAAGTTATCTGCGATTTTAAGCATGAATATACCGAACATTCATGGCTGCAGCCCATATACTTTTTCCGCTTTCCCGCGTGTCGGCGCCCTGGCCGCGCCCTAGGATGGCGTTGAACGGATGAGCGTTCGCCTCATTCCCTATGCACACTGGAAAAAAATATGCCCATTACCCAACAGGGCGCGCTTGGGCGCAGCCAGGCGGATGCACAAGCGGCAGCATGGGGCGGCGTCTTCGCCATGACGCTCTGCGTTTTCACGCTGATCGCCTCGGAGTTCATGCCGGTCAGCCTGTTGACCCCGATGGCCAGGGATCTCCTGGTCAGCGAAGGCCAGGCAGGACAAGGGATCGCCATCTCCGGGACGTTCGCGGTGCTCACCAGCCTGTCGATTTCGGCAGTGGCCGGCAGCATGGACCGCAGAATCCTCCTGCTGGGGCTGACTGCGCTGATGGCCATTTCCGGGGCCGTCGTTGCGATGGCGCCGAACTACCTGCTCTATATGGCCGGCCGCGCCCTGATCGGCGTGGTTGTCGGCGGCTTCTGGTCGCTGTCGGCAGCCACCGCGATGCGTCTGGTGCCATCTCACCAGGTGCCGCGCGCCTTGGCCATCTTCAATGGCGGCAACGCGCTGGCAACCGTGGTTGCTGCGCCGCTGGGCAGTTACCTGGGGGCGGTGATCGGATGGCGAGGGGCATTCTTCTGCCTGGTGCCAGTGGCCTTGCTTGCCTTTGCCTGGCAGTGGTGCAGCCTGCCCGCCATGCAGCCCCGAGCTGGCGTGGCGGGCTCCCACAACGCCTTCAGACTGCTCAGGAATCCGGCGGTGGCATGGGGCATGCTGGCCGTGGCCGCGTTCTTCATGGGGCAGTTCACCTTGTTCACCTATTTGCGCCCGTTCCTGGAAACCGTCACGCGCGTGGAGATCTCCACGCTTTCGCTTGTCCTGCTGGGAATTGGCGTTGGTGGCTTCGTGGGCAGCACCGTCATCGGCAGCTTCCTGAAGTGGAACTTTTACTGGACGCTGGTGGCGATTCCCATCCTGATGGCATTGATCGCCGTGGCGCTCACCATCTTTGGCGGCCGGGTCGCCATCGTGGCCGCACTGCTGGGCATCTGGGGCGCGGTTGCGACCGCTGCGCCGGTGGGCTGGTGGTCCTGGCTGGCGAAAACCCTGCCCCGGGATGCGGAAGCCGGAGGCGGGCTGATGGTGGCCGTTGTGCAGCTTGCCATCGCGTCCGGCTCCACCATCGGCGGCTTGTTATTCGACAAGGCCGGATACCGAAGCACGCTGATCGCGAGCGCAGTCATGCTGCTGATGGCCGCCTTCCTCACCTTCCTGGCCTCGCGCGCACAGCCGGCCCAGGGCGCCAATGCAGCGGGCGCCACCAGCCCTGCAGTGGAGACATCGCAGGTCTGCATGGTGGTCGGCGAACGCCGCTTCGGCGTCACTTTGGCCGAGAACGCGACCGCGCGCGCATTGGCAGGGATGCTGCCGCTGACACTGCAGATGGCCGAGCTCAACGGAAACGAGAAGCACGCGGATCTGCCGGCGGCATTGCCAGCGGATGCCAGCAAACCGGGAACGATACGCAATGGCGACCTCATGTTGTACGGTGCCAAGACTGTCGTCGTCTTCTATCAATCGTTTCCCTCCCCCTACGCATACGCCAGCATCGGGCATGTGGCAGATCCTGCCGGCTTGGCGCAAGCGCTGGGGCGGCATGGCGTACGGGTGGTATTTCAGCGAGGCCGATAACCGCGCCGCCCCTAGGGCAACGGCATTTTTTTGCAAATTGGGCATCTTCACCATATAATATTGCGAACAATTCTCATTTGCATTCTCATCTAGAGGCCGATACCCCATGAATCCCCCCGCTCCCCGCCGCCTGGTCCTGGCAGTCTCCCTTGCGCTGTGCGCCATGCACAGCCAGGCCGAAGACCAGCCGCAACCTGATACCGCTACCGCCGCCGACGAGGTCCTGCCCCAGGTAGTGGTGCAAGGCGCCAGCCTGACCGGCGCCACCGAGGGATCGAATTCCTACACCAAGGGCGCCATGGGCACGGCCACCGGCCTGAACCTGTCGGTGCGCGACACGCCGCAGTCGGTCTCCATCGTCACCCGCCAGCGCATCGAAGACCAGGCCATGATCACCGTGGCCGACGCACTGGGCGGCACCATCGGCATCTCGGTCAAGCCGGTGGACCGGGGCCGCAACCAGCTGTCGGCACGCGGCTTCGATATCACAAATTTCCAGTTCGACGGCATCCCCATGGCCACCGGCAATATCGGCATCGAAACCGGCAACACCGCCATGTATGACCGCATCGAAGTGGTGCGCGGCGCGACCGGCCTGCTGGGCGGCGCGGGCGATCCGTCGGCGGCCGTGAACCTGGTGCGCAAGCATGCGGACAGCAAGGTGTTCACCGGTTCCGTCAGCGCCCAGCTCGGTTCCTGGAAACAGCGCACCGGCACGGTGGACCTGAGCACCCCGCTGAACCAGGACGGTTCGGTGCGCGGCCGCTTTGTCGCCAGCATCGGCAAACAGGACGCTTTCATCGACCTGGAGCACACCGACAACAAGGTGTTCTACGGCGTCGTGGACGCGGACCTGGGCAAGAGCACCCGCCTGAGCGTGGGCCTGAGCGACCAGCGCGACGAGCGCAACGGCGTACTGTGGGCCGGCCTGCCCTACTGGTACACGGACGGTTCGCGCACCGACTGGGACACCGCGAAAACCACCGCCACCCGCTGGAACCAGTGGGACACGCACGAGCAAACCGCCTTCATCAACCTGCAGCACACCTTGGCCAACCGCTGGACGCTGCGCGCCGACATCAGCCACCACCGCCAGAACGAGGACTCCAAGCTGCTGTGGGTGTGGGGCGACCCGGACCGCGCCACCGGCCTCGGCCTGCAAGGCCTGCCCTACCACTACATTTCCGATCCCAAGCAGACCCAGGTGAGCGCCAGCGCCAGCGGCCCGTTCCAGCTGTTCGGCCGCAACCACGAGCTCAACGTGGGCCTGACGCACAGCCGCCTGACGGAAGGCTGGAGCAACCGCGACCTGGTGGGCGACATGGCGCCGCTGCCGGACTTCAACCACTGGGACGGGTCCTATCCGGAGCCGGCCATGGGCCCGCGCTACCAGGGCTCGCGCGGCACCACCGAGCAGTCCGGCCTGTACGGCGCCGCGCGCCTGCAGTTCACCGACGCGCTCAAGGCTATCGTCGGCGGCCGCGTAAGCAACTGGCAGCGCGACGAGGAAGCGGCCGCGTGGACCGCGTCGGCCTACCAGATCGACCACAAGCGCGTGTTCACCCCATACGCCGGTCTGGTGTACGACCTGGCCCCGCAGACCTCCGCCTACGCCAGCTACACCGACCAGTTCAAGCCGCAAACCAACCGCGACCGCAACGGCGCCTATCTCGACCCGCTGGAAGGCAAGAGCTACGAAGCCGGCCTGAAGGGCGAGTTCTTGGACGGCAAACTGAACGCCTCGGCGGCCGTGTTCCGCACCGAGCAGAGCAACTTCGCGGTGGCCGACGTCGGCTTCTTCGTGCCGGGCACCACCAATCCCGCCTTCCGCACCGCGCAGGGCGTGACGGTGAAAGGCTATGAAATGGAAGTGAACGGTGACCTGGCCCGCAACTGGAACGTGAGCCTGGGCTGGACCCACTTCTCCGCCAAGGACGCCGACGGCGTGGACGTGGCGGTGGACCACGCGCGCAAGCAGCTGAAACTGTTTACCAAGTACACCCTGCAGGGCGACTTGAGCGGCCTGAGCTTCGGCGGCGGCGTCAACTGGGAAGGCGACCGTCCTGCCAGCGCAACCAATCCGGCCACCGGCGCGACCGAGAAGGTGGGCCAGGGGGCGTACGCGCTGGTCGACGTGATGGCGCGCTATGCGTTCGACAACAAGCTGTCGCTGCAGCTGAACGTCTCCAACCTGACGGACAAGAAATATCGTTCGGGCAGCTACTGGTGGGGCGCGCCCTACACCTATGGCCAGCCGCGCAAAGTGCTGCTGACGATGGACTACCGCTTCTAATCCAAAGGAACCGCCATGAAACATTCCGCCAGCCACATCGTCTCGCGCGTGGCCGCCAGCTTGCTGGGAGCGTACGCATTCGTCTGGGGCAGCGTGGTGCTGGGCATCACGCTGCTGCTGGCCGCCGGCCTGCCCTACGGGGAAGCCCGCACGGTGGCCTACCTGCTCGCGTTCCTGGTTTTCCTGGCGTGCTTCTGCTGGACCTACGCCGCAGCCAGCCTGGTGCGCGTATGGACCGTGCTGCTGGGCGGCGGCGCCGCCATGAGCGGCGCCGCCTGGCTGCTGGCGCGGGCCTGAACCGGCCCGATTCAAGTTTTCCTACCGGAGTACACTATGTTTCACTCTTTCCGCCTGTCGATGGCCTGGCTGCACACCTGGTTCGGCCTGGTGCTCGGCTTCGTGCTGATGGCCGTCTTCTTCTTCGGCACGCTGTCCGTGTTCGACCGCGAAATCGACCGCTGGGCCATCCCGCAGACCCGTTTCGAGCCGCAGCCGATGCCGTCCTACGACAAGCTGCTGGCCCCGATCTTCAAGCAGATCACGCCCGAGGACGAGGAAATCGAAGCGGCGCGCGGCCGTATCGGCGCCGCGCCGGCGGTGGGCCCGGCGCGCAGCTGGAGCGCGTACACCACGCACCGCGACCCGGTGCTGCAGCTTTTCGCCGAATTCGGCGTGAGCAACAACCCGGCCGACCCGGACGAGCACGTGCACGGCCACGTCACCATCGACCCGCGCAACGGCAACGTGCTGCCGCACGACCAGCTGAAAATCGGCAGCGGCTTCTTCTACCCGCTGCACTACAGCCTGCACATCGAATGGAAAGGCCTGGGCTACTGGATCGTCGGCCTGGCGGCGCTGGCCATGCTGGCCGCGCTGGTGAGCGGCGTGGTGATGCACCGCAAGATCTTCCGTGAACTGTTCACCTTCCGCCCGAAGAAGCAAGCCCAGCGCAGCGTGCTGGACCTGCACAACCTGACCGGCGTGGTGGCCCTGCCCTTCCACTTCATCTTCGCCCTGACCGGGCTGGTGATCTTCGCCGGCATCTACCTGCCGGTGGACGAGACCATGCTGAAACCGCAGGCGATGCAGCACGCCATGGCCGAGGCCAAGGCCAAAGGGCTGCCGTTCACGCCGGCCGGCGTGGCCGCGCCGCTGGCGTCGGTGGACGCGATGGTGGTGGAGGCGAAGCGCCGCTGGGCCGAGCGCGGCATGCCCGGCACGGTGGGTTTCCTGGTGGTGAACCACATCGGCGACGCCAACAGCTACGTCAGCATCTACCGCGCCGGCAGCGACCGCGTGGCGCTGGTCGGCCAGGCCGTGCACTTCAACGCGTCCGGCGGCGTCATCAGCGAAGATCCGGTGCCCACGGTGGCATCCGGCATCAACGAATTCCTCACCGGCCTGCATTTGCAGCACTTCGAGCACTGGCTGCTGCGCTGGTTCTACGTGCTGGGCGGCCTGGCGGGCAGCGCCTGCATCGCCACCGGCTTCATTTTCTATGTGGAAAAGCGCAAGCGGCAGCACGCCAAGCAAGGCGCCGCCGGCGCGCGCTGGGTGGACGCGCTGGCCACGGCCGCCGTCACCGGCATGCTCATTGCCGCGCTGTCCATGCTGGTGGCCAACCGCCTGCTGCCGGCCGACCTGCCGCACCGCGGCGACTGGGAAAAGAACGTGTTCTGGGGCGCCTGGCTGCTGACCCTGCTGCACGCAGCCTGGCGCAGCTCGCCGGTGCTGCAGGCCCGCATCGCACCGGCCTGGCGCGAGCAATGCTGGATGATCGCGGTGCTGGCGGTGTCCGCCGCGGTGCTGAACGCCGTCACCACCGGCGACCACCTGCTCAAGACCATTGGCAAAGGCTACTGGCCGGTTGCCGGCATGGATTTGGCGATGCTGGCCAGCGCCGCCATCGCCGTCGTGGCCGCGCGCAAGCTGCGCCGCCGCGAGCGGCCGGACAGCCTACCCGCCGCCGCCCCGAACGCCACCGCCGGCAACGGCACCGACCCGCGAGGCTCCCATGCATGATGCGTTGATACTGATCGCCGCCCTGGCTGCCACCGTGGCCGGCGCCGGCTGGCTGGCGCTGTCGATGGACAGCCACTGGGAGCAGGTGCGCGGCGCGCAGCCCGCTACGCCCGGCACGGTGCGCCTGCTGCGGGTGCTGGGCGCGCTGGCCTGGCTCGCCGCGCTGCTGCTGTGCCTGCGCGTGGACCACGCGTCGATGGCGGCGCTGGTGTGGGTGATGGCGCTGGCCGGTTCGGCGCTGGTCGTCGCCTTCACGCTGACCTGGCGTCCGCGCTGGCTCGCGCCGCTAGTGGTGTGGGCGCGCACCAAGGCGGGCTGATTCCTGGCGGAAGCCCAGCTCTTCAGTACTCGGAAATGGGTTGACGTTGCGCGCTATCGGCATCGAATTCGACTATCCGTCCGGCAAATGTGGCCTGCAGTCCGTCAAGCCACGCCTCATACATCCCGGCCTTCGAAAGCTCTTTGCGCCTGCGCACCTTGGCGATTCCGGCGCGGATTTCGCCGATGACCTGCACCGGCAAAAACAGCTCCGCATCGTCCGCGTCCCGGAAAAACCGGGCCACGCCGGGATGGCAGCGGCCGCCCTTGCGGTACTCGGAAATGACATTGGTATCGATCAGATAGGCCATGCCGGCGCCTATCGCACGTCGAACAGGTCATCGTCCTCGAAGTATGGCATGGATGCCAGCACGTCCTTCAGCAACCGCTTGGGGGGCTGCTCTTGCAGGGCGGAGCGCAGGATGTCGCGGTGTTCGGCTTCCGCGCTGCGGCCGCTGCCGACGGCGCGGCGGCGCAGCGCCTCCACCAGCTCAGGATCCAGGTTGCGAACCAATAATTGAGCCATAACACCCTCCACGAACGCTATCAGTGATAGCAATAGTATAAAACTTTGGCAAGAATCCGCGCCCGGGCGAGGGGTTTCCGCCCATTATTAGTGTCAAGGGTCTAAAATACGCACTTGGGCGAACAAGGGGTCAGCGCCGACACCGTAGCGCCCAGGGCAAGAAAGACTATTCCTGTGCCTGAAAACTTATCAAGTGAATACTAGGCACCGACCGCATACGAGGGAAACCATGGCAACACCAACATCAAAAATTATCTACACTCTGACTGACGAAGCGCCGCTGCTGGCGACCTATTCCCTGCTGCCCATTATCAAAAAATTCACTGCGCCCGCCGGCGTCGATGTCGTCTCCAGCGATATCTCGGTGGCTGCACGCGTGCTGGCGGAATTCCCCGAATTCCTGACCGACGAACAAAAAGTTCCGAATACCCTGGCCGAACTGGGCGCCCTGACCCAGAAACCGGAAACCAACATCATCAAGCTGCCGAACATCAGCGCCTCCGTGGCCCAGCTGCAGACCTGCGTGCGCGAACTGCAAGCGCGCGGCTACAAGCTGCCGGACTACCCGGAAGACGCGAAAACCGACGAAGAAAAAGCACTGAAAGCCCGCTTCGGCAAGTGCATCGGCAGCTCGGTCAACCCGGTACTGCGCGAAGGCAACTCCGACCGCCGCGCACCGAAGGCCGTCAAGGAGTTCGCGCGCAAGAACCCGCATTCGATGGGCGAGTGGAGCCAGGCTTCCCGTACCCACGTGTCGCACATGCACCATGGCGACTTCTACCACGGCGAAAAGTCCATGACCCTGGACGCCGCCCGTGACGTGAAAATGGAGCTGATCACCGCTTCCGGCAAAACCATCGTGCTGAAACCGAAGGTCTCGCTGCAGGCCGGCGAAATCATCGACAGCATGTTCATGAGCAAAAAAGCGCTGCTGGAGTTCTACGAGCGCGAACTGGAAGACGCGCGCAAGACCGGCGTGATGTTCTCGCTGCACGTGAAAGCGACCATGATGAAGGTGTCCCACCCCATCGTGTTCGGCCACTGCGTGCGCATCTTCTACAAGGAAGCGTTCGCCAAGCACGCCAAGCTGTTCGACGAGATCGGCGTGAACGTAAACAACGGCATGGGCAACCTGTACGAGAAGATCGAAAAGCTGCCGGCGTCGCAGAAGGAAGAAATCCTGAAGGACCTGCACGCCTGCCACGCCAACCGTCCGGAACTGGCCATGGTCGACTCGGCCAAGGGCATCACCAACTTCCATTCGCCGAATGACATCATCGTCGACGCGTCGATGCCTGCCATGATCCGCATCGGCGGCAAAATGTGGGGCGCCGACGGCCGTCCGAAGGACGTCAAGGCGGTCATGCCGGAATCGACCTTCGCCCGCATCTACCAGGAGATGATCGGCTTTTGCAAGTGGCATGGCAACTTCGATCCGAAGACCATGGGCACCGTGCCTAACGTGGGCCTGATGGCGCAGCAAGCCGAAGAATACGGCTCGCACGACAAGACCTTCGAAGTACCGGAAGGCGGCATCGCCAACATCACCGACCTGGCCACCGGCGAAGTGCTGCTGACCCAGACCGTCGAAGAAGGCGACATCTGGCGCATGTGCCAGGTGAAAGACGCGCCGATCCGCGACTGGGTCAAGCTGGCCGTCACCCGCGCGCGCAACTCGGGCATGCCTGCCGTGTTCTGGCTGGACACCTACCGTCCGCACGAGAACGAAGTGATCAAGAAGGTGCAGACCTACCTGAAGGACCACGACACCAAGGGCCTGGACATCCAGATCATGTCGCAGACCCGCGCCATGCGCTACACGCTGGAACGCGCCTTCCGCGGCCTGGACACCATCTCGGTAACCGGCAACATCCTGCGCGACTACCTGACCGACCTGTTCCCGATCCTGGAACTGGGCACCTCGGCCAAGATGCTGTCCATCGTGCCACTGATGGCCGGCGGCGGCATGTACGAAACCGGCGCCGGCGGTTCGGCGCCGAAGCACGTGAAACAGCTGGTGGAAGAGAACCACCTGCGCTGGGACTCGCTGGGCGAGTTCCTGGCGCTGGCCGTGTCGCTGGAAGACATGGGCATCAAGACCGGCAACGTGAAAGCCAAGCTGCTGGCCAAGACCCTGGACGAGGCCACCGGCAAGCTGCTGGACAATAACAAGTCCCCGTCTAGCCGCACCGGCGAGCTGGACAACCGTGGCAGCCACTTCTACCTGTCGCTGTACTGGGCGCAGGCGCTGGCAGCGCAGAACGAAGACGCGGAACTGAAAGCGCACTTCGCACCGCTGGCCAAGGCCCTCGGCGAGAACGAGGCGAAGATCGTTGCAGAGCTGGCCGAAGTACAAGGCAAGGCCATGGACATCGGCGGCTACTACTTCCCCGACCCGGTCAAGACGGCCGCAGTGATGCGTCCTAGCGCCACCTTCAACACCGCGCTGGAAACCATCTAATAGCGCTGGTGCTGTAAGCTGGCGTAATGAAGCAGCCCCCGGCGCGCAAGCCCGGGGGCTTCTTTTTTCTATGCGCTACCTGAATTTACCCTCATGCAGCGGATTTACGCTGCGTTCGGTTTGACCGCCACCGCCCCGGTAACGTGCAATCCTGTCCAGGAAACCAAACTCCTGGCGCTGGGTTGATGGCCCATCGCCATCGGTGCAGCAGTTGCGCCGGCAGCACGCCCTGCTACACTGGAGCAGCCGTGCGTCGGAATCCAGGCCGGCGGCAGCTGCGCCCCGGCCACCCGATCACGGCGCGCACTCCAGCTCGCTGAAGCGCCTTTCCCAACAGGAGAAAGCCATGCCTGCCAAGATAATTGACGGCTTTGAGGTTGAGTTTACTGGCGAATTGCTGGAGGGCACCGAGCATTGGGGAGCGTACGTTTCCATCTTCGCCCCTTCCGCCAACCCGATGCATATGACGCACATCTATCCGAAGCGGCGCGTGTCGGCGGACCTCACGCTACCGGACCAGCAATCGGCCGAGGCGGAGGCCGAGCGCGCCGCGGCCATCATTTTGAAAGAACTGCGGTCGTAGCGCAGCGATGCGCCTGTACGCCTGCGATTACTCCACGTATTCAGGCGCAGCGATGCGCTTACCGAGCATGAAAGCGTCCGCCACGATGCGCAGCGGTGCGAAATCGGCGTCCGTCTGGCCGTTGGCGATCAGCGCATGGAAGTGCGCGTACAGGCCGGGATATTCCCGCTCCGGCTCCTGCATCACGGCCGCGCCGTCGATCTCCAGCGTGGTACCGCCCATGTGCAGCGCCAGCTTGCCGCCGTCCTCCGCTTCCGCGTAGATGCTCCAGGTTTGCAGGTTCTCCTGCAGGAAGTCAAAGTCTGCCCGCACCGGCACGCCGCCCTGCTCGGTCACCATCTCCAGCTGCACCTCGATCGGCGAATCGCAATTGACCGGAATGTGCAGGTCGGCTTTCTTGACGATCACCTGGTCGCCGACGACGGCGGTCAGGATGGACAAGGCATTGATGCCCGGGTCGAACACACCCATGCCGCCCGGCGCAAAGATCCAGGCCTGGCCCGGATGCCACTGGCGCACGTTCTCTTTCCAGACGATCTGCATGTTCTTCAGCTTGCGCTGCGCAATCCATTCGCGGGTCGCGTTCACCGCCGGCGCAAAGCGCGAATGCCAGCTCGCCAGCAGCGTGACACGCTTCTGGGCCGCGAAATCGCGCAGCGCTTCCGCTTCGCCCAGTGTGGTGGCGGGCGGCTTTTCCAGGAACACGTGGCGGCCGGTGGCCAGCGCCTCCTTGGCGATGCGGTGGCGCACCTGCGGCGGCGTGCAGATGGCCAGCGCCTCGATCTCGGGGTGGGCCGCCAGCATGGCCGCCATGTCGTTATAGGCCGAAATACCCTCGGGACGGGCGTGCGGGGAGCAACCCGCTACCAGTTCGAAGCCGGGATTGTTGCGGATGGCCGGAATATGCTGGTCGACGGCGATTTTACCGAGGCCGACCAGGCCGATTTTGATTGGAGAGGTAGTTGCCATGGCATAGGTGCAGGTAGTGGGGTATCCCGGCAGCGTACCCGCCTTCCGCGCGCGGCACCTATATATTTTTTTAACTGAGCTATGAGTTTTTTGCAGAGTTTTGGCATAGCCCAAAAAAAACCCGCTTACGCGAGCAAGCGGGCAAAGAGGGAACAGGCGACACGGAAAGAGGAAAAAACCGCGCCGCCCGGCTCCGGAGATCGGTTCAGTTACTGGCGCAGCATATTGCCGTCGGCGTCATAGCGGATTTCCTGCATCAGGATCGAGCGCTTGTGGCTGCCGCCGCCGGGCAGCACGTTGTCGTGATAGAACAGCAGCGTCTTGCCGGCCTGCTCCAGGATCGCGTGGTGGTTGGTTGAAATTTTCAGGTAGTCGATCAGCACGCCCTTGTAGCTGAACGGACCGAGCGGCGAGCTGCCGGTGGCGTACACGATCTGCCCCGGCCAGCCGGTGGAGAACGAAAAATAGTACTGGCCCTTGTGCCGGTGCAGGAAAGGCGCTTCGCCATAGGGCTTGCTCTTGGGCGGGAAGCCGCTTACGGCCACGTCCCGGATCGGGCCCACGGTGCCGCCCAGGTCCTGCGCCAGCTCCACCACCTTGGGCACCCGGGTGCCGAAGTACATATAGATGCGGCCATCCTTGTCGACGAACACCGCCGGGTCGATGGGCTCGGCGCCGGCGTTGGCGTCGCGCGCCTTGTCCACCAGCGGCTTGCCCAGCGCATCCACGAATGGGCCATCCGGCTTGTCGCTCACCGCCAGGCCGATCTGGGTCTGGTTCACCGGCGCGAAGAAGTAGTACTTACCCTTGTACTCCAGCGCTTCCGGGGCCCAGGCGTTAGCGCCCGCCGCCGCCCACTTGAACACCGTGGCGGGCAGGAAGGGACCCTTGTCTTCCCATTTTTTCAGGTCGCTGGATACCAGCAAGCGCCAGGAAGTGGAGTCCCACTTCTCGCCGGAATTGTTCTGGTCGTCCGTCGCGTAGACGTAGTATTTGCCCTGGAAGAAATGCGGCGACGGGTCGGCGCTGAAGTGCCTGGTCAGCAGCGTTTGCGCGCACACCGGCGCCGCCAGCAGCGCCAGGCTCAATGCCAGGGCGGATCGTTTCATTGTCATTTGAACTGCACTCCTTCCACGTGCGGCCCGATGTCGAGCAAGTTGGCCTCGGCGCCCTTCAGCTTGCGGCCGCCCACCGTCACGTTGTCAATGACGATGTTGCGCACCTTGCGGGTGGCGTCGTAGCCGTAGATGACCGAAGCGCTGGGCGAACCGTTGCCGGTGTAGCTGATGTTGCGCAGCGTGATGTTCTCGATGCCGCGTCCCGGGCTGGTGTTGTACTTGGGCGTGTAGGCGATGTGCAGGTTGAACAGCTTGCCCTCTTCGATGCGCTCGACGCGGATGTCCTCGAAAGTCACATCGCGCACCAGGTTGTCGTCGCCGGCCATGATGCCGATGGCGCCTTCATACTCCGGGTCATCCTCGTCGTGCTCCAGGATGTCGATATTGCTGAAGCGGATGCGCTCCAGCACTTCCTGGTCCGGGTGCGCGGGCGTGGGCGTATTGCCATGGATGCCGATCATGACGGCGTGCGCCACGTCGGCCCACAGCGTGCTGTCCTTGACGCTGATGTCGCGCGTATTGCCCCAGATATCCCAGCGGTGGTTGTACAGCGTGATGCAGTCGTCGGAGGTGCGGATGAAACTGTCGGAGATCTTCACGCGCTCGCAGGCGAAGTGGCCCAGGCCGTCGGACCACTGGCCGCCGCCGATGGTGCGGATGCTGCGCTCCTCCAGGTCCTGTGAGGTGATGCAGCGCATGGTGCCTTCCGGCTGGTTGATGAAGATCGGGCCGTCGATCAGGACGTTGCGCGAGTTGCGGATCTGGAGCTGGCTGGCGCCCATGAACAGGCCATCGCTGTAGACCTTGACGTTCTCCACTGCGTCGATGATGAGCGGCCGTTTCAGCACTGCCGCGCCATCGATGTAGACCGTGGTATTGGAGCGCAGCGTGAACTCGCCGTCGTGCAGGCCGGGCCCGAAGTAGACCACCGGCTGGGTGAAGTCCGGCGTGGCGCCTTTGCCGGTGCTCATGCCGGTGACCGGTGCTGCGGGACGCGGCATGTCCTTGCGGATGGCGTGGGTGAACAGGTGCAGGTTATGGTGGCGGTCACCGTCGAACTCCACGCTCAAGTTCTCCGCGCGGTTCAGCGTGAAGTAGGCCACGTTTCCCCTGACCGTCGGCTTGATGCCGCGCGCGCTCGGGCGCACAGCCACTTCCGAGAACCTGCCGTTGTTCTTCTGCACAGCCACTTCCACGCTGCCGTCGAAGTTGAAGTAGACCATGGACGCATCCTTGACCGGCTTGTCCAGGTCCACCTTCACGTTGTATTCGTACAGGTCCTGCCACACGCCGCCGGGCGTGCGCACGCGCACCGTGTAGTCGTCGTTATGGTGCGAGTAGCGGAAGGCCTCCGGGAAGGGATGCACCTGCAGGGCGTTTAGCGTTGCCGGCGCCGGGGCTGCGGCGGCCGCCATTGCCGGCACGCCGAATGCTGCAGCGGCTACGCCGGTGGCCAGCGCGCGTATCAATTTACAGATCACTATGTCTCCTAGTTGTAGTCGCTGCTCAGGGCGTGACGCGGAAGTAATCGACGTCCACCCAGGCGCTCTTGCTTGCCGCGGTTGCGGGTACTGTGCTGAACAGGCCTAGCTGCGCGCCCACCCAGCGCCCCACGCTGGCCTTGAACGGCCGGCCTGCAGGGGTGAAAGTCTTGTTGTCCAGGCTGTACGAAAACTGTGCCATCGCGCCGGCATCGACGCGCAGGCGCAGGTACACCGGGCCGGTCGCAGCAGCTGCAGCCGACGCCCCGGCTGCGCCGGCCGGCAGTGACGCCAGCACCTCGCTGCGTTCCTGGCATGTGTCGGCCGGGACTTCGCATATTGAATGCACCAGCTGCGTGACATTGCCCTGCCTGCGCAGCCCCACCCAGGCATAGCGGATGCCCAGCACCATCAGGCCGGCACGCTGGCCATCCGCGCCGCCGGCCTTGCCGCCCGCGCCGCCGCTTCCGCCCAGTACGATGCTGGCATCAACACCGAAGGCGGGCGCGGGGAATTTCTGCGTCAGCACCGACGGCAGCCCGCGCAGGCTGGCGCCGTCGGCTGCCGGCAATGCGGCGAGCCGCAAATAGCCCGGGCGCGCGGTCAGCGTAGCCCACGAAGGCAGGTAATTGGCGTTCCATTGCCATTGCAGGCCCAGCGCCTTGGCCGAGAATTCGTCCGTGGTGGCGGGCACCAGCACGCCGCTGTCCTGCCCCGCGGGCTTGGCATGGCGCATGACCGGTTCGCCCACGCCGTCGCCGTCCTTGTCCTCGCCGATGACCGGCCAGCCGTCCTTCCAGCGCATGGGCTGCAAGTGCACCACGCGGCCATACGCACCCTTGTCCTGGAAATGATAGAACCAGTCGCGCCCGTCGACGCCATCGACCCAGGCGCCCTGGTGCGGCCCGTTCACGGCCGACATCCCCTGCGCCATCACGATGCGGTCTTCGTACGGGCCTTCAATGCTGCGCGAGCGGAACACCGACTGCCAGCCGTTTTCCACGCCGCCGGCCGGGGCGAACACGTAGTAGTAGCCGTGCGCCTTGTGCAGCTTGGGGCCTTCGATGGTGAAGTAGCCCGGCAGCTTGTCGCCGTTGATGATGTCCCTGCCCTTTTCGTCCAGCAGCTTGCTGCCGTCAGGCGCCATGCTGCGCAGCGTGAGGATGTTGTTGATGCCGGAGCGGCTCTTGGCCCAGCCGTGCACCAGCCAGGCCTTGCCGTCGTCGTCCCACAGCGGAGCTGGGTCGATAATGCCTTTGCCCGCCAGGATCAGCCGGGGCGCGCTCCAGGGGCCGGCGAATTTTTCGGCCGTCATCACGTAGATGCCGGCGTCCGGGTCAGGATAAAAGATCCAGAATTTGCCGTCGTGATGGCGCAGGGCCGGCGCCCAGACGCCTTTGCCCGGCTGCGGCACGGCGAAAATCTCCGCCGGCGGCAGTTGCGCCAGCGCGTGCCCCACCAATTCCCAGTTGACCATGTCGGTCGACTGCAGCAGCGGCAAGCCGGGGGCGTTGCTGAAACTGGACGAAGTCATATAGAACATGGCGCCGACGCGGATCACATCGGGATCGGAGTAGTCGGCATGCAGGATGGGGTTGCGGTACTGGCCGTTGCCCAGGTCCGCAGCCCATGGCTGCGCAACGGCCGGGCCGGCGGCGGTGGACACTGCGCTGGCACTCACTGCGCCGGCCGCCCCGGCCAGCACCAACATGCATAGCTGCTTGATCATCACTGTGTCTCGTCTCTCGTTATGTTTGTTCTGCTTGGCATTTTCAGCCGACATGGGTATTATAGTTGTTATCGATAACAGATCGCAAGCGTTTTGATGCGCAGTATGGAGACCGCAATGTACGAAAAAACCTACCACGCCACCCATCCCGACATGATGGACCATGTCAGCAACGATCAGCTGCGTGAGCGCTATTTGATCAGCAAGCTCTTCGTTGCGGACACCGTGCAGCTGAATTACTCCCATCATGAGCGTTTTGTGATCGGCGGCGCGGCTCCCGTGAGCGGTCCGGTCTCGCTGCCACGGCACGCCGAACCGGCCTCCGCGGCTGGCCAGCCTTACCTGGTGCGGCGCGAGATGGGCGTCATCAACGTGTCGGGCGGCGCCGGCCGCGTCACGGTGGACGGCACAGCCTACGAACTGGCGCCGCGCGACGGCCTGTACCTGCCGATGGGCACCCGGGATGTCACGTTCGAATCGCTGGACCCGGCGCAGCCGGCGCGCTACTACCTGGCCTCGACCCCGGCCCATGTCCGCTACGAGGTAAAGAAGATCTCGAACGCGGAAGCGGTGCCGCTGGAGCGCGGCAGCGCGGAAACCGCGAATGCCCGCACCATTTACCAATATGTCATCCCTGGCGTGTGCCAGTCCGCCCAGCTTCTGCTCGGCCTGACCATCCTGAAAACGGGCAGCGTATGGAACACCATGCCGCCGCACCTGCACGACCGCCGCTCCGAAGTGTATTTCTACTTCGACCTGAAGGAAAGCGAGCGCGTGTTCCATTTCATGGGCGAGCCGGACTCCGCGCGCCACATCATCGTGGCCAATGAGGAAGCCGTGGTGTCGCCCCCGTGGTCCATCCACATGGGTTCGGGCACCGCCAACTATGCCTTCATCTGGGCCATGGGCGGGGAAAACCTCGACTACACCGACATGAACGTGCTCGACATCTGCCAGCTGAAATAAGGGGCCGCCATGTCTGAACTGTTCAAGCTGGACGGCCGCACCGCCCTCGTCACCGGCGCCAACACGGGCCTGGGCCAGGCCATCGCGGTGGCGCTGGCCCAGGCCGGCGCCGATATTGTAGCGGTGGGCCGCAGCGACGCCGCCAGCCACGCCGGCACCGCCGGGCAAGTGACGGCTGCCGGCCGCCGCTTCGGCTTCGTGCAAGCCGACCTGTCCTCCCTGGAACCGATACCGCGCGTAATGGCCGAAGCGCTGGCCGCATCGCCGCACGGGCGGCTGGATATCCTCGTCAACAACGCCGGCATCATCCGCCGCGCGGACAGCCTGGAGGTCACAGAGGAAGACTGGGACGCCGTCATCAACACCAACCTGAAATCACTGTTCTTCCTGTCGCAAGCGGCCGCGGCCCACATGACGCAGCATGGCGGCGGCAAGATCATCAACGTGGCTTCGCTGCTGTCCTTCCAGGGCGGCATCCGCGTGCCGGCTTACGCCGCCAGCAAGAGCGCGGTGGCCGGCCTGACCAAGGCGCTGGCCAACGAATGGGCCGCGAGAGGCATCAACGTCAACGCGCTGGCGCCGGGTTATTTCGACACCAGCAATACGGCCGCCCTGAAGGCGGACCCTGAGCGCAATGCGTCCATCCTGGCCCGCATCCCGGCCGGACGCTGGGGCGAGCCGGCCGACCTGGGCGGTGCGGCAGTGTTCCTGGCCAGCCGCGCCAGCGACTACGTGCACGGCACCGTGCTGCCGGTAGACGGCGGATGGCTGGCGCGATGACCGGCCGCATCGTCTGCTTCGGCGAAGTGCTGGTGCGCCTGTCCGCACCAGCCGGCCGCATCTTGCTGCAATCGCCCTCCCTCGAAGTGTGCATCGGCGGCGCCGAGGCCAACGTGGCGGTGTCGCTGGCCCAGTTCGGCCACCAAGTCGCGATGGCCAGCGCGCTGCCGGACAATGCGCTCGGCCACGCGGCCCGCAACGTGCTGCGCGGCCATGGCGTGGACACCGGCGCCATCGCCTTCCGTCCCGGCCGCATGGGCTTGTACTTCCTCACGCCGGGCGCCGTCACGCGGCCGTCCGAAATCATCTACGACCGCGCCGGCTCGGTGTTCGCGGAAGCGCGCGCCGGCCTGCATGACTGGTCCGCACTGCTGGAAGGCGCCGACTGGCTGCACGTTTCCGGCGTCACGCCTGCCATCGGGCCCGGCGCGGCGCAAGCAGTGCTGGCCGCCGTGCGCGCCGCCAGCGCGCTGGGCGTGCGCGTGGCCTACGACGGCAACTACCGCGCGTCCATGTGGGCCGCGCAGGGCCAGGACGGCGCCGAAATACTGCGCGAACTGATGAGCCATGCCGACCTGGCCTTTGCCGACCAGCGCGACATCGCCCTGGTGCTGCGGCGCCCGGAGCTCGAACAGGGCCCGCATGACAGGTCCGGCGACCGCCGTGCCGCTGCGGCGGCTGCCGCCTTCGCCGCCTTCCCCAAGCTCGGAGCACTGGCCGCCACGGTGCGCTTCCAGCACAGCACCTGCCGCCACACCCTGGGCGCCACCCTGCACACGCGCGCCGCAACGTTCGCCGCGGCGCCGGTGGAGTTGGACGGTATCGTCGACCGCATCGGCACCGGGGACGCATTCGCGGCCGGCGTGCTGCACGGCCTGCACAGCGGCTGGGCGCACACGGACACGCTGCAGTTCGGCCTGGCCGCCGCAGCGCTGAAGCACGGCATCGCGGGCGACTTCAACCTGGTCAGCGCCGCCCAGGTGCAGGCGGCCATGACGGGAGCGCTCGATGTGCGCCGCTAACGCCAACGTTAGCGCTGCGGCCCGGCCATGCAGCCGGCCGCGCCGCGCCGGGAGCGCCACATGATGCGCCCGTGGAGACTGCAATGGGAGCACGGCAGCGCCGAAGTGCAGCCGCTGGGAGGCATGCTGGGCCCGGTCACGCTGCGCCTGGACGGCGGACGCGATGTCGACATCATGCACGTGGCGCCGTGGCACGGCATGACGGCCGCCGACACCTTGCCCGGCATCCTGCAGCGCCTGCGGGGCGAATGGCCCTGCGTGCCCTTCGGCCGCGCCGACCGGCCGCACGACCTGCCGCCGGACTGGCGCACGCACCCCGCAGAAGACCGGTGGGACCACGGCTACGCCGCCAACCACGCCTGGCACTGCATCGAGGCCGTGCCGCAGCGCCTGCACCTGGCGATCGACTATCCGGACGAATCGGCCGTGGCGCGGGTTGAACGCATCATCGCCGCCGATCCGCACGCGCCGGCGCTCGACATCACCCTCATCATCCACGCGCGCCGGGAAGCGCGCCTGCCGGCCGGCCTGCACCCCACGTTCCGCCTGCCGCCGGCGGCGGGCCGCGTGCGGGTCGAACTGGGAGCGCACGAGGGCGTGCACAGTTACCCCACCAACGCCCCCGGGGCCATCTCCCGCCTGCGCGCCGACACGCACTCGGCCAGCCTGGCGCACATGGCCGGCATGGACGGCCCGCTGGACCTGAGCCGCTTGCCACTGCCCGGCCCCAGCGAAGAACTGCTGCAGGTGCGCGGCGTGCAGGGTGGCCATGGCAGCGCCGCGCCCTTCACGCTGCACTATCTCGACTACGCCGCCTGCGTCGGCATGTGGTGGGACACCGCGCAGCTGCCCGACCTGATGCTCTGGATTAGCAACGGCGGCCGCATCCACTTTCCCTGGATGAGCCGCCACCTCGCCATCGGCGCCGAGCCGGTCAACAGCCTGTTCGACCTGGGCCGCGTGGCGCACGCGCCTGCCGGCCACCCGCTGGCGGACCGGCTGGGACTGATGCTGTCGCCGCAGCAACCATGGCAAACGCAATACCGCATCGCAGCCTGGAACCAGGCCGCGCCCGATCAATCCTGACGAATACACCATGCAACCGAATTTCCGCACCAGCGGCATGCTGCTGTCGCACATCGCGCACACCATGCAGTTCTACCACCCGCGCTGCATCGATCCCAGCGGCGGCTTCTACCATTTCTACCTGGACGACGGCAGCATCTACGACCGCAGCACGCGCCATCTGGTCAGCAGCACGCGTTTCGTGTTCAACTACGCCATGGCCTACCGCCGGTTCGGCGAGGCGTCCTGCCTGGACGCCGTGCGCCACGGGGTGGATTTCCTGCGCAACGCCCACCGCGACCCGCACACCGGCGGCTATGCCTGGCAGCTGGAATGGAAGGATGGCGCCAGGCGCGTACTCGACGGCGACAACCACTGCTACGGCCTGGCCTTCGTCATGCTGGCCTACTCGCATGCGCTGGCGGCCGGCGTCGAGCAAGCGCGCGGCTGGATGGACGAGACCTTCGCACTGATGGAGCGCCGCTTCTGGCAGGCGGACCACGGCTTGTACGCCGACCAGGCCAGCGCCGACTGGTCCGTGCTGGACGGCTACCGCGGCCAGAACGCCAACATGCACGCCTGCGAAGCCCTGCTGGCCGCCTATGAGGCCTCGGGCGAGCAGCGCTACCTGCACCGCGCCGAACAGCTGGCATACAACATCACGGTACGCCAGGCCGCGCTGGCCGGCGGCATGATCTGGGAGCACTACCGCGCCGACTGGTCGGTGGACTGGGACTACAACCGCGACGACAAGAGCAACATCTTCCGCCCATGGGGCTACCAGCCCGGCCATTTCACCGAATGGGCCAAGCTGCTGCTGATCATGGAGCGCCATGCCGATGCACTGGCCGCCGCGTCGGACTGGCTGGCGCCGCGCGCCGCGCAGCTGTTCGACCTGGCGCTGCAGAAGGCCTGGGACCGTGAGCACGGCGGCATCCACTACGGCTTCGGCCCGCAGGACGAAATCTGCGACGGCGACAAATACTTCTGGGTGCAGGCCGAGAGCCTGGCCGCCGCCGCCGTGCTGGCCGCGCGCACCGGCGACGAGCGCTATTGGGACTGGTACGACAGGATCTGGGCCTACAGCTGGGAGCACATGGTGGACCACCGCCACGGCGCCTGGTACCGCATCCTGACACCGGACAACCGCAAGATCAGCGCCGAGAAGAGCCCGGCCGGGAAAGTCGACTACCATACGATGGGCGCCTGCCACGAGGTGCTCAATGTGATCGCCCTTGCTACCGAACCTGCTATTGGACGCCAGCCATGAACACTCCGGACTCCGCCGATTTCCCCGCCTTCGTCGCCGCCGGCGAAGCCCTGACCGACCTGATACGCAGCGGCCCGGACGGCTGGCGCAGCCTGGTCGGCGGCTCGACCTGGAACGTGGCGCGTGTAGTGGCGAGCCTGGGCGTGCCGAGCGCCTTCGCCGGCGCCGTCAGCCGCGACGTGTTTGGCGCGCAGCTGGCCGCCGCCAACGCCGCCGCCGGCCTGGACGGCCGCTTCCTGCAGCAGCTGGACAAGGCGCCCCTGCTGGCCGTGGTGCACGAACTCGATCCGCCGAACTACTTCTTCATCGGTGACGACAGCGCGGACCTGCATTTCGACGCCGCGCTGCTGCCGCAGGGCTGGCAGGCCGGCGCGCGCTGGGTGCATTTCGGCGGCATCAGCCTGGCGCGCCAACCGCTGGCGGACAAGCTGCTGGCAATGGCCGAGGACCTCAAGCGGCACGGCGTGTCCATCAGCTACGACCCCAACTTCCGCGCCCTGATGGACCGGCGCTACGACGCCGTGCTGCAGCGCATGGCGGCGCTGGCTGACCTCATCAAGGTGTCGGATGAGGATTTGCGCGGACTGTTCCGCACCGGCGACGCGGAGCTGGCCTTCGGCAAGCTGCGCGCCATGAATCCGGACGCCATCTACCTGTACACACGCGGCGCGGACGGCGCGCAGCTTTACCAGGGAGCCAACTGCTGGAAGGCGCCGGCGCCGGAAATTGCAGTGGTGGATACCGTCGGCGCGGGCGACGCCAGCATCGGCGCCCTGCTCTACAGCTTCATCGGGCGGCCCGCCGAAAAACTGCAGTCGCATCTGCGCTTTGCCGTCGCCGCCGGTGCGGCAGCCTGCCTCGCGCCGGGCGCCACGCCGCCCACCTTGCAGCAAGTGACGAACTTGATGTCCTCATCAACTGGAAAAAACGCCGCATGAAAACCATCCTGCTTTTCCTCGCCGCCCTGCTGCTGCCGCTGGGCGCCACGGCACAGGTCAACGAGCAACCGGGCCAGGCCAGCGTGGCCTCGCCGGACCAGAACCTGCGCTTCGTGTTCTACCAGAAGGCCGACGCTGGCGGCAAGCGCGAGCTGTACTACCGCGTCACCTACAAGCACAAGACCATCATCCTCGACTCGCTGCTCGACCTGCAGCTTGACAACCACCTGTCCGAGAGCGCGATGGCGCTCAAGGTCGACAGGCAGGCAAAGTGGTTCGACAACCTGGCCATCACCGCCATCAGGCATGGCGCGCACGACAGCTCCTGGAAGCCGGAAACCGGCGAACGCGCCACTATCCGCGACCACTACAACCAGATGACGGTGAACATGGTCAAGGACGACAACCCGATCTATCCGCTGTCGCTGGAGGTGCGCGCCTACAACGAAGGCGTGGCGTTCCGTTTCGTCTTCCCTGAGAACGAAAAAGGCACCTACTACCGCGTGGTGCAGGAGAACACCGAGTTCACCTTCCCGGTCGAGACCAAGGCCTGGTTCCACGGCTGGGCGCAAGCGCCCTACCGGCTGCTGCCGCTGGCTGGATGGCCGGACGAATCGGAGCGCCCGCTGACGCTGGAAGTGCTGGGCCGCATCCACGTGGCACTGCTGGAGGCGAACATGGTGGACTACTCGCGCACCAAGTTCAAGCTGCACAAGACCAAGCCGAACACCATCGTCACCGCCATGCACGACCCGGCCGACCTGATCTCGCCTTTCGTTACGCCCTGGCGCGGCATCATGGTGGCCGAAACCGCAGGCGCGCTGGCGGATAACAACCACTTCATCCTGAACCTGAACCCGCCGTCCGCCATCCCCAAGGCCGACTGGATCAAGCCCGGCAAGATCATGCGCGTGATGACGCAGACCACCGCCAGCGCCAAGGCCAATATCGACTTTGCCGCCAGGCGCAAGCTGGAGTACATCCTGTTCGACTGGAAGTGGTATGGCCACGCCTTCTCGTTCGGGTCGGATGCCACCAAGGTGGCCATCCCGGACTTCGACCTGCCCGAGATCATCCGCTACGCGGCCGGCAAAGGTATCGGCGTGTGGCTGTACGTAAACCAGCAGGCGCTGCTCGCGCAGGGCGACAGCATCTTCAAGACCTACCGGCAGTGGGGCGTGAAAGGCGTGAAGTTCGGCTTCGTGCAGGTGGGCTCGCACCGCTGGACCACGTGGCTGGAACAGGCCGTGCGCCAGGCCGCGGACGCCGGGCTGATGGTCAACATCCACGACGACTGGCGCCCCACCGGCGAGCAGCGCACCTGGCCCAACCTGATGACCTCCGAAGGCATACGCGGTAACGAGGAAATGCCGGACGCCACGCACAACACCGTGCTGCCGTTCACGCGCTTTCTGGCCGGCGCGGCGGACTACACCATCTGCTACTACGACCCGCGCATCAAGACCACGCACGCGCACCAGCTGGCGCTCGCCGCCATCTACTACAGCCCGCTGCAAACGCTGTACTGGTACGACAAGCCGGAGATGTCGGCCAATGAGCCCGAGCTGGAATTCTGGGACCGCATTCCAACCACCTGGGACGACAGCAAGGTGCTGCAGGGCGCACCGGGCCAGTTCGTCAGCACCGCCCGCCGCAAGGGCCAGGACTGGTTCGTGGGCACCATTACCAACAACGACGCGCGCAAGGCCAGCGTGAAGCTGGACTTCCTCGAAGCGGGCCGCAGCTACACCGCCACCATTTACGCGGACGATGCGGCCGCCCCCACGAAAACCAAAGTCGGCATCAGCAAGCGCCGCGTCAATGCAGACTCGGTCATCGAAGCCGAGCTGCCGCCGTCCGGCGGCCAGGCCATCTGGCTGACGCCGGAAAGATAAGGAGACTAGTAAATGAACACCAGGCAGTCGCACTACCGCTTCCTCAGCGCCTTTGTGTACGTGTACTTCTTCGCGCAGGCCATGAGCATCTCGCTGCTTGCGACCTGGCTGCGCTCGGAGCTCAAGCTGACCGGAACGGAAACCGGCATCGTCCTCGGCGCCAACTTCATCGCTGCCATGATCTCGCAACCCATCTACGGCTACGTCTCCGACCGCATCGGCATGCGCAAGCACATCCTGTTCACGGTGAGCTTGCTGTGCTCCCTATGCGGCCTGTTCCTGCTGTACGTGTACGCGCCCCTGCTAAGGACCAATATCTACCTGGGCGCCGCGCTGGGCGGCCTGTATTTGGGCATCACCTTCTACGCCGGCAGCTACGCCATCGAGTCGTACGTCGACCGCGTCGGCCGCAAATACGGCTTCGAATACAGCCGCGTCAGGCTGTGGGGCTCGCTGGGCTTCGCCAGCGCCGCCATATTCGCGGGCAATATCTACAATATCAACCCGGGCATCAACTTCTTCCTGGCCTCCAGCGCCGGCGTGCTCATGCTGGTCATGCTGGTTGTCTGGCGTACCCGCGCCGACGAAGACCCGGGAGAAGCCGCCGGACGCGTGCAACTGAACGAGGCGCTGGCCCTGATGAAGGACAAGCACTTCTGGCGCTTCATGGTCTTCATCCTGAGCGTGACCAACCTCTACCTGGTTTTCGACCAGCAGTTCCAGAACTATTTCCGCTCCCTGTTCCCCACGCCTGAGGAAGGGACTGCCATGTTCAGCTATCTGAATTCGGCGCAGATCTTCATCGAGGCCGGCGGCCTGTTCCTGGCGCCGCTGCTGATCAAACGCATCGGCGCGAAGAACGGATTGCTGCTGGCCGGGTCGATCATGCTGGTCCGCATCGCCGGCTCCGGCCTGGCCGACGGTCCGCTGGCCATCTCCGCGCTGAAGATGCTGCACTCGGTGGAGCTGCCTATCCTGGTGGTGTCCGTGTTCCGCTACATTGCCTGCCACTTCGACAACCGGCTCGCTTCCACCGTGTACATGGTCGGCTTCAGCTTCGGCCACTCGCTGGGGCTTTCCGCGTTGTCGCCGCTGGTCGGCATGAGCTACGACGCCATCGGCTTCCCGCACACCTACCTGCTGCTGGCCGCGCTGGGACTGGTGTTCTGGGTGATCTCCATCTGGGCGCTCGAACCGACCCCCGCCGAGTTCCGGCCCCCTGCCAAGACCAGCAAGGATGCGCAGCCCATCGGCAGCGCCCGATAAACAAGACAATACAAGACAGACAAGGAGCAAAGCATGTCCCCATCCCTCAACCCGGCCGCCATGGAGCCGCTGTCCGGTGCGCTGCCGCGTCACTGGGAAGCGCGGCCGGACCAGGCTGCGCTGCAGCAGGCCCTCGCGCAGGTGCTGGCCGCCATCGACCGCAACCTGGAGCACTTCGGCACGGCGTTCCCCGCGCCATCGAGCGTCAATTCGGTCTATCCCGCCATGGGCAATATCGAATGGACCAATGGTTTCTGGACCGGCATGCTGTGGCTGGCCTACGAGGTCAGCGGCGCCGCCCGCTACCGCGAGGCGGCCGAAGCGCATGTGCGCAGCTTCCACCAGCGCCAGGCGCAGCGCATCAACACCAACCACCACGACCTGGGTTTCCTGTACAGCCTCTCCTGCATCGCCGCGCACAAGCTCACCGGCAGCGAACTGGCCGCCGAAGCGGCCATGGGCGCGGCGCGGCTGCTGCTGGAGCGCTATATGGAACGCGCCGGCATCATCCAGGCCTGGGGCGACCTGAACGACCCGGAACAGGCCGGCCGCATGATCATCGACTGCAACCTGAACCTGCCGCTGCTGTACTGGGCTGCGCAGCACAGCGGCGAACGCGCCTTCGCCGACGCGGCCAACCGCCACATCGAGGCGGCCGCGCGCCATATCGTGCGCGCCGACGGCTCGACCTTCCACACCTTCTTCTTCGACCCGGCCACCGGGCTGCCGCGCCACGGCAAGACCCACCAGGGCTTTGCGGACGATTCGTGCTGGTCGCGCGGCCAGGCCTGGGGCATTTCCGGCTTTCCGCTGGTATGCCGCCACAACGGCGACACGCGCCTGCTGGACCTGTCCAAGGTGGTGGCGAACTACTTCCTGAACCGCCTGCCGGACGACGGCATCGCCTACTGGGACCTGATCTTCACTTCCGGCCCGGAAGAGCGCGACAGTTCGGCCGCCGCCATTGCTGCCTGCGGCCTGCTGGAGCTGGCGCGCCAGTTGCCGGAAGCCGATCCGCTGCGCGGCGCCTACCAGCGCGCCGCCGGCGGCATGGTGCAAGAGCTGTCCAGCCGCTACCTGATCGCCGATGGCGCTCCCGGCAGCGGCCTGCTGAAGCATGCGGTGTACCACAAGCCGCAGCGCATGGGCGTGGACGAGAGCTGCATCTGGGGCGACTATTTTTATTTTGAAGCGCTGGTGCGGCTGACCCGCGACTGGCAACCATACTGGTAAGGACCAAGGCATGACACTGCAACACCGATTTCTCGCAATAGACGAAGGCCGCCAGCGCCTGCACCTGATCGACACCAGCGACCCGGCCGCAGGCTGGAGCCGCGGCCTGGCGGACTTCCCGCTGGCGCGCGACATGCAGCGCATCGGCCCGGACCGCGCGCTGGTGGGCTTCGAGCGCGGCTTTTTCGAGCTGGCCATTGCCAGCGGCGAGGTGCTGCGCGCGTGCGACCGCTGGAGCGGCGTCACGGCCGCCTGCCGCCTCGACAACGGCGACACGCTGCTCACCGGCATGGATCTCGACGGTGGCAGCAACGGCATCAACGTCCTGACGCTGGATCCCGACCTGGTGCAAACCGCGTCGGCGCGCCGCGAGGGCGACTACGTGCGCCTGATGCGCCCGGCCGGCGGCAGCTATCTGCTGTGCGCCAACGATCATATCCTTGAAACGGACCACGGCCTGAACGCCCTGCGCACGCTGGCGGCACCGGGCTTTGAACACGCGTGGAAGGCGCAGCGCATGGCGGACGGCGGCACGCTGGTGTCGGCCGGTTATGGGGCGTTCATGGCGCGCTTCGATGCGCAGGGCAAGCTGGCAGGCACTTTCGGAGGCGCGGACCAGCTGCCGGAGGCGCTGCGGGAGGAGGTGGCGCCCTTCTTCTATGCCACATTCCAGGTGCTGGACAACGGACATGTGGTGGTGGCCAACTGGCAGGGGCACGGACCGGACAACGGGGCCAAGGGGCGCCAGCTGCTGGAGTTCGACGCGGCGGGCACGCTGCTGGGCGGCTGGTCGGACGCCGGCAAGCTGTCGTCGCTGCAGGGGATACTCGTTCTGTAGGCGGGTCTGGCGGGTTACGCGGAACTCCCGCCAACCCGCCCTGCCGCGTTGTCGCAATGCTAGGCGCCGATGGGGCCGGCCGATTCGCGCGTGACCAGGGTGAACGGCAGCAGCTTGTGCTGCACCATCGCCGGCTCGCCCGCGCGGCGGCGGCGGATCAGCTCCACCAGCAGGTCCACGGCGGCACGCGCCATGTCGCCGATGGGCTGGTGGATGGTGGTCAGCTCGGGCCACACCGTGGTGGCGACCGGCGTGTCATCGAAACCGCAGATGGTGAGCTGCTCGGGCACCTGCAGGTGCATGCCGTGCGCCACCGCCATGGCGCCTGCGGCCATGTCGTCGTTGCTGGCGAAAATGGCGGTGGGCCGCGTCGGTTGCGCCAGCAGCTGGCGCGCCGCGTCCAATCCGGAACGGTAGGTGAACAGGCCGGGCGCCACGCGCTCCGGCCGCACCGGCAGGCCGGCTTCAGCCATCGCGTCCTCGTAAGCCTTGTAGCGCAGCTGCGCCGGCGTGTGTTTCGGGTCGCCCTGGATGAAGGCGATGTCCTTGTGCCCCAGCGACAGCAGATGGCGCATCATGGCGTAGGCGCCTTCATAGTCGTCGATGCGCACGGCCGATACGCTGGCCACCGGACGGCCGGTCGCAATCGCCACCGTCGGCATGCCGATTTCGTCGAGCTGCTTCAGGGCGGACTTGGAATCGCACAGCGGCGGCGGCACCAGGATGCCATCCGCGCCGCTGGAGATCAGCTTGGCGATGGCGCTGCGCTGGCTGCGCAAGTCATCGCACCGTTCCAGGATCAGCTGGCCGCCGCTCTGGCTGCACTGGTCCATGGCGCCGACCAGGAAGGCACTCATATAAGCCGAGCTGGGATTGCTGTACAACAGCCCTATGCCCAGCGTGCCGATGCGCGCCGCGCGGGCAGCGGTGTTGACCTGGTAGTTCAGCGACTCGATGGCCGCCGTGACTTTTTCCCGCGTGATGTCGGAGACGTGCGTGTTGCCGTTCATGACGCGAGACACCGTCATGGCGGATACGCCGGCAACCCGCGCCACATCATAGATGGTGGCGCTGCTGTTGCCGCGTTCGACTCGCTTGGCTTGCTTGGCTGGTTTAGCTGGTTTAGCTGGTTTAGCTGCTGGTGCCATTGTCCCTTGTTGCCGCTGTTTGTAGGAAGGCTACCATTATAGTCTGCCCGGCGTCACCGTGAAGCTATAGCTTGCAGGTTCCAGCCTGATCCGGTATTTCTGCAGCGGACGGCCGTCCAGGCTCCAGCCGGTATCGCCGCCCACGCCGGCCTGCACCAGGTCCACCAGCAGCGAACCGTCGCCATGCGGCGCGATCTCGGAACTCTTCCACGCGCCGCGCGGCCGCAGATACAGGTCTTCGTACGGGAAGGCCAGCGCGTTGACGGACAGCGGCTGCTCACCCGCCACCTTCAGGCCCGAGCCCTGCCCGTCCAGCAGCGCCAGCCAGCGCACGCCGGTCAGGTTGCCGCTCTCCTGCGGACGCATATAGCTGTGGAACTGATCGGCCAGCTTGCCCTGATACAGGCCGAGCGGGAAGCCGGTGTAGCGGTCGGCATACGATTCCTGCGGCCCCCGGCCATACCATTTCACGTTCTCCAGGCGCGCCGGCTGGTTGAAGCGCAGGCCCAGGCGCAGCGGATCGGGCAGATCGTCGCGCAAGGGCGTGAAGGCCGCCCTCACGCGCAGCGCGCCCTGCGGCGACAACGCATACTCGGTTTCCCAGTGGGCCGCGCCGGCGCCGAAACTGTACAGCACCTTGACGCTGCCGGCGCCCACCGTCACGGCGCGCACATTGCGCTCCTCGGTGAATTTCTTCCACACGGCGTGGGTCTTCTGCACGCCGGTGCCCTCGTCGTTGTCGGTCAGGCCGCGCCAGAAGTTCGGCGTACCGCCACTGAGCAAAGGCTGGCCCGCCGCGCTGTAGCTCACCTGGCCGGTCAGCGCATCGACCGCCAGCACCGCGCCGGCGGCGGACATGGTGACGGTGTCGCCCGTGCGCACCGGCTTGACGCCAGATGGGGCTTTGGCCACCGCCGCGCCGCTTGCGGCCGGCGCCAGCACGAACTGGGTCCAGCCGGCCACGCTGCCGGCAGCGACGCCGGGCGTGGTGGCGCCCTTGTAGCGGGCCTGCACCGTCAGCACCGATTCGACCCCTGGTGCGCGCTTGAGCGCCGGCAGTTTGATCGGCACGGCCTGGGTGGCGCCTGCGGCCACGCGCACGCCGTCCAGCGTGCCTTTCGCCACCGGAACGCCATTGTTCATCACGGTCCAGCTGAATTCGAACTCGGAGAGGTCCTTGAAGTCGTAGCGGTTCACCACTTTCAGCTTGCCGCTTTTCGGATCGCCCTCGAATACCACCGGCGAATAGACCTTCTGCAATTCATAGTACTCGGGGTCGGGCGTGCGGTCCGAGCGCACCACGCCGTCGCCGACCACGCTGTTGTCGCCGTGGCCCGGATTCAGGTCGAAGCCGGAAGCCCAGTAGCTGCGGCCCTTGCTGTCCTTGGCATAGACGCTCTGGTCGACCCAGTCCCACACGAAGCCGCCCTGCAGCTTCTTGTGCGCGCGGATCACCTGCCAGTAATCTTCCAGGTTGCCCAGTGAATTGCCCATGGCGTGCGCGTACTCGCACTGTATCATCGGCTGCTTGTAGCGCGGGTCCTGCGCGTAGTCCGCCATCTTCTCGATATCGTCGTACATCGGCGCGTAGATGTCGACGTAGTTGTTCGGCTTGTGCTCTTCGCCCAGTGTGCCATGGCCCAGGTAGCTCACCAGGCGGGTGCTGTCGTTCTGGCGTATCCACTGTGCAGCGTTTTCGAAATTGGGGCCGGTGCCGGCCTCGTTCCCGAGCGACCAGAAGATGATGGAAGGATGGTTGCGGTCGCGCTGCACCATGCGCGACACGCGGTCCAGGTGGGCCGCCTTCCAATGCGGCTTGTAGCCCAGCTGGATGGCCTCGCGCTTGCCCGGACCGGCCTTGTCGCCGGCTTCCATGTAGCCGTGGGTTTCGATATTGGCTTCGTCGAACACATACATGCCGTACTCGTCGGCCAGATCGTACCAGCGCGGATCGTTCGGATAGTGCGAGGTCCGCACGGCGTTGACATTGGCCTGCTTCATCAGCTCCATGTCCTTGCGCATGGACTCCATCGACATCACGCGGTAGGTGACCGGGTCGTGCTCGTGCCGGTTCATGCCCTTGATCATGACGCGCTTGCCGTTCACGCGCACTTCGCCATCCTTCACTTCCACCGTGCGGAAGCCAATCCGGCTCGAGGTGGCCGACAGCAGCGCGCCGTCGGCCCCCTTGTATTCCACCACCATGCGGTACAGCTTGGGCGTCTCGGCCGACCACGGCTTGACGTTCTTGATCACCCCCGTGACCGGCGCGGCGCGGCCGTCGGCGACGGCGCCCTTCCCGCTCAGCACCGTACGTTCGCCATCGTACACGGTCACCGCGATTTCGCCCCTGGCCGGCAGGCCGGCCATGTCGGCCTGGAGGGTGAACTCGCCGTCCGCGTAGCGCTGCTTGTCGAGCAGCGCCGTCACGCGGTAGTCGCGCAGGCGCGATTTTGGCTCGGCGTAGACGTACACGCTGCGCTCGATGCCGGACACGCGCCAGAAGTCCTGGTCCTCCAGGTAGGAGCCATCGGCCCAGCGGTAGACTTCGATGGCGATGGTGTTCCTGCCCGGCTTGACGTAGCGGCTCAGTTCGAACTCGGACGGCAGCTTGGAGTCCTCCGAGTAGCCCACCTTCTGGCCGTTGACCCATACGTAGTAGGCCGCGCCGGCCGCGCCGATATGCAGGAACACGTCGCGTCCGTCCCAATTGGCCGGCACCTCGAAGTCGCGCCTGTAGGAGCCCACTTCGTTCATGCCGTGCGGGATGAAAGGCTCGTTCATCGGGAACGGGTACTGGATGTTGGTGAACACCGGCAGGCCGTAACCCTGCGCCTGTATCATGCCCGGCACCTGGATCGACTTCCAGCCGCTGACGTCATAGCCCGGTTCGTAGAAGCGCACCGGCCGCGCTTCCGGTGTGGGCGAGTAGGCGAAGGCCCAGGCGCCGTCCAGCGAGCGGTAGTACTTCGAAGCCGCCATGTCGCCCTTGATCGCCTGCTCGCGCGTTTCGAAGTTGAAGAAGGTGGTCTTCATCGGTTCGCGGTTCACGGCGAAGACTTCGGGCTGTTCCCATTCGGGCACGGATTGCGCGGGCTGCTGCGCTGCGGCGTGCGGCGCCAGGGTGGAACACAGCATGAAAACGGCTAAGGCGATCGGGCTAAGTTGCTTGGGCATGGGCTTTTTATTCAAAGGGTTCGACTGGAGATCAACTGGTGATCAAATTCTTGATCACATCCATGATCAAATTGGACAAATGGATGGAGGGCCGAAGCCGTCCATCCATTTGTACGTGCAGACTACCAGATATTACTGGCCAAATTTGTAACGCAGGCCGAGAACGAAGGTGCGGCCGTTGCCATAGTGCTGCAACTCGATGCCGGTCTTGTGCGATGGCTCGCCGATGTAGCGGTGCAGCGCCTTGTCGGTGATGTTCTTGACGTTGAACGACAGCGTCAGGTTGTCGGCGATTTCATAGTTGACCGAACCGTCCAGGATGCCGTAGGCGTCGATGGAACGGCTGTCGATCGGGTTGACCGCAACATCATTAAACAGCGACATCGAACGCCATGTGTAGGCCAGGCGAGCCGACAGCTTCTTGTCCTCATACATGCCGGACAGGCTGTAGCTGTGCTTGGACTGGAACGGCTGTGGCATGCTCACCACGTTCGGCGCCGCGGCCGTGCCGAAGTTGAGCGGATTGGAGGTCTTCACGAAGGTGTACGAACCGGACACGCCGAAGTTCTGCAGGAAGCCCGCCGAGCTGTCGAAGAAGTACTGGCCCGCCACTTCCACGCCGCGCGCATAGCCTTTTTCAGCGTTGACGCGCTTGCTGACCGAGTACTGGCCGCCCGAGCAGCCGTTGGCCGGGCCGGTGTAAGGCGCGGCGATGGCGGCGTCCAGCGTCTGGCACGAGATCAGCGAATTGAAGAAGCCATCGATCTCCTTGTCGAACACGGCAACCGAGGCGTAGTTGGTCTTGTTGAAGTAGTGTTCCAGCGACAGGTCGAAGCTGTCCGCCACCAGCGGACGCAGTTCCGGATTGCCGACGTTGGCCGTGCCGTTGGCGGTGTTTACGCCGCTGATGGACGGATTCAGGTCGCCGATGCCGGCGCGGGTCAAGCCGCGGCCATAGGCGAAGCGCACCAGCTGTTCCTTGGTGATGTCGTAAGTGGCGTTGAACGACGGCAGAGCGTTGGTGTAGCGGGTTTTGCCGACCACATCCACCAGCGAACCGTTCAAGCCCACCACGCGCGCCACGGCCTCGCCGGAAGTGCGCACCACGCGCACGCCGACATTGCCCTTGAGCCGGTCGTCCAGCGCCGAGAATTCGCCCACCAGGTAGCCGGCCAGCGTGTTCTCTTCGACGTAGCGGCGGTCGGCGGCGATTTCAGGATAGGCGCCGTCCTGCGCAATGCCCGCTTTCGGGAAGGCGGTCTGCACGCCGTTGCCCAGCAGGGCGTCCGGCGAATAGACGGCGAAGCCGCCGGCGTAGCCCGCGTCGCCGCCCATGAAGTTGGTCGGCGCGTTCTGGATCACGCCGGGCATGGACGAGGCGTAGATGGCGTTCGAGCGGTTGGCCGTCAGGGCCAGGCCGTCGGTGGTCAGCGGCTTGCCGGTGAAGCGGTAGTTCTTGTACAGGCTATCCATGTGGGCGTAGCGGGTGCCGAACTTGAGCTTGTTGAACGGGCCCGCATCCAGGCTGTAGGCGCCGCTCAGCGCGGTGGCGTGGCCGCTGTCGTCCCAGCTCTGGTTGGTGCCGTTGTCATACGAACGGAACACGAAGTTGGCCGGGTCGCCCAGGTCCGGACCGTTAAAGGTCAGCTGGTGCGGCGCGCCGTCGGCGATGCGGTTGGTGGACCACAGCTTGCCCGGCGCCGAGTCCATGATCACGGAGCGGTTGTCCTGGGTCTTGTCGGACTTGATGTAGGAGAAGTCGGCCTTCAGCGCCAGGTCCGCCGTCGGGCTCCATTCGGCGCCAGCCGCGCCTACCCAGGTGGTGTAAGGCGTGTGCTCGTCGCCGCCCAGGCTGGTCAGCGCGGAATTCAGGAAGCTGCCGCTCAGCAGGCGCTTGTTGACCAGCACGTCGTCGCTGCCGCCGTTGACGTTGCGGTTGGCCAGCGATTCAGTGTAATTGAACGGCGTGGTCTGCAGGTTCTGCACGTTGGCGCCGTCCACCGAGTTCAGGCCGCGGTAGTTCTGGTGGTACAGGTAGTAGACGTAGTTCGCCTCGGCATAGAAACGCAAGGTGTTGCTGACGCGGTAGTCGGCGGCCAGGTTCAGGCCCTTGCGCTCGCGCATGATGGTTTCCTGGAACACGTTGCTGGTCACGCCGGTGGCCGACATCACGTTGCCGATCTGGTCCGCCGTCAGGCCGGCCAGGTTGGGCATGTTGGCGCCGGTGGTGCCCACGTTGTCCAGGAAGCTGACGTCGTTGCGGCCGACATAGGCCGACATCGGCAGGGACGGGTTGTTGGCCGTGTTGGCGGCGGCGCGCGTTGCATACTCGGCGCTGTCGGCACGCACCGCGCGCTTCAGGCTGCCGCCCCGGTTGGCCGGGTTGTTGTCGGAACGGCCGGTGCTTTTCTGGTAGACCGCCGCCCCCATCACGCCGATGCGGCTGCCGCCGCCCAGGTCGAAGCGGTTGGCGCCCATGACGAAGAGCTCGGGATCGGTCTTCTTGGCCAGATCGTTGTTGCTGAAGCTGACCGACGCCGCGAAGGTCGGACCCTTGAAATCGCTCGGGTTGCGGTTGCGGATGTTGACCAGCCCGCCGATGCCGCCCTCGATATGCTCGGCCGACGGATTCTTGTACACATCGACGCCGGCGATCATGCCCGGGATCGCACTCTCGATGTTGAATTCACGGCCGCCGGCGGTGTTGAAGGAGCGGCCATTGATTTGCGAAGCAGTCTGGTTGCTCAGGCCGCGGATGGTCAGGCCGGAACCGGCGCCGACCGGCGAAGCGCCCTCGCCGCCGTAGCGGTAGCCCTGCACGCCCGGGATGCGGGTCATCGTCTCGGCCACGTTCAGGTCCGGCAGCTTGCCGATGTCCTCGGCGGTGATGGAATCGACCACCTCCATCGTGTCGCGCTTGATGGCCACCGACGAGCGGGCGCTGGCGCGGATGCCGGTCACCACCACGGTGTTGTCCTGGGCCAGCGCGCATGGCGCCACAAACAGGCCTTGTGCCACAGCCAGCGCCATGGCGGAAATCGGCAGCGAGTGCTTCAGTTGCTTGTTCATTTCTGTCTCCAATTATTCTAGTTTCGCGCTTTACAGCGCGTGCTTGCTTCAATCAGTCCCTCGTTTCTTGGTCTTACCCCTGCTACCGGATGCTGCAAGTTATCGATAACAGAAACGATGGTAGCACAGAAAATTTTGAGCAGCTATCCCAAATCGATATGCATTTTTGACGAAATGCTATACGTGTTTGTGTCGGCGGCTACCTAGAATGATTTTGCACAAATCATTGTGCCACGGAATGTTATCGATAACAACACTTATGGAGACAGACAGATGACAGCACCAAGATCGGCGCACGCGCAATCCAGGGAGCAGGACGGAACCGACCTCCCGCGCCGCAGTTTCCTCTACAGCCTGGGCGCACTGGCCCTGGCCGGCTGCGGCGGTTCCGTCTTTGAAGCCGCGCAGCCGGCGCAGGCCCCGCGCCTGCTGGGCGCAACGGCCACCGGCTTCGCCCACCCCGGCCTGCTGCACACCCAGGCCGACTTCAACCGGATGATGCAAAAGTACAACACCCAGCCATGGAAAGGCAGCTGGGACAAGCTGACCGCCAACCCGCACGCGCAGTTGTCCTACGTGGCCTCGCCCCAGGCGGTGGTCTACCGGGGCGACGACGGCGTCCATCCGCAGAACTACAGCAAGCTGTTTAACGACGTGGCCGCCGCCTACGCCTGCGCGCTGCGCTGGAAAATCTCCGGCGACAGCGCCTACGCCGACAAGGCGGTACAGATCATGAACGGCTGGTCCGCCACCCTCACCGCCATCAGCGGCACCACCGATTCCCAGCTGGCGGCCGGCATCTACGGCTACGAGTTCGCCAACGCCGGCGAGATGATGCGCAGCTACAGCGGCTGGGCGGCGGCCGACTTCATCCGCTTCCAGGGCATGATGCGCAACATCTTCTACCCCATCAACCACGACTTCCTGATCCGCCACAACAACACCGAAGCCACCCACTACTGGGCCAACTGGGACGTGTGCAACATGGCCTCCATCATGGCCATCGGCGTGCTGTGCGACGAGCAGGCGCTGTTCGACGAAGCGGTCACCTACTTCAAGAGCGGCGCCGGCAACGGCGCCATCGGCAAGGCGGTGTACTACGTGCACCCTGGCTACCTTGGCCAGTGGCAGGAGTCCGGCCGCGACCAGGGCCACAACACGCTCGGCATCGCGCTGATGGGAGCCCTGTGCGAGATGGCCTGGAACCAGGGCGTGGACCTGTATGGCTACGACAACAACCGCTTCCTGATGGCGGCCGAGTATGTGGCCAAGGCCAACCTGATCCAGTCCGGCACCACGTACTACAGCGTGCCCTACGTTACCTATAACAATGTGGACAATGTGAACCAGACCGGCTTCTCCACCGCCGGCATCGGCAACCAGCGGCCCTGCTGGGCGCTGGTGTACAACCACTACGTGAACCGCAAGGGCCTGGCCGCGCCCTGGTCCAAACAGTTCGCGCTGCTGATCCAGCCAGAAGGCGGCGGCTCCGGCTCCACCAGCGGCGGTTACGACCAGCTGGGCTACGGCACGCTGACCTGCGGCCTGGACCCCATTGCCGGCGGCGCCGCGCCCAGCGGCCTGAGCGCCGATATCAGCGGCGGCGCGGTGGTGCTTTCCTGGTGGGGCAGCGCCTACGCCACCGGCTACACGGTCAAGCGCGCCACCGTGGCGGGCGGCCCGTACACCACCGTGGCCAGCGGCATCACCGGCCTGCTCACCTGGACCGACAGCGGCCTGGCCGCCGGCACCTACTACTACGTGGTCACCGCGTCCACGCCGTCGGGCGCCACAGCCGCCTCCAACGAAGCGCGCGCCATCACCGGCACGCCGCTGCACACCTGCCTGCCCTTCGACGCGGCCAGCGGCGCCGTTGCCGCCGACGCCAGCGGCAACGGCCACCCCGGCACGCTGATGGGCGGCGCCAGCTGGGTGGCCGGCAAGCAGGCCAACGCAGTCGCGCTCAACGGCAGCACCGGCTACGTCAGCCTGCCGGCCGACCTGATGACGGACGTGGGCGACTTCACCATCGCCGCCTGGGTCTACTGGAACGCCGCCCGCAACTGGGAGCGCATTTTCGACTTCGGCAACGGCACCGGCGACTACATGATGCTGACGGCGCGCTCGAACACCGGCGTGCTGCGCTTCGCCATGACCGTCAACGGCGGCTACGGCGAGCGCTCCGTCAACGGCAGCGCCGCGCTGCCCACCGGGCAATGGGCGCACGTGGCGGTCACGCTGTCGGGGAAAAACGCCACGTTGTATGTAAACGGCGCAGTGGCCGGCAACAACGCCGACATGTTCCTGGCCCCGTTCCGGCTGGGCAGCACCAGCCAGAACTGGATCGGCCGGTCGCAGTATCCCGACCCCTACTTCAACGGCAAGATAGACGATTTCCGCATTTACCGGGGCGCCCTCAGCGCCGCGGCGGTGGCGGCGCTAATGACGGCTTGACGGTGCATCGTTATCGATAAGCCATAAATATCCGTTGCAGGCCGGTAAAAAAGGAATACATCAGGCCTGCAACAATTGGATAGAATTGGCGAGAATCCTCGTTATCGATAACAGACGGCGCCGGCGGATTCGTTTCACCATACAACAACTTATAAAAGAGACAGGGAAGCAACCATGAAAAGACTCGGATCGCGGGGCGCGCGCACGCCTGTGCCCGCCCTTCAGCCCACCTTCCAGCCCACCGCCATTGCCGCACTGCTGCTCGCGCTGGGCCTGATGGGGCCACTGCTGCCGCCCAGCGCCAGCGCCGCCGACACCATAGAAACGCTGGCCACCGCCTATCAGCCCACCATCGCCGAAAGCATCGACGCCAACGGCTTCAAGCACCCCGGCGTGGGCCTGACCAGGGAAATGCTGGAAAACGTGCGGGCCCAGGTGCTGGCGCAAAAGGAGCCGTGGAATACGCACTTCAACGCCATGCTGCTATCGCCCGCCGCGTCCAAGACCGTCACCTCCAGCAACCAGGGCAGCGATCCGACCAAACCCGGCAGCCTGGCCTTCAGCAGCCAGGGCTTCAACTCGAAATTCATCGCCGACGGCCTGAAGGCCTACACCCAGGCCCTGCTCTACTACATCACCGGCGACGAGACCTACCGCGCCAACACCATGCGCATCCTGCGCATCTGGGCGCAGATGGACCCGGCGCAGTATGCCTACTTCGTCGATTCGCATATCCACACCGGCATCCCGCTCAGCCGCATGGCGGCCGCCGCCGAGATCATGCGCTACACCAGTTGCCAGACGGCCGCGCTCGAGTGGACCGAACAGGACACCGCCAACTTCACCAACAACCTGATCAACCCGGTCATCGAGACCTTCCAGCACACCAACTACCGCTTCATGAACCAGCACCTGTATCCGCTGCTGGGCGCGATGTCGGGCTATATCTTCAGCGGCAACCGCGCGCGCTACAACGAGGGCGTGGAATGGTTCACCGTGAACAGGACGGCGGTGGACCAGGGCCAGAACGGCGCCATCAAGGCGCTGTTCCGCCTGGTGGAGAAGAACGACCTGACCGGCGAGGCCGTCACGCCGGTGGTGCAGCACGTTGAAATGGGCCGCGACCAGGCCCACGGCGGCGGCGACATCACCAACGCCGGCATCCTGGCGCGCCTGCTGAACGCCCAGGGCACCAAGGTCGATCCGGCCGACGGCACGGTCTCCACCGCGCCGGAAGCGGTCGGCCCCTATGAATTCCTGAACGACCGCATCCTGGACGCGGCCGACTTCTTCGGCCGCTACATGACCGGCTACGACACGCCCTGGGTCCCCACCGCTTCGCATACCGATGCCAACGGCGTGCCCACCGTGGTCTACCGAGAAATCGCCGGCGGCTACCGGGGCCGCATGTTCTCCAGCCTGTGGGAACCCTATTACTATTACAAGTATGTCAAAGGGGTGGACATGGCGCAGCGCGCGCCCTACCTCAGCCACATGTTCTCGCTGCGCACCAGCTACAACTGGGACGGCGTGGACGGCGGCGGCGACTACTGGCTCTTCATCCCGCCTGCGGCGGCCGACGCCGAAGGCGGCCAGCTGCTGGTCAAGCCCATCGCCGATCCTTACCGCGAAGTGGAAGACCGCTTCACGGTACTCGATGGCGACGTGACTGCCATGCAGGACGAGACCGCGTCTTTCCTGCAGATCAATACCACCGCCACCGGCGCCAGGCTGGCCGTGGTCGGCTACGGCCATGGTTCGAAGAGCATCGCCTTCAAGATCCGCACCAACGGCGTGGCCACACTGGAAGCGTTCGACGAATCCGTGGCGCTGCCTAACACCAACGGCCAGTGGCGCTACGTGAATTACACGCTGGACGCCTACCACGGCCTGGGCGACGTGCAGTACCTCACTGTCAAGGGCGCCGGCACGCGGGTCGACATCGACCATATCAACGTGCAGGGCGGCAGCTTCACCACGCCCGTGTTCACCGGCGGCGACGCGGACCTGAACCTGGTGACTTACGCCAGCTCCAGCGCCGCCATCAACCACAGTTTTGCCGCCACCGACGCCGGCGCGGGCGACGTGCTGACCTACCAGGTGGACAACCTGCCGGCCGGCGCCACCTTCGACACCGCCACCGGCGCCTTCTCCTGGCTGCCGGCGCAGGCGGGCAGCTACAGCTTTGTCATCACCACCTCGGACGGCACCACCATCACCAGCAAGCTCGTGCAGATCACCGTGGCGGGCGACCGCCAGGGCGCCATCACTGCCGTCAATGCCGCCTACAAGGCCGGGACGCTGTACGTGGCGTCCACGCTGGAGACCTACAACGCGGCCTATGCCGACATTGCAGGCGCGGCCGCCAGCGCCAGCGACGCGGTGTTCCAGCAAAAGCTGGCGGCACTGAACAGCGCCGTGCAGGGCTTGCAGGAACTGACTCCGCTGCTGGCCGACGGCAGCATGAACTACCGTAACATGTTCAAGACCTCCACCTTCGGCAACGCCGTGCCGCTGTTGATGGACAACACGCCGACCAGCTGGTCCACCGCGCCCGGCACCTACGCGCCCAACCTGGCGCACATCATGGACTTCGGCCCGGACTTCAAGGCCTCGGCGTCGGGCTTCCAGATGCAGGTGCGCGCCAGCTTCCCCGAACGGATCGGCGGCGTGGCCATGTTCGGCTCCGACGACAACGAGAACTGGACCCGCTTGACGCCAGGCCTGACCGTGATCTCGGACGACATGCAGACCCTGCCGGTGCAGGACGCGCTGAGGGACCGTCGCTTCCGCTTCTTCAAGCTGCAGATGGTGCAGCCCACCTACGCCATCCTGGAAGTGGGCGAATTCCGCATCTTCGGCCAGCGCCATGAAACCGTCAACAAGATCGCGTCGGTTTCCATCAGCTCGGCGCAAAGCCTGAAGAAGCGCATCGTTCCCGGCAACACGGTGCAGCTGGCCTTCAAGTCCAGGGAAGCCATCAACAACGTCAACGTGATGGTGCAGGGCCAGGCGGCAACCGTCTCCACCACCGACAACGTGAACTGGACCGCCACCTGGATCGCCAGCGCCAGCGCCCCGGCCGGCGCCGTGAAATTCGTCATCAACTACAAAACGGCGGCCGGCGTCGACGCCGAGCCGACCCTGTTCACCACCGACGACACCTCCCTGTTCATCTCAGACCAGACCGGCCTGATCGACCCGATCGGCCTGACGGCCCTGAGCGACTCCAGCGGCAGGAACCAGGCCGACGTGCTGGCGCAGGCCACGCTGCTGCTCGACAACAACCTCGGCAGCTTCACCGACTTCCGCGTCAACGGCTCCGGCAACGGCGGCTGGCTCAAGTTCGACTTCAAGGGCGGTGGCCAGGCCACCCTGGACCGGGTCGAGGTGATTGGCCGGCAGGACCAGTACGCAAGCCGCATCAACGGTACCGTGGTGCAGGGCTCGAACGACAACACGGCCTGGGACACCATTTCCCCGGCCTCGAACGGCTCGCCGGACTGGCAGACCTTGAAGATCAACAGCCTGCAGCCATACCGCTACATCCGCGTGGTGAACGGCAATGCCTGGTATGGCAACATGTCCGAAGTGCGCCTGTACGGCGCGGTGGCGTCGGTGAACATGATCTCGGCCGCGTCGCTGTCGTCGGCGCAGGCGCTGCGCGGCCGCGTGGTGCCGGGCAACACCGTCAAGGTGGCGTTCACGGCCAAGCAGGCCATCAGCAACGTCAGCGCCACCATTCATGGCGTGCCGGCCACCGTGGCCACTACCGACAACGTCAACTTCACCGCCAGCGCGGTGCTGCCGCAAGGTTCGGCGCCGGGCGCGGTGGGCTTCGCCATCAATTACAAGACGCAGGCCGGCAAGGACGGCTACCCGAACACGGCCACCACCGACGGCACCCTGCTGACGCTGGTGGACGAGGCGGACGTGATCAAGAACGTGACCGGCATCGCCACCCTGATCGACTCCACCGTCAACCGGCCGGCCGCCACCACGCTGTCCATCACGAACTCGCTGTTCGACTCCAACCTGGGCACCAGCTCGGACTACCGCACCGGCACCGGCAATCTCGGCACCGCCAGCTACATCACGTTCGACTTCAAGGCGGGCAACCAGGCCACGCTGACCGGCGTGGAAATGGCGGCCCGCCAGGACCAGGCCGCGCGCGCCAAGGGCACCGTGGTGCAGGGCTCGAACGACAACGCCAGCTGGACCACCCTGACCGCAGCGGCGGTGACGACGCAGGACTGGCAAACCTTGCCGGTGGCCGGTGCCGTGCCTTACCGCTATATCCGCATCTTCAACGGCAATAACTGGTTCGGCAACCTGTCCGAAGTGCGCTTCCATGGCAGTGTGCAAATGGCCGCGCAGGACGTGAGCGCCAGCGTGAAGATGACGCAGCAAGGCGCCCTGCTCAACCGCGCCACCGGCAAGTACCTCGGCAGCGTCACGGTGACCAACACCGGCGGCGCGGCGCTTGCAGGCCCCCTGCAGCTGAAGCTGACCGGCCTGACCGCCGGGCTGACGCTGGACAATGCCAGCGGCACCGACGCCGGCGCACCCTACATCACCCTGCCCGGCCCGCTGAACGCCGGCGCCACCGTCAGCGTGCCGCTGACCTTCACCAACCCGGCACGCAGCGTGGTCGCCTACACGCCCGTGCTGTACAAAGGCAGCTTCTAAGGAGACATGACATGAAACTCAATATTCGACAGCAGGGCCAGCACCTGCTCTCCGCCGCGCTGCGCGCGCTTGCGCAGACTCCGGCGCGGAAACTGGCGCGGACACTGGCACGCAAGCTGATGCTGGCGCCGGCGCTGGCACTGTCGCTGGCCTTGCCGCTGGCGGCCGGCAGCGCCCCGGCCAGCGCCGCCACCATCCATGTGAGCATCGACACGTCCACCTTCGGCGCGGCGAGCGGTTACCTGGACATGCAGCTCAGCGCCAGCGCAGGCGTGCCGCTGGCCACCGCGGTGGTCAGCAACCTGGCCGGCTTCGGCGCGCTGGACCTGAACTACGGCTGGACGGCGGTGCCGGGCGGCTTCCAGTTCCGCAACGACACCTCCAACTATCTGTCGCACACCGCCACCTTCGGCGGCGTGCTGTCCTTCGACCTGACCCTGGACGGCGACTACGATCCGCTCACCGGCTACGTGTCGCACTTCCTGGTGTCCGCCTTCGACCAGGACATCGCGCCGCTGGGGACGTACAACCCGCTCAGCCTGGCCCTGGCCGATTTCAGCTGGACCCCGGCACTGACCGCGGGCGGCAAGGGCAGCATCGGCGCCGTTGTTTCCGATCCCGGCGTCACGGTAGTGCCGGAGCCGGCCAGCCTGCTGCTGCTGGGCGCCGGCCTGGCCGGCATGGCCCTGACGCAGCGCCGGCGGGCAACCGGCAAGCGCTGAGCCAAAGCGCTCCGGCTCTGCGCCGGGGCGCTGCAAGTCCCCTCCCCAGGTGTTGCTTTTATCTTGAAATTGCCAATCATCATGATTGACCGTCAATTGACTGCTGACTAAGATCGGTTGCCATACGCCTCATCCACGGGCGCTTCGATCGAACTTTCAGCCATGGGACGACAACATGTTCTTAGCCAAAAACAGCAAGTCAAGCGCACTCTTCGCACTGGGCCTGACGGCCGCCGCCGTCAGCGCCAGCGCCGCCGCCGCCGCGCAGCCGGATAACGTGCGCGTCATCGTCGCCTTCAAGAAAGGCGCGCAGCAGAACGGCAAGGCCGCCATCGCCGCCGCCAGGGGCAGCATCAAGGAGGATCTGCCGTCCATCGACGCCGCCGCCGCCGAAGTGCCGTCCAAGGCACTGGGAGACCTGCGCAACAGCCCGCACATCGAGTTTGTCGAGGAAGACGGCCGGCGCAAGCTGCTGGCCCGCAGCCGCCCCAGCGGGCCAGCCGCCAGCACGCCGTCCACCGGCGCGCCCTATCTGGCAGGCCAGCTGGTGCCATACGGAATACCGATGGTACAGGCCGACCAGTTGCCCGACACCTATGCCGGCAACCGCACCGTCTGCATCATCGACTCCGGCATCGACCGCGCACACGAGGACCTGGCTGGCAACCGCCTGAGCGGCCATACCAACCCGGGCACCGGCCCGTGGTACACGGACGAAAACCATCATGGCACCCATGTGGCGGGCACCATCGCGGCGCTCAACAATGCGGCGACCGGCGTGGTGGGCGTGCTCCCCAACCGCCAGATCAACCTGCACATCGTCAAGGTGTTCGGCCCGGAGGAATGGACCTATACATCGACACTGATCGCGGCGGCGAACAAGTGCGGTGACGCCGGCGCCAACATCATCAGCATGTCGCTGGGCGGCGACGTGCCCAGCCGGGGCGAGGAGCGCGCCTTCAACGCGCTGGCGCAGCGCGGCGTGCTGTCCATTGCGGCGGCGGGCAACGACGGCAATAACGCGCAGTCCTACCCTGCCGGCTACGCCAGCGTGATGTCGGTGGCGGCGCTGGACGAAAACAAGCTGGTTGCCGACTTCTCGCAGTTCACGCCAAAAGTGGAAATCGCCGCACCGGGGGTGCAGGTGCTGTCCACCGTGCCGATGGGCCAGGGCCGCGTCGCCACCCTGAAGGTGGGCGCCACCAGCTATGCGCCCGGCAGCATGGATGGCACGCCGGCCGGCACCGTGACCGCGCCGCTGGCCGCATTCGGCCTGGGCGACCAGGTGAACACGGCGGTGGCGGGCAAGGTGTGCCTGATCGCGCGCGGCAGCATCACCTTCGGTGAAAAAGTGGCCAATTGCCAGGCCAGCGGCGGCGTGGGCGCCGTGGTCTACAACAACGCGCCGGAAGGCTTCAGCGGCACGCTGGGCGGCGTTGCGACCACCATTCCGTCGGTGACGGCGTCCGGGGTAGAGGGCGCGGCGCTGCAAAACCAGCTGGGCCAGAGCGCGACCATCGACATCAAGGCAGTCAACTATGCCTTGTTCGACGGCACCTCGATGGCCACGCCGCACGTGTCGGCCGTGGCGGCGCTGGTGTGGAGCTACTTCCCGGCCTGCACGGCGGAGCAGATCCGCAGCACGCTGGACAAGTCGGCGCTGGACCTGGGCGCGCCGGGCCGCGACGTCTACTACGGCTACGGCCTGGTGCAGGCCAAGGCCGCGTATGACCGCATCCGCACCAAGGGCTGCGTCAACTAAAAGGGCCAGGCCGAGGGGAGCGATCGGGCCGCGTGGGGCCCGATCGGTCTACGCCAGGCTCCCCAGCAGCCACAGCAAGGCGCTGAGCGTGGCGAAGGAGCCGACGGTGGCCAGCACCAGCGCTGCGGCGCCACGGTCGGCAAAGCCGTAGGGCAGCGCCAGGATGGGGTAGATGCTCATCATCGGCATGGCCGCCATCAGGATGGCGGCGTTGCGCAGTTCCGGCGCCAGCGGCGCCATGCCCACCAACGGCAGGCTGGCCACGGCCAGCGCCACCGCCAGCGGATGCATCACCAGCTTGCCCAGCGCGATGGGCGCCACCTTCAGCGCCACACCGCGCATCGGCAGCCCCACCAGTGTGCCGCCGATGACGAACACCGCCAGCGCGCCGCTGGTCTGCGCGAACATGGTGATGCTGCGGCCCAGCGGCGACGGCAGCGGCAGCTCCAGCAAGGACACGGCCAGCCCCGCCAGCAAGGCCACAACCAGCGGATTGCGCGCCAGTTGCCGCAAGGTGGCCGTCAGCGCGCGGCGCCAGCCCCGCTGGTCCGCGCCTGCCTGCTTCACGCTGGTCTCCAGCAGGACCAGCAGCAGCGGCAGCATCACCACGTTTTCCACCACCACGTTCAGCGCCAGCGACGTCGTGGCCACCGACGGCAGCGCCAGCAGCAAGATGGGGTAGCCGATAAAGCTGCTGTTCGAGCTGCACATGCCCATCGCATGCAGCAGCGCCTGCTGGTGGCTCAGCCCAGCGGCCTTGCGGCCCACCGCATAGGCGCCGCCCAGCATGGCCAGCGCGCCGGCCGTATAGGCCAGCAGATAGCCGGGAACGATGATGTCGGCGATATGGCGCTGCGCGATGGCGTTGAACACCAGCGCCGGCAGTGCCAGCTTGATGACGAATTTCCCGAACGTGAGCAGCTCGCCCTTGCCGAACAGCCCGGCGCGCGTGGTGGCGTAGCCGAGGAAAAGGATGATGTAAATGGGACTGACGATGGCAAGGATGTCAAGCATGCGGAGGCGGTGGTATCGTGGGCAGCCGGCCATTATCCCACGCGGCCGCCTCCCCTGCAGGCCGGGGCTGGAACATCTCCATCGCATGCGTTATGCTGTCTGCCCGCCTGGCATAGCCAAGGACAGCAAAGAAGAGATGGTGAAGCCGATGTCAAAAGAGAAAAAATTGCCGCCGCTGGAGGCATCGCGGCCCACCCGGCCAGAGGATGCCGCCGCCAGGAAGCTGGCGCGCGAGCAGAAAGACGCGCTGGTGCGCGGCGTCACGTCAATCGATGAAATGCGGCAGGCGATCCGGCGCGCCGGGCGCAGCCTGCCCGCCATCACCGACGTGCCGCGCCTGGGCGTGCTCGACGCGGCAGCGTTCCGCGCCCGGGCCGCGCAGGGCCTGCCCTTCCTGATCACGGGGCTGGTAAACAAGTGGCCGCTGACCGCCCTGCCGCCCGAAACCCTGCGCGAGCACTACAGCCACCTGCCGGTGCGCGCACGGGTGGGCGACTATATCAACACCGCCTTCGCCGCCGACCGCGCCATGCAGGACATGACCATGCTGGAGTACCTGGACCTGGTGCAAACCGGCACGCATCCGTTGCCCCCCTACCTGGGCAACCTGGAACTGCGCGAATTGAACCGCCTGTGCCACTGGCCCGGTTACCTGGAGAAAATGGGGCCGCCGCGCTTCTGGATCGGCCCGGCCGGCACGGTGACGCCGCTGCATTGCGACTACGACGACAACATCTTCGCGCAGATCTGGGGCACCAAGCGCATCTTCCTGTCGCCGCCCCACCACGATGAGTTCCTCTATCCCAGCGAGGCCAACGCCATCCTGTTCGGCTCTCCGTTCGACCCGGAAGCGCCGGACTTCGACAAGTTCCCGCTGGCCCGCCAGGCCGCCATGGTGGAGGTCATCGTCGGCCCGGGCGACATGCTGTACGTGCCGGCCGGCTGGTACCACCAGGTGCGCGCGCTGACCTTCTCTCTGTCGTCCAACCGCTGGGCGCGCGGCGTGCCGTTCGCGCTGAAGGGCGACGCCGCGCTGCTGCGCCCAGCGTAACCGCCGGCGCGGCCTTCACCGCGCGGCGACCAGCACCGATGACCAGGTCTTCTCCACAATGCAGGCGATGCAGCGCGGCGACAGCCGGTCCCGCGTCTTCTTGGCCGCTTCGAAAAACTCGGCGTCCGCCGGCCAGTACTCGCCGCAGGTGATGCAGCGCTTTTCCTGGCCGATCTCGGTCCACCGCGACATGCAAAAGCGCTCGCCCGCCGCGCTGCTTGCTCCGCTCCGCATCCGCATGCCGCTGGCATCCCCTCAGCTCAGGAGAAGGCCTGCAAGCCGGTGATGGCGCGGCCGAGGATCAGCGCGTGCACGTCGTGCGTGCCTTCGTAGGTGTTCACCACTTCCAGGTTGAGCAGGTGGCGGATCACGCCGAATTCGTCGCTGATGCCGTTCCCGCCCATCATGTCGCGCGCCATGCGGGCAATGTCGAGCGCCTTGCCGCAGCTGTTGCGCTTCATGATCGAGGTCAGCTCCACCGCCGCCGTGCCCTCGTCCTTCATGCGGCCCAGGCGCAGGCAGCCCTGCAGGCCCATGGCGATCTCGGTCAGCATGTCGGCCAGCTTCTTCTGGATCAGCTGGTTGGCGGCCAGCGGCCGGCCGAACTGTTTGCGGTCCAGCGTGTACTGGCGCGCCTTCTCGAAACAGTCCTCTGCCGCGCCCAGCGCGCCCCAGGCGATGCCGTAGCGGGCGCTGTTCAGGCAGGTGAACGGGCCTTTCAGGCCGCGCACATCGGGGAAGGCATTCTCCTCGGGGCAAAACACGTTGTCCATCACGATTTCGCCGGTAATGCTGGCGCGCAGGCCCATCTTGCCGTGGATGGCGGGAGCGCTCAGGCCCTTCCAGCCCTTCTCCAGCACGAAGCCGCGGATCGCGCCCTCATCGTCCTTGGCCCACACCACGAACACGTCGGCGATCGGGCTGTTGGTGATCCACATCTTGGCGCCGGACAGCAGGTAGCCGCCGTCGGTCTTGCGGGCGCGGGTGACCATGGAGCCGGGGTCGGAGCCGTGATCCGGCTCGGTCAGGCCGAAGCAGCCTATGAATTCACCGCTGGCCAGCTTGGGCAGGTACTTTTGCCGCGTGACCTCGTTGCCGAACTCATAGATGGGCACCATCACCAGCGAGGACTGCACGCTCATCATCGAGCGGTAGCCGGAGTCGATGCGCTCCACCTCGCGCGCCACCAGGCCATAGCAGACGTAGTTCAAGCCGGTGCCGCCGTAAGCCTCCGGAATGGTCACCCCCAGCAGGCCCAGCTCGCCCATCTCGCGGAAGATGGAAGCGTCGGTCTGCTCGTGGCGGAAGTTCTCCAGCACGCGCCCGGCCAGGCGGCCCTGGCAATACTCGCGCGCCGCGTCGCGCACGGCGCGTTCTTCGGCATGCAGCTGCTCGTCCAGCAGCAGTGGGGAACTCCAGTTGAATGCGGTCTTGGTCATGTCGGCCTCGGTGTGCTCAGTGTGCGGGGTGAAAGGATGGCCTGATCTTAGTGGCGCCACGGGTTCCCGGCAAACGATTTATACTCACCCAGATATGAACAAAGCTCATAACACGCCATGACACGCAAGATCCCGATGCTGCAATCGCTGACCTGCTTCGAGGCGGCGGCCCGCCACGAGAGCTACACCAACGCCGCGCGCGAACTGTCGCTGACGCAGGGCGCCGTGTCGCGCCAGGTGGCGGCGCTGGAAGACTTCCTCGGCGTACGCCTGTTCCAGCGCACCCGGCACGGCGTGGCCCTCACGCCGGCCGGCACAGCCTATGCGCGCCAGGTGGCGCTGCGCCTGGCCGGACTGGAGCGCGACACGCTGGACGCGATGGCCGGACAAGGCGCCGGCGGCACCATCCGGCTGGCCTCCGTGCCCACCTTTGCCACCCGCTGGCTGCTGCCGCGCCTGGCGGACCTGCACGCCGGCCATCCGGACATCGTGGTCCACGTGGACGCGCGCACCCGCCCTTTCATGTTCGCCGAAGCCGAATTCGACGCCGCGCTGTATGCCGGCAGCCCGGAGCAGATTGCCAACTGGGCCGGCACGCGCGCGGTGATGCTGATGCCGGAAACCGTGCTGCCGGTGGCCAGTCCGCGCCTGCTGGCGGGGCGCAGGCGCTGGGGGCCGCAGGACATCGCGCGCCTGCCGCTGCTGCAGCAAAGCACCCGTCCCGACGCCTGGCGCCAGTGGTTCGACGCCATGGGCGTGGAGACCGGGCTGGCCATGCACGGCCCCCGCTACGAACTGTTTTCCATGCAGGCGGTGGCCGCCGCGCACGGCCTGGGCGTGGCCCTGCTGCCGCGCATGCTGGTGGAAGCCGAACTGCTCAGGGGCGAATTGCAGGTTGTATGCGACAAGCCGCTGGGCGGCCAGCGCGCCTACTACCTGGTGACGCCGGAGACGGCGCCGGACACGCCCGCGCTGGAGCTATTCCGCCTGTGGCTGTTGCGCCAGGCACAGCGGGCACTTGTCAGCAGGGACTGAAACGGCTACTGTGGTCCAGCGCTCCTGCTGCACGCCGGCTCAACCTGAAAGGTGGAAACGATGACAACCAAAATGCATATTTCTGCCGCCGCCCTGTTCCTGGCGTCGCTGTCGCTCGCTTCGCTCACTTCGGCTGCCAGGGCCGAAAGCGGGGTCACCGCCACCGAAATCAAGATCGGCATGGCCAATGCGCTGAGCGGGCCGACTGCGGGCCTGGGCCAGGGTATCAAGTCTGGCAGCGAGGCATACTTCAGGAAGGTGAACGCGGCCGGCGGCATCAACGGACGCAAGATCACCCTGGTCAGCGAGGACGATGGCTACGATCCGCCGCGCACCGCCAGCGCCACCGAAAAGCTGATCAAGAAAGACAACGTGTTCGCCCTGTTCGGCTATGTGGGCACGCCCACCAGCAAGGCTGCCCTGCCGCTGGTGGTCGACAATGCCGTGCCGTTCTTCGGCGCCTTCACCGGCGCCGAATTCCTGCGCGCGCCGGTCAACAAGTACGTCTTCAACATCCGCTCGTCCTACTTCAACGAGATCGAGATGCAGGTCGAACGGCTGGTCAGCGACGCCGGCGTTACCAAAATCGGCCTGTTCTACCAGGAGGACACCTATGGCAAGGTGGGCAAGGAAGGCCTGCTGCTGGCGCTCCAGAAGCGCAAGATGAGCATTGCCGCCGAAGGCCACTACATGCGCAACACCGAGAACGTCGACGCCGGCCTGGCCGCCCTGCTGGCGGCCAGGCCCGAAGCGGTGCTCATGGTGGGCACCTACAAGGCCTGCGCGGCGCTGGTGCAGAAAGCGCACGCGGCCGGCTACAAGCCGAAGTTCTTCAACCTGTCCTTTGTCGGCACGGCCAACTTCATCAAGGCGGCCGGCGATGCTGCCGAAGGCGTCTACATCACCCAGGTGGTACCGTCGCCGTTCGACGAGTCCGTCCCCATCGTCAAGCAGTACCAGGCCGACATGAAGGCCGCCGGCGCGAGCGAATTCGACTACACCTCGCTCGAAGGCTACATCGACGCGGTGGCGCTGGTGGAAGGCTTGAGGAAGGCCGGCCCCGACCTGACACGCACCGGTTTCCTGGCCGCGCTGGAAAAAATGAACGTCAACCTGGGCGGCCTCGATATCGCCTTCGGACCGCAGGACCACCAGGGCTTGAACAAGGTCTACCTGAGCAGGGTCCAAAAAGGCAAGCCGGTCCCGGCCAGCAAGCTGTAGGCGCGCGGGCTCCGGCCTACTTGCCGCGCGCCATATCGGTCTCGGTATCGCGCCAGCGCGCGAACGACCGGTCCAGCTCACCCGCCGTCTCCAGCGCGGCATACGCGGCCGAGCAGATGTGCGAGTGAATGCGCTTCAGGTCGCGCAGGATGTCGATGTGCAGCGAGCTGGTTTCGATGCTCTCGATCCGCCCCTCTTTCAGGCGCGCGATATGGTTCTCGGAGGCGGCGAATTCCAGCTCCCGGATGCGCGACTTCTCGCTCAGCAGGCGGCGCGCCGATTTCAGGTCGCCGGACAGGAAAATCGCCATCGCCACCCGCAAATTGTCGCGCACCACGCGGTGGAATTCTTCCAGCTCGCGCGCGCCCTCGGCGGAGAACTGCAGCTGGCGCTTGATCTTCTTGCTGGCCAGTTCCATCAGGTTCTTGTCGATGATGTCGCCGATATGTTCCAGGTTGATCGCCAGGCTCAGTACCTCCACGGCGCGCCGCGCGTCCGCCTCGTCCAGCGAACCATGCGTCACGTTGATTACGTACAGCTTCACCGCCTCGTGCAGGCGGTCCACCGCGTTGTCCTTCTGGCTCACTTCGTACACCAGCTTGCGGTCGTTGGTCAGGATGGCCGTCATGGCCTGCTCCAGCATGGTGTCGACGATATCGCCCATGCGCAGCGTCTCGCGCGCGGCGCACGCCAGCGCGACCGAAGGCGGGTCGTTCACGCTGGCGCCGAGGTAGAGCGGCACCGACAGATCGCTGCCGTTCTTCACATCCGGCAGCAGCCGCTCGAGCAGCCGCGCGAAGGCGCCCAGCGGCAGGATGAACAGCAGCGCCATGACCAGGTTGAACAGCGCATGGAAGTCGGCCGCCAGCCGCACCGGGTTAGGATCGATGGCCTGGATCAGCCGCACGGCGGGGTCCAGCAGCGGCAGGAACAGCACGCACCCCACAACACGGTTGATCAGGTTGCCCACCGGCAGACGGCGGTCGGCAGGATTGCTGCTGGCCGCCCCTTCCACCAGCGGATTGAGCGCGCTGCCCAGGTTGGCGCCCAGCACCAGGGCCAGCGCGGCCACCGGCGACACGAACTGCGAGGCGGCCAGCGACATCGTCAACAGGATGATGGCGACGCTGGAGTGCGCCGCCCAGGTGAGCGCGGCGCCGATCAGCAGCGCCAGCAGCGGTTCGCCGGTGATGGCCGAGAACAGCGTCCGCACGGCCGGCGCATGTTCGGCCGGCGCCAGGCTGTCGAGCAGCAGGTGCAGTGACAGCAGCACCAGGCCCAGGCCGATGGCCACGCGGCCCAGGTCCTTGACGATGGTGCGGCTGCCCCGTTTGAACGCGGCCACGCCGCCTATCAGCAGCAGCGGCGCGAAAGCGGAGGAGTCGAATGACAGCAGCTGGACGATCAGCGTGGTGCCCACGTTGGCGCCCAGCATGACGGCCAGCGCGGGCACCAGGCCCACCAGGCCGGAAGCGGCAAATGAGCTGAGCATCAGCGCGGTAGCGGTGCTGCTTTGCAGCACGGCGGTGACCCCGACGCCGGCGGCGAACGCACGGTAGCGGCTTTGCAGAATCAGGCCCAGGATGCGCCTGATCCTGGTGCCGAACGCGCGCACGATCCCGCTGTGCACCATGTGCAAGCCCCACAGCAGCAAGGCCACGCCGCCCAGCAGGTCCAGCAGGACTTTCGTTCCCATCCTTGCCTCCGCTATCCGCTATCCGCCACCACGCGTCCTGCGCCAATCAGAGCAGCGTCACCTCGTCCGGCAGTTCGTCCACCCCGCCGCCGCCGGGCGGCAGATGGCGCCGCAGTTCGGCCGTCACTGCGGCAATGCCGCGCAGCGCGCCCGCCCCATAATCGCCGGCGGCGAAGGCGGTTTCCATGTCCGCCGCGATGCGCTTCCAGGCCGGCTGGCCGGCGGCAGCATGGATGCCCCGGTCGGCCACGATCTCGATGGCGTGGTCGGCAAACAGCACGTAAACCAGCACGCCGCTGTTTTCTTCAGTATCCCACACTCGCAGCTCGGAGAACACCTCCAGCGCGCGCTCGCGCGGCGCCATGCCTTCCATCAGCTGCCCCGGATCCAGCGCCGGCTCAATGACGAAACGGATCTCGCCCCGGTGGCCGCGCTCGGACTCGGCGATCGCGGCCTCGATAGCTTGCAAGGACGCCGGCGGGAAGTGCCGCCTGACAGCCGCACGGGTGGTGAACAGGTGCCGCAGGAAACGCCGGATATCCATGGCTACCACCTTCCCGATGCGCCGCCGCCGCCAAAGCCGCCGCCCCCGCCGCCCCAGCCACCGCCGCCGCCGAAGCCGCCACCTCCGCCACCGCCAATCCCGCCGCCCAGGCCGCCCAGCCCGCCGGCGATCCAGCCGCCGTGGCTGCGCCCCCGCGACATGCCGCCCAGCCCCGAGCGTCCCCCGCCCAGCAGCGTAAACAGGAAGGCGATGCCGCCCGCCAGCACTGCGGCCAGCACGCCCGCCATCAGGAAGGCGCCGACGCCGATCACGCCGCCGGTGACCGCCGCCCCCGCGAAACGTCCCAGCACTGCGCGCAGCACGCCGCCCAGCACCACCGCTGCCACCAGTGCAACCGGCAGCATCTGCCCTATGCCACCGGAGAAGAACTGCCCGGACTGCCCCGCCTGTCCGCCCGTGGCCGGCGGCGGCAACGGTTCGCCGTCTATCACCTTCATCATGCTGTCCAGACCGGCGGCGATGCCGCCATGGAAATCGCCGTTGCGAAAGCGCGGCGTGATGGCTTCCTCGATGATGCGCTTGCTGGTGGCGTCATTGAGCGCCCCCTCCAGCCCATAGCCCACCTCGATGCGCAAGGCACGGTCATCCTTGGCGACAATCAGGATCGCCCCGTCATCCACCTTCTTCCTGCCGATTTTCCATTGTTCCGCCAGCCGGATGGCAAACTGCTCGATGGCCTCGGGTTTCGTGCTCTTCACGATCAGCACCGCGATCTGGCTGCCCTTGCGCTGTTCGAAGGCGCGCAGGCTTTCCTCCAGCCGGGCGGTTTGCGCGGCGTCCAGCGTGGCTGTCAAATCCGTGACCGGCCTGCTCAGCGCAGGAACGGCGGCCAGTTCCTGCGCGCCGGCGCCGTGCAGGCACTGCGCGCACGCCAGCAGCAAACCCAGTAGCCAGAGCCGGAGGGCAGCCATGTCACTTCCCTGGCTGCGGCTTGGGCGGTGTGTCGAAATTGACCGCCGGCGGCGTGGAAATGGCCTTTTCGTTCTCCACCGAGAAGTTGGGCTTCACGCCGTGGCCGAACATCATCGCCACCAGGTTGGTGGGGAAGGAGCGCACCGTCACGTTATAGTCCTGCACCGACTTGATGTAGCGGTTGCGCGCCACCGCAATGCGGTTCTCCGTGCCCTCAAGCTGCGCCTGCAGGTCGCGGAAACCGGCATCCGCCTTCAGCTGCGGATAGTTTTCGCTCACCGCGATCAGCTTCGACAACGCGCCGGACAGCTGGCCCTGCGCCTCCTGGAAGCGCGCGAACGCCGCCGGATCGTTCAGCAGCTCCGGCGTCACCTGGATGGCGCCCGCCCTGGAGCGCGCCTCGGCCACCTGCGTCAGCACTTCCTTCTCATGCGCCGCGTAGCCCTTTACCGTATTGACCAGGTTGGGCACCAGGTCGGCCCGGCGCTGGTACTGGTTCACCACTTCGGACCAGTTGGCCTTGACCTGCTCGTCGCCCGCCTGCAGCGTGTTGTAGCCGCACCCGCTTAGCAGCAGCGTGGCCGCCAGCAGCATCAGCATTCCGAACCGTGTTGCGAACCCGCGCATATGCCCTCCGAGGCTGATCTTGTTTGCTACCAGTCTATACGCATGTAGGGCGCGGTGGCGCATGACAGGGCCGCAGACGCGAATACAACGGCTTTGCTCGACTTGTTGAGCGATTGCATCCACGCCCACCCCGCATGAACATTTTGCAAACTTTTTCCAGTACCTTTGGCAGCGCAGGGCAAAAACAATCCATCCAAAGGGAGACAAAACCATGCTTCGGAAAGCAACAGCCTCGTACGTCCTACTTGCATTGATGGCCATGGCCGGCAGTGCCGGCGCCGTCATCACTTCACCCGGCAAGCAGATCGAAAACCTGAATCGCGGCGCGGTCGCCATCAAGTCCGCCGCCGGCGTGTTTATCAGCTGGCGCCAGTTGGCCGGCGACCCGGCAGGCACCACCTTCAATGTATACCGCGGCGCCACCAAGCTGAACGCCGCCCCGCTGGACGCCCTCAACTACACCGACACAGCCGGCACGATAGCCGGCAGCTACTCGGTGCGCGCGGTGGTGGGCGGCGTGGAACAGCCAGGCTTCGACGCTGGCGCAACCTGGGCCAACGCCTATAAATCGATCCCGGTGCAAACGCCGCCGGCGGGCGTCACCCCCACCGGCCAGGCCTACACCTACGAGATCAACGATGGTTCCACTGCCGACCTGGATGGCGACGGCACCTATGAAATCATCATCAAGTGGCAGCCGACCAACGCGCAGGACAATTCGCTGTCCGGCTACACCGGCAACACCTACCTGGACGCCTACAAGCTGGACGGCACACGCATGTGGCGGATCGACCTGGGCAGGAATATCCGCGCCGGCGCCCACTACACCACCTTCCTGGCCTACGACTTCGACGGCGACGGCCAGGCCGAGGTGATGGCCAAGACCGCCGACGGCACCGTGGACGGCCTGGGCGTGGTAATCGGCTCGGCCACTGCGGACCACCGCAACAGCGCGGGCTACATCCTGACCGGACCGGAATTCCTCACCGTGTTCAACGGCCTGACCGGCGCCGCCATGAAGACCACCAACTACCTGCCAGCGCGGGGCACCGTGTCCTCCTGGGGCGACAGCTACGGCAACCGGGTCGACCGCTTCCTGGGTGGCGTGGCCAATGTGGACGGCGCCCGCCCCAGCGCCATCTTCTCGCGCGGCTACTACACGCGCGCCGTGATCGCCGCGTGGGACTGGCGCGACGGCGCGCTCACCAGCCGCTGGGTATTCGACACCAATGAATCCGGCGCCGCCGCGCGCGGCCAGGGCGCGCACTGGTTCGCCACCGGCGACGCCGACGGCGACGGCAAGGACGACATCGTGTACGGCGCGGCCACCATCGACAGCTATGGCCAGTTCAAGTACGCCACCGGCCTGGGCCACGGCGACGCCCTGCACTTCGGTAAATTCGACCCGAACCGCGCGGGCCAGCAGGTGTACATGATCCACGAAACCCCGTCGGTCTACGGCGTGACCGGCTCCGGCATGCACGACGCGGCCACCGGCGCGCTGATCTGGGGCGCCAGCGGCTCCAACGCGGACGTGGGGCGCGGCGTGTGCTTCGACGTCGATCCGAACTACGAAGGCGAGGAATGCTGGGCCAGCCGGGGCGGCTTCCGCACCGCCACCGGCGCGCTGATCAACGCCACCGCGCCCACCGCTTACATGAACTTCGCGGCCTGGTGGGACGGCGACCTGCTGCGCGAACCGATGGGCAGCACCTCGATCGACAAGTTCGACCCGGTCACCCGCACCGGCAGCAAGATCGTGGACGCGGCCCTCAACGGCGCCGCCTCCAACAACGGCACCAAGGCCACGCCGGTGCTCACGGCCGACCTGTTCGGCGACTGGCGCGAGGAAGTCGTCTGGCGCAACGCCGCCAATACCGAGCTGCAGGTCTACAGCACCACCATTCCCACCGCCACGCGCATCAACACCCTGATGCACAACCCGCAGTACCGCACCCAGGTGGCGGGACAGAACGCCGGCTACAACCAGCCGCCGCACCCCAGCTTCTACCTGGGCCATGGCGCCACGTCCTTCCCGCAGGACCCGGTGCACATCCCGTACGACGGCAGCGGCACGGTGCAGGCGGAAACGGCCATCGTGGGCGGCGGAACGGCTGCGAAAACCGACCGCGCGGGATACCGCCACACCGGTTTCCTGTCCTTCCCGTCCAGCGGCGGCAGCGCGGAATTCGGCCGCATCAACGGCGGCGCGGGCGGCGCCAAGACCATCACCATCCGCTACGCCAACGGCAATCCAACGCCGCGCACCGGGGTGCTGAAAGTGAACGGCGTGCCGCAGCCCATCACCTTCAAGATCACCGGCGGCTGGACCGCCTGGACCACCATGACCGCCACCGTCAACCTGGCCGCCGGCAGCAACAACACGCTGCGCTTCGAATCCACCGGCCAGAGCCTGGCCAATATCGACGAACTGCTCGTGCCATAACAAGGAAACCAAATGAAAAAGTTCTATGCACTCTGCGCACTGGGCGCACTCGCGCTCAGCCTGTTCTCGCCATCGGCCCTGGCTGCGCACATGGGCTGGTACCAGCTCGACGCCACCTGGCGCGACGGCCAGTTCAGCGGCCAGTTCTACTACGACGGCGCCTCGCCATACCGCATCACGCAAATCACCGGCACGCTGGTGGACCTGGCGCAGACCACCACCATCGACAAGGTGTGGAACCTGGAGAACGCACAGCCGGAATCGTGGGTATTCCTGGCCAACACCAATCCGGCGGTTCCTGGCGAGCAGGACGCCGGCTTCTACCTCACGCTGCTGGACCTGGGCGCCACGCTGACGCTGGACACCTCGGCCGGCAACGGCCTGTTCGACTGGAGCAATGACGCCTTCTACAGCCCGGCGCAGCTGGACGATTCGCCGCTGCAATCCTTCGCCATCAACGCCATCCCCTTGCCCGGCACGGCGCTGCTGATGGCCGTGGGCCTGCTGGCCATGCGTTCCCCGCGCAGGCAGCGCCAGCAGCCGGCGTAAGCGTCAGGCAAGGCGGCATGCGCTTGCAAGCTATGCCGCCGTCTTCCCGGTGCTGCATGTCGCCAATGAATTCGCCGCGCTCGACACCGTCGGCATAGGTGCAGTGCTGGACGACGAGGACATGGGCGGCGCCGCTGACCGCGCTGGGCGTGGCGTTGGGACTGGAACGCCTGCTGGGACTGGACAGCGGCGCTCCGGCGGCCGCAGGCCGCTACCTGCCCGAAGTGCTGCTCACGCCGGCGGCGATGATAGAACAGCTGCACGCCTTCGAAGTGAGCACCGGGGAAGCGCAGGACTGCCAGCGGGTGTAGCCAAATGTGGCGCGACGGCTAGGTTAACGTTATCATAGGCTCGAACCGATAATCTTGAGGAGAGCTTGATGCGGCATCGTTTACCACCGTTTCGCCCGGCCTGGCGGCGCAGCCTGCTGCTGGCCGCTGTGCTGCACGCTTGCCAGCCGGTGACGCCGGCGCTGGCCGATGACTTCGACGACATGCGCGCCAAGTGGCTGCTGCGCGCGGCCGGCGGCGCTGCGGCCGATACCGCCGACCAGCAGATCGCCGCCCAACTCCAGCTCGACGACGCCAACGCGCAGCGCTACTGGTCGTCCATGCAGACCGCGCCGGAACGCGCCGCGCTCTGGCCCGACCTGGCCTCCACCACCGTGTCCGCCCACGTCACCAGCGCCTACCGGCGTCTGGCCGCCATGGCCGCCGTGTATGCCTCGCCCAAGTCTGCGCTGCACGGCAATGCCGCGCTGGGCGCTGCCGTGGTGGACGGGCTGGACTGGATGAGCAAGCACCGCTACACCGCCGGCCGGCATGCCTACAACAACTGGTGGGACTGGCAGATCGGCGCGCCGATGGCGCTCAACGAGGCCGTGCTGGCGGTGCGCGGCCTGCTTGCGCCGGAACAGCTGGAACGCTGCCTGGCCGCCATCGATTTCCATGTGCCCGATCCCGCCTGGCGCACCACGCCATCCGGCACCCTGTCGCGCACCGAAGAAACCGGCGCCAACCGCCTCGACAAGGCTTTCGTCGCCATTATGCGCGGCGTGAACGGCAAGCACGCCGCCAAGATCGCCCAGGGCCGCGACGCCATCAGCCAGGCCTTGCCCTACGTGAGCAGCGGCGACGGGTTTTATACCGACGGCTCCTTTGTCCAGCATAGCTACGTGTCCTATATCGGCGGCTACGGCGTGGTCATCATGGCCGATATCGCGGCGCTGTACTATGTGCTGAACGGCTCGCCCTGGCAGCTCACGGACCCGAATGCCGGCCTGCCCTTCGAGTGGTCCATGCGGGCCTACCGCCCGTTCATCTACGACGGCGCCATGATGGACATGCAGCGCGGCCGCTCGATTTCGCGCGAATTCTATTCCGACCACGGCGTGGGCCGCACGGTCACGGGTACGATGGCGGAACTGGCCGAAGTGCTGCCGCCCGCGCAGGGGGCGCAGCTGAAAGCCGTGCTGAAAGGCTGGCTGCAGCGCGACCGCACTTTCGGCGCGTCCTATTTCACGCCGGTGGCGACGGCGGTGCCCGGCATCTACGCCGGCCTGCCGGTCTATCAAATGGGGCTGCTGAAGGCGCTGCAGCGGGATGCCGCCGTGGCGCCACTGGCCGAGGCGGTGGAAACCCGCTACTACCCGGCCACCGACCGCGCCGTGCAGCGCCGTCCCGGTCACGCTTTCGCATTGGCGATGTTCTCGAAGCGCATCAGCTCCTTCGAATCCGGCAACGGCGAAAACCTGCGCGGCTGGTGGACCGGCGCCGGCACGCACTCCCTCTACAACGCCGACCAGACCCAGTACAGCGGCAACTACTGGCCCACCGCCGATGCATGGCGCATGCCCGGCACCACCACCGACCATGGCGGCAGCGGCACGCCGGAGAAATGGAAGCTGTACAGCAACGACAAGTCCGCCGTGGGCGGCGCGGAGCTGGCGGGCCAGCATGCCGCCATCGGCATGGACTTCTCCACCAAGGCATGGAGCGACAGCGGCCTGCAGGGCAGGAAAGCCTGGTTCCTGTTCGGCGACCGCGTGGTGGCGGTGGGCTCGGCGATCTCCGCCGCCCCCGCCGACCCTGCCGCCAGGCCGGTGGAAACCATCGTCGAGAACCGCAAGCTCAATGCCGGCGGCGACAATGCGCTGACCGTCAACGGCATGCGCCAGCCGGCTGGCGCGGGCTGGTCGCAGGCGCTGCCGAACACGAAATGGGCGCACCTCGCGGGCAGCGTGCCCGGCGCGGACATCGGCTATGTGTTCCCGGATGCGCCCACCGTGCAAGGCCTGCGCGAGACGCGCACCGGCGCCTGGCGCGACATCAATGCCGAAGGCTCCACCCGGCAAGTCAGCGCCAGCTATCTGAGCCTGGCGCTGCCGCATGGCGTGCGCCCTACAGACGGCGCCTACACTTTCATCCTGCTGCCCAACCGCAGCGCGGCCCAGGTGGCGGCGTTCGCGGCCGCCAACCCGGTGCGCGTGGCGGAACGCTCGGCCAGCGCCACAGCGGTGACCGACAGCGCGCTGGGCCTGACCGGCATGGTGTTCTGGGAAGACGCGGCCAAGACCGTGAAGGTGTCGGGCAAGCCCTACCTGGCCAGCGACCGCAAGGCCGCCGTGGTGGTGCAGCAGGATGGCGCCGGCCTGCAGCTGGCCGTGGCCGATCCCACCCAGGAGAACACGGACGTGATCCACCTGGAGCTGCACCGCAGCGCGCGCGCCGTGCTATTGCACGACCCGGCCATCACGGTGCAGCAATTGAGCCCCACCATCAAGATGACCGTGGCGGTGAAAGGCTCGGCGGGTAAATCCCATCAGGCGCGCTTCGAACTGAAGCGGCCCTGAAGCGGCCCCGGGCCGCCTTGCCGCCCGACTCAGCGCGGGCGGTAGCCGCGCTGGCGGAACTGGGTGTCGGTGAACCATTGCTCGACCAGCGCCGCTGCATCGGCCTCCGCCGCCGGCACCGCCGTGCCGCTTTCCGCGCTGGCCGGATAGCCGTGGAAAGTGTTGCCGCGCCAGGCATGGCGGGCGTAGCTGCCGGATTTCTTGAACGGGCGGTACAATGCCCCGCTGCCGCTGGTGTCGACAAACCGGTTGCCGCGCAATTCGATCGTGTCGCTGGTGCCGTTGTCGTGGCTTTCCAGCAGCGGCGTGGCGCCGGCGGTCACGATCAGGTTGCCGCTGACGACCGCGTTGTCCAGCCCAGCCATCAGGATGGCGCGCCGCCGGTCGTTCAGACTCAGGTTGCGCTCCACCACCACATCCTCCACCATGGCCCGCTGGCCCAGTCCATCCTTGCCGCAGGCGCAGAACAGCATCAGGCCGCCGGCGTTGCCGTGGCTGTAGTTGGCGTAGATGCGCGTGCCGCGCGTGCCCATGTCGGCGTCGAAAGCCATGCCGTCGACCGCCTCGAGTTCCGGCCGCAGCCGCACGCCATGCACTTCGTTGTACTGGAACACGGCGCCGTCCGTGTTGATGGCCCAGGCGCCGGCGCTGTTGCCGGGCGAGCGCATCCAGATGTCGTACAGCAGGTTGGCTTCAACCAGCGGCGCCGTTGCGGTACGCACCACGATGCCGTCGCCGCCGATGTCGTGGATCCGGTTGTTGCGGAACACCAGCCGCGTGGACGGATAAAACTCGGTCGCGGCCTGCGCCGCGCTCTCCTGCAGGTAGCCGGGGTTGTTCTTATAGGGCGGGAAATCGCCGCAAGGCGCGCCGCGCGGGCGGCACATCCAGGCCGAGCGGTTCGACAGGCCGATCCCGTCCACGTGGTAGATCTCGCTGTTTTCAACCAGCACGTCGTCGAAATTGGTCTTCTTCTGGCGCGCGCCCCTGCGCTCGCTGTCGCGCGTGACCTCGAACAGGATGCCGCCGGTGGCTTTGTAGGCCAGCTTGCGGCCCGGTTCGTCCTTCAGGTAGCCGCGCACATGGTGCACCAGCACGTCGTTGATGCGGTAGTGGCGCCCGGTGCCGAAGTCCTCCAGCTGCACCAGCAGCCCGACGCGCCCCGCTTCCTCCAGCCCGTCATTGCTCAGCTCCAGTCCGTTGATTTCCCAGTGCTCGGCATTGAACAGGTGCAGCGCGGCGCGGTTGACCGGGCCGTCGCCGGCGGTACACAGCGTATGGTAGGGGCTCACGCCCTCGGGCCGCTTGCTGGCCTCGGTCCTCTCCTGCGTGGGGTCGGGGCGCGATGAACGGCAGCCGGCCGCGATCGCGGGACGCGGCAAGGCCGCATCGCCGTAGCTGTCCACCACAATCGGTGCGCCCGGCGTTCCCGAACTGCCCGGCATGGGCTGGAAGCTGCCGTGGCAGGTGGCGCCGCGCTTGAACAGGATGCGCGTGCCAGGCTGGAAGCGGATGGCGTTCAGCTGCGCAAGGCTGTTCAGGGGCTGCCGCAGGCTGCCCGCGCCGGCTGCGGCAGCCGAACAATCGATATGCACCGCGGGCGGAGTATCCGCTGCCCGCGCATGCCCGCCCCACGCTGCCGCCAGCATCATTGCAAGTGTCACAAACTTCATCAGTTATTCCTTTATAGGATCGCCCCGCGCAGGGGCGAATATTAACGTTATTTTCCGGCTTCGATGTTGACGGAGAGTGGCTCGGCGAGGCGCTGCGCAGCTTCCTTGACGTAACGCTCCCACGCTTCCGGCGTGGGGAAGTCGGCGCTCTTGCTCCAGCCCGCGCCCAGGTGGTAGACAAAGGGCTTGCCCGCCTGCGCCTTGCCAACCGCCAGGTACTGGCCCTCATGCGGCATGTGCCGCCCGTCCAGCAGCACCGCGCACGCCGCGCTGCCGTCCGCGCCGGCTGTTCCGTGAGGCGGTTCCCAATAGCTCATCCAGCCTTTGCCCTGGCTGTAGCGCCCCTCGCCTTCGCGCTGCGCAATGCCGACACCGATCTCCAGGCCGGCCTTGGGCGCGCCCCGCACGGCGAAGCGGCTCTCCACGCGACTGAAATTGGTGCCCGCGTCGATCGACACGCGGCGCAGCTCGGACACCTGGCGCCCGCCCGCGTCCCACTGCTCGTAGGTCAGCTCGAAGACGGCGCGCAGCGGGCCGTCCGCCAGCACCTTCCACTTGCTGAAGTTGGACGACGCGGGATGCAGCCGGCCGCCGTCGAACACGGCCAGTCCGCCGCAGCCGAGCGCCTTGCCCACCTTGTAGAAATCCATGCCCTCGCCCCGGTCCGTGTGGTAGTCGCCGCTGGCGTACCATTTGTCCATCACCAGCGCGCGGGTGCGCTTGGACCACACGTCCACGCCGGCGCTGACCAGCATCTCCTTCGGATCGCGCATGATGGCCGGGCCGTAGACGCGGTGCGCGGTGCGGTCGTTCTCCCATGCGAAATCGTCCAGCCGCTCCGGCACGAAGCGGGCATGGGCCTTGGCGTCCACCGGCGGCACGGCCGGCAGCGCGGCGCGCGGCAGCACGTGGTAGCGCCGCGTTTCTCCCGGCGCCAGCGTGGCCTGGAACAGCACGCCCTGCTCCACGCGCTGGCTGGGCACGATGCGCGAGGTGGCTGCGTCCAGCAGCGCTATCTCACCCGTGGCGTGGGCCGCACCCGTGGCACCCGCCATGCCTGCCGCCAGCGGCGCCTCCACCGATTCGTCCGCCCGGTGCAGGCTGCCGCCGTTGCGCACCACGACCACGCTGGACCGCGCGCCTTCCAGCAGCCGCATGCGGTAAATCTCGCTGCCCGCCATCAGGAAGGCGCCCACGCCATAGACGTCGGTGGAGTTGGGATCGTAGGATTTCGGATCCGCGCCGATGGGCTGCACGTGGGTCAGTTTGCCGTCCGCGTTGACGTTGGCCACCAGCGCGTCCCAGGCCTTGCCCGCCGCCGGGCCGAAGCGCGCGCGGTCCAGTATGCCCTGGTTGACGCCGTAGGCCAGCGCATAAGTGTACAAGCCGGTGCCGCTGCTTTCCTGCAAAGGGTAGCTGGCCGGGTCGAGCAGGCTGGCGCGCCAGGTGCCGTCGGCCTGCTGCAGCGTCAACAGCTTGGCGGCCATCTCGCTGAACTGCTGCACGAAGCGCGGGCGGGACGGATGGTTCGCGGGCAGATATTGCAGCATGCGCACCAGGCCGCCCATCACCCAGCCGTTGCCGCGCCCCCAGAACACCTTGCGGCCATTGGCTTCGCGCTTGCTGAAGTAGCGGCTATCGCGGTAGTACAGGTGCTCCTCCTGGTCGTACAGATAGTCCGATGTGAGCCACCAGTTCTTCACCGCAAAATCGAGATAGCGCTGGTCGCCGGTGGCCGCGTACAGGCGCGCCCAGGCCGGCGGCCCCATGAACAGCGCGTCGCACCACGCCCAGCGGTGCAGCACGCCCGGCGTTTCCCAATACAGGCTGCCGTCGCGCGGGTTCTCCAGCATGAAGTCGAACTGGGCGCGCATGGGCGCAATCATCTTCGGCTCGCGCGTCTGCAGATACAGCTCGGCGTATGTCTGGCCGAGGGCGTAGTCATCCGCGTGATACATACTGGGGCCCAGCTTCCAGCGGTTGCGCTCGCCCACAGCGAGCATGGCGTCGCGGTAGCGGCGTTCGCCGGAGATGCCGGCCAGCGCCATCATGCCCGCATCGCCAACCGCCTGCGTCCAGTCATCCTCCGGATAGCTGCTGGGATGGGCCAGCTGCCAGTCCGCTACGCGCTGCATCACGCCGAGCACGGCGGCCGCGCCGGCGTGGCTGGATACCGCGCGCGCGGCAGTTGCAGGTTCGGCGCGCAGCGCTGCCGCCGGCGCCGCCAGCAAAGCCAGGCATAGGGCCGCGTGCAGCCGGCGTTGCCGCAGGACTGGGGGTGCTGTCTGTGTCATCAATACTCCTTGTTTGCAGGGACGGAAAATGCGATGTGTTAACGTTACCTAAGCATTTCGGCAAATGCAATTCAATTCGTGCTTCCGCGCGCAAGAAATCTGTCGTTTTTCGCGCAAGCATATGAAATTTTCTTGTGATCAAAAAAATTTGCTGGTATCGTTATCACATCAACACAGCATTGTCCGCTGTGTTTTTTAGGACGCCGAGTGGTAACGTTCGCATAAATAAGAGACGCCAGCCGCACTGCAACTGGCAAGCACATGTTAAATTTCGACCGAGGAGAGTACATGAACACGAACAAACAGCATTCAGCCGCCGGATTCGCAGTGCGGCCTGTCGTAGCGGCGGTCGCGCTGGCCATGGCCAGCCTGGCGCACGCACAGCAAGCGGCGCCGGCAGCCAAAGACGAAGTGCAACTGGAGAAAGTGGTCGTCACCGCCAACAAGCGCGCCCAGAACCTGCAAGACGTGCCGATGGCGATCACCGTACTGAACGACGCCGTCCTGCAGCGCAATAACGTGAAAGACTTCGACGACCTGCCCGCCCTGTCGCCCGCCCTGAGCGTTTCCTACAGTACCCAGCCGGGCAACTTCAGCATCAATATGCGCGGCATCGGCACCTACTCGCTGGGCATCGGCGTGGAGTCGGACGTCTCGGTCATCATCGACGACGTGCCGTATGCGATGCAGGCCAACGCCTTCAAGGACCTGGCCGACGTGCACCGCATCGAAGTACTGAAAGGCCCCCAGAGCACGCTGTTCGGCAAAAGCTCGATTGCCGGCGCGGTCAATATCAGCACCAAGCCGATCGACAGCATCTGGAAGACCAAGACCTCCACCTTGCTCACCAGCGACGGCGAATGGCGTGCCGGCGCCTCGGTCTCGGGCGCCCTGAGCGACACCGTGCGCATGCGCCTGGCGGGAGGCAAGACCAGCTTCGGCGGCATGGTGAAAAACCTCTACGACGGCGGCAAGCTGAACGGCTCACGCGACACCAATCTGTCCGGCAAGCTGGAATGGACCCCGGACGACAACTGGACCGTGGTGTTCTCGCCACGCGCCAGCAAATTCACCAAGGCATGCTGCGTCCAGCCGCTCAACTCCATGTCCAACATGGCCGGCGCCGTGTACAACCTGAACAACGGCACCACCTACGCGGCCGGCAACTATATGCCAGCGTCGCAGGTACTGAAAGGCATCGTACCGGGCCCGGACAATGTCTCGGTGCGCAACGACTACCCCGCAGGCGGCAAGGCGCGCGACGTGGGCGCCGGCCTGAAGGTCAGCTATGCCTTCGGCGACGACAGCGTGCTGGCCAGGCACACCCTGACCTCGGTGACCTCCTGGTCGCACTACGAGATGAACGACTACCAGGACGGCGACGGCACCGATAGCGACGTGCTGGGCAAGGCGCTGATCGGCAACAAGCCCATCGGCGTGAGCGGCGGCCTGTACCAGTTCGGCAAGTTCGACGTCAAGGCCAAGACGCAGGAACTGCGCCTGACCTCGCCCGATAAAAGCGCGGTGCGCTACGTGGCCGGCCTGTGGTACGGCAAGAACGAACTGGAACGCGAGCTGACCCGCGCTCCGGTCACCACCTACGTCACCGACTACGGCGCCACCGCCTACAACACCAACTACGCCATCTTCGGCCAGGGCAGCTTCGACCTGACGCCGAAGACCAGCGTGGTGGCGGGCCTGCGCTACAACAAGGAAGACACCGGCTACACCTTCAGCCGCTACAACCCGCCGCCCGCCACCAGCCGCGTGCTGACCGAATACTTCCGGGGCGACGACACCGAGCGCAAGACCACCGGCAAGCTGGGGCTGGAGCACCGCCTCGACCAGTCGGCCATGGCCTATGCGACCTACACCACCGGCCACAAGGGCAAGGCATATGACCTGACCAGCACCTTCAACGCCGCCATTGCCAAGACCCAGCCGGTCCCGGGCGAAGACGCCAAAAGCATCGAGGCGGGCGTGAAACTGAGCCTGCTGAACAACCGCATGTCGCTGGATTTGGCCGTGTTCCGCACCAACTTCACCGGCTTCCAGCAGTCGGCCGGCTTCACCGATGCCGACGGCATCTTCCGCACCACCCTGCACAGCATCGGCGGGCTGCGCACCAGCGGCTTCGAGTCCGACTTGAACTGGCGCGTGTCTCGCGAACTGCTGCTGAACGGCGCCTTTGCCTACACCAAGGCCATCGTGACCGAGTTCGAGAACGGGCCTTGCCACAGCGTGCTGAACGCCGCCGGCACCGGCACGGTCCCGGGCGGCAATTGCGCGGCCAATCCGAAGTACAACAACACCAATGTGGCCAACCTGGCGGGCGCCACCTTGCCCAACGCGCCGAAGTTCAAGCTGAACCTGGGCGGCCAGTATGACATCCTGACCGACCGCTCTTACAACGGTTTCATCACCACGGCCTTCCGCTGGCAGAGCCGCACGCAGTTCAACCTGAACCAGGACCCGATGACCGAGCAAGGCGGCTACGGCATCGTCAACCTGGGCGCCGGCATCAAGGACAAGAAGGATGGCTTCAAGCTGAGCTTCATGGTCAACAACCTGTTCAACAAGTCTTACGCCACCAGCCTGGCCAACAGCTGGGTGAACGGCACCTGGAGCGCCAAGGCGCCCAACGCCGTGGTGCCGGTCAACACCACCAACTGGACCCCGGCCCGCGACTACCAGCGCTACTTCTCGGTGCGCGCCGACATGCAGTTCTGATGCAACAATGATGTATCAGCCGCTGTAACAGTTTTTCTCTCCGGGAGGATTTCTCCCACTGGGCGTACCGGTCATCCGTGTACGCCCTTTTTTGATAGCGAGGAGACCGCCATGCCGCAACAACGCCGCCGCTTCCTGGGCCAGGCCCTGGCTGCAAGCCTGATGGGAACCATGCCGCCACTGCTGCGGCAGGCGCTGGCAGTGCCGGCGCACCGCGCCAGCGGCACGCTGCAGGACGTGCAGCACGTGGTCATCCTGATGCAGGAAAACCGCTCTTTCGACCATTACTTCGGCACCCTGCCCGGCGTGCGCGGCTTCGGCGAGCGCTTCACCATCCCGCTGCAAGACGGACGCACAGTCTGGCAGCAGCACAACGGCCGCCGCACGGTGATGCCCTACCACCTGGACCAGGAAGCCGGCAACGCCCAGTGCGCGCTGGACCTGCCGCACACCTGGCCGGACGCGCAAGCCGCCTGGAACGACGGCCGCATGGCCCACTGGCCGCGCGCCAAGACCGACGCCTCCATGGCCTACTACACGCGCCGGGAGCTGCCGTTCCAGTTCGCGCTGGCCGATGCCTTCACCTTGTGCGACGCCTACCACTGCTCGCTGCAGGGCGGCACCAATCCCAACCGCCTGTATCTGCTGACCGGCACCAACGACCCCGCCGGCGCCAGCGGCGGACCTGCCATCGACAACCGCATGGAAGGCCTGGGGCCGGCTGCGCAGGGCTTTACCTGGACCACCTACGCCGAGCGCCTGGAACAGGCCGGCGTGCGCTGGAAGGTGTACCAGGACATGGACGACAACTACGACTGCAATCTGCTGACCGTGTTCCGCAGCTTCCGCGAGGCGCACCTGAACCGTCCGCACCCGCTGGCCGACAAGGGGCTGAGCAGCACTTTGCGCAACGCCAGCTTGCAGGGCCTGAAGGACGACGTGCTGGCGGGACGCCTGCCGCAGGTGAGCTGGATCGTTCCGCCGCGCCTGTACTGCGAACATCCGGGGCCATCGACGCCGGTACAGGGCGGCGCGTATACCCAGATGGTGCTGGAGGCGCTGCTGGCCGATCCGGCAGTGTGGGGCAAGACCGTGTTGCTGCAAATGTACGACGAGAACGACGCCTTCTTCGACCATGCCCCGCCGCCCGCCGCGCCTGCGCTCCAGCGCGACGGCGGCCGCGCCGGAAAATCCACCGTGGACTACGCGGCCGAATGCCACTCGGACGGCCGGCTCTACGGCCTGGGACCGCGCGTGCCCATGCTGGTGATCTCGCCCTGGAGCAAGGGCGGCTGGGTCAATTCGCAGGTGTTCGACCACACCTCCGTCCTGCGCTTGCTGGAAGCGCGCTTCGGCGTGCACGAACCGAACATCAGCCCCTGGCGGCGCGCCGTGTGCGGCGACCTGACCAGCTGCTTCGACTTCCGCACGCCGGACGCGGCACCGCCGCCGCTGGAGCCGCGCGGCCAGGCCTGGGCCGACGCCTGGCGCCGCCAACAGCGCGCGCGCGGCGGCATCGAGGTGCCGCCTGAGGGCAGCCAGGACGCGCCGCGCCAGCCTGCGGGCGAGCGCCCATCGCGCGCCCTGCCCTACCGCCTGGAGCTGCGGTCCGAAACCGTTCCGGCGCAGCCACGCGCCGTGTCGCTGGAATTCATCAACAGCGGCGCGGCCGGTGCGGTATTCCATGTGTACGACAAGCTGCACCTGGAGCGCATCCCGCGCCGCTATACAGTGGAAGCGGGCAAATCGCTGTCGGACCTGTGGACGCCCGCACCGGGCGACTTGGGCAAGTATGATCTATGGGTGCTGGGGCCGAATGGCTTCCACCGCCACCTGCAGGGCAGCGTGGAGGCGGACACGCTGGCGATGACGCTGGAGGCCGCGCTGGAAACCGCAATGGGAACCGTGGCTGGCGGCCTGCGCCTGAGCTTGCGCAATGGCGGCGCGGCCCCGTGCGAGGTGGCGCTGCGCAAGCTTGCCTATGGCAGCGCGCCGGTGCCGCTGCGCACCCTAGAACCCGGCGAAAGCGCACGCATCCTGCTGCCGCTGGACGCACAGCGCTACTGGTACGACTACAGCGTGCAGTGCGGCGGCTGGATGAGACGTTTCGCGGGCCGTCTCGAGACCGGGCAACACGGCGTCAGTGATCCTGCGATGGGGACCTAAATCCCGCGCGCCGGAACAGCCGCAGCACGCCATACCACAGGCAGGCTCCGGCCAGCGCCACCAGGCCGGCGGCCAGGAACATCAGCCGGAAATCGCTGCCGCTCCAGTCGAGCGCGGCGCCCATCGCCAGCGTAAACACCATCGCCAGCAGCGCGGTGACGGAGGCCGAGAATGCCGCCAGCTCGGAGAAGCGCGCGCGCGGCAGCAAGGCCGGCAGCAACGCGGCGGTACCGGTCAGGAAAGCGCCCGCCAGCACGCCGTGCACCACGAACCAGATCAGGAAGGAGGTGCGCCCCACCACCAGCAGCCAGGCGCCCAGCATGCACAGCGCATACAGCGCCAGCGCGGCGAAGCCCACCCGCAACGGATGGACGCGGTCGGCCAGCCAGCCCAGCGGCAGCGCCAGCACGATGGAGATGCAATAGGTGAGCGCCACCGCATGGCCGAAACTGTTGCGGTCCACGCCGAACTGGCTGATGGCGTTGTAGCTGTTGATATTCACTGGCAGCAGGCTGGTGGTGGCCAGGCCCAGCGCGGCGAACAGCAGCACATAGAACCAGGGCGCTTCGCCGCCCGGCGCGCGCAAGCGGCCCAGTCCCGGCGGCGCCGCCAGCGCGCTGGGCGGCGGACAGTCCGGTTCGCGCACGAAGGCGCACAGCAGGGCGAAGCCGGCCAGGTAGACGGCGGCAATGGCCAGCATGACCTGGCGCGCAAACGACGGCAGGTCGTTGCCGAAGACGACATAGAAAAAGGCCGCGCCCACCGCCAGGCTGACAATGCGGAACAGGCCGAAGAAGCGCCCCAGCAAAGGCTTGGGCACGGTGTCGTTGACGAGGGCGATGAACAGGGCGTTGCCGGTGATGCTGAACAGCTCGAACAGCGCCCAGAACACCGCCATGCAGGCAATCACGGCTTCGCGGCGGAACGCGGGGCCGATGCCGAACCAGGCCATCAGCGCGTCGGCCAGCGCCTCGCTGTAGGCCAGCCCCACCAGGGAGCCGGACAGCAGTGGCGCGCCGCACAGCAGAAAGGGAATGCGCCGCCCCAGGCGGGTGCGGGTGCGATCGCTCCAGGCGCCCACCAAGGGACCGAACAGCAGCGACAGCAAGGCTGGCAAGGCGCCAAACATCACGTTGAGCAGCACGGGATTCCGGCTGAACTCGCGCAGCTGGGCTTTCACCACTTCCTGCACCGCGCGCTCCTTGAGCGACCATGCCAGGTCCCCCATCAGGAGAAAAAAACATAGCGGCAGCAGCGAGGCCAGGCCGGCGGCAAGCAGCAGCGGCGGCGCCTGCCGCAAAAGCACTTTCTGGCCCACTCCCCCTCCCCGCTGATGACTTGTAGCATGCTAGCCGATTTGGACACTCAGCGGTAGCAGCCAGGTGCGAAACTCAGCCCGAATTACACATCGGCACGCGGCACACAGTCAGGCGGCGGCATGACCGTGCTGCGGTGCTGCGCCGCCGCTCCAGTAGCTGCGCCAGCCGGCATTGACCCTGGCCAGCGCTTCCAGAAAATAATAGTCGCCCCACAGATTGGCCTCGTCCACGCCGCGCGCCTCGGGCCAGCTGTACACGCCATGCAACAGCAGGCCCCGCCCCGGTCCGGGCGGCGCAGCGTAGCCGGCGGCCAGGCCTTGCAGCATATGCAGCGCGCGCTCCCGGTAATGCTGGCCGCGCGCGCCCGGCGGCAGCTGCGCCGCCAGCTCCAGCAGGCCGCATACCGCAATCGCGGAGGCCGAGCTGTCGCGCTGCTCGCCGCCACGCCAGTCCAGCGCCAGATCCCACTGGCATACACCGTCGTCCGGCAGGCGCGCCAGCAGGTGGTCCGCCATGCGGCAGGCCGCCTCCAGCGCGCCCTGCCCCGGCGCGTGGCGGTGGTTCAGCGCCAGGCCATAGACGCCCCAGGCCTGGCCGCGCGCCCAGCAGGAATCGCTGCCGTGGCCCTGCACGGTGCTGATGCGCAGCGCGGCGCCGCTGTCCAGGTCAATATGGCAGCTGTGCGCGCTGGAGCCGTCCGGCCGCAGCAGCAGCGCCAGCGAGCGGGCCAGGTGCATGCGCGCCGCGTCGCCGTAGCGCGGCTCATGCGTCTGGGCAGTGGCCCAGTGCAGCAGGGGCAGGTTCATCAGCGTGTCGATGATGATGCGGCCCTGGTCGCGCTGGTCGGCGCGGTCGCCGATCCTGCCCCAGGCCTGGATCACGCCGGCCGCAGGCAGGAAGCGCTCGGCCAGCACCTGCGCCGCCTCCAGCGCCAGGGCGCGGTGGTGCTCTTCGCCGGTTACGCGGAACGCAGCCACCGAAGGCCCGTACAGGAAGCCCAGGTCGTGATGATCCAGGTCGGTGCGCTGTGCCACGCGGGCAGCGAAGCTGGCATGGTGGCTTTGTGCCCATTGCCGGAACACGCCGCGCCCGCACAACTCGTAGGCCAGCCAGCCCATGCCCGTCCAGAAGCCGGTGGTCCAGCCCACGTTGGCGCCGCGCGGGAAGCCGGGCGCCTGCCGCAGGCGGTACACGCCGTCCGTGGCGGTGTCGTCAGGGAAACCGGTGCCGAAGCGCAGCGCGTGGCGCTCCAGCTGATCCAGCGCCGCAGCCTGCGCGTCCCGGAACAGTTCGGCCTGCGTTGCGCGAATTTGAGGTATCGTTATCATATTCAGCTATAAAAAAGGCCCGGGCCGCTGGCCGCGGGCCGATCTTCAGGCCGCCCGCTTGCGCGCGCGGGGCTTGCTCCTGGCGGCAGGCGCTTCCGGTCCCGGCCCGGTCGAGGCGCGGATCAGGAATTCGCTGGGGAACTCAATCCGCTGGCGCCGGCCCGGCTGCGACTGGATGCGCCGCATCAGCTCCTGCACGGCCGCTTGCGCCATCGGCCCCACCGGATGGCGCAACGTGGTCAGCCCGGGCTGGGCCACCGAGGCGCCGGCCATGTCATCGAAACCGATCACCGACACGTCCTGCGGAATGCGCAGCTCTTTTTCGCGTAGCGCGCTCATGCAGCCCAGCGCCATGGCGTCGTTGGCGGCAAAGATCGCCGTCGGCGGTTCGGCCAGCGCCATCAGCGCGCGCCCCGCCTCCACGCCGGACGGCTCGTTGAAATCGCCCTGCGCAATCAGCTCCGGCTCGCAATCGATGCCGGCCTCCTGCAGCGCCGCCCGGTAGCCGCGCTCGCGCTCGTCGCTCTGGCCGGTGTAGCCGGTGCCGCGCACGAAGGCAATGCGACGGTGCCCCAGTTCGATCAGATGCGCCACCGCATCGCGCGCGCCGTTGACGTTATCGCCGCGCACCACCGGCAAGGTGGTCTCCTGCTTGCAGTAGTTGATCATGACGATGGGGCTGGTGCTCGCCTCCAGCGTGCGCAGATAATCGTCGCTCATGCGCGGCAGCACATAAATCAGGCCGTCCCACAAGCCGTGCAGCATCTGGCTCAGGCGCTTGCCCTTGCCGTCGCCCAGGTCGCCCAGCGAGTTGTAGATGAACATGTCCATCTCGTACTTGCGCACTTCCTCGCTGATGGCCGAGACGAAGCCGTTGACCACCGTGGACGCCAGATCGTTGACGACCACCCCGATCACATTGGTGCGGCCGCCCTTCATCATGCGCGCCAGCGCGTTGGGCGCGTAGCCCAGCTCTTGCGCGGCGGCCTGCACCTTGGCCCGGGTTTCGTCCGATGCATAGCCTTCGCCGCTCAGCGCGCGCGAAGCCGTCATCACTGACACACCCGCTTTTTTGGCCACATCGACCAGGGTTACCGTCGATTTCTTCATTGCTGTCCTTTGGCTACTGATAACGATATCGGGCTTTTGGCCTCGATGCAGGTTATTTTACCGGATTTGCGGAGAATTCCACAGCGCCGGGCAGCAGGACGGGCCGTTGCCCTTCAGTCGCCGCTATTTGCCGCGCCGCGCGCTTGCATGCGGTGCAGCTCGCTGCCCGCCATCAGGAAGGCGCCCACGCCGTACACGTCGGTGGAACCGGGATCGAAAGCCTTGGGGTCTTCGCCGATAGGCTGCACGTGGGTCAGCTTGCCGGCCGCATCCACATTGGCCACCAGCGCGTCCCAGGCTTTGGCCACCGCCGGCGCAAAGCGCGCACGGTCCAGCAAGCCTTGGTTGACGCCATAAGCCAGCGCATAGGTGTACAGGCCGGTGCCGCTGGTTTCCTGCAGCGGGTAGCTGGCCGGGTCCAGCAGGCTGGCGCGCCACATGCCGTCGCGCTGCTGCAGCGTGAGCAGCTTTTCCGACATTTCGGTGAACTGCTGCACGAAGCGCGCGCGCGAAGGATGGCCGGCCGGCACGTACTGCAGCATGCGTACCAGGCCGCCCATCACCCAGCCGTTGCCACGGCCCCAGAACATCTTGCGCCCATTGGCTTCGCGCTGTTTGAAGAAGCGGCTGTCGCGGTAGTACAGGTGTTCTTCCTTGTCGTACAGGTAATCCGAGGTGCGCCACCAGTTCGCTACCGCGAACTCCAGGTAACGGTGCTCGCCGGTGGCGGCCGCAAGGCGCGCCCAGGCCGGAGGCCCCATGAACAGCGAGTCGCACCAGGCCCAGCGGTGCAGCACGCCGGGCGTGATCCAGTTCAGGCTGCCTTCGCGCGGGTGCGCCAGCATGTAGTCGAACTGGGCGCGCATCGGCGCGATCATGTCCGGGTCGCGCAGCTGCAGGTACAGTTCCGCGTAGGTCTGGCCCACCGCGTAGTCGTCCGCGTGGTACATGCTCGGGCCCAGCTTCCATTCATTGCGCCGGCCCATGGACACCATGGCGTCGCGGTAACGGCTGTCGGCGGCGATGCCGGCCAGCGCCATCATGCCCGCGTCGCCAACCGCCTGGGTCCAATCATCCTCAGGGTAGGTACTGGGATGGGCCAGCTGCCAGTCCGCCACGCGCTGCATGACCGCCAGGGTGGCCGCAGGCGTCACGGCGCGTTCGGCCGCCGCGCCGGGCGCGCCGGCCAGCAGCGTCAGCGCCAAGGCGGCGCCCAGCAGCCGGACTGCGGACCAGGAGAGCAAAGTAGGTTTCATAGTGCGTCCTTTGTTAAGAATTGGGAAATTTCCTGAAGCCGGGTTCCACATCGCGGCAACAATGCGTTAACGATACCACACTAAAATCCGCCAATACCAGCGTTTTTATCTCCGTTTCTTCGTTTGCGCATTCGGACAACAAATCCGAAAGTGAAACTGGAAAAGTCGATGCGTTAACGTTACCATTTATTTGATCGATCAATTCCACCATCGAACCGGAGCATGACATGACACAGCCTTACGACCTGGCCAGCGCACAATGGGAAGCGCTGGGCGGACAGCACACAGCGCGCGAGATCGCGCAACAGCCTGCGGTATGGCGCCAGCTGGCAGCCGCGCTGGCAACCGACGCGCAGCCGGACGAAACCGGGCCCGGCGCCAACAGCATATCCGCAGCCGACCGCGCCCGGCTGCACGCCTTGCTGGCCGACCCGTCGGCGCAAGCCATCCTCACCGGCGCAGGCACCTCTTCCTTTATCGGCGAAGTGGCCGCCGACGGCCTGAACCAGGCCTGGCCGGCGCAAGTCCGCGCCGTGGCCACCACCAGCCTGCTGAGCCACCCTGCCCTCTACCTGGCCGCCGGCAAGCCCTTGTTGCTGGTATCGTTCGCACGCAGCGGCAACAGCCCGGAAAGCCAGGCCGTGGTGGACCTGGTGCGCGCCAAGGCGCCGGGCGTCCTGTTCCTGCATATCACCTGCAACGGCGAAGGCGCGCTGGCTCGCGACGGCGGCGGCCGCAGCGACACCATCACCCTGCTGCTGCCGCCGGCCACCTGCGACCGCAGCTTCGCCATGACCAGCAGTTTCACCACCATGCTGCTGGCCGCGCTGTCGCTGCTGGAACCTGCCCCGCTGGCGCAGGCGGCGCAGCGCATCGACGCCGTGGCGGCATTGGCCGGCCACTGGCTGGACACCCTCGCCGCGGAGTGGCGCCAGCTTGGCTGCCTGGCGGTGTCGCGCATCGTCTACCTGGGCGGGGCAGCCCTCGAAAGCCTAGCGCGCGAAGCGGCGCTCAAGGTGCTGGAGCTCACCGCAGGCCAGGTGCTGGCCATGCCCAACACGCCGCTGGGCTTCCGCCACGGCCCCAAGTCCATGCTCAACCGCGACACGCTGGTGGTGCTGTTCCACAGCCAGGGCGCCCACGCGCGCCGCTACGAGCACGACCTGCTGGCCGAACTGCGGCGCGACGGGGTGGCGGGCCGCGTGGCTGCGCTCGATGGCGCCGCGCTGGGCGCGCCTGCGGACCTGCCCGACGCCTGGCTGGCGGCGGCCTACGTGCTGCTGGCGCAAACGCTGGCGCTGCACCAGTCGGTGCGCCTCGGCCTCACGCCGGACAATCCCTTCCCCGACGGCACCGTGAACCGCGTGGTGCAAGGCGTAACGGTGTATGCCGATGAAGCCGCCTGAGCCGGTCAGCGGCAACACCTACGGCATCGACATCGGCGGCACCAAGATGGAACTGGTGGCGTGCGATGCGGCGCTGAACGTGCTCCTGCGCCGCCGCGTGCCCACCCCCGGCAGCGACTACGGCACCTTCGTGGCCGCCCTGGCCGACCTGGTGCGCGGCGCCGACCAGGAACTGGGCATGCGTGCACCGGTGGGGTTGGGCGTTCCAGGCATCGTCGATGCAGCCAGCGGCAAGCACCTCAGCGCCAACGTGCCCTGCCTGACCGGACGCCACCTGCTGCCCGTGCTGCGCACCATGCTGGAGCGTCCCATCGCCATCGGCAACGACTGCCAGTGCTTTGCGCTGTCGGAGGCGCATGGCGGTGCGGCGCAAGGTTACCCCAGCATGTTTGGCCTCATCATCGGCACCGGCGCCGGCGCCGGGTATGTGCTGGACGGCCAGCTGGTTCGCGGACGCAACGGCATCGCGGGCGAATGGGGCCACTGGCCCATCGGTCCGGACCTGCTGCGGCGCTACGGTCTGCCGGTCTGGCACTGCGCCTGCGGTAGCCAAGCCTGCCTCGAATGCTACGTGTCCGGCACCGGCATGCGCCGCCTGCACCGGCACGCAATCGGCGGTGCGACTGACGGCAACGGCGCCAACGGGGCGGACGCGGAGGCCCTGCTCGCGCTGCGCTGCGCGGGCGACCCGGTGGCACAGCGCGTCGTGGCGCTGCACCTGGACCTGCTGGGCGCGGCCATCGCCCGCATCGTGCTGGCGTACGACCCGCACGCCATCGTACTGGGTGGCGGCTTGTCGCGCATGCCGCACTTGTACACGGAGCTGGCGCAAGCGGCCAGTGCCCACCTGCTGCCCGGTCTTGCGGTGCCGCCCATCCTGCCGCCCTTCTTCGGCGACGCCGGCGGCGCGCGCGGCGCGGCCCTGCTGGCGCGCCAGCCCAACCTCATTGCAAAGGAATCATGATGTCCCATCTCCAAAACCTGATACGCGAGCACGGCAACGGCGCGGCCGCGGGAATCGCCAGCGTCTGCTGCAGCAACGCCGAAGTACTGCAGGCGGCTATTGCCGTCGCCCTGGAACACGGCGGCCCGCTGCTGGTGGAATCGACCTCCAACCAGGTCGACCAGTTCGGCGGCTACACCGGCATGCGCCCGCGCGACTTTGTCGCCTACGTGCGCGGCCTGGCTCGTTCGATGGACTTCCCGGCGGAGCGGTTGATCCTGGGCGGAGACCATCTCGGTCCCAACACCTGGCAGCACCTGCCGCCGGAGCAGGCGATGGCGCATGCGCGCGTGCTGATCGCAGCCTACGTCGAAGCAGGCTTTGAAAAAATCCACCTCGATTGCAGCATGGCCTGCGCGGGAGACCCGCTGCCGCTGCCGGACGACCTGGTGGCGGCGCGTTCGGCCGACCTGGCCGATGTGGCCGAACGCGCGGCGGCCGGTGCCGGCCTGACGCCGCCGGTGTACGTGGTTGGCACCGAGGTGCCGGTGCCGGGCGGCGAAGCGTCGCTGGAAGGCGGCATCCAGGTGACGCGCCCACAGGCGGCGGCCGCTACGCTGGAGGCACATCGCCGGGCCTTCGCGCAGCGCGGCCTGGAGGCGGCATGGCAGCGCGTGATCGCGCTGGTGGTGCAGCCGGGCGTGGATTTCGACCACAGCACGGTGCGCCACTACGCGCCGGCGGAAGCGCTTGAACTGTCGGCCTTCATCGAGGACCATCCGGGCCTGGTGTATGAAGCCCATTCCACCGACTACCAGTCCGAACAGGCGCTGCACGCGCTGGTGCGCGGCCACTTCGCCATTCTCAAGGTGGGACCGGCTGCTACCCACGCGCTGCGCGAGGCATGGTTCGCGCTGGCCGCCATCGAGGACGAACTGCTGCCCGTCGAGCAGCGCTCGCACTTCAAGGCAGTGCTTGAGCGCTGCATGCTGGAGCAGCCCGGCTACTGGAACAAGCACTACCCTGGCACGCCCGGCCAGCAAGCCACGCTGCGCCGCTACGCGCTGTCCGACCGCAGCCGCTACTACTGGCCTGCGGCGCCGGTACAGCAGGCGCTCGCCACGCTGAAAGCCAACCTGGACGCGGGCCCATTGCCGCTTCCCCTGCTCAGCCAATACCTGCCGGAACAGGCCGAACTGGTCAACGCCGGGCGCCTGCCCGCGCGTGCTGCAGACCTGGCGCGCCACAAAGTCGCACTGGTGCTGGCGCGCTACGCCCGCGCGTGCCGGCTCAACGGGGTGGCCGCGCCATGCTGACATTCGCCCCGGCCGGCGGCGCCGCGCCGCACTACCACGGCAACACCACGGCCAGCTGCGAGGAACGGCGCCGGCAAATCCTGCATGCGCTGCGCGAGCAGGACAGTGTGCGCGTGCAGCGCCTGGCGCAGCGCCTCGGCGTCACGGCGGTGACGATACGCCTGGACCTGCGGGCGCTGGCCGAAGCCGGCCTGGTGCAGCGCCAGCACGGCGGTGCGCGGCTGGCGCATTCCGCCCCGCCGGAAGCACCGCTGGCGGAAAAACGCCTGCAGCACCGCGAGCGCAAGCAGCGCATCGCCGCTTGCGCGGCGGCCCTGGTTGCGCCCGGCGACAAGCTGATACTGGACGCAGGCAGCAGCACCCTGCAACTGGCGCGCCTGCTCAGCGCGCGCGGCACGCTGACGGTGTTTACCAACAGCCTGCCGATTGCCTCCGAACTGGCGCACTCCAGCGACATCGACCTGATCGTGTCAGGCGGCGTGCTGCGCCACGCGTCCCAGTCTCTGCAAGGCAAACAGGCCGAGGCCAGCCTGGACGGCTATGTGTTCGACAAGCTGTTTCTCGGCGCGGACGGCATCGATCCGGCCTTCGGCCTGTCCACCCACGACGCCGCGGACGCCAGCCTGAACGCACGCATGGCTGCCTGTGCGCGCCAGGTGATCGTGCTGGCCGACGCGTCCAAATTCGGCCGCATCTGCCTGAACCGCATTTGCGCGCTCAAGCATGTGGACACCATCATCACCGACGCCAGCCTGGCGCCCACGCTGCGCGAGCAGCTAGCGGCGCAGGGCATCACCGTCATCATTGCGGAGCACGAGCATGGCAACTGACATGCACGGGACGCTGGAAGGCCGCATCCTCACCCCCGGCGGCTGGATACGCGGACGCCTGCGCCATGGAGCCGACATCGTTGCCATCGAAGCCGACGACACCGCGCGCGGCGACCGCTGGATACTGCCCGGCTTTATCGACCTGCACGTGCACGGGGCGGGCGGCGTGGACATCATGCAGGGCGGCGGCGCCGCGCAGACCGTGGCCCGGCTGCACGCACGCCACGGTACCACAACGCTGCTGGCCACCACCATGACCGCGCCGCCGGAGGCAATAGCGCACGCGCTGCGCGGCGCTGCCGCTGCCATGGCCACCCCCGCTGCGGATGCCGCACACATCGCCGGCGTGCACCTGGAAGGCCCTTTTCTCAACATCGGCCGCCTGGGTGCGCAGCCGCCGCTGGTCACGCCCGGCACGCTGGTACAGGTGCTGGCGTGGCATGCGCTGGCGCCCATCCGCGTGTTGACCCTGGCGCCTGAAGTGGCCGGCCACCTGGAGCTCATTCCCCAGTTGTGCGCCATGGGCATCCGGGTGCAGGCCGGCCACAGCGCCGGCACTTATGAAGACGGCGTGGCGGCGCTCGAGGCGGGCCTGGCCGGGTTCACCCACCTGTTCAATGGCATGACGGGCCTGAACCAGTATGCGCCCGGCATCGTCGGCGCTGCGCTGGCGCACGGACAATACGCCGAAATCATCCCCGACCTGCACCACGCCCGACCCGGCGCGCTGCGCGCCGCCGTGCGCGCCATCCCGCGCCTGTACGCGGTGACCGACGCCACGTCCGCCACCGGCATGCCGGACGGCGCCTACATGCTGGGCAGCCAGCGCGTCATGAAATGCGCGGGCTGCGTGCGCCTGGCCAGCGGCGATTCGCTGGCCGGCAGCGCGCTGACGATGGACCAGGCGCTGCGCAACCTGGTCGGCATCGGCCTGATGCTGGCCGACGCCAGCGACCGCGTGTCGCGCTTCCCGGCCGACTACCTCGGCATGCAGGACCGCGGCCGCCTGGCAGCAGGTGCGCGCGCCGACATCGTCGTGCTGGACGACGAATTGCAAGTACGTTCCGTGCTGCTGCGCGGCCGTCCCCTGGACCCGCTGGACATTCAACAAGGAAAACACCATGCGCCCCTACCCGCCTGAGAAACACGCTAGCCAAACCCGTTACCTGCTGGCCGTGGCCGGCCTTGGCGGCCTGCTGTACGGTATCGACGTCGGCATCATCGCCGGCGCCCTGCCCTATCTGGAGTCGTCCGCCGCGCAGCTGTGGAAGCTGTCGGCGCAACAGCTCGGCTTGGTCGTGGCCGCCGTGCTGCTCGGCTCAGTACTGTCCTCACTGGCCGCCGGCGCGCTGGCCGACACCATCGGCCGCAAGGCCGGCATGCTGGTGGCTGGCCTGCTGTTCTCAGCCAGCATTCCCATGATCGCGCTGGCCGCCGGCTATGTGCCGCTGCTGCTGGGCCGCTTGCTGCAAGGGGTCAGCGGTGGCCTGGTCGGCGTGATCGTGCCGCTCTACCTGGCCGAGTCGCTGCCGGCGGCCGTGCGCGGGCGCGGCACGGCCTTGTTCCAGCTGTTGCTCACCATCGGCCTGGTGGCCGCCGCGCTGATCGGCCTGATCGTATCGCAGCAGGTGGAAACCGTCGCACAGACCAATCCCGCCGGGCTGCCCGCCATGCAGGACGCAGCCTGGCGCCGCATCTTTTGGCTCAGCCTGGCGCCGGGACTGCTGTTCTGCGCCGGCGTGCTGGGCCTGAGCGAATCGCCGCGCTGGCTGCTTGCGCGCGGACGCCGCGAACAGGCGCTCGCCGCCCTGCGCCGCACCCGCACACACGCCGATGCCGACGCCGAGCTGGCCGCCATCGGCGCGGCCGCAGGCAGCACCGGGACCAAGGCCACAGCCGGCAACCATGGCGCCGCCGACCAGGGCAGCCTTATGCAGCGCCGCTTTGTACTCCCCTTCCTGCTGGCCTGCCTGATCCTGGCCTGCAACCAGGCCACTGGCATGAACTCGGTGCTGGCCTACTCTGTCAACATTCTTGAACAGGGCGGCCTGGCCGGATCGCAGGCCAACTGGGGCGACGTGGCGCTGAAGCTGGCCAACGCCCTGGTGACGGTGGCGGCCGTGGTGCTGGTGGACCGCAAAGGCCGCCGCTTCCTGCTCATGCTGGGCTGCGGCGGCATCATCGCCTCGCTGTGCGCCGCCGGCGCCCTGTTCCTGGCCATGGACCACGGCAAAGCCGACCTGCGCGCCACGCTGGCGCCGCTGGCAAAAAACCAGGCACTCACGCTGGACGCTCCAGCGCTGCGCGCACTGGCGGGCAACGACGCCTACCAGCTCGAAATCGCCTACAGCTACGGCCCGTTGACCCAGGTCCGCACGCTGCGCCCGGGACAAGCGCTGAGCATCGCCCCGCCCAGCGGTATCGAAGGCGACAGCGCGCTGGGAGCGGCCTTCCGCGCGCTGCATCTGAACCCTTTCCCGGACATGAGGCTGGCGCAAGGCGCGCCGCTGGTGATCGAGCGCGCCCGCCTGGGTCCACCGCCCACGCCAGCCCAAGGCTGGCTGCTGCTGGCCTGCCTGTTGGCATTTGTCTCCAGCTTCGCGGTCGGTCCCGGCGTGTGCGTGTGGCTGGCGCTGTCCGAGCTGATGCCAAACCGCATCCGTTCCAACGGCATGAGCGTGGCCCTGCTGCTCAATCAGCTGGTATCGACCTCCATCGCGGCAGTGTTCCTGCCCACCGTGGGCCAGCACGGCTATGCGCCCATGTTCTTCGCCTGGGCCGGCTGCACGGTGGTGTACTTCCTGGCCGCCGCCATCCTGTTGCCCGAAACGCGCGGCAAGACGCTGGAGGAAATCGGACGCTATTTCGAAGGACGCGCAGACAAGAAAGGCGCGCGCACGGAGCACGTTGCCAACTACACCACCGGAGACGCATCATGAAAACACTGTTAGCCCTGATCCCACTGCTGGCCGCAACTCAGGCGCAAGCCGGCGTGATGGCGATTTCGCTCGACGACATCGGCACCTTCTCCACGCTCAGGAACAGCAATACCGCCAGCACCTACGCGGGCACCGGCTACCTGGGCATGTACAGCAGCGCCTGGGCGCACATCCTGGGCGTGGAACGCAGCAATTTGAGCCGCACCATCATGCAGGTCGATATCGGAGCGCTGGCGGGCAAGACCATTTCCAGCGCGGTGCTGTCATTTGAACTCAAGGAGGGCGAGACCGGGCCGCAGAACGGCACGCTGGTAGGCTTCGACGCGGACGCCAACGCGGGCAAGCTGGCCTACAGCTGGAACGCGCCCGGCGCCAACTACGGCTCTGTGGTGTCCACGCTGGCGGGCCGGGCGACCAGCCATTTCGACCTCACTTCCCTGCTGGCGGCCAGCCTGGCCGCGCGCGACAGCTGGTTCGGCATGCACCTGCGAGGGTCCACCGTGGCGCAATGGACAGTGGCCAACAACGGCGCCTACGCGGCGGACCGCGCGGGCATGGTCCTGACCATTCACTATCTGGATGCGGCAGCCCTGCCCGAACCTGCATCGCTGCTGCTGATGGGTGCCGGACTGGCGGCCTTGCTCGCGCTGCGGCCAAAAAAAACCCGCCCCGGCGAATCGCAGGAACGGGCAAAGGGTTGCTCGTGAATTACTTCAGGAATTACTGATAAGTCACGACCAGCGTGGGACGGTAATTCGCATTCCCATGCTCCCTGGTCCCATATTCCACCGACGAGGCGCTGCCGTAATTGGCGGCGCCCTCCAGCTTCAGCGACAACACCTTGCTGCCGCCCATCACGCCGCTGGCAGCCGCCGTCACATCGATTTCGACCGGCGTATTCGCCGCCGGCACCTCCCAGCTCCCCAGCAAGCCGCCGTTGGCCGGCATGCCATTCCAGGTCAGCGCGCTCTCGGTCCAGCTGTCTGCTGCGGTTTGATACAGATTGTGCGTCACGCCCGCCATGCCGACGGAAGTCGGCACCAGTTTCAGCTTGGCGCTGGTAACCGTGCCACTGATGGCGGCAAGGTCGAACTTCAGCAGCGCCTTGCGGGTATAGCTCACCGTCTCCTGCTTGACCACCATGGTCGCGGTGGCGCCGTAGTTGGCGCCGGCGTAGGTGCCATCGCGCACATACGCGTCCGCAGCGGGCGCCAGCGCCGTCCTGTTGATCAGCGTGAACCTGGCCTTGAACGACTTGCCCAGCGCGCCGTTGACGCTGACCGCCAGCTTGATGGTGGCGCCGCCCGGATTGAGGAAAGCGATGGCGTCGTCCTTGCTCACCAGGTTGCCGGCGCGGTTCAGTTCAAGGTTGATCAAGCCCGTATTGAGCTGGGTCGGATCGGCCACCGCCAGTTCCAGCTCGCCGCCCGCCTGCCGCAGCGTGACCACCGAGCGCTTGTCGCTGGTGAGATAAGGCTGGCCCGCGACGTTGACAGTCTTCGGCGCGTCGAACCAGTACACCACGCCCGTCACGCCCTGCGTATTGTCGCGCACGGCCGTGGCGGTGGTGGAGCGTTCGATCACGCTGATGGGATTGGCGGCGGCAAAGGCGGCGGTTTCCTCCGCGCTGCGGTTTGGCAGCAGGACGTAGGTGTAGGCCGCGTTCACCGGATTGACGCCGTGGTTCAGCGCCAGGCTCAGGAAGTTGTTGCTGACCGTGGCCGTGCTGCCGCCATCGTTGATGTTACGCCACGCGCCGCTACGGCTTTCGCGCAACGCGGCCACCGCAGGGAGATCGGGAAAGACATAACCGATATCGGACCCGTAGGATGTATTGCCAGCCAGGTGCGCCCACTTTGTGGCGGGCATGGCCTCGCTCCAGCCCAGCGGGGCAGGCATGACGTTGGCCACGTCGTTGACGGTCAGCTGATTGTCGCCCGCTCCGTTCAGCAGGCGGTTTTCCACAATGGTTTCAACCGGCACGCCGTCGGTGCTGGTGATGCCGGTGCCGACGGCGACGATGCGGTCGCCGAACAGGAACCAGGCCTTCTTGCCCGACAGGGTACTGGCCGTGGCGTTGGTCAGCGCGAACTCCATGGCGGCGGTGGCGAACTGGCGGTTCAGTTCCGCGCCGCCGATGGCGTTCTTGGTGTTGCCGTAGTGCTTCCACGCCACCGGCGTGCCGCCACTGCGGTCGGTCGTGGTGCCGGACAGGCGCCGCAGGTCGACCGTGGGCCAGAAGTCGTTGCCGTACTGGGTCTGGTCGGCGTTATAGAGCTGGGTCATGCCGATGCCGGTCCACCAGCCGAACTTGTTTTCGCCATTGCCGAATTCAAAGGCACTGATGCGCTTGGAGAACATCGACAAGGCGAAGGCATAGCCGTCGCCGCGCGACACGGCGCGGTCGGCCGACGGGAAGATGCGCGTTTCGTTGCCCTCCGGCGCCGAGGGGATGCCCGCATCGTTCAGGATGGCCTTGATGAGCGCGATGTCGAACACCGGCACGCCGGAGCCGTACTGCGGCGTGAAATAGCTTTCTCCAAAGCTGCCGTCGCGCTCCACCCAGCCCTTGATCACCGATTTCAGCTGCAGCGCCTGCGCTGCGGGCAGCACCTGTGCCAGCTCGGCCAGGGCACTGACGGTCGCACGGCCGCTAAGGTGGTCCGACGTGCCCTGGCGCGAAATGCTGCGGCCGCGCTGGTTGTCCATCATGGCGCCGTCGAAGATGAATGGGCGATAGGCGTTCATCGCCCAGTCGTAGGGATTGAGGTAGTTCGGGTCCGTGCTGATGGACCAGGGGCTGTCGTTCAGCAGGTAATACAGCTTGCTGATATCGGCCAGCAGCACCGTGCCGTAGGCGCCCACGTAAGGCGTGTGCGTGTGCTGGATAAAGCTGCCGTCGGTGTAGTAGCCGTCGCCGGTGGCCACGTAGGCCAACGCCGCGGGGATCGCATCGCGCCCTGCCGTGATCTTGGCGCCGCTCTTGCCCAATATGCCACGCATCACTGCGCCAAGCGCCTTGTCCAGGCGGTTGGCGCCCACTTCCTCAATGGCGTTGGCGGCAATCGAACCATCCATGCTGGCGCGCCGCGTCGGATCGGGCGCGTAGTGGTCGATCGCGGCGATGCACGCGGCGATACGCGCCGGCGACAGCAGGCTGTAGTTCGCCATCATGAGGTTGTTCAGATTGGCCGGAGCGCCGATCTGCCAGTCCCACCAGTTGTCATGGCCGGTGCCGGTGGCGGAATACCCGTTGGCCAGCAGCCAATCCAGCCCCTCCAGCGCTGCCTGCAGCACCTCGGGATTCTGATAGTAAGGCGAAGCGGCGGACTGGTAGGCCGCCATCAGTGTGCTCAAACGCGCCACGCTGGCAGTGATACTGGCCGACACTGCGCCCAGCGGCAAGTCGGGCCACAGCGCGGTGCGGCCGGGGCCCCGGTTCATCGTGCTCCAGTACTGCGTGGCGGCGGCACTGCCGCCGGCAGCCTGCATGGCCACGTCGGGATCGTCGGGCGCGAGGGCGGGCGCGCTCGCGCTGCGGTTCAGCCACTTGGTCCGCATGTCGTCGTACACATCGGCGCGGGCAGGTACGGCGGCCAGGCCCGCGTGCAATAGCAAAGCCAGCAGCAAGCCCCGGCGCGGCGGGCGAAAAGCGAGATTCATCGGTTTCTCCAATTTGAGCGCAACCAGGATTATTTTTATAGGTTAACGTTACCACTTCGATCCCGAAATGCGCAATCTAAACCGGCGTACCGTTTGTCCGCCACAACAAACCGGCAGCCCGGTCACGGGCATGTCACATCGCCCGCCTATACTCGGACGACTATCATCAGGCTACTGCGAACGCCCACCATGGACATCCAACTGAGAGAACTGACCGCCCGCGTGCACAAGGACATTGTCGACAGCTACGACGAGGAACTGGAACTGGAGCTGGACGACCGCGACCTCGATTCCGGCACCCTGCTGCCGCAGCAAGGCCGCAGTGAGCAGGAAAAGGAAGCGCGACGGGTCTACTTCCGCGAACTGTTCCGCATGCAGGCCGAGCTGGTCAAGCTGCAGGACTGGGTGGTGCACACCGGCCACAAGGTGGTGATCCTGTTTGAGGGCCGCGACGCGGCCGGCAAGGGCGGCGTCATCAAGCGCATCGTGCAGCGCCTGAATCCGCGCGTGTGCCGGGTGGCCGCCCTGCCCGCCCCCAACGACCGCGAACGCACGCAATGGTATTTCCAGCGCTACGTGGCCCACCTGCCGGCCGCCGGCGAGATCGTGCTGTTCGACCGCAGCTGGTACAACCGCGCTGGCATCGAGCGCGTGATGGGCTTTTGCAGCAACGAGCAGTACGAGGAATTCTTCCAGTCTGTGCCGGAATTCGAGCGCATGCTGGTGCGCTCCGGCATCCAGGTGATCAAGTACTGGTTCTCCATCTCGGACGAGGAACAGAACGCGCGCTTCCTGAGCCGCATCCACGACCCGCTCAAGCAGTGGAAGCTCAGCCCGATGGACCTCGAATCGCGCCGCCGCTGGGAGGAATACACCAAGGCCAAGGAGATCATGCTGGAGCGCACCCACATCGAAGAAGCCAAATGGTGGGTGGTGCAAGGCGTGGACAAGAAGAAGGCGCGCCTGAACTGCATCCACCACTTGCTGCAGCAGATGCCCTATGTCGAAGTCGAGCGCCCGCTGATCCAGCTGCCCGAGCGGGAATACAACGACGACTATGTACGCCGCCCGGTGCCGCAGGAGATCGTGGTCCCGGAATTCTACTAGCCTGCTGCGGGGCTGCCGCAAGCCGCCCCGTCCCCGCCTCTCCCGGCAGTTCGCCTATCCCGGCAATCAATTTGCCGCAAAACTGCGGTTTTGTTTGACATGATGAAAAGTCTCTCGGTATCATGAAAACGTTTTCATAAAATGTGAAAACGTTTTCAAGCCACCGGTAAAATAAGCTGCAAGCAGCAACGGAGACACGCAATGCCACCAACCCGCCCCACCACCTCGCCGCTGCTATGGGTGCCCACCGGTTACTTCACCATGGCGCTGGCCTATGTGATGCTGACCAGCGTCAGTTCCATCATGTTCAAGAACCTGGGCATGGACAACGGCCAGGCCGCCGGCTATTCCAGCCTGCTGATCTTCGCCTACACCGTCAAGCCGCTGTTCGCCCCCTTCGTGGACATGTACCGCACCAAGAAATTCTTCGTGCTGGCCACGCAGCTGCTGCTGGCGCTCGGCTTCGGCGCCATCGCGCTGGCCATGGCGATCCCGAACGCGCTGGTGATGCTGATGGTGATGTTCGTGCTGATGTCCTTCATCGGCGCCACCCAGGACATCGCCAGCGACGGCGTGTACGTCACCTCGCTCGACTCGCGCAGCCAGTCGCTGTACTGCGGCATCCAGAGCCTGTCGTGGAACGTCGGCCCCATCGTCGCCTCGGGCGGCCTGGTGTACCTGTCCGGCCGCCTGCACGCCGACGTGTTCGGCCATGATCCGAAGACCTTCGGCCCGGAGTGGATGGACGCCTGGCGCGTCATCTTCATCATCGTCGCCGTGCTGACGCTGCTGATGATGGCCTGGCACGTACGCGTGATGCCGGACGGCGCGCGCGCCCCGGACACGCCCTCCTCTGCGGCCGAAGCGCGCCGCATCCTGCTGGACGCCTTCCGCACCCTGTTCGCCAAGCGCGGCGTGTGGCTGATGATCGCCTTCGCCTTCCTGTTCCGCCTCAGCGTGGGCTTCCTGGAAAAGATCGGTCCCTTCTTCATGGTGGACCCGGTGAGCAAGGGCGGCCTGGGCCTGTCGAACGAGCAACTGGGCATCATCTACGGCACCTACGGCCTGGCTGCCGTGCTGCTGGGTTCACTGCTGGGCGGCTGGTTCGTGGCGCGGCGCGGGCTGAAAGCCACCCTGTTCACGCTGTGCTGCGCCATCAACATCCCCAACGCCACCTTCCTGGTGATGAGCGTCTACCAGCCCGACAGCGTGTTCGCCATCGCCTCCGGCGTGGTGATCGAGAAGTTCTTCTTCGGCTTTGGCGCGGTCGGCTTCATGATCTACCTGATGCAGCAGCTGGCCCCCGGCAAGTACGCCACCACCCACTACGCTTTCGGTACCGGCCTGATGGGCCTGTGCGGCATGGTGACCGGCGTGCTCAGCGGCTACCTGCAGGAGATGATGGGCTACGTGACCTACTTCGTGTTCGTCATGGTGGCCACCATCCCATCCTTCATCGTGTGCTGGAAGGCCCCCTTCCACCATGACGACGGCACGGCCGAGCCGGCCAACGGGCCGCAAACCGCCGCCACCTGACCCGCTGCCGCCCGGCATGCATGGCGCCACCCGGCAGCGGTGGCGTCGCCACGGCGGGAAGCACGCAAGCGCTTTGCCGCCTAGCCTTCGGAAGACTGGAAGCCTTGCAACAATGCCAGAATACGCCCGGCCAAAACGGGCTGCATGCCCATTTTCTGCAAGCAGGACGACAAGTATGCCTGATCGCTTACCAATGAAACTGCCTTGCTGTAGCCCGCGTCGACGCTGTGACCATATGCCCTTCGTGCTTTGGCCCAGGCCTCGTCAGGGATCGGGCCCCAGTTCTCAATCAGCATCGCCAAGTCGATGGCATCGCGGCTGGCAACTGAGCGTTCGCCGTACCGGTCCGCATTAGCCAGTAGCTGTTCGGCGTACATATCCTCACGGCACAGCGTTGGCACACCAAACAGAGGACTCAGCGCGCCTGTGACATTCATCCGGGCCTCATTCCCGATCTCAAATTTGATCGGGACGCCGTCCACACGCACGAACGTCCGAATGCCATAGCGGTCCGCACGCACCTCGCGGGCCAGTTCAACCGGTTGACTGAGAATGTCTCCCAACGAAGCGTTAGTGATCGTATTGCGCAAAGCACGGTAGCCATCAACCGAGCTGCACAGGAAATCAACATCGGCCGACTCCCGGTACTCGTTCAGCGACAACACGATTGCGGTCCCGCCGCCGAAATAGCAGCAGGACTGGGCAAGAAAATCTGCATTGAGGGATGCGAGGAACTTTGCGACGCGCTGGTGGCGAGGCCGGTCAAACATGCAAGATGCCATGGCCGTATTCATGCGTGAGGCGGTCGAGCATGGCACGCTCGTGCGGCGGCATGGCAGTTGCGTCAACGAACCGCCAGTTGTGCTCGTAGAGGTCGAACGCCTCCGCCCCGGTGCTCGCCTCATGCGGATTACGATTCCATGCGATCAGTCGGAGCTGGGGAAAGTTCCCTATGACAATGATGCCGGCTGCGGCGTCCATAGGTTCATTATGCCCCATCCCCCAGGCATTTTCCAATAACGCGCGCAGCGCGGCGTAGTCAATATCAATTGGGACAAAGACGGCAATAAGTCTGGCTATTCGTCAAATTGATATTCTGGCTGTAGATGAGTCCGTTTTTAAAAGCCGACTTATAACCGCTCGCTGCACAGTTCGTATGTACCCAGTCGACACCCTGGCTGGCAACGGTCTCGTTGAGCGCGTACGGCACTTTGGGGGGGATTGCCGCTGCATAAATTAACCGTGCTGTTCGCGGTCAAGCTTTTTGCATAGGACGGCGGAACCACCACTTGGTTCGGTCATAATCCGGCGCGAACACATTGTCTATGGCAATATCATAAATTTGCCCATCTATTCCCGGCGTGATCTCGATATGGGTGTGGCTCAAAGGAATTCTCAGCCCCTTGGGACAGGCACAGCAGCACTGCGGTGAAGCTGGCGCAAGACAGTCCCGATTTCACGTTCATCTGGAGCCTCCCGGGAAGTTTGATTAAGAAATGAAAGCCGCCAGCCGGCCCGCCCATTTCTATCGACCTCACAATATATTCGAAAACTCGAGAATCCAGCTTGGGAATTTCCAGCCATTCCCAAATTAACAACAACAATTGCCGCCATCGTTCGGGCGGCAAGCACTCAACCTCGGGCGATTGATTTGCCATTTGGCTTCTGCTAAGGTTATCAGGATCACCAGCGTGTAATAGCTTTTAAAACGATAACTTCCAACAGCGAACAGGAATTCACCATGCCCGACAGCCACAGCGTTCCCGGCTTTAGCGCCGACCTGGTTTTTTATTTGAACGGCAAGCGCGTCCAGCGCCACAACGTGGACCCGAAAATGCTGTTGGCCGACTATTTGCGCTCACCCGACGTTGGGCTGACCGGCACCAAGATCGGCTGCAAACAGGGCGGCTGCGGCGCCTGCACCGTGCTGCTGTCGGAGTGGGACGAGGCGACGCAAACGGTGAAAAATTCATCCATCAACTCCTGCATGCGGCCGCTGGCGGCGCTGGACGGGATGATGGTCACCACGGTGGAAGGCACGGGCAGCGTGAAGTCCGAGGCCATCAGCACCGTCCAGAAGTGTTTGGCGGACAACAACGGCACCCAATGCGGTTTCTGCACGCCCGGCTGGGTCATGAACATGACGGCCGCCATCGCCGAGCGCGGCCCCAAGCCCGGCACCAAGGCCGAGATCGAGGGGCTGTTCGACGGCAACATCTGCCGCTGCACCGGCTACCGTCCCATCCTGTATGGCTTCAAGAAGGAATTCGCGTCCGACTGGAATCCCGCCGTCGATGAACAGGGCAGCATGGCCTGCATCATCGATCCGGCGGAGGCGATCGACAAGGCGGTGCCGTTCACGCTCTCCTTCCCGCACGAACTGCGCCGCCGCGCACGCGCGCTGGCCTTCGAAGCGCCGGCCGCCCGCTGGTTCCGCCCCACCACCCTGGGCGAGGCCCTGGCTCTGCTTGCCCAATACCCCGACCGCCAGAACGTGCGCCTGGTCGGCGGCAACACCTCCATCGGCATCTATCCCGCCACCGTGGAGGACCCGCGCGTCTTCATCGACCTGGCCCAGGTGCGCGAATTGCGTGAAAGCCGCGCGGCGCACGGCAGGCTGACCCTCGGCGCCGGCATGCGCTACAGCGCGCTGCTGGAACTGCTCGACCGCCAGATCGCCGACACGCCTGCCGGCGCCGCCGCCGTGCCCGGCCTGCTGGCCCTGCGCTACATGGCAGGCCGCACCGCCGGCACCATCGTGCGCAATGCCGCCACGCTGGCGGGCAACACCATGCTGGTGGTGCGGCACGGCGAACAAGGCGTACCGTTTCCGTCCGACTGCTTCACGGCCCTGGCCGCGCTCGGCGCCAACGTGCTCGCCATTGCACCCGGCTGGGAAGGCGAACGCCGCTTCGGCCTGCTGGACTTCGCCGCGCGGTGGAACAGTGCGGCGGAGCTGGACGGCGGCTGCGTGCTGCTGCGCTACGAGGTGCCGGCCACGCGCGACAACGAATACGCGCAGACCTACAAGACCGCCCAGCGCATCGTCAATGCCCATTCCATCGTCAACGGCGGCATGCGGGTGCTGCTGGACGCGGAGCAGCGCGTGACCGAAGCGGTGCTGGTGCTGGGCGGGATCTCGCCGGTGGCTTGCCGCTTGCCGCTGTGCGAAGCAGCGCTGCTCGGCCAGCCCTGGACCGAGGCGACGCTGGGCGTGGCGCTGGAGGCGCTGGGCGCCGAAGTGGACACCATCATGCGCCGCCATGCCGCTCACTATGCGGAACTGCCGGACGAGGGCTATTCCAGCGGCTACAAGCGGGCGCTGTGCCTGTCCTATTTGTACAAGTTTTTCATCGAGGTGGCGCAATGGCGCGGCCTGCCGGTGCCGGAACCGGTGCGCTCGGCGGCGCAGCGCAGCCAGCCGCAAGAGACGCGCGGCACCCAGGCCTACGAGAAGGAACCGGCCGAATACCCGGCCAACCTGCCCTACATCAAGATCGGCGCCTACCTGCAAGCCACCGGCGAAGCCCAGTATGTGCATGACATTCCGCTGCCCCGGCGCGGCCTGAACGGCGCCCCGGTGCAAAGCACCATCGCGCTGGGCACCTGCACATACCGCGTGCCGGGCGTGGAAGGCTACGCCAGTCCGGCCCAGGTGCTCGACGCGCTGCGCCTGCGATTCCCCGGCGTGGTCGACTACGTTACCGCGATCGACGTGCCGGCGGCGGCGGTGATCGGCATCGGTGCCGACGAGCCGCTGTTCGCCATCAGCGTCGAGCCGTCCGCCTGTCCGCACGGCAGGCTGCCGGCCGGCTATGACGCCTGCGCGCCGCTGCTGCTGACCGGCTTTGGCCAGTCCATCGGCATGGTGCTGGCCGAGGACGAACAGGAAGCGCAGGAAGCCGCCTGGCACCTGCAGACCGAACTGTGCCTGTTCGCGCCCGATCCGGACACGCCGCCCTTGCTCGACCTGCCCGACACCAAGGCCGAACGCGAGAAAATCGTGTTCCCCGACCTGCTGCCCTTCCCCACCCATATCTGGCAGATCACGCGCGAGGGCAGCACGCTGCAGTGGCTGCCGCAGGCCGACACCAGCCAGCCCGACCCCGGTGAGCCGGTGGTGGCCAAGGGCGTTGCCGTGCCGGGGCTGGGCACGCAGGTCGCCTGCACGCGCGTGTCGTCGAAGCAGAAAGTCGGCAGCCAGATCCACTTTTACATGGAAACCCAGTCCTGCGTGGCCGAAGTGCTGGGCGACCGCCAGCTGCGGCTGCATCCGTCCACCCAGAGTCCGGCCTCGGTGCAAAGCGCGGCATGCAGCGTGATCGGGCTGGCGTCGAACCAGGTCAGCGTGCAGGTGCGCCGCACCGGCGGCGGCTATGGCGGCAAGTGCAACATCTCCGCCTACGCCTCCAGCATGGCCGCCGTGGCGGCCTGGAAGCAGAACCGCACCGTGCGCCTGGCCCTGCTGCGCCAGGTCGACAGCGCCATGTTCGGCCATCGCCATCCGGTGCTGGGCAATTACAACATCGCCGTCGGCGACGCTTCCAATCCCGCCACGCACGGCAAGCTGCTGGGCTTCCAGGCCGATTTCTGGCTGGACGGCGGCCGCACCTACGAATGTTCGCCCATCGTCAGCGACTGCCTGGCGCTGCGCAGCGACACCGCCTACAACATTCCGAACTGGAACTGCGCGGCTGACGTGTGCCGCACCAACAAGACCAGCAACACCTCGATGCGTACCATGGGCATGCTGCAGGCGGTGCTGATCGTGGAAGATGCGGTCGAAGCGGCCGCGCACAGCGTCGGCCTGCCGGCCCATACGGTGCGGGAAAAGAACCTGTACGTGCCGGGGGACAGCACGCCCTACGGCGAACCGCTGGAGTCCTGCTACATGCGCGAAGTGTGGGATTACACCATCGAAAAGTCCGACTTCCATGCCCGCCAGCAGGCGGTGCACGAGTTCAACGCCAACAACCGCTGGCGCAAGCGCGGCATTTCCCTGCTGCCGGTCAAATACGGTTCCGGGTTCAACCTGACCGCGCTGGAACAGGGCGGCGCCCTGATCGAGGTCTACTCGCCGGACGGCGCGGTACTGGTGCGCCACGGCGGCGTGGAAATGGGCCAGGGCCTGGACACCAAGGTGGCGCAGGTGGTAGCACTGGCGCTGAACGTGCCGATGGCCTCGATCCGTGTGGCCGAATGCGATACCGCCGTGGTCCCCAACCCTGAAGGCACGGGCGCGTCGACCGGCACCTCCTTCAACGGCGGGGCCGCCCAGCAAGCCTGCCAGGCGCTGCGGCAGCGGCTGGAGGACTACTGCCGCCATCTGCAGCTGCAGCATGGCAACGCCTGGTGCGTCACCAAGCAAATCAACTTCTGGGATTTCCAGCAAGGCTGGCGCGCCATGATGCCCCAAGCGAACGGCGCGCCGCCAAAACTGATGTGGGCCATCATCGTCGATAGCGCCTTCAACGCCCGCGTCAACCTGTCGGCGCAGGCGCGCATCGCGGTGCCGGGCGGCGACAAGCCGGACACCGGCCTGACCTTCAAGCAGGTCAGGAACGCACAGGGTGAACTGGTGGCCGCAAGCGAAGAAGTGGACTACTTCAACGGCTACACCTTCAGCGCGGCCTGCACCGAGGTCGAGATCGACGTGCTGACGGGCGAAACCACGGTGTTGCGGGCCGACGTGGTGTACGACGCGGGGATCAGCCTGAACCCCGCCGTGGACGTGGGCCAGGTTGAAGGCGGCTTCGTGCAGGGCCTGGGCTACGTGCTGAGCGAGGAGCTGAGCTACCAGCCAGCCACCTCCGCCACCACGACCTCGGCCACCCGTCCTGCGCCCGGCGCGCTGTACACGGTCAACACCTGGGAATACAAGCCGCCCGCAGCGCAGTCCATCCCGCTGGAGATGAACGTGATCCTGTTCCCGCGCGACCTGGCGCCGCAAGCTCCGGACGCGAGCGAGCTGCTGTCGTCCAAGGAGATCGGAGAGCCGCCGATGACGCTGGCCGCCACCGCCTTCTTCGCGGTCAAACAGGCGGTCCGGGCGGCACGCGCCGACCGTGGCCACAACGAGTGGTTCCAGATGGACTCGCCCGCCACCGTGCAACGGGTGCGCGAAGCGTGCCTGGTGCAGTGCAAGGATCTTGCGGCCGGCGGCTGACCGATGCGCGCAGGGGGCCGCCAAGGCGGCCCTGACGAGCGTTGCCATCCACCCTCACTGACATAGGCCTCCCCCCCATGCTCGCGATCCGCCCTATCCAGCTCTCGACCTTCGAACATGACAGTCGCCGCCAACTGGCCCGTTCCGTCCTGGCCGCACTACGCACCTCTGCCCCGCACGCCGTCGCTGGACTGGCTCCGGCCGAACTCGACTTTCGGCTCGCCTCGGCCGTCTCAAAAATCGCGGTTCATGAGCTCCACGCCCGTGACGACGCCGAGACATTCGTTCGCCTCTCCCTGACTGTCGGTCCGCTCTTCGATGAGTACCCGCCTTTCAAGGAAATTCTCACCAGTTACGACCGGGACGTCCGCATTCTGGCGCTCTTTACCCACGCCGCACCGGGCGATTGGGATAACGCTGCCCAATTCGATATCGTCAGCCGGTACCGGAAATCCACGCCCGGCAGTAGCGCCATTTCGCTCATACCCCTTGAAGACCGGCATGCAGACGCCTACTTCCGCGATGCTCTTCATCCCGACGTCTGGCGTCTCGCCCGTATGACGCCCATGACCAGCGCCGCCGACGCCCTTGAACTGATCGGCAACTGCGAACCAGGCGTCAAAACCGGCTACGCGGTCGTCAACCGGCAGGGCCAATTCCTCGGCGCCGCCTTTGCCACGCGCATCGAAACGGCCACCCGCGTTTCGTACTGGATTGCCCGCCGCGCGTGGGGACAAGGCATCGCCAGCCAGGCGCTGATGCAACTGAAAAGCGCCATGAAAACCGAAAAACTGGTGCTCACCATTGAACCGGGCAACATGCCGTCACTGAAGGTGGCGGCGAAATGCGGCTTCCATCAGACCGGCGCCATCACGTTCGGGGCATAAGATCGCTATGGAACCCAAAGTCGCCGACACTCTGGCAAAGGACGTCAATAGCGCCCTCACCCAATACTTGAACATGAGTGAGAACCTGCCCGAAAAAAAGAAACAAGAGCTGCTCGAAAAGCTGCTAAAAAAGATTCAAGCAGAGAAGACGAGCACCGGCCCGCATGAACACGACCCCGGCAAGCAAATCTCCCTCGCCATCCAGACCTGCGCCCTCCAGCCAACCAAGGCCGCACAGCTGAAATCACTCCGCCTTGCCGAGATTGCAAACCGCAATGCAGAAACGCTCGAGCTTTGCCCAACAATGTGTATCCAGTTCCAGGACCGCAGCTGGAGTGAATACTATCGGGGCAAATCCAACATCAAATACCCCGACGTCATAGAGATGACGCCCAAAGTCTGCACAGATAGCCTGGTCCAGAAATTAATGCTCTTCGATCTCTTGCAGGGCCACCGCCAGCAATGCTGCGCGTTCGCGCTGCCCAAGCTTGCAAGTTTGGAATGCAAATTTCCCACGCTGCCGGCCATCATCATTCCATCGGGGGGCAAGAACGGCCAATGGCTCGGAACAGCCCTGGGCGCTCCGGAGAAATTCTGGTGGGTTCGATTTCTGAAGAAAGTCGATATTTTTTTTGTCGTGTCGGACGAAGAACTCGCCAATTACAATCAGTTCAAAGCGCACGGCGTCACGGTGCTTGGATACGACGGCTTTGGCATGGGCTGCGGCCGGGCCGTTGGCCTGCATGTAGCGAAGATACTCGACCGCACTTGCTTCATGACAGACGATAGAACCAAGGATCTCATCTACCGCGGTACTTCCATCACTGTGGACACCATGAAGGAGATAGCACCGACAATTGAGGCAAAATATCCCTGGATCACGGGTGTCTCGCCAAAAGGCCAGTTAAACATCCTGACCATAATCAACCCTAAATCGACTGAGCCCGAGCGACCAGTCTTTTCCAAGTATTTTATTGCATCCAAGGAGGACAAGGCCCTCTTCCTCTACTGCGAGGCGCTCCGCCTGCGCGGCAATGCCACCAAGGTCGGCAATACCATCCAATTCTTCGAAGTCAAGTACGACGCCGATAACCCGCCGTGCACCAACAATGACGTCGCGTACACGGGAAAGAAGGGCGCGGGCATGAAAGCCGTCACGGATTGCACGCTTTACCGATCACTCGATAACGTGCCTCTTGATTGGGCATATCTAAGAAAAAACAAGGAGTTTCTCAACCGCTGGGACGCCGTGAAAATGCAGGATTCCGCGATGTTCAAACTGCTGGAGTCCATTTTCGAAGCACTAGAAGATCCGGAGCAACGAACCGAGGAATTTTGGCAGGCCTTCGACAAGTACCTCGCCCCATGGTTTAGCTGAGTGGAGCGGCGGCTGCGCCGCATGTATAGCGTCAGGCAGCCAGCGGCGGAACGGCCGGCGTGCCGGCCAGCCGGCTGACATAGGCGCCATGGTCCGGCATGGCCTGCACTGCCCGCACGATGGTCTCGCGCACCCGGTCGAAATGGGTACGCAATGCCTGCAGGTCCATCAGGTCGATCAGCGGATCATGGGTCTTGGGCGTAATGCCCAGCCCGGCCATGATGGAGATATGGGACGACACCTGGAAACCTTCCGGATCGTAGATGGCGACGCGGCCGGTTTCGCGGAACAGTTCGATCTGGTGCCGCAGCGTGTCGGGGACCGGCATGTTGGCGCAGTAGCGCCAGAACTCCGAATCGTCGCGCTTGGTGATCTTGTAGTGCATGACGATGAAATCTCGCACGAACTCGTAGCGCTGCGAGACCAGGCGGTTGAACTCGTCCGCCAGCGCGGGCCGGAAGTCCCGGTCAGGGAAGTGCTGCAGCAGCCAGCCCACCGAGTTTTCAATGATGTTGATGCTGGTCGATTCAAGCGGCTCCAGGAAGCCGCTGGACAGGCCGATGGCCACGCAGTTCTTGATCCAGGACTTGAGGCGGCGGCCCGTGGTAAAGCGCAACTGGCGCGGGTCGTCGAGCGCGCGGCCGTCCAGGCCGGCCAGCAGCACACGCGACGCATCTTCATCCGATGTGAAGCCATTGCAGTACACATGCCCGTTGCCGGTGCGGTGCTGCAGCGGAATGCGCCAGGTCCAGCCGGCGCTCTGCGCGGTCGAGCGCGTGTAGGGCGTGAGCGGTTCCACGCGCGCGCACGGCACGGCCTGCGCGCTGTTACAGGGCAGCATGGCGCTCCAGTCGTCGTAGCCTGCCTGGTACACGCCTTCGATCAGCAGGCCGCGGAAGCCCGAGCAATCGATGAACAGGTCGCCCTCGACCCGGCTGCCGTCGCGCAGCTTGACGGCGGTAATGAAGCCAGTCCCAGGATGCTGCTCCACCGCCGTGATCATGCCTTCGATGCGCGTCACGCCGCGCTGCACGGCGTAGTCGCGCAGATAGGCGGCGTACAGCCCGGCGTCGAAGTGATAGGCGTAGCTGAAGGCGTTGGTCACGGCAGGCTGGTCGCCGTAGGGCTCCATGAAGCGGTTGGCCCGCCCCATCACCGTCGCCACCGACCAGTCCTCGTACGACGGCATGTCCTTGAACTCGCGCGCCAGCCGCAGCCAGTACAGATACGGCGAGCGCTTCTCGATGGCCGGACCGAAATCGCCGAAGCCGTGGAAGAAACGGTTGCCCAGGTGGCCCCAATCCTTGAAGTCGATGCCGAGCTTGAAGGTTGCCATGGTCATGCGGGCGAAATCTGCCACATCCAGCCCGAGCGCGCGGTTGTAGTAGGCGATGGTGGGCAGGGTCGCCTCGCCCACGCCCACCGTGCCGATTTCCGGCGACTCCACCAGCACGATCTCGCAGGCCTTGCCCAGCCTGAGCGCCAGCGGCGCGGCCGTCATCCAACCCGCCGTACCGCCGCCGGCAATGACAATTTTCCGGATGGCCCGGCCATGCCGATCATTCATGCTTATTTCCCCCTTACCGTGACGGCCTTGCCCTCATAGCTGACCGTGTGCTGCGCGTCGTCAAGCGACTGCGAGGTGGACATGCCCGGCTTGATGAAGCGGACACGGAACTCGCGCTTGCTGACCATGCCCTTGTACTGCCCGCTGCGCGCGCCTATGGTCACCACACCGGTTTTGTCGTTGTAGCTCAAGGGGATGCGGCTGAATTCACCCCTGGTATAGGCGTTGGTCACGCCGTCGTCTTCGTACAGGCTGAAACTGCCGTCGGCGCCGGTGTAGATATTCAGCGTGATGGGCGCGTCCGGACACTCGTCCACGTACTGCGTCACCGGCCCCATCGGCAGGATGGCGCCGGCCTTCACCAGCACCGGAATGCGGCCGTACGGCGCCTTCACGGTCACGGACGCGCCGCCCTTGTGCACTTCGCCGGTGTCGAAGTCATACCAGGATGCGCCCTTGGGCATGTAGACGCTGCGCTCGCGCGCGCCGTATTCGTACACCGGCGCCACCATCAGGCTGTGGCCAAACAGGTACTGGTCCTTGATGTCCTTCACCTGGTCGTCGGCAGGAAAGTCCATCACCAGGCCGCGCATGATGGTGCCGGCGTTGTGGTGCGTGTCCGACGCCGTGGCGTAGATGTAGGGCATGAGGCGGTAGCGCAGCTTGTCGTACCAGACCATGGAATCGCGCATCTCCGAACCTTCCGGCGAGATGACGTGGATCTCGCGCTTGACCACTTCGCCGTGCGAGCGGAATAGCGGGCTGAACGCGCCGAACTGGAACCAGCGCAGGTTCAGCTCCTGCCACTCCCTCAGGTCCTCCGGCTTGATCTGCACTTTGCCCGCGTTGCGGTTTTCCTGCGCCGAGCCCACGTCGCCGCTCTGGAAACGGTCTTCCTGCGCGTAGCCGCCGATGTCGTGCGTCCAGTTCGGGATGCCGGACATGGAGAAGTTCACGCCTGCGGAGATCTGGTCATACAGGTTGTTCCAGCGCGCCACCGTGTCGCCGCTCCATACCGCCACCGCGTTGCGCTGGATGCCGGCAAAGCCCGAACGCGACAGGATAAACTGGCGCTTGTCCGGCTGGTCGCGCCGCAGGCCGTCTATCATGGCCTGAGAGTGCACCAGGCTGTAGGGGTTGAAGGTGACTTCGCCGGCGCCGTACACGGTGGGCCCGATCAGCTGCTTGAAGTCTTCCAGCCGAGAATTGGACAGCACATCCGCCTCGCTGTTGTCCATCCACCAGGCGTCGAAGCCCAGGTCCACCAGCTTGGTCTTGAGCTGGCGGTAGTAGATGTCGCGCGCCTCCTTGGTGTAGGGGTCGTAGTGGCTGTTCTTGTAGCCCGGGCCCACCCAGTCCAGCGCGCCGTCCTCGACGTTCTTGGTCCACATATGGCCCTTGGCGGCGAACTCCTTGTAGTTGTCCGTGTTGGCGTAGAACTTGCCCCAGATCGACAGCATGATGCGGGCATTGTTCTTGTGGACCTCGTCCACCATGGCCTTGGGATTGGGGAAGCGCGCCTTGTCGAAATCGTGCGTGCCCCAGCCGTCCTGCGGCCAGTAGAACCAGTCCTGCACGATGGCGTCCAGCGGCCAGCCGCGCTTGCGGTATTCGCGCACCACGTCCAGCAGCTGCTCCTGGGTCTCGTAGCGCTGGCGCGACTGCCAGAAGCCGTAGCTCCACTTCGGCATCATGGGCGCCTGGCCGGTGAGGTGGCGGTAGCCGGCTATCACCTTGTCGATGCTCTCGGCGCTGATCACGTGGTAGTTGATGGCTTCCGCCACTTCGGACGACATGGTGAGCGAGTGGCGCTCCGCCTGCGGCAGCGGATCGTTGTGGGTGATGGCCACCATGCCGCTCGACGGCTTCCACTCCAGGTGCAGCTTCACCGGCTTGTCCTTGGTGAAGTTCACTTCGAAATTGTGGTACCACGGGTTCCAGCCCTGGCGCCACACGTCCAGCACTTGCTTGCCGTCCACCGTGAGCGTGGCGTAGTCGGACGAGTACAGCTGCATCTTGTGCACGCCCGGCTTGTCCGTGCTCAGGGTGGCGTCCCACACCACTTTCACGTCCTTCAGTTCCTTCAGCTTGCCCAGTTCCTTGGGCCAGTTCTCGTCCACGTCCTTCAGGTACTGGTAGGCGATGTCCTTCTCGTGCCGCGTGAGCACCAGCTTGCCGCCCACGTAGTAGCGGGCCGTCAGGCCGCCGGGCTTGCCCTCGTCGTCCACCAGCTTCAGGTCGCGCCCCATGGGGCCGTACGGTTTCGGGTCGCCGAAGCGGGAAATCGCATTGTTGTCCCACAGGACGCCGTAGTTCTTGTCCGAGACCACGAAGGGCACGGCCACGTCCATATTGTGCTGGGCCAGCAGCACGTCTTCGCCGTTCAGGTTCATCTGCCCGTTCTGGTGCTGGCCCAGGCCGTAGTAGGCGTCCCTGGTGCCGTGGTTGAAGCCCTCGGTGATGGCGACATAGGGCTTGCCGCCCACCGTCACCGGCGCGATGGCTTCCGCCGCCTGCTTGAGGAAGACCTTGCCCTTGCTGTCGGCGAAATGCACCCGGCCGTCGGCCAGCGATACCGTGGCGGAGATCTTGCCCGCCTTGAGCGTGACGGCCTGGCCCTTCCCGGCCACCGTGAACTTGCAGGCGCACGGCGCGGCCACCGTCATCAGCGACGGCGTCAGGCGCTTGCCCGGCTGGTCCAGCTTGACGACGTGGATAATGTTGTTCCGCATGACTTCCAGCCGCACTTCCTTCGCCGCGCCCTGGTCCGGGCGTACCACCACACCGGTGGCGGTCTTTTCAAAGCTGGCCGCGTGGGCCTGGCCAGCAGCGGCCAGTGCCAGCCATACAGCTACAGTCATCGGTTTGATATGCATGATTTCCTCAGTAAGTACCCATGGTGATCCGCAGGACCACCGGTTTTCCGGTCAGGTTCAGGCCATGGTCTGCCTGGTCGCCGTTCCAGTTGCGTGTCATGATCCATTTGCCTTGCGCGTCGAATTGCCCTTCCTCGACACGGTCGTGCATGAACGGTTTGCCGGCGTTGGCGCCAGCGCCGCCGAAGCGCAGCCGGACGTTCTGCCCAATCACGATGAACTCGTTTTCTCCCAGCTGCGCCACCGCCACGCCGCCCGTGGGGGACTCGGTGCCAGGCGGTGCGTCCTTGCCGCTCGCCTTGTCCGCCTCCGGGCGCTCGCCGAACTGCCACTCGCGGAACGAGGCTGTGATGCTCCAGTTACCGAACGCCAGCGTCTGCGGCGTGCGCGCGTCGCTTTCCGCAATGCCGGCGGTGCGGCCTTCGAGCGCCCAGCCCGCCCACAGCTGCGCCATCGGACGGAATGCCGCGTAGATCCTGCCGAACGGCTCGGCCATGCTCTTGTCCTTCAGCTTGGAACCCAGCGGATAGTTGCTGTAGTCCGCGTAGTCGACACCGAACGGCGCCACGCCGATCGCGCCGCGTCCCAGGATCTGGTAGACGTAGCGCGCGTAGTTCGCCGAGTTGCCCATCTCCGGCATGAACAGCGCGTTGTCCGGGCGTTGGAACAGTGCCAGCGTGGCCGTGACCTTGTTCGACTCCGGCGCGTACTGGTCGGGTGCGGCGATGTCGATGTGCGGGGCGGCCGCCTTGTAGATATCGATCACGTCGAAGGTCGGGCCGCCGCTGGCGAAGTTGCCCTTCCACGGCGCCATCGGCTCGATCGGATCGCGCAGCGCATTGTTGACGAACATCGGCAGGTTGTAGACGGCGCGTCCGGCCTTGGCGATCTGTTCGATATAGCTGGCGATGGCATAGGCGTGGAAGTACTCGTCCGCGTACGGTCCATAAACGTCGCTCCACGAGCCGCTGGCCTTGCCGGGCTGCGGCGCCTTCTTGCGCGCCAGCACCGCCGCCGGCACCGGCTGGCGGAATGCCGCCTCGGCCTTCGGCGCGAAGTCGCGCACGGTGCCGTAGGTGCCGACTTCGTTCTCGACCTGCACCATGATGACGGTGCGCTGCTCTTCGTCGATCTTCTTCAGGTGCGCCATGAAGGCGACGAAAGCGCGCCGGTCCGCCTTCAGCGTTTCCTCGCCGTGCGGCGACAGGCAGTAGATTGTCTTGCCTTCCTTGTCCAGCATGCGCGGGAAGCGCGCGTTGTTGAATTTGACCCAGGCCGGCGTGTACTGCGGACTGGTGTTCTTCCAGGTGCCGAACCACAGCAGCACCAGGCGCACCTTGTTCTGGCGCGCCTGCGCCACCAGTGTGTCGACATAGCTGAAATCATACTTGCCTTCGGCCGGCTCAACCTGTTCCCAGGCCACTGGGATCTCCAGCGTGTTGGCCTGCGCGTCCCGCACGCCGGCCCAGACTTCCGGCAGCGCCGCCGGATAGTTGCTCGAGTTGTGCGCCTGCACGGCCAGCATGGTGTAGGGTTTGCCATCGACGATGAGCGCATGGCGCCCGTCTTTCTGGACCAGGTGGGGAATCGGGGCGGCGGCGCCGGCCTGGCCGGCGGAGCAGCCCAGTGCGCACAGGACGGCGAGAAGGTTGGCTGTTTTGTTCATGTACTCGGGCAAAAGTGAAGGGGGCGGCGGAAACGGCGCAACGTATGGAACAAGCGAACAGGCCTCCCGCAACCGGCGGGATCGCGGAAGGCCTTGATGCGGACCGCTTACGCTCAGAACGAGTAGCGCGCCTGCAGCGTGAAGCGGCGGCCGGTGAAAAACGCCGAGCGGTCTTTCAGGCCGATACCCTGCTGCATATACTGCTTGTACAGCGCGTTGTTCAGGTTCTGCGCTTCGAACGCCACGCTCAGGTTGTCGGTCGCCTTGTAGTGAATGCCCATGTCAAGCTGGCCGTAGGCGCCGCCCCAGGTCGGCAAGGCGTAGTTCACCGAATAGGCCTGGCCGAAGTTCGGGCTGTCCGGGTTGCGGTCGATACCGTCGTTGCTGGCCGTGCCGTAGGCATTGGCCGCCTGCAGGTACTTGCCGCGCCAGGTGTAGGCCAGGCGCGTCGACAGCGGCCCATGGTCGTACAGCAGCGCCAGGTTGTAGGCGTTCTTCGACATGCCCACCATCGGCAGGCCACCCAGCACGTGGCCGTCCGTGTCGCAGCCGGCCAGGTCGCGGGCCAGGTTCGCTTCCATGGTGTCCTTCGGCGTGCACCAGCTGCGTGTCACCGGCGAGCCGAGGTTCATGCGGCTGTCGATGTAGGTGTAGTTGGCGGACACGCCCAGGCCGGACAGCAGGCCGGGCAGCTTGTCGAAGTACTGCTGGTAGCCGATCTCCGCGCCGCGCGCCCGGCCCGTTGCGCCGTTGACCTGCGACGTGATCAGGAAGTCATGCGGCTGGCCGGCCGTGTCGTTCAGACGGTAGGTCGAGGTCTGGCCGATGATGATGTCCTTCAGGCGCTTGTTGAACAGCGACACGGTGAACGAGCTGCTGCGGCCGAAGTAGTACTCGCCGGTCAGGTCGAAGTTATTCGACAGCACCGGACGCAGCATCGGATTGCCGCGTGCGGAGCCAAGATAGGCGACCGAATCGAGCACCGGCAGACCAGTCACGGAGTCCTGGTGGGAGTTGACCTTCTGCTCCAGCGTGGTGTAGGCCTGCATCTGGTAGAAGTCGGGCCGCGTCATTCCTTTCGAGAAGGCGGTACGGAACTGCAGCTCGTTGTTGACCTTCATGCGCAGGTTCAGGCTGGGCAGCGTGTTGGTGTAGCTGTTGTCAAAGGTCTGCTTGTCCGACTGCTTCGGAATCGCGGGCACGCCCGGCAGCAGGTTGGCCGGTGGGTTGAACAGCGTGTAGCCGTCCGCCGACGAGGTGGTGCGCACCACGCGCACGCCCACGTTACCGTCCACCGGATAGGGCAGCACGTTCTCGAACGAGAAACGCAGCTGGGCAAACGCCGCCTTGGTCTTTTCATGCTGCAGGTTCAAGCCCTTGTCGTCGCCGTACGGCGCGTAGTTCCAGGATTGCGTGCACGGGGACTTGCAGACCATCTGCGTATAGCTGTGCAGCTTTTCAAAGCCCGGCGGCGGCGAACCCTGCGACCAGGACAGGTCCGGCGCCACCACTTGCGGCGGGGTCGGCATTTTGCCGTTGAAGAAATTGTTGAATGTCAGCGGCGTGGTGCCGCCGGCGAAACGAGGATCGCTCAGGTAGGCCAGCTGGCTCAATGGCTGCCACGAATCGCCGACCGCCCAAGGCTGGGTGATCTGCGCCCATTCGGTGTCGTGCGTGGAGCGCGTTTGCGCCTCGCGGTCGGTGAAGCGCACACCGAAGCGCAAGTCCTGCAGCACCGGGCTGTCGAAAGTGAACTTGGCGTCCAGGCGGCCGGCGGTCTGGGTAGCCTTGGCCGTGTCGCGGTGCTCCTGGGCGAAGCCCCAGTAATAGTTGTTGGGATTGGCCAGGTGGGCGCGGTCCGCATCGTCGAAAATGAAGCGCGGCGGCGACGAGCTCAGGTCCAGCGTCTCCTTGGGAATATAGCCGCCCAGGCCGACGGTGTTGTCGAAGCCGGTGGTGGTGGCCTTGATGTGCTGCAGGTCCGAGCGGAACACCCATTGGTCACTGGCGCGCCAGGTCAGGTTCCAGGCAACGTCGCGGGTACCGGCCTCGCGGCCCACAGCGCGCGTGTTGGTGCCATAACCCACGCCGGGCTCGGTCGGCGCGCGCAGCGTCCCTTTGAGCAGCGCGCCTTTTTCGTCGAAAGTGGCGCCCGCATCGAGCTTGATGGTGGCCGGATTGGCCGACTGGAACAGCGATGCTTCCGTGGTGTCCATTTCGTACTTCGACTTGAAGTAGGTCAGCGAGGAAGCCCACGCATCCTTCTTCCACTGCAGCGCGCCGTACAGGCCCTGGCGGTCGCGGTCGAAATCGCCGCGGTTCCACGAGCCGCCGGCCGGAATCCAGCGCAGCTTGCCGCTGGTGTCGCCAACCACGGCGTCGGTGCGGGGAATGTAGGGCGACACGGCCAGGCCGTCGCTGCGCGTCTTGATGCGCGAACCCGCCACGTCGATCAGCGCGCCGATCTGGCCGATGCCGGTTTCCCAGCGGTCCGACAGCAGGGCGGAGAACGAAGGCGCCACCTTGCCGCGCAGCTGCGAACGGGTCGCCTCCACCGAAATGGCGCCCTTGCGGCCCTTGTAGTCGAACGGCATGGCGGTGCGCAGGTTCACCAGGCCGCCGACGGCGCCCTCGATCTGCTCGGCGGAAGGACTCTTGTAGACGTCCACGCCCGCCATCAGTTCCGGCGGCACGTCCTCGAAGCTCAGCGAGCGGCCGCCGTTGGCGGAGAAGGAGTCGCGGCCATTCAGCTCGGAACGCACATAGCTCATGCCGCGGATCGACACGCCGGTGCCTTCGGCGGCGAAACGCATGATGCCGTCGCCCACGCCCTGCTGCGGGTCGGAGCGGTTCATGGTGCGGTCGATGGTCACGCCCGGCATGCGCTGCAGCACCTCGGTGACCGACTTGTCCGGCAGCTTGCCCATGTCGTCTGCGACGATCGAATCGACGATTTCGTCCGCGTCCTGCTTGCGCTTCTGGGCCGACTCCAGCGCCGCCCGCTGCCCCACGACCACCACCGTGCTGCCGTTACCATTGCCGCCGGCGGGGCTTGCGGTTTGCGCCGGTGCGGCGCCGCTGGCCATCAGTGCGATCTGCGCTACGCCCATGGCTATCGCGGTTTTTCTAAGGTTTTTCAATTTGCTCGTCCCCATATTTATCTTCTAGTTCCAGGTCGCCACTTCAGCGGTTTGACTGTCCAACCCCAAGCCCCGGCGGCGATGCTTTCATTGTGCGACTTGCCAAGTGCAGCCGCAATTGCGAAAATCACCAATACAACAAACGAAAATTCCGCTCAGGTGATCTTCAATGCACTGGCGTAGGCCAGCGCGGGCCTGCCTGCCGGCAGCGTCACCTGCAAGCCCTCGCCGGTCTGGCGGAATGCCAGCGCCTGCCCCGTTCCCACCAGCTCCACGCGCGCCACCGGCTTGGGCATGTGCGGGCTGCCGCTGGCCATGGCCTGGATGGCCAGCCTTCCGCTGTCCGGCCAGCCCATCACGAAGGCGTACACCGCCCCGCCCTTGGCGGTAAAGCGGATATCGGCCGAGGAAAACGGCTTGCCTTTGCCCTCGTTGAAGCCCGCGCCCGACATTGGCGCCCCCGCCTCCGACGCCACCGGCCCTTCGCCGAACATGCGCCACGGCCGGGTGTCGTAGACGGCCTCGCCGTTGACGTCCAGCCAGCGGCCGATTTCCTCGACGATGGCGCGCTCCTGCTCGTCGATGGTGCCGTTGCCGCGCACCGGCACGCTCAGCAGCAGATTGCCGTTCTTGCTGACCACGTCGATCAGCGTATGGACCACCGTCTGCGCGCTCTTGTAGCTCTTGTTGTCGTAGACGCGCCGGTCGTAATGCCAGTTGCCGATGCAGGTGCAGGTTTGCCATGGCAGCTCTTCAATCTTGTTGCTCTGGCCGCGCTCGATGTCCAGCACCATGCTGCGGCGCTGTTGCGCGTTGAGTATCTTGCCGTTGACGACAGCCTCCAGTTTTCCCCTGGCGGCGATGCTGCGGTTGTACATGTGCGCGGCCAGGCGCAGGCCGACGTCGCTAAACGGCCATAGCGGCAGCACGGTGTCGTCGTAATACACCATATCCGGATCGTAGGAATCGATCAGGTCGCGCGTGCGGTTGAAAAAATTGTCGCAATAGGCCTGGCTTGGAATGGAGGCGCCGCCGCCCCAATGCCACTGCTCGTGATGCACGCCGCCGTCGCCGTCGGCTTTGCTCAGCGGATGGTTCTGCGCGTACAGCGCCTGCGGATCGAGCCCTTCCCACCACTGGCCCTTGCCGTCGGCGCGGGTCAGCTTGCCATCGTAGGGAATACCGGCGTAAGGGCCGCTCTTGTCGGCGCGCTGTGCCGTCTCGTACCAGGTCCACGCGTGCGCCGCGTGCACGCTCACGCCGAAGCGCATGCCCTTGGCGCGCGCGGCCTTGCTCCAGCCGGCGATCAGGTCTTTGCGCGGGCCCATGGCCGTGGCATTCCACTGCGGCTGGTGCCGGCTGCGGTACAGGTCGAAGTTGTCGTGGTGATTGGCCAGCGCCATGAAATACCTGGCGCCGGCCTGCTTGTACAAGGCCATCAGCTCGTCGGGATTCCATTGCTCGGCTTTCCACTGGCGGATCACGTCCTTGAAGCCGAACTTCGACGGATGGCCATACTTCCGCACGTGGTAGCGGTAGACGTCGCTGCCCTCCTCGTACATGATGCGGCCGTACCAGTCGCCGAACTCCGGTTCGCATTGCGGGCCCCAGTGCGCCCAGATGCCGAACTTGGCGTTGCGGAACCAGTCCGGGGTCTGGTACTTCTCCAGCGAACTCCAGTCCGGCGAAAACGGGCCGGCGGCGATCGAACCTGATGGCGCTTGCGCCAACGCGTCGGCCGCTTGCGCGACACCGGACAAGGCGGCTGCGGGAATCGCAGCGCCCATGGACTTCAGTAAATCTCTGCGCTTCATCCTGTCTCCTGTAAATAGTTGGTTCAGCGCGCCAGCACACTGCGCAGATAGCTGTCATGGCTGGGCATGGCAGCCACGGCGGCGGCGATGCTGTCGCGGCGCTGGCGCAGCGCTTGCAAGGCCAGGCCGGGCGCCAGGTCGGCCAGCGCCGGGTCGGGGCGCTCAGGCCAGTGCCCCATGCCGGCGTGGATCGCCAGCCAGCTGGTGGCGTCGAAACCCTCGTCGCCGTACTGGTGCAGCGCGCCGGTCTGGCGCCAGGCGTGGATCTTGAAGGCCAGTGTTTCAGGCAACGCCATCGACGCCATGGCACGCCACAGTTCACTGTCGCGCCGCGCCGTGAGGCGGTAGTGCAAAATGATGAAGTCGCGCACCCGCGCGAACTGGCGCACCATGGCCGAGTTGTAGCCGGCCACCGCCTCCGCGCTGGGCTCCGCTCCGGGCAGCAGTTGCTCGATCAGACGTCCCAGGCCGCTCTGCACCAGGAAAATGCTGGTCGACTCCAGCGGCTCCAGGAAGCCGGACGACAGGCCCAGCGCCACCACGTTGTGCACCCAGAACCGCTCGCGGTGGCCGGTGGCAAAGCGCAGCAGGCGCGGTGCGGCCAGCGCCGGGCCATCCATCTGCCGCATCAACTGCTCCCGCGCACGGTCCTCGTCGATGTAGCGGCTGGCGAACACGTGGCCGTGGCCGGTGCGGTTGCGCAGGGGGATGCGCCACGCCCAGCCGGCTTCCAGCGCCGTGGCGCGCGTGTACGGCGCCAGCTCAGTGCCGCTGCGTTCGCTGGGACAGGCCCAGGCCCGGTCCACCGGCAGCCAGTGGCTGAAGTCCACGAAGGGCTCGTCCAGCGCGCGTCCCAGCAGCAGCGATGCAAAGCCGGAGCAATCGATGAACAGGTCGCCGGCCACGGCGCGGCCGTCGGCCAGCTTGATCCGGTCCACGGCGCCGCAGGCGCGCCGCAGCACCTCGACGATGCGGCCTTCGGTACGCCGCACGCCGCGCTGCAGCGCCAGCGTGCGCAGGAAGCCTGCGTACAGCACGGCGTCGAAGTGATAGGCGTAGTTGAAGTACTCTTCGCGCTCAGGCGGCGCCTGGAAGCGGCCCTGGCTGGCCATCACGCTGGGCAGGCATTGTTCGCCCAGCGTTCCAAGGCCGGCCTCGCCCACGCGGCGCAGCTGGCCCCACAGGGCCTGCGGGCCGGCCAGCGCGCCGAAGTCGCCGAAGGTATGGAAGTAGCCCTCGCCCTGCACGCGCCAGTCGCGGAACTCGATACCGAGTTTGTAAGTGCCGTTGGTCGCGCGCAGGAATTCGGCCTCGTCGATGCCGAGGATCTTGTGAAAGGCGCGGATCGACGGGAAGGTAGCTTCGCCCACGCCAATGATGCCGATCTCTTCCGATTCAACCAGTTCCACCGTGCTGCCCGGCAGGGCGCTGGCCAGCGCCGTTGCCGCCATCCAGCCGGCCGCGCCGCCGCCAACCACCACGATGCGCTTGTATGCGGTCTCCATGCACGTCTCCCTGCATTCGTTTGAATTGTTCTGAATTTCTCTTCTACTTGGCAGAACATTGTGCGAGTTGCTCCGGCCTGCGGCAATTGTGAAATTCGTTAAACCGGCGAACGAAATCAGCCAAGCGGCGCTGCCCCGATTGCCGGGCCGCGCGCGCGCGCGGAGAATGGCCGCAAACTATTTGGAAGGGAGAAAAATGCTCACGTTACGACACGCATCGCTGTGGATTTGCCAGGCGGCGCTGATGGCGCCTTGTGCCGCAGGCGACGCCGCTGCAGCAGGAAAGGTGCGGGCCCACCGGCAGCAGGCGCCCGCCGCCACGCGCGCCACCACGCCGCTGGACGCAGACTGGCATTTCAGGAAGGCCGATAGCCAGACCTGGCAAGCCGTCGCCCTGCCCCACAGCTTCGATACCGGCGACGGCGCCAGCCCGCAGCCCTACCGCGGCAAAGCCCTGTACCGGCGCACGCTGGAATTGCCGCGCCAGGACGCGGACCGGCGCCACTTCCTGGAATTCGACGGCGCCATGCTGGTGACGGAGGTGCGGGTCAACGGCAAGCCGGCCGGGCGCCATGCGGGCGGCTTTGCGCGCTTCCGCTTCGACGTGACGCCATGGCTAAAGGCAGGGCGCAACGACATCGAAGTCAGCGTCGACAATGCACCCGACGGCAACGTGGCGCCGCTGGGCGGCGACTACACGATGTTCGGCGGCCTGTACCGGCAGGTACGGCTGGTATCCACCGGCGGGGTGCATTTCGACATGCTGGACTACGGGGGACCCGGCGTCTACTTCAAGGCCACCGGGATCTCGGCGCAGGGCGCCTCGCTAAGCTGGACCGCCCGTGTCGCCAATGACCGTGGCAGCGCCGTGCGCGCAGTGGTCACCACCCGCTTGCGCGACGCGGCACGGCGCGTGGTGGCCACCGCGCGCAGAACGGTGACGGTGCCCCCGCGCAGCGTGATCGGCGTTGCGCTGGACGGCACGCTGGCCGCACCGCGCCTTTGGCGGGGCGTGAGCGATCCCTACCTGTACACCAGCGAGGCCGAACTGAGCGTCGACGGCGCCCCCGCCCGCGCACTGGACCGGCTGTCGTTCCAGACCGGCATCCGCGAGATCCGGCTGGACGCGGCCCAAGGCCTGCTGCTGAACGGCGCCCCTTGTCCGGTGCACGGCGTGAACGTGCACCAGACCGCCCTGCCCGGCAAGGGCCCCGCCGTCTCCGAGGCCGACATCGATGCCGACTACCGCATCCTGGCGGACCTGGGCGTGACCGGCCTGCGCTACGCGCACTACCAGCACCCGCAGCGCGCCTACGACCTGGCCGACCGCAACGGCTGGCTGGTCTGGACCGAGATGCCGCTAACGGCTTCCGTCGCCGGCACGGAGGCATTCCAGGCCAACAGCGTGCAGCAGCTGCGCGAGCTGATACGCCAGAACAGCAACCACCCGTGCGTCATGGTATGGGGGCTAGGAAACGAGATCTACAAAGTGGACGCCGACAGCGCGGCAGTCCTGGCGCTGCTGCAGCGGCTGGCGCGCAAGGAGGATGACAGCCGGCCGACAGCATACGCCAACTGCTGCGCGCCCATCGACGGTCCCCAAGCGTCGCACACGGACGCCGTGGGATCGAACGTGTATTACGGCTGGTACGACGGCGAGTTCGGCGGCCTCGGGCCCTTCCTGGACGCAAACAGTGCGCGCCGTCCTTCCACGGCGCTCTCGGTCAGCGAATACGGGGCCGGCGGCAGCGCGCTGCAGCAGGAGGATCCGCCGCGCCGGCCCAAGCCGGACGGCCGCTGGCACCCGGAGCAGTACCAGGCGCTGTACCACGAAGCCGCCTGGCCACAGCTGGCCGCACGGCCTTGGCTGTGGGCCAGTTTCATCTGGGTGGGATTCGACTTCCCTTCGGCCGGGCGCAACGAGGGCGACCGGCCGGGTTTCAATGACAAGGGCCTGGTCAGTTTCGACCGCAACGTGAAGAAGGATGCGTATTTCTGGTACCAGGCCAACTGGAGCGCACGGCCGATGGCCTACATCACCTCGCGCCGCCTTGTGCAGCGCCACGCGGCCGACGTGCAGCTTAAAGCGTACAGCAACCAGGCCAGCGCCAGCCTGCGCCTTAACGGAGTTGAGCTGGGCACACAGCCCGTGGTAGGGCACGTGGCGGTCTGGCAAGTGCGGCTGGCCGAAGGCGTCAACCGCATCGAACTGACGGCGGGCGCCGCCACCGATACGGTGCAATGGCAATACCAGGCGGCGCCGGCAGGCCGCTAGCCCGGCAATCGCCTCAGTCCGGGAACAGGTGCGCGAAGGTGCGGCTGGCCGGCAGCTTTTCCGCGCTGCCGTGCACCTGCACTCCAGGCGCTAGGCGGCCTCCCTCGCATGTCATGATCGTACCCATGACGGCAATGTGAGGCGGCGCGGCCCCCGCAGGAGGGGCCAGGCGACGAAGCGCGAAAAGCGGGGCGCGAACGACGAAGCTACCGGCTCAGCGGCTCCAGGGTTACCAGCACGATATCGTTGCTGCGCATCGGCACGGAAGTGTTGAAGGCGCCGGATTTGCCTACCGTGACCACCCGGTCCGTCTCGGGCGCATCGTTGGTCAGCGTGTGCAGCTGGTCGACCTGAGCCGGCGTCAGCGTATTGGGCGCGCCCATTTCGATGTAGGCCGTGTAGGCGTCGTTGGCCTTGAAGCCGGTGCGGCGCACTTGCAGGCGGTACTTGCCCGCCCGGGCGTGGCGGAACTGCACCGCCACCGGCGCCGACGGGGTGGCCGGCAGCACGCGGCTGTAGAAGGAGCGGTTGCTGAGCTTCTGGTCCGGCTGCTGGAAGTCCCACATAACCGCACGCAGCGCATTGCCGTCCGTGGCCGCCATCACCTGCGCGTCCTTCACGGGAATTTCCTTGCCGCTCAGCGCGTGCAGGTATTTGTAGGCGAAGTAGGCGCTCTTGCGGATGCCCTGCGGGTTCATCAGGCCGAAGCCGCCCTCGAACGGCTTGGTCGGCGGGCCCGGCTCCTCAAACAGGTCGGTATAGGTCCAGTAGCTCATGCCCTGCGCCAGGCCTTTGCTGCCTTGCAGCTTGCTCAGGATGTAGGGTGCGCTGATGTAGGAATCATGCACCAGGTCGCGCGGCGTGTAGCTGGTGCTCCACTCCGTGAAGTACAGCGGCAGCTTGGGGAACTTCGAGGCCGTGATCTGCTCGCGCACGCGGCGCACGTCGCCGATGATGGCGTCCGGCGACGGCGACAGCTTGGTGTCGTCCACGCCCTTCTCGTCCAGGAAGCCGCTTTCCACGCCGTAAGTATGGGTGGTGACGAAGTCCACCGCCGCGCCGCTCTTGTCCATGTAGTCGAGGAACTCCGGCACCCAGGCAGCGCCCGCTGTGGACGGGCCGCCTACGCGCAGCGCGGGATCGATCGCCTTGATGGTCTTGGCAGTCAGGTCGTACAGCTCGAAGTAGGCTTTCTGGTCGGCCTTCTCCCAGAAGCCGTCCAGGTTGGGTTCGTTCCACACCTCGAAGAACCAGGTCCGCACTTCTTCCTTGCCGTAGCGCTGCTGGATGTGGTTGACGAAGGCCCCGATCAAGTCCTTCCAGCCAGCGTGCTCGGGGTGCGAGGTGTTGCCCTCCCAGTAGAAGATCTTGTTGTTCGAGGTGGCCAGCGCCTTGGGCGTGAAGCCCAGTTCCACGAAGGGCTTGATGTTACGCGCCAGTAGCTTGTCGTACAGCTCGTCGAGCCGGGTCCAGTCGTACACCAGCACGCCGTTCTCCTTGCGCACGGTCTGCAGCACGTCGTGGAAGACGGCGTGGAAGCGGATGTAGCGGAAGCCGGTCTCCCCGGTCAGCGTCTTCAGCTGCGCCATGCTGTCGTCGCGTATCAGCGTGCCGGGATAGTCGGAGCCGATGGACAGGTCGAAGAAGCGGTCCAGCGGCTCGCTGGCCCTGGCCGCATCCAGCACGACCTGGCGCGGCGGCACCTTCGACGCCGGCGCCGCGGCAGCGATGGAAAGGCAGGCGGCGCCAATCGCGGCCAGGCAAATACGCGGTACATGTTTCATTCTTCCTTACCCCCGTTTTCAGTAGTGGAGGCGATGCTATCACCATCGTTTTGCGCCAGGAACGGCTGCCGCGTTGATTACGGCAAATCATACGCAGCGTCGGTCATTTTCATAATTGCCGCCGGTTGGCGAGTCTGTGAAGATGCACCGGATTATCAAAACGCATGCAGGAGACGACATGAAAGTGCATCACAAGCGCAAGGCCCTGGCCGCCTCGATTTCCTTGATGGCTCTCGGAGCAGCAGCGCAGGCACTGGCCGCGCCCATCACCACGCTGGACCGCAATGGCGCATGGGTATCGGTGGAGGCCTACGGTCCGAACGTTATCCACCTCACGATAGCGGCCGACAAGGCCGAGGCGCTGAAAGGCCCCGGCCATGGCATCCTGCCCAAGAACGCCGACAACTCCGCCTTCCGCCACACCGGCGGCAAGGACGGTGACACCTTCGCGTCCTCCGCACTGAGCCTCACCGTCGCCCCGGCGCCGCTGCCGCGCGTGCCGACCAGCGGCGAAAAGTACTTCGCGCCACAGCTCGCACCGGTCGCGCTGAAGGTGAAAAACGCAAAAGGCGAAACGGTGCTCGACATGACCGGCTGGGAGCTGGCGCCGCACACCGTCAACACCGAAAAGACCTACCAGGCCGGCGCCTCCTTCAGCGCGCCGGCCGACGAGCATTACTACGGCATGGGCCAGAACCAGGAATCGACCGGCCCGCTCGACCTGCGCGGCCGCGTGCTCGACTGCAAGCACTGGTACGACGCGCCGGCCGGCGAATCGGTGTGCGTGCCGTTCATGGTGTCGTCCAAGGGCTACGGCCTCGTCTGGGACAATCCTTCCGCCACGCGCTTCATCGCCGGCGTCAACGGCCGCACGGCGTTCCAGTCCAACGTGGGCGAGCGTGTCAGCTTCTTTGTCATCACCGGCAACACGCCGGAAGAAATCTACTCGGGCTATGCGCGCTTGACCGGCAAGACGCCGATCCCGCCCAAGGCCGCTTTCGGCCTGATCCAGTCCAAGGCCCGCTACGAGAGCCAGCAGGAAGTGCTGCGCGTGGCCAACACCTACCGCCAGAAGAAGTACCCGCTCGATATCATGGTGGTGGACTGGTTCCACTGGACCCGCATGGGGCAGATGGACATCGATCCGGCCCAGTTCCCCGACCCGGTGGCCATGAACAAGGAACTGCACGGCCTCGGCATGCAGTCCATCATCTCGGTGTGGCCGCGCTATGAAACCTCGGGCCGCTACTTCAACGAGCTCGATGCCAAGGGCTACTTCCTGAAGGACAAGGACGGCAAGACCGTGGACGGCCTGCCCTTCCGCTCCGACCGCACCGGCGCACTGATCGACGCCACCAATCCGGCGGCGCGCCAGTGGTTCTGGGAGCGCGTGCGCGACAACATCCTGTCGCAGGGCTTCGACTATCCGTGGCTGGACGAGACCGAACCGGACCTTGTGCCGGACGGCTATTTCTACTCGATAGGCTCGGGCGACCGCTACCGCAACCTGTTCCCGCTGCTGCACGTGCAGGGCGTGGCCGACGGCATGCGCGCATGGAAGCCGAACAAGCGCGCGCTGATCCTGTCGCGCGCGGCCTACCTCGGCTCGCAGCGCAGCGGCGCGCTGTTCTGGTCTTCCGACATCCATCCGTCCTGGGAAGCGCTGGCGCGGCAGGTGCCGACCGGCTTGAACATGACGGCGTCCGGCATCGCCTACTGGGGCAATGACATCGGCGGCTGGCAGTGGCTGCCGCAGGCCACCAAGGCGACCAGGAAACCGCTGGTCGATCCGGCCGGCGCCGCCGCCACCATCGGCCAGAACCACGACTATCCGGAGCTGCTCACGCGCTGGTTCCAGTACGGCACCTTCCTGCCCACCCTGCGCGTGCACGGCGACCGCAAGCACGCGGAGATCTGGGAATTCGGCCAGCACGCCGAAACCATCCTGGCCGACTACGACCGGCTGCGCTACAAGCTGATCCCGTACATCTACAGCCAGGCCAAGGCCACCTGGGACAGCGGCGCGCCGTTCATGCGGCCGTTGTGGATGGACTTCCCCAACGACGCCAACGTGGCCAACATCGGCACGCAGTACATGTTCGGCCCGGCCTTCCTGGTGGCGCCGGTCACCGAGCAGGGCCAGACCGAGAAGGACGTCTACCTGCCGGCCGGCAGCGACTGGTACAACTTCTGGACCAACGAGAAGCTGGCCGGCGGCCGCTGGGTCAAGGTGGCGGCGCCCATCGAGCAGATGCCGGTGTTCGTCAAGGCCGGCTCCATCGTGCCGTTCGGCGCGGAGATTCAGTCGACGGCCACCAGACAGGCGATCGCCGAGATCCGCGTCTATCCCGGCAAGGATGGCGCTTTCTCGCTGTATGACGACGATGGCGTGTCGTACGACTATGAAAAGGGCAAGGGCACGCTGGCGCGCCTGCAGTGGAACGACGGCGCGGGCCGCCTGAGCGTGAGCGGCAACCAGGAACTGGCCCGCATGGCGCCGAGCGTCACCAAGGTGGTGGGCAAATGAGCACGCCTAAACAAGCCGGCAGCAGGCAAGCCGGCCGGCGCGGCCTGTTCAAGCTGGCCCTGGCCGGCGCGGGCGCCGCCGCTGCCGCGCCGTTCGCGGCCAGTGCCGCAGGCGCAGAGCAAGCAGCGGGCGCCGCCTACGGCATCGAAGGCCAGCGCAAGGCGGACCTCGGTAACGGCACCTTCATCAACCCCATCGTCTCCGGTGACCACCCGGACCCCACCATCCTGAAAGACGGCGACGATTACTACATGACGTTTTCGTCGTTCTTCTCCTACCCGGGCGTGGTGATCTGGCATTCGCGCGACCTGGTCAACTGGGCGCCCATCTGTGCCGCCCTCACCAAACCGCTCGGTTCGGTGTGGGCGATGGATTTGGTCAAGCACGAAGGCCGCTACTACATCTACATTCCCGCCAGCCCGAACGGCGAAAGCGCCATCTTCGTCATCTACGCGGACGACATCCGGGGGCCATGGAGCGAGCCGGTCGATCTGAAGATCGCCGGCTGCATCGATCCCGGCCACGCCGTGGGCGAGGACGGCAAGCGCTACCTGTTCATGAACGGCGTGCGCCGCATCGCCCTGGCGGACGACGGGCTGGCCACAGCCGGGAAGCTGGAGCACGTCTACGACCCGTGGCGCTATCCCGAAGACTGGGTGGTGGAGATGTTCGCGCCCGAAGGCCCCAAGCTGTTCCGGCGCGGCAAGTGGTTTTACCTGGTGTCCGCCGTGGGCGGCACTTCCGGTCCGCCCACCAGCCACATGGTGACAGTGGCCCGTTCCGCCTCGATCCACGGCCCGTGGCAGAACTGCCCACACAATCCCATCGTCCGCACCCAAAGCGCGGATGAGCCCTGGTGGTCGCGCGGCCACGCCACCGTCATCGAAGGCCCGGGCGGCGACTGGTGGATGGTCTACCACGGCTACGAGAACGGCTTCCGCACGCTGGGCCGGCAGACGCTGCTCGAACCTGTCGAATGGACCACCGACGGCTGGTTCCGCGCGCGCGGCGGCACCTTGGCCAAGCCCATGCCGAAGCCGAAGGGCGGGCGCGCCTGCCCTTCGGGCCATGCGCTGTCGGACGATTTTTCGTCCGACCGGTTCGGCGTGCAATGGAGCTTCTTCGCCCCCGGGCCGAACGAGGCGCAGCGCGCTCGCTACGACGGCAACAGCCTCGTCATCCAGGGCAAGGGCGCCTCCGCCGCCGACTGTTCGCCGCTGACCTGCATCGTCGGCGACCGCGACTATGAAGCATCGGTGGTGCTGGAAATGAGCGGCGGCGCCCAAGGCGGCCTGCTGCTGTACTACAGCCAGCGCGCCTACTGCGGCATCGGCTTCAGCGCGGAGCAGATGTTCACCTACCACTGCTCCGAGGAACAGGGCTGGATGCGCGAGAAGATGGATGTCAAGGCGGTGCACGTGAAAGTGGCCAACCGGGCCAACATCGTCACCTTCCACTATTCGCACGACGGCAAAAAGTGGATCAAGCACCCCTGGCAGATGGAGGTGTCCGGCTTCCATCACAACGTGTTCGGCGGCTTCCTGAGCCTGAAGGTGGGCATTTACAGCGCCGGCAAGGGCCAGGTCAGGATCAGCCAGTTCCGCTATCGGGGCTTGCCGCCCGCCTGAGCGGGCGCCTGCCGTGCGCTAGGCTTCCAGCGACAACCGGTAGACCGTGGTCTGCCGGTACGCTTTCCCCGGGTGCAGCATGACGTGCGGCCAGGCGGCGCTGGTCAGGCCCGGCCGGGCACTGGTGTCCAGGCAGAAGCCGCCCGGCCCCGGGCCCAGGCCCGGGATCTGGCCGGCCCCCGGGGAGCGCGCCCCGGCGCAGAATTGCACGGCCGCCTCGGTGGTGTACATCTGCAGGCAGCGTCCGGAGCCGGGATCGACCACGCGCGCCACTTCGCGCAAGACGCCCTGGCCGCCGGTGTAGTGGCTGCGCACGAACAGGCAGTGGTCGAAGCCGCCGGCCAGGTGGATCTGCCGGTCTGGCCAGCTCAGGCGCGGACCGATGGGCGCCGGCTGGCGGAAGTCGAACGGCGTTCCCCCTACCGCGGCCACGCCGGCCGGCGTGCCTTCGGCATCCACTTCCACATAGTAGTCGGCGTCGATCCGCAAGATGTGGTCGCCGACGTCGGTGACGCCGCCGTTCAGGTTGAAGCAGGTGTGCGGCTTGGCTTCCAGCCTGGCTGCGGACCGGGCCGTGGCGTGATAGTCGACGGTCAGGCTGCCGTCGTCGTCCAGGCGATAGTCCAGCCGATAGTCAACCAGCATGCCGGGGGTGCCACCCGGCGCCGTCAGCAGCATGGCCACGCCGCCGCCGGCCTGGCGGCCCTGCCACAGGGCTGCGGCGCCGTCGCGCCCGGCCAGCAGCACGTCGGCCATGCGGCCGTAGCGGTCGGGCGTGCGCCACGAACGCAGCGCGCCGCCCCGTTCGCTGATCGTGACCGCCATATCGCCGGCATTCTTGAGCGTAAACAAGCGGTATTCGTCCGGCTCCGCCACGGTGCCGGGAAAGGGTTTGGTCATCATTGCAATGCGGGGCTTCCTGTACGAGAACGGCACCATGCCATTCTGCAATCGCCGGCACGGCCTATCAATTACGAAAATCACCAAGGGGCGGAACGATTCTGGCTAACTGCCCCGCAAAGGCGTTTACGGGCCCCGGTCTTGGGCAATAATGCGAGCGCAGCGGGTCGCAGAAGCGAACTGATCCATGCCGAAACAGTATAGCTGGATGCAAAAGTCATATTGGAAATCATAGGCCCATGTCGTCTAAGATTTTCCTTTTGCCGATTTTTATAAATGGGGCCCGGCGCACAGCACGGCCGCCCGCCCAGAGACAACCTTTCACCGTGAGCATTTCATGAGCACCTTTTCAACCGTCGACGTGATCGTCTTCCTCTTCTACTTCGTCCTGGTGTCCGGCTACGGGCTCTGGGTGTACCGGCGCAAGCAGGCCGGCTCCGGCTCGGCCTCGCACGACTACTTCCTGGCCGAAGGCTCGCTGACCTGGTGGGCCATCGGCGCCTCGCTGATCGCGTCCAACATCTCGGCCGAGCAGTTCATCGGCATGAGCGGCTCCGGCTTCAAGATCGGCATGGCCATCGCCGTGTATGAACTGATGGCCGCCGCCACGCTGGTGATCGTGGCCGTGTTCTTCATGCCGGTCTACCTGAAGAACCGCATCTACACCATGCCGCAGTTCCTGGAGCAGCGCTACGGCAAGGCAGTGGCCACCACCATGGCGCTGTTCTGGCTGGGCCTGTACGTGGTGGTCAACCTGACCTCCATCCTGTACCTGGGCGCGCTGGCCATCAGCAGCCTGTCCGGCATCGCCCTGCTGCCATGCATGCTGTTCCTGGCCGTGTTCGCCGCCATCATCACGCTGGGCGGCATGAAGGTGATCGGCTACACCGACGTGGTGCAGGTGACCTGCCTGGTGATCGGCGGCCTGGTCACCACCTGGCTGGCGCTGGACATGGTGGCGGCCCTGGCCAACAAGCAAGGCGCGATTGCCGGCTTCTCCGAACTGTTCGTGCGCGCCGGCGGCCACTTCGACATGGTGCTCGCGCGCGACAACCCGAACTATATGGACTTGCCCGGCCTGTCGGTGCTGATCGGCGGCATGTGGATCGTCAACCTGAACTACTGGGGCTGCAACCAGTACATCACCCAGCGCGCACTGGGCGCCGACCTGCCGACCGCCCGCAAAGGCCTGCTGTTCGCGGCCTTCCTGAAACTGCTGATGCCCATCATCGTGGTCCTGCCCGGCATTGCCGCGTACGTGCTGGACCAGGCCGGCGCGCTGGGCACCGCCATGCAGCACGGCGGCGAAGTCAATCCGGACCGCGCCTACCCGGTCCTGCTGAACCTGCTGCCATCGGGCCTGAAGGGCATCGCCTTTGCCGCGCTGACAGCCGCCGTGGTGGCGTCGCTGGCCGGCAAGGCCAACAGCATCGCCACCATTTTCACGCTCGACCTGTATAAGAAAAACTTCAACAAGGAAGCCAACGAACAGCGCATGGTGTGGATCGGCCGCGTCAGCGTGGTGGTGGCCATGGGCCTGGCCGTGTTCATCGCGCCGATGCTGGGCATCGACAAGAAAGGCGGTTTCCAGTACATCCAGGAATACACCGGCTTTGTCTCGCCCGGCATCCTGGCCATGTTCCTGATGGGCTTCTTCTGGAAGAAAACCACCGCCGGCGCGGCCATGTTCGCCACCGTGGGCGGCCTGGTCGGCTCCATCGTGCTGAAATTCCTGCCGGCCATGATGGACTTGTCCTTCCTGATCCCGATCGGCTTTGCCAAGGTCACCGACGCCGGCGTGGCCGAGATTCCCTTCCTGGACCGCATGTTCATCGTGTTCTTCTTCGTCGTCGCCGGCATGGTGCTGATCAGCAAACTGGCCGAGGCGCGCCGCCAAGGCACGTCCAGGCACCTGCATATCGACACCTCGCTGTTCCGCGTAGACGGCGCCTTTGCCCTCGGCTCGGCCGTCATTGGCGTAACGCTGGCTGCGATCTACAGCGGCTGGTGGTAAGCGGTAGCAGGGACCCGGTGGCCGCCGCGCATCATGAAGGCGCTACGCAGGACCCTGCTGGCCGCCGCCCTCATCGCGGCGGCCAGCGGCCCGGCCGCTGCCGCCGCGGCAGCCAAGGCCGCGGTTGCGGCCGCATCAGCCGCACCGCTGGTGATCGGCTTCTCCCAGGCGGGAAACGACAGCGCATGGCGCAACGCCAACAGCGCGTCCATCAAGACCGCCGCCGCCCTGGAAGGCATTACCCTCAAGTTCGCCGACGCCGGGGATAGCCGGGAAAGCCAGATCGCGGCGATGCGCTCCTTCATTGCTCAAAAAGTCGACCTGATCGCCTTCTCGCCGGTGGCGGAATCGGGCTGGGACATGGTGCTGCGCGAAGCGCAAGCGGCCGGCATCCCGGTGCTGGTGGCCGGCCAGGCCGTGGAAGCGGGCGGCCTGGGCCTGTACGCAGCCTTCATCGGCTCGGACTTTGCCGAACAGGGCCGGCGCGCAGGACGCTGGCTGGCCGCGCGCGCAGCCGCCGCGCCGGACGCCGCCTTCAACATCGTGGAACTGCAGGGCGCTCCGGGTTCGCCCGCCACCCTCGCCCGCAGCAAAGGCTTCGCGCAGGCGATTGCCGCCCGGCCCAGACTCAAGCTGCTGCATGCGCAGGGCGGCGCAGCGTCGCGCGCGCAAGGCCGGCAGGCCATGGCGGCCTGGCTGAAAGCCGAAGGCAGGAATATCCATGTGGTGTATGCGCATAGCGACCAGTTGGCGATGGGCGCCATCGACGCCATCGGAGAAGCAGGCCTGAAGCCGGGGCGCGACGTGCTGGTGATGGCCATAGGCGGCTCGCGGGCGGCGTTCGAGGCCATGGTGGCTGGCAAGCTCAATGTGGCGGTCGAATGCAGTCCGCTGATCGGCCCCCAGCTGATGCAGCTGGCCCGCGACGTGCTTGCCGGCAGGCGCGTGCCCAGGTGGGTGACCACGGCCGAGTCGGTGTTCCCTGCGGATGCGGCAGCCGGCGAGCTGGCGCGGCGCCGGTATTGAAGCCGGGCCGGCGGCGGCGCCGGCGCGGATCCCGGTACCTTCAAGCCGCCGCTGCGCTCTCGCCCAATGCGCGGTCGCGGTAGGCGCGCGGGGTACAGCCCAGTTCGCGCTTGAACACCAGGTGCATATACTGGGTGGACGTGAAACCGCAGCCCAGGGCCACGTCGGCAATACTGCGTTCGCCTTCTTCCAGGCCCGCCTTGGCCGCGTCCAGCTTGAAGCGCAATATCACGTCGTGCACACTGCAGCCCAGCTCCTGGCGGAAGTAAGCCTCCAGCGACGACCGCGACACGCCCACATATTCGGCCACCTGGTGCGTCTTGATGCCCTGGCAGGCGTACTGGCGAATGAAATGGCGCGCCCGCATCACGTGCGGATGCTTGACCGGCTGGTGCTGGCTGGAGGCGAATACGTTGATGCCGGCCGGCGGTACCTGGATGCGGGTGTCGGCCAGGCGCACGCCGTGCAGCATCTGGTCCAGCAGGTGGGCCGCCGTGCGGCCCATTTCCTGCGCGCCCTGGATCACGGAGCTGAGCGGGATACGGGTCAGCATGCGCACCAGCGGATCGTTGTCGATGCCGATCAGCGCCACCTGCTCCGGCACCTCGATGCCGGCGATGGTGCAAGCCTGCAGCAGCTGGCGTGCGCGCGCGTCGGTCACACCGATGATGCCGATAGGCTTGGGCAGGCTGCGCAGCCAGGCGATCTGGCCCTGCACCGCCTCGTCCCACGACGAGGCGCTGGTTTCGCAGCCGCGGAAGATCTCCGCTTCCATCTGGTCTTCCAGCATCAGGCTGAGAAAGGCGTTCTCGCGCTCCTGCGCCCAGCGGTTTTCCTTGGCCTTGGGCAGGCTGAACATGGCGAAGCGGTGCAGGCCGACATCGATCAGGTGGTCGCGCGCCAGCTTGATGAGCTTGAAATTATCGGTCGCCACGTAGGGCACGCCGCACGGGTAGTCGGCCTGCTCGGCATAGGAGCCGCCCACCGCCACCACCGGCACGCGGCAGCGCGACAGGGCCGCCGCCACCGCCGGATCGTCGAAGTCGGCGATGATGCCGTCGCCCTGCCAGGACTCGATCCCCGCCAGGCGCAGGCGGAAGTCCTCTTCCAGAAACAGGTCCCAGGTTGCGCGCGTGCTGCCCAGGTAAGCGGCGATGCCGGCGGTGACTTCACGGTCGAAACTCTTGTTTGCGTTGAACAGCAGAGCAATGCGGTGCGCTTTCGTTTTCATGGTCTTTGTCTCCGGTCTGAATTGCTATTCTTTTTTTATAAAGCTGAACCCGTCCCTGTTGCGGTGACGGGCACGTCCCCGGCCGTGCCGGCTGTCCTGCCGTACACAATGCCCCGGCCCGCCGTCGTCATGTAGACGGTGCCGTAGGTGTTCATGTCGCCGGCCACCAGTTGGCCGTTGCCGGGGCCGCCGTACTGGTGGGCGTCGTCGTTGATCCGCACCCAGCTGGCGCCCTTGTCGGTCGAGCGCAGCATGCCGCGCACGCCGCCCACCGTGCCCCACATATAGAGCGTGGGATAGCTGGCTCCCGGCGCGGCCTTGCCCACGCCGACCGCCCCGCACGCGCTCACGCCGGCGATCTTGCGGAAGCGCGCGCCGCTGTCGGTGGTGTGCGCCAGTCCGGCGCCGGCCAGGCAGGCCCAGACGTCGCCCTCGACGCCGGGCGTGGCGGCGAGGATTTTCGAGCCCCCGGCAGCCAGGCGGGCCTGCGGTGCGAAGGAGGCGCCGCCGTCCCTGCTCACCAGCAGGCGGCCGCTGGCGCTGTCGTAGGCGTAGAATTTTTGCGGGTTGACCGCGTCCGCCACCGGGCGCGCTTCGCGCACGTCCAGCCCAGCCACCGCGCTCCAGCCGGCGCCCGCTCCGCCCGCGCGGCTGATCGCGCCGACCGTGGCGCGGAATGTGGCGGAGGCGTGCGACGGGCTATGCAGCAGCACGCTGCCGTCGGCCGACAGGGCCAGCTGGCCGAAGCCGCCGCTGATGGCGTGGGCCAGCGCCGGCGCCTTGGACCAGGTGGCGCCGCCATCATTGGAGGAGTAGATGGCCTTGCCGGCACGCGCCAAGGCGCGGCCGTCCGCGCTGGCAACCAGGCTGGTGGTAGTGCCCATCTCCGGGCTGTGGCGGGCGCCGTAATGCGCCGGGCTGCGGTGCACAAAGCCATCGTAGTCGCCGATCGCCGTGGCCAACCGGCCGCCGGGCAGGCCGATCACCGAGAATGGCACCGTTTCCTCCATGCCGGCGGTTTCAAACCGCCAGGTGGCCGTGGCCGCATCGATGCCGGTGGTGCGGAATATGCCGTTGCCGGACACGACCCAGGCGGCCTGGCTGTCAAAGGGATCGAACTGCACGTCGCCGGTCCAGTGGATGGAGCTGCCGGCGATCCAGTTCCTGCCGCGCGCGTCCAGGGCAAAGCCGCGTCCCACCACGTCGGTCCAGCTGCGGCCGGCGTCGCGCGTGGTGTAGATGCGGTCGCCCTGCGCGCTGGCCCTGCCCTTGCCTTGCGGCTGCCAGACATTGATGGTGGCCAGTACCAGGCGCCGGGGATCGGCCTGGTCGATGCTGATGCCGCCGAACGGGCCCTTGCTGCCGGCCGGCGTGATGTCGGTCCACCTGCCGGTCCCGCCACCGGCGGCGCTGTCGTACTCCCACACCTGGCCGCGGTCCATGGCTTCGGCGCCGGACGGATGCGGGCCGGCGCCGTTGGCGTAGGTGATATACAGCTTGCCGTCCGGCGCCAGCGCTGCGCGCTGCGGCAGCAGGCCGGCGGGACCGCCCTTGACCGGTTCGAAACTGGCGCCGCCGTCGCGGCTGGCGTACAGGTTGGGACCGGCCGATTCGGCGCGCGAGACGGCAACGAACAGCCGCCTGCCCGGGGCGGCGAGCACGAAATTGACACCGTTGCCATTCGGCGTGGCGGTGACCGGCAGCGCGTCCAGGCGCTTCCAGGTCGCACCGGCGTCGGCGCTCTTGAACAGGCCATCGGCGCGCGTGCCGGCGTACAGCACCTTGCTGTCGTCCGCGTCAACCTGCAGCCGTTCGCCGTTCTGGCGCCCGATGCCATTGCCGTGCGCCTTGAAATGTCTGGTGACATCGGTGATGTCGAAAGTCTTGCCGTAATTGCGGGACCGCAGGATGGCGGATTTTCCGCCATTTAAATAGGCTGTGCCCACCATGAGATACACGTTGGCGGCGTTTTTCGGATCCACCGCCACCGATTCAACGCCCAGATAACCGACATTTTCTTCCGCCACCCAATCCAGCAGCGGCACCCAGCGTTCGGCGCGCGCATCCCAGCGATAGGCGCCGCCGACATCGGTGCGCGCATAAACAATGCCGCGCTCAATTTTGCTTGGAATTACCCCTGAAACAAAGCCGCCGCCGCCCATGGCGACCGAATTCCATTGATAGGTCTCCGCATGCGCAGAAAAAAACGGCAATAATACGGCGGACAGCAGCCCGCACAGCGCTTTCAGATACAAAGGTCTCCTCCTCTATTGCTTTTTATAACCCAGGCAATAACAGGCCCGCTGCCGGGCGCTTTATGGCAGCGCCTCGGTCAGTAAGGTGGCGAACGCCAAACTACAGCCCAAGCATATTGACTGGGCTGCAGCAGCGATAACGCCTGCAGAAGGATTTCTATCACCGTGCAGAAATTGCGATTAGTTCTGCAGGGAGTGCAAGCAGTGAAAAACGCGCTGGAGCGCTAGTGTGACGCGTCCGCCGCAGGGGCGGAAGGCAAGGCCGCGCATGCGGCAGGTTGGTCTTGCTGAGTAGCAATGGAGCGGAAGGCTTTCGGCGTGCAGCCGTATTCTTCCTTGAACAATTTATTAAAATACGACACGTTGGCGTAACCGACAGAATAAGCGATTTCGGCCACCGCCGCACTGCTTTTCTCGGCCAGCAGCCTGGCCGCTTCCGTCAATCTCAATTTATTCAGGTAACTGGTGAAGGTCATGCCCAGTTCCGTTCTCAGCACCTCGTTGACCTTATTGCGGTTGGCGCCCGTTCCGATAACAACGCATTCCAGGTCCAACTCGGTATTGGTGTAATTGGTGGCGATAAAACGCAATACCGAAGCTTTTTCCTTATCCTTGTAAGGTTCCAGAGTCAATTGCCGGTACGCCATCAGCGGCAAATCTTTTTTCAGCCGGGAGTCCAGGCTGGCAATCAGCGCGCGCGCATGGGCGCGGAAAAACCAGATACCGAACGCGCTCCATCCAGCCAGCAGAATCGCCGCCAGCGCGGCGATATAGCGGTAATCCCGCCCCCGCAGCGTCAATTCAGTGATTTCCACGTGGGATACAATGTCGCGAGGACTGTTGACGCTGCTGCCGAACACCAGCCTGCCCACCTTGTCCAAGGCATACCCCTGGTGCGTCAGGTCGAGCTTCATGGTGTAGAACCACCAGTCGGGAATGGTCAGCCGGGTCATGTCGACGGACACCGGCACGCCATGCCGGTTGCAGGAAAAGTAGGTTGCCGGCGAGCGGTAGGTCAGGAATTCACCCTTGGTGGACACCTTCTCGTCGAACGTTGACAGGGCGAACACCATCGAGTTGGAGGGCGTGCATTTCGCCAGGAAGGTGATGGTGGAATACTTCGACCAGTCCACCAACGCCGGCTGCCCCTTGCCGTTGTCCAGCACAAGGCTGGCCGACGAAAAAGGATAGGTCGCGACGCCGGTCACCTTGAGGTCGAACCGCAGTGCGCCGTCCCTGGCCTCGTCTATGCGGACGGTCGATGTGCCGCCCTGCGCGTCATCCGAGTGGCCGACATATTTCCAGTGCAGGCCGCCTGGCTGCGGCGCCAGCACGGTCACGGTCAGGTAGCTCTGATAGATGAAAAATGCCGCAAGCAGCGCGTCCGCAAGCAACAGGAGAATCAGCGCCTGCAGCGCCTTCTTATAGAACTCTTGCATGATGGTGCAGTGTGTTGAGATGTCTCAATGCCACACCTCTAGCGGGTGGGCTTGCCTGCATCATAGCAGCACAACCGGGCACCAGTGCGTTCTATCGGCAGGCGCTAGGAACTGGCTTGCTGCAGCAGGCCGGAGCCGGCCGCGCGGTGCAGCTTGGGATGAACCATGGGCACCGTCAGCATGGTGCTGGCGCAGGCCATCAGCAGCAGCGCGGTGAAGGTTTCGCCGCTGATGATCTGCTTGTCCAGCAGGATATTGGCGAAGATGATCTCGATCAGCCCCTTGGTCTGCAGCAGCCAGCCGATAATCGAGGCCTCGCCCTGCTTCCAGCCCAGCATCTTCCCGGCCAGGCGGGCGCCCGCCAGCTTGCCGCCCACGGAGGCCAGCAGCATCAGCCCGGCCGCGAAGAACACCGGATAACTGCCGATGTCCCACTGGGTGCGCAAGCCGGTGCTGAGGAAGAACACCGGCATCAGCGCCAGCAGGATGTGCTTGAACAGCATGTCCAGCTTGCGCTGTTCGAACCAGTGCGCGTCCATCACCACGCCGGCCAGGAAAGCGCCCACCATGTAATGCAGGCCGGCCCAGTCGGCGCCGAAGCCGCAGGCGGCCAGCCAGATCAGCGACACATACCAGCGGTCGCTCTCCTCCAGCTTGACCATCAGGCGGCGGAACAGCACGGTGAGCACGGCGAAAGCGAGCAGGAAGCCGGCCTGGCGCCCTACCCGCTCCCAATCCAGCATGATCACCGCCAGCACGCCCCAGATCGCCACGTCGTCCAGGCTGGCGTAGCGCAGGATGCGCTGGCCCATGGGCTGGCGCAGCATCTCCAGTTTTTCCATCAGCAGCACCAGCACCGGCAGCGCGGTGACCGCGCACGCCATGCCGATGCCAAGCATGAACTGCCAGTCCTTGCCCTTCGGGCCGATCCAGCCCTGGTAGCCGAGCAGCAGCAGCGCGGCGCCGCAGCCGAACAGCAGCGGCACGCCGAGCGCGAAGGCGGCGGTGGCGCCACTCTCGCGGCGGTATTGCCAGACCTTCTTCAAGTCCAGCTCCATGCCGGCCAGCATCACGAACAGCATGACCGCCCACCACGCGATGCCGTTCAGCGATTGCATGACGGCGGGAGTGAACACGAACCGGTGATATTCCGGGAAGGCCGCCCCCAGCACGCCCGGGCCGAGCAGCACGCCGCCAATAATCTGCACCACCGCCAGCGGGGCGACATAGTCGGTTTTGCCGAGCCGCCACACCAGGTAAGGCACGCTGAAGATCAGCAGCATGGCCAGCAAGAATATTTCTGTCGTGTTCATTGCGCGCTCCCGGGGGTTGTGGCTATTTCAGCGGCTTGCCGTTCACGTCGTAGACGGCGGCTTCCAGGTGCACCACCTTGCTGACGGCCTTGCTGTCGGCGGCTGCGGCGGCGTCTGCCGCGAGGATGACCTTGTAGTCGCCCTTGGCCACTTTCCAGGTCCTGCTGGCCGAGTCGAACATGGCCAGCAGGCGCGGATCGACGCTGACGGCGCCCTGCACGCTGGCACCCGGCTTGACATCGACCTTCTGGAAGCCGGCCAGGCGCCTGGGCGCTTCCCAGCGCGTGTTGAGCGGCGCCACGTAGACCTGGGCCACTTCCTTGCCGGCCAGCTTGCCGGTGTTCTTCACGGTGAACGACGCGTGCAGCACGCCGTTCTTGACACCGGCCTCCAGGCCGGACATGGCAAACTCGGTATAGGACAGGCCGTGGCCAAACGGGAACAGCGGCTTCAGGCCCTTCAGGTCGAACCACTTGTAGCCGACCGCCGCGCCTTCGTGATAGTTAACCTCGAAGCGCTTGTCGGCCACTTCGGGATAGCCGTCCAGCGCCGGCCGGGGCAGCTGCGACTCGGACGCCGGGAAGGTGGCGGGCAAATGGCCGGACGGATTGGCTTCGCCGAACAGCACGCCGGCAATCGCCTCGCCGCCGTTGCTGCCCGGATACCACGCTTCCAGCACCGAGGACACCTTGGGCAGCCACGGCATGGTCACGGGGCCGCCGGTTTCCAGCACCACCACCGTTTTGGCGTTGGCCGCCGCCACCGCGGCAATCAGCTCGTCCTGCTTGTTGGGCAGTGACAGGTTGGGCATGTCGAAGCCTTCGCCGGTCCACTGGGTGGCGAACACCAGCACCACGTCGCTTTCCCGCGCCAGCCTGGCCGCCGCTGCGGGATCGGTGCCGTCGCTGTAGGCCACCACCGCCTTGGGCAGGCGCGCCTGGATGGCTTTCAGCGGCGAGGACGGGTAGATCATCACCGGGCCCGGCCAGGTCTTGGGCGTGAGCTCAGGCGCGGCGTTGCCGCCGGCCGGATACACCAGCGAGGAACCGCCGCCCGCCATCACGCCCCGGTCCGCATAGCCGCCGATCACGGCGACCCGCTTGACGGCCGGGTTCAGCGGCAGCAGGTTGGCGCCGTTCTTCAGCAGCACCATGCCCTCCTGCGCGTCCTTCAGCGACACGGCGGCGTTGGCCTTGAAGTCGATGCCGTCCAGGGCCGGCTTCACCGGGTGGTCCACTACGCCGTGTTCGAACATGGCGTGCAGGATGCGGCGCACCATGTCGTCCAGGCGCGCTTGCGGCACCCAGCCGTTGAGCACAGCTTCCTTGAGCGGCGGGCCGAAGTAGTCGGCCAAGTCGAACGGCATGCCGGACTGCTGGTCCAGCCCGGCATTGGCGGCCGGTATGGTGCTGTGCACCGCGCCCCAGTCCGACATCACCCAGCCCTTGAAGCCCCAGTCCTTCTTCAGCACCTCGTTCAGCAGGTAGTTGTTCTCGCAGCCGTACTCGCCATTGATGCGGTTGTAGGCGCACATGACCGAACCGGGATTGCCCTCCTCGTAGGCGATCTGCAAGGCCAGCAGGTCCGACATGCGGTTGGCCTGGTCGTCGATCTTCACGTTGAGCGTGGTGCGTCCGGTTTCCTGGTCGTTCAGCGCGAAATGCTTCAGCGTGGACACCACGCGCCTGGACTGGATGCCCTTGATCTGCGCGCCCACCATCTTGCCGGCCAGCAGAGGGTCCTCGCCGCCGTACTCGAAATTGCGGCCGTTACGTGGATCGCGCATCAGGTTCACGCCGCCGGCCAGCAGCACGTTGAAGCCGTAGGCGCGCGCCTCCGCGCCTATCATGGCGCCGCCCTCGTAGGCGGTTTTCATGTCCCAGGTGGCGGCCGTGTTCAGGCCGGACGGCAGCGCCGTCGCGGTGCGCACATTCGGTCCGCCCTGGCTGGCCACGCCCAGGCCGGCGTCGGTTTCGCGCAGGTGCGGAATGCCGAGACGCGGCACGCCGTAGATGAAGCCGGCCGATTGGATGTGCGCCTCCTCGGGACGCTTGGTCTTCTTGTTCTCCATATCGTTGCCGAGGTAGCCGTAGACCAGCTTCAGCTTCTCGTCCAGGGTCATGGCGCCCACCGCCAGGGTGGCGCGCTGCGCCGGGTCCAGGCGCGCGTTCATCCACGGCTGGCCGCCTGCGTCCGCAGCCAGCGCGCAGCCGTAGCACATGGCCACTGCGGCCGCCAAGATACTGATCTGCTTCTTGAATCTCATGTTTGCTTCCATTGATGTGAATATCGGGTAAAAAAGCGGGCGGCCGAAGCCGCCCTAAAACTGCTGTTTAGGCAGTCGGACACAACGGACTACGAAAAAAACCTGTGCAGCGGCGCCCTGGCGCCGCCCTGCCTCACCTGGCCGCGTTGACGATGGCCGCCGTCACGTCCGGGAATGCCTGCGTGCCGGCCGCGCGGTTGAACAGGCCGGACTGATGGTTGGCGGTGTAGCCGTTATCCCAGTACATCGGCACCACGCCGCGCGTGAAGGCGGCCCGCGTGATGTACTGGTCCCAGTACTTGCGGTAGGCGCCGGCCGGGTCGTATTCGGTGCGCAGGATGGCCGAGTACTCGCCCAGGATCACCGGCACGCCCCTGTCGATGAAGGCGGTCTTGATCTTCTGGAACTGGGCGTCGGTATAGGACTCGTTGGCCCAGCCCGAGGGATTGGCAGCCTGGCCCCACTTCCAGGAAGTGCCGTTGGCGTCCAGCGCGAAGTCGAACGGGTCGTAATAGTGCACTTCCATCATCATGCGGTTGGCCACCCAGTCGCTCGGCATCGCGGCATTGCAATTGACCGCATGGTCGATGTTGGTGTTGTAGGCCTGCACCACCAGGTGGCGGCTGGCGTTGTTGCCGCCGGTGGCGCGCACGGCCGTGATGAAGGCCTGGTTGAAGCCCTTCTGCACCGAGCAGTACTCGGCCGTCGGCGGATTGTAGTTCCCGTCGACCATCACCTCGTTGGTGCCGGCGAACAGCAGGGTGTCGTCGTGGTTCTTGAAGTTGTTGGCGATCTGGGTCCAGAACTTGGCCAGCCTGGCGTTGGCCGCGCCCTGCTGGGCGTAGGTCGGCTGCATCCAGCCGCCGTCCCAGTGGATGTTGATCATGGCGGCCAGGCCGGCGTTGTGGGCGTAGTTCACCACCTCCGTGACGCGGTCCATCCACTGCGGGCTGATGTTGTCGTTCGCGTCCGCATATTGCTTCCACGACACCGGGATGCGCACGCTCCTGAAGCCGGCGGCCTTGATGCCGTCGAACAGCGCCTGGTTCGCCGCCGGATTGCCCCAGTAGGTTTCGTTGAAACTGGTGCTGCCCCAGACGTAAGCGCCGCCGATCGCCTCCAGCGAATTGCCCAGGTTCCAGCCCGGCGACATCTGCCCGGACAGCTGCATGCTGGTCAGGTTGCGCATCACGCCTACGCGCACGGCCTTGGCGGCGCCGGAGTTGTAGCTGCCGCCGCCGGCGCTGAACTTGACCCAATACCAGTAGGCGGTACCGGGGGCCGCGCTGTTGTCGGTATAGCTGGTCGCACTCTTGTTCAGGACTGCGACGCGGCTGCGGCCGTTGGCGCCGGTGTCGGTATCGCGGTAGATCTGCACGCCGCTGACCGCGCCGCCCACGGTCCAGTTCAACTGGACGCCGCTGCCGGTGCCGGCCGCCGTCAGGCACACCGTCGCACCGCCGCCGCTGCCGCAGTTCTGCGCCTGCGCAAACGGCGCCGCGCAGACCGCAACGGCAATCAAGGCCTTGGATAACACAGCGTTCATCTCTTCCACCTCTGGTAGGGGTTAGGCGCGGCGGGTTGGATGCCGCGTCTCCTGCGGCCCCGGCAGCTACCGGTGCAACTATTGTGGAAGCAGCGCCCATGCGCCGCAATTGCAAAATTCGTCAACGGCCAATATGAAATTGCGCAGACGCGGCCGGCGACAAATCATACGCAGCACTGGACATTTTCATAATTGCGCGGACCCGCCGCGCGTGGCCACAATAGGCTGCCCCTTACCACGTCAACCATCAGAAAGAAATCGAATGCTGAAACGAACAGTACTGTCGTGCGCCTTGTCGTTTGCGCTGGCCGCCGCGGCGTGCGCGCCGGCAGCGGCGCAAACCGCAACCGCCGCGCCGCCGGAATTCCCCACCATCCTGTACGGCGCAGCCTACTACCACGAGTACATGCCCTACGAGCGGCTGGACAAGGACGTGGCGATGATGAAGGCGGCCGGCTTCAACGTGGTGCGCCTGGGGGAGTCCACCTGGAGCTTGTGGGAACCGGAGGACGGCCGCTTCGAATACGCGTGGATGGACCGCGTGATCGACGCCATGGGCAAGGCCGGCATCAAGGTCATCATGGGCACGCCGACCTACTCGATCCCCGCCTGGATGGCCAGGCAAAACCCGGAAATCCTGGCCCGCAAGTTCAACGGCGTACAGAACACCTACGGCATGCGCCAGAACATGAACACCGATTCGGCCGCCTACCGCTTCTACGCCGAACGCCTGATACGCAAGATCGCCGCCCGCTACAAGGACAACCCCTACGTCATCGGCTGGCAGGTGGACAATGAAACCGGCACCTACGGCGCCGCCAACGACGACGTGTTCATCCGCTTCCAGCACTATCTCGAGAAAAAATTCGGCACGCCGGAAAACCTCAGCAAGGCCTGGTTCCTGAACTACTGGGGCCAGAACCTACACAGCTGGGTGGACCTGCCGCGCCCGGACGGCGCCCAGAGCACCGGCTACAAGCTGGAATGGTCGCGCTGGGGGCAGATGCGGGTGACCGACTTCCTGAGCTGGCAGGCGCAGCTGATACGCGAATCGGCGTCGCCACGCCAGTTCGTCACGCACGATTTCGCAGGCTCCATGCATGCCGACGTGAACGAAGTGGCCGTCACGCGCGCACTGGACATGCCGTCCGTGAACGTCTACCACTGGGGCCAGCGCGAGTACTACAGCGGCGCCGGCCAGACGCTCGACGCCGACTTCACGCGCTCGCTCAAGCGCGGCAACTTCCTGGTCACCGAAACCAATGCGCAGAGCACCGACTGGAGCTCCTCGTTCCAGTATCCGCCCTACGACGGCCAGTTCCGCCAGGACGTCTACACCCACCTGGCCAACGGCGCCAACATGGTCGAATACTGGCACTGGGCCTCGGTGCACGCCAACCAGGAGACCTACTGGAAAGGCGTGCTGTCGCACGACCTGGAGCCGAACCGGGCGTACGCCGAAATGAGCCGCACCGGCCGCGAGCTGCAGAAGATCGGCCCGCGCCTGGTGAACCTGAAGATCCGCAACGACGTGGCCATCCTGTGGAGCCGCGATTCGCTCAACGCCCTCAACGACATGCCGTTCGCGAAGGAATCCCAATGGGGCGGCTCGGGCACCAAGGCGGACTACGGCTCGCAGGTGCGCCAGATCCACCGCCAGCTGTACGACATGAACGTGGGCACCGACTTCGTGTTCGACGACACGCAGGACTTCTCTTCCTACAAGCTGCTGGTGGTGCCATCGCTGTACGTGGCGGACGAGGCGCTGCTGCGGCGCATCACCGAATACGTGCGCCAGGGCGGCCACGTGGTGATGACCTTCAAGAGCGGCTTCGCCAACGAGAACGCGGCCGTGCGCTGGACCATGGCGCCGGGACCGCTGAGGGAAGCGCTGGGCTTCCACTACCAGGAATTCTCCAACCTGGCGCAGCCGCTGGCCCTGAAGGGCGATCCATTCCAGGCCGGCGCGGACAACAAGGTGCAGCACTGGGCCGAGTTCCTGGAACTGGACACGGCCAGGGCGCTGGCCTGGTATGACCACCCCTTCTTCGGCCGCTGGCCGGCCATCACGTCTAACCAGTTCGGCGCGGGCAAGGTGGTGTATGAGGGCACTTATCTGTCGGACAAGCTGCAGCGGGCGGTGCTGCGGTCCTCGCTGCAGGAGCTGGGCGTGGCGGGACCGGACCAGCAGCTGCCGGCCAGCGTGAAGACGCGCACCGGCACCAACGGTTACCAGCGCGCGGTGCACTACTATTTCAACTACTCCGGTGCGGAAGTGAGCTTCAACTATGCGCGCAAGCCCGGCGCCAGCCTGTTGGGCGGCGGCCGCGTGGCCGCCGGGGAAAAGCTGACGCTGGCGCCGTGGGACGTCGCCATCATCGAAGAGGACGCCAAGTAAGCCGCTCCTCCACGCCCGCGCACCCGCAGGACGCCGCAAGGCGCCGGCCGGTGCGCAAGCATTCAGTCGGCCACGCGCACCGGAACGATGGCTTCGGCCGGCGAGTCCAGCTCGAGGGCGATGACGGTGTCGATGTCGCTGCGCGCCGCAGGCGGCACAGACAGCTCGATGCCGCGCCCGGTTTGGGTCAACACCGCCTTGCCGCCTCCCAGAACCGAGGCGCCAACGATCTTCGCCGGAATCGGCGGCAAGGCCAGCTTGTCCTTCGGCCAGCTCAGCACATGCACATACACCGTCTTGCCGCGGTGCGTGGAGGCGCCGTATTCCGCCGGCAGGAACGGGCCGCCGCGGGTTTCGTAGATGCTCTCGCCATGCTTGCCGAGCCAGGCGCCGATTTCCCGCAGGCGCTGCACCTGCGGCGGATCGATGCGGCCGTCGGCGCGCGGGCCGACGTTCAGCAGCAGGTTGCCGTCGCGCCCCGCCACCTTGGCCAGCAGCTGGATGTAGTGCTTGAGCGGCTTTACTTGCGCGTCGCTCTAGTAGCCCCACGCGCCGGCGATGGTGGTGCACAGCTCCCATGGACGCTGGTTGTCGAAATCGCCCAGCGCGCCGTCGCCCTCACGGGAAGCGAAATCCTCCGGCATGTCGGCGCGTCCGTTCATCAGCACTTGCGGCTGCAGGCGGCGTATTGTCGAATACACCTTGTCGTGCTGCCAGCTGAAGCCGCCCTTGTACTGCTGGCCGCGCGGACGCGCCACCCACTTGGGATGGGCGCCGGCATCCTTCCAGTCGGCGCCGAAGTTCAGCCAGTTGGCCTCGCCCCCGTCAAACCACAGCACGTCGATCTTGCCGTAGCCGGCCATCAGCTTCTCGACCTGGCGGTGATACTGCTCGCGCATGGCTTCCGCACTGTCGCGCTGCAGGTCGGGGAAAAAATAGCCCGGAAAGCGCCAGTCCATCGGCGAGTAGTACAGGCCAACGCCCAGCCCCGCCTTGCGCACCGCCTTCACGTAGTCGGCCACCAGATCGCGGCGCGCGCCGGTGCTGACGCTGGTGAACGGGTTGGCGCCGTCGTCGAACAGGGCGAAACCGTCATGGTGACGCGCCGTCAACACCACGTATTTCATGCCGGCGGCCTTGGCGGTTTCGGCCCAGGTATCGAAATTCACGTCGCCGGGTTTGAACTGGTCGGCCAGCCTGGCATACTCCCCGACAGGAATCTGTTCGTTCCACTGCACCCATTCGCCACGGCCGGGAACGGAATACAAGCCCCAGTGGATGAACATGCCGAAGCGCGCCCCGCGCCACCACTTGACGCGCGCCGCAGGGTCTTCGCCCTCGAGCCGCTGTATGGGCCGTTCGGGCGCATACCAGGCCTGTGCCGGCGCATCGCCGGCTGGCAGCGACAGTGCGGCAGCCAGCAGCGCACCCGATACCGTGGCGCTCTTGAAGAAATGCAAGGCCGTCATGGCAGGCGCTCCAGCACCACGGCAGCGCCCCCGGCAAGCGCCAGATGCAGCGTGAGCGTGTCGCCAGCCGTGACGCCGAGTTCGCGGCGCCGCAGCTCGTTGGGCGTGCCGCCATCCTCCCATACCGTGGCGCGGTAACGCCCGGCAGGCAGGAAGCGCAAGGGCACGCTGCCGGTTTTGCGCCCCTCGCCGTCGCCGGCCGCCGTCATCGCGCCGACGTACCAGGTGCTCCCCTGGCGCCGCGCCAGCACGATGTCACGCCCCGGCTCGCCCGCCAGGAAGCGCGTCTCGTCCCAGGCGGTCGGCACGCGCCGGATGAAATCGAAGCCGGCGGCGTCGCGGTACGTTTCCGGATCGTCGGACACCATCTGCAGCGGGCTGTCGTACACCACATACATCGCCAGCGCCTGGGCACGGGTACTCTGCGTCATCGGCATCACCTCGCGCACCTGGAAGCCGGCCGGCGTTGCGTTGCGGAAGCCGCCCGGCGTGTAGTCCATCGGACCGGCCAGCATGCGCGTGTACGGCAGCGTCAGGTTGTGCTGCGGCGTGATGCGGGCATCCATCTTGTTCCACTCGGCGCCCAGCACGCCTTCCTGCGTGATGAAGTTGGGCCAGGTGCGCTGCAAGCCGGCCGGGACGTAGGCGCCATGCAGATTGAGCAGCAGGCGGCGCCTGGCGGCGGCTTCCGCAATGCGGTGGTAGAAGCCGACCATATCCTGGTCGTCGCGGTTCATGAAGTCGACCTTCACGCCCTTGATTCCCCAGCGTGCGTAGGTGTCGAACACTTCGTCCATGCGCGGGGCCACGTGTTCCCAGTGCGCCCACAACAGCAGCCCCACGCCCTTCTCCGCCGCGTAGCGCGCCAGCGCCGGCATGTCGATGCCGTCTTCGGCGCGGGTGATGTCCGTGGCGGGCAGCGCCTCCCAGCAGTTGGGTCCCGAGCCCTTGGCCCAGCCGGCGTCGATCAGGTAGTAGGGAAAGCCGGATGCGGCGGCGAAATCGATGAAACGGCGATAGGCCGCCATGTCCGGCTTCATGCCGGCCAACGGCCCGGACCACAAGTCCCATGCCGCCTTGCCGGGTTTGACCCAGCTGAAGTCGCCCGTCGGCGCGGGGTTCAGGTTGCCGATCAGGTTGGAGGCGATCATGTCGCCGGACCGGTCGCCCAGCATGACCACGCGCCAGGCCGTCTGCAGCCCGGCCGCTGACTGGAATGCCGGCGCGGGCCGCTGCGGCACGGCTGACAGCCGCACCCGCAGGGCGTCGCCCTCGCGCCACAGCGACGAGCCGGTGTAGCCGTCCAGGTAAGCTTGCGTAATCGCGTACGAGGTCCGGCCCGATGGCGTGGCGCAGACCACCGGCACATCGTAGGCGACGCCGTTGCTCAGCTGCGAGATCTGCTTGCGCTCGAACGGCAGCTCGTGCGCGCCCTCCAGCAGCGTGACCAGGCAGGCGGGATCGCCGGCCGGCACGAAAGCGGTGCGCTCGCCGCGCAGGCGCACCGGATTGGCATCGGCGATGCGGTAGCGGAATGCCACGCCGTCGTCGTAGGCGCGCACGTCGATGAGCAGCCGGCGCCCGGCCGGTGCGCTTTCGCGGAACACCAGGGTGGCGCCGTTGTAGTGGTCGCGTGCGGCGGCAGCCTTGGTGGCCACCAGGGGGATGGTGCGATCGACCGCTGTTCTATCCTGCTTTTCCAGCGCCAGCGGGCCGAGGTCCGCAGCGCCGTCGAAGTCGAGGCCCAGCGGAGAAGGCGCGATCACGGCTTCTCCGCCGCGCGAGACCGAGAACCGGCCGGCGTCGCGCGCGATCGCGATGGCGGTGCGGCCGTCCGGCGAAGTGACCACCACCGGCGCGGCCCCCACCGGCGCTGCGGCAGCCGGTGCGGTAGCCGATCCAGCCACAAATATCGCAGCGAATGCCGCCACGCCCCGCAGTGCCACGCCGCTTGCCGCCAGCATGCCCTTATTCAGGCGCATGGTCCGCCCCCGCGCCGCGCCGCCACGTTCTCGCGGCGCCGCGCGGCCCATCCCATGGCCGCCGCGCCAAGGCCCAGCAGCGCCATGCTGCCCGGTTCGGGCACCGTTGCAGCGCGGCTGAAGGCAAGGTCGTCCATGACGAACCAGCCCTTGTCGCGCGCGATGTCGAGCCGCGCGACGTTGCCGAAATTAGCCGCGACCATTGCGTAAGTGGAGGAAATGGCGATGTTGCCGGTGCTGCCGATCAGCTGGTTGGCGCTATCGTATGCGGTGATGTTGACCCAGCTGGCCTTGGCGCCATTGGTGTTCGGCGTGGCGAACCAGGCGCCGGCAAACGCGAACGGCGTCGCGCTGCTGATGCTGAGATGGTTCGTGCCGAAGCCGTTCAAAACGAATTCCGTACCGGAGTGCGCGCCGTTGTCGTAACCCGCCACGGCGGTGTCGCCCAGATACCAGCTGGCGCTCCACACCAAGCCGGCGTACGGATTGTTTTTCGACAGGCTGGCCAGTTTCCCGCCCGCGTCCAGATCGTCGAAGTCAATCACGGCGGCGTGGGCCGTGGAAGCCAGCAGCAGGCCGGCGCCGGCCATCAGGCCGGGTATCAAGCTTTTCATGGTGTCCTCTTGTGTGTTGTGAGGAAGCGCCAGCAGCGCCTCCGGCCGGTATCAGTTGCAGCCGTCGCCGCTTACAGTTGGCACCGTCGCAGCGTTGTAATTGCCGACGACCATGCCGACGCTGGCTGTCGCACCGGGCGCGATGACGGTGTTCCAGCTTTCCGAGGACGCGGCCGTAAAGCTCGGCGAGGTGCCCGAGACGGCGCCGTTCCACCATGAATCCACCGTCGAGTTCTCGCTGTAGGTCCAGTTGACCGACCAGCCGTTGACGGACACGGAGCGGTTGTTGGTAATGCGCACATCGGCGATATGACCGCCCTGCCAGGATGCGGTGATCACGTACTCGCATTTGTTGGGCGGCTGCTGCGGCCCGCTGTTCGGGTCGGTCGGCGTGACCACGACGTCGCCGTCCGCCGCCACCACGCCATAGGCCACGCCGCGCCCCATCGCGTTCATGTACACGGCGCCGTAATTGTTCATATCGCCGGCAATCACCGGGGCCGCGCCGATTCCGCCAAACTGGTGCGCGTCGTCGTTCACGCGCACCCAGGTCGCGCCCCGGTCTGTGGAACGCAGCATGCCGCGCGTGCCGCCCACGGTACCCCACACGTAGAGCGCGGGATAGCCGGCGCCCGGCGCAGCCTTGCCCACGCCGGCCGTGGCGCAGTTGCTGACGGCGGCGATCTTGCTGAAGGTTGCGCCGCCGTCGGTGGTGTGCGCCAGCCCGCCGGGCAGGCATACCCACAGGTCGCCCTCGATCCCCGGCGTGGCCGTGATGAACTTCGAACCACCCAGCCCCGGACTGCCCTGCGGCGCAAAGGAAGCGCCGCCGTCGGTGCTCGCCAGCATGCGCCCGGTGCCGCTGTCATAGGCGTAGAACCTGAGCGGGTTGACCGTGTCCGCGACGGGGCGCGCGCCGGCCAGGTTCAGGCCGGCCACCGTAGTCCAGCTGGCGCCATAGTTGGCGGAGCGGTAGGTGGTGGATGAACCGTCGGGATTGTGCAGCAGCACCTGGCCGTCGGCAGACAGCGCAAGCTGGCCGGCGCTGCCATTGCTGGCGGACGCCTTGGTCCAGCTGGCGCCGGTATCGGTGGAGTAGTAGAGCTGGTTGCCGGTCCGCGCCAGCACGCGGCCGTCGGCGCTGGCGGCCAGGCTGGTGGTGGTGCCCATCGCCGGGTTGTGGCGCGCGCCGTATTGCGACGGGTCGCTATGGATAAAGCCGTCGTAGTCGCCGATCGCGGTCGCCAGTTGCCCGTTCGGCAGGCTGATCACCGAGAACGCGCCGCTCTCCTCCACGCCTGCCACGGCGAAATGCCAGGTGGTGGCCGGCGCGTCGATATCGGTGGTGCGGAACACGCCGTTGCCGGAAACGACCCAGGCTGTCCTGGTGTCGAAGGGATCGAACACCACGTCGGAAGCCCAGTGGATGGAGCTGCCCGTAATCCAGGCAGCGCCTTTCGGGTCGATGGTAAACGGGCGCGCCATTACATTGGACCAGGTACGCCCCGCATCGCTGGAGGTGTAAATCTGGTCGCCATAGCCGCTGCCTTGCGGATACCAGACGTTGGTGGTGGACACCACCAGGTGCAGCGGGTCGGCCGGATCCATGCTGATGCCGCCGAATGGGCCAGTCATGCCGGCCGGCGTGATGTTGCTCCAGTTGCCGCCTGCCGCGTCGTATTCCCACACCTGGCCCTGGTTCATGGCCTCCAGCGCGGTGGGATGGGGGCCGGCGCCGTTCGCGTAAGTGATATACAGCTTGCCTTCGGGTGAGATGACGGCGCGCTGCGGCATCAAGCCAGCGGGACCGCCTTCCACCGGCTCGAAGCTTGCGCCGCCGTCATAGCTGAAATACAGGTTGGGCCGGTTCGGCTCCAGGCGAGACACGCCGATGAAGATGCGCTGCGCAGGACCGCCGTCGGCGCTGGCCGGATCCAGCAGCACGAAGCCGATGCCGTTGTCGTTCGGCGTGGAGGTGACCGGCAACGACGCCACACGGTTCCAGGTCGTGCCCGCGTCGCTACTCCTGAACAGGCCGTTGCGGCGGGTGCCCGCATACAGCACGTTGCTGTCGCCCGGGTCGACTTGCAGCCGCTCGCCGTTGCCCCGTCCCATGCCGTTGCCATGCACCTTGAACTGCGGCGTGGTGTCGAGCACCTCGAAGTTGCGGCCATAGTCGCGCGAACGCAGGATGGCGCTCTTGCCGCCGTTGAGGTAATCCGTGCCGGCCATCAGGTAGACATTGGCGGCATTCCTGGGATCGACCGCCACCGATTCCACGCCCATCAAGCCGGAGCGTTCCTCGCCTATCCAGTCCTGCAGCGCGGTCCAGCGCTCGCGCTGCGGATCCCAGCGGTAGGCGCCGCCCACGTCGGTGCGCATATAGACAACGCCGCGCTCGGATTTACTCGGAATCACGCCGGTGACATAGCCGGCCCCGCCCATGGCGACGGCGTCCCATTTATACGTTTCCGCCCGGGCGGACAGCGACATCAGCAGTGCTGCCGACAGCAGCGCACCGATCGGTTTCAAAAGCATGCTCCCTCTCCTTTTTTTATACTGCCGAACGGCAGGCCGCTTCGCTGGCGCGCCGCCTTCCGGGCGCAGGCCGGCGGGAACGCCGCTGTAACGAATCGTATGCTTGGGTCACCGGCGGGATTCGCTAAAGTGGACTCTCCCGATTGTGCGGGGGGCGCACAGGCAGCGCAATTACGAAAACGGCCAATCGCCGGAACGAAATTTCCGTTGGCCGATCCCGGAATACCCGCTGCTTCAGTCCATGTGGAACACGGGACGCATCATGGCCCAGTGTTCGCCTTCGGCGCGGCTGGCCAGCGGCGCCTGGCACGGTGCGCAGAAGGTCCACCAGCGCCGGGTGTCGGGGTCGGCCGCCACGCTGCGCATGTCGGCTTCGAAATCGCTGCCGTGGTACTCCCAGTAGCCGAACAGCAAATTCTCCGGCTCGCGCAGGAAGATCGTGTAGTTGCGCACGTTCGCCGCCGCCAGCGTGGCCAGTACCTGTGGCCACACTGCGGCATGCAAGGCCCGGTATTCATCGATTCTGGCGGGATCTATTCCGATCACCATGCCCATGCGTTCCATGATCCATCCTCGTTCCAAGTGATAAAAAAGATGCCGCCGCATGATCGGCCAGGTCGTCCGGGGTGGCCACTCCCCGGCGGCCCGGATCCGCCGGCGCCGCTGCCGGCCGGTACTTGAACCATTACCGGGCGAACGGAGAAAAAGTTTGAGTGCACTTAATATATACAATACAATCACGCTTAGTCAAGCAAGCTGCCAACCGCACGGCGGCGCTTTTCCGCCCACACTTAGGACGAAACAATGAGTTGGAATTCACCGCCGCGATTTGGCGCTGCCCACCCCCGCCCCTTCCGCCACAGCCGGCTGATGCCACCGCAGGCCTGGCCGGCACGCAGTAGCAGTCCACGGCGGAGCCACTGACATGTACAGGACTGTTGCGATGATCTCCATACGCACCGCGTTGGCGCTGGCCGCCATCCTGGCCGCCAGCGCCAGCGCCAACTCCCTATCCACCACCCCGGACGCGCTGACCCTGCACTACGACAAACCGGCGGCCGTATGGACCGACGCCCTCCCCGTCGGCAACGGCAGGCTGGGCGCCATGGTGTTCGGCCGCCCCGAGCAGGAGCTGCTGCAGCTGAACGAAGCGACGCTGTGGAGCGGCGGGCCGGTGGGCAGCAACGTCAATCCGGGGGCGTTCGAAGCGCTGGGCCAGGTGCGCCAGGCGCTGGCCGGCGGCGACTACGCCGCCGCCTATGCGCTGACGCACAAGATACAGGGCCGCTACACGGAAAGCTATATGCCGCTGGGCGACCTGCTGATCCAGCAAGACCTGAAGGGCGCCACCGCCGCCGGCTACAGGCGTGACCTGAACATCCGCGACGGCATCGCCACCACCAGCTTCACCGCCAACGGCGTTCGCTATCGGCGCGAAGTGTTCGCCTCCGCCCCGGACCAGGTGATCGTGGTGCGCATCTCGGCCGACCGGCCGCGCGCGCTCAACCTCGCATTGGAAACCCGCAGCCAGCTGCGCGCCGAGGCCACTGCTGCGGACAATATGCTGACGCTGCGCGGCAAGGCGCCAGCCCGCGTCGACCCCAGCTACATCAATTACAACGTGGAACCCGTGGCGCAGGACGATCCGTCCGGCTGCAAGGGCATGCGCTATGAACTGATGGTCAAGCCGGTCGCCACCGACGGCACACTGGCCACGCAAGGCAAGCGCCTGCAGGTGGGCGACGCGTCGGAAGTGGTGCTGCTGCTGTCGGCCGCGACCAGCTTCGCCGGCTTCGACCGGTGTCCGGACAGCGCCGGCAAGGACCAGCACGCGCTGGCCGCCGGCCACCTGGAGCGCGCCGCGCAGCGCGGCTACGCGGCCTTGCGCGCAGCGCACATCGCCGACTTCCACAGTTACTTCGACCGCGTGTCGCTGACGCTGGGCCAGTACCGGGGCAAGGACCAGGGCAAGGGCCAAGCCGCAGCCGACCGCAGCGCCATCCCCACCGACCGCCGCCTGGCCGAGCACACTGCCGGACAGTCCGATCCCGCCCTGGAGGCGCTGTACGTGCAATTCGGCCGCTACCTGCTGATCTCCTCCTCCCGCACCAAGGACGCCCCCGCCAACCTGCAGGGCATCTGGAACCAGCACGTGCGTCCGCCATGGAGCAGCAACTACACCACCAACATCAACGTGCAGATGAACTACTGGCCTGTGGAAAGCGCCAACCTGAGCGAACTGTTCTCGCCCATGAATGACCTGATCCGCAACCTGTCCGTCACCGGCAGCGAAACGGCGGCGTCGTTCTACCACGCCCCGGGCTGGGTGGTGCACCACAATTCGGACATCTGGGCCGCCAGCAACCCGGTTGGCGATTTCGGCAAAGGCGATCCCAAATGGGCAAACTGGTCGATGGGCAGCGCGTGGCTGACGCGCCATCTGTGGGAACACTACCAGTTCACCGGCGACCGCGAGTTCCTGAAGCAATCCTATCCGGTGATGAAGGACGCGGCCCGCTTCCTGCTGGCCTGGCTGCAGCCCGATGCGCAAGGCCGCCTGGTGACGGCGCCATCGACCTCCCCGGAAAACGCGTTCCGCTACGGCGACGGGAAAACCGGCATCGTCAGCGTGGCCTCCACCATGGACATGTCGATCGCCCGCGACCTGTTTGCCAACCTGGATGCGGCCGGGAAGGTGCTGAACACCGACCACGCGTTCCGAAAGGAAGTGAAGACGGCCGGGCAAAAGCTGTTCCCGTTCCAGATAGGCGCGAAGGGCCAGCTGCTCGAGTGGTACCAGGACTTCGACGAGGTGGAGCCGCATCACCGCCATGTGTCGCACCTGTACGCGCTGCACCCGGCGCGCATCATTTCGCCGCTGGCCACGCCGGAGCTGGCCAAGGCCGCGCGCCGCGCGCTGGAACTGCGCGGCGATGAAGGCACCGGCTGGAGCCTGGCGTGGAAGGTCAACTTCTGGGCCCGCCTGCTGGACGGCGACCGCTCCTACAAGCTGTTCCGCGACCTGCTGCGGCTGACCAGGGAGGGCGATTCGCATGGCGGCGCCTACGCCAATATGTTCGACGCCCATCCTCCGTTCCAGATCGACGGCAACTTCGCCGGCACGGCCGGGGCCATCGAGATGCTGCTGCAAAGCCAGAACGACGAACTGCACCTGCTGCCAGCGCTGCCGGCGGCCTGGCGGGACGGCGAAGTCAAAGGGCTGGTCGGGCGCGGCAACTTCGTGGTGGACCTGGGCTGGAAAGACGGCAGCCTGCAGGAGGCCCGCATCGAGGCCCGCCGGGGCGGCCGCTGCGTGATCCGCACGGCGGCGCCGGTGACCGTGGATGGCGTCAAGGCGCGCAGCCGGCGCAGCGCAATCGGCTACACGCTGGCGTTCGACGCGGCCAAGGGAAAATCCTACCGCGTGCGCCCTGCTCAGAAAGTGAAGACGGTGTAGCCGTCCGCCGCGATCTGCGCGATGCTGGGCAGGCCGGACGTGCCGGGCACGCTGTTGTCGGTGATCAGGTCGAAGCCCGCCTTCTCCACTTCCTCGCGGGCGCCGAACACGTCGGCGCAGCCGCAGGAAATGCCGACCACCTTGTCTTCCACTGCCTTGTAGAGCGCGTGGATCGGGTGGCTTTCCGCCGCCAGCACGCCAGGCCAGCGGGTGCCGGTGCCCTGGAAGTAGATGCCGACGTCACTGCCCTTGTGCTTGAAATCGTAGGCGGCGGCCAGGCCGTTGAACATGCGTCCCAGAGCCTCTTCGCCGGCTTTGGGATCGGACAGGATGATGATGGCTGCTTTCATGGTGGTTCCCCTCGTTGGTTGGTCAGACTGGCCCGCCGCACAGTGCAGCGGATGAGGCCATTCTAGGCACTTGGAACAGCGAGAGAAACAGCGCCGGAGTCAATTGATTATTTCGCCAGAGGGAACAGTAGCTGGCGTGTTCAAATGCGGATGCGCCCGCAAGTGGGCCGCCAGCAGGTCGATGAAGTTGCGCACTTTCGACGAGCCGAACTTGCTTTCCCGGTGCAGCACGTGCACCGGCCACGGCGCCTCTTCATACTCGGCCAGGATGATTTTCAGGCGCCCGTCCTGCAGCTCGCCGGCGATCTGGTAGGACAGCAGGCGGCAGATGCCCAGCCCGCCCACGGCGGCGTCGATGGCTGAATCGTTGCTTGTCACCATCAGGCGCGGCTTCATGCGCACCATGGTGGGATCGTCCACCGCGCCGAATTTCCACTCCACCCGCGGCGAAATGCCGCTGGCGGCAATAATGGTATGGCGCAGCAGGTCGGCCGGATGCTGGGGCACGCCGTTTTTGGCCAGGTATTCGGGCGCCGCGCACAGCACGCGCCGCACCTGCCCTACCCGCAGCGCCTTCAGGCTCGAATCCGGCAGGTGGCCGATGCGCACCGCGACATCGATGCCCTCGTCAACCAGATTGACCACCCGGTCCAGGAAATAAGCCGACACCTCCACCTCCGGGTAGCGTTCCAGGAAATGGACGATGCAGGGCATGATGAAAGACTTGCCGAACAGCACCGACGCCGTCACCGACAGATTGCCCTTGGGCGCCGAATTGACGCCGGCGGCGGCCTCGTTGGCCTCGGCGATGCTGGCCAGGATGTTGCGGCTGTCGTCCATATAGCGCCGCCCCGCTTCCGTCATCCTGACGTTGCGCGTGGTGCGCAGCAGCAGCTTGACGCCCAGTTGCTCCTCCAGGGCCGACACGGCGCGGGTAATCGCCGCCGGCGACAGGTCCAGGCGCCGCGCGGCGGCCGCGAAGCTCTCCTCCTCCCCCACGGCGACAAACACATTCATCAAGTGGACTTGATCCATTCATTACTCCAGGCGAAATGGTGATTTGCGTACGGCGCCCATTCTTGTTTGCCGAATTATTTCGCACAATAGCATCAACAGCAATCATACCGATGGGAGAGCGTCATGAACGAGCACAATTTCTTTCACGCCGGCGAACGCGCGGTGCAGCAAAGCGCAGGCGAGACCGCCATCGCCGACCGCAATATCGCAGTGCTGACGGACACCGTCATCGGCGGCGCCCGTCCCTTCATCGCCAAGCAGTTCATGGCGGTGCTGGCCAGCGTCGGCGCGGACGGCAAGGTATGGTCCTCGCTGGTGTTCGGCAAGCCGGGCTTCCTGCACACCGACAGCGGCCGCGCCATCGTGATCGACGTGGCGGAGAAGGAGCGCGACCAGGCCGACCCGCTGTGGGCCAACCTGGCAACCGGTTCCGACCTCGGCATGCTGTTCATCGAACTCGGTTCGCGGCGCCGCTACCGCGTCAACGGCACGGTGCAGCACCTCGATGCGCACGGCGCCGAAGTGGCGATCCGCGAGGCCTATCCGAACTGTCCCAAGTACATCCAGCGCCGCCACCTGCGCCAGGCCGGCGAGCCGGCGCTGCCGGTACAGGCGGCGCATGGCACGGTGCTGCGCGGCACGGTGGCGGACATCGTCCAGCAGGCCGACACCGTCTTCGTGGCCAGCCATAACACGGCCAGCGGGGCCGACGCCTCGCACCGCGGCGGCACGCCCGGCTTCGTGAAGGTGGTGGACGACACCACGCTGCGCATCCCGGACTACCACGGCAACAGCCTGTTCAACACGCTGGGCAACATCACTGCCGATCCGCGCGCCGGCCTGTGCATCCCGGACTTCGTGCACGGCCAGCTGCTGCAGCTGACCGGCACGGCCACGGTGCAATGGGACCAGGACGATCCGCACAACGAAACCGGCGGCACCCGCCGCTACTGGGAATTCAAAGTGGGGCAATGGATACTGCGCGACACGCCACAGCCGCTGGAATGGGAGTATCTGGACGCCTCCCCGTTCAACCCGCCGGCGCATGCCTGAGGCCTGGGTCATGAGCCATGTCATCGCCAGCGTGGCCGCCCTCGGCGCGGCCGTCAAGGAGTTCCATATCCGGCGCCAGGACGGCGCGCCGCTGCCGGACTGGCAGCCCGGCGCGCACATCGTGCTGCGCTTCGCCGCTGCCGACGGCACCGTTTTCGAAAACCACTATTCGCTGGTCGGCGTAGCGGGACCGGCCGATACTTACCGCATCGCCGTGCAGCGCGAAGCGCACGGCAAGGGCGGTTCGCGCTGCCTGCACGACGAATTCGGCGCCGGCAGCACGCTCGAAGTGAGCGGCCCGTTCAACAGTTTTCCACTAAGCGCTGCGCAGGAGAGTGCGCGCGTGGTGCTGATCGCCGGCGGCATCGGCATCACGCCCCTGGTATCGATGGCGCATGCGCTGGGCATGCCGTTCGAACTGCACTATCTGGCGCGCAGCGCGGACCGGCTGGTCCTGATGGAGGAGCTGCGCGCCATCCCGCACGCCGCCATCGTTCCGCACCTGTCGCAGGAAGACGGCCGCGCCGACCTTGCAGCCCTGCTCGGCCCCTACCGCGCGGGCGGCACATTCTACGCCTGCGGCCCGGTGGCGCTGCTGCAAAGCCTTGCCGAAACGGGCTCGCAGCTCGGATGGCCGGCCGGCGCGATGCGCTTCGAGAGCTTCGGCCCCCGTGCGCAGACGGAGGACGCCCCGCTCACGGTGGAACTGGCGCTGTCGCAGATGACGGTGGAAGTGCAGCCAGGCACGTCAATATTGGACGCGCTGATTGCGGCGGATGTATTCGTTTCCTACGAATGCAAGCGCGGCGAGTGCGGCAGCTGCTACACCCCTGTCCTGCAGGGCCGGCCGCAGCACCGCGACGTGTGCCTGACACCGGCCATGCGAAGCGCAGGCATGTGCACCTGCGTCTCATGGGCCGGCCAGACCGGCCAATCCAGCAGGCTGGTGCTGGAACTGTGACCGGCCGCTACGGACTGCGGCCGCCCGCCCTACTGACGCGCCCCCTGGTACATCAAGCCGCTGTCATTGAGGCCGAACTTGAACTTCTTGTTCATCTCGATGATCTCGGCGCCGGCCAGCAGTGCCGGGCCGTAGCCGTGCGCCGCCTTCACGCTGGTGGGCCGGTAAGCGTAGAACGCCGGGTCGAACGCCATGCCGGTGCCGACGCAGATGCCTTCGATCTGGCCGTTGGCGGTGACCTTGCTGGCCACCGCGTTCCAGGCCAGGTTGGCCATCGGGCCATACATTTGCGCATCCACATAGCCGCGGTTCACGGCGCGCGCAATGGCATAAGTGTAGATGGCGGTGGCAGAGGTTTCCTGGTAGGTGTCCGGGCGGTCGATCAGCTGGTGCCAGAACCCGTCCCGGGTCTGGTACGACGCCAGGCCCTTGATGTGGGCGCGCAGCTGCTCGAGCACCGCCTTGTAGTGCTTGTGGTTCTTCGGCAGCACTTCCAGGATCTCCACCATGGACATTACCGCCCAGCCGTTGGCGCGCGCCCAGTGCATCTCTGGATGGTCGCGCAGGCCTTCCACATAGCCGTGCATATAGATGCCCAGCTGCGGATTGAACATGCGCTTGGAGAACTGCAGCACCTGCTTGCCGGCGTCGTCGAAGTGCTTGCGGTCGCCGGAGACGGCACCCAAGTAGGCCATGGTCGGCACGCCCATGAACATGTCGTCCAGCCACAGCGTGTCCGGCAGCGGGCGCATTTTCACGCCGCCCTTGCCGTCCGGGCCGCCGCGCGCCAGGGTGCCGTCCTTCAGGCGGTATTCCTGCTTGGTGACGAAGTCGCCGCAGATGCCTATCATCTGGCCGTAATCGACCGGCGAGCCGCCCAGCTTGGCCTTCATGAAGCTGTGGCACAGCGCGCCCGCGTCGTCCAGCGCGTGCGGATTGAGGAAGCTCTTGATCGGCGCGTGCGCGTTCTTCGGGTCGGCTTTCACCGCCGGGTAGTAGGCCTTGGTCAGCTGCGACAGCAGCTGGTGGCGCTTGACGGTGTAGTCGGTGTAGCGCTGGTCGCCGGTGGCTGCGCCGGCGGCCAGCATGCCCAGGTAGGTCACGCCCCACTCGTAGCTGGTCAGGCGGAAGTCGCCCGGCTTGAGCACCGTATCAGGGTCGGCACGCGACAGGTCGGTGACCGCCGCGCCGCTGCTCTTGCTGATCAGTTCAGCGGGCGTCGTGCTGTCCAGGTAGGCGAACACGCGGTCCAGCACCGCCTTCACTTCGGCGGTTTCCATGGCGCGGTAAGGAGTCGGGTAGGTCACCGCCAGCGCATGCAGCATGGCGTCGGCCGGGGCCGGACCTTTTTCCTGGGCCACGGGCGCTTCCTGGGCCGATACGTTGAGCGCCACCGGGAACAGGCCGGCGGCCAGCGCACCGGTCACACAGCGGCGCAGCGTCGAAGCATTCATCTGATACGTCTCCTTGTCGAATAATAAGTGCCTTGCATGGGCACTAGGATATTCGACAAAGAATGATCGCAGCGATCAATATCGTGACTAAAAGGCCGGCCGACCGCTCAGGCGCCTGCAGCGGCTCGGCTAGGCCGCGGGCGTGGCGAGGGAGCGGAAGGCTTTCGGCGTGCAGCCGTATTCTTCCTTGAACAGCTTGTTGAAATAGGACACGTTGGCGTAGCCGACCGAATAGGCGATCTCCGCCACCGCCGCGCCGTTCTTCTAGGCCAGCAGCCGCGCCGCTTCCGTCAACCGCAGCTTGTTCAGGTAGCTCGTAAATGTCATGCCGAGTTCCGCTTTCAGCACTTCATTGACCTTGTTGCGGTTGGCGCCGGTTTCATTTGCCACGCGCTCGAGATCCAGTGCGGTATCGGTATAGTTGGTGGCAATGAAGCGCAATACGGACGCCTTCTCCTTGTCCCTGTAAGGTTCCAGCGTCAACTGGCGGTATGCCACCAGCGGCAGGTCCTTTTTCATCTTGTGATCCAGGCTGGCGACCAGCGCGCGCGCATGCCCCCGGACAAACCACAGGCCGAATCCCAGCCAGCTTGCAAGGATGATGGCGGCCAGCGCCGCCAGATAGCGGTAATCGCGGCCGCGCAAGGTCAGGCCGCTGATTTCAAGATAGGAATCGACGTTGCGCGCGCTGTGGGCGCTGGTGCCGAAAACGATTTTCGCCACCTTGTCCAGCGTGTAGCCCTGGTGCGACAGGTCGAGCTTCATCTGCTCGAACCACCAGTCCGGCAGCGTCAGCCGCGCCAGGTCCAGCGACACCGGCACGCCCCGCTCGTTGCAGGGGAAATAGGTGCCCGGCGAGCGGTAGGTCTCGAACTTGCCGGGCCGCGAGATTGCTTCGTCAAAGGTGGAAATAACCAGCGTCATCGAGCCGGCCGGCGCGCACTTGGCCAGGAAGGTGATGGTGCTGTATGCCGACCAGTCCGCGTGGGCCTGCCGGCCCTGCCTGTCGTCCAGCACAAGCTCGGTTGAAACGTAGGGATGGGGAGCGGCGTCGGTCAGCCGGAAGTTAAAGCGCAGGCGCTCGCGCGTCGAACTGTGGAGCCGCACGCTCGATGTGCCATGCGTGGACACGTCGGAATAGGTCCGGTAATGCCAGCTGGGGCCGCTCCCCTGCGCCGGCAGCAGGGAATACGAGGGGTAGCTCCGGAACACGAACAGGCACGCCAGCAGCATATCCGCCACCATCAGCAGAAGGAGCGCCAGCAACGCCTTCTTGTAGAAATCTTGCATTTCAACACTAAAAAGTTACATTCTCCCTCGCATCATAACAGCCGGCAGCAGCCGCTTGGGGCGAATCCGGCCGCGCGCAGGCTCAACGCGCCGGACGGAAAATCAGCCGGGCAAAGTGATGCAGGTTTTCGGCCCAGCTGTCCCGGTCATGTCCAAAACCGTCCACATTCCAGACATGCGGCACGCCGTGCTCGCGCAGGTAGCGGCGGACTTGCTGCGACACGCCGATCAACCCGTCCTGGCTGCCGCACGACAGATACAGCAGTTGCAGCTGGCGGCGCGCAGCGGCCGGGTCGGGCAGCAAGACCGCTGCGGGGCGCGTGTTGGGCGCGGAGGAGAAGCCGCCCACCCAGGCAAACGTGTCCAGATGGCCGAGGCCGAAGTTCAGCGCCTGGCCGCCGCCCATCGACAGCCCGGCGATGGCGCGCTGGCCGCGCACGGCCAGGGTCGGGTAGGCCTTGTCGATGGCCGGTATCAGCGATTCCAGCAAGTCGCGCTCGAATGCCGCAAACGCCGCCACGTGTCCGGGCGAGAAGGTGCGTTCGGCCGGCGGCGGCCGGTCGTCGGCCAGCGCCCGGCCGTTGGGCATGACGACGATCATCGGCACGGCCTCGCCGCCGGCGATCAGCCGGTCGAGCACCGCGTTGGCGCGCACGTAGCCGCGCCATTCATCCTGGCTGCCGCCTATGCCGTGCAACAGGTACAGCACCGGGTAGCGGCGCTGGGCCGAGTAACCGGCTGGCAGGTAGACGCTGGCCTTGCGCTGCGTACCCGTCACCACCGACTGGTAGGCAAATTCCTGCAACGTTCCTTGCGCGGCGCCGGGCTGCGGATCGGCGAAGCCGGGCGGCGGCGGCGGCAAGGCCCGCACGTCGTCCGGCGCGGACAAGGCGGCGCCTGCGGCCGGCTCAGCCTTCAACAAGCGCTCGATATCGGGCCGGATCGCGCTGGCAAAGACCTGGTAACCCTGTTCCGACATGTGCAGGAAATCCGGCTGGAGCTGCGCCGACAGCTTGCCGTCTGCGCCGACGAAGCGCGCGCCGTAGTCGTGGAAGAATACGTTCTTGCCGTCGTCCAGTGTCTTGACCATCTGGTTGAGCGCCGCCACGTGGCGGCGTTCGGGCGCGTCCGGCAGTGCGCCTTCCGGCAGCACTGCATTGAGCAGGATGCGCGCGCCCGGATACTGCTGGCGCAGCCGCGCCACCACGGCCTGGATGCCGGTGAACACCTGCTCCGGCCGTTCGCCGCACAGATTGATGTTGTTCACGCCTATCATCAACACCACCAGCCGGGGCGTGAGCGCGGCAATGGCCGGGTTCCGCAGGCGCCACAGCAGGTTGCCCGTGTGGTCGCCGCCGATGCCGAAGTTGGCGGCCTTGAGGCGTCCGAAGTTCGCGTCCCACTGCGCTTTTGGCCACATCTCGGTAAGCGAGTCGCCGACGAACATCACCTCGATATCGCCCTGCGCGGCGCGCGCGGCCTGTTCCTCGTGCATCCGGCGCCAGCGTGCCATCGACATCCATGGATAGTCGACGGTGCGCGGCGCGGCATTGGTGGCGCATGCGACAGCCTCCCTGGCCGCTTCGGGTGCGTCCGCCAGCAGTTTTTCCAGGTGCGGACCCAGCTCCCTTGCCCAGACTTCGTAGCCCTTCTCGCCGGGATGCAGCATGTCGGGCATCAGCTCGCGCGGCAGCGAGCCGTCCGGGTTCAGCATCGCGGCGTTGAGGTTGGCAAAGAAAACCTGCCGTCCGTCGGCATAGCCGGCAATGAGTTTGTTCACCCGCTCGTTGAGGCGGCGCAGCGATCCCGATGGCTGCTCGTCGCGCGGGAAAATGGCCAGCAGCAGCACCTTGGTGTCCGGCAGGCGGCGGCGCAGCTCGTCAACGATGGCCTTGATGCCGGCGGCGGTGGCCTCGGGTTCGTCCTGCCGGTCGCCCGCGTTGTTGGTGCCGATCATGAGCACCGCAACCTTGGGCGCTATGCCGTCGATTTCGCCGTGCCGCAGGCGCCACAGCACGTTTTCCGTGTGGTCGCCGCCGAAGCCCAGCGCCAGCGCGTTGTATTGCTCATAGTAGCGCTTCCACACCGGCAGCCCGGCCTTTTCCCAGCCCTCGGTGATGGAGTCGCCAATGAAGACGATGCCGGGATTCTTGCCTGCTTCCTTGAGCTTGCGCAGCTCGGCCAGTTTCTGCTCATGGCGCGCCTCCCATTTGCCCAGCGCCCAGGCGTGGGTCAGCGGCGCGGGCGTGACGGCGACGGTGCGGTAGTCCGGGCATTCGGCATTGGGCTTGCCCTTCCGAACCAGCTTGACATTGGCCACGGCCACTTCGCCGGCGCCGTTGCCTTCCAGCGCGAACGGCATCGGCACCTGGCTGAAGTCGTCCTTTTCGCGGGCAAAGCAGGACAGCGAGAACGACAGGCGCTGCCAGCCCTTGCCCTGCAGCGCGCGGCCCGGCAGGACGTAGGGCACCTTGCGGTTGCATTCCGGGCCGCAGCGCATGGCGACGTACATGCCGCCATTGGACAGCTCGCGCACATTGATATCGAATTCCAGCGTGCCGGCGGCCAGGTAGGGGCGCAGGTCGAGCGGCGCGCCGCCATCCAGGCGCAGGCTGGCAAACCAGGCGTCCTTCCAGCGCAAGGTCAGTGCGCCTCGCTTCCCTGCGGCTGGCCCGGCGCTGGCGCCCACCATGCCGTTGGGGGCGTAGGAGTCTGCGGGCTTGGCCAGGGTCAGCGAGCCGCCCCGCAGTACCTGCTCGGGGCTTTCGAAGCCGGCCACGGTTACCTGCCACGACGGCACAGGCTTGCCCGCGTAAAGGGAAATGGCCGGTGCGCCGGCGGCCTGCGAGCAAAGTGCCCACGCCGCCAGCAAGACGGCCGGGATGAATTGTGCGCCTGGGTTCATCAACGCCATTCGTGAGAAAAAGTGAACCCGATTGTGCCGGCGGCCAGCTTGCGGCGCAATTACAAAATCGCCCAAGCGGAGGAATAAAATTCCACACCACGGTTTCGTTCCCGCCTTTGAGCAATTTCACCATGGCAGCCGGTAAACCGCCGATCTGGGCGCGTGTCGAATTAAAGCTGCTTAGCCGAAGGTGAAGGCGTAAGCTTCGGCGCCCTTGTCGAGGAAGCGGATCTCGAAGCGGCGCTGGCGCACCTTGCCGGACTGGCGCACCAGCTGGTACAGGCGGGTGGCATTGATCACGCCGTTGCCTTCCGCGTCGATATCGGCGCCGTGGTCCGCACCCGGCGGCTGGCCGTCCAGCGTCACCTTGATGCGCACGCTGCCGCCGGCCTTGCCTGGCCCGAGCACCAGGTGCAGGTCGCGCGCGCTGAAGCGGTGCGCCACGCCCGCATCCGGCTGGCCGGCCATCGCGCTCTCGGCGCCCACCGTCCACTGCCCGGACAAGCCCCATTCATTCAGGCGCAGCGCGCCCACGGTGTACTGCTGCGGACGGTCCTCCCGCAGGCGTTCGGGCGAACTGAAATTGGCCGCCTGACGGTAGCCGATATAGGCTTCGCCGGAACGGATGTTGCCGAGATCGGGCGCCGCCTGCTCGGCAGTGGCGGGGGGATTCACCAGGCCCATATCGACCGCGCTGCCGCGTGCTTCGGCCAGCAGCGACTGGATGGCGCGTTCCATTTTGTCGAAATCGCCTTCGCCGAACTGCTTGTAGCGGATCTTGCCGCTGGCGTCGACCAGGTAATAGGCCGGCCAGTAGCGATTGCCCCATGCCTGCCAGATGGCCTGGTTGCTGTCCACGGCGATCGGGAAATCGATCTGGAAGCGGCCCACGGCGGCGTTCACATTGGTCAGGTCCTGCTCGAACTTGAATTCCGGCGTGTGCACGCCCACCACCGCCAGCCCGTGCTCGCGGTATTTGCTGGCCCAGGCGCGCACGTAGGGCACGGTACGGATGCAGTTAATGCAGGAGTAGGTCCAGAAATCGACCAGCACCACTTTGCCGCGCAGCTGCCTGGAAGTAAGCGGAGCCGAATTGAGCCAGGTGACCGCGCCGTCGAAGCCGGGCGCCGTGCCTTCCACCGGCAGGTTGCTGCGGAATGGAGCGGAAGCTGCGGCCGGTGCGGCCGAGGCGCCGCCCACCGCTGCTGCCATCACGATGCCGGCCAAGCTGCCGGCCAGCGCCAAAGAAATGCGTTTCATCTGTCTGCCTCGTCTGAAGTGATTGTCGATGCAGACATTACACCTTGCAGCTGTATCGTGCAGATGTCCAGCGCATGTCAAAACACGCTCCCAGCGTATCCAGGCGCGGGCCGGACACACTGGGATACAAAGCGCTCTACTGACGGCGGGAGCGGCGGCGCGCCAGCACCAGCCCCATCGCGGCCGCGCCGAACAGCGCCAGCGACGGCGGCTCGGGCACGGCCATGTCGTCCATGGCCCACTGGGTGCCGCTGCTGTTGTAGATGACCAGCGTATCGATCCCGCCCCAGTTCAGCTGCACCCACAAGGGCGTGACAGTGTCGATGACGAAGGACGTTGCCGTCGCGTGCAGCAGCTGGCCATTCAGGTAGCCCTCGAATGCGAGTTCCTGCTCGAACCAGGCGGACGTGAAGAAGGCGCCGGCGAAGTCGAACGTGCCCGCCCCCGCCTTCGAAATCGCCACCGTGCCGCCATCGCGGTTGTAGGCCGCGTTGGCCTGCGAAACCGTACCCGCTTCGTAGCCGCTGCCGGGAAACGCATCCGAACGGATCGCGCCCATGTTCTCCCAGACCAGGCCCTGGTAGCCGGCTGCAATCGCTTCCGTGAAGTCGCCGGACAGATCGTCGAAGCTGATTACGCCGGCGGAAGCCGTGGCACACGTTGTTCCGAACAGCAAGGACAGCAGCATCTTTTTCAGCATGTCAGTCATGTTGTTTCTCCCTGGTTCAGCGCGCGAGGCTGGAAATTTCGGCGTCGGTCAATGCCGAGCCGTAGATGCGCAGATCGTCCATCGCGCCTTTGTACGGCACGTCCCACCAGTTCACGCCCAGCGCGAATACGCCGCTGGTGGTGGTGAACACGTTCGGGAAATTCACGCCGCCGAAACGCTTGGCGCCATTGACGTACACGCTGACGGCGCCGTTGTTGACGGTGAGCGCCACATGCGACCACTGCCCCGTTGGGATAGTCATGCCCAGGCCGGCGTCGTACCACGCCGTGCCGGACCACAGCATGGTCGCGCCGCCGACACCGTCATGCCCCCTAGGCAAGAGGCTGATCCACGAATCGCCGTTGCGGGCGCCGAAGAAGGTGGTGGTGAAGGCGGTCAACTGCGCCGGCTTGAGCCACATGGCCACCGTGTAGCTGTTGGTCGAGATCAGGCCATTGGGCAGGCGCACGCCGCTGGCGCCGTTGAAGACGGCCGCGCTGCCCTTCATGCCGGCCTCGTAAGCCATGCTGCCGCCTGCGGCGTCGATCTTGCTGCCGATGACACTGCCGGCGCCGAACGTGCCGGTCGAATCGGCAAGGCTGCCGTCGAAAGCATAGTGGGCCAGCATGCCGCCGATCTTGCGGACCGTGACAGTGAAGGTCTTGACGACAGTCGAGGTGCCCTTGGTGATGGTGGCCGTCAGCGTGAGCGTGACGTCGCTGGCCGGGCTGGTGACCACGCCCGTATTGCTCAATACGGCCGGATTCGACGATGTCCAGCGGATAACCGCGTCGCGCGCGGCAAGCGTCGGCAGGGTCAGGTTGCCGGTTACCGCGCTGGTGTTGCCGAGACTAAGTTCGTTGTAGACGGCCGCGGTCACCTGCGCATCGGTGCGGGGAATCAGGCGGCTGCCCATGATGGAAACGCCTTCGCGCGAGGTGGCGGAGAACGTCATCACATAGCTCTTCGAGGTTTCGTCCCACTGGCTGAGGAACACGCCTTTGAACGGCGACGAGCCCGGCAGGTTGATCTCGATGCGGTTGGTGCCCGTCAGGGTCCAGGTGCCGGAAGCGGCGCCGCTGACGGTGCCGTTCGTATTCAGGGTGATCAGCCGCGACTTCTTGATGGTGGCGGAAATGTCCTTGGCGTGATTGACGAACATATAGTCGCCAAGCACGAATTCGCGGCGCACCGCCGTGAGGGTTTCGTTGGTGTTGCGGTACGGCGCCACCACCGGCCAGCCATCGGCGTTCATGAACATCTGGTGCACGCGGATCTCGTGCTGTTCGCCGCGTTCGGGGAAGCGGCTGTGGAAGATCAGGAAATGCTTGCCGGTGGCCGCGTCGTAATAAGCCGAATTGTGGCCGGCCGAGACATAGCCGGTGCCGATGCCTGTGCCGGCGTCGCCTATCCTGCGCTCGAACAGGAAGTTGCCCATGATTTTCACGCCGTAGGGAGCAATCGAGGCGTCGTCGAACAACGGCCTGGCGGGATCGGACTTGACGCTGGCCATGCTGACGCCCTGGGCGTCGACGTACGGGCCGTCCGGCGAGGCGGAGCGCGCCACGCGCATATTGTAGCCGCCGCCGGCATCCAGTCCGCCGAATGAAGTGAACAGGTAGTAGTACTGCGTGGCGGGGCTGTACATCACGTACGCGCCTTCGATGCGGGCGTGGTTGCCGCCTATCAGGCGCTTGCCGTAGCCCTGGTTCGGCAGCGGCATGCCGTTGGCTGGATTCATCTGCATGATGAAGATGCCGCCGGAGTAGGAACCATAGGTCATCCAGAGCCGGCCGCCGTTATCGAAGAACACGTTCGGATCGACCGTGTTGGGGTGCTTCAGCGCGTCGTAAATGGTGCCGTCATGGCTGGCCTGGCCCCACATGCCGGACTTCAGGATCACGCCCTTGTTCACGTACGGACCTTCGATATTGTCCGCGACGGCAATGCCCAGGGCCGAGCGCGGGGAATCGCCTTTGCAGGCGTTGTAGTACATGTAGTACTTGCCGTCGGCCAGGCGGATAACGTCCGGCGCCCACAGCGTGCTGGTCTGCGCCCAGCTGAATGTCTCGGCCAGTTCGGTGTACACGTTGCTGGCGCCGTTCAGGAACAGCTTGTTGGTGGCGCTGACCGAATCGGTGATCTGCTGCCAACGCATCAGATCGGTGGATTTGGCCGACGCCAGGTGGGAGCCGAACACATAGTAGGTGCCGCCGGACTTGATCACCGAAGGATCATGGACGGCGGCGTTCTGGAACGTGACGGGCGGGGGCGCTGCCTGCGCGGCGGCGTTGGTCGCGTGGGTGGACAGCAAGGAAGTGGCCATCAGGGCGCACGCGCCCCATAGCGATAAGGTCTTGGTCAATTTTTGTCTCCGATATTTTTATCGTTTTTTTAAGCCGTGTTCGGCCGATTGCACGATATCGCAGACAAAAATTCGCGTCCAATGACGTTTTCAGCCGCCTTGATATCCAAACGGATATCAAGGCCGCCTGTTGGCCCGCCCTTCAGCCGCGCGCACGCGCCAGCAGGAAGGCCACCAGCAACGGCACCGGGCGGCCGCTGGCGCCTTTGGTCCCGCTCCCGCCCCAGGCGCTTCCGGCGATATCGAGATGCGCCCAGCTATAGGCGCGCGTGAAATTCTCCAGGAAGCAGGCCGCCGTGATGCTGCCCGCGCCGGGGCTGCCGAGGTTGGCCAGGTCGGCGTACTCGGACTTGATCTGCTCCTGGTAGGCCTCGCCCAGCGGCATGCGCCAGGCCAGGTCGCCGCTGGCGCGCCCGGCCGACAGCAGCTCGCCGGCCAGCGCGTCGTGCGCCGCGTCGTGCCGGGTGAACAGGCCGGAATGGTGGTGGCCCAGCGCCGACACGCAAGCGCCCGTCAGCGTGGCGATATCGACCACGGCGGCAGGCTTGAAGCGCTCCGCGTAGGCAAGCGCGTCGCACAGCACCATGCGCCCTTCCGCGTCGGTGTTCTGCACTTCCACGGTCAGGCCGCTCATCGAGGCGACGATGTCGCCGGGTTTGACGGCACGCCCGGAAGGCATGTTCTCGCACGCCGCCACCAGGCCGATCACGTTCAAGGGCAGGCCCATTTCTGCGATGGCGCGAAAGGCGCCCAGCACTGCGGCGCCGCCGCACATGTCGTACTTCATCTCCTCCATGCCGGCGCCGGGCTTGATCGAAATGCCGCCCGAGTCGAAGGTGATGCCCTTGCCCACCAGGACCACCGGCGCCTGCCGGGGCTTGCCGCCCATGTGCTTCAGGATAATGAAGCGCGGCGGCACGTCGCTGCCGTCGGCCACCGCCAGCAGGCAGCGCATGTCCAGCTGTTCGATCTGCTTGCGGTCGAGCACCTGCACGCCGGTGCCCCACTCGCGGCCCAGCTTGCGGGCTGCTTCGGCCAGGTAGGCTGGCGTGCAGATGTTAGCTGGCAGGTTGCCCAGTTCCTTGCACAGATCGACGCCGTTGGCGGTGGCCAGCGCCCCGGCCAGCGCGGCCTTGGCCTCGGCATCCGGCCGCGCGGCCAGCACGATGCGCTTCACCCCGGCGGACGTGGCTTGCTTGCGGCTCTTTAGCCCATCGCGGCGGAACACGCTGTCGCGCGCGGCAGCCACCACGCAGCCGATGGCCCACGCCAGGCCGCGCCCCGCCACCTCATCGAGCGGCAGCGCAACCGTTGCCTGCGCCGCCCCCAGCGGCGCGAACGCCGCCAGCATGGCCCGCACCGCCGCGCCGAAAGCGCCTTCCGTTAACGCGCCCTGCGCGCCCAATCCGACCAGCAGCACGCGCGCCACGCCGCCCACGCCACGCAGCAGCAGCGTGGACCCGGGCTTGCCGCTGATGTCGCCCGAGCGCATCGCTTGCGTGATAGCGCCCTCGCCGTCCAGCTGCTTCGCTTGCGCCGACAGGCGGCCCTGCTCGAAGACGCCCACCGCGATGCAGCCGCTGCGCGTGTCCTGCTCCTTGATTCTGAATTCCATGCCTTCTTTCGTCTTCATTTTCATAGTTGGGTGCGCAGCGCGAACAGTTCCGGGAACAGCACCGTGTCCAGCATCTTGCGCAGGTAGCTGGCGCCCGCCGTACCGCCGGTGCCGGCCTTGAAACCGATAATGCGTTCCACCGTGTTCACGTGGCGGAAGCGCCAGAGCCGGAACGCGGTCTCGAGGTCGACCAGCTTTTCAGCCAACTCGTACAGTGCCCAGTGCCGCGACGGCTCGCGGTATACCTCCAGCCACGCCGCTTGCACCGAGCTGTCTGCCTCGGTGGGCCGGGACCAGCGGCCATCCAGCCGCTGCGGTGCAATGGAAAAGCCGCTGCGCGCCAGCAGATGAACCGCTTCGTCGTACAGCGAGGGGGCGTTCAGCTCTTCCTCCAGCCGCGCGTGGCGGTCCGGCACGCTGGCATGCACCGCCAGCATGGCTGCATTCTTGTTCCCGAGGATGAACTCGATCTCGCGGTACTGGAACGACTGGAAGCCCGACGACGCGCCGAGATAAGGGCGCAGCGCCGTGTACTCCGGCGGCGTCATGGTGGCCAGCACGTCCCAGGCGTGCACCAGCTGGTCCATGATGCGCGCCACCCGCGCCAGCATCTTGCAAGCGGGCGCCACTGCGCCCTGCCGCACCGAGGCACGGACGGCGTGCAGTTCATGCAGCATCAGCTTCATCCAAAGTTCGCTGGCCTGGTGCTGGACGATGAAGAGCATCTCGTCGTGCGCGGGCGACAGCGGGTGCTGCGCCGTGAGGATGCTGTCCAGCGCGAGGTAGTCGCCGTAGCTCATCGACTTGCTGAAATCCATGCGCGCCCCGTGCCACTGCTCATTGTCGCTCCGCGCCGTCATGTCACCGCTCCGCGTTCGGCCGCGACATCGTAGTCCTGCCGCGCCAGGATCTGGCGCAGGATCTCCACCGCGTCCCACACATCGGCAAAGCCGGTGTACAAGGGCGCAAAGCCGAAGCGCATGATGGCGGGCTCCCGGTAGTCGCCGATCACGCCGCACGCAATCAACGCGGCCATCACCGCGTAGCCGTGCGGGTGCGTGAAACTGACATGGCTGCCGCGTCGCGCATGCTCGCGCGGCGTGACCAGCTCCAGCCCGCGGCCGGCGCAGCGCGTTTCCACCAGGCCGATGAACAGATCCGTCAGCGCCAGCGACTTGGCGCGCAGCGCCTCCATGGTGGTGAGCGCGAACACGTCCAGCCCGCACTCGACCAGCGCCAGCGACACCATGGGCTGCGTGCCGCACAGCGCGCGGCCGATGCCTGCGGCGGGCGCAAAATCTGGCGCCATGTCGAACGGCGCGGCGTGTCCCCACCAGCCCGACAGCGGCTGCATGAAACCGGCCTGGTGGCGCCGGGGCACCCAGATGAATGCCGGCGCACCCGGACCGCCGTTGAGGTACTTGTAGCCGCAGCCGACCGCGAAATCGGCGCCGTCCGCCGCCACCGCCAGCGGCACGGCGCCGGCCGAATGCGCCAGATCCCAGATGATCAGCGCGCCCCGCGCATGGGCCTGCGCACTGACGGCGGCCATGTCGTGCTGGTAGCCGGTGCGGTAGTTCACGTGGGTCAGCATCACCACCGCCGTGTCGGCATCGATTGCGGCTGGCAGCTCGGCGGCCGAATCGACCAGCCTCACCGTGTAGCCGCGCGCCAGCCAGGACGACAGGCCCTGGGCGATATAGATGTCGGTCGGGAAGTTGCCGCGTTCAGTGACGATGACGCGCCGCCCGCCGTGCGACGGGTGATGGGCCTGCAAATGCAGCGCGGCGGCCAGCGCCTTGAACAAGTTGACGGAGGTGGTGTCGGTCACCGCCACTTCGCCGCCTGCGGCACCGATCAGCGGCGCGATCCGGTCGCCCAGGCGCTTCGGCAGTGCGAACCAGCCGGCCGTGTTCCAGCTGCGTATCAGCCCCTGCCCCCATTCCTGGGCGATCACTTGCCGCGCGCGCGCCATGGCTGCGGCGGGCGCCGCCCCCAGCGAGTTGCCGTCGAGGTAAATCACGCCTTCGGGCAGCTCGAAATGCGCGCGCAAGGGGGCCAGCGCATCCTGCGCATCGAGCGCGATGCAGTCCTTGCGGGTCATGCCTGCGCTGTCAAATGTCATCCCCACAGGTCCGGCTCCGCAGCGCTCAGCAACGCAGCCTGGTAGCGCATGGCTGCGGCCCGGTCTTCCCGCAGCAGCAGCGGTCCATCCAGGTCGACGTAGGTGCATTCCTGTGCCACCAGGTGGGCAGGCGCCATGGCCAGCGAAGTGCCCCCCATATTGCCCACCATGAGCTCGAAGCCCAGTTCCCTGGCGCGGCGCGCCAGCGCCAGCGCCTCGGTCAGGCCACCGCACTTGTCGAGCTTGATATTGACGTACTGATAGCGGCCGACCAGGGCGTCCAGCGAGCCGCGGTCGGTGCAGGACTCGTCCGCCGCCAGCGGGATAGGCGACTGCAGTCCATCGAGCTGCGCGTCGCTGCCGCGCGGCACCGGCTGTTCGATCAATTCCACGCCGCGGGCCTGCAATTCAGGCAGGATCTGCTCCAGCAGCTGGCGGTTCCAGGCCTGGTTGGCGTCGATCACCAGCCGGGCGTGCGGATGCTCCTCGCGCGCGAAGCGCACCATGTCGATGTGGCGGGTGGCATCGGCCTTCAGCTTCAGCAAGGGGAAGTGGCGCGCGGCGCGGATCTTGCGGCGCACATCCGCTTCCGTTCCGAGTCCAATCGTGTAGGCGGTCAGCACGGGCGCCGCATGAACGCGTCCGGCCAGCTGCCAGGCCCGCTGGCCCGCCTGCCGCGCGCGCAGGTCCCACAACGCGCAGTCGAGCGCGTTGCGCGCGCCGCCGGCCGGCAGCCATTGCGCCAGCTCCGCATGCGACACGTCGGCCCGCAGCAGCGGCGCCACCGCACCGATCTGCGCGGCGATCGACTGCGGCGTCTCGCCGTCGTAGGGCACTCCGGCGGCCTCGCCCCGGCCGACGGTGCCATGCGCGTCGCGCAGGCTCACCACCAGCACGTCGATGGCCGTCATCGTCTCACGGGAGATTTCAAACGGTTCCTGCAAGGGCCAGCTTTCCAGCGTGATGGTGCATTCAATTGTCATGGCAAGTCTCCTGTTGATGTGTGATGGCGGCGGCGAGCGCTTCGACGCCGCCTCGGATGGGGTCGACCACGGGCAGGCCCAGCTCGGCCTCGATGCGGTCCCGGTAGGCGCGCCAGGCGGCCTCGCCCAGCGACGAGGAATTGACGCTGATGCCGATGCAGCGGACGGCGGGATTGGTCAGCCGGCCGGCCTGCAGATACATTTCAATGGCGTTCTCCAGGCGCGGGGTCTGATAGCCGGGCAGCGCGTCGAGGTGGGTGCGGCTGGGATCGTGGCACAGCACCAGCGCGTCCGGCTGCGAGCCATGCAGCAGGCCCAGGCTGACGCCCGCATAGGCGGGGTGGAACAGCGAGCCCTGCCCTTCGATCACGTCCCAGTGGCCGGCGTGGTTGTCGGGCGAAAGCTGCTCGGCCACGCCGGCGATGAAGTCGGCCACCACCGCATCGATGGCGACACCGCCGCCGGAGATCATGATGCCGGTCTGTCCGGTGGCGCGGAAGGTGGCGGCTACGCCGCGCGCCTGTAGCGAGCGGGCCAGCGCCAGCGCGGTGTACTTCTTGCCGAGCGCGCAATCGGTGCCCACCGTGAGCAGGCGCCGGCCCGGGCGCTTGCGGCCGGTGCCGGTGACGCGCGGCCAGTCGCCGTGGCGCACATCGTGCAGCTGCACGCCTGCCGCAGCGGCGGCGGCCACCAGCTCGGGTATGCCGCTGAGGCGCGTATGCAGGCCGCTGACGATGTCCAGGCCTGCAGCGGCGGCCTCGATCAGGGTCGGCAGCCAGTGCGGCGGCAACTGGCCGCCTGCGGGTGCAATGCCGATCAGCAGCGAACCGGCTCCGGCGGCGACGGCCTGCGCCACGCTCAGCGCGGGCTTGCCGGTAGTGACGGTGGCGCCGGCAAAGCGCAGTTCGCCAACCACGTCGGCCGGGCACCATTCGGCCACGCCGAGAGCGGTCTTGGCGGTGACGGGTGAGGTGGCGTCGCCGAGGAAAAGCAGGTAGGGTTTACGTAGCAATAGCATGGGAAAGTCCGTTCCGGTCAATGGGTTTAGCGCCAGGCCGCGTGCGGTTGGGCCACGCGCGGCCAGTAGTCGAGGTTGCGCACCCGGTACGGCAGGGCCGCGAAGTCGGGCGCGATGGCGCCGGGGGTGGAGGCGTACAGCACCGTGCTGGCGATGGGCGCGAACTCGGCGTGGAAGTGGACGGCGGATTTCACCACCACCAGCTTCTTGTCCTCCAGGCTCAGGCCGACACCGGTGAAGGCTTCGGGCGAGAATATCTGGCCGCGCAGCGACGCCAGCAGGATGTGCACCCGGTTCGGCCCTTCCACCCAGACGCAGGTGCCCAGCCCCACCCGCCCGCCCACGGCCGCCGCGCTCTGGCTATGGCCTTCGACGACCGCGCGCACGGTCACGTGCAGGTCCAGCGGCTGGCCCGAGGCGGGACCGCACTTGCCGCCGATGCGCAGATCCATGGTTGCGCCCACGCCGGCGTCCTTGCAGATCTGGATCGCACCGAGGTCCCAGAAGGCGCCGATGGCGACGTTGCCGATGCCGCGTTCGATCAGCCGCCGCAGCACGAAGGTGGCGTCGCCGGGCGCGCCGCCGCCGGGGTTGTCGGCCACGTCGGCCAGCACCACGGGACCGGGATTCTGCGCCGTGGCCTGCTCCAGGGCCAGGTTCAGGGCCTGGTTCAATGCGGCGTCGAGCTGCAGCACCTGCACGCCGGCCAGTTCACGCAGGTTCCAGAACTCGTGCGCCAGCTGCGCAGCCAGCTTTTCTGCCAGCGCCGTGTCGTTGTCGGTGACGACCCACAGCCTGGCGCTGGAATCGGCCACGTCGCCCCACGGGAAGCCGTGGCCCAGCGACACCGACAGCACGCCGTCCCGCCCCTCGAAGGATTGCATGCGCTGCACGAAACCCTTCATCGGCTCGCGCGTGGTCTGCCACGCGCCTACCATCTTGCAGTCGAATACAGCGGTGACCGGCCGCACCCGCCCGGCGTGCGTGTCGGCCAGGATGCGGTACAGCTCCCGCGCGCGCTCGGCGATATCGGTGTGCGGATACTCCTTGAAGGCGATGATGACGTCCGCCGAGGCGCGCATCAGTTCCGTGAAATGGCAGTGCAAGTCCAGCTCTGCGCCCACCGGTACGCCGGGGCCGACGATTTCGCGCACGCGCGCCAGCAGGTCCCCTTCGCAATCGTCATAGCCGTCCGCCGCCATCGCGCCATGCAGCATCAGCTGCACCGCGTCGACCGGCAGGGCCGCGCGCAGGTCTTCCAGCAGCATTTCGCGCAGCTCCTCGTACACTGCGCGCACGGTGCGGCCGGAGGGCTCGGCAAGCGTGCACAGGCCTTCAACGACCTGGTGGCCGTCGGCTTCCATCATCGAACGGCAGGCGTGCATGATGGCGCCGGTGCCGTCCGGATCCTCGCGGCTGCCGTCGCCCCTGAAAATGCCGCATTCCTCGAAGCCGCCACGGCCGGTCGGCGTGGTGGCGAAGGTATTGGTCTCGGTGGCCAACTGGGCAATAAAGAATTTCATCGCGCCTCCCTTCAGTCGGCCAGGCGCTCGAAGCGCAGGTTGCGGGTGCGGTGCGTGTTGATGCGGAACGCCTTGACCGCGCCGTCCGACCGTTCGGCGCTGAGCACACCGCGCAAGGGCGGGTATTCACCGCCGAAGCGCAGGCCGAACACCAGGTCCGAAAACGCTTCCAGCACCATGACGTCGCAGCCGTGCGCGCCGAACACTTCCAGTTTCAGCTGGGCGCCGTCGAAGCGCATCAGCGCATCGGCTCCCAGGTCCGGCGCGTGGTAGCGGCCCAGCAAGGCCAGGCCCACTTCGGCCAGGGCCGGCGGCGTGGCAGGCAGGCGCTCGTAGCGCTCGGCACGGCCGCCCTCGCTGAGCGTGAGCGTGGGCGGCGCCTGCTGGCCTTCCATCGCCAGCGCGGCGGCCGGCACTTCCAACGGCCCCAGCGCCAACTCCTCGAAACCGATGCGCAAGCTGGCATCGTGTTCCGTCATCGGCACCGGCAGGCTGTCCAGGAAGCTCAGGCCCAGCTTCCCTTCCGGCGCTTCGGTAAAGCCGCATACCAGCCCGGAGGCGCCGGAATGGTAGCGCGTCCCCAGCATAGGCTGGAAACGCGCGGCGGCAGCCTTTTCGCGCGCGGCGGCAGGCAAGGCGTCGCCCAGCATGGTGTCGATGATGCTGTAGCCCAGGTCCATGGGATTGGCCTGCGCGCCGTTGGTCATGATGATGATGTCGAGCGCGTGACTGGGCACGGTGATCATCTGGCAGGTGCCGCCGACCACGCCGCCGGCATGGTGGATCACCTCCACGCCCCGGTAGCCGTGCAGCATCAGGCCCAGCCCATAAGGCACGGACAGCCCGTTATTCAGCGTGGCGCGGGTGGTCATCTGGCGCCAGCTGGCCTCGCTGCCCACCGTCTTGCTGGTTGAACGCAGATGCGCGAGCCAGGTCAGCATATCGTCCAGCGTGGAGATCATGGCGCCCTCGCCGCGCAATTCCTCGGTCGGGAAAATCCCGAGGCGCCAGCCGCCGCCCTGCTCGGGCGGGCGCGGCACGTGCAGCGTGGCCATGCCGCGATGGATCTCGAAATCGCTGGGAGACGAGATCGTGTCCACCATCCCCAGCGGCGTGAAGATGCGCTCCTTCAGGAACTGCTCAAAGGGCATGCCGGCCACCTTCTCTATCACCAGGGACAGCAGGTGGTAGCCGCCGTTGCAGTACAAGATCTTTTCTCCCGGCGCGAAATTTACCGCCGTCTGGCGCAACTGCGCGGCCAGGGCCGCACCCTGCGGCTTGATGGCCATGCCGTCGCCGATCGAGGCCAGGTCCAGGAAGCAGCGGTAGCCGCTGGTGTGCGTCATGAGCTGGCGCAGGGTGGGTTCGCCACGCAGCGGCGGCAGCGCGGGGAAATACTCGCGCACGCCGGCATCCACGTTCAGCTTGCCTTCCTCGGCCAGCAGCAGCGCTGCCAGGCAGGTGAAGTGCTTGCTGGTCGAGCCGATGCGCATGCGGGTCCAGGCGGTGTTGGCCACACCCAGCTCCACGCTGGCCAGGCCGAAGCCGCGCCGGTACAGGCGCCGGCCGTGCTGCGCCACGCCGACCACCAGGCCGGGCGCGTCGCTGCGGTTGTGGGGCTGGAACAGCGCGTCCAGCGTACCGGTCTTGTCTATCATGTTTGCCTCGTTCATGGTCTCTCCAGTAAAGCGGTCAAGCCCCGCGCAGCGCGAGGTCGGGGTGGATGGTTGCAACGGTGTTCACAAAGGGCTTTTCGGCCATGCGCATGACCAGTGCGGCCAGTGCAAAGGCGGCCGCGCCGACGGCTGCCATGGCGGTCATCAGCCCCTCGGGGTCCGCCCGCAGCAGGTCGGATAGCGCGCCCACCAGCAGCGGGCTGAGTGCCGAGAGCCCCACGGTCACGCCGCTGCCGATGGCGATCAGCCTTGAGCGCAGCGCCGCCGGTGTCATGTCCTGTAGCAGGGTCGGCACCAGCACGCTGCCGGCGATCAGCGCTGCCACCTGCGCGCCGAACAGCCAGTACAGGCCGTCGGCGCTGCGCGCGGCCGGCATCAGCAACGAAGCCAGCGCGGCCAGCACGGCGCCGATGGTGACTACCCGCACCGGCGTGGCCAGCCCGGCCCGGCCGCGCAGCATCCGCACGCCGGCCGCGCCCAGCACCGCGCCGCCCACCGTACCCAGCAAATAGGCCACACCGATCCCCTGCCCCACCTGGCCGGTGGTGGCGCCGAACATGCGCGAGGCCACGATGGGCGCCCAGTTGGCGCTCGCCGCGATTCCCAGCGCCATCAGGCCGGAGCCGCCGAACACGCAAGCCATGGTCCGGCCATGGGCGCGGATATAGGCGGGCACGGCGGGCTTGGCCTGTTCGGATGGCGCATGGGCGGCGGCGCGCTGCGGATGCAGCCGTATCAGCAGCACCGCCAGCGCTACCAGGGGGCCGGGCAGCGCCACGGCAAGAAAGGCCAGGCGCCAGGACTCCAGCGCCTGCAGGATGGGCGGCAACAGCGGACGCACGCCGTCCAGCGCGTCCACCAGCGCGCCGCTGAGCGCCATCCCCAGGCCCGAGCCGAGGATGGCAGCCAGCGTGTACACGCCGTTGGCCAGCACGCGGCGGCGCTCCGGCACGATCTCCGGTATCAGCCCGTAGACGATGGGCGCCAGCCCGGCTTCGCCGATGCCCAGGCCGATGGCCGCGACGAACAGCGAAGTGAAATCCTGCGCCATGCCGCAGGCTGCGGTGGCGGCGCCCCACACCAGGACGCAGGCGGCCAGCAGCGTGCGGCGGCCGTAGCGGTCGGCCAGCCAGCCCAACGGCACGGCGGCCGCGCCGGCGAACAGGGTGATGCCGACACCCTGCACCAAGCCCAGCCTGGTGTCCGACAGGCCCAGGCTCTGGCGCATCGGCTCTGCCAACAGCACCAGGATCTGCCGGTCCAGCGCGCTGAAAATGGTGGCGATTACCAGCACCAGCAGCCCGTAGCCGGCCAGCAGGCCGCCCGCGGACGAGGTGGTGGACTGCGGCGGCGCAGCGAAATGCAAGACGTGATTGTCCATGAGCGTAGCCCCTAGAAGAAAAAGAGAATGTGGATCCGGCGGCGGAACGCCGCCGGCAGCGTGCGGATGTGCCGGCAACTGCGCCGGCTAGCCGCGCGGGTGGCTTAGAACGGCACTGTCACCGTGGCGCCCAGCGTGCGCGCCTTGGCCAATGACACCCAGACCGGGCCGCCCAGTGCCTGCACTGTACTGTCCGCTCCCAACTGGGCACGCTTGTCGAACAGGTTGCGCGCAAACAGGGCGATGCTGTAGCGTTTAAAATCGATCCCGGCTTGCAGATCGGTCAGCGCATAGGCCGGCAGCCGATACAGCGGCATCGCTACGCTGCCCGGAAAGCCGCCGTTGCGCGCGCCGACGTAGCGTTGCGCCACCCCGGCGTAGCTGGCGAAACCGGCCAGCTCAAAGGCGTAATTGGCGCTCAGGCTGGCCGACAGGCGGGCGCTGGCCGGCATGCGCGCGCCGGCCAGCGCGCCCAGGCCGGGCGCATCGTCGGTCAGCACGGCGTCCAGGTAGGCGGCGTTGCCGGCCAGGGTCCAATGGGCATCCGGCCGGTAGCCCAGCATTAGTTCGGCGCCACGCACGCGCGCCGCGCCGGCATTGACGATTGCCGACACGCCGTTGATCGGCCGGTACTGCTGCAGATTCCTCCAGTCCAGCTTGAACAGCGCCGCCTCGACTGAAAGGCGCTTGCCCAGCAAATCGGCCTTGTAGCCAAGCTCATGGCTGGTCAAGGTGTCCGGCTGGAACGCCGGCAGGCCGTTCAGTGCACCGGTGTGCGGATCCCTCAGCACCGAGTTCGGTCCGCCGGGCCGGTAGCCGGTGGCGGCGCGCACATAGACCGAGCTGGCTGGCGTCAGGCCGTAGCGCGCGGTCAGCAGCCAGGTGCGGCTGGTGTCGGCGGAACGGGCGTCGATGACTTGCGCACCGCCGGCGAGCAGCCCGTCGGAGCGCTGCACATATTGCTGCTCGTTGCGCGCCACCCTCAGGCCGCCCGTCACGGACAGGTTCTTGGCGAATTTCCAGGTCAGATCGCCATACAGCGCCGCTTCCCGATAGCTGGCGGGCACTTCCGCCGTCAGCAGATCGGATCCCGGCGCCCCGCTGGCCAGGGTACTTTTCACGCGCTGCCGGTTGTTGCTTTTCTCCTGGTTGTAATAGAAGCCGGCCAGCCATTCGAGCTGCTTGTCGGGCCTGGACGTCAGGCGCAGCTCTTGCGTAGACTTGTCCAGCGCCACCCTGACCAGCGCGGGGGTGCTGCCCAGGTCCATGCCGAAATCGGCCAGCAGCGGAATATAGCCAGCGCTGGCGTCGGTGGCAGCGCTGGAGCGCACGCGCTGGCGCGAGGTGATGGAATTGAGCCGCGCCCAGCCGAAGTCGTATTCGATATCGGCCGCCAGCAGGCCAATCTTCACGCTATAGGGTTCGGCGGCATACAGGCGCCGGATGGTCTCGCCCTCGATGGGGCGGCCGGTGGCGGCGCTGTAGTCGACAAACTCGTAACCTTCACGGCTGATGTTCTGGGCGGTTCCGGTCAGCCGCACCCTGAGCCGGCTGGTGGGCGTAAGCAGCAGGGCGAGCCGGGCGCCGCGCGTGTTGCCACGGTCGATGTTCTGCCGGCTGGGCGAACCTACGCTGTCGATGCTGCCGCCCGCGTGGTCGGTGAAGGCCGACATGCGCAGGCCCGCGACGTCCTCTTTCAGCGGCACGTTGACCACCGCGCTCAGTGTGTGGTTGACGCCCCCGCCCCGCGTGCCGGAAACGCTCAACGCGGCTTTGCCGGAAAACTCGAAGGTATCCGGGTCGTTGGTCACGTACTTGAGCAGGCCGCCCATCGCGCTGGCGCCGTAGAGCGTGCCCTGCGGACCGCGCAGCAGTTCAATGTGGCTCAGGTCCAGCAAGGCCATGTCCAGCGCCATTTGCGCGCCATTGGCGACAGCGGTGCTGGAGCCGAACGCCACGTCGTCGATGTACACGCCGACCGTCGCTATGGTCTGGGTTCCGGTGCTCACGCCCCGGATGGCCAGGGTTCCGATGCCGGGCCCGCCGGTGCTTTTGACATCGACGCCAGCCTCGTTGCCCAGGTAGTCCTGCAAGGACTTGGCGCCGGAGCGGCTCAGCTTCTCGGTCGACAGCCGGCTGACCTGCATCGGCACTTCGCGCGCCGGTTCGCGGCGCCGGGTGGCGCTGACGACCACCGTGTCCATGGCGGGCGGCTCGGTCTGCGCGCGTTTTTCCGGCCTGGGCGGCGGCGCATCGACAAATATCACCAGGGCGCCCGATACGTCGCGCCGCACCGACAGCGAAGTGCCATCGAGCAGCTGCCGCAACGCTTCTTCGGACGACAACGCCCGCTTGATGCCTTTGGTGCTGCGGCCCTTGACGTCCTCTATCTTGTAGATCAGCTGCGTGCCCGACTGCGCCGCATACGCATCCAGTGCAGCCTTCAACTCGCCGCCGGCGATATCGAAATTGCGTTCCTGGGCCTGCACGCCGGCGCACAATACCACTGCGCCAGCGACGGCCAGCCGGACCAGGAGCTTCATCGTTGTTTTCGGTTTCATTGTTTTCTCTTTTTTAGGGTGTCTCCACCAAACTAAGACGAACCCCGCGCCGCAATCCGGTATGCATTTCGCTCAAAAATATATTTCGTTGCGGGATACCGGATTTTTTTCGCTGCCTCGTCTTACTATATAGGACGTTGAGGGCAACGAGGATGATGGCTGAACCGCAAACTTGCGAGGGGTCGGATTGAAAGATGATGAATTAAGCGCCTGGTTTGTCGAACAGGTCCTGCCGCTGGAAGGCGTGCTCGAACGCTATTTGCGCCGCAACTGGCGCGATGCGGGCGAGATCGCCGATTTGCGGCAGGAAGTGTACGCGCGCGTCTACGACGGCTGCGCGCAGCGCCGGCCCGAATCGGCCCAGGCATTCGTGTTGTCGACAGCCCGCAATCTGCTGATCGACCGTGCACGCCGCGCGCAAATCGTTTCCATCGAAGCCTTCGCCGACATGGATACGCTGGCGCCGACCATCGATGAGCTGAGTCCCGAACGGCATCTGGCCGCGCGCAGCGAGCTGCGGCTGCTGCAGCTTGCCCTGAACCTGCTGCCGGCCCGTTGCCGCGAAGTGGTCGAACTGCGCAAGATAGAAGGCTTGTCGCAGCGCGAGGTAGCCTCGCGCATGGGCATCACAGAGGACACGGTGGAACGCCAGGTGTCCAAGGGCGTGCGCGCCCTGGCTGTGGCGCTGCAGGCGGCCGCGCTGGGTGGCAGCGCCGCCGCTGCGCGCATTGCGGCGGCGCGCAAGAAAGGAACCATACAATGAAATCTGAAGCACTGAATGAAATTGAAGCACGGGCGGCCGACTGGATCGCGGAACGTGACGGCAACGACGCGGGCTTGCCGTCCGAACGCCAGCAGGCACTGGACGAATGGCTGAACGCATCCACCGCCAACCGGGTTGCCTACCTGCGCCTGGACCACGCCTGGCGCCGTGCCGACCGCCTGCGCGCGCTGCAAACACCATCCCCTGCCCTTGGCGCAGAGCCGCCCAGGCGCGCGCGCCTGGCATGGCTGGCGCGGCCGCCGGTATACCGCGCGGCCGCCGGCCTGAGCCTGGCTGTGCTGGCCCTGGTGCTGGTGACCGACCTTGGCGGCCTTGGCGGGCTGGGCGGTTTTGGACAGTCCGATACGCAGCGCTATGCCACCGCGCGCGGCCAGCGCGAATCGGTGGCCCTGGCCGACGGCTCGCACCTGACGTTGAACACCGCCACAAAATTGCGCACCGCCGTCACGCCCAAGGCGCGCGAAGTGTGGCTGGACCAGGGCGAAGCGTTCTTCGACATCGCCCATGACGCGAAACGGCCGTTCGTGGTTCATGCCGGCAAGCAGACCGTGACGGTGCTGGGCACCAAATTTTCACTGTTCCGCGAAGGCGACCGGCTGCGCGTGGCGGTACTGGAAGGACGCGTGCAGGTGAAGACCGCGCGCGCCAGCGCCACCGTGCTGGCGCGCGACGACGCCGCCGTGGCCGACGTCGCCAATGTGCTGGTGACCAGGAAGTCCAGCCAGCAGTTGAGCGCCAGCTTGAGCTGGCTGCAGGGCAAACTGGTGTTCGACCAGGTGAGCCTGGCCGACGCGGCGCGCCAGTTCAACCGCTACGGCCGCCGGCAGCTGGTGATCGAGGACGACGCTGCCGCGCGCATCGCCATCGGCGGCGTGTTCGATGCGCACAATGTGGAAGCCTTCGCGCGCCTGCTGCACGTGGGCTTCGGCCTGAACGTGCAAACGGACGGCGACCGCATTCGGGTCTCCAGCCCTGCGTCCTGACGCGGCACGCCCTGCCCGGCAGGGCTATTGATCGTAACTGTGGAAAAACGGCTTGAACACCGCCTTTGCAGGCGCCGGTGCTCCGAACCAGCGGACCAGCGCCGCCGGCCAGCGCGTCCCCAGCGGCACCAGCGTGAAGGAGCCGGCGATCTGGGGGCTGTTCTCCGCCAGGTAGGTCACCTCCGGCGCGGTGCCCTTGTTGCCAAGGCCGCCGACCAAGGCGTTGTGGCTCAGCAGCGTGCGTTCGCCGTCGCGCTCCACGGCGACGTCGCCGGGCTGCATGGCCACCGCAAAGCCGGCGCCCCGGGTTTCGCTCAGCAGCGCCAGCTCGGTGCCGCGCCGGTTGCCCTGGAAGCGCTGGTCGGCGCGGTTCAGGTGATACTGCCCAAACTCGTTGAGCATGTCCTTGCCGGGATAGCCGGCGTACGGCCCCTGCCCGATCCAGCGGAACTCTTCCACACCCGCCGGCGCCACCACGGACAGGCCGGCTTCCGACAGCAAACCTGAAGCAGCGGCAGGCCTAAATGCGTACGAGACCGTGATGGCGCCGTTGGCCGCGATGTCGAGCTGGTAGCCGCCGCGCAGCGTGTCGCGGACTGCGCCGCGTGCATGGGCAGGCGCGGCGGCCGCTTGCGCGGCGCCCGGAGCATCCGGCACCAAATCGTCAAACGGCTGCGACGGCGAACGCGCCGCAGCCGGAGCGTCCTTGCCATCCGGCGGCAGCGGATATTCGCCCGATACGGCCAGCAGCACCTTGCCGTCGCGCTTTTGCACCTTGATCACCGCGTTTTCCAGCCGCGTAAGGGTGGACTTCAGCCAGAGCCCCGACAGCTTGGCACGCAAGGCCTCCGCCATCAGCGGCTTGCGTCCGGAATGCGGATAAATCCCGTCCACCAGCACCTTGCCTTCGTGGTCGCGGATCGTCAGCGCTCCCGAGGAGCGCTGCACCGTCAGCACCCACTGCGGCAAGGTGACCTGTATGCCATCTTCGCTCTCGCTGACGGCGGGTTCGCCCTGCGCCGGCAATCCAGCGGGCCAACCGGCGCGCGGCTGCATGCCGATATGGGTGCCGGCGGCGCCGTGCAGATCGAGCTGCACAGTGCGTTCATTCACCTGCATGCCGCTTTCATCGACCGCCCGCAGCTGCAGCGCGAGCACGTCGCCCTGCGCCCCGGCCGGGATATCCAGCGGAATGCGCACAACCTCGCTGCTGCGCGCCGCAGCCGTCAAGCCCGCCATGCCACGGCCGATTTCCTTGCCGTTGCGCTGCAAGGACCAGTGCAGGCCCACGCCGCGCAGTGGCCGGAAATCATAGCGGCTTTCCACCGTAACGCTTACCTGCTGCCGTCCTGGCTTCACCTGCGCGCGCTGCTCGGGAAACCGCACCGGCGCATACACCTTGCGCATCTGCCAGTAGTCGGTCTGCGGCGTGCGGTCCGCGTAGACCACGCCGTCCGTGCCGTCCAGCCCATGCGTGTTGTAGTAGCGTGTCGGGTCCAGCCACGCGTACTGCGTCGGCCTTGCCGGATCGACCGGTGCGGCGCTGGTGCTCAGGATGCCCTGGTCCATGAAGTGCCATATCGCGCCGCCGGCCAGTACCGGGCTGTTCTGTATGGTTTCCCACTGCTCCTGCAAGCGGTCTGTAGCCAAGCCCAGCGCGTGCGCATATTCAGTAATGATGGCCGGCCGCGCGAGTGTGGCTGCGTAGTCCACCAGGCGCGCATTGCTTGGGTAGTGCGGCGCGTGAATATCCACCCAGTCCGGAATTTTCTGGTAGTTCGCAGCGAAGTAGCTGCCGATCTTCGGGTAGGTGATCGGCCGGGACGGATCGAGCTGCTTCGCCAGCCGCCCTGCTTCCAGCTCCACCTCCGTGACCGGGTTCTCGTTGCCGATGCTCCAGATCAGGACCGACGCATGGTTCTTGTCGCGCGCGATGGTCGGTTCCACCCGCGCCAGGATGTTGTCCCGGTACTCGGGCTTCACGAGGTTTTTCTCGCCGTGGCCGATCGAGACTTCATCCATCACGTAAAAGCCCATTTCGTCGGCCAGCTCCAGCAGGCGGACGTTGGGTGGATAGTGCGAGGTGCGGACGAAATTGACGTTAGCCTTTTTCATCAGCGCCAGGTCGGCGCGCATCTGCGCCTCGGTGATGGCGCGGCCATGCAGCGGATCGAGGTCGTGGTGGTTTACGCCGCGCAGCTTGATCGGGCGCCCGTTCAGCAGCAGCACCCTGCCATCGATGCGGACCTCGCGAAGCCCCACCCGCTCATCCACCGCATGCACGGTCTTCCCCTTGTCCGCAAGCGCGAGCTGCAGGCGGTACAGCGCGGGCGTCTCCGCCGTCCACAGCCTGGGTTTGGCCACGCGCAGCACGGCGCGGCGGCGCGCGCCATCCTTGCCCGCCGGCGTCACCAGGCGCGCAGTCGCGGCGCTTGTCCCGTCGGGCGCGATCAGCGTGGCGCGCAGCTCGCCTTCATCCTTGCTCAGCTCCACATCCAGCGAGAATTCGGCCGCGCCGTCCGGCAGCAGCCTGGTGCTGGTCGCCAGCTCCGCGATATGCGCGGCGGGTACGGAGAACAGCGTCACGTCGCGGTAAATGCCGGACAGGGACCAGTCGTCGTTCAGGTCGAATTCGTATCCCGGCGGCCTGGTTGTCACGCGTACCGCCAGCGTGTTGGCGGCTTCGCCCGGCAGCAGAAATTCGGTGACGTCGAAGGTGTGGCGGTTGAACGCACTGGCGCTCGATGCGCCGGCCTTCCTGCCGTTGATCCACAGTTCGTAGCCGAATGCCACGCCCTCGAAGCGCAGCAAGGTGCGGCGGCCCTGCCAGCTCACCGGTACGCGGAATGTACGCCGGTACAGGCCCTGGCCCTCCTTCAGTTCGTCCGCATAGATAGGCTCGGCAAAGCCTTTCAGTTCCCAGTTGGCTGGCACCGGGATGGTGTTCCAGCGGGATGCATCGAAGCTCGCGGAGCTGAATTCGGCATCGGCGCCAGCATCCCGCCCCGCGATGTACTTGAACGACCAGTCGCCGTTCAGCGTGAGCGAATACGCGGCCTCTTTGGCGGCTTGGACGTTGGCGGCATCCGCTGCGCCTAGCCCGAGCAAGGCGGCTGCGACACCGACGGCCTGGCGTAGCGTGGTGCGGACCATGGGGCGGGACGGGAGGCGGGACATGGGTGCCTTTATTGCGCAGGATTTGTGTTGGCCGGCGCCACGCGCCAGATTTCGCCGGTGACATCGTCGACGATCAGCAGAGAACCGTCGTCCTGCACCGCCACCGAGGACGGCCGGCCCCACACTTCGCGGTCGCTGACCACGAAGCCAGTGGCGAAGTCCTGGTAGGAACCGGTTGGCACGCCGTGCTTCATGAACACGCGCACCACTTTCGAGCCGGTGCGCGTGGCGCGGTTCCAGGAGCCGTGCAGCGCCAGGAACATGTCGCCGTTGTAGTCGGCCGGGAAGCGGCTGCGCGCGCCGGCGCCGGCTTCGTACGCCACCATGCCCAACGGCGCGGAATGCGCCGTCACCAGAAGATCCGGCTTGCTGACCTTGTCCTTCAGGTCCGGGCGGATGCCTTGCAGGCGAGGCTCTTCGTTGGCGCCGATGTAGTACCACGGCCAGCCGAAGAAGGCGCCGCGCGGCACGCGCGTCAGGTAGTCGGGCGGCAGGTTGTCGCCCAGCAGGTCCCGCTCATTCACGCTGCAAAACAGGTCGTCGGTTGCCGGGTGCCGGTACATGCCCACGCAGTTGCGCAAGCCGGTGGCGTGGGTGCGGCGGTTGCCGCCGTCCGGGTCGAAGGCCAGGACCACGCCACGGTCGGTCTCGTCGCCCCAGGCGCCGCCCAGTCCGTGCTTCGCCTCCCAGTCCGGCAGCGGTTCGGGCGCACGTCGCTCTATCCGTTCGCCGATATTCGAGGCCGAGCCGATCGACACATACATGGTCTTGCTGTCGGCCGAGAAGGCGAGCGTGCGGGTGGTGTGCGATCCCGGCGCGGCCACCAGCGACGGCACCACCACTTCCGGCGCGGCGCTGGCCACCAGGTCGCCGTTCTTGTACGGGAAGCGCACGATGGAATTGACGTAGGCGACGTACAGGTATTGCGGGTTCGGCCCCACGGGCCAGAACGCAAAGCCGAACGGGCGGTTCAGGCCAGACGCGAACACGCTGACCGTGTCGGCCTGCTCGCCGGTGGAGGAGCGGAACACCTTCATCAGGCGCTTCGGCATGGAGGACATGAACAGGTCGCCGTTGGGGGCCTTGACGAGCAGGCGGCCCTTGTCCGGATCGGTGGCCCACAGGTTCACTTTGAAGCCGGGCGGAACGGCGGGCAGCGTGTCTTTCGGGCGTTGCACCGTCTGCGGATTGTTGCCCGCGCTGGACGTGGCGAACGGCGCCGCCAGCTGGTCGGCGCGCACCTGGTGGATGCGTCCCGGCTGGTCCGCGCTCCAGTCGCCGCCGCCCTTCGCTGCCGATACTGGTGCAGCCAAGGCCCTGGCAGGCGGCGCCTGCTTGCCCGCAAGCGTTTTCAGGTAGCCGATCAGCGCCGCGCGATCGGCCTGGTCCGGCACGCTCATGGGCATCGTGGTGCCGGGCGTATGGGCGGCCGGATCGAGTATATACCGGTCAAGTTCGCTGTCGCTCCACGCGCGGCCGCTACTGCCCGCTGCGGCCAGGGCTTTGGAATAGGCATAGCCGGGCGCGCCGGCGATACGCCGCCCCAGCACGTTGAACAAGCCCGGCCCGGCAAGCGGCTGCAGGTCCGGCGTCGCGCTATGGCACATGGCGCAGTTGGAAGCGAACAGGCGGGCGCCGTCGGGTGGCGTGGCGATGGCGGCAAGCGGGGTTGCAGCGACGGCAACGGCGACTGCGGCGGAGAGCGAAACCAGCAGGCGTGAGCGGTAGTTGGCCATATTGTGCGCGCTTAGGTAGATAGGGAATTATCCCTTCAAAGGCGCCGCAATCCGGCTCACAAAAATGATTGTTTGCGCAAATGAAAAATCGCCGGCTAGCGGCGACTTTTCACTCAGTCAGGGGAGACTCAGGCTTTCACAGCATCGGCCACGTCGCGGAATTCCGCGATCTGGTCGAAGTTCATGTAACGGTAGATCTGGTCCGCGTTGTCCGCAATGACGCCGATCTGCGACATGTATTCCGCCTTGGTCGGGATGCGGCCCAGCGCCGAGCACACCGCTGCCAGCTCGGCCGAACCGAGGTAGACGTTGGTGTCGATGCCCAGGCGGTTCGGGAAGTTGCGGGTCGAGGTCGACATCACGGTGGCGCCCTTGCGGATCTGCGCCTGGTTGCCCATGCACAGCGAGCAGCCCGGCATTTCCATGCGCGCGCCGGTACGGCCCAGGGTGCCGTAGTGGCCTTCCGAGGTCAGCACTTGCGCGTCCATTTTGGTCGGCGGCGCGATCCACAGGCGGACTGGAATATCGGACTTGCCTTCCAGTACCTTGGAGGCGGCGCGGAAGTGGCCGATGTTGGTCATGCAGGAGCCGACGAACACGTCGTCGATCTTGGCGCCGGCCACGTCCGCCAGGGTCTTCACGTCGTCCGGGTCGTTCGGGCATGCCACGATAGGCTCGTGGATGTCGGCCAGGTCGATTTCGATGACGGCGGCGTACTCGGCGTCCGCGTCCGGCGACAGCAGCTCGGGCTTGGCCAGCCACGCTTCCATGGCCTGGATGCGGCGTTCCAGCGTGCGCTTGTCCAGGTAGCCGGTGGCGATCATCCACTTCATCAGGGTGATGTTCGAGTTCATGTACTCGATGATCGGCTCCTTATCCAGGTGCACGGTGCAGCCGGCGGCGGAACGCTCGGCCGAGGCGTCGGACAGTTCGAACGCTTGCTCGACCTTCAGCTTCGGCAGGCCTTCGATTTCCAGGATGCGGCCGGAGAAGATGTTCTTCTTGCCTTTCTTGTCCACGGTCAGCATGCCTTGCTGGATGGCGTACAGCGGGATCGCGTTGACCAGGTCGCGCAGGGTCACGCCAGGCTGCATTTCGCCCTTGAAGCGCACCAGCACCGATTCAGGCATATCCAGCGGCATCACGCCGGTGGCGGCGGCGAAGGCCACCAGGCCCGAACCCGCAGGGAACGAGATGCCGATCGGGAAGCGGGTGTGCGAGTCGCCGCCGGTGCCGACGGTGTCCGGCAGCAGCAGGCGGTTCAGCCACGAGTGGATCACGCCGTCGCCCGGGCGCAGCGCTACGCCGCCACGGTTTTCGATGAAAGCCGGCAGTTCGCGGTGGGTCTTGACGTCCACCACTTTCGGGTAGGCGGCGGTGTGGCAGAACGACTGCATCACCAGGTCGGCCGAGAAGCCCAGGCAAGCCAGGTCTTTCAGCTCGTCGCGGGTCATCGGGCCGGTGGTGTCCTGGGAGCCGACGGTGGTCATCTTCGGTTCGCAGTAGGTGCCTGGGCGGATGCCCTTGCCTTCAGGCATGCCGCAGGCGCGGCCAACCATCTTCTGCGCCAGGGTGTAGCCACGGCCGGTGTCGGCCGGGTTCTGCGGCAGGCGGAACAGGGTCGAAGGGGCCAGGCCCAGCGCTTCGCGCGCCTTGGAGGTCAGGCCGCGGCCGATGATCAGCGGAATGCGGCCGCCGGCGCGCACTTCGTCGAACAGCACGTCGGACTTGACCTTGAACTCGGCGATCACTTCGCCGTTCTTCAGCGCTTTGCCTTCGAACGGGCGCAGTTCGATCACGTCGCCCATTTCCATCTGCGACACGTCCAGTTCGATCGGCAGCGCGCCGGCGTCTTCCATGGTGTTGTAGAAGATCGGCGCGATCTTGGCGCCCAGGCACACGCCGCCGAAGCGCTTGTTCGGGATGAATGGAATGTCTTCGCCGGTGAACCACAGCACCGAGTTGGTGGCGGACTTGCGGGAAGAGCCGGTGCCGACCACGTCGCCCACGTAGGCAACCAGGTGGCCCTTGGCTTTCAGCGCTTCGATCTGCTTGATCGGGCCGATCTGGCCCGGCTCGTCCGGGTTGATGCCTGGACGGGCGTTCTTCAGCATGGCCAGCGCGTGCAGCGGGATGTCGGGACGGGTGGTGGCGTCCGGCGCCGGCGACAGGTCGTCGGTGTTGGTTTCGCCGGAGACCTTGAACACGGTCAGGGTCAGGCTTTGCGGCACTTCGGGACGCGAGGTGAACCACTCGGCGTTGGCCCAGGACTGGATCACGTCTTTGGCGCGCTCGCTGCCCTTGTCCGCCAGTTCCTTCACGTCGTGGAAGTAATCGAACATCAGCAGGGTTTTCTTCAGGCCTTCGGCGGCCACGGCGCCAACCACCGCGTCGTCCAGCAGGTCGATCATCGGCTTGATGTTGAAGCCGCCCAGCATGGTGCCCAGCAGGCGGGTAGCCAGTTCGCGCGAAATCAGCGGGCTGGTTTCCGTGCCTTTGGCAACGGCTGCCAGGAAGGCGCACTTGACCTTGGCGGCATCGTCCACGCCGGCCGGCACGCGGTAGGTGATCAGGTCGACCAGGAAGGCTTCTTCGCCAGCCGGCGGATTGATCAGCAGCTCAACCAGGCTGGTGGTCTGGGCAGCCGAAAGCGGCAGTGCAGGAATGCCGAGGGCAGCACGTTCAGCGACGTGTTCGCGGTAAGCAGCTAACATGAAAGACTCTTTCAGTGAGGGTTAATAGCAGGGGTCGCGCGAGCGCGGCCGCCGAGTGTGTGCGCTATTGTACCTCAACAAGTCTTCTATAAGACATAAGACGAGAGAAAGTCCTTCGTTTCGTGTCCGCGCAGCAACCAACGCAGCGGTCAGGGGACCACGTTGACGATCACCCGCTGATAGCGCGTCAGGCGCGGCGTGCCGTGGTCGGTCACGGCCAGGATGACGTGCAGGGTGCCCGTCCCCGGCGGCAGCACGCGCGTGGTCGGCACGGTAAACCATGCCTTCTGCTGGTCATGGCCGCTGATCTCGACGGGCTGCCCCGAGCGGCCGCTGGACACCACCATGGTGCCGGCCTCCGCATACGCAAACCACGCATACGACAGGCTGTGGCCATCCGGATCGCTGCTGCCCTCGGCGCTCAGGTCCACGCGCGCGCCGCGCCGGGCGGTGAGCTGGGCGGCATGGCCCAGGCGGGGCACCGGCGGATGGTTGGCGCCCGCGTACGGTTTGACGGTCCAGTCCATGCGGGCGGCGAAATCGTTCTGGAAGGCGGCGCGCCAGCGCCAGATGGTGGCGTGGTTGGAGGTATGCCACTTGCCGTCCGCGCCCAGCACCTCGTCCTGCGTGTCGGCCCAGATCGGACGCGTTTCCGGCTGGACAAACCAGCGCTCCTTGCGCGGCGTGTACAGCTCGTAGCGGCCGCCCCAGCCGCCCCAGTCGGGGCGTTCGGGGTTGCTCAGTCCGTTATTGACCAGGTTCAGGAAAGACGGCGTGTCGCCCTCCATCATGAACTCCCAATGCGGATACTCGGCGCCCAGCGGCCCCTTGCGCCGCACGTTGTGCTCCAGCCATTCATTGGACACGATCAGCGCATCGCCGCCGGCAAAGCGGCCATGGAAGTTGTCCCCGGCGATGCCGGACCATGCGGCGTGGTGGTAGCCCCCGCTGGCGTTGATGCCGGGGCTGACGATATAGAACAGGCGCGGGAAGTTTTCGCGCAGCCAGGGGCCGCTGTCGTCCTGATCGGAAATGGCGTAGACGCGCAGTCGGGCGACGAAACGCGCCAGCGCTTCCGGCGAGCGCGTGGCGCGCACCTTCCACAGCGCTTGCGCCAGCACGCTGGACCCGCCCCAGACGGGTACCCACAGCGGACGCGCATCGTCGCGGTCCACCGCCCGTATCAGCTGCTCGGAGGCCGACGAATCCCTGCCCTCGCCTACCCCTTCCATGCCATACACGGGCAAGCCTTCGCTCACCCGCGCCAGCAGCGCCTCGCCAGTTGGGAAACCGGGTTCATGCAATTCCAGGTTGTTGCGCACCTTGCCGTAGGCCGTGACGATCTGGCGGATGCGCTGCGGCGCGACGCGGCCGCGCTGGTGCACCGAAGTGGTGGCGGCAAGACCCTCGATGTCGAACTGATTGGCGTAGACCAGGAAGCGCACCAGCGACATGGCGTCGTCCGGCTCGTTCTCGATATCGGTGAGCACCATCACGCGCGGTTTGTCGGCCGCGCAGGCGCCGGGCGCATAAGCCGTGGCAGCGGCCAGCAGCATGGAAAGCAGAAGTTTCTTCATCAGTCAGGGTCCGTTCACAGCTTGGCGGGGGCGGCCGCTTGCGCGCGCAGCAGGCGCGCGGCGAAGTCGCGCAGGAAGCCGGCGCGCCAGCGGCTGACCGTTTGTGCGCCCTGGTGCGGGCCGACGCTGAATTCCGGCGCAGGATCGTCGGTCCACCAGTTGGGATAGCGCGCGGACGGATGCCGCGCCTGCTCCGGTGCGGCGTTGCGCGAAGTGAAGCCGCCCGTCTGTCCGGCCAGGCCGGGATGATTACTCTCGATGCGGTAGCGCCAAGCCTTGGCCTCTTTCGGGGAAAACAGGAAGCGCCAGGCGCCGCCGGCATCGCGGTAGCCGTTGAATTCCTGATTGTCCACCACCAGCGTGGCTTGCGCCCGCTCTGGTTCGGCGCCGGCGGGGCGGTACACCAGCTCGACGATGGCGAAGGTTTCCACCACGTCCGCCTCCGTGGGCGGTGCGGTAAACGTGACACGCGGCCGGTCCCATGCGCGCACGAAACGTCCCCCCCAGCCGCCTGCGCCCGGCTGTTCAGGATTGGCGCCCAATACATAGCTCAGCGACGGCGTATCGCCCATCTTGATCTGCGGCGCGATGGTGGTGAAGTAGTCGCCCAACGCGCCCTTGCCTTTCACGTGCTGCTGGACGAAGGAGACATTGCCAAGATCGCCCGACTGCTGCCCGCCGGTGAACCAGCCCCGGTAGCTCGCATTGTTCTCGATAATCCACAAGTCCGGATGGGTGCGCGCGATGTAGTCATAGGCATTGGTAGACCACTTCTTGTTCGGCCCCCCTATCATGTACACGCGCAGTTTGCCCTTGATGTCAGGCGCATCATGCAGCGCCTGCGCCAGGTCTTCGAAGCCGCCCCACAGCAGTACCCAGAGCGGGCGCGGATCGCTGCTGCGCGCGCGCTCGATGATCCAGCTGGAGCCTTCGGTGGCCTGCCCCCAGCCATGCGGCCCCGCGAGGTCCGTGCCGCCCTGTTTGGAAATGGCGCGCAGCCGTTCGGGAGCGGGATAGTGCGGCGACCATGTGCGCAGCTTGGGATAATCCTGCTCGTAGACTGAAATCAGGCTCAGAAGATGCTGCTTGCGGTTGCGCCCCTCGCCCCATGGCGAGGCGATCATGCCTTCCAGGTCCAGCATGTCGCTGTACAACAGCAGGTGCACCAAGGACTGGAAATCATCGAAGTCGGTACCGCCGATGTCGGTCGATACGATCACGCGCCTGCGCGCTGTGCCGGCGGCTTGCGCCAGCGGCTTGCCGGCAGCCGCCACCAGCCCGGCCGACACGGCCCCTTTGAGCAGCGCGCGGCGCGGCGCCGATACGGTTGGAGATAGCTTCATGGTCTTCCTGTCTGGTAGCGGGCGTGGCGGAGATTGCGCATCCATTCTACAAACCTATTAGACCAATTGTCAAACCGGTCAGGCCAATATATCGGCAGCACCGTTTCAGCCGCGAGTGTGGTTTTCGCCACAGTTTATGGCTGAAATTCAAGTTTATTGCTTTAGCGCAATGAAAATACAAGATTAGCTTATAGACTATGTGAGCTGCATATCTACATTGAAATTAAACGTTCATCCATAAAAAATATGCAATTAAACGAACACATCCTGCTGATCCGCAAGGGCCCGCCTCGGCCGCAAGACGCAATCGAGCCAATTCCGGCCGCCATGAGGCCGCACGAGATAGCGGACATCGACGAAATCGGCGACGCGCTGACGCTGCTGGCGGAATCAGGGGATGCGATTTCAATGTACGCGGCGGGCAGCCGCAAGGCGGTGCTGGGGCGCATCTTCTCGGTCGACCCCGAGCTGCCGCACTTTGTGATGGAATTGAACCAGGGCGAAATTCTGCCGCCGGGAAAAGTCACCTTTGTCGCCTGGCTGCGCAACGCCAAGATGCAGTTCAGCCTGACAGAGCCCGAGTGGCGATCGCAGCCCGGCCTGCCGGCGCGGATTCCGATGACCTTCCCGGAAACCTGCGACGTGCTGAACCGGCGCGCCAGCGAGCGGCTGGAGACGCCGCTGGGCGCGAATTTCACCGCCTCCTTCGTGGTCAACGGTGCGCCGTACGAGCTGCCGCTGTACGATCTGTCGCTGGGCGGCGTGGGCCTGCGCTGCGCCAAGCACGCAGCACGCGGCCTTATCAAAGGCCGCAAGCTGCTCGACGTGCGGCTCGAACTGGGTCCGCAGACCGTCATCGTCGCGGACCTGGAAGTGCGCCTCACCCGCTCCTACCGCTCCTTCCTGCTCGGCGAACAGCTCCACGTAGGCTGCAAATTCATGAATATGGCATCGGCGACCGAGCGCGAAATATCCAGTTTGATCGACAAGATGAACCACCCCATCCGCCCGCGCTGAAAAATAGGCAGCGGTCAGACAGCAGCGCGCCACAGCCAGCGCAAGCCATCCGCCAGCACCGCGCCGCCGTGTTCGAGCGAATGGCCGCCCTGCCCGACCAGCAGGCAGTGGTCATAGTCGCGGTACGCGAGCGCGCCGGCGAGTGTGCGGTTGGCCAGCAGCCAGTTGCCAAACACGATGTCGAGGTCATGCTCTCCGCTTTGCAGGTACACGCGCAACGGCCGAGCCGCCTCGCACCGCACGCGCGCCGCGCAGCTGTCGGCGCCCCGGATGCCGACGAAACTGCCGCAGTGGCTCATCACTTTTCCAAACTGGTCCGGGCGTGCCCAGGCGGCGTTGAAGGCACAGGCGCCGCCTGAGCTGATCCCGGCGATGGCGCGCTGTGCGGGATCGGACGAGAGGCTGTATCCGGCCGTCGCCTGCGGCAGCAATTCCTCCAGCAGGAAACGCACGTAGCGGTCGCCCTGCGCATCGTATTCAACGCTGCGGTTATCGGTGCCGCCATAGATGGGCAAGCCGGGGCCCCGCTCGCCTGGTTCGGCAAACAGCGCGATGGTGACGGGCATCTCCCCGCTGGCAATCAGCATGTCCAGGATGCGCGCGGCATTCGCTTCCTGGCCCAGATAGCGCGCGCCGTCCTGGAACACCATCAGGGCGGCTGGCCGCCGCGCGTCATATTGCTGCGGCACATACAGGGTGTAGCCGCGCTCCACGCCGGGATACAGCGAGGTGCTGCAATGGCGCCCGGCGCTCAGCCTGCCCGCAGGCACGCCGGCATCGACGGCGGGCGCCGCGTACTGCCCGGCCACCAGCAACGACGCGGCAAAGCGCGGCAGGTCCCGCTCGGGTATGCCGGGCAACTGCGCCGCCAGCGCGGCCATCACCGCCTGCCGGGCCGTGTCATTCGTGTCCATGCTGCGCTTCCTCCGGCTGCGCCATGCAGCGCGACATGATGCGTTCAAATCCCGCTGTGGCGCGCGCGACGCCATCGCTGCGTTCGAGCAGGCGCGTGTCGTGTTGCGCCGCCAGCAGCAGCGCGTAGACCTCGAACACCAGCTGGTCCGGGCAAGTGCCCGCCGCCAGCTGGCCTGCGGCGATGGCCTGCTCCGCGCATTGCTCGAAGGCGGCGCGCCACGCGGCCACGCTGCTGGCCAGTTCGAGGCGCACGGAGCCGGGGCGGTCGTCGTACTCGGCGGCGCAACTGATATAGAAACAGCCCGCCGACTGGCCCGACGCCACCTGCTCCAGGCTCATGGCGAACAGCCGCCGCAAGCGCGCCAGGCCCGGCACGCTGCAGCGCGCCGGCGCGATGACCTCGGCCTCGAAGCGCTGCCGGTACTGGTCCAGCACGGCGAGCTGCAGCGTCTCCCGCGAACCGACGCGTGCCACGACGCCGCTCTTGCTCATCTTGAGCGAGTCGGCAATGGTGCCCAGGGTGAGCGACTCCAGCCCTTCGTGGCTGGCGACGCTGAGCGCGTGGTCGAGAATGGCGGCCCGGGTAGAGGCGGATTTACTGGCATGAACCATGGCGATTCCCCTTCAAAATAAACGCAACCTGTCATACATGTTACTGTAGAATTTCACCGAACGCATCACCATTCTTTGAAATAACACAAAACCTATCCTACAGCCTATGCCAACCATCCTTCATCTGGGCCTCGGCAATTTCCACCGCGCGCACCAGGCGGTATACCTGCAGGCGCTGCACGACCGGGGCGACCGCAGCTGGACCCTCGCCAGCGGGAACATCCGCCCCGATGCCAACGATCCGGCCGCCGCCATGCGGGCGCAGGGCAACGCCTACATGCTGGAGACCGTGTCGCCGTCCGGCCAGCGCAGCTACCGGCGCATCACGGCGATCGGACGCGCCCTGCCCCATGTACCAGGCAACGCCGCGCTGACGGCGATCGGGGCCGATCCCGCTACGCGCATCATTTCGTTCACCGTGACGGAAAGCGGATATGGCCCCGACAGCGGCGCGGCGCTGTACGGCGTGCTGGCCGGGATACTGCGCGCGCGCCGCGCCGGCGGGCATGGAGCCGTGACGTTGCTGTCCTGCGACAATCTGCGCCACAACGGCGATACCGTAAGGCGCGGCCTGCAGCAGTATCTGGCGGCGGCCAACGAACCGGATCTGGCGGCGTGGGCGGAATCGAACACGAGCTGCCCGAATGCGATGGTGGACCGCATCACGCCGCGCCCGACGCCGGCCTTGCGCGAACGGGTGAAGGCCGCCACCGGCATCGACGACGCAGCGGCGGTAGGCAGCGAAACCTGGCTGCAATGGGTGGTGGAGGACAACTTCTGCAACGGCCGCCCCGACTGGGCCGGCGTTGGGGTGCAAATGGTGGCGTCGGTGGCGCCGTACGAGGAAGCGAAGATCCGCATCCTGAATGCCAGCCACAGCTGCGCCGCGTGGGCCGGCGCTCTGGCCGGACACGCCACCATCCACGCCTGCCTGGCCGACCCGCGCATCCGCGCGCTGGTGCACGAGTATGTGACCGGGGCGGTGTTCGACTGCCTGCGTCCCAGCCCGATCGATCTCGCCGCCTACCGCGACGCGGTCATCGAGCGCTTTGCCAGCGCTGCCATCGAAGACACGGTGGACCGCGTGCTGGCCGATAGCGCGGCCAAGCTGTCCGGCTTCATCGTGCCGACGTTAATGGACCGGGTCCGCCTCGGCCTGCCGCTGGACGCGGCGGCCATGCTGCCGGCACTGTACATCCGCCTCTACGGGGAGGTGCGACTCGATCCGTTCTGCGTGCAGAATGCGCAAGTGCGCGCGGCCATCGCTACAGCAGCGGCGAAGCTCGCATCAGCACCGTTTTAAGCGCGAAGCTCGACTTGATGTGCGCCACGCCGGGGATGCGGGTCAGCGTGCGCGTCAGAAAGTGGTGGTAGGCGTCCAGGTCGGCCACCACCACGCGCAGGTTGTAGTCGGCATCGCCCGTCATCAGAAAGCAGCTCATCACTTCCGGCGCGAGCGCAATCAGCTCTTCAAAGCGCGCAATCACTTCTTCCGCCTGGCTGGTCAGCGTCACCGAGACGAACACCGTCATGCGCCCGGCCAGGCGCGCTTCATCCAGCTGCGCCACGTAGCCGCGTATCAATCCGCTCTCTTCCAGCTGGCGCACACGGCGCAGCGTCGGCGTCAGCGACAGCCCCACCTTGTCGGCCAGTGCGCTCCACGCGATGCGGCCATCCAGCGCCAGCTCCTTGAGGATTTTCAGGTCGGTCTTATCAAGATCCGCAGCATTAGTCATATTCACCTACAGTATTTGCCTATCCTGGCAATTCTAACTAATTTTACGCTTTTGTATAAGCTGTTTCAGTCCCATTTACTCAAAGCTCCGCCCTAAAATCGATATACAGACAGAACTCTAACGGGACAAAAAATCATGGCGGCGAACAGCATTTACGCGAACACGCAGGGACGCATTTTCCTGACGGGCATCCAGGCCCTGGTCATGCTGCCGATGCTGCAGCGGCAGATGGACCGGGCGCAAGGCTTGAGCACCGGCGGCCTGGTGTCCGGCTATCGCGGCTCGCCGCTGGGCGCCTACGACCAGCAGTTGTGGAAAGCGCAGAAAGACCTCGCCGCGCACGACATCGTGTTCCAGCCCGGCCTGAACGAAGACCTTGCGGCAACCGCGCTGTGGGGCGCGCAAATGCACAAGGCGTACGGCGAAACCAAGGTCGACGGCGTGTTCGGCATCTGGTACGGCAAGGGTCCGGGCGTGGACCGCACCGGCGACGTGTTCCGTACCGCGAACATGCTTGGCACCTCGCCGCTTGGCGGCGTGCTGGCGGTGTCCGGCGACGACCACGCGGCGCAGTCCTCGATGTATCCGCACCAGACCGATGGCATTTTCCACTCCGCCTCGATGCCCGTGCTACAGCCTGCCAGCGTGCGCGAAGTGATTGAACTCGGGCTGGCCGGCATTGCCTTGTCGCGCTACTGCGGCCTGTGGGTCGGCCTGAAGACCATCGCCGAAGTGGTGGAAACCGCCGCCGCCTTCGACCTCGACCCGCCCGCCCCCTTCATCACTCCCGAGCACGCGTTGCCGGCGCATGGCCTGAACTGGGACCCGGGCATCGCCTGGCCCGGCCAGCGCGCGGAACTGGAACGCCGCCTGATCGAAGAACGCCTGCCCGCCGCGCGCGCGTGGGCCAAGGCCAACCGGCTTGACCGCACCATCGTCGCGGCCCCGCAGCGCCGCTTCGGCATCATCACCGTCGGCAAGGCGCACCAGGACCTGATGCAGGCTTTCGATGAGCTGCGCCTGGGCAGCGCCGACCTGCGCGCCATGGGAATCTCAGTCTACAAGGTCGCCATGAGCTGGCCATTGGAAACCGACGGCGCCGCCGCTTTCGCGGAGGGCAACGAGGAAGTGCTGGTGATCGAGGAAAAGCGCGCCAACGTGGAGACCCAGCTGAAAGAGGCGCTGTACGGCCTGCCGGACACGCACCGTCCGCGCATCAGCGGCAAGCATGCCGGCGCCGGTCCCACCGTGCTGCCCGAAATATCCGAGTTCACGCCGTTGATGGTGGCGCGCGCCCTCGCCGCCCGCTTTGGCGATGCGCTGCCGCTGCTGCGCGAGCGCCTGCAGGCGCTGGAGGCGGCGCACCATCCGGTAAGCGCGGCGGTGATCCCGATCCGCGCGCCCTACTTCTGCTCCGGCTGCCCGCACAATACCTCGACCAGGACGCCGGAAGGTTCGCGCACCGGCGGCGGCATCGGCTGCCATGTGATGTCGCTGGCGCAGCCCGAACTGAAGACCTCCACCTTTTCACAGATGGGCGGCGAAGGCGCGCAATGGCTGGGCGCCGCGCCGTTCTCCGCCACTGCGCACATGTTCCAGAACCTGGGCGACGGCACCTACCAGCATTCCGGCCTGCTGGCGATACGCGCTGCGGTAGCGGCCAAGGCGAACATCACCTACAAGATCCTGTACAACGACGCCGTCGCCATGACCGGCGGCCAGGCGGCCGAAGGCGTGATCGATCCGGCGCGCATCACGCGCCAGCTCGACGCCGAGGGCGTGCTGCGCATCGCGCTGGTGTCGGACAACCCGCAGCGCTGGCAAGGCGACGCGGAGCTGGCACCGGGCGTCACGGTGCACGACCGCAGCGAGCTCGACGCCGTACAGCGCGAACTGCGCGAAATTGCCGGGGTGACGGCCATCGTCTACGAGCAAACCTGCGCGGCCGAGAAGCGGCGCCGCCGCAAGCGCAAGGAAATGCCGGACCCGGACAAGCGCGTGTTCATCAACCAGCGCGTGTGCGAAGGCTGCGGCGACTGCTCGGTGCAGTCGAACTGCATCTCCATCGAGCCGCTGGAAACGGCGTTCGGGCGCAAGCGCAAGATCAACCAGAGCGCTTGCAACAAGGACTTCTCGTGCGTCAAGGGCTTCTGCCCGAGCTTCGTCGAAATCGAGGGCGCCCAGCTGCGCAAGCCCGACGCGGCCCGCATGCAGGCGATGGAAACCGAACTGGGGGCCGCCCTGGCGGCGCCACGCGTCCCCGCCCTGGACGGGCACTTCAATGTGCTCGTGACCGGCATCGGCGGCAGCGGCGTGCTGACCATGGGCGCCCTGATCGGCGGCGCGGCCCACCTGGAAGGCATGGGCTCCACGGTGCTCGATTTCACCGGCCTGGCGCAGAAGAACGGCGCCGTGGTCAGCCAGGTGCGCATCGCGCCCTCGCCCGGCATGATCAGCGCGGTGCGCATCGGCCCCGGCGCCGCCGACCTGCTGCTGGGCGCGGACATGGTGGTGGCGGCAGCGGCCGACAATGCCGGCCGCCTGTCGCCGGCGCGCAGCGCCGCAGTGCTGAACACCGGCGAAACGCCGACATCGGCCGTGGTAAGCCAGCGCGACGCCACCCAGCCCACCAGCCTGATGGCGCAGCGCGTGCGCCAGCGTTGCGCGCCCGGCCGTTTCCATGAACTGGACGCCAGCGCGCTGGCGCAGACGCTGTTCGGCGACACTGTCACCGCGCACACGCTGATGCTGGGCTACGCCTGGCAAAAAGGGCTGGTGCCGCTGTCGTTCGACGCGCTCGACCGCACCATTGAACTGAACGGCGCCGCCGTGGCGCTGAACCGGCGCGCCTTTACCTGGGGCCGCATCGCCGCCCAGCACCCGGACCTGCTGGCGCGCCTGCAGGGCACCGCCGCACCAGCGACCGCAAACACGGCGGCCTCCATGACGATCGACGAACTGATTGCCGCCCGGGCGCAGGACCTGGCGGCCTACCAGGACGAAGCCTACGCCAGCCGCTACCGCGCACTGGTGCAGGTGGCCCGCGACGCCGAACAGGCGCTTGCCGGCGCGGCCGGTGAATTCACCCGCCACACCGCCCTCAGCGCCTATCGCCTGATGGCCTACAAGGATGAATACGAAGTCGCCCGCCTGTACGGCAGCGACGAGTTCAAAGCCAGCCTGTCAGCCCAGTTCTCGGGCACCGGAAAAATGTCGGTCTGGCTGGCGCCGCCGCTGTTGTCACGCATCGATCCCGCCACCGGCAGGCCGCAGAAACGCAAATTCGGTCCATGGGTATTCCCGCTGCTGCGCATGTTGGGCGGGTTGAAGGGCTTGCGCGGCACGCGCTTCGACCCCTTCGGCTATACCGAAGAGCGTCGCATGGAGCGCGCGCTGGCCGAGAAGTTCGAAGAGCAGGTGCGCGCTGCGGCAGCGAACCTGACGCGGGGCAACCTGGCGCATGCCACCGAACTGGCGCGCCTGCCGCAGGAGATACGCGGCTTCGGCCCCGTGAAACACCAGGCCATGGAGCAATATCAGCGCCAGGTGGCGGCGCTGGCCGCCGCCCCCGCGAATGCGGGGGCGATGGTGGAAACAACCGTGGAAATCAAGCGGCCACGCGCTGCGCGAACTGCCTGACCAATTCCGCGTACTCGCCGCTGCGCCGCAGGCTCACGCCGTGGTCGCAGCCGGCGAAGCGGTGCACTGTCGCATCCCGCGCGGCGGCGACGTAAGCGGCTTCGCCGCGCACATGCTTGGTATCGAGGTCGCCGTTGATGAACATCACCGGCTGCGGAATCGCTGCCAGCTTGGCGCGGAAATCGACGCCGCACAGCGCCGCCACCGCCTGCGGAAAGACCGACAGGCTGAAACCGCCCGCCATGGTGGCGGCGACATCCCTCTCTTCCAGCCCATACTCCCGCAGCAGGCCGGGAACCTTTTCCTCGATCACCTTGCGCTCGTCCTTCAACGCAAAGGTGGCGCGGAACATCAATGCCTTGGCGCGGTAGGGAATGGTGGGCCAGCCCCTGAATTCATGGCTGCTCCCGCCCAGCACCAGACCTTTCAACTGCTCGCGCGGCAGATGGGCGGCCGCCGCCTGCGCGGTATAACCTCCCAGGGAGTCGCCGGCCAGGATCAGCGGCCCGCCGTCCAGCGTCGCGGCCAGTTCGGCGATGGTGCGCACCGCCTCGGGCAAGCTGTAGCGCTCGCTCCGGCGCTTGCCGTGGCCGGGTAGATCCGGCGTCAGCACCCGCAGGCCCGCTCCCTCCAGGTGGCGCCGCACGGGCGCCCAGGACGCACCATTCAGGGTGGCGCCGTGAATCAGGATCACAGTCATCTGCATTTTTATCTCCCCAGTCTCAACATGTCCGACAGGATGAGGCAAATTTGACGCGTTAGCAAGCCTGTGGCAGCTTAGACACGCAACCTATCGAACATGTACAACCTGTTTGACAGGTTTATTTTGTGGGCGTATTCTCGGATCAAACCATCCAAGATCAACCATCCAAACACGGGGACACCATGAAACAAGAACTGCCTCCAGTTGCCTACGGCGCCGTCGAGCAGGTCATCGGCGCGCTGCAGCAGCGCTACGGCGACCGCGTCAGCGTGGTTCGGGCCGTGCGCGAGCAGCATGCTCGCGGCGAGGGCCTGTCGACCAGCCTGGCGCCGGACGTCGTGGTCTGGCCCCAGGATAAGGCCGAAGTGTGCGCCATCCTGGCCCTGTGCAATGCCCAGCAAGTACCCATCATTCCATTTGGCGCCGGCAGTTCGCTCGAAGGACATGTCAGCGCGCCGTTCGGCGGCGTGTGCATCGACCTGTCGCGCATGAACGCCGTGCTGGCGGTGCACCTGGAAGACGGCGATTGCGTGGTCCAGCCGGGGATCACCCGCGAAGACCTGAACGCCCACCTGAAAGGCAGCGGCCTGTTCTTCCCGGTTGACCCGGGCGCCAACGCCACCATAGGCGGCATGGTCTCCACCCGCGCCTCCGGCACCACCACCCTGCGCTACGGTTCCATGGCGCACAACGTGATGTGCCTGGAAGTGGCGCTGGCCGATGGCCGCCTGGTGCGGGTCGGCACCCGCGCCCGCAAATCGTCGGCCGGCTACGACCTGGTGCACCTGCTGACCGGCTCCGAAGGCACGCTCGGCATCATCACCGAAGTCACGCTGCGACTGCACGCGCTGCCGGCCGACGTGGCCGCCGCCACCTGCGCCTTCCCCACGCTGGCCGCAGCGGTGGAGGCGGTGGCGGAAATGTCGATGTGCGGCGTGCCGTTCGCCCGCATCGAATTCCTGGACGAACACCAGATCCGCGCCTGCAACGCGCACTCGCACCTGGGCCTGGCCGAGATGCCAACCCTGTTCCTGGAATTCCATGGCACGCCGCTGGCGGTCAAGGAACAAGCCGAACTGGCACAGGAAGTGGCGGCCAGCCATGGCGGCGTCGACTTCCAGTGGGCCACGCGCCCGGAAGACCGTTCCCGCCTGTGGCACGCGCGCCACCTGGCCTACTTCGCCGCGCTGGCGCTGCGCCCCGGCTGCGTGAGCATCGTGGCCGATATCTGCGTGCCGATGTCGGCGCTGGCCGAATGCGTGGGCATGGCGCGCGCCATGATCGACCGCGAAGGACTGGTCGCCCCCATCCTCGGCCATGTCGGCGACGGCAACTTCCATGTGCTGTTCATGCCGATGCCGGACAACGCGGCCGAGCACGCGGCAGTGGACCGGGTCTACAGCGCCATGGTCGAACGCGCGCTGGAAATGGGCGGCACCTGCACCGGCGAGCATGGCATCGGCATGGGCAAGAAGGACAAGCTGCTGATGGAATATGGTGCGGAGGTGGTTGGCCTCATGCGCACGATCAAGCAGGCGTGGGATCCCAACATGATCCTCAATCCAGGGAAGATATTCGGCGCATAAGCTGCCCCGGCAAGTCGCAACACCACTATAAAAATCAGGAGACAACCATGCAATCAGCCCCACGCCTGCCCCGTACCGCAACCGCCGCCGCAGCGGCCCTGCTGTGCGCCATGCAATCCATTCCCGCCATGGCGCAACAAGCCGAAGCCAACCAGACCGTCGACAAGGTGGTGATCACCGCGCAAAAACGCGAGCAGGCCGCGATCGACGTGCCGGCCTCGGTCACGGCGGTGGTCGCCGAGCAGCTCACGCGCGACGGCAAGACCAAGCTCGAAGACTACGTGGCGCAGATTCCCGGCCTGTCCCTGTCCTCCTTCCGCCAGGGCTTCAGCCAGGTCACGCTGCGCGGCATCACCACCGGTGTGGCGCAGTCGGCGTCGAGCACCGCCTTCTATATCGACGAAGCGCCCATCGGCTCGGTCAACGCGTATGCGGCCGGCAGTTCGGTCACGCCGGACATCGATCCGGCCGACCTGCAGCGCGTGGAAGTGCTGAAGGGGCCGCAAGGCACGCTGTACGGCGCCGGCGCCATGGGCGGCATGGTGCGCTACGTGACCGCCGCGCCGGACTACCGCGCGTTGCGCGGCAGCGTGACCCTGGGCGGCAACGCGGTCAAGAACGGCGGCAATGGCAAGAGCGGCCGTTTGTCCCTGAACCTACCCTTCGCCGACAACACCATGGCGCTGCGCCTGTCCGCCTTTGAACGCACCGACGCCGGCTACATCGACAACACGCAAGGCGGCGCCAAGGACGTCAACGAGACCAAGGTGCGCGGCGGGCGCGTGGCCTTCAACTGGCTGATCAACAGCGACTGGAAGCTGTCGGCCTTCGCCCTGACGCAAAAGGTGCAAGGCGACGCCAACGGCATCGTCGATGTCGATCCGGCCACGCTCAAGCCTCTGCGCGGCGACCTGACGCAGACCCGCTACGCGCCCGAAGTCTCCACCGCCAAGCTGGACGTTGCCAACCTGACCCTGAACGGCAGCATCGGCGGCCTGACGCTGGTGTCCTCCACCACGGTGCAGGATTTCGACGCCTCGCAAGGCGCCGACGGCACCTATGGCTATGGCGTGGCACTGGGCGCGGCGTTCAAGATTCCGGACCTCGGCGTCTCCTACGCACAGGCCACCACCACGCGCCGGGTGTCGCAGGAAATCCGCGCCGGCGCAAGCGCGCTGGGCGACAAGCTGACCTACGAGGCTGGTGTCTACTACACCAAGGAAGACAACACCAACCGCATCCCCGGCTTCCGCCCGTTCTCGACCACCACCGGCACCACCTATCCTCTGCCCAGCATCGTCAAGGCCTCGATCGACAGCAGCTACAAGGAATGGTCGGTGTTTGCCAACGCCACCTACGCCGTCAGCGACAAGTTCGACGTGCTGGCCGGCGTCCGCCACGGCAAGGATGACCAGGTCTACGCGCAGGACTACAGCGGCCTGCTGGTCGGTCCCGCGCCGGTGGTGATCAATTCCGGCTCCAGCGAGAACAAATCGACCTACCTGTTCACAGCGCGTTACAAGCCGTCCTCGGACGCCGCGCTGTATGCGCGCGTCGCCAACGGCTTCCGTCCCGGCGGCCCGAACGCCGTGCCGCCCACCGGAGCCGGCAACGCCCCGCAAACCTTCCAGCCGGACACCCTGACCAGTTATGAAGTGGGCTACAAGGCCGTCATGGCCGAAGGAAAAGTGTCGCTGGAAGCGGCCCTGTTCAGCACCGACTGGAAAGACATCCAGATCCAGACCAGCGCCAATGGCTTCAACTTCTACGTCAACGGCGGCGCCGCCACCAGCAGGGGCGCGGAAGCGTCGCTCATGCTGTTCCCGGTCCCGGGCCTGTCGCTGCGCGCATCGATCGGCTACACCGACGCCAAGCTGAGTGAAGCGGCGCCCGCGGCCGGTGGCCTGGACGGCGACCGCCTGCCTTTCGTGCCCAAGGTCAGCGGCTCGCTGGGCGCCAATTACCGCTGGAACGTCGGCGGCGGCTTCAAGGCGTCGGCCGGCGCAAGCATCAACTACACCGGCGACCGCCGCTCCGACTTCAGCCAGCGTGCCGCGCAAGACGTGCCCTCCTACAGCACCATCAATATCAGCGGCGGCATCGAGAACGGCAACTGGCGCCTGTCCCTGTACGGCAAGAACCTGGGCGACAAACGCGGCGTCACCTTCCTCAAGTCCCTCTCGCTGCAGCCGCAAGGCAGCCCGTTCGGCGCAGGCGTGATCGCGCCGCGCACCTTCGGCGCCGACATCAGCTACCGCTTCTGACCATGGCCACCGTCCACTCCAAAGCGCTCGGCGAGTTCATGCTCGCCAGCGGGACCGTGCTGCCGCAGCTGGTGGTGGCCTATCGTTCGATGGGCACACTGAACGCCGCCGGCACCAACTGCGTGCTGGTGCTGCACGGCTATACCACCGGCACGGCCATGCTGGAGGAAGGCGCGAACGTGGCCGAAGGTTCCTGGAGCGTCCTGGTTGGTCCCGGGCGCCCCATCGACACCGACAAGTACTTCGTGGTCTGCCCGAACATGCTCGGCTCGTGCTACGGCAGCACCGGCCCCGGATGCGGCGCCGAATTCCCCGCCATCACGGTGGAGGACATCGTCAATTCGCAGAAGGCGCTGCTCGATGCGCTGGGCGTGCGCCGCCTGGCAGCGGTGGCCGGACCGTCGTTCGGGTCCTACCAGGCCTTCCATTGGGCGCTCAGCTACCCAGCGATGGTGGAGCGGGTGGTGGCCGCAGTCGGCGCGCCCTTCCATCCCATGCCGCCCGGCGCCGCTGCGGCGATCCGGGCCGGGCTGGAGGCCGCCGACGGATGGCAGGCATGGTGCAAAGGCGATGCCAACGCCATGGTGCCGCACCTGGCCGCCATGCGCGTCAATACACTGACCACCTACGGCGTGGACGCCGAACTGGCGCCGCGCATTCCCGACCCGGCACAGCGCGCGGCCGAGATCCAGCGCCTGGCGCATGAGTGGGCCGGGGAATTCAATCCCATGTCGCTGGTGGTGCTGATGCAGGCCGCCGAAGCGTTCGACCTGCGCGCGCACCTGGGCCGGATCAAGGCGCCCGTGCTGTACGTGCTGTCGCGCACCGACCCGGTGTTCTCGCCAACGCTGGCCGGCGAGGTATTGGCCCTGCCCGGCGCGGCCGGCTGGGCCTACCGGGAACTCGACAGCGAAAAAGGCCATTTCGCCTCCGGCGCCGACGCGGCGCTGTGGGCAGACGATTTACGTCTCTTCATGAACCAGGAGGTAGCAGCATGAAAACTGCCATCGCACCAAGCGATCCGCACGGACTGGCCGGCGCGCAGCTTGCCACCGCACCGGCTGCGGACACACTGGCCGGCCCCGGCGCCATGAGCAATGCCTACCGCACCTACGTGCTGGTGGCGCTGGCCGTGGTGGGCTTCATGTGCTCGGTCGACAAAGTCGTCATCTCGATGTTCATGGAGCCGATCAAGAAGGAATTCCTGCTCACCGATACCGAACTTGGCCTGCTCAACGGCCTGGCGTTCTCCCTGCTCGGCGGCCTGGTATCGATCCCGCTGGCGCGCATGGCAGACCGCGGCAACCGCAAGTGGATCATCACGCTGAGCTTCATCGCTTGGACCTTGATGACAGGCCTGTCGGGCATGGCGACCAGCTTCGCGCTGCTGCTGGCGGCGCGCATCGGCGTCGGCGTGGGCGAGGCGGGCTGCGTGCCGGCCAGCCATTCGATGCTGGGCGACTACTACCCGCGCGAACTGCGCGGACGCGCCTACGCCACCCATTTCAGCGGCGTCTACCTCGGCATGCTGGGCGGGATGCTGGGCGGCGGCATCCTGGTCCAGACCGTGGGCTGGCGCCTGGGCTTCATCTGGCTGGGCATCGCCGGCGCGGTCATGGCGCTGATCTTCCACTTCACCGTGCGCGAACCGCTGCGCGTGGACCAGCCGCCCCCCGCCACGCTGGGCGCGGGCATCTGGGGCCAGCTGGGCGACCTGCGCTGCTTCTTCATGCTGATGCTGGCGTTCTCCTTCGTCGGCCTGGCCGGCGCGGTCGGCGCCTGGCTGCCCAGCTATTTTGAACGCGCCTTCCAGATGAAGCCGATGACAATCGGACTGGGACTGGGGCTGTGCATCGGCCTGGCCAGCGGCATCGGCGCGCTGGTGGGCGGCCAGGTCAGCGTACGCCTGGCCAGGAAGTCGCGCTCCGCCGCAGCCCGCTATTCGGCGCTGGTGAGCTGGGCCGTGCTGGTGCCGCTGATCGCCAGCTTCCATGTCCCCAACCCGATGGTCGCACTGGGCTTGCTGTTCCTGGCTTTCCTGGTAGCCGGCACACTGGCCGGGCCGGTATTCGGCACCGTGCAGGACCTGGTGGCGCCGCAGGCGCGCGCCACGGCGGTCGCCATCATCGGCGTGGCCGGCGTGGTGATCGGCCACGGCATGGGGCCGGTGCTGGTCGGCCTGCTGAGCGATGCGCTGCAGACCAAGGACAATGGGGTGGACGGCCTGCGCAGCGCCATGACGGCCATCGTGCTGGTCAATTTGCTCACAGGAATGTTCTTCTGGCTGCTGGCACGGCGCATCGCGCGCGTGTATCCGGGCCGGCACGCGCAACCTGTTTGACAGGTCTGGCGCGACACGTTAGGCTAATGCGATGAACTCGATTGCCCCCACGATTGCGCCCATCTCAGCGCTTGAACGCCCCACCCTGTCCTCCCAGGTGGCCCGCCACCTGCTGGCACTGATCAACCGCGACCAGCTGCGGCCGGGCGACACCGTGCCGAGCGAAGTGCAAATCGGGCTGGACCTGAAGGTCAGCCGTGGCAGCGTGCGCGAAGCCTACCGCACCCTGGCGGCACTCGGCATCCTGGAAATCGAGGGCGGACGGCGGCCGCGCCTGAAAGCCATCGACCCGCAAGTGCTGGCGCAGGTGTTCGACTACGCGCTCACCACGGCGCAGGTCAGCGTGGCGCACGTCATCGAGACCCGGCGCGCCATCGAACTGCAGACCGCACAGCTGGCGGCGCGCTACGCCACGCCGGCCCAGCGCCAGGCGCTGCGCGACCTGGTGAAGCAAATGCGGGCAGCCGGTTCCGACCACGTGCGCCGCGTGGCCTGCGACACCGCGATCCACACCATCATCGCCGAAGCCAGCGGCAACCCGCTGAACAGCATCCTGCTGGCGGCCCTGCGCACGCCGGTGGAGGCGTCTTCGCGCATCCACTTCGACGACAGCCGCAGCGAGAGCGAACTGGTGCGCGTGATCGACGCGCACGACGCCGTGGTGGAGCGGATCTGCTCCGGCGATGCGATGGGCGCGGTGTCGGCCATGTCCTACCACTTCGACATTTCGATCGTGCACGTGGAGCGCAACGGCACACCCGAAACCGCGCAAGCGCTCGGCACATGACCTGTGCCTGGTGTATGCTGCTGCGATTTCCAGCATTCACCATCCGAAAGCACACCATGAAACATCTGTTCTCCTCCTGCGCCATCGCGCTGACCCTGACTTTGACGCTGGCCGCCTGCGACCGCGCCAAGGCCCCGCCGGCGGCCGCCGTACCTGCGGTAGCCTTCCAGAAGATCGACAGCGTTGCCGGCACCGGCAAGGAAGCCGTGGCCGGCAGCACCGCCGTGGTCAACTACACCGGCTGGCTGTACGATCCAGCCGCGCCCCAGCTGCACGGCAAACAGTTCGATTCCTCGGCCGGTCGCGGTCCGTTCGACTTCCAGCTGGGCGGCGGCCAGGTCATCAAGGGCTGGGACGAAGGCGTGCAAGGCATGAAGGTGGGCGGCAAGCGCACACTGATCGTGCCGGCCGCCATGGGCTACGGCGACGGCGGCGCAGGCCCCATCCCGCCCAATGCCACCTTGATCTTCGACGTGGAGCTGCTGGACGTCCGCTAAAGCGGGACCGCCTCATCTTGTAATAGAATTACCTAGTCAATATTGCAATTCCTGCCGCTATCGCGTAGTTTACTGCTAAATAGTAGTAAAACTACACAGGATCGAACGCCATGGATTTGCAATTCCGCCCTACCCCGGCCCGCTTGCCGCACGCCGCGCCCGGTGGCGTGCGCTTCGTCTTCGACGCCGCGCCCGACACCCGCAGCGTTGCGCTGGCAGGCACGTTCAACAGCTGGGCAGGCGACGCCTGCTTGCTGGAGCGCGTTTCCGCCACGCGCTGGCAGGCCACGCTGCCGATTCCGGCCGGGCGGCACCTTTACAAGCTGGTCGTCAACGGCACCGACTGGATCGCCGACCCCGCCAATCCCTGGATCTCGGAAGACGGCCAGCACAACTCCTGCCTGACGGTCGATGAATCCGGCGTGGTGCTGATGCGCCAGGCCGGCCTGAGCGCCGCCGCGCCGGGCCCGCTGCACGCGCGCGCAGCGCTGGCCAGCCCGGACTGGCTGCGCGACGGCGTGATCTACCAGCTCTCCGTGCCTGCCTTCGGCGGCAACTTCGACGGCGTGCGCGCCAGGCTGCCCTACTTGAGCGAGCTGGGCGCAAACGTGCTGTGGATCATGCCGCTCCACCCCATCGGCATCGAAGCCCGCCGGGGCGCGTCGGGCGACCCTTACGCGGTGCGTGATTTCGACGCCATCGATCCAACCCTGGGCGATGCCGAGGCCCTGCGCGCGCTGGTGGACGCGGCGCACGCGCGCGGCATGCGTGTGATCATGGACTGGACGCTCAACCGCAGCAGCGTGGACCATCCGTTCACGCGCTCGCATCCGCACTGGTACACGCGGCGTGCCGACGGCAGCATCTATTACGCCGTTCCCAACCGAGAGTACTTCGCCGGCTTCGACTTCACCGACCGCACACTGCGCTCCTACCTGATCGGCAGCATGTGCGGCTGGCTCGAGCGCTTCGGCTTCGACGGCCTGCGCTTCGACGATTCCGACATCACGCCGCTGGATTTCCTCGACGAGGTCCGCGCGGCGCTGGCAGCCGTACGCTCCGACATCGCCCTGATCTCCCAGTCCTACGACGAATTTCACCACCTGGCCGCCTGCGACCTGACCTACGAAGGCGGCACGCGCGAGATGCTGCGCCGCTGCGCCCATGGCGAGGCGGATGGCGCCGCATTCGCCCGCTATTGGAACGAGTCCACCTACAGTTTCCCGCACGGCGCCTTGCGCATGCGCTGGCTGGAAGACAAGGAACAGGGACGCGCATCCGCCTTCCTGGGCCGCGCCGCCCATCGTCCGGCGGCCGCCGTGCTGCTGGCCATGGACGGCGTGCCGCACATCCTGATGGGGCAGGAATTCGACGAGCCGAGCTGGACTGGCTGGCCGGTGCTGTTCGATCCCTACCGGCTTGACTGGAACACCTTCGACAGCGGGCTGTTTGCGCACTACCAGGCCCTGATCGGCTTGCGCCGCCGCCATGCCGCGCTGCGCACCGGCGCCACGTCGTTTCTGGATGGATTGCCGGCGGGCGCCATCGGTTTTACCCGCAGTGCCAGGGACGGGCACATGGTGGTGCTGGCCAACCTGTCGCCGTCGGAATTGGCGCTCGATGCCGCACTGGCGCGCGCACAGCCGCTGTACGCGTCGGGCTGGCAGGCTCAACACGCCACGCTGGCGCCGCATGGCTGGATGATAGGAACCATCGCAGCTCCTGACAGCGACCGTCATATCAGTTAGAGTTCTGCCTGATGTGCCAGCCAGCGAGCGTGGCCCAGAAACACGTTCCAGTTTCGCCATGCGGGATGACCGGCTTATGGATTCCACTGTCCACACTATTCAAAGCGAAGAATTCATCAGGCTGAATTTCCCCAGGCTGGCCGCCGCACTGGAATACATGCCGGTTGGGGTGACCATAGTCGATAGCGACCTGACCATCCGGTTCTGGAATCCCGCCTTTTGCCAGTTGCAGCGCCTGCCGGCCGACGTGATGCACGCCGGCGTCACCATGGGCGATGTATTCCGCGCCCTCGCCGCGCGCGGCGACTATGGGCCAGGCGACATCGACGGGCTGGTGGCAGCCAGGGAGGCGCTGTGCCTGAAGTTCGAGCCTCACAATTTCACCCGCATCAGCGTGGACGGCGTGGTGCTGAACATCGTCGGCCGCCCCATCTACGGCGCGGACGGGGCGGTCAGTGGTTTCGTCACCATTTATCACGATGTGACATCCGAGCGGCACTACGAACAGCAGCTTGAGGCCAAGAACGAGGAACTGCTGCAGGCCAAGCGACTGGCCGAGGCGGCCAGCATGGCCAAGGGCCAGTTCCTGTCCAATATGAGCCATGAAATCCGCACGCCACTGAATTGCGTCATCGGCATGGCCTACCTGGCGCTGAAGACCGAGCTGGACCCGCGCCAGCGCGACTATCTGGAAAAGATCCGCTTCGCCGGCGAGCACGTGCTGGGCATCATCGACGACATTCTTGACATTTCCAAGATCGAGGCCGGCAAGATGGACCTGCAGCATGTCGACTTTTCGCTCGACCAGGTGGTGCAAACGCTGACGGCGGTGGTAGCGCCAAAGGCGGCCTCGCGCGGCCTGGAACTGGTGTTCGACCTGGATCCCGCGCTGCCGCCGGTGCTGGTGGGCGATCCGCTGCGGCTGAAGCAGGTGCTCATCAACTACGCCAACAACGCCATCAAGTTCAGCGAGCAAGGCAGGATCGCCTTCCGCGCGCGCATGGTGGCCAGCGGCGCCGACGGCTGCCTGGTGCGCTTTGAAGTGAGCGACCAGGGCATCGGCCTGTCCGAAGCGGAGATGGCCAAATTGTTCGTCTCGTTCCAGCAGGCCGACACGTCGACCACGCGCGAATATGGCGGCACCGGCCTGGGCCTGGCGATCTGCAAGGAACTGGCAGAACTGATGGGCGGCCGCGTCGGAGTCGACAGCCAGCCCGGCGTCGGCAGTACATTCTGGTTCACGGCCCAACTCGGCATATCGCCCCGGCCCATGTCCACGCTGATCAGCCAGATCAGCGACGCTGCCGGCGAACTGCTGGCCAATTCCCGCGCATCGGCCATGATGGCGTCGCTGCGCACGGCCCGCATCCTGCTGGTGGAGGACAACGTCTTCAATCAGCAGATAGCGCAGGAAATGCTGGAAGAAATGGGCGCTGCCGTTTGCCTTGCCAACAATGGCGCGGCCGCGCTGGAGCTGTTGCACAAGACCGATTTCGACTGCGTATTGATGGACTTGCAGATGCCGGTCATGGATGGGCTGGAAACGACGCGCCGCATCCGCGCCTCGCCGCGATTCGGCCAGATACCGGTGCTGGCAATGACGGCTACCGCCACCACCGAAGCCCGGGTGCGCTGCATCGATGCAGGCATGAACGACTTTATTTCGAAGCCGGTGCAGCCGGCGCTGCTGTATCAAACCATCGCCAACTGGCTGCCTCCGCGCGTGCCGCCGGCCGAGCCGCAGCCGGCGGCGCCGGCGCCCACGGCTACTGAGGTCATTGAGGCCACGGCCGCGCACGGCGGCAACCCGGACGTGATAGACCTGTCGGTGCTGGCCATGCTGCTTGGCTACGATGCGGAGAAAGTACGCAAATTCGCCGCCAAATTCCTGCACAGTTCACAGGAGGGCGTGCGCGATATGGAGGCTGCGCTGGCCCACGGCGACCTGGACGCCGTGCGCGAACTGGGCCACCGCATGAAGGCGGCAGCACGCACCGTCGGCGCGTTCCGCATGGGCGACTTGTGCGAGCAGCTGGAGCAGCTTGCGCCGTGCGAGGCGGACAGTGAACGCGCGCCCGCCATGGCCATGGCCATCGTGGAACAACTGCAAACGCTGCTGCAGCAGATAGCGGCGCACATTGCGCAACACACCGGCTGCCCGGCTGCCTAACCGGACCAGCAACAGGCAAATCGCCAACGCCGCCATGGGGGCGGCAAGGTGGCGGAGGCGGGGTGGTTTAATCAGGATCTTTGGCCCCTTCCCATTCCAGGTGCACGACCTGGTACCCGCCGTCCTTGAGCAACTTTAACAGCACGGGCAAGGCGTCCGCCAGCGGCCCGTAGGCATCGTGCATCAGCACGATGCCGCCGCCGGCCGCTTTCAGGTTTTCAGCGAGGCGGGCCGCAAGGACGCCGGTCGTCACATCCGCTTCCCAATCGCCGATACCGACGTCAATCGAGAAGACCGCGATATGCTGCGCCTGCAGCGCCGCCATCAAGGTCGGCGTTTCCGCCAGCATGGGAAAGCGATAAGCCGGCGCCGCCGCGCCCAGGGTCGCCTGGTAGACTTCCTGGGTTTTCTTCAGGTCGGCCAGTTGATCGGCGGGCGCCAGATGGCCAAGATAGGGATGGGCATAGCTGTGCATTGCAGCCGAATGGCCGGCGCGGACAACGCTGCGCGCAAGGTCCGGGAATGCGGCCATGTTATTGCCGACCATGAAGAACGTGGCCTTGACACAGTGATCGGCAAGCGCTTTGAGCACGCGCGGCGTGGTGTCCGGGCGCGGACCGTCGTCGAAGGTCAGGACCACCTCTCCCTTGCGCAGCGGCAGCGCGGTATGCTGGCTCGCGCCCCAGGCGCCGTACTCGCGCTTGAGTATGAGCGTGCGGGCCGTGCCCAATGCGTCGGCGCCGCATTCCGCCGCAGCGGCGGGAAAGCCGAATGACACGGCGGCGATGGCAAGCAAGGCAACCGCAGCGGCGCTGGCGGAGACCGGAGGGCGACGGCGGCGCACCAGGCCGCCGGCGGCCAGGTCGCCCAGCAACCGCGCCGGGCGCACGTAGCCGAAGCCGGCGCGGCTGGCGATGGGGGCCGCCAGCCGGCGGCCGTTCTTGTCCAGTCCACCGGGGACCGGTCCCGCCGCGTTGGCGCAAACGGCAGCGGGCGCGAGCGAGATGGCCGGGATGGCCTTGCCTGGAAATTTCATGATCCCACCTCAGCGAAAGACCGCCACAAAGCCGCCGCGCGGTTTCAGCGTCACGCGCACCTTGCCGGACTGGAGCTCGGCCTGGCTGAATTCGCGCTGGCCGGCGCCGTCGGTGATCATGGCGCCCTTGCGCTTGCCGATAAAGGACAGGTCCAGCTCGACCGTGCGCTCGCCCTGTTCGGCATTGACGCCGGCCACATACCAGCTGCTGCCGGCTTGGCGGGCAAGCACCACATGCGAACCCGGATAGCCCGCGAGGAAGCGGCTGTCGTCCCAGCGGCGCGGCAAGTCGCGCAGGAAGCTTCGGACATATTCCGGCACGCTCGCCATGCCCTCCGGGATCTCCGCGAAATGCTGGATGCCCGACAAGAACAGCACCGACTGGGCCAGCTCGAAGCCGTTGCGGGTAAGGCGCTTGATCTGGCCCATGTCGCCAAACACCATCGGCGTGAAGTCCATCGGGTCGAACAGGTTGCGGATCATGGCCGCATTCACCGCATGGGGCGCGACGGCGTCATGGTCTTTCTGGTCGAAGGTCGTGAACTCGAACCCGCGGATCGCTTCGGCCGTCATCAGGTTGGGGAAGGTTCGCTCCAGTCCGCGCGGCAGCGTCGCGCCATGGAAGTTCACCAGCAGGCCGGCAGCGGCCGCGTCCTTCAGGATGTCGACGTAGTACCGGATCATGGACGCGCCGTCGCCACCGAAGAAATCGATCTTCACGCCCTTGACGCCCATTTTCCTCAGGCGCGCGAATTCCTTCACGCGCGCATCGCGCGTCAACAGCTGGTTGCGCGGCGTCTGCGGCGCATCGTTCCACGCGCCGGCCGAGTTGTACCAGACCAGCACGCCCACCCCCCTGGCAGCGGCATAGCGCGCCAGCTCGGCCATTTTGGCGTAGCCGATTTGCCGATCCCACTCGGCGTCGACCAGGGTGTAGTCCCATTTCATGTCCACCGCGTAGTCGATGAACTTTTTCTGCACGTCGAACACCGTGGCCTCGTCCTTGAGCAGCGGCCAGCTCCAGGATGCATGGCCGGGCCGGATCAGCTTGGCGTCGAACGGGACCGCCGGCGCCGCCAGGTCGGTGCCGAGGGTGGAATCCATCACGGTGCTGAGCGCACCCACGGCAATGACGCGCCAGGGCGTAACCAGCGTGCCCGCGGTTTCCGCCAGCAGCCCGCCGTTGGTGAAAACCTCCGGCGATGTCGGCCCATCGATCCGGTACACGCCACCGGGGGAGTCGGTGGCCAGCCGCGAGGCATGGAAGCTGCCGTCCATATTGGCCTCGGTCAGCGCCACCCAGGTCTCGCCGCTGCGGAACAGCGCCGGGAAGACCCAGCCGGCTTTCAAGGGCGCGGGCTGGCCGACCGGCATGTCGACCTGGTAGTGCTCTTCATAGGAAGGGTTGGTTTTGCCCCAGCCGCTCTTGGCCACCGCCATCGGCTGCAGGAAGGCGCGCGTCTTCGGGTCGAATGCGAAACCGGTCGTCTCGCCGACAAAGCGCTTGGACGCAAGCCGGGGCTCGGCAACGACATAGCGGAAGGCCACGCCATCGTCGGACACGCGGAACGCCACCTCCATCTTGTGGCCGGCCGCATTGACCAGCGAGTACACCTGCTCGTTGGCGCGGTACTGGATGACACCGCGCTTGCCCACCGCCATCGTGTAACGCTCGGAGACCGGCCTCACCGGCGAAGTGCCCGCCAGCTTGAGGCCCTGCGAGAAGTCCGCGCCGGCCAGCTTCAAGCCCAGCGGCGAAGGCAACAACACCGGCTGGCCGTTGCGCTTGATACTGTAGGACAGGGTCTGGTCCGGATTGACCAGTACCGACACATCCAGCTGCCGGTCCGGACTCTGGAGCGCGAACGCGGCGCCAGTTGCCAAGGCCAATCCCAACAGCACACTCAGTTTTTTCATCGTCATCAGATAGTTTTTCAAAAAAGGAAGGAAAAGGCCGGCGCACCGTGGCAGTTGCCGCCATTGCGGTCGTCACGGCACACCGAAATGTGCCGGCATCAGTTCAAATCCAGCTCGAAGCCGCTGGCCGGCAGATCGTCCATGCTGAACAGGTTGATAAACGGCGCGTCGGACCAGCCGTAACGCACTTTGCTTGCGCGGACGGTGGCCGCGCCCGGTAGCCTGACCGTGTCGCCCTCGGCTGTTGCGCGCGCGTAGCGGCACGCGTCCTGTTCGCATACTTCGAATCCGATCGCCGTATCCGATGAGTAGGTCCGCAACCCGCCATTGGTATTGGCAAAGCGGATCACGACATCCTCTCCGCTACGGCTTGCCGAGACGGCCTCCGGCCCGCCCGGCGTGATCTTCTCGCCATATGCCACCGCACGGGCGGCCCGGGCCAGGCGCTGACCGACAATTGCTTTCTGGCTTGGATGGATATCGGAGCGGTCGCCGAAGTCGAAGGTCACCGCCAATCCCGCATGCGGATCGTTCCGGACCGCCGCCGACTGGGCCTGGCGCAATTCGGCCCACGCCGACCGGCCCGGTGTGGTCGACACCGCCCCGAACGAAGTCAGCTGTGCAACAAGGAAGGGCAAGTCCGGCTGGGCAAAGGTCTGGCGCCAGTCGTCGAACAGCAGCGGCAGCAAAGTGCGGTATTCCCGGGCCGCGCCGGCGTTGGCCTCGCCCTGGTACCACGCCGCCAGTTTGAACGCATAGCCTTGCAGCGGTGCGATCATGCCGTTGTACAGCGTACCCAGGCTGGTTGGCGCCTCCCAGGGCGTGGGCGGCTGCGTCGCGCTCAATTGGGACCCGACCTGGTACTTCCAGCGTAACGGCAAGGCGATCCTTGCGCCATCCGCGGTGCGCAGCGCGCGCTGGCCGGCAGGGCTGACCAGTCCGCCACCTTGGTCGTCGCCCAGCACCCGCACCGCGACCACGTTGCGCCCCGGCGTGAGCACGCCTCTGGGCACGGCGTATTCGCGGCCAGTCCACCAGTTGGTGTTGGCGCCCACCCGCACACCGTTAACCCAGGTGGTGTCGGCGGTGGCCACCTGGCCGAGCAACAGGTGGGTCACAGCAGCGGCCTGCTGCGCGGTCAGCTCGACCGTAGTGCGGAACCACGCGACCCCGCGATGTGTGCTGAGCGCGCCGATTCCGGACTCGTTCCAGCGTCCAGCCGGCTGCATGACGGGCCAGGCGCTGTCGTCGAACGCCTTGCCGGCCCAGGCGCGTTGCGCGCGGGCCTGCGGATCGGCCGTCTCCCACCAGGCTTGCTGACGGACCTCCTCCGCACGCATGCCGGCCGCCGCGTCCGCCGCGTACTGGTCCACCACATCCAGCGCCTGGGCGTACCCGGCCATTTTTCGCATGGACGCGCCGCTGATCCAGCTCTGGATCGTGCTGCCGCCCCAACTGGCGTTGACGAAGCCCACCGGGACCTCGTACCGGCGCTGCAGCGCGCGGGCCATGTGGTAGCAGACGGCGGAGGCCTGGCCGGTAGTCTGCGCTCCAGCGACCTGCCATTGCGGGACGGTCTTGAAATCGTCAAGACGGACCGCCGAACTGTCGCGCGGGATATTGACGAACCGGATCAGCGGGCTGGCGGAGAACGCGACGTCCATCGCCGCATTCGTCGCTTGAGCCATCGGCAGTTCCATGTTCGACTGCCCGCCGCACAGGAAGACGTCCCCGATCATGATGTCGTTCACTGTGCTGGTGCCGCCGTTCGCGCCGACGCTCAGCGCGTAGGGGCCGCCGGCCGCCATGGCCGGCAAACGGGCGCGCCACTTTCCGCCGCCATCGGCCGTGGCCAGCACCGATTCGCCATTGAGCTGGACGGTAACAACGCTACCGGCCGGCGCTTTGCCCCAGATGGCGATGGGCTGGCCGCGCTGCAGGACAGCATGGTCGCCGAAGATGGCAGCCAAAACCGGGGGCCGCGAGCCCGGCGCCTCTTTGTAATTTTCCGCGTGGACTGCGGGTCCAGCCAACAATGCAGCCCATAGCAACGCGCGAATTTCTTCCACTGCCACAATCGTCTCCCATTCACTCTTATTTATTTGCATGGCGGGCAAGCACCGGCCACTGCGCGTACGCGCCAGGGCAACCCTGGGGCCGTACAGGGTGAAGCATAGGATGGACGTCCTGCGCAGCGGTATCGCGGGCGTGCGAATTCCTTGCACACCGCAGAAATTGCAAGAATTTTTAGCCGCAGTGCAAGGCCGGCTTCGGGCCGATGCAGGGACGGGGCGCTTCAAGCGAGCGATTCACGCGGCGGCACTTGGGCAGGCAACGCCTGCTGGCCCGGCTGAGCGGCAAGGGACCGGAATGACTTCGGCGTGCAGCCGTATTCTTCCTTGAACAGCCGATTAAAATAAGGAACATTCGCATAGCCAACCGAATAGGCGATTTCCGACACGGCCGCGCTGCTTTTCTCGGCGAGCAGCCTGGACGCTTCTGTCAGCCGCAATTTATTCACATAGGCGGTAAATGTCATGCCAAGTTCGGATTTCAGCACTTCATTGATTTTGTGGCGGTTCGCGCCAGTCCCGGCCGCCACGGTTTCCAGGTCCAGTCGGGGATCGGTGTAGTTGGTCGCGATATAGCGCAGGACCGACGTCTTTTCCATATCCTTGTACGGTTCCAGGGTCAACTGGCGATAAGCCAGCAATGGCAAATCTTTCTTCATTTTGGAATCCACGCTTGCCGTCAGCGCGCGGGAATGGGCCACGAAGAACCAGACGCCGAATGCGCCCCAGCCGCCCAGGACAATGGCCAGCATCGCCGCCATATAGCGGTAATCCCGGCCATGCAACGTCAGTTCGCTGATTTCGATATAGGTATCAACATTGTGTGGTGTGGCGCTGCTGGTGCCAAACAGGATTCTCGCAACCCTGTCCAGTCTATAACCCTGATGCGCCAAGTCCTGTTTCATCGACAGCAACCACCATTCGGGGACAACCAGCCGGGCCAGGTCGAGCGTAACCGGCATACCCTGTTCATTGCACGAAAAATACGTCCCCGGCGGACGGTAAGTATCGAGTTTGCCTGGCCTGGAGACTATTTCATCGAAGGTGGCCAGTTCGAACACCATGGACGTGGCCGGCGCGCATTTGGCGACAAAGCTAATGGCATGGAATTGCGACCAGTCCTCATGGGCCTGCCCTCCTTTACCGTCATCCATGAACAGCAGAGCGGAGACAAAAGGATACTGGGCCGCGTCCTTCAGCTTGAAGTCGAAGCGCAGCCGCTCGCGCGACGCGCCGTGCAAGCGCACCGCGGACGCGCCGCCGGTCGCGACATCGGAATACGTTTCGGAACGCCAGCGGGCGCCATCCCTGTGTGCCGGCAGCAGCGTCTGCGTCGGAAAACTGCGGTAGACGAAAAAGCCCGCCAGCAACGCGTCCGCGACCACCAGCAACACCAGCGCCAGCAGCGCCTTTTTATAGAGCTCTTGCATTTGGATAGGTTTGGAACAGGCTCGGCGCCACGCCTCTCGGCGGGGCGATACTTGCAAGGCCGCTGCGCCCGGCTCACTGTGGTTAGTCTTGACGTTGTTACGAAGTGATGTCGTAGGCGCTATATTGCATGAGCCCGCGCTGCGCGGCAATTGCGATAATGCTCAATACAGCCAACGAAATTCAACACCGGCCACCATGGCGGCAAGCAGGCCAGGTCAGATAAACGGCCAGTGCAGGATGCGCTTGGCGTGCAGCACGGCGCGCGTGCCGACGTAGGCGATGGCGAAGCCGAAAGCGAGGATGCTGAACGGGCTGCCCATGAAAGCCAGGAACACCCCGCCTACGGTGGCCATGGCCACCAGCACCATCAGCCACAGTTCGATGCTGAAGAAGAAGGCCGACGCTTCGCGCCAGACACGCAGCGCGAGGGCGCAGGCTTCTTTGATGGATTGGATGTTGTGGCCCATGGTCTTTTTCGCTATGTTGCAATATCGAACCGGAAATACTAAAAGTTCTAGAGAAGGTGGCTATCTATTTCAAAAAGATGGCGTCCCAAAAACGAGAATTGTAAAGCACTTGCATTTTATCACTTGGCCGTTCGCTCATGGGCGCTGCCCGCCCCCTTCGGTTGTCCGATCACGGGCCTGTCTGACTGCCGAGTGCAAGAACTGCTTCAGCGTAGCTCTACAAGCGTCACCGCCCGGGCCGTGTAAACCCGCCAGCGCTGCCACGGGTGTGGAGCACCTTGCTGGCGGCTGCCTTGAGGCCCTCTTGGGCCTCGGAGAAGATCACAGTCCCGGGGAGTTACGCGCTCAGCTCGGCGGTCAATTGCGGCACGATGTCGAACAGATCGCCCACGATGCCGTAGTCGGCCACGGAGAAGATCGGCGCTTCAGGATCTTTGTTGATGGCGACGATGGTCTTCGAGTCC
>NZ_LMDJ01000001.1 GCF_001425045.1 Massilia sp. Root351 | reverse complement strand
GGCACGATGTCGAACAGATCGCCCACGATGCCGTAGTCGGCCACGGAGAAGATCGGCGCTTCAGGATCTTTGTTGATGGCGACGATGGTCTTCGAGTCCTTCATGCCGGCCAGGTGCTGGATGGCGCCGGAGATACCGACCGCGATGTACAGCGACGGCGCCACGATCTTGCCGGTCTGGCCCACTTGCCAGTCGTTCGGCACGTAACCCGCGTCCACCGCGGCGCGCGATGCGCCCATGGCCGCGCCCAGCTTGTCGGCCAGCGGTTCCAGGATCTTGAACGCTTCGCCCGAGCCCATGCCGCGGCCACCGGAAACGATGATCTTGGCGGCGGTCAGTTCCGGACGGTCGGACTTGGCCAGCTCGCGGCCGACGAAGGCCGACTTGCCGTTGTCGCCCACGGCGGCGATGGTCTCGGTGGCGGCCGAGCCGCCGGTCGAGGCGGCCGAGTCGAAACCGGTGGTGCGCACGGTGATGACTTTGACTTTATCGGACGACTGCACGGTGGCGATGGCGTTGCCGGCGTAGATGGGGCGCTCGAAGGTGTCGGGCGCATCGACCTTGGTGATTTCCGAGATCTGGGCCACRTCCAGCTTGGCGGCCACGCGCGGCAGGATGTTCTTGCCGTAGGCGGTGGCTGGCGCCAGGATGTGCGAATAAGCCCCGGCAACCGCCAGCACCTGCTCGGCCACGTTCTCGGCCAGGCCGYCGGCGAAGTGGGCGGCGTCGGCCAGCAGCACTTTCGCTACGCCGGCGATCTGCGCCGCTTGCGCAGCGGCGGCGGCGGCGTTGGAACCGGCCACCAGCACGTGCACGTCGCCGCCGCACTGGGCGGCTGCGGTGATGGTGTGGTGGGTGCTGCCCTTCAGGCTGGCGTTGTCGTGTTCTGCGATAACTAATGCGACCATGATTTATCCTTTARATTACTTTAGCTTCGGTGCGCAGTTTTGCGACCAGGGTGGCGACGTCCGGAACCTTGATGCCGGCCGAGCGCTTGGCCGGCTCGGCCACTTTCAGGGTCTTCAGGCGCGGGGTCACGTCGACGCCCAGCKCTTCCGGCTTGACCGTGTCCAGCGGCTTCTTCTTGGCCTTCATGATGTTCGGCAGCGTCACRTAGCGCGGCTCGTTCAGGCGCAGGTCGGTGGTGATGATGGCAGGCAGCGTCAGCGCCAGGGTTTCCAGGCCGCCGTCCACTTCGCGCGTCACGGTCGCYTTGCCGTCTTCCAGCACCACTTTCGAGGCGAAGGTCGCTTGCGGCCAGCCCAGCAGGGCCGCCAGCATCTGGCCGGTCTGGTTGGAGTCGTCGTCGATCGCCTGTTTGCCCAGGATCACCAGCTGCGGCTGTTCCTTGTCGACCAGCSCTTTGAGCAGCTTGGCCACCGCCAGCGGTTCCAGTTCGGTCGCGGTCTCCACCAGGATGCCGCGGTCGGCGCCGATGGCCATGCCGGTGCGCAGGGTTTCCTGGCACTGGGCCACGCCGCAGGACACGGCCACCACTTCGGTGACTTTGCCGGCTTCTTTCAGGCGGGYCGCTTCTTCCAGTGCGATCTCATCGAACGGGTTAAGGAGCCGTCCAGCGCGGCAGCGTCGGGCGCGTTGCGGGNGCGGCTGTTCCTTGTCGACCAGCGCTTTGAGCAGCTTGGCCACCGCCAGCGGTTCCAGTTCGGTCGCGGTCTCCACCAGGATGCCGCGGTCGGCGCCGATGGCCATGCCGGTGCGCAGGGTTTCCTGGCACTGGGCCACGCCGCAGGACACGGCCACCACTTCGGTGACTTTGCCGGCTTCTTTCAGGCGGGYCGCTTCTTCCAGTGCGATCTCATCGAACGGGTTCATCGACATTTTGACATTGGCGATATCTACGCCAGTGCCGTCGGATTTGACGCGCACCTTGACGTTGTAGTCGACCACGCGTTTGACGGGTACCAAGACTTTCATAGCTCTGCCTTTGGGAAAATTAATAAAGTGTGAACTGATAGGTGGGCTAGATTATATGAGAAATTCAATCACCAGGCTGAATTAAAGCACGATCGTGCGTTTTTTTGGTAGTGGAAAACGTCTAATTTTCATCTTGCACCCATGATCGTGGAGAGCCTGCGGACGGGGGAAGCCAGCCCGGCTCCCCGCTCAAAGAATACAGCTTACTGGACTTTTACTTGCGTTGCATCAGAAAGACGAATTCCGTGCCGTATTGCGCGTGCGACAGCAGCGCATTGCCGGTCTGTTTGGCAAAGGCCTGGAAGTCGCGCACGGAACCGGGATCGGTTGCCATGATGCGCAGCACTTCGCCGCTCTGCAGTTCGGCCAGGGCCTTCTTGGCCTTCAGAATCGGCAGCGGGCAGTTCAAGCCCCGCGCGTCGAGTTCTTTTTGAAATTCCATGATTTCGGTATCAACTAGGGTAGCGCTCATCAAAATCCCGCAAAATTGGTTGACCAGTCCTGCACAGTCTACTCCAATTCTGCAGTTGTGACGCGGTGCACCAAAATAGTTCCTCTCTCGTTGCAAGTTCACAACGAGAGCAGTCATTAAGTTAACGGCCCGCACTCGCGCGCGGGCCGCCAATTTACTTGCTTTTCACTCTCAGGCGCGCTGTTCCACCCATGCTGCAACGCCCGCCAAAGCGCCCGGCAACGCCGCAGCATCAGTGCCGCCGGCCTGCGCCATATCGGGGCGTCCGCCGCCTTTTCCGCCCACTTGCTGTGCAACAAAGTTCACCAGTTCACCGGCCTTGACCTTGGAGGTGGCGTCCGCGGTCACGCCGGCGATCAGGGAAACCTTGCCGTCAACCACGCTGGCCAGCACGATGGCGGCGGTCTTCAGCTTGTCCTTCAGCTTGTCCATGGTCTCGCGCAGGGTGGCCACGTCGGCCCCTTCCAGCGTTGCCGCCAGCACCTTGATGCCCTTGACTTCCACAGCCTGGGTGGCCAGTTCGTCGCCCTGGCCGGAAGCCAGCTTCGACTTCAGCGCGGCCAGTTCCTTTTCCAGCGACTTGACGTGGTCCTGCACCGCAACAATCTTGGCGGTCAGCTCTTCCGGGTTGGCCTTCAGCGCGGCGGCCGCTTCGTTCAGCTTGCGCGCCATGCCTTGCACCAGTGCCAGCGCGCCCTCGCCCGTCACCGCTTCCACGCGGCGGATGCCGGCCGCAACGCCGCCTTCGCCGATGATCTTGAACAGGCCGATGTCGCCGGTGCTGTGTACGTGCACGCCGCCACACAGCTCTTTCGACGAGCCGATGTCCAGCACCCGCACTTCGTCGCCATACTTCTCGCCGAACAGCGCCATGGCGCCATGCTTGACGGCGTCGTCAAACGACATGTGCTGCGCCTGGGTGGCGTGGTTGGCCAGGATTTCCTTGTTGACGATGGTTTCGATCTTGGCGATCTCTTCCGCCGTCAGCGGCGCGTTGTGGCTGAAGTCGAAACGGGTCTTGTCCGGATCGACCAGCGAGCCCTTCTGCGCCACGTGCGCGCCCAGCACTTCGCGCAGGGCCTTGTGCATCAGGTGGGTGGCCGAGTGGTTGCGGATGGTGCGGCCGCGCTTCTCTTCATCCACCAGGGCCGACACGGCGTCGCCCACTTTCAGGGCGCCGCTGGCCAGCACGCCGTGCTGGCCGAACACGTCGGCCTGGATCTTCAGCGTGTCTTCCACCTCGAACTTGGCGCCGGCGCTCAGGATCACGCCCTGGTCGCCCACCTGGCCGCCCGATTCGGCGTAGAACGGCGTGGTGTCCAGCACCACGATGCCCTGCTCGCCCGCCTTCAGTTCCTGCACCGGCGCGCCGTTGGCGTACAGGGCCACCACTGTCGAGTCGAAGCTGAGCTGGTCGTAGCCGACGAATTTGTTCTTCGCGCCGGTGTATTCCACGTTGGCGGCCATCTTGAACTTGCCGGCCGCCTTGGCGGTCTTCTTCTGCTGCTCCATGGCGGCGTGGAAGCCGGCCTCGTCCAGCGTCACTTCGCGTTCGCGGCAGATGTCGGCGGTCAGGTCCAGCGGGAAGCCGTAGGTGTCATACAGCGTGAAGGCGGTGGCGCCGTCCAGCTTCTTGCCGTCCTTGGCCAGCTGCGCTTCCAGGATCTTCATGCCGTGTTCCAGCGTTTCGCCGAAACGCTCTTCCTCGGCCTTGAGCACCTGGGCCACGCGGGCGGCGGCTTCGTTCAGCTCCGGATAGGCGGTGCCCATCTCGGCGTTCAGGTCGGCCACCAGCTTGTAGAAGAACGGCTTGGTCTGGCCCAGCTTGTGGCCGTGGCGCAGCGCGCGGCGGATGATGCGGCGCAGCACGTAGCCGTGGCCTTCCGAGCTCGGGATCACGCCGTCGACGATCAGGAAGGACGCGGCGCGGATGTGGTCGGCGATCACGCGCAGCGATTTGTTTTCCAGGTCGGTGGCGCCGGTTTCGCGCGCGGCGGCCTTGATCAGGGCCTGGAACAGGTCGATTTCATAGTTGCTGTGCACGTGCTGCAGCACGGCGGCCAGGCGCTCCATGCCCATGCCGGTGTCGACGCACGGCTTCGGCAGCTTGTGCATCACGCCCGCTTCGTCGCGGTTGAACTGCATGAACACCAGGTTCCAGATTTCGATGAAACGGTCGCCGTCTTCGTCGGGCGAGCCGGGCGGGCCGCCCCAGATGTCGGCGCCGTGGTCGTAGAAGATCTCGGTGCACGGGCCGCACGGGCCAACGTCGGCCATCTGCCAGAAGTTGTCCGAGGCGTAGCGCGCGCCCTTGTTGTCGCCGATGCGGATGATGCGCTCTTTCGGCACGCCGATCTCGTTGGCCCAGATGTCGTAGGCTTCGTCGTCCTCGATGTAGACGGTGACGGTCAGCTTGTCGGCCGGCAGCAGGTAGACCTTGGTCAGCAGCTCCCAGGCGTACTGGATGGCGTCGCGCTTGAAGTAGTCGCCGAAGCTGAAGTTACCCAGCATTTCGAAGAACGTATGGTGGCGCGCGGTGTAGCCGACGTTTTCCAGGTCGTTGTGCTTGCCGCCGGCGCGCACGCAGCGCTGCACGGTGGTGGCGCGCGAATACGGGCGGCTGTCCAGGCCCAGGAACACGTCCTTGAACTGGACCATGCCGGAGTTGGTCAGCAGCATGGTGGGGTCATTGCCTGGCACCAGCGGGCTGGAACGGACGATCGTGTGACCCTTGGACTCGAAGAATTTAAGGAACTTCTCGCGGATTTCAGATGATTTCATGTCGTATTGGTTAAGTTGCTGGCTGGTGCAAAGGGTTGATTATACGTGATGTAGCGGCCGGGAAATCAGAGCGCGGCGCCGGGGCGGGCCGCCGGGCGTTGCCGTCTTGCGACAAGGGCAACAAAGCGCCCGCTCCCATGGCCCGATATTCCTTATACTGAAATCCACCCAGTACGCCCCACCTCCTGCGAAAGGCTGTCATGCTGAATAATCTCTTGCTTCGGACTAAGTTGATTTTGCTGCTGCTGCTGGCCATCCTGGCCGTGGCGCTGGTGGGCGCGGCCGGACTGGCCGGCCTGAACAGCGCCCGCGCCGGATTCGCCGAGGTGGCCGACGTGCGCATGCCGTCCATCGCCGGCCTGTACCAGATGAAGCTGGGCAACCGGGAAGTGCGCATCGGCGCGCTGACGGTGTTCCGCCTGCTGGAAAACCCCGCCACCATGCCGAAAATCGCCGCCCAGGCCGACGTGATGCGGGCCGGCTTCGCCGAGGTGGCGGCCGGCCGCAAGATCTACGACCCGCTGCCGCAGACCGCCGAGGAAGCGGTGCTGTACAAGGAATTCCTGGCGGCCTGGGACTTGCGCCTGAAGGGCGGCGAGCGCGTGATCGCCGCGGCCGACCGGCTGGCCCGTGGCGGCGACCCGGCCGGCATCAAGCTGGCAACGGACGAATTCACCCAGGCCGCCAACGACGTGGCGCCGCACGTGGCCGCCGTGCAGGCCGCGCTGGACAAGCTGGTCAATCTCAACGTCAAGGTGGCCGAGCAGGCCAACGCCGAGACCGCGCAGGCGATCGCCGCCTCGCAGCGCAATATGGCCATCATCTTCGGAGGGGCGGCGCTGCTGGTGGCGGCGCTGGGCATTCTCATCCTGCGCAACACGCTAAAGCAGCTGGGCGGCGACCCCGGCTACGCGGCCGGCGTGGTCAACCGGGTGGCCGAGGGCGACCTGACGGTGCAGATCGAAACCCGGGCCGGCGACCAGGGCAGCCTGCTTTACAGCATGAAAAACATGGTCGAACGCCTGGCCGACGTGGTCGGCCGGGTCAACAGCAGCGCCGACGCGCTGGCCAGCGCCTCGGAACAGGTCAGCGGCACCGCGCAATCGCTGTCGCAGGCGGCCACCGAGCAGGCCGCCAGCGTGGAGGAAACCAGCGCCTCGGTCGAGCAGATGACGGCCTCGGTGGCGCAGAACACGGAAAACGCCCGCGTCACCGACGGCATGGCCAGCCAGGCGGCCGCCGAAGCGGTGGAAGGCGGCAACGCGGTGGGCGGCACGGTCGACGCCATGCGCCAGATTGCCCGCAAGATCGTCATCATCGACGACATCGCCTACCAGACCAATCTGCTGGCGCTGAACGCGGCCATCGAGGCGGCGCGCGCGGGCGAGCACGGCAAGGGCTTCGCCGTGGTGGCGGCCGAGGTGCGCAAGCTGGCCGAGCGCTCGCAAATCGCGGCGCAGGAAATCGGCGAGGTGGCCGGCAGCAGCGTGGACCTGGCCGAGCGGGCCGGCAAGCTGCTGAACCAGATGGTGCCCAACATCCAGCGCACTTCGGGGCTGGTGCAGGAGATTGCCGCCGCCTCCGAAGAGCAGTCGACCGGGCTGGCACAGATCAATTCGGCGGTCAGCCAGCTCAGCCAGGCCACCCAGCAAAACGCCGCCGGTTCGGAACAGCTGGCCGCCACCGCCGAGGAAATGAGCGCCCAGGCCGAGGACTTGCAAAGCACCATGGGTTTTTTCAACACCGGCCACGGCAAGCCCGCCGCGCGCAAGCCGGCCCGCCATGCGCGCCAGTCGCCGGCGGCAGGGCACGGCCCGCGCCTGCGCGCAGTGCAGGGCGCGCCGCTGCAGGCGGCCGACTGGGAACCGGACCAGGGCAGCTTCGAGCGCTTCTAATGGCGCTAGTCCATGGCCAGCGCCACCAGCACGTCCGTCACCGCGCCGCTGGCCAGGTCGCGGTGCGGCACCACCATCACCACTTCCCCGCCCACCGAACCGTCGTCCTTCCAATCGATCCGCACCTTGAGCTTGAGGTCGGTGGCCACGAAGGCGCTGCGGCCGGAGGCGATCACCGGATGTTGGCCCTGCCGGTCGATTTCGGCGTACATGGTGTAGCCGCTGCGGGTCAGGTACAAGGTCTGGCCGTTGGACAGCTGATAGGCGCCGCGCAGTTCCTCGAAGCGGTCGCGGTCCATCCGGTAAGGCTTGGCGGGCAGTTCGATTTTGAGCAGCGGACCAGGCACCGTTACGCGCTCGCCGCCGGGCAGCGCCTGCGCCCCCGCGCCCCACGCGGCGGCGGCCAGCAGCAGCCCCGCCATGCGGTTCAACATCTTGTGGTTCGTCATCTTGTTCATATTATTCCCCTGTTGTGGACCAGACTGCCAACCCAGTCTAGGCCGCGCCCCGCCGCCCGGCATCGGCTAAACGGATGAGAGCGCATCCGGCACGGCGGCGTTGCGCAGCAGCCCGGCGGGCGAGCCGTGCAGGACCGCCACCAGCTCGCCCTGGCGCCGGGTGCCGGTCTTGCGGAACAGGTGCTGCAAATGGGTTTTCACGGTGTGGGGGCTGATTTCCAGCGCGCCGGCGATGCCGTCCAGCGCTTCGCCGTGCGCCAGCGCCTGCGCCACGCCGGCCTCGGCCGGCGTCAGGCCGAACAGCTGGCCCAGCACCGTCCGCGACAGGCGCTGCGCGCCCGGCTCGCAGGCCATGACGATGGCGCAGGGCTGGCGCCACGGCAGGCCGGCCGGCGGCAGATAGGGCGCCACGGCCAGCAGCAGCGGCGGGCCGCGGCGCCGCGCCACCTGCAGCGACACCGGGCCGGCGCAGCGCAGCGGATCGAAGGCGGCCTGCACTGCGCGCGCCAGCGACTGCGCGCCGGCGGCCCCGTCCTGCAGCAAGATGCCACCGCACAGGCGCAAGGCGCTGTCGCGCCCCAGCAGCGCGGCGGCGGCGGCGTTGGCGTGCAGCAGACGCATTTGCGCGTCGAGCAGGAACACGGCGGCGCCGATGCAGTCGAGCGCGGCCATGCTGCACTGTTCCGGCAGGCCGGCCTGGCGCACCGTGGCGCGCAAGGCCAGCGCCCGTTCGAAATAGGGCACCAGCCGGGCCAGGCGCTGCTTGTCCTGCTGCGTGAAGGCGCGCTGCGCGCGCGCACGGTGTACGGCCAGCAGGCCGAGTTCGTCATCCGGCAACTGCACCACGCAACCGAGCGCGTGGTAGATGCCGGCCGGGCGGCAAAAATCGGCGTAAAACTCGGTGCGCTGGAAAGCGCGCTCCGGCACCAGTTCGGCGCCGATGCGCGCGCCGCGGTGCGCCGCCAGGCAGGCCGACTCGGTCCACACGTCGCACCGTCGGTAATGCTGCTGGTAGGCCAGCGCCGGCGCACCGGCGAAGTTGCCGGTGGCGTCGAGCAGCGTGGCGGCGGCGCGCGGCCGCAGCACCATCAGGGCGCCGCTGCCGGCATCGAAGGCCTGCGCGATCTGCGCGCTGACGCCCTGCCAGCGCTGCGGCTCGACGGCCGCTTCGAACAGCCGGCATACCAGCTCGGCTTGCTGACTTTCTTCCACAGTGCCCATGCCAGCCTCCTGCCACATGCAATCAGCTTAGTGGCTGTGGTGCGCAGGAAACTCACCAATACTCACAAACGGGGATTGGATTTTTATATGAAACCGGCTTCAGGCAAAGCCCGCGCCGATCAGGTCGACGCGGTCGGTGCAAAAGCCGTCCACGCCCCAGCCCAGGATCTCGCTGGCGCGCCCGGGCGTGTTGACGGTATAGCAGAACAAGCCGTAGCCGGCCGCCTTCACGGCCTGCGCCAGTTCGGGCGTGAGGTGCGTGTGGTTGGTATGGATGGCCACCGCCTCCAGTGCGGCGGCCTGTTCGCGCCAGTCGCCTGGCATGGTGTCGAACAGGCAGGCGCGCGGCACCTCCGGCGCGGCCTGGCGCGCGGCGGCCAGCGCGGCCATGCTGAAGGAGGACAGCAGCGGCACGCTCTTCAGCTCGCCGGCACGCAGCTCCTGGCTGAAGCGGGCGCGGGTTTTTTGCGCCACCCAGCGCCCGGTCTCTGGCTCGAAGCCCGGCACCGGCTTGATCTCGATATTCATCCAGATGCCCTGCGCGCGGCAGTAGTCGATGTATTCGGTAAACAGCGGCACGGTCTCGCCGGCGAACTGCGGCCCGAACCAGGCGCCGGCGTCCTTGCGCACCAGGTCGGACGCCGCGGTGCGCGCCACGTTGCCCTCCCCGGCCACGGTGCGGCCGAAATCCGGGTCGTGCATGACTACGCCGATGCCGTCCTTGGACAGCATCACGTCGAACTCCACCGCCTTGTAGCCATAGGCCAGGCCGCAGCGCAGCGCCGCGATGGTGTTTTCCGGCGCCAGCGTGCCGCCGCCCCGGTGGGCGAGAACTTTAGGGTAAGGCCACATGGATTCCTCTTTGCATGCCCTGGTTGATGTTGAAAACGCATGTCGCTTCTCTTGTATTCAAAACATACCACAAGACGTTAAGCTGGCGCTCTTGCTAACTGCGACGAGGTGGAAGTGATGACCGTGAACAAGGCCCTGGGCCACATCCGCGTACTGGACCTGAGCCGCGTACTGGCCGGCCCCTGGTGCTCGCAGAACCTGGCCGACCTGGGCGCGGACGTGATCAAGATCGAGCGTCCCGGCAGCGGCGACGACACCCGCGCCTGGGGCCCGCCCTACGCGCGCGACGCGGACGGCCGCGACACCACCGAAGCGGCCTACTACCTGGCCGCCAACCGCGGCAAGCGCTCGGTGACCGTGGACATCGCCAGCGCCGAAGGCCAGCGGCTGATCCGCGAACTGGCGGCGCAGTCGGACGTGGTGCTGGAAAACTACAAGGTGGGCCAGCTGAAACGCTACGGCCTGGACTACGAGTCGCTAAAGGCGGTCAAGCCGGACCTGGTGTACTGCTCGGTGACCGGCTTCGGCCAGGACGGCCCCTACGCGCACCGCGCTGGCTATGACTTCCTGATCCAGGGCATGGGCGGGCTGATGTCGGTGACCGGCGAGCGCGACGACCTGCCCGGCGGCGGCCCGCAGAAGGCCGGCGTGGCGCTGGTGGACCTGATGACCGGCATGTATGCCACCATCGCCATCCAGGCCGCGCTGATGCACCGCGACCGCAGCGGCGAAGGCCAGTACATCGACATGGCGCTGCTGGACGTGCAAGTGGCCATGCTGGCCAATATGGGCAGCAACTACCTGAACAGCGGCAAGGCGCCCAAGCGCTGGGGCAACGCGCATCCCAACATCGTGCCCTACCAGACCTTCGCCTGCAGCGACGGCTACATCATCGTCGCCACCGGCAACGACGGCCAGTACCAGAAGTTCGTCGAAGCGGGCGGGCGCCCCGAGCTGGCGCTTCACGAACGCTACGCCACCAACCCGCTGCGCGTGCAAAACCGCGACGAGCTGGTGCCCATCCTGGCCGAGATGGTGAAAACCAGGTCGCGCGCCGAGTGGATAGAACAGCTGGAGGCGGTGGGCGTGCCCTGCGGTCCGATCAACGACATCGGCGACGTGTACCGGAATCCCCAGGTGCAGGCGCGCGGCATGGTGACGGAAGCGCCGCATCCGACCGCCGGCAAGGTGAAGCTGGTGCGCAGCCCGATGCGGCTGTCCGCCACGCCCACCGACGGCGGCAGCGCCCCGCCGCTGCTGGGCCAGCACACCGACGAGGTGCTGCGCGAACTGCTGGGACGCAGCGCCGAAGAGATCGGCTCGCTCAAAGGCAAAGGCGTGCTGTAACGCGGGGCGGCGCCCTCGCCGGCCGGCCGCTGGGCGGGTCAGCGGGCGCGCCCAGTGGCCGCCGCCAGCACGAAGCGCCGCAGCGCCGCGCCCGAGCTCAGCGCAGATCGTGCTTGAGCTCGGCCAGCTCGTCATGCACATGCTGGACCGCGCTGCGCATCTGCGCCGTCAGCGCCGGCATATTGCGGCACACGCGCTGTGCGCGCTCGCCCAGCACTTCCAGCGCATCAACCATCTTGCGCAAGCGCGTCACGTCGTACGGTTCCAGCACCTGGTGGGCGGCGTCGGCTTGCCGGTCCAGCTTGTGGATGCAGTCGCGCAGCTCGCCGGGCAGGTTGCGTTCCGCCGAACACGCTTGCGCCGCCTCGCCGATGGCGCGTCCCACCCGAATGAATCGTTGCCGTATTTCATACTCTTGCAGCATGGTCTCCTCCTTGCGGTGAGCAGGCACGGTGCCTGTCCGCTTTGGACAGCGAACTCAGCCTAAAGTTGCCGTCCTGCGCTTGAGCGGCCTCAAGCCGCCGCCCCACCGAAGGTGTAAGCACTTGTTACATTTATGGTAAGCTCGGCGCTGGCCGCGTTACATTTTAAAAATGACAAGATTACCTCGCGACAAGTCCGGCCTGCTGCTGACGGCGGCGCTGCATCTGGCGCTGCTCTGGGCGGCGCTGGCGCGCCCTGCGGCGCACGTCCCCGGTACGCCGGACCAGGACCGGCCAGCGTTGGTGTGGCTGCGCGCACTGCCTGCGCTGCCCACCCTGCCCGCCGCCTTGCCGCCGGCCGAGGCGCCGCCCAGGCAGCCCGCTGCCGCACCGCGCGGCCATGCGGCAGGCGCCGAATCCGCCCCCGCCGCCATCGTGTCCGCCACGCCTGCCGCCGGTAGCGCGACGCCAGCGCTCCAGGCCGAGGCTGCCGCCCCGCGTGCCGCCGCACTTGCCGCTGAAGCTGCGCCCGCAGCCGACGAGCTGCTGCGCATGGCGCGCCAGCAGGCCGGCAGCATCGACAAGCAACTGCGCAACGGCCAGCCCCTCCCGCTGCGCGCGGACAGCCTGCGCCAGGAGAAGCTGGATCAAACCTTCGACAAGGCCAGCATCGCCTCCCGCAAGTGGTACCACGCGCCGCAAATCCGCGAACTGGCCGTGCCCATGACCAGCATGGGTGGCGACCGCGTGTATGAAGTGAAGAACGCCGGCGGCCGCTACTGCGTCTACCATCCGGCGGACGGGTCGCCATACCGCATCAAGGAATGCCCGCGTGAAAAATAGCAGCGTGGCGCACGCCGCATGACGCGCTCCCGCCCCGCCCTGCTGCTGACCACGCTTTTGCACGTGGCGCTGCTGGCCGCCCTGCTCGCGCGCCAGCATGCCGTCAGTCCGGTACGCAGCGCGGACCGTGAGGCCATCACGTGGATACTGCCCGCCGCGCCCAAGGCCAGGCATGTCCCTGGCACCGTGCCGGCGCATGCGGCAAGCAGCCGGGCGCCGGGCGCCATCGCCGTGCCGCTCCGGCCAGTGCCAGCCAGCGCTGCCGCCAGCAGCGAGGCAAGCACGGCGGCGCAGCCGGTCACCGTCACGGCCGACACCGTGCCGGCGGCCTTGCCGTCCGCCCCGGCTGCGGGCAGCGAACCGGTTATCGGCGACCTGTCGGCTCAGCCGGCAGCGCCGCCCATGCCCGCAGCCGAATTGCTGCGGCTGACCTTGTACAACGCGGGGAAAGTGGACAACGAACTGCGCCAGGGCAAGCTGGCGCCGCTGCCGCCTGCCAAGGATACGATAAGAGGGAAAATCGACGCCGCCTTCGAGGCCGCGCACCAGGCCGTCAAGCCGAAGTGGTACGAGGCGGCCAAGGTGTCGGAGATTTCGGCGCCCGGCGCGCGCACCCGTGTCTACCAGATCCGCACTGCGCTGGGCACTTATTGCATCAGCATGGCAGACCCCAGCAGCGGTGGGGGCGTGGGCGGCAACAGCGGGCCGCGCTACAGCAACTGCCCCTGACGGCGCCGGCCTGCCCCCGGCCGCCATCCGGCAGCCATCAAGCCGCCTTCAAGCCGCCATCAGGCCGCCGCCAGCTGGGCCGGTCCTGCGGGCGCGGCCGGCGCCAAATTGCGCAGGCGCAGGGCGATCAGCAAGGCCCCAGCCAGGGCGCTGCCCAGCAGGCCGATCACGCCGGCCCAGCCCGCCAGGCCCCAGGCGACACCCGCCAGCCAGCCGATCACGGCCGAGCCGAGGTAGTAGAAGAACAGATACAGCGCCGAGGCCATCGCTGAGGCCGACTGCGCGCGGCGCCCCACCCAGCTGCTGGTCACCGAATGCGAGGCGAAAAAGCAGAAGGTGAACAGCGCCAGGCCCGCGAACATCAGCACCAGCTGGCCGCTCAGCGTGGCCAGCATGCCGCCCAGCATGGCCAGCAGCAGCCACCACAGCACCCGGCGGCGGCCCAGCTTGTCGGCCAGGCGGCCGGCCCACACCGAGCTGAACATGCCCAACAGGTAGAACAGGGAAATCGCCCCGACCACGCTCTGGCGCAGGCCGAACGGCTCGCCCAGCAGGCGGAAGCCGATGAAGTTGTAGGCGCTGACCATGCAGCCCATCAGCAGGAAACCCATGCCGAACAGCCAAGGCATGCCGTCGTCGGTGAACTGGCGGCGCAGGCCGTTGCCCAGCTCGGCCAGGCCGCCCTCGGCGGGGCGGAAGTTGCGCGAGCGCGGCAGGCTGCGGTAGAACTCGGCCGCCGCCAGCAGGCCGGCCACCCCCATGGCCGCCATCGCCACGCGCCAGGAAAAGAAGTCGCTCATCACCGACACCAGGATGCGCCCGGCCATGCCGCCAAAGGCGTTGCCGCCAATGAGCAAGCCCATCGATAGGCCCAGCGAGCCGGGTTCGATTTCCTCGCTCAGGTACGTCATGGCCACGGCCGGCATGCCGCCCAGCGCGAAGCCGAGCAGCGCGCGCATGACCAGGAACTGGCCATAGTTCTGCGCCACCGCGCACAACACCGTCATCAGCGCGGCGATGGTGAGCGCCGCGCCCATCAGCGGCTTGCGGCCGATGCGGTCGGACAGCAGGCTCGACAGCAGAAGCGACACCGCCAGCGCGGCGGTCGAGACCGACAAGGCCAGGCTGCTTTGCGCCGCTGTCAGCGCGAACTCGCGCCCCAGCAGGGGCATCAGCGGCTGCACGCTGTACAGCAGGGCGAAACAGGAGAAGCCGCTGAAGAACAGCGCGCGGTTGGTGCGTTTAAACGTGGGAGAGCCTGCTGCGATGCCCATGATGATGGCCTGGCTGATGAATGATGGCATCATCTTAGGATTGCGCTGTATTACTGTCCAATATATATTTAAGACGTTAGTAATACTTAAAACAGATAACAATCATGGAATTACGCCACCTGCGCTACTTCATCGCCGTCGCCGAAGAGCTGAGTTTTACGCGTGCGGCCGAGCGGCTGCACATCGGCCAGCCACCGCTGAGCCAGCAGATCCAGGCCCTGGAAGCCGAGGTGGGCGCGCAGCTGCTGGAGCGCTCCAAGCGCTGGGTGCGGCTGACGGAGGCCGGAAAATTGTTCCTGGATGACGCGCGCCGCGTGCTGGCGCTGTCCGAGCAAGCCAAGCTGACGGCGCGCCGGGCCCAGCGCGGCGAGGCGGGCGAGCTGCGCATCGGCTTCACCTTCTCCACGCCCTTCACGCCGCTGTTCGCCACTGTCATCAACCGCTACCGGGCGCGTTACCCGGACGTGCTGCTGACCCTGCGCGAACTGGCCACGCTGCCGCAGATTGCCATGCTGGAAAACCGCGAACTGGACCTGGGTTTCGTGCGTCCGCCGGAAACGGCGCTGCCGGACGCGGTCAGCCTCACGGTGCTGCGGCACGACCCGCTGATCGCCGTGTTGCCGGAGGGCTCGCCGCTGGCGCTCAAGGAGAAGGTGGCGATCCGCGACCTGCAGGGCCAGCCGTTCATCATGTATCCGAAAACGGCCGGCACCGGCATTTACCCGCAGATTCACCGGCTGTGCAAGGAGGCGGGATTCACGCCGGACATCGCGATGGAAGCGGGCGAAGCCTCCACCATGATCGGACTGGTGGCGGCCGGCTGCGGCATCACGGTGCTGCCGGGTTCATTCGACAGCATCCACATGGAAGGGGCCTGCTACCGGCCGCTGGCCGGCCCGGACGCCAGCACCGTGCTCTCGCTGGCACAGCGCAAGGACGCGCACGGCGCGCTGGTGCAGGGCTTCATTGCACTGGCGCGGGCCGCTGCCGAGGAGGCCGAACCTCGTTAGCGGCCTCGCTGCGGACGCGCTCCGGCACAAACCACAGGCTTTTGTCGGCCAGCGGGGTTTCCGGCGGAAGTTCGGGATTGGCCAGCTCGATCACGTGCCGCTGCGCCAGCCTGGCGCGCTCGATGGCGCTGTCGTTCAGCTCGCGGAACAGCTTGTCGAAGGAGCCGTCCTGCATCGCGCTGCGCAAGCCCTGCTCGATCGCGGCGGCCAGTGCGTGGTTGTTGTTGTTGACGAAGAAATAGACCGCCGACTGCATGTGCAGCACGAAGCCCGGCGCGGCCACGATGCCGCGGGCGGCGAACTGGTCGGACTCGCGCACCGCTTCGCCCAGCGCGCGCGGGAAATAGTCGAAACGGCCGGCGGCCAGCATGGCGTGCAGGCTTTCGCTGCTGTTGCCAGTCACCACCGGCAATCCGTTGGCGCGCCAGATCTGGCCCTCTGCCCAGCCGTAGCCCTGTCCCGCCGTGAAGTCGGCCAGGTCGTCCAGCCGGCGCACGGCGGAGAAACGGGCGCTGTGCTGCTGCATGATCAGGGCGAGGCGCCAGCCGGACAAGCCCTTGTCCAGCGGTATGCGCACCGGCCGCATCTGCCGCTCGCGCTCGCGCGTGGTCACCGCCCACAGCACGTCGAGATTGCGCCCGAGCATGACTTCCTGCACCGAGCGGCCGCGCTCCATCCGGCCGCCCCACTGCTCCAGCGCATAGGCGCCGGGCGCCTTGTCGAGCGCCAGTGCCAGCATGCGCAACAGGCTGGCGTCGAAGTTGTTCTGCGGGGTCTGGTGGCGCACGGTTTGCACCGCTGGGGCGGGCGCGGCAGGGACGGGAGCTGCCTGCGCGGACGCGGCCGCGGGCGCCAGCGCCAGCATCACGGCAAGCAACAGCGCCAGGGCCAGCGCGCTTGCCTGCGCCCGCGTCCGCCTAGCCACCGCAGGACGGCAGCCGGCACTGCGGCGGTGCAGGCGCAAGCTCATGGCCTAGCCGTAGTCGGCTTCGAGTTCGGAGCCGGCGTAATTCTCCAGCTCGGCGAACAGGGTCTTCATGGCGGTGCGGCCCGGGATATGCTGCAGCACCGTGCAATTGCTGCGGTAGACGGCAATGCGGTCCAGCAGCACCGCGTGGTGCTGCACCGGCACCTTGGCCACCAGTGCGGCCCAGCCCGCCTCGAAGTCCGGCTTGGCCTTGCGCACCGCCTTGACGAAGCGTTCGAACTCCTTCTGCCCGGTGCGCGCCACGATGCGCCCGCCGCCTTCCACCGCAAAGATGATGGCCAGTGCGATCACGCCTTCGGCGTTCAGGTCGGTGTCCGTCACCGGGCCGTTGTCGTGGTGGCGGCGCAGCCAGCCCGCCAGGCGTACGATGGCCTGCACTTCCTTGCGCTGCTTGAGCAGCACCTGGTAGCGCTCATGCCCGTTCCAGTTCTGGTTCGGGTCGGCCAGGCAGATATCGACAAACAAGTCGCGCAAGCGCCTTTGGGCATACACCGGGTCCTGGTCGTATTCGCCCACCAGCGAGTCCTCCGGCATGGCGGCCAGGTCCTTGATCAGGCGGAAACCGGCCTGGAAGGCCGCCTCGGCGCCGTTATCGACCAGGAAATCCAGCGCCGCCGCGTCGCTGTCCACGCTCAGCACCTGCTCCAGCCCCAGCGACACGCCGCCCACCGCCAGCTGCAGCGCGCGCGCGATGCCGTCGGCGGTGCGGTCGTTGGTGAATTTCTCGGCCACCATGGCGGTGATGCCGGTCAACTCGTCGGCCAGGATGACCGCCGCGTCCGGGCGGCCGTCGCCCGGCAGCAGCTTGATGGCGCGCACCAGGCGCGGCAGGCTTTCCTTGACTAAAGCCGGCAGCATCAGGAGAAGATCCCCGTGCCGATGGAACGGCGCGTGCTGGCCGCTTTCGGTGCGCTGCGGGTGCTCGGCACTTGCTTGCGCAGGCGGTACAGCAGTTCCTTGGTGCTGCGCTGCAGGAACTTCGGCTCGTCGTCCGGGTCATCGCTGAACTCGGCGTCGGCCAGGTCGGCGCTGTGGCGGAAGTCCGGGAACAGCTCGAACAGCGCGCGGTCCCAGCCGTCTTCGCTGGCTTGCGCCAGCGCCACGGCCAGCGGCACCACATCATTGTCGGCCGAGGTCAGGCCGCTCACGTAGGGACCTTTCGAGATGATCTCGCCGGCCACTTCCAGGATTTCCTTGGGCGCCATCGAGAACAGCACGGCGAATGCGGTGCAGCCATGGTCGGTGGCCGAGGCCGCCTGCAGCAGCTCTTCGCGGCGCGCTTCGTCCTCGGTGGAGAACACCACACCGTGGATGTGGGCGAACAGCTGCTCGGCCAGGCGCTCCGGGTCGTCTTCGATCAGGTCGTCGGGAAAGGTGGCGGCGAAGAAGGCCAGGCTGTCGGCCCAGGCCTTGGGCGGCACCAGCAGGGTTGCCAGCGACATCTTGCCACCGTCGAAGCCGGCCAGGTGCAGCGCGGTCACTTGCGGCGGGATGGTGTTGAGCACCTCGGTCACCGCGTAGTCGCCGAACTGGTCGGCCGCTTCGGCAAAGGCTTGCTCGGCGTGGCCCAGCGAGCCGGCCAGCACCAGTTCGGTCACCTGCTTGCTCAGCGCGGGCAGGTTGCTGTTGGATGCGTTGTCAGTCATCAGCGGTCTCCTTCCTGGTCGAACATCTGGGCGAAGTCGTCGGTGGCTTCGCCTGCTTCGTCGTAGTCGTCTTCATCGTCGCCGTCGTCGCCGGCCGCCAGCTGCTCGAGCGAGGTATCGTCGTCGTCCCACAGGCGCGGGTGCTTGTGCAGGCAGGCCGTGATGATGGCCTGGCGGCCGATGTCCGGGAAATTCTGTTCGATGGCGGCCAGCATCCTGGCCGGCTCGCCGTCGGCGGCCGACACCAGCGCGAACACGCGCGCCGGGTCGCCCTCTTCATAGTCCTGCGCTTCGGCCAGCAGCGCTTTCGGGTTGTCGAACTTGATCACGTCCACCAGCGCGAACGCCATCATGTTGACGTCCTCGATGCCACCGCCGCCGGCGTACTCCGACATCAGCGCGTTCAGCATCATCTTGTAGTTCTTGTGGTCGGGCGGGTCGCCCAGGATGCCTTCGATCTGGCCTTCCAGCTCACGCGACTGGTAGGCGAATTCGGGATGTACTCTTCTGCTCATGTTGTTCTCTTTTCTAGACTACGCTGCCGGCAGGTTCACGCCGTGCAGGCCGAACACGGAACGCCATAGCTGGTAAGCTTCGGCTTCCGGGTCGATAATGATGCGGTGGTTCACGCTTTGGTTGTATTCCTCGCGCTTGACCGGGTCCGACAGGATTTCGTAGGCCTTGGTGATGGCCTTGAAGCGCACTTCGGCCCCGGGGGCGGGATTGCGGTCCGGGTGGTAGCGCATGGCCAGCGACCGGTAAACCTTCTTGATTTCCTCGTCAGAGGCGTTAGGCGCCACACCCAGCACGTTATATAAATTTTCCATTTGGGAAACTCCGTAGGGTTGTATGCCGTGATGCAAAGACGAATTATCCTATAGAAAAGCATCCGCCGTCCCGCCGGGCCGCTTCGGTACGGTAAAATGCCCGGAATTAGCCCCCTTTTCCCTGCCGCTTACATGAGCAACGACAAAAAAAATACCGCCCCTGCCGCACCGGCATTGCCGTCCAACTTCCTGCGCGCCATCATCGAAGCCGACCTGGCTTCCGGCGCGCACGCCCGTGACGGCCTGCCGGGCGTCATCACGCGCTTCCCGCCGGAGCCGAACGGCTACCTGCACGTCGGCCACGCCAAATCGATCTGCCTGAATTTCGGCCTGGCGCGCGACTACAACGGCCGCTGCCACCTGCGCTTCGACGACACCAATCCGGAAAAAGAAGAACAGGAATACGTCGACACCATCAAGGACAGCGTGCAATGGCTGGGCTTCAGCTGGGACTGGCAAGGCCCGTCCGGCGTCGAGCACCATTTGCACCACGCGTCGGACTACTTCGACCAGCTGTATGCCATGGCCGAATACCTGATCGAGCAAGGCTACGCCTACGTGGACAGCCAGAGCGCCGACGACATGGCGGCCAACCGGGGCAATTTCAACACCCCCGGCAAGAACTCGCCGTTCCGCGACCGCCCGCGCGCCGAATCGCTGCAGATGTTCCGCGACATGAAGGCCGGCAAGTACGCGAATGGCGAGCACATCCTGCGCGCCAAGATCAGCGAAGACGCGATGTCCTCGCCGAACATGAATATGCGCGATCCGGCGATCTACCGCATCCGCCACGAGCATCACGTGCGCACCGGCGACGCCTGGTGCATCTACCCGATGTACGACTACACGCACCCGATTTCGGACGCGCTGGAAAACATCACCCATTCGGTCTGCACGCTGGAATTCCAGGACCACCGCCCGTTCTACGACTGGCTGCTGGAAACCCTGTCGGCGGGCGGCTTCTTCAAGCTGCCGGTGCCGAAGCAGTATGAATTCTCGCGCCTGAACCTGACCTACGTGATCACTTCCAAGCGCAAGCTGCGCCAGCTGGTGGACGAAAAAGTGGTGACCGGCTGGGACGATCCGCGCATGCCCACCATCGTCGGCCTGCGCCGCCGCGGCTACACGCCGGAAGCGATCCAGCTGTTCTGCGAGCGCATCGGCGTGACCAAGTCGGACGGCTGGATCGACATGAGCACGCTGGAAGGCTGCCTGCGCGAAGACCTGGACCCGAAAGCGCCGCGCGCCACCGCCGTGCTGCGCCCGCTCAAGCTGATCGTGGAAAACTATCCTGACGGCCAAAGCGAAGCCTGCACTTCGCCGGTCCATCCGCACCACCCGGAGATGGGCGTGCGCACCTTCCCCTTCACGCGCGAGCTGTGGATCGAGGAAGAGGACTTCATGGAAGCGCCGAGCAAGGGCTATTTCCGCTACTACCCGCCGATCGGCGACCAGCCCGGCAGCCGCGTGCGCCTGCGCCACGGTTTCGTGACCGAATGCACCGGCTACGACAAGGACGAGAACGGCAAGGTCACCGCCGTGCGCGTGAAGTACTTCGAGGACAGCAAGTCCGGCACCCCGGGTTCCGACACCTACAAGGTCAAGGGCAACATCCACTGGGTCTCGGCGGCCACCGCGCTGGAGGCCGAAGTCCGCCTGTACGACCGCCTGTTCACCGACCCGCAGCCTGACGCCGGCGGCAAGGATTTCCTGGCCGCGCTGAATCCGAACGCCCTGGAAACCGTGACCGCCTACCTGGAGCCGGGCATGAAAGATACCGCGCCCGACCAGCGCTTCCAGTTTGAAAGGCACGGTTATTTCGTCGCCGACCGGGTCGACAGCCAGCCGGGCAAGCCGGTGTTCAACCGCATAGTCACCCTGAAAGACGGTTGGTCCGCCAAATAAATACCAACTGCATACCTGTTTAGAGAACCGCCTCCGGGCGGTTCTTTTTTGCGTGGCGGCGCAACAGATGGCCGAAAATACAATAGAACGTACTTGACGGAATCAATTGGCCGTCTATATATTCAATCAACTTTTTCATGTAGCTGCCTGGGGAAATGCGCGCCTTGATCGCAAGAAAAAAACTGTTCTCCCCGACCCAGCCATTGTGGTGGACAGGACTGCTGCTCTCGCTCGGTGTGGGCGTGGCGCTGCATGCGTTCACCTCCAACTCGCTGCAGGCCGAGGCGAGCGAACGCTTCCGCACTCAGGCACGCAGCAGCCAATTCAACATCGCCACCGGCATCAAAGCCTACACCGACGTGCTGCGCGGCACGGCCAGCTTCTTCCAGTCGGCGGACGCGATCACGCGCGAAAATTTCCACCGCTACGTGCGGGGGCTGGACCTGCCCCGCAATTTTCCCGCCATCGTCAGTATTAATTTCGCTCAACATGTGCCGGCCGGCCAGCGCGCCGCCTTCGAGCAGCACGTGCGCGACAGCGCACGGCCCGGCGTGGACGGCTACCCGGAACTGGTGCTGAAACCCGACGCCGGCCAGGGCGATGCGGCCATCCTGTCGCTGATGGAACCGATGGCCGGCCTGGAGGCGAAATTCGGCGTCGATATCGCGGCACGGCCAGCGGTGGCGGAATCGCTGGCGCTGTCGCGCGACACCGGCATGCTCAGCGCCTCCGGCCTGCCGATCGGCTTCGATACCCTGCCCAACCGCCAGGCGCTGGCCATGCGCCTGCCGGTGTACCGTCCGGACATGCCGGTCAACACCGTATCCGAGCGGCGCGCCGCCTATGTCGGCTCGGTCGGCATAGGCTTCAGCGTGCACCGGCTGGTGTCCGAGGCGCTGGCCGAAATCCCGGTGCGCAACGCGCGCCTGACACTGCAGGACGTGAGCGAAGGCAGCCCGGCCAGCGGCGGCGCGCTGCTGTACGACAGTGCCGACACCGACGGCGCCAGCGCCACAACCGAACGCCTGATCACCTGCGTGCTGCCGATCGACTTCAACGGCCGCCAATGGCAGGCCCGATTCACCGCGCCGATGAGCTCACTGTATTCGCGGGTCGACGTATTCCTGCCCTGGCTGGCGCTGCTGACCGGCTTTGCCGGCACCATGCTGATCTACGCGCTGTTCCATACCTTGTCCTCGTCGCGCCTGCGCGCCATCCGCATGGCCAAGGCCATGACACGCGAACTGCGCGAGAGCCAGGCCAAGCTGCAGCTGTCGCACCACAAGCTGCGCCGCCTGGCCGCGCACGCCGAACAAATCAAGGAAGAGGAGCGCAAGCGCATCGCGCGCGAAATCCACGACGACCTGGGACAAAATCTGCTGGCGCTGCGCATCGAGGCCGATGTGCTGACCACCCGCACCAGCCACCGCCACGCGCGCCTGCACGAGCGCGCGCGCTGCACGCTGGCGCAGATCGACAACACCATCAAGAGCGTGCGCCAGATCATCAATGACTTGCGGCCGAACGTGCTGGACCTGGGCCTGAGCGCGGCGGTGGAATGGCAGATCGGCCAGTTCCGCCAGCGCAGCGGCCTGGTGTGCGAGCTGATCGAACACAACGCCGACATCGACCTGGGCATCGACGACAAGTGCGCCATCGCCTACTTCCGCATCCTGCAGGAATCCCTGAGCAACATCCTGCAGCACGCGCACGCCAGCCTGGTGCGGGTGGAACTGCGGCGCCAGGACGGCGTGCTCAGCATGAGCATCAGCGACAATGGCGTCGGACTGCACGACCGCAGCCGCAACAAGTTCGGCTCCTTCGGCCTGGTCGGTATCGAGGAGCGCGTCAGCATCCTGGGCGGCACCTGCACCATCACCGGCGCGCCCAACGCCGGCACCACCGTGCTGGTCACCGTGCCGGTCAGCCATGGCGCCGCCGCCTTCCCGCACCGTCTCGGAACCGTCTGAACATTCGTCTAGGACATTCCTGTTGCGAATAGGAATTTCCCGAGAAAAGGTTGAGAATTCTCAATAGCAAGCCGGCACAAGTGGTCAGAATCGTTCCTGCAACACCCCTCCACCTTTGAAAAGGAACGACCACATGAATTCGAACGACGACTTCAAGGCTATTGCGGACCTGGACCTGGAACCGATCAAGGTCAAGCTGATGCACGAGCAATCCGGCGAGGGCTGGACGCTGGACCGTGCCAACGCCATCGAGTTTGAATACCGCCGCTTCCTGATCCTGATGAAAAAGTTTCCTCATGAACAGACCGCGCCGCTGGTGGACGTCGATACCTTCTGGCACTACCACATCCTGGACACCATGAAATATGCGGCCGACTGCGACACGGTGTTCGGCTACTTCCTGCATCACTTCCCCTACATCGGCCTGCGCGGGGAGGACGACGTGCAAGCGCACCACCGGGTAGGCGAGCGCATGAAGGAACTGTACGAAACCACTTTTGGCGAAGACTACGCACGCGGCGCGGCCAAGCAGGCGGCCTTCTCGGGCGTGGCCGCGCAGGCTGCATTCTCGGGCGTGGCCGCAAAGACGGCGTTCTCGGGCGCCGCAGCCCAGGCGGCATTTTCCGGCGTGGCCGCTGAAACGGCCTTTTCCGGTGTGGCGGCGCAGGCCGCTTTCTCGGGTGTCGCCGCCCAAACCGCCTACTCCGGCGTGGCCTCGGCGGCAAGCGCCAGGTTCTACACCGAGCGGCCGCGCCTGGCCGCAAGTACTTGATTTACTTGCAGTTTGCTAGTGAAGCGGGGGCCGGCCCGGCCTCCGCTTCCTTGTATAGGAATTGCCGAGCACGATAGAAAATCAGCACTTGCATTCAGCACTGACTTGCATATACTTGGTTCGTTGACCCATATCAACACTCGTTCCCAACTCCGAACGACCATGCGCTCGCCGCCACGGCCCAGACAAACCGCGTACCTCTAACTATGCCACTCAGTAAAGGATGTCACTCATGATTTCTGCTGAAAGCTTCCAAGCCATTGCCGACCTCGATCTGGAGCCCATCAAAGTCAAGCTGATGCACGAAGAATCCGGGGAGGGCTGGTCGCTGCAAAAAGCCAACGCCGTGGAATTCGAATATCGCCGCTTCCTGTACTTGATGAAGACCTTCCCGCAGGAGCAGACCGCGCCGCTGATGGACGTGGACACGTTCTGGCACTACCACATCCTCGACACCATGAAATACGCGGTGGATTGCCAGGCCGTGTTTGGCTACTTCCTGCACCATTTCCCCTACATCGGCCTGCGCGGCGAGGATGACGTGGAAGCGCACCACCGGGTGGGCGAGCGCATGAAGGAACTGTATGAAGCCACGTTCGGCGAAGATTATGTGCGCGCAGACACCGCTTACTCCGGCGCCACCGTGCAGGCGCAAACGGCCTACTCCGGCGCCACCGCCGGCCAGACCGCTTACTCGGGCGCCACGGTAGCGTATTCGGGCGCCACCGCGCAACAGGCGAAAACTGCCTATTCCGGCGCCACCACCGGCAAGACCGCCTACTCCGGCGCCACGGTGGCCTATTCCGGCGCCACGGTGCAGGCGAAAACCGCCTACTCGGGCGCCACCGCCGGCAAGACCGCCTACTCCGGCGCCACGGTGGCCTACTCGGGCGCCACGGTGCAGGCGAAAACCGCCTATTCGGGTGCGGCCACCGGCAAGACTGCCTACTCCGGCGCCACGCTAGCCTACTCGGGCGCCACCCAACAGCAGTTGCAGCAGGCACCGCAGCCCGCGGCAATGTACACGGTCCGCCCGCGCATCACGCCTGAAGCGTAACAACCGGAACGCAAATAAAAATGGCCCCCTCCTGGCAACAGGCGGGGGCCATTGTTTTTTGCATGCCGTGTTATCAGGCTGCCATCATTTCGCGCAGTTCGCGAATGCTGAAGTCGCTGATCTCATGCATGCGGATCAGGATGGTGGCGCCGATCGGCAGGGTATTGTGGCGGATCTTGCTGATCACGGGTGGAGCCACCTCAAGCGCGCGCGACAGGGCCGCATCGTTCTTGAGTTGCAATTTTTCAATAATTGCGTCGAGGACTCGGTTCGGATTGTAAGTTGCCGAAGCAGTAATTTCTTTAAGAGACGTCATCGGATTCGTTCAGGTTCGGGTCGTCTTCTTGGAAAAAAAACGACACATTGACAAAATATTTACCGGAAAAGTACAAGAATGACACTAGCGTACATAGGGCATTTGCTATGTTTTATAGCATCTAAGCCGTATGATACACGTTTTAATTGCCCAAAGGCCAATCTCACACGAAAAAAGTGAGAATTAGATAGATTTCCCTGCTACATGATGTGCTAGGAAATGTTAAAACGCGTTTCCGGTAAAGACATAGTTAATGTGCAACGCTGTAGCCGGCGGCCAGGAACAGCCATTCCATGGTCAACAGGGCGCTGAGCTGGGCCAGGTTGCCGGGGAGGACGAAGGTGAACTGCGGAGAGGGGAAAACAAGGCAAGGCCGGCCATTGTCGCATTGCCAACACCAGCCCAGCTGCCGGCGGATTTCATCCGGCGCCGGCGGGGGCAACTGCGTCCGGCAACGCTGCATCATATAAGCGCGAACTTGTTCCTTGCTGGGCTGCGGGATGGCATGCATGGCGTCTCCTGCCAAAAACTTATCTATTTATTATGTCCCTTTTTTCTTACGCTTGCCTTTCACTTGCGCCAGTTGTGCGCAGCTGTTGTAGACAATCCACAACGCGCGCATAGCGCAAACGAACGCCCAGCTCACTTTTCAGGCGCGTGTTGCGCATGCGGCGCGATTCGGACATGAACGACAGCAAAGCCGGCGTGACCGCCGCAGCCAGTTCGGCGCGCGGCAGGCGTGGCGGGCGCGGCAGCCTGAACGCATCCGCCACCGCATCGAAGTACTCGGCCATTTTCATGTCGCTGTCGTCCACAGCGTGGTAGACCCGGTTGGCCCTACCCTTGAACAGCGCGCGCGCAATGATGCGGGCCAGGTCGTCGGCGTGGATATGGTTGGTGTAGACGTCGTCCTGTTGCAGCAGCGCGGGCGTGCCCAGCTCCAGCCGCTTGAGCGGCAGCCGGTCGGACGCATAGATGCCGGGCACGCGCAGAATGGACAGCCGGCCGCCGCCGCGCACAGCCCAGCGCCGCAGCACCTGTTCCGCGTCGACGCGGCGCCGGGCGCGCGGATTGTGCGGCGCCACCGGCCGGCTTTCATCGAACCACGCGCCGCCGCAATCCCCGTAAACGCCGGTGGTGCTAATGTAAACCACGCGCGCGGCGTCGGGTAAAATGGCGGCCACATGGCGGGTGCGCCGGTCCAGCATGCCTTCGGCGGGCGGCGGCGCCAGGTGCACCACATACTGCGCCAGCCCCTTCAGGCGGCGCAAACTGGCCGGATCGTCCAGGTTCGCCACCAGCGGCACGGCGCCGGCGGCGCGCAGTTCGGCGCGGCGCTCCGGCTGGCTGGTGACGGCGAACACGCGGAATTGCGCGCGCAGCAGCGGCAGCAGCCGCATGCCGACGTCGCCGCAGCCCAGCACCAGCAAGCGCGGGCGGGAGAGTTTTTTAGTGTGCAAGATATTAGTTTCCAAGATATTCATTTGAAGGATTGTATGACTTTCCAGATTACTGTTCAGCCCAGCGGCCACCAATTCTCCTGCGACGAGGACGAAACCGTCCTGGCGGCGGCCATGCGCGCCGGCGTCGGGCTGCCGTACGGCTGCAAGAACGGCGCCTGCAGCTCGTGCAAGGGCAAGGTCGTTTCCGGCAGCGTAACGCATAAGCCGCACCAGGCCCGCGCGCTGACGCCGGAAGAGGAAGCGGCCGGCATGTCGCTGTTCTGCTGCGCCATGCCGCACGCCGATCTGGTGATCGAGGCGCGCGAAGTGGCCGGCAGCGGCGACTTCCCGATCAAGAAAATGCCGTCGCGCGTGTCCGCCATCGAGAAAGCGGCGCCGGACGTGGTGGTGATTTCGCTGCAGCTGCCGGCCAATGAAACGCTGCAGTACCGCGCCGGCCAGTACATCGAATTCCTGCTGCGCGACGGCAAGCGCCGCAGCTACAGCATCGCCACCGCGCCGGACAACGGCCCGCTCACGCTGCACATCCGCCACATGCCGGGCGGCCTGTTTACCGACCAGGTGTTCTCCACCATGAAGGAACGCGACATCCTGCGCTTCGAAGGCCCGCTGGGCACCTTCTTCGTGCGCGACGACAGCGACAAGCCAATGGTGCTGCTGGCTTCGGGCACCGGCTTCGCGCCGATCAAGGCCATCGTCGAGCACCTGGTGCACACCGGCTCCACGCGCGCCATGACCTTGTACTGGGGCGGCCGCCGCCCGCAGGACTTGTACATGGACGCGCTGTGCCGCGAGTGGGCCGCCAAGCTGCCCAATTTCAGCTACGTGCCGGTGGTGTCGAACGCCGAAGCGCAGGACAACTGGAGCGGCCGCACCGGCTTCGTGCACCAGGCCGTGATGGCCGACCTGCCCGACCTGTCCGGCTACCAGGTGTACTCCTGCGGCGCGCCCATCATGGTCGAGAGCGCCAAGCGGGACTTCGTGGCGCAGTGCGGCCTGCCGGACACCGAGTTCTACGCCGACGCCTTCACCAGCGAAGCCGACCTGGCCAAGTAAAGGTCCGGCCCGCCGCAAGCGCAGTTGTCTGACATCAGGCACAATGACGGGCTAAGCCAGCCTGTCATTGTCCCCATGTCCTCTTCCAGCAACGGTTTCGCCGTCCTCAAGCACCGCAATTTCGCTTTTTACCTGTCGGCCCGCGTGCTCGGCACCCTGGCGGTGCAGATGCAGCATGTGGCCATCGGCTGGCACGTCTATGCCCTGACCGGCAACCTGTACGACCTGGGCCTGATCGGCCTGGCGCAGTTCGCCCCCTTCCTGCTGCTGATCCTGCCTGCCGGCCACGTGGCCGACCGCTACAACCGCCGCAACATCATTGCCTTCTGCCTGGCCGCACAGCTGCTGTGCGGCCTGCTGCTGCTGGGCTTTACGTTGACCGGCCTGGGCATCGTCTGGCCGGTGTTCCTGATCCTGACCCTGTTCGGCAGCGCGCGCGCCTTCATGATGCCGGCCACCCAGGCGGTGCTGGTCAACATGGTGCCGCCGGAGGATTTCAGCAAGGCAGTGGCGCTCAGCTCCTCCACCTTCCACATCGCCGTCATCCTCGGCCCCACGCTGGGCGGCCTGCTGTATTTCTACGGCGCCACGACGGTCTTCCTGGCCGCGTCCGCGCTGCTGGTGGTGTCGGTGGCGCTGATGTGCATGACCAAGACCGCGCCGCAGGCCGTGAGCAAGGAACCGGCCAGCTGGCACAGCGTGCTGGAGGGCTTGCGCTTCGTGATGTCGCGCCCGGTCGTGCTGGGCGCCATGTCGCTGGACCTGTTCGCGGTGCTGTTCGGCGGCGCCACCGCGCTGCTGCCGGCGCTGGCTGCAGACGTGCTGCACGTGGGGCCGAGCGGCCTGGGCTTGCTGCGCACCGCGCCCGGCGTGGGCGCCGCGCTGTGCTCGGTGGCGCTGGCCTTCTTCCCCATCACGCGCCGCGTCGGCCTGTGGATGTTCGGCGGCGTGGCGCTGTTCGGCGCCTGCACCGTGCTGCTGGGCTCGACCACCAGTTTCATCCTGGCACTGCTGGCGCTGCTCCTGATGGGCGCCGGCGACATGATCAGCGTCTACGTGCGGCACCTGCTGGTGCAGTACGAAACGCCGGACGAGATCCGCGGCCGCGTCAGCGCCGTCAACTCAGTGTTCATCGGCGCCTCCAACGAGCTGGGCGAGTTCGAATCCGGCGTCACCGCCGGCTGGTTCGGCCTGACGCGCGCGGTGGTGTTCGGCGGCATGGCCACGCTGGCCGTCACCGGGCTGTGGAGCGTGCTGTTCCCGGTGCTGTCGCGCATGGACCGCTTTCCGCACGCCGAGCGCGCAGTGCGGTCGAAGGCAGCTTAAGCAAACGCTAAGCTTCAATAACTGGCAAGCCGCAACAAAAGGAGTAAGATGGAATCGCGTCCCCCCTGAACCGGGTACGCTTTGATGAACAAACGGGAGCAGTGTATGCAAATCAATGTCAACACCGATAAGACCATCGAACGTCATGCTGGCCTGAATGACCATGTCCAAACCGTCGTCACCGCAGCCATCAGCCGCTTTGCCGAACACATCACCCGAGTCGAAGTCCACCTGAGCGACAACAACAGCCAGAAATCGGCTGACGGCGACAATCGTTGCCTTATGGAAGCGCGCATCACCGGCTATCAGCCGATTGCCGTCAGCGACCACGCCGCCACCCTGCACCAGGCCATCAACGGCGCGGCCGACAAGCTGAAGCGCGCCATCGACAGCGCCCTGGGCCGCCTGTACGACAAGCGCAACGTGCCGCTGTCGAAAGCGGTGTCGGAAGCAGCCGACGAAGAAACCACCGAATAAATCCACCATAGGCCGCCGGCCCGCCAGCAGCTAGCCGCCTGTACCAGGCACTAGCGCTGCGCCAGCCGGCGCAGGTAGGCCAGCCCCTGCAACGCGCGGCTGCCATACCAGGACAGCATTTCCCCATCCACCAATTGCACCGGTTTGCCGATCTGGCGTTCCAGCGCGTCCACGTGCGCCTCCGTGAAACGGTAGGGCTCGGACGACAGCAGCACCTGGTCGATCTGCGCCAGCAGCTGCGGCGTCCAGTCGAAACGCGGATAGCGCCCGCTGTCCAATTGCGGCACCTGCCAGCCAATCTCTGCCAGCATGCGCGCGATATAGGTGTCGCTGGAAATACTCATCCAGGGATCTTGCCAGATGCAGTACAGCACGGTCTGCGCGGGCGCCGGGCCGGCTTGCCGCATGGCCTGCAGCGCCGCATACTCGGCCTCGAAGGCGGCGCACCAGGCTTCCGCTTTTGCCTGCGCGCAGAAGATGCCGCCCATCAGGCGCGCCAGCGCCAGGTTGTCGCGCGGCGCCAGCGGATGGGTCACCACCACGTGCGGCACGAATTCGGCCAGCGCGTCGGCGGTGGGCTTTTCGTTTTCGTCAATATTGACTATCACATGGGTCGGCGCCAGCGCGCGGATCTTGCCCAGGTTGACGTCCTTGGTGCCGCCCACCTTGGCAATCGCGCGCACCGTTTCCGCCGGGTGGATGCAGAATCCGGTACGGCCCACCAGCTGTCCGGCCAGTCCCAGCTCGCACAGCAGTTCGGTGATGGAGGGCACCAGCGAAACGATGCGGGCGTCGGGATCGGCGGGATGCGGCTGTCCCAGGGCGTCGGTATACATCATTGCTTTATCGTGTTGTGGTTCGTCGCAGTATTGAAACACAAGGCGGCCGCGCAGTGTAGCCACGCGCGCGGTTTGCGCTATGATTGCCTCACAGTATTCATTCTTTTTTTCGGAACTAATCTTGAAGCAGATCACCACCTTTAGCGAGTCCGGCTACCGGATCGACGACTTGCAGTTGTTCCGCGATTCCGACGCCGCGCTGGCGGCGCGCTCGCTGGCGCACTGCCCCGTGGTGCAACTGCAGCAAGGCGAATCGGTCACCGACAGCAGCCGCGCGCGGCTGTATATCGTGCTCAGCGGCGCCCTGTCCGTAAGCGCCGACACCCGCACCGGCATGGCCGACGGCACCGTCAGCAAGGTGCTGCCGGGCGAGAGCGTGGGTGAGCAGTCGGTGCTGGACGAGGAAGCCAACCTGTCGGCCATGACGGCGCTGGAGACCAGCGAGCTGCTGGTGGTGGAGGCCGAAATCGTGTGGCGGCTGATCGACGAATCGAACGGCGTGGCGCGCAACCTGCTGCGCCTGCTGTCCTTCCGCATCCGCGCCGCCAACGCGCAGTTGCGCCGGCGCCAGAAACTGGGCGAGTTCTACCGCCAGATGTCGATGATAGACGGGCTCACCGGCCTGTACAACCGGGCCTGGCTGAATGACCTGCTGCCGGAAATGGTGGCCAGCGCGCACGGCGCCGGCAAACCGCTGTCGCTGATCATGATCGACCTGGACCATTTCAAGCTGTTCAACGACAGCCATGGCCACCTGGCCGGCGACCAGGCGCTGCGCGCGGCGGCGCAAGTGCTGAGCGGCGCCTTGCGGCCGTCCGATTGCGCGGTGCGCTATGGCGGTGAGGAAATGATGGTGCTGCTGCCGGACACCAGCGACAAGGTGGCCGTGGTGGTGGCCGAGCGCCTGTGCGAGCGCATTCGCCAGGCTGTGGTGTTCCGCGACATGCGCTTGCCGCTGCCGCACCTGACCGCATCGCTGGGCGTGGCCAGCCTGCTGCCGGGCCAGGACGACCATGGCCTGATCGCCACCGCCGACGCCGCGCTGTACCGCGCCAAGGACGGCGGCCGCAACCAGGTGGCGGTGCAGGAAACGCTGTTCTCCTAGGCGTTCGCGCCGTCGTCCGCCGGGGCCGGCGCCCGCTTGCTGTCGGCAAACTGCTGCAAGCCCTGCTTCACCAGCTCGTAGGTCTTGTCGATATTGCCGGCGATATCGCCCTGCAGCACCTGCAGCCCTTCCAGTATCCCGCGCGCCTCCTTGAAACCCTGGTCGACGCCGCCCTGGATGGTGTCCATGAACTTCTGCAGGACCGCTTCGTCGTCCAGTCCCTTGTTCTGCGCCTTGAAGGCGTCGAAGAACGCCGTGCTGAGCGATACGATGCGGCCCGCCGTCCCTTCCGGCGTATTGTCCTGTCCGGCCGCCTTCTGGATTGCGTCCGGGCCGAAGTCCGGCGCCAGCGCCTCGTTGATGCCGGTCAGCGCCGATTTGTAGAGCAGCGCCAGCGGTTCGTTGCCGGACTTGATGGCCACCGACATCGACGCTTCCATGATGGAAGTGTTGAGCTGCTGCCGCGCCTGCACCCGGGCCGGCGGCGCGGAATCGGTGGCGTCTGCCCTGGCCAGCGGCGCGGCAACCGCCCCGCCGGGCTTCAGTGAAGTCGGATTTACCATAATCGCTCTCCTTGTTTACGCCATTCCCTTTATCATATCGGCCAGAAAACGGCGAACTGTAGCCCAACTGCAGCCATACCTCCCACCGATAGAACGAATCCATGAGCCAGCAAACTTTCCTTTGGCATGACTATGAAACCTTCGGCGCGCAGCCGCGCCGCGACCGGCCGGCCCAGTTTGCCGCGATCCGCACCGATGCCGACCTGAACGAGATAGGCGAGCCTATCATGCTGTACTGCCAGCCGGCGCCCGACTTCCTGCCCGATCCGCAGTCCTGCCTGATCACCGGCATTACCCCGCAGCAATGCCTGGAATGGGGTGTGCCCGAGCACAAGTTCGCCGCCACCGTCGAGCAGGCGTTTTCCCAGCCCGGCACGGTGGGCGTGGGCTACAACACCATCCGCTTCGATGACGAGGTGACGCGCTTCCTGTTCTGGCGCAACCTGATCGATCCCTATGCCCGCGAATGGCAGAACCAGTGCGGCCGCTGGGACTTGCTGGACGTGGTGCGCATGACGTACGCGCTGCGCCCGGAAGGCATAGAATGGCCGCTGCGCGAAGACGGCAAGCCCAGCTTCCGCCTGGAGCACCTGGCGGCAGCCAACGGCCTGCTGCACGAGTCCGCGCACGACGCGCTGTCCGACGTGCGCGCCACCATCGGCCTGGCACGCCTGATCAAGCAAAAGCAGCCCAAACTGTGGGACTTCTGTTTCGCCCTGCACAAGAAGGACCGCGTGGCCGACGAGATCGGCATGCATTTGCTGCCGCACCTGCGCCAGCCTTTCCTGCATGTGTCCGGCATGTTCCCGGCTGAGCGCGGCTGTATCGGGCTGGTATGGCCGCTGGGCACGCATCCCACCAACAAGAACGAAGTCATCGTCTGGGACTGCGCTTACGACCCGAGCGAGCTGTATGGCCTGGACGCGGACACGGTGCGCATGCGCATGTTTACGCGCAGCAGCGAACTGCCGGAAGGCGTGACGCGGCTGCCGATCAAGAGCGTGCACCTGAACAAGTCGCCCATGCTGGTGTCCAACCTGAAGACGCTGTCGCCGGCGATGGCGGCGCGCTGGGGCATCGACGTGGAACAAGCCAGGCGCCACGCGCAGACGGCCGCGGCCGGGCCCGACCTGGGTGCGCTGTGGGCCCAGGTCTACCACCGTCCCGGCGCGGCCGAGGAAACCGATGTGGACGAGGATTTGTACGGTGGCTTCGTCGGCAAGGACGACCGCCGCCTGCTCGATGCAATGCGCAAGGAAACGCCGGCCAAGCTGGCCATGATGACGCCGCCGTTCGACGACGCACGCCTGGGCGAACTGGTGTTCCGCTACCGCGCGCGCAACTTCCCGCAGACCTTGAGCGAGCAGGAAGCCGAGCACTGGGAAGCGCACCGCGCCGCGCGCCTGTTCGACGGCGCCGCCGGGGCCAGGACGGTGGAGCAGTTGTTCGGCGAGATCGACCAGCTGTCCGAAACCGCCGACGAGCGCGGCGAGCAGATTCTCGGCGCGCTGTACGACTACGCGGAGATGGTGGCGCCGCAGCGCTACTAGGGGCGCTGGCGGCGCCGGCGGGCCAGGCGGCTGGCGCCGTAAGCCGCCGGTGCTCAGCCCGCGCGGTGGGCGTTGATCGCGTCGCGGGTTTCCTGCGCCACGCGGCGCGCGGCCATGGCGAAGTCCTCGCCGGGCTGCTGCGCGGCGTACAGGATGGCGCGCGAGGAATTGATCATCATGCCGGTGCCGTTCGCGGTGCGGCCGGCCGTCACGGTCGCGGCCACGTCGCCGCCCTGCGCGCCAACGCCCGGCACCAGCAGCGGCATGTCGCCGATGATGGCGCGCACCTGCGCCAGCTCCTCTGGGAAGGTGGCGCCCACCACCAGCGCGCACTGGCCGTTGGCGTTCCACTTCTCCGCCACCAGGCGCGCCACGTGCTGGTACAGCGGTTTGCCGTCCACGTTCAAGAACTGCAGGTCCGAACCGCCCGCGTTCGAGGTGCGGCACAGGACGATGACGCCGCGGTCGGCCCATTCCATGTACGGCTCCACCGAATCCGAACCCATGTAGGGGCTGACCGTCACCGCGTCCGCACCGTAGCGGTCGTAGGCTTCGCGCGCATACTGGCGCGCGGTGGCGCCGATGTCGCCGCGCTTGGAATCGAGGATCAGCGGGATGTGCGGGTAGTGCTGGCGCGCGTAGGCACAGATGGCTTCCAACTGGCGCTCGGCGCTCAGCGCGGCGAAATAGGCGATCTGCGGCTTGAACGAGCAGGCCAGGTCGGCCGTCGCGTCGATGATCTCTTTGCAGAAGTTGAAGATGCCGTTCGGGTCTTGCTGGAACTGGGCCGGCAGCTTGCCCATGTCTGGATCGAGGCCGACGCACAGCAGGGAGTCGTTGGCCGTCCATGCGGCATTGAGCTTGTTAATGAAATTCACGACCACCCCTCCGATTGAAATGCAAACCCGGCATTATAGCGTGAAGTAAAATTCGCCCCATCGATCAACCCCAGGAACCACACCATGAAACTATCCCAAAAAGTAGCCATTGTCACCGGCGCCACACAAGGCATCGGTCTCGCCTGCGCCCAGCGGCTGATCGCCGAGGGCGCCAAAGTGATGCTGGTGGACATCAAGCCGGAAGGCGCGCAAGCGGCCGAGGCGCTGGGCGACCAAGCCCGTTTCTACACTGCCGACGTGAGCCAGAAAGCCGACGTCGATGCGCTGGTGGCCGAAACCATGGCCGTGTTCGGCCGCATCGACATCCTGATCAACAATGCCGGCGTGACCCACAAGGCCGACTTCCTCGACCTGACCGAGGACGATTTCGACCGGGTGATGCGCATCAACCTCAAATCCATGTTCCTGTGCAGCCAGGCCGTGGCGCGCCAGATGGTCAGGCAGCACAGCGGCTGCATCATCAATATGTCCAGCGTCAACTCCGAACTGGCGATACCGGACCAGGTGCCGTACGTGGTGTCCAAGGGCGGTATCAACCAGCTGACCAAGGTGATGGCGCTGAACCTGGCCCAGCACGGCATCCGCGTAAACGGCATCGGCCCCGGCACCATCCTCACCGAGCTGGCCAAGAAAGCCGTACTGGGCAGCCCGGAAGCGCGCCACACCATCCTGTCGCGCACGCCGATGGGCCGCTGCGGCGAACCCGAGGAAGTCGCTTCCATCGCCGCCTTCCTGGCCAGCGACGACGCCACCTACATGACGGGCCAGACGCTGTTCGTCGACGGCGGCCGCCTGGCCTTGAACTACACGGTACCGGTCAAGGAATAAGCGGGACAGTTATATAAAAAACTTATGCCTGATATCCAAAACGAAAATTAGACATATATGCTGTGCCGCAGCATAATTGCACCTGTCTCCACTATTCTCCTCCAAGATAATAGTTTTAAGCCCGCTTTCACCAGCGGGCTTTTTTTTGCCCGGAATTTGTTTGCGCCCTCTTGAGAAATGTCACGCTGGCGTCATATGGGGCGTATAAACTTGTTTCATCTGCTGCACATGCAACCGATATGCGTGGCAACAGAACGGTGCGCCCAGTGCGCACCACCCGAATTCTCTGCTCTCTTGACCCGGATATGGGTTTTACGGCCCGCTTTAACCAGCGGGCATTTTTTTTGCCGCATGTTATCCTTGCACCATGCTTTCCCTACTTCAGCAAGTCGTCCTCACATCCGCCCACGCCAACTTGCGCTACCGCGCCGCACTGGTCCTCTACCTGATGATACTGGTGCTCGGCTCCATTCCCGGCGCCCGCAGCGACATCGGCTCGGTCGCGCCCGGCGTGGTGCTGCATTCCTGCGCCTATGCCGGCCTGACTTTTTTGCTGTTTACCGGCGGCACCGGCAGCGCGGCGCGGCGCGCCATCAAATCGGTGCTGACCATCATGGCGATGGGCGCGCTCGATGAGCTGGTACAGAGCTTGCTGCCCTACCGTCACGGCGCGGTTGCGGACTGGGCGGTGGACACCGCCGCCGCCCTCGTCACGGCCAGCATCATGTGGCTGCTGTGGAACCGCAACAAGGTGGCGGCCTAGCCCGGACTGCTCTTGCCTTCCGGGCCGTGCTGGCCGAACTCCAGCTCGCGCTGGCGGTGCCGCACATCCATTCCTATCTTGCGCAGAATGGCGCGGGTCTGCCGCTTGCGGCTGGCGCAGGCCAGGCTGCCGCTGGCCCGCTCCGCGTCCAGCCGCATTTCCAGCAACTGCTCGGCTTTCGCCAGGCGCACCAGTCCCAGCAGCGCCTGCGCGTACGCATGGCGCTGGCGCATCCCCGGCTGCAGCCCGCAGGTAGCTGCGATCAAATCTTCAATTACCTTGTCGGTCCTGCGCTGGAACATAGCCCCCCCTATAGATTTCTGACACGCAATTATGGCCAAGCATTTCAGGTAATCGTTTGATATGCGTCAAGGGTGCGCGCTTCAGGGGAAACGAATGGCATCATCGGAACTCCAAACTATTCGAGCGGATGCTCGCATAACGGAGATCATCATGAAGATAAAAAACACTTTACTGGCCTGCGCACTGCTTGCGCTGGCCGGCTGCGCCTCGGACCGCAGCACCTCGATGGACAATGGCGGCAGCACAGCCAGCAGGGGCAGCAGCACCAGCAGCATGGACGCCGGTACCGGGAGTACCGCCAGCACTGTGGGCCAGGCGGCTCCTGCCACGGCGTCGCCCGACGCGCGCAGCGCCGCCAGCATGGCGCAGGCCGGCACTCCAGGCAGCGGCGTGGTCCAGACCATAGACCAGATCACGCGGCAGGATGCCGCGTCAATGGGACTGTCCGCCGGTGCGGCGGCGGCCGGCGGCAGCATGGGCTCCCCCAGCGACAAGATCTACCGCGTTACCGTGCGCATGGACGACGGCACCACCCAGACCGTGCTGGCAGAAAGCATGCCCAGCTACAAGAGCGGTGACCGCGTGCGCTATGCCAACGGCATGATCTCGCGCGACTCGCAGTAAGTGGATCAGTAAATCTGTTCCACTTGGTAGCCGCGCTGGCGCAGCAGTTCGGGCACGCCCTGCGCGCCCAGCAGGTGCAGCAAGCCGACACCGACGAACGCCGTCTGGTCGGCCTTCATGATGTTCTCGATCGAGGCCGCCATCTCGGGATTGCGCTTGCCCAGCAGCGTACGGTCCATGAAGGCGGCGGACACGCTGTCGCCGCGTATCATGGATTGCAAGGCCTCGTTCATGCCTGGCGCATCCGCCTTGCTCCAGGCATCGATCAGGCTGGCGGTCTTTTTCAGCGCAACGCCGCTGGCCAGTTCAGCCAGGTTCTCACGCAGATAGGTTTCCTGCTGCGCGTCATTCATGGAGGCGAACAGGCCCAATTGATAATCCGCACTTTCCAGTTCGCGCAGCGGCTTGCTGTGCTGCGCGGCTTCCTTGAGCAGGAACTGCTCCACGCCCTGGCTGCGCATATAGCCGTGCCGTTCCATCTCGGCGCCGATCAGCAGGTTCGCCAGCAGCCACGGCCGGTATTGTTCCAGGTTGTCCAGCGACATGCCGGCACGGGCCAGCGCCTGCTGCAGCAGGGCCAGCGTTTCACGCGACAGGTGATTGCGGATGGAATCGCCCTTCGGATAGCGGCCGTGCGCGGCCAGGGCCTCCTGGAACGGTTCGCTGGCACGCACGTCCAGTTCCAGCACCAGCGCATTCGAATCGGCCAGCGCACGCGTCACTTGCGGTTCCAGCGGGAAGAAGGCCTGCTTGCCTGCGTGTACCGTGCCGAACAGATAGCTGGTGCGGCCGTCGTGCTGCACCTTGAACAGCGCGCCGCGGCGCGGCGCCGCCGCTTCCATGGCAGCGGCAATGGCGCCGGCCGGCTGCGCGTGCGCGCTCATTTCCATCTCGGCGCTAACGGCTGGCTGGCAAACAAGCTGGCAAACAGCAAACAGCAATGCACAAACTGACAATGATATACGTGGCATGCAGAGTCCCCTGCCGGGATCGTTGACGATCCGGCATCCCTAATGGTGAGTGAAAAGGATGAGATTTAGCTAAGAAGCGGCGTGAAAGTAGGCCTTATTGCGATTGATAGTAAGGCTTATTTTTCCGCGTGGGAATACACAATGGGGCGGACTGAGCAAAAAAAACGCGGCGCACCAACAAAAGTGCGCCGCGCCGATATCAAGCTTGCATCAACGTGCCAGTTCGACCAGCACAGCGGTGTACATCTGCAGGTTCAACAGCAACTGTTTGGTGGTAATGAACTCATGCTCGGAGTGGCCGGTATAGGCCGTGCCCGGCATGGCCGGCCCGAAGGCCACGGCTTTCGGGAACAGGCGCGAGTTGGTGCCGCCGCCGATCGAGATCGGCTTGGCGTTCTGGATGCCGGTGTAGTGCGAGAACACGTCCAGCAGCACCGGCAACTGCGGCGCATCCGCCTGCACCCACGGCTCGCCGATCTGCATGGCGATGGCGGCCTGCGGCGCATGGGTGCGCTTCCACTGGTCGAAGGCCTGCTGGAACTCCGCTTGCAGCTGGGGGCCGGGCTTGCCTTTCGGGCGGCGGATATTGATGTTCAGCTCGATGCCGCCATCCTTTTGCTTGAGCACGGTGGGCGCCACCGTCATCGGTCCCATGAAGTCGTCGCGGTAGGCCACCTTGCCGAAGCGCTCGCCGTGGATGCCGGTGCCGACCAGGTCGTTGAGCATGGTCACCATGCCGGCGGCGGCGGTGGCTTTCCATGGCTGCACCTTGAGTGCGTCGGCCAGCATGCTGATGGCGTTGACGCCGTCTTCCGGTTTGGACGAGTGCGCCGACAGCCCGAGCGCGGTGATTTTCAGCGCGCGCCCCTGCCAGGCGTACTGGTAGCGCATGCCCTTCTGCGCGGCGGCGCGCGCGCGTATCCGTTTTTCCAGCGCCGGCGTCGCGTTGGCGATCACGGCGCTGGCGTCTTCCGGAATCTGGCTGCCGAAGAAGCCGCCCGCAAACTCGCTCAGCAGCGGGCCTTTGCTGTCCGCCGCGGCCGGGGCAGGCTGGGCGGGCATGGTCACTTTCACCGCGCCCCAGCCTTTCTCGGCCGTCACCACCGGATACTCGGCGTCCAGCGTGATGTTCATCTGAGGCGGCGTGTGGTCTTTCAGGAAAGCCTCGAGCGGCGCCCAGTCCGATTCCTCGGCCATGTACACGTACAGTTCCAGGCGCTTTTTCAATGCCACCTTCTGGTCCTGGATGGCCTTCATCGCATACATGGCAGTGGCAATCGGACCCTTGTCGTCTTCCGAGCCGCGCGCGATCAGGCGGCCCGGCTCGCTGGTGCTGTCCAGCTCGAAGGGTGACTTGGCCCACTTGGCCGGATTCACCGGCTGCACGTCGCCGTGCGTGATGATGCCGACCCGGTCAGCACTCTCCCCCAGGCCGATTACCACGACGTAGCCATGGTCTTTGTAGTCCAGGCCCAGGCGCGCGGCCTCCTCTTTCAGCATCTGCTTGAAGGCGATGTGCTGCGGGTTCTTGTCGGCCGTGTAAGCCGGATCCGCCACGGTGTTGTAGCTGACCATGGCGGCCAGCGCGGCGGTCATCTGTTGCGGATAGGTTTCAACTGCGTAACGGGCGGTGGCGGTGGCCGCCTCGCTCAGCGCGGCGGCCTGGGCGCCCGGGTAGAGCACGGCCTGCGCCAGCATGGTTATCAATGCAATTTTTTTCAGCTTCACGTCTCGTCTCTTGGGTTAGTGTTAGTGTTCTGGACAAAATTTCAAAAAAGCCAAACAAGTGTAACGGAAAGGCCATGAGCGCGTCAGGGCCTTCATTGAAACCCGGCTTGCCGCCGCCATATCACAGCCATGACGCCATTTTCCATACTCGACCTCTCCCCCATCGCGCTTGGCAGCGATGCCGCCGCCTCGCTGCGCAACACGCTCGATCTGGCCCAGCACGGTGAACGCTGGGGCTACCAGCGCTACTGGCTGGCGGAACACCACGGCATGCCGGGCATCGCCAGTGCCGCCACGTCGGTGGTGATGGCGCACGTGGCGGCCGGCACCAAGACCATCCGGGTCGGTGCGGGCGGCATCATGCTGCCGAACCACTCGCCGCTGGTGATCGCCGAGCAGTTCGGCACGCTGGAAGCGCTGCACCCGGGCCGCATCGACCTCGGCCTGGGCCGCGCACCCGGTTCGGACCAGACCACCGCGCGCGCCCTGCGCCGCAGCCTGGCATCCGACGCGGACGAGTTCCCGCAGGACGTGCTGGAGCTGCAGGACTACCTGTCCGACGCGCCGCGCCAGCAAGTGCTGGCGGTGCCCGGCAAAGGCGCCAAGGTGCCGCTGTGGATACTCGGCTCCAGCCTGTTCGGTGCGCAGCTGGCCGCGCACCTGGGCCTGCCCTATGCGTTCGCCTCGCATTTCGCGCCGGCGCAGATGATGCAGGCGGTGGCGCTGTACCGTGCCAACTTCAAGCCGTCGGCGCAGCTGGACAAGCCGTATGTGATGCTGGGCTTCAATGTGTTCGCGGCCGACACCGACGAAGAAGCGCAACTGCTGGCCACCTCGATGCAGCAGGCCTTCGTCAACCTGCGCACCGGCCGGCCGTCGCAGTTGCCGCCGCCGCTGGCCAACTACCGCCAGAGCCTGGGCCCGCAGGAAAACGCCATGCTCGATTCGGTGCTGTCCTGCTCGGCGATCGGCTCGCCGCAGACGGTGAAAAAACAGCTGCAAGGCTTTATCGACAGCACCCAGCCGGACGAACTGATGATCACCTCGCAGATCTTCGAGCACAGCAAGCGCCTGCATTCCTACCAGATCACGGCCGGTCTCCGCGAGCGGCTTGAGCCAGCGCAAATGCGCACGCCTTAAGCATAGCCATACCTCTCCTGCCTGCTTAACTGGAACAGGGCAGCTTGCCCGGCCACGCAGCAGGAGAGTGCAATGAAAACCCCGACCGCCACGGGCAGCGCCGTCGCCGCCTTCGCCATCCGCATCGCCACGCTTGCCGCCGCCGCTGCCATTGCGGCCGCCGCTTTCGCCGCGCAGCCCGTCCTGTCCCATCCGCCTGCGCCGCCGGAGCGTCCCACCAGCTACATGAAGGTGGACATCACCGAAGACTTCGGCGCAACGCTGGCGCGCATGCGCGCCGCGCGCGCCGCCCTGATGCAGCGCCAGCGCGAGCTGCTGGCCCAGCGCTATGACCTGGCCAACCGTCCCAGCGGCGCCACCATGTTCCGGGGCAAGCCTGTGCAAGGTGGGGTGCGCGTCAAGCTGCCCGCGGGCATGAGCTGGCAGCGCCTGGCCGACCTGGGCGCCGACGACATCCGCGCGCGCGACCTGTTCCCGGCCGGCTTCCTGCCGCTGCCGCATCCCAATCACGCCGAAGGCGGCATGCTGTTCCCGCAATTCCAGATCGACGAACTGAAGCGCCAGGAGCAGCGCGACCTGACCCGCTTCGACCTCGACTTCGACTTGCCCGACCACTTCCTGCCCGAGTTCCCCGCGCCGATCTTCCTCACCACGCGGCCCGACCTGGGCGACGTGTCCGGCGGCAAGCTGCTCACCATCGACAACTTTCACGGCATGTTCAATGGCCTGCTCAATCCCAAGCAGCTCGAAGGCCTGCGCCTGCTGCTCACGCCCTTCCCGCAGCAGCAGTTCAACCAGACCGAAGACCGCCGCGCCGAGCGTCCCAGCCGCGGCGTGGCCTGCCTGGACTGCCATGCCAACGGCCACAGCAACGGCGCCACGCACCTGGTGGGCGACATCCGCCCGCAGATCTTCCGCCACCGCATCGACACGCCAACCTTGCGCGGCTTGAACATCCAGCGCCTGTTCGGCTCGCAGCGCGCGCTCAAGACGGTAGAGGACTTCACCGAGTTCGAGCAGCGCGCCGCCTACTTCGACGGCGATCCGGTGATCGCCACCAAGAAAGGCATCAACCCGCTCGAGCGCGGCAGCCAGGTGCATTTCATGGCCGAGTTCCAGGCGCTGCTGGACTTCCCGCCCGCGCCCAAGCTGGGCATCAACGGCAAGCTCGACCCGAACAAGGCCAATGACAGCGAGCTGCGCGGCCAGGCACTGTTCTTCGGCAAGGCCCAATGTTCCATCTGCCACGCCGCGCCCTACTACACCGACAACCTGATGCACAACCTGAAAACCGAACGCTTCTACAAGCCGCGCATCGTCAACGGCATGATGGCCGCGTCAGACGGGCCCATCAAGACCTTTCCCCTGCGCGGCATCAAGGAATCCCCGCCCTATCTGCACGACGGCCGCCTGCTGACCTTGGAAGACACGGTGGAATTTTTCAACCTGATCCTGGAAACCAGGCTCAGCGAAAAAGAAAAAGCCGACCTCACCGCCTTCCTGCGCACGCTGTAGCGGCGCCGCCATGCCCGGCCGGATATACCCGTTATATCCGGCCGCCGCCAGCAGGGATCTGGATTCCCCACTACAATGTTTGTCCGGCTAAGCCCGCCATTTTCCAAGCAGGGCCTGGCACTCGTAGTTCTGCATCCAGGAGTTCCGTTGACCACCAATCCAACCATCGCCGTGCCGGGGATTTCCTCCGGCATGGTACTGCTGCTGGCGACCGCCACCGGCCTTATCGTCGCCAATTTGTATTACGCGCAGCCGCTGGTCGGCCCCATCAGCCTGGCCACCGGCCTGTCGCCCGGCGCTGCGGGGCTGATCGTCACGCTGACACAGATCGGCTATTGCCTGGGCATGATTTTCATCGTCCCGCTGGGCGACCTGCAGGAAAACCGCCGCCTCATCGTCACCTGCCTGGCGGCCACCTCGGCCGCGCTGCTGGTGGCCGCCAGCACCAGCAACGCCGGCCTGTTCCTGGCCGCCGCGCTGTGCATCGGCCTGGGCTCGGTAGCGGCCCAGGTGGTGGTGCCGTTCGCCGCCCACCTGGCGCCGCCCCACATGCGCGGGCAGATAGTCGGCAAAGTGGTGTCGGGCCTGCTGATGGGCATCATGCTGGCGCGCCCGGTGTCCAGCCTGGTCACCGACGCGCTCAACTGGCACGCCATCTTCGTGCTGTCGGCTATCGGCACGGCGCTGCTGGCCTTGCTGCTGCACCGTAAGCTGCCCAAGCGCCAGCCGGTATCGGCCATGCCTTACGGCGCACTGCTGGCCTCGCTGTGGCAGTTGCTGAAGAGCACACCCGTGCTGCGCCGCCGCGCCGCCTACCAGGCCTGCATGTTCGGCGCCTTCAGCCTGTTCTGGACCACGGTGCCGCTGGTGCTGGCGGCGCCGTATTTCGGCCTGTCGCAAACCGGCATCGCCATCTTCGCGCTGGCCGGCGTGGCCGGCGCCATCGCCTCGCCGCATGCCGGCCGGCGCGCCGACCAAGGCAAGAGCCGCGCCACCACCGGCATGGCGCTGGCCGCCGCGCTGCTGGCCTTCGGCACGCCGCTGCTGCTGCAGGGCGGGCGCATGTTCGACCTGGGTTTGCTGGTGGCCGCCTCCATCGTGCTCGACGCCGGCGTGTCGGCCAGCCTGGTCACCGGCCAGCGCGCCATCTTCGCGCTGGGCGAAGACGTGCGCAGCCGGCTGAACGGCTTGTACATGGCGATCTTCTTCTGCGGCGGCGCCATCGGCTCCTCGCTGGGCGCGTGGATGTACGCCCACCACGGCTGGCACGGCGTGCTGCTGACCGGGCTCGCGTTCCCGCTGATCGCCGCGCTGGTATATGCCAGCGAATTTATCGGCAAGGAGTAACGCTCTCCCGTAAGCAAGAGCAGGGGCAGTCCTTATAGCAGACGTGCAAATCAGGCAAAGCTGGCAAAGTGCGAACGTGCTTTGCCACCCCTACTTTTCACGGAGAGAACCATGTCCTACAACACCCTGCTCAACCCGCAAGACTGCGTGCTGGCCCTGATCGACCACCAGCCGCAAATGCTGTTCGGCACCATGTCTCACGAGCGCACCGCCATCCTGCACAACGCGCAAATCCTGGCCAAGACCGCCAAGCTGTTCGGCGTGCCGACCATCCTGACCACCATCGCGTCGGAAACCTTCAGCGGCCACCTGATCCCGGAAATCCAGTCCGTGTTCCCGGACCAGAAGCCGATCGACCGCACCTCGATGAACTCGTGGGAGGACCAGAACTTTAAGGACGCCATCAAGGCCACCGGCCGCAAGCGCGTGATCATCGCCGGCCTGTGGACCGAAGTGTGCGTGACCTTCCCGACCCTGCAGATGCTGGCTGAAGGCTACGAGATCTTCGTGCCGACCGACGCCTGCGGCGACACCACCATGGAGGCGCACGACCGCGCCATCCAGCGCATGATCCAGGCCGGCGCCACGCCGACCAACTCGCTGCAGTGGATGTGCGAACTGCAGCGCGACTGGGCGCGCGGCGAGACCTACGACGGCTGCATGGACATCTTCAAGGCTCACTCGGCCTATGGCATCGGCATCCGCTACGCCAAGCAGATCCTGGGCGAACACGCCAACGAAGGCGGTAAGTAATCTCCCCAAGGGGCGGCGCCCGCCGCCCCTGCCCTGCTTCCTATCCTGCCCCCCCCTTAGCACGAAACCGCGTCCTGCGCGATAGAGTCCCGCGTCTAATTTTTTGCTGCTGGCGCCGGTAAATTTCATGCGTTAATAATTTACAAAAAAGACGCAGCGCGAACCGTCAAAAATAAGCACGGTCGTTCGCAATGGAGACATGGGACATGAACGAAGCACTCTTGGGACCCGGCACGGGCTACTCGTCCGCCCTGCACCTGGTGCGCGGCGTCAAGTCGCGCCTGGCGCATTCGGGCGTGCAAGCCGAAGCGCTGTTCCAGCAGGCCGGCCTGGACGAAGGCGACGGCCTCGCGTGCGACGCGCTCGCGCTGTCCGATAAACTGAGCCATCTCTGGTCGCTGCTGGTTGAGCACTCGCGGGACCCGCTGATCGGCCTGAAGATATCGACGCCGCACCGCCTCGGCTGGCTGGGCGTGATGGGTCACATCATGCTGGTCTCGCCCACCGTGCAAAGCAGCATCGAGCGCTGCCACGGCCACACGCGCGTGGGACTGGTGCTGCCCGGCGCGCAGCGCGTGGTGCCGCAACAGCGCTATGACTTCGTCTGGTGCGTGCTGCTGCGCAGCCTGCGCAGCGCGGCCGGCAATGACGAGGCCAGGCCGGTGCAAGTGGAGTACGCCTTCCCGGAACCGGCCAACGCGGACATGTACGCGCAGACTTTCGGCTGCCCGGTCCATTTCAACCGTCCCCACAACGTGATGGAATTTGCCGACGCCGACCTGGTGTCCGCGCTGCCCGGCTACCGGGGCGGCAGCGGAGTGCTGGCCAGCCTGGCGCAGGCACAGCCGCCGACCATCGGCGCGCGCGTGCAAGCGATGGTGGCGGCCATGCTGCCGAAAGGCCCGCCGCAGCGCGAAGACATGGCCGCGCACATGATGATGAGCGAACGCACCTTGCAGCGGCGGCTGGCGGAGGAAGGCACCAGCTTCACCGCGCTGGTGGACGACACGCGGCGCGAACTGGCACGCCAGTCGCTGGCTGCCGGCGAGCTGTCACTGAAGGTGCTCAGCTTCCAGCTCGGCTTCTCGGAGCCCAGCGCGTTCTACCGCGCCTGCAAGCGCTGGTTCGGCATGACGCCGTCCGACCTCGTCAACCACGCGCCTGCAAGGGAAACCAAGGGCAAAGGCTAAGCGTCGGCCCTGGCCTGCTTCACCGTGCCGGCCACCCGGTGTAGCGACCGCTGCGTGACCCGCAACGGTCCGCCAAAGCCTGTATCGAAGGCGGAACGGTCGTATGGCGGAATGGCATCGACATGGCGCCCGAGCCCCTGTATCTGGAGTCCAGGTAGCACTCGCCGTTCGTCCCGCATTACACCTTAACGTACCAGCGCCGGCGCCACATGAACCAGGCCACCGCAAACATGGCGGCGTTGAACAACAGCGCGTGCAGCAGCGAGGCGGCCTCCGGCTGCAGGGGCAGCGCCTTGATGGGCGCGTACAGCATGGCGCCGAGCGGGCGCTGCGTGCCGTCCTCCTGCGCGAACCTGATGAAGCCCAGCATCTTGGCCACCAGGCCGGAGAAGGCGAAAATGAACAGCGCGTTCATGCCGTAGATGATGAAGAACTTCGCCCCGCCTTGCGCCTTGGCGCGCAGCCATGGCGACGGATTGGCGTCCAGCAGCCAGTAGAAGACCGAGAACATCAGCAGCGCCCAGCCGCTGATGAACAGGCAGTAGGACGTGCTCCACAAGCTCTTGTTGATCGGCATTAGCACCACGTCCAGCATGGCGCCGGCAAGCAGCAGCGCCAGGCCGGCCAGCATCATCCACACGGTTTGTTCGGGCCGCGCGCGCTGCGCCATCAGCCAGCGCCCGGCCAGCACGCCGATCAACTGGCTGCACAGCGCCGGAATGGTGGTGAACAGGCCTTCCGGGTCCCACGTCTTCGATTGCGCCCACATATGGCCGCTGAGGAACTGGCGGTCCAGCCAGGCGCCGAAGTCACGGCCAGGTTCCAGCACGCCGGCGCCCACCACGCCGTTCACATCCGGCACCGGCACCAGCAGCATCACCGCGCTGTAGCACGCCAGCAGGCCGGCAATCCACCAGGTGACCTGGCGCCAGTTGAAATACACCACCAGCGGCGCCGCCAGCACGGTGCACAGCGCAATGCGCTGCAGCACGCCGGGGATGCGCACACTGGACAGGTCGAAGCGCGGGATGTAGTTGAGCAGGAAGCCGATCAGGAAAATCAGCAACGCGCGCTTGAACAGCTTGCGCAGCAAGGCGCCCTTGTCCGCGCCGGCATCCGCCGCGCGCCCTAGCGAAAACGCCATCGAGATGCCGCCGATGAACAGGAAGAAAGGGAAGATCCAGTCGGTGAAGGTCCAGCCGTTCCAGTGCGCGTGCGCCAGCTGCGAGTACAGATGGCTCCAGTCGCCGGGATTGTTCACCAGCAGCATGCTGGCGATGGTGAAGCCGCGAAAGGCGTCAAGGGAAGTCAGGCGCGTGGCTGTCATGGGGCAGTCGTCTAAAAAACAAAAACCGCCCGGAGGCGGCTGGGGTTTGCAAACCGTTACTTGGCGCGGGCCTTGCCGAAGGCGTCGCCGGCTTTCCACTCGGGCATCTTGGGCGCGTCGGCCACCATGCGGCCCAGATTCAGCGCGAACTGCGCGTGCTGCGTCATGCCCGCCAGGTCCCAGGCCGGATCATATTCATCCGACACCTGGTGATAGCGCTTGCTGTAGGCCTCCGTCTTGGTTTTCGCAGCCGCCTTGTCACCCAGGTAGTCCCGGCCCGAGGTAATCGAAAAGGCCGGCACGCCCACCTTGGCGAAGCTGAAGTGGTCGCTGCGGAAGTAGCCGCCCGACAGGTCCGGCTTGGCTTCGGCGATGACCATGTTCATGGCCTTGGCGGTGGCTTCGGCCATCTTGCCCAACTCGGTGCGCTCGCTGCCCGCCGCGCCGATATCGCGCGTGACGCCGATGAAGTTCAGGCTGTCCAGGTTCAGGTTGGCGGCCGTCTTGGCCAGTGGCCACAGCGGCGCGGTGGCGTAGGCCTCGCTGCCCAGCAGGCCCTGCTCTTCGGCCGCCACCCACAGGAACATCTGGCTGCGCTTGGCCGGATTGAGCGACGCTGCCCTGGCCATGGCCAGCAGCGCGGCAGTACCGGAGGCGTTGTCGACGGCGCCGTTGAAAATTGTGTCGCCTTCGGTGCCCTGCTTGCCCAGGTGGTCCCAATGCGCACTGTAGATCACCACTTCGTCCTTCAGCTTGGGATCGGTGCCCGGCACCACGCCGGCCACATTGAACTGCTCCAGGCGGCGCACGGCGGCCTTCATCTCGCCGGACACTCTGGCTTTCAGCGGCACCGGCTGGAAGTCCTTGCTTTCAGCGGCGGCGCGCAGCGCGTCCAGGTCCTGGCCGGCGGCCCTGAACAGGGCGCGCGCGGTGTCGTCGGTCATCCAGCCTTGCAGGCCGGTGCCAACGTCGCCTTGCGCCAGCTGGAAGCGTTCCACGTTGTCCCAGCTGTTCTGGATCACGCTCCAGCCGTACGATGCGCTCGGCGTGGTGTGGATCAGCAGCACGCCGGCGGCGCCCTGGCGCGCGGCTTCCTCGAATTTATAAGTCCAGCGGCCGTAATAGGTCAGCGCCTTGCCACCGAAGCGGTTCGGCTGTTCGGCGGTCGGCTGCGGGTCGTTCACCATCATGACCAGCACTTTGCCTTTCAGGTTCTGGCCCTTGAAATCGTTCCACCCTTCTTCGGAGGCGCTGGTGCCGTAGCCGACGAAGACCAGTTCGGCATCCAGGCTGTGCGCAGCTTGCGCATCGCCGGGCGCCCATACCCAGTCCTTGCCGAAGGAAGCCGGCAGCGCGGCGCCGTTGGCTTCCAGGCGCAGCGAGCTTTCGGCCGGCAGCGACTTCACGCCCGCGATCTGCACCGCCTGGCGGAAGCTCTTGCCGGACAGCGGCTTGAGGCCGGCAGCTAGCGCCTGGGTTTCCAGGTATGCCACCGTCAGGTCGCCTCCGCGCTGGCCGGTGCCTCGTCCTTCCAGCAGGTCGCTGGACAGGAAAGCCAGGTGGGCGCGCAGCGGCGCTTCCTGCACCTTGGGCTGCTGTTGCCCGGCGGCCTTGACCGCCTTCGGTGCGGCGGCGTGCGCCGGGAAGGACAGCGCCAGGCTGGCGGCAATGGCGCATGCCAGCGCGGATGGGAACAGTTTCTGCATAGTGTCTGATCTTGTCTGATATGGAGTCGATGAAAGCGGCCACATCGCCGCGCGAGCATTGTATGCGAAGTTTCCCGCATGTCCATTGCGCGCTGCAGCAAGCGCAGGTTGACGCGCACCGCGCCGGTCGGGGATACTTTTCACATGACGTCAGCCCGCCCTCCCTACATCGGCCGTTTCGCGCCCTCGCCCACCGGCCCCCTGCACCTCGGTTCGCTGGTGGCGGCCATGGCCAGCTATCTGGACGCCAAAGTGCACCACGGCCAGTGGCTGGTGCGCATCGAGGACCTGGACCGCGACCGCAACGTGGCCGGTGTGGACCAGCACATCCTGGCGTCGCTGCAGCGCTGCGGCATGCAGTGGGACGGCGAAGTGACGCGGCAGACCTTGCGCACGGATCTGTACCAGGCTGCGCTGGCGCAACTGGAGGCGGCCGGCGCGGTGTATCCCTGCGCCTGCTCGCGCAAGGAGATCCAGGACTCTCAAATCCGCCTGGGGCATGCGTCCTCGGCGCTGGTGTATCCGGGCACCTGCCGCAATGGGCTGGCCGCGGGCAAGACCGCGCGCGCGGTGCGCCTGCGCACGCCGCAGGCGCCGCACCGCGTGCTCTGCTTCGAAGACCGCTGGCACGGCCGGGTGTGCCAGGACCTGACCGCCGAGGTGGGCGACTTTGTGGTACGCCGCGCCGACGGCTTCTGGGCCTATCAGCTGGCGGTGGTGGTGGACGACGGTGCGCAAGGCGTCACCGACATCGTGCGCGGCGCGGACCTGCTGGACTCCACCCCGCGCCAGATTTACCTGCAAGCGCTGCTGGGACTGCCCCAGCCGAGGTATCTGCACGTGCCGGTGGTGGCGAACGCGGACGGCGAGAAACTGTCCAAGCAGACCGGCGCGCAGGCTTTCGACAACGGCGCGCCGGTGGCGCAACTGCTGGAGTCGGCGCTACTGCCGGCGGCGCGCTTTCTCGGGCTGGATGTGCAGGCGGACAGCGTGGAGCAGTTCTGGCGCGGCGCGGTGCCGGCCTGGGCGCGCCTGCTGGAGATGCGCAGGGCCTGAACAGAGCGTGCGCAGGCGGCGCGGTGGCGCGCAGTAGCGGCGCAACGTCGGCAACTCAGAGCGGCGCGCCGCCAAGCGCTACGTAATGCGTCAGGATCACGTCATGCTCGCCGCTTTCAGCCAGCTTGGCCGCCGCGTAGCTGCGTGTGGTTTCCAGCATGCGGTAGCGCGCCGCGCCGGTATCGGACACCGTGGCCAGCATCGACTTGCTGACCAGGCTGGATAGCGCGTCCATCGCCTGTTCCAGCCCTTCCCGGTTATCCGCGCCGATGGACAGCGCCTCCTCCAGCGAAAAACGGCGCCGGAACACCGACAGCCGGTGCAGCAGTTTGCGCTCGCTTTCGCCCAGCAGGTCATAGCTCCAGTCCAGCGTCGCCTCCAGGGTGCGGTGCCTCACCTTGGCCGTGCGCCGGCCGCCCTTGAGCAGGTAGCAGCAGTCGTCCAGGCGCGCCACCAGGCCGCGTATGCCCAGCAGTTCCACCCGCGCGGCGGCCAGCTCGATGGCCAGCGGTATGCCGTCCAGGCGGCGGCAGATGTCGGCGATCTGCGGCGCCTCCGGGTCGCCCAGCGCCAGTCCGGCCGCGCTGGCCTGCACCCGCTCGGCGAACAGCTGCACCGCCGCATACTCCATGGCTTGCGCCATCGTCAGCGGCGGCGCGCCGGCGCCCGGCGCCGGCTCGGGCGGCAGTTCCAGCGCTGGCAGGCGGTGCACCCACTCGCCTTCGGCGCGCAGCGGCTCGCGGCTGGTGGCCAGCAGGCGCACGCCGGGCGCGCCGTGCAGGATCTGCTCGGCCAGCAGCGACACCGCTTCCAGCACATGCTCGCAGCTGTCCAGGATCAGCAGCAAGTGGTGACTGCGCAGCGCAGCCACGATGGCTGCCGTGTCCATCGCCGCCGGGCGTTCCATCACCAGCGCGGCGGCCAGCGCCTGCGGTACCTGCTCGGCGCGCGTCAGCGGAGCCAGGTCGACGAACACCGTGCCTTGCCGCCAGTGGGTTTGCATGCGCTCGGCCGCCGCCAGCGCCGCCGTGGTCTTGCCCATGCCGCCGGTGCCGACGATGGTGACGAAACGGCGCTCGGACAATTGCTGCTGCAGCGTCGCCACCGTTTGCTCGCGGCCGAAAATGCGCGTGGCGCAGGGCGGCAGGCCGTCGCTCTGCGGCAGATAGACCGTCTTGGCCTGCGCCATGGTTGATTGCTCGCCAGAAAGCGGCAGCGCCTGCGCGGCGTGCGCGGTGTGCGCCACCTGTCCGGCCTCGCTGCGCACCACCGGCGTGATGAAGCAATAGCCGCGCCCCACCACGTTTTCGATGTGGCGCTCGCCCAGCGTCCTGCGCAGCGCGGCAACGTGCACGCGCAAGTTGCCTTCCTCGACCACGGTATTGGGCCAGGCGCGCGCAATCAGCTGGTCCTTGGTCACGGTTTCCCCCGCGCGCTCCAGCAGCACGTGCAGGATGTCGATGGCGCGGCTGCCCAGGCGCAGCGGGCGGTCATCTTCATAAAGCAGGCGGCGCGCCGGAAAAAAACGGAACGAATTGAAAGCCAGCACCGGCTCGCTTGCCTCTGTGGCGTCGTAAAACATGCGGTCCTCTTAGACGCGGTACGTGTTCAAACCTGCAGTATGCCAGCTGTGCGTGTCTCAGGCATGACGCGGAAGCGGCCAATTGTGTCAACTGACATGCGGCCCGAAAATCTGCGCCAGCGCTTGCGCCAGCTCCGTCATGGAATACGGCTTGCGCAGCACCCCGCCCGCGCCGCCCTGCCGGGCCAGCGCCGCGCCCGCATAGCCGCTGGCCAGCACAATGGGGATGCCGGCGCGGATGGCGCGCAGCCCCCGTATCAGCTCCGACCCCGTCATGCCGGGCATGCGTTCGTCAGTGATCACCGCGTCGTACTGCTGCGGCGCCGCCGAGAACGCGGCCAGCGCCTGCGCCGGCGAAGTGTAGGCGGCATGCCGGTAGCCCAGGTCGTCCAGCATGGTCCCGGCCAGGCGCGCCAGCGCTTCCTCGTCGTCCACCACCAGCACGCGCTGGCCCTGGCCGCGCGGCGGGGCCGGCAGCGCGGCGCCGCCGCCGGCCGCCACGTCGCCGCAGCGCGGCAGGAAGACCGTGAAAGTGCTGCCCTCGCCTACGGTGCTGGCCACGCTGACCGCACCGCCCAGCTCCGTGACGATGGCGTGCACCATCGACAGTCCCAGCCCGGTGCCCACGCCGACTTCCTTGGTAGTGAAAAAGGGATCGAAGATGCGTCCCAGGATGGCGGGCGGTATGCCGGCGCCGGTGTCGCTCACGGTGAGCACGATGTAGTCCGCCGCCGCAATGCTGCCGATGGTGGCCAGCGCATGCTCGCCGACGCTGCGCGTCTCCAGCGCCACCCGCAGCAGGCCGCCGCCTTCCATCGCCTGGACGCCGTTCAGCATCAGGTTGCTCAGCACCTGGTGCACCTGGGTGGAGTCGCCCAGCAAGGCGGCGCTGCCGGCCTGCAGGCTGGCGCTCACTTGCACCCCGTCCGGCAGCTTGGGCGCCAGCTGGTCCAGCGCCTCGCGCATCACCGCCTCCACCTGCACCGCCACCCGCTCGCCCATGCCGCAGCGGCTGAAGGCCAGGATGCGGTCCACCAGCGCCCGCCCGCGCTCGCCGGCCGCCACGATGTGGCCCACGTCGCGCCGCAGGCGGCTGCCCTCGGGCGCGTCGCGCAGCGCCATTTCGCCGTAGCCGAGTATCGAGGCCAGGATGTTGTTGAAATCGTGCGCGATGCCGCCCGCCAGCGTGCCCATGGCCTCCAGCCGCTGCGCCAGGCGCAGCTGCTCTTCCAGCCGGCGCCGCCCGGTCACGTCGCTGACGGCGCCGGTCCAGCGCACCGGCGTGCCGGAGGCGTCGCGCTGGCACATGCCGGTCAGGTGTATCCAGCGCAATTCGCCGCGCGGCAGCATGCGGATTTCCAGGTCGAAGCGCGCGCTGCGGCCGGCGAAATGCTCGGCCGCCGCCTTCTCCCACTTCGGCTTGTCCTCCGGGTGGAAGGGAAACCGCGCCAGGAAATCGGCGCGCCCGGCAAACACCGTGTCGGGCGGGAAGCCGTACAGTTCCAGCATGCGCGGCGAGCCGTAGAACTCGTCCTTCTGGATGTCCCAGTCCCAGTGCCCCTCGCCTGCCGCGCTCATGGCCAGCGCGTAGCGCTGCTCGGAAGCGCGCAGCGCGGTCTCGCTGCGCACCCGGTCGGTGACGTCGGTGGTGGCGGCGTTCCAGCGCACCAGCCGGCCCTGCGCGTCGCGCGAACACAATCCGGTCAGCTTGAGCCAGCGCACCTCGCCGCGCACGATGATGCGCAGCTCCAGCTGCAGGCGGATGGTGCTGCCGGCGAAATGTTCGGCCAGCTGGTCGATCACGCGCTGGCGGTCTTCCGGATGGTAGGGAAAGCGCGCCGTGAAATCGGCGCGGCCGGCGAACACGGTGTCCGGCGGCATGCCGCACAATTCCAGAAAGCGCGGCGAGGCGTAGAAGGTATCGGTGGCCACCACCCAGTCAGTGTGGCCGTCGCCTGCCGCGTTCACCGCCAGCTCATAGCGTTCCTCGGAGCGGCGCAAGGCCGCCATCGACGTGCAGCGCTCAATGGCGATGCTGGCCAGGTCCGAAAAGCGCGCCATGACGTTGCGCTGCACGGCCGTGGGCAGCGCAATGTGGCGCGCATACACGCCGAAGGTGCCCAGCACCTTGCCGGCGCTGGACAGGATGGGCATGGACCAGCAGGCCCGCAAGCCGTATTCCAGCGGCAGGCGGCGGTACTTGTCCCATAAAGGGTCGCTGGCGATGTCGGATACGAACACCGGCTCGCGGCGCCAGGCCGCGGTGCCGCAGGAGCCTTCGCCGGGGCCGATCAGCGCCGAGCCTTCCAGCGCCACCATGAAGTCGGGCGGCATATTGGGCGCCGAGCCGGGACGCAGCAGGGTACCGCCCTCGTCCATCAGCAGCACCGAGCTCACCGCGTCCTCGGCCACCTCGTCGAACAGGCGGCAGCAGGCTGCCAGGATGCCGTCCAGCGGTTCGGCGCGCGCGATCATTTCAAGCAGCCGCTTTTCGCCTGCCAGCAGGCGCGCCGGCACATCCTGCTCCGCCGCTGCTGCGGCGGCAACAAGACTGGCGGCGGACTGCATGGCTGGCTCGGTGGCGGTCGGACGGTCCATGGCGTGGGCGGAATGGGTGGCTAATTGTGTCACAGTTTGGATCGCAGTTCGTGCCACAGTTATGCACTGCGGTGAAAGCAACAGTATGCTGCGCCGGGGCCGCAATGTGTCAATTGACATCAATGGGAGCGGTAACTATCCTGTTACAATCTTCTGGCGGCGGCATGCCGCTATCCCAACGGGGCGGACCTTCGATGGCAGGCGAAACGCACGTGCTGGTGGTGGACGACGACGCAGGCGTGCGCCAGATGATCGTCGACTATCTGGGCGATAACGACATCCGCGCCACCGCCCTGCCCGACGGCCGCGAAGTGGACCGCGTGATGGCCGATGAGCTGATCGACCTGCTGATCCTGGACCTGAAACTGCCCGGCGAGGACGGCATGCACATCGCGCGCCGCCTGCGCGACCATTCCAACCTGCCCATCATCATGCTCACCGGGCGCCGCGACGAGGCCGACCGCGTCATGGGCCTGGAACTGGGCGCCGACGACTACCTGACCAAGCCTTTTTCGCCGCGCGAGCTGCTGGCCCGCATCCGCGCCCTGCTGCGCCGCGCGCGCGCCCAGCAGTCGGTGGCCGACGGCCTGGCGCGGCTGCGCGCCTACCGTTTCGCCGGCTGGGTGCTGAACGTGCGCCTGCGCCGCCTCACCTCCCCCGCCGGCGCCGAGGTGGCGCTGACCAACAACGAGTTCAACCTGCTGGCCGCCTTCCTGGCCGCCCCGCAGCGCGTTCTGTCGCGCGAACAGCTGCTGGACATGTCGCGCCTGCACAATGACGAGGTGTACGACCGCGCCATCGACGTGCAGGTCGGCCGGCTGCGCAAGAAGCTCGAGCCGGACGGCGACGCCTTCATCCTCACTGAACGCGGCGCCGGCTACCGCTTCACGGCGGAGGTCGAGACGGTGCGCTAGCGAGCCCGCCTGCGCCGCAAGCTATACTGGCAGGATGACCGAATCCAATACGCCCCGCTTCACTCCGCAAGGCCTGATACGCACCCCGGAACAGACCGCCATCCAGCTGGCCCAGAACAAGGTGGTGTTGATCGACGCCAACGCCGGCGCGGCCAAGACCACCACGCTGGCCCTGCGCATCGGCGAGGCGCTGGCGCGCAAGCTGCCGCCCGAGCAGGTCCTGGCGCTGGTGTTCACGCCCGAAGCGCGCGACGTGATGCGCCAGCGCCTGCTGGACATCGGCATCCCCTACGCCACCGCCTCGCGCGTGGACGTGGCCACCTTCGAGGACTTCTCGGCGCGCATGCTGGCCCAGAGCGGCAGCGGCGGCGCCGAGCGCCTGCCGCAGGCGCGCCAGCTCAAGCCCTACGTGCTGCATGCGCTGGAGCGCGTGAGCGAGCGCTACACCGGCCAGGTGGACTACCTCGACATCCGCACCCACAACATCGCACTGTCGCAGTTCCTGGACATCCAGCTCACGCTGAAGGCCACCATGGCGCTGGACGCTGACCTGGAGTACATGGAACTGGAGGAAGCGGCCGACCTGCTCAAAGTGCCGCTGACCGATTACCTCACCACCTGCGAATACGAAACCATGCGCCTGGGCGGCGACGAGGGCGCCGAGTTCCGGGGACCGTTCGACGCCACCTACGACCTGGCCTGCATGCTGTCGCAGTCGTCCGAGAACGCGCAGGCGCTGCCGGCCTACCGCGTGGTGGTGTGCGACGAACTGCACGACCTGAACGAGGCCGCCTTCCGCATCCTCAATGCACTGCTGGCGCGGCCGGACTGCTACTTCGTCGGCGCCGGCGACAAGGACCAGGTGATCTACTCCAGGCTCGGCGCCAGCCAGGAATTCCTGGAACACCGCTTTGCCCGCAACTACCCCGGCCTGAAGCACTACCCGCTGACCTACACCTACCGCCACGGCCCGCACCTGGCCTACGCCATGAAGGAGTTCAAGAACAAGCCGGTGGAATCGAGCCTGCCGTTGCACACCGAAATCAGGCAGGCGCACTACGCCGACGCCGAGGCCTGCGGCGAGCAGGTGGTGGCCGCCATCAGGGCCTGGAAGCGCGACGGCTACCCGCTGGAGGGCTGCGCCATCCTGCTGCGCGACCGGCACCAGTCCATCGCCGTGGAAAACGCGCTGCTGAAGGCGAAGATAGGCTACCGCACGCCAGCCATGGCGGGCTATTTGCAGCGCGACGAAATCCTGTTCTTGCGCGGCATGGTGGCGATCGCGCTGCGCGACCTGGAGGCGGTCAAGTCGCTGGAAGTGCGCGCCGCCATCGTCGAGGCGCTGGCCGTGTTCGGCGAAGTAAACCTGGCGCCGCAGCGGCTGGACATGGCCAAGCGCGAAGTGGCGCGCACACCCTCGCTGCTGGGCGACTTCTACACGCTGTACATCGAGGGCGACGGCGGCAACTACGGCAGCAGCGGCAGCAGCGCCATGCGCGGCGTGATCGCCGCCGCCATCGCCCACGCCGCCGCGCTCGACCCGGCCACCGGCGCGGCCGAGGCACTGCGCGGCATCTGCGGCCAGATGAATTTGGAGCAGGCCGCCAAGCGCATCTTCGTGCGGCCCTACGAGGCCAGCGTGGTGTCGAAATCCGTGGCCGGCTTCCTGGCCTTCGCCGAACAATCCGGCCAGACGCTGGCCGAATTCTGGCAAACGCTGAACGCGGCCGAAGCCTTCGCCAGCCGCAAGCGCGAAAAAGATTACGTCACGCTGGACTGCGCCGCCAACGCCAAGGGCAAGGAATTCGCGCACGTGATCCTGCCGTTCCTGGAAACGGGCGAATTCCCCAACCCGATGTTCGCCGCCAGCGAAGAGGAAAACCTGTTCTACGTGGCCGCCACCCGCGCCAAGGCGCGCTTGACCTTGCTGTGCCCGGCGGACGCGGCGCTGCGCAGCGCCTACCTGGCCCGCATGCGCCTCGCCCCCACCGCCGCCGCCGCCGAACTGGCTATCGCGCGCAATAGTGACGCTGCACAACAACAGTCGCAGCATCAATCGCACACGCCGACCGAGCGCCATTACCTGAGCGCCACCATCCATGAAGCGCAGCAAGTGAAGGCGCTGGGCGCGAAATTCGACTGGACGCGCAAGGCGTGGTACCTCGAGCCGGGCACGGACCAGGCCCCGTTCACCCGCTGGCTGACGCGCTGAGCGGCCACTAACTTCCCCATCGATTCGCCTGCTCATTCCTCAAGGTTATAGTTCCAACAACAGAACTCATTATTCAGCCCGGCGCCGTTCATCAATACTGCCACTTGCATACCAATTAATAACAGGGAGAGCATGGCATGAACTTGAACAAGACACCGGTGGCCGCAGCCATTTCCATCGCGTTGGGCGCCATGGCGGCGCCGGCCTGGGCGCAGCAGGCTGAAGAGCCGGCCATGCAAAAGGTCGAGGTATCCGGCATCCGGGCCTCGCTGGCCAAGTCGCTGGGCGTGAAGAAGGACGCCACGGCCAACGTGGAAGTGATCACCGCCGAGGACGTGGGCAAGATGCCGGACAAGAACCTGGCCGACTCCCTGCAGCGCCTGGCCGGCGTGGCCGTGCGCACCGACTACGACGAAGCGGAAAAAGTGTCCATGCGCGGCACCAACCCGGACATGTCGCTGATCCTGTTCAACGGCCATACCGTCTCCGGCGGCGACTGGTACGTGGCCGACCAGGGTTCCAGCAGCCGCAGCACCAGCCTGTCGCTGATGCCGTCCTCGGTGCTGAACCAGGCCATCGTCTACAAGACCTCGCAAGCCAACATCGTCGACGGCGGCCTGGCCGGCACCATCAACGTCACCACCCGCAAGCCGCTGGCGCAAAAGACCAGCTTCGGCGGCGTGATCAGCGCCGGCCTGACCTACGCCCAGCTGCCGGACAAGACTTCGCCCGACCTGAACGCCACCTTCAACTGGAAGAACGAAGCCAACACGCTGGGCGTGATCGTGCAGGGCTTCAAGGAAAAGCGCTACAGCCGGCGCGACTCGGTGTCGCGCTTCGCCTACGGCGCCAGCAGCGGCTGGGATGTGATCAACACCAGCACCATGCTGGGCATCACCGACGCCTCGCTGGCCGGCACCGGCCTGAAAGCGGCCGACCTGAACGGCGTGCGCATGCCCGGCTCGATGAGTTCGGAGTTCGTGGAAGGCGTGCGCGACCGGGCCGGCGGCATGGTGTCGCTGCAGTACAAGCCGAACGCCGACCTGGACGTGACCGCCACCGGCTTTTACTCGGAAATGAAGGCCAACAACAACGGCCGCCTGACTTCCGGCGCCATGTACAGCATGCTGCTGGGTAAAAACGATCCGCTGGGCGGCGTGACGGCCAGCAGCGCCAACACCAGTTCCGGCGGCCAGCGCGTGTACGCGCAGATCCGTAACCCCGTCATCGTCAAGGAAACCACGATGTACGGCCACGAGCTGCGCGTGCTCAAGAGCGCCGACATCGTGTTCCCGGACGGCACCACGCCCCAGTACGTGGGCAACTCGGAAGGCTTCTTCCGCGAAGGCGCCAAGGCCACCAGCGGCTTCCTGGACCTGGACGCCAAATACCGCGTCAACAACGACCTGACCGTCAAGTCCCTGCTGAGCATCACGCGCGGCGTGGGCACCACCCAGGCCGACCAGGGCCTGACCTACGCGCGCTACGGCACCGGCATTTCCTACAGCCTGAACGGCCTGAAGGACGCGCCCGATTCGAAGTACATCGGCGCCGGCAGCAACACCGTGGGCCTGAACCCCGACGGCAGCGGCTACAAGCTGGTCGGCCGCACCATTTCCGGCATCCGCACCGTGGACAAGGAAGCCAGCGGCTCGCTGGACGCCGAATACCGCATGGACAAGGGGGTGCTGCAGTCGCTGGAATCGGGCGTGCGCTTTGCCGACCACAAGCGCAAGAGCGGACGCTGGAACCCCGCCTTCAAGGGCGCTTCGGTGGCCGAGCCGTCCGGCAGCGGCATCGTGCCCTATCCTGGCGACTTCGGCAACGACCTGGGCGGCGGCAACTGGGACAACACCGGCTTCAGCTTCACGCCGGAAGCGCTGCAAGCCTACATGGCGGCCAACACCAAGACCACCACGCCCGAGTGGGAGCGCCGCGTGGCCACCGAGATCGACATGCGCGAGCGCCAGACCTCGGCCTACCTGATGGGCAACCTGGAAGGCCAGGGCTGGTCCGGCAACCTGGGCCTGCGCTGGGTGCGCACGCAGATCAACGCGCAGATCCCGACCCCGATTCCGGCCGGCGCCTGCGACCGCACCGAACCGGGCAAGCCGGCCACCACCTGCGCCGCCTTCCCCGGCGCCATCACCACCGCCGGCGAGGCGCAGGCTTACTACGACGGCGTGCCCTTCAATCCGAAGAGCGGCATCCTGTATTACAAGACCGCCACCGACCGCAGCTTCAACAACCTGCTGCCCAGCGTGAACCTGCGCTACGAACTGCAAAAGGACATGATCGCCCGCTTCGGCGCCAGCCGCACCATCGGCCGCCAGAACTACAACGTGCTGGGCAGCGGTTTCGGCACGCCGACCTGCGACGCCACCGGCTGCGTGGTCACCGGCCCGAACCCTGACCTGAAGCCGCTCACCTCGGACAATGTCGACCTGTCCTGGGCCTGGTACTTCAAGCCGCGTTCGCTGGTGGCGGTGAACGTGTTCCACTCGAAAATCGACGGCTACGTGAAAACCGGCGGCAACCCGTCCGGCGCCACCGTGCAGCTGGTCGACCCGCGCGACTCGCAGGTCAAAACCTTCTCCATCAACTCGTCCGGCCAGCAGGGCGCGAAGATCAGCGGCATTGAGCTGTCGTACGAGCAGCCGATCTGGGGCGGCTTCGGCTTCCAGAGCAACGTCAGCCGCGCCAAGACCAAGGTCGACGACGGCCGGCCGATGGTGGGCGCGTCCGAATGGGCGGGCAACCTGGGCGCCTACTTCGAGAACGACGTGTTCAGCACCCGCCTGGTGGCCAACTATCGCGGCAAGTACGTCAACAGCAGCACCGCGCCTTCGCCCACCGCCAACAGCCAGGGCCAGTCCGTCATCAACGGCGTGGCCATGCCGACCGCCCCCACCATGGCGGCCGGCGTGACCACCCTGGCGTTCTCGGCCAACTACACCTTCGCCAAGAACTGGCAGGTGACGTTCGACGCCACCAACCTGCTGAACCAGGTGCGCGCGCAGTACCGCTACAGTGAAGAGGAGCCGCAGAAACTGGACGTGTCCGGCCGCCAGTTCTACCTCAACCTGAAGTACAAATTCTAAGCGGCGGCCCCCTCCCCGCGCGGCGGCACGGTTGCGGATTCCATTCCGCAACCGTGCCATAATCACCCGCCATGAACCACACCCTGCCTCCCGACGCACGCATGCGCGCCAGCCGCGCCGAATACGCGCGCCGCATGAACCGCGTGCTCGACTACATCGACCGGCACCTGGACGCGCCGCTCGACCTGGCGCAACTGGCCGACGTGGCCAATTTTTCGCGCTTCCACTTCCACCGCATCTTCGCCGCCTGGATGGGCGAGACCCTGGGCGACTACGCGCGCCGGCGGCGCCTGGAAACGGCGGCCGGACGCCTGGCGCGCGGCAGCGCCGAACCGGTGCTGGAGGTCGCGCTGGCATGCGGCTTCGGCTCGGGCGAAGCGTTCGCGCGCGCCTTCAAGCAGCAGTTCGGCTGCACGCCCACCGAATGGCGGGCCGGCGCCCCGCAGCGGGCGGCGGCCCAGCTGGCGGCCATGCATAGCAATCCTGATCAGCTCCACAGCAAGCCCGGTCAGGCGCGCCCGCGCCCGCCGGGCGACCATGACGGCTCCTTAACCCTTTACGGAGAAACCGAAATGGATGTGCAAATCACCGACCTGCCCGCCGTGCGCGTGGCCTACCAGCGCCTGATCGGACCTTACGGACCGCAAATCGGCGTGTTCTGGCGCCAGACCATGGCGCCGTGGATGCGGTCGCACGGCCTGGACGGCCAGCTGTGCTACGGCGTCGGCCATGACGACCCCAGCGTCACGCCGCCCGACAAATGCCGCTACGACGCCTGCGTCACCGTGCCGGAAGGCTTCCAGCCGACCGGCCCGGCCAGCCTGGCCACGCTGCCGGGCGGACGCTACGCGGTAGCCAAATTCAGGGGCCAGCCGCAAACCATCAGCAATGCATGGATGTGGCTGACCCGCGAATGGCTGGCATCGAGCGGCCTGCAGTGCGACGACCGCCCCAGCTTCGAGCGCTTCGATCCGGCCGGCAGCTTCGACCCGGCCACCGGCGACATGATCTGCGACATCTGCATTCCGGTGCGCGCGCTGTAGCAGAGACGCCGGCACGCCGCCGCGCGTCCGGTTGGCATCAAGCTAGCAAGGCGAGCCGGCAAGGCGCTATAATCGCCGGTTTTGCCGTTTGCGATAGTCACATGACCACCATCCATGCCCAGCCGGACGCGCGCCCGGCCGTCGTACTGCTGCACAGCTCCATGAGTTCCAAAGGCCAGTGGGCCGAGTTGATGGCCGGGCAGGAAGGCAGTTTCCGCTGTATCGCCGTCGACCTGCTGGGCTACGGCAAATCGCCCTTCCCGTCCGGCGCCGAAGCGGACTTCTCGCTGGCGCACGAGGTCGATGCGGTGAACGCCGCCATCGCCGGCAAGCTCGCGCCCGACGAGCCGTTCCACCTGATCGGCCATTCCTACGGCGGCGCCACCGCGCTGCGCATGGCGCGCCAGATGCGCGCGCGCGTGCTGTCGCTGGCGCTGTTCGAGCCGGTGGCCTTCCACCTGCTGTCCGAAGACGACGCGGCGCGCATTGAAATTGAGAACGTGGTGGCAGACATCCACAGCGCCGCCGGCGCGCAGGACGCCGCGCGCACCTTCATCGACTACTGGAACCGCGCAGGCGCCTTCGACCGGTTGCCTGCGGCGCAGCAGCAGCGCTTTGCCGCGCAGATCGCCAAGGTCAAGCTGGACTTCCAGGCCCTGCTGGGCGAAGCGGCCACGCTGGCCGACATGGCCGAGCTGGACATGCCGGCGCTGGTGCTGTCGGGCGAACGCAGCCCGCAATCGACGCGCCGCGTGGCAGCCTGCCTGGCCGCCGCACTGCCCAACGGCGCCGCCGTGCAGACCCGTGGCGGCCACATGGCGCCCATCACGCACGCCGCCGACGTCAACACGGTGCTGGCCGGCTTCCTGGCCGGCGCGGAAATCGCCAGCGCCTGAACGGCGGATTACGGCGTGCCCGCCTAATCCGCCGCCGCCATCACTCCGGCATGCGCCCGGTCCTGAGCGCATAAGCCCACTCCGGCCGTCCATTGCGCGCAGCCAGCGCGCTGGCCGCTTGCCAGTCATACGGCACCGCCACCTGCTCCACGCGCCAGCCCTGCGCCGTGCTCTCCACCAGCGCATAGCGCGCATGTGGCGTGTAGTTCTCCGCCTTGTGCGGATACGGATGCGCATCGTCATACGCCTGCAAGCCCACGCTGCCAGGATTCACGATCAAGCGCCCGTCGTCCAGCTGCACGCTGCGCGGCACATGCGTGTGTCCGCACAGGATCAGCGAGGCGCGCGCATCGCCCGCGCGCTCCAGCACCTCGCCATGCGTGGCGGGACGCTGGCCCTGCTCGGTCACCGTCTCCATGAAATACACCAGGTCATTGCCGGGTATGCCGTGCACCAGCAGCACCTCGTGCGCCAGCCGCAGCTCTGCCGGCAGCGCGCCTATCCACGCGCGCTGGTCCTCGTCCAGCTGCTGGTGCGCGTACAGGTCGGACGCGCCCATGCGCGCCGGATCGTGCGTCAGCACCTGGCGCTCGTGGTTGCCGGCGATGGTGGGCAACTGCAACGCCATCAGCCGTTGCGCCGTCTCGCGCGGCAGCAGCGGGCCGGACACGATATCGCCCAGGTTAACCGTCATGTCCACACCACGGCGCGCAATGTCTTCCAGCACCGCCTCCAGTGCCCATAGATTGCCATGTATGTCAGAAATTGCCGCTATTCGCATATCGCCTCGTCCAGGTTCGCGTCGGTCCACGCGTCAAAGTATAGCCCCGGGCTACAATGGGCGCATGAACTACCTCGCGCACATCTTCCTCGCCCGCCAGAGCGACGCCGCCATGATAGGCGCCATGCTGGGCGATTTTGCCAAGGCCAATGTGAGCGGCGTGTACACGCCCGAGATCGAGCGCGAGATCATGCTGCACCGCTACATCGACAGCTACACCGACGGCCACCCGGTCGTGAAGGATGCAGTGCGGCTGTTCGGCGGCCCGCGCCGGCGCTACGGCGGCATCGTGCTCGACGTGTTCTACGACCACCTGCTCACGCAGCGCTGGGACCAGTACAGCGACATGCCGCGCCACGTTCTGATAGAACGCTTTCACCGCGCGCTGCGCGCCCACATGGATATCCTGCCTGAGAAGCTGCAGGCCATCGCGCCGCGCATCATCGAGCAGCAGTGGCTGGCGGGCTACGAGGAGCTGGCGGGCGTGGAGATGGCCGTCACGCGCATTTCCACGCGCCTGAGCCGCAATGGCCATTTGATGCGCGAGGGCCTGGACGACCTGCGCCTGCACTACGCCGCCATCGCCGGCGGCTTCGAGCAATTCTTTCCCGAACTGATGCGCTTTGCAGCGCAGCGCCGCGCCGAATTGATTCAGGCCGCCAGTGCAGGCACCACGTCGTGCAGGCTGGAGACTTCGTAGGTCGGTACCGCTTCCGACTCGTTGGCCGCGCGCTCCGGATTGAACCAGCAGCTTTCGATGCCATAGCGGTTCGCGCCGAGTATGTCCGCGTCCAGCCTGTCGCCGACTATGACCGCATCCTCCTTGCGGAAGGCACGCGCCATCTTCGAAGCGTACTCGAAGAAGCGCACGTCCGGCTTGGCATAGCCGCTGGCCTCCGAAGTCGATACGAAAGAGATGTGCGCTTGCAGCCCCGAGCTGGCGATGCGCCGCGTCTGGATATGTTCGACGCCATTGGTGATGATGCCCACTTCGCCGATGCCGGCCAGCGTCTCGCACAGCTGCCTGGCGCCGTCGATCAGCACCACCGTATCGGGCAACGAATCCAGATACAGCCGGCTGGCCAGTTCGGGATCGCATTCCAAGCCGTTGGCGGCGAAAGTCTTGCGGAAACGCTCCACCTTCAGGAAATCCTTGGTCACGGCGCCCGCTTCAAAACTGCGCCACAGCGCCACGTTGATCGCCTGGTATTGCGCGAACAGGCCGTCCATGCCGTCGGGCAGCCCAAGCTGCTGCATGGTGCGGGTGAAGGAAAGCTTCTCGGAGGCCTTGAAGTCGAGCAGCGTATCGTCCAAATCGAAAAGGAAAAGTCTATGCTTCATATATTGCATGGTAGCACGTTCCCGTGCGTTGCTTGGTCGCGGCATGCGATAGAATCCCCGCATGCCCGGCGCCGCCAAACTCCCCCTCTCCCCGCGCGACCGCCTGCTCGGCGCGCTGATCTACACCTTCGCCTTCCCGCTGATGGACCTGTTCTTCGTGGGCCAGATCGTTCCCGCGTACGGTTACGAACTGTCCGTCGGCGGCGCCATGTTGCGCATGCTGGTCATGTCGCTGGCCCTGCTGGCTGGCAGCATCATGCTGGCGGTGCTGGTGGTAAAACAGGTCAAGCGCCCGATGCTTCTGCACGCTGCCAGGACCTCGGCATGGGCGTTGCTGGCGGCGCTGCTTACGGTTGCCCTGCTCAACCTCATCGGCCACGGCATGATCTGCCTTCCAGGCGCATGCCGGGGACTCGGTTTCTAAGCAAGCTAGCCGCTCTTCTTGCGTAGCGGGGAACTGGACGGGCACGGCGGCGCCTGGCCGGCGTATTGCTCCGGCCCCTTGGACTCGTCCACGTGCTGCTTGGCATACTGGATGCACAGGTTGCGCGCGCCGGCGGGCGTCCAGGCATTCAGGTCTATTTCATAGTGCAGCGGTTCCGGCTCATCAAGCGCACGGATAGTCAGTGCGCAATGCCATCGGGCGCTGGGCTTGCCGGTCTCTGCTTTTGCTACAACACAGTTGATTTCAAAACCACGGTAAATATGCGGTCGCACAGCTTGTTCAACTCCCAGTAATCGTTATACAGCAGCGTTATCGTTTGCTGCCTACTATATCGATTCACAGGGGAGAACTTCTGTACGTTTGCGTCAGGAAACGCGTTATGGCTGAGTTATCTCAGCAGTTTGGACGGACTCGGACAGGCGCTTGCGCAATTGCCGCGGCGTATAGCCAAACCAGCGCTGGCAAGCGCGGCAGAATGCGCTCTGGTCGGCGAAGCCCAGCATGAACGCCACCTGCCCCAGTGCCAGCTGCTCTTTCGCCAGATAGTCGCGCGCCAGTTCGCGCCGCGTGTCGTCCACCAGCTCCTGGTAGCTCATCCCCTCTTCCTGCAAACGCCGCTGCAGCGTGCGCTCGCTGATGCACAGCGCGGCCGCCGCCAGGCTGCGCGGCGGATCGCCGTCCGGCAGGTTGCGCACAATGATGTCGCGCACGCGCGGCGTCAGGCGCGCGCTGTCCATGCGGTCCAGGAAATCGCAGGCGAACTTCTCGTGCAGCTCCGACAGCCTGGCATTGGCGGCCGGCAGCGGCGCGGCCAGATCCGCGGCGCAAATCAGCAGTCCGTTGCGGGCGGCGTTGAATGTGAGCGGCCCGGCGAACGCGCGCGCGTGCGCCTGCGTGCTGCCCGGCTCCACGTGCACGAATTCAATCGCGGCAGGATTGATCGCCTTGCTGCTGATCCAGCGGCAGATATTGAGTATGGTAATCAGGATGAATTCGCAGCGCTGGCGCGGCACCGCCAACTCGCCGCCTTCGATGGCCAGCCGCAGCCATTGGCCGCGCGCGCCGTCCGGCTCCAGCGTGAAGGTGGTGGCGTCACTGATGATGCGCAGGTAGCGGATGAAACGCTGCAGCGCCGCCTCCAGGTTGGGCGCGGTCATCATGGTGTAGGTCAGCAGATCCAGCGTGGCCGGGCGCGGGCAATCGGACGACGCCAGCGAGATCGCCTCATCGCCCGACACCGCCGTGATGACGTTCCACAGGCGGCTGAGCTGGTCGCTCTGGATGCGCTGGTGCGGATCGCCCACGTGCGCGGCGGGGATGCCTGCGTCGGCGAAGATGGCGGCCGGGTCCAGGCCCGCGCTGAGCAGCATGTCCCGGATGCCTTGCAGCCATGATCCAGCCGTGGTCGGCTGGCTGCGCGTGCGCGCGTGTTCCATTGCAGTTCCCATTTGTCTCCGTGTACGCGGTCTCGTCGTGTGATCTTCGCCGCTGTCTTCGCCGAACAATAACTTGGCCTCCGGGGGCAATACGTCCGCCGCCCCCTCGCCTACAGTGTCTACAAAATACTATCACCGAAACAGCGCGGCGCGGACAGCTCTTTTTCCGCCGCACGCGCCAGGAGACCTTTATGTACCAGCACGTCCACAGTCCGCTGCCCGGCCAGATGATGCGCCGCCCCCTGCTCATTTCCGCCATCCTGCGCCACGCCGAGCGCCACTTCGGCACGCGCGAAATCGTTTCCCGCTGCGACGACGGCAGCCTGCACCGCTACACCTACCGCGACTGCCACGCCCGCGCGCAGCGCCTGGCCGGCGCGCTGGCCGCGCTGGACGTGCGCATGGGCGACCGCGTCGGCACCCTGGCCTGGAACGGCTACCGCCACCTGGAGCTGTACTACGCCGTATCCGGCTCCGGCGCCGTCATCCACACCATCAATCCGCGCCTGCATCCCGAGCAACTGGCCTTCATCATCAACGACGCCGGCGACGACTACCTGTTCTTCGAGCGCTCGCTGGCGCCGCTGGTGCAGGCCATTGCGCCGCACTGCACGCGGGTGAAGGCCTTCATCGTGATGGACAAGGACGCCATCGGCATCAAGGGCATTCCCCGCCTGGCCTGCTATGAAGAGCTGCTGGCTGAGCAGGACTGCAGCTACACCTGGCCGGTGTTCGACGAGGACGCCGCCTGCGGCCTGTGCTACACCTCCGGCACTACCGGCAATCCGAAGGGCGTGCTCTATTCGCACCGCTCCACCATGCTGCACTCCTACGCCTCGGTGGCGCCGGACATGCTCAACCTGTCGGCGCGCGACTGCGTGATGCCGGTGGTGCCGATGTTCCATGTGAATGCCTGGGGCCTGCCCTATTCGGCCGTGCTGGTGGGGGCCAAACTGGTGCTGCCCGGGCCCGCGCTGGACGGCGCCTCGCTGTACCAGCTGTTCGAGCAGGAAGGCGTAACGTTCTCGGCCGGCGTACCCACCATCTGGCTGGGCCTGCTCAACCACGTGCGCACCGAGGGCCTGCGCTTCTCCACGTTTGCGCGCACCGTGATCGGCGGCTCGGCCTGCCCGCCGGCGCTGATGGACGGCCTGCGCGAAGAGTATGGCGTACAGGTGATCCACGCCTTCGGCATGACCGAGCTGTCCCCCATCGCCACCGTCTGCACGCTGCAGGCTCACCACCTGGACCTGCCGGCCGATGAGCAGCGCCAGCTGCTGCAAGCGCAAGGCCGCGTGCCATTCGGCGTGGACATGAAGATCGTGGACGACGACGGCGCCGAACTGCCGTGGGACGGCAAGGCCGCCGGCCACCTGATGGTGCGCGGCCCGTGGGTGGCGGACGCCTATTTCGGCCAGCCGCCCGGCTCCGCGCTGGAAGGCGGCTGGTTCCCCACCGGCGACGTGTCCACCATCAGCGCCGACGGCTATATGCGCATCACCGACCGCAGCAAAGACCTGATCAAGTCCGGCGGCGAGTGGATAGGTTCGATCGACCTGGAGAACATCGCCATGGCGCATCCGGCGGTGCAGCAGGCCGCCTGCATCGCGGTGCCGCATCCGAAGTGGGAGGAGCGCCCCTTGCTGGTGGTGGTGCGAAAAGCCGGCTGCGAGCTGGAACCCTATGCGCTGCTGGCGCACTTCAACGGCAAGGTGGCGCGCTGGTGGATACCGGACGACGTGGTCTTCGTCGACAGCCTGCCCATGGGGCCGACGGGAAAAATTCAAAAGAACCGTATCAGGGAGCAGTACCGCAATCACTTGATGCCAGCAGTGCCACAACTATAAAGAAGGAGACAAGCAATGAACTATACCAATGTACTCGGCGCGGCCGCCATGCTGGGCCTGGCCGCTACCGTCCACGCGCAGCAGGAGCCTGCCGCCCCGCCGCCCGCCCCGCCGGCCGAAGAAATCGCCGACGCCAACAAGGTGGTGGTCACCGCGCAGAAGCGCGAGCAGCTGCTGCAAGAGGTGCCGCTGTCGGTAAACGCCATGAGCGCGCAGGCGCTGGCCAACGCCAAGCTCGATACCGGCACCGAAATCGCGCGCCTGGTGGCCAACCTGCGCGTATCGGTGCTGGGCGACGAGTCGCAGCCGAAGTTCTCGCTGCGCGGCATCTCCAGCTCGGAATTCAACCTGAACGCCATCTCGCCCACCGGCGCCTTCTTCGACGAAGTCTACGTCGGCGCCCAATACCTGGGTGGCGCGCAGATCTTCGACGTCGAGCGCGTGGAAGTGCTGCGCGGGCCGCAGGGCACGCTGTTCGGCAAGAACACCACCGCCGGCGCGGTCAACTTCATTTCGAAGAAGCCCACCTTCCGCCAGCAGGCGGAAATGACGGTGGGCGTGGGCAGCAACGGCTACCGCGAAGCCAAGGGCATGCTGGAAGCGCCGCTGATAGAGAACCGCCTGAGCGCGCGCCTGGCCTTCACCGGCGCGCATTCGGACGGCTACGTCCATAACGTCAACCCCGCCGGCCACGACCTGTCCAACATCGACCGCAAGGCGGTGCGCCTGAGCCTGGGCTACAAGGACGAGAGTGGCCTGAACGGCACGCTGCGCCTGTTCGCTGTCCGCAACAACCCGGAGGCGGTGGGCGCCACCAACGAGGGACTGGCGGCCAACGGTTTGAATGCACTGGGCAAGAACCCGCGCATCAATCCCTTCACCGGCGCGCGCCTGGGTGACCGCGAAGTGGCTACCGACCGCTCGGGCAATATCGAAGTGCGCGGCAGCGGCGGCTACCTGACGCTCAACAAGCGGCTGGAACACGGCACCGTCACGTCCATCACATCCTTCCTGAACGGACGCTTCCTCAACCTGGTGGACGCCGACGGCACCATGGACCCGCTGCTGCACATCGACTTCACCTCGAAGACCCACGAGTTCAGCCAGGACTTGCGGTTCTCCAGCTCCTTCGACGGCCCGTTCCAGGTCATCGCGGGCTTGTACCACCAGCGCGACAAGGTGGACATCGGCACCACCTACACCATCTTCGGCGGCCCGCCGGTGCTGCCCATCCTGCGCCAGAAATACAACCAGGCACGCCGCTCCAACGCGGCCTACGTGGACGGCACGTACGAGCTGGACGAACGCGCCACCATCTACGGCGGCTTGCGCTACACGCGCGACGAAGGCGAAATGCGCGGCTTCCACGTCACGCCCGTGGTGCCGGTGCAGCCCACGCTCAGCTACAGCGACGCCAAGCCGACCGGGCGCCTGGGCGCCAGCTACAAGCTCTCGCGCGACGTGATGGCGTATGGCCACTATGCGCGCGGCTACCGCAGCAGCGCCTTCAACGGCGGCGCGCTGACCAACGCGGCAGACCTGAACACCGCCAAGCCGGAATACCTGAACTCCTACGAGGCCGGCGTGAAATCGCAGATGTGGGACCGCAGGCTGACGCTGAACGCATCCGCCTTCCGCTACGACTTCAAGCAGCAGCAGTTCCTCAACGTGGTGGGCATCGGTACGCAGCAACTGGTCAACGCGGGCCGGTCGCGCATCACCGGCGCCGAGTTCGAGGCGGCGCTGCAAGCCACGCGGGAACTGCGTGTGAACGCCAGCGTGGGCCTGCTGAACGGGAAGTACCGCGAGCTGCTGCTGAACGGCGTGGACCTGTCCGGCAAGCGCATGATAGAAGCGCCGCGCTACACCGCCAACGCCGGCATCGACTACAGCCTGCCGCTGGGCGGCTACAAGCTGAACTTCCATGGCGACGCCAGCGTGATCGGCGAGCAGTACTTCCTCGCCACCAACGCGCCCGCCTCGCGGGTCGGCGTCACGCGCGACGTGTCGGCGCGCATCGCCCTGCTCAGCCCTTCGAAAAAGGTGGAAGTAGCGCTGTACGGCAAGAACCTGAGCGACAACCGCAACCCGGCCGGCATCGTGCTGGACGCCACGTCGCAGACCCGCTTCACCACCGTGCCCTACCCGCGCCGCTACGGCGTCGACTTGACGGTGCGCTACTGAGATGGAGGATGCAATGAAACACCCTGCGGAACGCATCGCCCTGGAAGCCAATGACGGCCAGGCCATCGAAGTACTGTGCTGGCCGCGCGCGGCACCCCGGGCCGTGGTGCAGATCGTGCACGGCATGGCCGAACACTCGGCACGCTACCAGCACGTGGCCGAAGCGCTGCTGCAGGCCGGCTACGCGGTCTACGCCAGCGAACATCGCGGGCATGGCGCGCTGGCACGGCGGCGGCGCGAACTGGGCGACTTCGGCGCGCGCGGCTTCCAGGGCCTGGTGGACGACATGGCGGCAGTGTCGCGCCACATCCGCGCCGCGCATCCCGGCGTGCCATTGGTGATGCTGGCGCACAGCATGGGCTCGATGGCCGCGCAGATCTATCTGCTCGACCACGCGCACCTGCTGCACGCGTGCGCATTGTCCGGCACCACGGCGCTGGAACTGCTCGATCCGCGCGTTTCAGGGTGGACCGTGGAAACGGCCAACGCCACGGTGCCCAACGCCGCCACGCCGGTGGACTGGCTCAGCCGCGACCCCAACGTTCCGGCCGCCTATATGTCGGACCCGCTGTGCGGCTTTCCGCTGACCGAAGCGTCGCTGTTCTCGATTTTCGACACGGGCGCGCGCACCGCCGACGCGGCGCAACTGGAACAGCTGCCGAAAGACCTGCCGCTGCTGCTGTTCACCGGCGACCGCGACCCGGTGAACGGCATGCTGGCATGGTTCGACGTGCTGGTGTGGCGCCTGCGCCAGGCCGGCATGCGCGATGTGTCGACCCATGTGTACGGCGGCGCGCGGCACGAGGTACTGAACGAAACCAACCGCGCCGAGGTGATCGCCAACCTGCTGGCATGGCTGGGCCGCGTGACGGCATGACGATGGGGAAAAACGAAACGCCAGCCGAATCGCCAACCGGAGCAATGGAGTGCGATGTGCTGGTGGTGGGTGGAGGCATCAACGGCGCCGGCATTGCGCGCGACGCGGCGGGACGCGGCCTGTCCGTCGTACTGTGCGAGCAGGACGACCTGGGCGCCCACACCTCCTCCGCCTCCTCCAAGCTGATACACGGCGGTCTGCGCTACCTGCAGTATTACGAGTTCGGCCTGGTGCGCAAGGCGCTGCGCGAACGCGAAGTGCTGATGCGCAGCGCGCCGCACCTGATCCGCGAACTGCGCTTCGTGATGCCGCATGTGAAAGGACTGCGCCCGGCGTGGATGCTGCGCTGCGGCCTGTTCCTGTACGACAGGTTGGCACGTCGCGAGCTGCTCGCCGCTTCGCGCCAGGTGGCGTTGCGGCAGCACCAGGCCGGCGTGCCGCTCGCCGCCGGCATGGAGCGCGGCTTCGTGTATTCGGACGCGTCGGTGGACGACGCGCGCCTGGTGGTGCTGAACGCCGTCGCGGCGGCGGAGCATGGCGCGCGCGTGCTGACCCGCACGCGCTGCGTGTCCGTGGCGGCGCACGGCGGACGCTGGCACGCGGAGCTGCGCCGCGAGGACGGCAGCCGCGTCGCCGTGCGCGCCGCCAGCCTGGTCAACGCGGGCGGGGCTTGGGCCATGAAGCTGCACGCGCTGGCGGACGGCGCGCGGCAGCGCCCGCTGCGGCTGGTCAAGGGCAGCCACATCGTGGTGCGCAAGCTGTTCGACCATGACCATGCCTACATCTTCCAGCACCCGGACGGGCGCATCGTGTTCGCCATCCCCTACCAGTCCGGCTATACGCTGGTCGGCACGACCGACATGGAATACGACGGCGACCCGGCGCGGGTAGGGATCAGCACGAGCGAAGTGGACTATCTGTGCGAGTTGAGCAACACCTACTTCCGCAGCAGGATTACGGCCGGCGACGTGGTTTGGAGCTACGCCGGCGTGCGGCCACTGATCGACAACGGCGCGGGCAGCGCCCAGGCGCTCACGCGCGACTACGAAATCGTTGCGGACCAGCGTAACGCGCCGCTGCTGTCCGTATTCGGCGGCAAGGTGACCACCTACCGCACGCTGGCGGAACAGGCGCTGGACCAGCTGGGTGAAATGATCGCCATACCCGGCAAGGCCTGGACCGCCACGGCCTGCTTGCCGGGTGGCGACTTGCTCGGCGCGGCCGCCAGCAATGAGTCCGTGGCGCACTTCCCTGCCTTCGCGGCCGGCCTTGCGGTACGCTATCCGTGGCTGCCGCCGGCGCTGCTGCAGCGCTATGCCCGCGCCTATGGCACGCGCGTGCACCGCATGCTGGACGGTTGCGGCGATTCCGCCGGCATGGGCGCTGAAATTGCGCCGCAGCTGTATGAACGCGAACTGGCGTATCTGGTGAAAGCCGAATGGGCGCGCACAGCCGACGACGTGCTTTGGCGCCGTACCAAGCTCGGCCTCGATGTGCCACCGTTCGCAGCGGCCGCAGTGGGCGAATGGCTACGGCGAAACAGCGGTAACGACAGCGGCAGCGGCAACATCGCCGGCGCGGGAAGTGCCTGACCATGCGGCGCTATATCCTCGCCCTGGACCAGGGCACCTCCAGCTCGCGCGCGGTGCTATTCGACGGCGCATGCGGCGTGGTGGGCATGGCGCAAAACGCCTTCCCCCAGCTATTTCCCCAGCCCGGCTGGGTGGAACACGATCCGCGCGCCATCTGGGATTCCCAATTATCGGCCGCCCGCGAGGTGCTGGCCGCGCATGGCGTCCGCGCCGCCCAGCTGGCCGCCATCGGCATTGCCAACCAGCGCGAGACCACGATACTGTGGGACCGCGCTACCGGCGAGCCGCTGATGAACGCCATCGTCTGGCAGGACCGGCGCACTGCTGGCGATTGCACGCGCCTGCGCGAAGCCGGCCTGCAGGACATGGTGCACGACAAGACCGGCCTGGTGCTCGACGCCTACTTCTCCGCCACCAAGCTGAAATGGATGCTCGACCATATCCCCGGCGCCCGCCAGCGCGCGCGGCGCGGCGAACTGGCGTTCGGCACCATCGATTCCTGGCTGGTGTTCAAGCTCAGCGGCGCGCACGTCACCGACGCCGGCAACGCTTCGCGCACCATGCTGTTCAACATCGGCACCTTGCAGTGGGACCCGCAGTTGCTGGCGCTGTTCGATATTCCGGCCGGCGTGCTGCCGGATGTCGTGGCCAGCAGCGGCGTGGCCGCGCACACGCTGCCCGGGGTGTTCGGCAGCGCCGTCCCCATCGCCGGCATCGCAGGCGACCAGCAGGCCGCCACCTTTGGGCAGGCCTGCCACACGCCCGGCATGGCCAAGAACACCATCGGCACCGGCAGCTTCATGCTGATGAACACCGGCACGCGTCCCGCCGCGTCGCGCCATCGCCTGCTCTCGACCATAGGCTGGACCGGCGCGGGCGGCGTGACGCATTTGATGGAGGGCAGCGTATTCATGGCCGGCGCCACCTTGCAGTGGCTGCGCGACGGCTTGGGCATGGTGGACGATATCGCCGAGGTGGAGCGGCTGGCCGCCACCGTGGGCGACACCGGCGGCGTATGCCTGGTGCCAGCCTTCGCGGGGCTGGGCGCGCCGCACTGGGACGCTTACGCCAGGGGCGCTATCGTGGGCCTGCACAGGGGCACCACCAAGGCCCATATCGCGCGCGCCGCGCTTGACGGCATCGCCTGCCAGACTGCCGAAGTGCTGCGCGCCATCGAGGCCGATGCGGGCGTCGCATTGTGCGAACTGCGCGTTGACGGCGGCGGCGCGGCCAGCGACCTGCTGCTGCAATTGATGGCCGACGCGCTGGGCGTGCCGGTAGTGCGGCCAGTGAACACCGAAACCACGGCGCTGGGCGCGGCGCAGCTCGCGGGGCTCGGTGTGGGAATGTGGGACAGCGTCAGCGATCTGGCAGGTTTGTGGCGCGCCAGCCGCAGTTTCGAGCCTGCCCTTTGCCACGGCGAGCGCGCCGCGCGGATGGAAATGTGGGAAAAGGCCGTGCAGCGGGCGGCCGGCTGGAGCTACGACTGACAGCGGCTATTGCGTCAGCAGGTAGCCCGCTTCGGCCTGGCCGTCTTCGCGCAGGTGGCCAGTGGCCCACAGCAGGCCGCGCGCCACCAGGTCCAGGTAGCGCGGGTCCGCCATGCCCGCTTCGTTGTGCGCCAGCGTGGTGCTGAAGACCCTGGCCTGCCTGGGTCCGTAGCGGTGAGTCCAGGCCACGTTGAACTGCAGCGCCCTTTCAGCCTCGGCCTTCGCTTCCGGCTGGGTACCGGTGAGGACGGGCCTAACGTTGAACTGGGTCAGGTTGTTGTACAGCTCTTCGTTAGCCGTCACGAAGGGCTGGAAGCCCTTCGCGACGGGATGGCCGGCAGCGCTTGCGGCCAGGTGGATGGGCGACTGCGGGCCGTGGCCGGTGGACTGGATGCCGGTGTATTCAAACCACTTGGCGTTGGCATCGCCCGCCTTCACGGCCTGCTTCCATTCCCCGGAGCGGAAGGAGTGCATGGCGCAATGCAGGTTCACGCCGGGTGTGCCCAGGCGATGCGGCGCCAGCACGGTATCGACAACGGCGGCGCTGTCTTCGTCCGCGGCGCATTCGTTGTGGACCACGACATCGTAGCCGTCGGCGTAGCGGGGATTGCCGTAAATCGGGAGCGCGGGCCGCGTCGCCTTTTCACCCTGCCTAGGATCGTAGAACGCGTGCGTGACCTCGGCCGGGATGCGCGCCTTCAGGCCAGCTTCGAGAATGGCGCGTTGCGCCGGATAGTTGTGGCAGCAGCCGCCAGTGACGATCAGCACCTTGATGGGTTTGACCGCCTGCGCCTGCGCCTGCGCTGAAAAGGCTGCAGCCAGAGCGAGAGCGCAAGAAATTCGTTTCAGCATATTCATCCTTGTCGGCCAAGTCGGGGCTTCCACAGCATACCGGCGCAACGATAGGCGCTGGATGAGGAAGCAATAGCGTTCGGACTAGTAAGGGCTGGACGCGGGTGCGCCTGCCGTGTCTAGCCAGATGTCGTCCGGCAGCGAGCGGTCGCGGTGGCAGACGCGGTCGTGGTCCGGGTAGGTGATGTTGTCTACCGCGGCGCGGGTTCCGGCCACCAGGCAGCGTGTCGGCGAAGCGCTGCGGTTCCACAGGCAGTGGCCCACCGCAACGCCGGCCCGGAAGGTGGCCGCGTCGCCGGGATTCAGGAGCTTCTCGGTGTCGCCTTCCACCAGCGTGACCTGGCCTTCCAGCACATACACCATTTCATCCTCCGCACTGTGCCAGTGCTTGATGGACGAACGCGTTCCGGGCTGCAGCACTTCCACGAAGGCCCCGAACTGCGTCAGTCCACCGGCCTCGGAAATCCACAGCGTCTGGTTGGGAGCGCCTGCTCCCTCGGCGGTATCTTCCTCCTTGACGAACTCCGCTGGCGTGAATGCTGGCATAACGTGTCCTTTACTGAATGGGTTTGCTGGACCAGTCCAGCCGCACGCCGGCTTGGCACGCGTCGACCAGTTTGCCAAGGCGGGACGCGCGTGTCTCGGCCTTCTTGGCGCTGGTGACCCAGTGTAGCAGGCGCTTCTTGTAGCTGGGCGGGGTGGTGTCGAAATAAGCCTGCGCGGCCTTGTTGGCCTTGAACAGCTTCAGCTCGACGGCAGTCAGCTGCGCTGTTTCGGCCTGCTCGTGCGAATAGATGACGGACTTGGCTTCCGAGCGCTGCGCAAACGCCTGCTCGCCGGCCGGCGTCATGCGCCCCTCCGCCCGCAGCTTGTTCATTTTCTCGATGTTGACGGCGCTCCAGATCGAGGTGGCGCGGCGCGGGGTAAAGCGGATTGAATAGGTGTCGCCGTCGATGCGCCTGCGCACGCCGTCTATCCAGCCGAAGCACAGCGCCTCGTCCACCGACTCGGACCAGGACATGCTCGGCTTCCCGCTGCCCACCTTGTGGAATCCGACCAGCAGCTCGGGCGCGGTGGCGGCGTTTGTCTCCAGCCATGCGCGAAATGTGCTTGCGTTGGAAAAGAACAAAGGAGCGGTCGGCATGGCGTCAAGTTCAGGATTGGCTGAAACGCAAAAATAACACAGCAGCCGCGCCGCCGCCAATCGACTTCCAGCTGCCTGCGGCTGAGCCGGCGGATTTCAACTTCACGCTGGATGTGCAGGACGGCAGTTTGATACTGGAGCGGCAGGGCCGCGAAATGCAGTTCGAAAAACATTGATGGATTGAAGAAGTAGCCCACCAGGCGGCTTCTTCATTTATTTGCCATGAAGCAAAACGCGCAGATTGTCGCTTGCCGGCTCAGCGCGGGCCCGGCGGGGCTTGGGGGCGCTGGTGTTGCTGGCCAAGGTTCCGGTATCATTCGGCATGAACAAGATTTCTTTCCAACCGTTTATCATTGGGGTCGCAGGCGGTAGCGGCAGTGGCAAGTCCACTGTGTCCCAGAAGGTGTTAGCTGAGTTTGGCGCTGATATGGTCTCGGTCGTCATGCAGGATGATTACTATTGCGACCAGACCCACCTCAGCCCTGAAGTCCGCAGCCAGAAGAATTACGATCATCCGCAGGCTTTCGAATGGCCACTGCTGGTACAACATGTACAGGCGTTGCGCAATGGCGAGGCGATCGAGATGCCGGAGTACGACTTCACGCTGCATAACCGCTCCAGCCGGACCATTCCGGTCAAGCCGGCTCCCGTCATCGTGATCGAGGGCCTGTTTGCGCTGTATGACCCGGACTTGTGCGACATGATGTCGCTCAAGATTTATGTGGATACAGCCTCCGATATCCGCTTCATCCGCCGTATGCAAAGGGATATTACCGAACGCGGCCGCTCGGTGGAGAGCGTCGTCACCCAGTATCTGGAAACGGTACGCCCGATGCATAAGCAGTTTATCGAGCCAACCAAGCGCCATGCCGATGTCATTATTCCGCACGGCGCTAATGGCCCGGCGGTCGATATGATTACCACCAAGGTGGCGAGCGTTATTGGGCAGGCGAAGCGGTCCTGAGCGGACGGCCCCGCCACGGGGCCAGGAGAGGATTTGTTGAAAGTCTGTAGTGATGCGTATTTCCGGGGCAACGGTTAGCAGCGCCGGTGTCGCGACACGGGCTGGACTTTAGCGGGGCGCGGACTTCGGATGCGGCGGGGTGTTGGGTTGCTGCCTTTGGGTGGGCACTGGATTGGTATGGGGATATGAGCGCGCGCCCTCGGCGCGCGGCGCTTCCCGCGCTGCGGGAAGCAGTTGGGCGATTCGGAGAGGGCTTCCCCTGCAGGGGAAGCCCTTCGAATCCCCCGCGTAAGCCGCGCAGGCGGCTTACTTCTCTCCGCCACGCTAAAAACAAAAAGGCCACCCAAAGGTGGCCTTTTTGTTTTTATCCTGGCGGAGAGAGGGGGATTCGAACCCCCGATAGGCTATGAACCTATACACGCTTTCCAGGCGTGCGACTTCAACCACTCATCCACCTCTCCAGTTCTCTCGCATCGCTGCAAGAGGCGCACATTGTAGCAAAGATTCTCGAAAGTACCAATGTTTTTTGCGCCGCCTCTCCCAGCCTCGCTCTGCCCTCTTACGAGGCTTCTTTGAGCTGCTCCAGAATGGCCGGATTTTCCAGCGTGGATACGTCTTGCGTGATGGCCTCGCCTTTGGCCAGTACCCGCAACAGTCGGCGCATGATCTTGCCGCTGCGCGTCTTGGGCAGGTTGTCGCCGAAGCGGATCTCTTTCGGCTTGGCGATCGGGCCGATCTCTTTGGCGACCCAGTTGCGCAGCTCGAGCGCCAGGCGCTTGGCTTCTTCGCCGGTCGGACGGGCTTGCTTCAGAACCACGAAGGCGCAGATCGATTCGCCGGTGGTTTCGTCCGGCTTGCCGACCACCGCCGCTTCGGCCACCAGCGGGTTGGCCACCAGCGCCGATTCGATTTCCATCGTGCCCATGCGGTGGCCCGATACGTTGAGCACGTCGTCGATACGGCCGGTGATGGTGAAGTAGCCGGTGTCTTTGTTGCGGATGGCGCCGTCGCCTGCCAGGTAGTATTTGCCGCCCAGCTCTTCGGGGAAGTAGCTGCTCTTGAAGCGCTCGGGGTTGTTCCAGATGGTGCGGATCATCGATGGCCATGGACGCTTGACCACCAGGATGCCGCCCTGTCCGTTCGGCACGTCCTGGCCGGCCTCATCCACAATGGCGGTCATGATGCCCGGCAGCGGCAGCGTGCAGGAACCCGGCACCATCGGCGTGGCGCCCGGCAGCGGGGTGATCATGTGGCCGCCGGTTTCGGTCTGCCAGAAGGTGTCGACGATCGGGCACTTTTCGTTGCCGACGTTTTTGTAGTACCACACCCAGGCTTCAGGGTTGATCGGCTCGCCCACCGTGCCCAGCAGGCGCAGCGAACTCAGGTCGTAGTTCTTCGGGTGCACTTTGGGGTCGACGTCGGCGGCCTTGATCAGCGAACGGATCGCGGTCGGCGCGGTGTAGAAGATGTTGACCTTGTGCTTGGCCACGGTCTCCCAGAAACGGCCGGCGTTCGGGAACGTCGGGATGCCTTCGAAGATGATCTGCGTGGCGCCTACCGCCGTCGGGCCGTAGGCAATGTAGCTGTGGCCCGTGACCCAGCCGATGTCGGCGGTGCACCAGTAGACGTCGGTCGGCTTGATGTCGAAGGTCCACTTCATCGTCAGCGCGGCCCACAGCAGATAGCCGCCGCTGGAGTGCTGCACGCCTTTCGGCGTGCCGGTGGAGCCGGAGGTGTAGAGGATGAACAGCGGGTGCTCCGCTTCCACCCATTCGGGTTCGCATGCGCCAGACTGGCCGTCGACCAGGTCGTGCAGCCAGATGTCGCGGCCGGCCACGTGCGTGACATCGCCGCCAGTGCGCTTGTAGACGATGACGTCCTTGATGGTGTCGCAGCCGCCCATGGCCAGCGCTTCATCGACGATGGATTTGAGCGGCAGGCGCTTGCCGCCGCGCTGCTGTTCGTCGGCGGTGATCACGGCCACCGCGCCGGCGTCGATGATGCGCTCCTGCAGGGACTTGGCGGAGAAGCCGCCGAACACCACCGAGTGGGTGGCGCCGATGCGCGCGCAGGCCTGCATGGCGGCCACGCCTTCAACCGACATGCTCATGTAGATGATGACGCGGTCGCCCTTTTTGATGCCGCGCGATTTCAGGCCGTTGGCGAACTTGCACACTTTTTCGTGCAGCTCTTTGTAGGTGACGTTGGTGACGGCGCCGTCGTCGGCCTCGAAGATGATGGCGGTCTTGCCGGCGTTGCCGTTTTCAAGGTTGCGGTCCAGGCAGTTGTAGGACACGTTCAGCTTGCCGTCTTCGAACCATTTGTAGAACGGGGCGTCGTCTTCGTTCAGGGTGCGGGTGAACGGCACTTTCCAGTCGATGTTTTCACGCGCCAAGCGGGCCCAAAAGCCTTCGTAGTCTTGCGACGCCTCAGTCACCAGGGCTTGGTAGGCGTCCATGCCGGACACGTTGGCCTGCGCTGCGAATTCCGCCGATGGCGCGAACACGCGCGATTCCTGTGGGCCTTGTTGTTCCGTGGTCTGTGTGCTCATGCTAGGTCTCCATTAGTAATTGTTTGCAAACACCTTAAGCGTTGCCGCTTACGGATGCCTTACATAGCCGATACATATATAGCCGATGCATAGCCAAACTGGGCGTATGGGCAATCTGGTCTTTTCAGCAATTCTACGGCAGATCGGCCTGTGCCGGTGCCGACAGCGTTGAGCAAGTGTAAAATGTCGGCAATTCAATCGCAGCCTACCGGAGCACGCATTAATGATGGAACAACCGCGCAACTCGAATCCGAACAAACTGCCGCCGCTGGCGGGCTTTATCTTCATGTCGCGCTGGCTGCAGCTGCCGCTGTACCTGGGCCTGATCCTGGCACAGTGCGTCTACGTATTCCACTTCTGGGTTGAACTGAAAGACCTGATCGGCGCGGCACTTGGCAACGAGGCGGCGCTGGAGCATATCTTCCACGCCGTGGCCGTGGGCGGCGCTGTGCCCACCAAGCTGAATGAAACCACCATCATGCTGGTGGTGCTGGGACTGATCGACGTGGTGATGATCTCCAACCTGCTGATCATGGTGATCGTGGGCGGCTATGAAACCTTCGTCTCGCGCATGCACCTGGAAGGCCATCCCGATCAGCCGGAGTGGCTGTCGCACGTGAACGCTTCGGTGCTCAAGACCAAGCTGGCCATGGCCATCGTCGGCATTTCGTCGATCCACCTGCTGAAGACCTTCATCAATGCCGACAAGTACACCGAGAAAGTGCTGATCGCGCAGACCGCTATCCATATCGTATTCCTGCTGTCGACCATCGCTATCGCCTACACCGATAATCTGATGACCCGTACCCAGCAACTGGCCAAGCCTCACTAATTTGCACCTAGCTTTCCATCCTCCAGCGAGAACATCATGACCGTCATAAAGCAAGAAGACCTGATCGAATCCGTCGCAGCGGCGCTGCAGTACATCAGCTACTACCACCCGGCCGACTATATCCAGCACCTGGCGCGCGCGTATGAAGCCGAGCAAAGCCCGGCAGCGAAAGATGCGATCGCGCAGATCCTGACCAACTCGCGCATGTGCGCCGAAGGCAAGCGTCCGATCTGCCAGGACACCGGCATCGTCAACGTGTTCCTGAAGATCGGCATGGGCGTGCGCTTCGAGGGCTTCTCCGGCACCGTCACCGACGCGGTCAATGAAGGCGTGCGCCGCGCGTACAACTTCGCCGACAACAAGCTGCGCGCCTCCATCGTGGCCGACCCGCACTTCGAGCGCAAGAACACCAAGGACAACACGCCGGCCGTGGTGCACATGGAACTGGTCGAGGGCAATACCGTCGACGTGAGCGTGGCTGCCAAGGGCGGCGGCTCCGAGAACAAGACCAAGTTCGTGATGCTCAACCCGTCCGATTCGCTGATCGACTGGGTGCTGAAGACCGTGCCGCTGATGGGCGCCGGCTGGTGCCCGCCGGGCATGCTGGGCATCGGCATCGGCGGCTCGGCCGAGAAGGCGATGCTGATGGCGAAAGAGTCGCTGATGGAAGACATCGACATGTATGAGCTGAAGCAGCGCGGCCCTCGCAACAAGACCGAAGAACTGCGCATCGAACTGTGCGACCGCATCAACGCGCTGGGTATCGGCGCGCAGGGCCTGGGCGGCCTGACCACGGTGCTGGACGTGAAGATCAATATGTACCCGACCCACGCGGCCTCCAAGCCGGTGGCGATGATCCCCAACTGCGCCGCCACCCGCCACGCGCATTTCGTGCTGGATGGCTCGGGCCCTTCCTACATCGAGCCACCGAAGCTGTCGGACTGGCCGGACGTGAGCTGGACCCCGGACACCGAGAAGTCCAAGCGCGTCAACCTGGACACGCTGACCAAGGAAGAAGTGGCTTCGTGGACCCCAGGCCAGACCTTGCTCCTGAACGGCAAGATGCTGACCGGCCGCGACGCCGCGCACAAGCGCATCCAGGACATGCTGGCCAAGGGCGAGCAGTTGCCGGTGGACTTCAAGAACCGCGTCATCTACTACGTGGGCCCGGTCGATCCGGTGCGCGACGAAGTGGTGGGCCCGGCCGGCCCAACCACCGCCACCCGCATGGACAAGTTCACCGACATGATGCTGGAGCAGACCGGCCTGATCGCCATGATCGGCAAGGCTGAACGCGGCCCGGCCGCCATCGAGTCGATCAAGAAGCACAAGTCGGCTTACCTGATGGCGGTGGGCGGCTCGGCCTACCTGGTGTCGAAGGCCATCAAGTCGGCCAAGGTGCTGGGCTTTGAAGACATGGGCATGGAAGCCATCTACGAGTTCGAAGTGCAGGACATGCCGGTCACCGTGGCCGTGGACGCGGGCGGCACTTCGGTGCATAACACAGGTCCCAAGGAATGGGCTGCCAAGATCGAGGCGCTGAATGTGCCTGTCGTGTCCAAGTAAGCGGACGCTGAGCACGTGATTCCAACGCTGCCCTTCCCCACGCCGGCCGACGCGCCTATCGGCGTCTTCGATTCCGGCGTGGGCGGATTGTCGGTGCTGCGCCATGTGCGCGCGCTGCTGCCGCAGGAGCACTTGATCTACTTCGCCGATTCCGGCTTTGCGCCCTATGGCGACAAGACGGAAGCGGTGGTGGTGGAGCGTTCGCTGGCGGTGGCGGCCTTCCTGGTGGGGCGCGGCGTGAAGGCGCTGGTGGTGGCCTGCAATACGGCCACCGTGGCTGCCATCAAGGCTATCCGCGCGCATTATCCAGAGCTGCCGGTGGTAGGCGTGGAACCGGGCCTGAAACCCGGCGCCGCAGCCACGCGCAACGGCAAGGTCGGCGTGCTGGCCACGCAGCGCACGCTGTCGGGCGAGAAGTTCCTGCTGCTGCGCGAACAGATCGCCGGCGCCACGCAAGCCCAGTTCCTGCTGCAGCCTTGCGTGGGCCTGGTGGACCTGATCGAGCAGGGCGAGCTGGATACGCCCGCCACGCGCGCCATGCTGGAGCGCTATATCGCGCCGCTGGTGGCGCAAGGGGCGGACACGCTGGTGCTGGGCTGCACGCACTACCCGTTCGTGCAGGAAGCGATTGCGCGCGCGGTGGCGCAGGCGGGCGGCGTGGACGTCACACTGATCGACACCGGCGAAGCCGTGGCGCGCCAGCTGGCGCGCCTGCTGGAAAATGGCGGCTTGCAGCGCCCAGGCAGCGCCGGCCATCCTCCGCTGTTGCATGGCTATACCACGGGCGCGAAGGAAGCGCTGGCGCCGGCCTTCGCCACGCTGCTGAAAATGACAGTGGACGTGGAATCGCTTAAAATCTAGGCAATTCGGCGTTTTTCGAAAAAAGGCGCCGCAAGCCTTTGCAAGATGCCGGATACCCTAGTATAATTCGGCACCTGACGCGCAAACAGTGCTTCAGGCGAAGTAAATCAGTGGTGGCTGTAGCTCAGTTGGTAGAGTCCAGGATTGTGATTCCTGTTGTCGTGGGTTCGAGCCCCATCAGTCACCCCACAGAATTACGGAAAAAAGCCCAGTCATCGACTGGGCTTTTTTCTTTTCCGCGGTGCTTTATGCGGCAGCGCGGGAAACGCTTGGTTTCAGGCCTGCCGCCTGCAAGCCGGCAACCAAGGTCTTCAACGTCGGATATCCGTTTGGCGAACGCGCGCGATGCCGGCGTTCGCGGGGAATGCCGGCGCGTTCGGCGGCAGGACAGAGCGGGCCCGCGCGCGGCCTGCCAAGGATGCGCTTGCGGGTACTGGCGGCAGTTGGCACTGCTTCCGCTCATGGCCGGCACGCTGCCGGGCGACCGCACCTTCCATCAGCCCCGCAAGCACACGTATGCGGCCCTGCCTAGGGCTTGTATGGCTTAAATGGACATTGTTTGAGGCAATCGAGATCGGCGTGCGATAAAGGCCGCGTTAGCTCTGCAATAGGCTAAATTGAACTTGCCGGCATGCGCCGGTACAGTTGAGGGGACTATTCGCTGCACCGGCGGCCATGCCGGTGCAGCATTTTTTTATCCGGCGATGCGGGCCATCAGCGCTTGCAGGCGCGGCATGTCGACCGGCTTGACGAAGTGGTAGTCGAAGCCGGCCGCATAAGACTCGTTGCGGTCGCGCTCCTGGCCGTAACCGGTTACGGCTATCAGCACGGTCCCGGCCGTCTCGGGCTGCAGCCGCAGCCGCCGCGCCAGCTCGTTGCCGTCGATGTCGGGCAGGCCGATGTCCAGCAGGCAGATGTCCGGCCGCAGTTCGCGCGCCCGGTCCAGCGCCACGCGCGAACTGTGCTCCACCGTCACCTGGTGGCCGGCCTCCGCCATCAGCATGCCCAGCGTTTCGGCCGCGTCCACGTTGTCGTCCACCACCAGCAGGCGCAGGCTGCGCACCGCCGGCGCCGCCGCGGCGCCCGGCGCGTCCTGGCCGGCCTGGGCCTGCTGCTGCGCCACCGGCAGGCGCAGGATGAAGGTGCTGCCCTTGCCAATGCCGTCGCTGTGCGCGGCCACGCTGCCCTGGTGCGCCTCGGCCAGGCGCTGCACCAGCGCCAGCCCCAGGCCCATGCCGCCCTGCGAGCGGTCCAGCGTGCGCTCGTCCTGCGCAAACAGTTCGAAGGCGCGCGCCAGCAGTTCCGGCAGCATGCCGACGCCGTTGTCGCGCACCGTCACGGTGGCGCTGTCGCCGCGCAGGCTCAGGCGCAGTTCGACAAAGCCGTCTTCCGGCGTGTACTTGGCAGCGTTGTTGAGCAGGTTGGCGATCACCTGCACCAGGCGTTTCTTGTCGCCCAGCACGTGGATGGGCTCGGGCGGCAGCTGCACGGCAAAGCGGTGGCGGCGCGCCTCCATCAACGGACGGGCCTGCTCTGCGGCGTAGCCCAGCACGTCGCGCAGGTCCAGCGTTTCCTTCTGCAAGGTGACCATGCCGCGCGTCACCCGCGACACGTCCAGCAGGTCGTCGATCAGCCCGGTCATGTGCTTGACCTGGCGCGAAATGACTTCGCTGGTGCGCTTGACGGTGGCCTCGTCGAACTGGAAGTGGCGCAGCAGCTCCGCCGCCGTGCCGATCGGCGCCAGCGGGTTGCGCAGCTCGTGCGCCAGCATGGCCAGGAATTCGTCCTTGCGCTTGTCTGCGTCGCGCAGCGCGGCCTGGGCGCGCTTGCTGTGTTCGTGCTCGGAACGCAGCGCCGCCACGGCGCGCGCGCGCTCCACGGCCTCCCAGGTGCGCTGCACCACGTCCTGCGTGATGGCGATGTCTTCGCGCGTCCACGCGCGCGGCACATGGTGCGACAGGTTCAGCGCGCAGGTGACGCGGCCGGCCTGCAGCAGCGGTACCGCCACGATGGCGCCCATGCCCAGCGCCAGGTAGGCGTCCGCGTAGGCCTGGGTGCGGGGGTCGGTGCGCACGTCGTTCACCACGAAGGGCTTGCCCTCGTTCAGGATGCCGATGATCTCCGGACTGAAATCGTCCAGCCGCGCACTGCCGGGCAGCGGCGGCAGGTCAGCGGCGCTCCACGCGCCCTGCACGAAGGCGGTGCGGCTGCCCTCGTTGATTTCGGTGTAATACACGCGCGATACGTGCAAGTAGTTGCCCAGCAGCTCGGTGGCAGCTGCCGTGACCTCGGTGGCCGCGCCCAGGCCGCGCAGCCGGTCCGCCACGTCGAGCTGGAACGCCTGGCGCCGGTTCAGCGCCACAAAGGCGCGCTCGGCCAGCACTTCGCGGGTGGATTCGGTAAGCACCAGCAGCACGCCTTCGACCTGGTTGTCTTCGTTCCAGATCGGGCTATGGCAATGCGTGAAGTAGGTTTCGCGCTGGCTATGGCCGCGCTCGGGCGCGTAGCTGGCGTTTTCCACGTAGTAGGTTTCGCCCGTCAGCACGTGCTCGACGATGGGCGCCATCTGGTCCCACATCTCGCGCCACCACTCCTTGGCGGGACGGCCGAGGTGGCCCGGATGCTTGCTGCCCAGCACTTGCGCGAAAGCATCATTGTAAAAAGTCAGCAGCTCGCTGCCCCAGTGGATCGCCATCGGAAAGCGCGAGCCGAGCACGGTGCGCAGCACCGTCTGCAGGCATGCCGGCCACAGTTCGGGCGGCCCCATGCGTGAACCGGCCCAGTCGAAGTTGCGCAGGCGCTCGCCGCATTCCCCGCCGCCGTCCAGAAAAGCGGGACGGCGCGGCACGGCTGGGGAGGAGGAAACGTTGGTTATCATTGGGAGTTTGGCATTGCAAGAACAACATGCAACCCGCATCATACACTCAGTTGAGCCGGGAGTTGACAAGCAGCATGCATTCATTGCCGCCGGGATGCGTGCCGCGGCGCGGCGCCGGCTGCGGCGGAAATACAACGGGCGCTCAAAAAAAATGCAGCGCGCGCAGATTTTGCTGCCGCCACGCCGAAGCCGGTGCTATGCTGAGTCCATAGTAAAAAGAAACTTAGCTTACCTTTTACGCAATCTGACCCAATACTAAGCACCGAATAACGTTCCCTTCCGGGAATTCCGCCGCCGCACTCCGAGAGGATCCGCCGGCCTTGGATGCCGCCACCAGTTGGCGGTATTTTTTTGCGCGCGCTCATCGGATGACTTTCCCAAAGGCATTAGTTTGACGCTACAATAGTCGCCTACCCTGTAACACTTTCCTGGCTCACCATGTCCGAAGAAAAATCCCTGTCCGCTGTCTCGACCTACAGCAAGGACACTCCCGTCGGCCATCCCGACATCGACGGCCGCGCGGGCGTTTTCGTGCCCACCGACGATTTCGACCTGGCCAACACCAGCACCATCCGCAAAGGCGCCGGCATCGTCGGCTTCGGCAATCCGGACGGCTCGCTGACGGTCTACTTCGAAGCCAACCGTTTCGACGAAAGCAGCTTGCACAAGTGGGAAAACAAGGCGCGCAAGGCGTACGACCGCATGGTGATGCGGGCCCCCACCGTGTCCAAGGCCAAGATCGACGCGCGCATGCTGGAACAAGTGGGCATTATCGACGGCATGGGCATCAGCATCAAGCAACCCGAGCGGCTGCAGCAGTGGCTGGCGCTGTCGAACGCGCTCGACACCGCGCCCGAGGGCGCCGTGGTGCAGTGGAAGAAATAAGACTATAAAGGCGGGAAATCAGGACGAGCCATTGTCCTACAAGGGCATGGACACTCCGCTGATGCCGAGATGCATTATTAATGCATAAGATGGTGACATAGAAAACACCAACCCGGGAGTCCGCCATGTCACGCATCTGCCCTCTTACCATCGGTACCCTGCTGATGGGGCTGGCCAGTGTCTCCACCTGGCTGCTGCTGTCCGCCGATGTGCTGCACGAAGCGTCGTTCTTCTTCGTGCATTAAGGCCCATACTTAGCACCCATGCAGCAGCCCAATCCCGGGCGATGGCGGCCTAGCGCCGCCGGCCGTGGCCGCGATAGCCATGGCGGTGACCCCAGTTACCGAACACAAAATCCAGTCCTATCGTTACCGGCGGGTAGTAATACGCCGGCGCCGGTGCGTAATACACGGGTGGCGGCGCATACACCGGCGCCGTCGCGTACACCGGCTCGGTGGTGTACACCACGCGCGGCTGCTGGGCCACCGGCTCCGTCGTGTATTCCACCCGCGCACTGTCGCCGGCCGTGCCGCGCTGCACCGGTGTCACCGACACGGTGTGCCATTCATACGGATTGGCCGGCTTCGGATAGTAAACGGTAGACGGCTGCGTGGCGCAGCCGGTCAGGGCCGCAACAGCGGCCAGGGCGATAACGGTTTTCATGGGAGCTCCTGTTCCAAGCTTCCACTATAAGAACATTCCGCATTTCCTGCCGCACTTTTACAGCCTGTTACAAGCCTTTGCCCAAGCGAAAAAAAACCGGCGCAAGCGCCGGTCCAAGTACGCGCCGGCTCAGGCAAGCCGGCGCAGTAACACGAATCCGCTTAATCCAGTTTCCAGGCGTAGTCCACCTTGGTCCAGGTGGTGTCCGGCTTGCCGTCCTTGGTGCCCGGCTTGAATTTGCAGGCGCTCAGCGCCTTGATGGCCGCCTTGTCCAGATTCTTGAAGCCGCTCGACTTGTCGACCTTGGAGTCGAGCACGTCGCCGCCGGCCGACACCTGGAACGACATCGACACGGTGCCCTGCTCTTCGTTCATCAGGGACGCTTTCGGGTACTCGGCTTTGCAATTCTTGCCGTCGAAGCTAGCCGGAACTTCGGCTGCAAAGGCGCTGCCCGATACGAGCACTGCCGCGATAACACTGAACCAACGCTGTTTAGTAGACATCTGATTTCCCCAAGTGCTTTTTTAAATTTTCTGGATCAAGGCGTGGCCGGAATTACAGCTTCCAGACGTAATCGACTTTGGTCCAGGTTTGTGCCACAGCGCCATCCTTGGTGCCAGGCTTGAATTTGCAGGCGCTGATGGCTTTCACAGCAGCCTTGTCCAGGTTTTTGTAGCCGCTCGACTTCTCAACCTTCGAGTCCACTACTTCGCCGCCTGGCGAAACCAGGAAGGCCATCGATACCGCGCCCTGCTCTTCGTTCAGCAGCGAGGCTTTCGGGTATTCGGCTTTGCAGTTCTTGGCGTCGAACACGGCTGGCACTTCAGCGGCGAAGGCGGAGCTGCTCAGCAGAGCGGCGGCGATGAAACTGATCGAATGCTTGGTCATGATTTTTCTTAATCCACAAAGTTTAAAAAACTGTTCAACGGCCGCTCCAGACGCGGCCATCGGGTAAAGCCGGCTACCCTGCTTAGAATTCTTCCCACTCGTCGCCGGCAGTTGCTGCTGCTGCTGCGATCTTCTTCGGCTTGGGGGCGGCAGGCGCGGCCACGGCCTTCTTCAGCGGCGCACGGGCGGCTGGCTTGGCCACCACCACGGGGGTGGCGGCACGCACCGGCGCGGCGGCGTGCTGCACGCGCTCTTCATGCTCGGACAGCTTGAAGATCGATACCACGCGGGCCAGTTCGCCAGCCTGGTCCTGCAGGCTCTGCGCGGCGGCAGCGGCCTGTTCCACCAGCGCGGCGTTCTGCTGGGTCATGCTGTCCATCTCGATGATGGACTGGTTGACCTGCTCGATGCCGGCGCTTTGCTCCTGGCTGGCGGAAGCGATTTCACCCATGATGTCGGTCACGCGGCGCACCGAATCGACCACTTCGTCCATCGTCACGCCGGCCTGGCCGACCAGTTTCGAACCGCGCTCGACTTTCTCCACGGAGTCGCCGATCAGGGTCTTGATTTCTTTCGCGGCGCCGGCCGAACGCTGGGCCAGGTTGCGCACCTCGGAAGCCACCACGGCGAAACCGCGGCCCTGCTCGCCGGCACGGGCTGCTTCAACCGCGGCGTTCAGCGCCAGGATGTTGGTCTGGAAAGCGATGCCATCGATCACGCCGATGATGTCGACGATCTTGTTGGCCGATTCGTTGATCGAGCTCATGGTGTCCACCACTTGCGACACCACTTCGCCGCCCTTGCGCGCCACGTCGGACGCGTTGGCTGCCAGCTGGTTGGCCTGGCGGGCGTTGTCGGCGTTCTGCTTCACGGTGGAAGTCAGCTCTTCCATGGCCGACGCGGTTTTCTCCAGCGACGAGGCCTGCATTTCGGTACGCGACGACAGGTCGATATTGCCGGCGGCGATTTCGCGCGAGGCGGTGCCGATGGTCTCGGTGCCGGTGCGGACCTGGCCCACGATGCCAACCAGGCTGTTGCGCATTTCCTTCATTTCCACCAGCAGGCTGTCCTTGTCGGTGGAGCTGGTGTTGATCGAAATCGACAGGTCGCCGTTGGCAATGCTGCCGGCGATCGACGCGGTGTAGTCAGGCTCGCCGCCCAGCTGCTTGAGCAGGCCGCGGGTGATAACGATGGCCGCGCCCACGCTGATGACCACGGCCAGCACGCCCATGAAGATCATGAAGCTGCGGGCGCTGTTGAAGCCTTCGGCCGCGTCCACCTGCACTTGCGCGTTCAGCTTGTCTTCCAGCGCACCGAGTTGGTCCAGCGATTCCATCCACTTCTTCTGCGGCGGACGGATTTCCTTGATCATGACCTTGGTGGCCGCCTCGGCCTGGTTCGACAGCCACAGCTCGGAAGCCTTGGCAATCGCCGGCATGGTGGCCGCTTCGTGTTCCTTGATGGCGGCCATCAGGGTTTTCTCTTCGGCCGTCGCTTCCAGCGCGAACTGGGCTTCCAGTTTCTTCTGGTGCGCGGCGTACTTGTCGGACAGTTCCTTGATGCGCTTCATTTCCGGTTCCATGTCGGCCGGGTCGCTCATCAGGGTCAGCGTGCGCAGCGAGCTGACGCGCTCGTTGACGTTGTTGCGCATGTCGATCACCAGGCGCGTCACCACATTGTTGAAGCTGACGACGTGGTCCAGGCGGTCCTGGATCTGGGCCATGCGCACAATGCCGACGGCAGTCACGGCGATCAGGAAGAGCAGCACCAACGCAAACCCGAGGCCCAGGCGCGTCCCCACTTTCATTTTTGCTAAATTCATTTCGGCTTCTTTGTAAGTGACACTATTGATAAGAGGAACCCAGGTATGCACCCGCTGCCACGCCCAACCACGTAAAACTTCTCTTGCCGCTGCGCAAGTAATGACAGTAGCAAACAATGACTGCGAATGCAAAAATTGCTCTACGGATCGTTACAATGTGTGGTTTTTCAGCCGTTTTTCAGCGCAGGAAGTCCTGCGGAGGCCGGATGGACGCTGTGACTATGTGTGTATATTCTGAAATTATAGGTGCAAATTTTGCCTCAAAGCAAGCAGAAACTGCCTGCATTTTACGCAACCTAACTTTCTGCGGAGAAATAGGCAAAAAGCAGATTTTGCTTTGGGCAAAAGTCCGGGATCAGGCCGGCAAAGTCAGGCGGGAAGCGGCTTCCAGCAAGAGATTGGCATCGCCGAGGGCGAGTTTTTTGGAGTCGGATAATGTTTGGCGGAACAGGCGCGCGCCTGGCAAGCCCTGCATCAGGCCCAGCATGTGGCGTGTGATGCTGTTGAGCTTGAGGCCGCGGCCGCCCTCTTTCGCCAACTGGGCCTGGATGTAGGGCACCATGGCCGCCAGCACCTGCTCGCGGGTCTTGGGCGCGGCCGGGTCGCCATAGTAGCGCTGGTCGAAGCACGCCATCAGGAAGGGATTGTGGTAGGCCTCGCGGCCCAGCATCACGCCGTCCACGTGCAGCAGGTGCTGGTCGATCTCGGCCTCGGTCTTGATGCCGCCATTGATCAGGATTTCGAACTGCGGAAATTCGCGCTTCAGGCGGTAGGCGTATTCGTACTTGAGCGGCGGGATCTCGCGGTTTTCCTTGGGCGACAAGCCCTTCAGGATGGCGTTGCGCGCATGCACGATGAAGGTGCTGCAGCCAGCCTCGGCCACGGTGCCGACGAAGTCGCGCACGAACTCGTAGCTTTCGCTGTCGTCGATGCCGATGCGGTGCTTGACCGTCACGTCGATCGACACCGCGTCGCGCATGGCCTTGACGCAGTCGGCCACCAGCTGCGGCTCGGCCATCAGGCAGGCGCCGAACGCGCCCTTCTGCACCCGCTCGGACGGGCAGCCGCAATTCAGGTTGATCTCGTCGTAACCCCACTTCTCGCCCAGCCTGGCGCTGGTGGCCAGGTCGGCCGGATCGCTGCCGCCCAGCTGCAGGGCGACCGGATGCTCTTCCTCGTTGAAGCGCAGGTGGCGCTCCACGTCGCCGTACACCAGCGCGCCGGTGGTCACCATTTCCGTGTACAGCCAAGTGTGCTTCGTGATTTCGCGGTGGAACACGCGGCAGTGGCGGTCGGTCCAGTCCATCATCGGCGCGACGGACAGGCGGCGGCTCGGCAACTTGCGGGCGGCGGTGGTGTCGGCGGTCGGAGCGGTGATGGTGGTCATGTCGGCAACTGTCGGGGAATCGGGAGGGGGCCGTCATTATACAGCGGAAGCAAGGGCCGCGCCCGGCGGCAATTTGTCTCACAAATAAAACATCGGCTGTGCACGGTTACAAAAAATCTGATGCATGCAAGTCACTGCGCCGCAACTTGCCGGGCGGTCAAATTTTCACGGCCCTGCGGCGCCCGCCTCATAGCGGATTTCACATTTCGGCCGATTCCGGCCACCATGTGTTACAAGTTTCCAGCAGGAAGATGCCCTGATCTGGCAGAAACTTGGTTACAAATTCCTTACAATTGTTACTCGTGCAGGCTTTGACACGCTCATCCGCCCTCCCTAAAGTCGGCTCACACCCGGTTAAGCATTTCTTAAGTTTGATGCTTCGGCAACCCCGGCCGGGTGTAACTGTCAGTCTTATCATCAACTAACAAAGGAATGGTTATGACACAGAAGAAAGCACTGCTCGCAGTACTGCTGGCCATGGCAAGCGCAACGGCGGCGACTGCCAGCGCGGCGCCGGCCAGCGCCACGGTGGATTTTTCCAAAGGCGACGAGGGCTGGTTCGGCATGCAGCCGGCCGACGGCAACGGCGGCTCGGGCATCGACACCGGCCTGGGCAACGGCGCGCCCGCCTACCGCACCACCATGGAGAACTTCGGCATCGACTGGCGCAACAGCACCAACGGGGCCTTCCTGGGCGACTACACCAAGTCGCGCAGCGTCACCCTGGGGCTGGATGTGTCGGCCATGTCGATCCAGTACTTCGGGCAGGAAGTGACGCGCAGCCTGGTGGTGGAGCTGCGCGACTACGACAACAAGCCGGCCAACCTGCCCTACACCAGCGTGTGGTTCGACCTGGGCACGCTGGACGCCAGCAATAGCGACTGGAAGCATTTCTCGGTGACCATCGCCGACACGTCCTCGTCACTGCTGCCTTCCGGCTGGGGCGGCTACGGCGCGGAGGACGGCAGCGGCGCGCCCACGCTGCCGGGCGGGCGCAGCTTTGCCAGTGTGCTGTCCAGCGTGGACGAGATCGTCTTCACCACGCTGAAACCCGGCTACGCCTACGGCTACACCAACTTCGACGTGGCCATCGACAACGTCAGCATCACGGCCGTGCCGGAGCCGTCCACCTACGGCATGCTGCTGGGCGGCATGGGCCTGCTGGGCTTCATCGCGCGCCGCAGGCAGCGCGGCGGTAAGGCCTAAGGCCTGGCGCCAGCATTGAACCGGGCGCGGCCGGCGCCGGCCGCGCCCCCCTTCAGTCCAGATGCAGCTGCTCGTGCGGCAGCAAGTCTTCCGGGCCCAGGTCCTGGTGCAGCGGGATATAGAACCCCAGGCGCCTGCCACGGTGGAAAATGCCGCGCAGGCGGTTGCAGGTATCCCATACCTTGCCGTAATGGTCGGCCACCGCCACCACCGCCCACGGACTGTCGGGCTCGCCGTCCCGCACCAGGCGCACGCTGCGCACCTCGAAAAACCGGGCCAGGCCCAGCTCCACGCTTTGTTCGCTTGCATCGCCGTGCAAGCCGGTCAGGATGATTTGCATGCGCCCTCCTCAGGCGATGATGTTCAGGCCGCCGTCCACGTAGACGGTGCTGCCGGTCAGGCGCTTGGCGTACGGCGAGGCCAGGTAGGCGCAGGTGTTGCCGACGTCGAAGATGTCCACCAGTTCACCGATCGGGGCGCGCGCCACCGCGTCGCTCAGCAGCAGGTCGAAGTCCTTCAGCCCGGACGCGGCGCGGGTTTGCAGCGGGCCGGGCGAGACGGCATGCACGCGGATGCCTTGCGGCCCCAGTTCGTGCGCAAGGTAGCGGCAGGATGCTTCCAGCGCCGCCTTCACCGGCCCCATCACGTTGTAGTTCGGGACCACCTTGTCGGCGCCGTGGTAGCTCATGGCAAACATGGCGCCGCCTTCGCTCATCAGCGGCGCGGCCAGCCTGGCCATGCGCACGAAGGAATGGCAGGACACGTCCATCGCCTGCAGGAAACCGTCCAGCGAACAGTCCAGCAGGCCGCCCTGCAGGTCGGCCTTGGGGGCGTAGGCGATGGAGTGCACCAGGATGTCCAGGCTGCCCCAGCGCTCGGCGATGGCGGCGAACACGGCCTCCAGCTGGCCGGGCTGCGCCACGTCCAGCGGCAGCAGCAACGCCGCATCCAGTTCCTCGGCGATCGGGTCGACGTAGGGCTTGGCCTTGTTGTTCAGATAGGTCAGCGCGAGCTCCGCGCCCAGTTCGCGGAACACCTTGGCGCAGCCGTAGGCGATGGAATGCTCGTTGGCCACGCCGACCACCAGGGCGCGGCGTCCGGCCAGGATGGGATAAACGGTATCGACACTCATGCTAGGCCTCCAGCAGGGATTGCGCGTGGCGCGCGATCATCAATTCTTCGTTGGCGGGGACCACCCAGACCGGCACCGCACTGCCCGCCGCGCTGATGCGGAAGGCGCCGGCGGCAGTGGCGTGCGGACCGGCGCCGGCTTCGTTCGCGGCCGGGTCCAGCTGCACGCCGAGCCAGGCGGCGTCGCGGCAAACGGCGCTGCGCAGCGCGACGCTGTTCTCGCCTATGCCGCCGGAAAACACGATGCCGTCCAGCCCGCCAAGCGCGGCCGCCAGCGAACCGAGTTCGCGGCCGATGCGGTACACCATCAGGTCGATGGCCAGCCTGGCGCGCGGGTCGCCGCTCTGCTCCAGCGTGCGCATGTCCGACGAAATGCCGGACACCCCGAGCAGGCCGGACTGCTGGTACAACAGGCGCTGGATATCGCTCTGCCCCATTTTCAGTTCCTCCATCAGGTACAGCACCACGCCCGGGTCGACGCTGCCGCAGCGCGTGCCCATGGGCAGGCCGTCGATGGCGGTGAAGCCCATGGTGCTGGCCACGCTGCGCCCGGCGCGCAGGGCGCACATGCTGGCGCCGTTGCCCAGGTGCGCCGCCACCACGCGCCCGCCGGCCAGCTGCGCGGCCAGGCGCGCGGCGGCGGACGGCGCGCCGCCCAGCAGCACCGGCAGCGCGCCCGCCTGCGGCTCGGCCGGCGCGGCCCGTGCCGCAGGCGCCTGGTCCAGCGCAGGCAGCACGCTGGCGATGTATTCGTAGGACAGCCCGTGGAAACCGTAGCGCCGCACCCCGCGCCCGGTGATTTCCGGCGGCAGCGCGAATGCTTGCGCCAGCGGCGGCTGGGTGCTGTGAAAGGCGGTGTCGAAGCAGCCCACCTGCAGCACCTGCGGCGCCAGCGCCAGGATGCTGCGCACCGGCGCCAGGTTGTGCGGCTGGTGCAGCGGCGCCAGCGGCACCAGCTTGTCCAACTGCGCCAGCACGTCCGCGTCCAGCTTCACCGGACCGCTGAAACCTGTGCCGCCGTGAACGATGCGGTGGCCTATCGCCACCACGCGGTGCCCTTGCAGGTGGCCCTGCGCGTAGCCCACCAGATAGCGCATGGCTTCGTCATGCGCCAGCGGCGCGCCGGGCCATACATGCTCGGCGGACGGCCGCCCTGCCCCGTCCTGCGCCGTAAAGCGGGTCTGGCCCGCGTACAGGTTTTCTATCTTGCCCTTGGCCCGCAGCTGCAAGTCCCCGCCCGCATACATCGAGAACTTGATGCTGGACGACCCGGCGTTGATGACGATGACCGCATCGTCCGCGCGCATGGCCGCCATCGGCTAGCTCCCCAGCAGCTTGGCGCCGGCCAGCTTGCTGTGCGCGATCAGCGCGGCCACCGCGCACGAAGCCAGGCGCGCCTGCACCGAGTCCGCGCGGCTGGTCAGGATCACCGGCACCCGCGCGCCCAGCACGATGCCGGCCGCATCCGCACCGGCCATGAAGGTCAGGCTCTTGGCCAGCACGTTGCCGGTTTCCAGGTCCGGCACCAGCAGCACGTTGGCGCGGCCCGCCACCGGCGAGTGCAGCTGCTTGACCTGCGCCGCGGCCAGGCTGACCGCATTGTCCAGCGCCAGCGGGCCGTCCAGCAACGCGCCGGTGATCTGGCCCCGGTCCGCCATCTTGCACAGCGCCGCCGCTTCGATGGTGGACGGGATTTTCGGATTGACCGTTTCCACCGCCGACAGGATGGCCACGCGCACCTCGTCGAACGCCAGGATGTGCGCCAGGTCGATGGCGTTTTGCGCGATGTCCACCTTGTCGGCCAGCGTGGGCGCGATATTGACGGCGGCGTCGGTGACGATCAGCGGTTCGGGAAAGCCCGGCACGTCCATGATGAAACAGTGGCTGAGGCGGCGCGCGGTGCGCAGCCCGCCTTCGGCCTGCACCACCGCGCCCATCAGTTCATCGGTGTGCAGGCTGCCCTTCATCAGGGCGGCCGCGTGGCCTTCGCGCACCAGCTGCACGGCGCGCTGCGCGGAGGCGTGGCTGTGCTCGGTGGCCACGATGGCCAGGCTGGAGATGTCCAGGTCCGCTTCGGCGGCGGCGGCGCGGATGCGCGCTTCCGGGCCGACCAGGACGGGCGTCATCAGGCCCAGCCGCGCCGCGTCCAGCGCAGACTCCAGCGCGTTGCGGTCGCAGGGGTGCGCCACCGCCACCACCGGCGCGTCCACCGCCTGCGCGGCGGCAATCAAACGGTCGTAATGGGCGTGTGCGCGGCCAGCGGCCGCCGCAGCGCTCATGCCTGCTCCTTGTGCGTCAGCTTGGCCGGGGGCTTGGCCGAAGGCGGGTCGACGGCGACAGCAGCGGCCAGGTTCAGCGCCGCGCCGGCGTGGCTGTTGAATACCGATGCCACGCGCTCCATGCGCTCGGCCGCCTCGCCGCTCAGCGCACCGGCCGCGCCGGCCACCTGGCGCACCACGTCCAGCGCGCGCGCGCGCTCTTCCGGCTCGGGGGGAAGCAAGGCCGGCAGCGCGGCGAAACCGGCCGCCTCGTCCCACGACAGGATCTGCGCCTGCTGCTGCACCAGTTCCTTGAAATGGGTCAGCGTCATCAGCTGGCCGGCGCGCGAGTGGGCGCGCAATTCGCGCAGCGTGGCATAGGCCCGCTCATCCGCCGCGCGCAGCTCGGGCGCGCGGAACACGTACAGCAGCGCGCGCACGATGGCTTCCACCGTGCCGCCGACGGCGGCCTGCTCCACCAGCTTGGCGCGCGCCGACGCGGCCACGGTCTCGCGGGCGATGTCGCGCCCCAGCTGGCGCACGCGCTGGTCGTCCGCGCGCAGGCCGACCAGCGCCTGCAGCACCGGCGAGCCGTACAGGTTCATGAAATAGCGCTCGACGGCGGCGTCGCGCACGTCGCGGTACTGGTCCAGCAGCGCCACGATCTGGCGCGAAAAGGCTTCCTGCAGGGCGATGAAGATGTTGTCCGGCGCCGCCGGGCGGCGCTGGGCGCGGACCCGCTCGGCCAGCTTGTCTATGCCGTGCAGCAGCGGATTCTTGCTGGAGTAGACGCGGTAGCGCAGCCGGTAAGGATGCAGCTGGCGCAGCGCCTCGGCACTCTGGTCGTTCATGGCCGAACGCAGCAGCGGGCTGACGAAGGTGCGGTACAGGCCCACGTTTACGTCCGACACGCGCGCCACGGCGGCGAAGCGGCGCTCGTCCTCGGCGTCGTTGCCGCCCAGCGCGCGCAGGTCGTCCAGGAAGCGGCGCTCGAAGCGCATCACGTAATTACCGGTAGCCAGCGCCGCGTTCAGCGTCTCCGGCGTCTTTTCCAGGAACACCGCTTCGTACAGGCCGGGCGGCAGCACGTCGATCAAGTCCATGGCGGAGGTGAATTCCTCGTGCTCCTTGTTGGCCACCGTGGCCGAGACGAAGATGCCGAGGTGGCCGATGGTTTCGTGCATGGCGTAGATGATGGTCTGGCCGCTCATGGCCAGCGCCTCGTCGTCCTGATACATGTCCAGCACCCAGCCCAGCGCCTGGTGGGGCGGCGTGATGTCGTCGCCCCAGGAACAGAACACCACGATGGGCGACTTCACGTTGCGCAGGTCGATGCGGCGGCCGGTGGAGTCGTGGATCGAGCCGGAACTGAGGCGGTTGCCGACGAACAGGTTGTCGGCGATGTACTGCATCTCGGGCGCGTTCAGCAGCACCGGGTTGCCCCACCACTTTTCAAATTCCAGGAAGCGCTGCGCCTCGCTGTCCACCTGCGCGTACACCTTGTACTCCTTCTTCCACCAGGTGTTGGCCGGGTTCATGCTCTCGAAGTTGCTGACCAGGTGGGCGCCGTCAAACACGCCGTTGCCCAGGTCCCCGGAAAACGCGGTCAGCCAGGTGCCGCCGAGCAGGCCGCCCAGGTAGCGCAAGGGGTTCTTGCCGTGCACGCCGTTCCAGTAGGACAGCGGCGCCCCGGCCAGCACCAGCGGCCCGGGCAGGTCCGGATTCAGCGCGGCGGTCATCATGATTTGCCAGCCGGCCTGGCAATTGCCGATCAGGGCCGGCTTGCCGTCCGCATCCGGATGCAGCTCGGCCACCCTGGCGATGAAGCGCGCCTCGGCGCGGCATACATCCTCGATGGTCTGGCCGTGCACCGGCTGCGGCAGGAAGCCGACGAAGTAGCAGGGATGGCCGGCGCGCAGCACCACGCCGATTTCGCTGTCGTGCTTCATGCCGCCGATGCCGGGGCCGTGCCCGGCGCGCGGGTCGAACACGATGAAGGGCCGGCGGCTCGCGTCCACTGCCACGCCCTCGGGCGGGCGGATCTTCAGCAGGCCGTAGTTGACCGGGCGTTCCAGGTCGCGGCCGTCCAGCACCACGTCGAATTCAAAGTTCAGTACATGGGGCGCGGCCTGCGCCACGCTTTCCGCATGGTCGTCGCCGCGCTGGCGCAGCACATCCATGAACAGCACCGAGCGCTGCCAGGCGTCGATCCAGTACTCGCCGGCCTGCCTGGCGATGTCGAAGGGCGTACCGGGCCAGGCCGGCTGGAATACATTGGTTCTGTCGTTCACGCTGAATCCCCTTTTGCTGTGTGCGCTGCACAATTGAGCTTCCGGACTGGCATTCAGTATAGCAGCAATGGAAAAGTGACAATTAGTTTAGCACGCTATGGTGCGCTGCAAAACGACGCGGACAGACAAAAAAAACCGCCGCCCCTTGCGGGTGCGGCGGTTTTCATGGCAGCGAGGCGATTACGCTTCGCGGGAAGCTTTTTTACGCTCGTGCTCTTTCAGGAAGCGCTTGCGCAGGCGGATCGATTTCGGGGTGATCTCCACCAGTTCGTCGTCGTCGATGAATTCGACTGCGTATTCCAGCGACATCTGGATAGGCGGCACCAGGCGCACCGCTTCGTCGGTACCCGACGAACGCACGTTGGTCAGCTGCTTGCCCTTGATCGGGTTGACCACCAGGTCGTTGTCACGCGAGTGGATACCGATGATCATGCCCTCGTACACCGGGTCGTTGTGGACCACGAACATGCGGCCGCGATCCTGCAGTTTCCAGATGGCGTAGGCCACGGCGGCGCCGTCGTCCTGCGAGATCAGCACGCCGTTGCGGCGGCCGCCCAGTTCACCCTTGGTGTTGTCGACCGGACCGTAAGCGTCGAACACGTGGCTCATCAGGCCGGTGCCGCGGGTCAGGGTCATGAATTCGCCCTGGAAGCCGATCAGGCCACGCGCAGGGATGCGGTACTCCAGGCGCACGCGGCCTTTGCCGTCCGATTCCATGTTCTGCAGGTCGCCGCGGCGGCGGCCCAGCTCTTCCATCACGCCGCCCTGGTTGACTTCTTCCACGTCGACACTCAGCTGCTCAAACGGCTCGTGGCGCACGCCATCGACCATCTTGAACACCACGCGTGGACGGGACACGGCCAGCTCGAAACCTTCGCGGCGCATGTTTTCGATCAGGATGGTCAGGTGCAGTTCGCCGCGGCCCGATACTTCGAAGGTGGTGTCGTCGTCGGTCGGGGCGACGCGCAGCGCCACGTTGGCTTTCAGTTCCTTGTCCAGGCGGTCGCGCAGCTGGCGCGAAGTAACGAACTTGCCTTCGCGGCCGGCCAGCGGCGAGTTGTTGACCATGAAGTTCATGGTCAGGGTAGGTTCGTCGACGGTCAGCATCGGCAGCGCTTCCGGGGTGTCCGGTGCGCACACGGTCGAGCCGATGCCGATTTCTTCGATACCGTTGATCAGGATGATGTCGCCGGCGACGGCTTCGTCAACCAGCACGCGCTCCAGGCCCTTGAAGTTCAGCACCTGGTTGATGCGGCCTTTTTGCGGGGTGGTGCCTGGACCGTTCATGAACACGACGTCCTGGCCGGCTTTGACGCGGCCACGGGACACGCGGCCGATGCCGATCTTGCCCACGTAGGACGAATAGTCCAGCGAGGTGATTTGCATCTGCAGCGGGCCGTCCGGATTGTCGTCGCGCACCGGGACGAACTTCAAAATGGCGTCGAACAGCGGCTTCATGTCGCCGCCGCGCACGTCTTCGGTCAGGCCGGCATAGCCGTTCAGGCCCGATGCGTACACGATAGGGAAGTCCAGCTGCTCGTCGGTGGCGCCCAGCTTGTCGAACAGTTCGAAGGTCTGGTTGATGGCCCAGTCGGCGCGCGCGCCCGGACGGTCGATCTTGTTGACCACGACGATAGGCTTCAGGCCCAGGGCCAGCGCCTTGCGGGTCACGAAGCGGGTCTGTGGCATCGGGCCTTCCTGCGCATCGATCAGCAGCAGAACCGAATCAACCATCGACAGCACGCGCTCCACTTCGCCGCCGAAGTCGGCGTGGCCTGGGGTGTCGACGATGTTGATGTGGGTGCCTTCGTATTCGACGGCGCAGTTTTTCGACAGAATCGTAATGCCGCGCTCTTTTTCGAGGTCGTTCGAGTCCATCACGCGGGTGTCGACGGCCTGGTTTTCACGGAAGGTGCCGGACTGCTTCAGCAGCTGGTCCACGAGGGTGGTTTTGCCGTGGTCAACGTGGGCGATGATGGCGATATTGCGAATTGCGCGTTTAGTATTAGACATAGTCGTTATAAGTACAGAAAAACTGCGGGTGCGTACAGGGCGTACAAGGCGCATACGGCGCGTACGAGGGGCACGGGAGTGGCGCAAACCGAAATAGCGGCCACTGGAACCCACTAGTATAGCACGTACTGCACCGCAATAAAAACTTTACGCGACCGCCCCGTCCCGCTGTGGCGCGGCGCCCAGGTGCGGCGCCATAGCGCCCCCTGGCCGCCCTTCCCGGCGCCGCCGGCGCGCTGCGGCCAGCGCGAGCAGGCTGATGCCCATCAGCGCCGCCGTGCCCGGTTCCGGCACTGCCGCCGCCGCGTTTTCAAAGCGCAGGTTATCGATCGCGATGGCCCCGTTGACCACCGGGTCGGTGTGGATCACCACGCGGTCGAAACCGGACAGGAATTCAATGCCGATGAAACTGCCGCCCGCGCCGTCGCCGACAGTGTCAAAGAAGGCGCTCCCCACCAGGGTGTTGCCCAGGTAGGCGAACACGGTGGTGTCATCCTCCGGGTTGGTGGTGGCGTCGAAGCCGAGGCGGGTGATGACGGAATTGAACAGCACTTCGCCGTTCAGGGCGGGATTGTTGCCGTCGAATTTCAGCGCCACCTTGCTGGCGGGCGCCGGCGAGGTCTGGTAGACATCCAGGTTGAAATTGAGAAAAGTGGCGCCCAGCGCAGCATACTGGGAACCGATCTGGCCGGCTGTCGCGTCATTGAAATTAATCAGGGTGGGAGCGCTGAAGCCGCCGGCGCCGATCACGGCGGCATGGGCGGTGCCGGCGCAAGCGTGCGCGGCCAGCAGCAGTGCGCAGGCCAGTTTGGCGAAAACTGTTTTCATCGGGAAATCCTTATGATTGAGGGTTCCCAGACGAAAGCAGAAAATGTGCCATACAGACAACATCAGGCGGTCTCGGTTTTCTTCCACAATTATGTAAGGAAAACCGACACTGGCCAGCGGATGATTGGCAGGGTCAGGCGCCGACCGCGATCAGGCGTTCCGGCGCCAGGATATCGTACTCGCCCAGCTGGGCGGTGCCGAGCAGCTTCTCGCCCAGGTAGACGCGCACGCGGCCCGGCACCTGCGCCAGCATGGGCGGCGTGACGGCAGGCTCCTTGCCCAGCGGCAGGCGTTGCCCGTTCAGGAAGCGCCTGGCCAGTTCCTCGGTCAGCTGCACCGCCGGAAAGGACGACAGCAGCGCGTCCACCGGCGCCAGCAGTTCCAGCGGGGCCGGGTGGGCAGCCACCTGTTCCAAGGTCACCACGTCCGTCATCACCAGGTCGCCGACCTGGATGCGGCGCAACGCGTTCAAATGCGCGCCGCAGCCCAGCGCGGCGCCGATGTCTTCGCCCAGCACCCGGATGTAAGTGCCCTTGCTGCACTTGACTTCCAGCTTCAGGAACGGCGCCTCGTAGCTGACAAATTCCAGCCTGTGGATGGTGACCGGGCGCGCCTCGCGCTCCAGGGTCACGCCGGCGCGGGCGTATTCATACAGCGGCTTGCCGTCGCGCTTGAGGGCCGAGTACATCGGCGGCACTTGCTCGATGGGGCCGCGGAAGCGTTGCAGCACGGCCTCGATCTGCTCGCGCGTGACGTTCACCGCGTGCGTTTCGATGACCTGGCCTTCGGTGTCGCCGGTGTCGGTACGCTGGCCCAGGTGCACCGTGGTCAGGTAGGTCTTGTCGGCTTCCAGCAAGTCCTGCGAGAACTTGGTGGCTTCGCCGAAGCACAGCGGCAACAGGCCGGTGGCGAACGGGTCCAGCGTGCCGGTGTGGCCCGCCTTCTTCGCGTTCAGCATGCGCTTGGCCTTGATCAGCGCGTCGTTGGAGGACAGGCCGACCGGCTTGTCGAGCAGCAGCACGCCGTCCACGAGGTCGCGGACGCGTTTGACTTTCGGCTGGTTCATCAGGCTTCGCCGTTGCCCTTGTCGCCGCCGGCGTCGCCGTCGTCATCGAGCGCGCGGGTGGCGTTGGCCTGGTCGATCAGCGCGGACAGCTCCATGCCGCGCGAGGCGGACATGTCGTGGTGGAAGTGCAGCGCCGGCAGCGTGTGGATGTGCAGGCGCTTGCCCAGCATATTGCGCAGGTAGCCGGAGGCCGCGTTCAGGCCGGCCAGCGTGTTCTTCACGGTTTCCGGATCGTCCTTCAGCATGGTGAAATAGATCTTGGCGTGCGCGTAGTCCGGCGTGAGCTGGACTTCGGACAGCGTGATCATGCCCACGCGCGGGTCCTTCAGTTCGTAGGCGATCAGTACCGACAGGTCCTTCTGGATCTGGTCGGCCACGCGCAGGCCGCGCGCGGGGATGGTTTTGCTATGTTTTGCCATGATGTCTTACCTAAAAAAATTGGCGGGCCAATGAAACCGGGGGCTCGCCCCGGTTCCACTGACCCGCCAGTGCGCCGACCGCTATTACAGCGTACGGGCGATTTCCTGCACTTCGAACACTTCCAGGGTGTCGCCAACCTGGATGTCGTTGTAGTTCTTCAGCGACAAGCCGCATTCCAGACCGGCGCGTACTTCTTTCGCATCGTCCTTGAAGCGCTTGAGCGAATCGATCTCGCCGGTCCACACCACGATGTTGTTGCGCAGCAGACGAACCGAGGAAACACGCTTGACCACACCGTCGGTAACCAGGCAGCCGGCAATCGCGCCGACCTTGGAGACCAGGATGACCTGGCGTACTTCGACCTGGCCGGTAACCTGCTCGCGGCGCTCTGGCGCCAGCATGCCGGACAGGGCTGCCTTCACCTCTTCGATCGCGTCGTAGATGATGTTGTAGTAGCGGATGTCCACGCCGTTCGACTCGGCCAGCTTGCGCGCCTGTGCATCGGCACGGGCGTTGAAGCCGATGATGACCGCTTTCGAGGCCACAGCCAGGTTGACGTCCGATTCCGTGATGCCGCCCACCGCAGCGTGTACAACCTGTACGCGCACTTCGGAGGTCGACAGCTTCTGCAGCGAGGATACCAGCGCCTCTTGCGAACCCTGCACGTCGGTCTTGACGATCAGCGGCAGGTTCTTCACTTCGCCTTCGGCCATCTGTTCGAACATGTTTTCCAGCTTGGCGGCCTGCTGCTTGGCCAGTTTCACGTCGCGGAACTTACCTTGACGGAACAGGCCGATCTCGCGGGCCTTGCGTTCGTCGGCCATGACCATGACTTCTTCACCGGCGGCCGGCACTTCGGTCAGGCCCTGGATTTCGACCGGGATCGATGGACCGGCTTCGGCCACTGCCTTGCCGTTCTCGTCCAGCATGGCGCGCACGCGGCCATACGAGGAACCCGCCAGCACGACGTCGCCGCGCTTCAGCGTACCGGACTGCACCAGGATGGTGGCCACAGGACCCTTACCCTTGTCCAGGCGGGCTTCCACCACCAGGCCGCGCGCTGGCGCGTCGACCGGTGCCTTCAGTTCCAGCACTTCGGCTTGCAGCAGCACTTGCTCGAGCAGGTCGTCGATGCCCTGGCCGGTTTTGGCCGACACCGGCACGAACGGCGAGTCGCCGCCGTATTCTTCCGGCACCACTTGTTCGGAGATCAGTTCCTGCGTCACGCGCTCCAGGTTGCCGCCCGGTTTGTCGATCTTGTTGATCGCCACCACCAGCGGTACGCCTGCAGCTTTCGCGTGGGCGATCGCTTCCTTCGTTTGCGGCATCACGCCGTCGTCCGCCGCCACCACCAGGATGACGATGTCGGTGGCCTTGGCGCCACGGGCACGCATGGCCGTAAAGGCTTCGTGGCCCGGGGTGTCCAGGAAGGTGATGATGCCGCGCGGCGTTTCGACGTGGTATGCGCCGATGTGCTGCGTGATGCCGCCGGCTTCGCCCGACGCCACCTTGGCGCGGCGGATGTAGTCCAGCAGCGAGGTCTTGCCGTGGTCGACGTGACCCATGACGGTCACCACCGGTGCGCGCGAGGTGGACTCGAAGTGAGCGTGCTCACCCTGGTCGGCCAGCAGCGCTTCCGGATCGTCCTCGGCGGCAGGGTGGGCTTTGTGGCCCATCTCTTCCACCAGGATCATCGCGGTTTCCTGGTCCAGCACCTGGTTGATGGTGCACATCTGGCCCAGCTTCATCAGCTGTTTTATAACCTCGGATGCCTTGACGGACATCTTGTGCGCCAGTTCGGCCACGGTGATGGTTTCCGGCACGTGCACATCTTTGACGATGGCTTCGGTCGGGGCCTGGAAGTTGGTCTCGCGGTCGTCCGCGTGCGAACCGCCACGGCGGCCGCCGCGGCCACCGCTGCGCCAGCCGTCGCGGCCGCCGGTCGAACCGGTGTTGCCGCCACGGCCTTTGCCTGCGCCGCCGCCAGGGGCGCCGCGCTTCTTGGCGTCGTCCTGCCAGGTCGACGAGACATTGGCCGACTTGATGGATTTCTTGTCGCCGACGGCAGGCTTTTTATCGCCCGGCTTGTCGGTGGCCGGCTTCTTGTCGGCAGGCTTGTGCAGCGTGCCTTCGGCGGTCTTGGCCTTGACGGCGACCGGTGCCGGGGTTGGTTCAGGGGCTTTGATGGCGCGGCGCGGCGCGTTCATCATGGCCTTGATCTGGGCCACTTCGTCGGCCACGGCCTTGCGTGCGCGCTCGGTGGCGGCTGCGCGCTCGGCGGCTTCCTTGTTGGCCAGCTCGGCGGCTTTCTTCGCTTCTTCAGCGGCGGCGGCCTTCTTCGCTTCGGCGGCGGCGTCGACTACCACCGGCGCTGCGGCTGCAGCGGCTGGCTTGTCGGCGGCGGCCTTGGCGGCAGCGGCGGCTTTCTTGGCTTCGGCGTCGGCCGCTTTCTTCGCTTCGGCTTCGGCGGCAGCGGCGGCCTGGGCCTGGGCTTCCTTCTCCGATTCCAGCTTGGCCAGGCGCTCCTGCTTTTCACGCAGTTCCGCTTCCTGGCGGGCGATCAGCTCGGCCTGCTTGCGTGCGTCTTCCTCGCGGCGCGCCACTTCGGCGGCGTCCACCACCGGCGCGGCAGGGGCGGCGACAGGCGCCGGCTCGTCGCGCTGGACGAAGGTGCGTACTTTCTTGACCGCGACCTGGATGGTGCGGGATTTGCCCGTGGCGTCAGCCTGCTTGATCTCGGTGGTTTCCTTGCGGGTCAGCGTGATCTTTTTCTTTTCAGTGTCCGCAGCTGCACCGTGGGTACGGCGCAGATGTTCCAGCAACTTATCCTTATCATCTTTCGACAATGGATCTGACGTCGAACTCTTTTCGACGCCAGCAGAACGCAGCTGCGTCAGCAGCAAATCTGCAGGCATCTTCAGTTCGGTGGCAAATTGGGCTACGTTGTTACTCGCCATTCAGTCCTCTTTTCTATGTGTCGCGGAGATGATAAAGATACTCAAATTATGCCTTTGCGGATTCGGCCGCCGACCAGGCTTTGGCTTGCAGGGCCTTGGCGCGGTCGTCGTACTTCGAGTCAACCAACTTCATCTCATCGTCGGTCACATCTTCAAATTCACTTGCAATCAGTGCACGGGCACGGTCGGCGGACAGGGCCAGGATGGCGCCAAATTCGTCGTAAGCCAGTGCGGCAAAAGCTTCTACGGTCTTGATACCAGCCAGACCCAGCTTGCCGGCGGTGATGCGGTCCATGCCTTCCAGACCGACCAATGCCTCGTCCATGCCTTCCAGACCTTCTTCCGAGGCGATCGCCTCGGTCACCAGCGCATCGCGTGCGCGGGTCCGCAATTCATTGACGGTATCTTCGTCAAACGCATCGATTTCCAGCATTTCGGAGATCGGCACGTAAGCAATTTCTTCCAGGCTGGCAAAGCCCTCTTCCACCAGGATGTCGGCCACTTCCTGGTCGACATCCAGTTTTTCCATGAACAGCGCGCGGATCGCGGCCGTTTCCTGGGCTGCCTTGTCGGCCGATTCTTCGGCCGTCATGATGTTGATCTTCCAGCCGGTCAGCTCGGCGGCCAGGCGCACGTTCTGGCCCGAGCGGCCGATGGCGATGGCCAGGTTCTCTTCGTCCACCACCACGTCCATGGCGTGCTTCTCTTCATCGACCATGATCGACGAGACATTGGCCGGAGCCAGCGCGCCGATGACGAACTGGGCCGGATCTTCCGACCACAGCACGATGTCCACGCGCTCGCCGCCCAGCTCGCCGGTCACGGCTTGCACACGCGAACCGCGCATGCCGACGCAGGTACCGATCGGGTCGATGCGCTTGTCGGCCGTGTAGACGGCGATCTTGGCGCGCACGCCGGCGTCGCGGGCTGCGGATTTAATTTCCAGCATGCCCTGTTCGATCTCCGGCACTTCCAGCTCGAACAGCTTCATGATGAAGTCGGGAGCGGTACGCGACAGGATCACCTGCGGGCCGCGCATATTGCGGTCCACGCGCAGGATGAAGGCACGCACGCGGTCGCCGATACGCAGATTCTCCTTCGGGATCATCTGGTCGCGCGGCAGGCGCGCTTCGATCTTGCCCGATTCCACGATGGCATCGCCGCGCTCCATGCGCTTGATGGTGCCGGTCACGAGCGAGTCGCCGCGCTCCAGGAAGTCGGCCAGGATCTGTTCGCGTTCGGCATCGCGCACGCGCTGCAGCACTACCTGTTTGGTGTCCTGGGCGAAACGGCGGCCGAACTCGACCGATTCGATCGGCTCTTCGATGTGGTCGTCCACTTCGATGTCGGGGATCTGCTCTTTTGCTTCGAACAGCAGCACTTCCTGGTCAGGCAGCTGCAGGCCCGCTTCGTCGGGCACCACGTGCCAGCGGCGGAAGGATTCGAACTCGCCCGAATCGCGGTCGATCGAAACGCGGATGTCGACCTCGCCTTCGTAGCGCTTCTTCGTGGCTTGCGCCAGCGCGAACTCGAGCGCTCCAAAGACCACGTCCTTGTCGACGTTTTTCTCACGCGCCAGCGCGTCCACCAATAACAAAACTTCGCGACTCATGCTTTGCGTCCCTTAAAATCCACCTGCGGCACCAAGCGTGCCTTATCCATATCGGCGAGCGTAAACTCCAACAGCGCCGGACCATCTTTACCTTCAAACTCCAACGCCAGCTGATCGCCCTGCGGCTCCTGCAGCACGCCCTCGAAGGACTTGCGGTTGGAGGTGCCTGGCATGGCGACCTTCAGCTTGACGATGGCTTCGCAACCTGCGAAACGCGTGAAATCTTCCAATTTGCGCAGCGGCCGATCCAGGCCGGGCGACGAAATTTCCAGCCGCTCGTAGTTGACGTTTTCGACCGTCAGCACATGGCTCAGCTGGTGGCTGACCGTGGCGCAGTCTTCAACCGTGATCGGGCCTTTTTCGGCCGCATCCGCCGCGCTGAAATCGATATAGACGCGCAGCAGTCCGCGCTCGGCCCGTTCGACATCAACCAGCTCGTAGCCCAGACCGGCGACGGTCTTTTCAATTAGTTCCGGCAGTTGCAAAAAAATTCTCCGCTAAAAACGGTTCACCAAAAAAAAAATGGGCAATTGCCCATCTTCTTGTATTCCAATCCAGATGAAAGCACACTCAGCGTTAAAACCTGCGTATCACTTTTCTAGGCTGGTCATTATAACCGCCAATTGACTTCGCTGCAATGCCACATACCACAGTAGACACGCAAACAACAATCAAATCCGCCAAAAAACGGCAAGCCGCGCGAAACCAGCCAAGCTGAGCCGCATTCAGCACACTTCGGGGTCAGACCCCGATTTGGCGCCAATGCGGCTCAGCCCGCTATGCGATCAGCCCTTGCGGCGGCGCGGCATGCCGTGGTCGGAGGCGCCGCCGCGCGGCTGCTGGTTGCCGCGGCGCGGGCCGCCGGCATTGCCGAAGCCGAACGTGGTTTGCAGCGGATCCGGCTGGCGCGGGCCTTTCGGCCCCTTGCCGGCGCCGGCGCCCTGGCCGCCCTGGCCACGGCCCAGGCCACCCTGGCCGCCGCCCGCGCCGCCCGGACGGCCGGAGCCGCCTGGGCGGCCCGAACCACCACCCGGACGGCCGAAGCCGCCGCCCTGGCCGGCGCCGAAATAGGCGCCCTGGCCACGGCCCTGGCCGCGCGGTGCTTGCGGGAACGGGTCGGCATTCTTGTTGCTGACGTCCATGCGGTTGCCGTTCGGCTCGCCGTCATCATGTTCGTCGCGGTCGCGGCGCGGCTTCTGGCTGCCGCGCTGACCCTGGGCTGCGCCCTGGCCACGGCCGCCTTGGCCGCCATGCACGCCCTGCGGACGTTTTTGTCCGCCCTGGCCGCCTGGCGCGCCCTGGGCACTGTCGCCCGGCTGCTTTTTCTCCACGCCATACGCGGCCAGCAGGTCGCGCACGGTGTTTTCTTCCATTTCTTCCCAGCGGCCGCGCTTCAGGTCGCTTGGCAGCGTCATCGCGCCGTAGCGGGTACGGATCAGGCGCGACACGGTCAAGCCGATGGCCTCGAACATGCGGCGCACCTCGCGGTTGCGGCCTTCGCTGATGACCACGCGGTACCAGCGGTTGATGCCCTCGCCGCCGCCGTCGGCGATCTTGGAAAAGTTGGCCATGCCGTCTTCCAGCTCGACGCCGGCCAGCAGCTTCTGGCGCATGCCTTCTTCCAGCGTGCCCAGCGTACGCACCGCGTATTCGCGGTCGATGTTGTAGCGCGGATGCATCAGGCGGTTAGCCAGGTCGCCGGAGGTGGTAAACAGCAGCAGGCCTTCGGTGTTGAAGTCCAGGCGGCCGATGGCCAGCCATTTGCCGGCCTTCATGGTCGGCAGGCGGTCAAACACCGATGGACGGCCGTCCGGGTCGTCGTGCGACACGATTTCACCGGCCGGCTTGTGGTAAACCAGCACGCGCGGCGGCTTCTTGCTCACCTTGCGCTGGATCAGCTTGCCGTTGATGCGCACCGCGTCGGTCGGCAGGATGCGCTGGCCGATGTGGGCCGGCTCGCCGTTCACCGACACGCGGCCGGCAACGATCAGGTCTTCCATGTCGCGGCGCGAGCCCAGGCCGGCTTCGGCCAGCACCTTGTGCAGCTTGGGCGCGTCGTCGTCGGCGGTCAGGTCGCGGCGCACGACCTTGGCCGGCGCGCGGCCCTTGCCGTCTTCGCGGTCGAAGGCGTCGGAGGTGGCGTAGGCAAAGGCGGCGTCGGCGTCGCTCAGCTTGGCGCCGGCCTGGCCGGCTTGCGCGCCCTGGCCACCCTGGCCGCGCTGCTTGCCCTTCTTCTTGTTCTTGTTGCGGCCTTCGTTGCGCGGACCGCGCTCGTGGCGCTGGCCTTGCCCCTGGGCGGCGGCGCCCTCGCCTTCAGCGGCACCTGCCTGCGGGGCCGCGGCTGCGGCACCCTCGGCGCCGTCGGCACCGGCTACCACCGGCGCCGGACGGGTCGCTTCGCGCACGGCGCGCAGTTCGCGCATCTGGCGCGGGCCACGCGGGCGGCGCTCGGCCTTGTCGTGCTTGCCTTGGACGGCGTCGGCGGCCGGGGCCTCGCCGGATGCGGCTGGCGCGGCTGGCGCGGCTGGCGCGGCGGCGTCAGCGGAAGCGGCGGCGCCTACAGCGGCAGGCACGTCGGCTTTTGGCTTTTTGGCGCGCGGCGCCTTGGCCGGGGTGGCCTCGCCTGCGGCGGCGGGCGCAGCGGCGGCAGCGCCGGCGTCGGCGCCTTCAGCGGCGGCCTTGACCGGCTTGGCGCGCGGTTTCTTCACGGGCGCGGCGGCGGCGCCGTCGGCAGGCGCGGCGGCGGCATCGCCTGCTGCGGCGTCGGCCTTGGTTTTGCGTTTCGGTTTCGCAGTCTCGCCGGCGGCTTGCGCAGCATTGTCGGCTTCGATCTGGGCTTTAGTGCGGCGCTTAGGCTTGGCAGCCGGGTCGGCGGCGGGTGCGCCGGCGACAGTCTCTGGGGTATCAGTGTTGTTCATTATTCATTTCTTGGTTGGGCTCAGCGTCAACCGTCGTTTCTGGCGCAAGGGCGTGAGCCGGTGCCTCATTGATGGGCGGCGCGGCGTGTTGCGCCGCTTTGTCAAAGTTCTCCTGCAGGGCTGCTTCCAGCGCTTCCATGTCGGGCGCGCCACCTCGCATATCGCTGATTTGCTGCAAAGGCGGCAGCTGGGACAGCGAATTGAGTCCCAAATCATCCAAAAAGTGCTTGGTGGTGCCCAGCAGGGCCGGCCGTCCCAGCACATCGCGGTAGCCGACCACGTCAACCCAACCGCGGTCTTCCAGCATCTTGATCGTCTGCGAGTTCACGGCCACGCCGCGAATTTCCTCGATATCGCCGCGCGTCACCGGCTGGCGGTAGGCGATGATGGCCAGGGTTTCCAGCGTCGCGCGCGAGTATTTCTGCGGCTTTTCCGGGCTCAGGCGGTCGAGATAGTGCTTCATCTCGGGCCGGCTCTGAAAACGCCAGCCGCTGGCCAGGCTCACGACCTCGATGCCACGGCCGTCCCAGTCCAGCCTCAGTTGTTCCAGTATTTCCTTGATCGTCTCGGTGCCCAGGCCGTCATTGCGCGGCCGGCCCTGATCGTCCAGTTCAACAAACAGCTTTTTCAAGCTGTGAATCGACAGAGGCTCATGCGCGCATAGCAAAGCGGTTTCGAGGACTTTTTTCGCCTCAACTGTATTCATAGCTATCTTGTGTTTGCAAATAAATGCAAAGATGTGCGCCCGGGCCTATGCGCGCTGGGCAGGGGCACTACCGATGGGGATGGAGGTGTCAGGTCCAACTGCGGCAATTGTACCTGATAAAACTACGAAACGGATAATTTGTCCAGTCAAGCGGAATAAGAATTACGCCGAGGCAAGCCGCTCGTTCAAAATGGCAGACACCCCAACGAAGGCCGGATACTCGGCCGTGATGACGAAAGTCGGGATGCGCGCCAGGTACTGCCCGAAGCGGCCCTTCTGCTCGTAGCGGGCGCGGAAACCGGAGCGGTCGAAGCGCGCGCCCAGGCGCGGCACGATGCCGCCCCCTATATAGATGCCGCCCTGCGCGCCCAAGGTGACGCCGAGATTGCCGGCCACGGTGCCCAGCATGCAGCAAAACGTTTCCACCGCCTCGTCGCACAGCGCGCATTCGCCGTCCAGCGCGCGGCGCACGATTTCCGGCACTGCCAGCGCTTCGGCCGCCAGGCCGCGATGGTGGCGCAGCGCGCGGTAGATCAGTTCGATGCCCACGCCGGACATCAGGCGCTCGGCCGAGACATGCTCGAACTCGGTCCACGCATACTGCAGGATGGCGACTTCGGTCGGATTGGCCGGCGAGAAGCTGACATGGCCGCCCTCGCTCAGCAGCGCGGTCCAGCCGCCGTCCTTGCCAGGGATCAGCCCGGACACGCCCAGGCCGGTGCCGGCGCCTATCAGCCCCAGCGGCGCGCCGGCTTGCGCCGCGCCGCCGCCCACCTGGCGCTTCTGCTCATCCGACAGGAAGGGCAGCGAGCTGGCCAGGGCCGTGAAGTCATTCACTACCGCCAGCACGTCGAAACCGCAGCCGCTGCGCAGCGCTTCAATGGAAAATTCCCAATGGTGATTGGTCATGCGCACGAAGTCGCCGGTCACCGGGTTGGCGATGGCGATGGCGCCATGGCGGATGCCGCCGCCAGCCGCCGCCACCGCCTCAGCCACACCGGGTAGCGCCAGGTAGGCGCGCAGCGCATCGGCCAGGGACGGATAGTCCGCACAGGCCAGCACGTTGATGTGGGCGACGCTGCCAGCAGCCACTTCCAGCGCAAAACGGGCATTGGTGCCGCCCACGTCCGCCAATAAACGCGGGCCGCCGGGGAAGCCGGAATGTTGAGGGGAGGTAGGCTGGACAGTCATGATGGCGAAAAAATAGTTGAGGCCTTAGCTTAATGGAAATCTCAACTCCCGCGCAAGCCCTCTTTGTAGTTTTGGTACATTTTCAGACGCACTTGGTACAAAAACTAACGCTTCGCAATAAATCAACCGTAGTATGACTACCCCGCCAAAGCAAAAAACCCCGGCCGAAGCCAGGGTTTTTGCGCGTCCGCAGGGGCCGCAGCCCGCCGGTTCAGCCGTGGGACGCGGTGACCGCCGAATCGGCCTCGTCGCGCGGGCGGCGCAGTTCATGCGCGAATGCCGTGTTCCACGCATCCAGCCCGCCATGCAGCGGCCGCGCGTAGCTGTAGCCGCGTGCATGCATCTGCTTGGCCACGTGGGCGGCGGTGACGTCGTTCGGGCAACTGCAGTAGACGATGATGTGGCGGTCCTTGGGCAACGCGGCAATCACGCCCAGCGGATCGCCGTTGACCAGCAGCGCACCCGGCACGGCCGGCTCCAGCATCTGCGCCGTGGCGCTGCGGGCATCGACCATTACCGGGGCGTGGCCGTCCTGCAGCAGCTGCTTGAGCTCGTCGACCGTGATGCGCTCCATCTGCACGGCCTGCTGGAAGCGCTTGCGCTCGACATATTTGTACAGGATGAACAGCACCAGCAAGGCGCCCAGCACGCTTAGCGCGGTGCCGCCCATGGTGGACAGGATGTCCAGCACGTCGTCTATGCTCTGGTGGAAATAGGCGCCGATGCCGATGCCGGTGCCGCACCAGATCAGCCCGCCAGGCACGCTGAAGCCGAGGAAGCGCGGATAGGAGGTGCCCATGGCGCCCGACATCGGCGGCGCGATGGTGTTGAAACCTGGAATGAACTTGGCGACCAGCAGCGACTTCGGTCCCCAGCGGCGGAAATTATCCTCCGTCTGGCTGACGCAGTAATCCGGCGACAGGGAAATGCGGCACAGCAGCTTCAGGATGCGCTTGCCGTAGCGCCGCCCGGCGCGGAACCAGAAGAAATCGCTCACCGAGCAGGCCAGCAGCGCGGCGGCCAGCACCCCGCCCCAGTGCAGTTCGCCGTTCGCGGCCAGCGCGCCGGAGACGATGAGCAGCGGAAACGCGGGGATGGGCAAACCCATCTGTTCGATCAGCACGATCGCGAACACGATGAACACACCGTATTCCTGCAGCAATGAGAGTAAGTTCGCCATGATGCCGCTATCTTATCCGAAATCGTGGCGCGGGATCGCCGCCAGCAGCGAGCGGGTGTAGGGATGCGACGGATTGCGGTACAGCTGGTCCGAGTCGGCCAGCTCCACCACTGCGCCCTGGTGCATCACCATGACCTGGTCGGCAATGTATTTGACCACCGACAGGTCGTGCGAAATGAAGATGTAGGACAGGCCGAACTCGTCCTGCAAGTCCTGCAGCAGGTTCAGCACCTGCGCCTGCACCGACACGTCCAGCGCCGACACCGATTCGTCGCACACCAGGATTTCCGGCTTCATCGTCAGGCAGCGCGCGATGGCGATGCGCTGCCGCTGGCCGCCGGAAAACTCGTGCGGGTAGCGATGGAAGGCGTGCGCCGGCAGGCCCACTTTCTCCAGCAGCTGGCAGGCGTTTTCCACACGCTCGCGTTCGCTGGCGCCGATGTTGTGCAGTTTCATCGGCTCAAGCAGGATCTGCCCCACCGTGTAGCGCGGGTTCAGCGATGCGTATGGATTCTGGAAAATGATCTGGATGCGGCGCTTGTAGGCCATGTATTCCCTGGCCGGCATGGAGATCAGATCCTTGCCTTCGAACATGGCGGTACCGCCGGTGGCCTGGTGCAGGCGCAGCAGGGTCAGCCCGACCGTGGTCTTGCCGGAACCGGATTCGCCCACCACGCCCAGTGTCTTGCCGCGCGCCAGCTTGAACGACACGTCCTTGACGGCCTTGAACTCGCGCTGGCCGAACAAGCCTTCGCGCACGTAGAAACTCTTGCTCAGCTTGTCCACCACCAGCACGTGTTCGTCGTCCGGCGCGGTGCCGCGCGCGCGCTGCTTCAGCGCGACCCCGGCGCCGGCCTTGCCCTCCATGTAGTCATTGATGACCGGCAGGCGCCACGGGCGCGTATCGAGCGACGGGCGGCAGTGCAGCAGCGCCTTGGTGTAGCTGTCCTGCGGGTCGCCGAAAATCTGGCGCGTGGCGCCGGCCTCGCGCACCTCGCCGTGGCGCATCACGATCACCTGGCCGGCAATCTCGCCCACCAGGCCCAGGTCGTGCGTGATGAACAGCACCGACATCTGGCGCTTTCGCTGCAGGCTGGCGATCAGCTCCATGATCTGCTTCTGGATGGTGACGTCCAGCGCGGTGGTGGGCTCGTCGGCGATCAGCAGCTCCGGTTCGCAGGCGATGGCCATGGCGATCATCACGCGCTGCTGCTGCCCGCCCGACATCTGGCTGGGGTAGGCGTCGATCTTCTGCGCCGGGTCGGGAATGCCCACTTCGTCCAGCAGCGCCAGCGTGCGCAGCCGCGCCTGCTTCTTGCCCATGCCCATGTGCTGGCGCAGCACTTCGCCGATCTGGTAGCCCACCGTAAACACCGGGTTCAGCGAGGACATCGGCTCCTGGAAGATCATCGAGATGTCCTTGCCGCACATGCGGCGCCGCTCGGCGACGCTCAGCTTGAGCACGTCCCGGCCGCGGAACAGGATGCTGCCGGCCGGGTCGATCAGCGTGGTGTCCGGCGGCAGCAGCCCCATCACCGCCAGCGAGCTGACCGACTTGCCGCTGCCGGACTCGCCCACCAGCGCCACCGTGCTGTTGCGCGGCACGGCGAAGCTGATGCCCTTCACGGCCTCGAACGTACTGGTCTTGCCGGTGCGGAAGCGGACACGCAGGTCGCGCACTTCGAGCAAATTGGTGTTATCCATCACTTCACTTTCGGGTCGAGGGCGTCGCGCAGCGCGTCGGTGAACAGGGAGAAGGCGGTGACCAGCAAGGCCATCGCGGAGGCGGCCGCCGCCAGCTGCCACCACTTGCCGAGTATCAGTTCGTTCTGCGCCTCGTTCAGCATGGAACCCCAGCTGACCACGCCCACCGGCACACCGAAGCCGAGAAAGCTGAGGATGACTTCGGCTTTGATGAAACCGACCACCAGGATGGACACCTGCACCAGCGCCACATGGCTGACGTTGGGGAAGATGTGCGAGAACATCTTGCGCCAGCTGGAGGCGCCAATGGCGTCGGCCGCCATCACGTACTCGCGCGCCTTGTGCTTGATGTATTCGGCGCGGATCAGGCGGTAGGGGCCGGTCCAGCCGGTCAGGCCGAGGATCAGCACGATGGTCATCACGCCCTTCTGCTGCAGCACGGCGGCCACGGTGAGTATCATCAGGATCGACGGGATGGAGGTGAAGATGCTGTAGAACCAGTTGAAGAAGTCGTCCACCAGGCCGCCATAAAAGCCGGACACGGCGCCGAACAGCGTGCCCAGCGCCACTGCCACCAGCGCCGCCACCAGGCCGACCACGATGGAGGTTTCGCCGCCCTTGATGGTTTTCTTGATGACGTCGTGCCCCCATTTGTCGGCGCCGAAGGGCAGCGAGGGCTGGCGCTCGGGGGGCGCCAGGGCGGCGGCGGGCAGTCCGGCGCGCAGCGCACGCAGATCGTCGGCGAGGGGGTCGAATTCGTTTTGCGGCGGCGCTTGGGTCACGTGCTCCGCACTCGCCCGTCCTGCGGCGCCGGCGGGGTCCGCAGCGCGGGACGATGGGCCTGCCAGGAAGGACGGCGGCGCGTAATTGATTCCCACCTCCTCCTCCCAGTCGGAGACGACCAGCCCGCTGGCCGACAAGGCCAGCAGCAGCATGAAGGCGCCGACCACGGCAAGGGCAACCATGGCCACGCGGTCGGCGCGCAAGCGGCGCCAGGCGAGCGTCCATAATCCGGGCGCGGCGTGGGGATTCTGCATCTGCACTTCTTTGCTCACTTGCCTACCTCAATTGCACGCGCGGATCGACTGCCTGGTACAGCAGGTCGGTCAGCAGGTTGAACACCATGGTGGCGGCGGCCACGTACACGGTAATGGCTTTGATGACGGGGAAATCGCTGCGCTCCACCGCCAGGATCACTTCGCGCCCGATGCCCGGAATGCCGAAGAAGCGCTCCAGCAGAAACGCGCCGATCAGCAACGCCGGCAGGTTGGCCATGACATGGGTGATGATGGGAATGGCGGCGTTGCGCAGCACATGCACCCACATCACGCGTCCCTCGCCCAAACCCTTGGCGCGCGCCGTGCGCACATAGTCCTGGTTGACCTCGTCCAGCACGAAGGTGCGGTACAGCCGCAGCGTGGGCGCGATGGTCACCGCCAGCCCGATCAGGATGGGCAGCGTGGCGTAGCGCAGCAGGTTGCCCCAGAAACTATCGCCCCAGCCCTGCACCGGGAACAGGCCCAAGCGGTAGGCCAAGCCGTACTGGAACACGATGATGTAGACCAGGATGGAGATCGACATGCCGACGGTGCAGGCGATCATCACCGCGCGGTCCAGCAGCGAGCCGCGCACGAAGGCGACCACCAGCGCCAGCGCGATGCCGATCAGCGTTTCCAGGATGGTCAGCGGCACCAGCACCGTCAGCGACGGCCCCAACCGCGTGGTGATGATGCTGGACACGGCTTCGCCGGTGGCCCAGCTCTGGCCGAAGTCGAAGGTGACGATCTGCTTCAGGAAGATGCCGAGCTGGACGTAGTAAGGCTGGTCCACGCCCAGCTGGCGGCGGATATTGGCGATGCTCTCGGCGCTGGACATCTTGCCCGCCAGGATATAGGCCGGATCGCCGCCCACCCAGTTGAACAGGATAAACACCAGCAGTACCACGCCCAGCATGGTGGGCAGCATCTGCCACAGGCGGCGCAGAATATAGGCAAGCATTAATCAGGTATTCCTCAGAGTTATAGGAGCACCCGCTCCCCCACCATCATCCTTACCCCGGCCCGGCGCGCAAGAAAAAGTTATGCTGCATTGCAATATTTCATGATTGAAAAACGGCGTTATCGTACATGTTCAACAGTAGAACGCAGCGCAACATCTTACATATCAGCAAACAAAACGATTGTTGTTTTCTCGCATCACAGGACGCGCTTTTCATTGACAATTCTTAGCCCCCAGTGTTCTGATGCGATCCCTCTCCGAAAACAATATGTGATTTTTGGAGAGAATTGTTGGTGTGCAACTAATCCAGTTAGCAAGCTGTGCCGAAAGCGGCCCGGCTTGGCTACGCCTTTGGATGCCGCCAGACGATACTTTTCTTGGGAGTTGTTTGTAATGATGATGGAAACGGTTTTATCCCGCTCGGTGCGCCTGATCTTCTCGGGCAGCGTGGTGGCGGCGGGCTTGATGGCCCAACAGGCTTTTGCACAAGACGCTAACATCCAGCGCGTGGAAATCACGGGCTCGAGCATCAAACGCGCGACCGCGGAAACCGCGTCGCCGATCCAGGTCCTGACCAGCGACGACATGATGAAGTCCGGCAAGGCCACTGTCGCCGAATACCTGCAGACCCTGTCCGCAGACGGCGCAGGTTCGCTGCCGACCGGCTTCGGTTCCGGCTTCGCCGCTGGCGCCACCGGCATCTCGCTGCGCGGCCTGGGCGCGACCTCCACCCTGGTACTGCTGAACGGCCGCCGCATGGCGCCGTTCGCCCGTGCCGACGACGGCCAGAAGAGCTTCACCGACCTGTCCACCATCCCGATGCAGATCGTCGAGCGCATCGAAGTGCTGAAAGACGGCGCGTCCTCGCTGTACGGCGCCGACGCCATCGCCGGCGTGGTCAACATCATCCTGAAAAAGGACTTCGAAGGCCTGCAGATCAAGGGCGACACCGGCGCATCGCGCTACTCCGACGCCAAGCAGAACAAGGTCTCCGTGACCGCCGGCAAGGGCAACCTGGACGACGACAAGTACAACATCGTCTTCAACGCCGAATACAGCAAGACCGACGGCCTGCAGGCTTCCGACCGCGGCAACCGCGCCTGGATCGGCCACGGCGACATCCGCCCATGGGGCTACGGCATCGGCACCCAGTACGCCGGCGGCTACATCACCAACGGCGCGGCCTCGCCATCGCCTACCGGCGCCCTGCTGAACCCGAAAACGGGCCAGTACGTCTCGCTGCCGGGCTGCAGCCAGTTCTCGACCTCGGCGCCGCAAGACCCGAACGGCGGCTGCCTGTGGCACCAGGACAAGTTCCGCTCGATGAACCCGGAGATCGAATCGATCAATCTGTACTCGCGCGGCACCTTCCAGATCAACGCCGACCACCAGGCCTTCTTCGAAGCGGGCTACTCGGAGCGCGACACGGCCTTCACGCTGACCCCGTCGGCCACCTCGTCGACCGTGGTGTTTCCGGGCGCGAACGGCGGTCCCAACCAGCTGATCAACTACGGCAACACCATCCTGATGGCTGCCAACCACCCGCAGAACCCGTACGGCGTACCGGTGCGCGTGCGCTACTCGGCCTTCGACGTGGGCCCAAGCACCCGCAAGAACACCAACGAGTTCACCCGCTTCGTGGCTGGCCTGAAAGGCACCGTCAAGGGCTGGGACTACGAGACCGGCTTCACCTTCTCGCAGTCCAAGCTGAACCTGGACTGGAGCAACCTGTTCAACATGAAGGCACTGCAGTCGGCGCTGGGCGATCCGAAGTCGCCGCTGTTCCCGTACTACATCGGCGCGCAAGCCGGCAAGAACCCGGCTTCGCTGTACGCTGCCCTGGTGACCAACGCCACCTCCGATTCCAGCACCAAGCTGATGATCGCCGACTTCAAGGCCAGCCGTGAACTGTGGGCTCTGCCAGGCGGCAACATGGGCCTGGCCATCGGCGGCGAACACCGCCGCGAAACGCTGAGCAACCCGTCCCTGTCGGGCACCGCCGACGGCTCCATCAACTCCAGCTACACCGCCGCGTTCGGCAAGAACAACGTGTCGGCCGTCTACGCCGAAGTGCTGGCGCCGGTGCTGAAAACCGTGGAACTGACCGCTGCCCTGCGTTACGACCACTACGACCAGTTCAACTCGACCACCCCGAAAGTGGGCGCGAAATGGACCCCGGCCAAGAACTTCGCGGTACGCGGCACCTACACCGAAGGCTTCCGCGCTCCTAGCGCGGCCGAGTCCAACGTGCTGAGCCAGGCAGTCGGCAGCGCTCCGGTGCGCGACCCGATCCGTTGCCCGGGCGGCACGCCAGCGGCCGGCGCTTCCCTGACCGACTGCTCGATCACCGTCAGCTCGATCAAGGTCGGCAACCCTAAGCTGCAGCCTGAAGAATCCAAGGGCTACACCCTGGGCATGGTATGGGATCCGTTCGAAGGCAACAGCATCGCCATCGACGCGTTCAAGATCAAGCGTTCCAACGAGATCAACCCGGTGTCCTACGCCGAAGCGGCGCAATCGCCAACCGCCGTGCGTAACGACAACAACCTGAAGAACGCCGCCGGCCAGGTGATTCCGAACTCCGGCTCGCTGCTGGTGGTGTCGGGCGCCTACCGCAACTCGAGCTACACCGAAGTGACCGGCGTGGACCTGGATGTCAAGCAGCGCCTGCGCCTGGGCGCCTGGGGCAAGGCCGTCATCGGCCTGAACCTGACCCACATCTCGTCCTGGCTGCGCGCCGAGTCCGACACCGTGCAGTACCAGTTCGCTGGCACCCACGGCAACTGCGACACCTCGAACTGCGCCGGCACGCCGAAGAACAAGGCTACCCTGTCCGCTTCGTGGGACATCGGCGCCTGGAACTTCGCGTCCAACGTGAACTACCGCGACAGCATGAAGAACATCAAATACGAAGGCGACATCTGCGCCTCCAAGTTTGCTGACGGCAGCGCCGCGCCCAACGGCTGCAAGCTGGCTTCGTTCACCACCATGGACCTGTCGACCCGCTACAACTTCAGCAAGAACCTGCAGCTGACCGCGTCGGTGGCCAACGTGTTCGACAAGATCGCTCCGCTGGACCCGCTGACCTACGGCGGCATGAGCTTCAACCCAATGGACGCCTCCGGCGCCATCGGCCGCTACTTCAAAGTCGGCGCGACCTACACCTTCAACTAATGTAACAATCTGAAGGTCGTATCCCCAAAAAGGGCGGTGAGCAATCACCGCCCTTTTTTACGCTTGCTGTGGCCAAAAACTAACAAAACCCCACCGAAGCGTGAAGTTGCCGCCGCGCCATTTTCACACTTCGATTTCGCCCCGTTGCACCGCGTAGGCTGAATTTGCCGCAATTTAGCGTCAAGATCGCTGGCTTTGTAGGCCGGAAAACAACTTTTGGTTATGCCGCCGCTGCCGTGTCCGCCTTGACAGTGCGCGCCGCGCGGTGGTTCCATCGAAGACTTGAGCAAATGCCTAGACGTTTGCTCAACTGGGAACGGGCCGACTTTGCCGAATACGCGGGTAACAAAAAGTCAGTGCAGTCGCTTCGTTTATCAATACACTAGTTGGAGGTTTTTAGCATGATGATGGAAACAGTTATGGCACGTTCCGTGCGCCTGATATTCTCGGGCAGCGTGGTTGCAGCAGGTCTGCTGGCAGCACCGGCGATGGCACAAGATGCCGGCGCGAATGTCCAGCGTGTTGAGATTACCGGTTCGAGCATCAAGCGCGCCACCGCCGAAACCGCCTCGCCGATCCAGCTGATCGGCCGCGAAGAGCTGCTCAAGTCGGGCAAGGCCACCGTGGCCGAATACCTGCAGACGCTGACCGTGGACGGCGCCGGTTCGCTGCCGACCGGTTTCGGCAACGGCTTCGCCGCTGGTTCCACCGCCATCTCGCTGCGCGGCCTGGGCGCGACCTCCACCCTGGTGCTGCTGAACGGCCGCCGCATGGCGCCGTTCGCCCGCGCCGATGACGGCCAGAAGAGCTTCACCGACCTGTCCACCGTGCCGATGCAGATCGTCGAGCGCATCGAGATCCTGAAGGACGGCGCTTCGTCGACCTACGGCGCCGACGCTATCGCCGGCGTGGTCAACATCATCCTGCGCAAGGACTTCGAGGGCCTGCAAGTGAAGGGCGACGTCGGCACGTCGCGCTACAGCGACGCCAAGCAAAACAAGGCTTCGGTCTCGTTCGGCAAGGGCAACCTGGACAACGACAAGTACAACATCGTCCTGAACGCCGAATACAACCAGTCCGACCGCCTGAAAAACAGCGACCGCGCCGACCGCGGCCACATCGGCCACGGCGACCTGCGTCCATACGGCTTCCCGGTCGGCACCCAGTTCGCCAGCGGCTACATCGCCGGCGTAAACAGCGCCCAGCCAAGCCCAACCGGCCTGATCCGCAATCCGGTCACCACCGCCTACACCAGCCTGCCAGGCTGCTCCAGCCTGAGCAAGACGGTCGACCAGACCGGCGCCAACGGCGGCTGCCTGTGGCACAACGACCAGTTCCGCGACATGCAGCCGGAGATTGAATCGGTCAACCTGTACGGCCGCGGCACCTGGCAAGTCAACGACGACATGCAAGCCTATGTCGAAGCCGGCTACTCCAAGCGCGACACCGCGTTCACGATGATCCCGCCGTCGGTGACCCCGACCGTGGCCTTCCCGCCGAACGCCACCAACCCGCTGGGCTTCATCAACTACGGCAACCTGAACATCATGGCCGCCAGCCATCCTCAGAACCCGTACGGCGCACCGGTCCGCATCCGCTACAGCGCCTTCGACGTCGGCCCAAGCACCCGCTCGGCCAACAACGAATTCACCCGCTTCGTGGTGGGTGTGAAGGGCTCGGCCATGGGCTGGGAGTACGACACCGGCTACACCCATTCCGAGTCCAAGCTGCACCTCGACTACAGCAACATGCTGAACATGAAGGTGGTGGCGGCCGCACTGGGCGATCCGAAGTCGCCCTTCTTCCCGTACTACATCGGCGCGCAGGCCAACAAGAACCCCGCTTCGCTGTACGCAGCCATGGTGACCAACGCCACCTCCGATTCGACCACCAAGCTGGACGTGATCGACTTCAAGGCTTCGCGTGAGCTGTGGGCTCTGCCGGGCGGCAACATGGGCCTGGCGATCGGCGCCGAGCACCGCCAGGAAAAACTGTCCAATCCTTCGCTGAAGGGTTCGGAAGACGGTTCCATCAACTCGAGCTACGTGGCCGCCTTCGGCGACACCAAGGTATCGGCTATCTACGCCGAGATCCTGGCCCCGGTGATCAAGAACGTCGAACTGAGCGCCGCCGTGCGTTACGACAAATACGACAACTTCAACTCGACCACGCCGAAAGCCGGCATCAAGTGGACCCCGCTGAAGAGCTTCGCGCTGCGCGGCACCTACACCGAAGGCTTCCGCGCCCCGGGTCCTGCCGAAGGCAGCGCCTCGTCGCAATCGACCGGCACCTCGACCGTGTCCGATCCAATCCGCTGCCCTGGCGGCAAACCAGCAGCAGGCGGCGCCACGTCGACCGACTGCGCCATTCCTGTGGCAGCCGTGAAGGTGGGCGACGCCAACCTGCGTCCTGAAACCTCCAAGGGCATGACCGTGGGCCTGGTGTGGGACGTGCTGGCCGATACCGCCATCACCGTGGACGGCTGGAAGATCAAGCGCTCCGACGAGATCAATCCGCTGCCGTACAACGAAGCTGCCGCCCTGCCGACCGCTATCCGCAACGACAACAACCTGGTCCAGAATGGCGTGGTGATCCCGAACTCGGGCACCCTGGTGCTGACCCAAGCCCCGTACCGCAATTCGAGCTTCACCGAAATCAGCGGCGTGGACCTGGACATCAAGCAGCGCCTGCGCCTGGGTTCCTGGGGCAAGGCGCAAGTCGGCCTGACCTGGACCCACGTGGCATCCTGGAAGCGCCACGAGTCCGCCACCACGGTGTACCAGTTCGCCGGTACCCATGGCAACTGCGACACCTCGAACTGCGCCGGTACGCCTAAGGACAAGATCAACCTGACCGGCACCTGGGACATCGGCGACTGGAACTTCAACGGCATCGTGAACTATCGCGCCAAGATGAAGAACATCCTGTTCGAAGGCAACACCTGCGCCTCCAACCTGGCCAACGGCCAGCCAGGCACCACCAACTGCGAAATCGCTTCGTTCACCACCCTGGACCTGTCGACCCGCTACAACTTCAGCAAGCAGCTGACCCTGTTCGCGTCGATGAACAACGTGCTGGACAAGATTGCGCCGCTGGATCCGCTGACCTATGGCGGCCTGAGCTACAACCCGATGGACGCCACCGGCGCCATCGGCCGCTACGTCAAAGTGGGCGTGAACTACAAGTTCTTCTAATCGCTTAGCTTTTAGCCGGAACGCCTGAAGGGCGGTGCGCAAGCACCGCCCTTTTTTCTTTTGATACGTCGGCCTCCGCAGGCTGCGCAAGCGCCGCCCTGCTTTTTTCTTTTGATAAGTCTATACAGATAGTTTTGTTAAAACAGTATCTAGTTAGCAGAAATACTCCTGTTTCCGCAAAAAACCCGAACAAAAATTGACAAGATTGCGCAATCAGTGGTCTTATAACGCCCCTGTGATTTTTCGTGAGAATTACAGGGACCTGCAAAAACGGCAAGTTAAGCAGCAAGTTGATTCCTCCCATCGCATCAAAAGAAAGCTTCAAAGTAATGATCAAAGAAACAGTACTGTCCCGCTCCCTGCGCGTGATGTTCGCGGGTGGCCTGGCACTGGGCATGCACGCCGCTGCAGCCCAGGAAGCGGCAACCGAGACCATGCAGCGCGTGGAAATCACCGGCTCCAGCATCAAGCGCATCGCTTCCGAAGCGTCGCTGCCGGTACAGAGCTTCAGCCAGAAGGACATCAAGAAGACCGGCGTCAGCACGGTTACCGACTTCATCCAGCAGCTGCCCGCCATGCAGGGCTTCTCCGTGGCCGGCGACTCGGTCGGCGGCGGCGGCGGCGGCGTCACCACCGCCTCCATCCACGATATCGGCGCGGCCTACACGCTGGTGCTGCTGAACGGGCGCCGCGTGGCGCCGGCCAACTCCGGCACCACCATCGACCTGAACTCGATTCCGCTGTCGGCCATCGAGCGCGTGGAAGTGCTGACCGACGGCGCCTCGGCCCTGTACGGCGCCGACGCCATCGCCGGCGTGGTCAACTTCATCCTGAAGAAAGGCGCTTCCCCATGGGAAGTGAACGCCAAGCTCAACAGCCCTCAGAAATCCGGCGGCCAGAGCAATTCCATCAGCGTCAGCAAGGGCTTCGGCGACTACGAGGACGACGGCTACAGCGTGTTCGTCTCGGCCAGCCACGACCAGCAAAAGCAGCTCAAAGCGTCGCAGCGCGACTTCGCGCGCACCGGCATCGTCAACTTCACCGATCCGAAAACCGGCCAGGCGCTGCAGTTCATCAACGGTTCCTCCCGTTCGCTGCCGGCCAACGCCACCGTCAGCTACGACACCATCGACCCGAAAACCGGCAAGCCGGTGGAGCAGAACGTCAACCTGAACCCGTACGCGCTGTCGCACGGCGGCAAATGCGCGGCCAGCAACCTGGACTTCTACGGCGACGGCAACTGCTTCTACGACTCGCCGTCCACCATCGAGATCAACCCGGAATCGCAGCGCGACTCGGTCTTCAGTTCGGGCAGCCTGAAGCTGGGCAACACCGGCTTCAAGGGCTTCTTCGACTTCGCCTACACCGAAGCGAAAATCGTCGCCAGCATCGCGCCCTACCCGGCCGACTTCAGCATCACCAAGGGCTCGGCGCTGTACAACAAGTACATCCAGCCTTACCTGACGCCGGAACAGCAAGCCGGCGCCACCTCGGTGGTGGCCAAGTACCGCCTGTATGAAATGGGCAACCGCACCTACGACTACGGCACCAAGGCCACCCACCTGGTGGCCGGCGTCGATGGCCAGGCGTTCGGCTGGGACATCAACTCGGCGGTGACCTACTCGAAGAACAAGCAGACCCAGAAATACGTGGGCGGCTTCCCGCTGGCCGACAAGTTCCAGGCCGCGCTGGACGCCGGCACCATCGACCCGTTCGGCTACGCCCAGGGCGAGATGCCGGCGACCATGCGCAGCGCCCTGCTGGACACCGGCTTCAGCGGCACCTACAACACGCAGACCGTGGAAATGAAGGGCATCGACGCGCGCGCCTCGCGCGAAGTGTTCAAGCTGGCCGGCGGCGCCGCCCAGCTGGGCGTTGGCGCGGACTTCCGCAACACCGCCTTCCGCATCGACCAGGCCGACGTCGCCAAGCAGGCGCAGATCCTGTTCGACAACGCCCAGGTGGACAGCAACTACGAGCGCAACAACGCCGGCGCCTACGCCGAGCTGGTGATGCCGTTCACCAGGAAACTGGAAGCGACCGCCTCGGTGCGCTACGACCAGATCGGCGCCATCGACAACAACCTGACCGGCAAGGAAGTGGGCAGCAAGGAAAACGCCGCCACCTGGAAAGTGAGCACCAAGTACTCGGCCGCCAAGAACCTGATGCTGCGCGCGGCGGCAGGCACCGGCTTCCGCGCCGCCAGCATGACGGAAATCGCCGGTCCGCTGGAAGACTGGGGCGTCACCGGCGGCAACTACCAGTGCCCGCTGACGGCCGCCACCGGCATGGGCGGCCACCCGCTGGCGTCCTACTGCAACGGCGTGCAGCGCCAGCAGTTCGAAGCCTTCCAGGGCGGCAATCCGGACCTGAAGCCGGAGAAGTCCAGGCAATGGAGCGTGGGCATGGTGTTCGAGCCCGTCGACAGCCTGTCGATGGCAATCGACCTGTGGAACGTGGAAATCCGCGACCAGGTGACCTCGGTTTCCGAAGGCCTGATCTTCGCCAACCCGGCCAAATACGCCGCGCTGTTTACCACCAAGCACATCGGGTCGACGGGCAAGGACGTGCTGGCCATCAAGCTGCTGCCGATTAACATCGGCAAGGTGGAAAACCAGGGCGTCGACTACGACTTCACCCACAAGATGAAGCTGTTCGACGGCCGCCTGACCAGCCGCCTGGCCGGTACCTACCTGATCAAGTCGCGCTACACCACGCCGGGCACCGACGACCAGTGGGAAACCAGCTTGAACCGTTACGGCTCGAACGACAAGGTCAGCTTCCGCCATGTGATCCGCGCCACCACCTCGTTCGAAACCAGCCGCTTTACCCACACGCTGGCAGCGAACTACCGCAACGGCTACACCGACAAGCCGCAAACGGAAGACGATTGCGCCGTCATCGTGGCCGGTGCGCCGGGCCAGTGCTACGGCATCACGCTGGACGTGCCGAGCTACACCACCTTCGACCTGCAGTCGGCCTACCGTCCGCTGAAGCATGTGGAGCTGACCGCGGGCATCATCAACCTGTTCGACCGCAAGCCGCCGTTCACTTTGCGCAACACCGGTTCGCACCAGGTCGGCTACAACCCGTCCTATTCGAGCGCCTTGGGACGCCAGTTCTACGTCAGCGGTACTTACAAGTTTTAAGCGGATCGGCCGTCTTCTGACGGCAAACTCCACCTAACTCCCGACTAAGGGCGATGAGCGATCATCGCCCTTTTTGTTCGCCTGCACAAAACCGCGCGCTTGCCCAGCGTGATTCGTGACACGTTGTAATAAGCTGACACACAATCTTTCATTATTGACATGGGTAACCGGCGGTGGTTACATCTCTGTGCTTGAAGATTAACATTTCTTCAGAGAATTGCCATACGAGGGCCACGCGCCTATCCGGCGCGGACCGGCCCATAACATGTACAACGATGTTCTTTTGGGAGTTTTGGGCAATGATGAAAGAAACGACAATCGCGCGCTCGGTGCGCCTGCTGTGCGCCGCCGGACTGGGCCTGAGCCTGGGCCTGGCCAACCAGGCCGCCTCGGCGCAGGACAGCAGCCAGCCGATGCAGCGCGTGGAAGTGACCGGCTCGTCGATCAAGCGGCTGGTATCGGAAACGGCCAATCCGCTGACGGTGTTCAAGGCCGAAGACTTCGCCAAGCAAGGCTTGACCACGGCCCAGGAAGTGCTGGACCGGATCCCCTCCAACAGTTCCAGCTTCGGCGCCGGCAACGTGGTCGGCGGCAACAGCTCCGGCCTGCCCACCGGCGGCCAGTCCAGCGCCGACCTGCGCGGCCTGGGCAGCGACAAGACGCTGGTGCTGCTGAACGGGCGCCGCATCGCCAACCACCCGTACGACGGCGCCAGCGTCGACCTGAACATCATCCCGGTCAGCGCGCTCGAGCGCGTCGAAGTGCTGCGCGACGGCGCCTCGGCCATCTACGGCACCGACGCCATCGGCGGCGTGATCAACTTCATCACCAAACGCTCGGTGCAAACCACCACCATCACCGCCGAGGCCCTGCTGCCGCGCGCCCCCGGCGCCGACGAAAAGCGCGTCAACATCTCGTCCGGCTTCGGCAACCTGGACCAGGACGGCTACAACGTCTTCGGCGTGTTCGACTACCACAAGCTCGACATCCTGACCTCGCAGCAGCGCGAATTCTCCAAGACCGGCGTGATCCCCGAGCGCGGCCTGAACCTGACTTCCGGCACCACCTTCCCCGGCAACTTCTTCGACCCGGGCTCCAACATCACCGGCAACCCTGGCCGCGCCGGCGGCTGCGACCAGCCCTACTCGCTGCCGATCGGCGGCGGCGGCACCTGCCGCCAGGACTACACGCGCCTGATCGACAACTTGCCGGCCCAGAAGCAGACCGCCTTCTTCGGCAAGGCCACCTTCAAGATCAACAACGACCACCAGGCCACCATCGAATACCTGCACGCCGAGAACGACGTGCTGTCGCACACCGCGCCGCCGCCGCAGACCGGCCTGATCTTGCCGAAAACCAGCAAATATTACCCGGGCAACCCGGGTGGCGGCGTACCGGCCATGGCCGGCCTGTCCGGCCAGCCCCTGTCGGTCAACTGGCGGCCGACCGAGGCGGGCCAGCGCGAAATCAATTCGCTGGGCGCGGCCGACCGCCTCAGCATCGGCGTGGAAGGCGTGCTGCGCGGCTGGGAATACAAAACCGGCTTCACCCTGTCGGAGAGCCGCTCGGAGGAATGGTTCACCGGCGGCTATGTGCGCGACGAATCGTTCGCAGCCGGCGTCACCAACGGCATCCTGAACCCGTTCGGCAAGCAGGACGCGGCAGGCAAGGCCTACCTGGACAGCGTGGCGCTGCGCGGCAAGGTACAGGACGGCAAAACCCGCAACACCGGCATCGACTTCAAAGCCAGCCGCGAGCTGTGGGACCTGGCAGGCGGCAAGGCGGCCGTGGCTTTCGGCGGTGAACTGCGCCGCGAAGAGGCGGACTTCTTCGTGAACCGCGACATCGCCGGCCAGGCCGCCAGCTCCGGCCTGTCCGGTTCGCAGTCGACCTCGGGTTCGCGCACCATCAAGGCCGTGTTCGGCGAATTGAGCTTGCCACTGATCAAGGACCTGGAAGTGCAGCTGGCCACCCGCTTCGACGACTACAGCGACGCCGGCAACACCACCAACCCGAAACTGGGCCTGCGCTACCAGCCCACCAAGGAGGTGCTGCTGCGCGGCTCAGCCTCGACCGGCTTCCGCGCGCCGACGCTGTTCGAGAAGAACGCGCCGCGCTCGAAGAACGACACCAACAACTCCTACAACGATCCTATCCTGTGCCCGGGCGGCGTACCGTCGTCCAACCCGATCACCAACCCGCTGCGCGACTGCGATCTGCAACAGTTCAAGCTGCAGGGCGGCAATCCGGACCTGAGCCCGGAAGAATCGCGCACCTTCGCCGCCGGCATCGTTATCGAACCGATCCCGCAAGCGACCCTGGCGCTGGATTACTGGAACATCAAGCTGAAGGACAAGATCAATGCGCTGCCCGAGGAAGTTATCTACGGCAACTACACCAAGTACAAGGACCGCTTCCTGCGCAACCCGGACGGCTCGCCGTTCGCCATCCTGGACCTGAAGGAAAACCTGGGCAAGGTCAACACCGACGGTATCGACCTGTCGCTGACGCTGCGCTCGGGCGGCACCGCCTACGGCAACTTCACCTTCGCGCTGGATGGGACCTATGTCCACAAGTACGAATACCAGGACGAGCGCGAAGGCCCGTACACCCAGAACGTGGGCCGCTATGCCGCCAACAATCCGGTGTTCCGCTGGAAGCACAACGCGTCGCTGAACTGGCGCATGGGCGTGTGGAGCGCCACGCTGGCGCAATCGTTCAAGAGCGGCTACACCGACCAGAACCTGGACATGGAACCCCAGTTCCGGAACGAAGTGCCGTCCTATAGCCTGTGGAACCTGACCGCCAGCTACAGCGGCATCAAGGGCCTGGTCCTGACGGCCGGCGTGAAAAACCTGCTCGACAAAGACCCGCCGTTCTCCAACCAGGGCACGCTGTTCCAGAAGGGCTACGACCCACGCTACACCGACGCGGTCGGCCGCGCCATCTACCTGCGCGGCAGCTACACCTTCTAACCGCCCAGCCTGTTCCATCTGTTGCATCTGCTCCACCGCCGGCTCACGCCGGCGGTATCGCTTTGTAGCGCAACGTATCGTTTTGTAGCAAAAAGGTGACATTTCTTTGCCTGGTTACATTATTTACTATTCGTCGTAAACAATGAAACACCGGCTTTCCGCTTCTTTACCATTTTTTACATAGTTCCCAATCTTGGCAGCAAGTTCCGCGATTTTTAGCCATATTTGCCGCCAACATCGCTGTTCCGCCGGGATCGCCGTGGACTATCGTACCGTGCGGAAAACTGGAAAATCACCAAAAACCACAAATTTTTCACGTTGACACCACGTTGTCTAGATGATTACATGAGCCACTGGCTAACCTTTGCCATTTATCAATGGCGAGCCGCCTGCATTGTCGAAAAGATAAGAAATCTTTCAACTCGGCCGTAGACGCCGTTTCACTAAGTAGTACATCTTGGGAGTAGTTAAATGATGAAGGAAACTGTTTTGTCCCGTTCGGTACGCCTGATCTGCGCCGGTGGTCTGGTGCTGGGCATGCATGCCGCCCAGGCCCAATCCGCACCGGAAACCATCCAGCGCGTTGAAATCACCGGTTCCTCGCTAAAGCGTGTGGACGCCGAAACCGCCCTGCCAGTGCAGGTAATGACCAAGGCAGAAATCTCCCGCACCGGCGCCACCAGTACGCAAGAACTGCTGACCTCGATCTCGGCCCTGTCCTCGTCCGGTTCGACCCAGAACTCGACCGGCGCCGGCAGCTCCACCTACGGCATGTCCTCGATCTCCCTGCGCGGCCTGGGCGACGAGCGCACCCTGGTACTGGTGAACGGCCGCCGCCTGGCCGCCTTCGCCGGCGGTGGCGGCGCAGCGGTCAACGTCAACGTCATTCCGCTGGCAGCCATCGAGCGCGTCGAAGTGCTGAAAGACGGCGCATCGGGCGTGTACGGTTCGGACGCAGTGGCCGGCGTGGTCAACTTCATCCTCTCCAAATCCTTCAAAGGCGTGGAAGTCACCGCTGGCTACGGTTCGCCTAGCGAAAGCGGCGGCGGCCAGAACACCAAGGCGTCGATCACCGGCGGCCTGGGCGACATGAGCACCGACGGCTTCTCCGTCGTGGTGTCGGCTTCGTACGAAAAAGAAAAACTGCTGAAAGCGGCCGACCGCGCTTACGCGGCCACCGGCAACAACCTGCCTTATTACGCTTCCGGCGCAACCGGCCAGGGCAACATCGAGGGCGGCATCGTACCGGGCACCTATCCGAACGACCGTCTGCCAGGTTTCGGCAATGCGCCAGGCACCGGCTACGGCAACCCGCTGGCCGACCAGGGCAAGTGCGATTCCATCCTGATGTACAAGAACGCGACCAACACCTCGAAGAACACGCCATACTGCGCCTTCGACAGCGCCGCCTTCGTGGGCCTGATTCCTCAGCGCGAACTGAAAAACCTGACCGCCAACGGCGCGTTCAAGATCAACGCCAACCACGAACTGTTCGCCGACGCACTGTACTCCGAGTCCACCGTGACCCAGAGCTTCCAGGGCAGCCCGGTACGCCGCTCCTTCCTGGAAACCGACGGCGAGTTCGCCAAGCAAGGCGTGCACCCAGCGCTGCTGCTGTACCCAAGCAACCCGGTATACCAGTCGATCGCCGTGCCTTACCTGAACAAATACGGCTTCACCAGCCTGATCGGCAAGCCGCTGGCCATCACCAGCCGCGTATTCGACTTCGGCAACCGCACCAGCGTCGACGAAGCCAAGCAGTCGCGCCTGGTACTGGGTTCGAAAGGCACCGTATGGGGCCAGGACTACGAAGTGGCGTTGGCTACCAACGAGAGCAAGATCCACGGCACCGTGCCGGCCGGCTACTTCTCGCAAGTGGCGTACGCCAAGATCATCAACGATCCTGCCAACAACTGGAACCCATGGGCGCCAGGCGCGGTGCAGACCGGCGCGCTGGCTGACAAGCTGAAAACCGCCCAGTACTCGGGCGACACGCTGACCGGCAAGTCGACCAGCAACACCTTCGACGCCAAGATCGCCGGCGAACTGCCGCAATTCATGGGCCTGACCCCGCAATACGCGGCCGGCATCCAGTCGCGCAAGGACAAGTTCCACACCACCCCTAGCCCTGCGCTGGAAACCGGCGACATCGCCGGCCTGGGCGGCAGCGTACCTCCTGTGAACAAGTCGCGCACCATCAACTCGGTGTTCGCCGAAGGCAACCTGCCGCTGACCAAGACCCTGGACCTGGGCGTCGCCCTGCGCCGCGACGACTACAACGACGTCGGCAGCACCAACAACTACAAAGTGAACGGCCGCTGGCAGCCACTGAAGTCGGTGCTGGTACGCGCGTCGGCAGGTTCGGGCTTCCGCGCCCCTACCCTGAGCGACCTGTGGCAACCACAGACCACCGGCTCGTCGGAGACCTTCAACGATCCGGCAACCGGCCAGTCCCAGCTGCAAGTTAACGCCGTATCCGGCGGCAACCCTAACCTGAAGCCGGAAGAATCGCAGCAGCGTTCGATCGGTATCGTCCTGTCGCCAGCCGACAGCTTCACCTTCGGCGTGGACTGGTTCAAGATCAAGGTATCCGACATCCTGGCCACCCCGTCGGCACAGGAAGTGGTGTCCGGCTTCCGCCGCGGCGACTCGGCTTACGCCAACCTGGTGAAACTGCAGGGCAACGATGTTGACCTGATCTACACCACCCTGGCCAACACCGGCAACGCCACCGTCGAAGGCTTCGACGTGTTCGCCCAGTTCCGCCAGAACACCGCGTTCGGCCGCTTCGACACCACGTTGAACGGTACCTACATGGACAAGTTCGACCAGACCAGCCCGGGCGGCACCCTGTCGCACAAAGTTGGCACCCTGGTAGACAAGAACGGCGACCCGGTACTGGGCGCGCAGGACGGCGGCGTGGTACTGCGCTGGCGTCATGCCCTGAGCGGCACCTGGACCCAGGGCCCTCTGGCCATCTCGCTGACCCAGAACTTCGCTTCCGGCTATGAAACCGGCTTCCGCCAAGGCGACGGCCAGCGCAACTTCATCGGCGCCATGACCACCTACGACACCAACGTGACGTGGAAAGGCTGGAAATCGCTGGTGCTGAGCGCAGGCGTACGCAACCTGTTCGACAAGCAGCCTGGCGTGTTCGTGCCAGTGTCGAACCAGTTCCAGGCCGGCTACGACATCAACCAATACGACCCGCGCGGCCGCTTTGTGTACGTGTCGGCAGGCTACACCTTCAAGTAATCCGTAGCCGCTGAAAAAAACCCCGCCGTAGCGATACGGCGGGGTTTTTTATTGGGCCGGGCGGATCTTGAACCAGATCGAATACATGGCCGGCAGGAACACCAGCGTCAGCACCGTCCCGGCGAAGGTGCCGCCGATCAGCGTGTAGGCCAGCGTTCCCCAGAACACCGAATGGGTCAGCGGGATGAACGCCAGGATGGCCGCCAGGGCGGTCAGGATCACGGGACGGGAGCGCTGCACGGTGGCCTCCACCACCGCCTGGAACGGGTCCAGCCCGGCCTGCTTGTTGTGGTGGATCTGTCCGATCAGGATCAAGGTGTTGCGCATCAGGATGCCGGACAGGGCAATCAGGCCCACCAGTGCATTGATGCCGAACGGCTGCTGGAACAGGATCAGCGTGGGCACCACGCCGATCAGTCCCAGCGGGCTGGTGAGGAACACCATCACCATCGCCGAGATCGAACGCACCTGGAAGATGATGATGAGCAGGGTGACCGCCAGCATGATGGGGAACAGCGGCAGCATGGCGGCGGTCGCCTTGCCCGATTCCTCGATGGAGCCGGCCTGCTCGATGCGGTAGCCGGCCGGCAGCCTATCCATGATGGGCTGCAGCTGTCGCGTGATGGCGCTGGACACGTCCGGCGGCTGCAGGCCGTCGGCGATATCGCCGCGCACGGTGATGGTCGGCATGCGGTCGCGCCGGCGCATGACCGGCTCCTCCGCGCGTACTTCGACCGTCCCCACCTGCGACAGCGGGATGCGCTGCCCGCCGGCACCGGTCAGCGTGAAGTCCGCCATCCGCGCGGGATCGAGCCGGCTGGCGCCGGCCGAGCGGGCCACCACCTGCACGGTGCGGATGTCTTCGCGCACCGTGGTCAGCGGCACGCCGCTGAGCAGGAACTGCAGCTGCTGCGCCACGGCGCTGGACGTCAGCCCCACCGCTTGCAGGCGCTCCTGCTGCAAAGTGAAGTGCAGCGCCGGCGTGCGCGTGCCCCAGTCGCTGTTGACAGTCCGCATCATCGGGCTGGCCTCCATCAGTTGCTGCACCTCGGCCGCGATGCCGCGCAGCCGGTCCGGATCCGGTCCGGTGACCCGGTAGGCGACCGGGAACGGCGAGTACGGCCCGAACACCAGTTGGGTGACGCGCACCCGCGCCTCGTTGGCGAGGCCGTCGGCAATCGCCTGGCGCAGCCGCATCTTCAAAGCCTCGCGTTGCTCCTGGTTATCCGTGCGGACCACGATCTTGGCAAACGACGGGTCCGGCAGTTCCGGCCCCATGGCCATGTAAAAGCGCGGCGCGCCCTGGCCCACGTAGGCGGTGACGATCTTCGCTTCGGCCTGCCTGGCCAGCCAGGCCTCCACCTTGGCGGCTGCCGCGCTGGTCTGGGCAATCGCGGTGCCGTACGGCATTTGCACCTCGACCAGCACTTCGGGGCGGTCCGAGATGGGGAAGAACTGCTTCTTGACGGCCGCCATGCCCAGCACGGCTGCAACGAACAGGCCGACCACCGCGCCGGCCACCAGCCACTTGCGCGTGATGACGCGCGCGAGCAGCCGGCGGAAGCGGTTGTAGCGCGGCGTGTTGTACAGCGCGTCATGGCCGCCCTCGACCTGCTTGAGCTCGGGCAGCAGCTGCACGCCAAGGTAGGGCGTAAAGACCACGGCCACCACCCAGGATGCGATCAGCGCGATGCCGACGATCCAGAACATATTGCTGGTGTACTCCCCGGCCGTGGAACGGGCGAAGCCGTTCGGCATGAAGCCGACCGCCGTGACCAGCGTGCCCGACAGCATGGGCGCGGCCGTGTGGCTCCAGGCATAGGCCGACGCGGCCAGGCGGCTGTAGCCCTCTTCCATCTTCACCACCATCATTTCAATGGCGATGATGGCATCGTCGACCAGCAGGCCCAGTCCCAGGATCAGCGAGCCCAGCGTGATGCGGTCGAAGTTCTTGCCGGTGGCGGCCATCACCACGAAGACGGCCGCCAGCGTCAGCGGCACGGCCGCCGCCACCACAATGCCCACGCGCCAGCCCATGCTCAGGAAACTCACCAGCATGACCACCAGCAGCGCGACAAAAAACTTGACCATGAATTCGTCGACCGCCGAACTGATATTGACGGCCTGGTCCGTCACCTTGCTCAGGCCCATGCCCAGCGGCATGGCGGCGTTGATGGCGCCCACTTCCCGCTCCAGCGCCCGGCCCAGGTCCAGCCCGTTCCAGCCCTCGCGCATGACAACGCCCAGCAGCAGCGCGGGCTCGCCGCCGTTGCGTATCATAAAAGTGGCCGGGTCTTCATAGCCGCGCCTGACGCTGGCGATGTCCGCCAGCTTCAGGCTGCGGCCCTGCGCCACTACCGGCGTGTCGCGGATCTTCTGCAATTCATCGAACGCGCCGTCCAGGCGGATGAATACCTGCGGCCCCCGGGTTTCCACCGAACCTGCCGGCGTGAGCGCATTCTGGCTGTTGAGCGCGGCGAACACTTCCTGCGGGCTCACGCCCAGCGTGGCCAGGCGCTCGTGCGAGAACTCGACAAAGATGCGCTCGGACTGCTCGCCGACGATGTTGACCTTCTTCACGCCCGGCACGTGCAGCAGCCGCTGGCGCAGCGCCTCCGCGTCGCGCACCAGCGTGCGCTGCGCTTCGCCCCTGGCCTTCAGTGCGTACAGCGCGAAGGTGACGTCGGAATACTCGTCGTTGACCATGGGCCCGATGACGCCGGCCGGCAGCTGGGCGGCCTCGTCGCCCACCTTCTTGCGGGCCTGGTAGAACTGCTCCGGCACTTCGGCCGGCGGCGTGCTGTCCAGCAAGGTCAGGGTGGTGAACGCCAGGCCCGGCCGGGTATAGGTTTCCGCGCGGTCGTACCAGCGCAGCTCCTGCAGGCGCTTCTCGATTTTCTCGGCCACCTGGTCCTGCATTTCCTGCGCAGTGGCGCCGGGCCAGGCGCTGACCACCGTCATCACCTTGACAGTGAAGGCGGGGTCTTCGGCGCGCCCCAGCTTGAAGAAGGACAGCAGTCCGGCCAGGGAAATCAGGCAGATCAGGAACAAGGTGACGGAGCGCTCGCGCACCGCCAGCGCCGACAGGTTGAAGCGGCCTGCGCTCATGGCTGGCCCCCTGCCGCGGCCTCGGCGTGCTGGCCAGCCACCCTCACTAGCGCGCCCTCGCGCAACAGGTGGGCGCCCAGCGCGACGATGCGGTCGCCCTGCCGCAGCTGGCCGGAAACGCGCGCGCCGTCATCGTCCAGGCCCTGCACGGCCACCGCACGCCAGGACACCCTGGCCGGCTGGCCGCCGATCAGCCACACGCCGGGGCCTTTGCCGGCGTCGAACAGGGAACCGATCGGCACCCGCACACCGCCCTGCGCGGCGGGCTGCGCCTGCGGTATCCGTATCGTGACGGTGGCGCCCAGCGCGGCCTCGGCCAGTTCGCCCTCGAGCACGTAGCGTGCCTCGAAGGTGCGGGTTTGCCGGTCGGCCGCGTCCGACAGCTGCCGGAGCCTGGCAGGCACGGTCAGCGCCTCCCGCCCGTACAGCGTGGCCGCGGCCGCCGAGCCCACGGCGGGGCGCAGGGTTTCCGGCAGCTGGATGACGGCCTCGCGGCGCCCCGCGTGGGCCACCCGCGCCACGATCTGCCCGGCGCTGACCACCTGGCCGGGCTCGGCCAGGGTTTCCATCACCACGCCATCGGCGTCCGCCGCCAGTTCAGCGTAGCGGCGCGCGTTGCCTGCCAGCTCGGCCTGGGCTTCGGCCGCGTTGAGCTCGGCCTTGGCGGCGTCGGCCGCCGCCTTGGCCTGGTCGTAGGCCGACACCGAAACCGCGCCGGTGCCGCGCAAGCCCTGGTAGCGCACCAGTTCCTGCGCGGTCTGCTGCGCGCGCGCCCGGGCTGCGGCCACCGCTTCCTGCTGCGCGTGCACGGCCAGCTTCAGGTCGGCCGGGTCGATGCGCAGCAGCACTTGCCCGCGCTTGACGGCCTGGCCGGCGTCGACCAGCCGTTCCAGCACCTTGCCGGGAACTCGGAAGCCGAGGTCGCTTTGCACGCGGGCCGCCACCGTGCCGGTGAAGGCGCGCGGCGCCGCCTGGGCGCCTTGGACGGTGGCCGCGCGCACCAGCGGCGCCACGGTGCGCGGGTCGGACGGGGCGGTTTCACCGCAGGCGGCCAAAGCCAGCAACAGGGAAAGGGACAGCGGCAGCGGCAGTCCGGGCGGCAACACGCGCGGGACGGCGGGGAAAGCGGAGGGGCGGCGGAGCATGGGAATCCCGTAAATGAGCTAAACAGGGACTCATTTTGGAACTAGTGACCAAATTTGTCAACAGTCACAAGCCGGGCGCGCGAAGCCGGCAGCGACTGTGCAGCGGCGCGTTACGGCGACAAGCTGCGCAACACCAGGCTCGACAGCTGGGCCGGCGCGTCTTCCGTGTAGTCGAAACTGTGCTGCAGCAGCAGCGGATTGAGATAGGGGCGCATCACCAGATAGATGGCGGCGGCGGCCTCGTCGAGCGGCGTCTTGCGTTCGAATTCCTCGCTGTCGCGGCCCTGCCGCAGTATGTCCTGCAGCAAGGCCTGGATGCGTTCCTCGAACGCGCGCACCGCTTCCCAGCGTCCGGTGGCGGCCGACGCGGCGATGTCGTACAGCTTGCGGTCCTCGAAGAACAGGCGCAGGCTGGATTCGACGACGGCCTTGAACATGCGCCGCAGCTTTTCCGGAGGACGGCCGGCGCCGTCCACGGCGGCGCGGACGTCGGCCTCGATCTCGCGCAGGCAATTGGCGCAGATCAGCTCGCCGATCGCCTGCTTGGACTCGAAGAATTTGTAGATGTAGGCCTTGGAGAAACCGATGGCCTTGGCCAGGTCGGAAACGGTGGTCTTTTCATAGCCGTACAGGCGGAAGTGCGCGGTGGCGGCGGCCACGATCTGGCTGCGCACTTCGTGCTCGGCCGGGCCCCGGGGCTGGCCGCTTGCAGTGGGGGTCTTGTTCATGGCCGACAGCTTACCCTGAGAAGCCGCCGCGCACAACGAGTGACCGTTCGATAATCAAGTCACCCCCCCCCCCCCCCGCTGCCCTGTCAGTCCTCGCTGCGCAGGCGGCGCTGGCGCACGGCGGCCGCCAGGCCTTCCAGCACCTGCACGCTGCTGTCCCAGTCGATGCAGCCGTCGGTGATGGACTGGCCGTAGGTCAGTTCCTTGCCCGGCACCAGGTCCTGGCGCCCGGCCACCAGGTGCGATTCCACCATCACGCCGACGATGCGGGCATCGCCGCCGGCCACCTGGGCGGCGATGTCGGCGCACACCGGGATCTGGTTCTCCGGCTTTTTCGAGCTGTTGGCGTGCGAGGCGTCGATCATCAGGCGCGCCGCCAGGCCTTGCGCGGCGATGGCCTTGCAGGCCTCGTCCACGCTGGCCGCATCGTAGTTCGGCGCCTTGCCGCCGCGCAGGATGATGTGGCAGTCCTCATTGCCGTTGGTTGACACGATGGCCGAGTGGCCGCCCTTGGTCACCGACAGGAAATGGTGCGGCTGCGAGGCGGCCTTGATGGCTTCCACGGCGATCTTGACGTTGCCGTCGGTGCCGTTCTTGAAGCCCACCGGGCAGGACAGGCCGGAGGCCAGCTCGCGGTGCACCTGCGACTCGGTGGTGCGGGCACCGATCGCGCCCCAGCTGATCAGGTCGGCGATGTACTGCGGGCTGATCACGTCCAGGTATTCGGTGCCGGCCGGCAGGCCCAGTTCATTGATGTCGCGCAGCAGTTCGCGCGCCATGCGCAGGCCGTCGTTGATGCGGAAGCTGTTGTCCATGTAGGGGTCGTTGATCATGCCCTTCCAGCCCACCGTGGTGCGCGGCTTCTCGAAGTACACCCGCATCACGATTTCCAGGTCCGCGCCCAGCTTGGCGCGCAGCGGCGCCAGGCGGCGCGCGTATTCCATGGCCGCCTTCGGGTCGTGGATCGAGCACGGGCCGATCACCACCATCAGGCGGTCGTCCTGGCCGTGCAGAATGCGGTGCAGCGCCACGCGCGCGTTGGCGGCGGTGGTGCTGGCAGCCTCGCTGACGGCGTACTCGCGGATCAGGTGGGAGGGCGGGACCAGTTCCTTCATTTCGCGGATGCGCAGGTCGTCGGTGCGTTGCATGGTATCTCCTGAAGTCTAAGGCTGAAAAATCGAGGGCTAAAAAAAAACCGCCATCGCTGGCGGTTTGTCTGGGTCTGCTGGGATCTCGTTTTTGCTGCTACGTGAACCGGCCGCTACTCCACCGCCTTTGGGTTGGAATTGCTAAAGTAAAAGTGGCCGGTAAAGAAAACGCAGAAGTGCATGGAAGAAATCCTAAAAGGTTGCAACGACTATAGCAACAAGTTACAAGTTTTGGCAAGCACTTTGTCAAGCAGGCCCGTCAGCCGTATGCGTGGCGCACGCACCACAATTGGGCACGATCCGCGCCGCACCTTGATCCAGATCAGCATCCCCTCACGCGAAGGAAGCAAGACTGCACAATCCTGCTTACCTAATGGAGTGACATGATGAAGAAACTGATCTTGCCCGGCCTGCTTAGCGTGCTGGGCCAGGCCTATGCGCAGGAAGCCGTCCAGCAGCCCATGCAGCGGGTGGAAATCACCGGCTCCAATATCCGCCGCGCGCAGGCCGAAACCGCCTCGCCGGTGCAAACGCTGAACCGCGCCGACATCGAGAAATCGGGCAAGACCACGGTCGCCGAACTGATGCAGACGCTGGCGGTGGACAACCAGGGCTCGGTGCCGATGACCTTCGGCGGCGGCTTTGCCTCCGGCGCCTCCGGCATTTCGCTGCGCGGCCTGGGCGCCGCCTCCACCCTGGTGCTGATCAACGGCCGCCGCGTGGCGCCCTACGGCCTGGCCGACGACGGCCAGAAGGTGTTTGCCGACCTGAACGTGATCCCGTCCGAAGCCATCGAGCGGGTCGAAATCCTGAAGGACGGCGCCTCGGCCATCTACGGTTCGGACGCCATCGCCGGCGTCGTCAACGTGATCCTGCGGCGCGACTTCCAGGGCACCACGGTGCGCGCCAGCCAGGGCATTTCCGACGAGCATGACGGCCACGACACGCGCGTGGCCATCACGCACGGCGTCGGCAACCTGGACACCGAGCGCTACAACTTCATGGGCAGCCTGGAGTACGGCCGCAAGGGCGCCATCGGCAACAGTGCGCGCGCCGGCCGGCGCTACATCGGCCGCAGCGATTTGCGCGACTACGGCTTCTCGGCCCAGGAAACGCTGGGCGGCACCGGCGCCATCCTGAGCAACAACAACGCCGGCAGCGCCATCAACGGCAACGTGCGCAACCCCGACACGCTCGACTACTACAATCGCGGCAACCCGGCCGGCGCCGGCTTCACGCGCTTCTTCCCCGGCGCCGCCTGCGCCAACTTCACCAGCCACCCGCAGGGCGATCCCGGCGGCGGCTGCCTGATCGACGCCCAGCAGCGCTACAGCGAGATCCAGCCGGAACAGGAAACCGCCAACGCCTTTGCACGCCTGAGCTACCAGATCAGCCCGGCCTGGGTCGCGTACAGCGAGCTGAACTTCTATCACAGCACCTCCACCGCCGCCACCACGCCGTCCACCGTGAGCGCCTCGGTCGGCTACCCCGGCGGCCCGGTCAGCAACGCCGCCGTGCAGCTGGGCGCAGGCCATCCGGACAATCCCTACTTCGGCCGCGCTGCGCGGCTGCGCTACCTGGCCGCCGACGCCGGCCCGCGCGTGAGCCATGTGAAGTCCGACTTCACCCGCTTCGTGGCCGGCGCCAAGGGCAGCTGGCAGCAGTGGGACATCGACGCGGCCTGGCTGTTCTCGCAAAACGAGGTGGGCAACACCCGCACCGGCTACCTGCAGCGCGACGTGGCCTTCGCCCTGCTCGACCCGAGCGCGGCCAATGTGGCTGCCGCGCGCGCCCGCAGTGCCGCCTACGCCGCGCTGCCGGCCGGCAGCTACTGGCGCATCGGCGAGAACGCCGGCCTGAATTCGGCCGCCCTGTACGGCGCGCTCTCGCCCACCATCGCCAACGACGCCGAGACCCGCATCAACCAGGTCGACGTCAAGGCCAGCCGTGAATTCGGCCAGTTGCCGGGCGGCGCCATGGGCGTGGCGCTGGGCGCGGAATACCGGCGCGAGTCGACCGAGCTGGAACCGACCCAGGGCACCGAGCTCGGCAACATTATCGGCCTGGGCTACTCGGCCTACCGCGGCAAGCGCACCGCCAGCGCCATCTACACCGAACTGCTGGCGCCGCTGCACAAGACGCTGGAGGCATCGGCCGCGCTGCGCTACGACCACTTCTCCGACGTCGGCAATTCCTACACGCCAAAAGCCGGCCTGAAGTGGACGCCGACCCGTGCCTTCGCGCTGCGCGGCACCTTTGCGCGCGGCTTCCGCGCTCCCAGCGCGGCCGAGAACGGCGTGGGCGGCCTGGCCGCATTCTCCACTGCCGAAGATCCGGCGCGCTGCGCGCTGGGCGTGCAGGTGGCGTGCAACCCGGCCTCCATCGCCGTCATCACCTCGCCCAATCCGGCGCTGTCGCCGGAACGCTCGAAGAGCTACAGCGCCGGCGTGGTGTGGGACCCGCTGCCGCGCACCAGCGTGTCGCTGGACTTCTGGCAGATCAAGCGCAAGAACGAGATCAACCAGGAGCAGACCGACGCGGCCATCGCGGCCGGCCACATCGCGCGCGACCCGTCCACCGCCACCGTGCCGGGCGACCCCGGCGCCATCACGGCGGTGCTGGCGCGCTACGTCAACTCCAGCAACACCAAGGTGCGCGGCGCCGACCTGGATCTGCGCAAGAGCTTCAGCCTGGGCAACTGGGGCACGCTGGCGGCCGACGCCAAGTGGACCCACCTGTTCAAATGGCTGCGCACCGAAACCGACGGCTCGCAGCGCGACTTCGCCGGCACGCACGGCAATTGCGACGTGACCAACTGCATCGGCACGCCGGACGACCGGGTCAACCTGAGCGCCACCTGGGAACGCGAAGCCTGGCGCGTGACCGCCACGGCCAACCACCGGGGCAAGATGGACAACACGCTGTTCAAGGACGATCCGGACGGCTGCGCCACCCACTTTGCCAATGGCAACGACGCGCCGAACGGCTGCAAGCTCGCTTCGTTTACCACGGTGGACCTGACGGCGCGCTGGAAGGTGAGTCCGAAGATGGAGGTGACGGCGTCGATCCAGAACCTGTTCGACAAGATCCCGCCGCTCGATCCGCTGACCTATGGCGCGGTGTCGTACAACCCGCTGGACTACAGCGGCGCGCTGGGGCGCTACTTCAACGTCGGCATGCGCTACCAGTTCTAAGAAAAAAAACCGGGCCAGGCCCGGTTTTTGGTTTTATGCGGTGCCGCCGACGGTCACGCCGTCCAGGCGCAAGGTCGGCTGGCCGACGCCGACCGGCACGCTCTGGCCTTCCTTGCCGCACACGCCCACGCCCGAATCGAGTTTCATGTCATTGCCTATCATGGACACCCGGTTCAGCACGTCCGGGCCGTTGCCGATCAGGGTGGCGCCCTTGACCGGGTAGGTGATCTTGCCGTCCTCGATCATGTAGGCCTCGCTGGCCGAGAACACGAACTTGCCGTTGGTGATGTCGACCTGGCCGCCGCCGAAATTGACAGCGTACAGGCCGTTCTTCACCGACGCCAGGATCTCGCCCGGGTCCTTGTCGCCGCCCAGCATATAGGTGTTGGTCATGCGCGGCATCGGCAGGTGGGCGAACGATTCGCGGCGCGCGTTGCCGGTCACCGGCATTTTCATCAGGCGCGCGTTCATGGTGTCCTGGATGTAGCCTTTCAGGATGCCGTCCTCGATCAGCGTGGTGCACTGGGTCGGATTGCCCTCGTCGTCGATATTGAGCGAGCCGCGGCGGTCCTGCAAGGTGCCGTCGTCGACCACCGTGACGCCCTTGGCCGCCACCCGTTCGCCGATGCGGCCGGAGAAAGTGGACGAACCCTTGCGGTTGAAATCGCCTTCCAGGCCATGGCCGATGGCTTCGTGCAGCAGGATGCCGGGCCAGCCCGGCCCCAGCACCACGGTCATCGGCCCGGCCGGCGCGGGACGCGCGTCCAGGTTGACGATGGCCGATTTCACCGCCTCCTCCGCGTACTGCTCGAGCAGTTCGTCGCTGAAGTAGCCGTAGTCGTAGCGGCCGCCGCCGCCGGACGAGCCCATCTCGCGGCGCCCGTCCTGCTCGGCGATCACGGTCAGCGACACGCGCACCAGCGGGCGGATGTCGGCCGCCAGCACGCCGTCGCTGCGCGCCACCAGCACCACGTCGTATTCACCGGCCAGGCCGGCCATCACCTGCACCACGCGCGGGTCCTTGGCGCGCGCCATTTTCTCCAGGCGCTCGAGCAGCTTGACCTTGGCGGTCGCGTCCAGCGACGCCAGCGGGTCGTGCGGCAGATACAGCGAACGGCCGCCCACCTGGGTCATGCCGCCGGCCACCTTGATCTTGCCGGCGCCGGAGCGGCCGATGGTGCGGGTTGCCGCCGCCGCTTCCATCAGCGCGCGCTCGGAAATGTCGTCCGAGTAGGCAAAAGCGGTCTTGTCGCCGGAGATGGCGCGCACGCCCACGCCCTGGTCGATCGAGAAACTGCCGGTCTTGACGATGCCTTCTTCCAGGCTCCAGCCTTCGTTCTTGGTGAACTGAAAATACAGGTCGGCGTAATCGACCTTGTGGGTGAACATGCTGCCCAGGGTTTTCAGCAGCTTGCCTTCGTCCAGGCCGAACGGCGTCAGCAGCAGATCGCGCGCGACGGCCAGGGTGGACAGATTGGGTTCGAATGGAGTCATGATGGTGCCTTGTATGTGATGCTGCATTGTACTTTGAACCGCAGGCGCATGCTGGGCTCTGTCCCGCCGGGACAGACCCGTGGCTTACATGGTGCGGTGCTTCAGCGCCGGCAAGCTCTCGCGCACGCTGTCCATGAACAGCGGATCGACCTCGCCGTGCACCACGCCCTCGCCTTCGGCCTGCACCGCCTTGACGGCGCCCCAGGGGTCGATCAGCATGCTGTGGCCCCAGGTGCGGCGGCCGTTCTGGTGGGTGCCGCCCTGCGCGGCCGCCAGCACGTAGCACTGGTTTTCGATCGCGCGCGCGCGCAGCAGGATTTCCCAGTGCGCCTGGCCGGTGGTGTAGGTGAACGCCGCCGGCACCACGATCAGCGACACCGGCCCCATGGCGCGGAACAGTTCCGGAAAGCGCAGGTCGTAGCAGACCGACATGCCGACCTTGCCCACCGGCGTGTCCACCGTGCCGACGTTGCGGCCCGGCACGATGGTGCGCGCCTCGTCGTAGGATTCGGTGCCCTTGGTAAAGCCGAACAGGTGGATCTTGTCATAGCGCGCCACGTGGCGGCCCTGGTCGTCGTACACCAGCGTGGTGTTGACCACCCGCGACGGATCGTCCGAGGCCAGCGGCAGGGTGCCGCCCAGCAGCCAGATGCTGTGCTGGCGCGCCATTTCGCTCATGAACTCCTGGATCGGCCCCTGGCCCAGCGGCTCGGCCACGGCCACCTTGTCGCTGTCGCTCAAGCCCATGATGGCCCAGTACTCGGGCAGCAGCACCAGCTTGGCGCCGGTGTCGGCCGCCTGCGCGATCAGGCGCCGCGCGGTGGCCAGGTTTTCGCCCACGGAAGGCGAGGAGATCATCTGTATCGCTGCGACGGTGTTCATGGGCATGTCCTTATCGATGTCCTTATGGTTTGGCCTTGGTGGCGTCCTTGGCCGCTTGCTTGGCCGACTCTTGCCTTGCCGCTTCCAGCCGGGCCGCTTCCAGCCTGCCGGTATCCAGCTTGGTGATCACGGGCGCTTTCCACGGGCCCGTCACTTGCATCTCGTAGGTCAGCGCGCGCATCATCGGCTGCGCCAGGAACAGCTGCGCCAGATAGCTGCCCAGGCCGATCACCGGGTTGACCGCCAGCGCGTACACCAGCGGCGCCGTGCCGAGATTGACCTCCGGCATCACCACCACGCGCAGATTGGTCGATTCGTTGGCGATATCGACCGTGCCGTCCATCAGTACAGTAGCGGCCACGCCGTGCATTTTCAAGTTGTCGGTCTTGACGATGCCGCGCGTGATGGCGGCGTTGGCGCTGATGCCGTCGAACGCCAGGCCTTCGGAGAACACGTCGTGGAAGTCCAGCTTGAGCATGCGCGGCAGCGCCTGCAGGCTGAGCACGCCCAGCAGCTTGGCCGCGCCCGGATCCTGCTTGAGGAACTGGCCCTTTTCCACATTCATGCTGATCTGGCCCGACAGGCTGGGGATGTCCAGCGAATACGGCAAGCCCTTCCAGGAAATGTCGCCGCTGAGCTTGCCCTTGCCGTTGCGCAAGGTGTCGGCGAAACCGAAACGGTCCAGCAGCTTGCCGGCGTTGGCGATCTCCAGTTCGAAGTTCAGGCTGGTTTGCGGCTGGCCATCCTTGACCACCCAGCGCCCGGTGCCGTTCAGCTCGCCGTCCGCGTTGGCCAGCGACAGCTTCGACACGCGCCACTCGCGCGTGGCGGTAATCAGCGCGTTGTGCGCCTGCAGCTCGAGCCGGCCCAGCGGCTTGTTGAACAGCTCGAAGCGCTCGGCCACCACGTCCAGCGCGGGGATGGTCGGATGGGTCGCCTTATTCTCCAGCAAGTCCTTGACCTCGTTGGCCTGCGACTCGGGAATGATGAGCGAGGACAGGCGCGCCGTTACCTTGCCCACGCCCTGCCCGGTGGGCGACTCGTTCCAGGTAAGGTAGCCGTTCACGTGGCGCGAATCGATATTGGCCTGCCACACATTCTTCTGGTGGCTGACGCCCACCACCACATTGTCCAGCTTGCGTTCACCAATGATGAGTTCGCCCGCCCGCGCGGCCAGGGTGTCGGCCACCACATACTGCGCCACGTCGGCGCCGCCGGTGGCCGAGGCGGCCGGGGGCGCGCCATCCTTGCCGGCGATGGCTTCGCCCAGCGCCAGCCACTGGTCCACATTCAGCGATTTCACATGCGCCTGCAACATCATGCCGCTGTCCGGTTCCGGCGCCGGCACGTTTACGCCTATGCCCCCGCGCACCAGTTGCCACGCGTCCTTGCCCTGGCGCTGGCGCTGGTAGGCGGCGGACATGCCGGCGCCAAGGGCCACGCGGATCTCGTCGCGCATCAGCCCGGCCTCGTTGGCGCCGCTGCCGTTGAGCACAAAATGCAGCGGCAGCGTGTCGGCGGCGCCCTTGGCCAGCGGGGCCGGGAAATCCAGGCCCAGGCCGGCCAGGCTGGAGTCGACCGTGACCGAATAATGGTGGTCGCGCGCCACCACCAGGCCGCTGTAGCGGGTGCCGCCGCTGAAGTGGCTGGCCACGCGCTGCATCTGCGGCGACGGCCAGGTCTTGCGCAGGCCGTCGGCCGTGACGGTGCCCGCCAGGCGCACCTGGATGCTGCCGTCGCGCTGGCTGCCGCCGGTGATGGACACCGGGCCGCCGATGAAGCTGCCCGCCAGGTTGTTCAGGTTCACGCCTTTTTCGTTGAACTCGATCTTGCCGGTCGAGCCGGTGACCACCGGCATGTCGTGCCACAGCACGATGTCGTTATTGGCCAGTTGCAGCGAGCCCTGCACTTTCGAGTCGTGCATATGGTTCAGCGGCAGCTGCAGCTTGAGCGCCAGCCGGGCGCCGCCGCTCGCTTGCGTCTCGTCGGTGAAATGGCCGATCCATTCCAGTACCGGGCTGGCCGCCACATAGCGCAGGAATTCCTGCATCGGCCCGGCCGCGTTGCCGTCGATCTCCAGCAGCCCGTCGTGCGAGGACAGGTCGGCGATCACGGCTTTCACGCCGCTCAGCGCCACGCCGCCAGTGGTGGCCGTGTCGCCCCGGATTTCCATGCGCGTGCGGTCGAACACGAAGCCGCCCTTGATCTTCTCGGCCTGCGGCCACAGCGGCGACTTGCCGTCCTTGGCGTACACGCCGGGGTCGTAGTTGAGCTTGCCGTTTGTCAGGCGGCCGGCCACGCGGAACTCGCCCTTGGCGCGCTCGGCGGCGGTGGCCACCGGACCGGCGCTCTTGAACGGGAAGTGCGCCAGGTCGCCGCGCAGGCGCAGCGTGACATCGTCGGCCATGCCGTCCTCCAGCGCGCCGGTCAGCCAGTGGTGCAGGTGCGCCGGGGTTTGCAGCGGCAGGTAGCGGCCGATCTTCTTCACGTCGAAGCCGTTCAGCTTGCCGGTGAAGTCGGCCACGCCGGGGCTCTTGCCGTCCAGCGGCAGCACGTGGCTGCCGGACAGCGAGCCGCTCAGGCCGTCCTGCGAGAATTCCAGGCTGTGCAGGTCGATTTTCAACTGTTCATCGCCTTCGAACGACCAGCTCATCCGGCCGCGCAGCTTGTCGAACGGCATGGCCGCCTCGGCGAAGTGGTCCGGCATCTGCAGCACCAGCCGGTCCGCGTCCAGGGTGAAATTGCCGCCCTTCTCGCTGGCCTCCAGCGTGCCGCTCAGGTGCTCGAAGCCCGGCAGCGCCGGCATGCCGCGCACGGCCGGGACCTTGCCGTTCTTGGGCTGCGGCAGGCGCGCCGGGCGCGGGCGCAAGCCCAGGCCGTCCAGCTGCGCCTTGACATGGTAGGACAGCAGCGCCGGATAGCTGCCGTACCAGGAGGCCGCCACGCCGCGCAGGCGGCCGCTGGGCGCGATGTCCTCCAGCTTGGCGCGCTGGCCTTCGGTGAGCGGCAGGCGCCCGGCCAGCGCGGCCAGCGTTTCCAGGTCCAGCACGCTGGCGTTCAGCTCCATGCGCGCCGGCGCCTTGGCGGTGGCCGCCACGTAGCGCTCGGACAAGTCGGTGGGCGGCATGTCCAGGCCGTCGCGGGTGCGCAGCGAAAAGTTGTTCAGGGTCACGCTGTGGCCCAGCACGCCGAATGCGGGCTGGCCGCTTTGCAGGCTGGCCGGGATTTCCTCGCGCGCCGAAACCCGGCCGCGCACTTCCACCAGGTCCAGCGGCTCCAGGTCCTTGCCCAGCTGGGCCGTCACGTCGGCCAGGCTGACGTCGGCCGTGAAGCCGGCCAGCTTGGCGTGGTCCAGCTTGATCCACGCGCGCACCGAGCCCATGCCGGAACGCAGGTCGAAGGGATAGTCGAGATGTTGCTTCCAGGCGGCCAGGTCGGCCTGGCGCACGTCCGCGTACAGCTCGCCCTGCCACAGGCGCACGTCCGACTTGCGGCCGGCAAAGGCCGGGTGGACGAAGTCGGCGCGCACGTCCAGCGGACCGCCCAGCTCGGCGGGAGGGGTGGCCGTCATGCCGAACTGGTGGCGGCGCCACTTGTTGCGCAGCACCAGGCGCATGTCGGCCAGGCTCACCTGCGGCGTGCCGCGCAGTTTGTCGGTCCAGTCCAGCTGGCCTTCGCGGATGACGATTTCGCGCTGCGCCAGCAGCCAGTCGGCACCCTTGCCGTCGCCCTTCTGGTTCAGGTCGATATACACGCCGGCCGCGTACAGCTTGCCGTCCGGCTCGCGCCGCATGTCCAGCTTGGGGCGGATCAGCTCCAGCGATTCGAAACGCACGTCGGCCGCCGCCACGCTCCACCACGACAGCGTGGCCGAGACGCTGGGCAGGGCCAGCACTGCGCGGCCCTGCTGGTCGCGCAGCACCACGTCGCCCAGGAACAGGCTGGGACTGAGGCCGGACCAGGAAGCATAGATGCGGGCGATGGTGACCGGGTTGCCGACCGCGCGGCTGGCCAGGCGCTCGATGTCGCCCTTGTAGTGGTCGATATTGGGCAGCACCAGGTAGCGCAGCGCCAGCAGCAGGATGGCGAAGGCAAAATACAGCAGCAGCACCAGCTTGAGCGCGAAGCCCAGCACATGGTGGGTGGCGAGGTTGCAGACGCGATAGGCGGAACGCAGCCGCTGCCAGCGCACGGCCAAAGGCACGCTGCCTGTCACGGTCTCCTCCGGCGGTTTTTGCATCAATAAGCTAATAATTCAGGCCCGGCGTCAAAATAAATCGCTAAAATCGTTTCCAGCCCTAAAGGAGCCTGCACCTTCATTTTACCGCATAGGCTGGCGCTGCCTCGCTCTGTTTATTACGTTGCAACACTAAGTTACTTTTCCTTTACTGTTCACCATATGACCGCACCCGCACTGACCTCCGCCTCCCGTTACTACCAGCGCTGGCTCAGCGCCGATCCGGGCCGCGCGGCCAAGGTTGATGCACTGGCGCAATTATCGCTTGCCGAGCTGGATTTCGCTGACTATTTAGCAAGGGAAGCTGACGTGGCGCAAGACCAGCCGCTGCCGTTGCCGCGCGCCATGCGGCGCCTGCGCAACCTGCTGGTGTGCGGCCTGATCCGGCGCGACCTGGAAGGCCGGGCCGACCTGCACGAGGTGGTGACCGCTATGACGCGCTTCGCCGACTTCGCCATCCAGCAGCACGTGGCGGCGCTGCACGCGGAAATGGTGGCCCTGCACGGCCAGCCGGTGGGCCACGACAGCGGCGAGGAACAGGAACTGATGGTGCTGGCCATGGGCAAACAGGGCGGCGGCGAGCTGAACGTGTCGTCCGACATCGACCTCATCTTCGTCTACCCGGAAGACGGCGACACGGTGGCCGGCCCCGGCCAGCGCTCGCTGTCCAACCATGAGTTCTTCGTCCGCCTCGGCAAGAAGCTGATCGCCGCCATGGCCGAGATCACCGAAGACGGCTACACCTTCCGGGTCGACATGGCGTTGCGCCCGAACGGCGGCTCCGGGCCGCTGGCGGCCAGCCTGAGCATGGTGGAACAGTATTTGATCGTGCAGGGGCGCGAATGGGAACGCTACGCCTGGGTCAAGGCGCGCGCCGTCACCGGCAAGCCGGCCGACATCGCCGCGCTGGACGCCATCGTGCGCCCCTTCGTGTTCCGCCGCTACCTGGACTTCGGCGTCATCGACGCCATCCGCAATATGCACGCCCAGATCCGCGCCGAGGTCAACCGCCAGGAGCGGCTGCACCCGGACCGCAGCAACAACGTCAAGCTGGGGCGCGGCGGCATCCGCGAAATCGAATTCCTGGCCCAGGTGTTCCAGCTGATACGGGGCGGGCGCGACGCCACCCTGCGCGACCGCTCGACCCGCGCCACCTTGCGCATCCTGCCTGAAAAAGGCTTGCTGACCAACGACATCGTGCTGCAGCTGCTGGCGTCCTACACCTTCCTGCGCAATCTGGAGCACCGCCTGCAATACCTGGACGACGCCCAGACCCACACCCTGCCGCCCAACGAGGCCGACCAGCTGGTGGTGGCGCAGATGATGGGCCTGCCGGACGTGGCCACGCTGCTGGCGCGGATCGAAGCCCACCGCAAGTTCGTGGCCGAGCAGTTTGACGCCATGTTCGCCGAAAAAGCCCAGAACGGCTCTCAAGACGCCGACATCGATCCCGCCACCAGCAACGAATGCGCGGACCCGGACAACCTCGAGGCGATCCGGTCGCGCTTTGCCGCCCTTGGCTACGACGACCCGGCAGGCGCCGCCCAGCGCCTGGTGGCGACCTGGCAAGCGCCGCGCCTGCAGTCGCTGCCGGAAGCGAGCCGCAACCGCCTGGTGTCGCTGGTGAACGCGGCGCTGCCGCTGATTGCCCGCACCGCCGAGCAGTCCAGCATCGGCAGCCAGCTGGTCACGCTGGGCAGCCTGCTCGATTTCCTGGAAGCCATTGCACGCCGCTCGGCCTATCTGTCGCTGCTGACCGAGTACCCGCACACGCTGGAGCGCGTGATCCGCATGATGCACGCCAGCGGCTGGGCCGCCAAATTCCTCACCAAGCACCCCATCCTGCTGGACGAGCTGCTGGACGACCGCATCCGCAACGCCGTGTTCGACCCGGTGGCGCTGGCAGCCGAGCTGGACGGCCAGCTGGAGGCCGCCGCCGGCGACACCGAGCGCCAGATGGATATCCTGCGCGAAGTGCACCACGCCCAGCTGTTCCACCTGCTGGCGCAGGACCTGGCCGGCGACCTGACAGTGGAAAAGCTGGCCGACCACCTGTCCGCGCTGGCCGATGTGATCGTGGCCGCCACCGTGCAGGCGGTATGGCAGACGGTGGCCACCCGCCACCGCGAGGTGCCGCTGTTTGCCGTCATCGCGTACGGCAAGCTGGGCGGCAAGGAGCTGGGCTATATCTCCGACCTGGACGTGATTTTCCTGTTCGACGACGAGGACCAGGATGCGCCGGCCCAGTACGCCAAACTGGCGCAGCGCTTCATCACCTGGATGACCTCGCACACCTCGGCCGGCCAGCTGTTCGACGTCGATATCGCGCTGCGGCCGGACGGCGCCAGCGGCATGCTGGTGTCCAGCGTGCAAGCGTTTGAACGCTACCAGGACAATTCGGCCTGGATCTGGGAGCACCAGGCGCTCACCCGCGCCCGCTTCTGCGCCGGCGACGCCGCCATCGGCCAGCGCTTCGAGCAAATCCGCTGCCAGGTATTGCGCCGCGTGCGGCCGCTGGACGGCGAATTGAAACGCGAGGTGCAGGCCATGCGCAAGAAAATGGCCGACGCCCGTCCCAACCGCTCCGACTTGTTCGATTTAAAGCAGGACGCGGGCGGCATGATCGATATCGAATTCATCGTCCAGTACCTCGTTCTGCAGCACGCCGCCACCTACTCCCAACTGACGGGTAATGTGGGTAATATTGCCTTACTGAAAATGTGCGGCGAACTGGGATTGATTAATCCGGAGCTGGCCGCCAGCGTGGCCGATGCTTACCGCGCTTTCCGTAAATTGCAGCACCAGATGCGTTTGCAGGGGCAGGAAAATGCCCGCGTCGATCCGGCGCGGGTCGCCGTCCATGCCGCGCATGTAATACAGTTGTGGAAGGAAATATTAGAATAAGCGCAGTCCCATTCCAAAGGAGAGACGAAATGAAAATGTTCTTAAGTGGCATCGCAATCAGTCTGGGTTTACTCGCCGTTCCCGCATACTCGGCAGAAAAAGGCTCGGCCAATGAAGCGGTGGCCATGGTGAAAAAAGCCGTGGCGCTAATAAAATCGGACGGCAAGGAAAAAGCCTTCGCCGCCATATCCGATCCAGCCAACAAGGATTTTCACGACCGCGACCTGTATATCTATGTCTATGATATGAACGGTGTCGCCGTGGCGCACGGCGTCAATCCCAAGCTGGTCGGAAAAAACCTGCTGGACATGAAAGATAATGAAGGCAAAGCCATGATCCAGGAAATGGTGAAAGTGGCCAAGGAGAAAGGCAGCGGCTGGGTGGATTTTAAATGGCCGAACCCGGTTACCAAGGCCGTGGAGGCAAAATCCGGCTATGTGGAACGCGCAGGCGACTTGCTGGTCGGCTCCGGCGTCTACAAATAAGGCCCCCGCGCTCGCCGCACAACGCCGCATCCGCGGCGTTTTTTTTCGCCATGTGCGCCGGTTTCTGGCTTGATCGCGCCAGAAGATGGCATAAGGCGGGGGCAGCATCACTGTGGCAAACATGCAACGTTGTATGCACGTCCACGCGCGCTTGATACAAAGCGCAATATGGCCTCAAAACGGCAAAATGCGGGGCTAGCCCTTGCTAAGGGAAACACTTATTGGCATTGCGCGCGTGAAACTGCCGCTGTCAAGGGGCGCTTTGTTTCAATCGCGTTACATACACACGTTTGACACGCATTTCCGCCCAGTGTCTGATAGTCCGATTAGCAATCCTCGGGAGGATTGCTAATGCAACAGACACTCTAATAAGGAACATGACTATGTTGATTGAAAAAGCCCTGGCTCGCTCGCTGCGCGTCGTATTTTCCGGCGGCGTGGCAATAGCCGGCCTGGGAATGCTGGCCCAGCCGGCATTCGCGCAAAACGCAACCGCCCCCGCAGCCGCGCCTATCCAGCGCGTTGAAATTACCGGCTCCGCCATTAAGCGCATCGACGCGGAAACCGCCGTGCCGGTAACCGTGGTGAAAATGGACGACCTGAAGAAACAGGGTATTACCACCATTGAACAGGTCATGGCGAATCTGAGCTCGGTGCAAACCAACCAGGGCACCAGCCAAGTTGTCGGCCTGAGCACCGGCGGCGCCTCCTTTGCGGACTTGCGCGGTATTGGCGCGAATAAAACCCTGGTGCTGCTCAATGGCCGCCGCCTGGCCAATAATGCGCTGGACAGCTCGGCGCCAGATTTGAATATGATTCCATTCGCCGCGCTGGAGCGCGTCGAAGTATTGCGCGACGGCGCATCCTCGCTGTACGGTTCCGACGCGGTGGGCGGCGTCATTAACTTTATTACGCGTAAAGATTTCACCGGCGTGACCGTCACCGGCGGCATCGATTCCCCGCAAAAGAAAGGCGGCGGTTCGAATAGCGCGAATATCGGCGTCGGCTACGGTAACCTGGACACCGACGGCTTTAATATCTTCGCCATGGGCGACCACCAGGTGCAGCGCCGCATCATGGGCACCGAGCGCGACTTCAACAAGCGCTACCCGGGCGGCCTGTCGCCTACCACCAGCCCGGCCAACTACTACCAGGACGGCAACAGCGGCAACCCTGCCGCGCCGAACTGCACCAGCGCGCCTAACCTGATCCCGGACGCCACCGGCAGCGGCTGCCAGATGACCACCTCCTCCTTCGTCGATTACATTCCGAAGAGCGAGCGCAACACCGGCCTGATCAAGGGCACCGTGAAGCTGGCCGAGAACCATGAACTGGGCCTGGAATACCTGATCACCAAGAGCCGCATCGGCAGCGAAATCGCACCGGTGCCATACGGCGGCCTGTTCCAGAACCGCGTGCGTCCGGACGGTTCGCTGAACCCGTTCTACCCAGGCAACCCTGGCTCGATCACCCCGAACGTGCCGCTGAGCCCGACCTACACCGAAGAAAACACCCCGGCCGGCGTCCTGCCAGGCTTCGTGCACGTGAAATGGCGCGACCTGCCGAACGGCTCGCGCGCCGGCGACGACGTCAACACGCAGCAGCGCTTCGTCGCTTCGCTGCAAGGCTCGGTGGCAGGCTGGGACTACGGCGCAGCCTTCACCTACAACCAGAACAAGGTGGCCAGCAACCTGATCGGCTATAGCGACGGCGGCATCATCACCAAGGGCGTGCTGGAAGGCGTGATCAACCCGTACGGCGAGCAAAGCGCCGCCGGCATGGCGCTGATCGACAGCGCAGCGCTGAACGGCAACATCCAGAACGCCAAGGGCACCATGAAGGGCTTCGACGTGCGCGCCAGCCGCGAGCTGGGCGACTGGTTCGGCGCCGGCCGTCCGAACGCGCTGGCCATCGGCGGCCAGTTCGACAAGCAGGAATTCCACAGCGCGGCCAACACCGAGTACGCCGAGAAGGTGGTCGCTTCCACCGGTATCGACCCGAACACGCTGAACGAAGGTTCGCGTAAAGTCAGCGCGGCCTACGCCGAGCTGAACCTGGCCCTGCTGAAGGACCTGGATGTGACCGCCGCCGTGCGTTATGACAAATACAACGACTTCGGCAGCACCACCAATCCGAAGTTCGGTTTCCGCTACCAGCCGACCAAGACCGTGCTGCTGCGCGGCTCCTACTCGACCGGTTTCCGCGCGCCGTCGCTGTACGAGATCAACTCGGCCCAGACCTACACCAACTCGAACCAGTATGACGACCCGGTCAACTGCCCGGGCGGCACCCCGATCCCGGGCAAGCCTGCCGCGGCCAACTGCCAGCAGCAGTTCCAGACCCTGACCGGCGGCAACAAGAACCTGGCGCCGGAAGAGTCGAAGAACTACGCCCTGGGCATCGTGCTTGAGCCGATCAACAACCTGTCGCTTGGCCTGGACTTCTGGAAGCTGCAACTGGAACACCAGATCGGCCAGCTGAACCAGGACGACGTGTTCGGCGACCCGGCCAAGTACGCGTCGCTGTACCACCGCACCCCGTCCGGCAACCTGGCCACCGACGGTTCGCAGTGCCCCAACCCGCTGACCTGCGGCTACATCGACCTGCGCACCCAGAACCTGGGCGGCGTGAATACCGACGGCCTGGACATCAGCGTCAACTACCGCTGGCGCCATGCCGAGTACGGCAACACCACCTTCACGCTGAACAGCACCTACGTGCACAAGTATGAGTACCAGAACAGCGATGGCGGCGAGTGGCACCAGAACGTGGGCGTGTTCTCCGGCACCGCCCCGATCTTCCGCTGGCAGAACAACGCCAGTGTGAACTGGACCAAGGGCATCTGGGGCGCCGGCATTGCCGCGCACTCCAAGACCGGCTACATCGACCAGGATCCCGAGTTCCGCGTCGCTTCGTACACCACCTGGGACGGCTACGCCACGGCTGCCATCCTGAAGAACCTGTCGGTGACTTTCGGCGTGCGCAACCTGTTCGACCGCACCCCGCCGCTGTCCTACCAGACCGAGACCTTCCAGGCTGGCTACGACCCGCGCTTCACCGATCCAAAAGGCCGCACCTACTACCTGCGCGCCACCTACAACTTCTAATCCCTTAGAAGCAAAAAACCCCCATCAGCACTGAGCGCGATCTTGAGCGCGTTCAGGCTGATGGGGGTTTTTTTTGCGTCCGACTAAATTACTTCGCGTTCATCAGCGCCACGGTGGTGTCCAGCATGCGGTTGCTGAAGCCCCACTCGTTGTCGTACCACGACGAGACCTTCACCAGGCGGCCCGACACCTTGGTCAGGGTCGAATCGAAGTTCGACGAAGCCGGGTTGTGGTTGAAGTCGATCGACACCAGCGGTTCGGTCTGGTAGGTCAGCACTTCTTTCAGCGCGCCTTCGGAAGCGGCCTTCATCAGGGCGTTCACTTCGTCCACGGTGGTGTCGCGCGAAGCGATGAAGGACAGGTCGACCAGCGACACGTTGATGGTCGGCACGCGGATCGCGAAACCGTCCAGCTTGCCGTTCAGCTCGGGCAGCACCAGGCCAACTGCGGCGGCGGCGCCGGTCTTGGTCGGGATCATGGACATGGTGGCCGAACGGGCGCGGCGCAGGTCTTCGTGCATCACGTCGGACAGCACCTGGTCGTTGGTGTAGGCGTGCACGGTGGTCATCAGGCCGTTTTCAACGCCGATGGCGTCGTTCAGCGGCTTGACCAGCGGGGCCAGGCAGTTGGTGGTGCAGGAAGCGTTCGAGATCACGGTGTCGGTGGACTTCAGCACGTGCTGGTTCACGCCGTACACGATGGTCGCGTCCACGTCCTTGCCGCCTGGCGCGGAGATGATGACTTTCTTGGCGCCGCCCTTCAGGTGGGCCGAAGCCTTTTCCTTGGTGGTGAAGAAGCCGGTGCACTCCAGCACCACGTCCACGCCCAGGTCGCCCCATGGGATTTCAGCCGGATTGCGCTGCGCGAACACGCGGATCACGTCGCCGTTGACGATCATGTTGTCGCCGTCCACCGTCACGGTGCCGGGAAACTTGCCGTGCGCGGTGTCGTAGCGGGTCAGGTGCGCGTTCGACTTGGCGTCGCCCAGGTCGTTAATGGCAACGATCTGGATGTCTTGCTTTTTGCCGCCTTCGTAGAAAGCACGCAGTACATTACGGCCGATGCGGCCGTAGCCATTGATTGCTACTTTGATCGTCATACTAAGCTCCTGATGTAAAAAAAAGGGGATTATGCAACCAGAACAGATTTAACCTTGGCCACGACGTTTTCAACCGTGAAGCCGAAATGCTTGAACAGCACAGGCGCAGGGGCCGATTCGCCGAAGGTGTCGATACCGACCACGGCGCCTTCCAGGCCCACATATTTGTACCAGAAATCGGTCACGCCGGCTTCGATGGCCACGCGCGGCACGCCCTTGGTCAGCACGCTGGCCTTGTAGGCGGCGTCCTGGCGGTCGAACACGTCGGTCGACGGCATCGACACCACGCGCGCGGCGATGCCTTCGGCAGCCAGCGCGCTGGCGGCGTTGACGGCCAGTTCCACTTCCGAACCGGTGGCGATCAGGATGACCTTGGCGTCGGCCACGTCGTTCAGCACGTAGCCGCCCTTGGCGATATTGGCCACCACGGCTTCGCTGCGCTCCAGGTACGGCAGGTTCTGGCGCGAGAAGATCAGGGTCGACGGGCCGTTCTTGCGCTTGACCGCCTCGCCCCACGCCACCATCGATTCGACGGTGTCGGCCGGACGCCAGTTGTCCAGGCCAGGGATCAGGCGCAGCGAGGACACGTGTTCCACCGACTGGTGGGTCGGGCCGTCTTCGCCCAGGCCGATGGAATCGTGCGTAAACACGAACAGCGAACGCTGCTTCATCAGCGCGGCCATGCGCAGCGCGTTGCGGCTGTAGTCGGAGAAGGTCAGGAAGGTGGCGCCGAACGGGATGTAGCCGCCGTGCAGGGCCACGCCGTTCATGATGGCGCTCATGCCGAACTCGCGCACGCCGTAGTTGATGTGGTTGCCGGTCTTGCCGGAACGCAGGTTGACGGACTCTTTCCAGTTGGTCAGGTTGGAGCCGGTCAGGTCGGCCGAGCCGCCCAGGAATTCAGGCAGCACGGGAGCCAGCGCCTGGATCGCGTTCTGGCTGGCCTTGCGGGTGGCGATGGTTTCTTTCTTCTCGACGCAGGCGGCGATGGCGGCAGCCAGCGTGGCGTCGAAGTTAGCAGGCAGGTCGCCGGCCATGCGGCGCGCCAGCTCGGCCGCTTCGGCAGGGAACTTGGCGCTATATTCGGTGAACTTCGCGGTCCATTCGGCTTCGTGCTGCGCGCCGGCGGCTTTCGCGTCCCATGCGGCGTACACCTCGGCAGGGATCTCGAACGGGGCCGGGGTCCAGCCGATGTACTCGCGCACCGCGGCGATTTCCTTGTCGCCCAGCGCGGCGCCGTGCACCTTGTCGCCGCCCTGCAGGTTGGGCGAACCCTTGCCGATGATGGTCTTGCAGCAGATCAGGGTCGGCTTGTCGGCTTGCTTGGCGGCGGCGATGGCGGCGTCCACGGCGGCCACGCTATGGCCGTCCACGTCGCGGATCACGTTCCAGCCATAGGCTTCGAAGCGTTTCGGGGTGTCGTCGGTGAACCAGCCTTCGACCTTGCCGTCGATGGAGATGCCGTTGTCGTCGTACAGGGCGATCAGTTTTTTCAAGCCCAGGGTGCCGGCCAGCGAGCACACTTCGTGCGAAATGCCTTCCATCAGGCAGCCATCGCCCACGAACGCGTAGGTATAGTGGTCCACCACGTCCAGGCCCGGCTTGTTGAATTCAGCCGCCAGCAGGTACTCGGCCAGCGCCATGCCGACCGCGTTGGCGATGCCCTGGCCCAGCGGGCCGGTGGTGGTTTCCACGCCCGGCGTGATGTCCACTTCCGGGTGGCCCGGGGTTTTCGAGTGCATCTGGCGGAAGGCGCGGATGTCGTCCATGGTCACGGCATAGCCGGCCAGGTGCAGCAGCGCGTAGTGCAGCATCGAGCCGTGGCCATTCGACAGCAGGAAGCGGTCGCGGTTCAGCCATTTCGGGTTGGCGGGATTGTGGCGGTGATGACCGCTCCACAGCGCGACAGCGATTTCAGCCATGCCCATGGGCATGCCCGGGTGGCCGGAATTGGCCTTCTGTACAGCGTCCATTGCCAGCGCGCGGATCGCGTTGGCCATTTGAGTGGTTGGGAGCGTAGTAGTCATCGTGGTGATTGCGGAAGGTTTGAAATATGGCAAAGCGTGCTTGCTTGAACCAAGTATTTTACCAGAGCGGGGGGCCGCCCATTAAAATTACGCATCCAACTGCACTCATCAAGGCCCACGCATGCCCCGTTTCCACTGCCCGCAGCCGCTTGCCATCGGCCTGACCATCGACCTGCCGGAAGCGGTGGCCCACCATGTGCACGTGGTGCGCCTGGCGCCGGGCGAGAGCATCACGCTGTTCAACGGCGACGGCGGCGAGTACACGGCAGTGCTGCAGCGCGTGGAAAAACGCCGCGCCAGCGCGGAAATCAAGGCCCACACCGCGCGCGACGCCGAGCTGCCCTACGCGGTGACGGTGGCGCAGGCGCTGCCGGAAGCGTCCAAGATGGACTGGATCATCGAAAAAGCCGTGGAACTGGGCGCCGCTGCCATCCAGCCGCTGGCGGCGCGGCGCTGCGTGGTCAAGCTGTCGGGTGAACGGGCGGAAAAAAAGTTAGTTCATTGGCAAGGCGTGGTCGTCTCGGCCTGCGAACAAAGCGGGCGCAACCGCCTGCCCCACCTGGCGCCGGTGGACGACTTCAAGGACTGGATCGCGCAGCAGGACATGCACCGCCGCGTGATCCTGACGCCGCGCGCCAGCCAGTCGCTGGCCGACTGGGCCCGCCACCAGCCGCCGCAGGCGCTGACCATCATGATCGGTCCCGAGGGCGGCTTCTCCGACGAAGAAGAAAACCTGGCGGTGGCGCAAGGCGCCCTGCCCCTGTCCATGGGCCCGCGCATCCTGCGCACCGAAACGGCCGCCCTGGCCGCGCTGGCGGCACTGAATGCCTGCTGGGGCGGCATGTAAGCCATCCCGGCAGCGGAACGGCAAAAAAATGCCGCCCGGTCGGGACCGGGCGGCATCGGGACCTGAGAGGCGATACTGCCGCCTCCCGGGGGATCAGAACTTATAGTTCGCTTTAACCGTGAAGAAGCGGCCGCGCGCGCTGTGCAGCGACGAGTTGTAGCCTGCGATCGAGTACGACGGATCGTACGGCGCCTTCTTATCGAACAGGTTGGCGACGTTGAAGGTCAGCACGGTGTTGCGGAAGCCGGTGTAGGCATAGGCCAGGTCCAGCGTCGCCATCGACTTCACTTTGCACTCCGGATAGAACTTGGCATAGTCCGGGTTGCGGTTGGCGCGGCCGTACTCGCAGTATGGCTCTTCGTAACGTCCCACCTTGCCGTCTTCCTGCACGCTATAGACCGCCATCATCGAAATCGACGAAATGTAGTTGGCGGTAGCCGTCAGGCTGTGCTGCTGGATGCTCCAGGTCGACGACAGCGACGCACGCAGGCGCGGGATTTCGCCCACGCTGGTGGTGTCGTTATAGATCGCGCCGTTGGTGCCCACCAGATCAATCATCGGGTCGCCGTCAGCCTGGGCCTTCTTGTAGCTCAGCGTGTAGGTGGCGTTCAGACGGCTGGCCAGCTTGCCGTAGGCGCCCAGGTTGTTGCGCAGCGCCAGTTCCAGGTCGATACCGCTGGTGCGGGTGCCGCCGGCATTGATGTACGGCGTTTCAATGCTGATCAGCGGGCCGGAGTTCGGGATCAGGACATTGTTGGCGTCGCGCAGCCAGGTACCTTGGTTCTGGTCGCGCTTGACCCGGTTGGCCAGGCTAGGATCCTGGATCACGGCCACCGCCGACATCAGGTCGGTTTCCTTTTCCTTGCGGATGTTGTAGTAGTCGAACAGGATGTCGAAGTTGCTCACTGGCGAGAAGATCAGGCCAGCCGTGAAACTCTTCGATTCTTCCGGCACCAGGTTCTTGTTCGATGCAGCCACGCCCGACAGGCTCTTCAGGCAGTCGGTCGCGTCGGCGCCCGGCTTGCCGCAGCGCAGCTTGTCTTCGAAGTTGTTCAGGAAGTACTGGGTGCCGCCGTCCACCATCTGGGTCAGCGACGGCGCGCGGAAGCCTTCCGAATAGGTGCCGCGCACGGCCAGGGTCGGGCTCACGGTCCACTTGACGCCCGCCTTCGGCGTGAAGCTGCCGGAGAAGCCGTCATATTTGTCATAGCGGCCGGCCAGTTCCACGTCCACCGACTTCAGCACCGGCAGGCGCACCTCGGAGAACACCGAACGCACGTCGCGCTTGGCTTGCGAGTACTGGTTCGCCAGGCCGACGATCTGGCCATTGACGGTGCGCGCATCGGGCACGATGCTCATCTTTTCCTGCTTGACCTCGGCGCCCACAGCCAGGCCGATGGCGCCGCCGGCCAGCTGGCCGAGCTCGGTGCTGCCCTTGATGTCCCACTGCGTGATGCTGGCCTTGCCGTCCAGCGGCGAGTCCACCGTCACGCCAGGGGTGCTGGCGATGGTTTTCAGCGGCACGTTCTCGGTCACCAGGCGCTGCACGATAGGCAGGTACAGGAAACCGTTCGACACCTGGTGGCGCTTGGACTCGTTGTACAGCAGGCCGGTATCCCAGTCCCAGTTGAAGTGGCTGCCCTTCAGGCCGGCCAGCAGGCGGGTCGACGTGTTTTCGTTCGAGCTGCCGCCCTTGGCGTCGGTGAAGCGGTAGTTGACCGCCACCGGCACCGCGCCGGCCGTGCCGCGGGTCGGGTTATCCGGGTGGTTCACGCCCAGCACAGGCTGGAAGCTGATGCCGGGACCGTCTTTCGGGAACACGGTGGTCTTGTTGCGCGACAGGGTGCGCGACACGCCGGCGTATTCCAGTTCCGACTTGCTGTACGACGCTTCGGCAAACGCGCGGGTGCTGTCGTTGATCTTGAATTCGGCGCGCGCCAGCACGTTGGAACTTTCGCTCTTGCCCTGCGCGTCTTCATACTGCCAGCCGTCGTAGTTGCAGAATTTGTTGCCGATCATCACGTCCGACGCCAGCATCGGCACCAGCGCGGTGGAACCGGTGCGGATGTCGGCCGGGTTGCAGCTCAGGTCGGCCGACACGTAGCGGTTGAACGAGCCGCTGCCCAGGCGCGATTCCTTGAAGAACACCGGATATTGGCTCACGCTGCTGTAGTAATTGCTCAGGCGGCCGTCCATGGCCATCGACTGGTCGGCGTGCACGGCGCGCGCTTCGGCGATCGGGGTACGGTCGCGCTTGGAGAAGTCGAAGGCGACGAAGGCGTTGAAGCGGTCCTCTTCCAGGTCGCCGAAACCGTAGGCGCCGCTGATGCCGCTGCGGCCGAAGTTGCCGTGGCCGTCCTGGCTGCGCTGGGCGGTGATGTCGCCGCCCTTGAAGTTGCTCTTGGTGATGAAGTTGATCACGCCGGCGATCGCGTCGGAACCGTACACGGCCGAGCCGCCGTCCTTCAGGATCTCGACGCGCTCCAGCGCCGACAGCGGAATGGAATTCAGGTCGTACTGGGTGGACTGGCCGGCGTTCGGGTCGGCGTAGGCGGCAGGCGACATGCGGCGGCCGTTGATCAGCACCAGCGTGGAAGCCGAACCCAGGTTGCGCAGCGAGGCGGTGGCCAGGCCCTTGGAGAAGCCGCCGTCGCGCGAGTCGACCTGGTTGGACGAACCCAGGGCTGGCACTTTGGCCATCAGGTCGGCCACGCTAACCGCGCCGGACTGCTCGATTTCTTTCTTGGAAATCACCTGCACCACGGACGGGTTCTCCGTCGAGGTGCGCTTCAGGTTGGAGCCCGTCACGATCACGCGCTCGATCGGCGCATCGGCCGCTGCGCCTGCTTGCAATTGCGCCAGCGCCAGCTCGCTCCAGCCTACGGTTCCCAGCAGTGCTATTGCCTGCACTATCAACTTTTTCTTCACTTTTTCTCCAGTCGAGGAAAGACCGGCGGCGCCCTCATGAGGCGCCCTGCCAGCCATCAATCGGCCCGGCTGCACCACGACAGCAGGGTCCGTCTCCGAGTATAGCCATAGCAATTCGTAAAGATTGTTACTTTCCGATGGTTACCAAATAATATTGTCAATTTACAACAGCACCAAAGTGGTGCAGCAGGCCTTTCTGGACTACCAGGGCGGCGGCGTGTTACCATCGCCGGTTACGCGCGCTGCGCGCGCGTGTTTTCCCTCTTTCAACCTGCTTGATAACTACAAGCACAGGAACCGCCATGCTCAGACTGAACGAAGTAAAGCTCCCGCTCGACCATACCCCTGAACAACTGACCGCCGCCGTCCTGGCCCGCCTGGGCATCGCCCCGGCCCAACTGGCCGGCTACACCGTCTACAAGCGCAGCTACGACGCGCGCAAGAAGTCCGCCATCGTGCTGATCTACTCGCTGGACGTGGAAACCACCGACGACGCCGCCATCCTGGCAGCCAACGCGCGCGACAGCCATCTGATGCCCTCGCCCGACACGCGCTACAAATACGTGGCGCACAACGTCAACGCCAGCGGGGCGCAGCCGCGCCCGGTGGTCATCGGCATGGGCCCGTGCGGCCTGTTCGCCGCGCTGATCCTGGCCCAGATGGGCTTGAAACCCATCATCCTGGAACGCGGCAAGACCGTGCGCGAGCGCACCAAGGACACCTTCGGCTTCTGGCGCAAGCGCGAGCTGAACCCGGAATCGAACGTGCAGTTCGGCGAAGGCGGCGCGGGCACCTTCTCGGACGGCAAGCTGTACAGCCAGATCAAGGACCCCAAGCACTACGGCCGCAAGGTGCTGACCGAGTTCGTCAAGGCCGGCGCGCCGGAGGAAATCATTTACGTCAGCAAGCCGCACATCGGCACCTTCCGCCTGGTCAAGATGGTCGAAGCGATGCGCCAGGAGATCGTGGCGCTGGGCGGCGAGATCCGCTTCGAGGCCAAGGTGACCGACATCGAGATCGACGAGGCCAACGGCGAGCGCCAGGTGCGCAGCCTGACCCTGAGCACGGGCGAGCGCCTGGCAACCGAGCACGTGGTGCTGGCCATCGGCCATAGCGCGCGCGACACCTTCGAGATGCTGTATGAACGCGGCGTGTTCATTGAAGCCAAGCCATTCTCGATCGGCTTCCGCGTCGAGCACCCGCAGTCCATGATCGACGCCTGCCGCTTCGGCCCCAACGCCGGCCACCCCATCCTGGGCGCGGCCGACTACAAACTGGTGCACCACGCCTCCAACGGCCGCGCGGTGTACAGCTTCTGCATGTGCCCGGGCGGCACCGTGGTGGCGGCGGCGTCCGAGCCGGGCCGCGTGGTCACCAACGGCATGAGCCAGTACTCGCGCGCCGAGCGCAACGCCAACAGCGCCATCGTGGTCAGCATTTCGCCGGAAGACTATCCGGGCCATCCGCTGGCCGGCATCGAGTTCCAGCGCCAGCTGGAGGAAAAGGCCTATGAACTGGGCGGCAGCAACTACAGCGCGCCGGGCCAGCTGATGGGCGACTTCGTGGCGGGCCGCCCGTCCACCGAGTTCGGCGCCGTGGTGCCGTCGTACAAGCCGCAGGTGCACCTGACCGACCTGGCCACCATCCTGCCGGAATACGCGGTGACCGCGCTGCGCGAAGCCTTCCCGGCATTCGACAAGCAGGTCAAGGGTTACTTCAAGCACGACGCGGTGCTGACCGGGCTGGAAACGCGCACCTCCTCGCCGATCCGCATCAAGCGCCGCGACGACGACCTGCAAAGCCTGAACACGCGCGGCCTGTTCCCCGCCGGCGAAGGCGCGGGCTACGCCGGCGGCATCCTGTCGGCCGGGGTGGACGGCATCAAGGTGGCCGAAGCGGTGGCGCTGTCGATGGCCGCCAAGGACTGAGGCGCTATGGCTGCGGCGCCGGCAGCGGCAGGCGCAGGTGGAAGCGGCAGCCCCGCTCCACCGTGGCGTCCACGCTGACCTGGCCGCCCATCTGGTGCACGATGGTGTAGACGATGTGCATGCCCAGCCCGGAACCGCCCTGCCCGCGCTTGGTGGTGAAGAAGGGCTCGAACACCCGCTCGCGCACGGCTGGCGGCATGCCGACGCCGTCGTCGGAAAAATCGATCAGCAGCCAGTCCCGCCCCTCGGCCGGCTCCACGCGCGCGGCGACGGTCACCTCGCCCGGGCCGCCGTCCGGATAGCCATGCTTGGCTGAATTCATCAGCAGGTTCGACAGCACCTGCGACAGCTTGCCGGCCGGCAGGCGCGCGCGCAGCGCCGGATCGATCTGCAGCTTGGCGCGGATGGCCCCCTTGCGCAGCTCCGGGCTGTGCGCCGACACCAGCCCCTGCACATGCTCGCGCAGCACCAGCTCGGTCACGTGCTCGGTGCCCTGGTCCACCGCCAGCTGCTTGAAATTGCCGATCAGCTCGGCCGCCCGGGCCAGGTTCTGCTCGATCAGCGTGGCCGCCCCCTTCAGCCGCTCGGCCAGCGCCACCAGTTCCGAGCGGCTCACCTTGGGCGCGCCCAGGGTCTCGACCATCTGCGCCGCATAGGCGCCCATGCCGGACGCCGCCGTCACCGCCACGCCGATCGGCGTGTTCACCTCGTGCGCCACGCCCGCCACCAGCGCGCCCAGCGCCGCCATCTTTTCCTGTTCCACCATGCTGGCCTGGGCCGCGCGCAGCGCCTCGGTGCGTTGCTGCACCTTGTGTTCGAGCAATTCCTCGCGGTCCTGGTGCTGCAGCTCGGCGGCGCAGCGCGCCGCGAAAATCGACAGCAGCGACAGCGCCAGCAAGCGCTTGTTCTCGTCGATGGCCTTGGTGTCGATGGCCGACAGGATGCCCAGCGTCTTGCCCTCGGTGTCTATCATCGGCATGCCGATGTAGCTCTCGGCCTTCATGTCCACCAGCAGCGTGTCCTTCGGGTAGTCGGCCTGGATGCCGCAGGCGTGGAAGCACATGGTCTGGTCGGTCACGTCCTGGCAGGGCGTGTGCAGCAGGCTGTATTCCATATTCGGCAGAAAGTCCGCGCCGCCCCATACGGCCAGCGTGCGGATGCCCTCGCCGTCCGCCATGCGGATCACCCGGCCGGCGATCACGTAGGTAACGTCGAGCGCCTGGGCCAGGTCGCGCACCAGCGTGCGCAGGAACTCGTCGCCGCGCAGGCGCGACGTGGACGCGGTGATCGAACGCAGTGCCGCCTCGGCCAGCAGGCGGCCGTCGTGCTCGTCAAACAGGGCGGGAGGTTGGGCGGTCATGGCGCGGCTCCGGGCAGGGCTTCATTGGGTTGGCTTGGCGGGATAGGCTTGGGCTGGCGGCAGCGGCAGCTACAGCGGCGGACTACGGTGGTACAGCTGCTGCAGTTCGGGCGTGCGCTGCAGCAACAGCGCCGCCAGCGCGGGATCGAAGCGCTTGCCGCTCTCGGCGCGCACCTGCTCCAGCGCGTGCGCCAGCGGCCAGGCCGGCCGGTAGCAGCGCGGGCTGACCATGGCGTCGACGAAATCGGCCAGCGCCGTGATGCGGCCGGCCAGGCTGATCTGCTCGCCGGCCAGCCCGCGCGGGTAGCCGCTGCCGTCCCAGCGCTCGTGGTGTTCATGGGCGATGGCGGCGGCCAGCTGCAGCACCGGCTGAGGCGAACGCTGCAGCATGGCGCGGCCCACCTCGCTGTGCCGGCGCATCAGCCGCCACTGCTCGCCGTCCAGCGGGCCGGGCTGGTTCAGCACCGCATCCGGCACCCCGCTGTGACCCACGTCGTGCAGCGGGGCGGCCTGGCGCAGCTGGCGCACGGCCGCCGGCGCCAGCTGCGCCGCCTCGGCCAGCATGGCCGCGATGGCGCCCACGCGCTCGACGTGGCCGCCGCTGTCCGGCGCACGCCGCTCCAGCGCGCCGCCCAGGATGGCCACTGTGGCGTGCTGGGTGGCGGCGCTTTCCTCGCGCTGCAGCAGCTTTTCATAAGTGATGGCCACGTTGGCCGAGAACAGCGCCAGCAGCTCGCGCTCGGCCTCGCCCACCGGATCGGAAAACGCCATGTACAGCAGGCTCTCGTTGCCTTCCCCGGTGAGGTGGTAGCAGGCGTAATAGGTGTCGCCGTGGTGGTCGCGCCGCTCGCGCATGCAGCGTGCGAAGGCTTCTGCCACCGGCGCCGGCAGCTGGTCCAGCGTTTCCTCTGCCAGCAGGCCGGCGTAGGCCGGGGTCACGGCCAGCACGCGCAGCCGGTCCGCCTGCGGCGCGGCGGCATAGGCGGCGATGTCCGGCGCCGCGCCCACACCGGCGCCGTCGTGGCGGCGGCTGGCGCACACGCCTTCGCCATCGTGGCCCAGCAGCGCGCTGGCCTGCTCCAGCACGGCAGAACAGAAGGTGCGCAGATTGTCCGAATCGCCCACGTGGGTGATGGCGTCGATCGAGCGCCGCAGGCCGCTGCGCGCACGCTCCAGACGCATCAGGTCGCGGTAGCCGCGCAGGGCAGAATAGAACACCGTGCTCAGTTTGCCGTGCGTGAGGTCGGTTTTCTCGCGGTAGTCGTTGATGTCGTAGGTTTTCAGCACATAGGCTTGCGGCGCCTGGCCCGGCTGCCCGGTGCGCAGCACGATGCGCACCGTGCTGTTGCCCAGCTCTTCGCGGATGTAGTGCACCAGCTCCAGCCCGGCGTGGTCGGTTTCCATCACCACGTCCAGCAGAATGAGGGCGAACTGCGGGGCGCCCCGGCTGTCGCCGGCCAGCACCGCGCGCGCCTCGGCTGCCGAATAGCAGTGGGTAAACTGCAGTGCGCGGCCGTCGAATTCGAAGTCGCCCATGACCAGCTGCGTTACCTGGTGCACCGATTCGTCGTCGTCGACAATCAGCACCTGCCACGGCGCGGCAGCGGCCCGGGCGGCGGGCGCATCGTCGTCAAACAGCATCTCGTCGTCGGTCATGGCGGCCTCGCAGGGGCTCTGATTATATTATTGATTGTACATCTGCTCTTCACGCCAGGACATAAAAAAAGGACGCCCGGAAGCGTCCTTTGGAAGCAACGGCGCAACGCTGCGCCGCAGCGGATTCAGCTTAGAACTGGTAGTTCGCGCCGATGCTGAAGAACCGGCCCACTGCGCCTGCCTGGTGCAGGCTGGCGTTGTAGGACGTCAGGTTGCCCGAGTTGCCGTAGGTGGCGACGTCGATCGGCGGAGCCTTGTCGAACAGATTCGTGATCGAAGCGCGCAGCGTCAGGTTTTTGCTCATGCGGTACTGCAGGGTCAGATCGGTCGTCAGGAACGACGGAATCTTGCAGTAGTTCGCTGGCGTGCTGGTGCCGAAGAAGTAAGCACGGCCGGAAACGGCAGCCGCGTCGGCGCAATCGGTCACTTCAACCGACGGGTCAAGTGCCGAGTACGAACCCACCCAGTTGAAGGTGGTGGTCACAGTGGTCGGGCCTTTTTCCCAGCCCAGGGTCAGCTGCGCGCGGTTCTTCGGATTGCCAGTGTTGCCCGACACTGCCGATGGACCGTGGGTGCCGGCCAGCTCGTATTCGACGCCGTTCGACTCGATCGTGTAGCTGATCATGTGGTTGACGTTCAGGCCTGCCTTGACGATGCCGATCTCGCCCAGGTTGTGGCGCACGTTCAGGTTCATTTCCACGCCACTGGTCGTGGTCGAACCGGCGTTCACGTAGCCCGATGCAGCGTAGGCGATGGTGCCGACCGACGGAATGCCTTGCGAGGTGCCGCCCGATGCGTTGGTAATCTCAACCGGGAACACCGCGTTGCGTACATAGGTCGGCACGAAGCCAGGCAGGCCCGAAGCGGTGGTGATCTGGTTCTTCGCTTCGATGTTGTAGTAGTCGAAGGTGGCGCTGACGTTCTTGATCGGATCCAGTACCAGGCCCAGGGTATAGGACTTCGATTTTTCCGGCGCCAGGTCCTTGGTGGTGACCTGGACGAAGGCAGGCGCGAAGTTACATGCCGACGGCACATTGCCCGGGGTCTTAGGATTGCCGTCTTTGCACAGAATCGGATCGTTGATCGCGTGGAACGAGAAGAACGACGATGCGGTGCCGTTTTCAGCAGCGTTCGGCGCGCGGAAGCCTTTGGCGAAGGTGCCGCGCACAGTGGCCATCGGGCTGGCTTTCCACTTGACCTTGGCGCCTGGCGTGAACGAGTTGCCGTAGGTGTCGAAGTGGTCGTAACGGGCCGAAGCGCTCACTTCCACGTTGCGGACGGGCAGCGCCACCAGTTCGGCGAAGGCGGCCGTGTTGGTCTCGTCGCCGAAGGCGTAGGCCGCACCGTTGCCAACCACACCCTGCTGCAGCAGACTAGGCGAAGGCGCGTTCAGCTTTTTCTTCTTCCAGCTTACGCCGGTTGCCAGCACCAACGGGCCGCCCGGCAATTGCGCCAGTTCGCGCGAACCGGTCAGGTCGAAGTAGCTCAGCTTGTTGGTGGCTTCGTTCGAGAAATGCGGCTGGATCAGTTCCATCACCCCCGTCGAATTGCCGCCCAGCGGATTGAACGGGTTGGCCAGGTTGTTCAGTGCCTTGTACAGCTCGATACGGTTCACGTAACCGCTGTAGTCGATCTCGGTCTTGACTTGCGACGCGCCCACGGATGCTGCGATGTCCCAGCCCTTGAACGTGCCTTTCAAGTCGGCGGCGAAGCGGGTCGAAGTCGCCGTGTTGTCCTGGGTGCTGGCTGGATCCAGGCCCGGGATGTAGCCGTACAGACGGGCGGTTCCGCCGGTCTTGTTCAGCGGATGCGATGCCGGGAAGGTGGTGACACCGAATACGTTGACGATGGCAGGATTCTGGCCCGGCACCAGCGCAGTGTTGCCGGCGAAGCTGGTTGGCGAGAAGGTCGCTGGCACGCCGCGGTTGTTCACGCTATTACGCTTGAACATGGATGCTTTCAGCGCCAGGGTCCAGTCTTCGCTCAGTTGCTTGGTGAAGCCCGCCAGCACGTTCACGTTCTGCGATTCAGGTTGCAGATAGGAAACCGTGTCGCGCACATAGCAACCGCCAGCGCGGTATTTGAGGAAATTGCAGTTCGGATCCAGGAACTGGAAGTTGGCTTCGTCCAGCGCGCCGACTTTGCCCGTGACCGGGTTGGGCACGGTGTTCGGCTTGTAGAAGAACGGACTGCTGGCGGCAACCAGGCCGGCATTCTGTGCATTTGGCACGCCGCGACGCAGGTCCATGCCGCCACGGGAAGTCCAGTCGCCATTGGCCCAGATCTGGTTGTCGCGCTGCGACAGCATGATCGGGTCGGCGTGGCGGAATTCACCCGAGATGAAGGCGTTGTAGCCGTCGGTATCCAGGTTGCCGAACCCCGTGGTCAGCGCCACTTTGTAGTTTTTGCCGCCGCCGTGCTGAGAGTTACCCGCGTCCAGCTTGATATTTGTGCCGTTGAAAGTCTTCTTCAGGATGATGTTAACCACGCCGGAAACCGCGTCCGAACCGTACACCGACGAAGCACCGTCCTTCAGCACTTCAATCCGCTCGACGGCGTCGAACGGGATCGAGGACACATCGACGAACTGGCGCTGGGCATCGTCCGACAAGGGATACGGGGCCATGCGGTGGCCGTCGATCAGCACCAGGGTCAAGCCGACGGACAGGCCGCGCAGCGACACGCCGGCAGCACCATTGGCGAACGCACCAGAGAAGCCGGTGCCAAGGGCGCCTTGGCCGTTCGAGGTCAGGTTACTCAGCACCTCTGCGATCGAGGTCGAGCCGGTCTTGATCAGGTCGTCGGCCGACAGCACTTGTATAGGGCTTGCGGTTTCCTTGTCGGCGCGGCTGATCAACGAGCCGGTCACGACCACGCGCTGCGGCGCTGCTTCTGCGGCCGCTTGTTGCGCCATCGCCGGCTGGATGAATGCAGCGGCTCCGAACGCTACCATGAGGGAGCGGACTAGTACGGTTTTTCTTAACATGTGGTTTTTCCCAATTAAAAGCCATCTGGTGGACGGCTGTACGATTATTTGCAGCCGATTCCCGGTCGGCTGTTTACTTCGGTACCACTCAATCTTTCGCTGATGCGAAAATATGCCAAATTCAGTTTTGATGTTTTTAGCAAGCAGCAATCAAAACACGGCGCGATTTGGAGTGTCAACCTGCGTTTTGTATCGATGTATTTTTACGACATTGTTATTAAACGATACAAATCGCTTGCACGGAAGAATGCACCCGTATGGTGCGCCGCCGCACCCGCAAGGCGCATTTCTCATAGGGAGGACGGTAAAAAGAGAGCAAGCGCTGGAGGGGAATGTGAAACCGGGAAAGAGGCGCTGCGATGCAACAAGCAACATTTGGCGAATGAGCTTATTCGAATATCATTCCGCTAAAACTTAAATCCGCCGTCACTTCTTCAATTTGAGCAAAACCGCATTTTGTACGGCGAACCGCAATTGATCGAATAAGGATATTCAGATTAACTATCAGGTAGGGCAACATTATCTGCCGCGCCCTTTTTCAGGGCGTGGGCAGTCTCGCCACATATTTCCACAGGGAACTTTGTGACTGCTTGTTTACTATCGAAAAGATACTAATGACAAACTTGCGGGATGACAAATGGTTTCGCTACAACCAGCCCGCTTTGCGGAATCTTCTGTACAAATAACAACAGACAGTGATCATCAGCACCAGCGCGGCCGGGTAGCCGTAGGGTGAATCGAGTTCCGGCATGTATTTGAAGTTCATGCCCCAGATGCCGGCGAAGGCGGTCATCACGGCGAAGATGGCGGCATAGGCGGCCAGCTTCTTGTTCACTTCACCCTCGTCGATGGCCACCATGGACAGGTGCACCTGGATCGCCGTGCTGATGGTGTCGCGGATGGAATCGAGGGTGCCGCTGATGCGCAGCAAGTGGTCGTGCACGTCGCGGAAATATTCCTGGGTGTCGGCGCACACGGCCGGCACGCGGCCGCCGTGCAGCTTGCCCACCGCGTCCAGCAGCGGCACCATGGCGTGGCGCAGCACCAGAGCCTTGCGCTTCAGCGCATACAGCCGCTCGATGTTGGCGCGTTGCGCGCTTTGCACGAAGATGCGCTCCTCGATGTGCTCAAGTTCGGTCTCCATCGCGTCGGCAATGGGGAAATACCGGTCTACCACCGCGTCCATGATGGCGTACAGCACGAAGGCCGGCCCCTGCCGCAGCAAGTGCGGCTCACGCTCGGCGCGGGCGCGCACGCCCAGCAAGTCCTGGCTGCTGTTCTGGCGGTTCGACAGCACGTAGTTGGGGCCGACGAACACGTCCACCTCGCCGACCAGCAGCTCGTCGCTGTTCGGGCGGGCTTCGATGGTCTTGACCACGACGAACAAGGAATCGCCGTACTCCTCGATCTTGGGGCGCTGGTGGCCCCGGCTGGCGTCTTCCACGGCCAGCTCGTGCAGGCCGAACTCTTCCTGCATCACCGCCAGCTCGGCCGCATCGCCGTCGCGCAGCGCCACCCACACGAAGCAGTCGCCGCGCGCGACGTAGTCGCTGATGTCCGGCACGGGGACGTCGGCCAGCTTGCGGCCGTCCTGGTAGGCAACACAATTGATCAGCATAAGGTCAGCTTCCGCGATAAAGCCGGAAGCTTAGCATGGCAAAGGTGGGGCCGCTAATCGTGCGCGTATGGTCCGCTAATCGTCCTTGGCACCATCAATACCAAGCTCGGCGATCTTGCGCGTGATGGTGTTGCGGCCTATGCCCAGGCGCACCGCCGCGTCGTTCTTGCGGCCGTGCGTGTACTTGAGCGCGGTGCGTATCAGTGCCGATTCGAACTGGCGGCCCAGCACGTCCATCACCTCCTGCTGGCCGCTGGCCAGCATGCCGGCCGCCTGCAGTTCCAGCAGGCTGAGCCAGCTATCAGCACTGGCCGCGCCGTGGCCGGCGCCGTTCAGCGCACCCGCCATGCCCGGCACAGTCCCCACGCCCGAGCCTGCGCCCGCCTCGGCCGGCACCGCCAGCACCGTGCCGTGGTGGTGCAGGCCGCCGTGTTCGTGCGCTGCGCTGGCCGGCGCCGGACCGGACGGCGCCGACATGCCGCCTTCGGCCGGCCGCCCGCCCTGCTCCTGGGTCAGCTCCAGCGGCAAGTCCTTCACTTCCACCGTCTGGCCCGGCGCCATCACGGTAATCCAGTTGCACAGGTTTTCCAGCTGGCGCACGTTGCCCGGCAAGTCCAGGCTGCACAGGAACACCAGTGCCGAATCGCTCATGCGCTTGGCTTCCACGCCCAGCTGCTTGGCGCTCTGCACCAGGAAGTGCCGCACCAAAATGGGGATATCCTCGCGCCGCTCCCTCAAACTGGGCAGGCGCAGGCGGATCACGTTCAGGCGATGGTACAAGTCTTCGCGGAACAGGCCGTCGCGCACGCGCTGTTCCAGGTTCTGGTGCGTTGCAGTAATGACGCGCACATTGGCCTTCATCGGCTGGTGCCCGCCGACGCGGTAGAAGTGTCCGTCCGACAGCACGCGCAGCAGGCGCGTCTGCAAGTCGAAGGGCATGTCCCCGATCTCGTCGAGGAACAGCGTGCCGTTCTCGGCCTGCTCGAAGCGTCCGCGGCGCGTGGTCTGCGCGCCGGTGAAGGCGCCCCGCTCATGGCCGAACAGTTCCGATTCCAGCAGGTCTTTGGGGATCGCGGCCGTGTTGAGCGCGATAAAGGGCTGCGCCGCGCGCGGACTGTGCTTGTGCAGCGCGCGCGCCACCAGTTCCTTGCCGGTACCCGACTCGCCGGTGATGAGCACGGTCACATTGGACTGCGACAGGCGGCCGATGGCGCGGAACACCTCCTGCATGGCCGGCGCCTGGCCCAGGATCTCGGGCGTCTCGGCCGGGCCGGACTCCACGCTGGTCTCGCGCAGGCTCTCGTCCAGCGCGCGCCGGATCAGCTCGACGGCCTTGTCGATGTCGAAGGGCTTGGCCAGGTACTCGAAAGCCCCGCCCTGGAACGCCGCCACGGCCGAGTCCAGGTCGGAGAAGGCGGTGATGATGATGACCGGCAGGCCGGGATGGCGCGATTTGACCAGCTGCAGCAGGTCCAGGCCGGAATCGCCCGGCATGCGGATGTCGGACACCAGCACCTGCGGCGTTTCATGCTCCAGCGCGGCGATTGCGTCGCGCGCGTTGGCAAAACTCTTGGTGGCCAGGCTTTCCCTGGCCAAGGCTTTTTCCAGTACCCAGCGGATCGATTCGTCGTCGTCAACTATCCAGATTGGCTTCATGTGTTCTCTGTATCCCGCGGATGGATCTATCAAGGGACCCGGACCCGGCATCGCGCCGCGCCCGCTTATGGCAGGGGCAGCAGGATCCTGAAGTCCGTATATCCAGGCCGGCTCTCGCACTCGATCACACCCATGTGCTGCTGCACAAAAGTCTGCGCCAAGGTCAGCCCCAAACCGCTGCCGCCTTCCCTGCCCGACACCAGCGGATAGAAAATGCGGTCGCGGATCTGGGGTGCGATACCCGGTCCATTGTCAATGATATGCAAGTCTAATGCCAGGTTGTAGCGCACCTTGGCCAGGGTCACCTGGCGCGCCACCCGCGTCTTCAGCACCAGCTCCGCGTCGCCCTGCTCGATGCGCTGCGACAGCGCCTGCGCGGCGTTGTGCGCGATGTTGAGCACGGTCTGGATCAGCTGCTCCTTGTCGCCCCGGAACTCGGGGATGGAGGCGTCGTAGTCGCGCCGGATCGCCAGCCCGGACGGGAACTCGGCCAGGATCAGGCTGCGCACCCGCTCGCACACCTCGTGGATGTTGACGTCGCCCACGATGTGCGGACGGCGGTGCGGCGCCAGCAGGCGGTCCACCAGGGTCTGCAGGCGGTCCGCCTCCTTGATGATGACCTGGGTGTATTCGCGCAGTTCGGCCAGGTGCAGCGGCGGCAGCTCCATTTCCAGCAGCTGCGCCGCGCCGCGGATGCCGCCCAGCGGATTCTTGATCTCGTGCGCCAGGTTGCGGATCAGCTCCTTGTTGACCTGGCTCTGGTCCAGGATGCGCTCCTCGCGGTCCAGCTTGAGCTGCTGCACGTTCTCGCGCAGTTCGATCAGGATGGCGCCGTGCGGATCGTCCAGCGCCGACACGATGCTGTGCACCTGCAGCGGTTCCTTGCCGGCGCGCTCCAGCGTCAGGTCCTGGCGCAGGTCGGAAAACTTGTGCTCGCGCGCCTGCGCGATGATGTTGACCAGCTCGTCGGGATTGGTAAACAGCGCCGAGAAGCGCTGATGCGACAGCGCCTTCACCGAACTCTCCAGCAGGTTCTCGGCGGCCGCGTTGACGTAGGTGATCAGGCCGTCGGCGTCCAGCAGGATCACGGCCGAGGCCAGCAGCTCCAGCCCGGCCAGCGATTGCGGGCGCGCCATGGCGGCCGCCGCGCGGGCGATATTGGTGACAATGCTCATGGTGCCTCCCCTTGGGGTGGGTGCGGAAGCGGCTGCCGGCGTATCCCTGCCGCGTATCCCGACCGCATCAGCGGATATTCTGGATCTCGCGCTTGAGCGCTTCCACGTTCTTTTCGGACCGGCTGATGCTGTCCTTCAGGCTGGCCACCCGCTCCTGGTATTTCGCATAATTGCGCTCGTCCCCGCGCCGCTCCGGCTCGCCGTTGTTGAACTCCTTGCGCAGTTCATTCAGCTTGGCCTGCTCGCCGTTCAGCTCCTCCATCAGGATCGCGCGGCGGTCGGCGTCGCGCGCCTTCTGCTCGCTGGTGTCGACGCGCGGGAAGTCGCTCGGCGTGGCGGCCGGACTGGGCGACGGCGCCTTCGGCCTGGCGCTCTCCGCGCGCCGCGCCGGCGCCGGGATCGCGCCCGGGATGTCCAGCGCCTTGCAGGAGGCGTGCTTGCGGGTGTCAGTCAGCTCCTTGTGGCCGCTGGCGTCCACGCACAGGAAAATCTGTCCCTGGGCCGACGCGGCGCCGGCAGCCAGGCCGGCGGCGAACAACAAAACGAAAGGTGCGAAATTCCAGGTAGTCATGCCCCGACTATACAACATCCGGTAAAAAAAACGCGAGGAGAGCAGCTGCTGTCCTCGCGTCTGGTTGCAGGCCGGCACCAGGCCGGCCCTGCGTCGCTCATTACAGCGAGTAGTACATGTCGAATTCGACCGGGTGCGTGGTCATGCGCATACGGGTCACTTCGGTCATCTTCAGTTCGATGTAGGCATCGATCATCGAATCGGTGAACACGCCGCCGCGGGTCAGGAACTCGCGGTCCTTGTTCAGGTGATCCAGGGCTTCTTCCAGCGAAGCGCACACGGTCGGGATCAGTGCGTCTTCTTCCGGTGGCAGATGGTACAGATCTTTCGAAGCGGCTTCGCCCGGATGGATCTTGTTCTGCACGCCGTCCAGGCCGGCCATCATCAGTGCTGCGAAGCACAGGTATGGGTTTGCCAGTGGATCCGGGAAGCGGGTTTCGATGCGGCGGCCCTTAGGATTGGCCACGTGCGGAATACGGATCGAAGCCGAACGGTTGCGGGCCGAGTACGCCAGCTTCACTGGCGCCTCGTAGCCTGGCACCAGGCGCTTGTACGAGTTGGTGCCCGGATTGGTGATCGCGTTCAGCGCCTTGGCGTGCTTGATGATGCCGCCGATGTAGTACAGCGCGAAGTCGGACAGGCCGGCATAGCCGTCGCCGGCGAACAGGTTTTTGCCGTCTTTCCAGATCGACTGGTGCACGTGCATGCCCGAACCGTTGTCGCCAACGATAGGTTTCGGCATGAAGGTGGCGGTTTTGCCATAGCTGTGGGCCACGTTCCAGACCACGTATTTCAGGTTCTGGGTCCAGTCGGCGCGCTCGACCAGGGTCGAGAACTTGGTGCCGATTTCGTTCTGGCCGGCGCCGGCCACTTCGTGGTGGTGCACTTCAACCGGGATGCCCAGCGATTCCAGGATCAGGCACATTTCCGAGCGCATGTCCTGGAAGGAATCGACTGGCGGCACTGGGAAGTAGCCGCCCTTGACGGTAGGACGGTGGCCGCTGTTGCCGCCTTCGATGTCCTTGTCGGTCGACCAGGAAGCTTCGTCGGAGTCGATCTGCACCTTGGCGCCCGACATGTCGATTTTCCATTTGACGGAATCGAAGATGAAGAACTCTGGCTCGGGACCGAAGTAGGCCGTGTCGCCCAGGCCGGACGATTTCAGATAGGCTTCAGCGCGCTTGGCGATGGAGCGCGGGTCGCGGTCGTAGCCCTTGCCGTCCGACGGTTCGATCACGTCGCACTGCATGAACAGGGTGGTCTCTTCCATGAACGGGTCAATGTTCGCGGTTGCTGGGTCAGGCAGCAGGATCATATCGGATGCTTCGATGCCCTTCCAGCCGGCGATCGAGGAGCCATCGAAGGCGTGACCGGATTCGAACTTGTCGATATCGAAGTGCGATACAGGCACAGTGACGTGCTGTTCTTTGCCGCGGGTGTCGGCAAAGCGGAAATCAACGAATTTCACTTCGTTATCTTGTACCATTTTCAATACTTCTGCGGCGGTCAGTGCCATGCGTCTCTCCTAGTGAAAAAGTGGGGCAGCCCACGCTGTTGCGTGCAGCTTGAAACTCGTCAATCCATTAAGCAGGAAGCGTGCCAGAAGTTTTCCCCTCTTGCACTACTTTTGCGCATAATCAAACGCGCACCGCGATGGTGCATTTGCCAAATTTTGCACAAATTCGGTGCGAAATATTGGCATTTCAAAAAAATGCATCGACTTGGTGCAAAAAAGTTTTCATGGACGATCGGGCACTATAATAAACGCAATATTGACAGCGGAAGTGGGAAAAATCGCCATGAGCACTATTACCGAGATCCTTGCCCGGGCGCGCGGCCGCGATGCCGCCCTGCCCTACGCCGGCGCCGTGACGCCGGCCGAAGCGTACGCGCTGCTGAGCGCGGACAGCGGGGTCAAACTGATCGATGTACGCACCAATGCCGAGCGCGACTGGGTGGGCCGGGTAGCCATCGCCGAGGCCCAGCATGGTGCAGTGCAGTGGAGCACCTATCCCGGCGGCGTGCCCAACCCGCAATTCGTGCAACAGCTGGAAGCGGTGGCGAAAAAAGACCAGGTGCTGCTGTTCCTGTGCCGCTCCGGCGTGCGCTCGCGCCACGCCGCCAAACTGGCGACCGAGCACGGCTACACCCAATGCTACGACATCCTGGAAGGCTTCGAAGGCGACAAAGACGCCGCAGGCCACCGCAAGCTGGTCGGCGGCTGGTGCCAGGCCGGCCTGCCCTGGCTCGGCGCCTGACACCGCCCTGCCGCAAGGACTTTCCCTAACGAAAAATGGGGTCAGGGTTAATTAATTTGTCCAAGACAAATTAATTAACCCTGACCCCATTTTGCCGTATTACAAGGAGTAGTTCAGGCGGGCGTACACGTAGCGGCCGGAGCGGCCGAACGGGGAGTAGTTCGAGTACGGGGCGTTGCCGGTCGTGTTCAGGGCGGCCGGGTAGGCGTCAGGGTATTGGTCGAACAGGTTGTCCGCGCCTACCGCCAGCGACAGCTTGCTGGTGATGGCGTAGCGGCCTTCGAGGTCGACCAGCGTCTTGGCGCTCATCCAGAAGTCCAGGTTGGCCGTGGTGCCCGGCGCCAGGATCTTGCCGTAGCGCGTGGCGCGCGCCGTGACGCCGAACGGGCCGTAGGACCAGGTGCTGCTGCCGATGAACTTGGTCTTCGGCGTGCCGTCGGTAAAGGTCAGCACGTTGACGCGGTCGAACAGCACCGGCGCCGGCGACAGCGCGGCCAGCTGCGCCGTCACCGGCACCTTGGTCACGTCGGTCTTGGTGTAGTTGCCGGCCACCGTGAAGTCGAGCTTGCCGTAGCCGTTGGTCTGCACCGGCCAGCTGGTGACGATGTCGATGCCCTTGGTGGTGGTGTCCACGCCGTTGATGAAGAAGCGCCCGCCGCCCACGCCGATGAAGCCTTGCTTGGTCAGGAAGTCGCGCACGTTGGCCGCCGTCAGGTTCTCGGACAGCACGATGCGGTCTTTGATCTTGATGTGGAAGGCGTCCGCCGTCACGCTCACCGCGCCGAAGCGCATCACCGAACCGAGCGAGAAGTTGACCGATTTCTCGGCATCCAGCGGCTTGGCGCCCAGCGCGATGGCGGCCGGGTGGCTGGGCTTGAAGGTGGTGATCTCGAACGGCACGCCGTTGATGAAGTTGGTGGAGGTCGACGTGAAGAACTGCTGCTGCGGCGACGGCGCGCGGAAGCCGTTCTGCACCGAGCCGCGCAGCGCGAACTCGGGCACGAAGTCGTAGCGGCCGGCCAGCTTGCCCGACACGCTGTTGCCGAAGTCGGAGAAGTGCTCGCCGCGGATGGCCACCGAACCGAGGAACTGCTTGGTCAAATTGGCTTCCAGGTCGACGTAGGCGCTGTAGGCCTTGCGCGAGTTGTCCGATTCGTCGGCGGGACGGAAACCGGGGAACACTTGCGCGCCGGGCGCGGCCGGGGTGCCGTTGGCCAGCACCTGGCCGCCGTAGCGCCAGGAATCGGCTTCGCCGGCAAACAGCTTGTAGCCTTCGCGGCGCGCTTCGGCGCCCACCGCCACGTTCAGCGGCGAGGCCAGGCCGACTTCGATCTGGCGCACGCCCGACAGGTTCAGGGTCAGCTGGTCGTACCAGAAGCCGCCCGCGTCGAACTGGGTCTTGCTGGACGCGCCGATGGAGCGGTTCAGCGTGTTCTCGATGGTGTACTGCATCTTGTTCTTGCCGTAGCCGATGGAGGCGTCCATGTCCCAGGCGCCGGCTTGCCAGGTCACGCCGCCGGTGGCGCTGTAGTCGTCCACGTCCGGCGCGATGATGGGCAGGAAGCCGTCCGGGTAGACCGCGATGATGTTCTGGTCCTGCAGCGCGCGGCGGAAGAAGCCGGCCGAACGCGCTTCGCGTTTCTGGTAGCTGGTCCAGCCATACAGCTTGGCGCCGCCTTCCAGCGCGTAGCCGGCGTTGGCGAAGAGGGTGGCCTGCTTCAGCTCCGGCTCGCCGTACCAGGCGTTGTAGCGGTTGATGGTCTTCTCGCGCGGGTCGAAGGCGCCGTTTACCAGCGGGTACTGCTGGCGCACGTCGTAGCCGCTGCGCTCGGTGTGCTCCTGGTCCTTGTATTCGGCGGCGATGGTCAGGTAGCCGCTCTCGCCCAGCGTCAGGCCTTTCCAGCCGCTGACGGTGGCCGTGCCGCCGTCGTTGCGCTTGCGCGAGGTCTCGGTGCCCCAGGTGGCGCCGGCCGGCGGCGCGCCGGCGATGAAATCGTATTCGGTGCGGCGCTGGCCGTAGGTGGCAGTAAATTCGCCGCCGGTCTTGTCGGTGCGCAGGCGCAGGTTGACCACGCCGGCGATGGCGTCCGAGCCGTATTGGGCCGAGGCGCCGTCGCGCAGCACTTCGATATTTTTCAGCATCGCCACCGGGATGGTGTTCATGTCCACCGAGGACGAGCCGCGGCCGATGGTGCCGTTCAGGTTCACCAGCGAGGAGGTGTGGCGGCGCTTGGAATTCACCAGCACCAGGGTCTGGTCCGGCGCCAGGCCGCGCAGCGTGGCAGGGCGCACGGTGTCGGTGCCGTCGGCCAGGCCGGGACGCGGGAAGTTCAGCGACGGCAGCGCCACCGACAGCGCTTGCGCGATCTCGGGCACGCCGGTGTTCTTGATGGCGTCGGCGCCGATAATGTCGACCGGCGAGGCGGTGTCGAGCGCGGTGCGGTTGGCGACGCGGGTGCCGGTGACGACCACGGTGGCGGCGTTATCGGAAGGAGCTGGGGTGGATTGCGCGGCGGCGTGGCCGGAGGCGAACAGCGAGGCGATGGCTACAGCAAGGACGTGATTTCTCTGCATTGCTACTCCTGGTGTGGTTGAATTTTTCTTATGCCTCCTTAGTATCACCGCGTCAAAATTGGAAAGTCAAAGCAATTGCAAGCCGGGTGTCGCGCGGCTGTAACAATTAAGTAATATTACTTAGCGAGCATCAGATACATGCCCCTACTCCGCATGCGCGCCCAGTATCCGCTGCCGCACCAGGTTGATGTGGCTGCGCAGGCCGTACAGGTCGTCCGCGAAGGACAGCGGGATCGAGATCTGGTTGACCTTTTCCTCGATGTCGTTCAGGTGCTCGAGCTGCTCGGCGTAGACCTGGGTGCGCCGGCCTTCCGGCGCGGCGGCCAGCGCCTGCTCCACCGTGCGCAGCTGTCCGTACCAGCGGAACACGCGCGAGCGGATGCGCCACACATACAGCGGCGGCACCACCTTCGACAGCGGCAGGATCAGCGCGCCCAGCGCCACCACCACCACCCACATGCGGTCGAAGAAGGTGGCCAGCCAGAAGCTCATGTAGCGCTGCAGGAAGGGCGGGCCATCCTTGTAGAACTTGGCCGCTTCCTCCGCCACCGGGATCTCGCTGTATTTCGGCGACGGGAACTGGCCCTGCTGCTGGAACCAGCCGGCGCCGCCGTGGATGGTGCTGGCCGCCTGCACCAGCAGGTCCACCAGCGCCGGGTGCAGGTCCTCGCGCGCCACCAGCGTGGCGGTGGGGGCGATCAGGTGGTAATCCTTGGACGGCAGGTCGCGCCCCAGGTCGACGATGCCGCGCGGGAGCACCACGTGGGTCAGGAACGGCAGGCGGCGCGTGTAGGCTTCGGCTTGCGTGAAGTCGAACAGCTTGATGCCGGGCGTGATGAGCAGCATCTGGATCAGCGGCGCGTCCGGCGCGGAACTGAACACCAGGCCGTCGATGCGCTTTTCCAGCAGCTCCACGGTGGCGGGGGTGTTGGCCAGCGAGCTCACCTTGAGCTCGGACGGCTCCAGGCCGTTCGCCTCCAGCACCTGCTTGAACAGGCGCGGCGCGCCGCTGCCTTCCGGCCCCAGGTTGATGCGCAGGCCTTTCAGCTGCGTCAGGTCCTTGATCTTGACGTCTTCGCGCAGGAACAGCCAGAGCGGTTCGGTAAACAGGCTGCCCAGCGAGACCAGGCCGCGCCGCTCCGCCTCGTCCTGGCTGGTGGTGCCGCTTTGCAGGAAGGCGATGTCGGCTTCGCCGGCGCCCAGGCGCTGCAGGTTTTCGTAGGAGCCCATGGACGGCTTCAGCACCACCTTGATGCCGTGCTTGCCGAGCAGGTCGGCGTACTTTTTGCCGAAGGCTTCGTAGGCGCCGTTCTCCTGGCCGGTGGACAGGGTGACCACGCGCGGCGGCGCGGGATCGACCAGCACATAGGCCAGCGCGCAGGCGGCGGCAATGATGAGGATGGTGGGGGCGGCGGTGACGATCAGGTCGCGCACGGAAAAGCGCGAGAACTTGAGGATCTTGGTCACTTTGGTCATGTGGTGGCGCATGGGTTTCATGGGATGACACCATGCCAACAAATGGCCGAACATGCAAGCGCTGCGCGGTTTGGCGGCGGCGGGTCAGGTGCGCAGCACCGCAACCCGCCGGACGGGCATCAGCCGCCGCAGGCGCGCAGCGGCGGCGTGGCGCCGCCCGCCGCAGGCGCCAGCACGGGCTTGGCGCCGCCGGCCGCCGCCGGATTGTGCACCGCCGCCACCACGCCGGCTTTCGGCGCGGCGTTCGGTTCGATCAGCGGCATCAGGCTGGGCGCCAGCACCACCAGCAGCTGCACCGGCAGCGCGCTGGTGAAGTCGTAGTTCTTCGATTCGGGCCCGTGCACATAAGCGGTCATGCTGCCGAAGAAGCGCTCGCCGATGTTGAACACGAAGGTGGCCGAGCGGTTCACGAAGCGCGATTCGATCAGCCGCCCGCCGCCGCCATACACTTCGAAACGCTGGTCGCCGGTGCCGGTCTTGCCGCCGACGGGAATGATGGCGCCGTCGGCGCCGACGAAGGCGGCCTTGACGCGCTTGGCGGTGCCGTCCGACACCACTTCGCGGATCGCGTCCGCAGCCGCGCGCGCCACTTCGGGCGACAGCACTTGCTCGTTGCTGGTCGGCTTGCCGCGCTTGACCAGGGTTTCATACGGCGTGCCGGAGGCGAAGTGCAGCGAGGTGATGCGCTGGCTGCTCTGGCGCACGCCGCCGTTGATGATAATGCCCATCATCTCGGCCAGCGAAGACGGCCGGTCGGCCGAGGCGCCCAGCGTGGTGGCGTAGGACGGCACCAGCGATTCGAAGGGGTAGCCCATTTTCTTCCACTGGCGGTGGATGGCCATGAAGCTCTCCATCTCCACCAGGCCGGCGATGCGCTTGTCCTGGGCGTGCTTGCGGTGGGTCTTGAACAGCCACTGGTACACCTCCTGGCGTTCCTTCTCGCTGGCCGCCACCGCCTGCGCCATGGTGGCGCCGTCGTTGTTGCGCAGGTAGGCCACCAGCCACAGCTCCAGCGGGTGCACATTGGCCAGGTAGCCGCGGTCGGCCAGCGACCACTTGTCCATCGCGTACTGCTCGTACATCTTGGCCGCACGGTCGTCCTGGATTTCGTTCTGCGACGGCAGGTTGGCGTTCAGGTAGGCGGCAAATTCCTCCACCGTGGCGTTGGGGAACAGGGTGCGGTGGATATTGGCCAGCCGCACCGGGGTCGGTCGGATGCTGGCCACCAGGATCTTGTCCAGTTCCGCCTTCGGCTTGCCGCGGTACTTGGAATAGAAGCGGTACAGGAATTCCTTGCCTTCCTTGTCGGCGAAGCGCGCCAGGTATTCGGCGCGGCGCGGATCGTCGGCGTCGGCCAGCAGCGAGGCCGAGGAGCCGGGCGCCTGGAACATGTAGTACTTCACCACGTCGCGCATCAGGCGCACGAACACCAGGTTGGTGGAGCGGCGCAGCGCTTCGCGCACGGTCAGGATGCGGCTGTCGTCCTCTTTCGAGAAGTTGCCGAAGGTGTGCACGCCGCCGCCGGTGAAGAAGCCTTCGCCGGGGTTGCCCGAGTATTTGCGTTCCATGGCTTCGGCCAGCATGTCGGACAGGCCGCGCTTGTCGGACGGGTGCTCCTGGAAATAGGCTACCGCCCACTGGCTCAGGCGGTCCTGCGGCGCCAGCACCTGCTTGCCCAGCTGCTCGGGGCTCATGTCCTTGTAGCGCTTGTGCAGCTGGTCGATGATGTCCAGGTAGGTCACCAGGGTGCGCAGCTTGGCGGTCGAGCCCAGGTCCAGCTTGGCGCCTTCGTTGATGTCCAGCGGCTGGTCGAAATTGTCGGTCTGCAGGCGCAGGTAGTTGGTGCCCTCGCCTTTTTCCAGCAGGGTGAAGCTGTACACCACATTGGCCGGATCGCCGTTGCCCAGCATGCCCTTGCCGGTCAGGCCGGCGGCCTTGGCCATCTCGGGGTCGCGCAGGTCGCGCAGCACTTGCGTGACGGCGCGCTGGGCGCGCGCGTCCAGCGTGCTGACCACGTTCAGGTCCAGCCGGTCCAGGTTGTACATGCGGTTATCGCCCAGCAAGTTGGCCAGGTGGTTGCGCACCGAGTTCGAGGCCTTGCGTTCGACGAAGGACATGTCGGGCGTGTCGGCCAGGCCGTTGCCGGCAGCCGGATGCAGGCGCACTTTCAGCGCCGCGTCGCGCAGCGCGGGGGTGATGATGCCGGCCTGCGCCAGCACCCGCAGATGGCTGTTGGCCAGCGTTTCCAGGTCGGCGTCGCCGGCGCCCAGGTAGTAGCTGGGGCGGCGCTGCGCGATCAGCAGGCTGAGCGCTTCCTTGAAGGCCAGCGCGCTGCCCGGCTGGTCCATCTTGCCGCCCAACAGGCGGTTGATCTCGTTGAAGTCGCGGCCGTACCAGACCCACATGCCGTCGCCGATGCCGTTCACTTCGCCGTAGCCCGGCTTGGCCGACAGCGGCACCGTGTTCAGGTAGTCCACCACGATCTGGCGCCGCACCTCGGTGGTGTCCGGGCCGTACTGGTAGGCGCGCAGGGTGGCCGAGATCATCTGCTGCAGCTTGTCCTTCATCGAGCCGGTACGCCCTTCCGGCGAGTGGCGGTACTTCTCGATCTGGGTGGCCAGCGTGCTGCCGCCGGCGGCGCGCTGGCCGCCGGCCACGGCGCTGACGGATTTCTCCAGCACCGCCTTGCTCAGGCGGTCCCACTCGACGGCCGGGTTGCGCTTCGGATAGGTATTGTCCAGCAGCTCGCGGTTCTCGATGAACAGCAGGCTTTGCACCAGCGCGGTGGGGGTTTCCTTGAAGCCGGGATAGATGCGCTCCGGGTAGCTGGCGCTAAACAGGGGTTCGGCGCGGCAGTCGACGATATTCAGGCCGGTGCGGGTTTTCTCGCGGTAGGTGGCGAAGATGCCCATGTCGGACAGCTCGATCATCTTGGGCGAGAAGCGCGCCTGCGCGGCCACTTCGTAGTCGCGCGTTTTCAGCTTGCCCAGGTAGTCCGGCAGGTTGGCGTAGCCGAGGCGCTCGTCATACGGGCTGTCGTGCGGGAAGCGGATCGCCTTGCTGGGGCCGGGTTCGACCTTGTAGTTGACCTTGCCCGCCAGGTCCGAGAAGAACCGGGCCTGCATCGACGAGGTGCGCATTTCCTGCAGCAGCCACCACACCGCCAGCGACAGCAGCACCAGCAGCAACAGGACCAGGGCGTTGCGGGTGCGCTTGCCCTTCGGCTTGGCCGGTTCGGCCGGATCGGGGCCGGCGGCCTGCGCGTGCAGCAGCACGGCGGTCTGCGGCGGCGGCACCACGCGCAGGCGGCTGCGGCGGCTCAATCCGAATACGGTTGCGCCTGCGCGCAACTTGCGCACTGCGCGCGCAACAATGAGGGGCCTGCGGAAACGACGATTGCCTGGGTTGCTTGCCATGATCTTGCTTAATATTGCTTTGCCGTGGTGATTCAGTGGTACCTGCTCTTGCTATCCATTGCACCACATCGGCAACGGACGCACAGGCCGGTACGCTGATTATTTGATCTGCGGCCGGGCATTTTCGCAAAAAAACAACGTATACGGCTGAGCTGTAATGCGCCGGTCACACAGCTGTCATCCCACGTCTTACAAGCGCACGTATTCCACCTGCAGGCGATCGAGCTCCGCGCACATTTGCGCGTACGCCTCGGCCGCCTGACCCGGCTCGCCCTTCACGCCCAGCTCGATGTGGCGGCGGGTGTTGGCGTCGCCCACGCTGGGCAGGCTGAACACCTTGATGCGCGGGTACTGCGCCTCCAGCGCCACCATCAGCGGCGTCAGCGCCGACTCGGCCGCCTCGTACACCAGGGTGCCGTGCTCGGCGCGCGGCTCGCGGTTGAACAGGTCGGCGTAATGGGTGTCGAGCACCCATTCGATCATCGGCCAGGCCATCACCGGGAAACCCGGCACGAAGTAGTGGTTGCCGATGGCGAAGCCGGCCACGTTGTTGTAGGGGTTGGGCACCAGCGCGGCGCCGTCCGGGAATTCGGCCATCTTCAGGCGGTGCAGGTTTTCCGCCGAGTTCAAGTCGACCTGCTGGCCCGCTTCGCGCCCCATTTGCAGGATGCGCTGCTGGATATTCTGCTTGCCCTGCTCGTGCAGCACCAGCGGCAGGCCCAGCGCGTCGGCCGCCGCCTGGCGCGTGTGGTCGTCCGGCGTGGCGCCGATGCCGCCGCAGGAAAACACGATGTCGCCGCTGGCAAAGCTGCGCCGGAGCGCGGCGGTGATGCGGGCCGGGTCGTCGCCCAGGTATTCGGCCCAGCCCAGCTGCAGGCCGCGCGCGCTCAGCAGCTGCACCACTTTGGGGAAATGCTGGTCGACGCGTTTGCCCGACAGGATTTCGTCGCCGATGATGATCAGTCCAATAGCCATAGTCCTGCCCTATTCAGATTGGGATTCCACCGCACGCTGCGTGCTGTGTTCATGCCGCCGCCGCAGCTGCTGCAGCGCCTCCAGACAATAATACTCAAACCACAAACCGGTGAAGATAAATATCAGCACGTACAGCCAGATCGACGCGGCCGCAAGGAAGGGGAAGAACACCACCGCGATGGTGGCGCCGCCCACCCACACCACGCCGGGAATGGCGCCGGCCACGCCGGACACCACGCCGATCGCCATCAGCTGCCAGCGGTGCGCGCGCCGCAGCTCGGCGCGCTCTTCCTCGCTGGCGTAGTCGGCCAGCGCGTCGTAGGTCATCACGCGCTGCGTCAGCCAGCCCCACAGCAGCACTTGCACCACCAGCGCGGCCGGCGGGAACAGGTACAGCGGCAACGCCAGGAACCACGCCAGCACGAAAATGGCGAAGCCGCCCAGCGCAGCCGCCACGCTGCCGGCGATGCTGCCGCCGCGCTTTTTTTCCAGTTGCGGATAGTGGCGCCCGCCCACGTGGCGCACCACGAAGGGCATGGCGGCCACGCCGATGAAGATCAGCGCGGTCAGTATCATCAGCGGCAGCAGCGTCAGCATGGCGATCAGCGGCGGCACCACGGTCTTCAGCACGCCCAGGCCGAGGGCGTTGAGCCAGCTGGTGCTGCTGCCGAACAGGTCGTGCGCGACGAACTGCAGGTGCAGGTAGTCCACCATGGGCTGCAGGCAGAAATACAGCAGCACCGCCCACAGCGCCACCGACAGCAGGAAGGGCACGATGCTCAGCACCAGCATCTTGCCGTGCAGCTGCGACAGCAGCGCGCGGCCGTATGCGTTCAGCACACTCTTCATTGCGTCGGTTCCTTGCCAAAATTGTGCACCATGCGCTTCAGGCCCAGCCACTGCTGCTGCCAGAAGCCGCGCCCGTAGTCACGGCCCGGGGTCACGCTGCCGTCCGGCGCGGTGTGCGGCAGCTGGTCGCGGATGCCGGTCTGGACGAACTGCGGCGTGAAGTTGGCGGTGCGAAACAGCATGTCCCAGACCGGGAACAGCACCGCGAAGTTGCAGCCGCCCAGCGTGCCCCTGCCCTTCGATTCGTGGCCGACGCCGATGGCATGGTGCATGCGGTGGTAACGCGGCGACACCAGCAGGCGCTCGCCGATGGCGCCAAAGTGCAGCCGCACATTGGCGTGCTGCAGGCTTTGCACGATGCGCGACAGCGACACCAGCAGCACGTATTGCGCCGGCGGCACGCCGATGGCCAGCGCCACCAGGCCCATGACGACGTCGCGCAGCAGGTCGTCCAGCACGTGGTTGCGGTCGTCGCTCCACAAGTTCATATTCATCTGGCTATGGTGCAGGCTGTGCAGGCCCCACCACCAGTTGACCTGGTGCGAGGCGCGGTGGTACCAGTAATCGACGAAGTCCAGCACCAGCAGGTACAGCACGAAGCTGCACAGCGGCCCCATGTCCGGGAACAGGTTCTCCAGGTTGAAGGGGCGCACGTCCTCCAGCCGCAGCAAGGCATTCAGGTGGTCCAGCAGCGGGTCGAGCGTGAAGAAGATCAGCACCGTAAACAGGCCGAGGCGGTGCAGCACGGTGTAGATGAAATCGTTCCAGCGCGCGCGCGGGTCGGTGAACTTGTGCACCGGGATCATCGCTTCCAGCGGCCGCAGCACCAGGAACAGCAGCACCATTTCGGCCAGGCCGATCAGCAGCCATTCAGTGCCCTCGAAGGCTTCCTCGGTGATGTCGCCCAGGCCGCCGTAGAACAGGATGGGCTGGATCACGGTTTCGAACAGCCAGCCCTGGGCGGCGCCGAGCCAGTCGCTTAACAGTTGAATCATGCGCTATGCTTATTTTTGTCTGTTGCTGTGGGAAGAATAGTCCGGGTGCTCGCGCAGCGTGGCGAAGCAAAAGCCCTTCTGCTTCAGGCCCGCGATCAGCGGTTCCAGGTTGGCCGGCGCCCACGGATCCCGGCGCGACCAGATGCCCATGTGGGCCATGAAGATGTCGCCCGGGCGCAGCTCGCGCAGCGATTTCTCCAACAATACCGCATTCGGCCATGCGCTGCTGGACAGCTCGTCGCCCGAGAAGCCGGCCTTGGCCCAGCCCGCGTGCGCGTAGCCGCAGGCCTTGGCGGCGGCCAGCGAGCGCGGGGACGTCTTGCCGCCCGGAGCGCGCCAGATCGGGTCCAGGCGTGCGCCGGTGAGTTCGTGGAAGCGGCTGTCGACGCGCCGGATCTCCTCGCAGTACTGGGCCGGGGTCCAGCTCTGCACCTTGCCGGCAGCCGCGCCGAACTGCGGCTTGACCTGCAGGCGCCCGTCCGGGCCGTCCTTTTGCCAGTACACATGGTCGAAGGTGTGCGAGCCGAAGGCGTGGCCCTCGGCCAGGCGCGCTTTCCAGAACGGCGCCCAGGACGGGTCCAGCGAATAATCGCCGCGCACCGTCTTCTCGTTGGCCAGGAAGAAGGTGGCCTTGACCTGGTGCTTGCTCAGGGTCTGCGCGATCAGCTCGGCCTGCGACTGGCTGCCGGTGTCGAAGGTGAGGTAGATGGTGCCGCTGCAGGCCGGGGCAGCCGCAGCCGGGCCGGCGGCGAGGATGGCGAGGACGGCGGCAGCGCCGCCCGATAGCAGCGGGCTGCTCATGGCGCCGTCAAACGCGCGGCGATGAGTTGGCGAAGAACACGCCGTGCGGCGAACGGCCGACCGGGATCATCTTGACCACCTTGCGCGTGGCCAGGTCCACCACCGCCACTTTCTTGATCCAGCGCAGCGTGACCCACATGGTTTTCTTGTCCTCGGTGATCTCCATGCAGTCCGGGCCGCCCGGCACGTTGATCATGCCGACGTTTTCCAGCGTCTTCTGGTCGATGATGTTGATCGAGTTCGACACCCGGTTCGACACATAGGTGTAGCGGCCGTCGCCCAGCGCGCGGAAGTTGTGGGTGCCGTTGCCGGCCTTGATCTTCTTGACCGTCTTCTGGGTCTTCCAGTCGATCACTTCCACGTAGTCGCTGCCCATGATGCCCACCAGCAGGTGCTTGTCGTCCGGCGTCATGGCGATCCCCGCCGGCAGCTTGCCGACCGGGATGGTCCACTTGATCTGCTGCGTCTTCAGGTCGATACAGCTGATCTGGTCGCTGCCCTGCTGGGTGATGAAAGCCATGCTGCTGGCCGCGTCGAAGGCGATGTGGCTGGGCAGCTTGGCCAGCGGCAAGCGCTTGGAGAGCGTGAAATTCTTGCCGTCGAACTTGTAGATGTCGATCCGGTCGAGCCGCAGCGAAGTCACCACGAACCACTTCTGGTCCGGCGAGAAGCCGATCTGGTAGGGATCGAGGATGTCCTTGATGTGGCGCTGCACCTGGCCCGTCTTCGGGTCCAGGAACACCAGCTCGTTGCCTACCGAGCTGGCCACGATCAGGGACTTGTTGTCCGGCGTGGCCATCAGGTGGTGCGGCTCTTTGCCGACCGGGAAAGTGGACAGGGTCTTGTAGCTGGACTGGTCCAGCAGCTGGACGGTGGCGTCGCGCGAATTGAGCACGACCACCACGTTCGCTTGCGCCGAACTGAGGGCGGCGACCAGGCAGACGCTGGAAAGGACGATACGGCGGAGACTGCGGAACATGACGTGGAATCGCTTCTGAAGAGCAAAACACTATTCTAAGTGCAAACCGGACCGTAGCAAGGCAAATGGCGACAATAATGCTGGGGAATAGCGCCGATGCGCGGCACAGACTACAATAAATGGCTAACCTAACAAACAAAAGGAAGATTATGTCCACCATTACCACTCCATCCGGCCTGCAATACGACGACGTGGTCGTCGGCGAAGGCGCTGAAGCGAAAGCCGGCCAGAACGTGACCGTGCATTACACCGGCTGGCTGCGCAACGACGACGGCAGCAAGGGTTCCAAGTTCGATTCGAGCAAGGACCGCAACGATCCATTCGAATTCGCGCTGGGCGCCGGCATGGTGATCCGCGGCTGGGACGAAGGCGTGCAAGGCATGAAGATCGGCGGCACCCGCGTGCTGACCATCCCGTCCGAGCTGGGCTACGGCTCGCGCGGCGCCGGCGGCGTGATCCCGCCCAACGCCACCTTGATCTTCGAAGTGGAACTGCTGGGCGTCTAAGCCGGCGCGCATTGCCGCATCAGCGCAGCCATGCGCGCTGCATGGCTTCCTGCTCGGCCGCCGCGTCGAGCAGGGCGCCGCTGCTGCGCTGCTCCACCACCGCCTGCACTGCCGCAGGCAGCTCGGCGCGCACCTGCCGCGTGCCCGCCGCCGGGGTCTGCACCAGCACCGGCAGCCGCCACCCTCCCCCGCCTTTGCAGGCCAGCCCTGCCAATTCCTGCGCCGCCTGCCCGCCGCCCTGGGCCGTGAAGCTGCGGCAGTAAGCGCCGTCGGCCGCCACGAAGCTGGCCGCGATGCGCACGCTGCCGCCATACACGCCGCCGGCGCCGGACGGCGCCTGGTCCAGCGCCAGCGCCAGCCTGCCCTGCGCCACCAGCGCGCCGTCGCGCCAGGCCACGCTGGGCGGCGCCTGCGGGTCCGGCTGCCAGCCGGCCAGGCCGAATTTGCCGATCACCACGCCCAGCGCCAGCACGCCGGCCAGCGCGCCCCATTCCAGCCACGACCAGCGCCAGCCCTTGCGCGCCTTGCGCGCGGCCTGCTGGGTGGCGGCGCGGGTGGCGCGCACGGCCGCCAGCTGCACCACGGTGGCGCCCCGGTGCGGCCCGGCCAGGCGCTGCCGGGCCGCCTGGAAGTGCGCCAGGCGCTGCGCCAGCACAGCGTCGCGCAGCACGGCCGCCTCCACGGCGCGCCGGGTTGCCAGGTCCAGTTCGCCGTCGGCGTACGCCATCAGGATGTCGTCGGAAAAGCTCATGATACGGTTCCTCGTTAGTTCCGATCATACCCCCAGAGACGCGGCAGGGGTAGCTGGCGTGGCGCAAAATCGACGCAAGCCAACGCCCGTATGGCTTACTTTAAAAATTCTATAGGCAGATTCTTACCCCAGGCAATAATTATGTGCTAATCTGCGCGCTCTATTAACCAAGGAGGTAGTAATGAAAAAAGGCGAACTGATTGCAGAATTTGCTAAGCGTACCGAAATGTCGGGCGCAGCAGCCAACGATGCAGTGAACACTCTGATTGCCATCGTTACCGAGCGTCTGAAAAAGGGCGACACGGTCGGCATCACCGGCTTCGGCACCTTCTCCGTCGCCAAGCGCGCAGCACGCAAAGGCCGCAATCCTGCCACCGGCGAAGCGATCAAGATCGCCGCGTCCAAGACCCCGAAATTCTCCGCTGGCGCCACCCTGAAAGCGGCAGTGAACCCAACCAAGAAGAAGTAAGCGCTTCGGTAATCACTTCGGTGATTGGGTACCGGCCGGGTTCAGCCCGGCCATTTTTTTGCCCCGAGCGCTCAGGCGCAGCCGTCCATCAGCGCCAGCAGCACCAGTTTTTCGAACTCGGGCGCGAAGCGGCGGATGATGTTGTCCGGGTCCTTCACCAGCGCGTCGTCGGTCACGATGCCGAACTGCACCCCGCCGTTGTAGGACAGAATCGACACCCCCACCCCGATGTCGCCCGACTGCGGCACCCAGAACATGATCTGGTCGAGCCGGCTGCCGGCCAGGTACAGCGGCGTTTGCGGCCCCGGCACATTGCTCATCACGGCGGTGGCCTTGCGGGCGAAGAAGTTCTGGATCTCGTTCTGCACCTGCCTGGGCGAGGCCCCCAGCACGCCCAGCACCGACATGGCCACCAGCGCCGTGTAGCTGCCCTTGAGCTCTGTCATGCGGCGCTGCACCTCTTCCAGGCGCGCCACCGGATCGGCCAGCCCCACCGGCAGCACCAGCGGCACCAGGCCGAAGGCGTTGCCCAGGCGCTGCTGGCGGCTGGCCTTGCGCAGGTTGACCGGCACCATCACGCGCACTTCGCAATCGCCCGCCACCGCGTCGCCGCAGTCCTTCAAGTAGGCGCGGATGGCGCCGGCCACGCTGGCCATCAGCACGTCGTTTACCGAGCAGCCGTAGGCCTTGCTGACCGCCTTGATCTCGCCCAGCGGCAGCGGTTCGCTCCAGGACACGTGCTTCTTGCCGTTCGGCTTGCCCTTCAGGCGGGTGGCGCTGTCGTCGGCCATCGTGGTCAGCTTGACCGCGTCGTTGGTCAGCTGGGCCGCGGTCTGCCCGACCGCTGCCATCTTGCCGGCGATCTTGTCCAGGTCAGCCCACATGCTCATCGACTTCAGCAGCACCGACGAGGACAGGTCGATGGTCTTCACGCCGGCAGCGGTGATGGGGTTGAGGATCTGCTCCCATGGATTGGCCTCGGCTTCGGCCACGGCGGCGGCGGCCGGCTGCACCGGCTGCTCGTCCGGGAGCTGGCCGAACATGGACATGAACACGCCCACCAGCGCGATGCCGTCGGCGATGCAGTGGTGGATGCGCACGATCAGCGCCTGCCGCACTTTGCCGTCCTCGCCGATGCAGTTCTCCACCAGGTGCATCTGCCACAGCGGGCGCGCCGGGTCCAGCGGCTGCTGCGACAGCAGCCCCACCATGCGCTGCAGCGCGGCCTTGTTGCAGGCCCCCTGCTCGTCGTCCAGGCGGGTGTGCACCACGTGGTCGTCCAGGTCCACCTCGTCCTCCTCCCACCAGGCGCCGGCCAGGTCGGTCACCACGCGGCTGCGGAAGCGGCGGTAGGCCAGGAAGCGCGTCCGCAGCGCCTCCTTCAGGCCGGCCACGGCGATCGGCTCGGCCATCATGGCCACGCCGACGATCATCATCTGGTTTCCCTCGGAATCCATGCGCAGCCAGGCGGTATCCACCGTGGACATTTTTCTGCGGCCGAGCGCCGACAAGGCTTGAGACAGCATATTTGAGTTTCTCCTCTATAGTTTTGGGCAAACCGCACCGGCGCAGCATAATCTTTGTATTATGTGGCTTCGGCACGGACGTGCGCAAAGTTACTTTAGTGATATTACTCTAGGAGAGTTTATGAGTCTGCAAGAACAATTCGACCAAGCGATGGCCGATTCCAAAAACCTTCCGGAGCGTCCGGACAACATGACCCTGCTGAAGATCTACGCGCTGTTCAAGCAGGGTTCGGCCGGCGACGTGGAAGGATCGCGTCCGGGCTTCACCGACATGGTGGGCCGCGCCAAGTACGACGCCTGGGCCGCGCTGAAAGGCACCTCGCAGGACGAGGCCAAGCAGCAGTACATCGACCTGATCGAAGAACTGAAGGACGCATAAGGCGTTCCGCAAAATAAAAAGCCCGCTTGCAAGCGGGCTTTTTTACGCCGGGCGGTTCACACCGGCTTCGCGCTGCCGAAGATCTTGGCCATCTTCTCGGTCGCCTTGGCCTGGATTACCGGCGCGAAGGCGCCGAACAGGAAGCCCAGCTTGATGAACATTTCGGCCTTGTGCTTGGTCAGCGTCAGCGTGCCGTTCACGCCGCTGCGCTCGAAGCGCAGCACGTCGCCGTCCCACTCGTATGCCAGGTCGAATTCCTCGGCCAGCTTCTCAGCGACCTTTTGCGCCGCGTCGCGGGCCTTTTTTGGCGTCAGGCTGTGTTCCTGAACGATATTGATGTCTGCCACGAATGTCCTCTCCTTGATCTGGGGCGGGCGCCATTTTACAGCAGGCGGAAGGCCAGGATGGCGCTGATGGTGGGCGGGATCGCGGCCAGGAACAGGCCCAGCGGGCTGACCGAGCCGTCGCCGAAGTAGCGCTTGAGCAGCGCCATGCCGGCCGGATTGGGCGCGTTGGCAATCACGGTCAGGCCGCCGCCGGTCACGGCGCCGGTCACCAGCGCGTATTTGAACTGGTCGCTCAAGCCCTCCACCAGCGAGCCCAGGTAGGTCAGCGCGGCATTGTCGGTGATGGCCGTCAGCGCCGTGGCGCCGTAGTACACGGCCTCGCTGCTCATGCTCATCAGCGCCGGCTGCAGCCACCACTGCTGCTGCCCGCCCAGCACCACCAGCCCGGCCAGGAAGAAGGCCACCATCAAGCCCTCGCGCAGCATCAGCCGGTCCTGGTGGCGTTCGTAAGCGTGCACCACGCCGAGGAAGAACAGGAACAGGCCCATGAACACGGCGCTGTGGTGCGAAAACACCACCACGCCGGCCAGGAACAGCACATGGACCAGCACCAGCGGCAACGGCACCGGGGTGTCCTTGACTTCGCCGGGACCGATGCCGTCGCTCGGATCGTCCAGCCGGCCCAGCTCGCGCGCGAACAGCGTGGCCGCGGCCACCGCGTTGAACAGCACCGCCACGGCGGCCTTCCAGCCTATGTTGCTGAGCATGAAGGCCATGTCCCAGTGCCACTTGGCCGCCACCATCAGCACCGGCGGCGCGGCGAACGGGGTCAGGGTGCCGCCGATGGAGACGTTCACGAACAGCACGCCCAGCGTGGCGTACTGCAGGCGCGGCGAAATGCCGCCGGCGAAAATACGGCGCGCCAGTATCAGCGCGGCCAGGGTCATGGCAGCCGGTTCGGTAATGAAGGAGCCCAGCAGCGGCACCACCGCCAGGATCACGATATAGGGGCCCATGCTGCCGGGCAGCGGCAGCGCGCGCGCCAGCAGGCGCACGGCGGCGGCCGTGCTTTGCAGGATGGGGCGGGTGGCCGCGATCACCATGATGACGAACACGAACAGCGGCTCGGTGAAGTTGCGCCCGTCCAGGTAGGCGGTGGCGCCGTCCTTGCCCAGCAGCGCTGCCATGCACAGCATCAGCACCAGGGCCCAGAAACCGAACACCACTTCCACCTCGCCCAGCAAGTGCCACAAGCCGGCGTGGGCCGGGCGCGCGTGCGCCAGCCGCTCGAACAGCTTGGTGGAAAAGGTATGCACGATGGCGACCGCGAACAAAACCGCGCCGATGATTTCAATGATGCCGGGTGCCACGCTGCCTCCTCTATGCCGATGCCTGCGGGCATTGTACGACAGCCCGGCGGTGGTGGCGCCTGCCCGCAGCGGCTTTGCGCAAACGCAAACGCCGGCGGCGCGCGCGGAGCCACACTCTGAATTCGGCGCGGCATCCAGCCGCCGCCGCTTCGAACTGGAGGCGATATGGAATCCGAAGTGATCGAAACCCTGCTGACCCCGCCCAACAAGCTGCCGGTCAGCTACGTACCCACCCCGTCCGCACCCTACCGCGTGCACCGCAAGGCGGTGCAGGCCACCATGCAGCCGGGCCGCCCTTGCCGCGTCCTCAACGGCCAGGCCGCAGCGGCCTTCCCGGCCGGCTCGCGCGTGCTGATCTGGAAGCAGGACCCGTCCGTGACCGAGATGGGCACCCGCAAGGCCTTTCTGCCCGGCGTGATCCTGGAAGGCCCGCGCGACGCGCGCATCGCCAGCGGCGCGCCCGGCATCCAGCCGGTCAGCCCGAACGCGTTCGGCGACTTCATCATGCAGCCCAACACCGACCAGTTCGACGCCGTGCACACCTTTGCCGTGGTGCGCCAGACACTGACCATGTACCAGCGCGCCCTGGCCACCGGCGGCGAGTCGGCGCCGCTGCCCTGGCAATGGAACAGCGCCAACGACACCGCCCCGCTGCAGATCTTCCCGCACGGCCTGCCGGACGTGATGAACGCCTACTACAGCCGCGACGAGCGCGCGCTCAAGTTCGGCGACTTCGTGCCCAGCGGCGCCGACGAACGCATGTACACCTGCCGCTCCTTCGACATCGTGGCGCACGAAACCGGCCACGCGGTGCTGGACGGCCTGAAGCCGCGCTGGCTGCTCAACAACAACCCGCCGCAGACCGGCGGCCTGCATGAATCGTTCGGCGACCTGACCGCCATCTTCCTGACCCTGTCGCAAATGGACCAGACCGAGGCCGTCATCGCGCAAACCAAGGCCGACCTGCACGACAAGACCTTCCTGGCCGACATGGCAGAGCAGTTCGGCATGGCGCTGGGCCGCCCGAATGGCCTGCGCAACGCCGACAACGACCTGAAGCTGTCCGAGACCGGCAACCAGGTGCACGCCATTTCGCAAGTGTTCACCGGCGCCGTCTACGACATCCTGGCCGACATGTTCAGCCACGAGCGCCATCCCGGCCTGCAGGACGACGCCGCCGTGCTGCACCGCGTGGGCGACTACCTGTGCGGCCTGGTGCTGCGCGCGCTGATGGCCGCGCCCGACCACGGCGCCACCTACGCCCACGTGGTCAACCACATGCTGCGCCTGGCCGCGCAGGACGGCAAACCGGCCGAGTACCGCGACTTCATCCGCAACCGCTTCAGCCTGCGCGAGGTGGTCGTCGCGCCGGGGGTGTCCGCCGGCACCGCGCCCGAAGCCCAGGCCGGCAACGGGCATGCGGCCGAGGCCGGGCAAGCTGCGGAAGCCGAACTGGCGCCGGACGTGGAAGACCTGCCCGGCGTGCCGCAGGACCGCCGCGCCTGCTGCGGCACCATGAACAACGCCCAGTATTTCGAATTGGAAGACGCGCTGGAGCAGGAGCGCGCCGAACTGGCGCGCTGGTGCCAGGGCTACGCCGCGCGCAACGGCGGCCAGCTGCACGCTTAGCTGCATGCCAAGCTGCACGCCTGGCGGCAGGCCTGGCGGCTTTGTCATTGCGGCGCGGGCCGCAATGACAAGAACGCATTTGCTTATGCGCATAGTATCTAAGCTTAAAACCTGCCTTGAATTGTGGCGGCGCGCAAATTACCTTAAAATACAGTGCTTTGCTGTAGCCGACCAACATAGATAGGACTGTCATGACCCACGTAGTTACCGAATCTTGCATCAGCTGCCGTTACACCGACTGCGTCGATGTTTGCCCGGTAGATTGCTTCCGCGAAGGCCCGAACTTCCTGGTTATCGATCCGGACGAGTGCATCGATTGCGCAGTCTGCGTTGCCGAATGCCCAGTGAACGCCATCTTCGCCGAGGAAGACGTGCCGGCCAACCAGGTCCAGTTCATCAAGATCAACGCCGAACTGACGCACTGGCCTTCCATCACCAAGACCAAGGCGGCCTTGCCGGAGGCGGAGCAGTTCAAGGATGTTCAGGACAAATTGCACCTGCTGGTGCGCTGAGCGGATGCACTGATCCTCAGAATCGTCCTACACAAAAGCAGCGGAAACGCTGCTTTTTTTGTTTTCGTTGAAGTACTATCGTTATGCCATGGTCACCTTGGTTCGATGATGGCCTTGCCTGCAGTTACGGCGAAATGCTTTACGTCATGGTCAAATATCCTATAATGGGTTCATGATTTCCCATCGTTAACAGGAATATTTATGCTTTACCAACTGCACGAAATGCAACGCACGTTCCTGACGCCCTTGATGCAATGGGCCGATGCGTCCTCAAAACTGTTCAGCAACCCGGTCTCTCCTCTGGCGCATACGCCGTTTTCACAGAGGATCGCAGCAGGTTACGAGCTGATGTACCGCTTGGGCAAAGAATACGAAAAACCGGCGTTCGGCATTGATAGCGTTACCGTCAACGGCAAAGACACCCGCATTGTCGAGCACGTGGTGATCAACAAGCCCTTCTGCCGCCTGATCCACTTCAAGAAAGACCTGAGCGACAAGGACATCCGCGCCCTCAAGCAGCCCACCGTGCTGCTGGTGGCGCCGCTGTCCGGCCACCACTCGACGCTGCTGCGCGATACCGTCTCGGCGCTGCTGCAGGAACAGGATGTCTACATCACCGACTGGACCGACGCGCGCATGGTGCCGCTGTCGGCCGGCCCGTTCCACCTGGACGACTACATCTTCTACGTGCAGGACTTTATCCGCCACCTGGGCCCGGATCTGCACGTGATTTCCGTCTGCCAGCCGACCGTGCCGGTGCTGGCCGCCATCTCGCTGATGGCCACCGCCAAGGACCCGAAACTGCCGAAGACCATGACCATGATGGGCGGCCCGATCGACCCGCGCAAGTCGCCCACGGCGGTAAACAACCTGGCCACCGAGAAGAAGTTCTCGTGGTTTGAAAACACCGTGATCTACCCGGTGCCGCCAAACTACCCCGGCTTCGGCCGCAAGGTCTACCCCGGCTTCCTGCAGCATGCCGGCTTCATCGCCATGAACCCCGGGCGCCACGCGCAGAGCCACCGCGAGTTCTACATGCACCTGGTGAAGGGCGACGACGAACCGGCGGACAGCCACCGCAAGTTCTACGACGAGTACAACGCCGTGCTCGACATGCCCGCCGAGTACTACCTGGACACCATCAAGACCGTGTTCCAGGAATTCTCGCTGCCGCAGGGCACGTGGAAAGTGGGCGGCCAGCTGGTGCGTCCGCAGGACATCACCAATGTGGCGCTGTTTACCGTGGAAGGCGAGCTGGACGACATCTCCGGCGCCGGCCAGACCCAGGCCGCGCACGACCTGTGCTCCAACATTCCGGCCGACATGCAGCAGGATTTCGTGGCGCCGGGCGCCGGCCACTACGGCATCTTCTCCGGCCGCCGCTGGCGCGAGGTGGTGTGCCCCAAGATCAGCGAGTTCATCCGCAAGCACGGCTAAGCAGCAGGCAATTCGCAAAACCCCGGCCGGTCCGGGGTTTTTTTACGCCCGCCGCGCGCAGATATCGGATAATGGCGTATTCATCGCCACCGAACACGCCGTGCCCAACGCTGCCCCACCCTCACTTGCCGACCGCATCGAAGACGTCCTGCCGCAAACGCAGTGCACCAAATGCGGCTATAACGGCTGCCGCCCCTACGCCGAAGCGATCGCCGCCGGCGGCGCGGGCATCAACCAGTGCCCGCCGGGCGGCGCCGAAGGCATCGCCCGGCTGTCGGCGGTGACCGGCTACCCGGTGATTCCGCTCAACCCGGTCAACGGCCTGGAGCGGCCGCGCGCGGTGGCCTACATCGACGAATCGCTGTGCATCGGCTGCACGCTGTGCATCCAGGCCTGCCCGGTGGACGCCATTGTCGGCGCGGCCAAGCAGATGCACACCGTGGTCCCCGAGCTGTGCACCGGCTGCGACCTGTGCGTGCACCCGTGCCCGGTGGACTGCATCGTGATGTACCCAGTGACGGAAAGCACCGGCTGGCAAGCCTGGTCGCAGGCCGACGCCGACGCCGCGCGCGAGCGGCACGACTTCCGCGCCCTGCGCCTGCGGCGCGAGATCCAGGAGAACGACGCGCGGCTGGCGGCCAAGGCGGTGGAAAAAATGAAGGCGGTCGAAGCGCTCGACCCGGCCACGGCGGCCGGCGAGGCGGAGAAGGAGCGCAAGCGCGCCATCATCGCCGCCGCCATGGAGCGCCTGAAAAAGAAACCCGAATAAACAACCACCAATGAACGCAGCCAAGCGCCACGCAATCTTCAGCCGCCTGCGGGCGGCAAATCCCTCCCCCAAGACCGAGCTGGAATACACTACGCCGTTCGAGCTGCTGATTGCCGTGCTGTTGTCGGCGCAGGCTACCGACGTGGGCGTGAACAAGGCCACGCGGCGGCTGTACCCGGTGGCGAACACGCCGCAAGCCATGCTGGACCTGGGCCTGGACGAGCTGACCGACTACATCAAGACCATCGGCCTGTACAAGACCAAGGCCAAGAATGTGCTGGCCACCTGCCGGATCCTGATGGACAGGCACGGCGGCGAAGTGCCGCGCACGCGCGAAGAGCTGGTCGAGCTGCCGGGCGTGGGGCGCAAGACCGCCAACGTGGTGCTCAACACCGCATTCGGCGAGATCGCCATGGCGGTGGACACGCACATCTTCCGCGTCTCCAACCGCACCGGCATCGCGCCGGGCAAGAACGTCGACGTCGTCGAAGAAAAGCTGATGAAGTTCGTGCCGAAGGAATTCCTGCTGGACGCCCACCACTGGCTGATCCTGCACGGGCGCTACACCTGCATCGCCCGCAAGCCCCAGTGCTGGAACTGCATCATCGCCGACCTGTGCGAATACAAAGCCAAGACCGCCATCCCCGCCGGCGTCTAGCGAGCTGAGCCGCATTCCCCCACCACCGGGGTCAGACCCCGAAGTGGTGGAAATGCGGCTCAGGCTGCCTGGCAAAAATCATGCACCATACCAACAGTCCGACTTGCCGCATCCGGCGCGGCGCGGCGCCCTCACTCTGAAAGAGCGAACTGAGCCGCATTTCTACACGCCGGGGTCTGACCCCGAAGTTGTGGCAAATGCGGCTCAGGCTGCTTATAGGAGAACCATGTTGTCGCGGTGGATCAGCTCGTGGCCTTCCAGGTAGCCGAGCACCGATTCGATCTCGGCCGAGGGTTTGCGCTTGATCTTGCGCGCTTCCGCGCTGCTGTAGTTCGATAGGCCGCGCGCCACCGCGCTGCCGTCTTCCGCCACGCAGGTGATCACCGCGCCGCGCCCGAATTCGCCCTTGACGTCGATCACGCCGATCGGCAGCAGCGACTTGCCTTCCTTGCTCAGCTTCTGCACCGCGCCCGCGTCCAGCACCACCTGGCCCGCCGTGTGCAGGTGGTCGGCCATCCACTGCTTGCGCGCCGTCAGGTGGCCGGTCTGCGCCGCCAGCTCGGTGCCGATGGATTCGCCGCCGGCCAGGCGCGTCAGCACGTTCTCTTCGCGCCCGAACGCGATCACCGTGTGCGCACCCGACTTGGCCGCGCGCTTGGCCGCCAGGATCTTGGTCAGCATGCCGCCGCGTCCCAGCGACGAGCCGGCGCCGCCCGCCATCGCCTCCAGCGCCGGGTCGCCGGCGCGGCCCTGCTCGATCAGGTAGGCCCCCGGGTCCTTGCGCGGGTCCGCGCTGAACAGGCCGCGCTGGTCGGTCAGGATGATCAGCGCGTCGGCCTCGATCAGGTTGGCCACCAGCGCGCCCAAGGTGTCGTTGTCGCCGAACTTGATCTCGTCGGTGACCACGGTGTCGTTCTCGTTGATGATGGGCACCACGCCCAGGCGCAGCAGAGTGGTCAGGGTGGAGCGCGCGTTCAGGTAGCGTTCACGGTCGGCCAGGTCGGCGTGCGTCAGCAGCACCTGCGCCGTGCCCAGCTGGTGGGCGCGGAAACTGGTTTCGTAGATCTGCGCCAGGCCCATCTGGCCCACGGCGGCGCAAGCCTGCAGTTCGTGGATGTCGGTCGGGCGGCCCTCGAAGCCCAGGCGCAGCATGCCCTCGGCAATGGCGCCCGAGCTGACCAGCACCACCTCTTTGCCCAGCGCGCGCAAGGCGGCGATTTGCGCGGCCCAGCGCGCAATGGCGGCGTGGTCCAGCCCACGGCCGTCGTTGGTGACCAGCGACGAGCCGACCTTGATGATGATGCGGGTGGATTTCTGTATGACGGAATTCATGGGTGCGGCGGTTCTCATTTCAATCAACTCGATAGTCCCGGCGCGCGTTGCGCTGCCAAGCCGTGCCTTGCGTGCTTGATTTTCGAAGGGCGGGTTGCCCTGCCTTGCCGCAGACAGCGCCAGCCCATGGTAAGGGGCTGGCACTGTTGATGGGAATGCAAATCAGCGAATAGCTGATTATGCCGTTGTTGCAGAGTTATTGCGAGTTACTGAATTTCGGTTGCGAAATTGAGCCCCGGATCTCAGTCCAGGATCTTGAAGCGCGGATCGTCCGGATCGATCGAGGAAATGCCGCGCGCCTCTTCCGTCATCTGGGTTTCTTCGGCACGCTGCTCGCTGTGCTTTACTTGCTCCAGGTGCTTGTAGATGGCGTTGACCAGTTCCTGCGTGCCCTCGTGGCTCAGCGCGGAGATCTCGAACACCGGCCCCTTGAAGCCGAACTTCTTGATGAAGTCCTTGACCTTCTTGGCGCGCTCGGCTTCCGGGATCACGTCCAGCTTGTTCAGCACCAGCCAGCGCGGCTTGTCCACCAGCGCCTCGTCGTACTTCTTGAGCTCCTTGACCAGGGCCTTGGCTTCCTTGACCGGATCGACCGTGTCCTCGAACGGGGCCAGGTCGACGATGTGCAGCAGCAGGCCGGTGCGCGACAGGTGGCGCAGGAACTGGTGGCCCAGGCCGGCGCCTTCGGCGGCGCCTTCGATCAGGCCGGGAATGTCGGCGATGACGAAGGATTTTTCATGCGACACGCGCACCACGCCCAGGTTCGGGTGCAGCGTCGTGAACGGGTAATCGGCGATTTTCGGCTTGGCGTTGGACACGGCCGTGATGAAGGTGGACTTGCCCGCGTTCGGCATGCCCAGCAGGCCGACGTCGGCCAGCACTTTCAATTCCAGGCGCAGCTCGCGGCGCGCACCTTCCTTGCCTTCGGTTTTTTGACGCGGCGCACGGTTGGTCGACGTCTTGAAGTGGATATTGCCCCAGCCGCCCTCGCCGCCCAGCGCCAGCAATTCGGTCTGGCCGTGTTCGGTCATGTCGGCGATGATGTCGCCGTTGACTTCGTCGATGATCAGGGTGCCCACCGGCATGCGCAGGTAGATGTCATCGGCGCCCTTGCCGTAGCAGTCCGAGCCGCGGCCCGATTCGCCGTCCTTGGCGCGGTGCATCTTCGAATAGCGGTAGTCGACCAGGGTGTTGACGTTGCGGTCGGCCACGGCCCAGATGGAACCGCCTTTGCCGCCGTCGCCGCCGTCAGGGCCGCCGAATGGGCGGAACTTCTCCCGGCAGAAAGAGGCGCAGCCGTTGCCGCCGTTGCCGGCGATGACTTCAATTCGTGCTTCGTCGATAAACTTCATAATGTGCCGCCATAAAACTAAAAAGGCTCTACCGTTGGCAGAGCCTTTCGATTGAAGGCTTGCGCCTTACTTTGCGTGGTAGCGCGAGATTACGCTGCTACTACGGTCACGAACTGGTGCGAGTTCGGGCCTTTGACAACGAACTTCACCTTGCCGTCCACCAGGGCGAACAGGGTGTGGTCCTTGCCGGTGCCTACGCCTTCGCCGGCGCGCACTGGGGTGCCGCGCTGACGAATGATGATGCCGCCGGCATTGATCGACTGGCCGCCGTACACTTTAACGCCCAGGCGTTTTGATTCTGAGTCACGGCCGTTGCGGGTAGTACCGCCGCCTTTTTTGTGTGCCATTTATTAGCTCCTAAATTAGCTGTAAATTAAGACGACGATTAGCCGTTGATCGAGACGATCTGGATTTCGGTGTAGTTCTGGCGATGGCCCTGATGCTTCTGGTAGTGCTTACGACGACGCATCTTGAAGATCTTGACCTTGTCGTGACGACCTTGGGAAACTACTTTCACCTGAACCGTTGCACCCGCGACGAGTGGCGTGCCGAACTTGATGGCTTCGCCTTCGCCTACCGCGAGTACTTGATCGATGGTGAGTTCGGAACCAATGTCAGCAGGTATCTGTTCTACTTTGAGTTTTTCGCCAGCGACAACTTTATACTGTTTGCCACCGGTTTTTATGACCGCGTACATGATTTGAAACCTCATCAAATGTTAAAAGAATCCTCCGCTGCGTACCGCAGAACAACAGTGTGGAACGGGGAGAACCTGCGATTATACACAAACCGAAAATTTGCGTCAAAGACTATTCCAAATTCTTGGCGAGCATGGTATGTCGGCAATATTGCCTGCGCGGACGCGCGGGCAGGCCGCCAGCGGCATTGCCAAGGCGACATCCCCTGTGGCAATCGACACCACAGCCGGGGCATGTCGTATAATCGCGGCACTTCTCTCACCCTTGCAGGTTTGCCTTGTCTGCCGCTACCCAACACGCCAACTCCAATTCCATCACCCAAACCATCGCCGCCGACATGGACGCGGTGAACACGGTGATCCGCCAGCGCCTGCACTCCGAGGTGCCGCTGGTTAACCAGATTGCGGAATATATCATCAGCGCCGGCGGCAAGCGCATCCGTCCCGTGCTCGTCTTGCTGGTGGCCAACGCCTATTCCTACAAGGGCGAGGCGCACCACGAACTGGCGGCGGTGGTGGAATTCATCCACACCGCCACCCTGCTGCACGACGACGTGGTGGACGAATCGTCGCTGCGGCGCGGGCGCGCCACCGCCAATGCCCTGTTCGGCAACGCCGCCTCGGTACTGGTGGGCGACTTCCTGTACTCGCGCGCCTTCCAGATGATGGTGTCGCTTAACAGCATGCGCGTGATGCAAATCCTGTCGGACGCCACCAACGTGATCGCCGAAGGCGAAGTGCTGCAGCTGCTCAACATGCACGACCCGGACGTGAGCGAAGAGCGCTACCTGCAAGTGATCCGCTCCAAGACCGCCAAGCTGTTCGAAGCGGCGGCCGAGCTGGGCGCCTTGATTTCCGGCGCCAATGACGAGCAGATCGCCGCCGCCGGCGAATACGGCCGTTCGCTGGGCACTGCCTTCCAGCTGATCGACGACGTGCTCGACTACGCCGGCGACGCCGCCGAGATCGGCAAGAACGTCGGCGACGACCTGCGCGAAGGCAAGCCGACCTTGCCGCTGATCTGGCTGATGAGCCACGGCAGCGACGAGCAGCGCCAGCTGGTGCGTTCCTGCATCGAGAACGGCGACGAGCAGCACTTCGACACCATCCTGGCCGCCATCACCGGCAGCGGCGCGCTGGACTACACCCGCCGCGCCGCCGAAGTCGCCGCCGAGCGCGCCGCCGACGCGGTGTCCGGCCTGCCCGAGAGCGTCTACAAGGACGCCCTGCTGCAACTGGCGCGCTTCGCTGTCGACCGCACCCACTAAGAAACCTCAAGAAATATTGCCCTACCCCAAAATGGGGTCAGGGTTAATTATTCAGGAAATATTTCCTGAATAATTAACCCTGACCCCATTTTGCTTTACAGCATTTTGCTATTAAAGAATTTCGTGGACCAGGGCCGGGGGACGGCACAGGCGCACGCCTCGGGGAGTGACGACGAAGGGGCGGTTGATCAGGCTGGGATGGGCCGCCATGGCGTCCAGCAGGACGTCGTCGCTCAGGCCCGGGTCGGCCAGCTTGAGCTGTTCGTACAGCTCGCCTTTGTCGCGCATGGCGCCGCGCACCGTCAGGCCGGCCTGCGCGATCAATTCCTGCAGGCGCGCGCGCGTGGGTGGCGCGCTCAGGTAGTCGATGATTTCGGGTTCGACGCCGCTTTCGCGTATCAGCGCCAGCGCGCCGCGCGAATTGCTGCAGGCGTTGTTGTGGTAAATGGTGATGGCCATGGCCGCTTCCTCCGGTTCGGTGAGGCGGCCATGCTAGGCGATACCGCCCTGGCGCGCAAGTGCGGGCCGGCGCGCGGAGGGCGGCCCGCCCTGCCCCGCTAGAAACGGACGAAATTGCTGTCGTCGGGCGCGGCCTCCATGGCCGGCGCCCGCTTGGCGGGGGCGAAGACGCGGCCGCGCGGCGCCGCCGCCGGGGCGCGCCGCGCCGCCTGCCGCTCGCTGCCGTCGACCCGGAAGAAGGACACTGCCTGCTGCAGCTGCTCGGCCTGCCCGCTCATCTCTTCGGCGGTGGCGGCCAGCTCCTCGGAACTGGACGCGTTCTGCTGGGTGGTCTGGCTAAGCTGGCCGATCGCGGAGTTGATCTGCGCCACGCCGCTCGACTGCTCTTCGGAAGCCGCCGTGATTTCCTGCACCAGGTCGGAGGTTTTCTTGATGCTGGGCACCATCTCGTCGAGCAGCCGGCCAGCCTTCTGCGCCAGTTCCACGCTGCTGCCGGCCACTTCGCCGATTTCCTGCGCCGCCACCTGCGAGCGCTCGGCCAGCTTGCGCACTTCGGCCGCCACCACGGCGAACCCCTTGCCGTGCTCGCCCGCGCGCGCCGCTTCGATGGCCGCGTTCAGCGCCAGCAAATTGGTCTGGTAGGCGATGTCGTCGATGATGCTGATCTTCTTGGCGATCTGCGTCATCGCTTCCACCGTGGACTTGACGGCCGAGCCGCCCTCGGCCGCCTGCAGCGAGGCCTGGCCGGCCATGCTGTCGGTCACTTTGGCGTTCTCGGTGTTTTGCGCGATCGAGGCCGTCATTTGCTCGACCGAGGCGCTGGTTTCCTCGACCCCGGCGGCCTGCTCGCTGGCGGCCTGCGACAGCGACTGGGCGGTGGCGCTGATTTCTTCCGATGCGCTGGCCAGCGCCTGCGCGCCGCTGCTCACCTCGGTCAGCACCGCGGCCAGTTTGTCGACCATGGTTTTCATCGCGTACAGCAGGCTGGCCTGGTCGCCGGGACGCAGCTTGACCTGCACCGTCAGGTCGCCGCGCGCGACCTCGCTGACGATGCGCGCCGCGTAGGCCGGTTCGCCGCCGATCTGCGCCAACAGCTTGTCCACCATCTGTTTCATCGAATGCAGCAGGCTGCTGTTGTCGCCCGCCGCCAGCCGCACGTCCACCGCGAAATTGCCTTGCGCCACTTCGTGCACGACGCTGGCCGCGTACGCCGGTTCGCCCCCCAGCTGGCGCAGGATGCCGCGCAAGACCAGCCAGCCCATGGCCGACAGCGCCAGCAGCGCCACGGCGGCGGTGCCGTACATGAGCAGCAGCGCGTTCCTGGACTGGGCCTCGGCCGCCGCCACCGCCTCCGTGGCGCGACGTTCGTTCAGCTCGATCAGCTTGGTCAGCGCGTTTTCCGCGTTGCTGTACAGCGGCCGCAGCGCGATCAGGTCCTGGTGCAGCGTCACGAAGCCGGCCTTGCGCTGCTCGGCGCCGCTGGCGCGCAGCAGGTCGCCGGCCACCTGGTCGAAGCGCTGGTCGGCCGCCTTCCACAGCTCCCACTCCTTGCTGAACTGCTGCCACAGCGCCGCCTCGTCGCTGTCCTGCGGCAGCCGCTCGTAGATCTTCCAGGCCTTGTCGATGCGGCTCCAGAATTCATGCTTGCTGCGCAGGTTGCGCTCGATTTCGGCGAACTGCTCAGGATAGGCGGCCAGCGCGTCGATCGCGCGGCTGGCCGAGCGCAGCGCAGTCTGGCCTTCATTCACCACCTGCAGGTTCAGCACCGAGGGCAGCTTGTTGCGGCCCACGTCGTCCAGCATTTCGCCGCCATGCTGCATGCCGCGTATGCCGATCAGCATCACGATGAGCAGCGCCAGCAGGCTCACGCTGATCAGGGTGATCAGCTTGGCCCGCACTGTCATATTGTTGAGCATGGTCTGTCCTCGGTAGTGCGGTGGGGGTGCTGCGGCGCGGCCTACGCGGTGGCGCCGCCGATCTGCGCCATCGCTTCCAGCTCCGTGACCGACAGCACCTGGTCGGTGTTGAGCAGGATCACGAACTTGCCGTTGACCTTGCCCATGCCGGCAATGAACTCGGGGCGGATGCGGGCGCCGAACTGTGGCGCCGGTTCGATGTCGGACGGCGGGATGTCGATCACGGCGTTGACCGCGTCCACCATCACCCCCACCACCTGCTGCTCGCCGTCGGCGTCGATCTCGACGATGACGATGGCGGTGCGCTTGCCGATCTGCGTGGCGGGCCGCCCGAAGCGCGCGGCCAGGTCCATCACCGGCACCACCGCGCCGCGCAGGTTGATCACGCCGCGCACGCATTCGGGCATCAGCGGCACCGTGGTCAGGCCGTCGTATTCGATGATTTCCTTGATCGCCAGGATGCCGATGGCGAACACTTCGCCGCCCAGCATGAAGGTGAGGAACTGGGCCGATTCTTGCACCACCGCCGGCGGCGCGCTGCGGCCGGCTTGCACCATTGCTGTCATGAGGGACTCCTTTTCAATTGTTCAGGCGGCCGCTAGGCCGCCAGTTGCGGCGTCTCGGCCGCGCCATTGCCGCCGCCACCGCTGCTGCGGCCGACAATGGCCGGCACGTCCAGGATCAGCGCCACTTCGCCGCTGCCCAGGATGGTCGAGCCGCTGATGCAGCGCAGCTGGCTGAACATGCGGCCCAGCGGCTTGATCACCGTCTGGAACTCGCCGTGCAGCGCGTCCACCACCAGGCCGATGCGCTGGCCGGCGTGCTTGACCACCACGATGCTCTCGCGCCGCGGCGGCGGCGTGCTGACGCCGAACAGCGAACGCAGCCGGATAAACGGCAGCACCTGGCCGCGCAGATTGGTGTAGTCGTGCCCCGGCTCGGCGGCAAATTCGATGCACTCGTCGATCATGTCCAGCGGCACCACGAAGGTGGCCGTGCCGAGGCCGACCAGGAAGCCGTCGATGATGGCCAGCGTCAGCGGCAGGCGCACCGTCACCGTGGTGCCCAGGCCGGGCGCGCTGTCCACGGTCACCGTGCCGCGCAGCGCGGTGATGTTCTTCTTGACCACGTCCATGCCGACGCCGCGCCCGGACAGGTTGGTGATGGCCGCCGCCGTGGAGAAGCCGGGTTCGAAGATCAGGCCGTAGATTTCCTGGTCCGACATTTTGCGGTCCGGCTCGATCAAGCCCCGTTCGATGGCCTTGGCCAGGATGCGTTCGCGGTCCAGCCCGCCGCCATCGTCCGACACTTCAATGACGATGCTGCCCGAGTCGTGGAAGGCGTTCAGCCGCACGGTGCCGCGCAGCGGCTTGCCGCGCTCGGCGCGCACCTCGGCCGGCTCGATGCCGTGGTCGATGGCGTTGCGCACCAGGTGCGTCAGCGGGTCGCCGATTTTCTCCACCACCGTCTTGTCCAGTTCGGTGTCCTCGCCGCTGACGGCCAGGCCGATGTCCTTGCCGATCTCGCGCGCCACGTCGTGCACCACGCGCTGGAAGCGGTTGAAGGTGGCGCCGATCTTCACCATGCGCAGCTGCAGCGCCGAGTCGCGCACCTGTTCCACCAGGTCGCTCAGCATGGAGGTGCATTCGAGCAGCTCGCTGTTGCGCACCTGGCGCGCGATCAGGTTGGCCGACGCGCCCACGATGATGAGCTCGCCCACCAGGTTGATCAGCAGGTCCAGCTTGTCGGCATCGACGCGGATCGAGCGGCTTTCCGTCGGCTTGGGATCGGCGGACTGCTTCTGCTTGCTCAGCGCCGCCTCCACCATGGCCGGCTCGGCCGTGCCCTGTCCCACCAGGATGGCGCCCAGCGGCGGCGCGGCGGCCGGCGAATGGCCGGCGGCGGCCTGCACCTGCAGCGCCGCGTCCAGCTCGCGCTGGGTGATGCAGCCGCAGCGCACCAGGATCTCGCCCAGCAGCGCCTTCTGCTCCGGCAGCTCGCGGATCAGCCGCACATACTCCTCCACCCGGCTGCGCGGCGGCAGGATGTGCAGCGTGCAGGAGTCCTGCACGAACTCGAACACGCCTTCGATGGCGGTCTTGTCGGCTTCCGTCTCCAGCGCGATTTCAAAGCCGAGGTAGCAGGTTTCCGGGTCCATCTGCTCGGCGGCGGGAATGCCGTCGGCCAGGGTGACGATGCCGACGATGCGGCCGATCTGCCCCAGGTAGCGGATGAAGGACAGCGGGTCCATGCCGTCGCGCAGCACGTCGGGGCCGAAGCGCAGCGACAAGTGCCAGGCGTCGCTGGCGCCGCCCGGCTCGCCCATGCGTTCCACGCCGGGATGCTCGTCGGTCACCAGCTCGCCGCCCGCGCTGCCGTGGCCGTCGCCTTCGGCGGGCTGGCCCATCTGCACGCGCAGTTGCGCGATCAGCGGCTTGCCTTCGGCCAGCATGGCCGCGTCCGCCTCGGTCTGGCCCGCTTCCAGCGCGGTAATCATGCCGGACAAGTGGTCGCAGCACGCCAGCAGCAGCACGATCAGCTCGTCCGTCAGCGACAGCTTGCCATCGCGTACTTCGTCGAGCAGGCTTTCCACCACATGGGTGAAGGCCACGATGTGGTCCAGGCTGAACAGGCCGGCCGAGCCCTTGATGGTGTGCGCGGCGCGGAAGATCGCGTGCACCGCCTCGTCGCCGCCGGACTGGCTGCCGTTGCCGGCGTTCAGCAGCGCGTTCTCCATGTCTTCCAGCAGTTCGCGGCTTTCCAGGATGAAGGTTTGTAGCGCCAGGTCCAGATCCATCGTCGTGCCTCCAGTGCAGATGCGGGGGGTGCGCTTAGTGGTCTTTGCGCGGGGCGATCAGCAGGGCGTCGCCGAACCAGGCGCCCAGGTCCAGCAGTTCGAACACGTCCAGCACCGCCGGGCTGTGGCCGGTGAGGCGCAGTTCGCGCTGCTCGGCGCGCGCCACCTGCTTGGCCAGCATCAGCACCTGCAGGCCGGCGCTGTCCATTTCCGTCACGCCGGCCAGGTCCACTTCCAGGCTGGCGCTGCGCTGCAGCTCGCCCAGCAGCAGGGTCTTCAGGTCCGCCGCGCGGTAGATGTTCAGTTCGCCGTCGATGGCGACCCGGCCCGCGCTCACGGCAGCACCAGTTTCTGCACCGCGCCCAGCAGCACTTCCGGCTTGAAGGGCTTCACTACCCAGGCCTTGGCGCCGGCCGCCTGGCCTTCGCGCTTCTTGGCTTCCTGCGACTCGGTGGTCAGCATGATGACGGGGGTGAACTTGTAGTTGGGCAGCTGCTTGATTTCCTTGACGAAGGTGATGCCGTCCATATTGGGCATGTTGACGTCGCACACCACGAGGTTGACCTTTTGCCCGGTCAGTTTGGACAGCGCGTCCAGTCCGTCGCGCGCCTCGATCACGTCGTAGCCTGCGCTCTTGAGCGCGATGCCGACCACTTGCCGCAAAGAGGCCGAATCGTCGATGACCATGATGGTTTTTGCCATAGTGCTTTCCTAGAAAAATGTCACTTCGTCGGATGGCGCGGCGATCACCTTCTGTTCGCCCCGGTGCACGGCGTGCTCCTCCGCCATCGCATAGGTTTTCTCCAGCTCGCCCAGCAGCGCGGAAGCGTGCGGCGCTTCCAGTGTAGCCCCTTGCTGGTAGTGCTGGCGGTTTTCGTCCAGCAGGCCCGGCAACAGGCCGATGTTGTGGCTCACATGCCCCAGCACCTGGCTGACGCGGTCCTGGAACTGCAGTTGCACCAGCGCCTCGCCCACTTCGTCCTTGATAGTGACGCTCTCCTGCTTGAGCAGTTCGGACGACTGCGCCATGGCGTCGGTCAGGTTGCGGAACTCGCGCAGCACGGCGTCGATGGTGCCTTCCGACGACTGCATGGCCTGGTCCTCGGCCGCGCTCGATTCGGTGGCGGCCTTGCAGGCGGTGACGATGGCGGCGGAAATCTTGCCGACGCGGTCGCTGATGCTGCGTCCCGTTTCAGCCGAGCGGTTCGACAGGTTGCGCACTTCCTGCGCCACCACGGCGAAGCCGCGCCCGGCCGGCCCGGCGCGCGCCGCCTCGATGGCCGCGTTCAGCGCCAGCAGATTGGTTTGCGCGGCGATGCTGGCCACGCCCTCGGCCATGTCGCGCAGCTCGCGCGTGAACTGTTCCAGCTCGCGGATGCGGGTCAGCATCGCGTGCTTGGAGGCCAGCGCCGACTTCATCGTGGCCACCACCTCGCCCAGCTGGCGCTCGCTGTGCGCGAACACCTGGCCCAGCGAGGCGCCATCCTGGCTGTCGGCCGTGGCGTTGGACAGGCGCAGCGTGTCGTCCAGCTTGTCGACGATGGTGGAAAAGCGCGTCGCCAGTTCGGCCACGGCCTCTTCCATCTGGCTGCGCGACGATTCGATATGGCGGCACCACACGGGGGTGACTTCTTCGGCGAACTGCTGGCGGCCGTCCAGGTAGTCCTGCACGCCGCCGCGCGCATCGGCGCCGCCGCTGCCGCCGCTGAGCTTTAACCAGGCGTAGCCGCCGGCGGCGAGGAAGGCCAGCGCGCCGAGGATGCCGTACCAGCCGCCGTTGGGCCAGAACAGCGCCAGCAAGGCGCCGGCCAGAGCGATGGCGGCCGGATAGTTACGGCCGCCGGTATTGTCCAGGAGTGAGTTCAATGGGTATCTTCTCAGGGTTGCGGAACCTCAAGCCATGTCATGCACACTGCCGGATCATTCTATCAAAAACATATTTGTGATTTGCAATAACGATGCGCCAGGACGAAAAAACCACGCTTGCAGAACGCAAGTGGCTGCCCGGCATGGTGCTGTGGCGAAAGCGCCATAGTTGCCAATTCCGTCATTTTCTGATGTAATTTAGTCCTGCACCGTCGGGGTGTAGCTTAGCCCGGTAGAGCGCTACGTTCGGGACGTAGAGGCCGGAGGTTCGAATCCTCTCACCCCGACCATCCCCTTCCCTCCACGGTTTCCGCTTGACTTAGAGCGCACTCGAAGTTTTAGCCTGTCCTTGCGATGACTGCTTCATCGCACCAACGACAACGCTAAAGGAGTGAAACGATGACACTTAAACGCATACTGTTCTCGACGGCATGGCTGTCTGCCGGGATGATTTCAGCGGCCTCCGCCGCGCCGTCCGAGAACGCCGACCGGCGTGCCAAGGGCAACGCGACCCTGGCCAAGATCACCGGCAGCGAAGGCAAGCAGGTGGTCGAATCCCTGCGCGACATGGCCCCCGAACTGGGCAACTGGATCGTGGATTTTGCCTACGGCGACGTGTTCTCCCGGCCCGGCGTTGCGCTGTGCACCAGGGAACTGGCCACCATTTCCGCCCTCACCGCCATGGGCAACGCGCAGCCGCAACTCAAGGTCCACATCGAGGGCGCCCTGAACGTGGGCTGCAAGCCGGAGGAGATCATCGAGATCATCACCCAGATGGCGGTCTATGCCGGCTTTCCGAGCGCGCTGAACGGCATCAGTGCCGCCCGCGAAGTATTCGAGAAACGGGGCATCAAGCCTGCCCGCCCTCAGTGATGCAGCAGGCCGGCCAGCCTGGCGCATTCAATCGGCTTGGCGAAATAGTGGTCAAAGCCCGCGCTGAAGGCGGCCTCGCGGTCCTCCGGCTGGCCGTAGCCGCTCACGGCGATCAGCACCGCGTTCGCCGTTTCAGGCCGGCTTCTCAACAGCCGCGCCAGCGCGAAGCCGTCCATGTCCGGCAGGCCGATGTCGAGCAGGCAAAAGTCCGGCGCCTCGCTGCGGGCGCGCTCGATGGCTGCGCGCGGGTGCAGTTCGATGAAGGCTCTGTGCCCCAGTTCCTCGACCAGGATGCCCAGCATGTTGGCCGCGTCGGCGTTGTCGTCCACCACCAGCACTTTGAGCATCTTGCCGGCGGCGCCCGCCACCACCGCATGCGCCCGGGTGGGCGCCGGCGCGTCCTGGCCGTCCAGCCGGGGCAGCCAGGCTGCAAAGCGGCTGCCCTTGCCGATGCCGTCGCTGTGCGCGGCGACGCCGCCGCCATGCAGCTCCACCAGCCGTTTCACCAGCGCCAGCCCGATGCCCAGCCCGCCCTGCGCCCGGTCGGACGTGCGCGTGGCCTGGGTGAACAGGTCGAACACCGTCGGCTGCAGTTCCGGCGCCATGCCAATGCCGTTGTCGGCCACGCTGATGCTGATCCGGCCGCCTTCCACTGCCATGTTCAGCACGATGTCGCCGCCTTCGGGCGTGTACTTGGCCGCATTGTTGAGCAGGTTGGCGACCACTTGCACCAGCCGCTTGGCATCACCGTCGAGAAAGGCCGTCTCGGGCGGCGTGTGCACGGCCAGGCGGTGGCCGCGCGACTCGATCAGCGGACGAACTTGCTCGACAGCGTCGGCCAGGATGCGCCGCGCGTCAAGCCGCGTCTTGTCAAGCGTGACCAGGCCGCGCGTCACGCGCGACACGTCCAGCAGGTCGTCCACCAGCCCGCTCATGTGCTTGACCTGGCGCGCGATGATGCCGCTGGTCTGGCGGATACGCTCTTCCTCGGCTTGTCCCAGCGCCAGCAGGTCGGCGGCGGCCGAAATCGGCGCCAGCGGGTTGCGCAGCTCGTGCGCCAGCATGGCAAGGAACTCGTCCTTCCTGCGGTCCGCCTGGCGTAGCGCGTCTTCCGCGCGGATGCGGTCGCTGATGTCCATCTGCGCCACCACCGCGCCCACGATCTTGCCCTGGCTGTCCTTGACGGGCGCGCCGGTGATCAGGACGGTGCGCTGCACCGGCGGCACATCGCACGACTCGATGGTGACGATGTCGCGCGGATGCTCTTCGCCCGCCAGGATGCGCGCGGTGGGCCATTCGTCCGGCAACAGCGGCCTGCCGTGGCGCTGCGAGTGATCGGCCCACCAGCCTTTCCGCGCGCCTGCGGTGTCGACAACGCAGGCGTCCCCCTGCGGCTCGCCCCACAGTTGCCGATGCGCGGCATTGGCCAGCAGCATCCGGCCCTCCGCATCGCTGACGACGATGCTCACCGGGGCAGCCTGCAACAGCGCGCTCAGCTTGTTGCGCTCGGAAGCGGCCAGGGCAGCGGCTTCGTTGGCGCACTGCTCACTACGGCGCAGGCTTGCCGTCATCCGCTTTTGCTCGCTGATGTCCTTGAACAGGACCGCCACCCTGGCGCCGTCCTCCTCCTCGAGGCGGAACGCGAACACGTCGTACCAGCGGTGCAGCGCCCTGGCCTCGTTCTCGAAGCGCACCGGCACGCCGGTGGCGGCAACCTGCCCGTAGATGTCGAACCAGTGCGATTCGTGGTCCGGCGCCAGTTCGCGCATGGTCTTGCCGACGGCGTCGACCAGGCCGGTCTGGTTCTGGAAACTGGGGTTGAGATCGCAAAAGCGGTAGTCGCTGGGATGGCCGTTCCCATCGTACAGCATCTCGATAACGCAAAACCCCTCGTCGATCGATTCGAACAGCGATCGGTAGCGCTGCTCGCTGGCGCGCAGTTTCTGTTCAGTCCGGCGCCGCTCCTCGATCCGCACAGCCATCCGCTCCTCCAGCTTTTCATTCGCCAGCCGCAAACGCCGGTTGGCGATTTCGATCTCCAGCGCCTGCTCGTCGATTTCCGACGCCATGCGGGCGCTGCGCTCCCTGGTCTTGACGAAATCAGTCACATCCTCCACGCAATGGATGATGTGGCTCAGTTCACCGTCCGCGTCGAACACGGGCGTATTGATGGGACTCCAGTGGCGCTCTTCGAACCGCACGCCGGCCTGGCCGGCGACGGGAATGTCGTATTTCTGGATCGCCATCGCGTCGGGACGCCCGGAGCGCAGCACCCGCAGCAGCGACGCGCGCAAGGCCGTCACGCCGCTGGCGGCCGGGTCGTCGGGATTGTCCGGAAACACGTCGAAAATGTCGCGGCCGACTATCTCGTCATGTGTGGTCCTGGTCGCCCGCAGATAAGCGTTATTCGCAGAAACAATTTTGAAATCCGTCGCCAGGATGAGGTATGGCGACGGCGTCGCCTCGAACAGCGCTCGATAGTCGGGAACGGCAACGGTAGAGAAGTGCAAATGCGGCTCCATGGCGCCTGTGTCAGCTGGGTTGCGCGCGTGGCGCGGGCTCTGTCGTGCAAGCCGAGCATACCATTGGCGCGCAAGCTGCGCCGCATGGATGAGGCGGCATGCGCCGACGCGCCGGGCCTACCTGTCCGCCCGGAACGTCAGCGTGAAGCGCGTCCCGGCGCCGTCCGCATGGACGGCAGCGGCGCCGCCATGCAGGTCCATGACGGCGCGCACGATGGCCAGCCCCAGGCCGGTCGATCCGTCCACGTTGCCGCGCGCCGGGTCGGCACGGTAAAAGCGCTCGAACAGGTGCGGCAGGTGCTCCGGCGCAATCGGCGAGCCGGTGTTCTCGACGCTGATGCAGGCCGACGCACCGGCTTGCGCCGCCCGCAGGACGATGGTGCTGCCCTCGCCGGCGTGGCGCACTGCGTTCGACACCAGGTTGGCCAGCGCGCGCCGCAGCAAGGGCGCGTCGGCCAGCACCTCGGCCCGTCCCACGCATGCGATGCGCAAGCCATGCTCTTCGGCCATGCCTTCGAACAGCCCGGCCACTTTGCGCATCTCGTCCTGCGCCTGCAATGCCTGGCGGGCCGGCAGCAGCGCTTCCTGCTCCGCGCGCGCCAGGAACAGCATGCTTTCTATCATCCGCGCCAGCCGCTCCAGCTCCTCGATGTTGGAGACGATCAGCTGCTCGTACTCGGCCGTGCTGCGCGGCTGCGCCAGCATGACCTGGCTTTGCCCGAGCAGGTTGGCCACCGGCGTGCGGAACTCATGGGCCAGGTCGGCGGAAAATCCCGACAGGCGCGCGTAGCCCTGCTGCAGCCGCTCCAGCATGGCGTTCAGCGCATCGATCAGCGGCTGCAGCTCGGACGGCGCCTGGCCGGCCTCCAGCCGCTGCGCCAGCGTGCCGGGGCGCACCAGCGCCGCGTGGCTGGCCACCACGCGCAAGGGCCGCAGCCCCCGGTGCAGCATCAGCGCGGCGCACAGGGCGGCAGCCAGCGCGCTGACGGCGGAGGCGGCGGCGATGTGGCCCCGGTAGCGCGCAAACAGCGCCGCGCGTTCGGCGTACACCCGGGCCACGATCACCGTCACCTCGCCGGCGCCCAGCCGCGCCGTGCCGGCGACCACCCGCCCAGGGTCGCCCCGGCTGCTGCGCCAGTGCGCAATCGCGGCGCGGTCCGCCGTGGCGCCGGCGGCCGGCGGCACCGGATAGCGCTCGCCGCCGGCATTGATGTCGGCCAGCACCGCGCCGTCCGGCCCCACGAAGCGCACCAGCGAATTTTCCTGGCCGCTCATGGTGTCGCGGAAAAAATCCGGCTGGGCGCGTATCAACTCCGCAGCACCGGGACGGCCAAGCAGTATCTGCACCTGGCGCAGCTTGCCCAGCAGCTGGATATCGTCGCGCCGCTCGATCTCATCCACAAAGGCGCGGTACAGATACGTGCCCAGACCGGCCGCCGCCAGCCCCACGATCAGCACGAAGGCGGCAGTGACGCGCAGCGCCAGCGAATTGCGCAGCGCCTTCATGCAGCGGGCGCCGCCACGCCGCCATGCTCGCCCCCATCGCCCGCCTCGCACACATAGCCCATGCCGCGCCGCGTGTGGATCAGCTTGTGCGGGAACGGGTCGTCGATCTTGCGCCGCAGCCGGCGTACGGCCGCGTCGATCACATTGGTGTCGCTGTCGAAATTCATGTCCCACACCTGAGAGGCGATGAGCGCGCGCGACAAGACCTGGCCCTCGCGCCGCGCCAGCAGGTGCAGCAGCGCGAACTCCTGGCCCGTCAGCGTGACGACGCTGCCGCTGCGGCGCACACGGCGCTTGAGCACGTCGATCTCCATGTCGCCGATGCGCAGCAGCTCCTGCTCGCGGACCGGGCCGCGCCGCAGCAGCGTGCGGATGCGCGCCACCAGTTCCACGAAGGCGAACGGTTTCACCAGGTAGTCGTCCGCGCCCAGTTCCAGGCCGCGCACGCGGTCCTGCACTTCGTCGCGCGCGGTCAGGAACAGCACGGGAATGTGCGCGGTCTCGCGGCCGGCCCGCAAGGCCGCCAGCACTTGCCACCCATCCATGCCGGGCAACATCACGTCCAGCACGATCAGCGCGGTTTCCTCCTCGCGCGCCTGCGCCAGGCCGTCGCGGCCGGTGCGCGCCAGCCGCACGGCGAACCCGGACTCGGCCAGGCCGCGCAACAGGTAGGCGCCGGTTTTCGGCTCGTCTTCGATGATCAGGATGGCCATGGGAAACAGCGGTAAAAAAGCCATTCTACCCCTGCGTGCAGCGCCGCAACATGACGAAATTGTCATCTGGCGATCAGCTTGCCGTCCGGGGCCGCATGCCAGACTGCCGCTGCCGACCATTTGACGAGGACATCATGCTGAAACCGGCCATCGGCGTGGCCGGCGGCGGCGGCGCCGTCAACGACCATGCCTGCGCGCTGGCGGCGCAGGCCGCAATCCCCGCGCTGGACCAGGCCGGCCAGGCCAAGGCGGCCCATCCGATTCTTCCACCAACTGGGAGCCTTCCATGCATCAGTTCAATCAGATCAATCGCTGCAAGCACGCCAAACACATCGCGCTGGCGCTTGCGCTGGCAGCGGCGCACGCCCTGGCGGCCGCCGCGCCAAATCCGCTCAGCGTGCATGTGCTCGACCTGCAAAGCGGGCTGGCAACCGAGGGCATCCGCGTCACGCTGGAGCAGCGCAGCGGCGAACAGTGGCGCGCGCTGGCTGGCGGCGTGACCAATGCGCAGGGACGCATTGCCGCGCTGTATCCGGAAGGCCAGCCGGTCGCGGCGGGCCACTACCGCATCGTGTTCGAGACCGGCGAGCATTTTGCGCGCCAGGGCAAACCCACGTTCTTCCCGCGCATACCCGTCGAGTTCAAGATGGACGCGGCCGCCCAGCACTACCATATTCCGCTTTTGCTCAGCCCGTTCGGCTATTCCACCTATCGCGGCAACTAGCTGTTCATTTCCCGCTGTAGCGGGAACGGCCTTCCCGGCCGAGCCCAGGCCAGGGCCGGCGGCGCTCGATTCGTACAGCCGTATTTTAATAACGGTATTAATGGATAATATCGGAAAAATATTCCGTACCAACGTCATATTGTCGTCACAAAGCCTCGATAAGATCACAGCCTCCAATCACTCCCCGGCTGAGACAACTCCATGAACCACCGCCTGATCATGAGCGCCGGACTGGCCCTGTGCGCCAGTCCCGCCTTCGCGCTGAACATCGTGCTGAGCAACGATGACGGCCTCACCAGCAACCTGAAAGCCTTGTACGACGAACTGAAGGCCGCCGGTCATTCGGTCATCGTGTCGGTGCCCTGCTCGCCGCAAAGCGGACGCAGTTCCGCCATCGTCATGTACAGCACCACCATCATCGTGCCCGACAATGACAAGACCCAGATCGACGCCGAGAAGGGCTGCCACAACGGCGCCGCGCCGGTGGGCGCGCCCGCTGTAGGCCCATTTACCAAGACCGGCTACACCGGCGGCGATTTCAACTATGTGCACGGCACACCGGTGATGTCGCTGATGTATGGCCTGGACGTGCTGGCGCCCGCGCGCTGGGGCAAGGCGCCGGACCTGGTGCTGTCCGGCCCCAACGAAGGCCAGAACGTGGGCAAGCTGGTGATCAACTCGGGCACCATCGGCAATGCCCAGTTCGCAGCCGGGCGCGGCCTGCCGGCCATCGCGCTGAGCGCCGGCGCCAACAGCACCGACAACAATACGCTGGCCAGCCCGGTGTCGCGCACCGTCGCGCAGCTGACCGCCAGGCTGCTCGCCACGCTGCAGGCGAAAGCCGGCGCCGGGCCGCTGCTGCCCGCAGGCGTGGCGCTGAATGTCAATTTCCCCGATACGCCCGCCGCCAACGCCAGCTGGGCCTTTGCGCGCCAGGGCACGTACGACACCTACAACCTGAAGTTCAACAGCGGTGCGCCGTGGGGGCTGTCGGGCTCCGCGCCCGGCGCGGCGACGGCCGAACAGGCGGAGGATGAAGCGCTGCTGTACAAGACCAAGGTGGCCGTGACCGCCATGCAAGTGGGCTACGAACAGCGTCCCGCCGCCCAGCAGTGGCTGCGCCTGCGTCTGCGCGACCTGTTTGCCCAGTGAGCCGCGCCATGAAGCCATTCATTCCAGTCCAGGCCCGCGCGGCACTGGTGATGCTGTCCCCGCTGCCGGCGATGCTGCTGAGCGGCTGCAGCAGCGATACCCCCGAAGCGCTGCCGGCGCCAAGCGTGAAGGTGGCCGAGCTGGCAGCAGGCGCCTATGCGGTCAGCACCGGCGACGCCGCCAACCCGAGCGCCGGCAAGTATTACGCGGCGGCGGACGGCAGCCGCCTGCTGGTGCTCAACAATAGCGCGCAGCAGGCCACGGCCGTGTACCGCCGCGAAGGCAGCGGCGCGTGGCAGGCCATGCCGGCCGCCACCAGGGACGTGTCGCTGGAACTGCTGGGCAGCAGTCCCATCCCGTCGACCACGATCAATGCGGCGGCCATCGCCAGGAACTACGCGGTGCGCCTGGCCGGCGGCGGCGTGGCGGCGTTTTCGGTGAACGCCGGCGGCGATATCGTCGCGGGCGGCACCAGCTGCAAGCTATCCGGCAAGGTGGCGGCAAGCACGCTGCCGCATACGCTGACGCTGTCGTTGGCAGCGTCTGGCTGCGGCGACCTGCCCGCCCAGTCGGAGGGCTTCCTGGTGGTCGACAGCGACTACGCGCCAGCGGGATTCCGCCTGCTCGCTTCCGGCGCTACCGCGCCGGTCGACCTGTGGGCCTATCCGGAGTAAGGCTAGCCCGTCCCGCGCAGCCAGTCCGCGGCTGCCGAGAAGGCCGAGGCGACCGATGACTCGGACGCCTGGCCGGGCGGCTCGGTGTTGGTCAAGCCGGTCAGTCCCATGGAAATCACCTGTGCGCACAGCGCATCGACCCCGCGCACCGCAGGCATGTATTTTTCTAAGACCTTCACCAGGTTGTTGCCGCGCCGGCTGCGCATGCCCGCCGTGTACGCCGCCAAGCCGGGCATGCGCGCCGCCGCGATGGCCATGGCAAAATTCGCGCGCGCCAGGTCGAGCTTCCGGCCGTCGCCCTCGGTGCGCAGGCGCTGCAGATCCGTCAGGCTGTCCGCTGTCACCGCCGTCAGGATATGGGCGGCGATGAATTCCAGCCCCGCCCTCACCAGCTCGTGCTGGGTGGGAAAGCGGTAGCTCAGCGTCGTGTGCGGCACGCCGATCTCCGCCGCGATGGCGCGGTGCGTCAACCCGCTGACGCCCTGCGCTGCAAGCCGCATGCCGCAAGCGCGCGCAGCCAGCGCGCACCACCCGGGCGCGCGGCCTGCGGACGGTCCGGCTGCCGCAGCGCCGGATTGCATTTGCTCGAACAGCAAGGCGAACAGGGCGCCGTCCGCGGCATCCGGGGCGGACGCGGCTGCGCCGTCAAACAGGCGTTGCAGGCACAGTCGGCGCAGCATGCGATACGGCGGGAGCGTGTTCAACACCATGCTGTAAGCCAGTTCCGCGACAGCGTAGCCATGCCACCAGCCACAGCTCAGCAAGGCGGGAAATAGCCCGGCACGGCGCCCGAATTCGTCCCAGAACGCACGCCGCTGCGCGCGCCAGGCGGCGAACGCAGGCTGCAGGGACCGGTCCCAGGTGCAGCCGTGCAACAGTTCCAGGTACAGCATGGACAGTGCGCGCTGCTCAATGGCCTGCTCTTCCAGGATGGCCTCAGCCAGGTCGGCGGCCATGGCCGGCGGCAGCGGAGGCAGAGCCGCCAGCATGCCGCGCCAGCGCTCCAGCAGCAGCGCGTCCTGCGTACTAGCGGCGCTGCAGATGGCGGCGATGATGTCGGCGCGCGCGCCGTAGTGCGTGGTGAGCACGGTCACCGAGACGCCCAGTATTTCAGCCAGCGGGCGCAGCGTCAGGCCGGCCAGGCCTTCGCCAAGTACGATGCGGCAGGCGGCATCCAGCAGCGCGCCGGCAGTGGGTGCTTTGCTGGATTTTCTCGCGGCGGCTTGCTCGATCAATAGGAACTCGTGGCGTCTGAACTGGGTCTGCGCTGACCATCACGCCGATTGTAGTTCAGATCAGCCCGCGGCGGAAATAAGAGCGGGGCTTGGACACCGGCAGGTCGGCCACGTCCAGCGTGGGCGCCAGTCCCAGCTGGTCGGAGGCGCGGACCTTGCCGTCCGGTCCCAGCACGCGGGCGATGACGCTGTGGTTGATGCCTATGCTCTTCAAAAAATCTTCCGCCGCAGGGGTGCCGATGTCGCGCTGGACTTCCAGCGCCTGCCGCACCACGTACTCCAGCGAATGCCATCCGGCAGTTTCGGAAGTGCCCTGGGACTTCTCACGTCGGTCATACTCTGGGTTCATGGCAGGCCTCGACTCAGTACTCTCGGAAAGAATGTCCCATAGTACTTCATTCCCGCGCAACATATTGGTGCGCCGGCGCACCGACGGCGCCAAAGTGCCGGACCTTCCCGCCCCGGAACGCCATACCGTTATCGATATCACTTCAGCGTAAAAGGCTATTGGCCGGATCGGCGCAAGCTCTGGATAATGTCTTCACTACTATAAAAAATGAAGAGACCATGAAGCTGCCCTTGCTGACTACGTTGCTGCTCACCCTGGCCGCCATCTTGCCTGCGCAGGCGCAGACCGCGCCGGACCCGAAGCTGCTCTACGGCGTGGCCTACTACGACGAATACATGCCGGCCGAGCGCCTCGCCAAGGACGTGGCCATGATGAAGGCGGCCGGCATCAATGTGGTGCGCATCGGCGAGTCCACCTGGGGCACCATGGAAACCAGCCCGGGCGTGTTCGATTTTTCGCACCTGGACCGCGTGCTGGCAGCGATGCACGAGGCCGGCATCGGCGTCATCATCGGCACGCCCACCTACGCCATCCCGACCTGGCTGGCCCGGCAGCACCCGGACATCCTGGTCGCCACGCCCGCCGGCCGCGCCAAGTACGGGCCGCGCCAGAACATGGACATCACCAACGTCCACTTCAAGCAAGCCGCCGAACGCGTGATCCGCAAGATGCTGGCGCACGTGAGGGAGCACCCGGCCGTGATCGGCTACCAGGTCGACAACGAGACCAAGCACTACAACACGTCCGGCCCCAATGTGCAGAAGCTGTTCGTTGCATACTGCAAGGCGAAATTCGGCACACTGGCGGCGCTGAACGACGCGTTCGGGCTCAACTACTGGAGCAACCGCATCAACCGCTGGCAGGATTTCCCGTCCACCGACGCCAGCATCAACGCCAGCCTGTCGGCCGAGTTTGCGAAGTTCCAGCGCCAGCTGGTCACCGGCTACCTGGCCTGGCAGGCGCGTATCGTGCGCGAATACAAGCGGCCGGGCCAGTTCATCACCCACAACTTCGACCTGGACTGGAAAGGCCACAGCTACGGCATCCAGACCGAGGTCGACCACTTCGCCGCGGCCGCCGCGCTGGACGTGGCCGGCGTGGACATCTACCACCCCAGCCAGGACAAGCTGACCGGCCTGGAAATATCCTTCGGCGGCGACCTGGCGCGCTCCATGAAGGCCGGCAAGAACTACTACGTGATGGAGACCCAGGCCCAGGGCTTCCCGGACTGGACGCCCTACCCCGGCCAGCTGCGGCTGCAGGCCTATAGCCATCTGGCGTCGGGCGCCAATATGGTCTCCTACTGGCACTGGCACTCGATCCACAACGCCTTCGAGACTTACTGGAAAGGCTTGCTGAGCCACGACTTCGCACCCAACGCGCCCTACCTGGAAGCGAAGGTGATCGGCGCCGAGTTCGCGCGCGTCGGCAAGCACCTGGTCAACCTGCGCAAGGAAAACCAGGTCGCCATCCTGTTCAGCAACGAGGCGCAAACCGCGCTGAACCACTTCCCGCACGGCCTGAAATACAACGACATCCTGCGCCCGTTCTACGACGGCTTGTACCACATGAACGTGGGCGTGGACTTGCTGGACCCGGGCAGCGGCTCTTTCGATCAGTACAAGTTGATCATCGTGCCGGCGCTGTACGCGGCCGCCGACAGCCTGCTCGACAAGCTGAATGCCTACGCCCGCAACGGCGGCCACGTGCTGTACACCTTCCGCAGCGGCTTCTCCGACCAGAACGTGAAGGTGCGCCACGGCCGCCAGCCGGGAAGGATCGCCGAGGCGGCCGGCATCAGCTACGACCAGTTCACCATTCCGCACGGCGTGCCGCTGGCCGGGCACGGCTACGCGGTGAGCGGCAAGGACAACGAAGCGCACAGCTGGATGGAGCTGGTGACGCCGGCCAGCGCGCGCGTGCTGGCGCGCTACGACCATGCGGCCTGGGGCAAGTACGCCGCCCTGACCGAGAACGACTACGGCAGGGGCATGGTCAGCTATGTCGGCTTCATGCCGTCCGGCCCGATGATTTCAGCCATCCTGGCCGACCGGCTCGGCAAAGCCGGCGTGGCGTACGACAGCGCGCTGAAGTTCCCCCTGATCAGCAAGAGCGGTGTCAACCGGCTGGGCAAGCGGGTGCACTACTACCTGAACTACTCGGCCAGCACAGCCGACGTCATCTACACGCGGAAGGACGGCGCATCGCTGCTGGCGCCGGCTGCTGGCCAGGCACCGGCGGCAGTGCGCCAGGGCGACACGCTCAAGCTGGAACCATGGGGCGTGGCCATCGTCGAGGAACAGTGACGGCCTGCCGGGGAAAGGCTCAGGTGCGCAAGTCCGGCGCGGCCACCGTCGATACGCCCTGCGCGATCGCCGCCCCTTCCTGCGCCGCCATGGCGCGCCGAAAGCCAGCGCGCGCCTGCAAGCGCTCCCAGTAGGCCTGCACGGCCGGCGTGAAACGTGGCGCCAGGCCGAGGTGCTGCGCCAGTAACAAGGCGTAGCCCACCGACACGTCGGCCGCCGTGAAGCGCTGCGCAGCCAAGTAGTGCTGCTGCTCCAGCAGCGGCTCCAGCGTGCGCAGGCGGGCCAGGAACCATTTGGTGTAGTCCTCCACCACTTGCGGGCTGCGCCGCTCGGGCGGCTCGAAATGTGCATAGCGCAGCAGCAGCGTCTGCGGGAAGGTCAGCGTGGCCTCCCCAAAGTGCAGGTAGTTCAGGTAGGCGGCGTAGGCCGCGTCGCCCGGCGCCACGTCCAGCGTTCCATCGATTGCCTTTGCGCCGGGCAGCGTGGCAAGGTACTGGCAGATGGCGGCCGATTCGGTCATGCGCACGCCGGCGTCCAGCAGCGCCGGCACGGTGCCGAGGGGATTGATGTCCAGGTAGCCCTTGTCGAACACGCGCGGCGGAAATGGCAGCATCTTCAGCTCGTACGGCAGCCCCAGCTCCTCCAGCATCCACAGGGGCCGGAAGGAACGCGCGCTCATGCAGTGGTACAACGTGATCATAAAGCTCCTTGAGTTGGCCGCTAGAACAGATTGCCCTGCGACGTGGTGAGGCCGGTGAAGCTGTCATTCATCGGCACCAGTATAGCGTCGGCGATGGGCTGCAGCTGCTTGCTCAGGTAGTGCTCGTAGTCGACGGGGGACTTGATCACCTCCAGCGGTTCGGCGCCGCTGGTGGTCATCAGGTAGCTGATCCAGCCGCCGTTCTGGTAGCGCAGCGGGCGCTGCAGCGACTTGTTGTAGTCGTCCGCCAGGCGCGCCGCACGCACCTGCGGCGGCACATTCACCTGGTACTCGTCCAGCCGGTGCCGCAGCCGCTTGCGGTACACCAGCAGTTCATCGAACTCGCCGGAGACGGTTTTGCGCGCGTATTCGCGCACGTATTCCTGGTACGGCTGGTTGCGGAAAATGCGGTTGAACAGGCCTTTCTGGAATTCGTGCGCCAGCGGCGTCCAGTCGCTGCGCGCCACTTCCAGGCCGCGGTAGATCATTTCCTCCTCGCCCTTGCCGTTCGCGCTCAGTCCGGCGTAGCGCTTCTTGCTGCCCATTTCGGTGCCGCGTATGGTGGGCATGAAGAACTTGCGGTAGTGCGTGTCGAACTCGATCTCGAGCTGGCTGTCCAGCCCCAGCTCGCGCTTGAGCTTTTCCTTCCACCACGCGTTGATGCTGTCCACCAGCCCCTGGCCGATGGCGATCGCTTCAGCGTTCGCATATTCCCGTTTCAGCCAGATGAAGATGGAATCGGTGTCGCCGTAGATCACGTCGTAGCCGGCCTGCTCCACCAGTTCGCGCGTGAGCTTCATCATCTCGTGGCCGCGCAGCGTAACCGAGGATACCAGCTTGGGATTGAAGAAGCGGCAGTCCGGCGAACCGAGCACGCCGCAAAAGGAGTTCATCAGCAGCTTGAGCGCCTGCGACAGCGGCTCGTTCTTCTGCCGTTTGGCTTCGTCGCGCCCGGCCGACAAGGTGTTGACGATGGCCGGCAGGCAGTGCTTATCGCGCGAGAAGACGGCGCCGCGAAAGCCGGGAATGCCTTGCTCCGCGCCCGCCGCCGCGCCTTCGATCAGGCCCACCGGGTCCACCATGAAAGTGCGGATGATGGATGGGTACAGGCTTTTGTAGTCGAGCACCACCACCGAGTCGTACAGGCCGGGCTTGGAGTCCATCACGAAGCCGCCAGGAGACGGTCCTGCTTCGATATCGCCCACGCTGGGCGCCACATAGCCTTCGCGGTGCATGCGCGGCAGGTAGTGGTGGCTGAAGGCGGCGATGGAGCCGCCGAAGTGGTCTGCCTGCAGCCCGGTGACGTGCGAGCGCTCGAGGATGAAGGCCATCAGCCGCGCCTTCTCGAAGATGCGCGTCACCAGTTCGCAGTCCTTCAGGTTGTACAGCGCCAGGGCCGGCTTGTCGTCCCGGAAGCGGCGCTCGATCTCGGCCATCTTGTCGTAGGCGTCGCCGATCTCCTTGCCTTCGCCCAGCATGGTCTGCGCCACGTTCTCCAGGCTGAAGGACGGGAAGGTCCAGGAGGCGGCGCGCAGCGCCTCGATGCCGTCCAGCGCAATGCGGCCGGGCAGCGAGGCGAACATGTATTCCTGCTTGGCCTGGTGCTTGCGCCAGTCGATCTGCCTGCCTTCGCGGCCCAGCAGCAGCGGCACCTTGTGCTTGTCGGCGTTTTTTTGCAGCACGCGCAGGTCGAACTGCACTACGCTCCAGCCGATGATCACATCCGGGTCGTGCTGCTTGAACCAGGCGTTCAGCTTGTCGATCAGCTGGCGCGGGGTGGCGCAGTATTCGAGCGCAAAGTCGAGCGCCGGGCTGTGTTCGGGCGCGTCGCCCAGCATGTAGACCTGGCGCTGGCCGCAGCCTTCCAGGGCAATCGAATACAGATCCTCGTAAGCGCTGGTTTCAATGTCGAGCGACACCACCTTGAGCGCCGGCCGGTAGTCGGGCGCGGGCTTGAGCTTGCAGCCGGTGATGGTGTGGCCGTGCTGCTCGCCGCCCTCGATTTGCACCGTGGCGGTGATGAAGCGCTCCATCAGGTAGCGCTCGGGCGGGCGGATGTCGGCTTCGTACAGCTTGACGCCGCGCTCGCGCAGCGTGCGCTCCAGTGCGGTGAGCTGCTTGTAGTGGCTGGTGTAGATGCCCACCACCGGCTGCCCGCCGAAGGTCTTGAGGGACAGCTCGCGCACGTCCGCCTGCTGCTGCCCGGCCCGGCCGCCGCCCTCCAGCGCCAGCTGCGCCTCGATGGCGGAACGCTGGCCCGCCTCGGCGAAGGCGACCGAGGTTTGCGCGTCCAGCCGCACCTTGCGCGGCCCGTCGTCCGTGGCCAGCCAGAACTCGATCTCGGTGCCGTCGCGGGTGTCGCGCCAATGGCGGGTCAGGATGAAGCCTTGCTGGGAAGTCGGAGCCACGGTTCGGTATCTCAATGCGATGCCGGAATTATACTGTATATAAACCCAGCTCGATGCCATTGAACCAACGCGGCTATTCCTTGTCCAAGAAAGAAAGGAGGCCATCATGCAAATCGGAGACCAGGGCAAGGCCCTGTTCAGGGAATGGGAAGGCGTGGTACCCCATGTCTATCTCGACTCGGGCGGCGCGCCCACCATCGGCATCGGCCACCTGCTCACGCCGTCCGAGCGCAGTTCCGGCAAGCTGTGGCTGCGCGGCCAGCCGCTCCACTACCGCGACGGCATCAGCGCCACCGAGTGCGAGGCGCTGCTGGAGCAGGACCTGGAACCGGTACAGCGCTGCGTCAACGAGGCCGTGACGGTGCCGCTGACGCAGAACCAGTTCGATGCGCTGGTGTCGTTCGCCTTCAACGTCGGCAACAGCGCCTTCCTGCACAGCACGCTGCTCAAGCGCGTCAACGCGGGCCGGTTTGAGGACGTGCCGTTCGAGCTGGCGCGCTGGAACCGCGACAACAACCGCGTGGTGGCGGGCCTGGTCAACCGCCGCAACAAGGAGATTGCGCTGTGGCTGGGCCTGGACAGCGGCGACCGTACTGCGCTAGACCAGGCAGCCGGGTAGCGCCACCCAGAAGGTGCTGCCCATGCCGGGCGTGCTCACCACACCCAGCTCGCCGCCCATCTTCTCGACCAGGTGGCGCGTCATCACCAGGCCCAGTCCGGTGCCTTCCTGCGTGCCGGCCTCCTGGCCCAGGCGGTTGAACGGCTGGAACATCGCCGCCAGCTGCGCCTCGTTCAGGCCTGCGCCCGTGTCCTGCACCGACACGCGCAGCCGTTCCCGGTCCACCTCTGTGCAGTGCACGCTGACGGTGCCATGGTCGCGGTTGTACTTGATGGCGTTGGACAGCAGGTTGATCAGCACCTGCTTGAGGCGCACGCGGTCGGCCGTGACGCTGGCGCTGTCGCTCACCGACAGGCGCAGTTCCACGCCGCGCAGGCGCGCCAGTGGATCGACCAGCGTACGGCACTCCTGCAGCACCTGCGACAGCGCCACCGGCTCGGACTCCAGCGTCAACGCGCCCGATTCCACCTTGGCAAGGTCGAGGATGTCGTTGATCAGCCGCAGCAGATGGCGCGAGGCCTGCAGGATGTTGCCGGCGAACTGCTTCTTTTGCGCCGCCGACGAGGGCAGCTGGTCGGACGCGAGTATCTGCGAGAAGCCCAGGATGGCGTTGAGCGGCGTGCGCAGCTCGTGGCTCATATTCGACAGGAAGGCCGACTTGGCCTGGTTGGCGCGGTCGGCCTGCTGGCGCGCCACCTGCAGTTCTTCGTTGATGCGCACCAGCTGCACCGCATGCTCGCGCAGGCGCCGCTCAAGGACGGCGTTCATGATGCGCAGCTTGCGCGTTTCCAGCGCGCGCGCGATCACCGGCAGCACCGCCGACACCCGGAACGGTTTCAGGATGTAGTCCAGCGCGCCCACCTGCATCGCTTGCACCGCCGAGCCTATGCTGCCCTCGCCGGTCATGATGATGCAAGCCAGGTCGGGATCGATGGCGCGCGCCGCCTGCACCAGCGCGATGCCGTCCAGGCCCGGCATCATCAGGTCCGACAGCAGCACCTGGAAGCGTAGCCCGCTGTCGTCCCCATCCCCCTCCTCGTCCGCGCGCCCGCGCTGGCCGGCCGCGCCGCGTGCGGCCGCCTCCAGTTCAGCCGCCTGCATCAGCCGCAGCGCCTCCTCGCCCGAGCCGCAGCCCACGGTCTGGTAGCCGCGCTGGCCCAGCGTATCGCACAGCGCGCGCATCTGCGCCAGCTCGTCGTCAACCACCAGAATGCGTATGTTGGATTGCATCATCTCAAGCCTCCGCACCGCAGCAAGCCACCAGCGCCTCGCGCAACTCGCTCAGCTTGGGCGGCTTGCCCAGCACGCGGTCCACGTGCACCGGCAGGTCGCCCTCGGCCACGATGCGCTGGCCCCAGCCGGTCAGCAGGATCACCGGGGTGGAGGGCGACATCTCCTTGATTGCCTGCGCCACCTTGCGCCCGTCCACATAGGGCATACCCAGGTCGGTGACCACCAGCGCGTACGGTTCGCCGCGCGCCTGCGCCGCACGGAACGAATCGATGCCGGCCTGGCCGCCGTCGGCCGCCGTCACCACGTGGCCGTCGCGCGCAAGGATGTCGCGCATCGACTTGAGCACCAGCGGATCGTCGTCCACCGCCAGGATGCGCACGCTGTGCCGCAGCGGCGCGGCCGGCTGCGCCGGCGCCGCCCTGGATGCCGCCTCCGGCAACGGGAAGCTGAGCTGCATGACGCTGCCCTGGCCCGGCGCGGTCAGAATCTCGATCTGCGCACCGTGGCGCTCCACCATGCCGTACACCATGGCCAGCCCGAGGCCGGTGCCGCGCTCGCCCTTGGTGGTAAAGAAGGGTTCCAGGCAGCGCCGCCGCGTGTCCTCGTCCATGCCCACGCCGCTGTCGCCCACTTCGATGCAGACGCGCGGCTCCGGACCCGTCTGGTCCAGCCGGGTGCGCAGTGTCAGCTGGCCGCCGTCAGGCATCGCGTCGACCGCGTTGAACACCAGGTTGGTCAGCGCTTCGCGGATCTCGCCCTCCACGCCCATGATGGACGGCAGCCCCGGCGCCGCCTCCAGCGCCAGCCGGATCGTGATGCCGCGCTGCTGCGGCATGTCGTTCCAGCGCGCACGCGTCAGGTCGGCCACCTGCTTGAGCAGCACGTTCGGGTCCAGCGGCGCCAGGCTGGCCTGCGGCTCGCGCAGCCGGTAGAACTCGCGCATGCGCGCCACCGTGGCCGCCACGTCGTCGATGGCGCGCTTGATCACTTCCAGGCAGGAGCGCGCGTGCGTGCTCAGCCCGGCCTCGGTTTCCAGCAGCGACTCGGTGTACAGCACCACCGGCGAGATCGCGTTGTTGATGTCGTGCGCGATGCCGCTGGCCATCTGGCCCAGCGCGCGCAGGCGCTCCTGCTGCAGCGAGGCCTGCTGGGTCAGGCGCATTTCATCGTAGGCGGCCTGCAGCGCCGCGTACAGCTCGCTCTGCTTGGACGCCAGCGCCACGTGCTCGCTGAGCTGGCGCAGGAATTCGCACTCGCCGCTGGAAAAGCTGTGCGGCGTGCGGCGCGCCGCCACCAGCACGCCGAACACGTGGCTCTCCACCAGCAGCGGCGCCAGCACCAGCGCGCGCAGGCCGCCGCCGGCCAGGCGCTGCGGGAAAGGGAAATCGACGTCGGCGATGTCGGCCTCGTACACCAGCGCGCCGCGCACGCAGCGCGACAGGCCGTTCTCGTCGATGTCGATGTGGCTGCGCTCCGTCACCGGCATGGCCATGGCCAGCGCCGCGCCCTGCAGGCCGACACAGCTCACCAGCAGCCGGTCGCTGCCGTGGTCCACCAGGCAGATGCAGCCGAAATCGATCGGCAGCTGGTCTTCCAGCGAACGCACCACCACCTGGAAGATGCTGCGCAAATCCTGGCGCTCGCCGATCGAGCGCGTGATCTGGTGCAGCAGGTTCAGGCGCTGCAGCTGCGCCGTGGTGCGCGCCTCGGCCTGCTGGCGCACGCCGATTTCCGCCTGCAGCGCGCCGTTCAGCCCGGCCAGCGAATCGCGCGACACGGTGGTCTGCTGCAGCCGCTCGGTCATGCCGTCGAAGGCGCGCGCCAGGTCGCCGATCTCGTCGCGGGTAGCCACGTTGAGCTTGAAATTCAAGTCGCCCGCACCCACCTGGGCCGTGCCCTCGCGCAGGCGCGCCAGCGGCCGCGCCACGCTGCGGTAGCCGACGAAGGTGGTGCCCGCCACCGCCAGCAGCGCCAGCCCGCCGAACACGGCCACCGCGATATTGGCGCGCTGCTGAGCGTCCAGCAGCGCTTGCCGGCTCAGCGCCGACAGGCGCAGCACGTCGGCGATCATGGTCTGCATCTTGTTGCCGATCTGTCCCGCCAGGCGCGACTCGAACTCGTCGGCCACGGCGCGCGCCGGGGTGCCGAGCGGCGGCTTGTTCGGCTGCGTCGACAGGGTGCCGAACAGGCGCTCCAGGCTGGCGTGCGTGCGCTGCAGGCCAGCCAGCAGCGCCGTTTCCTCGCGCCCGTCGAACTCGTCGGCCTGCGCCATCAGCTTGGCCAGCGAATCGCTGCGCAACTGCCACTGCGCCTCGGCGCGCTGCTCGTGGCGCAGCACGAACTCCAGCGTCAGGTAGCGCAACGCCGTCACCGCATGCAGCATTTCGCCGGCGGCCTCGTTCTTGTCCAGCTCCTGCTGCACGCGCTGCGCGGTGGCCAGCAGCACCACCACGATGGTGGCGACGATGGCCGCCGAGAACCAGCCCATCAGCTGAAAACGCGTTGCCAGTTTCACTCCGCCCCCCTTTATGTGCCGCTAATGGATAACCGTCACGGCCGCCGGTGCCACTGTCTTCAGCGGCTGGTAGTCGAGGGCGGTGAGGAAATTGGGGACCGTGCCCTGGGCCGCCAGGCGGTTCGCCATGGCCCAGCGGGTCTGGTCCTCCAACGCCACCAGCAATGCCTGGTCCAGGCTAACGGCGAAGTGGTAGGTCGGCCACAGTTCGCGCCACTTGTCGCTGTCGCCCTTGAGCAGGGCCCCGGTCATGGCTTGCGCCGCCTGCGGCTGTTCGGCGCAATAGCGGTTGCCGTCGATCAGCGCGCGCAACAGCTTTTTGATGGTCTCCGGATGGCTGCGCACATAGTCGCGCGTGCCGGCGATGTTGTAGGGGATCTCGTACAGGTCTTCGGCGTCGAACATCACGCCGTTCGGGCCGAGCTGCTTGAGCACCGTGTCCAGGTAAGGCTCCCAGCCGGACACCGCGTCCACGTCGCCGCGCAGCAGCGCCGCGCCGAATTCTTCCGGCTTCATATTGACCATGGTCACTTCGCTGGCCGCCAGGTGCTGGCGGTTGAGGAAGGCGTTCAGCACGAAGTGGTTGGAGGTGCCCAGGGTGACGCCGACCCGCTTGCCTTTCAGGCTGGGCGGCGCGGTCACGCCGCGGTCCTTGCGGCCGACGATGCCGTGATCGCGCTCGGCGCGGAAATAGGTTGCCACCACCGCCACCGGTACCTGCTCCATGACCGCGAACATGATGGGGATGTCGGCCACGGTGCCAAGATCGGCATGGCCGTCCAGCGCCGCTTGCAGCGAGGCCTTGCCGCTGGTGTGCGGCTGGATCTGGGCGGCAATGCCGTAGCGCTTGAAATAGCCCTGCTGCTGTGCCGCCAGGATGGGGCACATGGCGACATAGCTGGTGTTGGTGGCCAGGATCAGCGGTTCCAGCGGCGCAGCCCTGCCAAAGGCGCCGCCATGGCTGTGCCACCACCAGGCAGCCGCGCCCAGTCCCGCGAGCAGCACCAGGGCGGCGGCGCGCTGCGCCGTTTGCTTGGTCATCGTGTATCTCCGTGGAAACGAAGCTGACCGGACCAGCTTACACAATTGCCGCCGGGATGTAACATTTTCCTCATTAGCCTTTAGATAAGGCCTCCCCCGGCTTGCATGCTGATACATGCTTATACATAAGAGGCCTGCCACTTGCGCTAGAATGCCCGCTCAACTTTGCCCATTCCCACAAGAAACGATGCGAATTTTTGCCCCTTCCGCGCTCGCCGCGGCACTGTGCGCCGCGCTGGCGATCCCGGCCGCAGCCCAAAGCCAGACTCCCACCCCGATCAGCCTCGACCAGGCCATGTCCCACCCGGACTGGCTGGGCACCCCGGTGGAAACCGCGTGGTGGAGCTGGGACGGCAAGCAGGTGTATTTCAAGCAGAAGCGCAGCGCGTCGCCGCTGCGCGACACCTTCCAGACCAGCTCCCAGGCCGCCGCGCGCGCCGGCCTGCCGCCGCGCAAGGTGGCCGACAGCGAACTGGCCAGCCTGGACAGCGCCAGCGTGCAGTACAACCGAGAGCGCAGCCGCGCGCTGATGCTGCGCAACGGCGACCTGTTCGAGCGCGACCTGAAGACCGGCGCGCTGACCCAGATCAGCAAGGGCGCCACGCCGGCCCCGGTGGCGGCGCAGTACTCGGCCGACGGGCGCAGCGTGCAGTACCGCGTGGGCCACGACTGGTACAGCTGGAACCGCGCCGAGCGCCTGGTGTCCCCGGTGGCGCTGCCGCGCACCGCAAAGGACCCGGCCGCAGCGCCGGACGCCGATTCGCTGCGTGACCTGCAGCTGCGCCTGATTACCACGCTGCAGCGCCAGAAGGACGACAAGGACGCGTTGCGCGAACGCGCCGATGCCGAGCGCGCGGCCGACGCCACCCGCGCGCCGCAGCAAATCTACCTGGGCGAGAAGGTCGTGATCGACGCTACCTCGCTGTCGCCGGACGGCCGCTACCTGGTGATCGCCACCTCGCCCAAGGGCGACAAGGGCCGCATCGGCAAAATGCCGCGCTACGTGACCGAATCGGGATACGAGGAAGCCGACGACCAGCGCACCCGCGTCGGCCGCGACATGCCCAAGGCGCAGTCGCTAAAACTGGTGGACCTGAAAACGCGCGAAGTGCAGGACATCAAATTCGACGCCCTGCCCGGCATCGCCACCGACCCGCTGGCAGCCATGCGCGAGGCGCAGAAGCTGCCGGCGCAGAAAGGCAACCGCGCGGTGCGCCTGGACGACGAGACCGATGGCGGCATTTCCTGGACCGACAATGGCGCCAAGGTGGCCGTGATGCTACGCGCGGTGGACAACAAGGACCGCTGGATCGCCGCCATCGACCTGCCCGGCGCGGCTCTCAGGCCGCTGCACCGCGTCAGCGACACAGCCTGGGTGAACGGCAGCTACAACGAGTTCGGCTGGCTACCGGACAACGCCACGCTGTGGTTCCTGTCCGAGGAAAGCGGCTACTCGCACCTGTACACGCTGGGCGCCGACGGCAAGCAGCGCGCGCTCACGCAGGGCAAGTGGGAAGCCACGCGCGTGACCTGGTCGGCCGACGGCGGCACCGCCTTCGTGCTGTGCAACCGCGCCATGCCGGGCGCGTACGAAGTATGCGCCGTCAACGCGAAAGAGGCGTCGGTACGCGAAGTGACCGCGCTGGAAGGCGGCGTGGAACAGTACGCCGTGTCGCCCGACCAGCGCAAGCTGCTGGTGCACCACTCGTCGGCCTACATGCCGGCGCAGATTGCCACCGTGACCGTGGGTTCCGGCGCCATCGGCGCCGCCGTCAAGCTGACCGACACCCGCACGCCGGACTACAAGGCGCGCAGCTGGGTGCAGCCGGAACTGGTGGCGGTGCCCTCCACGCACGGCGCCGGCCCGATCTGGTCCAAGCTGTACCGCCCGGCCAAGCTGGAAGCGGGCAAGAAGTATCCGGTGGTGCTGTTCGTGCATGGCGCCGGCTACCTGCAGAACACCACCAAGCGCTTCCCGGTCTACTTCCGCGAGCAGATGTTCCATAACCTGCTGGTTGAAAAGGGCTACATCGTGCTGGACATGGACTACCGCGCCTCCAAGGGCTACGGCCGCGACTGGCGCACTGCCATCTACCGCCAGATGGGCCACCCGGAGCTGGACGACTACGTGGACGGCCTGAACTGGATGGTGGCCAAGCACCAGGGCGACGCGGACAACGTGGGCATCTACGGCGGCAGCTATGGCGGCTTCATGACCTTCATGGCGCTGCTGCGCGAGCCGGAGAAATTCAAGTCCGGCGCGGCGCTGCGTCCCGTCACCGACTGGACCACCTATAACCACGAATACACCGCCAACATCCTGAACACGCCGGAGCTGGACCCGGAAGCGTATAAGGTGTCGTCGCCGATCGAATACGCGGACAAGCTGAAAGGCAACCTGCTGATCGCGCACGGCATGGTGGACGACAACGTGTTCTACCAGGACTCGGTGCGCATGGCGCAGCGCTTCATCGAACTGAAGAAGGACAACTGGGAACTGGCCAGCTATCCGCTGGAGCGCCACGCCTACCTGCAGCCGGAAAGCTGGTACGACCAGTACCGCCGCATCTACCAGCTGTTCGAACGCACGCTGAAGAAGTAAGCAACAAGGCCGGGACAAGTTCCCGGCCTTTTTCTTTTATCCAAACACTTGCTGCAGCGATTGCGACTCCGGCAGTGCATCGCTCCAGGCTGCCACCTGCTCTGCGCTGGCCTCGGCCAGCCTGGTCCGGACGGTTGGCAGCAGCGGTCCGAATCGCCGACTAAGCTGCCGTTCCAGCAGCGCTGCCGCACCTTCTTTGCGCCCCTGCTGAAGGCCTTTTTCCAGTCCCTTCTCCATGCCTTTTCCAGCCCCTTTTCAAGCCCCTTTTTCAAGCCCCTTCTTCCATCCCTTATCCATGAATGCCTGCTTGTGCGAAGCCAGCAATGCATCGCTTCGGTCAGCATAGTCCACCAGCTTTGCGGTGGCGAAAGAGATGCCCATCACCGTGCCCAGTATCTGGTTTCGGAACGCATGCGGTCGCCAACCGGCCACCATGCCGTCCGGCGCATCGCCGAAGCCGATGCCGGCCAGTTCCTTGTCGCGGAAGCGCGGCCGCCCGGACCAGTCTATTTGAGCGCAGAGATCGGCAAAAAAGAAGGCCATGAAGGCCCGGAAGGCGTGTGTCAGTGCCAGTTTCCAGGGCAAATCGAAACGTGCAGGCGGCGCGGAGTTCGGCATCCAGCCAGTCTACGGCCATGCCCTGCCTGGCTGCATTGACGAAATGCAAGTGGTCTGCTGATTGCGCCTAGCCGGCCGGCGGAACCACGCGATTGCGCTTGTATTTGTCCTTGACCGATTTGCTCACCCGGTAGGAATCGCGCCGCCAGTCGCAAGCGCTGCAGACATCGGCGCAGGTGCACGCCGCGTCCAGGGTTTCCAGCGCAGGACCGAGCACCCGGCAAGCTGCCCCACCACCGGCAGGGACGTCGCAGGACGGCAGATCGCAGAAGCCGGCCTGGCGCTGCAGCGCCGGATGCCTGGCAGGGCATGGCGGCGCGTGCAGGCGGTGCTGGTGGCCGCAATCGCTCAGGCGGCGGTCCAGCAGCACCAGCCCGCGCCGCAGTCCGTAGCGCCCGATCACGCGCAAGCCGTAGGCCGAGCAGCCGTCGCGTCCCGTGTGGACGCGGAACGCGCAGACAAAGCCCTTGCGTGGGGAAAGATAGCGCTGATAGGCGCGGATGGCCAAAAGCGCGAGACGTTGAGGAGCGCCCCGCGCGTAATTGATATACATTGCTGGTTCTCGAATTTTCAAGGACACCCAATGATCACCTGCCATCTGCGCTACATCATCGATGCGGACAAGCTGCCGGAATTTGAACACTACGCCCGCTTGTGGATACCGCTGGTCGAAAAACTGGGCGGCACACACCACGGCTACCTGATGCCCAGCGAAGGCGCCAGCGACGTGGCGCTGGCTTCGTTCTCATTCGAATCGCTGGCGGCCTACGAGCAGTACCGCATCGCCGCCGCCACCGATGAAGAATGCATCGCGGCGGTCAATTACTATAAGAAGACCAAGTGCTTCATCAGCTACGAGCGCTCGTTCTTCCGCCCGGTGTTCCGCTAACGTTCAGCGCGCCACGCTGCTGGGCAGCTCGGTGAAGTCCTCGGTCTTCTCCAGTATCTGCCAGGTGGCCAGCAATGCCGGCGGCGGCACGATCAGCTTGCGCGCCACCAGGTCCAGCCAGCCGCCGGCGCTGGTGATGCGCGCAGCCAGCCTGCCGTCGCCGCGATACACGTCGCTGCGCAACAGCCAGCGGCTACCGTCTTCCGACATGCCGGCCAGGCCGAGCGTCACGGTGATGGACTCCAGCAGCATCACTTCCTTGAAGTACGCGATGTCGTCCTTCATCACCACCGGGCCGATGTTGTGGCGCTTGAACTCGCCCATGCTGAAACCGTGCTCCGACAGGAACAGCATGCGCACGTCGCCGGCCTTGTCCAGGAAGGCCGTGTTGCGCATATGGCTGTTGAAGTCCATGTCGCCCCAGCCTGCCATCATCTTCTTTTCAAACATCGCAGCTCCTTGTTCAGGCCAGGAAGTCGGCCAACGTCAGTGCCACGATTTTAGTCGCGTTGCGCAAATCGTCCAATGCCAGGCGCTCATCGGCCTTCTTGGCGTTCGATTCGGGCACGGTGCGCGGGCCGGCGCCGTACAGCACGGCCGGAATGCCCTGCTCGCCGTACAGGCGCGCGTCGGCGTACAGCGGGGTGCCGACGGCCGGGATGTCCTCACCCAGGATGGCCTTGGCGTTCTTCTGGATGTTGGCCACCAGCTGTTCGGAACCCGGCTGCGGGCGCAGCGCGTGCGACAGCAGCAGGCGCTTGATCTCGATGCGGATACCGGGTTCGCCGTGCACCGCCTCTTCGATCAGCGCGCGCACCTGCGCCTCCACCGCCACCGGGTCCTCTTCCGGGATCATGCGGCGGTCCATCTTCATCACCACCTTGCCGGGCACCACGTTGGTGTTGGTGCCGCCATCGATGCGGCCCACCAGCATGGTGGGGCTGTCGATGCCGGGCACCTTGGACTTGACCTTCTTCAGTTCCGCCACCTGGCTGTAGAGCGCGTTCAGGATTTTCGTTGCAGCCTGCAGCGCATCATGGCCGGTTTCCGGCATGGCGCCGTGGCCGGACTTGCCGTGCACGGTGATCTCGAACTGCAGGCAAGCGTTGTGCGCGGTGACGATGTTGTAGCTGAAGCCCGCCGCGATGACATAGTCCGGCCTGGTGAGCTTTTGCTCCAGCAGCCAGCCGGGTCCCAGCAGTCCGCCGAACTCCTCGTCGTAGGTGAAGTGCAGTTCCAGCTTGCCTTTCAGCGGAACGCCCAGCGCTTCCAGCGCGCGCGCGGCGAAGATGTAGGTGGCGAAGTCGCATTTCGAGACGGCGGCGGCGCGGCCGTAGATGTAGCCGTTGTCGACCACGCCGCCGTAGGGCGGATAGGTCCAGCCTTCGCCGGGCGGCACCACGTCGCCGTGCGCATTCAGGGCCACGGTGGGGCCGCCGTCCGCGTACGGGCGTCGCACGATCAGGTTGGTGATGGTTTCCATGCCATAGTCGCGCACCACCTGCTCCGGCACGGCGTGCTGCTCGGCTTCCCAGCCGTAGGCCTTGACCGCCTCGGCGATCATGTCCGCGTGCGGCGCGTTGTTGCCGGGCGGGGTGTCGGTGGGCACGCGCAGCACTTGCTGCAGGAAGGCCACCTGCTCGTCGAAATGGGCGTCGATCCACTGGATCAGTTGTTCTTGCTTGCTCATGTTGCTCCTTTATTTTGCGCCGGATTCGAACCAGGCCGCCACCAGGGCGCGTTCGTCGTCGGTCATATTGGTCAGGTTCGCGAGCGGCATGGCTTTCAGCTGCACCGTCTGTTTGTAAATCTTCTCCGCATTCTGGCGAATCTCCGCTTCGTTCTCCAGCATGACGCCGGCCGGCGCCGCCGCAAAGCCGGGCTGTGTGGGCGCCGCAGCGTGGCAGGCCACGCAACGCTGCGCCATGACGGCCTGCACCTTGCCAAATTGCGATACCGGCGCGGCCGCCTGTGCTGCCGCGGCGGCGGCGGCACGGGCCGCTGGAGGCTTGGGCGCTATCGCCACCGCCACCGCCAGCAGCAGCGCCACGCCGATGGCCGGATAGCGCCACTCCGTGCGGCCTTTGTGGCGCAGGTTGAAGAAGTGGCGGATGAACACGCCCGCCGCCATGATCACGGCCAGCACCAGCCACGCGTGCTCGTGGCGGTAGGTCATTGCGTAGTGGTTGCTGATCATGATGAACAGCACCGGCAAGGTGAAGTAGTTGTTATGCACGCTGCGCTGCTTGGCGCGCTGGCCGTGCACCGGGTCCGGCAGGCCGCCGGCCGCCATGGCCGCCACCATCTTGCGCTGGCCGGGGATGATCAGCATCAGCACATTGGCCACCATGATGGTGCCTATCATGGCGCCCACGTGGATATAGGCCGCGCGGCCGCTGAGGAAATGCGTCAGCACCCAGGACGCCGCCACCAGCAGCGCGAACACCACCACGCCGAACCAGAAGTCGTACTTGCCCAGCGCGGAGCGGCACAGCAGGTCGTACACGGTCCAGCCGACCACCAGCGAGGCGAGGCCGATACCGATGGCCTGCAGGCTGCTCAGGTCCGCCACCGACTGGTCGATCATCATGGCCTGCGCATTGAAATAGTAGGCGATGGTCAGCAGCGCGAAGCCCGACAGCCAAGTGGTGTAAGCTTCCCATTTGAACCAGTGCAGTTCCTTGGGCAGTTCGGCCGGCGCCACCAGGTACTTCTGCGGGTGGTAGAAACCGCCGCCGTGCACCGCCCACAGTTCGCCCGACACGCCCTTGCGCGCCAGTTCGGAGCCCGGTGCGGGCGGGCGGATGGAATTGTCCAGCCAGACGAAGTAGAACGAGGCGCCTATCCAGGCGATGCCGGTGATGATGTGCAGCCAGCGCACGATCAGGTTCAGCCATTCGAGGCCATACGGGATCAGATAGGCGAAAACTTCCATGGATTCCTCAAGAATGAAGTGGCGGCAATTTACAGAAGATAAACGGTTTTCGGCCCAGCGCCATGAAATATATCGTATATTCGACATATTCGATCTGATATAAAGCCAGCCTATGTCCAGCCTGCCCAAAAATCTCGATCTGCACCTGATCCGCATCCTCTACCTGCTGCTGGTGGAGAAGAACGTGTCGCGCGTGGCGCTGAAGTTGAATCAGCCGCAGCCATCGATCTCCGCCTCCCTGCGCAAGCTGCGCGAGCTGACCGGCGACCCGCTGCTGGTGCGCGGCGCGCGCGGCATGGTGCCGACCCAGCACGGCGAAAGCCTGCTCAAGCCGGCCAAGCGCATCCTCGATGAAACGGAAAACCTGTTCATCAAGAAGACGCCCTTCGTGCCGCAGGAAGAAGCGCGCACCTTCCACATCGCCGCGCCGGACTACCTGGACACGCAGTTCCTGCCCAACGTGGTGTCGCTGCTGCGGCGCGGCTCGCCGCTCAGCCGCATCATCATCCACGGCCTGGGGCCGGGGGTGGACTACGTGCGCCTGCTGTCCGACGGCGACCTCGATCTGGTCATCGCCAACTGGGACGAGCCGCCCGAGCACCTGCACATGTCCAAGCTGTTCGAGGACCCCATCATCTGCGCCATGCACGCCGGCGCACCGTACGCCAAGCGCACCCCCAGCGACGCCATGACGGCCGAGGACTACCTGTCGCTGCCGCACGTGGCGCCGTCGCAACTGTTGCCCGGCTACCACGGCGTGATCGACTCCTTCCTCGAGCGCCAGAACATGCGCCGCAACGTGATGGTGGAATCGGCCTACTTTGGCCTGATCCCCTACATGCTGACGCAGACCGACCTGGTGCTGACCACCGGCCGCCAGTTCATCCGCTTCCACGAGAAGACGCTGCCGCTGAAGACCTATACGGTGCCGATCAAGTTCCCGCCGATGCGCTTCTACCAGCTGTGGCACGAGCGCGTGCACGCCGCGCCCGAGCACAAATGGCTGCGCGACCAGGTGAGCGAGGCAGCGAAAGGTCTGCTGAAATGATAAGGGTCATAGGCGACGGCGTATAGCCCGCCTATACAGGCAGATATATCATCGACGTTCCAAGGATGGATATAACGATGACTACACTCTCCGAACTGAATAGCTGCGACGTCCCCACTTTCGCCGAGCGCCTGCACGGCATCTACGAGCACTCGCCATGGATTCCGCAGCGCGCCGCCGCGCTGCGTCCTTTCGCCAGCGTGACGGCGCTGAAGCAGGCCTTGCAGGCGGAGGTCGGCAAGGCCACGCAGGAAGAACAACTGGGCCTGATCCGCGCCCACCCGGAGTTGGCTGGCAAGGCCGCCATCGCCGGCGAGCTGACGGCCGAATCGACCAGCGAGCAGGCCAAGTCCGGCCTGAACCTGTGCAGCGCCGAAGAGTTCGCGATGCTGCACACGCTGAACGCCGACTACAACGCCAAGTTCGGCTTCCCCTTCATCCTGGCCGTGAAAGGCCCGACCGGCAACGGCCTGACGCGCCAGCAGATCATCGCCACCTTCACCCGCCGCTTCCGCAATCAGGTCAGCGATGAACAGCAGGAATGCCTGCGCCAGATCCACCGCATCGCCGAAATGCGCATCAACGACCTGCTGGGCGTGCAGATGGACTTCGGTCCGGCCATCATGCAGTGGTCCGAAGAGCTGGCGCAATGGAGCGACGACGCCGACGGGCTGACCTGCGCCTACATGACCGAAGCGCACCTGAAATCGGCCGCGCAGCTGGCAAACTGGATGCGCGAAGCCGGCATGGAAGTGCACATCGACGAGGTGGGCAACGTGGTGGGCCGCTACCTGTCCGGCGCCGCCAACGCCAAGACGCTGATGACCGGCTCGCACTACGACACCGTGCGCAACGGCGGCAAGTACGACGGCCGCCTCGGCATCCTGCTGCCGATCGCCATCGTCAAGCACCTGCACGCCACCGGCGAAAAGCTGCCCTTCGATTTCGAGATCGTCGGCTTTGCCGAGGAAGAAGGCGTGCGTTTCCGCTCCACTTTCCTGGGCAGTAACGCCATCACCGGCCGCTTCGACATGAACCTGCTGGAGCAGCTGGATGCGGACGGCGTGAGCATGCGCACCGCACTGGCCGGCGCCGGCCACAACGTGTCCGCCATTCCGGCGATCGCGCGCGATCCAGCCAGGCTGCTGGCTTTCGTGGAAGTGCACATCGAGCAAGGGCCGGTGCTGCTGCAGCGCGGCCTGCCGCTGGGCGTGGTCACCGCAATTGCCGGCAGCTCGCGCTACCTGGTCGAACTGCGCGGGCTGGCCAGCCATGCCGGCACCACGCCGATGACCATGCGCAAGGACGCCGCCGCCGCCGCCGCCGAGATCGTGCTGCTGGTGGAACAGCGCTGCGGCACGGCGGAGGCGCTGGTGGGCACCGTGGGACAGCTGCAAGTGCCGAACGGTTCGGTAAACGTGATTCCGGGCGCGTGCAAGCTGTCGCTCGACATCCGCGCTGCGGACGACGCGGTGCGCCAGGCGGCCGTGAAGGACGTCCTGGACGGCATCGCGGCGATCTGCGAGCGGCGCCACATCGAGTTCAAGCTGGAGAAAGTGGTGGAGGCGGCCGCCGCGCCGTGCGCGCCGTGGCTGATGGACCAGCTGGGCGCGGCGGTCGAGCGCACCGGCTTGCAGCGCTTCGACCTGCTGTCGGGAGCAGGACACGACGCCATGGCCATGGCCGCCACCGCCGACGTGGCCATGCTGTTCACGCGCTGCGGCAACGGCGGCATCAGCCACAACCCGCTGGAAACCATGACGGCCGACGACGCCGAGATCGCCGCCCAGGCGCTGCTGGACTTCCTGCGCCGCTTTGAGCCAAAGGCGCGCTAAGCGTGGCGGGTGGCGCCGTTCCGGCTAACCCGCCCTGCGCCGCGTCGTGTTGGACGAGACACCTCACGCAGTCGCCATTTCCCTGCTGTAGCTGCGCGTCGCTTCAACCAGGCTGCGGGTGTAGGGGTGGCTGGCGCCGCCGTTGCTGAGCAGGGCGCTGTCGAGCGTATCGACGATGCGGCCCTGCTGCATCACCGCCACGCGGTCGCACAGGTGCACCACCACGCCCAGGTCGTGCGTCACGAGGATGTAGGTCAGTCCGTCGCGCGCGCGCAGCTCGGCCAGCAGGTTCAGGATCTCGGCCTGCACCGACACGTCCAGCGCGGAGGTGGGCTCGTCCAGCAGCAGGATGCGCGGCTCCAGGATCAGCGCGCGGGCAATCGCCACGCGCTGCCGCTGGCCGCCGGACATCTGGTGCGGATAGCGGTAGCGGAACGAATCGTTCAGCCCCACTTTCAGCAGCATCTGCCGCACGCGCCCGCCGATGTTGTCCATCTTGTGGATCTTCAGCGGCTCCGACAGCGCCGTGTCTACCGTGTGGCGCGGGTGCAGCGAGCCGTAAGGGTCCTGGAACACCATCTGCATCAGCCGGCAGCGCTCGCGGTCTATCGTGCGGCCCAGCGGCTGGCCGGCGATGCGCATGTCGCCTTGCCAGTGCGAGTACAGCCCGGCCAGGCAGCGCAGCACCGTGCTCTTGCCGGATCCCGACTCGCCCACCAGGCCAAACACTTCCCCTTCACGCACCGAGAAGCCCACTTCGTTCAATACCTTGTTGCCCTGGGCGCCGCTGCCGAAAGTCAGCGCCAGGTCGTTTACCGTAATCATGGATCGGACTCCTAATTGGCCAGCCAGGCGGGATCGCGCTGCAGCACCGGCAGCACCGGGCGCCGCATGTCGATGCTGGGCAGCGCGGCCAGCAGGCCACGGGTGTAGGGATGCTGCGCATGGTCCAGGTCCGCCGCAGCGATGGATTCGACCACGCGGCCGGCGTACATCACCAGCACGCGGTCGCAGAAATGGCGCACCAGGTTCAGGTCGTGGCTGATAAAGATCAGGCCCAGGTCGCGCTGTCCGACCAGGTCGTCCAGCACCGACAGCACCTGGGCGCGCACCGACACGTCCAGCGCCGAAGTCGGTTCGTCGGCGATCACCACCTCGGGATTCGGGATCAGCATCATGGCGATCATGATGCGCTGTCCCATGCCGCCGGAGACCTCGTGCGGGTAGCGCTCGTAGACCTTGTGCGGATCCCGGATGCGCACCTGTTCCAGCATGGCGATGACGCGCTCGCGCACCTGGGCGCGCGGTAGCCGCCGCCCTTTCTCATGCGCCAGCACGGCTTCGGCGATCTGGTCGCCCACCTTCATTACCGGGTTCAGCGAGTACTTCGGGTCCTGCATGATCATGGACATGCGCTGGCCGCGTATGGCGCGCATCTGCTTCTCGCCGGCCTGCAGCAGGTCGGTGCCGCCGAAGCGCAGCACGCGCGCGTCGATGCGGGCGCTGGCCGGATGCAGCTTGAGCAGCGTGCGGCCCACGGTCGACTTGCCGGAACCGGATTCGCCGACGATTGCCAGCTTCTCGCGCCCCAGCTTGAAGGACACGCCGCGCACCGCGTCAACCAGACCGTCGCGGGTGGCAAAACGCACGCTCAGGTCTTCCACTTCCAGCTTGGTTTCAGTTTTGGTTTCCGTTTTCGTCATCATCGTTCCTTGTCAGCTGCGTGGATCGAACACGTCGCGCAGGCCGTCGCCCAGCAGGTTGAAGGCCAGGCTGACCACCATGATGGCGGCGCCGGGCATGGCCACCAGCCACCAGCACTCCATCATGTAGCGGCGCCCGGCCGAGATCATGGCGCCCCACTCGGCCGACGGCGGCTGCGCGCCCAGGCCGAGGAAGCCGAGGCCAGCGGCGGTGAGGATGATGCCGGCCATGTTCATGGTCAGCCGCACCAGCACCGAGGACAGGCACAGCGGCGCGATGTGCCGCACCAGGATGCGCAGCGGCGAGGCGCCCTGCAGCTGCACGGCCGCCACGAAGTCGGCCTTGCGCAGGGTGCGCGTCTCGGCCCGCGCCAGGCGCGCGATGGGCGGCCAGGCGGTGAGCGCGATGGCGATCACTGCATGCTCCAGGCCCGGCCCGAGCGCGGCCACGAAGGCCAGCGCCAGCACCAGGCTGGGAAAGGAGATGAAGATGTCGGTAATGCGCATGAACAGCGCGTCCACCCAGCCGCCGAAGTAGCCGGACGCGGCGCCCACCGCCAGCCCGACCGGGCCGACCACGATGGTGACCAGACCGACAATGTAGAGCGTGGTGCGGGCGCCGTACACCAGGCGGCTGAAGGTGTCGCGGCCGTATTCGTCGGTGCCGAACCAGTGCGCGGCGCCGGGCGCCTGCAAGGTGGCGGCCAGGTCCTGGCGCAGCGGGTCGTGGGTGGCGATCCAGGGCGCGCAGCAGGCAACCGCGATCAGCAGCAGGATCACGATCAGGCCCGCCAGCGTCATGGGATTGCGCAGCAGGTGGTGCAGCGCGCGCCGCAGCGATTCGCGCAGCGCGGAGCCAGCGGAGGCCGGGGCTGCCACAGCCCTGGCGGGCGGCGGCGCGGCATCGGGGGCGCTTGGGTCGGGAATAGCAGGCATGGTATTGGTCAGCATCAGTGCATCCGTGGATCGAAGACTTGGTACAGGGCGTCCGAGACGAGGTTGAGCGTGACGAAGATGACGCCGACCAGCAGCACACATCCCATCACCGAGTTCATATCGCCCAGCAGCAGGCTATTGGTCAGGTACTGGCCGAAGCCCGGCCAGGCGAACACGGTCTCGATCAGCACCGCGCCTTCCAGCAGGCCGCCGTAGGCCAGCGCGACGATGGTGAGCAGCTGCACCAGGATGTTGCGAAAGGCGTGGCGCCAGATCACGGCCGCCTCCGACAGCCCTTTCACGCGCGCCGTCAGGATGTACTCCTGCGACAGCTGCGCCAGCATGAAGCTGCGCGTCATGCGGCTGATGTAGGCCATTGAATGCAGGCCGAGAATGCAGGCCGGCAGCAGGATATGCCTGACGCTGTTGGCAAACGCATCCCAGTGCCCGGCCAGCAGCGTGTCGATCAGCAGCAGCCCGGTGACGGAAGGAATGGCGCCGTCGTAAGCCAGCGCGATGCGGCCCGAGCCGCCGGCCCAGCCCAGCCAGGCATAGAACACCAGCAGTCCCATCATCGCGAACCAGAACACCGGCGTGGAATGCCCGGCCAGGCTGATGACGCGCACCACATGGTCCACCAGGCGGCCGCGCCGGCTGGCGGCCCATACGCCCAGCGGCACGCCGGCCAGCACGCCCAGCACGATCGCGAGCGTGGCCAGTTCCACGGTGGCCGGGAACACCCGCGCAATGTCGGCACTGACGGCGTTCCCGGTCAGCAGCGAGGTGCCCAGGTTGCCGTGCGCCAGTTCGCCCAGGTAGCGGCCGAACTGCACCCACAGCGGCTGGTCCAGGCCCAGGCGCGCCGCCGCTTCACGGTAGGTCGAGGCGTCGGCATCCGGGCCCACAATGGACAGCACCGGATCGATCGGCATCACGCGGCCGATGAAGAAGGTCAGCACCAGCAGGCCAAAAAGCGTGGCCAAGGTGCTCAGCAAGCGCGCCCGCATGGCGCCGGCGCGTGCCAGAAAAGCTTTCATGTCTTGTCTCCGTTATTTTTATGGACCAGCATTTTTGGGCGGGCGCCTAATCTTTGTAGACGTCCCGCAAGTGGGTGGTGGCGGACGGATGACCCACGTAGCCGTGCACCCGCTTGCTCAGCACCACCGTCTCCAGCATCTGCGAGATAGGCTGGATCGCCCCCACCTCGCTGTCGTACAGCCGCTGCACTTCGCGGTACATGGCGTTTTGCGCATCCGGATCGCGCTCGCGCACCGCCTGCTCGATCAGGCGGTTGATCTCCGGGCTGTGGAAGGACGTGCGCCAGCCCTGGAAGTTGGTCAGCTTGGCGGCGTCGCGGTTGTCCGGGTTGTAGACCAGCGCGCGCAGGTTGGCATGAGGGTGCGGCTCCACGCCGCCGCCGCCGCGCCCCACCACGATCTCGAACTTGCGGTCGCGCATGGCGCCGTACACCTGGTTGCCGGTGCCGGACTGGATGCTGGCCTGGATGCCGGCCTGCGCCAGCGTACCTTGCAGCGCGGTGGCGATGTTGATCATGGGCGGATCGGACAGCACCTTGATGGTAGTGCGGAAGCCGTTAGGATAACCGGCTTCGGCCAGCAGCTGCTTGGCGGCCGCCACGTCCAGCTTGTAGCCGGGATCGGGCAGCGTGGCGGTCAGCCCTATCATCACCGGGCGCTGGTGCGCCACGCCGTAGTGCGGCATGATGGCCTTGTTGATGCCGTCGTAGTCGATCAGCTTGCGCAGCGCCAGCCGCACCCGCTTGTCCGCGAACTTGGCATCCTTCATGCTCACAGCCACGTAGTAGGAGGTGCCGCGCAGCACCGGCTGCACCACCGCGCTGGCGTCATGCTTGAGCGCTTCGATGTCCGGACCGGCCATGCCGGCCGCCAGGTCGACGTCGCCGCGCGAAATCATGAAGCGCAGCGACAGCGATTCCGGCACGTGCCGCATCACCACCCGGCGCAGCTTGGCCAGGCCGCGCCAGTAGCCGTCGTAGCGGTCCAGCAGCATGGCGTCCTTGGCGCGCCATTCGGTCAGCGCGTATGGGCCGGACCCGGCGGCGTGCGTCAGCAGCCAGGCCGCCCCCAGGTCGCCGTTCTTCTGGTGCGCCAGCACGGTGTCGCGGTCCAGGATGGCCGCGCTGACCGAGGTGCCCAGCGTGTACAGCACCATCTTCGGATCGGTCGGTTCCGGCAGCGTGATGCGCAGGGTGCGCGCGTCCACCGCCTGGATCAGCCGCTCGGCGTTGCCGGCGCTGAAGCCGTAGCTTTTCCACGGCGACGCCATGGCCAGGTTCAGCTTGAGCACGCGCTGCAGCGACCAGGCCGCGTCGGCGGCGGTCAGCGCGCGGCCGCTCTGGAAGCGCGCGTCGCCGCGCAGCGACAGAGTGATGCTCATGCCGTCCGGAGCGATCTCCCAGCGCTCGGCCAGTGCCGGCCGCACCTGGCTCAAGTCGTGCGGGTCGAGCTCCACCAGGTAGTCGTACAGGTTGGCCACCACGCCCAGCACGTCGTTGCCGGTGGCGCCGGCCGGGTCCAGCGACAGCAGGTTGTTCATGTTCATGCCTATCACCAGCTGGTCGCGCGGCGTGGCCGCCAGCGCCGGCGCAGGCAGTGCCAGTGCGGCGGCAAGCGCCGCGGCCAGCGCAGCACCAGCCGCACCGCCGCAAGCCCGTTTGATTGCACGTTTCATGTCCGCGCCTTAGTAGGATTCCACGGTGCTGGCCGCGATGTAGTCGAAGTCGATGTCCTCGCCCAGCCCTGGCTGCTGCGACAGGTGCACGAAGCCGTCGGCGTCCATCGCGTCCGGCAGGCTGCGCAGGTAGGCCGGCGGCACGTCGTAATCCAGGAAGGGATGCAGCAGGCCGCGCTCGTACCATTCGCAGTTCTTGATGGCGGCGGTGACGGCCAGGTTGGCCGCACCGTTGCCATGTACTTCGCAGTTCATGCCAAAGGCGTCCGCCAGCGCGGCGACCTTCATGGTCGGCGTGATGCCGCCCACGCCCGGCACGCCGGCGCGCAGGATGTCGCAGGCGCCCGCCTGCACCCAGTCGGCGCGGCTGTGGTGCTTGCCCGAGATCGACTCCGGCCCGACGATGGGGATGTCGAGCTGGTTGGCCAGCCAGGCGTAGGACGCGATGCTCTGCTCGTTCATCATTTCCTCGAACCACGCGAAGTTGAGCCGTTCCAGCGCGCGGCCGATGGTGAGCGCGTCGCTGCGGCTGTACCAATGATACCCGTCCAGCATCAGCGCCACGTCCGGGCCGACCGCCTCGCGCACTGCCGCGCAAGCCTTGATGTCCATCGCCACGCTGGGCGCGAACGACACCGGCGGCATCCAGGTGTGCAGCTTGATGGCCTTGTAGCCGCGCTCGACCAGCTTGACGGCGAACGCCGCGTACTCGTCCGGCGTGGACAAGCCGCCTTTCAGCTCGTCGCCGCACATGGTGCTGCCGTAGGCCGGCACCTTGTCGCGGAAGGCGCCCAGCAGCTTGTACACGGGGGTGTTCAGCGCGCGGCCCGCCAGGTCCCACAGCGCCTGTTCGATGACGGCCAGCGCGCGGTCGGTCAGCTGGCCGGCGCTGCCGCGCTGCCAGTGCACCAGGTCCTGCCACAGGCGTTCGCGGTCGAACGGGTCCTGCCCGATCAGCACCTTGCGCGCGAACGCTTCCAGGATGTGCGGCCGCACCACTTCCGGCGGCCCGAAGGCGTAGCCCTTGCTGCCGTCGTCGGCAGTGATGGTGATCATGGCCATGTTGGCGCGCTTCTCCGGGCCGGGATGCGAGTGCCCCGCGCTGTCCACGCTGCGGCTGGTCAGATAGTGGAACACGGTTCCTTGTACTCGTTCGATTTTCATGTGCTGTCTCGGATTTGGGTAAAAAAGGGTGGGCGCCGCGCTTTTGGCACGGGCGCCCGCCAAAACGGGCCGGGGCCGGCCTTAAAACTTGTCGCGCTCAGAATTCATAGCTCACGCGCGCATTGAACGCCCGCCCGATCGGGCTGGCGATGTTGTTGGCGTACGCAGTCGAATTCGAGTTGGTGACGGGCGGTTCGGTGTCGAACAGATTGCTCACGCCCGCCGTCAGGTTGATGTGCTTGAAGCCCTTGTAGGAGGCGGTCAGGTTCCACACCGAATACGGCTTGATGTCGCGGAAGTACTCAGGCGCCACGTTGTTCAAATCGTGGTAGCCGGTGTTGAAGTTCTGCGTCAGCTGCGAGAACCAGTCGCCCTTGGCCCACGACAGGCGCAGCGAATGCTTCCAGCGGAAGGTGTAGGTGGGACTGGCGCTGACGTTGCCCGATCCGACCGAACCGAAGCGCCCCAGGTTGGAAATCCAGGCGCCGTCCTTCTCGTTCTGGTTTTCGAACTGGTGCACATAAGTGCCGTCCATGGCGATCTTGAAGTCGCCCACAGGCTGCCTCGGGAAGCCATAGCTGAAGCCGACGTCCACGCCGCTGGTGCGCAGGTCGCCCAGGTTCATCACGGTGTTCTTCACGTAGGCCAGCGAGCCGTTCGCATTGCGCACGAACAGGTCGGCGTACTTGGCGGGGTTGGTGAAGATGGCGTTCTGCGGCAGCTGGCCGATGCTGTTGCGGAAGTGGATGTTGTAGTAGTCCAGCGACAGCATCATGTTGCGCATCGGCTCCAGCACGACGCCGAAGGTCAGGCTGCGCGATTTCTCGGGCAGCACGTCCGGATTGCTGCCCTGCTGCACCGGCAGCTGTGCGTTGCAGACGATGAGCGGATTGGCGCCCGCCACCGGCTTGCCGGTGCCTGCCAGGCCGGGGGTGCCGGGGCACAGCACCGGATCGTCCCAGCGGCTGGTGGTGAGCGCGGTGGCGCCGGGCAGGCGGTAGCCGTAGCGGTCGAACAGCGTCGGCGCGCGGAAGCCGGTGCTGGCCGAACCGCGCAGCATCAGGTTCCTGGCCGGCTGGTAGCGGAAGCTGGCTTTGGGATTGACGGTGTTGCCGAAGTCGGAATAGCTGTCGGCGCGCGCGGCGATGTTGAAGTCCAGCTCCTTGGTCACCGGCAGGTCGGTCTCGATGAACAGGGCGCTGATGTTGCGGCTGCCCGAAGCGTAGCTGGGCAGGCGGTTCTGGTAAGGCACGTCGATCACGCCGTCCAGCGCCCGGTCCTTGTTGGCGTCGTGATGGAACTCGGCGCCGGCGGCCAGCGTCAGCGCGCCGCCGCCCAGTTGCATCAGCTCGCGCGTGACGGTCAGGTCGATCCCGGTGTACAGATTGGTGGTGTGCCGGATCTGGCCGCCGTCGGCCGAAATCTCCTTCAGGTAGGCCAGGCCTGCCGCGCTCTGCGTGCCGAAGGGATTGAGGATGCCGTTGCGTACGCCGGCTTGCAGCTTGAGTCCGTTCACATAACCCTGGCGGAACCAGGAATCGCGCTCGCCGGCGCCGTAGATGAAGCCCAGCCGATAGTCCCACTTGCCGACGCGGCCTTCGTCGGCCAGCACCAGGCGGGTGGCCTGCTGCTGGTCGCGCGCAATGGCCGGCCCCAGCTCGGCCACGCTCCAGGACACGTTCAGGGTGGAGCCGTTCAGGCCCGCCATGGCCGGCACGCCGGCGGAGCCGCCCGGATAGTACGGGCTGCTCGGCGTAATCTGCGCCACCGCGCCGTTGAAGCCCACCGTGGTGCTGGGCGCGCGCTGCGTGGTGATGTGCTCCTTGGCGTACAGCAGTTCGGCCGTTACCAGGTGGTCCTCGGACAGCTTCAGGCTGCCCTTGGTGAAGAAGGTGGTTTGCGCGTTGGCCGGCAGCGCCAGCACATAATAATTGGCGTTCTGGATGCAGGTGTTGCGCAGCGCCGGCGTGGAATACGGCGCCGTGCAGCCGCTGGCGTAGTAGGGATTGCCGGTGATACCGGTGCTGGGCGAGAACACATTGGCCGGCTGCGCGTAATTGCCGGTGGCGGCGCGCGGCGCGATGCCCAGTTCAGCCAGCCGTTCGGGGCTGCTCAGCTCAGGGCGGTCGGAGGCGTCGAGCGCGCTGCGCTTGTGCGTATCGACCGTGGCGTAAATATTCCAGCCGTCCGCTTCCAGGTCGCCGATGCCGCCCAGGATGCTGAGCCGGTGTTCGCGGCCGCCGCCGGATGCCTGCGGCACCACCGCCTGTCCCGTCACGTTCAAGCCCTTGTAGCTGCGCTTGGTGATGAAGTTGACCACGCCGCCGATGGCGTCGGTGCCGTAGGTGGAGGAGGCGCCGTCGCGCAGCACTTCCACGCGGTTCAGGGCGCTCATCGGTATCATGTCGACGTTGACAAAGCCGTTGCTGAGCGGCTCGTTCACCATGCGCCGGCCGTTCAGCAACACCAGCGTGCGGTTGATGCCGATGCCGCGCATATTCATGTTGGTGCCGGCGCCGGCGGCGGACGGCACGTTGGTCGAGGCCACCGGCATGGACGTCACCACGTCGGCCACCGTGGTCAGCGCGGCGTTGGCGAATTCGTCGGCCTTGACCGTGGTGACCGGCAATGCCATTTCGCTGGCCACGCGCTTGATGGTGGAGCCGGTGACTTCGACTTTCTGCATGGGGGCTGCCGCCGGTGTCGCGGCGGAAGCGGCGTCGGCCTGCTGCGCGGCGGCCTGGGCTGCCAAAGCCAGGACGGCGAGGGCGATGGCTGTGCGGCTTAGCCGGTAGGGGGTGCTGCGGGTGCGGTAGTGCATGGTGGTCTCCTCCATGGTGTAAGAATTTTCTTCTTCACGTCGGCGGAGGATCATGCGTTGCCGCGCTGTCCTTTTTGTCTCGCCGTAACGCTGCTAATGCCGGCCCCAAGTCATCGGTCGTCTGACAACTTGGAAGCAAGTATAATCATCACTTTTAGAAAACGCAACTTGTGTTTTGAGACCCAGCCCATCCATGGAATCAAGCCGCCCCACCCCCGCCCCGCCCAAACCGCGCTCGCTGGCGCACGGCGTTGTCAGTTACGTCGCAGACCTGATCAAGGACGGCCGCATCGCACCCGGCGAGAAGGTGCCATCCGAGGCGGAGATCATCCGCGCGCTGGGCGTGAGCCGCTCGGTGGTGCGGGAAGCGATTTCGCATATGCAGGCGGCCGGCATGGTCGAGACCCGCCAGGGCGTGGGCACCTTCGTACTGGACCGCACGCCGCAGCATATGGGCCTGGCGGCCAAGAGCGCGATGACCAAGGAGGACGTGCTGTCCATCCTGGAACTGCGCATCAGCCTGGAGACCGAGGCTGCGGGCCTGGCCGCCAGCCGCCGCAGCGAGCCGCAGCTGGCAAGGATCCGCGCCGCGCTGGACGCCTTCCTGGCACGCTGCGACAGCGGCGGCGAGACGGCCACGGCGGACACGCAGTACCACCTGTCCATAGCGCAGGCCGCCAACAACCCCTATCTGCGCGATGTGCTCAGCCACATCAACCTGGAACTGCTGCCGCGCGCGCGGCAGACCTCCGCCCACATCCCGCGCGACGCGCCCGAGATCTACCTGGAACGGGTGCGGCGCGAACATGAGGATATCTACAGCGCCATCGCCCGCCAGGACCCCGAATCGGCCCGCGCGGCCATGCGCACCCACCTCAGCAACAGCCGCGAGCGCCTGCGGCGCGCGCACGAACAATACGAAGCAAGCAGGCAGCCCTGAGAGCACGCCCGATGCCACGCGCTCGGGCTTTTTTTCGCCCACACCCGTCAGACGTCTGACAGGCAAGCACAAAAAAAGACGGCGAAACGCCGTCTGCATTGTTGTTGAATTTATCAGAATTACCGGTAAGTAACGCTATTCGCCTCGCCCAGCCACTCCAGGTGCGCGTAATTGTTCAGGTAATTCACACTGGTCTTGCCCGGACGGTGCTGCAGCTTGGTCAGCGAGCAGTTGGCGATGGACCAGTTCAGCTCCAGCGTCTTGTGGTCGGGCAGGTCCAGCAAATGCTGGCAGATTGCCGAAATCGTACCGCCCGAGGTGAACACCACCGTGGTTTCCGACTCCGCCCGCTGCGAGGTCAGGCGCTCCAACGCCGCCACGCAGCGCGCCTGGAAGGCCTGCCAGGTCTCGGTGTAGTCGCCATCGTGTTTGCCACCCATCCAGCGCTGCATGGCCGCCACGAAGATATGCTCGAAGGCGTGCTTGGGATCGGCCTGGCGCGCCGCGTACGCCCTGAACGCTTCCGGCGAGGCAAACTCCGGGCAGTGCCTCACCAGTACTTCGACGTGGTTGAACTCCGCGAAACCCGGATCGGTAAGCCATTCGGTATCGGCCAGCAGCGTGCGGGCCAGTTCGGACAGGCAGCTGTCCGCCGTCTGCCGGTGGCGCACCATGCCGCCGCACACCACGCGCTGGAAAACCTGGCGGCTGTTGGCGAACCATTGCCCCAGCAGGCGCGCCTGCTCGAAGCCCAGCGGGGAAAGCTGGTCGTAGTTGGCGGATCCGAACGAGGCTTGGCCGTGGCGAACCAGGTAAATTTGTCCCATCGCGCGTCCTCCGTGTAACAAAAAGAATAAAACACAGCTTAGCGCCCGATGTAGAATTCATCAAATGAATAGTTTTAATGCATCCCAATAAACATCATGCATATATCCAAGGTCGACCTGAATCTGTTTGTCGTGTTCGACGCCATCTACACGGAGGGCAGCCTGACACGCGCCAGCCTGAAGATGAACCTGACGCAGCCGGCCGTCAGCCACGCGCTGGCGCGCCTGCGGCAGTTGCTGAACGACGCGCTGTTCGAGCGCCAGGGCCACGTGATGGTGCCGACGCCGCTGGCGCGCAGTATCATCGAGCCGGTCCGGCAGGCGCTGCGCGGATTCGAAGTCACCCTGAGCGGCGCCGAGCGCTTCGACCCGGCCACCAGCGAACGCACCTTCACGCTCGCCATGCGCGACGTGGTCGAGCCCACCATCCTGCCGCCGCTGATGGCGCGCATCGCATCGGCCGCGCCGTCGGTCGGCGTGAACGCGCTGCGGGTGGCGCGCGGCGAACTGGAAGGCGAGCTGGCCGCCGGCAGCATCGACGCGGCGATCGACCTGCTGCTGCCGCTGTCCAAGGACATCCGCCAGATGCGGCTGCCGTCCGACCAGACCGTGGTGCTGGCGCGCGCAGCCCATCCGCAGGTGCAGCATGCGCTGGACCTGGAGATGTATCTGCGCCAGGAGCATATCCAGGTCAGCTCGCGGCGCAGCGGGCCCAGCCTGGAGGATGTGGAGCTGAGCCGGCGCGGCCTGCAGCGCCGCATCCGCATGCGCTGCCAGCACTACTATACCGCCTGCACGGTGGTGAGCCAGACCGACTTGCTGCTGACCATGCCCGAGCGCTACGGCCAGGTGCTGAACCAGCAGTTCGGCCACCAGATGCTGGCGCTGCCGCTGGAGCTGGCCCATATCGACAACCAGCTGTACTGGCACGCCAACGTCGACAGCGATCCCGCCAACCGCTGGCTGCGCGAGCAGATCGCCGAAGTGCTCAGCACGCTGCCGTGACCCGCGCATTGCGCGGCGCTTAGTGCCAGGCCGCGTCCAGCGCCAGGTGCATGCCCAGCAACAGGAGCGCGAACAGGAAGCACTTGCGGAATAGCGCGGGCGCCATCAGGCTGCGCAGCCGCTGCCCCAGCAGCATGCCCGCCACCGCCGGCAGCTGCGCCACGAAGGACATCCCCGCCGCCGCCGGCTGCCAGGCGCCGCGCGCCGCCAGCGACACCGCCAGCGCCACCGTGGACACCGTAAACGCCAGCCCCATGGCCTGTACAAGATCGTCCTTCTCCAGCTCCAGCGCCTGCAGGTAGGGCACGGCCGGGATCACGAACACGCCGGTGGCCACCGTGATGGCGCCGGTCACCGCTCCCACCGCCGGCGACATCATCGCCTCGCTGGCGCGCAGGCGCCAGCGCAGCGACAGCAGCCCCATCGCCGCATACGCCACCAGCGCCACGCCCAGCGCGCCGCTGGCCATCTTCGCATCGGCCGCCACCGCACCGCCCATCATGCCGCCCATCAGCGTCCCCGCCACCGTGCCCAGGCCGGTACCGACGCAGATCCCCGCCATCATCGGCCACAGGCGCTGCCACAGCGGATACACCGGCGCGCCCGACAGCAACTGCCATACATTCGTCAAAAGCGAAGGCACGATCAGCAGCGCCGCCGCCTCCACCGGCGTCATGACAAGGCTGAGCAGCGCCAGCGCCACCGTCGGCAGCCCCATGCCGGTCACGCCCTTCACTATTCCTGCGAGCAGGAACACCACGGTAATGTAGATGATATTTTCCATAGCCCGCAGTCTGGCACGCCGCGCCGGCAAGGAAAATGTGGAATATACTCACCCTGCCTACGTAAAATCCGAAGACACCATGCGATTCGACCTGACCGACCTGCGCCTGTTCCTGCACGTGGCCGAGAGCGGCAGCATCACAAGCGGCGCCGAACAGTCGCACCTGGCGCTGGCGTCGGCCAGCGCGCGCATACGCGGCATGGAGGACATGCTGGGCGTGCCGCTGCTGGAGCGCGGCAGGCGCGGCGTGGAAACCACCGAGGCGGGCCGCACGCTGCTGCACCACGCGCGCATGATCACCCAGCAGATGGAAAAGATGCGCGCCGACCTGGGCGAGTACGCCTCCGGCCTGAAGGGCCATGTGCGAGTGCTGTGCAATACCTCGGCGCTGGCCGAATTCCTGCCCGAGGCGCTGGCCGGCTTCATGGCCGCCCACCCACACGTCAACATCGACCTGGAGGAGCGCCTCAGCTACGACATTGTGCAGGCCATGAAAGGCGGACTGGCCGACATCGGCGTGATCGCGGACTCGGTCGACAGCACCGGCCTGGAAATCTATCCCTTCCGCGACGACCGGCTGGTGCTGGCCATGTCGCCGCAGCACCCGCTGGCGGCGCAGCTCAAGCGCAAGCGCAGCATGGCCTTCACCGATGCGCTCGGTTACGACTTCATCGGCCTGGCCGGCGACAGCGCGCTGCACAAATACATCGCCGGCCACGCCGCGCGGCTGGGCAAGCGGCTGATCTACCGCGTGCGCCTGCGCAGCCTGGATGCGGTATGCCGCATGGCCGCCAGCGGCGCCGGCCTGGCGGTGCTGCCGGAATCGGCGGTGCTGCGTTCGCGCGGTGCGATGGACATCCGCCACGTCCACCTCACCGACCCGTGGGCGGTGCGCAAGCTGCTGATCTGCGTGCGCCACTACGCCGACCTGCCGGGCTACGCGCGCGAACTGGTGGATGCGCTCAAACCGACAGCGTCCGCTGGGCGGCCTGGCTGATGGCTTGCGTAATCGGATGGCTGATGCGGCGCTCGGTGGTGATCGCATAGACCCGTTCACGCAGCGCAGGAACGCTGCCCACCACCACCACGCCGTACTGCTGGCACACGCGGCCCGCAATGGCGGCCGGCACGAAGAACAGCCCCGCGCCGGACTGGCCGAAGGCCTTGATCATGGCGCTGTCGTCGAATTCGCCGACCACGCGGGAATGCGCCACGTGCTCCTGCAGCCATTGCATCAGCTTGGGGCGCACGGCAAAGTCCTCACCCGGCAGCAGCAGCGGCGCGTGGTTCAGGCACGCCGGGAATGGTCCCCGCAAGCCCGCCGCCAGTCCCGGTGCGGCCAGCACCTGCAACTGGCTCTCGCCCAGCAGGTGGCTGTAGCCGCGCACATGCAGGTGGCCGGGCATGGCGCGGTCCGCGATGATCAGGTCCAGCTTGTGCACCGCCAGGTCGGCCAGCAGGGCCTCCATGCGGCCTTCGCGGCAAATCAGCCGGGTGGGGGACGGCAGCGACAGCGCCGGGGCCACCAGCTCGCAGGCAATCGCCTTGGAGACGGAGTCGGACACGCCGACGCGGAAGCTGGCAGTGGCGGTGGCGGCCTGGTCGCGCACCACTTCCAGCAGCTCGTCGCCGGAGCGGAATATCTCTTCCGCGTGGTGCAGCATGCGCTGGCCGGTATCGGTCAATTCCAGCCTGCGGCCCACGCGGCGGAACAGTTCCACGCCCAGCGTGTCGGCGAACTCGCTCAGTTGGCCGGAGATGGATTGCGGCGTCAGGTGCAGCTGCTCGGCCGCCTTGGCAATGCTGCCGGTGCGCGCCACCATCCAGAAATATCGCAGGTGCTTGAAGTTCAGTGTCGTCATCGGCTGCTCCTATACCTCAGTTTTCTCGATGTATCGACCAAGTATATTCGAATTGTTCGATTCCAGCCGAGTGCTTACCATGGTCTTTCGACAAAGGAGGTTGGCTATGAACGGTTTGGAGCAATTTGCGACAGCGCCCATGTGGGCCGGCTTCGTCGTCTTCGTGCTGGCGATGCTGGCACTGGACTTGTACGTCTTTGGCGGCGACAAGGCGCACAAGGTCACGGTGCGCGAGGCGGGCACCTGGTCGCTGATCTGGTTTTCGCTGGCACTGCTGTTCAATGCCGGCCTGTGGTGGTATCTGCAGGGCGCCGTCGGACCGGAAATCGCCGAGCGCAAGGCGCTCGAATTCCTGTCGGGCTACCTGATCGAGAAGGCCCTGTCGGTCGACAACATCTTCATCTTCCTGCTGATCTTCTCGTCCTTCCACGTGAAGCCCGAGTACCAGCGCCGCGTGCTGATTTACGGCGTGCTGGGCGCCATTGTGATGCGCGCCGTGATGATCATGGCCGGCGCCTGGGTGGTGAGTGAATTCAGCTGGATGCTGTACGTATTCGGCGCATTCCTGGCGATTACCGGTATCCGCATGATGGTGGCGGCCGACCATGAGCCGGACCTGCAAAAGAATCCCGTGCTGCGCCTGGCGCGGCGCCACCTGCGGGTGGCCGAGGGCGACCATGGCGAGAAGTTCTTCGTCTTCAAGGATGGCCTGCGCTACGTGACGCCGCTGTTCCTGGTGCTGATCCTGATCGAGGCGACGGACCTGGTGTTCGCGGTCGATTCGATCCCGGCCATCTTCGCCATCACGTCGGACCCGTTCATCGTATTCACGTCGAACATGTTCGCCATCCTGGGCCTGCGGGCGCTGTACTTCCTGCTGGCCGACATAGCGGGCCGCTTCCACCTGCTGAAGTATGGCCTGGCCATGGTGCTGGTGTTCATCGGCGCGAAGATGCTGATCATGCCGTGGTTCCACATGCCGGTGCATATCTCCCTGGCCGTGGTGGCAACGCTGATCGCAGGCAGCGTGATAGCCAGCCTGTACGCGACACGGCATAGCAAGCACAACTGATTTCACCCGATACACTCGAAGAAGGAGCAACACAATGCGACACTACATGCCAAACAGCGCCAGCGCGGCGGGCCGTATCCTGGCGCTGGCCATGGTGGTCGACGGCCAGATGGCACCGTCCGAGCTGCGCGCGCTGGAACGTTCGCGCCTGCTGGAACATATCGACATCGACCTGGATACCTTCCATGACCTGGTGCAGGAACTGTGCTACGACCTGCTGAGCAGCAGTGTGAAGCAGGACTATGTCGAACTGGACCCGGCCAACATCGACATGCTGCTGGCCGATATCACGGACTCGGAGCTGCGCCGCGAACTGCTGCGCGGCATGTGGAATATCGCCGATGCCGACGGCGTGCTGGCCGACGGCGAAGCCAAGCTGCTGGCGCGGGCTTGCGCGGTGTGGGCGGCCGAATCGCGCTTCATCACCGAGCCGGACCTGGCCGAATAGCGCCTATTGGGCCGGCGGCCGCCAGCCCTGCCGCCTAAGGCGAGGCCGGCGCCGCCGCCGGGCACCCCGGCGCGGCACCGGTGTTCATCGCGCGGATAGCCTGCGAGATATCGGCCGCGATGCGCGCGACCGCGCGGCGGTGGCCCGCCACCAGCGCGTCGTAGCCCGGCGCGACCTTTTCCTCGGCGGCGCTGCGGCAAGTCAGCAGCTTGCCGCTGCCGCTGCCGATTCTGCGCACGCTCCATACGGCATCCACCAGCGCGTACTGGCCGGGCGCGGATTCAAACCGCTGCACATTGGTGCTGACGCGGTAGACCGTGGCCTGTTCCGGCGTCGGCGTGCGGTACACGTCGATGGCGCCCAGTTCGGCGGTCACGCCCAGCGACAGCGCCTGCCCGATTTCGGACGCCAGCGGTGCAGCCCAGCGCTCCTGCTCCAGCAACGCCACCCTGCCCGCGCCGCTGGTCACCACCAGCTGGTTGCGGCTGACCTGCTGCGGCACGGTGACCGCCTGCAGTTCGACGTACAACGGTGCAGCCGACGCCGGCCCGGCGGCCGGCGCTGCGCCCTGCGCCGCGCCAGCGGAGAGGCTGTAGAAACGCTCGGCCGGCAGCGATCCGGCGCACCCCGCCAGCAGCGCGGCGCCAGCCACCCAGGCGGCATTGCGGAAGGACTGCATCATTTCTTGTCTCCTTGCTTGCCCCGGATCAGCGACTCGGGATGGCGTTCCAGGTAATCGGACAGCGCGTTCAGCGACTGCATGGTCTGCGTCAGCTGCTGCAGCGCTTCGCGCAGGTCGGACTGCACCGGCGAATCCTTTTGCAGCAGCAGCTCGGCGGTACCGAAGGTCTGCCGGGCAGCGCCCAGCGTCTCCTTCATTTCCGGCACCACTTGCGCGTCGAGCTGCCTGAACAGCGCGTTGGCGTTCTTCAGCGTGGCGTTCAGGTTGTTGCCGATGTCCGCGAACGGCACCTGGTCCAGCTTGCGCGCGATACTGGCAATTTGCGTCTGCAGTTCTTCCAGGCTGTTCGGCACCGTCGGTATCTCCAGCGGATACTGGTCCACGTCCAGCTTTACCTGCGCCGAATTGGGGAAGAAATCGAGCGCGATATACAGCTGGCCGGTCAGCAGGTTCCCGGTGCGCAGTTGCGCGCGCAAGCCGCGGCTCACCATGCGCTCCAGCACCTCTGAACCGGCCTTGCCCTCGGGGTCCGCCGCCAGCGCCTGCTGGAAGCGCTTGCCCAGCCGCGCCGGATACAGGTCCACCGTCACCGGCATGCGGAAACTCTTCTTCTTCGGATCGAACTCCACGCCCACCGAGCGCACCTCGCCCAGCACGATGCCCCGGAAGTCCACCGTGGCGCCAGGCGACAGGCCGCGCAGCGACTGGTCGAAATAGAACACGCTCGATATCGGCTGCCCGTCCGGCTCGCGCATGGCGCCGGCCTGGTCGTCGGCCAGCAGGAACTCCGAACCGGCCGGCGCCACCGCATCCGGCTTCTGCCCGCTCAGCGACTCGAACGCGATGCCGCCCACCAGCAGCGCCGCCAGCGATTGCGTATTGAGCTTGAAGCCGCTCGAATCCAGCCGCAGGTCCACCCCGCTGGCGTGCCACCAGCGCGTGTTCTTGCCCACGTGCTGGTCGTACGGCGCGTTGACGAACACCCGCATACTCACGCCGGTGCCCTTGGGCTCCAGCGCGAAATCGATCACCTGCCCCACCTGGATGCGGCGGTAGAACACCGGCGAACCGATATCGATCGAGCCCAGGCTGTCCGCGTGCAGCGTAAACTGGCTGCCCTTCTGGTCCACCGTCACCGGCGGGGCGCGCTCCAGCCCCGTGAATTTCCCGGTGCCCAGCGCGCCCTTGCCGGCATCGACGCCTATGTAGGCGCCCGACAGCAAGGTGCCCAGGCCCGACACGCCGGACGCGCCCACCCGCGGACGCACCACCCAGAAGCGGGTGTCGGCCGCCGTGAAGCGCTTGGCTTCCTTGCTCATCTCTATCGTCACCAGCACCTTGGACAGGTCCTCCTGCAGCGCGATGGTGCGCACAATGCCGATGTCCACATCCTTGTATTTCACCTTGGTCTTGCCCGCCTCCAGGCCGTCGCCGCTGCGGAAGCTCACCTCCACCACCGGTCCCTGGTCCAGCACCGACTTGGCCACCAGGCCCAGGCCGATCAACGCCGCCAGCAGCGGCACCAGCCATACCAGGGAAGGCAGCCAGCGGCTGGCCTTCTCCACCTGCGGCTCGTGTAGAACGGGAAGTTCGCCTTCGTGTTCAGGCATGGTTCTCTCCAGATTTCTGTACAGGATCCCAGATCAGGCGGGGATCGAATTGCATGGACGCCAGCATGGTCAGCACCACCACCGCGCAGAACGCCAGCGCGCCCGGACCGGCGGTGATGACGGCCAGCGAACTGAAACGCACCAGCGCCACCGTGAGCGTGATGACGAAAATATCGAGCATCGACCAGCGGCCGACGAATTCCACCATCCGGTACAGCACAGTACGCTGGCGCGGCCGCCAGCGCGAGCCGCGCTGCGAAGTGTACGCCAGCAGCGCCAGAGCGCCCAGCTTGGCCACCGGCACCACGATGCTGGCGATGAAGATAATGGCCGCCAGCGCCGGCGAGCCGCTGTTCCAGAAATAGACCACGCCGCTGATGATGGTGTCGTCCTCCTTGCCGAACAGGGACCGCGTGTGCATCACCGGCAGCAGGTTGGCGGGAATATAGAGAATGGCCGCGCCCAGCAACAGCGCCCAGGTGCGGCCTATGCTGTCCGGCAGCCGGCGGTGCAAGGTGCTGCCGCAGCGCGCGCAGTGCTGCCGCTGGCCCGGTCCATGCGCGCCCTTGTCGGCGGCCACCAGGCCGCAGGCGTGGCATGCCAGCGGATGGGCGCCGCCGGCCAGGGCCGCGCAGCGCATCGGCGAATCCGCCGGCAGCGCCGTCGCCTCCGCAGCGGGCGCATCGACCCGGTCGCCGATAATCCACAGCGCGCGCGGATCGAACGACACCACCACCGTCAGCAGCAGTGTCAGCGCGCCGAAAGCGAACAGGCCGGGCTGCGCAATTACCTGCGCCAGGCTGGTCATCTTGATGATGGTGATCAGGATGCCTATCATCAGCACCTCGGTCATGCCCCACTGGCGCGCCTTGCGCACCGCGCGCAGCAGGCGGTGGAAGCCCGGCGGCCGATAGCCGGCGCGCAGCGCCAGCGTGACGTACAGCAGCGCGCCCAGTTCAATGGCGGGGAAGACGATGGTAAACAGCAGCACATTCACCGCCACCACTTGCATCTGCTCCTGCCACAGCACGCGGATGGCGCCCAGCAGCGTGGCGCTGGTGGTGTAGCCGTTGACATCCAGTTGCACGATGGGGAAGAACTGGGCGATCAGAAACACAATGACGGCGCCCAGCGTGATGGCGGCGATCCGGTCCAGATTGGGCGGAGAACCGCGGTACAGCACCGAGCCGCAGCGCACGCAGCGCGCCTTCTCGCGCCGTCCGAGCGGATGCCTGCGATGCAGCAAGCCGCAGTCATGGCAGCTGATCAGATCATTTCGGTGCATGCACAGATTCTTACTCGCGTGGGCCAGCCTGCATCATACGTGAAAACCACCCAGCGCCGCCTGTGCGATGAACGCTTGCAGCGCCTCCGGCGCCAGCGGCTTGCTGTACAAATAGCCCTGGAACAGGTGGCAGCCGCCCTCTTCGACCAGCGCCAGCTGCGCCGCAGTCTCCACGCCTTCGGCCATCACCTCGATGCGCAGCGCCTTGCCCAGCCCGGCGATGGTGTGCACGATGGCCTTGCCGTGGCGCCCGGTGCCCGCGTCCCAGATGAAGGAGCGGTCTATTTTCAGCTGCTCGAGCGGCAGCCGGTGCAGATAGGACAGCGACGAGTAGCCGGTGCCGAAATCGTCCAGCGAAAAACCCACGCCCACCGCGCGCAGGCGCTCCATGCGCGCGATGGTGGTCTCGACGTCCTTCAGCAGCAGGCTCTCGGTCAACTCCAGCTTGAGCCGGTCCGCCGGAGCGCCGGTCTCGGCCAGCGCGGCCAGCACCTGCTCGACGAAGTCGGGCCGGTGGAACTGCTGCGCGCTGACGTTGACCGCCATGCGCAGCCCCGCCGTACGCGGCTCGGCCGCCCAGCGCGCCAGTTGCGCGCAGGCCGTGCGCAGCACCCAGCTGCCGAGCGGGATGATGATGCCGGTTTCCTCGGTCAGCGCGATGAATTCGCCCGGCGGCACCATGCCGCGCTGCGGATGGCGCCAGCGCAGCAGCGCCTCGGCGCCCGTCATTTGCAGGCGCAGGTCGCACTGCGGCTGGTAGTGCAGCTCGAACTGGCCCTGGCCCAGCGCCTGGCGCAAGTCCGCTTCCAGCGCCGCGCGCGCCGCCACGCGCTGCTCCATGCCGGCCTCGAACCAGGTGCTGGTATTGCGCCCCGCAGCCTTGGACTGGTACATGGCCAGGTCGGCCCGCTTCAGCACCTCGTCCGTGCTGCCGCTGGTGCGGTCGATGATGGTGACGCCCACGCTGGGCGTGCTGTAGTGCTGCACGCCGTCAATCTCAAATGGCGTATCGAAGGCGCGCAATATCTTGTCGGCCACCTCGCGCGCGTGCTGCGCCGCAGCCTCGCCGCCCTGGCCCACTTCTTCAAGCAGCACCACGAATTCGTCGCCGCCGAAGCGCGCCACGGTGTCGCTGGCGCGCACCGACTGCTTGAGCCGTTCGCCCACCTGCTGCAGCAGCATGTCACCCTTGTCGTGACCGCGCGCGTCGTTGACGGACTTGAAGTTGTCCAGGTCGATGAACAGCACCGCGCCGCACTGGTGGCTGCGCTTGAAGCGTTCCAGCGCACGGCCGATGCGGTCGACCAGCAGCTGGCGGTTGGGCAGGCCGGTCAGGCGGTCGAAAAAGGCCAGTTTGTGGAATTCGGCTTCCTGCGCCTTGCGCGTGCTGATGTCGAGGAAGTAGATCGCAAGGCCCTCGTCGGAAGGGTAGGCACGCACCTCGGTCCACAGGTCCAGCGGTTCGTAATACTCTTCAAACAGCACCGAACTGCGGGTGGCGATGGCCTGGTGGTAGGCCTGGTAGTACGGCCCGCCCACCGCCTCCGGGAATTTTTCCCAGATATTCATGCCGATCACCTCCTGCCGCTTGCATTGCAGCAGGCGCTCGGCTTCGCGGTTGATGAAAGTGAGGCGCCAGTCCCGGTCCAGCATCAGGAAGGCGTCCGAGATGTTGTCGAGCGTGGATGCGAGACGCGCGCCCAGCCGCTGAGCTTCGGTATCCCTGGGCGGCGGGCGCGGATCGCTGGTCATTGCATGGCTCTTGCCCGCTCCAGCATGGCGTGCAGCAGCACGTTGCAGCCGGCTTCGAGGTGTTCGGCTTTCGCGTCCTCGATTTCATTGTGGCTGATGCCATCCTTGCAAGGCACGAAGATCATGCCGGCCGGCGCCACGCGCGCCGCATAAATGGCGTCGTGGCCCGCGCCCGACACCACGTCCATGGTGGAGTAGCCCAGCTTGGCCGTCGCACTGCGCACCGCGTCCACGCATTCCGGGTGGAAGGGACAAGGCGGATAGTAGGAAACCCGCTCGATCTGGATGCCGAGGCCTGTTTCGCTGCGGGTTTTGTCGATGAAGGCCAACATTTCCTCGTGCATGGTATTCAGCAGTTCGTCGTTCACGTTACGCAAGTCTATGCTGAATTTGACCTCGCCGGGGATAACATTGCGGCTGTTGGGAAAAACCTGCAACATGCCGACCGTGCCGCGTCCGTACGGCGGATAGCGGTTTGCAATGGCCACCACTTCCTGGATGATGCGGGTGGACACCTGCATCGCGTCCTTGCGCAGGTGCATCGGCGTGGGCCCGGCGTGCGCCTCCATGCCGGTGACGGTGCAGTCGTACCACGACAGCCCCATCACGGCGGGCACCACGCCGATCACCTTGTCCTCGTCCTCCAGCACCGGGCCCTGCTCGATATGGGTCTCGAAGTAGGCGCCGATGGGGTGCTGGCCGGGAACCTGGTCGCCCTTGTAGCCGATGCGTTCCAGCTCTTCGCCGACGGTCTTGCCCTCGGTGTCCCTGGCGGCGTAGGCATGCTCCAGCGTGAAGGCGCCGCAGAACACCCCGGACCCCATCATCACCGGCACGAAGCGCGAACCTTCCTCATTGGTCCAGAAGGCCACTTCGACCGGCGCTTCGGTCTGTACGCCGTGGTCGTTCAGGGTGCGCACCACTTCGATGCCGGCCAGCACGCCGTAGTTGCCGTCGAACTTGCCGCCGGTAGGCTGGGTGTCGATATGGCTGCCGGTCATGATGGGCGGCAGCGCGTTGTTGCGGCCGTCGCGGCGCATGAAGACGTTGCCGATCTGGTCGATGGTGACGCTCATGCCGGCCTCTTTCGCCCAGCCGACCACCAGGTCGCGGCCCTGCTTGTCCAGGTCCGTCAGGGTCAGGCGCTTGACGCCGCCTTTTTCGGTGGCGCCGATCTTGGCCAGTTCCATCAGCGAGGCCCACAGGCGCTCGCCGTTTACGCGTAATTCACTCATATCGATCTCCTGAAGAAACCTGGGGTCAGCCCCTTGGGTCTGACCCCGGCATTTATGCGGCGGTAACTGGCTTGAACGCCGGGCGGTCGATGTGGCGGCCGGCACCCTCTTTCGCGCGCAGCTCGCCCTGGTGCCAGACGATATTGCCGGCCGCCAGCGTGGTGGTCGGTACGCCCTTCACGGTGCGCCCTTCGAACACGTTGAAATCGCCCTTGGCGTGCTGGGTCTTGGCCGAGATGGTGCGCGTGGCCTGCGGGTCCCACACCACGATGTCCGCGTCCGAACCGACCGCGACCAGGCCCTTGCGCGGGTAGATGTTGAAGATCTGCGCCGCATTGGCCGAGGTCACCTTGACGAACTCGGACGGCGTCAGGCGGCCGGTGTTCACGCCCGCGTCCCAGATCACCGCCATGCGGTCTTCCACGCCGCCGCAACCGTTCGGGATCTTGCTGAAGTCGTCCTTGCCGGCGGCTTTCTGCCCGGCGCAGAAGGTGCAGTGGTCGGTAGCGGTGGTGTGCAGGTTGCCTCCTTGCAGGCCGTGCCACAGCGCGGCCTGGTGCTGCTTGCTGCGGAACGGAGGGCTCATCACGTGCGCCGCCGCGAACGCGAAATCCTCGCTCTGGTAGACACTGTCGTCGATGATCAGGTGGCCAGCCAGCGCCTCGCCGTACACGCGCTGCCCGTTGGCGCGCGCCCGCGTGATGGCCTCCAGCGATTCCTGGCACGACACGTGCACGATGTACACCGGCGTGTGCAGCACGTCCGCAATGGCGATGGCGCGGTTGGCCGCCTCCGCTTCCACGGCGGGCGGGCGCGACAGGGGATGCGAACTGGGTCCCGTCAGCCCCTGCCGGATCAGGTCCTGCTGCAGCTGGTACACCAGTTCCCCGTTTTCCGCGTGCACGGTCGGTATCGCGCCCAGTTCCAGGCAGCGGCGGAAGCTCTTCACCAGCGTTTCATCGTCCGCCATGATGGCGTTCTTGTAGGCCATGAAGTGCTTGAAGCTGTTCACGCCGTGGCCGCGCACCAGCGTTCCCATGTCGCGGTGCACGCTCTCGTCCCACCAGGTAATGGCGACGTGGAAGGTGTAGTCGCCGGCCGCCTTCTGCGCCCAGCCGCGCCACTGGTGGTAGGCCTCCATCAGCGATTGCTGGGGATTGGGTATGACGAAGTCGATAATGGTGGTGGTGCCGCCCGCCAGGCCGGCCGCCGTGCCGGTGAAAAAGTCGTCGGCCGTCACCGTGCCCATGAAGGGCAGGTTCATGTGCGTGTGCGGGTCTATCCCGCCCGGCATCACGTACTGGCCGCTGGCGTCGATGACGGTGGCCGACGCCGGCGCATCCAGGTTCTCGCCGACGGCGACGATTTTGTCGCCGTAGCACAGCACATCGGCCTTGAACGCCCGGTCGGCATTGACGACGGTGCCGCCGCGAATGATGGTGGTCATGTTGTGGTTCTCCAAAAGTCTAAGGCTGTGCGGCCGGCCGCAGCGTGGCCGCCGCGCGGCCCTTCATCAGGACGCCGTACACCAGCGCCGAGATGGCGATGCCGACGAACCATGCATAGGTGTAGATGGTCTTGAACGCCTCGCCGACGCCAGGGAAGGAGGCCGGGAAGGCCGCGTTCAGGAAGCCGGGAATGTTCGGCGCCACGCCCAGGATGAAGGCGACGATAGCGGCCGTGTTCCACCCCGTGCCATAGGAATACTGGCCGTCCTCGCGGTACAGGTCCGCCACCTTGAGCTCCGTCTTGCGGATCAGGTAGTAGTCGATGATGAGGATGCCCGCGATAGGCCCCAGCAGCGCCGAGTAGCCGATCAGCCAGGTGAAGATGTAGCCCTGGGTGGACTCCAGCAGCTTCCACGGCATCATGACGATGGCGATGGAGGCGGTAATGTAGCCGCCGGCGCGGTAGCTGATCTGCCTGGGCGCCAGCGCGGAGAAGTCATACGCCGGGCCAACCAGGTTGGCCGCCAGGTTCACGCTCACGGTATCGATCAGCAGGATGATCAGCGCCACCAGCACCGCCACGCCGGTCATGCGGCTGGCCAGGTCCACCGGATCCCAGATCGCCTTGCCGTACAGGACCACCGTGGCCGACGTGACGATCACCGCCAGCGCGGCCAGCAATCCCATGGGCACCGGCAGGCCCACGCTCTGGCCCAACAGCTGGTCGCGCTGGGTCTTGGCAAAACGGGTGAAGTCGGGAATGTTCAGCGCCAGCGTGGCCCAGAAGCCCACCATGGCCGTCAGCGAGGGCCAGAAGGTGGACCAGAACTGGCCGGCCTTCTTGCCGCCTTCGACGAACTGCGATGGCTGGTCCAGCAGCGGGCCGAAGCCGCCGGCCTTCTGGTACACCCAGCCGAGCAGCACGAAGCAGATCAGGATCTTCAGCGGGGCGGTGTAGGTTTCCAGCTTGCGGATGGCGTCCATGCCGTGCACGATGTACCAGAACTGGATGGCCCAGAAGGCCAGGAAGCACAGCAGCTGCATGCCGTTGATGCCCAGGCCGGCGATCTTCTGGCCGCCGATCTCGCCGCCCAGCATGACGCCGATCAGCGTGTAGATCATCTGGCCGCCGAACCAGGTCTGGATGCCGTACCAGCCGCAGGCGACGATGGCGCGCATCAGCGCCGGCAGCCGCGCTCCGGAGGTGCCGAAGGAAGCGCGCGCCAGCACCGCGTACGGTATGCCGTACTTGGTGCCGGCGTGGCCGATGGCCAGCATCGGCAACAGCACGATGGCGTTGGCGATGAACACGGTAAACACGGCCTGGTAAGCCGACATGCCGCCTTCGATCAGGCTGGCCGACAGCGTGTAGGCCGGGATGCACATCACCATGCCGACCCACAGCGCGGCGAAGTGGTACCAGCGCCAGGTGCGCTGGGCGGCGCTGGTGGGGGCCAGGTCTTCGTTCCAGAGTTGGGTGCTGCCGGACAAATCATTGTTCACTGCATCTCTCCCGGGAAGTTGCGCTCTTTGGCGGATTTGTAAGGCGGGTTACGCAGCTTTGACTTCGCGGCGCGGGTTGCGGGGATCCTGCGTCCAGTTCATGTACGGCTTGCCGGTATCCTGCGGCACCATGGTAATACAGCCTTGCACCGGGCAGGTGATCTCGCACAGGTTGCAGCCCACGCATTCCTCCTTGATAACCTCGTAGGTGCGCACGCCCGCCGCGTCGATCAGCTGCGCGATGGACTGGTGCGAGGTGTCCTCGCAGGCCACGTAGCAGCGCCCGCACTTGATGCATTCGTCCTGGTTGATCTGCGCGATCACCTGATAGTTCATGTCCAGGTATTTCCAGTCGGTGGTGTTGGGCACCGCCTTGCCCATGAATTCGCCGACATTCTTGTAGCCCTTCTCGTCCATCCAGCGCGACAGCCCGTCCTTCATTTCCTCGACGATGCGGAAGCCGTGCAGCATGGCCGCCGTGCACACCTGCACGCAGCCTGCGCCCAGCGCGATGAACTCGGCCGCGTCCTGCCAGTTGCCGATGCCGCCGATGCCCGAGATCGGCAAGCCCCGGGTCTGCGGATCGCGCGCGATCTCGGCCACCATGTTCAGCGCAATCGGCTTGACCGCCGAGCCGCAGTAGCCGCCGTGCGTGCTGGCGTTGCCCACCGCCGGGAAAGCCACCATGCGGTCCAGGTCCAGGTGCGTGATGGAGTTGATGGTGTTAATCAGCGACACCGCGTCCGCCCCGCCGGCCTTGGCGGCGCGCGCCGGCGCCCGCACGTCGGTGATGTTGGGCGTGAGCTTGACGATCACCGGCAGCCTGCTGTGCGTCTTGCACCAGCGCGTCACCATCTCCACGTATTCGGGCACCTGGCCCACGGCCGCGCCCATGCCGCGCTCGGGCATGCCGTGCGGGCAGCCGAAGTTCAGCTCGATGCCATCCGCGCCGGTCGCTTCCACCAGCGGCAGGATGTCGGCCCACAGCTTTTCCTCGCACGGCAGCATCAGCGAGACCACGATGGCGCGGTCCGGCCAGGCCTTCTTCACCTCGGTGATCTCGCGCAGGTTGATCTCCAGCGAGCGGTCGGTGATCAGCTCGATGTTGTTGAAGCCCAGGACCTCGCGGTTCTTGCCGTAGTGGGCCGAGTAGCGCGACGACACGTTGACGGCGGCGGGATCCTCGCCCAGTGTTTTCCACACCACGCCGCCCCAGCCTGCCTCGAATGCGCGCACCACGTTGTACGCCTTGTCGGTCGGCGGCGCGGAGGCCAGCCAGAACGGGTTGGGCGATTTGATGCCGCAGAAGTTGACGCTCAGATCGGCCATTATGCAGCCTCCACTTTGTTAAGGATGTCGTGATGAATCGCTTGCGCGGCCAGCTTGCCGTGCTGCACCGCCTGCACCGTCAGGTCCTGCCCCGGCGCCACGCAGTCGCCGCCGGCGTACACGCCGGGCACCACGGTGCGGTAATGACCGTCCACGTGGATCTTGTCGCCGTCGCGGGCAATGGTGGAGGCCATGGCGTCGGCCAGGCTGGCGTCGTCCATGCTCTGTCCGATGGCCTTGAACACCGCGTCGGCCGGCAGCTCGAAGGTGACGCCGGTACCGATCAGGCGGCCGTTCTCCAGCACGGTGTTTTCGAAGCGCATGCCGCACACCTTGCCGTCGCCGTCCAGCAGCACCTGCTGCGGCGCGGCCCAGGTGCGCATGCGCACCTGGTTGGCCTTGGCGATTTCCTGCTCGTGGGGCGTGGCGCTCATGTCCTCGAAGCCGCGCCGGTACACCAGCGTGACTTCCTCCGCGCCCAGGCGCTGGATCTGCACCGCCATGTCGATGGCAGTATTGCCCGCACCGATCACGATGGCGCGCTTGGGCACCGGCAGCTTGCTCAGGTCGGCGGCCTGGCGCAGCCCGGAGATATAGTCCACGGCCGCCAGCAGGCCAGGCGCATCCTCTCCGGTCAGGCCCAGCCGGCGCGACGCGCCCAGGCCCAGGCCCAGGAACACCGCGTCGTACTGCGCGTGCAGGTCTTTCAGTTGCAGGTTGCCGCCCAGGGTCTGGCCGTGGCGCACTTCGATGCCGCCTATGCCGAGCAGGAACTCCACTTCCTTCTGCGCGAAGTCGTTGGTCAGCTTGTACTTGGCGATGCCGTATTCATTCAGGCCGCCGGACTTCTCCTGCGCCTCGTAGATCACCACGTCGTTGCCCAGCATGGCCAGGCGGTGCGCGCAGGACAGGCCTGCGGGGCCGGCGCCCACCACGGCGATCGTCTTGCCGGTGGACGGCGCGCGCTGGAAGGGATGGCCGGTGATGGTCATGTTGTCGAGCGCGTAGCGCTGCAGCAGGCCGATCTTCACCGGCTGTCCTTCCGCGTCGTGGTTGCGCACGCAGGCGTCCTCGCACAGGATCTCGGTGGGGCAGACGCGCGAGCAGCTGCCGCCGAGGATGTTCTGCTTCAGGATGCCGACCGCCGCGCCATTCACGTTGTGGTCGTGGATGTTGCGGATGAAGCTGGCCACGTCGATCTCGGACGGGCAGATGCGCGTGCACGGCGCGTCGTAGCAATACAGGCAGCGTGCGCTTTCAATCGCCGCCTGGCGCGCGTTGAGCGGCGGCGCCAGGTCGGTGAAGTGCTCGCCCAACTCGGCGTTCGTGGCTTTCGGCTGCGGTAAATGAGTCAGTGTGGCGATCATGTTGTTATCCCGTGTTTTTATCCAGACTCCGAAAAAGTCACTTCATCTGCGGAAATGCAAATTCCGCGCCAGCACTGGCGGTGTTGGGCCAGCGCTGCATCACGGCCTTGTGGCGCGTGTAGAAACGCACGCCTTCCGGACCGTAGGCGTGATGGTCGCCGAACAGGCTGCGCTTCCATCCGCCGAAACTGTTGAAGGCCATCGGCACCGGCAGCGGGACGTTCACGCCCACCATGCCGACCTGGATCTGGCGCACGAATTCGCGCGCCACGCCGCCGTCGCGGGTGAAGATGGCCACGCCGTTGCCATACTCGTTGGCGTTGATGAGTTCAACCGCGTGCACCACGTCCGGACAGCGCATCACGCACAGCACGGGGCCGAAGATTTCTTCCTTGTAGATGGTCATGTCGGAGGTGACGTGATCGAACAGGGTGCCGCCGACGAAGAAGCCGTTCTCGCGTCCCGGCACCTTGAAGTCGCGGCCGTCCACCACCAGCGTGGCGCCCTGCTCCACGCCTTCGCCGATCAGGCGCTCGATGCGCTGCTTGGCCGCGCTGGTGACCACGGGCCCCATTTCAGCGCCTGCCTCCATGCCGTCGCGTACTTTCAGTGCGGCGGTGCGCTGTTTCAGTGCGCCCACCAGCTTGTCGCCCGCGTCGCCAACGGCCACCACCACCGAGATCGCCATGCAGCGCTCTCCGGCCGAGCCGTAGGCCGCGCCCATCAGCGCATCGACCGCCATGTCCATGTCCGCGTCCGGCATCACCACCATGTGGTTCTTGGCGCCGCCCAGGGCCTGCACGCGCTTGCCGCTTGCGCTGCCGCGCGCGTAGATGTATTCGGCGATCGGCGTGGAGCCGACGAAGCTCACCGCCTGCACCACCGGATGGTCCAGGATCGCATCGACCGTCACCTTGTCGCCCTGGACCACGTTGAACACGCCGTCCGGCAGGCCGGCTTCCTTCAGCAGCCTGGCGTGCAGCAGCGACGGCGACGGGTCGCGCTCGGACGGCTTGAGCACGAAGGTGTTGCCGCAGGCGATGGCCACCGGGAACATCCACATCGGCACCATCACGGGGAAGTTGAACGGCGTGATGCCGGCCACCACGCCCAGCGGCTGGCGCATGGACCAGGCGTCGATGCCGCGCGAGATCTGGTCGGTGAATTCGCCCTTCAGCAGTTGCGGGATGCCGACTGCGAACTCCACCATCTCGATACCGCGCGCCACTTCGCCCTGCGCGTCGCTGAAGGTCTTGCCGTGCTCGCGGGTGAGCATGGCGGCGAATTCGTCGGTGTGCTGCTGGCACAGCTGCAGGTACTTGAACAGCACCCGCGCGCGCGTCAGCGGCGGCGTAGCGGACCAGGAGGGGAAGGCTGCTGCTGCGGCTTGCACCGCCGCGTCCACTTCCTCCGCCGTACCCAGCGCCACGCGCGCAACCGGTTCGCCCAGCGCGGGATTGAACACGTCCGCGTAACGGCCGCTTTGCGTGTCGGCCTTGGCGCCGTTGATGTAATGGGTGATGGTGTCGAGATTACTCATGCTGCTTGCTCCGGTCAGGCCAACAGCGAGTCGGCCGAAATATAGGGATAGCCCAGGCCGTGCGCCACCGCTTCATAGGTGACATGGCCCTGGCAAACGTTCAATCCGTTCTTCAAATGCGGGTTCGCCTGCAGCGCGCGCTTCCAGCCCTTGTCGGCCAGCGCCACGGCATGCCCGATGGTGGCGTTGTTCAGCGCGAAGGTGGAGGTGCGCGCCACCGCGCCCGGCATGTTCGCCACGCAGTAGTGCACCACGCCGTCCACGATGAAGGTGGGCTGCTCGTGCGTGGTGGCGTGCGAGGTTTCGAAGCAGCCTCCCTGGTCGATGGCCACGTCCACCACCACCGCGCCCTTCTTCATGCGCGAAATCATGTCCTTGGTCACCAGCTTGGGTGCTGCCGCGCCGGGCACCAGCACGCCGCCGATCACCAGGTCCGCGTCCAGCACCGCTTCTTCGATGGTGTGCGCGTTCGAGTACATGGTGGAAACGCGGTTGCCGAACACCAGGTCGAGCTGGCGCAGGCGGTCCACGCTTTTGTCGAGCACCGTCACGCGCGCCCCCATGCCTACCGCGATCTGCAGCGCATTGGTGCCCACCACGCCGGCGCCGATGATGGCCACGTGGCCCGGCGCCACGCCCGGCACGCCGCCCAGCAGCAGGCCCATGCCGCCCTTGGATTTCTCCAGGTGCGCGGCGCCGGCCTGGATAGCCATGCGGCCCGCCACTTCGCTCATCGGCGCCAGCAGCGGCAAGCCGCCGTTGGGGCCGGTGATGGTTTCATACGCCAGGCAGACCGCGCCGGATTTCACCAGCGCGCGGGTCTGCTCCGGGTCGGGAGCCAGGTGCAGGTAGGTGTACAGGATCTGGCCTTCGCGCAGCATGGCGCATTCCTGCGGCTGCGGCTCCTTCACCTTGACGATCATCTCCGCGCGCGCGAAGATCTCCGCCGCCGTATCGAGAATGGAAGCGCCCGAGCCCTCGTACATCGCGTCGGTCAGACCGATGGCCGCGCCTGCGTTCTTCTGCACCAGCACCTGGTGTCCGCGCAGGACCAGCTCCTTGACGCTGGCCGGGGTAAGGCCAACGCGGGATTCCTGATTTTTGATCTCTTTCGGTACGCCTACTAGCATGACTGTCTCCTTGTGGGTTTAGCCGTACAGTTTTAGTCCAGGTTTTTCAGCACCTTCGCCAGCTTCTCGAACAGCTCGTCGATATGTTTTTTCTCGAACACCAGCGGTGGCGACAGCGCGATGATGTCGCCGGTGGTGCGGATCAGGATGCCGTCCGCGAAAGCCTTCTTGAACGCGTTGAAGGCGCGCGTGCCCGGCTTGCCTTCGATCGGCGCCAGCTCGATGCCGGCGATCAGGCCGATGCTGCGGATGTCGATCACGTGCGGCAGGCCTTTCAGCGAATGCACCGCGTCGGCCCAGTATTGCTGGATGCCCTTGGCGTGCTCCAGGATGTTCTGTTCCTTGAACACCTGCAGCGTCGCCAGCGAGGCGGCGCAGGCCACCGGGTGGCCCGAATAGGTGTAGCCGTGGAACAGCTCGATGCCGGCCGGCGCTTCCATGAACGCGTCGTGGATGAACTTCTTGGAGAACACCGCGCCCATCGGAATCACGCCGTTGGTCAGGCCCTTGGCGGTGGTCATCATGTCCGGTTCGACGCCGAAGTAGTCGGCCGCGAACGGCGTGGTGAGGCGGCCGAAGCCGGTGATCACTTCATCGAAGATCAGCAGGATGCCGTGCTTGGTGCACAGCTCGCGCAGGCGCTTCAGGTAGCCCTTGGGCGGTATCAGCACGCCGGTGGAACCGGCCACCGGCTCCACGATCACCGCCGCGATGGTGGACGCGTCGTGCAGCGCCACGATGCGCTCCAGTTCGTCGGCCAGGTTGGCGCCGTGCTCCGGCTCGCCGCGCGTGTAGGCGTTCTTCTCCAGGTTGTGCGTGTGCGGCAGGTGGTCCACGCCGGGCAGCATCACGCCGTAAGGCTTGCGGTTGCCGGCGATGCCGCCCACCGAGATGCCGCCGAAGCCCACGCCATGGTAGCCGCGCTCGCGGCCGATCAAACGGGTGCGGCTCGCCTCGCCGCGCGCCTTGTGGTACGCCAGCGCGATCTTGAGCGCCGTGTCCACCGCCTCGGAACCGGAGTTGGTGTAGAACACGTGGCCGAACTTGTGGCTGGTGTATTCCATCAGCTGCTCGGCCAGGTCGAAGGCGGCGGGATGGCCCATCTGGAAGGTGGGCGCGAAATCGAGCTGCCCTATCATCTCGCGCACCGCCGCCACGATCTTGGGCTGCGCGTGGCCGCAGGGAACGCACCACAGGCCGGCCGTGCCGTCCAGGATGGCGTTGCCGTCCACGTCCTTGTAGTAGACGCCTTCGGCCGACACCAGCAGGCGCGGATTGGCCTTGTAATCGCGGTTGTTCGTAAAGGGCATCCAGAAAGACGACATGGATGCCGGGCGGGACTCGTTCATGCATTTCTCCTTATTTTTTACAAACCGTAAAAATCTTTACCAGTTGGCAAAATCATGGTGCAATAATAGTCAGCAGCTTCACTATGGCACAGATACACAATCAGCAAAACCAGCCAACCGTACAGGTCACAAAAACGATACAGTTTTGTAATAACTTTATTTGGAAACCAATGAATGGATGAGGCGGCAAGCACGGCATCGGCAAAGGCGCAAGGCTGCGGCCCCGGCGAGGGCGGCGGCTGGCCCGTGCTGTCCATAGAGCGGACGCGCAAAGGCAGCCTGGTGGACCAGATCGTTTCCGCCATCACGGCCATGGTAGCGCGGCGGGAGTTGCGCATCGGCACCAAAATGCCGTCGGTTAGACAATTCGCAAAGTGTAATGGCGTGTCCACCTTTACAGTTGTCGAGTCCTACGACCGCCTGGTCACGCTCGGCCTGCTCTCCTCGCGGCGCGGCTCCGGCTATTTCGTGGCCCGCCAGGACGTGCCCGCCACCTTGCTGCCGCAGCCCCACCACCCCGCCCCGGTGCACATCGACGCGCTCACGCCCGAACTGTATTCCGGCGTGTCCGAAGCGCTGCCGGTGGGCGCCGGCTGGCTGCCGCCCGAGTGGTACGGCGAGGACACCATCCTGGACGCGGTGCGCCAGGCCATGCGCATTCCCGCCAACCGCCTGCGCGGCTATGGCCACCCGCTCGGCTTCCCCACGCTGCGCCAGCACATGGCGGCGGTGCTGAGCGACGAGCTGTACCCGGTGGAGCCGGAACAGATCCTGCTCACGCACGGCGCCACCCACGCCTTCGACCTGGTGCTGCGCAGCCTGACCAAGCCGGGCGACACGGTGCTGGTGGAAGACCCCGGCTACAGCAACCTGCTGTCGCTGATACGCCACCACGGCTGCATCCCCGTCGGCATTCCGCGCGACGCCAACGGCCTGGACATGGCGGCGCTGGCCGAGCAGGCCAGGGCCCACAGCCCCAAGCTGATGTTCGTCAACACGGTGCTGCAAAACCCGCTCGGCACCTCGCTCACGCACGCGCAGGCGCACCGCCTGCTGGCACTGGCCGAGCAGTTCGACTTCTGGCTGGTGGAGGACGACATCTACCGCGAGCTGACCCAGCGCGGCGAGGCTTCGCTGGCGGCCATGGACGGGCTGCGCCGGGTGATCCGCGTGGGCAGCTTTTCCAAGACATTGTCGCCGGTGCTGCGGGTCGGTTCCATCTCGGCCTCCAACTCGCTGCTGCCGGAACTGCTGCGCGTGAAGATGCTGGCCGGGCTGACCACCTCCGAGATCAATGAACGCGCCGTGTTCCACGCGATCACCGCGCGGCCCTACCGGCGCATGGTGGAGAAGCTGGCCGGCGAGCTGGACGAAGGCCGCCGGCGCAGCGTCGAGAACCTGGCTGCGGCCGGCATGCGGCCGCTGGCGCAGCCGCGCGGCGGCATGTTCGTCAGCGCCGGCTGGGAGCGGGAAGCGACGGCGGACATGAACGGCAGGACCATTGCCGACCTGGCGCTGAAGTCCGGCATCCTGCTCTCGCCGGGCGAGTTTTTCATGCTGCGCCCGTGCACCAGCATCTGGTTCCGTTTCAACGCCGCCTACAGCGACAGCCCGCAGCTGCGCCAGTTCCTGCAATCGGTTCGACCAAGTTGAAAGAAAAAGCCATGCCAGCAGCCAAACTGAATGTGCTTCCCGGCCTCGCGGCCGCTCCCAAGAGCAAGCGCCGCGTGATCAACCGCGACAGGCTGGAAGCGGACATCGCCGCCGTGGCGGTGCGCATGTTCGCGGAATGCGGCTACGAGGGCACTTCCATCGCCGCGATTGCCGATGCGGCGCAGATGTCCAAGCAGAACCTGATGTACTACTACCCCACCAAGCAGGCGCTCTACCAGCGCGTGCTGGACGATGTGCTGGACGACTGGCTGCAACGCATGGAGAGCCTGGCCGACGAGCAGCACGACCCGCGCGACGTGCTGCGCGCCTACATCCAGGCCAAGCTGCGCTTTTCGCGCGAGCAGCCATGGGCGTCCCGGGTCTATGCGATGGAGATCATCGGCGGCGCGCAGCTGTACGGGGAGCAGATCAAGAACCGCGTGGTGCCGCTGCTGCGCAAGGATATCGCGGTGTTTGAAAAATGGATCGCGGCGGGACGCATCGCGCCGCTGAACGCCACCCACCTGATCTTCATGATCTGGGCAATGACGCAGTCTTACGCCGACTTCTCGGCGCAGATGGCGCTGGCGCTGGACAAGAAGCAGCTCACCCGCAAGGATTACGACGATGGCGAGGACACCATCGTGCGCATGGTGCTGGCGGCGATCAGCCTGCCAGCGGCTGGCGGCGCACGCGGCGCGACAGCAGGCCCATGATGCCCAGGCCGGCCGCGAACAGCGCCATGCCGCCCGGTTCCGGCACGCTGGCCGCAGGGCTGCCCGTTGCGCCGTCACCGCCGCCCAGCTTGCCGGTGAAGCTTTGCAGGTGGATTTCGCCGCGCTGGTCCAGGCCGTTGACGAACACGCCGCCTTCGATGTTCTGGTTGTTGGTCAGATAGGCGCTGGTGGCCAGCAGCGAACCGCCCCACTGGTTGTTGATGGTCAGGTCGGTGGCGTTGTAGAAGTTCCACAGCAGCTTGCTGCCGTACTGCTGCGCCGCGCCGCCCAGGAAATTGGCGCTGATGTTGGCGCTCTTGACGTCGGTGTTCAGGACCACGCTGCTGGCGCCGTTCAGGTTGAAGCGGAACTCGCCCTTGGAGAACAGCACGGTGTCGATCGCGGTCAGGTCGAACACGGCCACGCCGCTGGCGTTGGCCACGGCGTTGAAAATGGCCAGGTTGCCGTCGAAGGTGACGCTGCTGCCGGTGCTGCCCAGGGTCTTCAGGCTGCTGGACAGCCCGCCCAGCACGCTGCCGAAGTTGGTGGAGGTGGAGGCGACCAGGTTGGCCACCATTGCTTCGTCCGGCGTGGCCAGCTTGCCGCCGTTGAAATTGCCGCTGCTGGCGCCCTCGATGTAGGCCGCGCCGTTCAGGTTGCTGTTGCTGACGCCGCCCAGCACCACGCTGCCGCCCTTGTTGACGGTGGAGTTGCTCAGGCCGCCGCCGATCACCGCGCCCAGGCCGTTGACCTTGACGTTGCTGGCCGAGCCCGCCACGGTCAGGCCGGCGTAGCTGGAAGCCGGCGTGTCGTTGATGTGCTGCACGTAGTCGCCGCCCGACAGCGCGCCGCCGATGTAAGTGCGGCCGTCGGTATGCGAGCTGGACGTGGCGCTGCCGAGCACAACAGTATTAAACTGCTTCAGGATGTCCGACGACGACAGCGAGACCGCGTGGGCGGAAGTGGACGCCATGCCGGCAATGGCGAGCAGGAGCGTGGTAAAAACGGGACGAAACGGCATATGTGGGCTCTTTCGCAACTTTAACAATTTTTCATTTAAGCAACAGTGTGTATAATTTTAGCATGATAAATCTCCATACCGAGCGGTTGCTGTTGCGTCCGATTGAAGAAAATGACGCAGTGTCGCTGTACAACATCTATTCCGATCCGGAAACCATGCGTTACTGGAGCTGCCCGCCATGGGACCAGCTGGCCCAGGCGCAGGCCCACGTGGCCATGACGCGCGCCGGCTTCGAGGACGGGTCCATCTTCACCCTGGGCATCACGGTGCGCGGCGCGGACGCGCTGATCGGCGCCTGCCGCCTGCACCAGTTCAACCGGCAGAACCGCCGCTGCGAAATGGGCTACATCCTGTCGCGCGCGCACTGGGGCAAGGGCTATATGCGGGAAGCCATCGCGGCCACCCTCAGCCACGGCTTCCAGGCCTTCGACCTGCACCGCATCGAGGCCGACGTCGACCCGCGCAACACGGCTTCGGCCACCCTGCTCAAGCGCTTGCATTTCGTGCACGAAGGACATCTGCGCCAGCGCTGGATCGTCGACGGCGAGATCTGCGACACCGACTTTTTCGGCCTGCTGCGCGCGGACTGGGAAGCTGCCCAGGGTAAATAATGGCCGGCGTGGCGGCGCAGTTCGCCGCCCCCTGGACACCGCTTATCCCGCAGAAATGCCAATTCGTCGGAAACCGGCTGCCGGGCGCCGCGCCGATTGATACATTGAGACCATATCAACCACGGAGGTCCCTATGAAAACCATCAACCGCACGGTCGGCGGCGTATTCCGCGAAGTGGGCCAGGCAGCCCAGCAGATCGGCCGCGCCTTCACCCGCGCCCTGTCGCGCATGTCCTGGCCGGCCCTGCTGGCCAGCTGCATCATGATGGCGCTGCTGCTGACCATCCTGCCGCTGGCGCTCACGCTGTTCGCCGTCTTCCTGCTGCTGAAGATCGCCATCGCGCTGATTGCCGGCCACAACGCCAGCAAGCACATCCACGACAACCAAGAACACTAAGCAAGGAATATGGAAATGGCATTCAGCCGCACCAAAAAAGGCACCCGCAGCCTGGTCGCGTTTATCGGCGAGGTGGGCGACACCGCCCGCACCCTGTGGTGGAACTTCTTCGACTGGCTGGCCCAGGTCGAATGGCGCAAGCTGGCCGTGATCGCCCTGGTGGCGCTGATCGTGGCCGCGCCCTTCAATCTCGGCGAAGCGGTCTCGGTGTTCATCGTCTTTTCAGTCGGCCTGAAAGTACTGGCGGGCGGCAAGCGCCGCGCCGAGGGACAGGCGCGCGAGGCCGAGCAGCACGCCGGCACCGAAACGCTGGAACGCCGCCTGGTCGAAGCGCAGATGGCCGCGCTGCAGGCGCAGGTCGAGCCGCATTTCCTGTTCAACACGCTGGCCCTGATCGGCCAGCTGATCGAGACCGATCCGCCGCAGGCGGCGAAAATCCACGCCCACCTGATCGACTACCTGCGCGCCACGCTGCCGCAGATGCGCGCCAAGGGCAACGGCACGCTGGGCCGCCAGATCGAGATGTCGCGCGCCTACCTGGCCATCATGCAGGCCCGCATGCGCGAGCGCCTGGCGGTGTCGATCGACGTGGCGCCGGACCTGCTGAGCGCGTCCTTCCCGCCCATGATGCTGCAAACCCTGATCGAAAATTCCATCAAGCACGGCCTGGAGCCCAAGGTGGAAGGCGGGCGCATCGACATCCGCGCCAGCGCCAGCAGCACCGCCGCCGGCAACGTGCTGCAGCTGGAAGTGCAGGACGACGGCGTGGGCTTCGACGTGCACGCCGGCGACGGCCTGGGCCTGACCAATATCCGCGAGCGGCTGCGCCTGCTGTACGGCAGCCGCGCCCAGCTCATCATTGAAGCGCCGCTGGACGGCGGCGCGCGCGCCATCATCCGCATGCCCTTCGCCCCCGATATTTTTGCTGGCAGCAAGCTGTAATGAAGACACCGACCGCCATCATCGCCGACGACGAAGAACCGATGCGCCAGCTGCTGCGCGCGCGCCTGCACGAAGCGTGGCCGCAGCTGGAAATTGTGGCCGAGGCCGCCAACGGCGTGGAAGCCATCGCGCTGACCGGCCTGCACCAGCCGGACATCGTGTTCCTCGACATCCGCATGCCCGGCCTGTCGGGCATCGAAGCGGCGCGCATGCTGTTCAACCGCTGCCACATCGTGTTCGTCACCGCCTACGACCAGTACGCCATCGAGGCGTTCGAGCAGGGCGCGCTGGACTACCTGCTGAAGCCGGCCGGCGGCGAGCGCCTGAAGACCACCTGCGAGCGGCTGCAGGCGCGCCTGGGCAAGACGCCCGACAACATTGAACGCCAGCTGACCCAGCTGCTGGCGCACACCGCGCAGCGCAAGAAACCGCAGGAATTCCTGAAGTGGATCCAGGCCCAGGTGGGCAGCAGCCTGCGCATGATCAGCACGCGCGAAGTGCTGTTTTTCCGCGCCGACGAAAAGTACACGCGGGTCCAGACCATGGAAGGCGAAGTGCTGATCCGCAAGACCCTGAAGGAGCTGGAAGACGAGCTGGACCCGAAAGAATTCTGGCGCATCCACCGCTCCACCCTGGTGCGCGTGGATGCGATCGCCGAAGTCAAGCGCGACCTGCGCGGGCGCCAGATGGTGCGGGTGCGCAACTCCGCGGAAGAACTCGAGGTTAGCCGGGGCAACACGCACCTGTTCCAGCAAATGTAGGCAATGTAGGCAGCGCGCGACTCGCGCACTGCAACTATTTGCTGCCCCCCGCGCGCTGGTCTATATTGATTGGACTACACTCACACTACAGGGGGAGCACATGTCCAGCATACCGAAGAACACACGCGCCACCGTTACCCCGTGCCTGCGCTACCGCGACGCGCCGGCCGCCATCAACTGGCTGTGCCACACCCTGGGGTTCGAGCGGGCGCTGGTGGTGCCCAACGACGACGGCACCATTGCGCACGCCCAGCTCACCTACGGCAACGGCATGGTGATGCTCAGCTCCATCTTCAACACCGAATTCGGCGAGCTGATGGCGCAACCGTCCGACACCAATATGAAGGTCACCCAGTGCTGCTACCTGGTGGTGAACGATGCCGACCTGGTGCACCAGCGCGCGGTCGCTGCCGGCGCCCCCATCATCATGCCGCTCAAGGACGAGGAATACGGCGGACGCGGCTTCACCTGCCGCGACCCCGAGGGCCAGCTGTGGAGCGTGGGCACTTACGATCCCTGGGCCCATTGATGAATGACGAATCGGCCATCCGGCAACTGGTCGCCGCCTGGGTGGAGGCGACGCGCCTGGGCCAGGTGGAAAAAGTGCTGGCCATGATGACGCCGGACGTGGTGTTCCTGGTGGCCGGCCAGCCGCCGATGCACGGGCGCGACGGCTTCGCCGCCGGCCTGCGCGCCCTGCTGGCCGCGCACCGCATTGAATCGGACAGCACCGTGGACGAAGTGGAGGTGTGCGGCGACCTGGCCTGGTGCCGCACCACGCTGGAGGTGCGGGTGGTGCCGCTGGCCGACGGCGGCCGCACCGTGCGGCGCGCCGGCCACACCCTGTCCGTCTTCCGCAAAAACAGCGGCGGCGCCTGGCAGTTGGCGCGCGACGCGAATCTGTTGGTTCCTGTGCAGAATTGACGCGGCTTTTGATGCGCGCTTGACGCCGCGCCACCCGGGCTGCGCTATACTTGTGCTTTTGGGAAACACCAGAGGGAAGACATGCGCTTGACCTATTCCAACATGCTAGCGACTACCGCGCTGCTGGCACTGGCCGCGTGCGGCGGCGGCGGCGGGGGCGGCGGCGGCGCTACCAACCCCGGCACCGTGACGCCGCCGGCGCCGGTTGAAAACGTGGTGCTGACGCTGTCGCCCTCGCCGGCCCTCGTCACGCAGAACGCCGGCACCGGCACCACCTTCACCGTCAGCATCAAGGCCAGTTCGGCGATCCCGGCCGGCGTCAACGCCGCCGTGGCGGCCAAGGCCGACCTGTTCAGCAACACCAGCCTGAGCACCGTGTCGGCGCAGGAGTACGAAGCGCGCATCACGACCAACGCCACGCTGGCGGCCGGCACCTACAACAGCACCATCGAAGTGAAGCTGTGCACCGATGCGGCCAGCACCTGCCGCACGCCGCTGGCCGGTTCCCCCTGGCTGCTGCCGGTCACGCTGACGGTCAAGAAGGTGGGCAACCTGAGCGCGCTGGCGCCGGTGGCCGGCCTGCACGCCTGGAACCAAGCGCAGTACGACGCCGCGCGCACCAGCTACATCCCGGCCACGTTCACGCCGTCGGCCTTCAGCTTCCGCTGGACGGTCGACCCCGACAGCGCCAAGCTGCGCCGCTTCAAGCCGGTCGTCGTGGCCGACAAAAAAGTCTACCTGGTCTCCAGCATGCCGGCTGGCAACGGCGCCGAGCCGGACTGGACCCTGCAGGCAGTCGAAGAATTGACCGGCCTGGACCGCTGGCGCACCGACATGGGCAAGCGCGCGCAAACCAGCCTGCCCGTGCTGGGCGACAACCGCTTGCACCTGTTCAGCTCCGGCGCCACCGGCAACACCTACCGTACCTACAACCTGGGCACCGGCCAGCAAATGTCGCACCTGCCCAGCACCGTCGTGCAGACCACCGACTATGCGCCGCCGCTGGTGTCGGGCACCACCGTGTACGGGCAGTACGGGCCGGCCGGCGCGCTGAGCAAGTTCGATTCCGCCAGCACCACGCCGCTGTGGCAGTTCACCGAGTCCACGCGCGGCGGCTGGGCCGTCTCCACCGACGGCACGCTGATCTATAACTTCACCCAGGGCATCATGCTGGGCATCGAAGCGGCCACCGGCAAGCTGGCCTACGCCTCGCCCAGCCTGCTGCCCTACTCCGGCGCCCCCGCCACCATGGCGCCGGTGCTGAACGGCACCCAGGTGTTCGTGACCGAGTCCGACAGCAGGGGCGGCGCGCTGGCCGCATTCAGCGCCGCAACGGGCAAGCTGAACTGGCAGGTGCAAGCCAGCTTCACCAGCTATCCGGCGCTGGTGGGCAGCACGCTGTACGCGGTCAATGGCGGCAAGCTGGAGGCCCGCAACAGCGCCAACGGCGATCCGCTGTGGACCAGCCTGGCGCTTGGCGCGGTCCAGGACGAGCCTTACACCGAGGTGCTGGCCACCGACAACCTGGCCTTCGCCGCCTCGCAATCGCGGGTCGTGGCGGTGGACCTGGCGACGCACAAAGTGGTGTGGGAGTACCCGGCGGGCGGCAGCATCGCCATCTCGGAAAACGGCATCCTCTACATCACCCACCCGGTCAACGGCGTGGTGGCGATCAACCTGCGCTAAGCGCGGCCACCAGGTCCGCGTCCGCCACCTGCACCGGGCGGATGCGGATCAGGTGGCGGTACAGCGGCGGCATCGAACGGCAGATCAGCTCAAGGGCCTGCTGCGGCAAGGCCGGACGCACGTACTGGAACTGCGCCGGATTCGACTCCGGCAGTTCCCCCTCCATGGTCGACCCGTAGGCGCCCAGTTCCATGAAACTGAGCGCGCCGTCGTCCGGCCCGTTCGCAAAGACAAACGTACCGTCCTTGGGATGGCCCAGGTACTGGCGGATTTCCTCGCGCTGCGCCGGGGCGGCACCGTCCAGCAGCTTGTAGCGCAGCTGCGCGTAGGCGCGGGTGCATTCCATGAACGCGGTGCGGATGCCGGACTGGTTGCGCCGGCCCGGCATGCACAGCAGCAGGTTGCCGAAGGAATCCAGCAAAGCCACCGCATCGCCCTTCCCGCCCATCACCCTGTCGCGCGCGATGGCCTTGCGCATGGCCGGCGCAAGCCGGGCGTCCGGCCGCTGCGCTTCGCAGCGCACCGACAGCGCTTCCGGAAACACCTTCTTCAGCGCGCACACGATGGCGTGCTTGGGCGACAGCGTGGCCGGGTCCTTCAGCTGCGCGCGCGCCGGATCGACGTTGAACAGCGCCATGGCGCCCTTGGCCGTGGCTTCGAACACCAGCGAGCACAGCGCCTGGGTCGGCTCGGCGATGGTCTTGCCGATGAAAAAGGACTTGGGCGCCATGCCGTGCGCCGGCCGCGCGTACTGCGAGTCGCCCAGCACGGCCGGATAGCCGAAGGTGGCCTGCGCTTGCGCGCGCAGGCCCTCGGGCAGCGCGTCGAAGTGCGCGGTGCTGTCGTAGTTGATGCCGGCGTTGGCGTCGGTGGCCGCCACCAGCACGTTGAAGCCGCCGGCCAGGATGGCGCCGGTGCACATGCAGCACGGGTCGAGCGAGGTGACGATGGTGATGTCCTTCGGCTCGGGCAGCGGCACGCCCTTGGCGCGCTCGGCGTAATACCAGTCGATCAGCTGGCGCTCGCCGTGCGCCGTCGGGTCGTACACCATGCCCTGGCGGATGACGTTGTTGTGCAGCGACTTGAGCACCTTGCCGGTCTGATCCAGCATGGCGCCGCCGACACCGAAAGTGCCCTGCGTTTTCGCCACGATGGCCTCGGCCGCCGCAACGGCGACCGCGGCCTGAACGTCGATAACCTTCTTCAAGATGCTTACTTCTTCAGGTCCGCGCCGCCGAAGGCGTTCGGCAGCTGGGCCGCCGCGGTGGTCTCGAAGACGTCGCCCTTCAGGTTGGCCAGCACCACCGGCAGTTCGTTGCCGCCCAGTTCCAGGGTCACCTGCCGGCACGCGCCGCACGGCGCGATCGGGCCGTCGGTCTCGCCGATGACGGCCAGCTTGTCGAAGTCGCCCGGCCGGTAGCCGTGCGCGACGGCGCTGAAGAAAGCGGTGCGCTCGGCGCAGTTGCACAGGCCGTAGGATGCGTTCTCCACGTTACAGCCGTGGAACACCTTGCCGTCATTGGTCAGCAGCGCCGCGCCAACCTTGAAGTTCGAGTACGGCGTATACGCCTTCAAGCGCGCCAGCGCGGCCTCGGCGATCAATTGTTCGTTGTTCATATTTCTCTCCAGAAGCGACCTGAGCCGCATTTTCACCACTTCGGGGTCAGACCCCGATTCGGCGCGAATGCGGCTCAGCCCGCTTGTTACGGGCGGATGGTGCGGTAGATGACGGGGTTGGCGGCGGGCGCGGCGTCGGTGATGGTGTAGGCGGCCTGGATCTGCGCCACCGCGGCTTGCGCCGCCGCTGCGGTGCGGGCGTGCACCCTGGCCAGCGGCTGGCCGGCTTGCACCGGCTGGCCCAGCTCGACCAGGTCGGTCAGGCCGACGGCGAAGTCGATCTTGTCGGTCGGCAGGCGGCGGCCGCCGCCCAGGGCCACCACGGCCAGGCCGATGTCGCGGCACACGGTCTTCGAGGCGAATCCGGACGACAGCGCCGGCACGTCCACCACCACCGGCGCTTTCTCCAGGTGCTTGTCCAGGTTCGACATCAGGTCGGACGGACCGCCCAGCGCGGTCACCATGCGCGCAAAACGCTCGGCGGCTTCGCCGGAATCGAGTGCGTGCTGCAGCTTGGCGCGCGCTTCGGTTTCGGTGGCGGCCAGCTTGCCCAGTACCAGCATCTCTGCGCACAGCGCCATGGTCACTTCGTGCAGGCGCGCCGGACGGCACTTTCCGCTCAGGTAGTCAATCGCGCCGCGCACTTCCAGCGCGTTGCCGGCCCACGGCGACAGCGATTCGTTCATGTCGGTCAGCAGCGCCGAAGTCAGGGTGCCGGCACCGTTGCCGACGGTGACGATGCTCTCGGCCAGCTCCACCGATTTTTCATAGCTCGGCATGAAGGCGCCCGAGCCCACTTTGACGTCCATGGCCAGCACGTCCAGGCCGGCCGACAGCTTCTTCGACAGGATGGAGCCGGTGATCATGGCCACCGATTCCACCGTCGCGGTGACGTCGCGGATCGAGTAGAAGCGCTTGTCGGACGGCGCCAGCGAGGCGGTCTGGCCGATGATGGCCACGCCCGCTTCGCACACCACCTGGCGAAACTTGTCGTTGTCCGGCACGGTGGAGTAGCCGGGGATGGAGTCGAACTTGTCCAGCGTGCCGCCGGTGTGGCCCAGGCCGCGGCCGGAAATCATCGGCACGAAACCGCCGCAGGCGGCGATCATCGGTCCCAGCATCAGCGAGACCACGTCGCCCACGCCGCCGGTGGAATGCTTGTCCATCACCGGTCCCGGCAGGTTCAGCGATTGCCATTCCAGCACCTGGCCGGAATCGCGCATGGCCAAGGTGAAGGCCACGCGTTCGTCCATGTTCATGTCGTTGAAGAACACGGCCATGGCCAGCGCGGCGATCTGCCCTTCGCTGACGCTGCCGTCGGTAATGCCGCGCACGAAGAACTGGATCTCTTCGGCGCTCAGCACGCCCTTGTCGCGTTTTTTACGGATGATCTCTTGAGTGAGGAACATGGTCTTTTCCTTCTTTGTAAGGTAGTTGGGGCCGCAAGCGCCATCGCTGTTGCGATGGCGCGGCGGCCCCACGATTCACTGGCGGCTTAGACGCCGTAGGGAATCCAGATGTTTTTCACCTGCGACGCGTGCGCCAGCACGGCGCGGCCGCCCGCCTGCGCGGTGCTGTACCAGTCGCGGCCTTTGGCGCCGCCGGTCCAAGTGCGCTTCAGCGACGCCGCCGACAGGCGCTCCACTTCGGCGCAGCCTTCGGCCGACCCGTCATGGCGCCACACGGCGTCGATGTCGGCGTGCGAGGCCAGCGTGCGCGCCAGTTCGTCGGCCGAGCCGGTGACGATGTTGACCACGCCGGCCGGCAGGTCGGAAGTGTCGAACACCTGGTACAGGTCGGTGGCCGACAGCGGATGCGCTTCGGACGGCACCACCACCACGCGGTTGCCCACGGCGATGGCCGGCGCCACCAGCGAAATGAAGCCCAGCAGCGGCGACTCGTTCGGCGCCACGATGCCGATCACGCCGACCGCTTCGTTCAGCGCCACGGTGATGCCGTGCATCGGCGGCTGGTGCGCCAGGCCGTCGTACTTGTCCGCCCACGCCGCCCAGTAGAACAGGCGCTCGATGGCCGCTTGCACTTCCTTCTCTGGATTCCTGGCGCCGGTCATGGCGCCGATGCGGGCGGCGAATTCCTCGCCGCGCGCGGCCAGGTTCTCGGCGATGTAGAACAGCACCTGCGCGCGGTTGTGCGCGGTGGCCTTGGTCCAGCCGGTGGCCTTGTGCGCCGCTTCCACGGCGTTGCGGATGTCCTTGCGGTTGCCTTCGCCCACTTCGCCGATGAACTTGCCGTCCGCGCCGTGGATGGCGCGGCTGTAGGCGCCGTCCGGACGGGCCTGCTTGCCGCCGATGTACAGCTTGGCGGTGCGGTCGATGGCGAATGCGTCGGCGGCAAGCGGTGCTGCCTTGGCTTTCGCCGGCGCGGCCAGCAGCGGCGCCGCAGGGCGCGCGTCTTCCGACACCGGCACCAGGTATTCGTACATGCCTTCGCGGCCGCCTTCACGGCCGTAGCCGGATTCGCGGTAGCCGCCGAAGCCGCAAGCGGCGTCGAACTGGTTGGCGGTGTTGATCCACACCACGCCGGCCTTGATCTGCGGCGCCACGTCCAGCGCCAGCGAGATGTTCTCGGTCCACACGCAGGAGGCCAGGCCGTACACGGTGTTGTTGGCCAGCTGTACCGCTTCAGGCGGGGTGCGGAAGCTCATCGCCACCAGCACAGGGCCGAAGATTTCAGCCTGCGCCACGGCGGCGGAGGTCGACGCGCCGGTGATCAGCGTCGGCGGGAACCACGAGCCGTCGGCCGGGATTGCGCAGCCGGCAGGCTGGTACACGGTGCAGCCTTCGCTGCGCGCCGATTCGACCAGGCCGGCGATGCGCTGCTGCTGCACCGGATCGACCAGGGCGCCGATATCCATCGACTTGTCGAGCGGCGAGCCAAGGCGCAGGTTGTCCATGCGCGCGCGCAGCTTGTCCAGGAAGCGCGCTTCCACCGATTCCTGCACCAACAGGCGCGAACCGGCGCAGCAGACCTGGCCCTGGTTGAACCAGATGGAGTCGACCAGGCCTTCGACCGCGGCGTCCAGGTCGGCGTCTTCGAAGACGATGAAGGGCGACTTGCCGCCCAGTTCCAGCGACAGCTTCTTGCCGCTGCCTGCGGTGGCCTGGCGGATCAGGCGGCCCACTTCGGTGGAGCCGGTGAAGGCCAGCTTGTCGATGCCTGCATGGTTGACGATGGCTTCGCCCACGCGGCCGTCGCCGGTGACGATGTTGACCACGCCGGCAGGCACGCCTGCCTGCACGCAGATGTCGGCAAACAGCATCGCGGTCAGCGAGGTGAATTCAGCCGGCTTGAAGACCACGGTGTTGCCGGCGGCCAGCGCCGGGGCGATTTTCCACGCCAGCATCAGCAGCGGGAAATTCCAGGGGACGATCTGGCCGACCACGCCCACCGGACGGTGGTTGGCGAATTCTTCGTCCTGCAGCTGGGCCCAGCCTGCGTGGTAGTAGAAGTGGCGCGCCACCAGCGGCAGGTCGGCGTCGCGGGTTTCGCGGATGGTCTTGCCGTTGTCCAGCGTTTCCAGCACGGCGAACAGGCGCGAATGCTTTTGCATCAGGCGCGCGACCGAATACAGGATCCTGGCGCGGCCATGGCCGCCCAGGCCTTGCCAGGCCGGCTGCGCGCGGCGCGCGGCTGCCACGGCACGGTCGACGTCGTCGCCGGTGGCCTGCGTCAGCCTGGCCAGCTCTTTGCCGTCGGCCGGGTTGGTCGATGCGAACAGTTCACCGGCGTCGCTCCAGGCGTTGTCGATGAACAGGCCAAACTGGCGGCCCTTCTGGTCCAGCCACGCTTGCGCTTCTTTCTGGCTTTCTGGTGCCGGGCCGTATTCCATGGTGTTGAGGATCTCGTTGATAGTTGGCATATCGGTGTCTTCTTAAGGTTGCGCGTGACGGTGGGCAGCGGAGTAGTTGCCGGTGACGTAGTGCTCGAGCTGGCGCTCGATGTCGGTCAGCAGGCTCGATGCGCCGATGCGGAACAGGTGCGGCTCCAGCCACTCGTTGCCCAGTTCCTCTTTCATCACGGTCATGTACTGCAGGGCACCCTTGGCCGTGCCCACGCCGCCGGCGGGCTTGTAGCCGATCTTGAAGCCGGTCTGTTCGTAGAACTCGCGGATCGCGCGCACCATCACCAGCGACACCGGAATGGTGGCGTTCACGCCTTCCTTGCCGGTGGAGGTCTTGATGAAGTCCGCGCCGGCCATCATGCACACCCACGATGCCTTGGCCACGTTTTCCAGCGTCACCAGGTCGCCGGTGGCCAGGATGGCCTTCACGTGCGCTTCGCCGCAGGCTTTGCGGTAAGCCAGCATTTCGTCGTACAGCGCCTGCCAGTTGCCGGTCAGGACGTGCTGGCGGGTGATCACGATGTCGATCTCGGTGGCGCCTGCGGCCACGCTCAGTTCAATCTCGCGCACCTTGGTTTCCATGCTGGTCAGGCCGGCCGGGAAGCCGGTCGACACGGCGGCGATCGGCAGGCGGCCCTGCAGCACCTGCACCGCCGGCTTGATCATCTCGTGGTACACGCACACCGCGCCGGTGGTCACATTCGAGATGCCCAGCGCTTCCACCAAATCCGAACGCAGCGGACGCATGGCCTTCATGCACAGGCGCTCGACACGGCCCGGGGTGTCGTCGCCCGACAGCGTGGTCAGGTCGATCAGGCCGATGGCCTTCACCAGCCAGGCGGCCTGGTACTCTTTCTTCACCGAGCGGCGGTTTGCCAGCGAGGCGGCGCGGCGGTCGGCCGCTGCCTTGTTCACGTGGATATGGTTCAGCCAGCTCAGGTCGAGGGCCATGGCCTCGGTGCGCTTGAAGTCGTGCGGGATGGTCATAGGAGGTTGGTTCCGTTGGAAAGTGGTTTCACGCCCAGGTGGTGCGCCAGCGTCTGGCCGATGTCGGAGAAGGTCTCCGAGATGCCAAGCGGGCGGCCTTGCACGCCTGGACCGAAGAAGATCATCGGGATGTGTTCGCGGGTGTGGTCCGAGCCCGGCGAGGTCGGATCGCAGCCATGGTCGGCCGTGATCACGCACAGGTCGCCGTCCTTCATCCTGGAGAAGAACTCGGGCAGGCGGGCGTCCATTTCGTGCAGCGCGTTGGCGTAGCCGGCCACGTCGCGGCGGTGGCCGAAGGCCTGGTCGAAGTCGACGAAGTTCACGAAGGTGAGCGACTTCTCGCCCGCCTCGTCCTGCACCTTCAGCAGCGCATCGAACAAGGCCATGTTGTCCACGCCCTTGACCACGCGGCTCACGCCCTTGGCGGCGTAGATGTCGCTGATCTTGCCCAGGGCGATCACTTCGCCGCCTTCGTCGTGCACGTGGTCCAGCAGCGTCGGCGCGTGCGGCGGAATGGCGTAGTCGTGGCGGTTCGAGGTGCGCTTGTAGTTGCCGTTGGCGCCCGTAAACGGGCGCGCGATGATGCGGCCGATGTTGTACGGCTTGACCAGCTCATACGCCTTCTCGCACATGTCGTACAGGCGTTCCAGGCCGAAGTGCTCTTCGTGGCAGGCGATCTGCAGCACCGAATCGGCCGAGGTATAGAGAATAGGCTTGCCGCTGGCGACGTGTTCGTCGCCCAGCTCGTTGATGATGGTGGTGCCGGACGCGTGGCAGTTGCCCAGGAAGCCGGGCACGCCGGTCAGTTCCTGCAGCTTGTCGGTCAGCTCTTGGGGGAAGGACGGCACGGTCTTGGGGAAGTAGCCCCAGTCGAACAGCACCGGCACGCCGGCGATTTCCCAGTGGCCGCTCTGCGTGTCCTTGCCGGTGGACTGTTCGCGCGCCGCGCCGTAGGCGGCGGTGAAACCGTCGCGCAGGGCAAAACCGTCGGCCCACTGGCCGCAGGCTGCGTGGGCGGCCGCGGCCAGGCCCAGCTTTTCCATGTTCGGCAGCGACATCGGCTTGCCTTCCCTGGCGGCCCAGGCGGCGATATGGCCGAAGGTGTTGGTGGCGCTGTCGCCGTATTTGTCGGCGTCCGGGGTTGCACCCAGGCCGAAGGAATCCAGTAGGAGGATGAATGCGCGTGACATGATAGGCTCGCTCAAAAGGTCAGTTTATGCCGAATAAAGCACAGGGGCGGTCCAGCCGCCCCTTTTTACATTACGCCTTAGGCGTTTTTGCCACGTTTTCCACGAAGCCCAGGATCAGTTTGATCAGGCTTTCGGCGCCGATGGCGGCGTACTTCAGGGTCTGCTCGTGCGACAGCGGGAACGGCGACAGGCCTTCGGCCAGGTTGGTGACAACGGACACGCCCACCACCTTCAGGCCGCAATGCCGCGCAGGCACCACTTCCGGCACCACCGACATGCCCACCACGTCCGCGCCCAGCGTCTTGAAGGCGCGGATTTCAGCCGGCGTTTCGAAGTTGGGGCCGGCGTAGGCGATGTAGACGCCGTCGTGCAGCGTGATGGACTGCTCGGCGGCAGTGCTCTTCAGCAGGCTGCGCAGGTCGGCGTCGTAGGCGTTGGCCATGCTGAAGAAGCGCGGGCCGAAGCGTTCGTCGTTCGGGCCGATCATCGGCGTGCCCGGCAGGAAATTGATATGGTCGGTCAGCGCCACCAGCGAGCCGGCGTCCACTTCGGGACGCAGCGAGCCGGCCGCGTTGGTGACGAACAGGAAGTCCACGCCCAGCAGTTTCAGGGTGCGCACGGCGGACGTCATCACGCCCAGGCCGTAGCCTTCGTAGAAGTGGCCGCGCCCCTTCAGCATCACCACCTGCACGCCGTTCAGCGTGCCCAGCACCATGGCGCCGGCGTGGCCGTGCACGGTGGAGATGGGAAAGCCCGGCAGCTCGTCGAAGCCGATGGTCACCGCGTCCGTCATCTGTTCCGCCAGCACGCCCAGGCCGGAGCCGAGGATCATCGCCAGGCGCGGCTGGAAGCTCGCAGGCATGCGCGAACGGACAATGGCGGCGGCCTGGAATGGAGAATTGTTAGACATGGTTATCCTCGTTTTTAAGATGTTTTTAACTATGAGATTGAGCTGCTGCGTGTGGCGGATATGTGACGTATGAATATACAGGCGACACTATGCCTGAGCGGCTATATGTATGGCAAATACCATTTTTCTTGTTCATTTATAGCAAATTCATATAAATTAGGGAAGGCACCCGGTTTTGCGCCCGATTGACACTGTGCAAACAAATGTTTACGATTAAGGACAAATGTTTACAAGGCTACCGCCCGTGACGGACACCTCCAAAAAGGAACAGCTGTACCAGCTGATCCGCGCCAACCCCTTCGTCTCGCAGCAAGACCTCGCGGTCGAGCTGCGCCTGTCGCGCTCCGCCGTGGCTGGCCATGTCGCCAGCCTGATACGCGAACGCCGCCTGCTCGGCCGTGCCTACGTGCTACCGGACAAGCGTCCCGTTCTCTGTATAGGCGCTGCCAACCTGGACCGCAAGCTGCGCACGCTGTCCGCGCTGCAGATGGGCACCTCCAATCCGGCCTACGCCGAGGAAGTGCACGGCGGCGTGGCGCGCAACATCGCAGAAAACCTGGCCCGCCTCGGCCTGCCGTCCGCGCTGCTGACGGCAGTGGGCGACGACGCGGCCGGCAACTCGCTGCAGTCGCGCGCCGAAAGCGCCGGCATCGACACGCGCGGCAGCCTGCGCCTGAACGACACCTACAGCGGCACCTACACGGCGGTGCTGGACGAGCGCGGCGAGATGGTGCTGGCCTTGGCCGACATGGCCCTGTACGACCAGATGACGCCGGAGTTCCTGGCCAGCCGCGCGCCGCAGCGCGCCGGCGCGGCTATGGTGGTGGCCGACCTGAACCTGCCGCTGGACAGCGTGGCCACGCTGCTGCAGGACGCGCGCCGCGACGCGGTGGCGCTGATCATCGTGGCGGTATCGCAGCCCAAGATGGCGCGCCTGCCGCGCGAGCTGCACGGCCTGCGCCTGCTGGTGCTCAACCGCGGCGAACTGGAAACCCGGGTCGGCCGCGCCCTGCCCGACGAAGCCGCGCTGGCGGCGGCCTGCCGCGAAGTGCAGGAGCAAGGCGCGCGCGACATCATCATCACTTGCGGCGGCGCGGGCGTGTTCCACACCGCAGGCGCCGGCGGTGGCCTGAACTGGCTGCCCGCGCCGCAAGTGGACGTGGTCGATGTGACCGGCGCCGGCGACGCCTTCGCCGCCGGCGTGTGCTGGTCCATCTACCAGGGCAGCAGCGACCTCACGCTGGCCTGCCGGCGCGGCCTGAAAGTGGCCGCCATGACGCTGGAAAGCCCCGATACCGTCTCCCCGCTGCTGGCCGCCGACATCCTCGACGAGATCAGCGAATTCCAACACCAGGCCCCTTAAGGAACCCCACCATGCACCAATTCCTCTCCTACTCGGCCGAAGTGGCCAACGCGCGCGCTGCGGGCAAACCTGTCGTGGCGCTGGAATCGACCATTATTTCGCACGGCATGCCCTACCCGCAGAACGTGCAGACGGCCCGGGAAGTCGAGCAGATCATCCGCGACGCGGGCGCCGTGCCGGCCACCATCGCCATCATCGGCGGCAAGATCTGCATCGGCCTGTCGCCCGAGCAGCTGGAATTGCTGGGCAATTCGCCGGATGCCATGAAGGTGAGCCGGCGCGACCTTCCGTACGTGCTCTCGCAGGGCAAACTGGGCGCCACCACCGTGGCCGCCACCATGATCTGCGCCGAATTGGCCGGCATCCATGTGTTCGTCACCGGCGGCATCGGCGGCGTGCACCGCGGCGCGGAAACCAGCTTCGACATCTCGGCCGACCTGCAGGAACTGGCGCAAACCTCGGTGGCCGTGGTGTGTGCGGGCGTGAAGTCCATCCTCGACATCGGCTTGACCCTGGAATACCTCGAAACGCACGGCGTGCCGGTGGTGAGCGTGGGCCAGGCCGGCTTCCCGGCCTTCTTCACGCGCGAGAGCGGCTTCAATGCCGAATTCCAGCTCGACACGCCGGCCGAACAGGCCTCCTTCATCAACACCAAGTGGAAGCTGGGCCTGAAGGGCGGCGTGGTGGTGAGCGCGCCGGTGCCGCAGGCCGACGCCATGCCGAAGGCGGAAATCGACGCCATCACCGCGCAGGCGCTGGGCGAGGCGGCAGCCGGCGGCGTCACCGGCAAGAAGGTCACGCCCTTCCTGCTGGCGCGCATCAAGCAGCTGACCGAGGGCCGCAGCCTGGCCACCAATATCGCGCTGGTCAAGAACAACGCGCGGGTAGGCGCCGAACTGGCCCGCGCCCTGCTGGAGCATCCTGTCGCTTGAACGCGGCGACGCCTGGAGACATGCCATGTCCATCGACCTGAAACAGCTAAAGTACTTTCTCGCCGTCGCAGAAGAAAAGAGTTTCAGCCGCGCCGCCGAACGCCTGCACATATCGCAGCCGCCCCTGAGCCAGCAGATCATGAAGCTGGAAAGCGAGTTGGGCGTGCGCCTGTTCGCGCGCACCACGCGCACCTTCGAGCTGACGGTGGCGGGCAAAGCCCTGATGTCCGAGGCGTCCGACCTGCTGGCCAAGATGCGCATGACCATCGACACCATCCGCCAGATCGACCGGGGCGAAGTGGGCCGGCTGCGGGTGGGCATCGTCGGTTCGGCGATGTGGGGGCCGATTCCCTCGCTGCTGGAGGAATTCCAGAGCAAATATCCGCGCGTGACCTGGACCATCCACGAGTTCGGCCCCACGGTGCAGTACGAGGCGCTGCGCGCCAAGCAGATCGACGTGGGCTTCTGGCGCGAACCCCGGCTCAACGATGACGACCTGAAGAACGACAACCTGCGCCAGGAACTGTGCTTCCGGGAGAACGTGTGCGTGGCGCTCAACGAGCACCACCCGCTGGCCAAGCAGGACGCGATCGAGCTGACCGACATCGCCAGCGAACCGATGCTGACGCTGGCGCTCGACAAGTCCGCCTTCCCGCGCTACCTGATCCAGTGCTGCGTCAAGGCCGGCTTCCAGCCCACCATCTTCCAGGAGGCCTCCGAGCCGCAAACCCTGCTGGCCATGGTGGGCGCGGGGTTGGGCGTGGCGCTGCTGCCGGAGACCACCAGCCGCATCGGCTGGCCCGGCGTGGTGTTCGTGCCGATCCGCACCAATCCGCCGTCGGCCAACCTCTACATCACTTACACCACGCTGGATGACGCGCCGGTGGTGCGCGCCTTCCTCAACATACTGAAACCGGCCACCTGACGCTCCCCGGGCGGCACGCGGTTACTGCGTCGCCCCGCCCTGCATGCGCAGGTCGGCCCCGGTGGCAAGCGTGGTGCGCACCGCGATGCGCAGTCCCTCGACCATGTCCGCCAGCGACATGCTGGCCGCACCCGGATGGGCGGCCGCCTGCTGCGGCAGGTAGGGAATGTGGATGAACCCGCCCCTCATGGCGTCCGTGCGCGAGGCGGCGGCGTGCATCAGGCCATAGAACACATGGTTGCAGACGAAGGTGCCGGCGGTCTGCGACACCGAAGCCGGCAGACCGGCGGCGCGCAGGGCCTGCACGATGGCCTTGATCGGCAGCGTGGCGAAATAGGCCGCCGGGCCGTCCGCCACGATGGCCTGGTCCACCAGCTGCTGCTGGCGGTTGTCCATGATGGGCGCATCGTCGATGTTGATGGCGATGCGCTCGACCGACAGGTCGCAGCGCCCGCCGGCCTGCCCCACCGCAATCACCACCGCGGGCTCAAGTTCGGCCAGCGCCTGCGCCATCGCCTGGTTGGCCGCGCCGAACACGCAGGGCAGCTGGCGCGCCACGACCCGGAAGCCGTCCTCGCTCCAGCCGTCCAGCGCGCGCACGGTTTCCCAGGCGGGGTTGATGGTCTCTTGGTTAAACGGCTCGAAGCCGGTCAGCAGTACGGTTCTCATCTTAAAAATCCATCAGGAAGTACAACAGCAGCATATTCGCGCCCAGCAGCGGCAGCGCGGTGGGAATCTGGGCCTTGATGACGGCGTGCTTGTCGTGCAGGTCGAGCAGCGCGGCCGGCACGATGTTGAAGTTGGCCGCCATCGGCGTCATCAGGGTGCCGCAATAGCCGCTGAACATGCCGATGGCGGCCATGACCGCCGGATTGGCGCCATACACGTTGACCAGCACCGGCACGCCGACGCCGCCCGCCATCACCGGGAAAGCCGCGAAGCCGTTGCCCATGACGATGGTAAACAGTGCCATGCCGCCGCAATACACGGCCACTGCCACCAGCTTCCAGTCCATATTGATGTAGGACGTGCTGACATGCGCCACGGCCTTGCCCACGCCCGCCTCGGTGAACAGCAGGCCCAGCACGGCCAGCATGTGCGGCAGCACGATGGCCCAGCCCATGGCGTCCACCAGGCGGCGCTGCTCGCGCGCCGCTTGCAGCGGCGAGGCGCGCAGCATCACGCAGGCCACCGCCACGGCGATGACAGAGGCGCAGCCCAGCGCGGCCAAAGTGATGTGCTTCTGGTCGAACAGGAACAGGCCGCCCAGCTGCACGTCCTTGAGCAGCGTGGCGCAGGCCATGGTGACGGCCGGGATCACGAGCGCGGGCACGAACAGCTTGTTGCCGAGGCGCTGGGCGCTGCTGCGGCGCTCCGCTTCGGGCAGGTTCTTCGGCGCCCCCATGCGCACGCCGCCGAATCCGGCCAGCAGGGCCATGGCGATCATGATGGCGCCGGCCGTGGCGTCCGGCAGCGCTGCGCCGGCCAGGTAGATGATGGCATACAGCGCCCAGAACAGCGCGGTGCTGTAGCGGCGGGGATTGCTGCGGTCCGCCAGCGTGAGCAGCGCGATCAGGCCCAATACAGCGCCCAGCAGCAGGTAGAAATAGTCGAGCTTGAAGATCATGGCTGCGCTCCCGGGGCCGCTGCCGCCCTGGCAGCTGCGGCGGCCAGCTCGCGCTCGATCTCGCGGTCCAGGCGGCGCAAGCGCCAGGCGTGGATCACGTAGGCGGTGACGGCGGTGGGAATGCCCCACATTGCCATGTGCAGCGGGTTCACGTCGATGCCTTCGCCGTGCAGGATGGTCTGCATCAGCACAATGGCGCCAAAGGCCACGAAGATGTCCTCGCCAAAGAACAGGCCGACGTTGTCGGTGGCGGCGGCCATGGCGCGCACGCGCTGGCGCAGACGCTCGCTCAGGCCCGGGTGGCGCAGCTCGGCCGCCGCTTCGGCCATCGGCGCCACCAGCGGGCGCACCATGTTGGGATGCCCGCCCAGGCTGGTCAGCCCGCCGGCGGCGGACAGTTCGCGCACCGTCAGGTAGACGATCAGGATACGCCCCGCCGTGGCCGACTTCACGCGCGCGATGGCCGCCTGCGCATGCTCGCGCAAGCCGTAGCGCTCCAGCAGGCCGATGGCGGCCAGCGGCAGCAAATAGATCAGCGGCAGGTTGCGCGTCTTGACGAAAGCCCTGCCCAGCGACGCCAGCAAGGCCTCCACCGGCATCATGGCCGCGAACCCGGTGGTGAAGCACGCCGCCACCACCACCAGTACCGGGTGCGCGCGCAGCAGGAAGCCCGCCACGATCACCCCTACGCCCAGCAAGGGCCATAAACTCACCGCTGTCTGCATGCGTCTCCCCTGAAAGTAAAAAAGCCCGCACATCTTACGATGCGCGGGCTTCGCTAATAAAGCAACTTATCAGAAGTTCGCTTTGAACTGCACACCATAGGTGCGCGGCTCGTTGACGATGCCGGTCAGGTTGTTGAAGTCGATCGCGGCGATGACTTGCTCGCGGCCGGTGATGTTGCGGCCGTAGGCGGCCACTTCATACTTGCCATCGGCCCACTTGTAGCCGGCGCGCAGGCCGCCTTCCAGCATGGACTTGGCTTTGTATTCCTTCGCTTCATACAGGAACATGTTGTATTTGTCGCGGTAGGCCCAGTCGGTGTAGGCGTAGAACTCGCCGTTGCCCACAGGCGTGCTGTAGCGCAGCGTGAAGTTGCCTACCCACTTGGGCGCGCGCGGCAGCGGATTGCCGTTGATCAGCGCGACGCGGCTGCCGCCCACGGTCTGGGTCGGGTTGGTCACGGTGCAGCCGTTGCCGCATGGGGACACGAACAGGCCTGCATCCTTGATCTCGGTGTCGTTGTAGCTGCCGCCGATGGTGGCGCGCCATTCGTCCGAGATGATCGCTTGCAGGTCGAGCTCGAAGCCCTGGCCTTCAGCCTTGTCCGCGTTGACCAGGCGATTCTGGTTGACTGCGCCCGAACCTGCGGTCAGCTGCAGGTCTTTCACGCGGTACTTGAAGACCGATGCCGACAGGCGCGCGCGCTTGTTCAGGAAGTCCTGCTTGATGCCGGCCTCCACCGACAGGTTCTTTTCCGAGTCGCCCACCGAGATGGTGTCACCGAACAGCACGCGGCCCTGGATCGACGGTGCGCGGTAGCCGGTCGCGATGCGGCCGTAGACGTTGGTGTTCTTGTCGATTTCGTAGTTGGTGCTCAGGTCCCAGCTGACATTGGTGTCTTGCGGATGCGCAAACAGCGGACCGACGTTCTTGCCGCCGAACGGCGTCAGGGTGCGGGCTGCCACGAAGTCCTTCTTGTCGTCGGTGTAGCGGATACCGGCGCGCACTTTCCATACATCGCTCAGCGCGTAGTTCACCGAGCCGAAGGCGGCCCACGAACGCGAGTTCTGGGTCTGCTGCGCATAGCCATTGACCACGCCGCCGCCCAGGGTGTCGAAGTTGAAGCTGTCGACGACGATGTCTTCCTTGAAGTAGTACACGCCGGCGATCCACTGCAGGCGGTCCTTGGTGTTGGACTCGACGCGGAACTCTTGCGAGATCTGTTTGTGGTCCGGCAGCCCGTCGGCGGTTTCGGAAGTGAACGGGATGAAGGCCGGCGCCGGACCGGAGGTGGCGCCGGAACCGTAGCCGCCGTCCACATCGGCGCGGCTATAGAACTTGGCCTTCTCGTAGCCCGTGATGGAGTGCAGCGTCATCGCCGGCAGGTCGTAGCGCAGGGTCAGGCTGGAGCCGGTGACCTTCAGCTTCTGGGTGTTGAAGCCGTCGGTCGGATAGCTGCCGTAGTCGAAGCCGTCGACGATGTCGTTGGTGCCCTTCTTGATGATGCCGGCGCGGAACAGGGTGGCGCTGCCGTCCATGTCGCGATGGTGCACGTTGAACAGCGCGCTGAAGTCCTTGTTAGGCTTGAACGCCACCTGCACGCGGGCCGCGTTGTCCTTGTAGCCTTCGAAGTCCTGGGTACCGGTGATGCGCGGATTGTGCACGCGGTCGTCGCGCGACTGCGACTGCAGCGACACGCGGGCGTTGATCATTTCGTTGACCGGCAGGTTGAACGCGCCTTCGGCGTTGAACACGCCGTCCTTGCCGAAGCCGGCCGACACATAGCCTTCCTGTTTGTTCGACGGCTTGACCGAATCGAACTTGATCACGCCGGCTGGCGAGTTGCGGCCGAACAGTGTGCCTTGCGGGCCGCGCAGCACTTCGATCTGTTCCACGTCGAAGACCGGGAAGCCTTTCAGCATCGGCGACTCCTGCACCACGCCGTCGTACACCAGGCCCACTGGCTGGGATGCGTTCAGGTCGAAGTCGGTGTTGCCCAGGCCGCGGATGTAGAAGCGCGGGAAGGAACGGCCGAAGTCCGATTCCACGTTCAGCGACGGCGTGCGGCCGGACATGAAGCGGATGTCGTCGCCGCCGGCGGTCAGCACGTCCAGCTTTTCGCCTTTCATGGTGGAGATGGCCATCGGCACATCCTTGATGTTTTCCGAGCGGCGCGCTGCCGTCACGATCACCGTCTCGAGCTGGCCGGCTTGCGGCTTGGCTTCGGCTTGAGCGGCCTCCTGGGCCATCGCGCCTTGCAGCGGGAAGGCAGCGGCGATTGCCAGGGCGATCAGCGTACGGGACGCGTACTTACTTTTTGTCATCATGAACCAACTCCTTGCTGGGATTGCACCGGGGTGCGAAATGGGCGTAAAACATTCGTTCAAGCTTTACAAAAAACAAAGAAAAAACGTTACAAGCGCGAATCCTAGCATGAAAAGTTTTGACTGGAAATTACGACACATTAGTTTCTATTTATATGTTTGACATATAAATAAGCAATAAAAAACGTATTTGCCATACATATACAGGCTCATGCATAGTAAGCGACTATCCAACCGCGATGCAGGCCATTTATATAGTGCGCTCCTGCCATAGTGCGGCAGAGTGCGGTGGAGGGAATGGGGCGCGGTGCCGATTTGGCAATACCAATCGACAACAGCATGAAAAAGCAACAAGGCAAAATAAATTTCGGTGTTTCGACAATGTTGCATCAGCACGACATGACCCGGACACAATATGACCAAGTTTCACGTTTTTGATGGCATGCCATAGTAACAATGAAGCAGGCCGGACCGCCGCCGGGAATCAGGCCATTCAAGACGCGGGCCTCTAAAATGAGCCCAAATTACATGTTTCAGCCGCAAAAAATATACAATATCGAACTTCCAGGAGCCTACTCATGAAAATCAAACAACTCAGTATGACGATAGCCGCCATGTGCGTGGCCGCCGGCGCCTCCGCCGCTGCCCCGAAACTGGCCGTCGTCTACGACGCGGGCGGTAAGTTCGACAAGTCGTTCAACCAGTCCGCTTTCGAAGGCGCCTCGCGCTTCAAGAAAGACACCGGCATCAACTTCATCGAAGTGCAGGCCAGCAGCGACACGCAGGCCGAGCAGGTGCTGCGCGGCCTGGCGCGCAAGAACATGGACCTGATCGCCTCGATCGGCTTCGCCCAGACCCAGGCGGTGCAGAAGGTGGCCAAGGAATTCCCGAAAGTGCGCTTCGTGCTGATCGACGGCGTGGCGCAAGGCGCCAATGTGAACTCGATCACCTTCAAGGAAGAAGAAGGCTCCTACCTGGTGGGCGTAGCCGGCGCCATGGCGTCGAAGACCAAGAAGCTGGGCTTCATCGGCGGCATCGACATTCCGCTGATCCGCACCTTCGCCTGCGGCTATGCGCAAGGCGCGAAGGCGGCCGACAAGAAATCGGAAGTGTTCCAGAACATGGTGGGCACCACCTCGGCCGCATGGAACGACCCGGCCAAGGGCGGCGAACTGGCGCGCTCGCAGTTCGAGCGCGGCGTGGACGTGGTGTTCGCCGTGGCCGGCGGCTCGGGCATGGGCACGCTGCAGACCGCCAAGGAAAAAGGCAAGCTGTCGATCGGCGTCGATTCCAACCAGAACAGCCTGTATCCGGGCAGCGTGCTGACCTCCATGGTCAAGCGCATCGACAACGCCGTCTACGATTCCTTCACGCAGATGAAGGACGGCACCTGGAAGGCCGGCGTGCAGGCCAAGGGCTTGAAGGAAGGCGGCGTGGACTGGGCGCTGGACGAGCATAACCGCAAGCTGATCACCCCGGAGATCGAAAAGAAAGTCCTGGGCGTCCGCAAAGACATCATCGACGGCAAGATCAAAGTGATCGACTACCGCACTGGCAACAGCTGCCCGGTCTAATCACGTGATTCAATAAAGAGAACGCGCCGGCGGGTGATCCCGTCCGGCGCGTTTTTTAGTCATAGCAACCATCATCCAGTGATCCTATGCACCCAGCAGTAGAATTTCGCGGCATCTCCAAGCACTTCGGGGCGGTCAAGGCGAACACGGACGTCAGCTTCAGCATCGCCAAGGGCGCCATCCATGGCCTGGTGGGCGAGAATGGCGCCGGCAAATCGACCCTGATGAGCATCCTGTACGGATACTACCGCGCCGACAGCGGCAGCATCCTGCTGGACGGCCAGGCCCGCAACATCCACAGCAGCCACGAGGCGATCCGCCTGGGCATCGGCATGGTGCACCAGCACTTCATGCTGGTCGAGAACATGACCGTGCTCGACAACGTGATGCTGGGCGCCGAGGGCGGCTTCAAGCTGGCCGGCAAGCGCGCCGCCGTGGAAGCGCAGCTGCGCGAGATCTGCGCGCGCTACCGGCTGGACGTCGATCCGCTGGCCACCATCCACGACCTGTCGGTGGGCGCGCAGCAGCGCGTCGAGATCCTCAAGCAGATCTACCGCAGCGCCAACATCCTGATCCTGGACGAGCCGACCGCCGTGCTGACCGCGCAGGAAACCGCGTCGCTGTTCGAGATCCTGCGCCTGTTCAAGGAACAGGGCAAGACCATCATCCTGATCACCCACAAGCTGCAGGAAATCCTCGACATCACCGACACCGTGACGGTGATGCGCGGCGGCCGCGTGGTCGGTGCGGTGGACACCGCGCAGACCTCGAAAGAGGACCTGGCCAACATGATGGTGGGCCGCCCGATCGAGAACAACCTGCCGCGCGGCGCCTACAACCCCGGCGCGCCGGTGCTGGAAGTGCGCGACCTGCAGCTGACCGACGACCAGGGCGTGACGCTGCTGAACAAGCTGAACTTCACGCTGCGCGCGGGCGAGATCGTCGCCATTGCCGGCGTGTCGGGCAACGGCCAGAGCGAGCTGATGGAAATCCTGTCGGGCATGGGCCTGCCGAGCGCCGGCCAGGTGGACTTCGAAGGCAAGGCCCTGCCCTACGCCGGGCGCGGCGACGCCGACGGCCTGCCGCTGGAATTCCGCCACCTGGGCATCGGCCACGTGCCGGAAGACCGCCTGCGCGACGGCGTGATCAAGAACTTCTCGGTCATGCACAACACCTTCTTCGGCTACCAGGACCGCGTGAAGAACGCCTGGGGCCTGATCGACTTCAAGGGCGTGGCCGAGCGCTGCGCCGGCCTGCTGAAGGCGTTCGACGTGCGCCCGGCCAACCCGGACCTGCGCATCGGCCTGCTCTCGGGCGGCAACCAGCAGAAGGTGGTGATCGCGCGCGAGGTGCTGGCCAAGCCCAAGCTGATGCTGGTGGGCCAGCCCACGCGCGGCGTGGACATCGGCACCATCGAGTCCATCCACACCCAGCTGCTCGCGCTGCGCGACGCGGGCGTGGCCATCCTGCTCGTGTCCGTGGAGCTGGAGGAGGTGCGCGCGCTGGCCGACCGCATCCTGGTCATGTGCGGCGGCAGCATCACCGGCGAACTGAAAATCGACGAATTCGACACCACCCGCATCGGCTTGCTGATGGGCGGGATGCACAAATCATGAACACTAACGATATGCCACGCTGGGCGACAGCCTTTGTCCTGCCCGTACTGAACCTGCTCTCGGCGCTGCTGGTGGCGGCCCTGGTGATCCACCTGCTCGGTGAAGACCCGGTCGACTCCATGCGCATCCTGATCAACAGCGCCATCGTCAATCCGGAGGGCCTGAGCTACACGCTGTTCTACGCCTCCACCTTCATCTTCACCGGCCTGTCGGTGTCGATTGCCATGCAGGCGGGCCTGTTCAACATCGGCTCGGAAGGCCAGATGTATATCGGCGGCCTGGGCCTGACGCTGGCCATGCTGGCCTTCGACGCCACGCTGCCGTGGTGGCTGCTGATCCCGTGCGGCATTCTGGGCGCGGCCGTCTTCGGCGCGCTGTGGGGCTTCCTGCCGGGCTACCTGCAGGCCAAGCGCGGCAGCCACATTGTGGTCACCACCATCATGTTCAACTTCATCGCGGCCTCGCTGATGAATTTCTTCATCGTCAAATACCTGATCCCGCCGGGCGAGCAGAACACCGCCAGCCGCGTGTTCTCGGCCGCCGCCGAAATGCCGCGCCTGAACAGCTGGTTCCCCATCCTGGGCGACACGCCGCTCAACGTGAGCTTCCTGCTGGCCATCTTCGCGCTGGCCGTGTACGGCGTGGTGGTGTCGCGCTCGGCCTGGGGCTACAAGCTGCGCGCCACCGGCTTGAACAAGCACGCCGCGCACTACGCGGGCATCCGCATCAGCAAGATGATCATCGTGGTCATGCTGATCTCGGGCGCGCTGGCCGGCCTCGGCTCGGTCAACTCCATCATGGGCTCGACCCACTACCTGTCGCTCAACTTCGTCGGCGGCGCGGGCTTTGTCGGCATCGCCATTGCGCTGATGGGCCGCCAGCACCCGGTCGGCATCTTCCTGTCGGCCGTGCTGTTCGGCGCGCTGATCCAGGGCGGCTTCGACCTGTCGCTGGAAAAGCCGAACATCCCGACCGAAACGTTTATCTTCATCCAGGGCCTGATCATCCTGTTCTGCGGCGCCATGGAGAACTTCTACGCACCGGCCATCGCCAAGCTGATCAAGGCCAAGGGGTAATGACATGACTTTTGAAGACCTGCATATCGGCAGCATCCTGGTATCGACCGTGCGCAACGCGCCGGTGCTGATTTTCGCCGCCATGGCCGGCCTGTTCGCGGAGCGCTCCGGCGTGATCGACATCGGCCTGGAAGGCAAGATCCTGGCCTCGGCCTTCGTCTCGGCGGCGGTGGCCTTCGCCACCCAGAACCCGTGGTATGGCGTGGCCGCCGGCGTGGCCGTGTCGGTGGCGCTGGCCACCCTGCAAGGCTACGTCAGCATCACGCAAAAGGGCAACCAGCTGGTGGCCGGCATCGCCATCAACATCGCCATGAGCGGGCTGACCTTCGTGGTGGCCCAGTTCTTCTTCCAGCAGGGCGGCCGCACGCCGGACCTGGGCCAGGCGCGCCTGTTCGACGTGGTGCTGCCGGGCAGCGCGGCGGTGGCGGACGTGCCCTTCCTGGGCTGGCTGTACACCAAGCTGATCGGCGGCCATTCGGTGCTGGTCTACCTGGCGTTTGCGCTGGTGCCGCTGGTGCACTGGGTGCTGTACCACACCCGCTTCGGCCTGCGCCTGCGCGCCTGCGGGGAAAATCCGCATGCTGCGGATGCGGCCGGCGTGTCGGTGGAATGGACGCGCTACAAGGCGATGATCATCGCCGGCGTGCTGTGCTCGTTCTCGGGCGCCTACCTGGCCATCGTGCAGAGCGGCTTCTTCCTGCGCGACATGTCGGCCGGCGCCGGCTACCTGGCGCTGACGGCCATGGTGTTCGGCAACTGGCGTCCGCTGTACACCTTCTTCGGCTGCCTGATGTTCGGCTTCTTCGGCGCGGTGCAGATCCAGATCGAAGGCGTGGACCTGCCGCTGGTGGGCCGCATCCCCGGCTCGCTGATCCAGATGGTGCCGTACGTGGTCACCGTGATTGTGCTGGCCGGCCTGATGGCCAAATCGGTGGCCCCGAAAGCCATCGGCGTACCGTTCGTCAAATCGCGCTAACGCGCCCTCCTGCGGATGGCGCCGCGCGCGCCATCCGCAGGGCCGGGTTCAGATTGAAGAACTTTCCAGGGCGAACCGCCACGTTTTAGGTAAACGCCCGACTGCCGTCCAGCAGGCCCGACAATTCGATCTTGTCTACAACCGGCCGCAGGTCCTTCGCAGTCCACACCCCCTGCTCCATAAGGTCCTGCACTCACTGGTGCGCCTCCACAGCCGCCAGTACCACGCGCTCTGCCGCAAGGCCTTTGGCCATTACTTGCGATTGCAAAGCCCAGATTCCCGGCCTGGGCAACGCCGGCGCACCGGGCGGCAGCGGTGGCGACGCAGGCGGATGCGACAGTTGGGCGCAGCGCGCAGGACCGTCCATATCATTGACTCGATATTTCGCATATGCAATCATCGACTGCATTCCATCACAGCCCCGGGTCCTGTATGCAAAACAAGCTCGATACAAAGCGGCGCTCGATACTGATCGCGGCCACCGGCGCCGCCGCTGCGGGCCTGGCCGGTTGCCGGGGCGCGTCCACGGAGGACCGCCAGCTGCAGTTCGCCAGCCTGGCGGCGGCCGGGCAAGAGCTGGCGCGGCTGGCGCAGGCCGGGGAACTGGCCTCCAGCGCCGCGTGGAGCTGGGCCCAGACGCTGGCGCACTGCGCGCAAAGCATTGAATTTTCCATGTCCGGTTTTCCACAATCGAAGTCCGCGCTGTTCCAGCGCACCGTGGGCTCGGCCGCACTGGGCGTGTTCGCCTGGCGCGGCCGCATGAGCCACGACCTGTCCGAGCCCATCCCCGGCGCCCCGGCCCTGGATGCGGCGGCAGATCCCGCCCAGGCCCTGCAGCGCCTGGGCGCCGCCATCGCGGCGTTCCGTGCCTGGACCGGCCCGCTGCGCCCGCACTTTGCCTACGGCGCGCTTGGCAAACAGGACTACGAGCTGGCGCACGCCATGCACCTGGCCAACCATCTGTCCGCCTTCCGCGTCAAGGCCTGAGCCATGTCGCTCCTCATCTCCATCGCCTGCGCCTCGCTGGCCGGGCTGTCGGCCATGCTGTGGCGGCGCCAGGTCAAGCTCAAGCGCGAAGCCTATATCCGCACTTTCGTGCTGCCCAAAGGCTTGTTCGAGAAGCTGATGCAAAAGCATCCGCAACTCAGCACCAAGGACTGCCAGCTGGTGGCGCAAGGCTTGCGGCAGTTCTTCCTGGCCCATTTGAAGAGCGGCCGCCAGTATGTGTCGATGCCGTCCCAGGTGGCGGACGACCTGTGGCATGAATTTATCCTCTACACCAAGAATTACCAGCAGTTCTGCCAGCACGCCTTCGGCCGCTTTCTGCACCACACGCCGGCGGTGGTGCTGGGCAAAGGCCAGCAGGGCAACGCCGGCATCCGTCGCTGCTGGCATTTCGCCTGCCACGAGGAAAACATCAACCCGGCCAGGCCAACCCGCCTGCCGCTGCTGTTCGCGCTGGACAGCAAACTGAACATTCCGAACGGCTTTGTGTACGCGGCCGACTGCAGCGGCTTCAAGCGGCAGGACGACAGCGGCGCGGGCGCGGTCTACTGCGGCGCCGACCTGGGCTGCGGCGACGGCGGCAGCGGTTCAGGCTCGGACGCCAGCAGCGACAGTGACGGGGGCGGCGGCGACAGCGGCGGCGGCGACAGCGGCGGCGGCGACAGCGGCTGCGGCGGCGGTGGCTGCGGCGGCGGTGGCGACTGAGTCCGGCCGCCCCGTATAATGGCGCCCATGGATAAACTGAAAACCCACCTCCTGGCCCGCATCTGCTGGCTGACCTTCGGCGGCGTGATGGCGGCCACCCGCATTGTCGACGGCATCAAGCAAAGTTCCACCGGCATGACCGTCACCGGCATCGGCTGGCTGCTGCTGGGCATCCTGTGGTTCCTGAGCCCGCTCATCATTGGCAAGAAGAAGGCCGACATGGCACTGCAGCAACGCCAGGCCGCTATCGGCTCCGACGGCTTGCGCAACAAGCTGCTGTTTACCGCCGCCGGCTGCGTGATCGTGGGCATGGTGCTGCGCTACGGCTTCGGTAATTGACTGCCGTCAAAGTGGCGCGCCTGCCGCGCTAGCACACCTATACTGGCCCGACCCATATTCAAGGAGCGAGCCATGGAATTCCATCGAGGCAGGCTGTTTGACCACGTGCACCTGCGCGTGGCCGATGTGGACGCGAGCAAGCGTTTTTACCGGGCGGCGTTCGGCGCGCTGGGCCTGGACCAGGAAGTGGTCGAGGGCGAAGGCAACTTCTATCTCGACGACTTGTATGTGGACAAGGCGGACGGCCCCGTGTCCCATGTGCATATCGCCTTCATTGCCAAGGACCAGGAAACGGTCAAGGCCTTCCACCAGGCCGTGCTGGCGGCCGGCGGGCGCGACAACGGTCCTCCCGGCGAGCGCGACTACCATCCCGGCTACTACGCCGCCTTCGCCTTCGACCCGGACGGCAACAACGTCGAGGCGGTATTCCATGGACCGTTCAAGCGCTCGGCCGAATCGGTGGTCTATACGGCGTTGTGAAACAGGTGCAGCTGCGCGTATTGCAGCAGCATGATGGTCTTGGCGTCGCAGATGTCGCCGCTGGCCATCATGTCGGCTGCGCGCTCCAGCGGCAATTCCAGCACTTCGATGTCTTCCCCTTCCGCAGCCAGGCCGCCCCCGCCGCCCGGGCGCGAGGCGGGGTCGTACTCGGCCACGAAAAAGTGCAGGCGCTCGGTGACCGAACCCGGGCTCATGAAGGCTGAGAAGATCTTCTGCACCTCGGCCACGCGGTAGCCGGTCTCCTCCTCCACTTCCGCCTTGATGCGTTCCTCCGGGCTGGCCTGGTCCAGCAGCCCGGCCGGCGCTTCGATCAGGAAACCGTCGTGCCCGTCCTGCCCGTAGGCGGGAAAGCGGAACTGGCGCACCAGGATCACGCTGCGCTGCGCGCGGTGGTACAGCAGGATGACGGCGCCGTGCCCCCGGTCGTAGGTCTCGCGCGACATGGCCTGCCAGCTGCCGTCGCTGCGGCGGTAGTCGAAGGTGGTCTTGCGCAGCAGATACCAGTCGTCCGACAGGGTCTCCACGGCGCGTATCCTGACGCGGTCTTCCGGCATGCTGCTCTCCTTGTTGTGTAAGCGGGTTTACATGATAGTATGCAAATTCATGCAACATCAAGAAAATTCGTGCAATGCTGACACGCCAACGCAAAGAGCTGCTGCTCAAAATCCTGCGCGAGGACGGCCAGATCGTGGCCAAAACGCTGAGCGAAAAACTGGGCCTGTCGGAGGACACCATCCGGCGCGACTTGCGCGAGCTGGCCAAGGAAGGCCTGCTGGAGCGGGTGCACGGCGGCGCCCTGCCCGCCTCGCCGGCCATGGGCAATTTCGCCCAGCGCCAGCAGATCTCGGCTGACTGCAAGCCGGCCATCGGCCGCGCCGCCGCCGCCATGGTGCGCCCGGGCCAGGTGGTGTTCATCGACGGCGGCACCACGGCGGTGCAGGTGGCGCGCCACCTGCCGCGCGACCTGCGCGCCGTGGTGGTCACGCACAGTCCGTCCGTCGCGGTCGAACTGGCCGAGCACCCGACGGTCGAGGTGATCATGATAGGCGGGCGCCTGTTCAAGCATTCCATCGTCGGCGTGGGCGCGGCCACCATGGAAGCGATTGCCCAGATCCGCGCCGACATCTTCTTCATGGGCGTGTGCAGCTTGCACCCGCAAGCGGGCATCACCACCGGCGACTACGAGGAGGGCTGCGTCAAGCGCGCCATCAGTGCCGCCTCGCTGCGCACCGTGGTGCTGGCCTCGCCCGAGAAGCTGGACACCGCCGCGCCGTTCCAGACCGTGCCGCTGGCGCAGGTCAGCGCCATCGTCGTCAACGCCGGCGTGGACGAGGCGCTGCTGGCGCCCTACCGCGGCATGGGAATCGCTATCACATTGGCAACTTAATTGGATAACAATGTAAAATAGGCCATCTTCCACCGCCCACCTGGAGCCCGACATGACCCGATCCGCGAACGCCTTCCGCCAACTACACCAGGGCCCCGAGCTGCTGCGCCTGGCCAACGCCTGGGACGCCGGCAGCGCCCGCCTGATAGAAAGCCTGGGCGCGCCCGCCGTGGCCACCACCAGCGCCGGCCTGGCCTGGTCACTGGGCTATGCCGATGGCCACAACATGCCGGCCAGCGCCGCCATCGCCGCCGCGCAGAACATCGTGCGCGTGCTGTCCGTACCGCTCACGGTGGACATGGAGAACGGCTATTCGGACAAGCCGTCCACGGTGGCGGCCTACATCATGCTGCTGGTCGACAGCGGCGTGGCCGGCATCAACATCGAGGACGGCGGCGACGCGCCCTCCCTGCTGGCACGCAAGGTGGAGGCCATCAAGGAAGCGGTGGCCAAGGCCGGCGGCGACATCTTCGTCAACGTGCGCACCGACGTCTACCTGCGCGGCCTGGCGCCCGCGGGCGCGCGTGCGCAGGAAGTGCTGGCGCGCGCCGAGACCTACCGCGCGGCCGGTGCGGACGGGCTGTTCGTGCCGGGCATCTGCCTGCCCGACGAGATCGGCCAGGTGGCCGGCGCGGCCAAACTGCCGCTCAACGTGATGGACTGGCCGGGCATTCCGGCAGCGGCCGAGCTGAGCGCGCTGGGCGCGCGCCGTTTCAGCGCTGGCTCCGGCATTGCACAGGCGCTGTGGGGCGCCGCGCGCGAAATGGCGCAGGGCTTCCTCCAGACCGGCAACGCAGGCCCGCTGGCGCAGAAGGCCATGGCCTACGGCGATATCCAGCAGCTGTTCCTGCATCCCGCCGCCAAATAGTGGCAACGCCGGCTGTCTCGTCCCGTTAGCAACGCTTCGCGGTGCGCCGCTTGCTGCCGCGCCGCTGGACGTGGCACACTGGACGCATGGCGAGCTCCTCCCCCACCCGCAGGCGTTTTCTCCAGGCCACCGCGTCCGGCTGCCTGCTGCCGGTGCTCGGCAGCACGGACGCGCGGACGTCCCCGCAGCAGATCGTCTATCCGCGCCATATCGACACGCTGGACAACCGCTACGACTACGACTGGCTGATCCTGCGCACCGCGCTGGAGAAGTCCAGCGCCGCATTCGGGCCGTTCGAGATGCGGCAGCTGGGCGAAGCCATGTCGCCGCCGCGCGTGGCGCAGGAGCTGACGCTGCCGCAGGGCCGCATCAACGTGCTGGCGCGCGCCACCTCGCCGGCGGTGGAGCAGCAGTTCCTGCCGATCCGCATCCCCATCGACAAAGGCCTGCTGGGCTTGCGCGTGTTCCTGGTGCGCGCGACCGACCTGCCCCGTTTCGCGGCCGTGCGCAGCGTGCCGGACCTGCGCGCCATGCGCGCCGGCCAGGGCAAAGACTGGGCTGACGTCGCCATCCTGCGCGCGGCCGGCATCGAGGTGATCGAAGGCACCTATGAGCGCCTGTACTCGATGCTGATGGCGGGCCGCTTCGACTTCTATTCGCGCGGCGTGGATGAAGCGCCGCGCGAGCTGCAGGAAGCGCGCACCCAGTATCCCGGCATGGCGCTGGAGCCGAGCCTGCTGCTGGAATACCCGCTGCCGCGCTACATCTTCGTGCGGCGCGACGCCGAGGGCGAGCGGCTGGCCAAGCGCATCACGGCAGGCCTGGAAAACATGGTGCAGGACGGCACGCTGAACGCCCTGTTCCGCAAGCACAAGGGCCCGGTGATCGAGCGCTGCGGCCTGGACAAGCGCCGCGTGCTGTCGCTGCGCCATCCCGGCATCTCGCCGGAAACGCCGCTGAACCGGCCCGAACTGTGGTACCGGCCGCCCGCCGCGAAGTAGTTATTTGGCCGCCGGCTCGGGCCAGATGGCCTGCAGCAGCGATGCCAGGTGGTAGCCGCCCTTGATCAGCTGTTCCTTGGCGATGGCCGACGACGGCACCGGGTAGTTGTCCGGCACGTTCAGCTGCCACACGGTGTAGACGGCGCCGTTGCGGCTGGTCTGCTTGCCGGCCGGGCCCACGGTCACGTCCGCATGCGCCAGCTTGGCGACCGCCAGCGCGTCGTTGGCCCACTGGTAAGGCCAGCTGGCCGGCTCGCCCGTGTTGACCGCCACGGCGGGCTTGCCGGCAATGGCGATCTGCGCGAACTGCTCCGGCGTGCGCGCGCTCACGCGGCGCATGGCGTAGTCCACCACGGTGGTGTCCCAATAGGAGTGGAAGGGCTTGGTCTTCGGCGCAGGCTTGGCGTCGGCGGCGGCAGGCGCGGTGGCTGCAGCCTTGGCGGCTTCGCCCTCTTTCGGCAACGGCGCCGGAATCAGCGCGCCGCCCAGCGCTGCGATGCGCGCGTCGTCCAGCAGCATGTTGTTGCCGCCCTGCGGGTTGAAGATGTTGACGCCGTCGATCTGCTCCTGCTTGAGCGGCACCACGAACACGCCGTCCTTGCTGATGAAGGCCGAGCCCACGTGCAGCGGCTGGTGCACGTCGCCCGCCAGGTGGGCCAGCAGCAGCAAGGCCTGGCGCCTGGTGAACTTGTGCGGGTTGACGGCCGCTCCGTCCTTGCCCTGCAGGACCCAGATGGCCTGGCGCAGCGATTGCACGATATCGTGCTCGTCGGTGCCCACGCCGTGGTCGTGGTACTCGTCCAGCTGGAACGGCACGTCGGTGTAGTGGTACTCGGAATGCTTGGGATTGGCCGCCGTGTAGTCGGTCATTTCCGGCGTCTGCGGGCCGCAGTAGGTGCCCTTCACGCAGTCCATCCAGGTGGCGACCTTTTCCAGGCTCTCGCCCGGCAGCAGCAGCGCGCGTACCTGTTTCTCGGCGTAGCTGCCCTTGATCAGCTGGTCGGCGATGGAGCCGACGATGCGGTGGCCGTCGTTGCCCCATGCCATGACGTTGGTCGATACGAAGGCGGCGCCCAGCGCCAGCACACATGCGAGCTTCTTCATTTACTCTTCTTTCCCTTTGCTTGGTTTCGGATAATTCTTGTTCACGTCCAGCGGCGCGGCATACGGAGAGTCCCACAGCTGCTGGTGCAGCGCGCCGATGCGCTGCGCCATCTGCTCGTTGCGCATCACCACTTCCAGGTTGCGCGACAGGTCGAAATAGCCGCCGGCCCAGTTGCTGGTGCCGACCCACGCCACCTTGCCGTCCACGCTCATGGTCTTGCTGTGGATGACGCGCGCGAACGGAATGAAGCCTGCCGCCGCTTTCGGCAGGGTCACCACGCGCACTTCGACGTTGGGCAGCAGCGCCAGGCTTTTCAGGTAGGCGATGGCCGGCGCTTCGGTGTTCCAGTTGGACACCATCAGCTTGATCTTCACGCCGCGCTGGGCGGCTGCGCGCACCGCGTTGTCGACCACCGGGTAGTAAGGGCGCGTGCCTTTCGGGCCGTAGCTGAGCGGCGCGTAATCCAGCAGCTGCACCCGCACTTCGCTTTGCGCCTCTTCCAGCAGCGCCGGCAGGCCGCGCTCGGAGTCGGCCACGCCGGCCGGGTTGTAGGCGTAGGGGCTGGCCATCAGGAAGGCGCTCGGCGCGTAGTTCGCGCTGGCCACCGCCGTGCCGATTTCCGCCACGCGCTGGCCGCGCGCCAGGCGCGCCTGGGCGTTCCAGTCCTGGTCGAAAATCGCCTGGACCTGTTTCACCACCTTGCCGTCCGTGATGCGCAAGCCGGTTTCCTGGATGTGGCTGAACGAGCGCCAGTCGAAGTTCTGGCTGCCCACGTAGGCCACGGCGTGGTCCACCACCAGGTACTTGGCGTGGATGATGCCGTTGCCGGTGAGCTGGTTGTAATCGAGGATGCGCAATTCCAGGTTGGGGATGGCCTTCAGGCGCTCGATGGTCGGCGCTTCGGACAGGTTGATACCCTTCTTGTCGAGCAGGAAGCGGATCTTCACGCCGCGCCGGCCGGCCGCCTCCAGGCGTTCGAACACTTTCTCGAAAGCGCTGCCTTCGCGCACCACGGCGTAGAACTGGCCGATGGCGATATCCTTCTTCGCATTGTCGAACAGCTCCGTCCACACGGCGGCCGCCTCGCGCAGGTCCGGATTGGCCAGCGCGGTTTCCACCGGCGTGGTCAGCACCAGTTCATAGCCGGGGATGCTGAAGTCGGCATGGGCGCTGCCAAAGCTCGCTGCCAGCAGTACGGGTAGTAAGAGTTTGCGCATGATGGGCTCCTTGGTTGTCATGGTGATTGCAGGCGCTGGACACGGCCCGCGTGCTGCGCGGAGCCGGCAGGCTTGCCGTCGCGGTCGCGCTGGGCCAGGTAGGCGGCCAGGGCGTCGATGTCGCGTATGGTGGTGGGAGCGCGGTTGCTGCCGCGCGCGAAGGTCGGGAAGTAGTCGCCGCCTTCGGCCAGGAAGTGGTTGGTCACCACGCGGTAGCTGGCGCCGTCTTCCACCGGCACGCCGTGCAGCAGCACGCTGCCCGGCACGACGCGCTGTCCTGCCGGCTGCTTGTGATCCCACTGGTAGGTGAAACCGTTGGACACCTGCAGCAGGCCGCGCACGATATTGCGCCCATCGGTCCACTGCTCTTCCAGCAGCGCGCGCAGCTGCGCGCCGGTCAGGTTCATCACGTCCAGCGTGTTCCCGAACGGCAGCACGGCGTGCAGGTGCCCCAGCGTGGCCACGTTGCCGCTGCCCGACAGCAGGTCGTTGCGCAGGCCGCCGCGGTTCATGAAGGCGATCTGCGCGCCGTATGGCTTGGCGGCGGCCAGCATGGAGTCCGCCACCAGGTTGCCGATGGCCGATTCGCTGGTGTCGTCGCCGCTGGCGCGCGCCACCCTGGCCACGGCCAGGCGCGCCACCGGTCTGCCCAGCACCTCGGCGCTGCGCTTGCGCACGCTGTCCATGTACGCCACCATGGCCGGATCGGCCGGGTAGCGGTCCTGCTCCATTACCACGTTGCGGGCGCTCTCGCCCACCACCGTGCCGGTGGCCGTGTCCACGCTCAGCTTGATACGGGACATCACGTGGCCCGCCGTTTCAGCCTGCGTCACCAGGCGCCCGTCCACGCGGCACAGATAGCCCTTGTGCGAATGGCCGCTGATGACCACGCGCACGGCCGGGTCGAGACGCTTCACCACGTCCACGATTTCGCCCTGCAGATCGGGGCAGTCCTGCCGGTCCAATGCGTCCTTGGTGCGGCCGCCCTGGTGGATCAGTACCACGAACACGTTCACGCCCTGCGCGCGCAGTTCCGGCAGCACGCGGTTGATGGCCTGCGCCTCGTCGACGAATTGCAGGCCCGCGATGCCGGACGCCAGCACCACCTGCGCGGTGTCTTTCAGCACCGCGCCGATGAAGCCGACCTTCACGCCGCGCACTTCCTCCACATGGTAGGCTGGCAGGAAAGGCTTGCTGGTCGCCATGTCCACCACGTTGGCGGCCAGGTACTGGAACTTGGCGCCGGGGTAAATCGGCTCGAACTTGCAGGCCTTGTCCGGACGCGGCGACACGCAGCCGCCCTTCTGCTGGCGCAGCAGCTCGGCGCGGCCGGCGTCGAATTCATGGTTGCCTACCGAGGTGGCGTTCATGCCCAGCAGGTTGAGCGCGCCCAGCGTGGTCTCGTCGGCCCACATCGAGGAGATGGCCGGGCTGGCGCCGATCAGGTCGCCGGCGCCCACCAGCAGCAGCTGCGGGTCTTCCTTGCGCCAGGCCTGCAGCGCGGCGGCGATGGTGTCGATGCCGCCGGCCAGTTCACTGCGCGCATTGCCGCGCGCGTCGGTGTAGGAGAATTTGCTCGCTTCGATGTAACCGTGGAAGTCGTTCAGGGTGGCGATGTTGATGTCCACCACGGTGGCAGGACGCTGGCTGGCGCAGCCGGCCAGCAGCGCGGCGGCCATGGCCAGCGCACAGGCCTGGAGCTTGTAAATGTTGATCATTGCGAGGGGGAAAAAACGCTACGGAAAAGAGTTGCAGCATACCTGAAACGACGCCGCCTCTGCGCCGCCGAAACAAGGCTGATACAAAAAAACCGGCTAAAAAAAAAGCGGACCCGCAGGTCCGCTTTACCGCTGTTCCGCGCTGCTACGACTGCAGCGGCGCGGCGCATCAGCTTAGATGTCGATCGACAGGGTGGCCGAGATGAAGCGCGGCGCGCCCAGGTAGTAACGCTGGGTACCGGTGGTGGTGGTCACGCCCGGCACCGGCTTCACGTTGGTGATCGATACCGACGATGGGTTGCGGTATTCCTTGTTGGTGATGTTGCTCACGTTGAAGGTCAGCTTAGGACGCTTGAAGATACCGAAGTTGGCGAAGGTGTAGCCGCCGTCCAGGCCGAAGGTGGTGTAGCCTGGCGCAGTTTCGTCGTTGACGAACGATGCCTGCTGCTTGCCGGTCTGGCGCGCTTTCAGGCGGGCCCAGAACGGACCATCCTGGTACTCGGCCGAAATGCTGGTCTTCAGCTTAGGCGCGTTGATCATTTCCTTGCCTGCGGTTGGCAGGAAGGCGTTGGCGCCAACGCGCATATTGTCCTGGATCTCGGACTTGTTGTAGCCGATCGAACCGTAGAACGCCCAGCCGTTGATCGGCATGTTGCCCAGCTCCACTTCCACGCCATGGCTCTTCACGCGGCCCACGTTGGTGTAGCTGCTGACCTGGGTCACTGGATCGAAGGCGGTTGCCTGGCGGTCCTTGAAGTCCACTGCGAAGAAGGTCACGGTCGCGATGTACTTCGAGTCCTGGTGGCGGTAGCCGACGTCGGTGTTCCACGACACTTCAGGCTTGACTTCGCCGACGAAGTTGCCCACGCCGTTGGTGACGATCACGTTGGTGCCAACGTTGCCGAACACGAAGTTAGGCGGCGCTTTCATGTTCTTGGCGACCGACATGAAGACCTGGTCGTCGTTGGTGATGCGGTAACGGGCGCCCAGCTGCGGCAGCACGTCGTCATACTTGCGCACCATCTTGTACTGGCGCACGGTGTTGTTTTCGTCGCCCCAGTTGGTGAAGTCGCGCTTGATGTCCGGCGTACGCACGCCCAGGTTCACCTTCAGCTTGTCGTCCATCAGGCTGATGGTGTCCTGGATGAACATCTGGCGCGCGGTCGAAATGGTCAGCTGGTCGCGGCTGTTGGCGAAGGTGCCGTCAGGACGGGTGATCTTGCCGTCTTGCAGGTAGATGTCTTCACGTTCGCCGCTGTTGCTCAGTGCCAGCATCGGGCCGGTCTGCTCGTGGCGTGCGCGCTCCCACCAGAAGCCGCCCAGGATTTCATGGTTGCCCAGGGTGTAGATGGCGGACGCGGTCACGCCAGGACGGTAGGTCTTGGTCACGGACGCGTTGGCCACCAGGATGGTGTCCAGGGTGTCGCCGTCGCCGTTCAGGTCCTTGGCGCCGGTGCGGGTGCCGCTGGCGGTGTTGTAGAACTGGTTCTCACGCTGGGCGCGCTGCTGGATGCCGCCGTTGCCGAAGCCGTACCACAGGTATGGCAGCACTTTGATGTCCAGGTTTTCATTCAGGCGGAACTTGGCGGTGGCCGACACGATCGCGTTCTTGAACGGGTTGATGCCCAGCTTGTAGTACGCCGGCGACTGGGTGGTTTCGGTCTGCGGGGTGCCCTTGACCGGGGTCAGGTGGCCCTTGAAGGTGTCGGCGAAGTCGCCATAGTAGCCCTGGGTTTGCAGTTCGGTCAGGGTCAGGTTGTTGATGTTGTTGTTGACGGCATCATTCCACAGCACGGTGGCGTGGATGTAGTTGAAACGATCCCAGTCGTAGTTGAAGCCGGCGTCGATGTGGTCGCGCTTGGCGGTACCCTTGCCTTTCCATTTGTCGGTCTCGGCGTGCGAGGCGGAGATGAACAGCTTGGAACGGCCGTCGGGGAACAGACCGCTGTCGTAGCGCAGGAAGGTCTTCATCATGTTCAGCTGACCGAAGGTCTGCATGAAGCGCAGGCGCTGCTTGTTCTCGGGGTTGCAGGTGTTAATGCCGAAGTTACCGCCGGTTGCGCCCACTTGCGGGGAGTCGACGTCGGTCGAGCCCTGGGTGACGAACTGCGAGCAGGTGTTTTCCTGGTCCACGTATTCTTGCGGGTAGACCGAGAAGGAACCCGAGTCGTTGACCGGCACGCCGTTGATGGTGGCGCCGATCTGGTCGCTGTTGAAGCCGCGCAGGGTCATGCCGCCGCCAAACAGGCCGGTTGCGTCGTAGTTGTAGCTGTTTACTGCAGGCAGCATTTCCAGCGCTTCATATGCATTGCCGGTAGGACGCTGTTTTTCCAGCTCTTCGGCAGTGATCGTCGAACGTGCTTTTGGCGCGTCTTCCGTCACCATCAGGCCCATGCCGAGCTTCTTGCTGGTAATGACGACCTGGTTGGTACCAGTGCCGGTGGTCACTTGCGGCGCTACTTCGGACGCGGTTTGCGCGAAGGCGGCCGAAGCGCATGCCATTTGGCACGCCACAGCGATCAGACTCAAACGCAGCTTGGGCTGATTAACGTATTGCATGTAAAACTCCCCAGGGGTTATGTGAATTTTTCTCAAAACTGCAGTCAGACGCTGCAAGAAACGGAGCAGTCTAACTGGACAATATTTCTTACTGATGTCATCTCTATGACAGATTCATGACATGCAGCGACACGAATGGACTGCAACTTCGGCAACGCTATCGCCAACTATGCATTAGTAAAAAATGCATGACAAATACGTTTTCGTTTGGCGATTCATACGAAAACCAAATAAATACGGAAAAAAGCGAGAGAAAAGCAGAAGTTGGATGACGTGGACGTGCCGGTCGCGTGACCTATATGGGCGGAATTATAAGGGTTCCGTCAAGCGGATGAAATTCTTTCATGGGTTTCTTTCATGAAAGAATGCTTATCTGTGGCATAACGGCCACAAACTTGTCGGGAAAATACGATATCCGGCGGCAAACTTGGGCGTTCCCCGCCGGATACCGTTTCTTACATCAGCGCTGGCGCGCGGCGCCGGCGGCGCCGGTGCTGGCGGCCACATCGGCCTCAAACTTCTTGAAACGGCCATCCAACTGGGCGCTTAAGCGTTGTTTTTCAGCAGCGGACAGGAAGGAGTAGCGGATGCTGTCATATGACAGTTTCTTTACATCCGCGTAGGAAGTTGGGTAGCGGCTGGCGAACAGCACGTATTCGTTGGCCAGATTGTTACGCGAAACGCCGGCGTCATCGGTCGAGATGACAAACGGTACGCCATACTTGCGGAACAATGTGACAGGATGCGCGTCGCCCTTGATGCCAAGAATGAAATCATTGCTGGTCAGGTTCACCTCCACTGCGATGCCGCGCTCGCGCATGGCTTTCATGGTGGCCAGCGCGTTCGATTCGTGGGCGATGTCCATGCCGTGGCCGATGCGGCTGGCGCCGGCAACGTTGATGGCGTCCGCGATGTGCGACTGCAGGCCTTCCGGCGGCACCATGCCCAGCGCCAGCTCGCCCGCGTGCAGCGCCAGCTTCACGTCCGGGTACTTGGATTTGAGGAACTTGAACATTTGCATATGCAGCTTGTAGTCGCGCATGGAAACATAGGTACTTTCCTGGCCGACAATGTTCACGCCCACCACTTTCGGGTTCTCGCGCGCCAGCTTGAAGGCCGACACCATGGACGAGAACACTTGCGAAGGCGACAGGAAACGCAGCACAAAGGGCTGGTAGCGCATGGTGAACTGCTCGTCGTCGATGCCGGCGCTGGCGGTGTCCACGTTCTTTTTATAAGCGTCCAGCCAGCCGGTCCAGGCGGCGTCCTTGTCCAGCACCGGCAGCAGCGCTTCCAGCCTGGCGTTCAGCGCGGCGCTGTCCAGGCCGCTGGCCAGCACCGCCTTGTCGAAATCGGCGTTGGCGGTGAACGGGGCCAGCTCGAACACGGTTTCGATGTAGCTGACGTTCTCGTTGATGGCGCGCTGCTTCAGCGTGCGCAGGCCTTCGGCGGTGTTGGTCGAGGCGACCGGGTTGAAGTAGCCGAAGGTGTCGAAGAAGGTACGGTCGGGCGGGGTTTGCTGGCCGCTGTGGTTGTAGAAGTCCTTGGTGCCCCAGCGCTGCAGCAACTCGGCCAGCATGGTGTTGTCCAGCATGACGGCTTCGCCGCTGATGCAGGTGCGCGTGGCCGGCGACGCGGCGCGTTCCAGCGCCAGCTTGCCGGCGTCGCTTTCGATCTGGTAGCTGTTCTTGTAGACGCAGTAGCCTTGCTTGTCCACCCACTGCAGGAACTGCTCGGCGTAGATGGCGCCCGAATAGTGGTGGTGCAGGTCGCCGCCCTTGGGCATCATGGTGAAGAACAAAGTCAGTTCGGCCGACTTGGGCTGGCTGCCCGAAACCAGCGAGGCGAAGTGGCGGCTGGTTGCCTGCTCGTTGGCGCTCGGAGCGGCTTTCTGGGCTTGCGCATTGCAGGCCGCCGTCACAGCCAGCGCCATCATCAGTTTCGGGAAAATTTTGTTCATCAGCTGCCCTCGGTTAAATGTAGGGCGGGTTGTAACCCGCCATGTGGGCAGTTTGGCGGCGCCGGCGGGTTACGCGCGCTGCGCTGCCCCGCCCTACGGACGCCGGTGCACCATGCGCCCCGCCGAATACGTGGCGGCCACGGTGCGGTCGTCGCCCAGCAAAGCCAGCGCGAACAGCAGCTCTTCCAGGCTTTCGGTATGGCCCGTGCGGCGCGCCAGCAGCGGCGTCGCATGCGGGTCCAGCACCACGAAATCGGCCTCCGCGCCTGCGGCAAAACTGCCTATCGTGCCTTCCAGCTGCATGCTGCGGGCCGCGCCCAGCGTGGCCAGGTAGAACATGCGCAGCGCCGGCAGGTAACTGCCCTTCAAGCGCGCTACTTTATAGGCTTCGTTCATGGTTTGCAACATGGAGAACGCGGTGCCCGCGCCCACGTCCGTCGCCAGCGACAGGAGCATGCCCGCCTGGTCGGCGCGCTCGAAGTCGAACAGGCCGCTGCCCAGGAACAGGTTGGAGGTGGGGCACACGGCGGCGGCAGCCTGGCTCTCCGCCATGCGGCGGCGGTCGCCCTGGTCCAGCCAGATGCAGTGGCCGTACATGGCGCGCGGGCGCAGCATGCCATAGCTGTCGTACACGTCCAGGTAGCTGCGCGCCTGCGGAAACAGCTCGCGCACCCACTTCACTTCGTCCTCGTTTTCGGACACATGGGTCTGGATATAGGTGTCCGGATAAGCGCGCGCCAGTTCGCCGGCCACGCCCAGCTGCGCTTCGGTGGAGGTGGGCGCGAAGCGCGGCGTGATGGCGTACTGCGCGCGGCCGCGGTTGTGCCAGCGCTTGATCAGATCCTCGCTTTCGCGGCCGCCGGTTTCGGCGCAGTCCTGCAGGAAGGTCGGGCAATGGCGGTCCATCAGCACCTTGCCGGCCACCATGCGCAGGTTCCGCTTTTCGCTCGCTTCAAAGAATGCGTCCACCGATTGCGGGTGCACGGTGCAATACACCATGGCCGTGGTGGTGCCCACGCGCAGCAGCTCGTCGAGGAAGAACTCGGCGGTGGCGGCCGCGTGCGCCGGGTCTTCGAACTGGCGCTCGGTCGGGAAGGTGTAGGTGTTCAGCCAGGGCAGCAGGCCGGGCGCCGGCGAGGCGATCATGTCGGTCTGCGGATAGTGCACGTGCGTGTCGATGAACCCGGGCGTGATCAGCTTGCCGCGATAGTCGTGCACCACCGCGCCGGGCGGCAGCGCGGCGTGCAGCGCGGCGTAGCCGCCCGCCGCCTGCACCTTGCCATCGGCGACCACCAGCAGGCCGTCCTCATGCCAGTGGTGGGCGTCGGGCGTGAAGGCCGGATCGGCGTGAAAGTGCAGCAAGCCTGCTCGGTAGGCTTGCACCTGGGTCGTTTGCATAAGGGTCTTTCTAAACTTTGTATTGCGTGGAACCGGCTGCGCGCAGCAGGGTCGCGGTCTGGCTGAGGGGTTTCGGCATGCGTTCGGCGTCCTGCTGCTCCCACACGCCCAGCAGCTGGGCGCACACGGAGGCGGCGATGACGGCCGGCGCCTTGTTGGTGATGCCGGCGATGCCGATCGGGCACACCATGGCGTCGATGCGGGCCTGGTCTATGCCTTTGGCCTGCAGGCGGTGTTCGAACTGCATGCGCTTGGTCTTGGAGCCGATCAGGCCGAACCAGTACACGTCCTGGCGCTGCAGGATGGTTTCGGTGAGGCGCTGGTCCAGCGCGTGGTTGTGGGTCAGCACCAGGTAGCTGCTGTTGGGCGGGGCTTGGGCCACGCAGGCTTCCGGCAGCTCGCTCGCTTCCACGGTGACGTTGGCCGGGATATCGGCGGGGAACATGTCCTCGCGCTCGTCCACCCAGGTGACGGTGCACGGCAGCTCGGCCAGCGCGCGCACGATGGCGGCGCCCACGTGGCCGGCGCCGAACAGGGTGAGATGCGCGCGCGGGGCCAGGACGGGGTCCACCATCCAGCGGCGGCCGGCGGCGTCTTGCATCAGGTGGGCGCCACGGTCGCGTGCAAAAACGGGAACGGACAGCGGGTCGCTGACGGGCGTGGCCAGCGGAATGCTGGCGAGCGATGGCGCAGCGGGGGCTGCCGTCAGTGGCTGGCCGCGCATGTCGAACAGGGCCACGCACGCCGGGCCGTCTACCGCGGTGAGGCGCCAGCAGTCTTCGCGGCGGCGCTCGCGCAACGCTGCCAGTACGGCGCCCAGGCGGGTGTCGACGCGCTCGAACAGCAGGTAGACCACGCCGCCGCAGCACTGCCCCAGGCTGGGGCCGAGCGCGAAACGTTCATAGCGCACGGCCTGCCCGGCCAGCATTTCGCGGGCAATGTCGATGGCGCGCATTTCCAGGTGGCCGCCGCCGATGGTGTCGAGTTCGCGGTCAGCCGTCACCAGCATCTTGGTGCCGGCCTCGCGCGGGCCGGAGCCATCCACCCGCGCCACGGTAATCAGCACCGCCGGTGCCGAAGGATCTGTCAGCCAGTCGCTCATTTTATTTCACCGCCGCGTTTTACAGCCACCTCGACAGCGGCAATGGCCTTGAGGATTTCTTCGGAAGTCGCCGGTGCGTTCAGCGGCGGATTGACCTTGTGGCCGCCCACGGCCGACACGGCGTCGCGGATGGCGAAAAACACCGAGAACGGCAGCAGCAGCGGCGGCTCGCCCACGGCCTTGGAGCGATGGATGCTGTCCTCCACGTTGCGATTCTCGAACAGGCGCACACGGAAGTCCTCGGGGCAGTCGGACACGCCGGGAATCTTGTAGGTGGACGGCGCGTGCGTCATCAGCTTGCCGCCCGCGTTCCACCACAGCTGCTCGGTGGTGAGCCAGCCCATGCCCTGGATGAAGGCGCCTTCCACCTGGCCCAGATCGATCGCCGGATTGAGGGACTGGCCCGCGTCGTACAGCGCATCCGCGCGCAACAGCTTCCACTCGCCGGTGAGCGTGTCCACCACCACTTCGGACACGGCGGCGCCGTAGGCGTAGTAGGAGAACGGATGGCCGTTCATGGTCTTCGGGTCCCAGTGCAGGTGCGGCGTCGCGTAGTAGCCGTCCGACCACAGCTGCACCCGCGCCAGGTAGGCCTTCTGCACCAGTTCAGCGAACGGCACGGCGTGGCCGTTGACGTGGATGCGGTTGTCGAAGAACTGCACGCCACCCGCATCGCCGCCGTACAGCTTCACGGCATAGGCCGACAGGCGCTCGCGGATCTGGCGCGCGGCATCCTGCGCGGCCTTGCCGTTCAGGTCCGCGCCGGTGGAGGCGGCGGTGGCCGAAGTGTTGGCGACCTTGCTGGTGTCGGTGGCAGTGATGCGCACGTGCTCCAGGTCCAGGCCCAGTTCATGCGCCACCACCTGCAGCACCTTGGTGTTGATGCCCTGCCCCATCTCGGTGCCGCCGTGGTTGACCAGCACGGAGCCGTCCACATAGACGTGCACCAGCGCGCCGGCCTGGTTCAGGTGCGTGACGTTGAAGGCGATGCCGAACTTGAGCGGCGTCAGCGCCAGGCCCTTCTTCAGCAGCGGACTGGTGGCGTTGTAGGCGGCCACGGCTTCGCGGCGCGCGCGGTACTCGCTGCTCTGCTCCAGCTCCGCCGTCAGCTCGGCGATCACGTTGTCCACGATGACCTGTCCGTAGGGCGTGACGTTGCGCTCGTCCTTGCCGTAGAAATTCAGGCGGCGGATGTCGTAGGCGTCCTGCCCCAGCTCGCGCGCGATCTCGTCGATGATGTATTCGATGGCGATGGCGCCCTGCGGCCCGCCGAAACCGCGGAAGGCGGTGTTCGACTGGGTGTTGGTCTTGCCGCAGGCGGCGCGGATGTCCACGTCGCTCAGGTAGTAGGTGTTGTCGAAGTGGCAGACCGCGCGCGTGGCGACCGGGCCGGACAGGTCGGCCGAATAGCCGGCGCGCGACACCATGTCCACCTTGGCGGCGATGATCTTGCCGTCGTCGCCGTAGCCCACTTCGTATTCGTAATAGAAGCAGTGGCGCTTGCCGGTAACGAGCATGTCGTCGTCGCGGTCGGCGCGCAGCTTGACAGGGCGGCCGGACTTCCTCGCGGCGATGGCGGCAGCAGCGCACCACAGGGCGGACTGCGATTCCTTGCCGCCGAAACCGCCGCCCATGCGGCGGCACTCCACCTGCACGTTATGCGAATGCAGGCCCAGCGCATGCGCCACCACGTGCTGCATTTCGCTCGGGTGCTGGGTGGAGCACAGGATCTGCATGCCGTTCTGCTCTTTCGGAATGGCGTACGCGATCTGGCCTTCCAGGTAGAACTGCTCCTGGCCGCCCACGTACAGCGTGCCTTTCACGGTGCGCGGCGCTTTCTCGAACGCGGCCTGGTAGTCGCCGCGTTTCAGCTGCATCGGCGGCAGCACATAGGACTGCGCGGCCTTGGCCGCTTGCGGCGTCAGCACGGCAGGCAGCTCTTCATAGGTGACATTGGCGCGGCGCGCGGCGCGGCGGGCGTTGTCATGCGTGTCCGCCACCACGATGAAGATGGGCTGGCCCACGTATTCCACCTTGCCGTCGGCGAGGATGGGATCGTCGTGGATGATGGGGCCGCAGTCGTTGGTGCCGGGGATGTCCTTTACCGTGTAGACGGCCGCCACGCCGGGCGAAGCGCGCACCGCGTCCAGGTCCAGCGCGCGGATGTTGGCGTGCGCCTTGGACGACAGGCCGAGCGCCGCGTGCAGCGTGCCGCGCAGTTCGGGAATGTCGTCGGTGTAGGTGGCCTGGCCGAGCACGTGCAGTTCGGCCGATTCGTGCGGTTTTCCGAGGCCGACGGCGGTCCACGCCATGGCTTTGATATCGCTTGCGCCGGGATGGTTCATGGCGGCTCCTCTTCCTCTGTTTCCGTTACGCGCGGCAGGCGAACGCGTTTACGGCATTCGCCGCGAGCGGCGCGTCAACACGGGTTTCGAACCAGAAGCGGCGCAGCAGGTTCTGCGCAGTCTTCATGCGGTATTCGCTGGAGGCGCGCATGTCGCTCAGCGGCTTGTAGTCCTGCGCCAGCGCCTCCATGGCGATGGCCAGGTTGTCCTCGCTCCACGGCCTGCCCTTCAGCGCCGCTTCGGCCAGCGCGGCGCGCTTGGGCGTGGCGGCCATGCCGCCGAAGGCGATGCGGGCGTCGCGCACCACGCCCGCGTCCAGCGTGAAGGCGAAGGCGGCGCACACGGCGGAAATGTCCTGGTCGAAGCGCTTGGCCAGCTTGTAAGTGCGGAACTGCAGGCCCGCGCGCGGCAGCGGCACGCGCACCGCCTGCACGAATTCGTCCGCACGCAGATCCTTCTTCTGGTAGTCGAGATAAAACGCTTCCAGCGCCAGCGTGCGCGTGCCGGCCGGGCCGCGCAGCACCACTTCGCTGCCCAGTGCGATCATCCACGGCATGGAGTCGCCGATGGGCGAGCCGTTGGCGACGTTGCCGCCCAGGGTGCCGGCGTTGCGGATCGGCAGCGAGGCAAAGCGCTGCTGCATTTCCGACAGCTGCTCCGGGTAGTGCCGGCGCAGCGCGTTGTAGGCGTCGTTCAGCGGCACGCCGGCGCCGATTTCCAGCATGGCGCCGTCCCGCTCGATGGTCTTCAGCGCGTCGACGTGGCCGAGGTAGATGATGTCGTCCAGTTCGCGCATCTGCTTGGTCACCCACAGGCCGACGTCGGTGGAGCCGGCCAGGATCAGTGCGGACGGGCGCGCGGCGCGCAGCGCGGTCAGTTCGTCCAGGGTGCGCGGCGCGTGGAAGTGGCGCTCGCCCACGCTGTAGGTGGCAAGCTTGTCGCGCTTGAGCGCTTCCAGCTGCCGCGCCAGCGCGGCGCGGTCGAACTCCACCTTGGGCAGTTCGGTCATGCGGTGGGCGGCGTCGAGGATGGGACGGTAGCCGGTGCAGCGGCACAGGTTGCCGGACAGCGCGTCGTCCACTTCCTTGCGGGCGCAGGGCTGCGCGTCGTTTTTCAGGTACATGCCCCACAGGGACATGACAAAACCGGGGGTGCAGAAACCGCATTGGGAGCCGTGGCATTCCACCAGCGCCTGCTGCACCGGGTGCAGCGCGCCGTCCGGCTGCTGCAGGTCTTCCACGGTAAACAGGGCCTTGCCGTCCAGCGTGGGGGTGAACTGGATGCAGGAATTGACGGACTTGAGCTCGACCTGGCCGTCGACCAGCGAGCCGACCACCACCGTGCAGGCGCCGCAGTCGCCTTCGGCGCAGCCTTCCTTGGTGCCCGTGCAATGCAGATCTTCGCGCAAATGCTGCAGCACGGTCTGCGTCGGCGAGGCCGTGCTCACTTCGTGCACGGCGCCCCGGTAGTAAAAACGAATCGGATCTGACATTGTAGCCTCGGCGTTGTCCCAGATTACAAGGTTAGCAGTTCACGGCCCCCGTTACTTATATTATTCTGATGATGTCAGATATTCGTCAAACCAAATAAGGATGGGTTGCGTGCCAGTGCTCGGCGATATCGATGCGGCGCGTGATCCACACTTTGTCCACGCTCTGCACGTAATCCAGGAAGCGCGCCAGCGCGGCGGCGCGGCCGGGACGCCCGATCAGGCGGCAATGCAGGCCGATGGACAGCATTTTCGGCCGGTTCAGGCCATCCGGGTCGCCCTCGGCGTACAGCGTGTCAAAGGCATCCTTCAGGTAGTCGAAGAACTGGGTGCCGGAATTAAATCCCTGCATGGCGGCAAAACGCATGTCGTTGGTGTCCAGCGTGTAGGGCACGATCAGTTGCGGGCTCACCACATCCAGCCCCGCCTCGTTCTTGTGCGCCACCGGCAGCCAGAACGGCAAGTCGTCGCCGTAGTGGTCGGCGTCGTAGCGGAAACCGCCGTGCTCCATCACCAGCTTGTGGGTGTTGGGCGAGTCGCGGCCGGTGTACCAGCCTTGCGGGGCGCTGCCGGTCAGGTCCTTGATGATCTCGACCGCCTCCTTCATATGCGCGCGCTCGGTGGCCTCGTCCATGTTCTGGTAGGAGATCCAGCGCAGGCCGTGGCAGGCGATTTCGTGGTTCAGTTCCTGGAAGGCGGCCACCGCCTCCGGATTGCGCTTGAGCGCCATGGAGACGCCGAAAATGGTCAGCGGCAGCTTGCGTTCCTCGAACATGCGCAGCAGGCGCCACAAGCCGGCGCGCGAGCCGTACTCGTAGATCGTCTCCATGCTAAGGTGGCGCATCGGAAACGCCGCAGCGCCTATGATCTCGGACAGGAACGTTTCGGACGCCGGGTCGCCGTGCAGCACGTTGTTCTCGGCGCCCTCTTCGTAGTTGAGAACGAACTGCAGCGCCACGCGGGCGCCGCCCGGCCATTGCGCATGGGGTGGAGTGCGGCCGTAGCCGATCATGTCGCGGGGGTAGTTGTCGTAAGTGCTCATCCGCCAATAATATATGGCATTGCCGACATCAGTATAGGTTTTGTACGATAGCGTGATTCACTCAACGGATATAGGAAACACCATGGGAAAGCTCAGTACGCACGTGCTCGACACCGCCGCCGGCAAGCCCGGCGCAGGGGTGAAAGTGGCGCTGTTTGAAGTGAAGCCGGAGGGCAAGGTCTTGCTGAAGATGGATATCACCAATGCCGACGGCCGCTGCGCCACGCCGCTGCTGGAAGGCGACAGCATGAAGGCCGGCCAGTACGAACTGGTGTTCAACGCGGGCGACTATTTCGCCGGCCAGGGGGTAGACTTGCCATCCCCGCGATTCATCGATCTGGTGACGCTGGCGTTCGGCATTGCCGACCCAGCACAGAATTATCACGTGCCACTGGTGGTCACGCCGTGGTCCTATTCCACTTACCGAGGCAGCTGATGCAACGTCGTCATTTTCTGGGCGCCACCGTCCTTACCCCTGTCATCATCCATCAAGCATGGGCGCTCGATGCGCCCAACGCGCCCGACCAGCCCCTGACCGCATTCGCGGCGCTGGAGAAAGACCTGGGCGGACGGCTGGGCGTCTGCGCCATCAACCTGGCCAACGGCAGGCAAGTCGGGCACCGCACGGGCGAACGCTTTCCGGTGTGCAGCACCTTCAAGGCCATGCTGGCCGGCGCCATCCTGCAACGCAGCGCCAGCGACGCGACGCTGCTGAACAGGCGCATTGGCTACACCAGGCAAGACCTGGTGCCGCACGCGCCCATCACTGAAAAGAACCTCGCCCAGGGCATGACGGTGGCGGAACTGTGCGCGGCCACCGTGCAGTACAGCGACAACCCGGCCGCCAACCTGCTGATGAAAGTGCTGGGCGGCCCGGAAGCGGTGACGGCGTTCGCGCGCAGCATCGGCGACACCGCGTTCCGGCTGGACCGCTGGGAAACCGAACTGAACAGCGCCATTCCCGGCGACCCGCGCGACACCACCACGCCGCTGGCGATGATGCGCAGCCTGCAGGCGCTGGTGGTGGGCGACGCCCTGCCCGCGCCGCAGCGCCAACAGCTGAAGGACTGGCTGGTGGGCAACACCACGGGCGGCAAGCTGATCCGCGCAGGCACGCCGGCCGGCTGGACCGTGGGCGACAAGACCGGCGGCGGCGCCTACGGCGCGCGCAACGACGTCGCGGTGATCTGGCCGCCCGGCCAGGCACCCATCGTCATCGCGGTCTACACCGCGCACAACAAGGAAGACGCCGGCTACCGCGAAGACATCATCGCCGGCGCCGCCAGCGCCGCCATCGCGCTGCTGGCCAAGGCATGAACCCGCCCGCCCTACGCCCTAAGCCCAGGCCGTAGGGCGGCTAGCGGCAGGCACGCCCAAACCCGCCAGGCGCCCGCCGCTAGCGCCCGTACTCCTGAATCAGCCGCGCCAGCAGGTAGACACGCGGCGCGATGGACTCCACTTCCGCATATTCCTCCGGCGTGTGGATCGCGCCGCCGACTATTCCCAGCCCGTCGACGGTCGGCACGCCGGCGGCGTAGGTGAGGCTGGCGTCGGCCGCGCCGCCGGAGCTCTCCAGCGTCAGCTTGCGGCCCAGTTCCCCATATACCGCCTGCGCCTTGGCGGCCACCGCGTCCGTCACCGGGCTTGTCGGCATCGGCGGGAATCCGCGCCGCAGCCTGGCGCTGACCTCGGTGTCCGGGATCAGGCGGTGGGCCGAGATGCGCGCCAGGTCCTGCTCCACGCGGTCGAATTCCTCCGGCACCGCCACCCGCACGTCCGCCTCCGCCGTGGCCCGGTCCGGGATCACATTGCTGCGCTCGCCGGACTTGATGACGGTGAAATTGACGGTGGTCTGCTTGGCCGGGTCCGCCAGCTTGGCCAGCTGCAGCATCTGGTGCGCCGCCTCCATGGCCGCGTTGCGGCCGGAATCCGGCGCCACGCCCGCGTGGGCAGCCTTGCCGGTCACTTCCAGCGCGATTTCGCCGCTGCCCTTGCGCACCACCACCAGACCGTCGGCCGGGCGGCCCGGCTCCAGGTTCAGCGCCACGTCGTGTTCCCTGGACAGCTTCTCCATCAGCGCGCGCGTGCCGTGCGAACCGGTTTCCTCGTTGGTGTTGAGCAGCACGGTGATCTTGCCGTAGCCGGTGTCGCCGGACTGCTTCAATATCTTCAGCGCCGTCAGCGCGATCACGATGCCGCCCTTGTCGTCCATGATGCCGGGACCATAGGCCCGCGCGCCCTCGATGCGGAACGGCCGCGCGGCGGCTGCGCCGTCCGGGAACACCGTATCCATGTGCGCCACCAGCAGGATGCGGCCCTTGCCGGTGCCGGTCAACGTGGCCTGGATGTTGCGGCTCAGCGCAGGCGTGGCGGCGAAGGTTTCCACTTGCGCGCCCAGCCGCTTGAGCTCCTCCTGCGCGAGGGCGCCGACCCGGTCCAGGCCAGGCCCGTTGAAGGTGCCCGAGTCGATATTGACGAGGCGCTCCAGCAGCTTGAGCGCCTCCGGCCTGGCCTGCTCAGCCTTGGCCAGCAGCGCCTGGTCCGGCTTGCCCGCCGCGGCCGCCGCCGCGTGCCCGACCGCCCCCGCCGCCAGCGCCATCAACGCGACCCGCGCCGCTGCCCTCGCCACCGTCAACCCGCCAGCCCGTTTGCTCATCGCTGCTCCCGCAGGAAATATTGGTGAGCGAATAATAACGTACGGTCCTGTGGTGTGCTTGTGATGCAGCCCGTTCGGGCATAGTCTTGGACGAATTCATACACAAAACAATGTCCATTCCCAGGCCCATAGGGCCCTGCGACGGGCCGCATTGCCGGGCTGCGCCGGAATCGCTGCTACTGTGCGGTAAAACGGGCTACTTGGCCGCTGTCGCCGCTGAGGATCAGGGTCTTGCCTTCCACTTGCCAGGTGCGGGTGGCGTCCAGCGCCTGCAAGTAGGCATTTTCCTGACGGCTGGCGGATTCATCCGTGCAGGCGCGGCGGGTGGACGCGAGCGGCCCCATCTTCAGGGACTTGCCGCTCCACTGATAGGCACCGGTGAAGCTGTTGCAGCCGCCGCTGCCGGACACCATGCCTTTCGACGAGTCGAACTGCAAGGACTGCTTGCCGGCGGGCTGGCCGCCCAGATCGGCCAGCTGCCACGACGTGCCAGTCAGCGCGGCGCTCGGCGGCGCGGCCGGGGTGGTGCTGCAACCGCTGGCGAACGCCAGCACCACTGCGGCCGTGGCCGCCATCGTCAATTTCCGCTTGTTCAAAGTTTGCATCGCCCGCTCCTTTACGTTGTGTTGCTTCAAATACACTTAAGTAACATGAATTCAGAAATACTGTCGTATAGTTAGCCTTGCAGTTTCGCCACTCAACTTTACAGGAATACGTCCATGAAAAAAATTATTGCTGTTATCGCTGCTGTCGCCGCTTTCGCTTCCGCCGCTTCCGCATCCGCGGCGCCTGAGGCAGCGCCGGCGGCGTCGGCGCCAAAGAATTCGCAGCAGTCCAAGATGGCGACCTGCAACGCCGACGCCGCCGGCAAAAAAGGCGATGAGCGCAAGGCTTTCATGAAGGATTGCCTGAGCGCCAAGCCGGCCGCGCCCGTGACCCAACAGACCAAAATGAAGACCTGCAACGCCGACGCCGCCGGCAAGAAAGGCGATGAACGCAAGGCCTTCATGAAGGAATGCCTGAGCGCCAAGAAGTAAGCGGCCGATGACGCCGGCATATTCTCCCTGGTATCTGCTGCTGCTCGCCGTCCCCATCCTGTTGCTGGGCGAATGGCTGCTGAAGCGGATACCGGTGCTGGCGCGCATCAATATTCCTGTTCCCGTCGCGGGCGGGCTGCTGTTCAGCGCGGCCTGCCTGTGCCTCAATTTGTCCGGGCTGGCCACGGTCGGTTTCGGCACCAAGGTCGACGCAGGCTGGTGGACCTGGCTGGTGACGCCGGATATCGAATGGCTGGCGCGGCCGGCCAAAAATCTCAATCTGCCGCTGCTGATCGCCTTCTTCACTTGCGTGGGGCTGGGCGCGCCGCTGCGCGTGCTGCTGGGCGGCGGACGCATGCTGCTGGTGCTGCTGCTGGCAACCACGGCATTGGCGGCGCTGCAGAATGCCGCCGGCGCGGCGGTGGCCGTGGCGCTGGGCGCGCCGGCCTTGCTGGGCGTGGCGTGCGGCTCGCTGACGCTGGTGGGCGGGCATGGGACCGCGCTCGGGTTCGCGTCGCGCTTCGAGCAGGCGGGGCTGGCCTCGGCGGCGGCCATCGGCGCCTCGGCCGCCACCTTCGGCCTGGTCGCGGGCGCGCTGCTGTCCGGCCCGCTGGGCGCATGGCTGCTGCGCAAGGTGTCGCCCATCGCGGCGCAGGGCAGCACGGCAACGGACGCTGCCAGCGATCAGCCGGGCCGCGCGGCGCCCCACCCGGCCGCCGGCGGGGCGGCAACCGGCATGACGGCACAAGGCGCCAGGGCGGCGCCTGCCGTGGCCCATTTTTTCGCGGACGCGCGCGCGCTTGCAGCGCTGGGGCGCGGCGCGCTGCTGCATCTGCTGGTGGTGGCCGCGTGCGTGAAGGCGGGCGCCTGGGTGAGCTTCGGGCTGGACCGCGCCGGCGCCGCCCTGCCCGCCTACATGGGCGCCCTGCTGCTGGGCTTTGCGGTGCGCGCCATCCATGATGCGCTGGGCGGCGCCTGGCTGCGCGGCGAGACCATCGCCCGCATCGCCGCCGTGCTGCTGCCGCTGTTCCTGGCCGTGACACTGGCCGCGCTGAACCTGGCCGACCTGGCCTCGGTGGCCGGCCCCATGCTGGCCATCCTGGCCGTCAATATTGCGCTGACCTTGCTGTTTTGCGCCGCCATCGCGTGGCCGCTGCTGGGCCGCAACCATGAAGCCGGCGTGGCCACGGCGGGGCTGGCGGGCTATGGCATCGGCTCGACCGCCACCGCCGTCGCCGCGATGGACGCCATCACCCGCCAGCGCGGCCCGGCGCCGCGCGCCACCACCATCGTGCCGCCCACCGGCGGCTTCCTGATCGACCTGACCAACGCGCCGGTGATCAGCGCCTTCCTGCGCATGCTGGGCTGACGCCGCGCCGGCAGCGGCTTACTTCAGCAAGCCCTCATACCAGCTCTTCTTGCTCTTCTCCACGATCACCGCCTGGTAGGCGCCGATGTCCAGCGCGCCCAGCACCGGCCGCTGCATGCCGCCGGCCGGATGCCTGTACTGCATGGTGGGCCGCAGCGCCACGCCGGACGGCAGCATGGGCGGCTCGGCGCCGGCGTTGATGATCTTGGCGTTCTCGGTGGGCACCAGCACGTAGTTGGCGCGGTCGACGAACTCAACCTCCATGGCGGCGTGGTTGCGGCGCTGCACCGCCGCAGCCTGGTTGGTCACGATGCCCTTGCCGGCGAAGATATTGTTCTGGATATGCGCCGGCGTCTTGATGCGCTCATGCACGCGCACGAACACGCCGTTGCGCTTGTCGTCGTTGATGAAGGTATTGTTCACCACGTACAGCATGTCGTTCGGGCCGCTGGCCTCGTTGCCGTAGGCCAGCAGGGTATTGTTGTCGTTGTCGGCCGGCTGCTGGATCACGTTGCCCAGCACGTAGGCCGCGCCCGCGTTCGGCAGGTCGATCTCGAAGCTGGGCCGGCCGGCGGCGGTGCTGCCCTTCTCGCCCGGCGCCAGGCTGGAGAAGCGGTTGTAGGCGATGGTGTTGATGCGCGCGCGCGACTTCAGGTTGTGGCCGATGTTGGCGTCGTGCGAATAGTTGAAGCGGAACGTCAGGCTGGCCACATCCCCCACATAGATGTTGTGGGTCTGGCCGCTGCCGTCGCCGTTGCGCCCGAACTCGCTGTTCTCGATCACGATGCGGCTGGTGGGCGAGGCGCCGGTCAGCACGCCGTTCTCGTTGTCGTGCAGGAAGCTGTTCTTCAGCGTGAAGTTGTTGCCCTCGATGCGCAGCGCGGCGCCGTTCTTGTCGGACACCTTGGCGTTGAAGATCTCCACGTTGTCGACCGTCACGTCGTTGCCGGCGATGATCCACGCGCCCTTGCCCTCCGCGCCGCGCCCCTGCGCGTCGATGCGCGCGCGTCCGCGCATGCCGCGGATGGTGAGGAAATTGGGCGTGATGCGGCATACCTCGCCGGGATAGAGGCCGGCCTCGATCTCCACCGTGTCGCCGCTGCGGGCGGCGGCAAACGCCAGGCAGGGCCGCGCATACGCCATGCCCGGTCCCACGGTCAGGGTCGCGGCCCAAGCGGCGCAAGGTGCGAAACTCATCGATACTGCGAGGGCCAGGCTGCGGGCGCGCAACGTCATCATGCAATTCTCCTGATAGTCGGAATCGCAATTTTACGCTGCCTGCACACCGGTCCGGCAAGTGTCAGCGCGCGATTTCGTTCGGCAAGCGCCCGGCCTTGGGTCCGCGTATCTTGTTTTGCAGCTGGAGCAGACCGTACAGCAACGCTTCCGGCGTGGGCGGGCAGCCCGGCACATAGATATCGACCGGCACGATGCGGTCGCAGCCGCGCACCACCGAGTAGCTGTAGTGGTAGTAGCCGCCGCCGTTGGCGCACGAGCCCATCGACACCACGTAGCGCGGCTCCGGCATCTGGTCGTAGGAGCGGCGCACGGCGCGCGCCATCTTGTTGGTCAGCGTGCCGGAGATGATCATCAGGTCCGCGTGGCGCGGCGACGGGCGCGGCACCATGCCGAAGCGGTCCATGTCGTAGCGCGCGGCGGCAGCTTGCATCATCTCCACCGCGCAGCAGGCCAGGCCGAAGCTCAGGTACCACAAGCTGTCGCTCTTGGCCGCGTGCAGCAGGCCGTCCACCGACGTCAAGATAAAGCCGTCGCCTTCCAGCGTCGGCAAGCCAGTCGTTTCATTCATAGCACTCCCCTGTCGTTTCAGCACACGATAGCGGGAACGGCATGCGCTTCATTGTACCGACACGACAGCCGGGCAATGTCACCAGCCCTGCACCACCGCCGGCCGGGAATGCGCGTCGTAGCGCAGCAGGCGCAGCTCGCCGGTGTCCGGTCCCGCCATCAGGGCGCCCGGGGCCTGGCCCAGCAGGTCGCCGAAATCGCGCACCATGTGGGCCTGGTCGTGGTAGCCGGCATCCATGGCGATGCGGGTCAGCTGCCCGCGCGGCAAGGGCTGCGGGCACGACATCATCATCGCCAGCGCACGCGCATAGCGCGCCAGGCGGCGGCTATCGCGCAGGTTCTGGCCGTAGGCGGCCAGGAAGCGCCGCTCGAACTGGCGCACGCTGATGCCATGCTGCAGGGCGATGCTCTCCGCCGGGCAGAACAGCAGTGCGGCGGGCAGGCGGAACGCGGCGCGCAGCGCATGCTCGCGGCGCGCGGCCAGCCGCAGCAGCCAGTCCGACATCAGCGCCACCCAGCGCGCCGCGTCGCGCGTGGCCAGCAGGCGCTGCTGCAGCTCCCGGTACGGCAGGCCGGGAACAGCATCGTCCAGCGGTACCGGCAGGTTGAGCAAAGCGTTCAAGGGCAGGCCGAACAGGCCGCTGAAGCGGGACGGCTCGATCAGCGCGCTGACGAAGGTGGTGCCCGGCTGCCACTCGGCCGGCATGGCGCGCGACATGGGCCCGCAGACGAAGGGCCGGTTCAGCAAGCGCGGCTGGCCTTGCCGGCCTTGCTCTGGCGCAAGCAGCGAGCCGCCTTCGATGAACAAGGTCAGCTGGGCCAGCGGCGACGCCGGCACCACCACCCGGCCCGCGCTGGCGTACTCGATGTGGAAATGATGCAGCAGCCCGGACAGCGCCGGCGGCGGCGGCAACGCCAGCCGCAGGGCCGCGCCGGCAGGGGGATATGGACAGTCCATGGCCGGATTATAGCCGTGGAAACAGTGTCCGGCTTGCACCCCGGCTGGGCTTGACTTAAAATCCACCACTCTGAAGCCGCATTGTGCAGCTTCCCGCTCTGGGCCGGCCACGCCTGACCAGCTATTCCCCATGCCAGTTTCTTCACGGTGACCCATTGGATACCGTTCCCATATGGGCGCAATTTCTTGCGCTTGCTTTCCTGATCCTGTGCTCGGCGTTCTTCGCCATGGCCGAAACCGCCCTGATGGCGGCCAACCGCTACCGTTTGCGCCACCAGGCCAAGCGCGGCAGCCGGCGTGCGCTGGCCACCCTGTGGCTGCTGGACCGCACTGACAAGCTGCTGTCGCTGGTGCTGATTGCCAACACGCTGATCAACGCCACCGCCATCGCGCTGGTCACGGCCATCGTGATCCACACCTTCGGCTACGACGAGTGGCTGATTGTGGCCTCCACCGCCTGCATGACCTTTCTGCTGGTGGTGTTCGCCGAGATCTCGCCGAAGATGATAGGCGCCACCTACCCCGAGCAGATCGCCCTGCCCACCGCCACCATCCTGCGGCCGCTGATGGCGGCCGCCAAGCCGGTGATCTGGTTCACCAACCTGTTCGTGGGCGTGGTGCTGAAGCTGTTCCGCATCAAGATGGGCACGCCGCTGCGCGACACCCGCCTGTCGCCCGAGGAGCTGCGCTCGCTGGTGCTGGAAGGCGGCAACTTCATCCCGCAAAAGCACAAGAGCATCCTGCTCAACCTGTTCGACCTGGAAGCCATTTCCATCGAAGACGTGATGACGCCGCGCAGCCAGATCGAAGCGCTCAACCTGGCCGCGCCGGTGGAGGAAATCGTGCAGCAGCTGACCACCTGCTACCACAACAAGCTGCCGGTCTACGAAGGCGAGATCAACCAGATCGCCGGTATCTTGCACGTGCGCAAGGCCATGGCGCTGCTGACCCAGGAGGACGAACTGACGGCCGAGCACTTCCGCGCGCTGCTGTCCGAGCCCTACTTCATTCCGCAGGACACCGGCGTATTTGCCCAGCTGCAGTACTTCCAGGAGAACAAGGAACGCCTCGGCATCATCGTCGACGAGTACGGCGAAGTGCAGGGCCTGGTGACGCTGGACGATATCATCGAGGAAATGATCGGTGAATTTACGACATCAACCCCGGGCGCCGCGCGCGCCGACAGCTTCAACTGGACCGCGTCCGGCGACTGCCTGCTGGAAGGCGCCACGGCCTTGCGTGACATCAATAAGCGGCTGGGATTAAACTTCCCCCTGGACGGACCGAAAACATTGAACGGGATGCTGCTCGAATACTTGCAGGAAATTCCGGAGGCGGCCATCAGCGTGCGCCTCGGCGGTTGCGTCATCGAGGTGGTGCAGGTGCAGAACCAGGCCATCAAAGTCGTGAAATTGATACGGGCCGGCGCATAAGGTTGTCATAGATCGGCGCACGGTAGGGATCTTGCTTTACAAAAGTGATGCCTCCGGGCATCATCCGGTGGATGGCCCCGGTGCCAGCCTCCTTATGTAGTTTTCCTGACAGCGCGCTTCTATGGCAGCAGTTCAACCCAATACGGCGTCCAGCGCCCCCATGGCGGGACTGGCGCGGGCCTTGATGCAAGCCGGCCGGCTGACGCCGGTGCAGGCGGACGCGCTGCAAAAGAAGGCCTTGGCCGACAAGCTGCCGTTTATCGACACCTTGTTGGCCAGCAACGCCATCCAGGCCCGCGAGCTAGCCTCCTTCTGTTCCGAAACGTTCGCCTACCCGCTGATGGACCTGGCCGCGTTCAGCATCGACGCGCTGCCGCCCAAGATCATCGACGCCAAGCTGATGCAGGGCCAGCGCGTGATCGCCCTGTCCAAGCGCGGCAACAAGATGTCGGTGGCGATCTCGGACCCCACCAACACCCAGGCGCTGGACCAGATCAAGTTCCAGACCGAATCGCTGGTGGAACCGGTGATCGTGGCGCACGATGCGCTGCTGGCCATGCTGGGCAGCCTGGGCCGCAGCGCCGAGCAAAACCTGAACGAACTGGCCGGCGACGAGCAGGAAATCCAGTTCGCCGACGAAACCGAAGCGCCCTCGGCCGCCGCCGAGCAGGCCGCCAACGAAGTGGAAGACGCGCCCATCGTGCGCTTCCTGAACAAGATGCTGATGGACGCCGTTGGCATGGGTGCATCGGACTTGCATTTTGAACCATTCGAAAAGTTCTACCGCATCCGCTTCCGCGTCGACGGCGTGCTGATGGAACACGCGCAGCCGCCGGTGTCGATCAAGGACAAGCTGGTGTCGCGCATCAAGGTGCTGGCCAAGCTGGACATCTCGGAAAAACGCGTGCCGCAGGATGGCCGCATGCGCCTGATCGTCTCGCCCACCAAGACGGTCGACCTGCGCGTGTCCACCCTGCCGACCCTGTTCGGCGAAAAGACCGTGATGCGTATCCTGGACGCGACCCAGGCCCAGATGGGCATCGACTCGCTGGGCTACGACCCGGACCAGAAAGACCTGCTGCTGGACGCCATCCAGCGCCCCTACGGCATGGTGCTGGTGACCGGCCCGACCGGCTCCGGCAAGACGGTGTCGCTGTACACCTGCCTGAACATCCTGAACAAGCCGGGCATCAACATTTCCACCGCTGAAGACCCGGCCGAGATCAACCTGCCCGGCGTGAACCAGGTCAACGTCAACGACCGCGCCGGCCTGACCTTCCCGGTGGCGCTGAAATCCTTCCTGCGCCAGGATCCGGACATCATCATGGTGGGCGAGATCCGCGACCTGGAAACGGCCGACATCGCCATCAAGGCGGCGCAGACCGGCCACATGGTGTTCTCCACGCTGCACACCAACGACGCGCCATCCACGCTGACGCGTTTGATGAACATGGGCGTGGCGCCGTTCAACATTGCCTCCTCGGTGATCTTGATTACCGCGCAGCGCCTGGCGCGCCGCCTGTGCACCTGCAAGCAGCCGGTGGACATTTCCAACGAACTGCTGCTGAAAGCAGGCTACAAGCCGGAACAGCTGGACGGCAGCTGGAAGCCGTACGGCCCGGTCGGCTGCGAACGCTGCAACGGCGGCGGCTACAAGGGCCGGGTCGGCATCTACCAGATCATGCCGATCACCCCCGCCATCGAGAGCCTCATCCTGGCGCACGGCAATTCGATGCAGATCGCGGCCCAGTCGGAAAGCGAAGGCGTGAAGTCGCTGCGCCAATCCGGCCTGGTCAAAGTAAAAAACGGGCTGACCAGCCTCGAGGAAGTCCTCGGCTGCACCAATGAATAGGACAGACATCATGGCCACTACCAGCACGCCGGGCAGCCCGGTCAAGGAATCGGTCTTCGCCTGGGAAGGCAAGGACAAAACCGGCAAGACCGTGCGCGGCGAGCTGCGCGCCGGCGGCGAAGCGGTGGTCAACGTGACCTTGCGGCGGCAAGGCATCATGGTCACCAAGGTCAAGAAAAAGGTCTACCGCAGCGGCAAGAAGGTCACCGACAAGGACATCTCGCTGTTCACGCGCCAGCTGGCCACCATGATGAAGGCCGGCGTGCCGCTGCTGCAGTCGTTCGACATCGTCGGCAAGGGCCACTCCAATCCGTCAGTGTCGAAGCTGGTGATGGATTTGCGCGCCGATATCGAAACCGGCACCAGCCTGAACCAGGCGTTCCGCAAGTTCCCGCTGTATTTCGACCCGCTGTTCTGCAACCTGGTGGGCGCCGGCGAACAGGCCGGCATCCTGGAAGACCTGCTGACACGGCTGGCCATCTACAAGGAAAAGACCTTGGCCATGAAGGCCAAGATCAAGTCCGCGCTGACCTACCCGGTATCGATCCTGGGCGTGGCCTTCATCGTCACGGCCGTCATCATGATCTGGGTGGTGCCGGCGTTCAAGCAGGTGTTCGCCAGCTTCGGCGCCGACCTGCCGGCGCCCACGCTGGCCGTGATGGCGATTTCCGAGTTCTTCGTCAACTACTGGTACATCATTTTCGGCGGCCTGTTCGGCTCGATCTACTTCTTCTTCCAGGCCTGGCGGCGCTCGCCGCAAGTACAGCGCTTCATGGACGTGACGCTGCTCAAGCTGCCCATTTTCGGCGAGGTGATCCGCAAGGCCACCATCGCCCGCTGGACGCGCACCCTGTCGACCATGTTTGCCGCCGGCGTGCCGCTGGTGGAGTCGCTCGACTCGGTGGGCGGCGCATCCGGCAATATCGTCTACCTGGAAGCGACGCGCCGCATCCAGAAGGAAGTGAGCACCGGCACCAGCCTGACGGTGGCCATGCAGAACGCCGACGTGTTCCCCAACATGGTGACGCAGATGGTGTCGATCGGCGAAGAATCCGGCTCGCTGGACGCCATGCTGGGCAAGGTGGCCGACTTCTTCGAAGATGAAGTGGACGAGGCCGTGGCCTCGCTGTCGAGCCTGATGGAACCGCTGATCATGGTGATCCTGGGCGTGCTGATCGGCGGCCTGGTGATTGCCATGTACCTGCCGATCTTCAAGCTCGGTTCGGTGGTGTAAGGCTTACTGGGCGGCCCAGCCGCCGTCCATATTGAGCGCCGCGCCGCGCATCTGGTCGGCCGCGGCGCTGCACAGGAACACAGCCAGCGCGCCGATCTGCTCCGGCGTGGCGAACGCCTGCGAGGGCTGCTTTTCGCCCAGCAGCCTGGCGCGCGCCTGGTCCGCGCCCAGGCCCTCGCGCGCGGCCAGCTCGTCGATCTGCTTCTGCACCAGCGGCGTCAGCACCCAGCCCGGGCAGATCGCATTGCACGTGACGCCGCTGCGCGCATTCTCCAGCGCCACCGCCTTGGTCAGCCCGACCACCCCGTGCTTGGCCGCCACGTAGGCGGACTTGTTTACCGACGCCACCAGCCCGTGCACCGAGGCCACGTTGACGATGCGGCCCCAGCCGCGCTGCCGCATCTGCGGCAGCGCGGCGCGGATGGCGTGGAAGTTGGACGACAGGTTGATGGCCATGATCCGGTCCCACTGCTCCAGCGGGAACTCGTGCACCGGCGCGGTGTGCTGGATGCCGGCGTTGTTGACCAGGATGTCGACCGCGCCGAACGCGGCCGTGGCCTCGGCCACCATGGCGGCGATCTGGTCCGGCTGCGCCATGTCGGCCGCGCTGTGGCGCACTTGCACGCCGTGCGCGCGCAGCTCGGCGGCGATGGCCTCGATGGCGGCGGCGTCGCCGTAGCCGTTCAGCATGACATTGGCGCCCTGCGCGGCCAGCGCGCGCGCTATGCCCAGGCCGATGCCGCTGGTGGAACCGGTGACGATGGCGGATTTGTTCTTCAACATGGGAAAACTCCTTGGTAGATCGCTCAGTAGATGCCGAACGCGTAGTAGGCGCCGATGACCACGAACACGGCCATGGTCTTGATGCAGGTGACGACAAAGATGTCGCCATAGGACACTTTGTGCGTCAGTCCGGTCACCGCCAGCAAGGTAATCACGGCGCCGTTGTGCGGCAGCGTGTCCATGCCGCCGCTGGCCATGGAGGCGACGCGGTGCAGCACTTCCATCGGGATGTGGGCGGCGTTGGCGGCCTGGATGAAGGTGTCCGACATGGCGGCCAGCGCGATGCTCATGCCGCCCGAGGCGGAACCGGTGATGCCGGCCAGCGAAGTGACGGCGATCGCCTCGTTGATCAGCGGGTTGGGCACGGCGCGCAGCGCGTCGGCTACCACCAGGAAGCCCGGCAGGCCGGCGATCACGGCGCCGAAACCGTACTCGGAGGCCGTGTTCATGGACGCCAGCAGCGCGCCTGAAATGGCCAGCTTGCTGCCTTCGGCGAAGCGCCGGCGCACCGTGTCGAAGGCCAGCACCAGCACCGTGGCGATGCCCACCAGCAGCGCCGCCTCCACGGCCCAGATGGCCGCCACCTTCGACACTTCGGTCACCACCGGCTTGGCCGAACCGGCCAGCTCCAGGCTGTGGCTCTTGCCGTAGTAGAGCGGAATCATCATGGTAAACACCTTGTTCAGCACGCCCACCAGCACCAGCGGCAGCAGCGCCACCAGCGGATGCGGCAGGCTCTGCTGGGTGAATTCCTCCGGCTCGTTGCTGTGGCCGCTACCATAGCCCTCGCCCTTGGCCAGCGCCTGGCGGCGGCGCCACTCCAGATAGGCCAGGCCCACCGCCAGGATGAACACGGAGCCGGTCAGGCCCAGCCAGGGCGCGGCCCAGGTGTCGGTCTGGAAGAAGGAGGTCGGGATGATGTTCTGGATCTGCGGAGTGCCGGGCAGCGCGTCCATGGTGAAGGTGAACGCGCCCAGCGCGATGGTGCCGGGAATCAGGCGCTTGGGGATGTTGCTCTGCCTGAACATCTCGGCGGCGAAGGGGTAGACCGCGAATACCACCACGAACAGCGACACGCCGCCGTAGGTCAGCACCGCGCACACCATGACAATGGCCAGCATGGCGCGCTCGCGCCGCACCAGGCGGATCACCAGCGCCACGATGGACTTGGAAAAGCCGGACAGCTCGATCACCTTGCCGAACACGGCGCCGAGCAGGAACACGGGGAAGTAGAGCTTCACGAAGCCCACCATCTTGTCCATGAAGACGCTGGTAAACATGGGCGGCACCAGGCCGGGATCGGTCAGCAGCACGGCCAGCATGGCCGCCACCGGGGCAAACAGGATGACGCTGAAGCCGCGGTAGGCGACCACCATCAGGAACACCAGCGCCAGCAACACAATCAGAAAGCTCATACACGCTCCAATAAGGTAGAACGTTGTCTAAAGCACTATCCATGCCCGGAAAACAAAGTCCTTTGTATTCAAGCAGTTAGATATAAGCCGGGGTGATGCGGGGGTGCCGCTGCGACGCATATTGTCTGGATAGCCGGACATCCTGCGTAGAATTACGGAGAAATCCCGTCTGGAAATCCAGACAATGTGTTGGGAATGCTGGACAGGCTGGGCAAGAGCCGTCACAATCGGCCCTTTTGCGGGGATGGACGCGATGGACTTGCTGCACTGGTTTACCGAAAACCCGGGCGCGGGCGGCCTGCGCCACCTGGCCATCCCCAAGCTGCTGGAACGGCTGGACGCGCTGTGCGAAGGCACCATCGCCGTCGACACCGACGCGCGCATCGTTTGGTGCAACGACAAATACCTGCACATGCTGGGCTACACCGACCCGCAATCGCTGCTGGGGCGCGACGTGGAGGAGATCATTCCCAACAGCCTGATGCGCCAGGTCGTCAAAACGGGAGAGCCCATCCTGCTCGACCTGATGGCCTTCGGCAGCGACACGTTCGTGGTGTCGCGCCTGCCGCTGACCGGGCCGGACGGCCAGGTGATCGGCGCGGTCGGCATCTGCCTGTACGACAAGCTGCACCACCTGAAGCCGCTGCTGGGCAAGTTCTCCCAGCTGCAGGACGAACTGGCGGAAACCCGCCGCCTGCTGGTGGAAGACCGCCGCCCGCGCTACACGCTGGCCAGCTACGTCGGCAACAGCCCGGCCAGCCTGGAAGTGAAACGCCAGGCGCGGCGCGCGGCGCAGCTGGGCAGCACCGTGCTGCTGCTGGGTGAAACCGGCACCGGCAAGGAACTGCTGGCGCAAGCCATCCACGCCAGTTCCGCGCGCGCCAGCCAGCCCTTCATCGCCGTCAACGCCGCCGCCATCCCCGAGGCGCTGCTGGAGTCCGAATTCTTCGGCGCGGCGCCCGGCGCCTACACCGGCGCCGACAAGCGCGGCCGCGACGGCAAGTTCAAGCTGGCCCACGGCGGCACGCTGTTCCTGGACGAAGTGGGCGACATGCCGCTGCAGATCCAGGCCAAGCTGCTGCGCGTGCTGCAGGAGCAGGAAGTGGAACCGCTGGGCTCGAACAAGGTGATCAAGGTGGACGTGCGCATCATCGCCGCCACCAGCATCGACCTGGTGCAGGCACTGGCGCAGGGCCGCCTGCGGCGCGACCTGTATTACCGCCTGAACGTGCTGTCCATCACGCTGCCGCCGCTGCGCGAACGGCTGGCCGACCTGGAAGCGCTGTGCGAAGGCGCGCTGGAGCAGATCGTCGAGCGCACCGGCATGGGCCGGCGCGAACTGACGCCCGGCGCGCTGCAGCGGCTGGCCGGCTACGATTGGCCGGGCAATGTGCGCGAACTGCGCAACGTGCTGGAGAAGGCCGTGCTGCACAGCGACAACCGGCGCCTGGTGGCGGACGACTTCGACACCATCCTGCCGCGCCCCCATGGCGGCCCGGCCCGGCCGGGCGCGGCCGCCATCGTGCAGCCGCTGGCGCAGGTGGTGGCGGCGGCCGAGCGCGGCGCCATCGAAGCGGCGCTGCTGGCGGCGGGCGGCAAGAAAACCGAGGCCGCGCGCCTGCTGGGCATTTCGCGCGCCACCTTGTATGAAAAAATGGCGCAGCTGCAACTGTAGTTGTGCCGCGCCCTGCCTTATACTGTCTGCACAGAAAACCAACGGAACCCAACCGATGCAGGATATCTTGCTGTTCGCCCCGCCCGCCACCCTGATCGCCGCGATCGCGGCCGGCATCTTCGGCCTGCTGATCGGCAGTTTCCTCAACGTCGTCATCCACCGCCTGCCCATCATGATGCAGCGCGAGTCGGACAACTACGTGGCCTCGGAGCTGGGCAAGGACTTGCCGCACACCACACGCTACAGCCTGGTGGCGCCGCGCTCGGCCTGCCCGCACTGCCAGCACCAGATCACCGCGCTGGAAAACATCCCCGTGGTCAGCTACCTGGTGCTGGGCGGCAAATGCAGCAACTGCCAGGCGAAGATCTCGCCGCGCTACCCCATCATCGAAGCGTGCACCGGCCTGCTGTCGGCCGCGCTGGTGTGGCAGTTCGGCAGCGGCTGGATGGGCCTGGCCACGCTGCTGTTCGCCTACCTGCTGATCGCCATGACCTTCATCGACGCCGACACCCAGCTGCTGCCGGACGACCTGACCTTGCCGCTGCTGTGGGCCGGCCTGCTGATCAACATCAACGGCACCTTCGTGCCGCTGCAGGACGCTGTGATCGGCGCGGCGGCCGGCTACCTGGCGCTGTGGTCGATCTACTGGCTGTTCAAGCTGGCCACCGGCAAGGAAGGCATGGGCTACGGCGACTTCAAGCTGCTGGCGGCGCTGGGCGCCTGGCTGGGCTGGGCCACGCTGCCCACCATCATCCTGCTGTCGTCGGTAGTGGGCGCGGTGGTCGGCATCTGCCTGATGGTGTTCGCCAAGCGCGGCCGCAACAACCCCATCCCCTTCGGTCCCTACCTGGCGGCGGCCGGCCTGATCGCGCTGATGTTCGGCGGTCCGCTGGCGGCGTTCACTTCCAGCGTACTGGGCCAGTAAAGTGAGTACAGGCACCAGCACTGGCCCACGCACCGGCACCGGCGCCAGCGGCAAGTTCAGCGTCGGCCTGACCGGCGGCATCGGCAGCGGCAAGAGCGTGGTGGCGGCGCGCTTCGCCGAACTGGGCGCCACCATCGTCGACACCGACCGCATCGCCCACGGCATGACCGTGCCGGGCGGCCCCGCCATGCCGGCCCTGCTGGCCGAGTTCGGCCCCGGGTTGGCCGACGCCAGCGGCGCCATGGACCGCGCCCGCATGCGCGCGCTGGTGTTCAGCGACGCCACCGCCAAGGCCAGGCTGGAAGCCATCCTGCACCCGCTGATCCGCAGCGCCGCCGAAGCGGCGGGCGCCGCCGCCACCGGCCCCTACGTGATCTACGACGTGCCGCTGCTGGTCGAGTCCGGCACATGGCGCAGCCGGGTGCAGCGCGTGCTGGTGGTGGACTGCCCGGAGGCGGTGCAGGTGGCGCGCGTGATGGCGCGCAACAAGATGCCGGCGGCCCAGGTGCAAGCCATCATGGCGGCCCAGGCGCCGCGTTCAACGCGGTTGGCAGCGGCGGACGATATCATTAATAATGAGGGGGATTTAGCAGCATTGGAGCCGCAAATCGCGCGATTACACGATTTATACCTGGCATTTTCGGCAGGAACGATAACAATACCATCGCAACGTTTGTAATTTTGCTTCGCTTGGTTCAGAATCACGGAATTCTTTGCAGGCCCATCTATAGAGGGAAGTCATTTTGATTGTCTACGAATACCCTTTCAACGAGCGCATACGCACGTTGTTGCGGCTGGAAGACCTGTACGAGAAATTCAAGTTCTTTGTGCATCAAGAACACCCCATGCAGCACCATGTCGCGCTGTCCACCATCTTCGACATGCTCGAAGTGGCAGGCCGGGCCGACCTGAAGTCGGACCTGCTGCAGGAACTGGAGCGCCAGCGCCAGACTTTGCTGAGCTACCGCTCCAACCCGAATGTACAGGCTGAAACGCTGGACGCCATCCTGTCCGAACTGGACAGCGTGAGCAGCGCGCTGGTGGGCGCGCAGGGCAAGACCGGCCAGAACGTGCGCGACAATGAATGGCTGATGAGCATACGCGGCCGCACCATCATCCCCGGCGGCGCCTGCGAATTCGACCTGCCCTCCTATTACGCCTGGCAAAAGCGCAGCGCCGAGCAGCGCTTCAACGACATCGCCGGCTGGTTCGCGCCGCTGGCGCCGCTGTTCGACGCCCTGGCCCTGGTGCTGCGCCTGCTGCGCGACTCGGGCGGCCCGGTGAAGATGATCGCCAATGCGGGCAGCTACCAGCAAATGCTGCAAGGCAAGGTCTACCAGATGCTGCGGCTGACGCTGGACGAATCGATGGGCGCCATCCCCGAGATCTCCGCCAACAAATACATGCTGTGGGTGCGTTTCACCACCCAGGGCGGCGATTTGAAACCCAAGCCGCTGGAAGAAGATGTACCATTCGAGCTCACGCTCTGTAATTTTTAAAGAATCGCCATGACCGTAGTTGCATGCCCGACCTGCTCCGCCAAAGTGGAGTGGAGCGAAAAAAACAAATACCGCCCCTTCTGTTCCGAACGCTGCAAGCAGATCGACCTGGGCGCCTGGGCCGAGGAAAAGTACGCCATCCCGGCCGCGCCGCCGCGCGATCCGCTGGACGAGGAATAAATCAGGGCAGCGCCGCCGGATCGTGGCGGATCTGCTCCAGCCATTCGAGCAGCGGTATGGTGGCCGGCAATAGCGGCTCGACGCCGACCGTGCCCTGCCATGCGAAAGCCTGGCCTTCCAGGCTTTGCGGCTCGCCGTGCCAGTCGCGGCTGATGTAGAAGTGCAGCCGCACATGGGCGTGCGGGTACGCATACTCCACGCCGCACCATTCCTGCGCGCTGTTCACGGTCAATCCCAGCTCTTCGACAAACTCGCGCTTGAGCGCTTGCAGCACCGTCTCGCCCGGATCGACTTTGCCGCCGGGGAATTCCCAATAGCCGTCATAGGGCTTGCCTGCCGGGCGCTGGCCCAGCAGCACGTCGCCGTTCGGCTTGATCAGGATGCCGACGGCGACGTCCACTTTCTTATCAGTCATTCACATTGCTTTCATCGGGGAGTTTGCCGGCATAGTCCTTGGCGAACTGCCAGGCCACGCGGCCGGAACGCGAGCCGCGCTGCAGCGCCCAGCGCAAGGCCTCGCCGCGCGCCGCCTCCACCTGCGCCGGGGTGCAGCCGAAGCTGGCCAGCCAGTGGCCGCAGATGTCGAGGTAATCGTCCTGCTTGAAGGCGTAGAACGACAGCCACAGGCCGAAGCGCTCCGACAGCGAGATCTTCTCCTCCACCGTTTCGCCCGGATGCAGGTCGCCGTCCTCGTCGTGCTTGTAGCTCAGGTTGTCGGCCATGCGCTCCGGCATCAGGTGGCGCCGGTTGGAAGTGGCGTAGATCAGCACATTGTTGGATTGCGCGGCGATCGAGCCGTCCAGCGCCACCTTCAGCGCCTTGTAGCCGCTCTCGCCCTCTTCGAACGACAGGTCGTCGCAGAAGATGATGAAGCGCTCGGGGCGGCCCGCCACCAGCTCGACGATGTCCGGCAGCTCGGCCAGGTCGGCCTTGTCGACTTCGATCAGCCGCAAGCCATTCTTGGCGAACTGGTTCAAACAGGCCTTGATCAGCGACGATTTTCCGGTGCCGCGCGCGCCCGTCAGCAGCACGTTGTTGGCCGGGCGGCCGGCAACGAACTGGCGCGTATTCTGTTCGATGGCGGCCTTTTGCGGGGCGATGTTGTGCAGATCGTCCAGCGCGATGCTAGAGACGTGCGTCACCGCCTGCAAATGGCTGGCGCCGCCATTGCGGCGCCGCCAGCGGTAGGCGTAGCCCAGCTTCCAGTCCGGCTCGCGCGGACCGTGCGGCAGGATCGCCTCCACCCTTTGCAGCAGGGCTTCGGCGCGCACCAGGAATTGCTCGAGGGGCGTCGCCATATCAGGAACGGTAGTCGGCGTTGATGCTGACGTAGTCATGCGACAGGTCGCAGGTGTAGACCGTGGCTTTGGCCTCGCCGCGCGCCAGCTTCACGCGCACGCCGATCTCGCTCTGCTTCATCACGCGCTGGCCGTCTTCTTCCTTGTAGTCGGGATTGCGGCCGCCGTTCTTGGCCACCCACACGTCGTCCAGGTACAGGTTGAGCTTGCTCACGTCCAGGTCGTCCACGCCGGCGTAGCCGATCGCGGCCAGGATGCGGCCCAGGTTGGGGTCGGAGGCGAAGAAAGCGGTTTTCACCAGCGGCGAGTGGGCGATGGAGTACGCGATCTTGCGGCATTCTTCCATGTTCTTGCCGTCTTCCACCGTGATCGTCATGAATTTGGTGGCGCCTTCGCCGTCGCGGATGATGGCTTGCGCGAGGAATACCGACAGCTCCGTAACGGCCGCGGCCAGCGCCTTGAATTCAGGCGAGTCGACCGAGTTCACTTCCAGCGTGCCGGCGCCGGTGGCCACCAGCATGAAGGAGTCGTTGGTGGAGGTGTCGCCGTCGATGGTGATGCAATTGAACGACTGGTCGGCCGCCTGCTTGACCAGCACGTCCAGCACCGGCTGCGCCACCTTGGCGTCGAAGGCCAGGAAGCCCAGCATGGTGGCCATGTTAGGCTTGATCATGCCGGCGCCCTTGGAGATGCCGGTCAAGGTCACCTTGTGGCCGGCGATGTCCACCGTGCGCGAGCCGGCTTTCGGCTGGGTGTCGGTGGTCATGATGGCTTCGGCCGCGTTGAACCAGTTGTCGGCGGTCAGGTTGGCCACGGCGGCCGGCAGGCCGGCCACGATGCGCTCCACCGGCAGCGGCTCCAGGATCACGCCGGTCGAGAACGGCAGGATCTGGCCAGCGCCGCAACCCAGCAGTTCGGCCAGCGCCGCGCAGCTTTGCTGCGCACGCGCCAGGCCCTCTTCGCCGGTGCCGGCGTTGGCGTTGCCGGTGTTGACCATCAGCGCGCGGATCGGCTGGCCGCCGGCGTTTACGGCAGCCAGGTTGGCTTTCGAGATCTGCACCGGCGCGGCGCAGAAGCGGTTCAAGGTGAACACGCCGGACACGGTGGCGCCCGGCGCCAGGCGCAGCACCAGCAAGTCCTTGCGGTTCGGCTTCTTGATGCCGGCTTCGGCAAAACCGATCTCGATGCCGGCAACCGGCTTCAGATCAGCAGCGACAGGAATGGGGGAATTGACGGCCATTTGGATTCTCGGGCTAGTGTAGGGAAGCCGTTATTGTAATGCCTACAGCCGGACGGTGCGGCGCACTACTTTCGGTTACTTTCCAGACCATCACTGTTTTCCCGCCAATGTTAAAAATTCGGCTAAACGTGCAGCAATGATGCCGAAAACGCAGCATAACATCGCTAAAAAGCCACAGAATTTTAGAGCTTTTGTTCAGTACAACGTTTTCATAATCATGCCTCAGAGAAATTTCAACTAAGGTTAGCGACGCATGCGGTGCCCCGTGCTTGCCGCTTCTCCGAAAAATAGAGTGATTGGAATCCGTACGATGAAAAAGCAACTTCTAGTAGCATCCGTGCTGGCGGCCTGCAGCGTCATGCAAGCCCAGGCAGGCTCCCTGGACGACGGCAATCTGAGCATCAGCGGCTTCGGCACGCTGGCCGCCGCCAAGAGCAACACAGACACCGCCAAGTTTGCCCGCTACAACCAGGCGACCGGCGTCGGCGACAGCCCGCGCCTGGGCCTGGACAGCAACCTCGGCCTGCAAGCCACCTACAAGATCAACGACTGGCTGTCGGGCACCGCGCAGGTGCTGACCCGCAAGAACACCAGCCCCAGCTTCACCACCGACCTGACCTGGGCCTTCCTGAAAATGAAGGTCAACGATGAAATCAATGTGCGCGTCGGCCGCGTGGTGATCCCCGCCTTCCTGATTTCCGACTACCAGAACGTGGGCTACGCCAACACCATGATGCGTCCGCCGATCGAAGTCTACGGCCAGGACCCGATTGAAAACGTGGACGGCGTCGATGTGAACTACCAGCACGCCTTCGGCGACACCAACTTCACCGCGCAAGCCTTCTTCGGCTCCAGCCGCGGCAAGCTGTTCGTGCCGACCGCCGGCGGCTCCGTGGCCAAGTACCGCGCACCGGCCCAGGGCGTCAGCCTGTCGCTCGAACGCGGTCCGGTGACCGTGCGCCTGGGCCACGCCCGCGCCGAGCTGCACAGCGACAACCTGCTGCCGATCAACAGCCTGGCCGCCACGCTGACCCAGGTCGGCTTCGGCCAGCTGGGCCGCGACCTGGGCATCGTCGACGGCAAGAAAATGAGCTTCACCGAGCTGGGCGTGACGGTGGACTGGAACAACATCGTGATCCAGTCCGAGTACGCGCAGCGCCGCGCGCACGACCCGGTCTACATCCCGGAAACCAATTCCTGGTACGCCATGGCCGGCTACCGCGTCGGCAAGGTGCTGCCGTACTACGCGCACGCCGCCGTCAAGGGCGCAGGCAGCTCGATCACCGTGCCGGCCGCGCTGGCCAAGATCCCGACGCTGAACGGCGCCGTCAACAACCTGCTGATCTCGCCCGAGCAATCGACCGACCTGATCGGCGTACGCTGGGACTTCGCCAAGTCGATGGCGCTCAAGGTGCAGGTCGACCGCGTCAAGCCCAAGGTCAAGTCGGGCCAGCTGATCTTCACGCCGGCCGCCGGCCAGAAAGACAGCGTGACCGTGGTTGCGGCCGGTCTGGATTTCGTATTCTAAGGTGAACCCATGAAAAAAATAATGACTTCCCTGATGCTGGCCGGCTTCGCCGCAGCCAGCGTGCCGGCCGCCGCCGAAACGGTGGTGATCGTCAACAAGGCCAACCCGGCCACGCGCATGTTCTCGGAACAGGCGTCCCAGTTCTTCCTCGGCAAATCGAACATGTTCACGCCGGTGGACCAGGCTGAAGGCTCGGCCATCCGCAACGACTTCTACCAGAAGGTGGCGGAGAAGGACGCGGCCCAGGTCAAGGCGATCTGGTCCAAGCTGGTATTTACCGGCAAGGCCACCCCGCCCAAGGAATACAAGGGCAACGCCGAGGTCAAGAAGGCCGTGGCGGACGATCCGAAAGCCATCGGCTACATCGACAAGTCGGCGGTGGACGACACGGTCAAGGTCATCCTGACCCTGCCGTAAGCCACACGCCTGCCTGCACGACCAACGCCCGCCCGGGCAACCCGGCGGGCGTTTTCATGTCGGCCAGCGCGCCGGCGGCAAGCAGGACGGCACGGTCCAGGCGATCTTGGCACTCCTGGGCCTAGTTGCATGCGGTATATTGCTGGATGGGGACGAGGGGCGTCCTGGACAGCTAGGAGTGGGTGTGAGTTTATCGCTGCGCGCGAAGTTTCTGTTGTTGAGTGCCATCGTCCAGGCGCTGGTGGTGGCCCTGCTGATCGGCAACAGCCAGCGCGTGATGGACAACGCGGTGGGCAAGAACGCGGAACGGGTCGCGCACGAATACGCCGTCACGCTCAACCTCACGCTGAGCCCCTACGCCATCCGCGGCCGGCTCAGCGAGCTGAACGACTACTGGAACGAGATGCTGTCCGACCCGCAGGACAGCTTCGTGCGCTACATCGTGGTGCTGGACCACAACGACGTGCCGGTGGCCAGCGCGGGCGAGCGTCCGGCCGAGCTGCCGGTGGCGCTGCGCAACGGCACCGCGCCGGCCATGAACGGCGTGCGCACCTGGCAGCGCGAGGGCACGCTGCACGCGCGCGCGCCGATGCTGCTCAAGGACAACCAGGTCGGCTCGCTCAACTTCGGCCTGTCGACCAGCGAACTGGACAAGGCACGCGAAGAAGTATTCCTGCAGTCCGGCCTGATCTCGCTGTTCGGCCTGGCGCTGGGCGTGCTGCTGTTCTACGCCTTCACCCAGGGCATCGGACGGCGCCTGCGCGCCCTCACCAGCCAGACCGGCGAGATGATGAAAGACGCCTTCGGCCAGCGTCCGCCGGAAGGCGAAGGCGACGAAATCGAAGTCTATGCGCGCTCGCTCAATTCGATGAGCGTGGCGCTGCGCGAGCGGGTGCTGCAGCTGGAAGCGTCGCAGCAGCGCCTGTCCGAATCGGAAGCGCGCTTCAAGACCCTGTTCGACATGGCGCCGCTGCCGCTCAGCGTAACCGACCGCAACGGCCACATCATCGGCGCCAACCAGGCCCTCACGCGCGCCTTCGGCTACGGCCCGGAACAGCTGATCGGCCAGCGCTCGGACTCGTTCACCTTCTGGGGCGCGCCGGAGGAACGCGAACGGATCTGGCAGCTGTACATGCGCAACGGCAGCGTGCACGGCGAAGTGGCCAGCATGGCCTTGCGCGACGGCGGCAGCGGCCAGGTGGCGATCTGGTCGTCCTCGCTGACGCTGGACGGGGTGGACGCCATCATCTGGGCGCTGCTGGACATGACGGCCGAGCTGAAGGCCAAGCAGGAACTGGAAGAATTGAACGTGTCGCTGGAGAGCCGGGTGCGCCAGCGCTCGGCCGAGCTGGAGCGCGCCAACGGCGACCTGTCGCACGCGCTGCAAACCCTGCAGCGCACCCAGCACGACTTGCTCGCGGCGGAAAAGATGGCCTCGCTCGGCTCGCTGGTGGCCGGCATCGCGCACGAGCTGAACACGCCGATCGGCAACAGCCTGCTGGCCTCGACCGCGCTGGGCGACCGGGTGCAGGAATTCGAAGCCATGCTGGTGGGCGGCAGCCTGCGCCGCTCGGCGCTGACCACCTACAACGAGGAAGTGAAGCTGGCCTCGGCGCTGATTTCCGGCTCGCTGCACAAGGCGGCCAACCTGATCGCCTCATTCAAGCAGATCGCGGTGGACCAGACCAACGACCAGCGCCGCGTGTTCAAGCTGCAGGCGGTGGTGCAGGACACGGCCGCCACCTATGTGCCGCGCCTGCGCCGCGCCCATTGCAGCACCACGGTCGAGGTGCCGCCGGGCCTGGCGCTCGATTCCTATCCGGGCAGCTGGTACCAGATCTTCACCAACCTGATCAACAATGCGCTGGCGCACGCCTTCGAAGGACGCAGCGGCGGCAGCATCGCCATCGTGGCGCGCGAACTGGACGGCGGCATGGTCGAGGTGGTCTTCAGCGACGACGGCGCCGGCATGGCCGACGACGTCAGGCGGCACGTGTTCGACCCCTTCTTCACCACCAAGATGGGACGCGGCGGCACCGGGCTCGGCATGAACATCGTGTACAACATCGTGACCGGCGTGCTGGGCGGACGGGTGACGGTGGAGTCGCAGCCCGGACAGGGCACGGCGGTGCGCATCCTGATCCCGCGCAGTTCCCCGGCCCGGGCCTAGGCGAAAAAAAAACCGGAGCTGGGCTCCGGTCTTTTTAATCGGCGCAAATCACGCCAGCTTGCCGTGGCAAGCCTTGTACTTCTTGCCGCTGCCGCAAGGGCAAGGGTCGTTGCGGCCCACGCGCATGCCGTCGTCGGACGCGGCCGGCGCGGCGGTCGGCGCCAGCAGCTCTTCCGGCGCCGCGTTCGGGTTGAAGTCGGCGTGCTGGTAATGCACGTTCTCCACGTGGCTGGCCTGCATCGCCGCTTCGGCCGCGTCGATTTCCTCGCGCGACTGGATGCGCACCGTCATCACGTTGCGCACCACCTCGTTCTTGATCAGGTCCAGCATCTGGCCGAACAGCTCGAACGCCTCGCGCTTGTACTCCTGCTTCGGATTCTTCTGCGCATAGCCGCGCAGGTGGATACCCTGGCGCAGGTGGTCCAGCGCGGCCAGGTGCTCGCGCCAGTGGCTGTCCACGCTTTGCAGCATGACGTTGCGCTCGAAGCCGCCGAACACGTCCTTGCCGACGATGTCGATCTTGGCCTGGTAGACCGCGTCGGCCGCGGCCAGCACCTTCTCCAGCACTTCCTCGTCGGTCAGGCTGGAGTCGGCCGCCAGCGCGCCCTGCAGGTCCACCTGCACCTGCCACTCGCCGGCCAGCACCGCTTCCAGGCCCTTGATGTTCCACTGCTCTTCCACCGACTCCGCCGGCACGTACTCGCGCACGATGTCGGTGAACATGCCGTGGCGCAGCGAAGCGATCATCTCGGAGATATCGGTCGCCTCCAGCAGCTCGTTACGCTGCTGGTAGATCACCTTGCGCTGGTCGTTGGCGACGTCGTCGTACTCCAGCAGCTGTTTGCGGATATCGAAGTTGCGCGCCTCCACCTTGCGCTGGGCCGACTCGATGGAGCGCGACACGATGCCCGCCTCGATCGGTTCGCCTTCCGGCATCTTCAGGCGGTCCATCACCGCGCGCACGCGGTCGCCGGCGAAGATGCGCAGCAAAGGATCGTCCAGCGACAGGAAGAAGCGCGACATGCCGGGGTCGCCCTGGCGGGCGGCGCGGCCGCGCAGCTGGTTGTCGACGCGGCGCGATTCGTGGCGCTCGGTGCCCACGATGTGCAGGCCGCCGGCGGCCACCACCTGTTCGTGCAGCGCCTGCCAGCCGTCGCGCAGCGCCTTGGCCTGGGCGGCCTTGTCGGCGTCGCTCAGGGCCGGGTTGGCGTCGATGAACTTGATCTGGTTTTCCACGTTACCGCCCAGCACGATGTCGGTACCGCGGCCGGCCATGTTGGTGGCGATGGTGATCGCTTTCGGGCTGCCCGCCTGGGCGATGATTTCCGCCTCGCGGGCATGCTGCTTGGCGTTCAGCACGTTGTGCGGCAGGCCGCCCTTGGTCAGGATGGCCGACAGCAGTTCCGAGTTCTCGATCGAAGTGGTACCCACCAGCACCGGCTGGCCGCGGTCGTAGCACTCGCGGATCTCCAGCATCATGGCGTTGTACTTTTCCTGGTTGGTCTTGTAGACCTGGTCCTGCTTGTCCTTGCGCGCCGAAGGGCGGTTGGGCGGGATCACCACGGTTTCCAGGCCGTAGATTTCCTGGAATTCATACGCTTCGGTGTCGGCGGTACCGGTCATGCCGGCCAGCTTGCCATACATGCGGAAGTAGTTCTGGAAGGTGATCGAGGCCAGGGTCTGGTTCTCGTTCTGGATCTTCACGCCTTCTTTCGCTTCCACGGCCTGGTGCAGGCCGTCGGACCAGCGCCGGCCCGTCATCAGGCGGCCGGTGAATTCATCGACGATCACCACTTCATTGTTCTGCACCACGTAGTGCTGGTCCTTGAAGTACAGCGCGTGCGCGCGCAGCGCCGCGTACAGGTGGTGCACCAGCGTGATGTTGGCCGAATCGTACAGCGAGGCGCCTTCCGGCAGCAGGCCCATCTGCACCAGGATGGCTTCGGCCTTCTCGTGGCCGGCTTCGGTCAGCAGCACCGAGTGCGCCTTCTCGTCCTTGGTGTAGTCGCCCGGCACTTCGATCTTGCCCTTGCCGTCCGAGGTTTCCTCGCCGACCTGCTGGGTCAGCATCTTCGGCACTTCGTTGATCTTGTAGTACAGATCGGTGTGGTTCTCGGCCTGGCCGGAGATGATCAGCGGGGTACGGGCTTCGTCGATCAGGATCGAGTCGACTTCATCGACGATGCCGAAGTTCAGGGCGCGCTGCACGCGGTCGCGCGCTTCGAAGACCATGTTGTCGCGCAGGTAATCGAAGCCGAATTCGTTGTTGGTGCCGTAAGTGATGTCGGACGCGTAGGCCGCCTGCTTGGCGGCGTGCTCCATCTGCGACAGGTTGATGCCGGTGCTCAGGCCCAGCCAGCCGTACAGCTTGCCCATGGTGTCGGCGTCGCGCTGGGCCAGGTAATCGTTGACGGTGACGATGTGCACGCCCTTGCCGGACAGCGCATTCAGGTAGGCCGGCAGGGTCGCGGTCAGGGTCTTGCCCTCGCCGGTACCCATTTCGGCGATCTTACCGAAGTGCAACACCATGCCGCCGATCAGCTGGACGTCGAAGTGGCGCATCTTGAAGACGCGCTTGGAGGCTTCGCGGCAGACCGCGAAGGCTTCCGGCAGCAGCGCGTCGAGCGCCTCGCCGTTGGCGATACGTTCTTTGAAAGCGGGGGTTTTCGCCTGCAGCTCGGCATCCGACAGCTTTTCCATGGCCGGCTCGAGCGCATTGATTTCGCGTACCGTTTTTTGATATTGCTTGAGCAGACGCTGGTTGCGGCTGCCGAAAATCTGGGTCAGTAAGGACATTGGTTAACGCCGTTAAAAAAAGCTATGGTGTAAGGTGCTCAGCTTGCCGGGGGCAAAAGACCGATGATTTTATCATGCCGTCCGGCCAAGGTTGGGTTATTGCCCTTTATAACAATAGCCACAATTGTAACTAATCCGGATTTTTCCGCCACTTCCGTCCCATTCCTACAAGCGAACTGAGCCGCATTCCCCCCCAATCGGGGTCAGACCCCGAATGTGGGCGAATGCGGCTCAGTTCGCTTGGGCTGGCAGGCGGGCTGTGGTATGTTGCGGCCATGCGCTTCTTCAATTCCCTCAATCAAGGCCGGACACCCAAGGTGGCCACGGACTTTCTGAAAAGAAATGACAAGATGGCGGCCCTGCTGCCAGCCGTCGAGCGCATGGCCGCGCTGCAGAAGGATTGCGCCGCCACTCTGCCCAGCATGTTCAGCCTGTGCGAGATCCTGGCTTTCGAAGAGGGCAATTTGCTGCTCTCTACGCCCAGCTCGGCCGTGGCGGCCAAGCTCAAGCAACAGTTGCCGAAATTGCAGGATGCACTGCTCAAGCGCGGTTGGCACATCAACAACATCAAGCTGCGCGTGCAGATGATGAAGGCGGCCGAGATCAAGGAGCAGATGCGGGCGCTGACCTTGCCGCCCACCGCTGTCACCGCCTTCGAAGAATTGAGCAAGTCGCTCGAGCAAAGCAAGCAGAACGACAGCCTGATCCAGGCGCTGCAGCTACTGGTGCAGCGCCGCCGCGACCGGCCCGATTACTAGCTTACTGGTTCAGGTCCCACTCGTGCGTCATCTGGCGCACATACGATTCCGGCGCCGATTCCAGCGTGTCGTAGGTCACGATTTCATACGCTTGCGGGTCTGCCAGCAGCGCGCGCAGCAGCTGGTTGTTCAGCGCGTGGCCGGATTTGTGCGCCTCGTAGCTGGCCACCAGCGGATGGCCGACCAGGAACAAGTCGCCGATCGCGTCCAGGATCTTGTGGCGCACGAACTCGTCGTCGTAGCGCAAGCCGTCCGCGTTGAGGATGCGGTACTCGTCCATCACGATGGCGTTTTCCAGCGAGCCCCCGCGCGCCAGGCCTATGCCGCGCAGCATTTCCACGTCCTGCATGAAGCCGAAGGTGCGCGCGCGGGCAATTGCCTGCACATAGGTGACGTCGCCGAAATCGATGGTGGCGCGCTGCGCCGTGCCATCCACCGCCGGGTGGTTGAATTCAATGAAAAAGTCCAGCTTGAAGCCGTCGTGCGGTACCAGGCGCGCCCACTTCTCGTTGCCCGGCTTGCCTTCCCGCACTTCCACCGGTTTCAGCACGCGGATGAATTTCTTGGCCGCGTTCTGCTCCTGCACGCCGGCCTGCTGCAGCAGATAGACAAAGGACGAAGCCGAGCCGTCCATGATGGGAATTTCTTCCGCGCTCACGTCCACGTACAGATTGTCGATGCCCAGGCCGGCGCAGGCCGACATCAAATGCTCGACGGTGGAGATGCGGATGTCGCCCTTGCTCAGCACGGTGGCCATGCGGGTATCGGTGACCGCCATGGCGCTGGCCGGAAACTCCACCGGCGGCACCTGGTCGACGCGGCGAAACACCACGCCCACGCCGGGCGCAGCCGGACGCAAGGTCAGCACCACCTTGGTGCCCGAGTGCAGCCCGACGCCGGTGGTGCAGACTTTTTCTTTGATGGTACGTTGTTTTAACATCCGCAAATTATATCGGACTTGCCCGCCTCCCGCCCAAGCAGCCTGAGCCGCATTACGCCCACTTCGGGGTCAGACCCCGAAGTAGCGCACATGCGGCTCAGCTTGCTAGGGGTGTTCGGCTTCGGCATGCACCGCCTCGCGCCGCACCAGGTAGATGCCGCTGCCGATGATGATGGCCGCGCCCAGCAGGGTGTAGGCGTCGGGCAGCGTGTTCCACAGCAGCCAGTCGAGCGCCACGCCCCAGGCCAGCGCCGAATATTCGAACGGCGCCACCACCGAGGCTTTGCCCATGCTGAAGGCGATGGTGATGGCCAGCTGGCCGAGAAAGCCGCTCAGCGCCAGGCCGCAGATGATCAGCCAGTCCTCGGCACGGATCGCCACCCAGCCCTGCCAGGCCATGGCCACCGAGCCACTGCCCATCGTCACCAGCAGCCAGAACATGATGTGCTCGCTGGCGTCGGTGCGGCTCAGGATGCGGCTGGCGATGGCCGACACCGCATAGCACGCCGCCGCGCCCAGCACCGCCAGGCCGGCCAGCGAGATGAAGCTGGCGCCGTCCGGGCGCAGCACCACCAGCACGCCGATCAGCCCGACCACGATGGCGCCCCACTGCAGCGCGTCCACCCTTTCCTTCAGCACGAACACCGACAGCGCCGTAATCAGCGCGGGCGCGATGAAGAAGATCGAATAGGCGTCGGCCAGCGGCAGGCTTTTGAGCGCGTAGGCGAACAGCGTCAACATGGCGATGCCGAGCCCGCCGCGCAGCAGGTGCAGCGGCCAGCGCACCCTGGCCACGCCGCTGAACTTGCGGCGGTAGGCGATGTAGGCGCACACCAGCGGCAGCGAGGACAGCGAGCGCAGCGCGGTGACCTGGATCGCGGGATAGTGGGCGGCCAGCAGCTTCATCGCCGTGTCCATCAGGGCGAACATGGCGACGGCGATCAGCATGGCGTAGATGCTGCGCAGGTTTTCGGCTTGCGGTGTCAGAGGAGCTCCTTGCGCGCGGCGTGCGCGGTGTGCGGGTTGTGTTCGGGGAGCGCGCCATTATAGCAACTGTTGTGTTTACGCACATGCGGCGCCGCCGGCGCGCCGCACGGACTTTATTTCGCCCCCGCCCCCGGCCAGTGTGACAAAGCGAGGATTTTCCGGGCGGCGCGGGACGGTATCATGGCAGGCATCCCCTCCACCAAGGAAATAAATGCCGTTCTGCCAGCAATGCGGATCCCAGGCTTCGTCCACCGCACACTTCTGCTTCAACTGCGGCGCCGACGTCGCGGCCACGGCAATCGCGTTGCCGGGCCTGTCGTCCGGCTGGAAAACCATTTTCGCGGCGCTGCAAAAGGGCGGCGGCGTGGAACTGCCGCAGTCGATCGAGCTGAGCCTGGCCGAGCGCGCGCTGGTGCTGTTCAATCCGTGGGCCTTCCTGTTCGGCCCGTTCTACTATGCCGCCAAGGGCATGGGCCGCAAGGCGCTGTCGCTGTGCCTGCTGGCAGCGCTGCTGGTGTGCGCCGCGCGGCTGCTGTTCGGCGCGCTCGGGCTGCAGAGCCTGATGGCGTCGGCGCTGGTGTGCTTCATCCCCTCCGCCCTGTTCGCCACCCGCGCCAATATCGATTACTTCAAGAAGATGGTGCTGGACGACGAGGGCTGGTACTAGCCGGCTGCGGCGCCGGCGGACGAGCGCTGCGCCGGCTAGGGCTGCGCTGGCGCCGCGCCGCGGCGGTAGGCGCCGGGGCCGATGCCGTAGCTGCGCTTGAACACGCGGTTGAACGCGGCCTCGGACTGGTAGCCGACCTGCTCGGCGATCTGCCCCACCGGCAGCCGCCCTTGCGCCAGCAGGCTCGCGGCCTTCGCCATGCGGGTGTGCGTCAGCACCGCGGCGGGCGTGTCGCCGGCCACCTTCCCGAACACGCGCGCGAACGTGGCGCGCGACATGTGGCACAGCCCGGCCAGCTCCTCCAGCGTCCAGGGCCGCTCCGGCTCGGCCAGCATGGCTTGCAGCGCCGCCTGCAGGCGCGGCTCGGCCAGCAGCGCGAACAGGCCCGGCATGGCGGAGGCCTGCTCCAGCCACGCCCGCATCAGCAGCGCGAACAGGGCCGACGCCAGCTGCGACACCACCGCGCGTCCGCCCGGGCGCACGGCCGCCGTCTCCACCCGCAGCATCGCCATCAGTCCCTGCAAGCCGGCGAAGTCGTCGCGTCCCGCCGTGCGCACATGCACCAGCTCCGGCAGCGCGGCCAGCAGCGGATGGTGCGGCCCGGCGCCGAACTCCAGCCGCCCGCACAGGATATCGGTGGCGGCGCCCGGCCCGCCGTTCTCAAACACGCGCACCAGCTGCTCGCCCTCGGCAACGCGCTGCATCGGCGGCCGCGCCGACGCATCGCCCGTGTGCAGCCTGTGCGGCGTGCCGTGCGGGAACAGCAGGATGTCGCCGGCCTGCACCGCGATGCCGCGCTGCCCGCCCACGTCCAGCCAGCCGCCGCCGCTGACCACCAGGTGGTAGGGCGCCACGCCGGCCGGCTCGGCCGGATGGTCCAGCACCCAAGGCGCGCCGAAATGGCAGCGGATATCCAGCGCGGTATCGACCGGATACAGCGACAGCAAACGGCTTAGCGCCCCCATCACATTCCCCATTTGAGACGATTGAGCAAATTCTAGCGCATTTCAAGCATTAAAAGTTTCACTCAGCGGGCCTAAACTTCTTTCCATGCCGACACACAAACCAGTCGGTCCCACACTGAAAAGGAAACCATCATGAGCCGTCTGCACACCATCGCCCTCCCTGACGCCACCGGCCACGCCGCCCAGCTGTTCACCGCCATCAAAGGCGCCATCGGCATGGTGCCGAACGCCTACGCCACCGTGGGCAGCAACAGCCCGGTGGCGCTGGAGGCCGCCCTCAACCTGGACGGTGCACTGAAAAAATCCAGCCTGGGCGCCAAGGAAATCGAGATCATCAAACTGGCCATCAGCGAGGACGCCGGCTGTGACTACTGCCTGGCGGCGCATACGCTGATGGGTTCGAAAGCCGGCCTGAGCCGCCCGGCCATCCTGGCCGTGCGCAAAGGCGAGGCATCCGGCGACCAGCGTGCCGACGCGCTGGCCACCTTTGCCCACACGCTGGCGCGCAGCAGCGGCACCGTGCCGGCCGAGGCGGTGGCGGCCGTGCAGGCGGCAGGCTACAGCGACGCGCAAATCGTCGACACCCTGCTCGCCATTGCCAGCATCACCTTCACCAACCTGGTGAACCGCGTCAACGACACGGTGCTGGATTTCCCTGCGGCGGACTAAGCGCCGGGGCGTGTTTGCGGCACGCGTGCGGGAGGGATGGCACGCGGCCCGCAAGCGCGGTATATTACCGCCATGCTGACCTCCACCGACACCCCGCTGTTCATCGTCAAAGAATCGCCCATCCACGGCCGCGGCGTGTTCGCGCGCGTGGACATTCCGCCGGGCACGCGCATCATCGAGTACACCGGCGAGCGCATCACCAGCGACGAGTCGGCGCGCCGCGCCGAAGCGGGCGGCGGCCCCATCAACCACACCTTCTTCTTCAGCCTGGAGGACGGCAAGCTGATCGACGGCGGCAGCGGCGGCAACGAGGCGCGCTTCATCAACCACGCCTGCGAACCCAACTGCGAAGCCTACGAGGAAGACGGCAAGGTCTTCATCTACTCGCTGCATTTCATCGAAGCGGGCGACGAGCTGAACTACAACTACGCGCTGATCTACGAAGCGCGCCACACCCCGGCCGTCAAACGCGCCTTCGCCTGCTACTGCGGCGCACCGTCGTGCACCGGCGTCATGCTGGCCCCCAAGCGGCGCAGCCGCAAGCGCACAAACGCCACCGCGCATAGCGCGGCGTAAACGGAAAACGGAAAACGGAAAACGGCGCCATCGGCGCCGTTTTGCTGTGCTGCGGGGAAGGCTGGATTACAGCTGGCCCAGCAGGGTTTCGGCGTTCGACACTTCGAACTTGCCGCCCTGCTCCACGTTCAGCTGGGTGACCACGCCATCTTCCACCAGCAGCGAGTAGCGCTGCGAGCGGGTGCCCATGCCGAACTTGCTGAAGTCGGCGTCCAGGCCCAGGGCCTTGGAGTAAGCGGCGTTGCCGTCAGCCATCATGCGCACGGTGCCGGTGGCTTTCTGGTCGCGGCCCCAGGCGCCCATGACGAAGGCGTCGTTCACGCTGATGCACCAGATCTCGTCCACGCCCTTGGCCTTCAGGTCGGCCGCGTGCTTCACGTAGCCCGGCACGTGCTGCGCCGAGCAGGTTGGGGTGTAGGCGCCTGGCAGGCCGAAGATCGCGATCTTCTTGCCCTTGACCAGGTCTTCGACTTTGAAGGTGTTCGGGCCGAGCGAGCAGCCTTCGGTTTCGGTTTCGATGAATTCGGACAGGGTGCCTTCCGGCAGTTTGTCGCCAATCTTGATGGTCATGGTCTGGACTCCTTTATAGGAATTGTAGGGTTGTAAAAAAGCCGCGCTAGGCGCGGCATGCCTCTGGCACGAACTTGGGAGTATGCCAGAGGTTGGGGGAAAGCGTCGGCTGCAGGCTTAGTCGGCTTGCTTGCGCAGGAAGGCCGGGATGTCGTAGGTTTCCATGCCCGACTTCTGCAGCGCGTTGACCTGCTCGGAGGCCGATTCGCGGCGCCATACGGCTGGCGCTTTCATGCCGTCGAACGCCTGCGCGCCGCCGCCGGAAATGCCGCCGCCCACGCCGCCCATCGTCACCGACGAGGTCACCGCGCCGCCGCCCAGCGCCGACTGCGGCGCGTTGTGGGTGCCGGTGCGCAGCATCGGCTGCTGGACCAGTTGCACATGCTTCTTGTTCTTGCCCAGGCCGGTGGCCACCACGGTCACGCGGATCGCGTCGCCCATCTCGTCGTCGTAGGCGATGCCTTGTGCGATCGACGCGTCCGGCGCGGCGAAGGCGCGCACGGCGGCCATGACTTCCTTGATTTCCTTACCTTTCAGGCCGCGCGAAGCGGTCACGTTGACCAGCACGCCGCGCGCGCCGGACAGGTCCACGCCGTCCAGCAGCGGCGAGGCCACGGCCTGCTCGGCGGCGATGCGGGCGCGGTCCACGCCGGAGGCGGTGGCCGTGCCCATCATGGCTTTGCCCTGCTCGCCCATGATGGTTTTCACGTCGTTGAAGTCGACGTTGATGTGGCCCGGCACGTTGATGATCTCGGCAATGCCGGCCACCGCGTTGTTCAGCACATCGTCGGCGTGCTGCAGCCACTCGATCAGCGATTCGTCTTCGTAGATCTCTTCCAGCTTCTCGTTCAGGATCACGATCAGCGAGTCGACGTTCTGGCTCAGCTGTTCCAGGCCTTCGTCGGCGATATCCATGCACTTCTGGCCTTCGTGCGAGAACGGCTTGGACACCACGGCCACGGTCAGCGCGCCCATGGCTTTCGCCACTTCGGCCACGATCGGTGCGGCGCCGGTGCCGGTGCCGCCGCCCATGCCGGCGGCGATGAACACCATGTGCGCGCCGCGCAGCGCGTCTTCAATGCGCGCGCGCGATTCTTCGGCCAGCTTGCGGCCAACGTCCGGTTTCATGCCCGCGCCCAGGCCGGTCTCGCCGATCTGGATGATGTTGCCGGCCTTCGATGCCGACAGCGCCTGCGCGTCGGTATTGGCGGCGATGAATTCCACGCCGCTCATGCCCTTGTTGATCATGTGCTGAACTGCATTGCCACCTGCTCCGCCGACGCCGACGACCTTGATGACGGTGCCCAAAGCTGCGTTATCGACCATATCAAACTCCATGATGTGCTCCTATCAGAATGCCGTTTTCAATCGCCAGTCCTCATATCGTTAGGAGAGCTGGGGATTGAAAACTGCGGTTTCAATTAAAAATATTTTTCAGACTTCACGCCGCAAACCACTACTTCAGAAATTACCGAGGAACCATTCCTTCATGCGCTGCCATACTGCTTTCACCGACCCATCCTGGCGCGTAACGATATGGCCGCGCAGGTACTGTTTTTTCGCTTCCAACAACAGGCCAAGCACGGTGGCGTAGCGCGGACTGCGCACCACGTCTGCCAGCTGGCCGCGGTAGTCCGGCGTGCCCATGCGCGCCGGCTTCAGGAATATGTCTTCCGCCATTTCCACCATGCCCGGCATGATGGAGGTGCCGCCGGTGAGCACGATGCCCGACGACAGCACGCCTTCGTAACCGGATTCGCGCACCACCTGGTGCACCATGGCGAACAGCTCTTCCACGCGCGGTTCGATCACCGCCGCCAGCGCCTGGCGCGACAGGTTGCGCGGGCCGCGGTCGCCCAGGCCCGGCACTTCCAGATGCTCGCCCGGATCGGCCAGCACCTGCTTGGCCACGCCATAGCGGATCTTGATTTCTTCCGCTTCCGAGGTCGGCGTGCGCAGCGCCATCGCGATGTCGTTGGTGATCTGGTCGCCGGCGATCGGAATCACGGCGGTGTGGCGGATGGCGCCGTCCGAGAACACCGCCACGTCGGTGGTGCCGCCGCCGATGTCGATCAGCACCACGCCCAGTTCCTTCTCGTCCGGGGTAAGCACCGCGTCGGCCGAGGCCATCGGCTGCAGGATCAGGTCCGACACTTCCAGCCCGCAGCGGCGCACGCACTTGACGATGTTCTGCACCGCGCTCACCGCGCCGGTAACGATATGCACCTTCACTTCCAGGCGGATGCCGCTCATGCCGATCGGCTCGCGCACGTCTTCCTGGCTGTCGACGATGAATTCCTGCGGCACCGTGTGCAGCAATTGCTGGTCGGTCGGGATGTTAACCGCCTTGGCCGTTTCGATGACGCGCGCCACGTCGGTGGCCGTCACTTCCTTGTCCTTGATGGCCACCATGCCGCTCGAATTGAAGGAGCGGATATGGCTGCCCGCGATGCCGGCGTAGACGTTGCGGATCTTGCAGTCGGCCATCAGCTCGGCTTCCTCCAGCGCGCGCTGGATGGACTCGACGGTCGCTTCGATGTTGACCACCACGCCCTTCTTCAAGCCCCTGGATTCGTGCTGGCCCAGCCCGATCACTTCGTGGCGTCCATCGCCCATCACCTCGGCCACCACGGCCACCACTTTCGAGGTGCCGATGTCGAGGCCGACGATCAGGTTTTTCGCGTCTTTTGTCATCTGTTTTGCCTGCTGTAATATGCTTTTAAAGTATTCTTTGACTGCCGGTGCTTACCTTGCCTACTTTGGCTTCTTGCCTTCGGGCGGAATCTTCAGGCCCGTTGCGCTGAGCGCCAATCCATTCTGGTACCGCATGTCTATCGTTTCGATGTTCTGCACCCGGCTCGCCAGCTGCGGCCAGATGCCCACCAGCCGGTCCACCCGCTCCTTCAGCATGGAGCGCGACTGCTCGCGGCCCAGCTCCACGCTCATGCCGTTGTTCAGCTTCACCTTCCACGCGTAGCGGCCCGACAGGTCCAGCGCCTGCGGCTCCAGCTGCGCCGGCGCGAACCACGCTTTCAGTTCGCCGAAGCGCGACAGCACTTCCTTTTCGCTGCCTTCCGGGCCGGAGAAAGCAGGCAGTTCGTGGTCCTCTTCCGCCTCGGCCAGGTTGGCGGTAAACACGTCGCCCTTGGTCGACAGCAGGCGGCCGTCCTCGCCCCAGGTGCCAAGCGCTTCGTGCTCTTCCAGCGCCACCACCAGCTGGTCCGGCCATTCGCGGCGTACCGTGGCGCGCCGCACCCATGGCACCGATTCGAACGCCTGCCGCACCCCGTCCAGGTTGGTGGTGAAGAAGTTGCCCCGGATGCGGCCAGCCGTTCCGGCTTGCAGCGTCAGGTGGTTCACATGGCGCAGGTCGGACTGGTCCATCGTTTCAACGCGGATGGTGCGCAGGTTGAACATCGGCCGCTGCGACACCCACCACACCACGGAAGCCGCGCAAGCCAGCGCCACCGCGGCAAAAATGCCGCTGGCGGTCGCATTCAAGGCTTTCGCGTCTTGCCACATCGCTTACCCCTTCATCTTCAGTCGGGCCGAACGCAGGATCTCCACGCACAGCTGCTCGTAGCTGATGCCGTCCGCGCGCGCGGCCATCGGCACCAGCGAGTGGCTGGTCATGCCCGGCGAAGTGTTCACCTCCAGCAGGAAGCACTTGTTGTCGGCCACGCGCAGCAGCACGTCGACCCGGCCCCAGCCTTCGCAGCCCAGCGAGCGGTAAGCCTGCACCGCGATGCGCTGCATTTCATCAGTGATTGCCGCATCCAGCACCGCCGGGCAGAAATACTTCGTATCGTCGGTGAAGTATTTGTTCTGGTAGTCGTAGTTGCCTTCCGGCGCCACGATCTCCACCACCGGCAGCGCGCGCGCGCCGGCGCCGGTGCCCAGCACGGCCACGGTGAACTCCCGCCCGGTGACGAATTCCTCGGCCAGCACCGAATCGTCCAGCGCGGCGGCGATGTCGTAGGCGGCCTTGAAGTCGCCGGCCTGCTCCACCTTGGTGATGCCGATGGTCGAGCCCTCGTGCGGCGGCTTGACGATCAGCGGCAGGCCCAGGCCGGCGGCCACCTGGTCCAGGTCCGAGTGCGCGTTCAGCACCGCGTATTTCGGGGTCGGCAGGTTTTCGGCCAGCCACAGGATCTTGGTGGTGATCTTGTCCATGCCCACCGAGCTGGCCATCACGCCGCTGCCGGTGTAGGGAATGCCGAGCAGCTCCAGCGCGCCCTGCAGGCTGCCGTCCTCGCCGAAGCGGCCGTGCAGCGCGATGAACACGCGGTCGAATTTTTCTGCGGCCAACTCAGCAAGGCTGCCTTGGCCCGGGTCGAAGGCGTGGGCGTCGATGCCCTGGCTTTGCAGCGCCGCCAGCACACCCGTGCCGGACATGATGGACACGTCGCGTTCGGCGGAACGGCCGCCGAACAGCACACCCACTTTGCCGAAGGCCTGCGCTTCTTGCGCGGAGAGGAATGGAGTCGCGTTCACTTCTTTAAGCCTTAACGTAAGTAGTCAGTTTTGCAGGAACGCCGCTGATCGAGCCGGCGCCCATGGTGAGCACGACGTCGCCGTCGCGCACCACGTTCATGATGGTTTCCGGCATGTCCGCAATGTTCTCCACGAACACCGGCTCGACCTTGCCGCGCGCACGGATCGCGTGCGCCAGGGAGCGGCCGTCGGCCGCCACGATCGCTTGCTCGCCGGCGGCGTACACGTCGGCCAGCACCAGCACGTCCACGGAGCTGAGCACGCGGGCGAAGTCCTCGAACAGGTCGCGCGTGCGGCTGTAGCGGTGCGGCTGGAAGGCCAGCACCAGGCGGCGGCCCGGGTAGGCGGCGCGCGCGGCGGCCAGCGTGACTTCTGTTTCCACCGGGTGGTGGCCGAAATCGTCCACCAGCGCGAAGGTGCCCTTGGCGGCGTCGCCGCCGACGGCCACGTCGCCGTAGCGCGTGAAGCGGCGGCCCACGCCGGCGAAGCCCGCCAGGCCGGCCTGCGTCGCGCTGTCATCGATGCCGATTTCACGCGCAATGGCGACCGCCGAGCAGGCGTTGAGCACGTTGTGCATGCCGGGCTGGTTCAGCACCACGTCCAGGTCCGGGTAGCCTTCCTGCAGCACGGTGAAGTGCATCTGCACGCCCACCGCGCGCGCATTCACGGCGCGCACTTCCGCGTCCTCGCGGAAGCCGTAGGTGGTGATCGGCTTGGTCACGTGCGGAATGATGCTGCGCACGTGCTCGTCGTCGATGCACAGCATGACGCGGCCGTAGAACGGCAGGCGGTGCGTGAAGTGGACAAAGGCCTGCTTCAGCTTCTCGAAGTCGTGCTCATACGTTTCCATATGGTCGGCGTCGATATTGGTGATCACTTCGATCATCGGCGTCAGGTTCAGGAAGGACGCGTCCGATTCGTCGGCCTCGGCCACCAGGTAGTCGCCGGAGCCCAGCTTGGCGTTCGCGCCGGCAGCGGTCAGGCGGCCGCCGATCACGAAGGTCGGGTCCAGGCCGCCCTGCGCCAGCACCGACGCCACCAGGCTGGTGGTGGTGGTCTTGCCGTGCGTGCCGGCGATGGCAATGCCGCGCTTCAGGCGCATCAGCTCGCCCAGCATCACCGCGCGCGGCACGATGGGGATCTTGCGCGCGCGCGCCGCCACCACTTCCGGATTGTCGGCCTTGACGGCGGTGGAGGTCACCACCGCGTCGGCGTTGCCGATGTGGGTTTCGGCGTGGCCCTGGTGCACCGTGGCGCCCATGTCGATCAGGCGCTGGGTGACGGCGTTGGCGCCCAGGTCCGAGCCGGACACGTTGTAGCCCAGCGTGAGCAGCACTTCGGCGATGCCGCTCATGCCGCTGCCGCCGATGCCGACGAAATGAATGTTTTTGACTTTATGCTTCATGATTTGCGTTCCACTATCTGTTCCAGTACTTGCGCGATCGCGTCGTTCGCGTCGCGTTTGCCCGCCTTGCGGGCCGCCATGGCCATGGTCTGGCAGGCGCCGCGCGTGAGCGTCTCCAGCAGGGTGGCCAGGCTGCGCGGGTTCATTTCGGTCTGCGGCATGTGGATCGAGGCATTCTGCCTGGCCATCCACTGCGCGTTGTCGCGCTGGTGGCTGGTGGTCGATGCCACCAGCGGCACCAGCACGCTGGCCACGCCGGCCGCCGTCAGTTCGGACACGGTGATGGCGCCGGCGCGGCAGATCACAAGGTCCGCCTCGGCGTAGGCGCGCGCCATGTCGTCGATGAAGTCGACCACGTTGGCCTGCACGCCCGCTTCGGCGTAGGCGGCGCGCAGCGCGTCGATATTCTTCTTGCCCGACTGGTGCGTCACCACCGGTCGCTGCGCGTCCGGTATCAGGGCCAGCGCGGCGGGCAGGCTGTCGTTCAGGGCCTTGGCGCCCAGGCTGCCGCCCACCACCAGCACGCGCAAGGCGCCGCTGCGGCCCGCGAAGCGCGCTTCCGGCGCCGCCAGGTCCAGGATCTCCTTGCGCACCGGGTTGCCGGTGACGACAGCCTTGGCCGCCGCCGCGCCGAAATCGGCCGGGAAGCCGAAGCACACCCGTTCGGCGAAAGGCGCCAGCGTCTTGTTCGACAGCAGCAGGGCCGCGTCGGCGTTCACCAGCACGGTGGGCACGCCGCGCAGGCGCGCCATCAGGCCGCCCGGCACGGTGACGTAGCCGCCCATGCCCAGCACCGCGTCCGGCTTGCGCTGGCCGAGGAAGCGGAAGCAGTCGGCGAAGGCAGCCAGCATCTTCAGCGCGCCGCCCAGGCTGTGCTTGATGCCCTTGCCGCGCATGCCGGAGAAGTTGATGGTGTCCATGGCGATGCCGTGCTTGGGCACCAGCTCCTGCTCCATGCCGTGGCTGGTGCCCAGCCAGCTTACTTCCCAGCCGCGCGCGCGCATGGTCTGCGCGATCGCCAGGCCGGGGAAGATGTGGCCGCCGGTACCGGCCGCCATGATGATCAGTCGTTTCATATTCTGCCGCCGCGCATCAGGACCCGGTTCTCGTAGTCGATCCGAAGCAGGATCGCGAGTCCGACGCAGTTAATCACAATGCCAGTGCCGCCGTAGCTCATCAGCGGCAGGGTCAGGCCCTTGGTCGGCAGCAGGCCAAGGTTTACGCCCATGTTGATGAAGGTTTGCACGCCGAGCCAGATGCCGATGCCCTTGGCGGTGAGCCCGGCGAAGGTCTGGTCGATGGCAATGGCCTGGCGGCCGATGTCGAAGGCGCGCTTGATCAGCCAGTAGAACATGGCGATCACGCACAGCACGCCCGCCAGGCCCAGTTCCTCGCCGATCACTGCCAGCAGGAAGTCGGTATGCGCTTCCGGCAGGTAGTGCAGCTTCTCCAGGCTGCCGCCCAGACCAACGCCGAAAAACTCGCCGCGCCCGAAAGCGATCAGCGAGTGCGTCAGCTGGTAAGCCTTGTTTAGCGCGTTGTCCTCTTCCCACGGATTGAGGTAAGCGAAGAAGCGGTCGCGCCGGAATTTCGACAGCGCGATAATGGAGACAAAAATGGTCACCAGCATGGCGCCGATGCCGCCGAACCAGATGGCGTTGATCCCGCCCAGGAACAGGATGCCCATGGCGATGCAGACGATCACGCCGAAAGCGCCCAGGTCGGGCTCGAGCAGCAGCAGCAAGCCGACGAAACTCACCGCCAGCGCCATTGGCATGAAACCCTTGGTCAGCTTGTGCATGTATTCCTGCTTGCGCACGGTGTAGTCGGCCGCGTACAGCACGATCACCACCTTCATCAGTTCGGACGGCTGGAAGTTGAACACCTTCAGCGAGATCCAGCGCTTGCCGCCGTTTACCGTCACGCCCAGGCCGGGCAGGAACACCGCCATCAGCAGCACCAGCGTGCCGATGAACAGGTAGGGCGCGCTGCGCTGCCAGACCGCGATGGGAATGCGGAACGTCATCAGGCCCACCAGCACGGCGATGGTGATGAAAATGGCCTGGCGTATCAGGAAATAGTTGTTCTTGTAGGCGGCGTACTTGGGCGAATCGGGCAGCGCGATCGAAGCCGAATACACCATCACCATCCCCAGCAGCATGAGAATGAGCACCACCCACACCAGCAACTGGTCGTATTCCATCATCTTCGACGGACGCGCGCGGCTGTCGATAGCCTTGGAGCCCGAGGAAGAGGAGAAGCGGAATGGCAGCTGGAAGGCCATGGATCAGAGCTCCTGTCCAGCGTCGAGCGCGATCTCGCGCACAGTGTCGATGAACACCTGGGCGCGGTGCGCGTAGTTCTTGAACATGTCCAGGCTGGCGCAGGCCGGCGACAGCAGCACCGCGTCGCCCGGCCTGGCCAGCTTGGCGGCCAGGCGCACGGCGGACGGCAGGTCGGTGCCGCAGTCGGCCAGGTCCACGCCGGCCTCGGCCGCGCCGCCCTGCTCCAGCGCGGCGCGCAGCGCCGGCGCATCGCGGCCGATCAGCATCACCGCGCGCACGTAGCGCGACACCGGCTCGGCCAGCGGATCGAATTGCTGGCCCTTGCCGTCGCCGCCGGCGATCAGCAGCAGGCGCTGGCCGGCGCCGGTGAAGCTCTTGCCCAGGCCATTCAGCGCAGCCACGGTGGCGCCCACGTTGGTGCCCTTGCTGTCGTCGTAGTATTCCACGTCGTTGATCGACGCCACCAGTTCCACGCGGTGCGGCTCGCCGCGGTATTCGCGCAGGCCGTGCAGCAGCGGCGCGAAAGGCAGGCCGATGGCGCGGCACAGGGCCAGCGCGGCCAGCGCGTTGGAGGCGTTATGCAGGCCGCGGATCTGCAGCGCGTCCGACGGCATCAGGTTCTTGACGGTGGTGGCCACAGGCTCGGGCGCCGGGTCGTTCTTCTTGCGCCGCTTCGGCGGCTCGGCGTCCTCATCCGGCACGGAAGTGGCCAGCCAATGGATGCCGCGCTCGTTGTGCAGGCCGAAGCTGCCCGCTTCCGGCGGTTCGCCGGTGCCGAAGCTGACGTTCTCGCCGACCGGGTTCGCCATGCGCATCACGGTGGCGTCGTCGCGGTTCAGCACGCGCACGGTGCTGGCGCCGAAGATGCGCGCCTTGTCGGCGGCGTAGGCCTCCATCGAGCCGTGCCAGTCCAGGTGGTCCTGGGTGATGTTCAATACGGTGGCGGCGTCGGCCTGCAGGCTGAATGTGGTGTGCAGCTGGAAGCTGGACAGCTCCAGCACCCAGACCTGGGGCAGCGCGTCGGCCTCGATCACCTCGCGCATGACGTCCAGCGCGGCCGGGCTGATATTGCCCGCCACGCGCACGCTGAAGCCGGCGCGCTGGCACAGCTGGCCGGTCAGGCTGGTGACCGTGGTCTTGCCGTTGGTGCCGGTGATGGCGATGACTTTCGGCGCGTAGCCGCGTTCTTCCTTCAGCGATGCCAGCGCCTGGGCGAACAGTTCGATCTCGCCCCACACGGGAATGCTGACGGCGGCGGCGGCGCGCATCAGGTCGGCCACATCGCCCTGCGGCGCCAGGCCGGGACTGATGGCGACAAAGTCGGTGTCGTACAGCAGCGCGATGTCCAGGCGGCCGCCAATGAACTCGGCGTCCGGCGCGGCGGCCTTCAGGGCGGCCAGGCGGTCCGCCACGGCGCGCTCGTCGCGCGTGTCGGCCACGCGCACGCGCGCGCCGCCACGCGCCAGCCACAGCGCCATCGCCAGGCCGGATTCGCCCAGCCCGAGTACCAGTGCCCGTTTGCCTTGGTAGCTCATCAGCGCAGCTTCAACGTGGACAGGCCAACCAATACCAGCATCATCGTCACGATCCAGAAACGGACGACGACCTGGGTCTCTTTCCAGCCCTTTTGTTCGAAGTGGTGGTGCAATGGCGCCATCAGGAACACGCGGCGGCCGGTGCCGTAGCGCTTCTTGGTGTACTTGAACCAGCCCACCTGGATGATGACGGACACGGTTTCGGCCACGAAGATGCCGCCCATAATGAACAGCACGATTTCCTGGCGCACGATGACGGCGATGGTGCCAAGCGCGCCGCCCAGCGCCAGCGCGCCGACGTCGCCCATGAACACTTGCGCTGGATGGGTGTTATACCAGAGGAAGGCCAGGCCGGCGCCGGCCATGGCGCCGCAGAAGATGATCAGCTCGCCGGCCCCGGGAATGTAGGGAATGAACAGGTATTTCGAGTACACGGTGCTGCCGGTCAGGTAGGCGAACAGGCCCAGCGCCGAACCGACCATCACGGTCGGCATGATGGCCAGGCCGTCCAGGCCGTCGGTGAAGTTGACGGCGTTGCTGGTGCCGACGATGACGCAGTAGGTCAGCGCGATGAAGCCCCATACGCCCAGCGGATAGCTGATGGTCTTGAAGAACGGCACGATCAGGTCGGCCTTGGGCGGCAGGTCCATCGAAAAGCCGGACTGCACCCAGGCGAAGAACAGCTCGAACACCTTGGCAGGCGTGGGCGCAGACACCGAGAACGCCAGGTACAGCGCGGCGCCGATACCGACCAGCGACTGCCAGAAGTATTTTTCAGCCGAGCGCATGCCTTCCGGGTCCTGGCGCACCACCTTGCGGTAGTCGTCCACCCAGCCCACGGCGCCGAAGCCGATGGTGACCACGATCACCGGCCAGATCAAACGGTTCGACCAGTCGCACCACAGCAGCGTGGACACGCCGATGGCGATCAGCAGCAGCACGCCGCCCATGGTGGGGGTGCCGTGTTTTTTCAGGTGGGTCTGCGGACCGTCGGTGCGCACGGCCTGGCCGTACTTCATGGCCGTCAGCTTGCGGATCACGGACGGGCCGGCCCACAGGCCGATGATCAGCGCCGTGATGGTGGCGAACACCGCGCGCGCGGTGATGAAGTTAAATACGCGCAGGGGACCGAAGTCGTCCTGGTACATCTGTGCGAGCCAGAGCAGCATGATTAGTGAGTTCCTTTGTTAGCTTGTTGCGATCCAATCAAATGCTGCACGACCCGTTCCATTTTCATGAAACGGGAGCCCTTGATCAATACGGTTGCATCCGGCGTTGCCGCCGCCTCCACGGCGGACAGCAGCGCGTCGAATTCTTCAAAATGCCGCGTCACTCCGACCCTGCCCATATGGCGGGCCAGCTCTCCGGTGACGAAGACGTGTTCAATGTTCCTGCCGGCGGCGTAGGCGGCGATCTCCTGGTGGAATTCGCGGCCCTGCGCGCCCACTTCGCCCATGTCGCCCAGCACCAGCACGCGCGGCGCGGCGGCTTTGGCCAGTACGTCGATGGCTGCGCGTACCGAGTCCGGATTGGCGTTGTAGCTGTCGTCGATGACGACCGCGCCGTTCAGTGCGGCCTTTTTCTGCAGGCGGCCGCTGACGGGCGCGAAGCTGTCCAGGCCCAGCTTGATATGCTCGGCGCTGATGCCGGCGGCGTAGGTGCAGGCCACGGCGGCCAGCGCGTTCAGTACGTTGTGGTCGCCCGCCGCCTGCAGGGCGACGAAGAATTGCAGCGGCTCGGCTGCAGCTTCGCCTTCCTGCACGGTCACGAACATCTGGTTGCCGAAGTCCCCGGCGCGGTAGGTGCAGGAGACGTTGGCTTGCTTGGTCAGGCCGAAGGTCAGCGTGCGGCGCCCGGCACTCAGTTCTTGCCAGATGGGCGTGAACTCGTCGCCATGCGGGAACACGGCCACGCCGTGCGCAGGCAACCCGGCCAGCACGGCGCCGTTTTCGCGCGCCACCGCTTCCACGGTGTGCATGAATTCCTGGTGCTCGCGCTGGGCGTTGTTCACCATGGCGATGGTCGGTTCGGCGATGGCGCTCAAGCGGCCGATTTCCCCGGGATGGTTCATGCCCAGCTCGATCACCGCCGACTGGTGCGCCGCCGACAGGCGGAACAGCGTGAGCGGCACGCCGATTTCGTTATTCAGGTTGCCGCGCGTGGCCAGGCGACCGTCCTCGCCGTGCGCCGCCGCCAGGATGGCGGCGATCATTTCCTTGACCGTGGTCTTGCCGTTGCTGCCGGTAACGCCGATGACGGGCAGCGCGTACTGCTTGCGCCAGTAGTTGGCGATGCGGCCCAGCGCCGCCAGCGTATCCGGCACCAGCAGGGCCGGCAGGGTCCAGCCTTCGGGCAGGCGTTCCGCCACCACGGCGGCAACGCCCTTGCCCGCGACGGCGTTCGGACCGTCCAGCAGGAAGTCGTGGGCGTCGAAATTCTCGCCGCGCAGGGCGACGAACAGCGAACCGGCAGGCGCGCTGCGGCTGTCGGTGGAGACGCCGGCGAAGGCCACGGCATCGGGGGTGGCGGCGGCGGCGGTCACCCCGGGTACATAAATCGCACCCGGAATAGCCGCCAGCAGCTGGGCCAGTGTTGCTTGCATCAATTGGTCCTCATCATGGTGAGGCGGGCGGACAGCGCCAGCTGCGCGTGGTCGGCGTCCGAGAACGGGATCTTGCGGCCCTTGATTTCCTGGTAGGGCTCATGGCCCTTTCCCGCCAGCAGGATCACGTCCGGCTTGGCGGCATGCTTGATGGCGTACAGGATGGCGGCCGCACGGTCGTCCACCGCCTGGAATACGGAAGCGGGATGGTGCGCGTCCATGCCCGCGATAATCTGTTCAATAATGGCGTGCGGCTCTTCGCTGCGCGGGTTGTCGCTGGTGACCAGCACATGCTCGGCGATCTGCGAGATGCGGCCCATCTGCGGGCGCTTGCCCGGATCGCGGTCGCCGCCGCAGCCGAACACGCACCACAGCTGGCCGCCGCGCTCCTGCGCCACCACGCGCAGCGTGTCGAGCGTTTTCTCCAGCGCGTCCGGCGTGTGCGCGTAATCGATCACCACCATCGGCGCCTCGTTGCCGCCGACCTGCTGCATGCGGCCCGGCGCCGGGGTCAGGCCCTCGACGGCTTCCACGGCGGCGCGCAGGGTGGCGCCCTTGACCAGCAGCGCGCCCAGCACCGCCAGCGCATTGCTGATGTTGAACTGCCCCACCAGGTGGGTCTTCACCTGGGTGCTGCCTTGCGGCGTATCGAGGTGGAATTCGGTGCCGGCGCTGCGCGTGCGCAGCTGGCCGGCGCGCAGCATGTCCACGCCCGGCAGGTCCGGCAGCGCGGCAGCGTCGCGCAGCGTGTAGCCGACCACGCGGTCCTTGCGCGCCACCAGGCGGTCCGCCAAACGCTGCCCCATGGCGTCGTCCAGGTTGACCACCGAGGCTTGCAGGCCGGGGCTGTCGAACAGCTTGGTCTTGGCGGCCTCGTAGGCCTCCATGCTGCCGTGGTGGTCCAGGTGGTCGCGCGTGAGGTTGGTAAACAGCGCCACGTCGAAATGCATGCCGTCGGTGCGGCCCAGGTCCAGGCCGATCGAGGTCACCTCGATGGCCAGCGCGGTGGCGCCCTGGTCGCGCGTTTCGGCCAGCTTCTGTGCCAGCAGCACCGCGTCCGGCGTGGTGTAGCCGGTGGGGTCGAACTCCACTTCGCCGCGCGCGCGCGACATGCCCACGCCCAGCGTGCCGATGACGGCGGTCAGGTCGCCCAGGCGGCTCAGGGCCTGGCCCAGCCACACGGCGCACGAGGTCTTGCCGTTGGTGCCGGTCACGCCGACGGTGAACATGCTGGCGTCCGGATAGCCGTAGAAAGCGTGCGCGATGGGGCCGGAGCGGCGCTTCAGGTCCGTGACGGCAAGGCGCGGCAAGGTCCAGGCGGCGTCCCACGGATACGCCTCGGCGCCCTGCTCTTCGTAGACGATGGCGGCCGCGCCCTGTGCGACGGCGGCGGCGATGTAGGCGCGGCCGTCCTTGCCCTCGCCGGGGTAGGCGAAGAACACGTCGCCCGCTTTCACGCGGCGCGAATCGGAGGCCAGCTGCGCGCCGGGCGCGGTCTGCTTGATCCAGTTGCTGATTTCGTTAGGTGTCATGGTCGCTCATTACATGACGTCATTGCCGCCGTCGGCGGGGATGACGATTTCGGTGACGGACGAGTCCGGCGGAACGTTCAGCGAACGCAGCGCGTTGGCTGCAACCGCGGCGAAAGTCGGTGCTGCCACCTGGCCGCCATAGTGGCCGCCCGAGGTAGGTTCGTCGATCATGACGGCAATGATGAAGCGCGGATTCGACATCGGCACCATGCCGACGAAGGAACCGATGTATTTGCGCGGGATGGCGTAGCGGCCGTTTTCCACCTTGTAGGCGGTGCCGGTCTTGCCGCCTGCGCGGTAGCCTGGAATCTGCGCCTGCTTGGCGGTGCCGTCCTTGCCGGAGACCACCGTCTCCAGCATTTCGCGCATCTGCGCGGCGGTTTTCGGCTTGATGATCTGCTGGCCCACGGGCGGCTCGGTCACCTTCTGGAACGACAGCGGGATGGTGTCGCCGTTACGGGCGAACATCATGTACGAACGCGCCAGCTGGATCAGCGACACCGAGATGCCGTTACCGTAGCTCATGGTGGCTTGCTCGATCGGGCGCCACGATTTATACGGACGCACGCGGCCCGCCACCGCGCCGGGGAAGCCCCACTTCGGCTGCTGGCCGAAACCGACCTTGGTAAACATCTCCCACATCTCCTGCGGCGGCATGCTGAGAGCGATCTTGGAGGTGCCGATGTTGGACGACATTTCGATAATCTGCGACACGTTGATGACGCCATGGCCCTTGGTGTCGGTGATGGTGCGGTCCAGGATGGTGTAGCGGCCGGCGCCGGTGTCGATATAGGAATTCGGGTTGACGCGGCCGCTGTCCAGCGCCAGCGCCACCGTGATCGGCTTTAACGTGGAGCCGGGCTCGAAGGTGTCGGTCATGACGCGGTTGCGCAGCTGCGCGCCGGTGAGCGAGCGGCGGTCGTTCGGGTCGTAGCTCGGGTAGTTGGCCAGCGCCAGCACTTCGCCGGTGTGCACGTCCAGCACCACGGCGCCGCCGGCCTTGGCCTTGAACTTCTCCACTGCGCCTTTGAGCTGGGTGTAGGCGATGTACTGGATCTTGCTGTCGACCGACAGGGTCAGGTCCTTGCCGTCGTGCGGCTCGTGGATGGAGCCGATGTCCTCGACGATGTGGCCCAGGCGGTCCTTGATCACGCGGCGGCTGCCGGTGGCGCCCTGCAGGGTTTTCTGCTGCGCCAGTTCCATCGATTCCTGGCCCACGTCCTCCACGCTGGTGAAGCCCACCACGTGCGTCATCACTTCGCCCTGCGGATAGAAGCGCTTGTATTCCTTGCGCGCCTCGATGCCGTCGATCTTCAGCGCGGCGATCTTGTCGGCCACGTCCATCTCCACCTGGCGCTTCAGGTACACCAGGTCGCGGTCGGAATCGAGCTTCTTGCGCAGGTCGGCCTCGCTCATTTCGAGCAGGGCGGCCAGCGCGCGGATTTTGTCGGCCGGCGCGGCCAGCACGTCGTCCGGAATCGCCCAGATGGCTTTCACGGGGACGGACGACGCCAGCACCTGGCCGTTGCGGTCGGTGATCTTGCCGCGCGTGGCCGGCAGCTCCAAGGTGAAGGCGTAGCGGTTCTCGCCCTGCTGCTGCAGGAACTGGGTCTTCACGCCCTGCAGCCACAAGGCGCGCACGCCCAGCGCCAGGAAAGCGGCGAACAGCACGAACAGCACCACGCGCGAACGCCACGGCGGCAGGCTCACCGCCAGCATCGGGTTTTTCGTGAATGGCATGCCCTTCGAGCGTGCCACGCGTGCGCTGTTTGCTCCGCCGCCGGCCCGCATCACTGCTCTCCTTGCGTCAGGTACTGCGTGCGGTTGGCCGTCAGCTGCGTCATGTTCAGGTCGCGGCGCGCGATTTCCTCGATACGGGCGTGCTTGCCCAGCTTGGACTGGTCCAGCTGCAGCTGCGCCCAGTCGATGTCGAGCTGGCGCGCGCGGGCTTGCGCGCGCTCGAGGTCGATGAACAGATGGCGCGCCTGGTACTGCGCGTTCACCACGGACAGCGCGCAGCCGACCAGCAAGGCCGCCAGGACGATGTTGATCTTGAAACTCACGCAGCCGCCTTGTCGTCGTAAGGAAGGCGGCGCGCCACGCGCATCACCGCCGAGCGGGCGCGCGGATTGGCCTCGACTTCGGCGTCGGACGGCTTGATCTTGGCCAGCAGCTTCAGTTCCGGCTGCGGCAGGTCCACCGCGCGGATCGGCAGGCGCCGGTCCGGCTGCGGCACGTTGGCCTTGGACGCGAAGAAGCGCTTGACCATGCGGTCTTCCAGCGAATGGAAGCTGATGATGGCCAGGATGCCGCCGGGCGCCACGCACTCGTAGGCGTGGGTCAGTCCGGCTTCGAGATCCTCAAGCTCCTTATTGATGTGAATCCGGATAGCTTGAAAAGTCCGGGTGGCCGGGTCCTTGCCCTTTTCACGGGTCTTGACCGCATTTGCCACGATTGCGGCAAGCTGTCGTGTGCTTGAAATTGGTTCGACTGCCCGGCGAGCAACAATCGCCTTTGCAATCTGAAAAGCAAACCGTTCTTCCCCATATTCTTTTATCACCTTTTCCAGTGTCTCTACGGTTTCGGTAGCCAGCCATTCCGCTGCCGACATGCCACGGGTGGTATCCATGCGCATGTCAAGCGGACCATCGTTGCGGAAACTGAAGCCACGGGCGGCGTCGTCCACCTGCGGCGAAGAGATGCCCAGGTCCAGCAGCACGCCGTCCACCTTGGGCATGGCACGTTCCGCCAGCGCGGAAGCCATGGTGGCGAAACTGTCGTGCACGATCTGGAAACGGGGGTCGGTGATCTGTTCGGCGGTGGCGATGGCCTGCAGATCCTTGTCGAAGGCCAGCAGGCGGCCACGCTCGCCCAGGCGCGACAGGATCAGGCGGCTATGGCCGCCGCGCCCGAAAGTACCGTCTATATAAAGGCCGTTGGCGCGCTCGCCTTCCAGCTGGAGCGCGTCGACCGCCTCGTCTAGCAGCACCGTACGATGCTGGAATTCTGGCACCGCAACTGAAGTCATGTTAAGCGGGCCTTAGAAAGAAAAATCGGAAAGCGCGTCGGGCATGCCGACGTCGATGGTGGCTTGCTCGTTCTCGGCACGGCGGACCGGATCCCAGATCTCGAAATGGGTCAGCATGCCGGACAGCACCACGTCGCGGCCCAGGCCAACGGCGTCGCGCAATTCGGGCGCCACCAGGATGCGGCCGGCCGTATCCATTTCCACATCGCAGGCGTTGCCCAGCAGAATGCGTTGCCAGCCGCGGGCCGACATGGGCCAGCTGGCAATCTGGTCGCGCTTGGCTTCCCACACATGGCGCGGGTACATCAGCAAACAGCCATCGGGATGCTTGGTAAGCGTGAGGCGTCCTTCGCACTGGATAGCCAGTGCGTCGCGATGCTTGGCAGGGATGGACATCCTGCCTTTCGCATCGAGAGTGATCGCGGAAGCGCCTTGAAACACGTATTACCTTTTAATTTGAGAGGGAGTGAAATCCCACAAAACTACACTTTTTCACACAGTTGCCCACTTTAGAGGATGGAAAGATAGTGGTCAAGCGCTTTCCGATTGGGAAAACATGGATTTTATTAATGAAATTAAGGACTTAGCGTCGATCCTTGATGCAGCCTCTAGTAAAAATATCGCGTTAAATTAGAGACTTACACTAGAAACTGAATGTGCTACCTCATCAATCCCCGCACCAGGCGGGCTATTCTCAAGGCGAAAAAGATGTCAAGAAAAAATTGAAAATAAGTTATAAGGTTGCCATATGACAACAACGGCGTGTCAATTCGACAACACTTCTACACAGCGCTTGCGCGGCTGCACGGGGGCGGTCCGAGTGGGGATTTTTTATGGGATTTGGCACTCTGCCGCGCTTTGCGCGCGATCAGGCAGGACGGAGAATCTTGGGATCAAACCAGTGCTGAACGTTTCCTTCTGACTGCCACCACAACAACTTGTATAGACAAATTTAAGCCCGCGAGAGGCGGGCTAGACCTGCTTTCATTATACGCAAAGCGCGGCTTTTTACTCGTACGTTACACTCAGCGAGACCCCGCTGAAGGCTTGTTTCGCGTCCAGTGTAATGTAATACCAGCGCACCGCCGCCGGGTTGGCCAATGCGATATCCTCCGCATTGCCGGCCTTGGCCGCAGCCTGGTCATAATTGGACGGCGTCGGCCAGCGGTCCAGCGCCAAATACATATTCACGTCGCCGGTGCCATTGCGGGTGGCCAGTTTCAGGTTTTTCGCCCCGGCCGGCAGCATCAGCGTGAAATACGAACGGTAGCCGGAAGCCAGGTTGCGCAGCACGCAGTTCTTGCCCAGGTTGGTGGACGAGGCGCAGGCCGGCAGGTTGGCGCCCGGATCGTCGTTGGGCATCGGCGGCTCGCCGGCGGTGGTGGCTGTATCGACCCAGGCGGCGAACTCGTTGTCGTAGGAGGTACCGATCTGGCCGATAGCGGTTTGATAACGCGTGTAGTCGCCGAGGCGGAACTTGGCCAGCATGCCGTCCACCTCCGGGCGGTGCTTTTCCATCATGAAGCGGGTGGCCATATAGCCCCAGCGGTAGGCGCGGTTGCTGTAATCGCCCATGCTGTAGGTGTTGCCAAAAATCTCACTCAGGCGGTAGGCGCGGGTTTTCGCCATGTCGATGGCGACCTGGTTATCGTTCTTCAAGGTCAGGTATTCCGCGATGCCCTCGATCCACCACACGGTGGGCACGGCGGTGGAAGCGCCGAAATCGCCGTACATATTGAAACGGCCGTCCAGGTAATGCACGTACTCATGCTCCAGGTTCCAGACCTTGAACACGGGCCGCAGCCAGGATGCCTCGTGCGCGATGAAGCGCGCCTGGTTGCCGGCCTGCGCCGGATTGCCCTCCAGGTACATGCCGCCGTTGTCGGTGCCGATGCCGTAGATGATGCCGGCGTACTTGCTGTAATTGCTATAGTCGTCGAACACCACCAGTTCCAGCGCCGTGTTGTTGTCGCTGCCGACCGGCGTGCGCTGGGTTTGCAGCATGGCGTGCACATAGCCCTCGCCTTGCTGCAAGGTGGTGCACACTTCCGTCATCTGGGCGGCGGTCATGTCCTGGGCGCGCAGGCGCAAGGTGGGGCTGCATTCGCGGCTGTACTTGAGCACGCTGTCCGCCAGCTGCTGTTCATAGTTGCAGGTGCCGTATTCGGCGCAGCTGGGGTTGTCGTAATACTTCACGGCGGACGCGGCGGCCAGCCACAGGCCGCTGTCGGCGCCGGTCATGGAGCTGGTTTGCAGCGTGGCCTGCACCATGGGCTTGATGCCGGCCTTGAGCCCGGCGTACTGCATGAAGCGGAACGCCTCGCTGGCGGCGTCGGTCAGCTCGTAGGCGGCATTGCTGCCCAGCAGCGCGGCCTTGTTGGCGGTGACGAAGGTGTTCAGCGCCGTGGCGTAGGACAGGTCGGCCTTCAGCAGGTCCGCCCCGCCCGGCCGCCCGTGCGCGTAGAACAGCACCGTCAGCGCGCCGGTCAGGCCGCCGCCCGCGCTGTTCTGCTTGAGCGCCTCGGCCGCGTTCGGGTAGCCGCTGCGGTTGGTAAAGCGCGTGACCACGGTTTTCACGCTGGGCAGGTAGTACAGCTCGTCGTGCATATTGGTGATCAGCTTGAAGGTCTCCAGCGCCGTGCTTTCGGCCGCCGCGTTGGGCTGGTACAGTGCGCTGCCCTCGGCCAGCTGCCTGATCGGCGCCCGCAGCGACGCGGCCAGCGTGGCCGCCGGTTCGGGCATGGCGCCGGTACCGGCCAGGTAGTAGCCGGCGCGCAGGTACAGCACCAGGTTGACCAGCTTCATGTTGCTGGCGTTGTAGCCGGCCGCTTCCTGGGCCACCCGGCTGGCCACCGCGCCCATGTTGGCGGCGGAATAGATCGTGGCCGCCTGCTGCGCGCTCAGCGAGAACAGGCCATAGGTGCATTCGTAGTCCGGCAAGCCGGCCAGGTAGTCGGCCAGCGCGGCGCCGCTGTAGGTGGCCAGCTTGGCCATGTCCTTGCATTCGGGCGTGGCCGCCAGCGTGGCGGCGGGAGCGCTGCTGCGCAGCTGGCGCGGCATCAGGTCGTGGCGCGGCTTTTTGCTGACCGGGAGGTTGTAGCGGCTTTGCTCGGCCGACGGTGGCAGGCTCTGGCGCGCATGCGGCATGGGCGCCTGGCGCAGGCGCGCGTGCTCGCCTTGATGCGCGTCGGCCGGGGCTGCGTTCGCATGGCAGCAGGCCATCAGCGCGATCAAGGCTGCCTGGGGCAGTGCATTTCTTGGGAATGACATGTGTTTGGCTCCTGTTTTTTGTTGTCGATAAGGTCGCCGGGACTGCGCCCCGGCCAGGAAATACTAGCGTGGCAAGATTTCCCGGATGACAGCAAAAACAGGCCTGCGAAGCCGTTCGCTCTATTTAGGCGGCAAGGGGCTTGGGTTCGGCACAGCGGACGCACGCCGCCCACGCAGAAAAGCCACAGCTATCAATTCGCGAGCGACGCCAGCAGGGATGCGGACGCGGACGATGCGGACAGGGCAGCGCCGCCGGGGCCGCCCTGGCTGCGGCACTGGGCGCGGTACTGCACCGGGGTTTGCCCGGTGAGCGCCTTGAACTGGCGGCTGAATGCGCTGTGGTCGGTGTAGCCGCAGTCCGCGGCGATCTCGGCGATGCTGAGTTCACGGCCCGATTCGATCAGCGCCAGCGCGCCGTTGAGCCGCGTCTGCAGCAGCAGCTGGCGCGGGCTGTAGTGGAACACGCGCTGGAACAGCCGCTCCACGCGCGCCAGCGGCAAGCCGGCGTCGCGCGCCAGCTGCTGCAGGCACAGCGGCTCGCGGTAATGCTCGCGGATATGCTGGGCGATGCCGGCAATCTGCCGGTACACGGGATGGTGGTCGTCGGCCAGGCCCAGGTCGTGCGAGGTGCCGACCAGGCCGACGATGGCGCCGGCCTGGTCGCGCAGCGGCACCTTGTGCGTCAGGCACCAGCCATGGCGGCGGTTGGGATACAGGTGCAGCTCCAGGTGCTGGCGGATGCTGCAGCCCTGCTCGATCACCTGGCGGTCCTGCGCGATATAGGCCTGGGCCAGCGAGCGCGGGTGCACTTCCAGCACCGTCTTGCCGGCCAGCTCCTGCTTGCTGCGCAGGCCGCAGCGCCGCACCAGCGTGTGGTTGGCGGCCAGGTAGCGGCCGTCGCGGTCCTTGACGAAGAAGGCCACGTCGCTCAGCGCATCGAACAGCGTTTCGATGGCTGCCAGTTCCACATTGAACATGTCCGCTCCGGGATTGCTTTGGTTGCAAGCTAGTTATCAGTACCGGCCGAGTCTACCTGATTCCCTGCAGCAAGCGCGCACCGCTTTTATAATGTCCCATGCTCGCCTCCATCCTGCCCGTCTTTCTTGTCATCCTGCTCGGGGTGGCCATCCGCCATTATGAATGGCTGCCGGAAGCATTCTTCCCCTCGGTGGAAAAGTTTTCCTACAACATCGCCTTCCCTGCGCTGCTGTTCGCCGGTACCGCCAGGCTCAGCTTTGAAGGCAGCCAGGTCGGCGAACTGGCGCTGGCCACGCTGCTGCCCACCTTCATCATCATCGGTGTCACCTTGCTGGCCATGCCAGCCGCGCGCGGCCTGCCCGGCGCCAGCCGCTCGTCGGTGATGCAAGGGGCCATGCGGCCCAATACCTACTTCGGCCTGGCCGTGTCCTCGCTGTCTTTCGACGCCGGCACGGCCGCGCTGGTGATGCTGTCGCTGGCGCTGTGCCTGCCGGTGGTAAACATGCTGTCGATCATCGCCCTGTCCTGGTGGAGCGGCAGCAAAGCCGACTACCGCAAGATCGGCAAGACCCTGGCCGGCAATCCCATTATCCTGTCCACGCTGGCGGGCATGCTGGTGAGCCTGTCCGGCGTCACCCTTCCGCTGCCGCTGATGAATACGCTCGACATCCTTGGCAAGGCCGCGCTGGCGCTGGGCCTGGTGTGCGTGGGCAGCGGCCTGGTGTTCTCGCTGCAAGGGCTGCGGCCGGTGGCGCTGGGCTGGGCCTCGCTGCTCAAGCTGGTGGCGCTGCCGCTGGTGGGCGCCAAGGTGTGCGCGCTGTTTGCCGTATCGGCGCCGGTGGCGCTGGCCGCCACCTTCTATTGCGCGCTGCCGTGCGCGCCCAACGCCTACATCATGGCCAGGCAGCTGGGCGGCGACGCGCGCCTGATGGCCGCCCTGATCACGCTGCAAACCCTGCTGGCGGCCGTGACGGTGCCGCTCAGTAAAGGCTTCCTGTCCCCGATGGGCGTTTAAGCGGTGAGCGGGGCGGCGGTCCGCTAGCCGGGTCCCCGGAACGGGTCGTCCAGCAGCGCAAAGCGCTCGGCCAGGAAGTCAATCAGCGAACGGGTAGCCGGCAGCATGCCGCGCCGGGTCGGCATCACCGCGTGGATCACCTCGGTTTTCGGCGCCCACCCAGGCAACACCTCCACCAGCTCGTGCTGCGCCAGGTCGCCATGCACCTGGGCGCTGGGCAGCTGCACCACGCAAACGCCCTTCAACGCAGCCAGGCGCAGCATGCGCAGGTCGTTGACCACCAGGCGCGGGCTGTGGCGCACGGTCTGGCTGGCGCCATCCGCATGGTGCAGGCTCCAGCTGTAGTCGTGCATCGGCTTGCCGTGATGGGCGCTGGGGAAGCGTAGCAGGTCCGCCGGCGACTCCGGCGCGCCATAGTGCTTGAGCAGTTCCGGCGACGCCACCAGGCGCTGCACCCGCTGCGACAGCTCGCGCGTCACCAGGTCGGAATCCTGGAACGGCGGCACGCGCACCCGCAGCGCAACGTCCACGCCCTCGGCCACCACGTCCACCACCCGGTTGATGGCCTCCAGATGCACTTCCACGCTCGGGCACTGCGCCATGAACTCGGTGACCATTCTGCCCACGCACTCCTCCAGCAGCGCCGTCGGGCACGTGACGCGCAGCAGCCCGGACGGCTCATTGCTGGCCATGGCCACCGACTCTTCCGCCGCCGCTGCCGCCGCCAGCATGGCGCGGCAGTGCTGGTAGTAGTGCATGCCCACCTCGGTGAGCTTGAAATTGCGCGTGTTGCGCACGATCAGGCGCACGCCCAGGCGTTTTTCCAGCAGCGCGATGCGGCGGCTGAGATTCGACTTGGGGATGCCGAGCGCGCGTGAGGTGGGGTTGAAGCCGCCATGGTCGATCACCAGAACAAAATACTGCAAGGCGTTGAGATCGAGCATAGGAATGTGGAATCGGCAAGTGCGAAATTTACAATAAACGGCGGACTATACCATGCCGGCGCGCTGCGGAGATCATCCCACGGTTGGGAAAGTGCTGGCCACTTTCACCGGCTACTGCGGCCCGGCTGCCCATCCTACACTGCGCTCCTCATTGACCATTGAACAACAGGAGCACCGCCTTGACCTCTTCCCTCGCCCTGAGCACCGCCGACCGTTTCGAGATCTTCGAGCAGCTGAACCGGCACCAGCGCTACATCGACAACGACGCCAGCCGCGCCTCGGCCGAGCTGTACGGTTCCCTGTACTGGCCGGAGGCGAAATTCACCGTGATCGACATCCGCCAGAACGAATTCGTCGGCCCGGACGGCATGAAGCAGCTGTACGACTACGCCCACAGCGTGTTCCCGATGGCGCGCATGCGCCACTCGCTGGGCACCTTCGTGATCCAGGGCGGGGGCGAGAACGCCAGCGTGGAGTGGAACTGGATCGTCACCTGGCGCGAGGGCGGCGAAGGCTTCCTGTCGACAGGTACCTACTACGATAAGTTCGAGAAGCGCGACGGCATCTGGAAATGCATCGAACGCACCTCGCGCGTCGACCCGAACTGGCCTGCCGCGCTGTTCCAGCCCTGGGTGGACCGCCAGGACCAGACCTTCAAGGCGTCCTGAGGCGGCCGGTGAGCGTTCAACCGCTGCCTGCGCACCTGCCTGCGCAATTTTCCGACCAATTGCTGGAGGCCCTGCAGGCCACCTTCGGCAAGCACGCGGGCCACCGCATGACGCACGCCAAGGGCGTGGTGGCGCATGGCAGCTTCACCGCTGCCCCCGGCGCGGCGCAGTGGTCGCGCGCCGCGCACCTGCAAGGGCGGGCGGTGCCGGTGACGCTGCGCTTCAGCAATTTCAGCGGCATCCCTCAAACAGCCGACGCCGCTCCCAGCGCAACGCCGCGCGGCCTGGGCATCCGGTTCCATGCGGCAGCCGGCCCGCTTGCCCCCGCCGTCACCGACATCGTCGCGCATTCCTTCGACGGCTTCCCGGTGGCGGCGCCGGGCGATTTCCTGGCATTCCTGCAGGCGATCGCCGCCTCGGTGGCGGAGCAGCACCCCGATCCCGCGCCGCTGGCCGCCTTCCTGGCGCAACATCCGGGCGCGCAGCGCTACCTGGAAGCGGCGCCCTCCGCGCCGGCCAGCTACGCGTCGATCCCCTATTTCGGCGTCAACGCCTTCGGCCTGCTGGCGGCGGACGGCCGATTGACCATGGGCCGCTACCGCATCGACCCGGCGGCGCCGTTGCCGGCCGTTCCGCTGGAGCAGGCCGCGGCGCTGGCGCCCGACTACCTGGCGCAAGAACTGGCCAGCCGCCTGGCCGATGGGCCGGCCGTCATGCGGCTGATGTTCCAGCTGGCGGCCCCCGGCGACGACTGCGCCGACGGCTCGATAGCCTGGCCGCACGCGGGCCCGGCCGCGCGCCGGGAAATCCTGCTCGGCGAACTGCGCATCGACACCCTGGCACGCGACCAGCAGCGAGCCGCCGGCGCACTGGCGCTCGACCCGGGCCGCCTGGCCGATGGCCTGGCGCTGTCCGGCGACCCCATGGTGCCGCTGCGCAGCGCGGTCTACCGCCTGGCCGCTTGCCGCCGGCGCTGAACCATCTGCACCCCCAAGCAAGACACAACTATCTATCTGGAGAATACATTCATGCTGCGTAAAACCATCGCCACTGCCCTGCTGGCCACTTCCTCGCTGGGCGCGCAAGCCCAGCAAGCTCAAGCCGCGCCCGCCCCCACCTCCGTGGTGCTGGTGCACGGCGCCTTCGCCGACGGCTCCGACTGGGCCCAATTGATCCCGCTGCTGCAAGCGCGCGGCCTGCGCGTGCAGGCAGTGCAAAATGGCCTGCATTCCCTGGCCGGCGACGCAGCCGAAGCGCGCCGCGCGATCGACGCGGCGCCGGGCAAGGTGGTCCTGGTAGGCCACTCCTGGGGCGGCAGCGTGATTACCGAGGCGGGCAACCACGACAAGGTCGCCGCGCTGGTCTACGTGGCCGCGTTCGCGCCGGCCGCCGGACAGACCACCGGCGAACTGGGCAAGGACTACCCGCCCTCGCTCGGCCAGCGCGAGTTCGTGCTGGACCCGAGCGGCTACATCTCGCTCACGCCGCAGGGCGTCAGCCAGGCCTTCGCGCAGGACCTGCCCGCCGCCGTGACCGAAGTCATGGCCGCCACCCAGGGGCCCATCCAGGCCTCGGCCTTCAGTGAGCGCATCGGCTCCGCGGCCTGGAGCGGTAAGCCGTCCTGGTACATCGTCAGCGAGCAGGACCGCATGATTCCGCCCGACCTGCAGCGCGCGCTCGCGGCACGCATCAAGGCGAAAACCACCAGCCTGGCCACCAGCCATGTGCCGCACCGCTCACAACCCGCCGCCGTGGCCCAGGTGATCCTGGAAGCAGCCGGCCTGGCGCGTCAGTAAGGGGGCTCGCATGACTACTTCCCGCCCTCCCGCCATGCCCGAGCGCAGAAGCGTCCTCACCGCTGCGCTGGCAGCGGCAACCATCGCGGCAACCGCCCCGCCCGCCAAGGCCTCGGCCCCGGCCGCCGGCAGCGCCGGCCAAGCGAAACGGCGGCCACCGGCGCCTGAGCAGCCGGTGGACGTGCTGGTGATCGGCGGCGGCTCGGCCGGCGCCGTGTTGGCTGCGCGCCTGAGCGAACGCGCAGACCGCAGCGTGCTGCTGCTCGAAGCCGGAACCGCCTACGCGCCCTGGGACTACCCGGCAGTGGTCAGCAGCAGCGACCGCCTGGGCGGCGACGCCAGCCACGAGTGGGGCTACCAGACCGAGGCCGGCTTCATCGGCCACCCGGTGCAAGCCCTGCGCGGCAAGGTACTGGGCGGCAGTTCGGCCATCAACGGCGCCGTCGCCATCCGCGCCCGCGCCAGCGACTTTGCCAGCTGGAACCTGCCCGGCTGGTCCTATGACGACCTGCTGCCGTCGTTCAAGCGGCTGGAAGACAGCGACGGCGGCGCCAGCGCGCTGCACGGCCAGGGCGGCCCGCTGCCGGTACGCCAGCTCACCCGCGACGACACCACGCCGATGCAGCGCGCCTTCACCGACGCGGCCCGCGCCGCCGGCTACGCCGCCGTGTCCGACTTCGACGGCCCCGAGCCGCACGGCGTCGGCCCTTACCGCATGAACGTGGTCAACGGCGTGCGCGTCAACACCGGCATGGCCTACCTGACCAACAGCGTGCGCGCCCGCGCCAACCTGCGCGTGCAGGGCAAGGCGCTGGTGGACCGTGTGCTGTTCGAAGGCGGCAAGGCCGTCGGCGTGCGCCTGGCCGGCGGCCAGCTCATCAAGGCAAAGCAAGTCGTCCTCAGCGCGGGCGCCTACGGCAGCGCCGCCATCCTGCTGCGCTCCGGCGTCGGCCCGGCGCGCGACCTGGCAGCGCTGGACATACCGCTGGTGGCAGACCTGCCGGTGGGCCAGCGCCTGAAGGACCATCCTTTTTACTACAACGCCTACGCCGCCAGGCCCGAAGCCATTGGCCCGCAATCGCCCGCCATCGGCGCCAAGCTGTGGACCCGCAGCAGCCTGGCCAAACAAGGCGAACTGGACCTGCACATCACCGCCACCCACCTGTTCCCGCACGAACTGAGCCCGACCAAGGTGGGCTTTGTGCTGGCGGTGGCGCTGACGCTGCCGCAGTCGGTGGGCAGATTCAGCCTGGTGTCGCGCGACCCGCAGGCCGCACCGCGCATCGACCTGAACTTCCTGGCCGACGCCGGTGACCGCGCCCGCCTGCTGGAAGGCGTGAAGCTGGCGCGCAAGCTGGGCCGGAGCGCGCCGCTGTCGGCCATGGTGCACAGCGAACTGGTGCCGGGCGCCGCCTCGCAGGACGACGGCGCCATCGAGCGCTCCATGCTTGGCACGCTGGACACCTACCACCATCCCACCTCCACCGTGCCGATGGGCCGCGATGGCGATCCGCACGCGGTGCTGGACCTGCAATGCCGCGTGCGCGGCCTGCAGGGCCTGCGCGTGGTGGACGCCTCCATCTTTCCGGACACGGTGTCCGTGGCCACCAACATCACCACCATCGCGGTAGCCGAACACGCGGCCGCGCGCTTCTTCTGACAGGAATCGAAACCACTATGAACAATGCCCTAGCAAACCAGCCGGCGCTGCACTGGATCGACGGCGAATGGCTCGCCTCCGACTCCGTCCGCAAGGCTCACGACCCGGCCACCGGCGCGGTGATCGGCCAGTACGCCGACGGCGGCGCGCGCGAAGCGCAACTGGCCATCGCGGCGGCGCAGCGCGCCTTTGACACCGGCTGCTGGGCCGGCAACGCCCAGTTGCGCGCGCGCGTGCTGGAAGAGCTGGCGGCCTCCTTCGAGCGCCACCGCGAAGCGCTGATCGACCTGCTGTCGCTGGAAAACGGCAAGATCAAGCGGGACGCCGGCTTTGAAATCGACATGGCGCCGTCCAAGCTGCGCTTCGCGGCCGCACTGGCGCGCACCGACATGGGCCGCAGCGGCTCGCCGCGCCCCGACGCGGTGTCGCTGCTGCTGCGCGAACCGGTGGGCGTGGCCGGCATCATGGTGCCGTGGAACTCGCCGGTGATCCTGATGGTGCGCTCGCTGGCGCCGGCCCTGGCAGCTGGCGCCACGGCCGTCATCAAGATGCCGGGCCAGACTGCGCTGACCAACGCACTGGTCGCGCGCATCATGTCCGAGGCGCCATCGCTGCCGCGCGGCGTGATCAACCTGTTCACCGAGTCCGGCGCGGAAGGCGCCAAGCTGATGGTGGCATCGCCCGAGGTGCCCGTCATCAGCTTCACCGGCTCCACCCGCACCGGCCAGGCCATTTCCGCCGTGGGCGCGCAACGGCTCAAGCGCTTCGGCCTGGAACTGGGCGGCAAGACGCCCCACCTGGTATTCGGCGACGCCGACCTGGACGCGGCCTTGCCCGTCATTGAAAAATCGCTGACGGTGTTCTCCGGCCAGTTCTGCATGACCGGCTCGCGCCTGCTGGTACACAGCAGCGTGGCCGGGCAAGTGCGCGAACGGCTGGCGGCCCAGCTCGAAGCGGTGCGCGTGGGCCCGGCGGCCGACCCGGACAGCGGTATGGGTCCGCTGATCGACAAGGCCAACGTGGCGCGCGTGAACGCGGCCGTGGAGCAGGCCATCGCCTCCGGCGCGAAGGCGCTGCTGCGCGGCGGCCCCGTAACCGAAGGCCCGCTCGCGGCAGGCGCGTTCTACCGCCCCACCCTGCTGGAAGTATGCGATCCCAAGCTACCCATCGTGCAGGAGGAAACCTTCGGCCCGGTGATGACGCTGCAGGTGTTCGACACGGAAGAGGAAGTGCTGGCCCTGGCCAACGACAGCGAATACGGCTTGGCTGCCGCCGTCTGGACCCGCGACACCAGGCGCTCGCTGCGCGTGGCGCGCAAGATCAAGGCCGGCACGGTATGGATCAACGACTGGGCACAGGTGTTCGACGAATTCGAAGAAGGCGGCTACAAGCAGTCGGGCAGCGGCCGCCTGAATGGCGTGGCGTCGATCGACGACTTCCTCGAATACAAGCACATCACCTTCACCAACCTATGAAGGACAGCGTTGCGGACCGCGCCGCGCTGCTGGTGCGGCATGCGGTGCGGCCTGCGGCGCGCGGGCGCTACGAGGCCTGGATCACGGAGGTGACCTCGGAATGCCGGCGCTTCGCCGGCTTCCAGGGCACGGCGGTGATACGGCCGGAAGGCCGCGACACCAGCTACACGCTGCTGGTCCATTTCGACAGCGACGCGCAGCTGCAGGCCTGGGTCGGATCGGAACAGCGCCGGCGGCTGGTCGAAGAACTGCGCCCCTTGCTGCTGCGGACCGAACGCCTGCGCGCCGGCGTGGGCCTCTGGTTCACGCCAGCGCTGGCCGGCGAGCGCCAGCCCAAGCCCTACAAGCAGTTCCTGCTGACCTTCTCGGCCATCTACCCCTTGAGCCAGGGCGTACCGGCACTGCTGCGCACGCTGACCGAAGGCTGGCCATTGCCCGCGGGCGCGATCCCGCTGCTGTCAGCCGGCCTGATCGTGTGGCTAATGGTGTATGTGATCATGCCGCGCTACGTCCGGGCCGTGTCCGGCTGGCTGTTGCGCTGACGGCGCCAGGCCCGCAGCGCTGCAGCAGTTCCATGGCGCAGCGGATCGCGCTGGCCTATGTGGGACCGTTGAATTGGTGGGCCGCCCGCACGGGCCGGCTATCACCACATCCTGCAAGCCGTACCGCTTCAACTGCTGCTCCAGGCCGGCGTTGGCGACGGCGCTCTGGGCCCGGTGCTTCCTGTGCAGCAGCAAGTCCTGCTCCTTCGTTAGAGCATGCAGTGTAGAAGCGGCGTCAGTGGCTCTGGAAGAACTGAATCATCTTGGACACCGGGACCAAAGCAAAAGCGGCCGCCCCCAAGTAAACCGAGGCTAGCCTGAATTGCCATCCTGTGCCGGAAAAATCACTCCTGTCCCGCCAGAGAAGAACACGAAACGGGTGCTTCGCCGCCGGATGCACTTTGGCGTTTGCAATAACCGAGCATGCGATCGACAAGGCGGTCGCAGCATACATGGCGTATGTCGAGAGAACGTAATAGCTCATGCAGCCTTTCCTGGTTAGCAATTTCTCGACACCTTGTGAGGCTGCGGGAATTTTCCCATAGTCTACAGGTCGCAAAGCCTGAAAAATACGCGCTTTGTCACGCGCAGGCTAGGCCTCCGGTGCGGACCAGACCAGGTTCCACAGGTGGCCATCGATGTCCTCGAACCCCTGGTCATACATGAAGCCATGGTCCTCCGGCGGGTGCGGCGTGCGGCCGCCGGCGGCGACGGCCTTGGCGATGAGGGTGTCGACTTCTTCCCGGCTTTCGCAGCTCAGGCAGATGACGACTTCATTGGCCTCTCTGGCCTGCGCGACGGGCTTGCCGATCAAGGACTGGAAGAACGGCTCGCTCGTCAGCATGGCCTGGATGGTGTCGCCGGCGATGTTCATGAACACTGCATTGTCGCCGCAGTAGCGGGCGTTAAACGTGAATCCTAGCGCGGAAAAGAAGGCCTTGGACTGGTTCAGGTCTTTCACCGGCAAGTTGAGGATGATTTGCTTATTCATGGCGTTTCCTTAGGGAAAATAGGTTGAGCGATCGGAGCTACAACCATACGACGGATGGCGATGCGCGAAATCGACACGCGCTCGCGTCCGCACGACGCATAAATCGTCCTCCAGCGGCTATGCGGGGCCGCGCTCACGCATATAGCTCGATATGGCCTTGCCGTGCAACTCAGTTTCCATTTCGTATGCCATCCCAAGACGCTCGGCAACACGGCGCGATGCGTGATTGGCAGGCGTAATGAGGGCCCGGACTGTCGGCTCGCCCCGCACGTCGAACACATAGTCCAGGACTGCCGCCGCTGCTTCGATTGCGATTCCCTGGCCCCAGAACGCCCGGTATGTATTCCAGCCGATCTCCATCGCGGTGCTTTCCTCGCGAAAGAAAGCGCCCACATTGCCGACCAGCTGGCCGGTGTGCCTGTTCTCGACGGTCCACCAGCCAGCGCCATCCAGCAGCCACAAGCCGGTATGCGAACTGAAGATTCGCCAGGCCGCCTGGCGATCGGACGTGCCGAGGTGGGCCGAACTTTCCGGATCCCTCAGATGGTCCGCAAACGCGCCGAAGTCTTCGCGCCGATACGCGCGCAACGTAAATCGCTCGGTCTGGAGGAGAGGAACGGAGGTGCGGAACATGTTGTCCATGAGGTAGTGTGGAAAGTCGCAAATCCATTCAGAGCGGCGCGTCCCAGCCCTTGGCGCGCTCGACGGCGCGCGACCAGCGGGACAGCAGCGCGGCGCGCTGGTCGGCGCCCATGGCGGGTTCGAAGCGGCGCTCGCATTGCCACTGCGCGGCAATTTCCTCGGCCGATTCCCAGAAGCCCACCGCCAGCCCGGCCAGGTAGGCCGCGCCCAGCGCGGTGGTTTCAGTGACCTTGGGCCGCAGCACCGGCACGCCCAGCAGGTCGGCCTGGAACTGCATCAGCAGGTCGTTGCGGGCGGCGCCGCCGTCGGCCCGCACTTCGGTGACGGGAATGGTGCGGTGCGAGGCCGCCACGTCCTTCTGCATGGCCGCCAGCAGCTCGGCGCTCTGGTAGGCAATGGCTTCGACCGCCGCACGCGCGATATGCGCCGCCGTGGTGCCGCGCGTCATGCCCATCAGGGCGCCGCGCGCGTACGGGTCCCAGTGCGGTGCGCCGAGGCCGGTGAAAGCCGGCACCAGCAGCACGCCGCCGCTGTCGGGCACGCTGCCGGCCAGCGCTTCGACGTCGCCCGACTGCTTGATGATGCCCAGCCCGTCGCGCAGCCATTGCACTGTTGCGCCGCCCATGAAGACGCTGCCTTCCAGCAGGTAGTCGGTGCGGCCGTCGACCCGCCAGCCCACCGTGGACAGCAGGCGGTTGTGCGACACGGCCGCGTGCCGGCCGGCGTGCATCAGCATGAAGCAGCCGGTGCCGTAAGTGTTCTTGACCATGCCGGGCTGATGGCAGGCCTGGCCGAAGGTGGCGGCCTGCTGGTCGCCGGCGATGCCGGCCACCGGAATCTCGCGCCCGAACAGGGCGGCGCGCGTCATGCCGATTTCTTCGCTGGAGGACACCACCTGCGGCAGCATCTGCTCGGGAATGTCGAACAGCGCCAGCAGATCCGCGTCCCAGCGCATCAGGTGGATGTTGAACAGCATGGTGCGGGAGGCGTTGCTGACGTCGGTGACGTGCACGCCACACAGCTTCCAGGCCAGCCAGGAGTCGATGGTGCCAAAGGCCAGTGCGCCGTGGCGGGCCCGCTCGCGCGCGCCGGGCACGTGGTCGAGCAACCATTTGATCTTGGTGGCGGAAAAATAGGCGTCCAGTTCCAGGCCGGTGCATTCGGCGATCTGCCTGGCCTTGCCGGCCGCGCGCAGTTCGTGGCAGATGTCAGCCGTACGCCGGTCTTGCCAGACGATGGCGGGCGCTATCGGCTCGCCGGTCTTGCGGTCCCAGACCACGGTGGTTTCACGCTGGTTGGCGATGCCGATGGCGCGCACCTGCTGCGCATCGATGTGATTGTCGTGCAGTACCTTGCGGGCGACGGTGATCTGGCTGTTCCAGATTCCGTTGGGGTCGTGCTCGACCCAGCCGGGATGCGGGTAATGCTGCGGATATTCCAGCGCCGCGCTGCCGTGGATCTGCCCGAGGTGGTCGAACAGGATGGCGCGCGAGCTGGTGGTTCCCTGGTCGAGGGCCAGGATGTATTTCTTCATCGGCGTATCCCCAAGCACAGCTAATTCAGTTGAAGCAAGCCGGTAGGCCGGATTTTGTTACGGCGCTCGCCCTTGCGGGTCCGCGCTATGACAGCCATTCCTCTAGGCGCTGGATTACTCCAGCGCTCAAGCTTTCTACCCGCACGCTCCGCGAGCAGCATCATCGCGTGCCTATTTGAAATTGCACCAGGTGGAGGTTACCGCGTTTCACCGTAACTTAATACGCTCGTCTCTGTGGCCCTATTCCTCGCCTTATACCCCGAAAGGCTTTCAGCGGACGGCCGTTAACCGTCACCCCGCTCTATGGAGTCCGGACCTTCCTCCCGCCTTTGCATTGCTGCATCGGCCAGCGGCTGTCTGGCTTGCTTCAGGGCATATTGTACCATGCCGCCCTTTTTGGAAATTTGATGTCGCCATTTCAAAAGCCGGGCGCGGTGGCTGGCCGTAGAATGCCGCATCACTTTCCCGCATTTTCTCCTCACAAAGGTTAGACCATGACGCATCCCTCCCGCACCGGTGGCCAGATACTGGTGGACGCCCTGAAGATCCACGGCGTCGATACCGCCTTCGGCGTGCCCGGCGAAAGCTACCTGGACGTGCTTGACGCACTGCACGATTCCGGCATCCGCTTCATCATCAACCGCCAGGAGGGCGGCGCGGCGTTCATGGCCGAGGCCTACGGCAAGCTGACCGGGCAGCCGGGCATCTGCTTCGTTACGCGCGGTCCGGGCGCGACCAACGCCTCCATCGGCGTGCACACGGCGTTCCAGGATTCCACGCCGATGATACTGTTCATCGGCCAGGTGGGCAGCGACTTCATGGACCGCGAGGCGTTCCAGGAAATCGATTACCGCCGCATGTACGGCCAGATGGCCAAGTGGGTGGCGCAGATCGAGCGTGCCGACCGCATTCCCGAATACATGGCGCGCGCCTTCCAGGTGGCCACCAGCGGCCGGCCCGGCCCGGTGGTGCTGGCCTTGCCGGAAGACATGCTCACCACCATGGCGGCCGTGGCCGACACCGGCCGCTACCAGCCCACCCAGGGCGCGCCTTCGCAGCCTCAGATGGCGCAGCTGCGCGCCATGCTGGCAGGCGCCAAGCGCCCGCTGGTGCTGCTGGGCGGCGGCGGCTGGGACGCGCAGGCCTGCGCCGGCGTGCAGCGCTTCGCCGAAGCCAACGCGCTGCCGGTGGCCTGCGCTTTCCGCTTCCAGGATTTGCTGGACAACGCCCATCCGCACTACGCGGGCGACGTCGGCATCGGCATCAACCCGAAGCTGGCCGCGCGCGTGAAGAATGCCGACGTGCTGATCGCCATCGGCCCGCGCCTGGGCGAGATGACCACCAGCGGCTACGAGCTGCTGTCCTCGCCGGTGCCGCGGCAGCGCCTGGTGCACATCCATTCCAGCCCGGAAGAACTGGGCAGCGTCTACCAGGGCGAACTGATGATTGCCAGCGGCATGCCGCAGGTGGCCGCCATGCTGGCGGAGCTGGAGCCGGTGGACCCCTCCGCATGGCAGGGCAGCGTGGCCGAGGCCAGGGCCGACTACCTGGCGTTCCAGCAGCAGCCGCCCATCTTCCAGGATGGCAAGGCGCCGCTGAACCTGTGGCAGCTGGTGCAGGACATGGACGCGCTGACGCCCGCCGACACCATCATCACCAACGGCGCCGGCAACTACGCCACCTGGGCGCACCGCTTCCACCGCTACGGCGGCATGCGCACCCAGCTGGCCCCGACCAGCGGCGCCATGGGCTACAGCGTGCCGGCCGGCGTGGCGGCCAAGATCGTCGATCCGTCGCGCACCGTGATCACCTTTGCCGGCGACGGCGAGTACATGATGAACGGCCAGGAACTGGCCACCGCGGTGCAGTACCGGGCCGGCGTGATCATCATCGTGTTCAACAACCATATGTTCGGCACCATCCGCATGCACCAGGAGAAGAACTATCCGGGCCGCGTGTCGGGCACGGAGCTGCACAATCCGGACTTCGCGGCACTGGCGCAGGCTTATGGCGCGCATGGCGAGGTGGTGACGGAGACGGCGCAGTTCGCGCCGGCGCTGCAGCGGGCGCTGGAACATACGCGCGGCAAGAGCCTGCCGGCGGTAATCGAGTTGCGCTACGACGGCAACCTGATCACGCCGGGCGCAACGCTGGAGACCATCCGCAAGAACGCGCAGGCGGCGCAAGCCGCGACGTAATCAGGCCTGCTGCGGCTGCGGGGCGGCCTGCTTGACGGGCGCCTCATGCGGCATGTTGGGCACCGCAGGCTGGTCTTCCTGCGGCTCCAGCGGGGCCGGCTTGGGCGCCGGGCACGGCTTGCAGGCTGGCGCCGCGCGCCCGAAATCCTTGACCTTCCGCAGTTTGGCGGGCACGTCGGGCTGGCCGCAATAGCCGCCATCCAGCACCAAGGTGTCGCCTTTGTCTGCGAACTTGCCGCTAATGGTGCGCTCCTCCTCGTCCACGTGCACGGTGAAATACATCTGCCGGCCTTGCGGATCGATGTTGACGTCGGCCGCCACCAGCGGCCAGCTCAGGCCGCCCGCCGTGAATTCATAGATCACCGTGTCCACTTCCGCAAAGCGCTGCACGCTGATGCGCTGGCCGCCGAACTCGCCGCTTTCGGGGTGCACGCACAAGTCCGAATACACTGCCATGCCGTAGCGCGGCAAGCCTGCATTAGCCTTCGAGCCCGGCTTGGTGACCGCCTTGGGCGCGGCGATCGCGGCACTGGCCGCCAGCAGGGAGAAACATGCGATTTGATGGGCTATTTTCATGGGCGCAATTTTAGCACCGGAATAAAAAACGGCGGCCCGCAGGCCGCCGTTCTCAGCATTTAACGCCGTTTACACGGAATTAGAAGGTGTGCTTGATGCCCACGTTGAAGGCTTTATCGCCGGTACCGACTTCAGCGTTGTTGCCAACGGTGTAGCTGGCGCCGCGCTTGTTCTTGATCTTGGCGTAAGCAACATAGGTGCTGGTGCGCTTCGACAGCGCGTGCGAGTAGCCCAGTGCCCACTGGCTGGCATCGCGGTTGGCCGCTTCGTTGTCATCCTTGTGGATGTACGAAGCGATCAGGGTGCCAGCGCCGCCGATAGGAGCGGTTGCGCCGATCAGCATGGTGTCGCTGTCGGTCGATGCTGCCACCGCGGTTGCGGTGAAGGCGGTTGGGTTAGGGATAGGCGACGAGGTTGGACCCTTGTCATCGCTGTAAGCGAAGAACGCTTTGGCAACGGTGAAGTCGTAGTTGGCGGCGAACAGGGTGCTGTGCGCGTAGTCACGGTTCACAACCGGCACGCCGGCAGCGGCGGTGTCGTTGTTGCGGTTGTTGTAAGCCAGGCGAGCCTGCAGAGGGCCGTTGCCGTAGTTCAGGGACACGCCCAGCTGACGGCCAGCGTCGGCTTTCGACTGCTCGCCTACGCCGTACTGGAATTCACCGCTGAAGCCACTGTAGGTCGGGGTTTTGTAGTTGACCGAGTTCGAAGCACGCACGTTCATGCCCGAAGCGCCAAACAGGTTCTTGGCCGAACCGGCCAGGCCAGCCTGGAATGGATCGGCAACTTGCGACAGCGCCAGGTACATTGGGGTGTACTGACGGCCCAGGGTCAGGCTGCCGGCTTCTTTCGATACCAGGCCAACGTACGATTGACGCTGGAACAGGCCGGAGGTGTCGCCCACGCCGGTGTCGGCTGCGAAGCCGGCTTCCAGCAGGAACACGGCGGACAGGCCGCCACCCAGGTCTTCCGTACCGCGGAAGCCCAGACGGGACGCGCTAGCAACACCACTGCTTACTTTCGTTACGTTGCCTGCTTTGCCGCCACGCTCGGAGACCACGCCAGCATCAACGATACCGTAGATGGTGACGTTCGATTGGGCAAACGCAGCAGTGCTCATTGCGCCCAGAACTGCGATGGAGATCAGAGTTTTTTTCATTACGAGTTTCCTTCAGTTTGTGTTGCATAAAAGGGTAAAGCTGGAACCACGGCTCAATTCTTGTGCTTGTCGGCGCCCAGTCATGCTGGCGCCACACTTTGTTATTTGTGAGGGCAATCCCCGATTGCCACACTGCGATTTCGGATAAGAAACGCGTCACTTATATAGGCTGCCGCTCGCTGTTGCCGGCTTCGTCACAGAGCGGTCGGCTCTGGAGGCGGCACTATACTGGCCGTTTGCTAATCCAGCAAGTGTTATGAATCGTCCAGTGTGCGAGTGTAGAGTGAACTGCAAGCTGAACCAAACAGCATTATTTATACAGCAATCAGACCAGTTCTGCTTGGACTTGTTAGTTATAAGTAATTTCCACAATAGAATGCGCGGCGCGCCGGTTTTGTGGCAGCGCCCCCTGCGCACGCCCCTTGACGACGGCGCCGGAGCGCCTATGGTTTACTTATCGAGTCTGCTTCGACAGTGACATTTCCCGCCGCCCGGATACAACACTTCGGGAATTTTTTTTCACTTTGTTGACTTTTGTTGTCCAAGACAAACCAAGCGCCACAAGCTGAATTGTGTTCATTGTTCGGGCTGGCCAGCCTGTGTCGTGGACAAGCTTCGGCATAGGGGAGATTCGGCGGAAAGCCGGCCACGGCACGGGACACTTTCTCTACCGAAACGATTGTAGAATGCAGTTCGCAACCGGGTGCAAGCCCGGGTGCCTTGAAAGCGCGGCCACCCCGAACATGTGGCCGCTTATGCAACATGAACACTGAGGCCCCTTCTTTGACAGTCCCCAGTACCATCAGCGACGTTGAGCGCGACACCGGCGTGGCCAAGGAAACCTTGCGCGTCTGGGAGCGCCGCTACGACTTCCCGCAGCCCCTGCGCGACCCGTTCGGCGAACGCGTCTACCCCACCGAACAGGTGGTCAAGCTGCGCCTGGTAAAAAGGCTGATCGACCTCGGCTTCCGTCCCGGCAAAGTCATCCAATACAGTCCGGAAGAACTGCAAGCGCTGGCCGAGAAGGCGGCCGACGGGAGCAAGGCGCGCAGCCGCGCACACCACCCGGAACTGCAGGTTTACCTCGACCTGTGCAAGGCGCACCAGATGGATGCGCTGCGCCGCAAGCTGTCGCAAGCTTTACTGGTGATGGGCCTGAAGAGCTTTGTCATCGACCTGGTCACGCCGCTGACGGTGATGGTGGGCGACGCCTGGGCCGCCGGCCGCTTCGCCGTCTTCGAAGAGCACCTGTTCGCCGAATCGCTGCAGATGGTGATGCGCAGCGCCATCTTCTCGGTGCCGCAGGCAAACGCCGGGCACAACGGCGCGCCGCGCCCGCGCATCCTGCTCACCACCCTGCCGCAGGAACGCCATGGCCTGGGCCTGCTGATGGCCGAAGCGCTGTTCGCCGCCGAAGGCGCGCACGCCATCTCGCTCGGCATCCAGACCCCGGTGCCGGACATCGCCGATGCCGCCCGCAGCCTGGGCGTGGACAGCGTGGCGTTGTCGCTGTCGGCCTCCATGAACCCGCGCCAGGCGCTGGACGGCTTGAAGGAGCTGCGCGCGCGCCTGCCGGACACGGTGGAAATCTGGGCCGGCGGCAACTGCTCGGCGCTGCGCAAGCGTCCGCCCGCCTTCGTGCGCGTGTTCCAGCTGGCCGAAATCGGCGTCGGTATTGCCGACTGGCGCGTGCGCATGCGCACCCAGGCCTTGCCGATCGGTTAATGCGCAGTTGATGCACGCGCAGTTGACTCACGGTTAATCATCGAACAACCCCGCAGCGGCCGGCGGCCCGCGCTCTGGTAGAATACCGGCAGATTTCCCCGTCCGGCGCCGCCGGACCTTCGCTTGAAGCCCTCTACCGCACACCAATGTTTAGCTTCTTCAAGAAAAAACCTGTCCAGCCCGACACGCCTCCCGCCCTGCCCCAGGCAGCCGCTCCCGCAGCCCATGCCGACGTCACGCCGGCCACCGCGTCCGCCCCGCCCGCCCCCGTGATTGCGCCCGGCGCCGAGCAGGACAAGCCGAACTGGATGGCCCGCCTGAAAGCCGGGCTGTCCAAGACTTCCGCCAACCTGTCGGTGCTGTTCGTCGGCGCCAAGATCGATGACGACCTGTACGACGAGCTGGAAGCGGCCCTGCTGATGGCCGACGCCGGCGTGGACGCCACCCAGTTCCTGCTCGACGCGCTCAAGCGCAAGGTCAAGGAGGACAAGCTGCTGGACGCGGCCGCCGTCAAGACCGCGCTGAAAACGCTGATGATAGAGCTGCTGGCGCCGCTGCAGAAACCGTTTGAACTGGGCCGCCACCAGCCGCTGGTGATGATGATTTCCGGCGTCAACGGCGCCGGCAAGACCACCACCATCGGCAAGCTGGCCAAGCACATGCAGGGCCACGGCCAGTCGGTGCTGCTGGCCGCCGGCGACACCTTCCGCGCCGCCGCGCGCGAGCAGCTGATGGTGTGGGGCCAGCGCAACAACGTCACCGTCATCTCGCAAGAGTCGGGCGACCCGGCCGCCGTGTCCTACGACGCGGTGCAGTCGGCCAAGGCCAAGGGCATCGATGTGGTGATGATCGACACCGCCGGCCGCCTGCCGACCCAGTTGCACCTGATGGAAGAGCTGAAAAAGGTCAAGCGCGTGCTGGGCAAGGGCCTGGAAGGCGCGCCGCATGAAACCCTGCTGGTGATCGACGGCAACACCGGCCAGAACGCGCTGGCGCAGGTGAAAGCCTTCGACGACGCGCTGCAGTTGAGCGGCCTGATCATCACCAAGCTGGACGGCACGGCCAAGGGCGGCGTGATCGCGGCCATCGCCCGCGTGCGCCCGGTGCCGGTGTACTTCATCGGCATCGGCGAGCGCATCGAAGACCTGCAGCCCTTCAACGCCACGGAATTTGTCGAAGCCCTGCTGGGCTGAACGATATGAGGACGGCCCCCGCCCATGATTGAATTCCAGCACGTTAGCAAACAATACTCGGCCGACGCCACCGCCTTGCGCGACGTCTCGCTCACCGTCGACAAGGGCGAACTGGTGTTCCTGGCCGGCCCGTCCGGCGCCGGCAAGTCCACCCTGCTCAAGATGATCGCCGCCATGGAGCGCCCCAGCTCGGGCAAGGTGATCGTCAACGGCCAGGACATCGGCAAGCTGAAGCCGGCCGGCGTGCCCTTTCTACGCCGCAACCTGGGCCTGATCTTCCAGGAACAGCGCCTGCTGACCGACCGCTCCATCCTCGCCAACGTGATGATGCCGCTGATGGTGACCGGCCAGCCGCGCGCCCAAGCCGAGCAGCGCGCCCGCGCCGCACTCGACAAGGTGGGCCTGGGCGAGCGCGCCAACGCCTCGCCGCTGGCCCTGTCCGGCGGCGAACAGCAGCGCGTCTCGATCGCGCGCGCCATTGTCAACCGCCCGCAAATCATCCTGGCCGACGAGCCGACCGCCAACCTGGACCGCGCCAGCGCCGACCGCGTGCTGGACGCGCTGCGCGCCTTCCACTCGGTGGGCGTGACCTGCCTGATTTCCACCCACGACGACCAGGTGCTGGCCGGCGCGGCGCGCGTAATCCATTTGAAACAGGGCCAGCTGCAAAGCATCGACGCCGCCACGGCGCAGGAGGTGGCAGCATGAGCAGCTGGTTCCGTCAACACGGCTTCGCGCTGGGCGCCGCGCTGGTGCACCTGCGCAAGGCGCCCGGCAGTTTCCTGTTCAACATCCTGGTGGTGGCCATCGCCCTGGCGCTGCCCTTCATGGGGCTGACCCTGCTGGACAATGTGCGCCCGCTGTCCGAACAGATGTCGGTCGATCCGGAAATCAGCCTGTTCATGAAGCAGGACGTGGCGCGCGAGCAATCGGCCGCGCTGGCCACGCCGCTGCGCGAACTGATGAAGGACGCCAAGATCATCTTCGTGCCGCGCGAAAAGGCGCTGGACAACCTGAAAGGCAAGAGCGGCCTGTCGGACGTGATCGCCACCCTGGGCGAAAATCCGCTGCCGGACAGCTACATCGTCAAGCTGGACGCCTTCCGCAGCGCGGCGGCCGGGCTGGACGTGGACCTGCTGGCCGAACAGATGCGCGCCCTGCCCGGCGTGGACACGGTGCAGATCGACTCGGCCTGGGTCAAGCGCCTGGCCGCGCTGATCGGCGTCCTCAAGCTGGCCCTGCTGCTGCTGGCGGCCACGCTGGGCACCGTGGTGGTGGCGGTGGTGTTCAACACCATCCGCCTGCAGGTGCTGACGCAGCGCGAGGAAATCCTGGTGTCCAAGCTGATCGGCGCCACCGACACCTTCATCCACCGTCCGTTCTACTACACCGGCGCGCTGCTGGGCCTGTGCGCCGGCGGCGTGGCGCTGGGCGCGGTGGCGCTGGCGCTGCAGCCGTTGAACAAGGCTATTGCCGAGTTCGCCCGCCTGTACGCGTCCGAATTCCAGCTGGCCGCGCTCGAGCCGCTGCCGATGGCCGCCCTGCTGGCCGTGTCCGCCATACTCGGCCTGACCGGCGCGGTGCTGTCGGTGCAGCGCCACCTGGCCCGCCTGAACTGAGCTGCGGCGGGTTACGCGCGCTGCGCTCACCCGCCCAAAGTGCGTTCACGCACAGTCCGCGCCGCCTCCCCCCGCTATCCTGTCCGTATTGACGTTTCGCAAACACAAGGCGGTTTGCCGCGCCTTTGTCAAAAACCATCGAATAGAATCGCTCCATAGCATTACCACTATCAGGGGCATTGCAACTGGCGATTGGCACTCACCGATTGAGAGTGCTAATATAGGTCCAACTGATACCTTAACTCATGCATTAGAGCAAGATTAAGCTGAGTTTAAGACGTATCCAGCAAGATGCAAGAATCCGAAACATTCCGTGTTCGACGAGCGAGGAAACAAAAATGACTATGATGACCGCACCTGCCGCATTGGTACCAGCCAATAAGAATGCCATGGCACTGGGACTGGGATTCACTGGCAACCTGGGCAACCTGGACGCCTACATTTCGGCGGTGAACCGCCTGCCTATGCTCACGCCTGAAGACGAGAAGCGCCTCGGCCGCAGCCTCAAGGAAAACAACGACCTGGGCGCCGCGCAGGAGCTGGTGCTGTCGCACCTGCGCCTGGTGGTGTCGATCGCGCGCGGCTATCTGGGCTACGGCCTGCCGCACGCCGACCTGATCCAGGAAGGCAATATCGGCCTGATGAAAGCCGTCAAGCGTTTCGACGCCGACCAGGGCGTGCGCCTGGTGTCCTACGCGATGCACTGGATCAAGGCGGAAATCCACGAGTACATCCTGAAGAACTGGCGCCTGGTCAAAGTGGCCACCACCAAGGCCCAGCGCAAGCTGTTCTTCAACCTGCGCAGCCACAAGACCGGCCTGGACGCCATGTCGCCCACGCAGATCGACCAGCTGGCCAAGCTGCTGGACGTCAAGCGCGAAGAAGTGATCGAGATGGAAACGCGCCTGAGCGGCCGCGACATCGCGCTGGAATCGCCGACCGACGACGAAGACGACAAGTTCGCGCCCATCGCCTACCTGTCCTCCGAGCAAAGCGAGCCGACCCGCGTGCTGGAAGCCGAGCAAGTGACGCGCCTGCATTCCGAAGGCCTGGAAACGGCGCTGGGCAAGCTCGACCCGCGTTCGCGCCGCATCGTCGAAGCGCGCTGGCTGGCCAACGACGACGGCTCCGGCGCCACGCTGCACACGCTGGCCGACGAGTTCGGCGTCTCGGCTGAGCGCATCCGCCAGATCGAGTCGGCCGCGTTGAAAAAAATGAAAGGCGCGCTCGCCGCCTACGTGTAAGCAATTGCTTTACCGACAAATGGGGTCAGGGTTAATTAATCATTAACCCTGACCCTTTGTCTTTCATTCGGGCAAGCGTGCGCCGCAATTGATGTGTTTTAGCTAATATTTTGATCCAGACAGGAGAACGAATATGCAGCTCAGAATCATCAGCCTTCTTACCTGCTTCGCCGGCTTCGGCATCGTTGCCGCGTGCAGCGTGGTGGCGCAGAACGGCGGCGGGAGCGAGACACCGCCGGCGCCCAAGCGCAAAAGCGCCACCTATACCTTGACGGCGGGCCAGAGCGTGGCGCTGACGCCCACCGCCACGCTGAAACTGGAACGCGTCAACGACAGCCGCTGCAAGACCGGCGCCGTGTGCGTGTGGGAGGGGTATATCAGCTACAGCTTTGTGCTGACCAACAATGGTAACGCCAGCAACTTCGTACTGGCCGAGAAGATGCCGGGCGGTAGCAATACCGCAACCCAGCAAGGCCTGCGCTTTACGCTGACCGGCCTGGAACCGCCGGACCCGCCCGCAGTCCATGCTCCTGCGCCAACTTATCGGGTAAGCTTGCGGGTGGATATTTCCTAGCCCCCAAGCCTTGCTACCGATAAGAGTGCCCATGACTTCACCAGCCCGCCGCGCCCTCCCTTCCCTGCTTGTTTCCACCATCATCATCAGCGCCGCCATGGCCCCGCCCGTCTGGGCCAAGGGCCCGGTCGCCACCGGCACCGGCGGCGCCGTCGCCACCATCAGCGAACAGGCCAGCCAGTCGGCCCTGGCCATCCTCAACCAGGGCGGCAACGCGGTCGACGCGGCGGTTGCGGCGGCGGCCACGCTGGGCGTGACCGATCCGTTCAGCTGCGGCATCGGCGGCGGCGGCTTCATGATGATTTACCTGGCCAGGGACAAGCGCGTCATCACCATCGACCACCGCGAAACGGCGCCGGCCAATTTCCAGCCCACCATATTCCAGCAGGACGGCAAGCCGCTCGACTTCGAACAGACCCTGGCCAGCGGCATGTCGGTCGGCGTGCCGGGCACGGTGCGCGGCTGGCACGAGGCGCTGGAGCGCTACGGCTCCATGCCGCTGAAGAAGGTGCTGCAGCCGGCCATCAAGGTGGCGGCGGACGGCTTCCGGGTAAACGCCAATTTCTCCAGCCTGGTGGCGTCCAACCAGAGCAAGTTCCAGCTGTTCCCCGCCACGGCCAAGCTCTACTTGAAGGACGGCAAGGCGCTGCCGGCGGGCAGCCTGCTGCGCAACCCGGACCTGGCCAGGGCCTACCGCGAACTGGCGGCGGGCGGCATCAAGGTGTTTTATGAAGGCAAGATCGCACGCGCCATCGTCGACACCGTCAACCAGCCTGGCGGCAAGGTCCGGGCCGGCGCCATGACCATGGCCGACCTGGCCAACTATGAAGCCCGGATCCGCCAGCCGCTGCGCTCGACCTATCGCGGCTACGACATCTACGGCATGCCACTGCCCAGCAGCGGTGGCGTGGCGGTGGCCGAGGCGCTCAATATCCTGGAAGGCTACGACCTGAGGTCCATGCCGCGCGACAAGGTGGAGCACTTGTACCTGGAAGCCAGCCGCCTCGCCTTCGCCGACCGCAACGCCTACCTGGCCGACCCCGAGTACCTGGAGGCGCCGGTGCAGGGCCTGCTGAGCAAAGACTACGCCGCGCGGCGGCGCGAACTGATCAATCCCCAGCGGGCCGCGGCGCACGCCGACGCGGGCGATCCCTACCCGTTCCAGAACGACCAGAGCGTGCCGCTGCGCCCGGCCAACGCCAAGCTGCTGGCCGAGGGCGCGCACACCACGCACCTGACCGTGTCGGACAAGGAGGGCAACATCGTCTCCTACACCTTCACCATCGAATCCTGGGGCGGTAGCGGCATCACCGTGCCGGGCTACGGCTTCCTGCTCAATAACGAGATGACGGACTTCGACTTCAGCGGCCCGCATCCCAACGTGCCGGAAGCAGGCAAGCGCCCGCGCAGCAGCATGTCGCCCACGCTGGCGTTCCGCAACGGCAAGCCGGCGTTCTCGATCGGCAGCCCGGGCGGCTCCACCATCATCACCACGGTGCTGCAAACCATCGTCAACCACATCGACCTGGGCATGGGCATGGACCAGGCGCTGGACGCGCCGCGCCTGTCCCAGCGCAACAACGCCATGACCGACATCGAGCCGGGCTTCGGCGGCAGCGACGCCGCCCGGTCGCTGGAAAAATACGGCCAGCAATGGAGCGCCGCCGCGCACGAAATCGGCGCGGCCAACGCGCTGCTGTTCAATGCCGACGGCACCGTGACCGCCGCCAGCGAGGGCAAGCGCCACGGCGTGGGCAGCGCGCTGGTGCAGAAAAAGGGGCACTAGGCCAGCCAGGGGGCAGACAACTTGGGAAGTCCGCTTCCCCTTTTCTTGATATAATTGCGAATCATTATCATTTGCATTTATAGAAAGAAGCCATGTCCGTTCCACGCCTGCACTGCCTCGCCATCGCCGCCGCCCTCACCTGCCTGCACGCCCAGGCCGCCGACGAGGCCATCATGCCGACCGTCGTCATCAAGGGCGACAGCGACAGCAGTGACAGCTATGCCGCCCGCAAGAGCGCGTCCTCCACCGGCCTTGAGCTGTCGCTGCGCGACACCCCGCAATCGGTGTCGGTAGTCACGCGCGCGCGCATGGACGACTTCCAGCTCAACACCATCAGCGACGTGCTGCAAAACACCCCCGGCGTCACGGTGGAGAAGATCGAAACCGACCGCACCTACTACACCGCGCGCGGCTTCGACATCACCAATTTCCAGTACGACGGCGTCGGCGTCCCCTTCGTGTTCGGCAACGTGGGCGGCGACATCGACACCGCGCTGTACGAGCGCATCGACATCGTGCGCGGCGCCAACGGCCTGATGTCCGGCACCGGCAACCCGTCCGCCACGGTCAACTTCATCCGCAAGCGCCCCACCGCCAGCACGCAGGCGTCGGCCTCGGCCACCATCGGCTCGTGGAATCAGCGCCGCGTGCAGGGCGACCTGTCCGGTGCGCTCAACGCGGCCGGCACCGTGACCGCGCGCGTGATCGCCGTGCACGACGAGGGCGACTCCTACCTGGACCGCTACAGCAAGGACCGCAATGTGCTGTACGCGATCGTGGAAGCGCGCCTCGCGTCCGGCACCACGCTCACTGCCGGCCACACGGACCAGCGCCAGAAAACACGCGGCGGCCTGTGGGGCGCGCTGCCGCTGACCTACAGCGACGGCACCCCGGTAGACTTCGGCAGCGGCACCAGCACTTCCACCAGCTGGGCGCGCAACAAGACCGGCGACAAGCGCAGCTTCGCCGAACTGGTGCACCAGTTCGGCAACGGCTGGCACGCGCAGGCCACGCTGTCGCGCAACACCGCCATCCAGCGCGGCAAACTGTTCTACGTGTACGGCCTGCCCGAGCGCGGCACCGGCCTCGGCCTGTACGCCTATCCCTCGCTGTACGATTCGGACAACAAGCAGACCCTGCTCAACGCCAGCGCCGGCGGCCAGTTCAGTCTCGGCGGCCGCCAGCACGAGCTGAGTGTCGGCGGCAACTGGTCCAAGTCCAGCATCGACGACATCTCGCACTACGGCCAAGGCATCGGCACGGCATTGCCCGCGCTGCCGGACTGGCACGGCGCCTATCCCGAACCGTCGTGGGACGCCGCCATCGACGGCAGCTCGTACCAGGACAAGCGCAAGGGCGTGTTCATGGCGGCGCGCTTCAACCTGGCCGACAATGTGAAGCTGGTGGGCGGCATCAGCCGCACCAAGGCCGACAGCGCGGGCACCGCCTACGGCCTTAGCCGCTTCAAATCGGCCAGCAAGAGCACGCCCTACGCGGGCCTGGTGGTGGACCTGACGCCCAATCTGTCGGCCTACGGCAGCTACACGGAGATTTTCAATCCACAAAGCGAGACCGATATCGACGGCCAGACCCTGGACCCGATGCGCGGCAAGACGGCGGAACTGGGTTTGAAGAGCGAATGGTTCGACAAACGCCTGAGCGCCGCCGCTTCGGTCTTCAAGACCAGGCAGCAGAATACCGCCGAGCAGGCCGGCTACGTCGGTCCGAAGGCTTACCACCGTGGGGTGGACGCCGAATCGCAGGGCGTGGAATTCGACCTGTCCGGCGAACTGGCGCGCGGCCTGCAGGCGACCGCCGGCTTCACGGTGATGTCGATCGAGGATGCGGCCGGCAAGGCGGCCAAAACCTACCTGCCGCGCCGCACCCTGCGCATGTCCGCCACGTACCAGGTGCCGGCGCTGCCGGCGTTGAAAGTGGGCGCCACCGCCAGCTGGCAGGACGGCACCCACCGCGACGAGGCGGACGCCATCGTGATCCGCCAGGGCGGCTATGCCGTGCTGGGGCTGATGGCGCAGTACGAATTGAGCAACCAGCTCAGCCTGCGCCTGAACGTTGCCAACGTGGCGGACAAGAAGTACCTGACCAGCCTGTACTGGAGCCAGGGCTACTACGCGGCGCCGCGCAACGCGAGCGCCACGCTGACCTGGAAGTATTAAGTGCGCGCCGCGCGCGCCGGCGCGGCTTCAGGCGTGGCGGCTGCGGCTGTCCGCAGGCGCCTGCGCGCGTTCGTTCATGCCGTAGTCGCGCGCCACGGCGGCGATGCGCAGGCGGTAGTCTTCAAAGATGCCTGCGCGTCCCGCCGACTGCGCGGCGCGGTGCGCTTCCAGCTGGCGCCATTGCGCTATCGCCGCCTGGTCACGGAAGAACGACAGCGACAGCAGCTTGCCCGGCTCACTCAAGCTCTGGAAGCGCTCGATTGAGATGAAGCCGTCCACCTGCTCCAGCAGCGGGCGCAGGCTGGCGGCGATGTCAAGGTATTCCTGCTTGTGTTCGGCCCTGGGCCAGACTTCGAATATCACGGCGATCATGCGGTCTCCTCTGCTTCAATGAATTCGGGAATGCGGGCGTTCACCGAAGGCCGGTAACGCCATGCCATGGGCGCCAACGGGCCTGCTTGCAGCAGCGCCTCCAGCGCGGCGGCGGCAATGGTTTGCGACAGCACCTGGCCGGGACAAGCGTGCGCGCCCTGGCCGTAGCCAAAGGCATGGCCGTCCTGCCGTCCTTGCTGCATGTTCTGCTGCATACTTTGCCGCGACGCTGCGGCCAGCAGCACCAGTATCGCTTGCCCCGCTTCGATGCGCGCGCCGCCTATGCTGACGTGCTGCGCGGCAAAGCGGCGCGTGTTCTGGATTGGCGGGTCGTCGCGCATCACGCGGGCCACCAGCGCAGCGGCAGGCAGCGCGGCCTTGGCCGGTTCGCGCATCAGCGCCACGATGCTGTTGCCGATCAGCCCAGCCGTCGCCTCGCAGGTTTGCGACAGCAGGCCCACCAGGTTCGCCAGGATGGCGTTGGCATTGTTCCATCCCGCCGCATCGGCTTCGCTCAGCACTGCCGCGAGCAGGCAGCCTTCCGGCGGCGCCGACGACTGCAACATGGCCTTGAAGCTGCCCAGCAGCGCCAGCGCCGCGCCGTGCGCTGCAGCGATCTGCTCCGCGCTGCTGAGCGGCGACAGGCAAGCCACGAACTGGCCCATCCACGCCGCCACCTGCGGCAGCTGGGCGTCCCGGAAGCCAAGCAGGCTGGCGACGGTCTGCACCGGCGCCGCAAACATCCACGCCGACAGCGCCGCCGGTCCAAGCGCTTGCCGCGCACCAGCGCCAGCAACGGCTGCTGCGCCTGCGCCTGCTATTGCAAGCGCACCCAGGTCCGCCCCCACGGCTGCGGCAATGCGCTCCGCATCGACCAGCCCACGCGCCAACTCGCCCGCACGGGTGCCGACAGCAGCCAAGTCCAGCCCCGCCAGCGCGCGCTGCAAGACCACCTTCGGCGCCGCATGGCGCTCGCCATCGTTCATGCGCACCAGCGCACCGAACACCTGCCCCGCACCGCCTCCCGCGATGGCCGCCGGCACCGGCTCGGCCACCGGCCGCGCGCGCAACGCCGCGTGCGCCAGCACCGCGCCGACGTCGGCCGCGCCGGCAGCGATCCACAGCTTCAAACGCGCGTCGAAAAACAGCCCCTGCCGCGCGGCCAGCTCAGCGTAATACGGATACGGATCGGCGTGCGTTACCGCTGCGATAGCGTCCATGTTTCCCCCTTTTGCAAATGTCGATGCAGTGCAGTATCCTGAAAAAGACGCCACCACACTTCGCCCAGGACCGAACCATGAATGCAGACAACCACCTCGCCCGTATCGCCGGCGCCATCGCCGAGCCGGCGCGCGCGCGCATGCTGTGCTGCCTGCTGGACGGCCACGCCCGCACCAGCACCGAGCTGTCGGTGGTGGCCGAAGTCAGCCCATCCACCGCCAGCGCCCACCTGGCGCGCCTGAAGGAGGAACAGCTGGTGCAACTGCTCGCGCAAGGCAAGCACCGCTACTACCAGTTGGCGGACGCCAACGTTGCCGCCGCACTGGAAGCGCTGCTGGTGGTGGCCGGCCTGCCGCGCCCCGCCTTCAAGCCCAACACGCCGGACCGCCTGCGCAACGCCCGCACCTGCTACGATCACATGGCCGGCACGGTGGCGGTACGCCTGCACGACCACATGACAGCGCAAGGCTGGCTCACCGAAGCCGGCGATGGCAACGTCGGCAACGAGTACCAGCTCACGCCGGCCGGCGAGCAAGGCGTGCGCGCCCTCGGCATCGACACCGCCGCGCTGCGCAAGCTGCGCCGCCGCTTCGCCTGCCCGTGCCTGGACTGGAGCGAACGCAAGCCCCACGTGGGCGGCGCGCTGGGCGCGGCACTGCTGCAGCTGGCGCTCAAGAAGGGCTGGGTAGCGCAAGACCTGGACAGCCGCGCGCTGGCCGTGCCGCCCAAGGGACAGCGGCAGATGCTGGCCGCCTTTGGTCTAAGCGAGGTTTAAGATTCCCGTCGGATGATGTGATGTCAACTTAACCACTCCGGAGAACAAAGATGAAAAGCTGGCTGCGCGCGAACAAGGGCTTCATCGCCTTCCTGATGCTGTTTGGCCTGTTCCGCACCGCCGTCGCGGACTGGAACCCCATCCCCTCCGGATCCATGCACCCCAACCTGCTGGAAGGCGACGTGGTGTTCGTCAACCGCCTCGCGTTCGACCTGAAGGTGCCGCTGACGGACGTGGTAGTGGCACACCTGGGCGAGCCGCGGCGCGGCGACATTGTCACCTTCTCCTCGCCGCTGGACAAGACCCGCCTGATCAAGCGCGTCATCGGCCTGCCCGGCGACACCATCGCCATGAAGAAGGACCAGCTCATCATCAACGGCCAGGCCGCAGGCTACAGCATGCCGGCCGAAGCCGTGGAGGCGATCGAGCATGTCGGCAAGCTGCAGGCGCTGCAGCTGACCGAGAAATCCGGCGCCAGCGAACGCCGCATCCAGCTGCTGCCGCAAGTGACCAGCAGCATGCGCGACTTCGGCCCCATGACCATCCCTGCCGACAGCTACCTGATGCTGGGCGATAACCGCAACAACAGCAAGGACTCGCGCTACATTGGCCTGGTGCCGCGCGAAATGCTGATCGGCCGCGCCGAACGCGTGCTGGTATCGGCCGACATCGTCGGCAACTGGATGCCGCGCACCGAACGCTTCGGCATGGCGCTGGGCGGCCAATGATCGCGTTCCAGGAACTGTCGAAGTCCTACGGCGGCTTTGAAGCCGTCAAGCCGCTGTCGCTGACAGTGGCGCGCGGCGAGGTGTTCGGCTTCCTGGGCCCCAACGGCGCGGGCAAGACCACCACCATCCGCATGCTGATGGGCATACTGGTGCCCAGCGCCGGCCGGGTGCTGGTGAACGGCCTTGATTGCCATGCCGATGCGGCGGAGGTCAAGCGCCATGTCGGCTACCTGCCCGACACGCCGATTTTCTACGATTACCTGCGCGGCCGCGAGATCCTGCAATTCGTGGCCGAGATGCACGGCTACTCCCGCTCAGAAGCGGCCGGCCGCGCGCACCGCCTGCTGCGCGAACTGGGGCTGGAGGACGCCACCGAGGAATTCGCGGTGAACTATTCGCTGGGCATGAAGAAGAAGCTCGGCCTGGCCTGCGCGCTGGTGCACAACCCGAAAGTGCTGGTGCTGGACGAGCCGATCAACGGCCTCGATCCGCGCGCCGCGCGCGATGTGCAGGAGCGCCTGCTGGCGGCCGCCGCGCAAGGCACTACCATCTTCGTCTCCACCCATTTGCTGGATATGGCCGAGCGCATGTGCAGCCGCGTCGGCATCATCCATCGCGGCGCGCTGGTGGCCAGCGGCACGCTCGACGAGCTGCGCGGCGCCGCTTCGGCCGACAGCTCGCTGGAAGAAGTCTTCCTCAAGATTACCGACGAAGCCGGCGAGCCCGCATGACCGCGCCGGTGCGCTCCTCCGCCAGCGCCATCTGGCTGCTGGCCCGGCTGCGCCTGCTGCGGCTGATCAACATGACTGGCGCGCTACGCTTCGGCAAAGCCGCCAACAGCAAGAGCCGCAGCGCATCGCAGGGCAAGCGCAGCAGCCGCTGGCTGCTGGCCTTGCTGGTAGGGATGGGCATGCTGTTCAGCTTTACCCACATCGCCCGCAGCTCGGTGCTGAACCTGCACTGCAAGATCGACACGCCCGCCACCTGCGCCGCCATGGCCAGGGCGCACTCGGTGGAGAGCATGGTCGAGGCCGCAGCCGACGGTCTACACGCCGCGCACTTCAGCCCCGCGCTGGCCGCCGCCATGACGCTGATGGTGCTGCTGATGTGGCTCGTGGGTTTCCTCATGCCGCTGGGCAGCCGAGAACTGGCGCAGCAGGACTGGGACCTGGAATGGCTGGTAACGCTGCCCATCCGGCGCGGCACGCTGCTGTGGGCCAGGGTGCTGGAGCGCAGTATCGCCAACCCCGTCGGCGTGCTGGCGCTCGGGCCGCTGTGCGTGGTGCTGGCCTGGTACGGCAATTACGGCTGGGCATCGCCGCTGCTGGGTGCAGCCATGGCGCTGCCGCTGCTGATGCTGGCGGCGATGATGCGCACGCTGGCCGACACGGGCCTGCGCCTGTCGCTGCCGGCCTCGCAGCTGCGCAACCTGCAGGCGCTGGCCTCCATCCTCAGCATGCCGCTGATGTACGTGGGGATTTCGTATTCCATGTGGTCCAACAATTCCTTCACGGTGGACTGGGCGCGCAGCTTCCCGGCGTGGTCATTGTGGACGCCGCCCGGCCTTGCGGTCCAGGCGCTGACCGCGCCCAGCGCCGCCGGCGCCGGGCAGGCCGCAGCGCTGCTGCTGGCGCAGACGGCGTTGCTGCTGATGGCGGGCATGGCGCTGCTGCGCCGCCAGCTGCGCCACGGCGTGGTCGCCAGCGGCGCGCGCGAAGCCGCGACTGCCGGCGCCACAGCCAGCCGCCGCGCGCAAGCCCGCGCGGCCGCCGCCGATGCACCGAGCGCCGCGCGAAGCGCCGGCACAGATGCCGCCACAGCCGGTGCCGATGCCAATGCACCAGCGCCCTCCCCCGCTTCCCGCTGGCGCATCGGCACCATCCTGCAGCGGCGCGAACTGATGCTGCTGGGCCGCGACCGCAACTTCCTGGCCCAAAGCCTGCTGATCCCGGTGGTCATCATTGTCAGCCAGCTGCTGGTCAGCGGCCAGCTGTCGAGCATCACCCTGCTCGGCCAGAACCAGCAGCTGATGGCAGTGATCGCCTTCGGTATCGGCAGCTACGTGCTGCTGCTGTCCGCTTTCCAGGCCATCAACAACGAGGGCAACGCGCTGTGGATGCTGTACACCTTCCCGCGCCGGATCGACAGCATGCTCAAGGAAAAAGCCCAGCTGTGGACCGCGCTGGCCGCGCTGTATCCGCTGCTGATCTTCGCCACCGGCCTGTATTTCACGCCGGACTTCAACTGGCGGCTGCTGTGGTGGGTGGCGGTCGTCATGGCCGGTATCCCGGTGTATGCGCTGATCGCCGTCTCGCTGGGCGTATTCGCCAGCGACCCGCATGCCCAGGAAACCCAGGCGCGCGTGCGGCCCACCTACGCCTACCTGTACATGATGCTGTCCAGCCTCTACATCTTCGGCCTGTACGCCAGCACCTGGCTGCAGACGGTCGCCATCATGATCCTGACCGCCTCGCTCGCGCTGGCCTTGTGGCAGAAAGCGCGCGACGAACTGCCCTACCTGCTCGACCCGGCCGCTGCGCCGCCCGCGCGGGTGGCCCTGTCGGACGGCCTGATCGCCGCCACGCTGTTCTTCGTGCTGCAGCTGGTGATCGGGTTGGTGCTGCGCGGCGGCAGCCTTGGTGGCAGCCTTGGTGGCAGCGGCGGCGGCCTGCAAAGCGGCGTACTCGCCTTCGCCTGCGCCGGCGCCATCGTGTACCTGCTGATGCGCTACCTGTACTGGCGCCACCAGACCACCGGCGTCCCGGCAGTGCTGAACGCACGCCACCACCAGGGCATGGCAAGCGCCGCCGGCCATGCGGCCACCGCCAGCCTGGCAGGGGCCGCAGCCGCCTGCGCCTTTGGCGCCGCTTACCTGTGGCTGCTGCGCGACACGCCCTGGTGGCCACGGCACGCGCCGTCCAGCGCCACCCTGCGCCTGCTGCTGCCGCTGACCGTGCTGGCCGCGCCGCTGTTCGAGGAATTCATCTTCAGGGGATTGATCTTCGGTGGCCTGCGCCGCATGGCCGGCGCGCTGCCGGCTGCCCTGGGCAGCGCGGCGCTGTTCGCCATCGTGCACCCGCCGCTGGCGATGGTGCCGGTATTCGTGCTGGGATTGTGTACCGCGTGGGCGTACGAACGCAGCAAGTCGCTGCTGGCGCCGATGCTGGTGCACGCCGCCTACAACGCCATGGTGCTGGGCGTGCAGGCGGCGCTGTAGGTCAGAGCTGCTGCGTCAGATGTACTGCGGACCGTCGTTGAGGAAGCCGCCGCCCTGGTAGGTGGTGGCCACATCGTCCTTGTCCGGATACACGCCGGTGTCCGGGAACAGGTGCTTGAACTGCTCCGAGCTGTCCTTTGGCTTGAAACCGATAAAGGCCGCCTTGCTGTTGTCCCACCATACGGCTTCATTGTTCGACTGGCCGTACAGGATGGCGTGGCCGACGCGCGGCGCCATCAGCGAGCAGCGCAGCGCTTCCACCAGGTCGTCGTAGCTCAGCCAGGTGCGCATCATGCGCGGGTTCTTCGGCTCGGGGAAGGAAGAACCGATGCGCAGGCACACGGTTTCAATGCCGGTGCGGTCAAAGTAGTAGCGCGCCAGCTGCTCGCCGAACACCTTGCTGATGCCGTACATGCTGTCCGGGCGGGTCGGGCTGTCGGCGTCCAGCACCTCGGTCACCTTGTGGTAGCCGATGGTGTGGTTGGAGCTGGCGAAGATGATGCGGCGGGTGCCGGCCTTGTGCGCCGCTTCATACAGGTTGTAGGTGCCCTGGATGTTGGCCGCCATGATGGCTTCGAAATTGCTCTCGGTGGAGATGCCGCCGAAATGCAGCACCGCGTCCACGCCTTCCAGCAGCGTCAGCACGGACGGCTTGTCGGACAGGTCGCAGCGGACGATTTCCTCGCCCTCGCGCGCTTCGCCCATGTCGCCGATGTCGCTCAGGCGCACCACGTCGGCCCATGGCTTGATGCGGTCGCGCAGGATTTTGCCCAGGCCGCCGGCGGCGCCGGTCAGCAGGATGCGTTTGAATGGTTTGCTCATGTAAAGTCCGTTCCTTGCAGTTGTACGATGTCGTATGATTACTATGATACTAGCAAAATCAGGTCACCGGTGCAGGATTGAACAGCACTAAAGCGTTATGCAGCTTCCACTGCTCGGCCCAGGTCTTGCGGCCGCTGGCCACTTCCAGCATCAGGTGGAACATTTCCCAGCCCACGTCCGCAATGGAGGCGTCGCCGCTGGCGATGCGGCCGGCGTTCACGTCCATCAGGTCGTGCCAGCGCGCGGCCAGCTCGTTGCGGGTGGCGACCTTGATCACCGGGACCTCGGCCAGGCCGTACGGCGTGCCGCGGCCGGTGGTGAAAATGTGCAGGTTCATGCCGGCGGCCAGTTGCAGCGTGCCGCAGATGAAATCGCTGGCCGGCGTGGCCGCGTAGATCAGGCCTTTCTGCTTGAGCTTCTCGCCCGGCGCCAGCACGCCGGAGATCGGCGCGCTGCCGCTCTTGACGATGGAGCCCATGGCTTTTTCAACGATGTTGGACAAGCCGCCCTTCTTGTTGCCCGGTGTGGTATTTGCGCTACGGTCGACGCCGCCCCGCTTCAGGTACTGGTCGTACCAGTCCATCTCGCGGATCATCGCCGCCGCCACTTCCTCGTTGACGGCGCGCGAAGTCAGCTGGTCGATACCGTCGCGCACTTCGGTCACTTCCGAGAACATCACGGTGGCGCCGGCGCGTACCAGCAGGTCGGTGGCGAATCCGACCGCCGGATTCGCAGTCACGCCGGAGAAGGCATCGCTGCCGCCGCACTGCACGCCGACCACCAGTTCCGACGCCGGCACGGTTTCGCGGCGGCGCTTGTCCAGCACCTGCAGCTGCGCGTCCGCGGTGTTCATGATGGAGGCTATCATCGACTGGAAGCCGACGTGGCCCTGGTCCTGCAGGCACACCTGCGCCGGTTCGGCGCCGCCGGCGTTCTGGATCGGGATCGAGCCTTTCGGGAACAGGCGCGCCGGCTGCAGCTTCTCGCAGCCCAGGCTGACCACCATGGCCTGACCGCCGAAGTTCGGATTCAGGCTGATATTGCGCAGCGTGCGGATCGGCACGTTGGCGTTGGGGGCGTCGATCGCCACGCCGCAGCCATAGGTATGCTCCAGGCCCACCACGTCGTCCACGTTCGGGTATTTCGGCAGCAGCTCGGCCTTGATGCGGCGCACCGCGTGCTCCACCACGCCCGCCACGCACTGCACAGTGGTGGTGATGGCCAGGATGTTGCGCGTGCCCACGCTGCCGTCCGGATTGCGGTAGCCCTGGAAGGTAAAGCCCTCCAGCGGCTCCTGCGGCGGCGGCTTCACGGTGGCGATCGGCAAGCCGGTCAGCTCGCGCGCGGCCGGCATTTCGACCTGCGCTTCAGCGATCCAGCTGCCCGCTTCGATATCCAGGGCAGCAAAACCGATAGTTACGTTGTACCGGATAATCGGGTCGCCCTTGGCGAAGGCGCGCAGCGCCACTTTGTGCCCCTGCGGCACGGCCTCGCGCAGCGTCAGCCCGTCCGGGAACACCGCGCCTGCCGGCAAGCCGCCGTCGTTGACGACAATCGCTACATTGTCGTTCTCATGCATGAGGATGTAGCGCGGGCTGTTCGCGCTCGGCTCTGTCGTCATTTCTACGTCCTTGTTGGTTACCTGCTGTCCAATTCAGTATGGCAGAGAAAAAAAAATTTGGCTAGTCCAGATTGATTATTTGGTCAGACCACCTTAGAATGGTCTGACCAAACGAACACAGCGGGACACACCTTGATCCAGAAAAAAACCGCCTTGACGCCGGAAGCTGCCAGCCACGAGCCGCGCCTGTACCGGGTTGTGGCGGACCGCATCCAGCAACTGATCGCCAGCGAGGGCATCGCCGCCGGCCAGCGCCTGCCGTCCGAGCGCGACCTGGCCACCAAACTCAATGTCAGCCGGGCCTCGCTGCGCGAAGCGCTGATCGCGCTCGACCTGGGCGGCGTGATCGAAGTGCGCGGCGGTTCCGGCGTGTACGTGAGCGAGCCGCCCGAGGCTGAGGTGACGCTGCCGGAAGGCGGCCCGGGACCGTTCGAAGTGCTGGCCGCGCGCCGCATGATCGAGGCCGAAATTGCCGCCATCGCCGCGCGCGTGGCCACCCCGGCCGACGTCGACGCGATCCTGAAGGCGGTGGAACAGATGGAAGCCAGCCACGCCAACAAGGCCAGCAACGAACTGGCCGACCGCGCCTTCCACCTGGCCATTGCGCGCGCCACCGGCAACAGCGCCCTGGTGGGCGGCCTGGACTACCTGTGGAACCAGCGCGGCCGCCTGTGGCACAAGCTGAAAGAGCATTTCCAGACCGAAGAACTGCGGCAGGAAACGCTGAAAGACCACCGCCGCATCCTGGAAGCGATCGCCGCCGGCGATGCCGCCGGCGCCAGGAAAGCCATGCGCTCGCACCTCGAGCGCGTGACCCGCACCTTCTCGAGGGGGTAGGTCCGGAAAGTCAGCACGCACGCATGGCCCGCACAGACGCCCCGCAGAGGGTGGCGCCCCCACAAATACAGTTATCAACCGCCTGCGAGCTCGGTTGCGCCTCGCCGCGCAGCCCTCCTCGCAGCGGCACGGAGTACGCGAGGTGCTCCACCGCATACCTTCATTTGAATTATCAGGAGACAAAGCTTCATGAACACAATCGACAAAGCGCAGCCGCGCCTGCTGCTCTCGTCCATCGCCCTGGCCGTGCTGACGCTGATGAACAGCGCCACCGCGCAGGAAATGCAACGCGTGGAAGTCACCGGTTCCAGCATCAAGCGCCTGGCCACGGAAGCGGCGTTGCCGGTATCGACCATCAAGGCTGAAGAATTCGCGGAACGCGGCATGACCACCCTGGCCGACGTGATGATGGCATTGCCGCAATCGGCATCGCTGGCGCCGTCGAACGCCGGCTCGGGCACCAATATCAACCTGCGCGGCCTGGGCGTAAACCGCACCCTGGTGCTGCTGAACGGCCGCCGCCTGGCCAACGAAGCCATCTCCGACGGCTACGCCAACCTGGACGTGATCCCCATGAGCGCCCTGTCGCGCGTGGAAGTGCTGCGCGACGGCGCCTCCTCCATCTACGGCTCGGACGCCATCGGCGGCGTGGTCAACTTCATCACCAAGCGCGACTTCGAGGGCGCCTCGGTCACCGCGCAATACATCCAGCCCGAGAAAGACGGCGGCGGCGACGAGCAGCGCCTCACGCTCACCGTCGGCAAAGGCAGCCTGGCCAAGGACGGCTGGAACGTCTACGCCACCGTGGACGCGCACCGCCGCAGCCGCCTGGCGCAGCGCGACCGCGCCGACCTGAGCTCGGCCGAACTGCTGACCAGCATCGGCCGCGCGCCGACCCTGGGCAGCGGCGGCAACGCCATGCCCGCCAACTTCACCACCGCCACCAACAAGACCGCGCAAAACCCGTACTTCGCGTCCGGCTGCGTGGCGCCCTACTCCATCATCGGCGGCAAGAACACCTGCATCCTGAACAACCAGGAATACGGCACCGCGCTGCACGAGAACGAGCAGATCACCTTCTACGCGCGCGGCACCAGGCGCTTCAACGAAGACCACACGCTGAGCATCGACTACATGCGCGGCCAGGAATTCATCCGCTCGGCGCGCAACCCCACCAACGCGGTGGCGGTCAACGGCGTCAACGCCATCCTGCCTTCCACGAGCAAATGGTATCCGGGCGGCGCCGGCGGCGTGCCTGCGGTGGCCGGACTGAAAGGCGAGCCGCTGACGGTGACCTGGGCCGTGGCCGACTACGGCGTGGCGGTGCAAAAGGACAAGCAGGTCAACCAGCGCATCGCCGTGGCGGACGAGAACCGCTTCGGCGAGTGGGATGTGCGCAGCGGCCTGGTGATCGGCTGGAGCGACCGCGAGAACTACTACGACAACGGCTTCTTCACCGGCCAGGGCCTGCTGGACGGCCTGAAATCCGGCGCCCTGAATCCGTTCGGCCTGCAGGACCAGGCCGGCCTGACGTACCTGAAATCGATCTCGGTGGACGGCCAGAAGAACCGCGACTCGCGTTCCACCTTCACCGGCGTGGACGTGAACGCCAGCCGCACCCTGATGGAACTGCCGGGCGGCTCGATGGCGCTGGCCATCGGCGCCGACATCCACCGCGACACCACGCGCGACGACAAGCTGGCCATCCAGAACTCGGTGACCTACCTGAACTCGACCGCCTCCCACGGCGAGGGCGCGCGCAACGTGTACGCGGCATTCGCCGAACTGGACGTGCCGCTGACCAAGAAACTGAACGTCAACCTGGCCGTGCGCGACGACTACTTCAGCGACTTCGGCAACACCTTCAACCCGAAAGCCAGCTTCCGCTACGAGCCGTCGAAACAGCTGATGTTCCGCGGCTCGGCCAACACCGGCTTCCGCGCGCCGACCCTGTTCGACGCCTACGGCTACCGCCTGCCCGGCGCCACCGGCAAGACCTCCGCCAAGTGGGACGACCCGCTGCTGTGCCCGGGCGGCAAACCAGGCGTGGCCGGCACCGGCACCGCGCTGGCGGGCTTCGTGGCGTCCGAAGTGTGCAACGTGGCGCTGCCCAAGCAAGTGGGCTCGAACGCCGACCTGCAGCCTGAAAAATCGCGCGGTTACACGCTGGGCTTCGTGGTGGAACCGGTCAAGTCGCTGACGCTGTCGTTCGACTACTGGAACATCCGCATGAAGGACATGCTGGCCAACCTGCCGGAGCAGGTCTACTTCCTCGATCCAGTCAAGTACGACGCGCTGATCGTGCGCAATCCCGACCGCACCATCAACTACATCAAGAACGTGACGATGAACCTGGGCGGCCAGAAAGCGGCCGGTATCGACGTGTCGGCGACGTACGACTTCCCGCGCAACGACTACGGCAACTTCAAGGTGCAGCTGGACGGCACCTACCTGACCCAGTTCGACAACCAGCTGGAAAAAGACAGCCCGTTCGTGTCGAACGTGGGCCGTTTCGGCCTGGCCAGCAACGGCACCACCAGCAGCTTCCCCATCATCACCTACCGCTGGAAGCACACGCTTAAACTGGGCTGGAGCAAGGGCGACTGGTCGGCACAGCTGACGCAGAACTACAACTCCAGCTATGAAGACCAGAATCTGGTGGCGCAGCAGTACTGGCGCGACATCGAATCCTATAAAGTGTGGAACTTGACCACGTCGTACAAAGGGTTCAAGAACATCCAGATCACCGCCGGCATCACCAACCTGCTCGACACCAATCCACCGGTGACGAACCACAGCGGTTATTCCAACGGTTACCTGAGCAGCGCGGCCAGCCCGATCGGCCGTTCGTTCAACCTGCGTGGCACCTACAACTTCTAATTTCAGGAGACAGACGATGACCGGTATTCACTACACTGGTTCCCGTCGCCACTTCGCCAGGGCCGCAGCGGCCCTGGCGCTGAGCGCTGCCGCCCTTGGGGCGGCGGCGCCAGTTGCGATGGCGGCCGAGAACAAGCCCGTGCGTTTCATCCTGGTGGGCGACTCCACCATGGCCAACAGCAGCGGCTATGGCGACGCACTGTGCGCGCGCATCAACCGCAGCGACACCTGCATCAACCTGGCCAGGGGCGGCCGCAGTTCCGGCAGCTTCCGCGCCGAAGGCCGCTGGGATGAAGTGCAAGGCCTGCTGCGCGGCTCGGCCGCCTATCGCGCCACCTATGTGCTGATCCAGTTCGGCCACAACGACCAGCCCGGCAAACCCGGACGTTCGACCGACCTGGCCACCGAATTCCCCGCCAACATGGCCCGTTACGCGCAGGAAGTGCAGGCGCTGGGCGGCGTGCCGGTGCTGGTAACCCCTTTGACGCGGCGCACCTTCAAGGAAGGGGTATTGGAAAACACCCTGCAGCCGTGGGTGGACGTGATCCGCAAGGTGGCGGCCCAGGAGAACGTGCCGCTGCTGGACCTGAATGCCCGCAGCTACGCCGCAGTGCAAGCCATGGGCCAGGATGAAGCCGACACGCTGGCTGTTGTGCCGCGTCCGGCCAACTACATGGCCCCGGCCATCCTGCCAGGCGCCGCGCCTGCCGCCGGTGCGGCCGCCGCCACCACCGCTGCCGCCGCCGAGCCGCAAGGTGCGCCCAAGAGCGCCTTCGACCGCACTCACCTGGGCGCCAAGGGCGCAGCTTACTTCGCGCGCATGGTGGAGGACGAGATGAAAGCCGTCATCCCGGCAGTCGCCCGCGAATTCCGCGCCGAGGGCCAGCAATGATGCGCCGGGCGATGCTGGCCGCCACGCTGGCCGCCACGCTGGCTGGCGCCCCGGCGGCCCAGGCCCAGGCCCCCGCCGCCGACAGCAGCACCGCCGCGCGCGCCACGGCCAGCACCGGCACCGCCCGCCCGCAACTGAGCGCCGCCCGGGCGGCGCACTACAGCTACAGCGAGGTGCTGAAATACGCCGGCCCAGCCGGCAGCGAGCGCGCCGATCCCTGGGATCCGCTGGCCGACCCGCTGGCCAAGGGCGCCTCATTTGTACCCACCTACGTCGTCGACGCCGCCGCCAAGCCCGACGGCGTCAAGACTTTCAACACCGTGCAGGCCGCCGTCAGCCGCGCCGCGGCTTCCGGCCAGCGCGAGCGCGTCTACATCCTGGTCAGACCCGGCGTGTACCAGGAGCTGGTCTACGTTCCGGCCAGCGCCACGCCGCTCACGCTGTATGGCGAAGGCTCCAGCGCTGCCGCCACGAAGATCACCGCCAGGCTGGACGCCGCAACCACCGGCGCCAGCTACACCGCCCAGTTCGGCGCGCAATTCGCCGCCGCAGATCCGGCCGTGCAAGCCATGCACGCCCTGGTGAAAGAACGCGCGGCAGCAGGCAACGGCAACATCGGCACCTTCGGCTCCATGACCATGTGGGTCAAGAGCGACGGCTTCCAGGCCCGCAACCTCACCATCGAAAACGGCTACAACAAGGATACCGGCAACGCCCGCGAAGAATGCGGCGAGCGCCCCTGCGGAAAGACCGATATCAATCCGCAGCAAAACGTGGTGCACCACCAGGCCGTGGCGCTGCAAGTGGAAGGCGCCGACAAGGTACAGTTCGAGAACATCCGCCTGATCGGCTTCCAGGACACGCTGTTCCTGCGCGCCGCCGACACCCGCGTGACGGTGCGCAGCTTCTTCAACAAGTCCTACATCGAAGGCGACGTCGACTTCATCTTCGGCGACAGCACCGCCTTCTTCCTGCAAAGCGAGATCAAATCGCTGGGCGACCGCAGCACCTCCTACGTCGGCGCACCCAACACCAACCACAAGACCCGCTACGGCCTGGTGTTCGACCAGTGCCGCTTCACGCACGACGGCTCGCCGTTCGCGCTGGCCGGCAAGTTCTACCTCGCGCGCCAATGGTTCCACAATTCGCGCTGCACGCCCTACGGCAAGGTGCCGCTGCCCGGCTACGCCTGCGTGCTGGGCGCGGCCAGCCAGTTCCGGTCACCGGCCGGCACCATCACGCCCACCGTGCTGGAAACCGTCGGCAAGATGGCCGTGCTCAATTCGCGCATCGGCGCGCACATCAACCGCACCACCCCGTGGTCCGATTGGAACCGCAACGGCACCCTGTCCTACCGCCCCGCGCAGTTCAACTCGGACGACTACTGGACCAATCTGAGAGCGGCCGGCATCGACCCTGTGAAAGAGCTCGGCTACACCCGGCAGCCTGTCCCTGCGGACAGCTACCTGGCGGAATACAACAACATTTATGAGTAAGGGAGATAGCATGAACCAGACCATCAACCAGCAACGCCGCAGCATCATGAAGGCCGCCTCCGCCACCAGCCTCGCGCTGGCAGGCGGCGCACCGGCACTGGCCGGCGCCGCCACCGCGGTGGACCCATGGGAACGCGCGGCGGACATCGTCAAGCGCCTGTCCAAGCCGCCGGTGTTCCGCAAGCAGGACTTCGATGTCACCAGATACGGCGCCGCCACCTGCAAGCTGGTCAAAGTCAAGGCATGGAAATCGTTCGAAGAACAGGACGACATGAACACCCCGGCGCCCGGTTCGAAAGACTGCTACGCCGCCTTCGCCGCCGCCATCGCCGCCTGCCACAAGGCCGGCGGCGGCCGCGTGGTCATCCCGGCCGGCAGCTGGTACTGTGCCGGTCCCATCGTACTGCTGTCGAACGTGAATGTGCACCTGAAAGCCGGCGCCCACATCTACTTCAGCAACCAGCCGTCCGACTACGCCAAGTACGGCGACTTCGACTGCGGCAAGAACGGCAAGCTGGTAATCTCGCGCTGGCAGAGCAACGACTGCCTGAACTTCTCCTCGCCGATCTACGCCTACGGCCAGGACAACATCGCCCTCACCGGCGAAGACTGGACCAGCATCATCGACGGCCAAGGAGGCGTGCCCTTCAACAGCAACGGCGACTGCTGGTGGACCTGGAAAGGCAAGACCCGCACCAAGAACTCGGTGGCGGAAAACTCGGTGCCCAACTTCGGCCCCGGCAAACTGGCTGGCAATATCGAAAACCCCGCCAACCCTGCCTCGCTGGCCGAAGTGGCGCCCAAGCTGAGCGAGGAAGAACGCCTGCATATCCAGGGCGAGGGCGGAAAATGGCGCGCCGACGAGCAGTACCTGCCGGCGCTGTCCGAAGCGGGTGTGCCGCTGGCCAAGCGCGTGTTCGGCATGGGCCACTACCTGCGTCCATCCATGGTGCACATCGTCAGCTGCACCAACGTGCTGCTGCAGGGCTACCAGGTGCAGCACACGCCGTTCTGGCAGCACCACCCGGTCCACTGCCGCAACATCGTCATCCGCAAAGTGCACGCGGTGAGCCACGGCCCGAACAGCGACGGCTTCGACCCGGAAGCGTGCGACCACGTGCTGATCGAAGGCTGCACCTTCGACGCCGGCGACGACTGCATCGCCATCAAGGCCGGCAAGAACCAGGACACGCAATTCGGCCCATCGCAGAACATCGTGATCCAGGACTGCATCATGCACAGCGGGCACGGCGCCGTCACGCTGGGCAGCGAAATGGCGGGCGGGATCCAGAACGTCTACGCGCAAAACCTGGTGTTCCAGAACGCGCACTGGAAGACCAACCCGCTCAACACCGCCATCCGCCTGAAGACCAACCTCAATCGCGGCGGCTACCTGCGCAATTTCTACGTGCGCAACATCAGCATCCCGAACGGCGTGCAGACCAGTCCGGCGTTCTACGCCTCGCTGCCGGGTTCGCCGATCCAGTCGCGCACGGTCGCCACGGCGGCCGGCGCGGTGGTGACCTTCGACTGCGACTACGCGCCGATCGCCGACACGGTGCGCACCCGTCCACCGGTGGTGGAAAACATCCACATCTCGAACGTCAAGGTGGGCAATGTGATGACCAAGGGCGGCAAGCAAGCCTCGTGCTACCAGGCCGTGGTGATATTGGGACCGGTCGCCTCCGACTACAACGGCAGCGGCCCGATGCCGGCCATCGTGCCGGTCACCAACGTCACCATCAGCGACAGCGACTTCGGCACCCCCGCCGCGCCCGACGCGCCATGGTTCCTCTACAACGTCAAAGGCCTCAAGCTGAACAACGTCACCATCGGCGACAAAGTCCACAACTCGGAATTATCCGGCTAACCTACCGCCTCTCCTACAAGCAGCCTGAGCCGCATCCCCCCCAAATCGGGGTCAGACCCCGATTTGGGGGGGATGCGGCTCAGGCTGCTACTCTGAAGCAAGAAGCGAAAAAAAAAGCGCCGATGTTTCGGCGCTTTCTGTTTATCCTTTGAACCGTGTTTCCACGACGCCTTTGATTCCGGGCCGCAGCAGTACCACCGCGCCGCCCCATTCCACGTCTTCCGGCTTGCCAGAGGGGATGGAGGTGACCAGCAGCGTTTCCATGTCGGCGCCACCAAAGGCACACATGGAGGGCTTGGCGAACGGGACGTCGACCCGGCGGTCGAACTTGCCGTCCGGCGTGAAGCGCAGCAGGCAACCGGCGTCGTTGGCACAGGTCCAGTAGCCGCCTTCGGCGTCCACCGCAGCGCCGTCGGGACGGCCCACGTGCTGGTTCAGATCGGCGAACACGCGCCGGTTCGACGGCACGCCGCTGGCGGTGTCGTAGTCGAACGCCCAGATCAGGCGGCTGCTCGGGTGCGAGTCGGACAGGTACATGGTGCGCCCGTCGGGCGACCATGCCAGGCCGTTCTGCGTCACCAGCTCCGACACCACCGGCGCCGACAGGCCTTGCTCCGCGCTGTAGCTGTACAACTGGCCGATGGCGCGCGCGGCCGACATGTCCATGAACATGGTGCCGCTCCAGAAACGCCCCTGGCGGTCGGTGCGGCCGTCGTTGCAGCGCATGCCTTCACCCAGCGTGGCGGGACGCGCCAGCCGGGTTTCTCCGGCCTGCTCGCCCTCGCCCAGCTCAAGGCTGAACAGGCCTGTTTCCATGCCCGCTATCAGCCCGCCGCTTTCCTTGGGCGCGATGCACGCCACCATCTCGGAGGTGGTCCAGCTGCGCAGCGCGCCACTGCCGCCGCCTGCGCCGTCCAGACGCCACACGCGCTTGCCGACGATGTCCACCCAGTACCAGGCCGCGCTGTGCGCATCCCAGACCGGGCTTTCACCTACCTTGCATTGGATATCGCTTACGCGTTCCATACCAGGTCGCCGTTTTCCACGCGCGGGATGGCCAGCGGATTGCCGTCGGCCAGCTCGGCAGCCAGCAGTTCGGCCGGCACGTCCTGGTAGCTCACCGGACGCAGGAAACGGTCGATGGCGGAGGCGCCAACGGAGGTGCTGCGGCTGTCCGAGGTGGACGGGAACGGGCCGCCATGCACCATGGCGTGCGACACTTCCACGCCGGTGCCGAAGCCGTTGAACAGCACGCGGCCGGCCTTGCGCTCCAGCGTAGGCAGCAGGCGCTTGGCAAAGGCCAGGTCGGCGGCGGTGGCGTGCACGGCTGCGGTCAGCTGGCCTTCCAGGTGTTCTGCCACGCGCACCACTTCGTCTTCATTGCGGCAGCGGATCAGCAGCGAGGCAGGTCCGAAGATTTCGCCTTCCAGATCAGGGTTCGACAGGAAGGTCTCGGCAGCCACTTCATACAGCGCAGCCTGCGCGCCGCACGGCAGCGCGCCGCTCTGGCCCTGGCCGACCAGCTTCACGCCGGGAATCGCGGCCAGCTTGGCCACGCCCGACGAGTAAGCCTGGTGGATGCCCGGGGTCAGCATGGTTTGCTGCGCCTTGGCGGACAGCGCGGTGGCCACGCCTTCGGTGAAGGCTTGCAGCAACGGACCGTCCACGCCGATCAGCAGGCCAGGGTTGGTGCAGAACTGGCCAGCGCCCAGCGTGAGCGAATCGACGAAGGCTTGCGGCAGCTTGGTGTTTTCCAGTGCGCCTGCCAGCAGGAACACCGGGTTGATACTGCTCATTTCAGCATAGACTGGAATCGGCTCGTGGCGCGCCGCGGCGGTGCGCATCAGCGAGGTGCCGCCGGCGCGGGAACCGGTGAAGCCGACCGCCTTGATGGCGCGGTGCGCGACCAGGTTCTGGCCGACGCTCTGGCCGGAGCCGATCAGCATCGAGAACACGCCTTCAGGCATGTCGCATTCGATGGCCGCTTTCTGCACGGCGCGGGCCACCAGTTCGGAGGTGCCCAGGTGCGCCGAGTGCGCCTTGACTACCACGGGGCAGCCGGCCGCCAGTGCGGAGGCGGTGTCGCCGCCGGCCACCGAGAAGGCCAGCGGGAAGTTGCTGGCGCCGAACACGGCGACCGGGCCCAGGCCAATCTTGCGCAGGCGGATGTCCGAGCGCGGCGGGGTGCGCTCCGGCAGCTTCGAGTCCAGCGTGGCGGACAGGAAGCGGCCGTCGCGCACGACCTTGGCGAACAGGCGCAGCTGGTTGCAGGTGCGGCCGCGCTCGCCTTCCAGGCGGGCTTGCGGCAGGCCGGTTTCCTGCATCGCGCGTTCGATCAGCGCAGGACCGATGTCCATGATGCGGTCGGCGATGGTTTCCAGGAAGCGGGCGCGCTGCTCCAATCCGGTTTCACGATAACGGTCGAACGCCTGTTCGGCCAGCGCGCAAGCCTGCTGCAGCTCGGCTTCGCCACCCAGCCCGAAGGCCGGCTCGATTTGCTCGTTGCGGGAAGGGTCGATCGCCTTGACCGTGCCTTCCTGGCCGCGTACCACGTTACGGCCGATAATCATTTCACCGGATATTTGCATAACTACTCCTTAGATTATTGCGCGCCCTGTGCGCGCATCAGTTTTTCCAGCATTGCACATTCTTCTTCGGTCAGATCGGTCAGCGGTGCGCGCACCGGACCGGCGTCGTAACCTGCGATCTTGGCGCCGGCCTTGACGATCGAGACTGCGTAGCCCGATTTGCGGTTGCGGATCTCCAGGTATGGCAGGAAGAACTCGTCCAGCATCTTGTTCTGCGCAGCGTGATCGTCGTTGGCGACAGCGTGGTAGAAGTCCATGGCCAGCTTCGGCATGAAGTTGAACACGGCCGACGAGTACACCGGCACGCCCAGCGCCTTGTAGGCAGCGGCGTAGACTTCCGCGGTCGGCAGGCCGCCCAGGTAGCTGAAGCGGTCGCCCATGCGGCGCCAGATTTGCATCATCAGTTCGATGTCGCCCAGGCCGTCCTTGAAGCCGATCAGGTTAGGGCAGCGGTCGGCCAGCTTTTCCAGCGAGTCGGCGTTCAGGCGGCACACGTTGCGATTGTAGACCACTACGCCGAAGTCCACCGAGGCGCACACTTCTTCCACGTGGCGCATCAGGCCGTCCTGGCTCGCTTCGGTCAGGTAGTGCGGCAGCAGCAGCACGCCTTGCGCGCCCAGGCGCTCGGCTTCCTGCGCGTAGCCAATGGCGGCGCGGGTGGAGCCGCCGGCGCCGGCCAGGATAGGCACTTTGCCTTTGCAGGTGTCGACGGCGGTCTTGATGACGCCGGTGTATTCGTTCGGGGTCAGCGAGAAGAACTCGCCGGTGCCGCCGGCGGCGAACAGCGCGCTGGCGCCGTACGGTGCCAGCCATTCCAGGCGCTTGGCGTAGGTGTCGGCGCGGAAGTTGCCCTGTGCGTCGAAGTCGGTGACCGGGAAGGACAGCAGGCCGGACGAGAGGATGGTTTTAAGGTCATTAGGTTGCATGTCTTCTCCAGTGTGGACTAAAAGCGGCACAGCGCCGACTTGTTGTATGACATCGTACAACTATAATCGAAGTCGGGCAAGCGTTTTGGTGTGGCTTTTTAGTCTTTATCCTTTAGGAAACATTGACAGGGCTGACTTCCTGCTGGGCGCGCCGCAGGCGTTCGCGGCTATTGCTCAGGTGCGTACGCATGGCGGCGCGCGCTCCTTCCTGGTCCTGGCGCGCAATGGCGTTGTAGATGTTCTCGTGCTCGCGGTTCACGCGTTCCAGGTAGTGGGCCGGGTCGTCGTGCGCCAGCTGGGCCGAATTGACGCGCGCGCGCGGGATGATGGTGGTGCCCAGGTCGGTCAGGATGTCGACGAAATAGCGGTTGTTGGTCGCTTGCGCGATCAGCAGGTGGAACTGCACGTCCGCCTCCACCGAGCCGCCGTCCAGGATGCGCTGCAGCGCCTCGCCCATGGCGGCCAGCTGCGCCTCGCTGCGGCGGGCGGCGGCCAGCCAGGCCGCTTCGGTTTCCAGGCTGATGCGCAGCTCGAGGATGGCCAGCACGTCGCCGATGGTGCGCACGGTGTCCGGCGAGATGCGCAGCGCAGCCGGCTGCGGCTCCAGCACGAAGGTGCCGATACCGTGCTTGGTCTGCACCAGGCCGGCGGCCTGCAGATGCGAGATCGCTTCGCGCACCACGGTGCGGCTCACGCCGTGCATCTCCATGATGACGGACTCGGTCGGCAATTTGTCGCCCGGCTTGAGCTGCCCGCCCGTGATGCTGGCGGTAATGCTCTCCACCACGCCCTGCGCGAGGTTGCGGTGGCGCTTCTTGGGAGGCTGCAGGGCGGTGGCGGCGGCGATGTCGTTCATGGCTGGGCGGATTGGTGGTCAGCCTTGATTATAGCAGTTGTATGACAACGCTTCCGCGCCCGCCCCCGCCCAGCGGTTGCAAACAAAGTCACAAATGGCATAGAATGAGAATAGTTCTTATTTGCATTTGACTCCATGACCTTCGCCACCACGCCATTGCAGCAGGAAATGAGCGCGCTCTATAGCGCCCATCATGGCTGGCTGTACGGCTGGCTGCGCCGCAAGCTGGGTTGCGCGGAGAACGCGGCGGACGTGGCGCAGGATACCTTTCTGCGCATCGTGGCGGCCAACAAAACGCTGGCTGGCGTGCTCGAGCCGCGCGCCTATCTGACCACCACCGCCAAGCGCCTGCTGATCGACCGCAGCCGGCGCCAGACCATAGACCAGGCTTATATGGCCGAACTGGCGCTGCTGGCAGGGCACATGCCCAGCTACCCGTCGCCCGAGGAGATCATGCAGGCGGTGCAGGCGCTGGAGCGCATCGCGGCCGCGCTGGCGGGGCTGGCCGACAAGCCGCGCGAGGCCTTTGTGCTGCACTACCTGGACGGCATGACGCACGCCGCCATTGCGGCTCAGCTGGGCGTGTCCACCCGCATGGTGCAGAAATACCTGGTCCAGGCGCTGCTGCGCTGCGACGAGCTGGCGCAGGCATGAGCGGCAGCGTTGCCGGCCAGGCGGCCGCCTGGATCGTGGCGCTGAGCGCGGACGACGCCGTTGACCGCGCCTGCGCGCGGGCGGGTTTCGACGCCTGGAAGCGGGCCGACCCGCAGCACGCCGCCGCCGCCGCGCGCCTGGAAGGTTTGCTCGGCGTGCTGCCCACGCAGCCTGCGCGCGCCGCCTTGCGCGCGGCCATCGCGCCAGCCGGCGGCGCGGGCTCCGGCATAGGCGCGGACGGCATAGCCTCGAATCCCAAGGCGGACCACGCCCCGCCGGTCCCGCAAGGCCGCCATGCCCGCCAGTCACGGCAAGTGCGGCAAGTGCTCCGCATCTCCGCCGCGCTGGCCATCGCCCTCCCCGCGCTGGCCGCGGCCTGGCTGGGCATGCAGGGCTACGGGCCGCAAGCGCTGCTGGCCGACCTGCGCAGCGGCGCCGGAGAATGGCGCCGCACCACGCTGGCCGACGGCAGCGCCGTGACGCTCAACAGCGGCAGCGCCGTGCGCCTGCATTTCGACGCCAGCCAGCGCACGGTGGAACTGCTGCAGGGCGAAATCCTGGTGGACGTGGCGCGCGACCCGGCCCGGCCCTTCGTGGTCCGCACGGCCGAAGGCAGCATCCGCGCGCTGGGCACGCGCTTTACCGTGCGCAGGACGAACGGCAGCGGCGGCACCGAGCTGACCATGCTGGAATCGGGGACGGCAGTGCTCAGCGCCGGCCAGATCGCCGCCGGCAACAGCGACGCGCAGCAGGTGACGGCCGGCCAGCGCGTGCGCATCGGCCACAGTGCCGTGGGCACGGCCACCGCCATCGATCCCGGCAGCGTGGACGACGCCTGGAAGAACCACCAGCTGGTGGTGCGCAACCGTCCGCTGGCCGAGGTGCTGGACGAGCTGGCGCGCCACCGGCCCGGCATGATCCGCTACAACCGCGAACAGATCGCCGCCATCAACGTCTCCGCCGTGCTGCCGCTGGACGACACCGGCCGCGCCCTGCACCTGCTGCTGAACAGCTTCCCGGCGCTGCGCGTGCGCACCGTCACCCCGTACCTGGTGCTGGTCGATGCGCCGGCAGGCGCCCCGCCAAAATAATTTGCCCGAAGGGTTCCGGTTTCCATTTTTCGCGCGTCAAGGTCTGTGTATGCAATTTGACTACCAAGAAAAAAGGAATCCTGAATGTCCACGCTTCGCATCGCCCCCCTGACTCTTGCCATCCACCTCGCGCTGGGCGCCGCCGCTGCCGCCGCCGGCAGCGCCGCCATGGCGCAAAGCACCGCCGCCCAGTACGACATTCCAGCCGGTCCGCTGGCGGACGCCCTGACCCGCTTTGCGCAGCAAGCCGGCGTGGCCGTCGCGATGGACGCCGGCAAGCTGCAAGGCCTGCGCAGCGCCGGCCTGAAAGGCAGCTACAGCGTGGAGGCGGGCTTCAACGCGCTGCTGCGCGACAGCCAGTACGCCATCGGCAAAACCAGCGCCGGCTACGTGCTGCAGGCAAAGCCGGCCGGCGGCAGCGGCGCCGCCGCAGCGGCGCAGCGCGGCGGCGAGCAGGTGATGGACGCGGTGAGCGTGACCGGCGGCCTGCTGCCGGACGAACTGCCCGCCAGCTACGCCGGCGGCCAGGTGGCGCGCGGCGGCCAGCTCGGCATCCTGGGCAGCACCAGCACCATGGACGCCCCCTTCAACCTCACCAGCTATACCGCCAAGCTGATTGAGGACCAGCAGGCGTCCACCGTGGGCGCCGTGCTGCTGAACGACCCGTCGGTGCGCTTCACCACGTCCGACGGCCACATCTACGAAAACTTCAGCATCCGCGGCTTTGAAATCAACGGCGAGGGCCTGGCCTACAACGGCTTGTATGGCCTGTCGCCCTACGGCCACGCGCCCACCGAATTCATCGAACGGGTGGAAGTGCTGAAAGGCCCGGGCGCGCTGCTGAGCGGCATGTCGCCGCAAGGCGCGGTGGGCGGCGTGATCAACCTGCTGCCCAAGCGCGCGGCCGACAAGCCGCTGTTGCGCCTGACCACCGACTACACCTCCGATTCCCAGTTCGGCCTGCACCTGGACGCCGGCCGGCGCTTCGGCGAGAAAAACCGTTTCGGCGTGCGCGTGAACGGCGCCTACCGCGACGGCGAGGCCGGGGTGGACGCGCAGAAGAAGGAGCGCAAGCTGGCTTCGATGGCGCTGGACTACCGTGGCGAACAGCTCACCGCCTCGCTCGACGCCTATTCTGACAAGGAGGACATCCGCAACGGCAGCGCGTGGATGGCGTCCTTTCCCGCCACCGGCGTGATCGCCCCGCCCAAGGCCGGCACCAATCTGCTGCGCGGCATCTACGGCAAGCTCGATAACCGCGCCGTGCTGCTGCGCGCCGGCTACGATTTCAACGACCATGTCACCGCCTACGCCGCAGCCGGCCAGCTGCGCTACCGCTACTCGGGCTACATCAACGGCACGCGCGCGTCGATCCGCAACGCAGCGGGCGACTATGTGGGCACCACCTTCCACCAGGCAGGCGCCACCGACACCGACTCGGCCGAGGCGGGCCTGCGCGCCCGCTTCAGCACCGGCGCCGTGCGCCACCAGGCGGTGGCCAGCTACACCGTGCTGGAGTACGACACGCGCCGCGCCAACCCCAGCATCAGCGCGGACTACAAGTCCAACATCTACAATCCCGCCACGCCCGCACTGGCGCCGGCGCCGGTGAACGTGCCCAAGACAGGCGAGGCAAAACTGGACAGCTGGGCGCTGGCCGACACGCTGTCCTTCGCCCAGGATGCGGTGCTGCTGACGCTGGGCGCCCGCCGGCAGCGTGTGCTGAGCAAGACCTTCAACGCCAACACCGGCGCGCCCGCCTCGAACTATGACAAGAACGCCGTCACGCCCGCCGTCGGCCTGGTGGTCAAGCCGTGGGGCCCGTCCATTTCCCTGTACGCCAATGCGATCGAAGGCCTGAGCCAGGGCGACACCGTTAGCGACCAGACCGCGAAAAACTTCGGCGAAGTGTTCGCGCCCTACCGCAGCAAGCAGGTGGAAGCGGGCGTGAAGTGGGACGGCGGCGATTTCGGCAACACCGTCAGCGCCTTCCAGATCAAGCGTCCCAGCATGATCAAGAACGTGGCCGCCAACACCTACGACAACGACGGCGAGCAGCGCAACCGGGGCGTGGAATGGAACCTGTTCGGCCAGTTGGGCAAACAGTTCACGCTGCTGGGCGGCGCCGCCTACACGCAGGGCAGGATGACGCATGCGGCCAACCCCGCCGTCAGCGGCAAGAGCGCCTTCGGCACGCCGAAATGGAAAGCCAACGTGGGCACCGAGTGGAGCCTGCCTGCCGTGCCGGCGCTGGTGCTGAGCGCGCGCGCCATCTACACCGGCGAGCAGTTCGTCAACTCCACCAACACGCAGCGCATCGGCGGCTGGACGCGCTTCGACCTGGGCGCCCGCTACGGCGCGCGCGTGCTGGACCACGCGGTGCAGCTGCGCGCCAGCGTGGAGAACCTGGCCGACAAGAGCTACTGGGCCGGCCTGTTCAACGACGGCTTCGTCACGCAAGGCGGCGCGCGCGCGTTCAAGCTGGCCGCGTCGGTGGACCTGAAATGATGGCGCTGCGCTACTTGCTGGGCGCGGCCCTGCTGATCCAGCCGCTGGCGCACGCGCGCGCCGAGGCGCAGTGGGCCACGGCGCGCATGCCGCAGGCGCTGGAGCGCGACATCGTCTCCACCAATACGGGCCAGCGCTACCGCATCTTCGTCAGCGTGCCGGAATCGGCGCCGCCGCCGGGCGGGCATCCGGTGATCTATGCGCTGGACGGCAACGCGTCGTTTCCAGCCCTGGCGCTGATGGCCCGTACCGTGGAACGGCGCAGCAAGGTCACCGGCCAGGCGCCGCCTGCGGTGGTCGGCATCGGCTACGCCAGCGGCGAGGACTACGACCAGGCAGCGCGCGCACTCGACTACACGCCGCCCGCCCCGGCCCTTCCTGGCGCGCCCGGCCGGCCGGGCGCGGCGGACGCAGGCAAGGAAGGCGGCGCTGCGCGCTTCCTGGACTTCATCAACCTCGAACTGAAACCGCTGGTGCAGCAACTGGCGCCGCTCGACCAGCAGCGGCAGGCGCTGTTTGGGCATTCGTACGGCGGGCTGTTCGTGCTGCACACGCTGTTCACCCAGCCGGCCTCGTTCCAGACCTACATCGCCGCCAGCCCGTCGATCTGGTGGCGCGAGCGCTACGTGCTCACGGGCCTGGCCGGACTGGCGCAGCGCAGCGGCGGCAAGCCGCAGCTGCTGATCACCGTGGGCGAACTGGAACAGGCCGCACTGCCGCGCGCCTCCGGCGCGCCGGCAGCAGGCAGCGCGGCCAACGCCGCCACAGAGCGCAATAAGGCGCTGATGGAGCGCCGCATGGTCGGCGAAGCCCGCCAGCTCGCCGCCGCGCTGCAAGCCGCGCAGCCGGCGCAGCCAGGGCAACCGGGACAGCCGCGCGCTCTCTCGCGCGTGCGCTTCATCGAACTGCCCGGCGAGAACCATGGCTCCGCCATGTTCCCCGCCCTGTCGCGCGGGCTTGAATTTTTCCTGGAGTAAGCCATGGACCGTATCCTGCTTGCCTTCGCGCTGGCGGCCAACACCGCCGCCGCGTGCGGCTACTACCTGTCCGCGCCGCGCCAGCAATGGCTGGCGCAAGCTCCGTCCGCAGGCGTCGTGCGCGCGCTGCGCCTCGGGTCCAGCGCCCTGCTGGCGGCGGCGCTGTGCTTCTGGCTGAGGATGGCGCACCTCTCCACCGCGCTGTTCGCGGTGCTGAGCATCACCATGCTGCTGTTCGCCGTATTGCCCTACCTGGCGGCCTGGCGCACGCTGCGCAGCGCGGCCAGGGCGGGAGCGGGGACAAAGCGGAGTACCCAGCCATGATCCAGCGCGACTGGTTCAGCAAAACCCTGGCCGGGGTGGTGCTCGGCTTCGGCCTGGCGATCGCCGTCAGCGGGCTGTTCGCCTGGCTCACGCCGGGCGGCGCCATGCACCCCAACAAATTCCAGGCCACCATGTGGCTCACCGCGCCGGTATGGACCGGCGTGCTGAGTTTGGTCTTCCTGTTCCGCAGCGGCGCGCGCGCCTGGCTATGGCTGGGCAGCGCCAACGCGCTCGCCTTCGCCGCCCTCGCCGCCTGCCGCCATTACCTATCCTGAGCCTGCCATGCGCGCCGACGTCATACGAGTCTACAAATCGGTCCACACCTGGACCGGCATCCTGAGCGCCTTCGCGCTATTCATCGCGTTCTATGCGGGCGCGCTCACCATGTTCGAGGAGACGCTGTCGCGCTGGTCCAATCCGCCCGCCGCCACGGCTGCCCCGCCGCTGGCGCAATCGGCCGCGCTGATCGAGCAGACACTGGCCGCGCGCAAGGACGCCCGCAAGGAATTCACCCTGCACCTGGGCGACAGCGCCGAGATCCCTGCCCGCCTCACCTGGAAGACCGGCCGCGCCGACCGCATGCCCTGGTCGTCCGGATTCACGCCGGAAGGCGAGCTGGAACTGGTGCGCCTACAGCCGTCCGGCCTGGCCCAGTTCATCGACGACCTGCACCGCACGGCCGGCATTCCCGGCGACCACGAAACCGTGGAACTGCTGGTGGGCGCCATCTGCCTGCTGTATTCGGTGGCCCTGGTGTCCGGCCTGATTATCCTGCTGCCGTCGCTGGTGAAGGACTTCTTCGCGCTGCGCGTGGGGCGCAACCTCAAGCGCATGTGGCTGGACGCGCACAACGCCATCGGCATTGCCAGCCTGCCCTTCCACATCGTCATCGCGCTGACGGCCGTGGTGTTCTGCCTGCACGACCCGGTATACGACGTGCAGGACAAGGTAATCTACGGCGACAACATCGAAACCGCCTTCAAGAGCACCAGCATCTACCCGCTCAAGCCGGACGCCACGCCTACCGCCATGCTGGCGCCGCAGGAACTGCTGGCGCGCGTGCGCGCCTTCTCGCCGGAGTTCGAGCCGACCAGCATTCTGTACCGCGCGCACGGCACCGCAGGCGCCATGGCGCGCGTGGCAGGGCACGACAAGCGCTACATGGTGCGCCTGGAAGGCTTCTTGGTGATGAATGCCGCCACCGGCGAGATTCTCAACACCGCCTACTTCCCCGGCGCGCAGGGCAACTGGACCGCGACCGTGTCCTCCTTCTTCTCGCTGCACTTCGGCACCTTCGGCGGCGAGCCGGTGCGCTGGACCTATTTCGCGCTTGGGCTGGCGGGCGCCTTCCTGTTCTATTCGGGGAACCTGCTGTGGATAGAAACGCGCCGCAAGACCGCGCGCAACGGCAGCGGCCCGGTGCTGCAGCAGCGTTCGGCGCGCTGGCTGGCGGCAGGCACCGTGGGGGTGTGCCTGGGCAGCGTGTGCGGCATCTCGCTCACGGTGGCGGCGGCCAAGCTGCTGTACGGCCGCGTGCTGGACGCGAACGCCTGGCACTACACTGTCTACTACGGCGTGTTCCTGGCCTGCCTGGCGTGGGCCTTCTGGCGCGGCGCCGCGCGCGCCGGCATCGGGCTGCTGCGGCTAAGCGCCGCCACCGCGCTGGCGGTGCCCCTGGCCAGCCTGCACACCGCGTACGCCACGTCCTACGCCGGCTGGACCTACCGCCCCGGCGTCGATGCCAGCGCCGCCATCGCCGCGCTGGCCTTCGCCTGGATGGCCCGCGCCGCCGCCCGCCGCGCCCGTCAAGGCGCTCCCGACAGCGTCTGGTCCTTGCCTGCCGCGCGGCAGGCGGCCGATCAGCCGCGCCAGCCGCAATTCGCCCCACCAAAATAAAAAAACGGCAGCCTGAAAACAGGCTGCCGTGAAAAGGCGCGCGCCATGGGGAACACGCACCGGGAAGCAAACATCGGGTTGGGCGCCCCACAGACCGGCCTGCGGGGCGCCCGGTACTACACTTGCTCTTTACAGGTGCGGCGCGATCTGCGGCAGCAGGTCGTCGAAGGTGCGGCCGGTGCCGTTTTCACCGATCGCGTGCATCTTCCATTCGCCGTTGTGGCGGTACAGCTTGGCCATGATCTGCGCCGAGTGGTTGCCCTGCACCGACAGGTTGAAGCGCGCCACTTCCTTGCCGTCGGCCGCGTTGATCAGGCGGCAGTAGGCGTTTTGCACTTGCGCGAAGCTCTGGCCGGTGAAGCTGTTCACCGTGAACACGATGCTCTTCACGTTGGCCGGCACGCTGTTCAGCGCCACGGTCACCTGTTCGTCGTCGCCGTCGCCGGCGCCGGTGCGGTTGTCGCCGCTATGCACCACGCTGCCGTCCTGGCTTTTCAGCTGGCGGAACCAGATCACGTCCAGCGGACGGTTCTCGGTGTCGAACATGATGCACGAGGCATCCAGGTCCACCTCCGCGCTGCCGCCGCCGAAACCGAAGAAGCCTTTGCTCTTCACGGCGTCCCAGCCCAGTCCCATCACCACGCGCGACAGCGCGCTGCCCGCTTCCTTGTCCAGAGAGATCTTCTGGCCCTTTTGCAGATTAACTGACATATTCATTTACCTCCGAGTTATTGTCCGGTGCCGCGCACCCAGCCCAGGAAGCCCTGGCGGCTGCGCGAACACACCAAAATCTTGCCCTGCCCGGAAAAGCGCAGCACCATGCCCTCGCCGCTGGTCTGGCTGTTCACCAGGTTGCTCAGGAAGCCGCCGCTTTGCGAGGTCGCCACCGACATCTCGTAGCGCAGCGAACTGTCCCAGCACACCACGTGCGAGTTATCGATCGTCACGTCCTTGCCCGGCTCCACTTCCAGCTGCGAAATCGAACCGAAGCCCGATACCGCCAGCTGGCCGCTGCCCTGCGTCTCCGTGATGAAAAAGCCGCCGCTCTGCGCGAACAGCGCATTGCCCAGGCTCTGCGTACGCACCTTCAGCTCCACGCCGGAGGACGCGGCCACGAAAGCGCCGTCGCTGATCATGTACTGCCGGGGGCCGACTTCGACCACCTGCATCGCACCGGGCAGCGTGGGCGACAACAGGCAATCGCCGTTGCCGCGCACCGCCTCAATGTGCTGCTGGAAGAACGATTCACCGTTGGCAAAGGTGCGCATGATTGCGCTGCCGATACCGCCCGTGATCTTGCCCTTCAGCTCCAGCGGCGCTTCCATCATGACCATGGCGCCGGATTCGCAGTAGATCTTTTCGCCCTGACGCAGCGACACGTGCAGGAAGGGATCGACATCCCCTGTAACGGTGAACACCGGCATGGTTACACCGAAACGCCGAAGGACGACGCCAGCGCGCCCAGGCCGCCTTTGTAGCCCTGGCCGACGGCGCGGAATTTCCAATCGCCGCCGTTGCGGTAGACTTCGCCGAACACCAGCGAGGTCTCGGTCGAGCCGTCTTCGGACAGGTCGAAGCGGGCGATCTCGGTGTTGCCGGCCGCGTTCACGCAACGCACGAAGGCCTTCTGCACCTGGCCGAAGTTCTGGCGGCGGGCCTCGGCGTCGTGGATGGTGACGCAGATCGCGATGCGGTCCACTTCGGCCGGCACCTTGGACAGTTCGATGGTGACGGTTTCGTCGTCGCCGTCGCCGGCGCCGGTACGGTTGTCGCCAGAGTGCGTTACCGAGGTGTCGCTCGATTTCAGGTTGTTGTAGAAGATGAAGTCGTTGTCGGCGCGGACCTTGCCGTCAACCTTCAGCAGGAAGGCGGAGCTGTCGATGTCGAAAGCTGCGCCGTCCGTGTTGCGGATATCCCAGCCCAGGCCTACGACCATCTTCGACAGGCCCGGAGCTTCTTTGCTCAGATTAACGTTACCGCCTTTTTGCAGACTGATTGCCATGATTTGTGACTCCTAAAAGTTGTTGAACACCTTGCTGCATGCGCGGCGGGCCGGTGTTCTTTGGGCGCGCCGCGTTTCCTTTACAACGCTCAGGCAGCGACGCCGAGCGCTTCCTGCTGCTTGCGGTGGCGTACCGACGACCAGATGGACGCCACGATGAAGGCCACACCGATCAGACCCGTGAAGATCTCGGGAATGTGGAACTTGATGCTGGCGAGCATGATCACCGCCAGGATGCCGATCGCGTAGTGCGCGCCGTGCTCCAGGTAGACGAATTCATCCAGCGTGCCCTTCTCGACCAGGAAGATGGTCATGGAGCGCACAAACATTGCGCCGATGGCCAGGCCCAGCATGATGATCACGACGTCGTTGGTGATGGCGAACGCGCCGATCACGCCGTCGAAGCTGAACGACGCATCCAGCACTTCCAGGTACAGGAAGCCGCCGATACCGCCGCGCTTGACCATGTCGCCCACGTTGGTGCCTTCTTCTTCCGCTTCCAGCAGGCTGCTCAAGCCGTCAACCGCCACATAGATCAGCACGCCCCACAGGCCGGCGATCAGCACGATCAGCTTCTGGCCCTCTTCCACCATGGTCAGGCAGGCCATCAGCGCGCCGATGGTCACCATCACGGAGACCGAGGACATCTTGCCCAGCGAGCCGAGCTTCTTCTCGACGTTGCCCAGCCAGTGCGTTTCCTTGTCCTTGTCCAGCAGGAAGTTCAGGAACACCAGCAGCAGGAAGGCGCCGCCGAATGCCGCCACTTCAGCGTGGTGGTTGGTCAGGTGCGTGGAATACGCTTTCGGGTCGTTCAGCGCCAGCGTCCAGACTTCGGCCATGCTGATGTCGGCCGCCACGGCCACGATCACCAGCGGGAACAGCAAGCGCATGCCGAACACCGCGATGATGATGCCCACGCCCAGGAACAGCTTCTTCCAGAATTCGTCCCAGGTCTTCAGTACCGAGGCGTTGACCACCGCGTTATCGAAGGACAGCGATACTTCCATTACCGCCAGGATGGTGGCAATGCCCAGGGCCGTGAGCGCGCCGCCCCAGCCGGTATGCGTATAGCCCCACCAGCCGGCCACTGCCAGGCAGATGAAGGAGACAATGAATGACACTCTGAAGTGTTTCATCTGGTTTTTCCTTTCTTATTGATGAATGTCACGCAGTGTAGAGAATTCCATACCATTTAAAAATAGAAGATAATCGAAGTATTACTTCGTAAAAGCAGAACCATGAAAACAGCCGGCATCAATTTCAGACACCTTTTCTTCTTCTGGAACGTGGCCAAGGAAGGCAGCGTCACGCGCGCCGCGGAGCGCCTGGGCCTGGCGGTGCAGACCGTCAGCACCCAGCTGTCGCAGCTGGACCAGCAGCTCGGCACGGTGCTGTTGACGCAGCAGGGGCGCCGCCTGGTGCCGACCGAGGCGGGCCGCGTGGCGCTCGACTATGCGGACCAGATCTTCCAGCTGGAGGACCGGCTGCAGCAGGCGCTGACCGACGTGGACGCCGGCCGCATGCGGCTGGCGGTGGGCATTTCCGACTCGCTGCCCAAGCTGGTGGCCTACCGCCTGCTGGAAATGACGCTGCACCTGGACAAGAAGGTCAAGCTGATCTGCATGGAGAATGAATTCGATTCATTGCTGGCCGACCTGGCCTTGAACAAACTCGATGTGGTGCTGACCGACCGCGCCGTGCGCGCCTCGCCCAGCTTGCGCGTGTTCAGCCACCTGCTGCTGGAAACCGAGATGCAGCTGTTCGGCGCGCGCAAGCTGGCCAGCAAGTACAAGCGCAACTTCCCCCACAGCCTGAACGGTGCGCCGCTGCTGCTGCCAACCCGCAACAACGCCCTGCGCGGCCGCATCGACGCGTGGTTCGTGCGGCATGGCGTGCGGCCGGACGTGGTGGGGGAGTTCGAAGACAACGCCATGCTGAACACCTTCGGCCGCAACGGCATGGGGCTATTCTTCGCCCCCTCGGTGCTGGCGCACGACATCCAGGAACAGTTCGGCGCCCTGCACGTGGGGAACGCGCCGGAACTGCGGGAGCAGTTCTACGCCATTTCGAACGAGCGCAAGATCAAGCATCCGGCGGTGGAAGCCATCCTGGAACAGCTGCACACGGGCGCGTTCAGCAGCGATCCGCCGGCGCCCTGAGCCAGGGGCGCGCTGCTACAGCCCGCGCTCGGCCATGAAATCGATGAAAGCGCGCAGCCGGGGTGTGAGGTGGCGGCCCGATGGCCACAGCAGGCGGAAGGTAATGGTGCGGTCCACATACTCGTCGAGCACCGTGCGCAGCGTGCCGGCCGCCAGCTCGGCGCGCACCGCGAACGCCGGCAGGCAGGCGATGCCCAGGCCCTGCAAGGCGAACCAGACCCGGGTTTCGGCGTTATCGCAGATCATGGAAGTGGGCAGGCGCAGTTCCGCTTCGCCTTCCGCGCGCAGCAGCGGCCACACTTCCAGCTTGCCCGAGTTCGGATAGCGGTAATGCATGCAGGGATGGCCGGGCAGGTCGGCCGGGCGCTGCGGCGCGCCGTGCTGCGCGAAGTAGGCCGGCGAGCCGACAATGACGGTGCCGAAACTGCCCAGCTGGCGCGACGACAGGCGTGAATCGAGCAGCTCGCCGGTACGCACCACCGCGTCGTAGCCCTCCTCCACCACGTCCACCATGCGGTCCGTAAAGGACAGGTCCAGCTCCACGGCGGGATAGGCGCGCATGAAATCGGCCAGCGGCGGCAACACCAGCCCGCTCACCAGCGGCAAGCTGACGCGCAAGCGGCCCGTGGGCAGGGCGGCCGACTGCGACAGTTCCTGCTCCGCCGCCTCGATCTCGGCCAGCACGCGGCGGCTGCGCTCCAGCAGCATCCTGCCTTCCGCCGTCAAGGTCATGCTGCGCGTGCTGCGGTGGAACAGCCGCACGCCCAGGCGCTCCTCCAGCCGCGCCACGCTCTTGCCGATGGCAGACGCGGAAATGCCCAGCGCCCGGCCGGCCGCCACGAAGCTGCGCGTCTCGGCCACCTGCACGAACACGTTGAATCCGCTCAGACTTTCCATTTCCGCTTCCGCCCCCGATTCAGGACAGAATTGTCCTCAAAGTCCGGAAGTCTAGCCCACTTTTTCTCGGCACGCAGCGCCGCTACTGTGGGCGGGTCTTCAACCACAGGGCTACACCATGCGCAAATCCGATTCCCCCTTCCCGCTTTCCGGCCTGCTCGCGCTGGCCATGGCGGGCTTCATCACCATCCTCACCGAGGCGCTGCCCGCGGGCCTGCTGCCGCAGATGGGCGCCAGCCTCGAGGCCAGCGGCGCCATGGTAGGCCAACTGGTCACCAGCTACGCGCTGGGCTCCCTGCTGTGCGCCATTCCGCTCACCGCCGCCACGCAGGGCCTGCGCCGCAAGCCGCTGCTGCTGGCCACCATCGCCGGCTTCGCGCTGGTCAACGGCGTCACGGCGCTCTCCACCAGCTACGTGCTGACCCTGGCGGCGCGCTTTGTCGCCGGCGTGTTCGCCGGCATGCTGTGGGCCCTGCTGGCCGGTTACGCCGTGCGCATGGTGGCGCCGCAGCACAAGGGCCGCGCCATGGCGGTGGCCATGGCCGGCATACCGGTGGGACTGTCGCTGGGCGTCCCGGCCGGCACGCTGCTCGGCGCCACGCTGGGCTGGCAGTACGCCTTCGGCATCATGAGCATGCTGGCGCTCGCGCTGATCGCGTGGGTCACGGCGGCCGTGCCGGACTTCCCCGGCCAGAGCGGCGCGCGCCGTGCGCCCGTGGGCCAGGTGCTGGGCATCAGCGGCGTCAAGGCGGTGCTGGCCACCACCTTTGCCTACGTGCTGGCGCACAACATCCTGTACACCTATATCTCGCCCTTCCTGGCCCCGGCCGGCCTGGAGCGCAAGGCGGACGCGGTACTGTTCATCTTCGGCGCCGCGTCCATCGCCGGCCTGTGGCTGGCAGGCCTGCTGATTGACCGCCGCCTGCGCGCGATGGTGCTGGGCAGCACCGCGGCGTTCGGGCTGGCGGCGCTGGCACTGGGGTTGTGGGGCACGCATCCGGCAGCGGTGTATATCGCAGTGGGCGTATGGGGCCTGGCCTTCGGCGGCGCACCGACCTTCTTCCAGACCGCGCTGGCCAATGTGGCGGGCAGCTCGGCCGACGTGGCGCAGTCGCTGCTGGTCACCAGCTGGAACCTGGCCATCGCCGGCGGCGGGCTGTTCGGCGGCTTGCTGCTGAGCGCCACGGGTGCGTGGTCGCTGCCCTGGACCTTGTGCCTGCTGCTGGCCGCCGCGCTGGCAATTGCGGCGCACTCGAAGCAGCACGCCTTCCCGGCCCGTTGAGCAGTCAGGCGCGGTACTGCGCGCCGAGGGCGTCCATGCCGGCCAGCGCGTAGCGCAGCAGGTCGTCCGCCAGCTGGGCGGGTTCGCCGCCCAGGCCGGGCAGCACCTGGGTGCGCAGCTCGGCCGGAGCCAGCAGCATGGCCAGGCACGGCGCCACCGTAAAGAACAAGCTGCGCTGCATGGCCGGGTGCGTGGGCGGCAGCCCCACGATCTGGCTGACGATACCGATCAATATCCCGGCCTTGGGCGCGATAGCCTGCTGCACCAGCGCCGCCGCGTGCTCGCTGGGCGCCAGCAGCTCGCGCACCACCACCCGGCTGCCCCAATGCGCGCGCGGCCCCGTCACATGCTCGACGATGCGGCTGACGATGGCGCGCAGCTTCTGGCGCGGATCGCCCGGACCGGCGGCCAGCGCCTGCATCTCCTCCAGCCGCAGCAAATGATTGTGCGCCTCCACCAGCACCGCCTCGTACAAGCCGCCACGGCTGCCGAAGTGATAGTTCACCGATGCGATGTTGACCCCGGCGCGGGCACATATTTCCTTGCTGGTGGCGTCGGCGTAGCCACGCTGCGCGAACACCTGCCCGGCGACATCGAGGATGGCGCTGCGGGTGGCGTCGCCGTCCGAGCGGGCGGCGCGCAGCGGCGCGGCAGTTGGTTTAGGCTTGACAGAGGACATGGGGCGATATTGTAGGGGAAGGCGCGCGGGAACGAACAACACCGCACATTTTCCAATAATTTAAATTCAAATTTAAATTTGATGTAGAATTCTCGCATACTTTGCGCGCTGGAGAACTGCATATGAACAAAAAGATCATCCTCGTCACCGTGCTGGTGCTGTCTGCCGCAGCAGCGGCGTGGTACGCCAGCCGCCCCTCCCCTGCCGACACGGCATTGGTCCTGTACGGCAATGTGGACGTGCGCCAGGTATCGCTGGCGTTCAACGGCAGCGAACGCATCGCCAGCCTGGCAGTGCAGGAAGGCGAGCAGGTAAGCGCCGGCCAGGTGGTGGGCAAGCTCGATACCACCACGCTGGAGTTGCGCATCGCCGAGTCGCGCGCGCAGGCCAACGCGCTGGAGCAGACGCTGGCGCGGCTGCGCGCCGGCAACCGGCCGCAGGAAGTCGGCCAGGCGCGCGCGCAGACGGCGGAAGCGCAGGCCGAGGCGGACGTGGCGGCCAAGAGCTTGGCGCGCCTGCAAGGGCTGGTGCAAGGACCGGTGGGGCGCGCGGTGAGCCTGCAGGACGTGGACAACGCGGCGGCGCGCAGCAAGGCGGCGCAGGCGCGGCTGGAAGGCGCGCGCAAGGCGCAGGAGCTGGCGCAGGCCGGCGCGCGCAAGGAAGACATCGCGCAGGCGGCAGCACAGCTGGAAGCGGCGCGCGCACAAACAGCCGTGCTGGCGCAGCAGTTGAAGGATGCGGAACTGCGCGCGCCCATCGCCGCCGTGGTGCGGGCGCGCCTGATGGAAGCCGGCGACATGGCTTCGCCGCAGCGGCCGGTGTACACGCTGGCGATCACCGATCCCAAATGGGTGCGGGCCTACGTGCGGGAGACGGAACTGGGCCTGGTCAAGCCCGGCATGGCGGCCAGCATTGCCATCGACAGCCTGCCCGGCCAGGCGATCGCGGGCAAGGTCGGCTACATCTCGTCGGTGGCGGAGTTCACACCGAAGACGGTGCAGACGGAAGACCTGCGCACCAGCCTCGTGTACGAGGTGCGCGTGCTGGCCGAGGACAAGGGCGACCGCCTGCGTCTCGGCATGCCCGCCACGGTGCGCATCGCGCGCCCTGCCGTGCAGGCGCAGAGATGACTGGCCTGGCGGCGATGGCCGGCGGCACGGCCGGCGCAGCAGGCCCTGCCCTGGTGGGGAGCGGCCTGCACAAGCGCTTCGTGACGAAAGAGACTGGCCGCGCGGTCGATGCCTTGCGCGGCGTGTCGCTGGAAGTGCCGGCGGGTGCGCTGACGGCGCTGGTGGGGCCGGATGGAGCGGGCAAGACCACGCTGCTGCGGCTCGCGGCCGGGCTGATGACTGCCACCTCGGGCCAGTTGCAGGTGCTGGGTATCGAGGTGGCGCGCCATCCGCAGCGGGTCCAGGACCGCATCAGTTACATGCCGCAGCGTTTCGGCCTGTATGAAGACTTGAGCGTGCAGGAAAATCTGGACCTGTACGCCGACTTGCACGGCGTGGAAGCGGGCGTACGGCGCAGCCGTTTCCAGCGGCTGCTGCACATGACGGACCTGGAACGCTTCACGGGCCGCCTGGCAGGCCAGCTGTCCGGCGGCATGAAGCAGAAGCTGGGGCTGGCCTGCACGCTGGTGCGTTCGCCCGAACTGCTGCTGCTCGACGAGCCTACCGTGGGCGTGGACCCGCTATCGCGGCGCGAACTGTGGGACATCGTGCAGCAACTGGTCTCCGAACAGGGACTGACCGTGGTGATCAGCACGTCCTACCTGGACGAGGCGGAGCGCTGCGCGCACGTGTGCGTGCTGCACGAGGGACTGGTGCTGGCTTCGGGCACGCCGGAGTCCATCCGCAGCCGGGCGCAGGGCATGTGCCATATGGCCACGCCGCCGGCCGGCGTCACTGCGCGCGCGCTGCAGGCAAGGCTGCTGGATGCCGGCGCCAGCATCGTCGACGCGGTACCGGAAGGCGGCCAGGTACGCTACATCCAGCGCAGCGGCGCCGCGCCGCGAAGCGTGGCCGCGCTGCTGGACGGCGCAGCCACCACCCCGGCCGAGGCGCGCCTGGAGGATGGGTTCATGCTGATCCTGCGCGCGCAGGAGAGTGGCACTGGCGGCCGCGGTAACGGCTGCGGTGGCGGCGGGCAGGGGCGCTCAGCGGCAAGCGGGGACCACGCGGTGCGGGACGCCGGCAACGCAGCGCACCCGGGCGGCGCAACGTTGGCACCGGCCCAGGTGCAGGTGCACGCGCCGGCCGGCGGACCGGTGATCGAGGTGCGCGACCTGGTGCGCAAGTTCGGCGATTTCACAGCGGTTTCCAGCACCAGCTTCAGCGTCGCGCGCGGCGAGATCTTCGGCCTGCTCGGCCCCAACGGCGCCGGCAAGACCACCACGTTCCGCATGCTGTGCGGCCTGCTGCCCGCAAGCAGCGGCACGCTGCAAGTGGCGGGCGTGAATCTGCGCCATGCCCGTGCCGAAGCGCGCCGCAAGGTGGGCTACGTGTCGCAAAAATTCTCCCTGTACGGGAACCTGACGGTGGCGGAGAACCTGAAGTTCTTCGGCACCGCGTACGGCCTGCACGGCGAGCACCTGCGCCGGCGCAGCGGCGAGGTGCTGGCGCAGTTCCAGCTGGACGGCCAGGAGAACATGGCCAGCGGCCAGCTGCCCGGCGGCTTCAAGCAACGCCTGGCGATGGCGGTCGGCCTGCTGCACTCGCCCGAGATCCTGTTCCTGGACGAACCCACCAGCGGCGCCGACCCGCTGGCGCGGCGCGAATTCTGGCGCCGCATCACGGCGCTGGCGGCCGCCGGCGTGACGGTCATCATCACCACCCACTTCATGGAGGAAGCCGAGTACTGCGACCGCATCGTCATCCAGGATGCCGGTAAGCTGCTCGCCATCGGCACGCCGCGCCAAGTGCGGGAGCAGGCGGGCGGCGCTCGGGGCATGGAACAAGCCTTCATCGCCATCGTCGAACAGAATCGCCGGGGAGACCAGCCATGACGCGGCAAGCAAGGCGCGGCAACGGCGGCGGCGGCGCTGCCCGCCTGCGCGCGCTGGTGCGCAAGGAATTCCGCCAGTTGCTGCGCGACGCCAGCAACCTGGCCATCGGCATTGCCCTGCCCATCGCGCTGATCCTGATCTTCGGCTACGGCCTGTCGCTGGACGTGAAAAACGCGCCGGTGGCGGTCGTACTGGAAGACTCCTCGCCCACCGCCGCCAACGCCATCGCCGGCCTGCAGCACACCACCGCCATCGCACCGGTGCTGCTGGGCTCCATGCACGAGGCAGAGCAGCTGATGACCGAGCGCCGCGTGGACGGCATCGTGCGCGTTCCCGCCGACTTCACGCGCCGCCTGGCACAAGGCGACGCGCGCGTGCAAGTGCTGGTGCACGGCACCGACGCCAACCGCGCCAGCATCATCCTGCAATACACCAGCGGCGCGCTGGCGCAGTGGCCCGCCATCCAGGCCGACCGCCAGGGCCGCGCCGCAGCCGTTCCCGCCGCTGGGCCTGCGCAGCCCGGCAGCGCAGCCACCGGCATGGTCGCCATCGAGCAGCGCATGTGGTACAACGCCGCCAACACCAGCACCTGGTACCTGGTGCCGGGACTGATTGTCCTCATCATGACGCTGGTGGGCGCCTTGCTGACCGCGCTGGTGATGGCGCGCGAATGGGAGCGCGGCACGCTGGAAGCGCTGTTCGTCACCCCGGTGCGCCCGGCCGAGATCCTGCTGGCCAAGATCATCCCCTACTTCACCGTCGGCATGGCCGGCCTGGCGCTTTGCCTGCTGGCCGCCCGCTTCCTGTTCCACGTGCCGATGCAAGGCTCGCTGATCGTGCTGGTGCTGGCCTGCATGCTGTACCTGTTCGTGGCGGTCGGCATGGGCCTGGTGATTTCCTCCATCACGCGCAACCAGTTCCTGGCCAGCCAGGTTGCGCTGCTGAGCAGCTTCATGCCATCGCTGATGCTGTCCGGCTTCCTGTTCGACCTGCGCAACGTGCCGCGCGCCATCCAGTACGTCGGCAATGCCCTGCCCGCGACTTACTTCATGGAGCTGATCAAGACGCTGTTCCTGGCCGGGAACGTGTGGCCGCTGATACTCAAGAATTGCGCCATCCTGGCCGTCTATGCCGTGCTGCTGCTTGCCGTGGCGCGCGCCGTCACGCGGAAAAAACTCGACTGAGGCCCCGTATGTTCGCCATTCCGACCTTCCCCGCCATCGCCGCAACGCTGCGGCGCATCGCCAATATGTGCCACAAGGAGTTCCTGGCCGTGGTCAAGGACCCGAAAACGCGCGCCATCCTGTTTGTGCCGGCGCTGGTGCAAAGCCTGCTGTTCGGCTACGCCGCCACCTTTGACCTGACCGATGCGCCCTACGTGCTGCTGGACCAGAGCCGCAGCGCCGCCTCCACCGAGCTGGCCGCCAGGCTGGAAGGCAGCGGCGTATTCCGCCGCGTGGCCACCCTGCGCAGCCAGGAAGGCATGGCGCACGCCATCGAAACGCACCAGGCCATGCTGGCGGTGCAGATCGGCCCGCGCTTCGAGCACCAGTTATACGCGGGCGAAGCCGCGCCGGTGCAGCTGATACTGGACGGCCGCAACTCCAACACAGCGGGATCGGCCGCCGCCTTCGCCGGGCAGGTGGTGGCGGCCTACAACCGCGACTGGGCGCGCCGCCACGGCGGCGGCGGCAGCGCGGGCGCTACGCTCGGCGTGGAATCGCGCGCCTGGTACAACCCCAACCTGGAAACCCGCTGGAATATGCTGCCCGGGATGGTGGCGGCGCTGAGCATGCTGCAAACGCTGCTGCTGAGCGCCCTGTCGGTGGCGCGCGAACGCGAACAGGGCAGCTTCGACCAGCTGCTGGTCACGCCCATGTCGCCGCTGGAGATCATGGCCGGCAAGGCGCTGGCGCCGGTGCTGATCGGCCTGGCGCAATCGACCATCATCCTGCTGGTGACCGCGCTCTGGTTCAAGGTGCCGCTGGCCGGCTCGCTGCTCACGCTGTACGCGGGGCTGGGCCTGTTCACCCTGGCCTGCGTCGGCATCGGCCTGTCGATATCGGCCGTGTCGCTGAACATGCAGCAGGCCATGCTGTACACCTTTGTGCTCATCATGCCACTGATGCTGCTGTCCGGGCTGACCACGCCGGTGCGCAACATGCCGCCACTGCTGCAAACGCTCACGCTGGCCAATCCGCTGCGCTTCGCCATCGACCTGGTGCAGCGCGTCTACCTGGAAGGCGTGGGACTGCGCGTGGTGGCGATGGACCTGCTGCCGATGCTGATTATCGCCGCCCTGACGCTGCCGCTGGCGGCCTGGCTGTTCCGCCACCGCCTGTCCTGACGCTGCCGCCGCAGGTGTAGCCAAAAGGCAAATTTGCGCCCGATCGGCCCGCGTCGGATAAGATGTAGGTTTCAACTACGGTCGCGCAAGCGATTTATATGGCTAACTTACTGCTGGTCCTGTTGGCGCTATTCCTGGTAGCGCTCAATGGTTTCTTTGTTGCCGCCGAATTCGGTATCGTCACTTTGCGCCGCACCCGCGTGCGCGCCATCGCCAAAACGCAAGGCCTGCGCGGCCGCATCCTGGCCAAGGTCCACGGTGAACTCGATGCCTATCTGTCGGCCTGCCAGCTGGGTATCACCCTCGCATCGCTGGGCCTGGGCTGGGTCGGCGAACCGGCTTTCGCCTCGCTGCTGGAACCGGTGTTCGGCGCCCTGGGCGTCACCTCCCCGCAGCTGATCCACGGCATTTCCTTCGTCTTCGCTTTCGTCACCATCTCCTTCCTGCACATCGTGGTGGGCGAACTGGCCCCCAAATCGCTGGCCATCCGCCTGCCGGAAGTGGTCGGCCTGTGGAGCGCGATTCCGCTGTACGGCTTCTACTGGGCCATGTACCCCGCCATCTGGGTGCTCAACGCCAGCGCCAACATGGTGCTGCGCCTGGCCGGCCTGGCCGGCGCCGGCGGCCATGGCGACTCGCACTATTCGACCGAGGAACTGAAGCTGATCCTGCGCACCAGCCAGCCTGGCGAGAAATTCAACAAGGACGAGCGCAACATCCTGGCGCACTCGCTCGACTTCAGCCAGCTGTCGGTGTCGGACCTGATGCGTCCGATCCATGAAGTGATCGCGCTGCACGCGTCGAAGTCGCTGGAAGAGAACCTGCAAACCGTGGTGCGCAACCGCTTCAGCCGCTACCCGTACTACGACGCGGACGGCGAGACCGTGCTCGGCATGGTGCACCTGAAAGACCTGTTCTTCGCCGAGCAGTCCGGCAAGGCCATCACCTCGATGATGCCTTTCCTGCGCCCGGTGGAAACCTATTCGGCGCGCACGCCGGCGCTGGAACTGTTCCGCCGCTTCAAGGACGGCGCGCCGCACTTCGCGCTGATCGGCGAAAAGGGCAAGCGTCCGGTGGGCTTCCTCACGCTGGACAACCTGCTGGGCGCCATGGTGGGCGAGATCCACGATGAATTCCGCCTCAACGAAAACGACTGGCTCAAGCAGCCCGACGGCGCGCTGGTCGGCAAGGCCAGCCTGCCCATCGTGTCGCTCGAGCGCGCGCTGGGACTGGACATCGAGAACGAGGAAATGGGCCTGGAGGACATCGAATCGGTGGGCGGCATGGTGATGCTCAAGCTGGGCGACATTCCCAAACAGGGCCAGCGCGTGGAGTTCAACGGCTTCGACATCGTGGTCAAGAAGATGAGCGGCCCGCGCATCCTGCTGGTGAAAGTGATTCCGCGCCAGCCCCGCCACAGCGAATCCGACGACCAGGACTAGGCCGCCGTCAGTCCACGGCCAGCGCTGCGCCGCTGCGCAGCATGGCCACGATGCCCGCTTCGGGCAGCGGGCGGCTGAAGTAATAGCCCTGGAATTCGTCGCATCCCTGGCGCGCCAGCAGCTGCAGCTGGCGTTCCGTCTCCACCCCTTCCGCAATGGCGCGCAAGCCCAGGCTGTGCGCCAGCCTGATCACCGCCGTGACGATGGAGCGGTCCTCCGGATCGCTGGCCGCGCCGCGCGTGAAGGACTGGTCGATCTTCAGCTTATCGACCGGGAAGCGCTTCAGGTAGCTCAGGTTGGAATAGCCGGTGCCGAAGTCGTCGATCGACATCGTGATGCCGATCGCCTTCAGGCGGTGCATCAGCGCGATCGACGCTTCCGGGTCCACCATCGACATGCTCTCGGTCAGTTCCAGTTCGATCAGGCCCGGCTCCAGGCTGTAGCGCGCCAGCACGCCGCGCACCATGGCTTCCATGTCCTGCTGTGCGAACTGGGCGGCGGCCACGTTGACCGCCACCGGCACCACCGGCACGCCGCTGTCGATCCAGCCGCGCAGCGTGGCGCACACCTTGTCCAGCACCCAGCCGCCGATGGCGGTGATCAGATTGCTTTCCTCGGCCACCGGGATGAACTGCATCGGCGGCACCAGCCCCAGCTCGGGCGACTGCCAGCGCAGCAGCGCTTCCAGGCCGATCACCTTGCCGCTGGCCAGGTCCACCTGCGGCTGGTAGTGCAGCACGAATTCGTCGCGCTGCAAGGCCCGCATCAGGCCCTGCTCCAGCTTGACGCGCGCGTTCACGCGCTGCTGCATTTCCTGCGTAAAGAACTGGAAGCCGTTGCGGCCCGCCTCCTTGGCGCGGTACATGGCGATGTCGGCCTGGCGCAGCAGGTCCTCGGCCGAGCCGCCGTCGTCGGGGTACAGGCTCAGCCCCATGCTGGCGGTGATGACGTGCTGCTGCCCGGCCACGGTGACCGGCCGCGCCAGGTGCTCGCCGATGCGCTCGGCGATCATGCCGGGCGTGGCGTCGGCCAGCGGGCTGTCGAGCAGCAGCACGAATTCGTCGCCGCCCAGGCGCGCCACGCTGTCGAAGTCGCGCACGCTGCCGCGCAAGGTGGCGGCCACCGCGCGCAGCAGCTCGTCGCCGGCGGCGTGGCCCAGCGTGTCGTTGACCTGCTTGAATTTGTCCAGGTCCAGGAACAGCACGGCCAGGCGCTCCTTGCGGCGCCCGGCGCGCCGGATCGCGTGCGCCAGGCTGTCCAGGAACAGCGCGCGGGCCGGCAAGCCGGTCAGCGCGTCATGCGTGGGCAGGCTGCCGGCGCCGCCCGCCTCGCCGGCCTTGCCGGCCGGGCGCGCCACGCTCATCACCGCATCGGCGTTGCCGAACCACAGGCGGCAGCCGAAGTACGCCACTTCCACCGGCGCGCCGTCCAGCCGCAGCAGCGGGACCGTGACGCGCGGCTGCTGCCAGGCCAGCGCCAGGTCGCCGTGCAGCCCCCGGTCCAGCTGCGCGCGCAGCGCGGCGGGAACGCGCTCGTCGGCGGCGGTCCCGGCCAGGCTGGCGGCCGGCCCGGCGCCGAACAGGCTGTGCGCGGCCTGGTTGGCGAACACGATCCTGCCGCCGCTGTGGATCCACACCGCATCGGGCACCATTTCCATCAGCGCGCGGTAGCGCGCCTCGCTTTCGGCCAGCAGCGTTTGCGCATCCTTGCGTCCCAGGGCGGGCAGCGTGCCCTGCATCAGGCCGGCTTCCCGGTCCAGTTGCGCAGCAGGCCCAGCGCCACCGCCAGCAAGGTCGGGCCGATGAACAGGCCGACGAAGCCGAACGCCAGCACGCCGCCCATCACGCCCAGCAGCACCAGCAGGAACGGCAGGCTCGAGCCGCGGCTGATGATCATCGGCTTGACCACGTTATCCACTCCGCTGATCACCAGCACGCCCCACACCACCATGAATATGCCCCAGCCGGTGCTGCCCTGGTTGAACAGCCACAGCGCGGCGCCGCCCCAGATCAGCGGCGGGCCGACCGGTACCAGCGAGAACAGGAAGGTGGCCACCGACAGCAGCGCCACGGCCGGCACGCCGGCGATCAGGAAGCCGATGCAGGCCACGGCGGCCTGCGCCAGCGCGGTGCCGAGCAGGCCGTACATCACGCCGCGCACGGTGCGGCTGACGGTGTCGGCCACTTCCACCGCGTGCTCGCCCATGATCTTGTCCATGCCCACCCGCAGCGCGCCGAGGATGGCCATGCCGTCGCGGTACAGGAAGAAGCTGACGAAGGCGGCCAGGCTGACCTGGGCCACGCCGCTGCCCAGCACCACGCCGCTGCCCAGCAGGAAGGCGCGCGCCGGTTCCATGTAGCGCTTGGCCAGCGCCACCAGTTCCTCGCGGCTGCCGATAATCTTGCGCACGTAGGCGTCGGCCGCCTCGCCCACCATCGGGATGTCGCGCAGCCAGGGCGGCGGCGCCACGGTGCCGTCGTCGATGGCGGTGCGCAGGTGATCGTAGGCCTCGCGCGCGCTGTCGGCGATGTTCCAGGTGACCAGGGCCAGCGGCAGGATGATCACCAGGATCAGCGACAAGGTCATGATGATGGCGGCCAGCGTGCGGCGCTGGCGGCAGCGCACCAGCAGCATCTGGAACAGGGGCCAGCTGGAAATGGTGATGGCGGCGGCAAACAGGATCGCCGCCAGGAAGGGACGCAGCACCGCCAGGCAGCCGATCACCAGGAACACGATCGCAGCCAGGCGGCTGTAAGGTTGAAAACGCTTTTCCATCTAGCCCTCGAATTGTTGTATCGGGGGCTAGCTTATCAGGAAAGCAGCAGCATCAGGAAAGAAGCAACTTCAGGTCATGCGCGATCGGCGCCGGGCCCTGGCCGTGGCGCAGGAACAGGCGGATCTTGCCGTTCTTGTCGAACACATAGCTGCCGGCCGTGTGGTCGATGGTGTAGCTGTCCGGCGTCTTGCCTTCCACCTTGTTGTAGATGACCTTGAATTCCTTGGCCACCTGCGCGGTCTGCTCGGGGGTGCCGTACAGGCCGATGAAGCGCGGATCGAAGGTGGGCGCGTACTGGGCCAGCAGTTCCTTGGTGTCGCGCGCCGGGTCCAGCGTGATGAACAGCACCTGCACCTGGTCCGCCTGCGGGCCGAGTTCCTTCATCACGCCGGCCATTTCGGCCATGGTGGTCGGGCACACGTCCGGGCACTGGGTGTAGCCGAAGAAGATCACCACCGCCTTGCCCTTGTAGCTCTCCAGCGTCACCGGCTTGCCGGTGTGGTCGTTCAGGGAGAAGCCCTGGGCGTAGCTCAGGCCCGTCAGGTCGGTGTTCTTGAAGGCCAGGCCGGAGCCGGGGGCCTGTTTCTGGCATCCGCCCAGGGCGAGCGCGATGCACAGCACGGCAAACAGCGATTTTAATGATTTGGTCATGTCAGATCTTCACGTAATGGTCCACCAGCAGCGCGGCGAACAGCAGGGACAAATAGATGATGGACCAGGTAAACGCCTTGCGCGCCACCAGGTCGGTGTAATGGCGGTGCACGCGCCAGCTGTGCCACAGGAACACCACGTTCAGCGCCACGGCGCTGACCAGGTAGATCAGGCCGCTCATCTTCACGGCGAACGGCAGCAGGGTGGTGGCGGCCAGCGCGATCGAATACAGCCACACGTGGAAGCCGGTGAAGGTCATGCCGTGGGTGACGGGCAGCATCGGCAGGCCGGACTTGGCGTAGTCGTCGCGGCGGTACATGGCCAGCGCCCAGAAATGCGGCGGGGTCCAGATGAAGATGATCATCACCAACAGCCAGGCCTGCATCGGCACTTCATTGGCCACGGCGGCCCAGCCCAGCGCCGGCGGCATGGCGCCGGACAGGCCGCCGATGACGATGTTCTGCGGCGTGGCCGGCTTCAAAATCATGGTGTAGATGACCGCGTAGCCGACAAAAGTAACAAAGGTCAGCCACATGGTGAGCGGGTTGACCAGCGTGTACAGGATCCACATGCCCAGGCCGCCGATCACGGCCGAGAACACGGCGGTCTGCGTTACGCTGATTTCGCCCTGCGCCATCGGGCGGCGCGCGGTGCGCGCCATGCGCGCGTCGATCTCGCGCTCGGCCAGGCAGTTGACGGCGAACGCGGCGCCGGCCAGCAGCCAGATGCCGATGGTGGCGGCCACCACCACGCGCCAGCTGGGCAGCTCGTCGGTGGCCAGGAACATGCCGATGACGGCGCAGAACACCGCCAGCTGCGTCACGCGCGGCTTGGTCAGCGCCCAGTACTGGGCGATGCGGTTGGTCGGTTTATGTAGAGCGGTCTGGGTGGTCATTGGCGGTGTCTGGCTGGCGCAGCGCCTTGCTGGGCCGTGTCGAGTTGGTGCTTAGCGCGATAGTTTAACATGGTCAGCAAAAGCACCAGCAGCGCCGCTCCGGCGTTATGCAGCACGGCGATGGCGAGCGGGAAACTGAAGTAGATCGTGGCCAGGCCGCTGGCCGTCTGCAGCGCCAGCACGGCGGCGATGCCGCGCGCCAGCCTTGTCATTGCGGCCAGATTCCATGCGCGCCAAGCCGCGTAGCCAGCGAGCAGCAGCACCACCAGCGCGAAGTTGCGGTGAACCCAGTGAATCGCCGTCAGCGCGGAAAACGGCAGGTAGTGGCCGGCGGCGGTCTTGCCCAGCTCGCGCCACAGGTGGAAGCCATGCTCGAAGTCCATCTCGGGCACCACCTTGCCGGCGCACAGCGGGAATTCGGTGCAGGCCAGGGTGGCGTAGTTCGTGCTCACCCACCCGCCCAAGGCCAGCTGCACCAGCAGCGCGGCGCCGGCGGCCAGCGCCAGCCAGCGCACGGTGCGCAGCACCGGCAGCGGCGCGATCGGCACGCGGCGCGCCGCTGCCGGCGCCGGCGGCCTTGCCGACGCCGGCGCTAGGGCTGCGTGCACCGTGTCCTGGCGGCAGCCGAACCACACCAGCATGGACAGCAGGCCCATGCCCAGCAGCAGGTGCATGGTGACGATCACCGGCTGCAGCTTGAGCGTGACGGTCCAGGCGCCGAACGCGCCTTGCAGGCAGACGAAGAAGAACAGCGCCACCGGCAGGCCGGGCGCGTAGGTCCAGCGCGCCGCGGCGGCCGCCGCGAGATGTTCGGGCTGCGCGGCCAGCTTGCCCGCCCGGCGCGTTTGCAGCAGCGCCACCGCCATCATGGCCACGATCAGCACGCCGATGCCCATGGCCAGGTAGCGGTGGATCATTTCCACCCAGGCCTTGAACACGGTGACCGGGCCGCTTGGCTGCAGGGCCTCGGCGGCGGCGATCTCGGCATGCGCCAGGAAAGGATTGGCCAGGCCGTAGCAGCCCGGCCAGTCCGGGCAGCCCAGGCCCGAATCGGTCAGGCGGGTAAAGGCGCCGAACACGATCAGGTCGAACGTCAGGAACACGCTGATCCAGACCAGCTTGCGGTACTTGTTCTCATCCGAGGACACCCAGACCATGGACAGCGGCAGCAGCGCCACCAGCAGTCCGGTGATGGCCAGCTGGGCCAGCGTGGTGCTATGCATTGCGCCCCCTCAACCGATGGCCGAAGCCTTGAGCAGCTTGGCGATATCTTTCTTCACCTTGCCCGGTTCCGGGTCTTTCGGGAAACGCATCATCAGGTTGCCCAGCGGGTCGATCAGGTAGATGTGGTCCGAGGCCTGGCCGCCCTGCTCCACCGGCAGCCACTTGGCCACGGTGCCGGCCGGTGCGCGCAGCATGCGGGTGCCGTCGTTCACGCGCAGCAGCACCGTCTCCAGCGGCTGGTCGTCGGTAATCAGCCACACGCGTTCGATGCGCTCCATCTCCTTGCCCTGCATGGTGCGCAGCTGGCGCATGGCGAACAGCTGGTCCTGGCAGGCCTGCTGGCAGTCCGAACCGCCCACCTTCAGCATGATCCACTTGCCCTTGTAGGCATCGAGCCCGGTGGGCTTGCCGTCCAGCGTGGCGCTGGCCATGGCGGGAATCGGGTACTGGCGCGGGTCGATCAGCGCGCCGTAGTTGGTGCGCCCTTCCGGCTTGATGATGTAGTAGGTGATGTACGATGCAATCAGCGGCGCCGCGCACACGGCCAGCACCGCCATCAGCTTCCAGCGTCCACGCGAGCGCTTGGTTTCCTCAGTTTTGTTTTCCACGTCTGAATCCTGTTGCAACGAAAAAGAGAGCGGCCATGACAGCCAGTGCATACCACTGGAAGGCGTAGCCGCGGTGTTTGTCCACGCCGGAAGCGGGCGCCGGCCAGTCGTGCGACAGGCCGCTGTCCTCCGCACCGGCCGGGGCGGTTTGTTCGATGATGAAGGGCTGCATGCGCAGCCCGCTGGCGGCGGCCACCTCGGCCACGCCGGCATTTTGCACGATGGCGCCCGGCTTGAGCGGCGGCGCCGTGCCGAGTTGCATCACATGGCCGGCATGCAGCCGTGCCACGCCTTCCAGCGTGACGGTGCCGGACGGCGTGCCGTAGGGCGGCAGCTGCTCGCGCATCGCCGAATTGCGCGGCAGCCAGCCGCGCGCCACCAGCACGTGCTGGTCCGAGCCGTCGATACGGAACGGCATCAGCAGATAAAAGCCGACGCCCTTGGCCGACGGGCGGTTGTCCAGGTACAGCGGCCAGTCCGCGACAAAGCGGCCGGTGACGCGCACGCGGCGGAACTCGACCTGCGCCACCTCGGCGGCCGGCACGGCGGCCGCGCCCAGCAGCAGCGGCGCGCCGGCCTGCCCGGCCTGCAGGCGCGCCTCGGCGGCGCTCTTGTCGGCGGCGCGGCGGTCCTGCCACCGGCCGAGCGACACGCCCAGCGCCACCAGCAGCACAGTGGCGGCGAAGGGAACCCATTTGAAGCGGAAGGCCATTACAATGGTGCCTTATTCCCGACCTGCGTCCCGACCTGCGGTACTGCCAATTCCATGAAAATCCTCGTTGCCATTGCCTTCATCCTGATCCTTGCCAGCCTGGGGTCGGCCCTGTATTACATGATGCGCCAAAAGGGCAAGAACGACCAGCGCATGGTGCGCTCGCTGGCCATGCGCGTGGGCTTCTCGATCGCGCTGTTCGTGCTCATCCTGGTGGCGCACAAGCTGGGCTACATCCAGCCGACCGGCATACGCTAGCGCCTTGCCGGCGCCAAGAAAAAAGCCGTGCGCGGGTTCACCTGCGCACGGCTTTTTTCATTGCGGCGAACCTTGTCCGCCGCAGATTATAGCGCTTACTGTGACAGTTACAGCCAGTAGACCACGATGTACAGGCCCAGCCAGACCACGTCCACAAAGTGCCAGTACCAGGCGGCGCCTTCGAAGCCGAAGTGGTGTTCCGGGGTGAAGTGGCCCTTCATCACGCGCACCATCACCACCGCCAGCATGATCGCGCCCATGGTCACGTGGAAGCCGTGGAAGCCGGTCAGCAGGTAGAAGGTGGAACCGTAGATGCCCGAGGTCAGCTTCAGATTCAGTTCGCTGTAGGCGTGCATGTACTCGTACACCTGGAAGCACATGAACACGGCGCCCAGCGCCACGGTGGCGGCCAGCCAGCCGACGGTCTTGCCGCGCTTGCCCGCGATCAGCGCGTGGTGGGCGATGGTCAGGGTCAGGCCGGACAGCAGCAGCAGCGCGGTGTTGATGGTCGGGATAGGGAACGGGCCCATGGCGGTGAAGCTCTCCACCACGCCGGCCGGGGTGTTGCCCCACTGCGCGGCGAAGTCCGGCCAGATGAATTTATGGTCCAGGTCACCCAGCCATGGCAGGGAAATGGCGCGGGCGTAGAACAGTGCGCCGAAGAAGGCGCCGAAGAACATCACCTCCGAGAAGATGAACCAGCCCATCGACCAGCGGTAGGAATGGTCGATGCGCTTGCTGTACAAGCCGCCTTCCGATTCCTTGATGGCGTCGCCGAACCAGAAATACAGCACGGTCAGCGTGGCCAGGATGCCGATGATGTTGACGGTGGAGCCCCAGGAGGCGTCGTTGACCCAGGCCGACGCGCCTATCATGGTGATGAGCAGGGAAATGCCGGCGAGCATAGGCCAGCGGGACGGACCAGGCACGAAGTAGTACGGTGCCGCGTTATGTGAACTCATCTTCATCTCCTAAAATTACTGTGAAACTACGAACTTCACTATTGTTATCAGCAAGCCAATGAACAGCGCCACGCCTATCAAGGCGGCGATGATGACGTGGAAGGGGTTGAGCTTGGCCCCGTCCTGGTCAAAATCCTTTTTCCGGCGCAGGCCGAAGAACGACCATATCACCGCTTTCATCGAATACATGAAAGAAGCTGTTTGCTTCTTTTCTTCCATCTTGGCCTCCTAGTTTGAGGCAGTCTTATCCAGTCCCGCGATCTCGAAGAACGTGTACGACAGCGTGATGGTCTTCACGTCCTTCGGCAAAGCCGGGTCGATGAAGAACACCACCGGCATCTGCCGCGCCTCGTTCGCCTTCATGGTCTGCTGCTGGAAACAGAAGCACTCCACCTTCTTGAAATAGGCCGTGGCGCTGTTCGGCGCGTAGCTCGGAATCGCTTGCGCGTTCACCGTGCGCGGCTGCGTGTTGACCACTTCGTACACCACCGTGGCCAGTTCGCCCGGATGGACCTGGATGCTGCGCTGGGTGGCGCGGAAACGCCACGGGCCGTGCGCATTGCTGTCCAGCTCCACCGTCACCAGCCGGCTGCTGTCGACCTGGGTATTCTTCGGGTCCAGCGAAACGGTGCCGTCCTTCTGCGTGATCATGTTAATCCCGAGCACCTCGCAGATATGCTTGTACACCGGGATCAGCAGGTAGCCGAAGCCGAACATCATCACCGCGATGATGATCAGCTTCCGCAGCATGCGCAGGTTTTCGGCCTTGACGCTCATGTCAGCCTAGCCAGCCGCGTTTGACGAACACCGACACGAAGAACACCAGCGCGATCGAACCCAGGATCAGCGCCAGCTTCAGGTTGCCCTGCTTCTTGTCGGCTTGAGGGGCGGCCATGATTATTTCACTTGCGGTGGGGTTTCAAAGGTGTGGAACGGCGCCGGCGACGGCACGGTCCACTCCAGGCCTTCTGCGCCTTCCCATGGCTTGTCGCCGGCAGGCTTGCCGCCGCGGATGGTCGGCAGCACCACGAAGAACAGGAAGAACACCTGGCTCAGGCCGAAACCGAAGGCGCCGATCGAAGCGATGGCGTTGAAGTCGGTGAACTGCGCCGCGTAGTCGGCGTAGCGGCGCGGCATGCCGGCCAGGCCCAGGAAGTGCATCGGGAAGAACGTGATGTTGAAGGTGATCAGCGACAGCCAGAAGTGGGTCTTGCCCATCGCTTCGCTGTACATGTGGCCGGTCCACTTCGGACCCCAGTAGTAGAAGCCGGCGAACAGCGCGAACAGCGAGCCGGCCACCAGCACATAGTGGAAGTGCGCCACCACGTAATAGGTGTCCTGCAGCTGGATGTCGATCGGGGTCACGGCCAGGATCAGGCCGGTGAAGCCGCCGATGGTGAACACGAAGATGAAGCCCACGGCAAACAGCATCGGGGTTTCAAAGGTCATCGAACCCTTCCACATGGTGGCGATCCAGTTGAACACCTTCACGCCGGTCGGCACCGCGATCAGCATGGTGGCGTACATGAAGAACAGCTGCGAAGTCACCGGCATGCCGGTGGTAAACATGTGGTGCGCCCAGACGATGAAGGACAGGATCGCGATCGACGCGGTGGCGTACACCATCGAGTGGTAGCCGAACAGGGTCTTGCGGGCAAAGGCCGGGATGATCTGCGAGACGATGCCGAAAGCCGGCAGAATCATGATGTACACCTCGGGGTGGCCGAAGAACCAGAAGATATGCTGGTACATGACCGGGTCGCCGCCGCCGGCGGCGTTGAAGAACGAGGTGCCGAAGTGGCGGTCGGTCAGGGTCATGGTGATGGCGCCCGCCAGAACCGGCATCACGGCGATCAGCAGGTAGGCGGTGATCAGCCAGGTCCAGCAGAACATCGGCATCTTCATCAGGGTCATGCCGGGCGCGCGCATGTTCAGGATGGTGACGATGATGTTGATCGAGCCCATGATCGAGGACGCGCCCATGATGTGCATGGCGAAGATGCCCATGTCCATGCCGGGGCCCATCTGGGTCGACAGCGGCGCGTACAGCGTCCAGCCGGCGGCGGTGGCGCCGCCCGGCACGAAGAACGAGCCGGCCAGCAGCAGCGCGGCAGGCGGCAGCAGCCAGAACGAGAAGTTGTTCATGCGCGCGAACGCCATGTCGGATGCGCCGATCTGCAGCGGGATCATCCAGTTGGCGAAGCCGACGAAGGCCGGCATGATGGCGCCGAACACCATCACCAGGCCGTGCATGGTGGTGAGCTGGTTGAAGAACTCAGGCTGGAAGAACTGCAGGCCGGGCTGGAACAGCTCGGTGCGTATCATCAGCGCCAGCACGCCGCCGGACAGCAGCATGATGAAGGAGAACCACAGGTACAGCGTGCCGATATCCTTGTGGTTGGTGGCGAACAGCCAGCGCTGGTAGCCGCTGGGGTGGTCGTGTGCGTGGTCGTGTCCGTAGTCATGACCATGGTCGTGGCCATGCGCATGATCGTGTGCGTGATCGATAGTCGTGCTCATGATGTGCAACTCCTAATTACTTGCGTGCAGCCAGGACTTCGGCCGGTTGAACGATGTTTTCGGCCGGCTTGTTCGACCAGCTGTTGCGCGTATACGTGATGACGGCGGCGATGTCGGTGTCCGACAGCTGCTTCCAGGCCGGCATCTCGGCCGGGAACTTGCCGGTCTTCTGGCCGTTCAGCAGCACGTGGATCTGGGCCGCTTTCTCGCCGTTGACGACGGCGGAGCCGTCCAGCGGCGCGAAGGCGCCAGGTACGCCCTTGCCGTTGGCCTGGTGGCACACGGCGCAGTTGGCCGAGTACACTTTCTCGCCCTTGGTCTTCAGTTCATCGATGGTCCAGGTCTTGTTCGGATCGTCCGCCAGGGCGGCCAGTTCCTTTTTCTTCTTGTCGGCCCAGGCGGTGTACTCCTCGGCGGTGACCACGCGCACCACGATAGGCATGAAGGCGTGGTCCTTGCCGCACAGTTCCACGCAAGTGCCGCGGTAGACGCCGGTGTGCTGCGCCTTGAACCAGGTGTCGCGCACGAAGCCGGGGATGGCGTCCTGCTTCACGCCGAAGGCGGGAATGGTCCAGGCGTGGATCACGTCGTTGGCGGTGGTGACGATGCGGATCTTCTTATTGACCGGCACCACCACCTCGTTGTCGACTTCCATCAGGTAAGCGTCGCCGCGCTTCTCGGTCGGCGCCACGCCCGGCGCGCCCACTTGCGAGCGCGGCGTGGACAGGTTGGAGATGAAGGTGATGCCCTCGCCCTCGCCCTTCAGGTAGTCGTAGCCCCATTTCCACTGCATGCCGGTGGCTTTGATGGTGATGTCGGCGTTGGAGGTGTCCTTCATGGCCACCACGGTCTTGGTGGCGGGCAGCGCCATGCCGATGACGATCAGGAACGGCACGATGGTCCAGGCGATTTCGACCGCGGTGGACTCGTGGAAGGAGGCCGATTTGTGGCCCAGCGACTTGCGGTGCTTGAGGATGGAATAGAACATCACGCCGAACACGGCGATGAAGATCGCCAGGCAGATGTACATCATCAGGTTGTGCAGGCTGTAGATGTCCGCAGCGATGGCGGTGGCGGGCGCCTGCAGGTTCAGCTGGTTGACCATGGGACCGCCGGTACCGCCGGTGGCCTTCGAGTATTCAGTAGCCGCTGCAGCCGTCTCCGCCGCCCAGGACGGGACTGCGGCGGCTGTCATCGACAGCGCGAGCATCAACGATTGAAATCGCTTTGCATGTTTCATGTTTTCCCCAACCACCCAAGAAATAATTAATATTTTTAAAGGCAGCCGTCCGATGTTCTGAATAGCCGCCGTACGCTACAACACCTAAAGTCCCCCCACCCTGTATTTTGGTAATACTTATACAAGACGAAATGATGGCAAAATTAGTCAAGGATTATAGTCAACACCCCTAGGGGCATCAAGGAAATTATCTGTTACGCAAGCCCAATCGTCAGTGCTTTGGCGTTATTTGCCACATATGCGGGACGCTATTCCACAGCGGGCCGCCTGGCGCCGGCCTATTTCCCGGGCTTGCGCGGCAGGTCGAAGCGGACAATCGACTCGCCCTGGCTGGTGCTGCGTGGTGCCGGGCGGAAAGCATGTCCGTAAAGCACCTCGAAAGTCAGGCCCAGCTTGCCGTCCGGGCGGCGCTGGCGCTCCAGCGCGGCCAGCAGGCGGTCCCGGCCGGCGCGGCCCAGCAGGCCCTGGCGGCGCGTGGCCAGCGGATTGCCGCCCCAGGCGCGCACGTCGGCCAGCAGCGCCTGCGGCGTGCCATAGGTGACGGTGATCTTCTCCATGTCCAGCACCGGGGTGGAAAAGCCGGCCTCCACCAGCTGGTCGCCAAAGTCGTGCATGTCCACGAAGGGCAGCGCGTGCGGGAACAGGTCGACCTCGGCAAAGGCGGTGCGCAGCTCGGCGAACGTGTCCGGGCCGAAGCAGGAAAACATCAGCAAGCCCTCGACCCGCAGCACGCGGCGCCACTCGGCGAACACGCGGTCCGGCTGCGGATGCCAGTGCAGCGCCAGGTTGGACCAGACCAGGTCCATGCTGTGCAGCGCCAGCGGCAGCTCGGCAAAATCGCCGCACACCAGGTCGACCCCGGTCTTGGACGGCAGCAGCTTGCTGATCAGCTGGTTCAGTCCGCCTTTCGGCGCCGGACTGGCGGCGGCGGCCGCGCGCGCCATCGGCTCGGCGGCGTCCACGCCCAGGATTTGGGCGGCGGCATACATTTTTTGCAACATCGGCAAATCGGCGCCGGCGCCGCAGCCCGCGTCCAGCACCCGCTGCGGCACGATTTTCACCAGTTGCAGGCGGTCCTGCATGCGCGACGCAATCTCGCGGCGCAGGAAATCGGACGGCGCGATGCGCTCGGGGCGGGAAAACAGCGCGCGCACGCGCTCGATGTCGATGGGCGCGCTCAATTTCGGCGGCTTGGCGGGAACTTGCATGATCGGTCAGACTCGCGGTCGGATGGGTGAGATAATGGCGGCAGTTTACATGGTTAAGGGGAAGTGCGATGCCTGGCCCTGAATCCGCGCCCGGCGCAGCGGTTGCCGCGCCGGCCGCCATCGACGCCGGCGCAGCCCCGCCGGCCCGCCTGCGGCCCGGGCTGCTGTCCCGTGGCCGGCTGCGCGCGCTGCTGGCGCGCGCCAGCCACACATTGCTGCCGGGCGCTTGCGTGCTGTGCGGCGGGGAAGCCTGGACCGGCATGCAAACTTGCCAGCAATGCCATGCGCAGATATTCGGCACGGCGCGTCCGCGTTGTGGGGTCTGCGCCAACCCGCTGGCGGGGCAGTGGCACGCGCAGGCGCCCGGCGCGCCGATGCCGGCCAGCCGGGGCGGCGCCGTGTGCGGCCGCTGCCTCGCGCACCGGCCCGCCTTCGACGCCACGCTGGCCGCCGCCGACTATGCCATGCCGCAAGACCAGCTGGTGCTGCAGCTCAAATTCGGCGGCCGGCTGGCGCTGGCCGCGCTGTTCGGCCGCGCGCTGGCCGACGCGGTCCAGGCCGCGCCGGGATTCGAGCGGCCCGCCGTGCTCTGCCCGGTGCCGCTGGGGCCGCAGCGGCTGGCCGAGCGCGGCTTCAACCAGGCGCTGGAAATCGCCCGCGCGCTGGGCCGGCGGCTCGACATCGCCGTGCACCCGCGCCTGGCAGCCCGGGTGCACGACACGGCCGCGCAAAGCCTGGTGCAGCCGTCCGAGCGGCGCGCCAACATCGCGCACGCCTTCGCGGTAGCGGACCGGGCGCTGGTCGAAGGGCGCCACATCGGCATTGTCGACGACGTCATGACCAGCGGCCAGACGCTGGACGAACTGGCCGCCGCATTCAAGCGCCACGGCGCCGCGCGCATCACCTGCCTGGTGTTCGCGCGCACGCCGCCGCATTATAGTTAACAGGAGAAACGCAGTGTTCCACGTAGTACTAGTCAACCCCGAGATCCCGCCCAACACCGGCAACGTCATCCGGCTGTGCGCCAACACCGGCGCCCGGCTGCACCTGATCGAGCCGCTGGGCTTTCCGCTGGAAGACAGCAAGATGAAGCGTGCCGGGCTCGACTACCACGAGTATGCCAGCATGAAAGTGCACAAAAGCTGGGACGCCTTCCTGGCCAGCGAGCAGCCCGACGCGGCGCGCATGTACGCGATGACCACGCACGGCTCCTCGCCGTTCGCGCAATGCCGCTTCCAGCCCGGCGACTACTTCGTGTTCGGCTCCGAGACGCGCGGCCTGGCCCCGGAGCTGCGCAACAGCTTCCCCGAAAGCCAGCGCATCCGTCTCCCCATGCGCCCCGACAACCGCAGCCTCAACCTCTCCAACACGGTCGCCGTGGTCGTATTCGAAGCCTGGCGCCAAAACGGCTACAGCGGCGGCGCCTGACACCCCAAGGCTAGCAGCCTGAGCCGCATCCCCCGCACAGCGGGGTCAGACCCCGACTTAGGCCAAATGCGGCTCAGCTCGCCAGTGAAAAGTTGATGGGCATCAATATGCCGCGGTGCCCCGGCGGTATATTGCGGCATGAGCAGACCACTTCGCACCCAGGCATGCGGCGCCCTCTATCACGTCACGGCGCGCGGCGTTCGCCGCACCACCATTTACGTCGATGGCAATGACTATCGGGTCTGGCTGGGCATGCTGGGAGAGACCGCTGCGCGATTCCAGTTCATCGTCCACGCCTACTGCCAGATGCCGAACCACTTCCACCTGGCGGTGGAGACCCCGCTCGGCAACATCGCGGCCGGCATGCGCTATCTAAACGGCAAGTATTTCCAGTACTTCAACCGGAAGTACCAGCATCTTGGCCACGTATCGCAAAGCCGCTACAGCGCCGAGATCATCGACCGCCAGGAATACCTGCTGGAGGTGGCACGCTACCTTGTCCTGAATCCCGTCCGGGCCCAGCTGGCCGCGGTGGCGTCGGCCTGGAAATGGAGCAGCCACCGCGCCCTGCTTGGCTTGACCCGCCGGCCAGACTGGTTGCACACAGACTGGTTGCTAAGCCAGTTCGGGACCGGCCCGCGTGAACGCCACATCCAGGCTTACGCCGAATTCGTCATGCAGGGCCATGGCTTGCCCGATCCGCTCGCGTCCCAGCGCCTCGCGGCCAAGGCGGCCAAACGTGCGCCGCCCGCCGCAAGCACCGTGCCGGCAGAGCCCATCGACCAGTACTTTGCCCGCTTCGCCTGCTGGCAAGAAGCGGCCTTGCGCGCCTACCTGTCGTCCGCCTACTCCATTCGCGCCATCGCACAATATCTGCACATGTCCCCGCGCACCCTGTCGCGCCTGCTGCGCCAGCTCGGAAAATCCCTATAACTCCACCCGACATCCGACAAGCGGCCTGAGCCGCATCCCCCCCCCACTTCGGGGTCTGACCCCGAAGTGGGGGAAATGCGGCTCAGCTTGCTCAGCTCTACGGTGTTGGCGTGGCGCTGCGCTTCGTCGTATAAGGTCGTATAGGCGCCGCAGGGAGGGGGTATGTTCGAGATGGAGTTGCCGTGGTGGGAGCTGGTCGCCCGGGGGGCGATCATCTACGCCGTGCTGCTGGTCATGGTGCGCGTGGCGGGCAAGCGCACCGTGGGCCAGTTTACCCCCTTCGATCTGCTGGTCGTCATGCTGCTGAGCGAGTCGGTGTCGAACTCGCTGTCCGGCGGCGATAATTCCATTCCCGCCGGCTTGCTGATCGCTGCCACCCTTATCGCGCTGAACATGGCGATCGCCTTCATCACGTCCCGCAGCCGCAAGGCGGCCGAACTGGTCGACGGCACCGCCGTCCTGCTGGGGCGCGACGGCAAGATCTTCCAGGAGGTCGTCAAGCGCAACCGCGTCGCCGAGGGCGACATGCAGCAAGCCCTGCGCGAGCAGGACTGCAGCCTCGACGAAATGCAGTGCGTCTTCCTTGAAGCGGATGGCAAGATCACCATCCTCAAGAAAAGATAACTCAGCCGCCGAAGGTGCGCACCTTGGCCAGCAGCTTGGTGGTGGAGCGGTCGTGCTCGAAGTCGATCGCCACCGCCTGCCCGCCGTAGGCGATCACGGCCTTGCCCTCGGGGATGGCCGTCATGTCGTAGTCGCCGCCCTTGGCGTAGATCCCGGGCCGCGCTTCCTGCACCACTTCCAGCGCCGTGTCCTCGTCGAACGGCACCACCAGGCTGACCGATTCCAGCGCCGCCAGCACCGCCATGCGGTCCGCGCAAGCGTTCAGCGGGCGGTCGTCGCCCTTGCCCAGCCGCTTCACCGACGCGTCCGTATTGGCCGCCACCACCAGCGCGGCGCCCAGCGCGCGCGCCTGCGCCAGGTAGGTCACGTGGCCGCGGTGCAGGATGTCGAACACGCCGTTGGTGAGCACCACCGGCTGGGGCAAGGCGGCCACGCGCGCCGCCAGTTCGGCGCGGCTGCAGATTTTTTCTTCGAATTGGGGCATAGGTTCCGTTGGTTAGTGGCCGGGCTCGGCGTCTTCCTCTTCCTGGTCGATTTGCATGCTCAGCTCGCCAACCGGCCCGGCTGCACCACCGCCGCCTTCGCCCGGCTCCTTGCGGTCGCCGCGCAGCTTGATCTGCAGCCGCAGTCCATTGGCCGAGTCGGCGTTGCGCAGCGCCTCTTCGTAGGAGATATAGCCCCTATTATAGAGCTCGTAGAGCGCCTGGTCGAAGGTGCACATGCCCAGCTCGCGCGATTTGGCCATGATTTCCTTGATGGAGTGGAAATTGCCCTTGAAGATCATCTCGGCGATGGTCGGCGTGTTCAGCAGGATTTCAATGGCGGCCTTGCGCCCCTTGCCGTCCTCGGTGCGCACCAGGCGCTGCGACACGATGGCCTTCAGGTTAGACGACAGGTCCATCAGCAGCTGGTTGCGCCGCTCTTCCGGGAAGAAGTTGATGATGCGGTCCATGGTCTGGTTGGCGTTGTTGGCGTGCAGGGTGCCCAGGCACAGGTGGCCGGTCTCGGCGAAGGCGATGGCGTGCTCCATGGTCTCGGTGTCGCGGATCTCGCCGATCAGGATCACATCCGGCGCCTGGCGCAGCGTGTTCTTCAGCGCGTTGTGCCAGGAATGCGTGTCCACGCCCACCTCGCGGTGCGTCACCAGGCAGCCCTTGTTCTTGTGCACATATTCGACCGGGTCTTCCACCGTGATGATGTGCCCGGCCGAGTTGCTGTTGCGGTAGTCGATCATGGCCGCCAGCGTGGTCGACTTGCCCGAGCCGGTCCCTCCCACCACCAGCACCAGCCCGCGCTTGGCCATGATGACGTCCTTGAGCACCTCGGGCAGGTCCAGCTTCGCGAAATTCGGGATCTCGGAGGCAATGGTGCGGATCACCATGGCCACGTTCTGCTGCTGCATCAGCACGTTGACGCGGAAGCGGCACACGTCCGGCAGCGAGATGGCGAAATTGCATTCCATCTCGGCGGCGAACTCGTTGCGCTGCTTGTCGTTCATGATGGCCATGGCCAGCGCGCGCGTCACTTCGCCGGTCAGGCGCTGCTGGCTGAGCGGTTTCATGGCGCCCTGCGACTTGATACTGGGCGGAAAATCGGCGGAAATGAACAGGTCCGAGCCGCCGGTCTGGTGCATCACCTTGAGCAGCTTGTGGATGTAGGCCTGCGCTTCTTCGTGGCCAAATGTGGTTGACATGCTTGCCTCGCCAGGTTGGTCGGCTGCCTGGGCACAGCCGGTCCGGGCAATTATAGCCATGCCCTTACGCTACAATACTATTTAGTTGCGCTGGACAGCTGGCCCCTTTCGGCATTGCGCCCAATCATTGCCTGTGTTCAAATACATTTATGACACTGACCGAATTGAAATACATCGTCGCTGTTGCGCGAGCGAAACACTTCGGACACGCCGCCGAAGCCTGTTACGTTGCCCAGCCTACGCTCTCGGTTGCCATCAAGAAGCTCGAAGACGAGCTGGGTGTCGTCCTGTTTGAACGCGGCGGCGCCGAAATTTCCGTCACCCCGCTGGGCGCGCAGATCGTGGCCCAGGCCGAGCGCGTGCTGGAACAGACCGCCGCCATCAAGGAACTCGCCAAGCAAAACAAGGACCCGCTGGCCGGGCCGTTGCGCCTGGGCGTCATTTACACCATCGGCCCCTATCTGCTGCCGCCCCTGGTGAAGGCCATGATAGAGAATGTGCCGCAGATGCCGCTCATCCTTCAGGAAAACTTCACGGTCAAGCTGCTGGAGATGCTGCGCCAGGGCGAACTGGACGCGGCCATCATGGCGCTGCCCCTGCCCGACCACGGCATGGCCCTGCAGACCCTGTACGACGAGCCCTTCGTGGTGGCGATGCCGCGCCAGCATCCGTGGGCTGCGCGCAACAGCATCCCGGCCGAGGACTTGAAGACGGAGACCATGCTGTTGCTGGGCAATGGCCACTGCTTCCGCGACCAGGTGCTCGAGGTGTGCCCGGAAATGGCGCGCTTTTCCTCGCCCGGCAACGGCATGCAGCGCACCTTCGAGGGTTCCTCGCTGGAGACCATCCGCCACATGGTGGCCAGCGGCATCGGCCTGACCGTGCTGCCGCGCGCCTCGGTGCCGGACATGGGCGTGAAGGACGGCATGCTGCAGTTCCGGCCCTTCGAGCAGCCGGCGCCGTCGCGCCGCGTGGTCATCGTCTGGCGCAAGAGTTTTACGCGCAAGGCCGCCATCGACGCCATCTGCAGCGCCGTGGCCGAATGCGACCTGCCGGGCGTCACCCCGCTGTGCCAGGACGAGGCCTCCGCCTAAGCGCCTGGCAGGGTCTATAATCGCGTTTTTGCCTAGCTCCCGAACGCGATGAACAAGCTGCAGCTCTACTTCCGCCTGGTACGCCTCGACAAACCCATCGGCACCGTGCTGCTGCTGTGGCCCACCCTGGCCGCGCTGTGGCTGGCCAGCGGCGGCGTGCCGGACGGGCGCCTGCTGCTCATCTTCTCGCTGGGCACCCTGCTGATGCGTTCGGCCGGCTGCGCCGTCAACGATTACGCCGACCAGGATTTCGACCGCCACGTGAAGCGCACCGCCGAACGCCCGATCACCAGCGGGCGCATCAGCGGCAAGGAGGCGCTGGCCGTGGCGGCCACCCTGGCGGTGCTGGCCTTCCTGCTGATCCTGCCGCTGAACGCGCTGACCAAGCAGCTGAGCGTGGCGGCGGTCGTGATCGCCGGCACTTATCCATATTTCAAGCGCTTTTTCGCCATCCCGCAGGCTTACCTGGGCATCGCCTTCGGCTTCGGCATCCCGATGGCGTTTGCCGCCGTGCAGGGCGCGGTGCCGGCCGTGGCGTGGTGGCTGCTGGCGGCCAATGTGTTCTGGGCCGTGGCCTACGACACCGAGTACGCGATGGTGGACCGCGACGACGATCTGAAAATCGGCATCAAGACCTCGGCCATCACCTTTGGCAGCTACGACGTGGCCATCGTCATGCTGTGTTACGCGGTGTACCTGGGCATGCTGCTGGCGGCGGGACGCCAGTTCGGCCTGGGCTGGCCGTTCCACCTGGGGCTGGCGGCGGCGGGCGCCATCGCGGCCTACCACTACACCTTGATACGCGGCCGCGAACGTGCGCCTTGCTTTGCCGCGTTCCGGCACAATAACTGGCTGGGGGCGGCTGTCTTTGCAGGCGTTGCGCTGGACTACGCGCTACGCTGAAGCAAGCCATGTGGCAAGCGGCGTGTCCCTGCCTTATCCACCACTGCATAGAGGCTATCCATGGACCAGAATACCAACCAAGCCAGCGGCAGCACCTTGCGCAACGACGCGGGCGCCGACCGCGAACGCCTGCTGAGCCACCTGCGCGACGCCGTCACCGATGCCGAACAATGGCTGAGCACGGCCGTCAAGGATGGCAGCGCCGAGATCGAACACGCCAAGGCCGCTTTCAAGGAAACCCTGCAGACCGCCAAAACCGACCTGCTGCGGCTGGAAGACAGCATGCTGGCACGCAGCAAGCTGGCGGCCAAGGCTACCGACAATTACGTCCATGAACATCCATGGGGCGCGGTGGCGATGGGCGCGGCGGTCGGCCTGCTGGCCGGCCTGGTGATCGGCGCCAAACAGCGCTGATGCAACGCTGATGCCGCGCCGCGGCGGCTTGCGCGCTTCCCGCCCCCGCTACGCCCCATCGGCCAGGATCGCGGGGCGGCGCAGCCGGGCCTGCCCGGCGCAAGCCGCCAGCCTCAGTCCGCGCCGCCGAACTCGCGGCCCAGCTCCTGGCCGCGCGCGGCGGCCGCTTTCATGGCGCGGCCGATCGCCTCGGCCACGCCGTCGTCCGCCATGCTGCTCAGCGCCGCGTAGGTGGTGCCGCCTTTCGACGTCACGCGCTCGCGCAGCAGCGACACCGGCTCGTCCGACTGCGCCGCCAACTGCGCCGCGCCGGCGAAGGTGGCCAGCGCCAGGTCCTTGCCCTGCTGGGCGCTCAAGCCCAGTTCCTCGGCCGCCTTCTGCATCGCCTCGATAAAGTAGAACACATAGGCCGGGCCGCTGCCCGACACCGCCGTCACGGCGTCGATCTTGTCCTCGTCGTCCAGCCACACGGTGCCGCCCACGGCTTTCATGATGGCGTCGGCCGCCGCGCGCTGCTGCGCGCTCACGCCGGCCGACGCGGCCATGCCGGTGACGCCCATGCCGATCAGCGCCGGCGTGTTCGGCATGCAGCGCACGATGGCACCGTAGCCGCCCAGCCAGCGCGACAGGTCCGCCGCGCGGATGCCGGCCGCGATCGACACCAGCAGCGGGCCGGCCGCCGCCGCGCCGCCTGGCAATGGCAGCAGCGGGCGCAGTTGCTGCGCCACTTCGCGCATGCTTTGCGGTTTCACCGCCAGCACGATCACGTCCGCACTGGCCACCGCCTGGTAGCCTGCTGCGGCCGCAACGGCGGCCCCGTCGCCGCCCGCCACGCCGGCGTCCGGCGCGTGGGGCGCGCCCGGCAGCGCGGCCGACGTGCTCACGCCGAACTGCGCGCGCAGCTTCTCCAGCGCCGCCGCGCTGGGGTCCACCACGTGGATGTTGGCGCCCGCCGTCAGCTTGCCGGCCAGGCCGGAGATCAGTGCCGCGGCCATATTGCCGCCGCCGATGAATGCAATTTTCATACTTGTCCTTTAGGGGTAACCGCGGGTGTGGCCGCGGAAGTCGCCGCGTAGCTGCGCGCGCCGAATATGGCGCTGCCCACCCGCACGATGGTGGCGCCTTCCAGCACCGCCGCGCGCATGTCGCCGGACATGCCCATCGACAGCGTGTCGAGCGCCAGGCCTTGCGCGCACAGCGCGTCATACAGTTCGCGCACGCGGCGAAATGCCGCGCGCTGCTTGTCGAGATCGTCTTCCGGTTCGGGAATGGCCATCAGCCCGCGCAGGCGCAGGTTCGGCAGCCCGGCCACCGCCTGCGCCAGCGCCGCCACCTGGTCCGGCGCCGCGCCGCTCTTGCTGGCTTCCCCGCTGATGTTTACTTGCAAACAGATATTCAACGGCGCCCGTCCGGCCGGACGCTGTTCGCTCAGGCGCAGCGCGATCTTCTCGCGCTCCACCGTGTGCACCCAGTCGAAATGCTCGGCGATGGGCCGCGTCTTGTTACTTTGTATAGGCCCGATGAAATGCCACTCCAGTGCCTGGTCCGGCATGGGCGTGGCCGCAGCCAGCGCGCGGATCTTGTCCACGCCCTCCTGCACATAGTTTTCGCCAAACGCGCGCTGCCCGGCCTGCACCGCTTCCAGTACCGCCTCCGCGCCGAAGGTCTTCGACACGGCCAGCAAGCGCACGGACTGCGCCGGACGGCCCGCTTCGTGCTCGGAGGCAACAATTGTACTGATCACTGCTTGCAAGTTCTGGGCTATTCTGGACATAATCATCGGGCTGGCTGGTTGGGCCGGTTCCGCAGGCCTCTCCCCGAAACGCAGCACTGGGATTATAAATGGACATCTCCGAATTACTCGCATTCTCCGTCAAGAACAAAGCTTCCGATCTGCACCTGTCCGCCGGCCTGCCGCCCATGATCCGCGTCCACGGCGACGTACGCCGCATCAACCTGCCGCCGCTCGAGCACAAGGACGTGCACGGCATGATCTATGACATCATGAACGACGGCCAGCGCAAGGCCTACGAGGAAATGCTGGAGTGCGATTTTTCCTTCGCCATTCCCGGCCTGGCGCGCTTCCGCGTCAACGCCTACAACCAGGAACGCGGCGCGGCCGCCGTGCTGCGCACCATTCCGTCCAAGATCCTCAGCCTGGAAGAACTGAACGCGCCCAAGATCTTCGCCGAATTCGCGCTCAAGCCGCGCGGCCTGGTGCTGGTGACGGGGCCGACCGGCTCGGGCAAGTCCACCACCCTGGCGGCCATGGTCAACCACCTCAACGAAAACGAGTACGGCCACATCCTCACCATCGAGGACCCGATCGAATTCGTGCACGACTCCAAGAAGTGCCTGATCAACCAGCGCGAAGTGGGACCGCACACGCTGTCGTTCAACAACGCGCTGCGCTCGGCGCTGCGGGAAGACCCGGACGCCATCCTGGTGGGCGAGCTGCGCGACCTGGAGACCATCCGCCTGGCGCTGTCGGCGGCCGAAACCGGCCACCTGGTGTTCGGCACCCTGCACACCTCCTCCGCCGCCAAGACCATCGACCGCATCGTCGACGTGTTCCCGGCCGAGGAAAAGGAAATGGTGCGGGCCATGCTGTCCGAATCGCTGCAGGCGGTCATTTCGCAAACGCTGCTCAAGACCAAGGACGGCTCCGGCCGCGTGGCGGCGCACGAAATCATGGTCGGCACGCCGGCCATCCGCAACCTGATCCGCGAAGCGAAGATCGCGCAGATGTACTCGGCCATCCAGACCGGCAGCAACGTCGGCATGCAGACCTTGGACCAGAACCTGACCGACCTGGTGCGCCGCAACCTGATCTCGCCGGCCGCCGCGCGCAACGCCGCCAAGATCCCCGACAACTTCCCGGGCTAAACGAAAGCACACCAGATGGAACGCGACCAGGCCTCCAAATTCATGTTCGACTTGCTGCGCCTGATGGTCAGCAAGAACGGCTCGGACCTGTTCATCACGGCCGGCTTCCCGCCGGCGATGAAGATCGACGGCAAGATGACGCCGGTGTCGGCCCAGCCGCTCACCGCCGCCCACACCTCGGACCTGGCCCGTTCCATCATGAACGACAAGCAGACCGCCGGCTTCGAGCTGACCAAGGAGGCCAACTTCGCCATCAGCCCGGGCGACCTGGGACGCTTCCGCGTGTCGGCCTTCGTGCAGATGAGCGCCGTGGGCATGGTGCTGCGCACGATTAATTCGGCCATCCCCAAGCTGGAAGAGCTGGGCTTGCCGGAAGTGCTGAAGGACGTGGTGATGTCCAAGCGCGGCCTGGTGATCATGGTGGGCGCCACCGGCTCGGGCAAGTCGACCACGCTGGCGGCCATGGTGGGCTACCGCAACGAGAACAGCTACGGCCACATCATCACCATCGAGGACCCGGTGGAATTCGTGCACCCGCACCGCAACTGCATCATCACGCAGCGCGAGGTGGGCGTGGACACCGACGACTGGGAAGTGGCGCTGAAGAACACCCTGCGCCAGGCGCCGGACGTGATCCAGATCGGCGAGATCCGCGACCGCCAGACCATGGACCACGCCATCGCCTTCGCCGAAACCGGCCACCTGTGCCTGGCCACCCTGCACGCCAACAGCGCCAACCAGGCGCTCGACCGCATCATCAACTTCTTCCCCGAGGAGCGCCGCCAGCAGCTGCTGATGGACCTGTCGCTCAACCTGAAGGGCATGGTGTCGCAACGCCTGATTCCGCGCAAGGAAACCAAGGGCCGCGCCGTGGCCATCGAAATCCTGCTCAACTCGCCGCTGATCTCGGACCTGATCTTCAAGGGCCAGGTACACGAGATCAAGGAGCTGATGAAGAAGTCGCGCGAGCTGGGCATGCAGACCTTCGACCAGTCGCTGTTCGACCTGTTCGAGGCCGATGTGATCAGCTACGAGGACGCGCTGCGCAACGCCGATTCGGTCAACGACCTGCGCCTGGCCATCAAGCTGGAAGGCAAGGCCGCCAAGACGCGCGACCTGTCGGCGGGCACCGAACACCTGAACATCATCTAAGGAAGCCCATGACCACAGTATTCGATTTCAAGGCCGACACCCTGTCCGGCGCGCCGGCCGAGCTGGCGCAGTACAAGGGCAAGGTGCTGCTGATCGTCAATACGGCCAGCAAGTGCGGCTTCACGCCGCAGTACCATGGCCTGGAGGCGGTGTACCAGCAGTTCAAGGACCAGGGGGCGGTGGTGCTGGGCTTCCCCTGCAACCAGTTCGGCGCCCAGGAACCCGGAACGGCCGAGGACATCGGCGCCTTCTGCGAAAAGAACTACGGCGTGAGCTTCCCCATGTTCGCCAAGGTGGACGTGAACGGCAGCGGCGCGCACCCGCTGTACCAGCACCTGAAAAAACAGTCGCCCGGCCTGCTGGGCACGGAAGGCATCAAGTGGAACTTCACCAAGTTCCTGATCCGCAAGGACGGCACGGTCTACAAGCGCTACGCCCCCACCACCAAGCCGGAAGAACTGACGGACGATATCGCGCGCCTGCTGGCCGAGTAATTCCTTCCCTGGCACTACCCCGGCGGCTTTGCCCCGCCCGCACATCATGGTTATCGACTACCTGGCGCAGCTGTTCTCGCCGCCCTCCGACCCCACTATGCTCAGTTTCGGGCGCTACGATCCCTGGCTGGTTGCCTTGTCCATCCTGGTGGCGGCGTTTTCCTCCTGGATGGGATTGCAGATGGCCGGCCAGGCCGGCGCCGCCACCAGCGCGCGGCTGCGCAGCGCCGCGCTGCTGACCGGCAGCCTGTCACTGGGCAGCGGCGTGTGGGCCATGCATTTCATCGGCATGCTGGCCTTCGACCTGTGCACCAGCGTCGATTACGACCGCGCCATCACCATCTGGTCCATGCTGCCCAGCGTGGCCGCGTCCTTCGTGGCGCTGTCGCTGATCAGCCGCCAGCAGATCGGCCGCTGGCAGCTGCTGGCCGGCGGCGTGCTGGTGGGCGCCGGCATCGGCGCCATGCACTACACCGGCATGGCCGCCATGCGCAGCGCCCTCACGCTGCGCTACGACCCGGCCATGTTCGCGCTGTCCATCGTGGTGGCGGTGGCGCTGGCCACGCTGGCGCTGTGGGTGCGCTTCGGCCTGAACGCGCTGCGCGGCCGCCTGGGCGGCGGCGCCCGGCTGGCCATCGCCAGCGTCATCATGGGCTGCGCCATCGCCGGCATGCACTACACCGGCATGGCGGCGGCGCGCTTCGTCGGCACCGTGCCGCCCGGCACGGCCGGCGGGGTGAGCAACGCCGGTTTCCTGGCGCTGGCCGTCACCCTGATCACCGTCTCGTTCACCTTGCTGGTACTGTCGGCCAACGGCATGCTGCGCTACCGCGCGCTGTTCTTCCAGCTCAGCCAGAGCGAATCGTGGATGCGCGCACTGCTGGCCACCGCCGTCGACGGCGTCATCACCATGGAGTCGGACGGCACCATCCGCGAATTCAACGCGGCCGCCGAGCGCATTTTCGGCTGGCGCCGCGAAGACATCCTGGGCCGCAACGTGCGCGTGCTGATCGCCGATCCCGCGCGCTCGCAGCGCGACGGTATCCTGAGCCACCTGAACGACGGCAGGGAGGGCGTGATCGGCGAGAGCCAGGACGTGCTGGGCCTGCACAAGAGCGGCGCCCTGGTCCCGCTGCGCAATGCCTACGGCCACGCGCGCCTGGCCGACAAGGACTTGTACGTCTGCTTCGTCACCGACATCAGCGAGCGCAAGGCCATGGAGCAGCAGCTGCGCGCCAGCGAACAGCAGTTCCGCTCCCTGATCGGCAACATCCCCGGCATTTCCTACCGCAGCCTGATGGCGCCCGGCTGGCCCATGGTCTACGTCAGCGCGGCGGTGGAAAGCGTCACCGGCTACCCGGCATCGGATTTCCTCGGCGCGCCGCCCAAGCGCTGCTTCGGCGACCTGATCCACCCGGACGACCATGAACAGGTGGCGCGCGGCCTGGACGCGGCGGTGGAAAACGGCCAGCCCTTCCTGCTGGAATACCGCCTGCTGCACCAGGACGGCAGCATCCGCTGGCTGTGGGAAAACGGCAGCGCCATCCTCAACGACGAAGGCAAAGTGCAATGGCTGGACGGCGTGATCCTCGACATCAGCGGCCGCCGCACCATGGAAGAGGAGCTGCGCGCGGCCAAGGAGCGCGCCGAGCAGGCCGCCGCCGCGCGCGCCGCCTTCCTGGCCAACATGAGCCACGAGATCCGTACCCCGATGAATTCCATCCTCGGCTTCACCGACGTGCTGCTGCAGGGCGAACTGGCCAGCGACCAGCGGCGCCACCTGAACACGGTGCGCAACTCGGCGCGCTCGCTGCTGCGCCTGCTCAACGAAATCCTCGACACGGCCAAGCTGGACAAGGGCGCGGTGGAACTGGAGCTGGCCGACTACAACCTGCTGGCCCTGATCGACGAGCTGTCCTCCACCATGGGCAGCAACGCCGGCGCGAAAGGGCTGAAGCTGTCGATCGCCTACGATCCGGCCATGCCGCACAGCCTGCACGGCGACGAGCTGCGGGTGCGCCAGGTGCTGAGCAATTTGCTGGGCAACGCCATCAAGTTCACCGCCCAGGGCAACGTCACGCTGGCGGTGGCGCGCGAGAACGGGCCGGACGGCGACTGCGTGCACTTCATCGTCAGCGACACCGGCATCGGCATTCCGGCCAGCCGCCTGGCCGCCATTTTCGAACCCTTCACCCAGGCCGACGCGTCGATGAACCGGCGTTTCGGCGGCACGGGGCTGGGCACCACCATCTGCAAGCAGCTGGCCGAACTGATGGGCGGCCAGATCTGGGCCACCAGCACCGAGGGCCACGGCAGCGCCTTCCACGTGGTGCTGCCGATGACGGCCGCGCTCAGCCAGCCGGCGCAGCAGCGCGCGGCGCCGTGCATCAAGCTGCCGCCGCTGAACATCCTGGCGGCCGACGACGTGCCGCAAAACCTGGAATTGCTCACCCTCTTGCTGGGCAAGCAGGGCCACAGCATCACCGGCGCCAGCGACGGCGCCATCGCGGTGCAGCTGGCCGCCGAAGGCCGCTTCGACGTGATCCTGATGGATGTGCAGATGCCGGGCATGGACGGCCTGGAAGCGACGCGCCGCATCCGCGCGCAGGAAGCGCAGCGCGGCCGCCCGCGCGTGCCCATCATCGCCATGACCGCCAGCGTGCTGGAAAAAGACCGCGAGGCCACCAATGCGGCAGGCATGGAGGGCTTCGCGCCCAAGCCGGTGGACATGCACGTGCTGGGCCGCGAACTGGCCATGGTGCTGGGTATCGCCATTGACGAGCAAACCCAGGCCAGCGGCCCGGAAACCCTGCTGCAAGTGCTGAACCACCAGCACGCGCTGCACCGCTGGGCCGGCGAGGAGCGCGCGTATCACCGCGCGCTGCGCAGCTTCGCCGCCGACCGCGCGGGCGCCACCGGCGAACTGCGGCGGCTGGGCGCCGGCCTCGCCGATGCCGCCGATGGCGCCGGCCAGGCAAGCTTCGCCGCCGCCGCGGCACTGGCGCACCAGCTCAAGGGCGCGGCCGGCAACCTGGGGCTGGAGCAGCTGGCCGCAACGCTGGACCGTCTCGAACAAGCGTGGCGCGGCAGCGCGGTGGCGGCGCCGGCCACGGCAGCGCCGCTGCTGGACGCGGTGGAGCAGCGCCTGGCCGAAGCCATCGCGGCCATCGACCTCCTGCTCGCCAACGCCACCGCCACCGCTGGCACCGCTGCGGCTGCCGGCGCGGCCGCCACCACCGCCGCACCCGCCGCAGCCCCCGGCCCGGAACCGCACGCACCGCTCGATGAAGCGCTGGTGCAGCGCCTGGGCGCCACCCTGCAGCGCTCCATCGACAGTGGCGCCTTCGACGAAGCCGCTATGGAACAATTGGCACAAGCACTGGCGTCGCATGTCCCGCCACAGCGCCTGCGGGAACTGCAGCAAGCGATAGACGATTTCGATTTCAGCGCGGCCCACGCGCGGCTGCAGGCGCTGCTGGCGTCCTGCCTGCCGGCGCCGGCCGGGAGCACACCATGACACAACCACCCAAGCGCCTTCCCGTCATCCTCGCGGTCGACGACGAATCCACCAACCTGCAGCTGCTGCGGCAAATCCTGCAGGAGCGCCATAGCCTGCTGTTCGCCAAGGACGGCCCGCGCGCGCTTGAACTGGCCGCCAAGGAGCAGCCCGACCTGATCCTGCTGGACGTGATGATGCCCGACATGACCGGCTACGAGGTGTGCCGCCGCCTGAAGGCCGATCCCGCCACGGCCGGCATCCCGGTCATCTTCGTCACCGCGCTGACCGACAGCACCGACGAGGTGGACGGCTTCGAAGCGGGCGCGGTGGACTACATCACCAAGCCGGTCAGCCCTGCCGTGGTGAAGGCGCGCGTGCGCCTGCACCTGTCGCTGGTGCGGCTGGACGAACTGAAAGCGAGCCGCCTCGAGATCGTGCAGCGCCTCGGCCTGGCCGCCGAATACAAGGACAATGAAACCGGGCTGCACGTGATCCGCATGAGCCACTACACGCGCCTGCTGGCCATTGCCTGCGGCCTGGACGAGGACGATGTGGACGACCTGTTCAACGCCGCGCCCATGCACGACATCGGCAAGATCGGCATCCCCGACCGCATCCTGCAAAAGCCCGCCAAGCTGGACGAGGACGAATGGCGCGTGATGCAAACCCACCCGACCATCGGCGCCGACATCATCGGCCGCCACGCCACGGGCATGCTGGCCGTGGCCTGCCAGGTGGCGCAGAACCACCACGAGAAATGGGATGGCAGCGGCTACCCGCAGGGCCTGAAAGGCGAACAGATTCCGCTGGCCGGGCGCATCGTCGCGGTGGCCGACGTGTTCGACGCGCTAACGTCGGTGCGTCCCTACAAACAGGCATGGACCGTGGAACAGGCCTGCGACCACCTGCGCGCGCAGCGCGGCCTGCATTTCGATCCGCAGCTGGTGGACCTGTTCCTGGGCCAGCTGCCGGCTGTCGCGGAAATCATGGAAAAATGGGCGGAAAGTTAAAATAATCGGGGTTGCGCCATGACTTTTACGTAATAATGTGACTAGGAATGATTTAAGGCTGGACGGAAACCTATGCCACTGTTGGGGAAATTGCTGTCATTGTGGATGCGCATGGGAATCTATGCCAGGCTCTTCGTCCCTATCTTGTTGCTAGTAACCGTCATTGTCAGCGTGCGCTATACGCTGATGACCGAATCCGAATCGGCCGCCGCGCGCCAGCGCTACGAAATCGAAGCGCAGCAATTGAGCCAGTACCTGGCGGCCGCCCTCAAGCCTTTGCAGCGCGAACGCAACCAGCTGGCCATTGCCGCATTGCTGGCCGGCGCCGCCGCGCACGATCCCGACCTGGCGATGGTGCGCTGGGAACACGGCGGCAACGCCACCAGCTCGGCCGGCGCGGCGCCGCTGCCGGACCTGGCCCATCCTTCCTGGCTGGGCAGGGTCACCGCCATCGAACCGCTGTACCTCAAGCTGCGCGTGCCGCTGCACGAGGTTGGCGCGGGCCCCGGCGGCGCGGGCCCCGGCCTCGCCCCCGGCACGCTGTCGCTGTGGTTCCATCCCACCCAGCCGCTGAACCGCGTATGGCGCGCGCTGCGCCAGCAAGCGGCCATCTCGGCGGTAAACATCGTCACCATCTACGTACTGCTAGGCCTGCTGATTTACCTCAACCGGCGCATGCAGCTGCGCCTCGAAAGCGCCACCGGCCGCTTCCAGAACGGCGACCTTGGCATGCGCATGCCGGTCAGCGGCTCGCCCGAGGCGCGCGCCATGGCCACCACCTTCAACAGCATGGCCAGCCAGGTGCAGGCGCTGGTGCACTCGCTGCAGGAACAGAAGGAACGCATCGAGGTCACGCTGTCGTCGATCGGCGACGCCGTCATCGTGATCGGCCTCGACGGCCGCATCGGCAGCATGAACGAAGCGGCGCAGCAGCTCACCGGCTATGGCGAAGAGCAGGCGCGCGGCAGGCAGCTGCAAGCGGTGTTCACGCTGGCCAACAACTTCGGCCACCAGGCGCTGAAGCGCACCATGCAGAGCATCTACGCCGGCGGCGCCGTGGTGCGCGCCAAGAACCAGACCCTGCGCCAGCCATCCGGCGCCAGCTTCGTCATCGAATACACGATCGCGCCCATCCGGCGCAACGGGGACGGCGGCGCGGCGCGGCTGTCCGCTGCGGCGCAGGCGGGCGTACAAGGGATAGTGCTGGTGTTCCGCGACGTGAGCGAGAAGAAGCAGCTGATCCAGCAAATGTCCTGGCAAAGCCAGCACGACCTGCTGACCGGCCTGCCCAACCGCAGCGCGCTGGCGGCCCGCTTCGAGCATGAACTGGAACTGGCCAAAGAGCACAACGCCATGCTGGCCGTGTGCATGCTGGACCTGGACCACTTCCAGCAGGTGAATGAGCGCGGCGGCCACGCGCTGGGCGATGAAATCCTCAAGCAGGCAGCCGGCCGCCTGCACAGCTTCGCCGGTCCGCGCCACTACGCCGCGCGCCTGGGCGGGGACGAATTCGTGCTGCTGCTGCCGGACCAGCCCGACCAGGCCGCCGTCGAGCACACGCTGGCGCAGCTGCTCGCGCTGCTGGCCCGCCCTTACCATTGCGAGACGCAGACGCTGTCGGTGCCGGCCAGCGCCGGCGTCACGATCTACCAGGGCGGCGACATCAGCGCCGACAACCTGCTGCGCCACGCCGACCAGGCGCTGTACCAGGCCAAGCTCACCGGCCGCAACAAGGTACACTATTTCGATGTGCACCTGGACGAGCAGGTGCGCACGCACCACAACCGCCGCACCGAAATCCGCGCCGCGCTGCGCGCCGAGGAGTTGTGCCTGTACTACCAGCCCAAGCTGGACATGCGCGCCGGCCGCATCATCGGCATGGAGGCGCTGCTGCGCTGGCGCCATCCGCAGCGCGGCATCGTCGGGCCGATGGAGTTCCTGCCGGTGGTCGAGCATACCGACCTGATCGTGGAAATCGGCGACATGGTGCTGCGCCACGCGCTGCGCCAGCTGGAACTGTGGCGCGCCAGCCATCCGGACTGGGTGGTGAGCGTCAACATCGCCGCGCGCCATTTCCAGCGCACCGACTTCGTGCCGCGCCTGACCGCCATCCTGGCCGAATTTCCCGGCGTGCCGCCGCGCATGCTGGAGCTGGAGATACTGGAATCGTCGGCGCTGGCGGACATCGGCCACGTGCGCGCCATCATGCTGGAATGCCAAGCGCTCGGCATCCGCTTCGCGCTGGACGATTTCGGCACCGGCTACTCGTCCATGTCCTACCTGAAGCGCCTGCCTGCCGAAGTGCTGAAGATAGACCAGAGCTTCGTGCGCAACATGCTGGTCGACCGCGACGACCTGCACCTGGTGTCGGCCGTCATCGGCCTGGCACGCGCCTTCAACCGCAGCGTGATCGCGGAGGGCGTCGAGACGGTGGAACACGGCGCCCAGCTGATGCGCCTGGGCTGCGAGCTGGCGCAAGGCTACGGCATCGCGCGCCCGATGCCGGCCGGCGAGGTGCTGCCGTGGACCGCCAGCTTCGCCGCCACGCCCGCCTGGCAGCGCGCCGCCCTGCTGCCGGTCGACGGCATGAGCGGCGCTCCCAGCATCCCCTACGCCAGCTTGCCCAGCGCCTGATCGATCAGTTCTATCCAGTGCTGCACCGGCGTTTCGGTGCCGGACTGCAGGTGCGTAAGGCAACCGATATTGGCCGACACGATCTTCTTCGCGCCGGTGGCCGCCAGGTTCTCCAGCTTGCGCTCGCGCAGCTGCATCGACAGCTCCGGCTGCAGCATCGAATAGGTGCCAGCCGAGCCGCAGCACAGATGGCTGTCCGCGCACAGCACCACCTCCACGCCCACGGCGCGCAGCACGCCTTCCACCTTGCCGCGTATCTGCTGCCCGTGCTGCAGGGTGCAAGGCGGATGGAAGGCCACCCGCTCGGCGATGCGGCCCCGCATGCGTTGCGCCAGCTCCGCCTCGAACTCCGGCATCACCTCGCTCAGGTCCCTGGTCAGCGCCGACACGCGGCGCGCCTTCTCGGCATAGGCGGGGTCGTGCGCCAGCAGATGGCCGTACTCCTTGACGGTGACGCCGCAGCCGGAAGCTGTCATCACGATGGCCTCGACCGGCGCGGCATCTCCGGCAACGTAGGGCCACCACGCATCGATATTGCGGCGCATGTCGTCCAGCCCCCCCTCCTGCTCATTCAGGTGGTAGCGCAACGCGCCGCAGCAGCCCGCCTTGCGCGCGGCGACCAGCTGCACGCCCAGCGCATCCAGCACGCGCGCCGTGGCGGCGTTGATGTTGGGCGCCATGCCCGGCTGCACACAGCCTTCCAGCACCAGCATCCTGCGCGCATGGCTGCGCGCAGGCCTGCGCCCCGCAGCCGCGGCCGGCGGCAGCTTGTCCTGCAGCGCCGGCGAGAGCACCGGCTTGAACAGGCGCCCCATGGCCAGCGCCGGCTCGAACAGCCAGCGGCGCGGCAATGCTTCTTTCAGCACGTAGCGTTTCACGCGCTCGGCCAGCGGCCGCTGCACGCGCTGCTCGACCACCTTGCGGCCGATGTCGGCCAGGCGGCCGTACTGCACGCCGGACGGACAGGTGCTCTCGCAGTTGCGGCAGGTCAGGCAGCGGTCCAGGTGGGTCTGCGTTTTCTGCGTCACGGGCGCGCCTTCCAGCACCTGCTTGATCAGGTAGATGCGGCCGCGCGGGCCATCGAGCTCATCGCCCAGCAGCTGGTAGGTGGGACAGGTGGCGGTGCAAAAGCCGCAATGCACGCAGGCGCGCAGGATGGCCTCGGCCTCGTCGCCTTCGCGCGTGTTCTTGATGAAGTCTGCCAGGTTGGTTTGCATGGTATCGGAGTCTACATGCGGCCGGGGTTGAAGATACCGGCCGGATCGAAGGCCTGCTTCAGGCGCTGGTTGATCTTCGCCACGGCGGACGCCGGCGGATGAAACGCGCCGGCACGTTTGTCATCGGCGCGGAACAGCGTGGCGTGGCCGCCCGCCGCCGCCACCGTGCGGCGGACATCCTGCGCCGTATCGGCGGTGGGCGCCGCGTCCACTTTCAGCCAGCGCTGCGCGCCGCCCCATTCGATCAGCTGCTCGCCTTTCAGGATGATGGAGCTGGCCGCTGGCGGCACCGACAGCCGCCACAGGGCGCCACCATTGAAGTGGCCGTGCGACTGGTCGCGCAGGCTGGCCCAGAACGCCGCCGCTTCGCCATCAGGGACGCGCGCACCGTCCATGCGCGCCAATGCCGCGCGCACCGCTGCCTCCGCACCCGACAGCCGCAGCGTCAGCACGCCCCGGTGCCAGCAACTGGCCGACAGCGGCAAAGGCTGCCCGGCCCACTCATTCAGGCGCCGCAGCGCATCGATCTCGCCCAATTCGAAACGCAGCGCGGCTTCGCATACCGGCAGTGGCAGCACCTTGAGCGACACCTCCAGTATCAATCCCAGCGTGCCCATCGAGCCGGCCAGCAGGCGCGAAACATCGTAGCCCGCCACGTTCTTCATCACCTGCCCGCCGAAGTTCAGCACCTCGCCCTTGCCGTCCATGAGCTTGGCGCCCAGCACGAAGTCCCGCACGCCGCCGGCGCTGGCGCGGCGCGGCCCGGCCAGGCCGCTTGCCACCACCCCGCCGATGGTCGACCCGGCGCCCAAGCGCGGCGGCTCGAACGCCAGCATCTGGCCGTTGGCGGCCAGCAGTGCCTCCACCTCGGCCAGCGGCGTGCCGCAGCGCACCGTGATCACCAGTTCGGTCGGCTCGTAGTCCACCACCCCGGTGTAAGCGCGGGTATCGAGCAGCGCGCCCGGCGCAGCCGGGTCCATGGCCGCGTTGCCATACCAGTCCTTGCTGCCGCCGCCGCGCACGCGCAAAGGCGTTCCCGCCTCGACGGCAGCGAGCACCTGGTTACGGAATTGCTCTACGATCGCTTGCATGTGGCTCCGATTAAAAACGCGGCAAACCCGCATGCGGCAGCAGGCCTGCCGTCACGCGCATCTTGCCGAACTCCGCGCAGCGGTTCAGGGTGGGAATGGCCTTGTTCGGATTGAGCAGCATGGCCGGATCGAAGGCGCGCTTCACGCTGAAGAAAGCCTCCAGCTCGGCAGGCTTGAACTGCACGCACATGGAATCGATTTTCTCGATGCCCACGCCATGCTCGCCCGTGATGGTGCCGCCCACTTCCACGCACAGCGCCAGGATTTCGGCGCCGAAGGCCTCGGCGCGCTCCAGCTCATCCGGCTGGTTCGCGTCGAACAGGATCAGCGGATGCAGGTTGCCGTCGCCCGCATGGAACACATTGGCGCAGCGCAGGCCGTACTTCAGCTCCATCTGTTCAATGCCGATCAGCACCCGCGCCAGGTGCTTGCGCGGGATGGTGCCGTCCATGCAGTAGTAATCCGGCGAGATGCGGCCGGCCGCAGGGAAAGCGTTCTTGCGCCCCGACCAGAACTTCAGCCGCTCGGCCTCGCTCTGCGACACCTGGATGGCGCTGGCGCCGGCCGCCTCCAGCACCGCCGTCATGCGCGCGATTTCTTCGTCCACCTCTTCCAGCGTGCCGTCCGCCTCGCACAGCAGGATGGCGGCGGCGTCGGTGTCGTAGCCCGCCTTCACGAATGGCTCCACCATGCGCGAGGAGGTGCGGTCCATCATTTCCAGCCCGGCAGGGATAATTCCGGCCGCAATCACCTTGGCCACCGCATTGCCGCCGGTGACCACGTCGCCGAAGGACGCCATGATCACGCGCGCACAGGCCGGCTTGGGCACCAGCTTTACCGTCACCTCGGTGACGATGCCCAGCATGCCCTCCGAGCCGATGAAGGCCGACAGCAGGTCCAGGCCCGGCGCATCGAGCGCCTCGCTGCCCAGCTCCACCACATCGCCCTCGATGGTGGCCATGCGCACGCGCAGCACGTTGTGCACCGTCAGGCCGTACTTCAGGCAATGCACGCCGCCCGAGTTCTCCGCCACGTTGCCGCCTATGGTGCAGGCAATTTGCGAGGACGGATCGGGGGCGTAGTACAGCGCATGCTGCGCGGCCGCCTCCGAGATGGCCAGGTTGCGCACGCCGGGCTGCACCACGGCCGTGCGCGAATACGCGTCCATGCGCACGATCTGGTTCATGCGCGCGGTGGACAGCACCACCCCGTCGGCAATCGGCATGGCGCCGCCGGACAGCCCGGTGCCCGCGCCGCGCGGCACGATGGGCACGTTCATGTCGCGGCACACCTTGAGCACCGCCAGCACCTCCTGCTCATTGGCGGGCAGCGCCACGATCATGGGCGGCTGGCGGTAGGCCGACAGGCCGTCGCACTCGTAGGGCCGGGTGTCCTCCAGCGCGGACAGGATGCTGCTTGCCGGCAGCGCGGCGCGCAGGGCCGCCGCGACGCTGTGCTGGCGCTCGGCCGTAAAGGCCGGCGTGGCTACTTGGGTGGCTGTGGTCATGGGAGTGGAGCATATCGCCGATGAAGTACTGATTGTAAGGCACCCAAGCCGAAATTATCGTATGCTCGCTGTCATTCCAGAAATAAGGGGCAATACCATGGGCAACCGACTCTCGAAAATCGCCACCCGCACCGGCGACAACGGCACCACCGGCCTGGGCGACGGCAGCCGCACCGACAAGGACAGCCTGCGCATCCACGCCATCGGCGACGTGGACGAGCTGAACTCCAACCTCGGCCTGCTGCTCAGCGAAGCCATGCCGGACGACCTGCGCGATGAACTGGTGGGCATCCAGCACGACCTGTTCGACCTGGGCGGCGAGCTGTGCATCCCCGGCTACCAGATGATCAAGGAGGAACATGTCGAGCAGCTGGACGCGCTGCTGGCCAAGTACAACGCCACCCTGCCGGCGCTGACCGAGTTCATCCTGCCGGCCGGCTCGCGCGCCGCCGCCATCGCCCATGTGTGCCGAACGGTCTGCCGCCGCGCTGAGCGCAGCATCGTCACGCTGGGCAAGGCCGAGGCCCTGCACGAGCACCCGCGCCAGTACGTCAACCGCCTGTCCGACCTGATGTTCGTACTGGCCCGCGTGCTGAACCGCTTCGCCGGCGGCAGCGACGTGCTGTGGCAGCACGAGCGCAAGAGCAAGAAGGGTTAAACTTCGAATCCTGCCTGTTGCAGCAGGCGCGCCTGCAGAAAGTCCATGAACAGCCGGGTGCGCAACGGCTGGTGCCGGCGGGAGGGATAGATCAGGCTGAGATCCTGCGCGGCGCCGTGCCAGTCCTGCAGCACGCGGGTGAGCTTGCGGCTTGCCAGCAGGTCCTGCACCAGCCAGGCGGGGCACAGGCCGATGCCGGCGCCCATTTCCAGGCTTTCGCGGATCGCCAGCGCGTTGTTGACGCGGTAGCGGCCCTGGGTTTGGATGCGCACGCTGCGCGCGCCGTTATGCAGTTCGACCATGCCGCCGGTGCTGAGCCAGGCGAAGCGGATGTAGTCGTGCGCCGCCAGGTCCTCTGGCTGGTGCAGCGTGGGGCGGCTGTGCAGGTAGCCGGGCGATGCCACCAGCCAGCGCGGCGAGCCGGCGATCTTGCGGGCGATGGCGTTGGGCGGCAGCTCGCTTCCCAGGCGCAGCGCGACGTCGACGCCCTCTTCCACCAAGTCCGCCATGCGGTCGTTCAGTATCAGCTCGATTTCCATTTCCGGGTAGTGCGCGAGGAACTCCTGCACCAGCGCGTTCAGGCGGAACTGGCCCAGCGCGACCGGGGCGTTAACGCGCAGCAGGCCGGCAGCGCTCTGGCTTTCGCCGCGCGCCTCGGCCACGGCTTCGGCGTAGTCTTCCAGCACGCCCTTGCTACGCTGGTAGAAGCGCTGGCCCTGCACGGTGGCCGACAGGCTGGAGGTGCTGCGTTCGAGCAGGCGCACGCCCAGGCTGTCTTCCAGGGCCGCGACGACCTTGCTCACCGTGGGCTGCGTGGTGCCGTGTTCGCGCGCGACGGCGGACAAGCTGCCCAGTTCGACGGCGCGCACGAAGTACTGCAGGGAGCGGATGGTGTCCATGCCGGGTCCTCATTCGATATTGGAATGAATCATAGTCCATTTCAACAGCTTCCGCATGGGATTGGAATGAATGAAGATGTCTGCACACTGACTCAAGGAGCACATCATGTTCAAGACCATAGCCACCATAGCCACCATCGGCGCTGCCGCCGCCCTCGCCTCGTCCACCGCAGCGGCCGCAGCGGCCGAACAGTGGCAGACCAGCTGGTACGCGGCGCCGCAGCCCGGCTGGGATGCGGGCTTCGCGCTGCCGACCAATATCCCGCTCAGCCTGCAGAAACAAACCGTGCGCGAGACGCTGCGCCTCAGCGTGGGCGGGCAGCGCGTGCGGGTGGTGCTGTCGAACCGCTATGGCACGGAGCCGCTGGTGATCGGCGAAGCACAGCTGGCCCGCAGCGCCGGCAACGCGGCAGGCGGCGCTTCCAGCGCCATTGCAGGCGCGCCGGCGGGCATTCTGACCTTTGGCGGCCGGCGCTCGGTGACCGTGGCGCCCGGCCAGCAGGCGGTCAGCGACGCGCTGGACTTCAGCGTGCGTGCGCTTGAACGGTTGAGCGTGTCAACTTACTTTCCGCAGCGTGCGGCGCCGTCCACTTTCCACTGGGGCGCGCAGCAGACGGCCTTTGTCGGCCGCGGCAACCAGGCCGGCGCGCGACAGTTGTCGGAGGCGGCGCCGCTGCAAGGACGCGTGTTCCTGAGCGCGATCCACGTCAGCGGCGGCGCGCCGGCAACGGCCAGGGAAACAGCGATGGCGACGGGCGGCACGGTCGTCGCCTTCGGCGACTCGCTCACAGACGGCAACGGCTCCACGCCGGACCATGACCGCCGCTGGCCGGACTACCTGGCCAGGCTGGCCGCAGCGCGCGGAATCGGCGTCGCCAACGCCGGGATTTCGGGCGCGCGGGTACTGGGAGACCGCATGGGCGAGCGGGCAGCAGCGCGCTTCGAGCACGACGTGCTGGCGCAGCCGGGCGTGCGCAGCGTGATCATTGCGCTGGGCATCAACGACATCGGCTGGCCCGCCAGCGGCTTCGCCCCGCACGATCCGGCCATGCAAGCGGAAACGCTGATCGCCGGCTACCGCAAGCTGATAGAACGCGCCAGGGAGCGCAAGGTGAAGGTGGTCGGCGCCACCATGGCGCCTTTCGAGAACGCGCTGCAAGGCACTCCCCTGTCGGATCACTACAGCCTAGCCAAGGACGCCGTGCGGCGCCAGGTGAACGACTGGATACGCGGCAGCGGCGCCTTCGACGCGGTGGCGGACTTCGACGCCGTTCTGCGCGACCCGGCGCACCCGTCCCGCATGCTGCCCGCGTACGACTCGGGCGATCACCTGCACCCCGGCGACGCCGGTTACGAGGCGATGGCGAAGGCTGCCTATGAGGCGCTGTAGGGCGCATCGCGGCGTCGAGGTCATGGCTCCAGCAGCCGCGCCATGCCGCGCGACATGCTGATGCGCGAGGCGTGCGAGGGATGGCTGGCGACCAGGGACTCACCGGCGCCGCCGTCCGCGTCCGCCAGCTTGCGGTAGAAACTGAGCATGGCCGACGTGGGCCATCCGGCGCGGTGCGCCAGCACCATCCCCAGCTGGTCCGCCTCGCGCTCCTGTGTGCGGGCCAGGCTTGCCAGGCGCAGTTGCAGGGACAAGTCGCTGTCGAGCCGCAGCATGACCACGTCCACCGGCACCAGCGGCCGATAAACCAGCTGCGCTTCGGACAGGAACTCGCGTGAGTGTTCCGCAATGGCGTGCGCCACCTCGTGCGCCAGCAGCACGGCCAGTTCGCTGTCGTCCAGCGCCAGCCGCCGCACGAAATCGGCGCCCACCAGCAGCTTGCCGCCGGCCAGGCAGACCGCTTCGATATCCGGCCCGCTGGCCAGGTGCACTTCCCACGGCCAGGACGCCGCTTCCGGTTTCAACTCAATGGCGGCGGCGATCAGTTCCCGGCTGATGTAGCGCAGGCGGTGCAGCAGCGCGCGGTCCGCATCGAGCCGGCCGGCGGCGGCCAGTTCCACCACCTGCTCGATGTAACGGTCTTCCATGCGTTCGCCGACCTCTTCCGCGCCGAAGCGCAGCTCCTGCCAGCGGCCGGAATCGGGCACCTGCGCCGGCGCGGCCTGCGGCAGCAAACATGCTGCAAGCAGCACCGCGGAACAAGCGCAGCGGGCGCAAGAGCGCATGGCGATCCCCCAGTATTGGAATAAACCGTTTATACCAATATAGGAGAGCGCGGGCGCCGCCGCAAGGGGGACTTACCTGGAATGGTTGTTTTTGACGCGGACGTAGTGTTCGGCCGAATACTTCAGGTAGGCGATTTCTTCATCGGTGAGCTTGCGCACGCGCTTGACCGGGCGGCCAACGTACAGGTAGCCGCTTTCCAGCACCTTGCCGGGTGCAACCAGGCTGCCGGCGCCGATCATGACGTGCTTTTTCACCACCACGTCGTCCATGACGATGGTGCCCATGCCGATCAGGCATTCATCGCCGATCTCGCAGCCATGCAGGATCACGGAGTGGCCAATGGTGACGTAGTTGCCGATCACCAGCGGCGAGCCGTCCGGCTTGGCCGCGTTCTTGTGCGACACGTGGCCCATGGCAAAGTCCTGCACATTGCTGCACTCGCCGATGGTGATGCGGTTCACGTCCCCGCGCAGCACGGTGTTGCACCACACGGAGGAATCGCGCCCGATGCGCACGTCGCCGATCACTTGCGCGGTCTCGTGCAGGTAGACCCCCTCGCCCAGTTCGGGCGAGGTGTCGAGGTAGGAACTGACTGGCATAGCGTGCTTGCCTTCAGCCGTTGTTGACCACGAGGCGCGGCTCGTCGCTGCCGTCCGCCGCCACGAAGCGCGCCTTGATGGAGGCAGCGATGCCGGCGGCGTCCAGGCCCACGCTGGCCAGCAGTTTGGCCGGGTCGCCATGGTCGATGAACTTGTCCGGCAGGCCGAGCATGAGCACCGGCTTGACGATGCCTTCGGCGGCCAGCGCTTCGGCCACGGCGGCGCCGGCGCCGCCCATGATGCAGCCCTCTTCCACCGTCACGAAGTAATCATGGTCGGCGGCCAGCTGCCTCACCAGGTCCACGTCCAGCGGCTTGACGAAGCGCATGTTGGCCACGGTGGCGCCCAGCTGCGCGCCCGCCGTTACCGATGGCGCCACCATCGAACCGAACGCCAGGATGGCGATCTTCTCGCCTTTGCGCTTGATCTCGCCCTTGCCGATCTCGATCGCATCCAGTTTCGGATCGATGGCCGCGCCGATGCCCGCGCCGCGCGGATAGCGGATGGCGGCCGGACCGTCGTAGTGGTAGCCCGTGGTGAGCATCTGGCGGCATTCATTCTCGTCCGACGCGGCCATCACCACCATGTTGGGGATGCAGCGCAGGTAGGCCAGGTCGTAGTTGCCGGCGTGGGTGGCGCCGTCCGCGCCCACCAGGCCGGCGCGGTCCAGCGCAAAGGTCACGTCCAGGTTTTGCAGCGCCACGTCGTGGATCAGCTGGTCGTAGGCGCGCTGCAGGAAGGTGGAGTAGATCGCCACCACCGGCTTCAGGCCTTCGCAGGCCAGGCCCGCGCCGAAGGTGACCGAGTGCTGCTCGGCGATGCCGACGTCGAAATAGCGGTCCGGGTATTCCTGCTCGAAGCGCACCATGCCCGAGCCTTCGCGCATGGCGGGTGTGATGCCGACCAGGCGCTGGTCGGCCTTGGCCATGTCGCACAGCCAGTTGCCGAACACTTCGGTGTAGGTGATCTTGCCGGCCGGAGCGGGCTTGATGCCCTCGGCCGGATTGAATTTGGGCGTGCCGTGGTACAGCACCGGCTCGGCCTCGGCCAGCTTGTAGCCCTGGCCCTTCTTGGTCACCACATGCAGGAATTGCGGACCCTTCAGCTTCTTGATGTTCTCCAGCGTCGGGATCAGCGATTCCAGGTCATGGCCGTCGATCGGGCCGATGTAGTTGAAACCGAATTCCTCGAACATGGTGGCCGGAACCACCATGCCTTTCGCATGCTCTTCGAAGCGCTTGGCCAGCTCCAGCACGGGGCCGGGCAGGACCTGCTTGCCGACATTCTTGGCGGCCGCGTAGAACTGGCCCGACATCAGGCGCGCCAGGTAGCGGTTCAGCGCGCCCACCGGCGGCGAGATCGACATGTCGTTGTCGTTCAGGATCACCAGCAGGTTGACGTCCTCCTGCACGCCGGCGTTGTTGAGGGCCTCGAACGCCATGCCGGCGGTCATGGAACCGTCGCCGATGACGGCGATGGCGTGGCGGTGCTCGCCCTTGATCTTGGCCGCCTGCGCCATGCCCAGCGCGGCCGAGATCGAGGTCGACGAGTGCGCGGTGCCGAAGGTGTCGTATTCGCTTTCCACGCGGCGCGGGAAGCCGGAAATGCCGTCCAGCTGGCGCAGCGTGTGCATCTGCTTGCGGCGGCCGGTCAGGATCTTGTGCGTGTAGGTCTGGTGGCCCACGTCCCACACGATGCGGTCGTGCGGCGTGTTGAAGACGTAGTGCAGCGCCACGGTCAGTTCCACCGTGCCCAGGTTGGACGACAGGTGGCCGCCCGTCTTGGAGACGGAATCGAGCAGGTAGTTGCGCACTTCGTGCGCCAGCGGCGTGAGTTGGGTGCGTGCCAGCTTGCGCACGTCTGCCGGGTCGTTGATATTTTCAAGCAAGTTCATTTATGCCTTCCGCTGCACGATCAGATCCGCGAGTTCGCGTAACCGCAGAGCTTTTTCTCCAAACGGCGCGAGCGCAGCATGCGCGTCGCGCCGCAATGTTTCCGCCAGCTCGCGCGACGGTTCCAGACCCAGTATCGAAACATAGGTCGGCTTGTTGTCGGCCGCGTCCTTGCCGGCGGTTTTGCCCAGCGTGGCCGAATCGGCCGTGGCGTCGAGCACGTCGTCCACCACCTGGAAGGCCAGGCCGATGGCGCGCGCATAGTCGTTCAGCGCGGTCAGTTCCGTCTGGTCCAGATCCTTGCCGGCCAGCGCGCCCAGCACCACGGACGCGCGCAGCAAGGCGCCGGTCTTCAGTTGATGCATGCGCTCGAGCTGTTCCAGCGTCAGGCTCAGGCCCACGCTGTCCAGGTCGATCGCCTGGCCGCCGCACATGCCGGCCGAGCCGGAAGCATGGGCCAGCAGGCGCAGCATGGCCGCCAGGCGCCCCGGCGGCAGCGCCGCGCCGTCCGCCGCGGCCGCGTCGGCCAGCACCAGGAAGGCTTGCGATTGCAGCGCGTCGCCCACCAGCAGCGCGGTGGCCTCGTCGTAGGCCACATGCACGGTCGGCTTGCCGCGGCGCAGTTCATCGTCGTCCATGCAGGGCATGTCGTCGTGCACCAGCGAGTAGGCATGGATCATTTCGACGGCGGCGGCGGCGCGGCTCAGTACTGCGGCGTCGGCGCCGAACAGGGCCCCGGCCGCGTACACCAGCAGGGGACGCACACGCTTGCCGCCCCCCAGCAGCGCGTAGCGCATCGCTTCGTGCAATTTGGACGGCACGGCGCCGGCGCCCGGCAGGTAGGCGCCCATATCCTGCTCCATGCCGGCCTGGATGGTTTTCATCCAGTCGTGGAAGGCCGCGCTCATGCCAGCTCCTCGGCGTCGGCGAAAGGCTTGAGCATGCCGCCTTCCAGCACCTTGACCTGCGCTTCCACCTTGTCGAGCTGGCCGGCGCAGTATTTAACCAGTTCCGAGCCGCGCGCATAGGCCGCGACGGACGCTTCCAGCGGCAGCTGGCCCGCTTCCATTTGCGTCACCAGTTGCGCAAGCTCCGCCATGGCTTCCTCGAAGGAAGCAGGGGCGGATGCGGCATTCACGGGGTCAGCATTCAATTTCTTAGACATAAGCACTCAAATCGGTAAGGCCGGGCAGCGTTCAGGGGCCGCCAGCGCAGTGTAGCCCGTTATTTTAGATCAAACCAACCAATGCAGTGGAATTAACACTTCGGCACAAGTGCAACCGGCGCTTACAGTGTTGCTCTCCAGTCTACCCTGTCGGCGAGGCAATCGGGCGCCCTTGTCAGGAAAGCCAGCGGAATATAGGCATTTCACGGTATAATCTCCGGTTCTGTCCGAAATACCGTTTCAAAAACTGAATTCAGGTCTTTACGGATTCTGTCTCTTCTTGGTTTGCAGCACTTTAATTAAGGGGGGTTGGGATGTCCGATCTGGCTACCCACGCCAAGCTAGCGCGCTCCAACGCGCAACTTCCGGTTAACGTCTATTTTGACGAAACGCTACTGCAGCGTGAAATGCAGCAACTGTTCAAAGCAGGGCCGCGCTATGTCGGCCATGAACTGATGGTGCCGAACGCCGGCGACTTTGCGACCCTCGTTTCCGAAAACGAAGGGCGTATGCTGGTGCGCAACGCCAACGGCCTTGAAGTGCTATCCAACGTCTGCCGCCACCGCCAGGCGCTGATGTTCAATGGGCGCGGCAACAGCAACACCATCGTCTGCCCGCTGCACCGCTGGACCTACGACCTGAAAGGGGAGCTGATCGGCGCGCCGCACTTCCCCGAGACGCCCTGCCTGAACCTGCCCAAGACCAGGCTGCAAAGCTGGAACGGGCTGCTGTTCGAGCAGAACGGCTACAACGTCATGGACAAGCTGAAGGAAATGTCGGTCTCCAAGGACCTGGACTTCAGCGGCTATATGTTCGACCACGTGGAAGTGCATCAGTGCGACTACAACTGGAAGACCTTCATCGAGGTCTACCTGGAGGACTACCACGTCGAGCCCTTCCACCCCGGGCTGGGCGGCTTCGTCAACTGCGAAGACCTGCGCTGGGAATTCGGCGCCGACTACAGCGTGCAGACGGTGGGCGTGAACCGCAGCCTGCGCAAGTCCGGCTCGCCGGTGTACCAGAAATGGCACGAGCAGGTGCTCAAGTTCCGCGGCGGCGAACCGCCCGAATTCGGCGCCATCTGGCTCACGCTGTACCCCAACATCATGGTGGAGTGGTATCCGCACGTGCTGGTGGTGTCCACCCTGTGGCCGGACGGCCCGCAAAAAACGCGCAACGTGGTGGAGTTCTACTATCCCGAGGAAATCGTGCTGTTCGAGCGCGATTTCGTGGACGCCGAGCGCGCGGCCTACATGGAAACCTGCGTCGAGGACGATGAAATCGCCCTGCGCATGGACGCCGGCCGCAAGATCCTGATGCAGCGCGGCGAAAACGACGCCGGCCCGTACCAGTCGCCGATGGAAGACGGCATGCAGCACTTCCACGAGTGGTACCGCAGCAAAGTCGCTTTGTAACCCAGCCGCCAAGGCGGCAGAAACAGGAATGTGATGCAATCGCTTTGGATGTTGTTCGCCAGTTTCATGTTCGCCGCCATGGGCGTATGCGTGAAACTCGCCTCGGAAATCTACTCCACCTCCGAGATCGTGCTGTGCCGGGGCGTCATCGGCGTGACGGTGCTGTTCTGCATGATCCGCATCCAGGGCGGCAGCTTCAAGACCAGCATGCCCTTCGCCCACCTGTGGCGCGGCTTCATCGGCGTGGTCTCCCTGTGGCTGTGGTTCTACGCCATCGCCAACCTGCCCCTGGCCACCGCCATGACGCTGAACTACATGGCGCCGATCTGGATCGCGCTGTGGCTGTTCATGCACGGCTGGTGGCACGCCCAGAACCGCATCGAATGGCCGCTGATCCTGGCCGTGGTGATGAGCTTTGTCGGCGTCACCCTGCTGCTGCAGCCGGCCTTCCATTCCAACCAGCTGGCCCCTGCCATCGTGGCCATCGTGTCGAGCGTGCTGTCGGCCATGGCTTATATGCAGGTGCGCAAGCTGGGCCTGGCGGGCGAGCCGGAATACCGGGTGGTGTTCTATTTCTCGGTCGGCAACCTGCTGGCCGGCGTCGGCGGGCATATCCTGGAAGCGGGCAGCGGCCCGGTGATCTGGCACGCGGTCGACAGCTGGTACAAATTCTTCCTGATGCTGGGCATCGGCCTGAGCGCCACCGCCGCGCAGATGGCCATGACGCGCGCCTACCGCGTCGGCAAGACGCTGGTGGTGGCCAATCTGCAGTACACCGGCATCGTCTTCTCCAGCTTCTGGGGCGTGATGGTGTTCAGCGATTCCTTCGACTGGCACAGCTGGCTGGGCATCGCCATCATTCTCGCTTCCGGTATCGCCGCAACGTTTTACAATACCCGCAGTACGGAGCGCGGCAAAGCCATTGCCACCACCGATCCGATCGCCAGCGAAGTGTAAGAACGAAACAGAGGAGCGCCATGCATACCACCCTGATCACCGCCGCCGACCTCGCGCAGCACCTGACCGACCCGGCCTGGGTCATCCTGGACTGCCGGCACGACCTGATGAACCCGGACGCGGGCCGCGACGGCTTCGCCATCGGCCATATCCAGAACGCGCAGTTCGCCAGTATCGACGACGACCTGTCCGGCCCCAAGGCCGCCGCCGGCGCGCAGTTCACGGGCCGCCATCCGCTGCCCGAGCGCGGCGCGCTGATCGAGACGCTGCGCAGTTGGGGCATCAGCGACAGCACGCAAGTGGTGGCCTACGACGCGCACGGCGGCATGTTCGCGGCGCGCCTGTGGTGGCTGCTGCGCTGGGTGGGCCACCCGGCGGTGGCGGTGCTGGACGGCGGCCTGGCCGCCTGGCAGTCGCAAGGCCTGCCGCTGGTGACGCCGGTGGCGCAGCGCGCGCGAGGCCACATCACCGAGCGTCCGAGCCTGGCGCATACCGTGACCCTGGCCGACGTGGTGGAGAACCTGGGCACGCAGCGCCGCACCGTGGTGGACGCGCGCGCGGCGGACCGTTTCCGCGGCGAGAACGAGACTATCGATCCGGTGGGCGGCCACATTCCGGGCGCCAGGAACCGTTTCTTCAAGGACAACCTGCTGCCGGACGGCCGTTTCAAGCCGGGGCCGCAGCTGAAGCAGGAATTCGCGCCGCTGTTCAGCAACGCGCCCACAGCCATCATGCAATGCGGCTCGGGCGTCACCGCCTGCCACAACCTGCTGGCGATGGAAATAGCCGGCCTGCACGGCGCCTCGCTGTATCCAGGCTCCTGGAGCGAATGGTGCGCCAACCCGGCCCGCCCGGTCGCCACCGGCGCCTGATCACGGCCGCTTGCGCCGCTGGCGGTACCAGCGCAAGATATGAAGTTCTCCCGGACGCACACGGTATTCGATCGTGTGTCCGGTCTTCGGGATAGCGAATCGACGAATATTCAAAGTCGTCGCCGGTGTGCCGAGCATGGGCTGAATTTCCAGCAGAGCCAGCAGTCGTCGAACCCGACGCGCTACCAAGTCCGCCGCGCGCGGATCCGTCGTACCGATGCGCCGCAACGCCGCGTCATAGTCAGCTTTCGCTGCCGGGGCCCAAACGATCTTAGGCTTGCTTGGCACGCTGAGCACATTCGTCAATGATGCGCTGGGCGTCTTCCATCACTTGTTCGTTCGGAACCCCGCGTCCCTCTGCAATATCTTGCTCCGCGATTAAGTTTTCACGCACGCTCTCTTCGCACTCTTCGAACCCGTCCCGTTGAACAAAGTACAAGGTTTCCAGCGGCGTGCGCCCGGCGAGTTCCGCCAGGCGCTCCAGGCGGGCGCGGTCGGATGGGGACAGGGCTTGCAGGTCTTGTTCGGTGGCCATGGTTGCCTCCTTGGCGGCCAAAACATCACCTTAGCACAGGCCGGAGCGCGCGGTTTGCGCGGCCGCAAGCCCGGCCTGGCGGCCGCTCAGTGGCGCTGCGCGGTGAGGAACAGCACGATGCCGACGCCGGCGGCGATCAGCAGTACTTGCGGGATGGTCTCGCGCAGCGTGGCACGGCGCTGCATCTGCGGCATCAGGTCGCTCACGGCGATGTAGATGAAGCCGGACGAGGCGAACACCAGCACGTAGGGAATCAGGTTGCTGGCCTGGTCCAGCGTATAGTAGCCCAGCAGGCCGCCGGCGATCGCCATCATGCTGCACAGCAGATTGTAGACATAGGCGCGCGTGCGCGAGAAGCCGGCGTTCAGCAGCACGATGAAGTCGCCGATCTCCTGCGGGATCTCGTGCGCGATGATGGCCACGCCGGTCACCAGCCCCAGGCCCGGATCGGCCAGGAAAGCCGCCGCGATCAGGATGCCGTCGGTGAAGTTGTGCATGCCGTCGCCCACCAGGATCATCCAGCCGGCCTTGCCGGCTTCGCGCTTGTCATGTCCGTGGTGGTGGTGATGGCCGTCGTGCTCGTGGTGGTGCGAGTGGCGCAGGATGGCCAGCTTTTCCAGCATGAAGAAGGCCAGCAAGCCGCCCAGCAGGGTGGCAAACAGGGTGCGCGGATCCGCACTCGATTCAAACGCCTCCGGCAGCGCGTGCAGCAGCGACGTGGACAGCATGATGCCGACCGACAGGCTGACCATGCGCTCGACCACCTTGGACAGCAAGGTAAACGAGAAAATGGCCGCAGCGGTCAGGCTGATCACGCCGCCGATGGTGGTGGCCAGCAGGATGGAAATGAGTGTGGAATCGATTTTATTGCCTCTTGAGCACTACCAGGAAACGCAGCCGGGGCCCGGCGCCTGCTGCGTTCCGCGCCTGAATGCCGGCGCAAACCGGGCATTTTACCGCCCGGCCCGATTTTCTGCTCAGTTATGCAACGCCGTTAGCCTTGAACCAGGCCACGGCGCGCGCAAAACCGTCCTTGGCGTCGGCTTCGTTGTAGCTGGGACGGTAGTCGGCGTGGAAGGCGTGGCCCGAATTGGGATAGACCACGATGGTGGACCCGGTGTTGCCGGCGGCCGCCAGCGCCGCCTTCAGCTTGTCCAGCGATTCGACCGGGATGCCGGTGTCCTTGGCGCCGTACAGGCCCAGCACCGGCGCCTTGATCTTGTCGGCCACGTCGACCGGGTGCAGCGGGCTGATGGCGGTTTTCTCGCCCACCACGCGGCCGTACCAGGCCACGCCGGCCTTCACATTCGGATTGTGCGCGGTGTACAGCCAGGTCTGGCGGCCGCCCCAGCAGAAGCCGGTGATGCCCAGCTTGTCGGTGTTGCCGCCGTTGGCCTTGGCCCAGGCCACCACGGCGTCCAGGTCGGCGTGCACCTCGGCGTCCGGCGTCTTGCCGACGATGTTCTTCATCAGTTCGGCCTGCGACGGCGCCTTGGTGGCGTCGCCCTGGCGCACGAACAGGTCCGGCGCCAGCGCCAGATAGCCCAGCTTGGCGAAGCGGCGCGCCACGTCGGCGATGTGCTCGTGCACGCCGAAGATCTCGGAGATCACCAGGATCACCGGCAGGCCGGTCTTGCCGGCCGGCTGCGCGCGGTATACCGGCACTGCGGTGCCGTTCACGGTGACCGTGACGGTGCCGGCGGTCAGGCCGTCGGTGTCGGTCTTGACGACGTTCTGCGCCACCACCGGCAGCGCGGCGGCCGCAAAGCCGGTGCCGAGGGCCACTTTCAGGAAGTCGCGGCGGGCCACGCCGTCGCTCAGGTGCTTGTCGTTCAGGCTTGCTGCGTCGTTCAACAAATCTTTCATCAGTCCCCTCCTGTTGGTGAATAAATCCCGCGCAGGCCCACTTAGTGAGCCTCCTCCCAGTTCTTGCCCACGCCGACTTCCGCCAGCAGCGGCACCTTCAACTGCGCCACGCCGGCCATCAGCTGCGGCAGCTTTTCGCGCACCAGCGCCAGCTCCTCGTCCGGCACTTCCAGCACCAGTTCGTCGTGCACCTGCATGATCATGCGGGTTTTCAGGCCATCCTTCTCCAGCCAGTCCTGCACCGCGATCATGGCCAGCTTGATCAGGTCGGCCGCCGTGCCCTGCATCGGCGCGTTGATCGCCGCGCGCTCGGCGCCCTGGCGGCGCGGGCCGTTCGGCGAATTGATCTCCGGCAGCCAGAGGCGGCGGCCGAACACGGTTTCCACGTAGCCCTTGGCCTTGGCCTGCAGGCGGGTGTCGTCCATGTAGGCCTTCACGCCGGAGAAGCGCGCGAAGTAGCGGTCGATGTAGTTCTGCGCGGCGGCGCGGTCGATACCCAGGTTGGAGGCCAGGCCGAAGGCGCTCATGCCGTAGATCAGGCCGAAATTGATCACCTTGGCGTAGCGGCGCTGTTCGCTGGTCACGTCGGCCGGCGCCACGCCGAAGATCTCGGCGGCGGTGGCGCGGTGGATGTCCTCGCCTTCGGCGAAGGCGCGCAGCATGTTCGCGTCCTCCGAGATGTGCGCCATGATGCGCAGCTCGATCTGCGAATAGTCGGCCGACACGATATGGCTGCCCGGCGGCGCCACGAAGGCTTCCCGGATGCGCCGCCCTTCGGCGGTGCGGATCGGGATGTTCTGCAGGTTCGGATCGTTCGACGCCAGGCGCCCCGTCACCGCCACCGCCTGTGCGTAGTTGGTGTGCACGCGGCCGGTGGCCTTGTTGATCATCAGCGGCAGCTTGTCGGTATAGGTGGACTTCAGCTTGGCCATGCCGCGGTATTCCAGCAGCACTTTCGGCAAGGGATAGTCCTCGGCCAGCTTCTGCAGCACTTCCTCGTCGGTGGACGGGGCGCCGCTGGGCGTCTTTTTCACCACCGGCAGCTTCAGCTTCTCGAAGAAGATCTCGCCGATCTGCTTGGGCGAGCCCAGGTTGAACGGCTGCTCGGCCAGCTCGTGCGCCTTCGCTTCCAGTTCCACGATGCGCGCGCCCAGCTCGTCCGACTGGATCTTCAGCAGCGCCGCGTCGATCATCACGCCGTTGCGTTCGATCTTTTGCAGCACGATGGCGGTTGGCAGTTCGATCTTGCTGTAGATGCGGGTCAGCTTCTCGTCGGCCGAGACGTTGCCGTGCATGGCCAGGTGCAGCCGCAGCGTGATGTCGGCGTCTTCCGCCGCGTATTCGGTGGCGCGGCCGATTTCCACCTGGTCGAAGGTGATCTGCTTGGCGCCCTTGCCGCACACGTCCACGAACGGGATGGTGGTGTGGTTCAGGTGGCGCAGCGCCAGGCTGTCCATGTCGTGCGTGCGGTGCGATTCGAACACGTAGGACTGCAGCAGCGTGTCGTGCACGATGCCGCGCAGGGCCACGCCGTGGTTGGCGAAGATGTGCGCGTCGTACTTCAGGTTCTGGCCGACCTTGGGCTTGGCGCCGTCCTCCAGCCAGGGCCTGAGCTTTTCCAGCACCAGTTCGCGGCTGAGCTGCTCGGGCACGCCCTGGTAGCTGTGCGCCACCGGGATATAGCAGGCCACGCCCGGCTCGGTGGCCAGCGAAATGCCGACCATCTGCGCCGTCATCGGCTCCAGCGAGGTGGTTTCCGTGTCCACCGCCGTCAGCCCGGCGGCGTCGATGCGGGCGATCCATTTGTCCAGGTCCGCCTCGGTCAGCACGGTCTCGTAGTGGACGCTGGCCGGCGCGCTGGCGGCGGCGAACAGGTCGCCGTTGGCGCCGCCGGCGGCGATGGCGCCCGCTGGCGCCGCGGCCGCGCCGGCGCCGGTGGCGGCGGACGGTGCGCCCGCGCCGCCGGCGCCGATGGGCGCGGCCGGCGTCAAGCCGCCCAGTTCCCGCAGCAGCGTCTTGAAGCCGTATTTGCCGAAGAAGGCCAGCAGCGACTCCTTGTCCTCGCCCTTGGCCACCAGCGATTCGGAAATCGACATCATGTGCGCGCTCAGGTCGCAGTCGGTCTTCACGGTGATCAGCTCGCGGCCCTTCGGCAGCCATGGCAGCGCGGTGCGCAGGTTCTCGCCGACGGCGCCGGTGATCTTGTCCGCGTTGGCCATCACGCCGTCCAGGCTGTCATAGGCGGTGAGCCACTTGAGCGCGGTTTTCGGGCCGCACTTGGCCACGCCCGGCACGTTGTCGACGGTGTCGCCGATCAGGGTCAGGTAGTCGATGATGCGGTTCGGCGGCACGCCGAACTTGGCCAGCACGCCCGGCTCGTCCATCTTCTCGTTGGTCATGGTGTTGATCAGCATGACGTGCGGATTGACCAGCTGCGCCAGGTCCTTGTCGCCGGTCGACACCACCACGTCCAGGCCGGCCTTGACCGCATCCACGCACAGCGTGCCGATCACGTCGTCCGCCTCCACGCCTTCGACCATCAGGATCGGCCAGCCCATGGCGCGCACGGCCTCGTGGATGGGTTCGATCTGCAGGCGCAGGTCGTCCGGCATGGACGCGCGCGTGGCCTTGTACTCGGGGTACAGATCGTCGCGGAAGGTCTTGCCCTTGGCGTCGAACACGCAGGCGATGTAGGCGGCGGGGAAGTCGGCGCGCAGGCGGCGCAGCATGTTGACCATGCCGTGCATGGCGCCGGTCGGATGGCCGTCCGGGCTGCGCAGGTCGGGCAGCGCGTGGAAGGCTCGGTAGAGGTAGCTGGAACCGTCAACCAGCAGCAGGGTCTTTTGCATATAAGAAAATTAAGCGTTCCGGCGTTATAACAATGGAGTCGGCCATTATCGCAGACTATTTTAAAACCGGAACCGTGTCGGTTTGTTACAATGGGCACATACGGAATCTAGCAATTCATCTAACAGGGCGGTATACATCATGCGTGCATCCACAATCTGGCCAGTCCTCATTCTCGCCCTGAGCAGCGTCGCCCAGGCTCAAACGCCTTCGGCCGCGCCCCCGAAACTCGACAAAATCGAAGAAGTTGACACGCCGATCACGGTTACCACCAAGCCGGCCAACGAACGCAAAGTCACGGAAAAACGCGAAGGCGGCCGGGTCACCGAGGCCAAGGTCAAGAGCGGCCCCAGCACCTACACCGTCAAGGCGCAAAACACCACCAGCACCACGGCCCTGCCCGGCGACGCCGCCGGCCAGGCCAACCGCGGACCGCAGTGGACCGTGATGGAATTCGACATCGGCAAGAAGAAGACCAAGCAGAAGGAAGACGAGGCGGCCGACGACACGCCGGCCCCGCCGCCTCCGCCAGCGAAACGCTGAGCATGCGCTGAGTCACCGGCTTCTTGCTCCCGCAGCTTAATTTCAATCATATTCGCTTCTCATGGCAGTTTTTACCCCGGTCAGCCTGGATGACGTCCGCCAGTGGATCACGCAATTTCCCCTCGGCAAACCGGTTGCGATCAAAGGCATCGCTTCCGGCATCGAAAACAGTAACTTCTTCCTCACTACCGAGAGCGGCGAATACGTCCTCACGATATTCGAGAACCTGTCTTTCGAGCAACTTCCCTTTTATTTGAACCTGATGCGCCACCTGGCCGACCGGGGCGTGGCCGTGCCCGCGCCGATCGCCAATGCCGGCGGCGAACTGGTCACGGCCCTGCACGGCAAGCCCGCGTCTATCGTCACCAAGCTGGTGGGCAAGTCGCAGATGGACCCGCAGCCGGTGCATTGCGCCGAGGTGGGCGCCATGCTGGCCAGGATGCATGTGGCGGCGCTGGACTACCCGGCGCAGCAGCCCAACCTGCGCGGCCTGGACTGGTGGAACTGGGCCACGCCGCAAGTGCTGCCCTTCCTGAGCGAGTCCGAAGCGCACCTGCTGCGCGCCGAAATGCATTTCCAGGAAGCGTTCTACGGCTGCGGCACCTACAAGCTGCTGCAACAAGGTCCGGTGCACGCCGACCTGTTCCGCAACAACGTGATGTTCGACGGCGACAAGCTCACCGGCTTCTTCGACTTCTACTTCGCCGGCTGCGACAGCTGGCTGTTCGACGTGGCCGTGACGGTCAACGACTGGTGCATCGACCTCGACACCGGCGTGCTGGACACGGCCCGCGTGCGCGCCATGCTGGACGCCTACCACGCGGTGCGCCCCTTCACGGCAGCCGAACAGACCGCCTGGCAGCCGATGCTGCGCGCCGGCGCGCTGCGCTTCTGGCTGTCGCGCCTGTACGACCTGCACCTGCCGCGCGAAGCGGAAATGCTGACGCCGCACGATCCGACCCACTTTGAACGCATCCTGCGCGAGCGCATCGCCGTTGCGGCACCCGCACTGTACTGAAAAACCGACATGGGCAAACTCCCCGCAAGCACCGGCTGGCTCTGGATCAAACAGGGCTTTGATTTGTTCAGGCAGCAGCCTGGCAGCCTGACCTCGCTGGCCATGCTGTACGCCATGCTGAACCTGGTGCTCAGCATCGTGCCCATGATTGGCCAGCTGGCCGCCATTGTGCTGATCCCGGCGTTCTCGGTGGCCTTCATGCAGGCCTGCGCCGACGTCGAGCAGGGCAAGCGGGTGGTGCCGGCGCTGCTGCTGTCGGGCTTCCGCAAGCCGGCCCTGCCCAAGCTGGTGGCGGTCGGGCTGCTGTACCTGTCGGCCGCCGCGCTGGCCATCGGCCTGGCCTCGCTGGTCAGCGACGGCATGCTGGTCAAGCTGTTGACCGGCAAGATTGCGCATGACTCGGCCGAAGTGCGCGACGCCAGCCTGGGCAGCGCGCTGCTGCTGATCCTGGCGATCGGCCTGCCGGCCGCCATGGCCTTCTGCTTCGCCGCGCCGCTGATCTACTTCCAGAACATGGGCGTGGGCAAATCCATCTTCTACAGCTTCTTCGGCGTGCTGCGCGCCTTCAAGACCTTCGTGGTGTTTGCCGTCAGCCAGTTCGGCCTGATGCTGCTGCTGTCGCAAATCGTCGGCGCGCTGTTCGGCGGCAGCCCCACCCTGTTCGTCATGGTGATGCAAATCGTGCTGGTGCTGTTCTCGGTGCTGTTCCACTGCGCCTTCTACGCCAGCTACCGTCAGATCTTCGGCAATCCCGTGGCGCCCGGCGCCGCAGCGGGCAACGCGCCGACCGACGCGCCCTGACCCCGCCGCCCCTGCTGCCTGGCGCGTGCCGCGTGGCGCCCGCTAGGCATGCAGCGCCAGCGCCCATTCAACGTGCTCGCGCACCAGCGCCGAGGGGTGCGCGCGGCGCGCCTGCAGCGCGGCCACGATGACGGGGTCGCCCCGCGCGCCGGCCGCCGCCGCGTTGCCCAGTCCGACCGCGATATTGCGCAGCCAGCGCTCATGGCCGATGCGGCGGATCGGACTGCCCTCCATCTTGCGGTTAAATTCCTCCTCGCTCCAGCCGAACAGCGCCACCATGCCGGCGCTGCCCAGGCCGTGCCGCTCGTCGAAATCCGGCAGGGTGGCGCGCTGGGCGAACTTGTTCCACGGGCAGGCGGTCTGGCAGTCGTCGCAGCCGTACACGCGGTTGCCGATCAGGGGCCGCATCTCCTCCGGTATCGCGTTCTTCAGTTCGATGGTCAGGTAGGAAATGCAGCGGCGCGCGTCCAGCCGGCCCGGGCCGAGGATGGCCTGCGTGGGACACGCCGTGATGCAGGCGCTGCACTGGCCGCAGTGGGCGCCGGCCGGTTCGTCCACCGGCAGCGGCAGGTCGACCAGGACTTCACCCATGAAGAACATGGAGCCGGCGCTGCGGTTGATCAGCAAGGTGTGCTTGCCGCGCCAGCCCAGGCCGGACTTCTCGGCCAGCGGCAGCTCCATCACCGGCGCCGAATCGGTAAACACGCGGTAGCCGAAGTCGCCCACGGCGCCCTTGATGCGGTCGGCCAGCTGCTGCAGCCGCGCGCGCAGCACCTTGTGGTAGTCGCGGCCGCGCGCATAGACCGAAATCACGGCCGCCGATGGATCGGCAATGCGCGCGGCCTCGCGTTCGCGCCAATCTGCGTCCAGCGACCCGGGCAGGTAGTTCATGCGCGCGGTGATCACGCGCACCGTGCCCGGCACCAGCTCGTCCGGGCGGGCGCGCTTCATGCCGTGGCTGGCCATATAGTCCATTTCACCGTGCATGCCGGCGTCCAGCCAGGCTTGCAGGCCCGCCTCTTGGGCCGACAGGTCGATATCGGCCACGCGCACTTCGGCAAAGCCCAGCTCCATGCCCCACTCCTTGATGGAACGGGCAAGTTCGTCTAAATTGAGGTGGGCAGGAAGTGTCGGCACAAGTGTGATCGGCTATACAATGCAACGGTTTACAACCCACATTTTATGCGATGCAGCACTTTAAATCCCACCTCCACGACGAAGCCGGCACCGCCGCCCTGGGCGCGGCCCTGTCGCGCGCGCTCCTGCCGGGCATGGCGATCTACCTGCACGGCGACCTGGGCGCGGGCAAAACCGCCCTCACCCGCGCGCTGCTGCACGCGGCCGGCCACCAGGGCAATGTGAAAAGCCCCACCTACACGCTGTCCGAACCGTACAGCGTGCAGCTCGACGGCCGCGCCGTCAACGTGATCCACTTCGACCTGTACCGCATGAGCAGCCCCGAGGAATTCCTCGACGCCGGCTTCCGCGAGGACTTCAACGGCGACAACATCTGCATCGTGGAATGGCCCGAGAAAGCCGACCCGGTGCTGCCGCCGCCGGACCTGCATATATTCTTGGCTGTGGCTGGCGAAGGACGTGATGTAGAATTGCAAGCGTCCTCCGCTTTAGGTCTGTCATGCCTGCAACGCCTCAAATTCGCACCGAACATGTAAAGTCCCGCCACCGGCGCACGGTACTGCGCGCCGGCAGCGCCCTGCTGCTGTCGGTCATGGCGCCGCTGTCGGCGCGCGCCGCCCAGATCCTGGCGGTGCGCGTGTGGCCCGCCGCGGACTACACCCGCGTCACCCTGGAGAACGATTCCAACCTGAAGGCCACCCACTTCGTGGTGAAGGACCCCGAGCGCCTGGTGGTGGACATCGAAGGCCTGGAGCTCAATCCCACGCTGAAGTCGCTGGTCGCCAAGATCCAGTCGAACGACCCCTACATCCGCCAGGTGCGCGTGGGCCAGAACCGGCCCAACGTGGTGCGGCTGGTGTTCGACCTGAAAGAGGAAGTGACGCCGCAGGTGTTCGCGCTGGCGCCGGCCGGCCAGTACAAGCACCGCCTGATCTTCGACCTGTACCCGGTCAACGCGCTCGATCCCATTGCCGCCATGATAGAAAAAGGCGACTGGAGCGACGCGCCGGCGCTGCCGGCGGGCGAGGCCATCGCCACCGCGCCCGCAGTTCCCGCCGCCGCCGCACCTGTCCCCGGCGCTCCGGGTTCCCCCGGCACCGGCGTGCAGGCCAGCCAGGCCACGCAGGCCGCGCAGGCGAAGGCCGAGGCGCGCGCCGAGATCAAGGCCGAGGCAAAGGCCGAAGCGGCCGCGCAGAAGACCGAGATCGCCGCCGCGCATCCGGACGCCAGGCCCGAGGCCAAACCGGAAACGCGTGAACCGCTGCCGCAGGCCAAGCCCCTGCCGGGCCAGAAGGTGGCGCGCATGATCACCATCGCGCTCGACCCCGGCCACGGCGGCGAAGACCCCGGCGCCATCGGCTCCAGCGGCTCGCGCGAAAAGGACATCGTGCTGGCCATCGCCAAGCGGCTCAAGGGCAAGCTGGAACAGCATCCCAACATCCGCGTCATGCTGACGCGCGACGGCGACTACTTCGTGCCGCTCGGCACCCGGGTCGACAAGGCGCGCAAGGTGCAGGCCGACCTGTTCGTGTCGATCCACGCGGACGCCTTCGTGCAGCCGTCCGCGCGCGGTTCGTCGGTGTTCGTGCTGTCCGAAAAAGGCGCCAGTTCCAGTGCGGCGCGCTGGCTGGCCAACAAGGAAAACGACGCCGACAACATCGGCGGCGTGAACGTGCAAGGGCACGACAAGCAGCTCGCCAGCGTGCTGTTCGACCTGTCCACCACGGCCCAGATCAACGACAGCCTGAAGCTGGGCAAGGCCGTGCTGAGCGAGATCGGCGGCATCAACCGCCTGCACAAGGGCTCGGTCGAGCAGGCCGGCTTCGCGGTGCTGAAAGCGCCCGACATTCCGTCGATCCTGATCGAGACCGCCTTCATCTCCAACCCGGAAGAAGAAGCCAGGCTGAAAGACAACGGCTACCAGGACAAGCTGGCCGACGCCGTCGTCAAAGGCATCCGCCAGTACTTCGCCAAGAATCCGCCGCTCGCCAAGAGCCGCACCACCTAAAGGACATCCATGATCAACAGTGGAATCGAGCACGTCACCTACGGCGCGCTGCCGGCAATCCGTGTCACCGCGCCCGACGGCGCGCAGGCCATCATCACGCTGTTCGGCGCCCACCTGCTGTCGTGGACCACGCCGGAGGGCAAGGAACGCCTGTTCCTGAGCGAATGCTCGCCGATGGACGGCAGCGCGGCCATACGCGGCGGCGTGCCGGTGATCTTCCCGCAGTTCTCCACGCGCGGCGACGGCCAGCGCCACGGCCTGGCGCGCTTGTCCAGCTGGCGCCTGGGCGAGCATGGCGCCGACGCGGAGGGCGTGCAGGTGGAATTCGAACTGACGCAGGCCGACGTGCCGGGGCAACTGGCCGCCGGCTGGCCGCACGACTTCGCGCTGCGCCTGCGCTTCGCGCTGCGCGGCAACGCGCTGCAGATGCGCTTCAACGTGCGCAATACCGGACAAAGCAGTTTCGACTTCGCCAGCGCGCTGCACACCTATTATGCGGCGGGCGACTTCCTGAAAAGCGCGCTGCACGGCCTGGAGCCCGGACCCATCGCCTTCGGCCCGCCACTGGACAATATCTACGCCGCGCCGCAGGAGCTGGAACTGCACACCGCTGTCAGCAAGCTGCTGCTGCAGCAGCAAGGCTTCTCGGAATGGGTGGTATGGAACCCGGGCGCGGAAAACGCGGCCAGGCTGACCGACATGGCCGACCACGAATGGCGCGAGTTCGTCTGCATCGAACCGGCGCGCGTGGACCAGAAAGAGCTGAAAGCCGGCGCCGAATGGACCGGCCTGCACACCATTACTGCGATTCCTTGATGATGCGGCCCGATGCAGGCTGGATCGGGCGCGCATTGAGCGGATACAGGCGGCTGAACAGCGCCATCTGCGCCGGCGACGCCTGCACCGGCTCCTTCATCACCAGCCACAGCACGTTCTCGGTGCACGGCGGCTCCGTGATCGATCCCATATAGGTGAAATAGTCGCGCCGCTGCGGCAGCAGGTCGTTCGGATCGAGCACGATGGAGGGCGCCGTCACGTCCCCCTTCTCCAGCGGCAGGTTGTTCCACACGGTCTGGATGGCCGGCTGCGGCTTGCCGCGCTCCAGCAGCAGCGCCAGCACCGCCAGGCGGCCCTCGCCGTCCTTGTGCACCAGGTGCATCACCATCTCGAAACCCTTGCCGTTGATGCGCTCCTCCGACGGCCGGTGGAAATGGAACTGCACCAGCTCGTACATGCGGTTGCCCACCGACAGGAAATTCCCGCCGCCCATGGTCACCTGCACGGTCTTGCCGTTGTCCTGCACGTTGAAGGCGGACGGGCGGTAATCGAAAGTGATCTGCTCCAGGTCCACCTTCATGCCGTCGCGGATATCGATCGGCGACTGGCGGTTGCCGCTGCCGCACTTGGCCCAGTCCGCGTTGATCTTGCTCCAGTTGGCCGGGCCGAATTCGCCCTCGTAGGCCCAGTGCGTGCCGTTGGCGCGCGGCGGCGGCATGGCGGCGATTTTCGCGGCCTTGGCCGCGGCATCCTTCCTGGCCTTGGCGGCGGCGGCGGCGCGCGCGGCCTGGTTGGCGCGCATCTGCGCCAGGCGCTCGGCGATCTTGGCCGACAGTTCCGCTTCGGCCTGCTCCTCGCGTTCGCGCTCGCTCAGCTTGGGCGCGGCAGGCGCCCTGGCGCCCGGCTTGGCGGTCCCGCTAGCGGCGCCATTGGCGCCATTGGCGCCGCCAAGACCGATAGGCGACGGATTGGACGGACGGATGTTGCTGATATTGGCCTGCGCCATCTTGCTCAACGGCGGCGCATAAGGCGAAGGATCGGCGGCGCCCGCTGCCGCAATGGCAAGCCAGCTGGCACTGAAGGCGATCAGGTTACGCATGGGAGTCCAGGAATGAGAAATGCATACCTGGTTTAACGGTTGCACAGGGGGAAAACTTGAGCTGTGCAGGACGAAATCAGCCGCAGCATGGCGCTGCGGCCGTTGTTGCCATTATTACTAGTATTGCAATTGCCGCGGTCAGCGGCCCAGCACGCGGCGGCCCAGCTTCCACGCGCCGCCCAGCATCAGCGGCACGATGGCTGCGCCCACGCCCACCATGACGATGGTGGTCAGGTGGTCGCGCACGATAGGCATATTGCCAAACAGATATCCGCCGACGGTCAGCGACACCACCCACGCCACCGCGCCGGTCACGTTGTACAGCTGGAAGCGGCTGAAGGTCATGTCCGACACGCCCGCCACGAAGGGCGCGAAAGTGCGCACCACGGGAATGAAGCGGGCCAGGATGATGGTCTTGCCGCCGTGCTTCTCGAAGAATTCATGCGTGCGGTGCAGCGCGTCCTTGTTCAGCCAGCGGTAGTCGTGGGTAAATACCCGTTGACCGATGGCCTCGCCGATCCAGTAATTGACGGTGTTGCCGGTGACGGCCGCCGTGATCAGCAGCGCGATCAGGACCGGCAGGTTCATCTGGCCGGTGGCGCACAAGGCGCCGGCGATGAACAGCAGGGTGTCGCCAGGGAAGAAAAACAGCACGACCAAGCCTGTTTCACTAAAAATGATGAAAAACAGCACCGCGTAGATCCACACCCCGTAATGGGCGATCAGGGTGTCCAGGGCCTTGTCGACATGCACCAGCATGTCCAGTAATTGCATGAATTCCATAAAAATCCCAAAAAGGTAACGCCGGTAGCGCCGGAATCATACACCACACTGAGCGGTGCAAGATTGTAGTCACGGTTTAATTTTGCCCACCTGCAGTATGGGGGCGCATGCCGGTATTACAATTCCCCGACTCGCAAATGAGAAACCAGGAGACCAATAGATGCATGCGTACAACGTAGCGAAAACCGTGCTGGCGATCCCGGCACTGGCCGTGCTGTGCACCCAGGCCGTCCGGGCCGCCGAGCCGGCCAACCCGCCCAGGCCCACCGTGGCCGACGTGGTCCAAGCCTCCAGGGCGGCGGACTGGCGCCCGCTGGACCCGGAGCACACGCTGTATATGGACCTGCCCGCCGGCCGCGTGGTGATCGAACTGGCGCCCGCCTTCGCCCCGGCGCACGCCGCCAACATCCGCGCCCTGGTGCGCGAGCACTACTTCGACGGCCTGGCCATGCTGCGTTCGCACGACAACTATGTGGCCCAATGGGGCGACCCGGACGAAAAGAACCCGCGCCCCTTCAAGGCCGCCAAGGCCAAGCTGCCGGGCGAATTCACGGTGCCGCTGTCGAATGACAAGCAATTCACGCTGCTGCCCGACCGCGACGGCTATGCCGCCCAGGTCGGCCACTCGAACGGTTTCCCGTCCGCGCGCGACCCGAAAACCGGGCGCGCCTGGCTGGCGCACTGCTACGGCATGGTCGGCGTGGGCCGCGACGTGGACAGCGACAGCGCCAACGGCAGTTCGCTGTACGCGGTGACCGGCCACGCGCCGCGCCACCTGGACCGCAACATCACCGTGGTGGGCCGGGTGGTGTCCGGCATGCCGCTGCTGTCCTCGCTGCCGCGCGGCAGCGGCGCGCTCGGCTTCTATGACAAGGCCGAGCAGCGCACGCCGATCAAGTCCGTGCGGCTGGCGGCCGACGTGCCCGAAGCCGAGCGCCTCAAGCTCGAAGTCATGCGCACCGACTCGGCCAGCTTCAAGGCCGTGGCCGAAGCCCAGCGCAACCGCGGCGGCCCGTGGACCAAGGTCCCGGCCGGCTACGTCGAGCTGTGCAACGTCACCATCCCCGTGCGCGAAGTTGGCAAATAAACAAAATGGGGTCAGGGTTAATTAACTGGGCAACTAATTTCCCGGAGCACCGTGTTTTATAATCACGGCATGAACGCTCCCGCCCCACACCGTCCCATCCAGGCCCTGCCCGACCAGTTGATTTCCCAGATCGCCGCCGGCGAGGTGGTGGAGCGGCCGTCGGCGGTGGTCAAGGAATTGCTGGAGAACGCGCTCGACGCAGGCTCCACCCAGATCACCGTGCGGCTGGAGGAAGGCGGCGTCAAGCGCATCGCCATCACCGACAACGGCCGCGGCATCGCCCCCGAGCAGATGCCGCTCGCGCTGGCGCGCCACGCCACCTCCAAGATCGCCTCGCTGGACGACCTGGAAAACGTGCACACGCTGGGCTTCCGCGGCGAGGCGCTGGCCTCCATCGCGTCCGTGGCCGCCGTCACGCTCACCTCGCGCACGGCCGACGCGCCGCACGCCTGGGAAATCACCGGCTCGCACCTGGGCACCGTCACGCCCTCGTCCGGCGCCCACGGCACCACCATCGACGTGCGCGACCTGTATTTCAACACACCGGCGCGCCGCAAGTTCTTGAAGTCCGAGCAGACCGAATTCGGCCACTGCGCCGACGTGGTGCGCCGCATCGCGCTGGCGCGGCCGGACGTCGCGTTCTCGCTGGCGCACAACGGCAAGACCGTGGACCACTGGATGGTGGGCGAAATGGCCAAGCGCAGCGCACAGATCCTGGGCGAGAATTTCGCCACCGCGCGCCTGCCGATCGACGAGAACGCCGGCCCGCTGCGCATCCACGGCTACGCCGGCCTGCCCACCGCTTCCAAGGCGCGCGCCGACGGCCAGTACTTCTACGTCAACGGCCGCTTCGTGCGCGACAAGGTGCTGATGCACGCGGTGCGCGCTGCCTACGAGGACGTGCTGCACGGCGACCGCTTCCCGTCCTACGTGCTGGCGCTGGACCTGGACCCGGCGCTGGTGGATGTGAACGTGCACCCGTCCAAGATCGAGGTGCGCTTCCGCGACAGCCGCGCGGTGCACCAGTTTGTGTTCCACGCGGTGCAGCGCGCGCTGGCGCAGACCTCGGCCACCTCGCACGGCAGCGTGCCCTCGCCGCTGCCAGCGGCGGACGGGCTGACCGCCACCGCGCCGTGGCGCCCGCAGGAGCAGACCTCGTTCGGCTCCATCCTCAATCCCGACTACCAGCCGACCTTCTCGGCCTCGCCGTTCGGCCAGCCGCAGCGCCAGTTCGGCGACACGGGCAACCACGGCGGCGTGGCCCAGAGCACGGAGCGTTACGGCGCCCTGTTCAGCGGCGGCAGCGCCTTCGGCGCGCGCGCCAGTTACGGTGTTGATGGCGGCGATGGCGCCGGCAGCGGCGGCGCGGACGGCAACGGCCAGGGCGGCGCAGGCCTCGGCGGCGGCATGTCCGGCGCAGGCGCAGCGGGCGCAGGCTACGCCCTGCCCCAAGCCGCCCCCTACATCGCCTCCTCGGCCGCCATGGCCGCCGAAGAATTCCCGCTCGGCTTCGCGCTGGCGCAGCTGCACGGCATCTACATCATGGCGCAAAACAGCAAAGGCCTGGTGCTGGTGGACATGCACGCCGCGCACGAGCGCATTTTGTACGAACAGCTGAAAAACGCGCTGGACGCGCAAGTGTCCGGCCAGGACATGCAAGTGCAGCAGCTGCTGATCCCCGTCACCTTCTACGCCGACGCGGTGGAAGTGGGCACCGCGCAAGAGCACCAGGAAACGCTGCACTCGCTGGGCTTCGACATCGCCGCCCTGTCGCCCACCACCCTGGCGGTGCGCACCGTGCCTGCCCTGCTGAAGAACGCCGACGCCCAGACGCTGGCGCGCGACGTGCTGCGCGACGTGCGCGAATTCGGCGGCTCGCGCGTGCTCATCGAGCGCCGCAACGAGCTGCTCGGCACCCTGGCCTGCCACACCGCCGTGCGCGCCAACCGCATCCTGTCGGTGCAGGAAATGAACGCCCTGCTGCGCCAGATGGAAAGCACCGAACGCGCCGACCAGTGCAACCACGGCCGCCCGACCTGGGTGCAGGTCGAAATCAACGCGCTGGACAAGCTGTTCCTGCGCGGCCAGTAACCGAAAAAAAAAGCATCATGACGCAAGCAAGCAAACCGCCGGCCGCCAAGCCGCTGGCCGTGGCCATCATGGGCCCCACCGCCAGCGGCAAGACCGCCGCCGCACTGGCCATCGCGCAGCAGATCCCGTCCGAAATCATCTCCGTCGATTCGGCGCTGGTGTACCGCGGCATGGACATCGGCACCGCCAAGCCCACGCGCGAGGAGCGCGCCGCCGCGCCGCACCACCTGATCGACATCATCGACCCGCTCGACTCCTACTCGGTGGCCCAGTTCCGCAGCGACACCCTGCGCCTGGTGGACCAGATCGTCGCGCGCGGCAAGCTGCCGCTGCTGGTGGGCGGCACCATGCTGTACTTTAAAGGCCTGGCCGACGGCCTGGACGACCTGCCCGGCGCCGACCCGGCGCTACGCGCCGCACTGGAAGACGAAGCCGCGCGCCACGGCTGGCCGGCGATGCACGCCCGCCTGGCCCAGCAAGACCCCGCCACCGCCGCCCGCCTGGCGCCGAACGACGCGCAGCGCATCCAGCGCGCGCTGGAGATCATCGCACTGAGCGGCAAGCCGATGTCGGAGCTGCTGGCCTTGCGCGAGAAGACCGCGCTGCCGTTCGAGCTGCTGTCGTTCGCGCTGGAGCCGTCCGACCGCGCCGTGCTGCACGAACGCATCGCGCGCCGCTTCGACATCATGCTGCAGGCAAGCCCGGATGGCGACCTGATCAGCGAAGTGGCCCAGCTGCGCCGCCGTGGCGACCTGCATCCCGGGCTGCCGTCCATGCGCTGCGTGGGCTACCGCCAGGCCTGGGAATACCTGGACGGCAGCATCGACTTCAAGACCATGCGCGAGACCGGCATCATCGCCACGCGCCAGCTGGCCAAGCGCCAGCTGACCTGGCTGCGCTCGATGCCGGAGCGCGCGGTGATCGATTGCCTGGCGCCGGACCCGGCCGGCACCATGCTGGCCGCGATCAACACCCGGGGTCAGCCCCGGGGGGGCTGACCCCGGAAGTTATGTAATCGCCATCAAAAACAGCCCTGCAGCAAAATAATTCCGCCGTTTCCTTGACAGCCCCCGGCCCAAAACGCGATAATGCTGGCCGTTGCGGTGATATAGCTCAGTTGGTTAGAGCACAGCATTCATAATGCTGGGGTCGGTGGTTCAAGTCCACCTATCACCACCAACCTTTCGGTGATATAGCTCAGTTGGTTAGAGCACAGCATTCATAATGCTGGGGTCGGTGGTTCAAGTCCACCTATCACCACCAGGATTCATCAGGAAAGCCCTGCCCCGGAAACGGCGCAGGGCTTTTTTGTGTTCAGAACGGCTTATACGGCAGGAATTTGCCGTCCAGCGTGATGATGGCGCGCGAGCCGCCCTCGGGGTCGTCCACCTTCTGGATATCCAGCTTGAAGTTGATGGCGCTGATGATGCCGTCGCCGAACTGCTCGTGCACCAGGGCCTTCAGCGTGGTGCCGTACACCTGCACCATTTCGTAGAAGCGGTAAATGGTCGGATCGGTCGGCACGCCGCCCGGAATGCTGCCGCGCAGCGGGATGGTTTGCAGCAGCGCTGCCGCCTCCGCGTCCAGGCCGAGCCGCTGCGCCACCGCGAAGGCGGCCGCCTTCGGCAGCGCGTGCTGGCCCAGCAGGGCCGCCGTCACATACGGCACGCTCAGGCCCGTGCCTTCGGCCAGCTGCGCCCAGCTCAGGTCCCGCATGGCCTTGGCGGTGACGATACGGGCGCTCAGCGCCATGTGCGCGTCCTGGGTGTGGGTCGATTGCGGCATGGGATTCCTTTCAAGAGTGAGGTATCGGTCACTCCCACGATGCAACTACCGTGCCATTCTTTTGCACCAATTTGCGGCAGAAAACCCGCTGCTGGTAAAGTAAGGGCATGGACAAATCCGAACTGACCGGCTGCATCGCCTTCCTGCAGGAGGCCGAGCGGCTCAAAAACGTGCTGCGCACGGCACACACCTCCGAGGGCCGGCGCGAGAGCACGGCGGAACACAGCTGGCGCCTGGCCCTGTTCGCCATGCTGCTGGAAGACGAGCTGCCGGGCCTGGACTTCGCGCGCATCCTCAAAATGTGCGTGATCCACGACCTGGGCGAGGCGCTCCATGGCGACATCCCGGCCATCGCGCAAACGCCCGGCATGCCGGACAAATCGGCGCGCGAACGGGAGGACTTGCAGACGCTGGCCGCCCCGCTGCCGGAACGCCTGCGCACCCAGCTGCTGTCGCTATGGGACGAGTACGACAACGCCGCCTCGCCCGAGGCGCGCATCGTCAAGGGGCTCGACAAGCTGGAGACCATGATCCAGCACAACCAGGGCATGAACCCGGACGATTTCGATTACGCCTTCAACCTTGGCTACGGCACCCGGCACACGGCGCGCCACCCGCTACTGGCGGCCCTGCGCGAGATGGTGGATGAGGTGACACGGGAGCGCGCCGGCCAACGCCGGGCGTAAAACTTGCTAGCAACACCAGGACTACGCTACCTGGGAATGCAAAATGCCGGTGTCTGCACCAAAAACGGGCGTGGCCGATCAGGAACCGCCGCAGCGCATCGTCAAGATCCGCCGCGACTACAACACCTGGGTGGCCAACGAGACCATCGAAGACTACGCGCTGCGCTATACGCCGCGCTCGTTCCGCAAATGGTCGGTGTTCCGGGTGTCGAACACCGCCTTCGGCGCCATCTCCTTCCTGGTGCTGGAAGCGATCGGCGGCACCATCGCCGTCAACTACGGTTTCATCAACGCCTTCTGGGCCATCATGGCAGTGGGCCTGATCATCTTCCTCACCGGCCTGCCGATCAGCTACTACGCCGCCAGGTACGGCGTGGACATGGACCTGCTCACGCGCGGCGCCGGCTTCGGCTACATCGGCTCCACCATTTCGTCTTTCGTCTACGCTTCCTTCACCTTCATCCTGTTCGCGCTGGAAGCGGCCATCATGGCCTACGCGCTGGAGCTGTATTTCGGCTTGCCGTTATGGATAGGCTATATGGTCAGCGCGCTGGTGGTGATCCCCCTGGTGACGCACGGCGTGACCCTGATCAGCCGCATCCAGATGATTTCGCAGCCGGTCTGGCTGCTGCTGCTGGTGCTGCCGTTTATCGCCATCGCGGTCAAGCAGCCGGAGCTGCTCACGCAACTGGGGCAGTTCGCCGGCCAGTCGCCCGGCAACGGCCAGTTCAACATGCTGGCCTTCGGCGCCGCCACCGCCGTCGGCGTGGCGCTCATCACCCAGATCGGCGAACAGGTGGACTTCCTGCGCTTCATGCCGGAAAAGACGGCCAGGAACCGCATCCAGTGGCACCTGGGCGTGCTGGCCGCCGGCCCCGGCTGGATCGTGCTCGGCATCGCCAAGATGCTGGGCGGCGCGCTGCTGGCGCTGCTGGCGATTAACAGCGGTGTGGCGCTGGCACAGGCGATCAACCCGAACCAGATGTACCTGGCCGGCTTCCAGCAGGTGTTCGCCAGCCCCACCGCCGCCGTGCTGGTGACGGCCTGCTTCGTCATCATCTCGCAGGTGAAGATCAACATGACCAACGCCTACGCCGGCTCGCTGGCGTGGTCCAACTTCTTCGCGCGTCTGACGCACAGCCATCCGGGACGCGTGGTGTGGGCCGTGTTCAACGCGCTGATCGCCGTGCTGCTGATGGAACTGGACGTGTTCCAGGCGCTGGACCAGGTGCTGGGACTGTATTCCAATATCGCCATCTCGTGGGTGACGGCCGTGGTGGCGGACCTGGTGGTGAACAAACCGCTGGGACTGAGCCCCAAGGGCATCGAGTTCCGCCGCGCCTACCTGTACGACATCAACCCGGTGGGCGTGGGCGCCATGGTGCTGGCGTCGGTGCTGTCGGTGGCGGCGTTCACCGGCCTGTTCGGCGCGCAGGCGCAAGCCTTCTCGGCCTTCATCGCACTGGGCACCGCCTTTGCCGCCGCGCCGCTGATCGCCATCGCCACCAGGGGCAAGTATTACATTGCCCGCCAGCCGGCGCCGGCGGCCACGCTCGGCAAAGTCTGCTGCATCTGCTCCAGGGAGTACGAGTCGGAAGACATGGCGCACTGCCCGGCCTACCAGGGCCCGATCTGCTCCCTGTGCTGCTGCCTGGACGCGCGCTGCAACGACGTGTGCAAGCCGCACGCGCGCTTCACCGAGCAGTGGGACAGCGCCATGAAGGCGCTGCTGCCCAAGTCCATGTGGCCCTACATCACCAGCGGCCTTGGCCACTACCTGCTGCTGATGATGGTGACGCTGCTGTTCCTGGGCGGCCTGCTGGGACTGATCTACGTGCACGAGGAACGGCTGCTGCTCCAGGCCGGCTCCACCATGCTGCCGCAACTGCGGCTGGCCTTCATCAAGATCTTCGGCGCGCTGCTGCTGGCCAGCGGCATCGTGGCGTGGTGGCTGGTGCTCACCAGCGAGAGCCGCCGCGTGGCGCAGGAGGAATCGAACCGCCAGACCGGCTTGCTGACCCGCGAAATCGAACTGCACAGCCGCACCGACGCGCAGCTGCAGCAGGCCAAGAAGCAGGCCGACCAGGCCAACCAGGCCAAGAGCCGCTATATCGCCGGCATCAGCCACGAAATCCGCACCCCGCTCAACAGCATCCTCGGCTACGCGCAGCTGCTCGACAACGACCCGTCGATACCGGAGCACCGCCAGCAGGCCATCCGCGTGATACGCGGCAGCGGCGAACACCTGCTGTCGCTGATCGAAGGCACGCTGGACATCGCGCGCATCGAGGGCGGCAAGCTCAGTTTCAACATCAAGGAAGTGAAGCTGCCGGACTTCATCGGCCAGATCGTGCGCATGTTCGAGCAGCAGGCCGGCGCCAAAGGACTGTCGTTCCGCTACGAACTGACCGGCGAGCTGCCGCGCGTGGTGCGCGCGGACCGCAAGCGGCTGGGCCAGATCCTGATCAACATCCTCGGCAACGCGGTCAAGTTCACCCAGCGCGGCGGCATCGTGTTCCGGGTGCGCTACGCGCGCGACATGGCGGCCTTCGAGGTGGAGGACAGCGGTCCGGGCATTCTGGAACATGAACGCGAGTCCATCTTCGAGCCGTTCACGCGCGGCAGCGCCGGCGAGCACGCGGGCGCCGCCGGCACCGGCCTCGGCCTGCCGATCAGCAAGATGCTGACGCAGCTGATGGGCGGTGAACTCACGCTCAACAGCACGCCGGGCAGCGGCAGCGTGTTCAAGATCAAGCTGATGCTGCCGCGCGTGCACACGGAAGCGCGCGCGGACGGCGCGCCCGAAGCGGTGCGTACCGGCTACGCGGGCCGCCGCCGCAAGGTGCTGGTGGTGGACAATGAGCGCGTGGACCGCGAGCTGCTGGTAAACATACTGGCACCGCTGGGCTTCGAGATGGCGCAGGCCGTGTCGGGCGCGGACTGCGTGGACAACTATGCCGCCCTCGGCCCGGACCTGATCCTGATGGACCTGGCCATGCCCGGCATGGACGGCTGGGAGGCCAGCCGCATCATCCGCCAGGTGCACCGCTCCGAAGTGCCGATCGCCATCGTGTCGGCCAACGCGTACGACAAGGGGCTGGAGAACCCGGCGGCGATCCCGGCCGAGGACTTCTTCGTCAAGCCGGTGAACGTGGCGGAGCTGCTGGACTGGATTGGCCGCCGGCTGCAGCTGGAGTGGATATCGCACGCGGGGCCGAAAAGCATCAGCAGCGAGATTGCCGCTGCGGAGACGGCGCCGCCGCCCGTGCTGCTCTTCCCGCCCGCCGCCCAGTTGGTGGAACTGCGCGCCCAGCTCAAGCTGGGCTATGTGCGCGGCATTGTCCACCAGCTCGACGAAATCGCCACGCTCGGCCCGCAATACTCGGCCTTCATCGCCGCCATGCGTGGCCACGCCGCCCGCTTCCAGCTGGATGCAATGGCGCGGCTGCTGGAGCAATGCAGCGAAACAGACCAAGACTTGGGAGAACAACATGATACCGAAGCAATTTGAGCACCGCCCCGGCCACCTGGTGCTGATCGTCGACGACGTGCCGGAAAACCTGGCGGTGCTGCACGACGCACTGGACGAATCGGGCTTCACGGTACTGGTGGCGAACAGCGGCGCGGACGCGCTGGAACGCTGCGCGCAAGCGGTGCCGGACATCATCCTGCTGGACGCGGTGATGCCGGGCATGGACGGCTTTGAAACCTGCCGCCAGCTGCGCGCGCAGATCGCCACGCGGCATGTACCCATCATCTTCATGACCGGGCTGACCGAAACCGAGCATGTGCTGGCAGCCTTCAGCGCCGGCGGCACCGACTACGTGACCAAGCCAGTGCGGCAGAGCGAAGTACTGGCGCGTATCGCGGCGCACTTGCAGACCGCGCGGCTGATGAACCAGGCCCGCAGCGCGCTGGACGCGTTCGGCAACGCCACCCTGGCGATCGGGCCGCGCACCGGGCGCATCGTCTGGCAAACGCCGCTGGCGCGGCAGCTGATGCAAAACTATTTCGCGTTGCCGGGCACCGGGCAACTGGCCGATACGCCGGCCGAGCTGACGGCGTGGCTGGCGGCCACCGTGCAAGCGCGCCAGGCGGGCCTGGACTATCCGCCGCTCAACGTGATCCAGGGCGCGCAACGGCTGATCTTCAGCGCGGGCGACCTGGGCAACCCGGAGCAGTGGATGGTGGTGCTGCGCGAAGAGTCGGACGCGGCGCAGGTGCAGGCGCTGGTGGCGCTGTTCAAGCTGACCATGCGCGAGTCGGAGGTGCTGCACTGGGTCATCAAGGGAAAGACCAACCGCGACATCGGCGACATTCTCGGCACCAGCCCGCGCACGGTGAACAAGCACCTGGAGCACGTGTTCGAGAAGCTGGGCGTGGAGACACGCACCGCCGCCGCGTCGCTGGCGATGAACAAGCTGCGCGGCTCGGCCGACTCGGGCGCGATGGTGGCGAGCGCCTGAGCCGGCGGCAGCTGCGCTACACCGCCAGGTGCCGCCGCACGGCCTCGCCGTCCATGTCGTCCGGCGCGCCGGCGGCCACCACTTCTCCGCGCGAGAGCACCACGAACTTGTCCGCCAGCGCGCGCGCGAAGTCGAAGTACTGCTCGCACAGCAGGATGCCGATATCGCCGCGCTGCCGCAGCAGCCGTATTACCCGTTCGATGTCCTTGATGATGGACGGCTGGATGCCCTCGGTCGGCTCGTCGAGGATAATCAGCTTGGGCCTGGCCAGCAGCGCGCGCGCGATGGCCAGCTGCTGTTGCTGCCCGCCCGACAGGTCGCCGCCGCGCCGTCCCAGCATCTCCTTCAGCACAGGGAAAAGCTCGTACACTTCGCCGCTGATGGTGGACGCTTCGCGCCGCGACAGCGTTGCCATGCCCATCTGCAGATTCTCCTGCACCGTCAGGCGCGCGAAAATTTCCCGGCCCTGCGGCACATAGGCGATACCAGCCGCCGCGCGCTGGTGCGGCTTGAGGCGCGTGATGTCGCGCCCGTTGAACGTCACCTTGCCGCGCGCCACCGGCAGCACGCCGGTCAGGCACTTGAGCAGCGTGGTCTTGCCCACGCCGTTGCGGCCCAGCAGCGTCAGGCATTCGCCCTTCTCCACCGACAGCGAGACCCCGCGCAGGGTGTGCGACGAGCCGTAGTACTGGTTCACTTGTTCTACTTGCAGCATATGGCTCCCTAGCGTCCCAGATAGACTTCGATCACGCGTTCATCGGCCTGCACCTGATCCATGCGGCCTTGCGCCAGCACCGATCCCTCATGCAGCACCGTCACCTCGCCCTGCTGCGCAATCTCGGCGACAAAGCCCATGTCGTGCTCCACCACCATGATGGAATGCTTGCCGCGCAACTCGTTCAGCAGCTCGGCTGTGCGCGCGGTTTCCGCGTCCGACATGCCGGCCACCGGTTCGTCCAGCAGGATCAGCTGCGGCTCCTGCATCAGCAGCATGCCGATTTCCAGCCATTGCTTCTGGCCGTGCGACAGCAGCCCGGCCAGCCGCTCCTCCTGGCCGTTGAGGCGGATCAGGCGCAGGATCTCGGCGATCTTGTCGCGCTGCTCCGAGCCGAGCCGGGCAAACAGCGTCGGACGCACACGCTTGTCCATCTTGGCGGCCAGCTCCAGGTTCTCGAACACCGTGTGCTGCTCGAACACCGTGGGCCGCTGGAACTTGCGGCCGATGCCGGCGTGCGCGATATCGTATTCGGTCATGCCCGCCAGGTCGTAGGTCTGGCCGAAGAAGGCGCTGCCGGAGGTGGGCCGCGTCTTGCCGGTGATGACGTCCATCATGGTGGTCTTGCCAGCGCCGTTGGGACCGATGATGCAGCGCAGCTCTCCCACGCCGATGTTCAGGCTCAGTTTATTGAGCGCCTTGAAGCCGTCGAAAGACACGGTGATGTCGTCCAGATACAGGATGATGCCATGCTCCGTGTCCAGGCCTTCGCGTTTGACGGTCATGCGGCCTCCTTGGCAGGCGCGCTTGCGTGCGGCGCCGTATCGGCTGCGGGCGCCGGTGCAGGTTCCGGCGGCGGCGCGCCGCGCTTCAGTTTTTCCACCAGGCCCAGTATGCCTTTTTGCATGAATAGCGTAACCAGAATGAACAGCAGCCCCAGTGCGAACAGCCACAGGTCCGGGAACGCCGCGGTGAACCAGCTTTTCAGCCCGTTTACGGTGAACGCGCCGATGATGGGGCCAACCAGCGTGCCGCGCCCGCCCACCGCCGCCCAGATCACCATCTCGATCGAGTTGGCCGGCGACATTTCGGACGGATTGATGATGCCCACCTGCGGCACGTACAGCGCACCCGCTATGCCGCACAGCACCGCCGACAAGGTCCAAACGAAGAGCTTGAACCACAGCGGGTTGTAGCCGATGAACATGAGGCGCGATTCGGCGTCACGCACGGCCTGCAGCACGCGGCCCAGCTTCGAAGTGACGATCCAGCGGCACAGCAGCAGCGCGCCGACCAGGAAGGCCAGCGTCACCAGGTACAACACCGCCTTGGTGCCGGGAGCCGTCACGCTGAAGCCGAGGATGCGCTTGAAGTCGGTAAAGCCGTTATTGCCGCCGAAGCCGGTGTCGTTGCGGAAGAACAGCAGCATGAAGGCGTAGGTCATGGCTTGCGTGATGATGGAGAAGTACACGCCCTTGATGCGCGAGCGGAAGGCGAAGTAGCCGAACACGAAGGCCAGCACGCCCGGCACCAGCACCACCAGCGCCATGCAGTACCAGAAGTTGTCCGTCATGGACCAGTACCAGGGATAGGTTTTCCAGTCGAGAAAGACCATGAAGTCCGGCAGCGTGCTTTGGTAGACGCCGTCGCGGCCAATGGCGCGCATCAGGTACATGCCGTGCGCGTAGGCGCCCAGCGCGAAGAACACGCCGTGGCCCAGCGACAGGATGCCGGTGTAGCCCCACACCAGGTCCAGCGCCAGCGCGGCCAGCGCATAGCACATGAACTTGCCGACCAGGCCCATGGCATAGCTGGAAACGTGCAGCGCATGGCCGGCCGGGAACACGAGGTTCAGCAGCGGCAGCAGCGCGGCCACCGCCACCACCGCGCAGATCGCGCTCCAGGCGCGGGGAGTATATAGACTGAGGCTCATTCGACGCTCCTGCCTTTCATCGCGAACAGTCCTTGCGGCCGGCGCTGGATGAAGATGATGATGAATACGAGGATGGAAATCTTGGCCATGACGGCGCCCGCCAGCGGTTCCAGGAACTTGTTCACTTCGCCCAGGCCCAGCGCGGCGATCACGGTGCCGGCCAGCTGGCCGACGCCTCCCAGCACCACCACCATGAAGGAATCGACGATGTAGGCCTGGCCCAGGTCCGGCCCGACGTTGCCAAGCTGGGACAGCGCCACGCCGCCCAGGCCGGCGATCCCGGAGCCCAGCCCGAAGGTCATCATGTCGATGCGGCCGGTGGGCACGCCCACGCAGTCGGCCATGCGCCGGTTCTGCATGACGGCGCGAACGAACAGGCCGAGGCGGGTCTTGTTCAGGATCAGCCACACAGCCACCACCACGATGATGGCGAAGGCGATGATGGCGATGCGGTTGTACGACAGCACCAGCGAGCCAAGCACGGTCACGCCGCCGGACATCCACGATGGGTTGGCCACCTCCACGTTCTGCGCGCCGAAAATGGTGCGCACCAGCTGCATCAGCATCAGGCTGATGCCCCAGGTGGCCAGCAGGGTTTCCAGCGGCCGGCCGTAGAGCCAGCGGATCACCGTGCGCTCCAGCGCCACGCCGACCGCGAACGCGACCAGGAAGGCGGCCGGCAGCGCGGCGGCGAGGTACCAGTCCAGCGCGTTCGGGAAGTAATTGCGGAACAGCGACTGGCACAGATAGGTGGTGTAGGCGCCTATCATCAGCAGCTCGCCGTGGGCCATGTTGATGATGCCCATCAGGCCGAAGGTGATGGCCAGGCCGAGCGCGGCCAGCAGCAGCACGCTGCCCAGCGACACGCCGTAGAACAGGTTGCCGACGAATTCGGTGCGGGCGATGCGGCTGTCGATGCGGTTCAGCGCGTCCACGGCGGCGCTGCGCACCGAGGGATCGGGTTCGGCGAAGCTGCCGCCATCCTGTACCAGCATGGCTTGCAGCACAGGGCGCAGCGCGGCGCCGCCGGTGTCGGCCAGGCTTGCCACGGCGGCGCGGCGCACGGCGGCGTCGGGCGAGTGCAGGTCGGCGGTGGCGACCAGGGTTTGCAGGATGGTTTTGATGTCCGCGTCCCGCTCCAGCGCGTAGGCCTTGCGTACCAGCGGCGCTTGCGCGGGGTCGGCGGATTTGGCTTGCAGCTGGAGCGCTGCGGCCAGGCGCTGTTCGCGCTGCGGCGACAGCAGCGCCAGGCCGGATAGCGCGCCCTCGACCGCACCGCGCAGGCGATTGTTGACGACCACGCCGTCCACACCGTCCGGCACGGGGCCGGTGGCGCCGGTGGCAGGGTTCCAGGCCTTGTCGCCGTCGACGACCAGGATGGCGCCGTCCGGCGTGGCGTACAGCGTGTCGCCGTTCAGCGCTTGCAGCACCTTGAGCGCATCGGCATCGGCCAGCGCGGCGATCCTGCCGACCGCTTCGATGCGCGCGTCGGGATCGTCGCCGGCCAGCGGCGCGAGCAACGCCGGAGAAATTGCGGCATGCACGCCCAAGGCGTGCAGGCAAAGCAGCGCTGTTAGCAGAATTCGTTTCATGGGATATGCCGGGTTGTCATGCTGTACGAAGGGCGGGTCGGCGTGCCTGCACGCGCAACCTGCCATGAGCCGCCGGTGGCCTGTGGTGGCGGGTTACGGCGCAAGCGCCCAGCCCGCCCGACACTGGGCGCCGGCGTTCCTTTACATCTTCTGCTTGCCTTCATTGCCCTTGATGAAAGGACTCCATGGCTGGGCGCGCAGCGGGGCCTTGGTCTTCCAAACCACGCTGAACTGCCCGTCGCCCTTGATCTCGCCTATCATCACCGGCTTGTGCAGGTGGTGGTTGGTCGGGTCCATGGTCAGGGTGAAGCCGGACGGCGCCTTGAAGCTCTGGCCGCCCATCGCCGCAATTACCTTGTCGGTATCCGTGGTGCCGGCCTTTTCCACCGCCTGCTTCCACATGTGGATGCCGACGTAGGTCGCTTCCATCGGGTCGTTGGTCACCACGGTGTTTGCGTTCGGCAGCTTCTTGGCCACGGCGTAGGCCTTCCACTTCTTGATGAACTCCGAGTTGACCGGGTTCTTCACCGACTCGAAGTAGTTCCACGCCGCCAGGTGGCCCAGCAGCGGCTTGGTGTCCACGCCGCGCAGCTCCTCCTCGCCTACCGAGAACGCCACCACCGGCACGTCGGTCGCCTTCAGGCCGGCGTTGCCCAGCTCTTTGTAGAACGGCACGTTGGAGTCGCCGTTGATGGTGGAGATCACCGCCGTCTTGCCGCCGGCCGAGAATTTCTTGATGTTGGCCACGATGGTCTGGTAGTCCGAATGGCCGAACGGGGTGTAGACCTCGTCGATGTCGCTGTCCTTCACGCCTTTGCTCTTCAGGAAGGCGCGCAGGATCTTGTTGGTGGTGCGCGGGTACACGTAGTCGGTGCCCAGCAGGACGAAGCGCTTGGCGGCGCCGCCGTCCTTGCTCATCAGGTATTCCACCGCGGGGATGGCTTGCTGGTTGGGCGCGGCGCCGGTGTAGAACACGTTCTTCTCCAGCTCCTCGCCTTCGTACTGCACCGGGTAGTACAGGATGCTGTTCAGCTCCTTGAACACCGGCAGCACGGACTTGCGCGACACCGAAGTCCAGCAGCCGAAGACAGCGGCGACCTTGTCCTTGGCGATCAGCTGGCGCGCCTTCTCGGCGAACAGCGGCCAGTTGGAGGCCGGGTCCACCACCACGGCTTCCAGTTTCTTGCCCAGCACGCCGCCGTTGGCGTTGATTTCGTCTATGGTCATCAGGGCCACGTCCTTGAGCGACGTTTCCGAAATGGCCATGGTGCCCGACAGCGAATGCAGGATGCCGACCTTGATGGTGTCGGCGGCCTGCGCGGAAACGCCTCCCATCAGCATGGCGGCGCCGGCGGCGATCTGCGTGAAGGTGGCGATGAATGTGCGGCGAGTTTGCATGGCGGTCCTCGTAATGGGTTGGGTCAGTATTGGAGTTGCAGCGCGACGACGAATTTGTTCTGGTCCGGCGTGGCCGCGACCTTGGTGCGCGAATACACGGCGCTCACTTGCGCGTTGTAGCCGTCGATGATGTAGTTCACGCCGACGTCGCTCTGGCGCGTGTTGAGATGCGTGTCGGGCGTGAATTTCTGGAAGCGCACGAAGGGCTGCAGCTTGCCCGCGCCCATGCCCTGCTCGAAAATATAGGACGCGCCGGCCGACCAGGCCTCGCCCTGCTCGGACTTGATGACGTTGTCGGTGTCGTAGTCGTAATAGGCCGCCTCGATGGCGAACGCGCCCGAGCCGGGGATGCGCTTTTCCAGCAGGAAGTCGACGTTCCAGGCGCTGTAGTCGCCCACGCCGGACAGCGTCAGCACGCCGTCCTTCTGCTGGCGGGCAGCCACGCCGATGGCCAGGATGTCCTTGCCGCCGAGGTAGTTGCCAGTGCCGTAGTAGCCCGGCTCGGCGTCCCAGAAGTCGTATTGCACCCGGCCGGCGTACATCAGCGAATCGGAGGTTTTCACGCCGGCGGCCCTGGCCTGGTTCTGGGTCAGCGAGCCGATGCCGAAGGTGTGGCCTTCGAAAGCACCGAAGGAGTAGCCCAGCTTGCCCCCTTCCAGCACATTGCCCCACACGACCACGCCGTCGTCGCGGCCGCGGAAGATGCCGCCGTTGTAGCCGTAGCGGGAGGAGACGCCGGCCCAGTAGCCGCCGCCCAGCGAGTAATATGGTCCGGCCATGTTGGCGCGGTCGCTCGGCGAGAGCAGGCGGCCGGCCCAGATATTGAGTTCGGGCGAGATGGCGAACTGGCCGGCAGCATCCAGCACGCGGATCTTGTCGCCGTCCCACTCTGTGTTGAACATGCCCTTGATGTTCTTGTTCAGCGATGCGCCGAAGAACAGGCGGGCGCTGTCCAGGTTCAGGTCATTCGAGCGCGAGGTGCCATTACTGGCGCCGTCCTCGATGCTGGAATAGGAGCCGCGCATGCCGAAGCCCACGCTGACCGATTTGTCCTCGCCGATTGGTATCGTGGCGCCCGCGTGCGCCAGCATCGGCGCCGCCGCCGCGAGTGCAGCCAGCAACGCTCGTTTTCGTATCTTCATCATCCCAGGCCTCTCTCATGTTGTGGTTCACTATTGACATGAGATTAACCATTGAGGAATGACTACGACATACGTCAACCTACGTAGGAGGGCTGGCCCTGCGCTGGCGGAAACTGGCGACTTTGTGGCGGTTGCCGCAAATCGCCATGCTGCACCAGCGCCTGCGGTGCGACTTGGTGCGGTCCATGAACCACATCGAGCATTCCGGGTTCTCGCAGTGCTTCACCAGCGCAAAGTCGCCGGCAAGCAGCTCGGCCGCCGACTCGGCCAGCGGCGCCAGCACCTGTTGCGCCGTATCGGCCGCGTACACCGGTCGCAAGGCCAGCGCGCCATCCTGCCCGGCCGCCAGCGCCATGTGGCGCCGTCCATACGCCAGCGCCGCATTCAGCGTCGCCAGGTCCGTCCCGTCCAGTGCCAGCCCGGCCTTGCGCGCCGCCACCAGCCTGCGCAGCAGCTCGCGCAGCGCGCGCGCCTGCTCCAACAAGTGCGGCAGCCCGGCAGCAGCAGCAGCAGCAGCAGCAGCAGCGCCGCCCGGCAAATATCCCGCCTGCGCCAGCCATTGCGCCACGTCGGCACCGCTCTGCCAGCGCTCCACCGCCTCGCCGTTGACTTGCACCACGGTGTTGAGCAGATCCAGCGCCGGGTGATCGCCCAGAAAATCCATCATTATTCCATTCTCCGAAAGAGTGAATTTCACTGTAACCGTTAAAAAATTATTTTACAAGTTTCAATTCTACGCTAATCTAGTAACCAGTAAAACGTAATTTAACCAGTTTCATTGAGAACGGAGCCAACCATGTCGAACCTAGCCACCTTCCGCAATGTCGAAGCCGACGGCGTGAACATCTTCTACCGCGAAGCCGGCGCGCCGGATGCGCCTGTGATGCTGCTGCTGCACGGCTTCCCCAGCTCCTCGCACATGTACCGCGACCTGATCCCGCTGCTGGCCACCAAATACCGCGTCATCGCACCGGACCTGCCGGGCTTCGGCTTCACCACCGTCCCCGGGGAGCGCAATTACGGCTACACTTTCGACAACCTGGCCGCCACCATGGAAGCCTTCGTGCAGGCGCTGGAGCTGAAAAAATACGCGCTCTACGTGTTCGACTACGGGGCTCCTGTCGGCCTGCGCCTGGCCGCCGCCCATCCCGAACGCGTGACCGCACTGGTCTCGCAGAACGGCAATGCCTACCTGGAAGGCCTGGGCGATCCGTGGACCGGCATCAAGCAGTACTGGGCGGCGCCGGACGAACACCGCGAGGCCATGCGCGAATCGCTCAGCCTTGAGGGGACCAAATGGCAGTACACCCACGGAGTGGCCAACCCGGACGCGGTGGCGCCGGAGGCCTACTACCTGGACGCGCTGCTGATGCAGCGCCCCGGCAACGCGGAGATCCAGCTGGCGCTGTTCCTCGACTACCAGAACAATCTGCCGAAGTACCCGGTGTTCCAGCAGTTCTTCCGCGACACGCAATTGCCGACGCTGGTCATCTGGGGCAAAAACGACCCCTTCTTCATCCCGGCAGGCGCCGAAGCCTACCGCCGCGACAACCCGAACGCGGTGGTGAAACTGCTGGACACCGGCCACTTCGCGCTGGAAACGCACGTGCAGGAAATCGCCGCGCAGATCCACAAGCTACTGGCGTGACAGGGATGGCCGGCCCCCTTCCCACCAAGGAGGCCGGCTTGGGATAGACTGGAGGCTGACCCGGTTTTCCCTCAACCAAAGTAAGGCAACATGAAACGCTCCCTACCCGCGCTGCTGCTGGTCGCCGCCGCCATCGCCGGCTGTGCAGGCAGCAAGAACAAACCAACCCAGTCCCAATCCGAACCCGTCACCGACAATCCGCAGGTGCTGCTGCTGGGCGAAGTGCACGACAACCCCGACGGCCACAAGCTGCGCTACCAGCAGCTGTTCCGGCGCGTGGAAGCCGGCTGGCGTCCCGCCATCGCCATGGAGCAGTTCGACCGCGAAAACCAGGAACTGCTCAGCAAGGCGCAGAAGGACTGCCGCGACGCCCAGTGCGTCATCCTGGTGATGGCCGGCCCGCGCTGGGACTGGGACCAGTACCGTCCCATCATCGACCTGGCCTTGCGCTACGAGCTGCCGCTGATCGCCGCCAACCTGTCGCGCAAGGATGCCTCGCTGGTGGTGCGCGACGGCGTGGCGTCCAGCTTCGACGAGAAGACCGTGGCGCAGTACCGCCTGAAGGAGCCGCTGCCGGCCGACATTCTCAAGGGCCAGGAAAAGGAAATCGTGGCCGGCCACTGCAATATGCTGCCTGACATGATGGTGCCCGGCATGGTCAACGCCCAGGTCGCGCGCGACATCTGGATGGCCAAGCTGCTGCGCGCCCAGCAGCCGCGCGACGTGGTGCTCATCGCCGGCAACGGCCATGTGCGCAAGGACTACGGGGTGCCGCGCTGGCTCAACGCGGTCGAGCCCAAGCTGACCGTGCGCAGCGTGGGCTACGTGGAGAGCGCAGCCGCACCCGGTCTGTACGACGCCAGCTATACCGTGCCGAAGAAGCCGCGACCCGACCCGTGCGCCAGCCTGAAGCCGAAATCGTAGATCATGAGCCGTATCAGGAGGACAAGCTAATGGAAACCACCTACAAGGAAAGCGCGCCCACGCGCGCCGACATCGACGCGCTGGCCGGGCCGGCGGTGCTGGAATTCGGCACCAACTGGTGCGGCTACTGCCGCGCCGCCCAGCCGCCCCTGGCGCAAGCCTACGCCGCCTACGAACAGGTGCCGCATTACAAAGTGGAAGACGGGCCGGGACGCCTGCTGGGCCGTTCCTTCCGCGTGAAGCTGTGGCCCACGCTGATCTTCCTGCGCGACGGCAAGGAGCTTGCGCGCGTGGTGCGGCCCGAGTCCGCCGATGAAATACGCGTAGGCTTCGCGGCCATAATACCGGCCTCCAGCGCGGCCGGGGACCAAGCCTGACCGCTGCGCCGGTCCGACATGATGCGTCCTTGGCGTTTTTCGCCGCCGGGACGTATCATGTTGGCCTCAGCAGGCCTGCCGCGCGTTCCACCCGAAACCGGCTGTCCCCGCCGCACACTGCACCTGGCACCATCCCCGCCCGTGCAGCGGCGCATTCCTTGCCGGCCATCCGCGCCGCTTGCCCGCCTGCGCCCGTCGTCCATCGCAACCAGGAGCAGTAATGAGTCAGCCTCACCCCGGCGCACCGAAGGCCAATTCCCCCGCCACCGTCTTGTTCGCCAGCCTGATCGGCACCACCATCGAATTCTTCGATTTTTATATCTACGCGACCGCCGCCGTGCTGGTCTTCCCCAAGCTGTTCTTCCCGGCAGGAGACCCCGCCGCCGCCACCCTGCAATCGCTGGCCACGTTCGCCATCGCCTTCTTCGCGCGCCCGGTCGGCTCGGCCGTATTCGGCCACTTCGGCGACCGCATCGGCCGCAAGGCCACGCTGGTGGCGGCGCTGCTCACCATGGGCTTGTCCACCGTCGCCATCGGCCTGCTGCCGACCTACGCCGCCATCGGCACCATGGCGCCGCTGCTGCTGGCGCTGTGCCGCTTCGGCCAGGGGCTGGGCCTGGGCGGCGAGTGGGGCGGCGCGGTGCTGCTGGCCACCGAGAACGCGCCGCCGGGCAAACGCGCCTGGTACGGCATGTTCCCGCAACTGGGCGCGCCGATCGGCTTCTTCCTGTCCGGCTCCATCTTCCTGCTGCTGACCCAGGTGCTGAGCGACGAGCAGTTCTTCTCCTACGGCTGGCGCATTCCCTTCCTGTCCAGCGCGCTGCTGGTCATCGTCGGCCTGTACGTGCGCCTGAAGATCACCGAAACGCCGGACTTCCAGAAGGTGCTCGACAAGGGCGAGCGCGTGAAGATCCCCGCCGTCACCGTGTTCCGCGACCATACCCGCATGCTGGTGCTGGGCACCCTGATGGCCATGGCCACCTTTGTGCTGTTCTACCTGATGACGGTGTTCACGCTGAGCTGGGGCACCACCGCGCTGGGCTATACCCGCAAGGACTTCCTGATCCTGCAGCTGTTCTCGGTGGTGTTCTTCGGCCTCACCATCCCCATCACCGCGCTGGTGGCGGACCGCTATGGCCGCCGCCTGACCTTGATCGTGGTCTCCGCGCTGATCATGGCGTTCGGGCTGGTGCTGGCGCCGCTGTTCGGCTCCGGCAGCACCATCGAAGTCACGCTGGCCATGTCGATCGGCCTGGGCCTGATGGGCATGACCTACGGCCCGCTGGGCACCATGCTGTCCGAGCTGTTCCCGGCCGAGGTGCGCTACACCGGCGCCTCGCTCACGTTCAACCTGGCCGGCATCCTGGGCGCCTCGCTGGCGCCGTACGCCGCCACCTGGCTGGCCACGCACCACGGTCTGAGCTACGTCGGCTACTACCTCTCCACCGCAGCGGGCCTGAGCCTGGTCGCGCTGCTGTTGTGCCGCTCGCGCAACTGACCGCGTGACGCCGGCGCGACAGTGCGCCTGGACGTGAGGCGGCCACGGCCGCCGTCCCTACATTCCAGGCGGCAGCTCCTTCTACAACGCACGTGCCACGGACGCGGTGGCTGCGGCGCGGGCAATACACTGCCAGGCGATGGCGGCGGCGGCCAGCAGCAGCGCGGCGGAGATCGCCATTGCGGTGCGCAAGCCGGTCATCGCCATCGCCGGCGTGGCGGCAGCGACCATGGCGCCATAGACCGCCACACCGAGCGCGCCGCCCACCTGGCGTGCGGTGTTGAGCACTGCCGAGGCGGTGCCGGCCTGGCCGGCGCCGACACTGGATAAAATCGAGGTCGTCATGGCTGGCACGGCCAAGCCCATGCCGGCCGGGATCAGGGCCAGGCCGGGCAGCATGGCCCAGAAGCCGGCCTCGGCGGAGATGCCGAACACGCCCAGCAAGGCATAGCCGCTGGCGCCTATCAGCCCGCCGGCTATCATGGGCGCCCGCAAGCCGGTGCGCGCCGACATCCGTCCGCTGGCGATGTTGGAGAAGATGAACGTGCCGGTCAGCGGCAGGAAGATCATGCCCGCCTCCAGGGCGGTGTAGCCGCGCATGCTCTGCAGGTAAAAGCTGAGCACGAAGATCACGCCGTAGTAAGCGAAGTTGACCAGCACACCGAACGCCACCGCGCCGCTGAAGCCCGCGCTGCGGAACAGCGCCAGCGGCAGCATGGGCGCCTTGCTGCGCGCCTCCACCCACAGGAACATCGCCCCCGCCAGCGCGGCCAGCGCCAGGCCGCCCTGCACTATCGCATGGGTCCAGCCCAGCGCGTGCACTTCGATCACGGCGCCGATGAAGGCGGTCAGCGCCACCACGGCCAGCAGCTGGCCCGGCATGTCGAAGGCGCGCTGCGGATCCTTCCCGGCCGCCGCCGGCACGGCGCGCAGCGTCAGCCAGGCACCCGCCAGGCACAGCGGGATGTTGACCCAGAAAATGCTGCGCCAGCCGGCCAGCTCCAGCAGCGCCGCGCCCAATACCGGGCCCAGCGCGATCGAGACGCCGCCGGCCGCCGTCCACCAGCCCACGGCCTTGGCCAGCTGCACCTTGTCGTGCGCGTAAGCGGCGTTCAGGATGGCAAGCGAACTGGGCACCAGCAGCGCAGCCCCTATGCCCTGCACGGCGCGGGCCAGGTTGAGCATCATGGCGCCGCTGGCGGCCGCGCAAGCCAGCGAGGCCAGCGTGAACAGCCAGAAGCCGGCCAGGAACACGCGGCGGGAACCGAACTTGTCGCCGAGGACGCCGGCCGATAGCAGGAAGACGGCAAAACCCAGGGTGTAGGCATCGACTACCCATTGCAGGTCGCCAACGCTGGCGCCGAGCTCCTGCCCCATGCGGGGCAAGGCGACGTTGACGATGGTGACGTCAAGCTGGACGATGATGAAGGCGAAGCTGCAGGCCAGCAATACAGCGCGCGAGGGTGGGGTGGCGGTTTTCATGGATACACTATAGGCGGGTTTGCATATCCAGAAAAATGAATAATAATGATCTTATCTATCGTATTTTGAGAATCACAGGAGAGCCATGGAACTGTCCGCACTGCGCATCTTCAAAGCCGTGGCCGAGGAAGGCAGCGTCACGCAGGCCGCCGCGCGGCTCAACCGCGTGCAATCGAACGTGTCGGCCCGGCTGGGGCAGCTGGAGGAATCGCTGGGCGTGGCGCTGTTCCACCGCGCCGGCCGGCGCCTGCTGATCACGGCCGAAGGCGAACGCCTGCTGGCTTACGCGGACCGCCTGCTGACCCTGGCCGACGAGGCGCAGGCCTCGGTGCGCGGCGACCAGAAACCGGCCGGACAGTTGCGCATCGGCGCCATGGAAACTGCCGCCGCCGCGCGCCTGCCGCTGGTGCTGGCGACGTTTCACAAGCAGCACCCGCAGGTGGACCTGCTGCTGGAAACCGCCCCTACCGACCAGTTGCTGCAGGCCGTGCTCCAGCACAAACTGGACGTGGCGCTGGTGGCCGCGCCGGTGCTGCGGCCGGAGCTGGCGCAACTGGCGGTATTCGAGGAGGAGCTGGTGCTGCTGACCGATGCGGCGCAAGGGCCGGTGCACAGCCCGCGCGACGTGGCGCGGCGCGCCCTGCTGGTATTCCGCAGCGGCTGCGCTTACCGGCGGCGGCTGGAAAACTGGTTTGCGGAAGGCGACGTGGCGGCCACGCGCATTTCGGAGTTCGGCACGTTCGAGGCGATACTGGGCTGCGTGGCGGCCGGCATGGGGGTGGCGCTGATGCCGAAGGAAGTGCTCAAGCAGCGCAAGCTGGCCGGCAGCATCCAGTGCCACGCGCTGCCGCCGGAAACGGCGCTGGTGCAGACCATGCTGGTGTGGCGCAGCGACGTGCTGCACCATCCGGCGCGCCAGGCCTTCGCCGCCTGCTTTCAGGTGACTTGAGCCGCCTGGGGGCAGACCCGGGGCCAGACCCCGGCATCTCAGCGGCCCAGCCCGCAGACCGAGGCGATATTGCCCAAGGAAATGCCGCTGGCAATGGCGCGGCCGACACAGCCGGCCTTCTGCACGCCGTTGTCCGACAGCGCGAAGCCGCCCACCACCAGCACCACCAGCACGGCGGCCATGATCAGCGCGCCCTTATACAGATCTTTGTTCATTTTGTTGCCGCATAGCAAATAATTGCGCCATTGTAGCGCAAACGCTAAGGCAGGGCCGCAATCACATAGTCGAACGTGTAAAAGTGCTTGCCGTCCTCGATGCGCAGGTCCAGTTTGCCGCTCAGCCCGGTCAAGTCCCCGCTGCCCGAATCCGGCACCACCAGCACGCTCAGGCTGGGCTGGCCCCGGTCCATGATGCCGCTGTGCTGCAAGGTGAAGCCGCCGCGCAGGCCGTCCAGCTTGCCTTCCACGCGCTCCATCGCCACATAGCCGGCCGAACCTTGCGCCGCGCCCATGAAGCTGAGCATTTCGCCGTTGCCGCTGGCGTCGAGCGCGCCGTGGTAGCGCTTGTCGAGCACCATGCGGTGCAGGCCGAAGCCGGAGGCCCCCACCGACATGTGCTCGGGACTCATCGTGACCTCGAATTCGCCTTCCACCAGTGCCATCATGTTCTCCTTGAATTCAAGCCGGCCGCTGGCAGGCCAGCGCGTGCAGTTTGCTGATCGTGGTCCAGTTGCGGGTGGTGACGGCGTCGCCCAGCACCTTGCCCATGGCGGCCGCCGCGCGGCTGGCCAGAATGCCGTCGGCGCACCACAGGTAGGCCGCCCAGCGCCCCAGCGCGAACGCTTCCGGCTCCCAGCTCTGGTGCGCCAGCGGCAGCAGCCGTTCGCGGTCGGCCGGGTTGTTCAGCACCGCCACCAGCAGGCGCGACGGATCGTCGGCCAGCGGATGCAGGCTGTTGTCCTCCACCACGTGCGCAAGCTGCCCGGCGTCGAGCACCGTCACGCGCGCGCCCACGCCCAGCTTGAGCACCAGCGCTTCCTCGATGCGGACGGCCGCCTCGGCAGGATCGGCGGCGTCTTCCGGGCAGTCGTAGACCACATTGCCGCTGTTGAGCACGGTGCGCACGTCGGCGTAGCCCAGGTCGGTGACCAGCTTGCGCAGATCGGCCATGGCGACGCGCTTGGCGCGCCCCACGTTGATGCCGCGCAGCAGGGCGATTTGCCTGCGTGTCTCCATCGTCGCCTCCTTCACAGCAAAACCGTAGTATGCGGCAGTTGCCGGTTCTTTGGCGGGCGCTTCGCGCCCGGTCCTATGCGTGCAAGGGCGCGTCGGCGTGCGGCCGGCCGCTGTCCTCGCCCTCGATCGGCGTCACGCGCGGGATGCGCAGCACGAAACTGGCGCCCTGCCCCAGTGTGCTGGTCACCGTGATGGTGCCGGCGAACTGCTTGGCGATCAGATTGAACACGATGTTGAGCCCCAGCCCGGTGCCGCCCTGGCCCCGGCGCGTGGTCACGAAGGGATCGAACACCTTGTCCAGCATGTCCGGCGGAATGCCTTTGCCGTTGTCGACCACCTGCATTTCCACCCAGTCGCCGTCCAGCTTGACGTTGATGGCGATGCGGCCTTCCGCGTCGGGTTCGAAGGCGTGCTCCACGCAGTTCAGCGTGAGGTTGGTGATGACCTGGGCCAGCGCGCCCGGGTAGCTGTCGAGCACGATCTCGACGGGACAGTTGATGTCGACCTGGATATGGGTTTTCTTCAGCTTGGGCTGCAGGCTGGACACCACCTCGCCGATGTATTCGCGCAGTTCGAAGCGGCGCCGCACCTCGCTCACCTGGTCCACCGCGATCTGCTTGAAGCTGTGGATCAGGTGCGCGGCGCGGTAGGCGTTGTTCATGATCAGCTTGGTGCTCTCGCCGGCCGTCTCCAGGTACTTCAGGATGTCCGATTTCTTGATGGCGCCCTCGGCCACCGACTGGTGCACCCGCTCGGTGGCCTCGGACAGGATGGAGGCGCTGGTCAGCGCGATGCCGACCGGCGTATTGATTTCGTGCGCCACGCCGGCCACCAGGCCGCCCAGCGAGGCCAGGCGCTCGGCCTGCAGCAGCGATTCCTGGGTGCGGCGCAGGTCGTCCAGCGCTTTCGCGGTTTCCTGCGCGGCGCGGCGCGCCTCGTCCTCGGCTTCGCGGGTGCGGGCGATGATGGCCTTCACGCGGCGCTGGATGGCGTTGAAGCCGCGGATCACCTGGCCCAGCTCGTCGCGCCGGTTTTCCGGCAGCTCGCCCACCTCGTCCGAGCCGCGCGTGGCCAGATCGTGCAAGCCGTCGCGCAGCTGCTTGAGCGGGTCGAACACGATGCGCAGGCTCAGCGCCAGCGCGGCCACCAGGATGGAGTCCAGCAGCAGCACTTCGATGACCTTGCGCTGCACCTCGCTGCGCAAGGTGGCGTCCATCTGCGCGCGGCTGAAATTGACCACCACCCGGCCCACGATGACGGGCTTGGGCGCGTTGCCGGCCGCGCCGGCGTCGCGGTAGGCCAGGTCGGCCACCACCGGCGTGCCGCCCACCGGGACGTCGGACTCGATCTGGGTGACGCTGCCGTTTTCCTTGCGCAGCTTGCCCGAGAACAGGCCGACCGAAGTGTCGTAGACGCGGATCGCCACCAGTTCGGGCGGCAGCATTTCGGCCGCCACGATGTTGTCCACCTTGGCCTTGTCCAGGTCCCACAGCGCGGAGGGCAAGCTGGTCTGCAAGCGCGTCAGCACGCCCTGGCGCAGGCGCTGGTTGTTGACTTCAAGTTCATGGCTCAGGCTGTACTGCGCATAGGTGCCGGAAATGCCGAGCACGAGCGTGACGATCACCACGAACAGCAAGGTCAATCGACCTTGGATACCATACATCGAGCTACTCCTCCCAGTCCCGCGCGGCACGGATATGACGGCTACGCCCCAATGTAAAGTATGCCTAGCAACTTGGCAAGATTTTCGACTCGCCCGCGGCGCCGATGGTAAGATCGTGCGACGAGAACGACGGAGGCCGCAATGACTGCCACTTATCAGCACCTGCCGGTGGGCCAGGTGGAAGCAGGAATGATATTGTCGGACGAACTGCTGGATGCGCACGGCAAGGTGCTGCTGCCGCAGGGCACGGTGCTGACCGAGTCCATGCTGGCGCTGATGGCGCGCCACGGCATCGAAGCGCTGCCCATCGCCACGGTGCAGCAGCCCAGCGAGGCCGAGCAGGCCGCCGGCCGGCAGCAGCAGCTCGCCCGCATCGGGCAGCTGTTCCATAAAAACGACCCGGACAGCGACAGCGACTGGGCCACGGCGCTGCTGCGCCGCTTCGTGACCGATTACCGCCTGGGCCACGCCCCCGCTGACGAATGAGCGCCATGCTGACATACGACGACGTAGTAAAAAACCTGGATGACCTGCCCTCGCTGCCCGCCGTGGTGATGGAACTGCTCAACAGCATCGACCAGGAGGATGTGGATATTTCCGTGCTGGCCAAGAAGGTCTCGCACGACCAGGCGCTGACCGCCAAGACCTTGCGCCTGGCCAATTCCTCGCTGTACGGCCTGCAGGTGAAAGTGACCACCATCCAGCAAGCCATCACCTTCCTCGGCTTCCAGGCCACGCGCAACCTGATCACGGCGGCCGCCCTCACCGGCTGCTTCGCCGAGCGCTCTTGCGCCGGCTTCGACCACAAGGCGTTCTGGCGCCACTCGATTGCCAGCGCGGCCTGCGCCAAGGTGCTGGCGCGCCAGATGCGCTTCAACCAGGATTACGCCTTCACGGCCGGGCTGCTGCACGACATCGGCCGCCTGGTGCTGGTGGCGTGCTTCCCGCAAGCGTACCAGCAGGCCATCGCCTACCGCAACGAACATGACTGCATGCCGCTGGAAGCGGAACGCGCAGTGCTGGGCATCGACCACGTGGACGCCGGCATGGCGCTGGCGGAACATTGGAATTTTTCGGACACGATGCGGCTGGCGATCGCGCACCACCACCACCCGGAAGCACCGGGGGCGGGATTCTTGGCGGCCATCATCCATGTGGCGGACGCCATTGCCCATGCGCTCGATTTGGCGCAAATGCCGGACGGCCTGGTGCCGCCGGTGTCCACCGTGGCCTGGACTGCGCTGGGCCTCGATGAAACGGTCTACCTGCAGCTGTTCCGCGAAACGGAACTGCAGTATGAAGAAATTGCCATGGTCCTGCTGAGCTGAACTATTGCCGCGCCGCCGCGTGCGCACCGGCCCGCCAGGCCGGGACATCGCAGTCCCGGCTCCGGCGCCGCTGCCTCGCGCCGCACGTCAGTGCGCGTAGGTGCCGGCGTCCTGCTGCTTTTCCGGACGGTCCTCTGGCTTTGGACGTCCCTGGGCATCGGACAGGCGGTACTTGGTGCGGCGGTCGCCCATCAAGTCGCGCAGGTCGCGAATGCTCATGCCGGTCACTTCGTGCATGCGGATCAGCAGCGAGGCGCCGACCGGCAGGCGGTGGTGGCGGATCTTGCTGATCACAGGCGGCGCCACTTCCAGCATGCGCGACAGCGCGGCGTCGTTCTTCAGCTGCATCTTGCCCAGCAGCATATCCAACAGATGATTAGGGTTGTAACTTTCTTGAGAAGCAAGGGCGTGGTGTGCCATGATTTTTCCTCGTCTGGGTGAGTTGTCTATCCCGGAATGGCATTGCAATTTCAATAACAATTCTAATACCAAACCAGCCCGTTCCGGCCAAGCCGCGACTAGCGAAGCTTGTGTAATGTCAAGCACCCGCTAGAATTCTTAGCAACAATGCCATTTCAACACACGGACATATTCCGTGGCGCACGGAAGAACTTTTAGGAAATAATTACGGCCCGTTATGGCCGTCAGCGGCTGCTGAAAGGGCCCGCAGGACGCGGGCCGAGGCGGGATTTACGCAGTCGTGTTGATGTTCTGGCCGATCCTGGCGGAAGGCGACGTGCTGTTCTGGCTGCTCTGCTGCGATTCGAGTTGCTGCCGGCGCACCGCGTCGGCCTGCTGGGTCTGGCGTTCCTGCTCGGCGCGCGCGGCCTGCTGCGCCTGCCGGCTTTGCTGTTCGGCGCTGGCCACCTCTTGCTCGCGCCGCGCCGCTTCCTCGCGGCGCAACTGGCGGGCCTGCTCGGCGCGCGGGTCGCTGACGGCGCTGCTCTGCTGCGCGGGGTTGCTGCCGCTGACGCTGGGAATCGCACTGACTGCCATGGTTTGCTCCGTGGGAAAGTAAGACCGTTGATTCGACTGTAGGGCAAGCTGGGCCGAAAGCAATGTCTAAGCGTCAACTGGCAGGGAAAATCGCGGCGCGCGCCACGATACGGTAAACTAACGGCATTCAGTAAAATCTACCAGGCAGCGCCCTTTGAAAACCAAGACACCAAGCCAGCCGCACTATTTCATCCCGGAACCGCTCGACAACACGCGCCTGGCGCACCTGTGCGGTCCGCTGGACGAAAACCTGCGCCAGATTTCCGCCGCGCTGGACGTGACGATTTTCCGCCGGGGCGAAAAATTCATTGTCAACGGCACCAACGCCGAGCGCGCGGTGCAGATCCTGGAACAGTTCTACAACGTGGCGCAGAAGGTGGTGCCGGTGGAAGAAGTGCAGCTGGCCCTGGTCGAGCAGCGCGCCGGCCTGGCGCCGCCACTGGAACCGGACCAGGAAGAGCCGCCGTTCAACGAGCCGGACATCACCAGCCCGGTGCTGAAAACCCGCCGCGCCGACCTGCGCGGGCGCACGCCGCACCAGATCAAATACCTGCGCAACATCCTGGACCACGACATCAGCTTCGGCCTGGGCCCGGCCGGCACCGGCAAGACCTACCTGGCCGTGGCCTGCGCGGTGGACGCGCTGGAGCGCGACGCCGTCAAGCGCATCATCCTGACCCGCCCGGCGGTGGAAGCGGGCGAACGCCTGGGCTTCCTGCCGGGCGACCTGGCGCAGAAGGTGGACCCTTACCTGCGCCCGCTGTACGACGCGCTGTACGACCTGCTGGGATTCGACCGCACCCAGAAAATGTTCGAGAAGGGCGTGATCGAGATCGCGCCGCTGGCCTATATGCGCGGGCGCACGCTGAACCACGCCTTCGTGATCCTGGACGAAGCCCAGAACACCACGGTGGAGCAGATGAAGATGTTCCTGACCCGCATCGGCTTCGGCAGCAAGGCCGTGATCACCGGCGACACCACCCAGATCGACCTGCCGAAGAGCTTGAAGAGCGGCCTGGTCGACGCCAGCCATGTGCTGCGCGACGTGCGCGGCATCGCTTTCACCCAGTTCAGCAGCGCCGACGTGGTGCGCCATCCGCTGGTGGCGCGCATCGTCGACGCCTACGAGAGCGCGCACAACGCGTCCGCCGAAATCTCGCCCCTGTTCACCCCTGCCAAGACTGCCGCCGTCAAACATGCCAGAAAAAAATAAACTGTCCCTGTCGGTGCAGTACGCCGACCCGCGCCTGCAGGACAGCATCACCCGCCCCATGGTGCGCAAATGGATCAAGGCGGCGCTGTTCGCGCCGGCCGAACTGACGGTACGCTTTGTGGACGCGGAGGAAGGACGGGAACTGAACCGCGGCTACCGCGAGAAGGACTACGCCACCAATGTGCTGACCTTCGCCTACAACGAGGGCGAAGACTACGCCGAGGACGAGCCGACCCGCGCCGACATCATCCTGTGCACGGACGTGCTGCAGCAGGAAGCGGCCGAGCAGAAAAAATCGGTGGAGGAGCACACGGCCCACCTGATCGTGCACGGCGTGCTGCACGCGCAGGGCTACGACCACATGGACGATGAAGAGGCTACCGAAATGGAAGGCCTGGAAACGGAGATCCTGGCCGGCCTGGGCTACGCCGACCCGTACGCGGAATAAATTAGCCGCCCTGGGTGCCGGTGGTGCCCAGCAAGGCGCGGTTGACGTCGAACGGCGTCTTTTCGATCAGGCGGGCGGTGGTGTCGGGCGGCGGGGCGCTGTCGAAGCGCATCGGCACCGGCGCTGCCGGCGGCGGCGCTTCGGGGCTGGCTTCGGCCGGCGGCAGGCCGCCGATGGACTGCGGATCCGGCGCCACGGTGGCCACGTCGGGCGGCGCTTCCTGCTCGGCGATTTTACGCTGCGGCAGCAGGCCGCCGGCCGGGTTCAGGGATGAAACGCTGCTGATCATGGCGGACTCCGCGCGGTTGGATTGAGCCTGCATTGTAGCCGGAAAAACGATGCTCCGCGCCATGCCATTCCGACAAAACCGGAGTGCCCCCGCCATTTGTAGTATCCTATAGACCTTCGAAACAACTGGCTCACGCCTCCTATGCAAGAGCACCCTAGTGGCGTCAAGACTGACGCCAAACCCCATAGATCGCTTTTTGAGCGACTCACCGCTTTCATCTCCCCCGAGCCCGAGAACCGCGCGGAACTGCTCGAAGTGCTGCACGATGCCCACGAACGCAACCTGATCGACGCCGATGCGCTGTCCATGATCGAAGGCGTGTTCCAGGTCTCGGACCTGTCCGCGCGCGACATCATGGTGCCGCGTTCCCAAATGGACGTGATCGACATCTCCAAACCCATCGAGGAATGGATGCCCGACGTGCTGGAAACGGCCCACTCGCGCTTCCCGGCCATCGAGGGCGAGCGCGACAAGGTCATCGGCATCCTGCTGGCCAAGGACCTGCTGCGCTACTACGCGGAAGACAGCTTCGACGTGCGCGACATGCTGCGCCCGGCCGTGTTCATTCCCGAGTCCAAGCGCCTGAACGTGCTGCTGCGCGATTTCCGCGCCAACCACAACCACATGGCCATCGTGGTGGACGAATATTCCGGCGTGGCCGGCCTGATCACCATCGAGGACGTGCTGGAACAGATCGTCGGCGACATCGAGGATGAATACGACTTCGACGAGGAAGAGGACAACATCCTCTCGATCAAGGAAGGCAAGTTCGGCCCGCGCTGGCGCATCAAGGCGCTCACCGAGATCAGCCAGTTCAACGAGGAACTCGACACCGACCTGTCCGACGAGGACGCCGACACCATCGGCGGCTTCGCGGTCAAGCACCTTGAGCGCATGCCGCACAAGGGCGACACCTTCGACATAGGCAACCTGCGCTTCGAAGTGCTGCGCGCCGACGCGCGCCAGCTGCATGTGCTGCTGGTGGAGAAGCTGCCGCCGGCCGTGGACGAACAAGACTGATGCGCTGGCGCCGCGCCAAACCCGGCGACGCTCCCGCACCACAACGCAGCACCCGTGGCCGCATGATCATCGCCGCGCTGGCGGGCGCCGCCAGCGTTTTTTCCTTCGCGCCCTTCGGCTGGTGGCCGCTGCAGATCGCCTGCCTGGCGCTGCTGTTCTACCAGGCGCTGCGTTCGGCCACGCCGAAAGCCGGCGCGCTGGTGGGCTGGGCCTTCGGCTTCGGCTGGTGCCTGGCCAACACGCACTGGCTGGTGGTGGCGCTGAACCGCTTCGGCGGCCTGCCGCTGCCGCTGGCGGTGGCCGCCATCGCCCTGCTGGCCGTGGCCATGGGCACCTACGCCGCCATGGCCATGTATTCGGCGCTGTGGCTGCGCAAGCGCTGGCTGCTGCCGCTGCCCGCCGCCAACCTGCTGATGCTGCCCGCCATGTGGGCGCTGTTCGAGTGGGTGCGCGGCTGGCTGTTTACCGGTTTCCCCTGGGCCGCCGCCGGCTACGCCCATAACGACGCGCCGCTGGGCGGCTATGCCGCCATCGCCGGCGTATACGGCGTCAGCTGGCTGGCCGCGCTGTGCGCCGGCGCGCTGCTGCTGGCGGCGCACCGCACGCGCTGGTTCGCGCTGGGCGGCCTGGCCGCCGTCATGGGCCTCGGCATCGGCCTGCGCTACGTCGACTGGACCCACCCGGTGGGCGAGCCGATCTCGGTGCGCCTGCTGCAAGGCAACACGCCGCTGCAGCAGAAGTTCGACGCGCGCCACACCGAAGCCACGCTGAACAAGTACCGCGACACCATCACCGCCGAGGCTGCCGACCTGATCGCCACGCCGGAAACGGCCATCATGCTGTTCCAGCACCAGTTGCCGCCGGACTACCTGCCCAGCCTGGGCCAGTTCGCCAAGCGCTCGCGCAGCCACCTGGTGCTGGGCATTCCGCTGATGGACAGTCCGACCAGGTATTCGAACAGCGTGATCGGTCTGCCGCCCGAATCGGGCCTGCCCACCTACCGCTACGACAAGCACCACCTGGTGCCGTTCGGCGAGTTCATTCCGACCGGCTTCCGCTGGTTCACCGACATGATGCACATCCCGCTGGGCGACCAGACCCCGGGCAAGGCGCTGCAGGCGGCGTTCCAGGTGAAGTCGCAGCGGGTGCTGCCCAACATCTGCTACGAGAACCTGTTCGGCGAGGAAATCGCGGCCAACCTGGCCAACGATCCCAAACCGGCCACCTTGCTGCTGAACGTGTCAGAACTGGCCTGGTATGGCGAATCGATCGCCATCCCGCACCACCTGCAGATTTCGCAGATGCGCACGCTGGAAACCGGCCGCCCGATGCTGGGCGCCACCAACAGTGGCGCTACCGTGGTGATCGACAGCCATGGCAAGGTGACGGCCGCGCTGCCCTACTACCAGGCCGGCGTGCTGAAGGCCTCGGTGCGCGGCATGGCGGGCGACACGCCCTACATCGTCCTGGGCAACCGCCTGTTCCTGGCCCTGGCAGCGCTGGCGGTGGCCGGCGCGTGGCTGTGGGCCCGAAAAAACGCAAATAAGCGCTCCACCAACCCCGATTAGTTGCCAAATACGGCTAAAATTAACCGTTTATGGCTAGCCATCCCAAAGAATAACGATGCTCACATTTCAACAAATCATCTTGACGCTGCAATCCTACTGGGACAAGCAGGGTTGCGCCCTGCTCCAGCCGTACGACATGGAAGTCGGCGCGGGCACTTTCCACACCGGTACCTTCCTGCGCGCGATCGGCCCCGAGCCCTGGCGCGCGGCCTACGTGCAGCCATCGCGCCGCCCGAAAGACGGCCGCTATGGCGAGAACCCGAACCGCGGCCAGCATTACTACCAGTACCAGGTGGTGATGAAGCCGGCGCCGGAAAACATCCTCGACCTGTATCTGGGCTCGCTGGAAGCGCTGGGCCTGGACTTGAAGCAGAACGACGTGCGCTTTGTTGAAGACGACTGGGAAAGCCCGACCCTGGGCGCCTGGGGCCTGGGCTGGGAAGTCTGGCTGAACGGCATGGAAGTGACCCAGTTCACCTACTTCCAGCAAGTGGGCGGCCTCGATTGCAAGCCGGTGCTGGGCGAGATCACCTACGGCATCGAGCGCCTGGCCATGTACCTGCAGGGCGTGGAGAATATGTACGACCTGGTGTGGACCCAGTGGGAAGAGAACGGGGAGACCAAAACGCTGAAGTACGGCGACGTGTTCCACCAGAACGAAGTGGAGCAGTCGGCCTACAACTTCGAGCACTCGAACACCGAGCTGCTGTTCGCGCAGTTCAACAACCACGAGTCCGAAGCCAAGCGCCTGATCGAGCTGCAACTGACGCTGCCTGCCTACGAGCAGATCATGAAAGCGTCGCACAGCTTCAACCTGCTGGACGCGCGCGGCGCCATCTCGGTGACCGAACGCGCCGCCTACATCGGCCGCGTGCGCGCCCTGTCGCGCCTCGTGGCGCAGGCTTACTACGATTCCCGCGAACGCCTCGGCTTCCCGATGGCACCCGCAGCCGCCGCTGCCACTGCTCCCGCAGTTGCCTCCACTGCCGCGTAAAAGATTAGAAGAACATGAACCAAACCCTGTTAATTGAACTGCTGACCGAAGAACTGCCGCCGAAAGCGCTGGCCAAACTGGGCGCCGCTTTCGCCTCCGGCATCGTCAACGGCCTGAAATCGCGCGACTTCCTGGAAGAAGACAGCGCCGCCACCATCCATGCCACGCCGCGCCGCCTGGCCGTGTCCATCACCAAGGTGCGCGCCACCTCGCCGGACAAGTCGATCCGCGAAAAAGTGCTGCCGGTGACGGTGGCGCTGGACAAGGACGGCAACCCAAGCGCGCCGCTGGCCAAGAAGCTGGCCGCGCTGGGCTTCCCCGACCTGGCCGTGGCCGACCTGGAACGCGCGCAGGACGGCAAGGCCGAAAGCTTCTTCTACACCTACACCGCGCCCGGCTCGCAGCTGCTGGCGGGCGCGCAGGCCGCGCTGGAAGAATCCGTGGCCAAGCTGCCGATTCCAAAAGTGATGAGCTACCAGCGCCCGGACGGCACCACCGTGCAGTTCGTGCGTCCCGCGCACAGCCTGATCGCGCTGCATGGCGCCGACGTGCTGCCGCTGACCCTGCTGGGCCTGACCGCGTCCAACCTGACCGAAGGCCACCGCTTCCTGACCGCCCCCGGCGCGCGCAGCGTGACCGTGGCCAACGCCGACGCCTATGCCGCCACGCTGGCCGAACAGGGCAAGGTAATCCCGGGCGTGGACGCGCGCAAGGAAAAGATCCGCGCCGCGCTGCTGGAAAAAGCCGGCACCGACCAGGTGCTGATGCCTGAATCGCTGCTGGACGAAGTGACCGCGCTGGTGGAATGGCCGGTGGTGTACGAGTGCCGCTTCGAGGAAGAGTTCCTGGCCGTGCCGCAGGAATGCCTGATCCTGACCATGCAGACCAACCAGAAATACTTCGCGCTGACCGACGCGGCCGGCAAGCTGCGTTCGCGCTTCCTGATCGTCTCCAACATCGCCACCGATACGCCGGACGCCATCATCGGCGGCAACGAGCGCGTGGTGCGCCCGCGCCTGTCCGACGCCAAGTTCTTCTTCGAGCAGGACAAGAAGAAGACCCTGGAATCGCGCCTGCCGCTGCTGAAGAACGTGGTCTACCACAATAAGCTGGGCACGCAAGCCGAGCGCAGCGAGCGCGTGACCGCACTGGCCGGCGCCATTGCAGGCAAGCTGGGTGCAGACGTGGCGCTGACCGAACGCGCAGCGCGCCTGTCCAAGGCCGACCTGCTGACCGACATGGTGGGCGAGTTCCCTGAGCTGCAAGGCATCATGGGCACCTACTACGCGCGCCACGACGGCGAGCACGAAGACGTGGCGCTGGCCGCCTCCGAACACTACCAGCCACGCTTCGCCGGCGACGCCCTGCCAGCCACCGCTACCGGTACTGCCGTGGCACTGGCCGACAAGCTGGAAACCCTGGTCGGCATCTGGGCCATCGGCCTGGCGCCGACCGGCGACAAGGACCCGTTCGCGCTGCGCCGCCACGCCTTGGGCGTGCTGCGCATGCTGATCGAGAAGCGCCTGCCGCTGTCGATCTCCGGCCTGCTGGCCGACGCCGCCAGGCAGTTCGCCGCCGTGGCCGGCTTCAAGGATCCGACCGCCGACGTGGCAGCCTTCATGCTGGACCGCCTGCGCGGCATCCTGCGCGAGCGCGGCTTCACGCCCAACGAGATCGAAGCGGTGGTGGCCCAGAATCCTGACCGCCTGGACGACATCGTGCAGCGCCTGGAAGCGGTGCAGGCCTTCGCCGCGCTGCCGGAATCGGCCTCGCTGGCCGGCGCCAACAAGCGCATCACCAACATCCTGAAGAAGAACGAGTCCGCTTTGGCCCAAGCCGGCGGCGCAGGCGAAGGGAAAGCTGAAATTCGGCCTGCCCTGCTGCAGGACACCGCCGAGAAGAACCTGCACGCCGCCATCGTGCGCGTGCAGCCGGAAGTGGACGCGGCCTTCGCCAAGGGCGACTTCGCCGGCACGCTGAAAACGCTGGCCCAGCTGCGCGACGACGTGGACGCCTTCTTCAACGACGTGATGGTGATGGCCGAGGATGTCGCCCTGCGCAACAACCGCCTGGCGCTGCTGTCATCCCTGCACGGCATGATGAACCGCGTGGCCGACATCTCGAAACTGGCGGCCTGAGATGGGCGTCGCGATGAAGCTGATCATCCTTGATCGGGACGGCGTGATCAACCATGATTCGCCGGACTTCATCAAGTCGCCCGCCGAGTGGATCCCGGTGCCGGGATCGCTCGAGGCCATTGCCCGCCTGAACCAGGCCGGCTACCGCGTGGTGGTGGCGTCCAACCAGTCCGGCATCGCGCGCGAGTATTTCGATATGACGGTGCTCAACGCCATCCACCAGAAGATGCACTCGCTGGCGCAGCAGGTGGGCGCCGAGATCGAGGCTATCTTCTTCTGCCCGCATGCGGCGGCCGACAACTGCGACTGCCGCAAGCCCAAGCCGGGCATGTTCGCCGAGATCTCCAAGCGCTACAACGTCAACCTCAAGGGCGTGCCCACGGTGGGCGATTCGCTGCGCGACCTGCAGGCCGGGTTCATCAGCGGCTGCACGCCCTACCTGGTGCTGACCGGGAAAGGTGAAAAAACCAATGCCACGGGTGGCCTGCCACCCGGTACAATGGTCTTCGCCAACCTGGCGGCCATGGTGGACCACTTGCTGAAAGCGCCCGTCCCCGCCGCTGCTGCTTCCGCAGCCGCTGCAGCCGCCGCAGCCAACTGATTATGATTCTGGAGTATCGCATTGGGTAAGCCTGTACTGTTTCTGCGTTCCTTGATATTCGCCGTCGTCATGGCGATCGCCACCATTATCTGGTGCGTCGTCTGCATGCTGGCAACGCCGCTGCCGTACGCCCAGCGCTACTACGTCGTCTCGCGCTGGAATGTGTTCATCATCTGGTGCGCCAAGGTCATTTGCGGCATCGAGTACGAAATCAAGGGCTGGGAGAACTTCCCGGACGCGCCGGCCGTGGTGCTGTCGAAGCACCAGTCGGCGTGGGAAACCATCTTCCTGCTGTGCAGCCTGCCGCGCCCGCTGGTGTTCGTGTTCAAGAAAGAGATCCTGTACATCCCCTTCTTCGGCTGGGGCATCGCCGCGCTGCGCATGATCCCGATCGACCGCAAGCAGGGCAAGAACGCCTTCAAGCAGGTGGTCGCGCACGGCAAGCGCCGCCTGAAAGCGGGCCTGTGGATTATCATGTTCCCGGAAGGGACCCGCATCCCGGTCGGCCAGTCCGGCAAGTACAAGAGCGGCGGCACGCGCCTGGCCATCGAGACCGGCGCCATGGTGGTGCCGATCGCGCTGAACTCGGGCGAATGCTGGCCCAAGAATTCGTTTATCAAAAAGCCCGGCAAGGTGACGGTTTCCGTCGGCAAGCCGATTTCCTCGGAAGGACGCAGTCCGGACGAGTTGATGGAGCAGGTGGAACAGTGGATAGAATCAGAAATGCGCGTCATTTCGCCCCACGCCTACAGCGCTGGCTAGAGGACCTGGCCACCGCTGCCAGGCCGGCAGCCAGCAAGGCCGACGAGGGGCAGCTCGATTTGTTCGGCGAGAGTGCGCCGGGCGTGGCATCGCGTCCCGCCGGTCCCGCCGCCAATGCGGCAGTGATGCACCAGCCGTCCTCGCCCGTCCCCGTTCCCGCACCTTCCACCTGGCAGGCTCCCCGCCCTGTATCCCCTGCTTCCGTATCTCCTGCTTCCGCAATACCGGGCCCGCCCGGCCCCGCTTCCCAGTCTGACGCAGCACCGTCCCGCGCCGCGGCCGGCGACGCGTCCGCAACCCACGCACCGCCCAGCGCCAACCTGCTGCGCCCGCCGCCTGTCCCGGTGCGCACGCCGGAGCCGCCCGCGCCGGAAGTGGACGCGCTGCCGCGCCGCCAGCTGCTGGTGGGCCAGTTCATCCTCGAATACACGCTGCGCCGCTCCACCCGCCGTTCGATCGGCTTCATGATCGACGACGAAGGCCTGCGCGTGACCGCGCCCAAGCGCGTCAGCTTGGCCGAGATCGACAACGCCATCCGCGCCAAGCAGCACTGGATCATCTCCAAGCTGGACGAGCGGCGCGAACGGCGCGCGGCGCGGCTGCAAAAGCCGCCGGTGGCGTGGGAAGACGGCGCCGTGCTGCCCTACCTGGGCGGCGAGCTGAAACTGCGCCTGTACACCGCAACGCGCAACCGCACCGACTACAACGCCGACACGCGCGAACTGCATATGGGGCTGGTGCAGGGCGCCACCGAAACGCTGCTCAAGGAGCGCGTGCGCGCGTGGATGCAGCAGCAGGCCAAGGTGCTGTTCGAGCAGCGCCTGGACCTGTACGCGGCGCGCCTGGGCGTGGAATACAGCGCCTTCGCGCTATCGTCGGCCGGCACGCGCTGGGGTTCGTGCACGGTGCAGCGCGTGATCCGCCTGAACTGGCGCCTGATCCACTTCTCGCTGCCGCTGATCGACTACGTGGTGGCGCACGAGCTGGCGCACATCCTGGAGATGAACCACAGCGCGAAATTCTGGTCCGCCGTCGGCCGCATCTACCCCGCCTACGACGACGCCAAAGCCCTGCTGCGCAAGCGCGCGCAGGAGCTGCCGGTGCTGTTCAGCTGAGTTTACCGGCGGCTTCCATGAACTTGCCCCGATCCCGCAGCGCCTCGCCGCGCCAGCGCGGAGCCAAGGCTGAGCCTCCAACCCTCCTCCGCTTCGCCCAGTCCAGCAGCCGGCGTGGATAGCACCTCGACCTGGATCAAAGCCAGCCGGCGTCGCGGGCGAGGCGGAGGGCTTCGACGCGGTTGCCGGCGTTGAGCTTGCTGATGGCCTCGGACAGGTAGTTGCGCACCGTGCCTTCGGACAGGTGCAGCTGGCGCGCGATGTCGGCGCCGCTGCGGCCTTCGCCGGCCAGCCGCAGCACTTGCCGCTCACGCTCACTCAGCGGGTCTTCGCCGCCGCTCCAGCTTTCCAGCGCCAGCTCGGGAGCAATGGCGCGTCCGCCCGCGTGCACGCTGCGGATGGCGGCAGCCAGCGTGTCGGCCGGCGCGTCCTTCAGCAGGTAGCCGCGCACGCCGGCGGCCATGGCCCGCCGCAGGTAGCCGGACCGCGCAAAAGTAGTGACGATGACGACCTTGACCGCGCTGCCCTGCTCGCGCAGCGCGGCGGCCAGCTCCAGCCCCGTCATCACGGGCATTTCGATATCGGTCAGCACCACGTCCGGCTTCAGCGCGCCGCACAGCGCCAGCGCGTCCTGGCCGTTGCGGGCCTGGCCCACCACTTCCATGTCTTGCTCCAGGCGCAGCAGCGCGGCCAATGCGCCCAGCAGTAGCGCCTGGTCTTCTGCGATCAGTACACGTATCAAGACCTTCCTCCCGGCGCGGTGCGCTCCATCGGCAGCCGCAGCTCGAGCGACATGCCCTGTTCAAATTGCATGCCCAGCCAACCGCCCAGCTGCGCCACGCGCTCCTGCATGCCGCGCAGGCCGTTGCCCTGCATCACCGCAACGGCGCCGGCCTCCGCCAGGGCCTTGCCGTTGTCGCGGATGCGGAACACGATCAGGCCGTCCTGGCAAACCAGGCTGACTTCGCAGTGCGTGGCGCCGGCATGGCGCAGGATGTTGGTGACCGCTTCGCGCAGGGCCAGCGCCAGCACGTTCTCCGCCGTGGCGGGCATGGCCGGCATGGACGACATGGCGGCGTCCGCGTGCAGCGTCACGCCGGCGGCGGCCAGCGCGGCGCGGGCCCGCTCCAGCTCATGGGCGAAGCCGGTTTCGCGGTAGCCGCTGACGGCACTGCGCACTTCGGCCATCGCGTGGCGGGCACTGGCTTCGATGTCCTTGATCTCCTGGCGGCAGGCGGCCGGGTCGCGCTCCAGCAGGCGGCCCGCCAGCTCGGCCTTGAGCGTGATCAGCGACAGCGAGTGGCCCAGCAGGTCGTGCATGTCGCGCGAGATGCGTTCGCGCTCGGCGATGCGGGCCAGGTGTTCGACCTCTTCCTGTTTCAGCAGCAGGTCCTTGCGCGAACGCCGCACCTGGGCGTCCATGATGCAGGCGATGCCGACCGGCGTGCCGGTGGCCAGCGTGGGGATCAGGAAGCTGAGCGGCAGTTGCATGGCCAGCGCCAGGCCGGCTGCCGACATCAGGATGGCGGCCAGGCAGCAATAGGCCACGCGCGGCGGCCCCAGGCGCGAGCACATGGCGGCGGCAAAGATGAAGAAGGTGCTGGCGCCGAAATTGAACGGCGCCCAGGCCGCGCCTAGCGCGAAGGCGACGGCGATGAAGGGCGCCGCCTCGCGCCCGCTGTACCAGAAGCTGCCGAAGTAAATCGGCACAAAGGCAATCAAGGTGAGCGCCAGCAGCACGTACTCCAGCGCGTAAGCGTCCACGTAGAGGTACTTCCAGCCGAAGAAGGCCAGCGAAGCGATCCACAGATAAGGCGCGCGCCCCACCTGCGGCGGCACCCATGGCCCGTCTATCCAGCGCCTGAGCAGCTGCATGCAATACCCTTATTCGGCCAGCAGCCGCACGTCGGCAATCTGGAACTGGTAGGCACCGGGCTTGGGGCCGGCGTTGAAGGAGATCATGGTGATGGCTGCCGTGTCCACGCCCTTGAACGCGTCCAGGGGCAGGCTCACTTCGCGCCACTCCGCCTCCGCCGTGAAGGGCTGGCTGACAGGGATGTTGCCGCTGCGGGACATGATGGACACGCCGTAGCGCTGGCCGTCGCCGCGCACGCGGAACCTGAGCACCTTGGCGCCGCTCAGGTTGGCCGGCTGCATGGGCTGTACGCCCGGCATGAAGGCCAGGCCGGCGAACGGATAGGCGAAGCCCGGAGCCACGCTGGCGTCGATCTGCAGCGCACCGCCCTGGCTGTGTTGCGCGTCCAGGGCAGTCAGGCTGACGGTCGATTTACCGCCGAGGAAAGTGTCGTTGGCAGCCATCCAGCCGGCGCCGAAGGGGCTGGCCAGCTTTTCCTTGCTGAACAGGCTGATGCGGCCATCGGCCGGCAAGGCCTGCACCGGCACGCCGATCAGCTCCTGCGCCACCTTGGCGCGCTGCGCGTCGCGCAGGCCGGTGACCAATGCGCCATCCTTCCACACTTCCACGATGCGGCGGGTGGCCGCGATATCGGCGCCGGGGTCGCCCTGCACCAGCAGCAGGTCAGCCTTGTATCCCTTGGCGATGCGGCCGCGCGCCGGCAGTCCGAATGCCTGCGCAGGAACCGATGTGGCGGCGGCCAGCGCTTCAGCCGGCGTCAGACCGGCCTGCGTCAGCGCCAGCATTTCGTGATGGATGCTGGCGCCATATTGCGTGCCGGCGTTGCCCGCGTCGGTGCCGGCCAGCAGCGGCACGCCTGCCTTGCGCAGCGCCGCCACCACCGCCTTGGGCGCCGCCATTAGTTGCGGCCTGGCCTGCTTGCCGTAACCTTTGGCCAGCTCGGACTTCTGCTGCTTGTCCAGCAAGGCCTGCATGGCGGGGTCGCCGATGATGTCGGCCGACGTCAGGCCGGCGATACTTTCCATGACGCTGAAGGTGGGAATGATGAAGGCCTTCTTCGCATGCGCCAGTTTTGTGAAGCCCTCCAACTCCTGCGGCGTGATCTGCTCGCCCACGAACAGGTGCACCAGGCCGTCGGCGCCCGCCTCCAGCGCGGTGCGCGCATCGGCCAGGGTGCTGATGTGGACCACGGCCAGCTTGCCGCGCTTGTGCGCCGCGTCGATCAGGGCCTTCACCGTGGCGGCGTCCAGGGACTGGAACGCGCGGCCGGGGTGGCCGGCTTCCATGACGATCTTGATGAAGTGGGAACCTTCGGCGATGCGGGCATCCACGAAAGCTTGCGCCTCTTCCGGCTTGCTGAGCGTGGGAATGGCCATGCCGTATTCGGTGCCGTGGCCGCCCGGCGCGGTGGCCAGCGTGCCGGCCGAGTACAGGTCGGCCTGGTCGCCGTTGGCGCCGCTTTGCATGCGGCGCGTGATGTCCTGCATCACCGAGATGCCGGTGAACATGTCGATCTGCGTGGTGACGCCGAACAGCAGCGGCAATTCGTGGTGGCGATAGGCGTGCACGTGCGAATCGATCAGCCCTGGAAGCAGGGTCCGGCCTTTGCCATCGATGATCCTGGCGCCGGCCGGCGCCTTGCCGCGAAAATCGCCATCGGCGATGCTGGCGCCTTCCACCAGCACCGAACGGCCGGCGTGCATGCGCTGGCCGTCGAACACGCGGACGTTCTGGATCAGCCATACGTCGGCGAAGGCCGGCAGCGCTGCGGCCAGGCCGCAGGCGAACACCAAAGATTGCAATGGGCGGAATTTCATACTGGTCCTCCAGGTTGGGATGACACGAGTATGTATTTTTTTACATCGCCGCGCCAGCACCATATGCCACCATTTGCGCATGACAAATGTCAGGAGCCAGGGTTCGCGCCAGCACCGGCTAATCCAGTGGCGGCAGCAAGGCCGGCAGCAGCGCCAGCGTGCGTGCGGTGGCGCCGCGGTGCTGGTTGGCGAAGGCTTGCGCGCTGCGGCCCATGGCGGCGCGGGCGCTGTCGTCGCGCAGCAGGCCGGCAGCTTGCAGCATCAGGTCGTCAGCGCTGGCGATGCGGGCGGCGCCGCCGGCTTGCACGGCTTGCTCGGTGACCAGCGCGAAGTTGAACGTGTGCTCGCCGATCAGCACCGGCTTGCCCAGCGCGGCCGCTTCGATCAGGTTCTGGCCGCCCAGCGGCTGCAGGCTGCCGCCGATGAAGGCCACGTCGCAGGCGGCGAAGTAGGCGAACATTTCGCCCATCGAGTCGCCCAGCAGGACTTGCGTTGCAGCGGCCACGGCCGCGCCGGGCTGCGCGAGCGCGCTGCGGCGCTGAACAGACAGGCCGCGCGTTGCCGCCATCTGTTCGACGGCGTCGAAACGCTGCGGGTGGCGCGGGACCAGCAGTAGCAATGTAGCCGGCGGCATGGCGGCCGGCATTGCGGAGGCCATTGCGGCTGGCATCGCCCCGCCGGGCGCCGCAGCCGTGGGCTGCGCGGCGGCGGCCAGCGCAGCGCGGAACGCGTCCAGGATCAGTTCTTCTTCGCCTTCGCGCGTGCTGGCGCACAGCAGGACCGGCCGGCCGCCGACCTGCGCGCGCAGCATGGCGCCGGTCGACAGCGCGGCGGCAGGAACCACCACGTCGAATTTGATGCTGCCGGTGACGGCCACTTCCCGCACACCCAGCGAGCGCACGCGTTCGGCATCCGCCTCGGTCTGCGCCGCCACCAGCGTGATGCCGCGCGCGGCGTCCGCGATCAGCTTGCCGAGCCGGCGCGCCTTGCGCAGCGAGCGCTCGGACAGGCGGGCATTGGCCAGCACCACCGGCACGCCGGCCATGCCGCATTCGGCGATCAGGGTCGGCCACACTTCGGTCTCCATCAGGATGCAGATGCGCGGTTCGAAGTGCTTGATGAAGCGCCGCACCATGGTGATAGTGTCGTACGGCAGATAGGCTTGCGCCAGGCGCGCGCCGTGCTTGCCGAACAGCTGCTTGCCGGTGGCGCGGCCGGTCGGCGTCATGTGCGTCATGACGATGCGGCTGCGCGGATACTCCTTGAGCAGCGCGTCGACCAGCGGCTCGGCGGCGCGCGTTTCACCCACCGAGACAGCGTGCAGCCAGATGGTGTGCGGCTCGTCGTTGGCGGCGCGCGGCCGGTACACGGCCAGGCGTTCATTCCAGTGCTGGCGGTAGCCCGCTTCCTGGCGCCCGCGCCACCACAGTCGGCCCAGCACCAGCGGCATGGCCAACCACCACATCAGGGAATAGAGTCTCAGCATGTCAACGGACCGGCAGCAGCGGGCCGAGCAGCGCGCGCGCCGCGGCCAGCACTTCGGCCACGGACGGCGGCGCGCCACGGTCGCCCAGGTTGATGATTTTCGGCGACCAGTTGCCCTCGGTTTTCCAGCGCGGCGAGTCGGCGTAGATTTCCACTGTCGGCGTGGTGAAGGCGGCCGCGATGTGCGTCAGGCCGGTGTCGACGCCGACGGCCAGCGCCGCATGGCGCGCCAGCAGCACCGCGTCGGCCATGGACAGCTTGGGCAGCACGCGCGCGTGCGGCAGGCTGGCGGCCAGCGCTTCGGCTTCGGCCTTCTCCTTCGGCGAACCCCACGGCAGCAAAATCGTCATCGGCGCCAGCGCGGCGCCCAGTTCTATCCAGCTGGCGGGCGCCCATTTCTTGGCGTCGCGCGCGGTGCCGTGGAAGTAGACCACGTACGGCCCGGCCGGCATCCACTCGGGACGCGCATCGGACGGCGACACGGCGGGCAGGCCGAAGTCGGCCGGCGTACCGGCGGCGTCGGCCAGATAGCCCAGCGCAGTGCCCACCACCAGGCGGCCGCGCGCCACCGCGTGCGTGCGCGGGTCGAGCGGAATGCTTTTTGTGTGGAACAAGCGCGAAATGCCTTCGTAGCCGGAGCCTTCGCTGCCGTTGGCCAGGCCCACCTTCTGCCCTCCCTTCACCACGCGCGCGGCGCCCATGATGATGCCGGTCTTGAGCAGGCCCTGGGTGTCGAACACGTAGTCGTACCGCTCGGCGCGCAGCGTGCGGAAGAAGGCCTTGATCTCGGCGCGCGTGGCCGGGTTGCCCAGGCTCTTGCGCCAGCGCCGCAGCGCGAACGGGATGATGTTGCGCACCCGCCCGTTCAGGCGCACCAGGCTGACGTAGCCCTCTTCCACCACCCAGTCGATTTGCGCGTCGGGGTAGTGACGCGCGATATCGGCCACGATGGGCATGTTATGCAGCACGTCCCCCAGCGAGGAGACGCGCACCAGCAGAATCTTCATAGAACTAAAAAGCGCGCGTTAGAATGGCAGTTCCGCGTCCGGCTTGGCGGCCAGGATCACGCGTTTGAACTCGCCCTGGATGCGCGCCAGCGCTTCCGGCGTTTCAGCTTCGAAGCGCATCACGATCACCGGGGTGGTGTTCGAGGAGCGCGCCAGGCCGAAGCCGTCGGCGTATTCCACGCGCAGGCCGTCGATGGTGATGATGCGCTCGTTGCCGGGGAACTTGGCGTCGCTGCGCAGCTTGTCCATCACGATGAAGTTCTCGCCCTCCTTCAAGTGCAGGTGCAGCTCGGGGGTGCTGTCCGACTGCGGCAGGGAGTTCAGCAGCGCCGACGGGTCGGCTTCGCGGGTCAGGATCTCCAGCATGCGCGCGCCCGAGTACAGGCCGTCGTCGAAACCGTACCAGCGGTCCTTGAAGAAGATGTGGCCGCTCATTTCGCCGCCCAGCGGGGCACCGGTTTCCTTCAGCTTGGCCTTCACCAGCGAGTGGCCGGTCTTGTACATCAGCGGCACGCCGCCGCTCTTTTCAATGAACGGCGCCAGGTGGCGGGTGCATTTTACGTCGTACAGGATCTGCTCGCCCGGATGGCGGGTCAGCACGTCCTGCGCGAACAGCATCATCTGGCGATCCGGGTAGATGATCTGGCCGTCCTTGGTGACGATGCCCAGGCGGTCGCCGTCGCCGTCGAAGGCCAGGCCGATTTCGGCGTCGGTCTGCTGCAGCGCGCGGATCAGGTCCTGCAGGTTTTCAGGGTGCGCCGGGTCAGGGTGGTGGTTGGGGAAGGTGCCGTCCACTTCGCAGAACAGTTCCACCACGTCGCAGCCCATGCCGCGATACAGGTCGCCCGCGAAGGCGCCGGCCACGCCGTTGCCGCAGTCGACCGCGATCTTGATCGGACGCGCGATCTTCACGTCGCCGATGATGCGCGCCAGGTATTCGGCGCGGATGTCGTGGGTGCTGTAGGCGCCCGGCTCGGCCGCCACCTTGTCGGCGTTGGCCAGGATGGAATCGTACAGGCCGGTGATCGCCTCGCCATGGATGGCTTCGCCCGCCAGCACCATCTTGAAACCGTTGTAGTCGGGCGGGTTGTGGCTGCCGGTGACCATGATGCCGGACTTGGCCGACAGCACATTGGTGCCAAAGTACACCATCGGCGTGGCCACCACGCCCAGGTCGATCACGTCCACGCCGGCCGACTGCAAGCCTTGCGCCAGCGCGGCGGCCAGCTCGGGGCCGGACAGGCGGCCGTCGCGGCCGATCACCACGCTGCGCTCGCCCTTGGCCGCTGCGGCCAGGCCGAAAGCGTGGCCGATTTGTTTGGCGACGCCGGCGTCCAGCGTTGTGCCGATGATGCCGCGGATATCGTAAGCTTTGAAGATCGATTTAGACAGGGAGACCATAGAGGATACTGGATGGAAAGTGAGAAGAAGGCGGCCCGCACAAAAAAGCAGCCCGCACAAGTGCGGGCGCTGGTGCAATTGCTAGCCAATTGCTTGCAAGTATAACCTGTAACGCGGGCACAAAGCTGACGACAGCCGGCTCCGCGCGCGGGGCGTCAGATGCGCAGGCCGTCCAGCGCCTTGCCGGACTCGACCCATTCCTTGACCCATTTCGGCTGGCGGCCGCGGCCGGTCCATTGCTGCGACGAGTCGGCCGGATTGCGGTAGCGGGCCGCCACCGTGCCGCCGGTTTTAACGCGCACCGCGTTGCCGATCAGGTCTTTCACCGGTACGCCAACGGATTGGGCGATGGCCAGTATCTGCTCGCGGGCTTTCGCCAGGTCTTCGCTTTCGCGTTTCTTCAATTCGCGCTCCAGTTGCTTTTGCAGATCGCGCAATTGAGCCGAAGACAGATTCGTCAGATCCATAACTTTATCCTTGTGTGATTGGGTAAAAAGATTCTGATCGAAATATACTACAAAATGTAAAATTTTCTAGTGTTTCTTGTGCCGTATCATCCATCGCGGTGCTTTAAATCGCACAATACGCACATATAACCAGATGTAGCTGGTCATAAACAACAGGCAGAAGATCATCAAAACCCAGGTGTGGCGCCAGAACACGGTGGCGGGAATAACCGCCATCAGCGAAAACATCCACAGATAAGGTGACGTCAATGAATTGCGGCGCAATAAGGCGCGCCCTTCCTTGCGGCCCACCGCCCATTGCACGATGCGGCGGAATATCAGGCTATGCAAATGTATGCCATCGGGCATGGTCGGCGATTTGCCGCGCACGAACATGCGGCGATAAGCGGAAAATAGCGTTTCAAAAGCCGGATAGATCAGCAGCAGCGCGGCGTACCAGGTCGATACCTGCGGGTTGCGCACCACCAGCAACAGCGCCAGTTCCCCTAGCATGAATCCAATAAAGTAGGCGCCGCCGTCGCCCAGGAAAATCAGGCCGACCGGGTAGTTCCAAATCAGGAAGCCGGCGGTGGCGCCGGCCACCATCAGCGCCGCCACCAGCACAAACATATCATTTACTTGCAAGGCCACATAACCGAGGGAGAGCAGCATGCAGATAGTGACCACGCTGGCCAGGCCATTAAATCCGTCGATAATATTAATTGCGTTGGCAATACCGGCCACCGCCAGTACCGACAGCGGCAGCGCCAGCCAGATGGCCAGCGGCCATACGGAGAATGGCCAATCGATGCGGTCCAGGCGGGCATCCAGCAGGAAATAGGCGAGCAAGGCGGCCGCCATGGTCAACAGCAGGCGGCGCATGGCGCTGACCTTGCCCGTATAATCTTCCACGATGCCGCCGGCGAAGGCGATAAAGGAACAGGCCATCAGCGACACCATCCAGCTGGTCATGGCCGGCACCCGCCAAATGGAGATGCACGCGCTTAATGCGACGGCAAAGAATATCGAAAGCCCGCCGATACGCGCCACCGAATGGGCGTGGTTTTTTTGTACGCCGCCGAAATCCGCATCAAGCGCCGGTCCGTGCAATTTCGCTTCTTTAATGACCAGCAAGGTCAGGAGCGCGGACGCAATAAAGCTGACTAAGAATGAAAACATTATTATTTATCAATACAAGATTCCGGAGCGCGTGCTAACCCGCAATGCGGCCAGCCAGGCGCGAACGCAGCGCGCGGCAGGATTTTATCAAATACCACCGCGCGCCGCGCCGCGCTTACCATTCGATACAATTGCGCGCCAGGCCTAGCGCATGCACAGGGCCAGTGCGTCGCGCCAGTGCGGCAGCCGGCAGAACTGCTGCTGCAGGCGCTGCGAAGACAGCACTGAATACTGCGGCCGGCGCGCCGGCACCGGATACTCGGCGCTGGTGATGGGCTGCAGCCGGCATTCGATGCCGGCCTGCTCGACGATGGCCTGGGTGAATTCGAACCAGGTGGTCTGGCCCTGGCTGCTCAGGTGATAGATGCCGCCATGGCGCGTCCACCAGTCCGCCGCGGCCGCCGGGCCTGCGGCTGCGGCCTGCGCCAGGATCAACGCGGTGGCGTCGGCGATGGTGCGGCTCCAGGTGGGGGCGCCGTGCTGGTCGGCCACGATGCGCAGCTCGTCGCGCTCGCGCGCCAGTTTCAACATGGTGAGCAGGAAATTTTTGCCGCGCATGCCGTACACCCAGCTGGTGCGGAAGATCAGGTGCGGAATGCCGGCCGCCGCGATGGCTTGCTCGCCGGCCAGCTTGCTGGCGCCGTAGACGTTGATGGGGCCGGTGGCGTCGCCCTCCGCGCGCGGCGCCGGGTCGTTGCCGGGGAACACGTAGTCGGTGGAGTAATGCACCAGCGCGGCGCCCAGCTTTTTCGCTTCCTCGGCCATGACCCCGGGCGCCTCGGCGTTGATGCGGAAGGCCAGTTCCGGCTCGCTTTCCGCCTTGTCCACCGCCGTGTAGGCGGCCGGGTTGACGATCAGCCCCGGCTGCTCGGCGCGGATCACGGCGCGCACCTGGTCCAGGTCGGCCAGGTCCATGCGGCTGCGGTCCACCGCCACCACCTGGCCCAGGCCCTGCAGGCTGCGCTCGAGTTCGTAGCCTACCTGGCCGCTGCAGCCCGTCAGCAATATCTTCATGGGAAAGTTTCCGCTTGCGCCAGCGGCACGCCGCCCTTGTCCTTGGCCGACAGCAGCGGTTCGCCGTCCAGCGGCCAGACGATGCCGACCGCCGGGTCGTTCCAGATCACCGAGCGCTCGAATTCGGGCGCCCAGTAGTCGGTGGTCTTGTACTGCACTTCGGCCATGTCGCTGGTGACGGTGAAACCGTGCGCGAAACCGGGCGGTATCCAGAGCTGCAGCTTGTTGTCCGCGGACAGCTCCACGCCATACCACCGGCCGAAGGTCGGCGAGCTCTTGCGCAAGTCCAGCACCGCGTCGAAGATGGCGCCGGCCGTCACCCGCACCAGCTTGCCCTGCGGCTGCTGGATCTGGTAGTGCATGCCGCGCAGCACGCCCTTGGCCGAGCGCGAGTGGTTGTCCTGCACGAACCCGGCCTGCACGCCGGTCAGCTCGGCGAAGCGGCGCGCGTTGAAACTCTCGTAGAAATAGCCGCGCGCGTCGCCGAACACGGTCGGCTCGATCAGCAGCAAGCCCGCGAGCGGGGTGGCGTGGATTTTCATCGCGGCACGACCTTGTCTTCCAGGATTTGCAGCAGGTACTGGCCGTAGTTGTTTTTCTTCAGCGGCTCGGCCAGGCTGCGCAGCTGGGCCGCGTCGATATAGCCCTTGCGGTAGGCGATCTCTTCCGGACAAGCCACTTTCAGGCCCTGGCGCTTTTCAATCGTGGCGATGAACTGCGAGGCGTCCAGCAGCGACTCGTGGGTGCCCGTGTCGAGCCAGGCCATGCCGCGCCCCATCACCTCCACGTTGAGCTGCTGCGCTGCCAGGTAGGCGCGGTTGACGTCGGTGATCTCCAGCTCGCCGCGCGCGGACGGCTTGATGCCGGCGGCGATGTCGCACACTTGCTTGTCGTAGAAGTACAAGCCGGTGACCGCGTAGTTGGACTTCGGCGCCGCCGGCTTTTCCTCGATGCTGACGGCGCGGCGCTCCTTGTCGAACTCCACCACGCCGTAGCGCTCGGGGTCGTGCACGTGGTAGGCGAACACGGTGGCGCCCGACTCCTGCTCGGCCGCGCTGCGCAGCAAGGCGTCCAGGTCGTTGCCGTAATAAATGTTGTCGCCCAGGATAAGCGCGGACGGCGAGTCGCCGACGAATTCGCGGCCGATGATGAAGGCTTGCGCCAGGCCGTCCGGCGAAGGCTGCACCGCATAGCTCAGCTTGATGCCCCACTGGCTGCCGTCGCCCAGCAGGTCCTGGAAGCGCGGCGTGTCCTGCGGCGTGGAGATGATGAGGATCTCGCGCATGCCGGCCAGCATCAGCGTGGTCAGCGGATGGTAGATCATCGGCTTGTCGTAGATCGGCAGCAGCTGCTTGGACACGCTCATGGTAACCGGATACAGCCGGGTGCCGGAACCGCCGGCCAGGATGATGCCTTTCCGGCCGCTCACGGGCGAGGCCGATGACTTGCTGACAGGATTGGTCATTGCGCGCCGTCCCGGTTGAAGTAATTGGTTGCCACCCAGTTCGCATAGCTGCCCGACTGCACGTCGGCCACCCAGGGCTGGTTGTCGAGATACCACTGCACGGTTTTCTGGATGCCGGTCTGGAAGGTCTCGGCCGGCTTCCAGCCCAGTTCGCGCTCCAGCTTGCGTGCGTCGATCGCGTAGCGGCGGTCGTGGCCGGGGCGGTCTTTGACGAAGGTGATCTGGTCGCGGTAGCTGCCGGCCGCCTTCGGTTTCAGCTGGTCCAGCATGTCGCACAGCGTGTGCACCACGTCCAGGTTGGCCATTTCGTTCCAGCCGCCGACATTGTAGGTCTCGCCCAGGCGGCCGCCGTCCAGCACGCGGCGGATGGCGGCGCAGTGGTCGCTCACGTAGAGCCAGTCCCGCACTTGCTGGCCGTCGCCGTAAATCGGCAGCGGCTTGCCCGCCTGCGCGTTGGCGATGATCAGCGGGATCAGCTTTTCCGGGAAATGGTAAGGGCCGTAATTGTTGGAACAGTTGGTGGTCAGCGTGGGCAAGCCGTAGGTGTGGTGGTAGGACCGCACCAGGTGGTCCGAGGCGGCCTTGGAAGCCGAATACGGGCTGTTCGGCGCGTACGCCGTGGTCTCGGTAAACGGCGCGTCCTCCGGGCCCAGGGTGCCGTAGACCTCGTCGGTGGACACGTGCAGGAAGCGGAACGCGGCGCGCCCGGTTTCGGGCAGTTCGCTCCAGTAACTGCGCGACGCTTCCAGCAGGCTGAAAGTGCCGTTGATATTGGTGTTAATGAATTCGCCGGGACCGTGGATGGAACGGTCGACATGGCTTTCGGCGGCGAAATGGACGATGGCGCGCGGTTTATGGGTACGCAGCAATTCCAGCACCTGGGCCTGGTCGCAGATATCGCCGCGCACAAACACATGGCGGCTGTCGTTCTTCAGCGTGGCCAGGTTATTCAAATTGCCCGCGTAGGTCAGCTTGTCGAAATTCAGGACAGGCTCATCCGATTGTGCCAGCCAGTCGAGTACAAAGTTAGAGCCGATAAAGCCCGCACCGCCTGTAACAAAAATCATTTAGCATCCCGCTCAGAGCGTTGAATTAGTCATAGGCATGATTTTATGTGAAACTCGCCGGGTTCCGCGAGATTTTAGCGCCGCTTACAACTTATTTCTTCAATTGCAACACTTATGAAAACTTATGTGATTGGCGACCTGCAAGGCTGCCACGACCAGACCGTCGCCCTGGTCGACCGCATCCTTGCCCAGGAAGAACAGGCGCCGTCCATTTTGTTTACGGGCGACCTGATTAACCGGGGGCCGGACTCGCTGGCCACCCTGCGCTATGTGCACGCGCTGGCGCAAGCCAGCGACGGCCGCATCGACACGGTGCTGGGCAACCACGACCTGCACCTGCTGGCGGTGGCCAACGGCATCCGCCCCGCTTCCGGTTCCGACACGCTGGAGCACATCCTGGAAGCGCCGGACGGCGCCGAACTGCTGGACTGGCTGCGTGCGCGGCCCATGGCCATGCTGCGCGACGGCCACCTGCTGGTGCACGGCGGCGTGCTGCCGCAGTGGGACGCGGCGCAGGTGATGGCGCTGGCGGGGGAAGTGGAGACGGCGCTGCGCGGCGCCGCCTGGACCGGCTTCCTGGCGCAGATGTACGGCAACCAGCCGGACGCCTGGCACGACGAGCTGCACGGCCCGGCCCGGCTGCGCTGCATCGTCAACGCGTTGACGCGGCTGCGCTTTTGCAGCATGGACGGGGTGATGGATTTCAAGATGAAGGAAAGCGCCAAGGCCGATCCGGCCAGCGGCCTGATGCCATGGTTCGAGGTGCCGGGGCGGCGCACGCAGGACGTGACGGTGGTGTTCGGCCACTGGTCGGCGCTGGGGCTGATGCTGAAACCGAAGCTGATCGCGCTCGACACCGGCTGCGTGTGGGGCGGCTACCTGTCTGCCGTGTGCCTGGACGACCGGTCGCTGATGCAGGTGCAGTGTCCGGAGTACCGCGAGCATTCCGGTAAACAGTAGGCCGGCGGTGCGCCGGCCGGCTACGCGGGCGCCCGCCAAGCCGTCCTGCCGCCGCCTGCGCGCCCGCAGCCCGTGGGCCCCGGCGCAGGGCAGCTTAGGCCGCGTGCGGCCGCAAGCCGCCGGGCTGCGGCGCAATGCCCAGCCCGGCCGCGACGGCGTCGTGCGCGGCCTGCGCCAGTTCGCGGCGGTGGCCGCCGGCGGCGTCCATGGCCGGCATGTACTTCAGGCGCGCGCGCACCGGCGTGCCGCGCAGGATGGCCAGCACGCTCTCGGCAAAGGTGGTCTCGCCGATAAAGTCCACGTTTGGATGATGCCCGCCGGACGCGTCCGAATAGCTGAGTGCGAGCGGCTGCACCATCACCTTGGCGTCCACCGCCGCCTCGAACAGATTGGCGTGGAACGGCAGCAGCGAACCCTGCGGCGCGGTGGTGCCCTCCGGGAAGAACGCCACCCGCTCGCCGGCCTGCAGGCTGTGCACCAGGCCCTTGAAGATATTGCGCAGGTCGCGCTTGCTGCCGCGCGCAATGAACACCGTGCCCGCCTTCTCGGCCAGCCAGCCGGCCAGCGGCCAGGAGCGGATCTCCGCCTTGGCCACGAAGCGGCAGGGATAGAGCGCATCGACCACGAAGATATCGAGCCACGACACGTGGTTGGCGACGATCATGGCGTGCTCCAGCGGCTGGGCGCTGTCCGGCGCCATCTCCACCGTCACATTGCAGATGCCAAGCAAGGTGCGCGACCAGCGCCGGATATGGCGGTTGCGCGCCTCGACGCCGATCCACGGAAAGATGGTGGCGCACACGGCCATGCCGTACAGCACGTGCAACACCATCCGCAGCAAGCGGAAAATAAGCAAAATGTTCAACCCTGCGGCAGTCAGCGGGCGTTGCGCTGGTAGGCGACGCGGCCGGCAACCAGGGTGGCTTGCACTTGCCCTGCCAGCTCGTAGCCGAGGAAGGGCGTGTGCTTGCCCTGGCTGGCCAGCGCGCTGCCGTCCACCGTCCAGCGCACGGCCGGGTCGAAGATGCAGACGTCGGCCACGCTGCCGACACCCAGCTGGCCCGCGCCCAGGCGGTCCAGGCCGGACACGCGCGCGGCATCGGCGCTGATGCGGCTGATGGCCAGCGCCAGCGCGCCGCCCTCTTGCATGCCCGGCTGCGCGGCGGCGTAGTCGTCGGCCCATTTCAGCGCCAGCGACAGCAGCAGTTCCAGGCCGGTGGCGCCCGGCGAGGCTTCGCCGAAGGGCAGCAGCTTTTCGTCGTCGTCGACCGGGGTGTGGTCGGAGCAGATGGCGTCCACCGTGCCGTCCAGCACGGCGGCGCGGATGGCGTCGCGGTCGCGCTGGGATCGGAACGGCGGCGTGACGCGCGCATTGGAGTCGAAGAAGCCGATGTCGGCGTCGGTCAGGTGCACGTGGTGGGCGCCCACGTCGCAGCTGACCGGCAAGCCTTCAGCCTTGGCGGCACGCACCAGTTCCAGGCCGGCGGCCGAGGAGATGCGGCACAGGTGCACGCGGGCGCCGGTGGCGCGCATCAGTTCGAAAATGGTGTGCAGGGCAATGGTCTCGGCCATCACCGGCACGCCCGACAGGCCCAGGCGCGAAGCCAGCGGGCCGCTGTGGGCCACGCCGCCACGGCCGATGTGGGCGTCCTGCGGACGCAGCCAGACGGTGTAGTCGAAGGTCTTGGCGTATTGCAGCGCGCGCAGCAGCACGGTGGTGTCTTCCACCGGCACTTCGGCCTGCGAGAAGCCGATGCAGCCGGAGCCGGTCAGCTCGGCCATCTCGGTGATGGACTGGCCCTTCAGGCCCATGGTGAGCGCGCCCAGCGGGTGCACGTGGGCCTGGTTCAGGCGGCGCGCGCGGTGCTTGAGCATTTCCACCAGGCCCGGCTCGTCCAGCACCGGGTCGGTGTCCGGCGGGCACACCAGGCTGGTGACGCCGCCCTGCATGGCGGCCTGCATTTCCGATTCCAGCGTGGCCTTGTATTCGTAGCCCGGTTCGCGCAGGCGCACGGCCAGGTCGACCAGGCCGGGCGCCACCACCAGGCCGGTGGCGTCGACGCTGTGCTCGGCGACGAAGCCCGCAGGCGCGCTGCCAAGCGCAGCGATTTTGCCGTCTTCAATGTACAGGTCCTGCACGCCGTCCACGCCGTTGGCCGGGTCGATCACGCGGCCGTTCTTGATTACCAGTTTCATTCCTTCGCCCCTGCCAGAATACTCATCACCGCCATGCGGACTGCAATACCGAACGTCACCTGCGGCAGGATCACCGCCTGCGGGCCGTCGGCCACGGCGGAGTCGATCTCCACGCCGCGGTTCATCGGACCCGGGTGCATCACGATGGCGTCCGGCTTGGCCAGCGCCAGGCGCTCCGGCGTGAGGCCGTAGTTCTTGAAATATTCCTGCGCCGACGGCAGCAGCGCGCCGTTCATGCGCTCGTTCTGCAGGCGCAGCATGATGATCACGTCCACGCCCTTCAGGCCCTCGTCCATATTGGTGAAGGTGCGCACGCCCATCTGCTCCAGGCCGCCCGGCAGCAGCGTGTGCGGGCCGATGGCGCGCACTTCCGGCACGCCCAGCGTGGTCAGCGCGTGGATATCGGAGCGGGCCACGCGGCTGTGCAGGATGTCGCCGACGATGGCCACCGTCAACTTGGTGAAGTCCTTCTTGTAGTGGCGGATGGTGTACATGTCCAGCAGGCCCTGGGTCGGGTGCGCGTGGCGGCCGTCGCCCGCGTTCACCACGTGCACGTGGTTCTGCTTGTGGTCGTTCAGGTGCTTGGCGATCAGGTAGGGGGCGCCGGACTGCGAGTGGCGCACCACGAACATGTCGGCGTGCATGGCCGACAGGTTGTCGATGGTGTCGAGCAGCGATTCGCCCTTGCTGGCCGAGGACGCCTGGATGTTCAGGTTGATCACGTCCGCCGACAGGCGCTTGGAAGCGATCTCGAAGGTGGTGCGGGTGCGGGTGGAGTTCTCGAAGAACAGGTTGAACACGCTCTTGCCGCGCATCAGCGGCACTTTCTTCACTTCGCGGTCGGACACGCCGACGAAGGAGGACGCGGTGTCCAGGATGTGGTTGACGATGGACTTGGGCAGTCCCTCGATCGACAGCAAGTGCTGGAGCTCGCCGTGTTTGTTCAGTTGCGGATTAAGCATGGTCGTTTTCGATGGTAAGCGTGAATTGTCCGGCGTCGCTGCGTTTCAGGCGCAGCGCCTGGCCCGGCTGCACCGCGACCCGCGCGGCGACGAAGTCGGCGGCCACCGGCAACTGGCGCTCGCCGCGGTCGACCAGCGCGGCCAGCATGATGCGCGCCGGGCGGCCGTAGTCGAACAGCTCGTTGATGGCGGCGCGGGTGGTGCGGCCGGTGTAGAGCACGTCGTCCACCAGCAGCAGGGTGGCGCCGGCCACGTCGAAGCCGATCTGGGTCGGCTTCACTTCGGCCGGCAGGCCCTTCTTCGCGAAGTCGTCGCGGTAGAAGGACACGTCCAGCACGCCGCAGCGCGCCGACAGGCCGAGGTCGGCCGCGAGCCGCTCGGCCAGCCAGGCGCCGCCGGAATGGATGCCGACGATGGCCGGTTCGTGGGCGTCGGCCAGGCCGGCCTTCACCTGCTGCAGCAACTCGGCGTACAGCGCTTCCGCGTCCAGCGGGGCCGGCGCGGTGGGGTTAGTTGGTAGGGACATATTCGTCAAAGTATTGTTGCAGAATGATGGAGGCGGCGCGGTCGTCGATGACCTCCCCGCGCTTGGCCGGGATGACGGCCGACGAGTAGCGCTCGTCGACCAGCACCACCGGCAGGTTGAAGCGGCCGTTGAGCTGGTTGGCGAACTTGCGGCAGCGCGCGGTCATGTCGTGCGCGGTGCCGTCCGGATGGCTGGGCAGCCCGACCACGAAGCGGGTCGGCTCCCATTGCTTGATCAGTTCGGCGATTTCGCCGAAGCGCGCGTCGTTGCCGATGCTGGCAATGACCGCCAGCGGCGTCGCCTGGCGCAGCACGCTGTTGCCGATGGCAACGCCGATGCGCTTGATGCCGAAATCGAAGCCGAGGATGGTGTCGAGTTGCTCCACGCTCAGCACCGCATCAGGCGTGGCCCGCTTCGGACGCCAGCATCAGCGGGTCGAAGCCAAGCAGCTTCATGGCCGCGAAATAGCGCTCCTCCACCGGCACCTCGAACAGGATGTGGGCGTCGGCGCCGACCGTGAGCCAGCCGTTGCGGCTGATTTCGTCTTCCAGCTGGCCCGGGCTCCAGCCCGAGTAGCCGATCGATACCAGCATGCGTTCCGGGCCGGCGCCGCGCGCCACCGCTTCCAGCACGTCGATCGAGGTGGTGAAGGCCACGTCGTCGGTCACCGTCAGCGACGACGAGTAGCGGGCGCCGGGCGTGTGCAGCACGAAGCCGCGGTCGTCTTGCACCGGACCGCCGAACATGATGGGTTCATCGACGATAGCGGGCGCCAGGCTGGGCGCCGGCTCGAGGTCGATGCGCTCGAACAGCACTTGCATGGTCATGTCGGTGGGTTTGTTGATGACCACGCCAAGCACGCCGTTTTCGTTGTGTTCGCACACGTAGACGACGGTGCCGCCGAATACGGGGTCTTGCATGGCGGGCATGGCGATCAGGAAGTGATTCGCCAGGTTCAGCGCGGCGGGGTCCTTGGACGCGGCGGGCGCCAACGGATCATCCGGCTCCTGGAGTCGGCCGGGAGCGGGCAGAGCGTGACCAGCTTTAGTTTTCTTCATACGCGTTGCTCTCTCTGCTGGGCTGCGGGTGTTCTTTTATAATGGTTCAGGCGATAGTTTACTATGAAACGCCGTTGCGGCCACTTCCGGTGCTGCCGCACCCTTATATTAGGCCGGAAATCGGCCCCGGTCTTGACCCGGCACACGAGTTTGGCAATCCCATGACACTGACTACTTCGCTGGTGTGGTTCCGGCGCGACCTGCGCGCTTTCGACCATGCTGCCCTGCACCACGCCTTGCAACGCAGCGAACGCGTGCATTGCGCTTTCATTTTTGACAAGACCATCCTGGACAGCCTGCCGCGCGCGGACCGGCGGGTGGAATTCATCCACGCCTGCGTGGCGGAACTGGCGGCGGAATTGCAACAGCTGGGCGGGCATCTGATCGTGCGGCACGCGGTGGCAGAGCAGGAAATACCGCGCCTGGCGGCCGCGCTGGCGGTGGACGCGGTGTTCGCCAGCCACGACTATGAACCGGCAGCCATTGCCCGCGACGATGCCGTGGCCAAGGCACTGGCGGCCGATGCGCGGCCCTTTTTCACCTTCAAGGACCAGGTGGTGTTCGAGAAAAGCGAAGTGCTGTCGCAGTCGGGCACGCCGTTTTCGGTGTTCACGCCGTACAAGAACGCCTGGCTGAAAAAGATGCTGGCCGAGCCGGAGTGTCTGGCGGCGCTGCCGGTGGAGCCGCTGGCGACCCATTTCGCGCCGGCGCCCCCTTGCGGGCCGGACGCCACGTCCGCCCTGCCCACGCTGGCGCAGCTGGGCTTCGAACCCACCAACCTGGCCGAGCTGAAGATCCCGGCCGGCATGAGCGGCGGCGCGCAGCTGTTCGGGGACTTCCTGACGCGGGTGGCCGATTACGGCACGGCGCGCGATTACCCGGCCGTGAAGGGGCCGTCGTATCTGTCGCTGCACCTGCGCTTCGGCACGGTGTCGATCCGGCACCTGGTGCGCACGGTGTCCGAGCTGTCGGCGCGCGGCCTGGCGGGAGAAGGCGGCGCGGTATGGCTGTCGGAGCTGATCTGGCGCGAGTTCTACATGATGATCCTGTACCACCATCCGCATGTGGCGGGAGCGTCGTTCAAGCCGGCGTACGACGCCATCGAATGGGAAACCGGGCCGGAGGCGGACGTGCTGTTCGCGGCCTGGTGCGACGGCCGCACCGGCTATCCGCTGGTGGACGCGGCCATGCTGCAGTTGAACCGCACCGGCTACATGCACAACCGGCTGCGCATGGTGACGGCCTGCTTCCTGATCAAGGACCTGGGCATAGACTGGCGCCGCGGCGAGGCGTATTTTGCGCAGCACCTGAACGACTTCGATTTGTCGGCCAACAACGGCGGCTGGCAGTGGGCGTCCTCGTCGGGATGCGATGCGCAGCCCTACTTCCGCATTTTCAACCCGGTCACGCAGTCGCAGAAGTTCGACAGCGAGGGCAAGTTCATCAAGCGCTATCTGCCGCAGCTGGCGCAATTGGACGGCAAGGAAATCCACGCGCCGTGGCTGGCGCCGCGCATGCTGCTGGCCGACAAGGGCGTACGCCTCGGGGACAACTATCCCGAGCCGCTGGTGATGCACGACGAGGCGCGCAAACGCACCCTGGAGCGCTACGCGGTGGTTAAAGCCGGATGACGCGCTTCGGCGGGTTACGGCCCGTACTCCATAGGCCGGGTTAGCGTACTGCTACGCGGGTGCGATTACGCGCCGCTGGTCCGCCAGCAGTCCCTCGATCGCGCCCAGCAGCACCGGCTCCTGGAACGGCTTGCCAAAGTAGGCGTTCACCCCCAGCTGCATAGCGTAGTTGCGGTGCTTGTCCGCGCTGCGCGAGGTGATCATGATGATGGGGATGTCCTTGGTGCGCTCGTCGCCGCGCACGTTGCGGGTCAGGTCGAAGCCGTCCATGCGCGGCATTTCGATATCGACCAGCATCAGGTCCGGGCGCCCTTCCTGCATCTGCTCCAGCGCGTCCTGGCCGTCCTTGGCCAGCAGCACGCGGTAGCCTTCGCGTTCCAGCAGGCGCTGCGACACGCGGCGCACGGTGAGCGAATCGTCCACCACCATGATGGTGCTGCCCAGCGCACCCGGGGCCGCCGGGGCGCAGGCCGGAACAGCGTCGCCGGCAGCGGCGGCAGCGCCGTCCTGCCGTCCCACCAGGTCCGGCCGCGCGGCCAGGTGCTGCGCCAGCGCCACCGGATTCAAAATCAGAACAATCTCGCCGGAACCCAGTACGGTGGCGCCGGAAATACCGGGCATGCGCGCCAGCTGCTGGCCGATGTTCTTGACCACCACTTCGCGGTTGCCCACCACTTCATCCACTTGCAGCGCCACGCGGTCGTTACCGCTGCGTAGCATCAGCACCGGCGCCGAGCGCTGCGCCGGCGGCTGCGGTTTGGCCAGGCCAAGCATCGCCGGCAGGTAGTGCAGCGCCGATTGCTGCCCTTGCAGTGTCACGTGGCCTTTGCCGCGCGCGTCATGCAACGCGCTTTCCTTCATCTGCAGCACCTGTTCGACCAGCGTCGACGGCAGCGCGTAAGTGCGGCCGCCGGCGGACAGCAGCACCACCTGCGTGACGGCCAGCGTGAGCGGCAGGTGGATGGTGAAGCGCACGCCTTTGCCGCTTTCGGTGGCGGTGTCCACGCGGCCCCCGAGGGCCTGCGCTTCGGAGCGCACGATGTCCATGCCCACGCCGCGGCCGGCCAGTTCGGTCAGCGCGTCCGCCGTGGAGAAGCCTGGCTCGAAGATCAGGCCGGCCGTGTCGGCATCGCTCAGATGTTCGCCCTCTTGCAGCAGGCCGATGCGGCGCGCCTTGTCGCGGATGCGCTCCAGGTCCAGGCCGGCGCCGTCGTCGCTGAACTCCAGCACCACTTCGTTGCCTTGCTGGCTGACCTGTACCAGCAGCTCGCCGGTTTCATCCTTGCCGGCCGCGCTGCGCTGGGCGCGGCTTTCCACACCGTGCACGATGGCGTTGCGCAGCAGGTGCTCGAACGGGGCGGCCATGCGTTCCAGCACGCTGCGGTCGATTTCAACCGCGCCGCCCCGGATGTCGAGGTTGACGCGCTTGTCCATTTCCTTGGCGCTCAGGCGCGCCACGCGGAACAGGCGTTCGGAGATGCTGGCGAAAGGCACCATGCGCACGCGCATCAGGTCGCGCTGCAGGTCGCGCGTCATGCGCGCTTGCTGGGCCAGGTCGCCGCTGGCGCTGTCCACGCTGCGGGTAAGGCTTTCGTGGAAAGAGGCCACGTCGTTGACGCTTTCGGCCATCATGCGGGTCAGTTCCTGCAGGCGCGTGAAGCGGTCGAACTCAAGCGGGTCGAATTCGCGGTCGCTGGAAATGGCCATGCGGGAAGCGATCTGCGATTCGGCCTGCATCTCGATCTCGCGCAGCTGGCGGCGCAGGCGGGTGAGGTTGTCCGAGAAGTCGGCCAGCGAAGTGCGCAGCGTGCCAACTTCGTTTTCCAGGCGCGAGCGGGTGATGGAGACCTCGCCGGCCTGGTTCACCAGGCGATCCAGGATGTCGGCGCGCACGCGCACCAGCGGTGAGCGGGCGGCGGGGTCGCCTTCGTCGGCGGGCGCGGCGCGCGGGGTGGGTTCTGCTGCGCGCGGTGGGGCGCCGGCTTCGGCTGCGGCGGCGTCGGGCATTGGCACGCTGTCCGCATGAAGCGATGCAGCGGCTTCGGCTGCGGCACGGCCTGAGGCTGCATCGGGCACGGGGTGGCCGGCAGCGGCGCCGGCCAGCGCGGCCGGGTGCTGGAGCTGTTCGAACAGCACCAGCGCGTGGTCGTAGTGGGCCAGCAGTTCCTCGAACGCCTGGGGCGACGCGCTGTTGGCGTGCACCATGTTTTCGATATGGGTCTCGATCTCGTGCGCGTGCTGGCCGAGGCGCATGGCGCCGGCCATGCGGGCGCTGCCCTTCACGGTGTGCAGCACACGCTGCAGCATGTGGGCGTGGCTGAAGTCGGCCGGGTTGCGCTGCCAGGTACGCAGCGACTGGCCGATTTGCGGCAGCAAGTCGGCGCCCTCTTCCAGGAACACCGGCAGCAGGTCGGCGTCCAGTTCGTCATGGAAGCCCGCGGGTGCGGCGCCCGACAATTCGGCGGGCGCTTCCGGCAGCGGGATAACGACGACGTCCGGCTCGACTTCAGGTTCGGGAACGGCGGTGTCCGGCCCGGCGGCGGCAGCTTCCACTTCGGCAGCTTCCGCTTCGGTAGCGTCGGCGACCCGTTCGGCTTCGGCGCCCACTTCGGCGACAGCGCCGGCGGCGGGGGCCGCCGCGTCGGCGATTGCTGCCGGCAGCGGCTCGACGGAGGCGGGAGCTTCGGCGTCGGCCAGGGATTCGGCTTCGGTGGGGGCGGCGATTTGCGACAACGGAGCGGCGAAGGCGTCGTCAAAGGCGGAGTCGAACAGGTCGTCGAAGTCGTCGCGTGCGGCGGGGGCGGATGGTTTCGGCGCCGAGCCGCTTCCGGCCGGAGCGCGGCTGGCGAAATCGGAGGCCGGCGGTGGGCTGGCGATCAAGCTTTCATAGGCGGCGGCGAACAGCGCGTCCAGTTTGGCGGCCGGGTCCTCCAGGCCGGCGGCTGCCGCGTCGCCCGCGCCAGCGGCGGCGAATGCGGCGTCGGCTTCGGCGGGCATGCCTTCGCCGGCGGCGGCAAACAGCGTGTCGAGGCGCTCGTCCAGGTCGGGACTGGCGCCGGCCGGGACGGACAGTTCGTCGCGCAGCTTGTGCAGGGCGCTGATCAACTCCGGCTGCTCGGGCGCGACCTCGCCGAGCGCAAAGCTCTGCAGCATCTGGCGGATGCGTTCGACGGCGAAGTCCAGCAAGTCGTGCTGGGCATGGTCGAGGTGCGGCGCAGGGGCTTGCAGGCCTTCCAGCGTCTGCTCCAGCGCGTGGGCCAAATCGCGCAGTGATTTGAAGCCCACCGTGCCGGAGGTGCCGGTCAACGTATGCGCGGCTTGCAGCGCTTCGGGATTGACCGGACGGCGCGCCTCATGGCGCCACTCGCCAAAGTCGCGCGCCAGCAGGCGCACCAGCTCGTCGGTTTCGGCGAGGTAGATGTTGTAAAGCGGCAGCGGGATGGTCAGCGCGCCGATGTGCTTGACGTTGTCTTCCTCGGGCGGGACCAGCGGCACGGCGGTGGTCGGGAATTCGATCACGTTGCCGTTCGATGGCACAGGCTCGCGGGATGGAACGGGCGGCGCGCCGGCTGCCAGCGTGTCTTCGGGGATGACGTCGGTGGCGGACGCAGCGTCTGCGGCCGGCACGGCCTCTTCCGGCTCGGCGGGCGCTGGCGGCGTTGCTGCGGAAGCGTCTGCAACGACGGCGTCATCGGTGGCGGGCGGGGAATCTTCGGCTGCTTGAGGCAACCCGGCGGAGGTATCGGCGGCGCTGTCCAGTGGCGGGGTGGCGGCGATATCAGCGGCGGCGCCCGGCGGCGTGGCGATAGGGGCATCGATCGCAGCGGGCGGCTCGAACGGGGCGCCTTCCTGGACGCGGGCGGCAGCGGCGCCGAGCGCGTCGGCGCTGCGGCTGGAGACGCCTTGCGCAATCAGCTCGGCTACCCAGGCAGACATGTCCTGCGCGGCGTATTCGAGCAATCCGAACAGGGCTTCCGTTGCAGGACGCTCTTCGGCCAGCCAAACGTTCATGGTGCGCTCGATGCTGGCGGCAGCTTCGGCGAACTGGTTCAGCCCCACCATGCGTCCGCTGCCCTTGAGCGTGTGGAAGGAGCGCCGCAGCATGGCGAGATTTTCGGCGCTGCCGGCTTCCGCGCGCGGCCTGGCCAGCGTGCCGCGTACGAACTCCAGCACTTCCTGCGCTTCGGTGATGAAGATCTCCAGCAGCTCCGCTTCGACCGCCGCGTCGCTCGCTTCAGGCGCCGGTTCGGGCGCCGGCGCGGGCGTCGGCGAAGTAGTGGGCGAAACCTTTTCTTCGAGCACGGGCACCGGCACCGGACCGGCGGCGGCCAGTTTCTTGAACGGCACGGCGCGGAAGGCGCCCTCCCCTTCGTCAAACGCAAAGCGCTCGCGCGCGGCGGCCGCGTTCTGCGCCAGCATGTCGACGAAGAAGCCCAGCGCACCAACGTTCTGCGCAATGTCGTCCAGTTGCCTGGACTCCAGGGCCGCGTCGCCCTGGCCGGAAGCCAGTTTGGCCACCTCGCCTTTCACATGCAGCGCGGCGCGCATGGCGTCGTCCTGGTCCAGGATGGCCAGCGCCCCTTGCAGCTGGTGCAGCACGCTGTCCAGGCCTTGCAGCGGCGCGCGCAGCGACGGATCGCTGTAATACTCGTCCAGCACTTTTTCGACCTGGCGCAGGCCGGTCTTCATTTCCAGCGCCAGCGCCGCCACGGTGTCGTCCTGCTGCATCTGCTGCGCCAGGCCGCCCTGCCACTGCGCGGGATCGGGCGCCTCGCCGCCGGCCAGCAGCGCCTTCAGGCGCTCGGCGATGGTGTCGGCGTGCACCGAGAAGTCGTCCGGCAGGTGGCGGATGTGTTCCAGGCCGTGCTCGGCGAACAGCAGCGCGGTGGTCATTTCCATCGCGAGCGCTTCGCTGCGCCCGGCCGTGATGGCGGCATTGGCCACTTCGGCCAGTTGCCGCATCAGCGTGGCCAGCGCCGCCATGCCCAGTTTGTCACTGGTGACGGCCACCACCGCCAGCGCCTGGCCGAAGGCCTCGTCCAGCGCCGGATCGATCACCGCTTCCGACAGGTGCTGCCAGGCCGCCTTGGCCTCGGCCATGGCCTGCCGCGCACGGGCCAGCACCTCCGCGTCGATCTGGCCGTAGCGGCGCGCTTCGTAATCCTTCGGCACCGCGCCGTCCAGGCCGAATACGCTGCCCAGGTGCAGCACCAGCGGCGACACGTCGTCCGCATGCGGGCCGGCCAGCACGGTGGCGATGAAGAACAGCGCTTCGCGCAGCATGGCGTCCGGCAGCGCCGGGGTGCCCTGCGTGAGACGGCGCATCTGCAAATTGATCAGGCCGAACAGCTGCTTTACATACAGTCCCCCTTCCAGGTGGCCGGCCGCCACCAGCTCGGCGAAGCCTTGCAGCACCAGCCAGAAGGTGCGCGCCTTGGGGTCCTGCTGCGCGTCCGCCACTTGCGCCACCGCGTCGCGCAGCGCTGCCGCATGGGTTTGCTGGGCCGCAGCGTCCGTGCTTTTCAGGTAGGGCAGCAAGGCGCGCTCGAAACGCTGGCGGCAGGCCGGATAATCGGCGGCGCCGGCGCCAGCCGAGGCCGGGGCGGGCATGCGCGCCTGCAGCGACAGGTCCGGGAAGAACAGGTCGGCCGGGTGGATGCGTTCGGCGCCCAGCATTTCCTGCAGGGCGCGGTAGTAAGGGAACAGCCGCACCGGCTGGAACGGCGCACCGGCCAGCAGCTCCTCCAGGTATTCGGTGAGTGCCTGGTACAGATTGGCCACGGTCTGCGCGTTGTCCGGGCTGCATTTCAGCGCGCCGGACTTGAAGCGCTCCAGCGCCTCCTCGGCGGCCTGCGTCATGACTTCCACGCCGTCCACGTCCACCATCTGCAGCGCGCCGTGCGCCTGGTGCAAATGGCTGCGCGCGTGCTGCAGCGAGGTGGCCTGGTCTTCCGGCGCCCGCCCGCCCGCCTCGAACAAGGCGGTCCTGGAGCGGACCAGCGCCTCGCGGATTTCCACCATCACCCACGACAGGGGGCCGGTGTCGAATTGCGCTGCGGTCGGAAAATCAGGTTTGGTCATGCTGGGGCTTTCAAAATAATCAGGATGCCGAGATGCGGAAGCGCGAAACCGAGTTTTTCAGTTCCTGCGCCAGCATGGACAGCTTGTGAATCGACTGCGCGGTTTGCTGGGTGCCGTCCTGCGCCTGCTCGGTGACGGACAGGATATGCTGGATATTCTGCGCTACTCCGCTGGCCGATGTCGCCTGCATGCCGGTGGCGTAGGAAATGCCCTGGATTAGCTCGGCCAGGCGGTTGGACACCTGCGAGATGTCCGACAGCGCCGCGCCGGCCGCGTCGGACAGGCGCGCGCCCTCGACCACGCCCTGGGTGGACTTTTCCATTGCCGCCACCGCGTCGTGGGTGTCGGTCTGAATGGTGCGCACCAGCGCGCCGATCTGCTTGGCCGCATCGCCGGAGCGTTCGGCCAGGCGCTGCACCTCCTCGGCCACCACCGAGAAGCCGCGTCCAGCCTCGCCGGCCGACGCGGCCTGGATGGCGGCGTTCAGCGCCAGCACGTTGGTCTGCTCGGTAATGTCCGAAATCAGTTCGGTGATCTCGCCGATCTCCTGCGACGATTCGCCCAGGCGCTTGATGCGCTTGGAGGTTTCCTGGATCTGCTCGCGGATCTCGTGCATGCCCTTGATGGCGTTTTCCACCGCCGTCGAACCCTGGCGCGCCGCCGCCACCGACTGGCGCGCCACGTCGGCCGATTCGGAGGCCGATTTCGACACCTCGGTGATCTCGTTGGCCATCTTCACCACGGTGGCGCTGGCGTCCTGGATTTCGCGCGACTGCTGCTGCGACGCCAGCAGCAGGTCGCTGGAGATATTCTGCGCATGGCTGGAGGCGGAGGTGACCTGCTCGGCGGTGGTGGTGACGCGGCCGACCAGGCCGCGCAGCTCTTCCACCGTGTAGTTGACCGAGTCGGCGATGGCGCCGGTGATGTCCTCGGACACGGTGGCCTGCACCGTCAGGTCGCCGTCGGCCACTTCCTGCAGTTCGTTCATCAGGCGCAGAATCGCGGCCTGGTTCTGGTCGTTCATGGCCTTGGCTTCCTCCTCCTTGCGCTGCGCCTGCAGGCGCATGGCTTCCGCTTCCTGGCGGCGGCGGTCGGCGCCGCGGGTGCGGTTGTTGGAGTCCTGCAGCAGCACGCGGCCGATGGCGGCGGCGGCCAGCAGCGTGAGCAGGCCGGCGGCCACCATCAGCCAGAAGCTCAGCGTGAGCGAATCCTGCTGCGCGCGGTATTCCGTCAGTACGGCGCCCAGGCGTTCGCGCAATGCTTCGTTTTCGCTGAAGATCTGCTGTTCGGCCACCTTGGCGGCGGTGAATTTATCGAGCTTGTCGAGCACCGAGCCGACCAGCTGCTGGTAGGTTTCGAACGGGGTTTTCAGTTCGGTAAACAAGGTGCGCAGCTCGGCGTCGCGGGTGGCCGGCAGGGCCAGCGCCTCGCTGCCGTTGAGGAAGCCGTCCACCGTGTTGCGGAACACGGTGATGTCGCGCCCCAGCTGGAAGGCGGTTTCCGCGCTGATGCCGCCGGCGGTGATGAATTCGCTGACGCTGCGGTTCATGCGCTGGGTCAGCATGGTGAGCTTGCCGAGGGCGGCCATCTCGCGCGCCGTGCCGCCGCGCAGCAGCTTGAGCGCGGCAATCGCTTCGGTCTGCTCCAGCAGGTCCGGCGACAGGCGGTCCAGCTGCTTGAGGGTTTTCTCCAGTCCGGTCAGCTCCGGTTTCAGGCGCAGGATGGTGTCGGCCGAGCGCTCGGAGGTGTCCCACACCTTGCGCGCGGCCGCCACGGCGCTGGCCATGGCGGCGTTCGGCGAGCCCACGTTGCGGCCCTGGTAGGCGCCGCCGGCCTGCATCAGCTTGAAGTCCTGGTTCAGTTCCTTGCGGCTGTCCTCCAGCTGGCGGAACGCTTCCGGATTGCCCTGCACCGCGTTGGGCGCGGCCTTGCCGACGCGCTGCGAGTGCATCAGCGCATCGGCGGCGATCTGGGTCTGGGCCGAGGTGATGCTGCTGTTGCGGATGTTGAGGCCGACCGCGCCCACGCTGAGCAGGATGCAGGCGGCCAGCGCGGTCGACAGGATGTTGAGCTGGCGCTGTGCGGGCAGGTGGCCGATCAGCGGCAGCTTGATACCGGGGGCGGTGTCCGCCGCGCTGCCGCTGCCACGGCGGCGCAGCGCGTCGCGCAGGCGCAGCGGTGCGCTGGCCTCGCCGCTGTCGGCGTCGGACGATGCTGCCGGGACGTCTACGTGGGCCGGCGGCGCTGCGGCCGCAGCCGAGGCGGCAAGCGATGCAGCAGCAGACGGCGCCGCAGCGGCCCCGCTTCCGGCGCCATAGCTGGCGAATTCCGAATCAGGGGCCGCTTCCTGGAGCGCGTCCTGCTTGGAGCGTGCGAACAAATTCTTGATGAATCCCATTACACCGTCCCTCATTTGCAAAAGTATTACAGACCGACGTGCAGGAACCTTTCTTCCTGCACCAGCAGGGCCAGGTCCAGCCGCGACCACAGCTGTCCTTCCTGGTCCAGGAACTGCTGCACGCACCAGGATGGAACGTCGTCCGCCAGCGGCGCCGGCGTCATGTCGTCGAGCTTGCGCAGGCCCAGCACCCGCGCGCTGAGCAGCGCGCAGTTGAAGCCCAGGCCGGGCGCGAATGTGATGATGCGGCTGTCCGCCGCGGGAGGGGTGGCAGCGTAATCGAGATAACGCGCGAAATCGATGATGCCGGTGAGCTGGCCGCGCACATTGGCCAGGCCCAGGTACCAGTCCTGCGCCAGCGGCACCGGGCTGACCGGCTGCCACGGCACGATCTCGCCGATCTGGGTCAGGTCCAGCAGGCAGCGGCTGGCGCCGAACTGCACGCCCAGCTCGCGCCCGGCGGCGCTGCCGCCGCTTTGCGCGTCATGCATGCGCTCGAGCAGCTGCGCCTGGTAACGGCGCAGCCGGCTGCGGCGCTCGGCGCCGGAGGGGGTGGGCAGTCCAGTCTCGGCGCTGCTCATCGCTTAGCCGCCAAGGGCGGCGATCTTGGCCAGCAGTTCGGCCGCGTCAACCGGCTTGACCAGGTAATCCTTGGCGCCCTGGCGCAAGCCCCAGATGCGGTCGGTTTCCTGGTTTTTGCTGGAACAGATAATCACCGGCACGTCCTGCAGGTCAGGATCGCGCGCGATGGAGCGCGTGACCTGGAAGCCGTTCGCGCCGGGCATCACCACGTCCATCAAGATGAGCTGGGGCTTGTCGGCCTTGATTTTCACCAGCGCCTCTTCGCCGTTTTCGGCGGTGGAAACGGAAAAGCCGTTCTTGACCAGGATGTCGGTCAGGTAGTAGCGCTCGGTCGGCGAATCGTCGACGATCAGTATTCTTTGTATGGCCATAATGCCCTCGCTGTTCTTCAGACCCCCGCCGCGCCTGCGGTATGCTCGCGCACGGCCGCCAGCAGGCTGTCTTTGGTAAATGGTTTGGTCAGGTAGGCGGCCGAGCCGACCATGGTGCCGCGCGCGCGGTCGAACAGGCCATCCTTGGAGGACAGCATCAGGACCGGCGTGGCATGGAATTTGGCGCTCTTCTTGATCAGGGCGCAGGTCTGGTAGCCATCCAGGCGCGGCATCAGGATGTCGCAGAAGATGAGAGCCGGGTGGTGGTCGTTGATCTTGGCCAGGGCCTCGAAGCCGTCTTCGGCCAGCACCACCTGGTAGCCGGCCTGGCTGAGGAATATCTCGGCCGACCGGCGAATGGTGCTGCTATCGTCGATCACCATGATCTTCAAACCTGTCGCTTGCGGCGTAGTCGTCATATTCATTCACCGGGATGTACCGACACGATAGCTTAAATCGCCACCATTTCAAAATCGTCCTTGCGGGCGCCGCATTCCGGGCAGGTCCAGTTGATCGGCACATCGGCCCAGCGCGTGCCCGGTGCGATACCTTCTTCCGGCAGGCCGGCTTCCTCGTCGTAGATCCAGCCGCAGATCAGGCACATCCAGGTTTGGTATGCCTGCGTTGTATCATTGCTACTCACGTTGTGTCACCTTCTATCAAGTAAAATGCCGAATCAGGTATCTTAATCTACCAGCCGTGCAAAACCAAACTTCTCCCCTTATCCTGACATTCGGCGCCGTCGATCCGGTAGGCGCCGCCGGCGTGACCGCCGACCTGGCCGTGTTTTCCGCCCTGGCCTGCCAGGGCCTGGCCGTGACCACCGCGTTGCTGATCGGCGACAGCGCCCGCATCGAGGACTTGCAGGAGACCGATCCGGACTGGGTCTCCGACCAGGCCCGCGTGCTGCTCGAGGACGCGCAAGTGTCGGCCTTCAAGATCGGCGCGCTGCAGAACATGGAGCACGCCTCGGCCATTGCCGAAATCGTATCGGACTATCCGGACGCGCCGCTGGTGCTGGATCCGTTCAGTTCGCGCCTGCCCGATGCGGGCGAGGACGCCGACGAATTGCTCACCATCGTGCGCCAGCTGCTGGTGCCGCAGGCGTCGGTGCTGATGCTGTCGCAGGTGGAACTGGGCCGCCTGGCCGAGACCTGGCGCGAGATGGATGGCAATGCGGACGGCAGCCCGGACGGCAACGGCGAGCCCTCGCTGGAAGACGATGTGCGCTACCTGATTGAACTGGGCTGCGAATTCGTGCTGGTCACCGGCACTCCGGCCGGCGCCGGCCATGGCGACGCGGTGCGCGCCAACACGCTGTACGGCGCCGACGGCATCGTGCGGCACGACGCCTGGCAGCACTTGCCCGGCCCCTTCCTCGGCGCGGGCGGCACGCTGTCGGCCGCCATCGCCGCCTATCTGGCGTGCGGCGCGGACACGCCGACCGCCGTCGCACTGGCACAGGACTATACCCAGGGCGCGCTGGCCCATGCGCAACGCTACGGCATGGGCAAGCTGGTGCCCAACCGGACCTTCCGGTCCACTCCAACTTAGCAAAGAGACATCATGACGACTGAATCGAAGAACGACACGCTGTTCGCGCGCGCCCAGAAAACCACACCCGGCGGCGTCAATTCACCGGTGCGCGCTTTCCGCTCGGTGGGCGGCACGCCGCGTTTCATCACCCGCGCCGAAGGCCCCTACTTCTGGGATGCGGACGGCAAGCGTTATATAGATTACATCGGCTCCTGGGGCCCGGCCATCGTCGGCCATGCGCATCCGGACGTGGTGAAGGCAGTGCAGGAAGCGGCCACGCGCGGCCTGTCCTTCGGCGCGCCGACCGAAGCTGAAATCGAGATGGCGGAAGAGATCTGCCGCCTGGTGCCGTCGATCGAGCAGGTGCGCCTGGTGTCGTCCGGCACCGAAGCGACCATGAGCGCGCTGCGCCTGGCGCGCGGCGCCACCGGCCGCGACAAGATTATCAAGTTCGAAGGCTGCTATCACGGCCATGCCGATTCCTTATTGGTGAAAGCCGGCAGCGGTTTGCTGACTTTCGGCAATCCAACGTCGGCCGGCGTACCGGAAGATTTCGTCAAGCACACCCTGGTGCTGGACTATAACAATGTGGAACAGATTACCGAGGCATTCGCCAATTTCGGTTCCGACATCGCCTGCGTTATTGTGGAGCCGGTGGCGGGCAATATGAATCTGATTAAAGGTACGCCGGCATTCCTGCAAGCCTTGCGCGATTTGTGCACCAAGCACGGCGCGATACTGATATTCGACGAAGTGATGTGCGGTTTCCGCGTAGGCCTGGGCGGCGCGCAGGAACTGTATGGCATTAAACCGGACCTGACCGCGCTGGGCAAAGTAATCGGCGGCGGTTTGCCGGTGGCGGCGTTCGGCGGCAGCGCGGAACTGATGGGCAAAATGGCGCCATTGGGCGCGGTTTATCAGGCCGGCACCTTGTCGGGTAATCCGGTGGCGGTGGCTGCCGGCATGACCACGCTGAAGATTATCCAGCAGCCTGGTTTCTACGACAAACTGGCCGCCTCGGCGAAACGCCTGGCGGCCGGATTAACCGCAGCAGCCAAAGAAGCCGGCGTGACTTTCTGCGCCGATGCCGAAGGCGGCATGTTCGGTTTGTATTTCAGCGAGGTACCGCCCAATAACTACGCTGAAATGATGGCCGGCGACCGCGCCAAATTCAATACCTTCTTCCACGCCATGCTGGACCAGGGCGTCTATTTCGCCCCGGCGGCGTTCGAAGCGGGATTCGTCTCCGCCCAGCACGACGATGCGGTGATCGACGAAACCATCGCGGCAGCGCGGAGAGTATTTGCGTCGCTGAAGTAATCCGGCGCCGCGAAAAGCCGCCGCAATGCCCTGCCCGGGCTGCGGCGGCTTTTTTTCGTCCATTTCATGCCAGTTTCTGGCTTGAACACGCCAGAATCGGGCAGGTTAAGCCCTTCCGGCAGGCGGCGGACAAAGCTTGGCTGAGGTATAGTACTTAGTAAAATCACCCAACGAGACAAGCATGGCTCTACTGCCGCAACGGAAATACTGGTTCGCCCTCATTCTGCTGGCGATGACGGCCAGCTATTACATCGCGTTCCGATTGCGCGTGGTGCCGGAATGGACATTGCTGTTCGACTTTACCGTAACACTGCCGCTGATTTACTGGTGGCTGTACCGCCCGGGATTAAAGAAAATGCTGATGCGCTGGCTGTCGCTGGCGATGCTGGCCATCTTTATCGGTCGCTATATTATTCCCGAGCAAAGCAAGGCGATATTCCACGCACTGGAGGACTACCGGTATATTTCGCTGGCATTGGGCGCAATCGCGGAAATCGCCGTCGGCGCCTTCCTGATTTATAAGCTGACCGGCATGCTGAGGCTCTCCCGCAATGCCGACGAGGCATTAAAACAATCCATAGCGGGGTTGCTGGGGCAGAATACCTATGCCGCGCTTGCGCTGTTCGAGGCGCGGATCTGGTATTACGCGCTATTCATGCGCAAAGGCGCGTCGCTGGAATTCAGCGGCGGGCGGCGTTTCGGCTATGCACGCAACGGCGGCAATGCGTCGAATCAGCTCGGCTTCATTATTGCCATCCTGTTCGAGCTGCCGCTGATGCATATGCTGCTGCATTTCATCTGGTCGCCCACGGCGGCTATCGTGGCAAGCGCATTGAGCGCGTGGGCATTGCTGTATATGGTTGCCGACTACCGCGCGACTTTATATCGGCCGGTATCGCTGGCAAATGACGCGATTTTAATCCGCTGCGGCGTGCTGGCAGCCGACGCCGCGATTCCCTATTCCATGGTGCAGGCGGTCCACGCGGCCAGCGGCACGGTGCGGCGGCGCGCCGGCGTGCGCCGCTATATCCAGTTGGGCGCGCCGAACGTGCTGATCGAATTGAAGCCCGGCAGCAGCCTGCCCGACCTGTTCGGCCGCCAGCAGAGCCTGGAAAAGGTTTACCTGAGCCTGGATGACCCGGCTGAATTCATCCAGGAAGTATGGAAAAAGGTTTTCGTGACCGTTGGATAGAATTCAACAATGTTAAAAAAGGCATACTGCTGCAATGAAACTTATTGCAGAAAAACGTTCCAGTAATGACAAGTATGATGTACTCCGCTTTGTGCGCAACAACGGCAGCGCCACGGATGCGCTGATGCCACGCCAGGGCATCCTGCCGCATGACCTGATCCATTACGTGGTGGAATCCGCGCTGCCGCTGCGCCATGGTTTCCTGAGCCAGGTGGCGCTGGGCGCGGACGCGCAGCTGCTCGAGCAGGCTGGGCACGGCGCAGGCAACCCGGCGGCGCACCAGCAGGCGGCGCAGGTGGAAGCCATCGTCGAAGGCCTGCAAACCCAGCTCTGGTGCGGCAGTTTCAATCTGGACGCCTTCCTGGCAGCGGCCAACAGCGCCTGCGCGGCGCGCGGCCACCGGCCGTTCGACCTGAGCGGCATCGATGTGCACGCCACGCTGTACCAGCGCGCCCAGGCGCTGCACGCGCAATGGCAGGAAATTCCTTTCAATCACGCCCTGTCGCTCGATTTCAGCCCGCGCGTGGTATAGCCTGCGGGCCGCACGGCGTTATTTCAGCCAGCCGCGGTGGCGGAAGTAGAGGAAGGGGGCGATGGCGCTGGTGATCATCAGGCCCCAGGCCCACGGATAGCCCAGCGCCCATTTCAGCTCGGGGATATTGTCGAAGTTCATGCCGTAGACGCTGGCGATCAGCGTCGGCGGCAGGAAAGCCACGCTGGCCACCGAGAAGATCTTGATGATCTTGTTCTGGTTAATGTTGATGAAGCCGACGGTGGCGTCCATCAGGAAGTTGATCTTGTCGAACAGGAAAGAGGTGTGGCCGTCCAGCGATTCGATGTCGCGCAGAATCTGGCGCGCTTCCTCGAACTGCTCGGAATTGAGCAGGCGGCCGCGCATCAGGAAGCTGACCGCGCGCCGCGTGTCCATCATGTTGCGGCGGATACGGCCGTTCAAGTCTTCCTCGTGGGCGATGGCGCTCAGCGCGTCGGCCGCGTCCTTGTCGGTGAATTCTTCCTGCAGCACGCGGCCCGACACTTCCTCCAGGTTCTGGTAGATGCCTTCCAGCGCATCGGCCGAGTACTCGGCGTCGGTGGCGTACAGGTCCAGCAGCACGTCCATGTAGTCGGCGATGGAGCCGGGGCGCGAACGGGCGCGCATGCGCACCAGGCGGAACACCGGCAGGTCGTCCGTATGGACGGAGAACAGCATTTTCTTGGCCAGGATGAAGGCCACGGTGACGATGCGCGAGGGGCCGTCGTCTTCTTCCAGCAGGAAGTCGGTGCGCAGGTGCAGGTCGCCGTTTTCCGCCTCGTAATAGCGGGCCGAGGCTTCAATGTCTTTGACTTCGTCTTCGCCCGGCAGCGTTACGCCGTAAATGGCTTTGACCCAGGCACGCTCGTCGTCGTTCGGGTCGGTCAGGTCGACCCAGACGGGTTCGAGCTTTTCCAGGTCTTCACGGGATTCGATGGGAACCTGGTTGAGACGGCCATTTTGTAAGACGAAGACATTGATCATAGGCACTCTCAGCCAGCGGTGGGAACGAAACAGCGCAAGTGTACCCGCAAGCCCTTTTTTCGGCCACCTTTGCTTGCTGTTTTTTGCCTCAGCGGGTGGCGTTTTCTATCATTTTCGCGCGCAGGTCCTGCGGCGCGGCGGCGGCCGGGTCCGGCTTGGGCGCCTTGGGCGCTTCTATGCCCTTTGTTTCATGCACGATAACGTTTTTGGCGGTGGCGTTGGCGGCGCCGCATTCGGTGTCGGAAAACACGGTTTTGCCGTCGATGACGCAACGGCGCAGCTGGTTGGCGGGGGAGGGAGCCACGGCAGCGGCGGCAGCCGTCCCCTGTCCGGCCGCCGGCTTGCCGGCCAGCTTGGCGAGCCCCTCGGCAAACAGGTTGCGCTCGTAGCGCATGGAGAAGATGGCCGCCATCGCCAGCGCCGCCACGCCCGCCATCAGCACCGCCACTAGAACCAGACTGATACCGCGCTGCCGATGAAGCATGAAGCCCCCGAAATAGAATGATGCCCTATGGTAACTCAGCCGAGCCCATCCGTCTCAAGATCACGCCGGTGCGGCGCGCCAGGTAATTCGAGTCGCGGTGTTTGTCGTAAAAACGCGGATTGGGCAGCATCACGGCCAGCTTGGCGGCCTGGGCCGCGCCCAGCTTGGATGCGCTGATGCCGTAGTAATGCTTGGCGGCCGCTTCCGCGCCGAAGATGCCTTTGCCGAACTCCACCACGTTCAGGTAGATCTCGAAGATGCGCTCCTTGTCCATCAGCGCTTCCAGCATGTAGGTAATGATCAGCTCCTGGCCCTTGCGCAGATAGCTGCGCGAGCCGGACAGGAACAGGTTCTTGGCCAACTGCTGCGTGATGGTGGAGCCGCCCGACACCACTTTCTTCTTCTTGTTGTTCTTTTCGTAGGCCTTTTGCAGCGCTTCCCAATCCACGCCTTCATGATCGGAGAAATTGGCGTCTTCGGAGGCGATAATCGCCCGCTTCAGGTTGCCCGAAATGCGGGCGTACGGCACCCACTGCTGCTGGATGTTGGCCTTGGGGTTGACCTCCTGCAGCGCGGCGCGCTGGGCGCGCATGAAGGCGGTGGTGGTGGGGTTATGCCCCACCCACCACCAGATCTGCAGCAGGAAATACAGCTGCACCACCACGAACAGCAGCACCGGGGCAATGAAGAGCCACTTCACCCACCACCACTTGCCGCGCTTTGCAGCAGGGTTGCGCACTTTTGTCATAATTTTGCACGCAGTTGTGCCAGTAATTCCGTGGTTTGCGGGCGCACGCCGCGCCAGGCCAGGAACGCCTCGGCGGCCTGCTCGACCAGCATGCCCAGGCCGTCGCGCACGATCGCGCCGCGATCGGCCGCGAACTGCATGAACACCGTCGGCTCTTTGCCGTACATCATGTCCAGCGCCAGGGTGCCGGGGCCGAATATCTCCGGCGGCACCGGCGGCAGGTCGGCGCTCAGGCTGGCCGAGGTGGCGTTGATGACGATGTCGTACTGGCCGCGCGGCGCGTCGAAGCCGCAGGCCGACAGTGCCGCGCCGCCGGACAGCGCGGCGAACTGTTCGACCAAGGCCTCGGCCGTGGCGACGGTGCGGTTGGCAATGGTGAGCTGGGCCGGGTGGTGTTCCAGCAGCGGCAGCACCACGCCGCGCGCGGCGCCGCCGGCGCCCAGCAGCAGCACCCGCTTGCCGGTGATGGGCACGCCGGCGTTGGACACGATGTCGTTCACCAGGCCGGCGCCGTCGGTATTGTCGCCGATGGTGCCGTCGTCGGTGAACAGCAAGGTGTTGACGGCGCCCGCCGCCTGCGCGCGCATGGTCAACGCGCCGCACAGCTTGTGGGCCTCGAGCTTGAAGGGCACGGTGACGTTGGCGCCCTTGCCGCCTTCGGCGACGAAGGCGCGCACGGCGGCCGGGAAGCCGTCCAGCGGCGCCAGCCGCTTTTCATAGCTCAGCTGCTGGCCCGTTTGCTGCGCATAGGCGGCGTGGATGTCGGGCGATTTGCTGTGGCCGATGGGGTTGCCGAAGACGCAATACTTATCCATTGAAGCGATCCATGTTTTCTAGTTTGTTCCGCTCAGGTCGGACTCCAGTTTTTCTTCACGGGTGAATTTGAAGCGGGTGATGATGACCCACAGGTCGTCGCGCTCGCTGGACAGCATGTTCGGCGGGAATTTGCCGAACGGCGCGGAGCGGCGCACGATGCGCAGCGCAGCCTCGTCCAGCGCGTCGTTGCCGGAGCTTTTCTCGACGCGCACGCCGCCTTCCTTTTCGTAGATGGTGCCGTCCTGGAAGATGGGGATGTAGACCACCAGTTCGCCGTACAGCTTGCGGCCATTCTTCTGCGGGAAGTTCAGCGTGCCGATCTCTTCCACCTTGCGCTGCAGGCGCTGGTAGTACATGGCGTAGCCCACTTCGCGCGTGCTGGGGGTGATGAAGGTTTTCTTGGGGCGCTTGTTCTGGTCGTCGATGGTCTGGGTAATCTCGGCGGCCATGCGGGCGATCGCTTTGCTGCTTTCCAGCAGGTCGGCGCCGCTGGGCATGGGGTCGGGCTTGACCTTTTCCGTCACCGGGGCGGCGGTCAGCGGGTTCGGCCTGGCGGCCTGGGTCAGCAGCTTGCGCTGGGTTTCCTCCAGCTCGGCGATGCGGCGCTTGGTGGCTTTCACGCTTTCGCCGGTTTCGTTCTTGCGCATGTCCGGCAGCGGCGACTTGGCGCGGCCGGCGTCGGCCTTGCCGCCGCCGTCCAGGTTGGCTTGCGCGAGCGCGTCGGCCTTCAGCGGCGCCTTGTCGTGCTTGGCGTTCACCAGGATCACTTCCAGGCCGGGGTCGGTGGGCTCGATCTTGAAGTTTTTCGGCGCCACAAAGGTCACGGCCAGCAATACGCCGTGCGCCAGCAGGGAAACGCCAGTTGCGAAATACAGGAAGCGGTTTTCTTGTAAAGACTTCACGCAGGGACCGTCGGCAACATCAAAGATGGGACATTCTACGACAAGCGGAGGCTGGCGGGGACCCGGGCTTGGCATAGTCGGGCCACGGCGCGCACGCCTGACCCGGCCTGCCCGCCCGGACCTGGCCTATGGCGCCTCGGGGGCCGGCTCGGTAACGGCGGTTTCGCTGGCGAGCTCGGCCACCTCGGCTTGCTCGTCGGTGGGCGCGGCGGCGGCGGCCAGTTCCTGCTCATGCTCGGCCGGGGTTTCCTCTTCCTCTTCGTAATCCAGCTCGGCATCGGCGGCGGCCGGGGCGGTGACGATTTCCAGCAGGCGCGCTTCGATGCTCAGGTCGACCTCGTCCCAGCGCAGGATGTCCAGCTTGACCTGGGCGCCGCGCGCGGCGGGCGGCATGCCGGCCAGGCGGATGATGAGCGGGATGTCGGACAGGCGCAACACCTCGTCCTTGAGCACCACCGCCTCAACGTGGCGCTGCTCCTGCTGGCCCAGCCAGCGCAGGCACCAGTAGCGTTCCATATTGCTCTGGTGATCGTTGTAGGCCGAGTAGGCGGCGTCGAACTGCGAAACGATGGCAAACAGATTGGCGTCCTTGTGCTTGAACGGCGCCACGAACGGCGCGGCCACGCCCTTCTCGGCCACGGCCAGGATCTGCCACTGGTTCACCAGGTCGGTGTAGCGGCGCAGCGGCGAGGTGCTCCACGCGTACTGGTCCACCCCCAGGCCCTGGTGCGGCGCGGCGTGCGTGAGCATGCGCACCTGCATCTTGGCGGCCCAGCCGCCCACGCCCTGGCCCTGGCTGCGGTAGATGCCGGGCACGCCATGGTCGTGCATCAGCTTGCCCCAGGTGCTGTTGGCGAAGATCATCAGTTCGGCGACGATCTTGTCGAGCGGCGCGCCGCGCTTGCGCCGGGTCACCGTCACCACGTCGTCCTCGACGTAGAAGTTGTAGTCGACCCGGTTGTTCTGCTCCGGCTTCAGGCCGAAGCCTTCGCGCTTGACCATGCGGCCCGCTTCCAGCTGCAGCGCCCATTTCCACAGCAGGCCCAGCTCGGCCTTGCGCGGGTACTCGCCCTCGCCGCTGGCCAAGGTCTCTTCGTTGACCAGGTCGTCCAGCGTGTTGTGGCGCAAATTGTTGGCGATGGGCACCAGCTCGGCGCGCGTCTCGGTACCGACCACGCTCCAGTCGGCCGGGTCTAGCGTGGCGTACAGCGACAGCGCCGGGCAGGTCTTGCCTTCGGCCAGGGTAAACGCGTCGACGATGGCGTCCGGCAGCATGGTGATCTTGTCGCCGGGCATATACACGGTGGACATGCGCGCGCGCGCCATCTTGTCGACCGCGTCGTCCGGGCGGATGCCCAGGCCGGGCGCGGCGATGTGGATGCCGACCTTGACCTTGCCGTCCGCCAGGTGCGTGACGGAGAAGGCGTCGTCGATCTCGGTGGTGGTGACGTCGTCAATCGAGAACGCTTCCACGGCAGCCAGCGGCAGGTTGGCCGGCGCGCTGGGCACCGGCACGTCCGGGAAGCCGGCGCCTTTCGGGAAGTTCTCGAACAGGAACTTGGACATGTGCAAGTCCTTCGGCGAGGCAATGCCGCCGGCGGCCAGCATCAGGCGCTGCGGGCTCTGGTGCGTGTCATTGCAGGCCGCTTCCAGCGCCTTGTATTCGATGGTGTTCTTGTCCGGCTTGAACAGCAGCTGCCAGACGATGGGCTTCATGCTGTCGGGCAGTTTGTTGGCTTTCAGCTCTTCCACGTACTGGGCCTGGATCACGGCCTGCTGCTTTTTCTTTTCGATGCCGGCCAGCGCGGCGCGCAGCGACTGCTCGGGCGCCTTCTTGTAGCGGCCGCGGCCCTTCTTGTAGAAATAGATGGGCGCGTTGTGCAGGCCCAGGATCAGGCCGGCCGCCTCGTGCGGCAGCGGCGCGTGGCCGAAGTACTCGGCGCCCAGCTCGGCAAAGCCGAACTCTTCTTCGCCGGCCACTTCCCACAGGAATTCCAGGTCGATCTCGGCGGCGACCGCCTTGGCCTGCTCCAGCAGCTCGGCCGGGGCCGGCTTTTCGTACTGCAGCAGCACGTCCTTGGCTTTGACCTTGTTGCGCTTGCCGCTGGCCATTTCCACCTGGTAGGCCTCGCCCGCGTGGGACATGACGGAGCCGACCTTGAAGTCGCCGGATTCTTCGAAAAATACGTTCATTATTATGTTCTGTTCTCTAAAGTCGAGTTGACTGCGGATGGGACCAGGTCCAGCACTTGGGGCATGAACACTTCGGTCACCAGCAGCAATCCATTGTGGCGCTGATACAGGCAGCGCCGTGCATACAATATCTGTTCGTCCTGCAAGCCCGTCGCCGCCTGCCCCACAGCGGCCCGGGCGCGCCGGGCCAGCGGGTGGCTGGCGCGCAGGCGCGCGAACTCCAGCTCGCCGCGCCGCACCTGCGGGTCGCCGAACAGCGTGGAGCCGAGCGAGCGTTCGCCCAGCGCGCTGAACAGCGGCCAGTCGCCGGCGTCGGCCGAGGTCGGCACGACCGTGTGCCCGAACACCACGGGCGTATTATCACACCGCAGCAGCACCTCGCGTTCAATCACCCGGCTGGGCCGGTGCAGGCCGATGGCGGCCGCCTCGTCGGCCAGGCAGAGCGCCGGGCTCTGGTGCAGTTTCTGCACGCGGAAGGCGCGGCTGTGCGCTTTCAATTTGTTCGTCAGCGAACCGCCGCCGGTGAGCCAGTGGCGCACGGCTTCCGGCGCGTTGACGGCGATCACATGGCTGTGCCAGTTCGCAAGACGCAGCGAACGGCCCTTCACCGCGGGCCGCCGGCGCCGATGCCGCAGAACGCCAGCACCTCATCTATATAGTCGGCGAATTCGCTGATGCCGTGGTCGCTGCCCTGGATCACATGCTGGCGCGCGCCTTGATAGTGCGCCACCATGTCGCGGTAGTCCAGCACTTCGTCGCCGGTGGCGGCAATCAGGAAGTAGCGCCCGGGCTGGCTGATCCGCGCCACATCCAGCGCGCGCAGTTCGTCTATATATTCAGGCTTGAACTCGAACGGCGCGTCGGAATGGTACTGGGTGGTGACGCCGACGTGCTTCTGCAGGTCCTGGCGCGGCACGATGGCCGGGTTGAGCAGCACGGCGCGGCAGCCGAGGCGCTCGGCCAGCCAGGTGGCGTAGTAGCCGCCCAGCGAGGAGCCGACCACCGCCAGTTCCCCGGCTGGCACGCCATCCACCAGAGACAGCGCCAGTTCCATGGCCAGCCTGGGCGAGGCCGGCAACTGCGGGCACAGGTAGTCGGCGCTGCGGCCCAGCCCGGCCATGCGCTCGCCCATCAGCCGCGCCTTCATCGATTGCGGCGAGGAGCGGAATCCGTGCAGATACAAAATCATCGGGTCAGCGCCTCCAGCAGCTTCTGGTGCACGCCGCCGAAGCCGCCGTTGCTCATGACCACCACGTGGTCGCCCGGCCGCGCGTGCCCGACGATGGCTTGCACCATGGCGTCGAGGTCGTCGTAGGCGCTGGCCACCTCGCCCATGGGCGCGAGCGCGGCGCCCAGGCTCCAGCCGAGCGACTGTTCGCTGCCGAAGCCGAACACCAGGTCGGCCTCGGCCAGGCTGCCGGGCAAGGCGTCTTTCATGGCGCCCAGCTTCATGGTGTTGGAGCGCGGCTCGAGCACGGCCAGGATGCGTCCGGCGGCGGCCCCGGCCTTGAGCTTCTGGCGCAGGCCGCCCACGGTGGTGGCGATGGCGGTAGGATGGTGGGCGAAGTCGTCGTAGACGGTGACGTCCTTGACCACGCCGCGCACTTCCATGCGCCGCTTGACGCTCTCGAATTTGGCCAGCGACTCGGCCGCCTGCGCGATCGGCACGCCGACGTGGCGCGCGGCGGCAATGGCGGCCAGCGCGTTGCTGCGGTTATGGCGGCCGGTCAGCTGCCACTGCACCTTGCCGGCGACGGCGCCGTTGAAGATGACGTCGAAGCTGCCGTCGTCGTGCTCTTTCAATTTCCAGTTGGCGTCGTCGACGCCACCGAAGCTTTCCTTCTCGCTCCAGCAGCCGCGCTTGAGCACGCGGCCCAGCGCCGCCTCGTCGGCGTTGGCGATGACGCGGCCGATGCCGGGCACGGTGCGCACCAGGTGGTGGAATTGGGTTTCGATGGCGCCCAGATCGGGGAAGATGTCGGCGTGATCGTATTCCAGGTTGTTCAGCACGGCGGTCTTGGCGTGGTAGTGCACGAACTTGCTGCGCTTGTCGAAGAAGGCGGTGTCGTATTCGTCCGCTTCGATGACGAAGAAGTCCGAGTCCACGGCCTTGCCGCCGGCAGTGCCGCTCAGGCGCGCCGAGATGCCGAAGTTCATCGGCACGCCGCCAATCAGGAAGCCGGGCGCGTAGCCGGCGTCTTCCAGGATCCAGGCCAGCATGGCCGAGGTGGTGGTCTTGCCGTGCGTGCCGGCCACGGCCAGCACCCATTTGTTGCGCAGGATGTGCTCGCCCATCCACTGCGGGCCGGACACGTAGGGCAAGCTGCGGTTGAGGATTTCCTCCACCAGCGGATTGCCGCGCGAGACAACGTTGCCTATTACATACAGATCGGGGTTGAGCGCCACCTGTTCCGGGCCGAAGCCCTGTATCAGCTCGATGCCCTGGGCTTCGAGCTGGGTGCTCATCGGCGGGTAGACGTTGGCGTCGCAGCCGGTGACGCGGTGGCCCGCCTCTTTGGCCAGCACGGCCAGGCCGCCCATGAAGGTGCCGCAAATACCTAGTATATGAATATGCATGTTGAGGGTGCTTATGAAACAAGGGTCGGACAAACTGTCAGGACGGTGATTTTACCTGACGCGTGGCTTCTTCCGGTTCAGAGTATGATCTCGGACATGACGCCTCCCCCAAACGATGACATTCAACTGCTGCGCGCACAGGTGGCGGCGGCCGCGGCGCGGCTGATTGCCGCCGACGGCGCCGACTACGCCACCGCCAAGCGCAAAGCCGCGCGCCAGGTGCTGGGCGAACAGCACAACGGCAGCGCCAGCGTATTGCCGGACAACAGCCAGATCGAAGAAGAGGTGCGGCTGTACCACGCGCTGTTCAACGCGGACACGCAGCCGGCGCGCCTGTTCCGGCTGCGCACCGCCGCGCTGCAGGTGATGGAAGCGCTGGAGCAGTACAATCCCTTCCTCACCGGCGCCGTGCTGAACGGCACGGCAGGGCCGCACGACGATATCCACCTGCAGCTGTTTGCCGACAGCGCCAAGGAGGTGGAGATCTTCCTGCTGAATAAGAACGTCAACATCGACATCTCGGAAACGCCGCACTTCAAGGGGCCGCGCTACGAACCGGTCGAGACGGTGAGCTTCCTGTGGCACAAGGAGGGCGTGCACGCGGCACTGTATGAACTGGACGATATGCGCGGCGCGCTGAAAGCGCGCAGCGACGGCAGGCCGATCCGTGCCGACATCGCGGGCGTACGGGCCTTGCTACTATCTGACAGCCACGATATTTAATACAACTCAGAAATATAATGTTTAAGAAGAACTATCTTGTATACGCGGCGATTGCTATCGCCTGCGGCGCGGCCGGCGTGTGGGCCAATATGAAGACCACAGCCCCCGCCGCCAAACCCGCTGCAGCGGCGGGCACGGCGGCAGCGGCGCCGGTGGCGGCGCTGTACCAGCAAAAGCTCAAGGACGGCAAAGGCGTGGAGCAGGCGCTGGCGCAGTGGCAGGGCAAGCCGCTGGTGGTGAACTTCTGGGCCACCTGGTGCGCGCCCTGCGTGGAAGAAATGCCGGAATTGTCGGCGCTGCAGGGCGAACAGGCCGTCAAGGGCTTGCAAATCATTGGCATCGGCATCGATAGCCCCGCCAACATCGCCGAATTCGCCGAAAAACACAAAATCGCCTATCCTGTGTACGTGGGCGGCATGAGCGGCACGGACTTGTCGCGCCAGCTGGGCAACGCCCACGGCGGCTTGCCGTTCACCGTACTCATCAGCGCCGATGGCCAGGTCAAAAAGACCTATCTGGGCCGCCTGAAGTTCGATGAATTGCGTGCGGATCTTGCAAGCATGTAATAATTTCGGCAATATATTTTCACTTGCCAAGGGTCGCTGTTGGCGGCAAAATGCGAAACTTTCGCGGAAAACGGTCTGAACACATGGCAAAAAACCTCCTGCTACTGAATGGCCCCAACCTGAATTTGCTGGGGACGCGCGAGCCTGAGGTTTACGGCAGTGATACCCTGGCCGATGTGGAACGGGCCGCGCAAGCGCAGGCGCAAGCCGCCGGCGCCCAGCTGTCTTGTTTCCAGAGCAACCACGAAGGGGCGCTGATCGACCGTATCCATGCCGCGCGCGGCGAAGGCGTGGACATGATCGTCATCAACCCGGGCGGCCTGACGCACACCAGCGTGGCCCTGCGCGATGCGCTGGCCGGGGTGGCGATTCCGTTCGTGGAAGTCCATATTTCGAACATTTACCGGCGTGAGGAATTCCGCCACCATTCTTTTCTCAGCGCGGTCGCGCAAGGAACGATCTGCGGCCTGGGCATAGACGGGTATCGCTTAGCCATCGACTTTGCTCTTAAAAAACGTTAATCTACGCGATCTGCGCGCATTTATCGCGGCGCCGCCCCACAATGGCGCGCTGCCCACAATCACATAACAAAGATACACAGGGAGTCTCAGATGGATCTACGCAAGCTCAAGACGTTGATTGACTTGGTCGCTGAATCGGATATTGCCGAGCTCGAAGTGACGGAAGGCGAGAGCAAAGTACGCATCGTCAAGTCGTCCGCCATGCCGCAAAACCAGGTTGTGATGATGCAACCGCAAGGCATGCAGCCGCAGTACCAGCAGCACGCCGCGCCTGTGGCGGCCGCACCAGTCGCCAGCGTCCCGGCTGCCCCCGCTGAGCCGACCGGCCACGTGGTCAAGTCGCCGATGGTGGGCACCTTCTACCGCTCCTCGGCGCCGGGCGCCGCCGCCTTCGTCGAAGTGGGCCAGTCCATCAAGGAAGGCGACACCCTGTGCATCATCGAAGCGATGAAGCTGCTTAACGAAATCGACGCGGACGTGTCCGGCGTTGTGACCCAGGTCCTGGTGGAAAACGGCCAACCGGTCGAGTTCGGCCAACCCCTGTTTGTGATCGGCTAAATCGGGCGCGCGGCCCGTGGATGCTTCCGCCGGCCGCCCCGATCTGGTTCCGCACTCTCTCTACACCCTGGAGCAGCCGCTCCCCACAAACACAGAACCTGCCATGTTTGAAAAAATCCTCATTGCCAACCGCGGCGAAATCGCGCTGCGCATCCAGCGCGCCTGCCGAGAAATGGGCATCAAGACGGTGGTGGTCCACTCCGAAGCCGACAAGGACGCCAAGTACGTGAAGCTGGCCGACGAGTCGGTCTGCATCGGTCCGGCCGCCTCCACCCTGAGCTATCTGAACATGCCGGCCATCATCAGCGCGGCTGAAGTGACCGACGCCGAAGCGATCCACCCGGGCTACGGCTTCCTGTCGGAGAACGCCAACTTCGCCGAGCGCGTGGAGAAATCCGGCTTCGTGTTCATCGGCCCGCGCGCCGAATCGATCCGCATCATGGGCGACAAGGTGTCGGCCAAGCAGGCCATGATCAAGGCCGGCGTGCCATGCGTGCCCGGTTCGGAAGGCGCGCTGCCGGAAGACCCGAAAGCCATCGTGCAGATCGCCCGCAAGGTGGGCTACCCGGTCATCATCAAGGCAGCTGGCGGCGGCGGCGGTCGCGGCATGCGCGTGGTGCACACCGAGGCGGCGCTGATCAACGCAGTGGCCATGACCAAGGCGGAAGCCGGCGCTGCGTTCGGCAATCCGGAAGTGTATATGGAGAAGTACCTGGAAAATCCGCGCCATGTGGAGATCCAGATCCTGGCCGACGAGCACAAGAACGCCGTGTGGCTGGGCGAGCGCGACTGCTCGATGCAGCGCCGCCACCAGAAAGTGATTGAAGAAGCGCCAGCGCCTGGCATCCCGCGCAAGCTGATCGAGAAGATCGGCGACCGCTGCGCAGAAGCCTGCCGCAAGATCGGCTACCGCGGCGCGGGCACCTTCGAGTTCCTGTACGAGAACGGCGAGTTCTACTTCATCGAGATGAACACCCGCGTGCAGGTAGAGCATCCGGTAACCGAAATGATCACCGGCATCGACATCGTGCAGGAGCAGATCCGCATCGCCGCCGGCGAGAAGCTGCGCTTCCGCCAGCGCGACGTGATGCTGGCCGGCCACGCCATCGAGTGCCGCATCAACGCCGAAGACCCGTTCAAGTTCACCCCGTCGCCGGGCCGCATCACCTCCTGGCACGCGCCGGGCGGTCCGGGCGTGCGCGTCGACTCGCATTCGTACGCCGGCTATTACGTTCCGCCGCACTACGATTCGATGATCGGCAAGGTCATCACCTACGGCGCCACCCGCGAGCAGGCTATCCGCCGCATGCAGATCGCGCTGTCGGAAATGGTGGTCGAGGGCATCCTGACCAACATCCCGCTGCACCGCGAACTGATGGTGGACGCGCGCTTCATCGAAGGCGGCACCAACATCCATTATCTGGAACAGAAACTGGCAGCGATGCCCAAGGCGGACAAATGAACTACGTAGAAATCGTCATCGAGGTCGCGCGCGACCACGCCGAGGCGCTGTCGGACGCGTTGATGGAAGCGGGCGCGCTGTCGGTCTCGGTGGAAGATGCCGATGAGGGCACCGACGCCGAGAAGCCGTTGTTCGGCGAGCCGGGCATGGAGCCGGAAGAAGCGGCGTGGGACCATTCCCGCGTCGTGGCGCTGACCGGTGAGGACGCCGACCAGGCGGCCATCGTGGCCGACGCGGCCGCCGCCATCAGCCTGGCCGAAGTGCCGAAGTACACGCTGCGCGGTGTGGAGGAGCAGGATTGGGTGCGTCTGACGCAGTCGCAGTTCGATCCCATCCACATCGGCAAGAACATCTGGGTGGTGCCGAGCTGGCACGAGGCGCCGGATCCGGACGCCCTGATCCTGGAACTGGACCCGGGCCTGGCCTTCGGCACCGGTTCGCATCCGACCACCCGCCTGTGCATGGAGTGGCTGGAAGCGCATCCGGCGCCGGGCAAGACGGTGCTGGACTACGGCTGCGGCTCGGGCATCCTGGCCATGGTGGCCAAGAAGCTGGGCGCGGGCGCGGTGGCCGGCGTGGACATCGATCCGCAGGCGATCGAGTCGGCGCGCGACAATGCGCAGCGCAACCAGGTCGGTGAGATCGAATACTTCCTGCCGGACAGCTTCGCGGCGTCGGCGCATGCGAATGCACGCTTCGACACCGTGGTGGCCAACATCCTGTCGAGCCCACTGAAGCTGATGGCGCCGATGCTGTCGGGCCGCGTGGCCGAAGGCGGCTCGCTGATCCTGTCCGGCGTGCTGGCGCGCCAGGCGGAGGAAGTGGCAGCCGCGTACGCGCCGTTCATCAAGCTGGGCGTGTGGGCGGAGCTGGACGGCTGGGTTGCGCTGCACGGCGTGCTTGGCAGCGATACTGCACCGCAAGCCCGCTAAGCTCACGCTAGCCGATGGCGCTCGCCACCAAATGCCCCCACTGCAACACGATATTTCGGGTCGCCCACGACCAGCTGAAATTACGTGGGGGCATAGTGCGCTGCGGCGCCTGCCATGAAGTTTTCGACGGCAACGCCGCGCTGGTGGAAGCGGCGCTCAAGCAGCCCGTCATCATCGACATGCCAGCGGCGCCCACTCCGGCGCCCACCTCCTCTCCCGAACTTGAAGCCCTGATCACCACGCTCGACGCGCGCGCCGCCGAGGCGGAGGATGACGCTGCGCCGGAGCTGGAGCCGGAATTCTCGCCTGAGCCTGAGCCTGAGCTTATTACGCCTGAGCCGGAGTTTGTGCCCGAAGCCACGCTGGAACCCGAGCCCGAGCCCGAGCCCGAGCCCGAACCCGAGCCCGAGCCTGCTCCCAGCGCCCCGCCCGCGCAGCCCGACGACGAGGCAATCGAACTGGACCTGGACGTCGATATTGACGTCGATGTCGACGACGAGCCGCAAGCGACCTCCCCTGCCCTGCCCGCGCCGGTCGACGACGAGCCGCACGGCCGCCGCGAGCCCACGCTGGACCTGCCCCCTGACGAACACCTGACCGCCGTGGCGCTGCACGACAGTTTCGAGCTGGACGCCTACCCGGCCCGCAGCGATGCGCCGGAGGACGACGATGAGGACATCGTCACGCTATCCGGTGCCGCTCCCCCGTCCGCAGATGCCGATGCCGCCACGGAGCAGCTCCCAGGCACGGAGTCGGATGCCCAAGCGGATACCGAATCGGATATTGAAGCGGGACTCCAGCCAGGCGCCGAAGCGCTCCCGCTCGCCGAAGACAACACCGCACGCGCCAGCAGCGGCCCAGCCACACCCATCTCGGCCGGCTTGGCCAGCGCAGGTGCTGCAGCCAGCGCCGGCGCCGGCGCTGCGGACGACGACGAACCCGGCTTCGTGAAGCGTGGCCGCCGCCGCCAGCAGGTCGGCAAGGCCTCCCGCGTGGCCATGGCGCTTGGCATACCGCTGCTGCTGGCCGCGCTGGCCGCGCAGGTGCTGGGCACCTTCCGCAACCCGCTGGCCGCCGCCGTGCCTGCGCTGAAGCCGATGCTGGTGTCGGCCTGCGCGCTGGTTGGCTGCACCGTGGACCTGCCGGCGCAGATCGACGCGCTGAGCATCGAACAAGGCGAGCTGCAGACGCTGGCCGACAATGTATTCAGCTTCACCACCACCCTGCGCAACGGCGCGCGCAGCGCCCAGGCCTGGCCGCACATCGAGCTGATACTGAACGACGACGCCGGCAAGCCCGTGCTGCGGCGCGTGTTCTCGCCGCGCGACTACCTGGCCAACGCCGGCAACGCAGGCAACACTGGCAAGCCAGCCCTCCCGGCCAACCCGGCTGATATCGCCAAAGGTTTCGCCCCGCGCTCCGAGCAATCAGTTAAGCTGTATTTCGAGTTGGCCCAGATCAAGGCATCGGGCTATCACATCGCAGTTTTCTACCCATAAGACACTATCTTGACGTCCTCTCGGCCCTAAAGGAGGGAGATTCCTGCAGACAGCGTCGCACGTCCGCGACGGAGAATGTTTAACGCAGCATTGAGGTCTCGATCATGTTCAGCACCGCAATCCCCGCACCGCCATTCTCTTACTCCAAGGTCTGCGATACCTTTCGGTCCCCGCCTTGGCGCGAGGGTCTGGAATGGCTTTTCACAAGTCGAACAGATATGGGTGGTCAAACGTTCGTCCACTTCCTCGAACCAGGCGCCATGCTTAACAGCCTTGTACGCCAGTTGATTGCGAAAGGACGACCAGCCTGCATCAAGAACCGACTTCGCCATGCTGGTTCTGGCGAGGGCGGCGGCATGGACATTGCCAACCACGATGTAGTCGCAAGCGCGCACCATGCGGGTGGAAAGCTTGTGCAGAAAATCGCGCCGGCGGTTGGCAATCCTGGCATGGATGGCCTTGACCCGCCGCGTTTTGCGCGCGCGCTGCGCCACCGCCAGCGCCGCCTCAGCCTCGCGGTATATCTGCGGCGCGGCGATTTTTTCGCCATCGGACAGCGTAGCCAGATCCATCAAGCCAAGGTCGATGCCGACGCCGCGTACCGGCATCCGGGCAGGCGGCTCCGCTACGTCGAGCACGATGTTCAGAAACCAATTGCCAAGCAGGTCGCGCGAAAAATTGGTGCCATCGAGGATCTTCCCTTCGGGCAACGGCCTCGAGTAAAATACGCGAAAGGTATTGCCTGCAAAACGGAAGGCATTACCCTCCCGCTTCAGTTCGCGCCCTTTGAGCGGCACCCAGCCCAACGACTTCCGGCCACGGTAGCGCAGATAGGGGCGGCGAGACTGGCTGCGCGATTTTGCATACTGCTGGCACACGTCGTTCACCGTTCCCGAATGCAGCTTCAGTTCCTTGCTGCAGCCGGTGGTCAGCCTAATCAGATCAAAACCGCTATGCCAGGGCCGGTTAAAGCGCAACGCATCCTTCTGCCTGTCGTTGCAGTAGTTCCACACGAAGTTGACTGCCCGCGCCTGCTGGTTCAGCAAGCCGGTCAAGGACTTCACACGATAACGGTAGACCAGATTCATATTGGTTTGACCTGCGGAGCCGAATTTGGTTCCGTACTCATCATGCGAGTTCGATGGCTTCGCCGTCGGCTCCTTTCACTCCCCGTCCTGAAGGACGGGGTTTCACGGAGAAAAATCAGATGAACCAGACTTCCCTGATCTGCGGATCGCTCGCCATCGACTTCATCATGCAGCATGAGGGCCGCTTCGCCGACAGCCTGCTGGCCGACCAGCTGCACAAGGTGAACGTGTCCTTCCTGGTGCCGACCATGCGCACCGAATTCGGCGGCTGCTCCGGCAACATCGCCTACAACCTGAAACTGCTGGGCGGCGACGGCCGCATCGTCGGCGTGATGGGCCAGGACAGCGGCCCCTACCTGGCGCGCCTGCAGAAGCTGGGCATCTCGACGGCCAACATCCTGGTCAAGGGCGACGCGTACACGGCGCAGTGCTTCGTCACCGCCGACAGCGAGAACAACCAGATCAACGCCTTCCACCCGGGTGCGATGTCGTTCGCGCACGAGAACCCGGTGGCCAACGCCGGCGCGGCGCGCGTGGCCATCATTTCGCCGGACGGCCACCTGGGCATGCTCAAGCACGCCGACGACCTGGCCGCGCTGGGCATTCCCTTCATGTTCGACCCGGGCCAGCAGATGCCGATGTTCAACGGCGAGCAGCTGATCGCCTTCATCGACAAGGCCACCTATGTGACCTGCAACGATTACGAGATCGAGCTGCTGATGTCGAAGACCGGCCTGACCCTGCAAGACATCGCATCCCGCCTGGAGGCGCTGATCGTCACGCGCGGAGAGCAGGGTTCGGAAATCTACACCGGCGGCCAGCGCATCGTCATCCCGGCCGTGACGGCCGAAGCGGTGCTGGACCCGACCGGCTGCGGCGACGCTTACCGCGCCGGCCTGCTGTACGGCATCACGCACGACCTGAACTGGGAAACCACCGGCCGCCTGGCCAGCCTGCTGGGCGCGATCAAGATCGCCCACAAGGGCGCGCAGAACCACGTGCTGACGAAGCAGCAGATTGCCGACCGCTTCGAAGCGGCCTTCGGCTACCGTTACGAGTGAAATTGACGCGCCGGCGGCGCAATGAAGAAGGGGACGCCGCGGCGTCCCCTTTTTTTGTCTAGCGGCCGAACAGCATGCCTAGCACCAGCTGCGCGATCTGCAGCAGGATCAGGGCCACCAGCAGCGACAGGTCCAGGTTACCCACCAGCGGCACCACCTTGCGCAGAGGACGCAGCAGCGGCTCGTTGAGGGCCCGGATGAAGGGCGCCAGCGGCGCGTGCGGGTTGACCCAGCTGAAGATCGCCTCAATCACCAGCATGGCCATGAAGCCGTACAGTATCCATTGCAGGAAGCGGTGCAGCGCGGCCAGCAGCACGGTCTGCCACGGCGCGCCGACGAAGAACAGCACCGAGGTGGCCAGGAAAACGATCAGGAAGGCGCCGATCAGGCTGGCCCAATCGAAGCCGCCCACCCCCGGCACCACGCGGCGCAGCGGGCGCACCAGCCAGTCCGACAGCTGGAAGGTGAACTGGGCCACCGACGACGGCGGACGCACGCGGATGGCTTGCATCCAGAAGCGCAACAACAGGACAGCGCCAAGCAAACCGGCGATGGTGTCCACTATCAGCATGACGATACTAAGCACGGGCTCCCTCCATAAAAAAACCGCTGTGTGATTGTCTCACACAGCGGCCTCGCCTCATAAGGCTAGCGACGACTCAGCTCAGGATGGACGAGTGCTGGTCGGGAACGGCCATGCGGCCGCCGGGGTTGGCACGGTCTTGGCGGCTGGCGCGGCAGCAGGAGCGGCGGCAGCAGCAGGTGCTGCAGGCTTGGCGGCTTCCTTCTTAGGCGCAGCGGCTTTCGGCGCGGCCGGCTTTTTCGCTGCCGGTTTGGCGGCTACTGGAGCGGGTGCGGCCGGCGCGGCAGCAGCGGCCGGCGCTGCTGCGGGAGCAGCAGGCGCGGCTACTGGCTTGGCAGCTGCCGGCTTGGCAGCTGCCTTAACGGCCTTTTTTGCTGCTGGCTTGGCGACGCCTTTCGCCGCAGGCTTGGCTGCTGCTTTGGCCGCAGGCTTGGCGGCAGGCTTGGCAGCGGCTTTAGCGGCCGGCTTGGCTGCAGGTTTCGCGGCTGGCTTGGCGGCTGGTTTAGCAGCAGCTTTGGCGGCCGGCTTGGCTGCAGGTTTCGCGGCAGCTTTTTTCGCAGCCGGTTTAGCTGCAGGCTTGGCGGCAGTTTTCTTGGCAGCTGGTTTAGCGGCAGCTTTGGCGGCCGGTTTGGCAGCAGCTTTCTTGGCAGCTGGTTTGGCAGCGGCTTTTTTCGCAGCTGGTTTAGCGGCTGGCTTGGCGGCGGCCTTCTTCGCTGCTGGCTTGGCTGCTGGCTTAGCAGCGGCTTTCTTGGCAACTGGCTTAGCTGCTGGCTTAGCTGCGGCTTTCTTCGCCGCTGGTTTGGCGGCTGGCTTAGCGGCGGCTTTCTTCGCTACCGGCTTGACTGCTGCTTTCGCTGCTGGCTTGGCTGCTGGCTTGGCTGCAGCTTTTTTCGCTACTGGCTTCGCTGCGGCTTTCTTCGCTACCGGCTTGGCTGCGGCTTTCTTGGCTGCTGGTTTCGCTGCCGGCTTGGCTGCTGCCTTAGCGGCTGGCTTGGCTGCCGGTTTCGCGGCGGCTTTCTTCGCTGCTGGTTTAGCAGCCGGTTTAGCGGCAGCTTTCACCGCTGGCTTGGCTGCCGGCTTGGCGGCGGCCTTCTTAGCGGCTGGTTTGGCGGCAGCGGCTGGTTTAGCCGCTGGTTTCTTTACTTCTTTCTTTGCTTTTGCTGTAGCCATTTTGGTCTCTCCTTCATCTAGAGATGAGAATTACGCACAAGATTTAAACCCGTCCGGCCCCCTGGCCAGGCGAATTATTCATCGGCGCAAACGACGGTTTGCGCTAATGAATTCGGCACCAGCTGAACTGCTGCAACTCCTCACGTTTGCAGCGCTTCAGCCCTGGCGTCGCCGTTCACTTGAACGGCCGACGCACTAAATCTTGTTGCGATGTTCGCGGGTCGCGGGCGTGCGCTCAGCTCCGGTCGTCCCCATCGCAGCCACATCGCGTTTTGATTTTCGAAGAAAAAACCGCCCGACCTGAGTCGTTCTCAGGCAAGGCGGTCATCGAAAAAACGGTGTGGTCTTGTGCATACTCGTGCGTGTTCGTATCCCATTTTGTTGATCGTTTTGCGGGGCCGCGCGGTTCAAAAAACCGCACAAAAAAAATCACGCAAATTCAATCTCGTAAAGTACACGAAAACCTTGTCGGTGCGCAACCGGCACAACTCACTTTCGCACTCTTTTTTGCACGTTAGGCGCGCTATCGCACATTAGTTCGTCAAATGAAGACACTGCACAGCGATTTTCGGCGCTCCGATCACGCCGATGCGCGCGCGCGAATTCGAAAAGTGCGCGCGCATTTTTTCGGTGCGCGGGCAAGGAAGCCTTGTGCGCGCAGGCGCACTTCGACGCGCAGTTTTGGCGTATGGACGCGCGCGGTTTTGGGTGCGCCGGCGCGCGCCGGTCAGTGCGCGCCGAAGTGCTCGCGCACCCAATGGCGCAACACCGTCGTGGCCGGCCGCGCCGACGCGCGCGCGCTGTACACCAGGTCGTAGCGGAAGCTCTCGAGCGACAACTCGAACGGCTGCACCAGCACGCCGGCCGCGAGCTCCTCCTCCACCAAAGTGAGACTCAGCAAGCCGATGCCCTGGCCGGCGATGGTCGCCTGCACCGCGTGCAGTTCCTCGCTGAAGGAGACGCCGGTGTCGGCGTCGATGCCGGCCGCGCCGGCGGCCGACAACCACTGGCGCCACTCGACCGCGCGCTCGTCGCCGCGCACCGCGTCGCCCCACTCGAAGTGGATCAGGGTGGCGCGGCGCAGCTCGCGCATGCTGCGGATGTTGAGCAGCGGACTGCACACGGGCGCGAAGCGGTCCTCGAACAAGTGCTCGACCAGCAGGCCGGGATACAGGCCGCTGCCGTAGCGGATGGCCGCGTCGGCATCGGCGTCGAGGTCCACCAGTTCGTTGGAGGCGTCCAGGCGCAGCGTCCAGTCGGGGTAAGCGTCGCGGAAGGCGCCGGCGCGGGTGGCCAGCCGGCGCGCCATGAAGGCCACCGTCGACGACAGCCGCGCCACCTGCGCGCCCTGCGCGCGCACCAGCTGCTCGATGGCGCGCTCGATGCTGTCGAAGCCGTCGCGCAAGGTGGGGAACAGCTGGCGCCCGGCGGCGGTCAGGGTGACGCGGCGCGGACCGCGCTCGAACAGCGCCACGCCGATGGCCTGCTCCAGGTGCTTGATCTGGTGGCTGACGGCGGTGGGCGTGACGTTCAGCTCCTCGGCAGCGTCCTTGAAGCTGAGGCGGCGCGCGGCCGCTTCGAACACGCGCAGGGCGCCGATGGCAGGCAGTTTTCTCATGCTGTCGATGGCTTAGTTTTTCTCATCTATCGAATGAGGAATGATCGTTTGCCGCCATGGAGCGGCGTTCGCATAATGGGCTTCGATTCATTTTAACTCAGTCATTGAAAGGATTCGCCATGCAGCTTGAACAGATCCACACCACGCCCGACCCGTACGCGCCCTACCTGCTGTCGCAGGCGATCCGCGCCGGCGGGCTGCTCTATATATCCGGCCAGGCCGGCGTGGGCGACGACGGCGCCATCGTCGGCGCGGACGATTTCGACGCGCAAGCCGCGCAGGCTTTCCGCAACCTGGAGCGGGTGCTGCTGGCCGGCGGCTCAAGCTTGCAGCGCGTCATCAAGGTGACCATCTACCTGACGTCGATGCGGCACTTCGGCAAGATCGTCGAGCTGCGGCGCCAGTGGTTCGCGCCGCCCTACCCGGCCGACACCATCGTGGAAGTGGCGGCGCTGTACGCGCCGGAGGCGATGATAGAGGTCGAGGCGATCGCCGCCGCCGGCTAGTTCAGCGACGGCGGGATGAAGCCCTGCTCGCCCAGCGCCTTGACCACGCCGCGCAGCAGATAGCTGGAAGTGAAGGACAGCGAGTACTGCCGCGCGCCCCCGTGGATGGGCTGCAGCATCTTCCGATCCACCAGCTTTCTGAGCTGGTAGGTGCGCTGCGCGTCGCTGAGCGCAGGCAGACTGGGGGCGAGGTCGGCCGACTTGGCGGTCTTCAGCTTCATCACGGTCAGCAGCACGGCGTGTTCGTCCGCAGTGATGAGACCGCGCTCGCGCGACACGGCCAGCGCCGGGACGAGGATTTTTTCCTGGAAGTAGCTGTAGTCGGCGAGGCGGTCGACCTTGCGCAACTCGTCCAGGATGCCTTGCAGGACGTAGATGCACCAGCCTTCCAGTGCGGCGTCGTGGCCCAGGTCGGCGAGGGCCAGCATCTCATAATAGTGGTCGCGGTCGTTGCAGAACACGGCGGTCGGGTTAAGCACGCGGCCCCCTTCGCGCACGTTGTAGCCGTACTTAATTAGCAGCGCATAGGTCAGGAGGCGGACCACGCGGCCATTGCCGTTGCCGAAGGGATGTATCCAGGCGAAGCGGTGATGGGCAGTCGCCACTTTGATGAGGTCGTATTTCGGCGGTGCGCCGTGGTTGATAAAGGCGATCAGTTCCTGCATATAGGCTGGCACTTGGAGCGGTGGCGGCGGCAGGTGGCGGGACTGGGCGATCCGTACCGGCTCGCTACGATAGGCGCCGGGGTTGCGGTCGCCCTCTCTAGTCAGACCAAGCACCGCCATGCTATGCAACTCGCGCACGAAGCGCTCGCTGATCGGGCCGCCTGGTTCGACGGTCCGCTCTATATATTGCATGGCGTCTTCTATATTAGATATCTCGCGCAGCTGGTCGCTGTCCTGCGTGCGGCCTTCGACGGCCGACTCTACATAGTCTGCCAACGTGGTGTGGTTGCCCTCGATGCGCGCCGAGCCCAGGCTCTCAAGCATGTGGAAGATTTGCTTGAGCTGGAGAAAAACCGGCGCTGGCGTGCTGCCGACGATCTGCAGGCGGCGCAGCTGCTCCAGCCGTCAACACGTCGACCAGCGACGAATCGAAGGAAGGATTCAGCAGCTTGAGGTCGGCGTGGCGGAACTCCGGCATGATGATTATCTGAAATGGGCGATTCAGCTATCTTAAAAAACCAGAAAAATTCTGAATCAAATCAAACGGCTATCACCATCACTCTAGATCATCATCTTGAATTTGCCACCGGATTATCTGGAATCACTCGTCCGGCAGCATCCAATTCGACATGTTAGGCAGAGGGGCTGCGTGGGCTCACCCCTCACCCATAAAAAAACCCGGCGCGTGGCCGGGTTCCTGGTGACGCAGAAACGGATCAGTCCCAGTTCAGGGCGCCGCCGGTCTGGTATTCGGTCACGCGGGTTTCGAAGAAGTTGCGTTCCTTCTTCAGGTCGATCATCTCGCTCATCCACGGGAATGGATTCTCAGGCTGGTCGAACAGCGTTTCCAGGCCGATCTGGGTGGCGCGGCGGTTGGCGATGAAGCGCAGGTAGCCCTTGAACATGGCCGCGTTCAGGCCCAGCACGCCGCGTGGCATGGTGTCCTCGGCGTAGGCGTACTCCAGCTCCACGGCCTTCAGGAACAGGCCCTTGATCTCTTCCTTGAAAGCTGGCGTCCACAGCAGCGGATTTTCCATCTTGATGGTGTTGATCAGGTCGATGCCGAAATTGCAATGCATCGATTCGTCGCGCAGGATGTACTGGTACTGCTCGGCAGCGCCCATCATCTTGTTCTGGCGGCCCAGCGCCAGGATCTGGGTGAAGCCGACGTAGAAGAACAGGCCTTCCATCAGGCAGGCGAACACGATCAGCGACTTGAGCAGCTTCTGGTCGTTTTCCACGGTGCCGGTGGTGAAGGCCGGGTCGGTCAGCGTGTTGATGAACGGAATCAGGAACTCGTCCTTGTCGCGGATCGACTTCACTTCGTTGTAGGCGTTGAAGATTTCCTGCTCGTCCAGGCCCAGCGACTCCACGATGTACTGGTAGGCGTGGGTGTGGATGGCTTCCTCGAAGGCCTGGCGCAGCAGGTACTGGCGGCATTCCGGCGCCGTGATGTGGCGGTAGGTGCCCAGCACGATGTTGTTGGCGGCCAGCGAGTCGGCGGTGACGAAAAAGCCCAGGTTGCGCTTCACCAGGCGGCGCTCGTCTTCGGACAGGCCGTTCGGGTTCTTCCACAGCTCGATGTCGCGCTGCATGTTTACTTCCTGCGGCATCCAGTGGTTGGCGCAGCCGGCCAGGTATTTGTCCCAGGCCCATTTGTACTTGAACGGCACCAGCTGGTTGACGTCGGTCTGGCCGTTGATGACGCGCTTGTCGTCGGCGTTCACGCGGCGGGCGATCTGCTCGGCGGTGCCTTCGGCGTTGAGTGGTGCTTGGGGTTGCGCGGCTGGCGCAGTGTCTTCGTCCCAGGACAGCATGATATTTCCTTCTTGAATTAACGACGGAACCGCGCCATCGGGCGCGGTCTTCCTAACTTCCTATTGTATTACTGGCAGGCTTCGCATTCCTCGAAACCATCGTCACCCGGACGCAGGTAGCAGGCGGCGCCGTCTTCCACGGCGGCGGCCGATGCCGCGGCGGCGGCAGCGGCAGGGGCCGCAGCGGCGATGGCGCTGGCCGACATGCCGCCGTCCACGGCCACCGCGTTCAGCGCGCCGGTCTTGGAGGTCGATTTCTCCATGTGGGTGGCGGCGATGGTGCGCAGGTAGTAGGTGGTCTTCAGGCCGCGCAGCCAGGCCAGCTTGTAGGTCTCGTCCAGCTTCTTGCCCGAGGCGCCGGCCATGTAGATGTTCAGCGACTGGGCCTGGTCGATCCACTTCTGGCGGCGGGAAGCCGCTTCCACCAGCCAGCTCGGCGAGACTTCAAACGCGGTGGCGTAGATGTCGCGCAGGTCTTGCGGCACGCGGTCGATCTTGGTCAGCGAACCGTCGAAGTACTTCAGGTCGGCGATCATGACCTCGTCCCACAGGTCGCGCGCCTTCAGGTCGCGCACCAGGTAGGAGTTGATCTCGGTGAACTCGCCCGACAGGTTGGACTTCACGTACAGGTTCTGGAACGTTGGCTCGATGCAAGCGGACACGCCGATGATGTTCGAGATGGTGGCGGTCGGAGCGATCGCCACGCAGTTCGAGTTGCGCATGCCGAACTTCTTGATGCGCTCGCGCACCGGGGTCCAGTCCATGGCCGCCGAGCGGTCCTGCTCCAGGTAGCCGCCGCGCTCTTCGGCCAGCAGCGCGATCGAGTCCTGCGGCAAGATGCCGCGGTCCCACAGCGAACCCTTGTACGATTCATAGTGGCCGCGCTCTTCGGCCAGCTCGGTCGAAGCCAGGTAGGCGTAGTAGCACACCGCTTCCATCGAGGTATCGGCGAAGTTCACGCATTCCTGCGACGAGAACGGCACGCGCATCATGTGCAGGCAGTCCTGGAAGCCCATCACGCCCAGGCCCACCGGACGGTGGCGCATGTTGGCGTTGCGGGCCTTGTCCACGGCGTAGTAGTTGATGTCGATCACGTTGTCGAGCATGCGCATCGCGGTGCGGATGGTCTTTTGCAGCTTCACGTGGTCCAGCTTGCCCTCTTTCATATGGGCCGGCAGGTTCACCGAACCCAGGTTGCAGACGGCGATTTCGTCCGGGCCGGTGTTCAGGGTGATCTCGGTGCACAGGTTGGACGAGTGCACCACGCCCACGTGCGACTGCGGCGAACGGATGTTGCACGGATCCTTGAAGGTGATCCATGGGTGGCCGGTTTCGAACAGCATCGACAGCATCTTGCGCCACAGGTCCAGCGCGGCGATCTTCTTGAACACGCGGATTTCGCCGGCGGCGGCCTTGGCTTCGTAGCCGGTGTAGGCCAGTTCGAAGGCTTTGCCCACCTTGTCGTGCAGGTCCGGCGTTTCGGACGGCGAGAACAGGGTCCACTCGCCCTTTTCCATCACGCGCTTCATGAACAGGTCGGGAATCCAGTTGGCCGTGTTCATGTCGTGGGTGCGGCGGCGGTCGTCGCCGGTGTTCTTGCGCAGGTCGAGGAATTCCTCGATGTCCATGTGCCAGGTTTCCAGGTAGGCGCACACCGCGCCCTTGCGCTTGCCGCCCTGGTTGACCGCCACGGCGGTGTCGTTGACCACTTTCAGGAACGGCACCACGCCTTGCGATTTGCCGTTGGTGCCCTTGATGTGGGCGCCCAGCGCGCGCACCGGGGTCCAGTCGTTGCCCAGGCCGCCGGCGAACTTGGCCAGCAGCGCGTTTTCCTTGATGGCGTCGTAGATGCCTTCCAGGTCGTCCGACACGGTGGTCAGGTAGCACGACGACAACTGCGAACGCAGGGTGCCCGAGTTGAACAGGGTTGGCGTCGAGCTCATGAAGTCGAAGGTCGACAACAGGTTGTAGAACTCGATGGCGCGCGCTTCGCGGTTCTCTTCGCGCAGCGACAGGCCCATGGCCACGCGCATGTAGAACGCCTGCGGCATCTCGATGCGCACTTCGCGCACGTGCAGGAAGTAGCGGTCATACAGGGTCTGCAGGCCGATGTAGCCGAACTGCAGGTCGCGGTCGGCCACCAGGGCCTTGGCCAGCTTGGCCAGGTCGAACTTGGCCAGCTCGGCGTCCAGCAGCTCGTTCTCGATGCCCTTGGCGATGTACTGCGGGAAATAGGTAATGTACTCGGCGGCAGCCTTGGCTTGCGGCACTTCATGGCCGAACACTTCCTTGCGGATGGTGTGCAGCAGGATGCGGGCCGTCACTTGCGAGTAGGCCGGGTCTTTTTCCATCAGCGCGCGGGCGGCCAGGATGGCGGACTTGTGCAGTTCCTCGACCGGAACGCCGTCGTACAGGTTTTTCACGGTCTCGGCCAGGATGGCGTCCGCGTCCACGTGCTTTTCCAGGCCGGAGCAGGCTGCGTTGATCAGGTCGCGCACTTCCTGCATCACCAGCGGACGGCGCACGCCGTTCTCGGTCACGCTCAGTTCAGGCTCGGCGGCGGCGGCGGTGCCGGCGGCGTCCTTCTTGGCGCGGCGCTCTTCCATGTGCTTGGCGCGGTACAGCACATAGGCGCGCGCCACGTCGTGCTGGCCCGAGCGCATCAGCGCCAGTTCCACCTGGTCCTGCACGTCTTCAATATGGAAGGTGCCGCCGGACGGCTGGCGGCGCACCAGCGCCGACACCACGCTGTTGGTCAACTCTTCGACGATTTCACGTACGCTGGCAGAGGCGGCGCTCTGGCCGCCGTGCACGGCCAGGAAAGCCTTGGTCATGGCGACATTGATCTTGGACGGTTCGAACGCCACCACCGCGCCGTTGCGGCGGATGATGCGGTAATCGCCCAGCGCGCTGGCTGCCGTGGCCAGGCCGCTGACGGCGCCCGCCGATGCCGGCGCTTGTGGCGCCACTTGGTTCGTGATGTCTTGAGTTGATTGCATTTAAGCTCCCGAAATAGCAGTGTGTTGCCAGCGTGATTTGATAATAAAGTTCGTCAATTGCTCTAGAGTATCTTTGAGCGATTGCCAAGATTTAGTACTACATCTAGTGAACGGACCAAATTTAGACACTAATTGTAGTTAGCCTGCCTGGGCAAGACAAGGGAAAATTGGCGCAAAAACGGCAATTTTTCTATTGACATTTAGCGACGCCCGAAGCCCCGGGCCGGAGCCGGATAGCAAGCACTAACGCCGCGTTTGGCGCACCGTTTCGCGCTGCCTTATCCTTGGGCAGCCGGGCCGGCGCGGCCGTATATTGCACTGGCGAAAACACAACATTGCCGCTTGCGCCAGCCGCCGGCACCCTGGCCGGAACCGGGCGGCGGGGCAGCATTATAGTCTACCCGGCACGGTCCTACCCTTCCGGCTCCTGGATGTTGAGCTTTTGCATCTGGTAGCGCAGCTGGCGGAAGCTGATGCCCAGCAGGCTGGCGGCCTGGGTACGGTTGTACTGGGTCTGCGCCAGCGCGCGCATGATGATGTCGCGCTCGACCTGGGCCAGGTAGTCGGGCAGGTTGCTCGGCAGCGCGTCCGGGGCGGCGGGCAGGCCGCCAGCCGCCGGCGCCGGTGTGGGCGCCGGCGCGGACGCGGCGGGTGCGGGTGCGGGCGGCGCGGGCAGGTGCATGTAGCCCTGCGGCGTGCCCGGCCCCTGCGGCGCGCCGGTGTCGTGGCGCAGCTCGGCCGGGGGCGGCAGGTAGCCGGGCGGCGCATCCGGGCTCTTGCCCACCTTGAGCGCCAGGTCGCGCACCTCGATCACGCCGTCGTTGGCGAAGGCCAGCGCGCGCTCCAGGATATTCTCCAGCTCGCGCACATTGCCGGGGAAGGCGTAGCCGCGCAGCGCTTCCAGCACGCCCGGCCCCAGCACCACGCGCTGCTCGAAAGTGCCCAGCCGGGCCAGGATGGCGTCGGTCAGCAGGCCCAGGTCGTCGGCCCGCTCGCGCAGCGGCGGCAAACTCAGCTCGATCACGTTAAGCCGGTAAAACAAGTCCTGCCGGAACGCGCCGCGCTCGACCAGCTGCTCCAGGTTCTTGTGGGTGGCGCTGATGATGCGCACGTCCACGGCCTCCTCGGCGGTGGCGCCGATCTTGCGCACGCGCCGCTCCTGGATCGCGCGCAGCAGCTTGACTTGCATGGCCAGCGGCAGGTCGGCCACCTCATCGAGCATCAGGGTGCCGCCGTTGGCGGCCTGGAAAAACCCGTCGCGCTCGTCGGCCGCGCCGGTGAAAGCGCCCTTGCGGTAGCCGAAGAATTCGGCCTCCATCAGCGCCTCGGGAATCGCGCCGCAGTTGACGGCGATGAAGGGCTTGCCGGCGCGCGAGCTTTGCGCGTGGATCTCGCGCGCGGCCAGCTCCTTGCCGCTGCCGGACTCGCCGTTGATGGCGATCGGCGCCATCGAGCGCGCCAGGCGCGCGATCTGCGCGCGCAGCGCCTGCATCACGGCCGAGTCGCCCTTGAGCCGGCTCGGCGCGCGCGGCGCCGCGTCCGCCGCCCCGGCCGCCGGTGCGTTCAGCCGCAGCGCCGACTGCACCATCACGCGCAGCTGGTCCAGTGCCACCGGCTTGCTGATGTAGTCGAAGGCGCCCGCTTTAAGCGCCACCACCGCGTTGTCGGCGCTGCCGTAGGCCGTCACCACCGCGATCGGCGTATTGCGGAAGCTGGCCGACACTTCGCGCACCAGCTCCAGCCCCAGCCCGTCGGGCAGGCGCATATCGGTCAGCACCAGCGCGTAGGGCGCCGCGCCCTTGCCGTCCGCGCCCTCCCCTTGCGCCTGGGCCTGGGCTTGCGCCAGATAGGCGCGCGCCTGCGCCAGGTTTTCGGCACTGTCCACGTCCAGCCCCATCTTGAGCAGGGTAATTTCCAGCAGCTCGCGCAGGTCGGCTTCGTCGTCGACGACCAGCACGCGCGGGGAATTGCGGGGAGCACTCATGGGTGTCCTTCTCTATATAGTAGGTGGTTCAGGCGCCCGGCCTGGCAAACGTGATCACGAAACGGCCGCTGGACTGGCGGCTGCCGTCGGCCTGCACGCCCTGGTCGTAGCGGTATTCATAGTCCAGCATGGCCTCGTTATTCAAGCACAATTCGCGCGCCAGATACAGCCCCAGCCCGGTGCCCTTGCTGGAGGTGGTGTAGAACGGTTCGAACAGGTGGGCCCGCACCTCGGGCGAAATGCCGGGACCGTCGTCCTGCACGTGCAGCTCCAGGCCCGCGCCGCGCCCGCGCCCGCCCACCACGAACACCCGGATGCTGCCCGGCCGGCCGCTCGCGTAGCGCACCGCGTTGTTGAGCAGGTTGAGCACCACCTCGCGCAGGTGCAGCGCGTCGAAGCGCACCGTGGCCGCGCCGCCGCCCACCTCCAGCCGCACGATGCCCGGCGCCAGCGCGTGCGTGTCCAGGAACTCGGCGGCCAGCTCGGCGAGAAAGCCGGCCAGCGCCAGCGGCTCGCTGTGCGGCTGCACCTTGCGCGACAGCTGCAGGATGTCCTCCACCATGCGGTTCACGCGCGCCACGTTGTCGGCCACGATCTTGAGCAAGCGCGTGTGCACCGGCCCGGCCAGGTCCTCGCTCAGCAGCGAGGTGGCATGGCCGATGGCCGACAGCGGGTTGCGCACCTCGTGCGCGATACTGGCCGTGAGCCGTCCCATCGAGGCCAGCTTCAAGTCCTGCGCCTGGTTTTCGATGGCCGTCACGTCCTGCAGGAAGATCACGCTGCGCTCCACGTCCAGGCCGTCGGCCTCGACCGGCGCGAAGCGCACCTTCAAATGCGCGGCCAGTTCGCGCCGCGCGCTCCAGGCCGCCGTCACGTCCTGCAGCGCCGGGTCGGTGTAGGGCTTGATGGTCAGGAACGCCGTGGCCTGCAGCGGGTCGGCGCGCCAGTCGCGGTAGGCGCGCGCCAGCGGCGCCAGTGCCGGCGCCGACGCCAGGTCGAACTGCGCGTCGCCGGCCAGGCCCAGCATTTGCTGCGCGGCCGGGTTGCCGGCCACCACCTGGCCGCCGGCGTCGACCACCACGATGCCGTCGCTCATGTGCGACATCACCAGCCGGTTGACCGCCTGCTGCACGCCGATCTCCACCCCGCGCCGCGCCGCCAGCTCTTCCTGGCCGATCAGCTTGGCCGCCATGCGGTTGACCACCAGCACCGCCGCCAGGAAGGCCGCGCCGAACAGGCCGGACTGCAGCAAGGTGCTGTCGGCGTCCTGCACCACCGTCTGCCATAGCGCCGTGCCCAGCATGAACAGCGCCACCAGCGAGGCCGAGAACAGCGCCAGCACCAGCGGCGCCAGGATGGCCAGGCCGGCCAGCGGGAACAGGTAGAGGATGGCCAGGCCGCTGCGGGCGCCGCCGGCGCCCAGGTAGAGCAGGGAAATCAGGGCCAGGTCGCAGGCGATTTGCAGCAGCAGCTGGGCCAGGAAGCGGCGCCGCACCTTGCTGGTGAGCACCGCGAAGCCCAGCGCCAGCAGCAGGTAGGCCGCGCACACCTGGGCGTACATCAGCGAACCGGCGCCGCGCAGGCCGCGCGTATCGACGCTCAGGTAGGCCAGCAGCACCAGCGCGATCACCACCCGGGTGCCGTTCAGGGTTTGCAGCGAGCGCCAGAAGGTGTCGCGCGACGCGGCCGTCAGCGCTTGCAGGCGCGCCGTCACTGTCAGGGCGCCGGCTGCTCGGCGTGGGCCTGGCTGCAGAAATCGCGGCCGCCGCGCTGCACCGCCTCGGACGCCGGGAAGAACACCCCGCAGTGCGCGCAGCTGAGCATGGTTTCCGCCTCGGCCACGGCGCGCGCGCGCGCCTGCGCCTGGGGCGAGCCGGCCTGGCGCGCCCGCTCCTGGGCCAGCGCCTCGGCTTCGGCGGCCGCGCGCGCGGCGGCCATGCGCGCCGCTTGCTGCGGGTCGGTGCGCATCTGCTGGGCGCGCGCGGCCGCGCGCAGCTTGCTGCGGATCGCCGCCACCACCAGGAAAATCAGCGCCAGCCAGAACAAAATACGTGTCATGCCATACCTCGATGCAAAACCACTTCCAGGACAAAACGGCTGCCGACATAGGCCAGCAGCAGAGTGGCGAAACCGGCCAGGGTGAAACTGAGCGCCGTCTTGCCGCGCCAGCCGCGGAAGTGGCGGCCCGCCAGCAGCGCCGCGAACAGCAGCCAGGACAGCAGGGTGAAGACCGACTTGTGGTCCCACTTGAGCGCCTTGCCGAACAGTTCCTCGGAGAATACGATGCCCGACAGCACGGTCAGGCTGAGCAGCACGAAGCCGAAGGCGATCAGGCGGAACAGCAGCTTTTCCATGGTCAGCAGCGCCGGCAGCTGGTCCAGCGCGGCCGACAGGAAGCCGGCGCGCTGGCCGCGCGTGTGCAGGCGCGATTCCTGCAGCGCCATCAGCACCGCGTGGAAGGCGGCGATGGTCAAGGTGCTGTAGGCCAGCGTGGCCACCGCGATGTGCCAGCCCAGCATGCGGGCGTTGCCGTCCAGCGCCACCAGCGCGCCGGGGAAGGCGGCCTGCAGCAGCACCGCCAGCGCCGCGTTCGGCATGACGATGCGGCGCAAGCCGTCCAGCGCGAAATTGCGGTTTTCCAGCCAGTAGGCGCCCACCGAGATCCACAGCGCCGACGACAGCATGGCGGCAAAGCCGATGCGCAGCGAACCGGGCGCCGACACCGCCAGCCACAGGCTGGCCCCGTGCAGCAGCCAGGCCGCCGCCGTGGCGGCCGAGATCAGGCCGGCCCGGCGCGGCGGCAGGACGGCACACACTATATACAGCAACGCGGCTGCGATCAGAAAATAAGTCTGCATGGGGATAAGTTTACACTAAGCGGGCGCGCCGCATGCCCGCCCGCTAATCGACCGCCGCCATGCGCAGCTCGTCGTGGTGGTGGCGCTGCTGTTCCTCCATCACCAGCTGGCCCAGTTCGCGCTTGAGGGCGTTGAACTCGGGCGCGGCCGGGTCGCGCCCGCGCGGCAGGTCCACCGCCAGGTCGCGCTTGACGGTGCCGGGCCGGTAGGTCATGACCACGATGCGGTCGGCCAGGTAGATGGCCTCCTCGATGCTGTGGGTGACGAAGATGATGGTCTTTTTCAGCTCGGACCAGATGCGCAGCAGCTCGTCCTGCAGGTTGCGCCGCGTCAGCGCGTCCAGTGCGCCGAACGGCTCGTCCATCAGCATGATGGGCGAATCGAGCGCCAGCACGCGGGCAATGGCCACGCGCTGGCGCATGCCGCCCGACAAATCCTTGGGGAAGCGGTTGCCGAAGTCGCCCAGCGACAGCATCTTGAGCAGCCGCGCCACGGTGGCGTCGATCTCGGCCTTGGGCAAGCCCTTGATCTGCAGGCCGAAGGCGACGTTGTCGGCCACCGTCATCCACGGAAACAGCGCATACTCCTGGAACACCATGCCGCGCTCCGGCCCCGGCGCCTCGACCGGCTTGCCATCCACCACGATCTGGCCGGACGACGGCGGCGCGAAGCCGGCCACTGCGTTGAGCAGGGTCGACTTGCCGCAGCCGGACGGCCCCAGCAGGCAGACGAACTGGCCTTGCGGGATCGCCAGCTCGATGTCCTGCAGCGCCACCACGTCGCGCTCGGCGGTCTTGAACACCTTGCTCACCTTGGAAATCTGTATCTGTGCCATCAGTGCTCCAGTCCCCGGTGCCAGCGCAGCAGGTGGTTGTTGAGGCGGTTCATGCCGACGTCGATCGCCAGGCCCAGCATGCCGATGGTGATCATGCCGGCAATGATCTTGTCGGACCAGAAATACTCGCGCGCCTCCAGGATGCGGAAGCCCAGGCCGTTGTTGACGGCGATCATTTCCGACACGATGACCACGATGAAGGCGGTGCCGATGCCGATGCGCACGCCCGACAGGATGTAGGGCACGGCGGCCGGCAGCATCACGCGCAGGAACATGGTCGAGCCGGAGGCGCCCAGATTGCGCGCCGCCCGGATATAGATGCTGTCGACCTGGCGCACGCCGGCGATGGTGTTCATCAAGACCGGGAAAAAGGCGCCCAGCGCGATCAGGAACACGGCCGGCGGGTTGCCCAGCCCGAACCACAGGATGGACAGCGGGATGTAGGCGATGGGCGGAATCGGGCGCAGCAGCTGGACCAGCGGGTTCATCCACGCATACACGCGCGGGCTGGCCCCCATCGACAGGCCGAGCGGCAGTGCCAGGCCGGCGCCAATGACGAAGCCCACCACCACGCGGTACAAGCTGCCCAGCGAATCGTGGATCAGTTCGCCCGACAGCGCCCAGCGCAGCCAGCTGCCCTCGGCGTAGGGCTGCAGCGGCAGCAGGTAGGCGATCCACTTCTGCACCACCGCCAGCGGCGACGGCAGCACCTGCGGGTTGACCCAGCCCAGCATGGCCACCGCCTGCCACACCGCGATCACCGCGGCCGGCACCACCAGGCCCACGCCCACTTCGCGCCAGGCGACCGTGCCCAGGAATTTGCCCGTGCGTCGTGCCATGGCGCCCCCTTATTTGACGTTCAGGCTTTTCTTGGCCGCGTCCAGCAGGTCGGTCTTGACCCAGTCCCTGGCCACCGGCGGCTTGCTCATCTTGCCCACGCCGGTTTTCACCATGACATCGGTGGTGATCTGGATGTGCTCGGGCGTGATGTCGTAGGAATACGGCGAATTGCTGATCGCGTCCTGGAAGTCGTCGCTGCTGATCTGGCCCTTGAACACCACGTCGCGCACATACTTCTCGGCCACGGCCGGCTGGTCGATGAAGGTCTTGGTGGCCTCGACGAAGCAGCGCATGAACTTCTCGGCCAGCGGCCGCTTCTCCTTGTAGAATTTCTCCGTCATCACCATGGTGCGGATCGGCTCGCCGATCGGCGTGTCGTAGGGCTTCAGGATTTCCGTGCCGAAGCCCTTGTTGAGCGCCTGCGAGGACTGCGGCTCGGACTGCATCATGGCGTCGATGTTCTTGCCCAGCAGGGCCTGGTTCAAATCGGCGTAGGCCAGCAGCACCAGCTGCACGTCCTTGCCGGGCTGCTCGGACACGGTCAGCCCGGCCTGCTGCAGCTCGGCCAGCAGCAGCACTTCCTGGATGCCGCCGCGCGTCACGCCCACCCGCTTGCCTTTCAAATCCTTGACCGACTTGAGCTTCAGGTCGGCCCGCCCCACCAGCCGCGCGCCGCCCTTGGCGAAGCCGGCCACCACCACGATGGGCGCGCCGCCGGCGCGGCCCGAGATGGCCGCCTCGGACGCGGTGGTGCCCACGTCCAGCTCGCCGGCGATGATGGCCTGCATCACGTCCAGGCCCTTGGCGAACATGTGCTCCTCGACCTTGATGCCGCACTTGGGCGCGATCTCCTTGATATAGGAAACCGCCCCGTAGTGGGCGAACTTCAGGTTACCCAGCCGCACCACTTCCTGCGCCTGGGCCGCGCCGCACGCCGCCGCCAATGCTGCCACCGCCACCACCTTGCCGAACGAATTCAGTTTCATGCAGTCTCTCCTTGGGATTGTGGCCGGCGGCCAGCGTCATTGTGAACAGATCATACCAAGCAACATTGCGAAAAACAGCAAATATATTGCCTGCCGGCGCCGTTGTGACATTGTGCGCACATTGCCAGGGGCGCAATGGCGGACAATCTGCGGGAAAACGGTTTCTTGACATTGATACACAGACTAAAGGAAGCAATATGCCGCCCGATACCTTGCCAGCCGCGCCGCCGCGCCCTCCCTCCGCCCCGCACCTGGCCGCCCGGCTGCTTGCCGCCACGCTGGCCGCCGCGCTGGCTGGCTGCGGCGGCGGCGGCGGCGCATCGCCGGTGCCCCCGCCGGTGATCGCCCCGGCCACCGAACTGAGCGTCAGCGCGTCGGCCACCGGCGCCACTGCCGGCGGCGCGCCGGTGCAGCTGACGGCCAGCCTGAACGGTTCCGGCACGGTGGCCTGGGCGCTGGCCGCCGGCAGCCCGGGCGCCCTGAGCGCGGCCAGCGGCGCCAGCGTCAGCTACACCCCGCCGGCCAGCGCCGCCGTCAACGCGGCAGCCACCGTGACCATCGTCGCCACCAGCGGCAGCCTGAACAAGACCCTCACGCTGAGCCTGGCGCCGGACCCGGCCCGCCCCGGCCTGACCCTGGTGGCCGGCAACATCGGCAACGGCGGCGAGAACAACTGGCCGCGCGACGGCCTGGGCAGCGAGGCCCGCTTCTCCGGCATCGCCGGCATCGACGCGGACGCGGCCGGCAATGTCTACCTCGCCGACTACAGCCTGCAGAGCAGCCGGCTGCGCAAAATCACGCCGGACGGCGCCGTGAGCACGCTCAGCAACGGCGTGCGCGGCTTCGGCGACGGCCCGCTGGCGCAGGCCCGCTTTGAAGACCTGACCGGCCTCAGCGTGGCCGCCGACGGCAGCATCTATCTCGACGACTCAAGCCGCCACTTCGTGTCCAGCTCGGTCGACTCGTGGACCGGATGGACCCGCAAACTGGGCGCCGACGGCCATGTGTCCACCTTGGCCAGCTACGGCACCCGGCTGGGCATGCCGCCGCGGGCCAGCGCGCTGGCCGGCCGCGGCGGCGCGCTCTACCTGGTGGGCGACGACCGCATCAGCGTGCTCAAGGCCGACGGCAGCACCACGCTGCTGGCCGGCGGCAGCGACGGTACCGGCGCCGTGCCGGCCGACGTCGACGGCAGCGGCGCGGCGGCCCGCTTCGCCGGCCTGGGTGCGGTGGCGGCCGGGCGCGACGGCAACCTGTACGCGCTCACCTCGGCCGCGGTGCGCCGCATCACGCCGGCCGGCGAGGTCAGCACGCTGGCGCGGCTGGAACCGGTGCAGCTGGGCAGCGCCAGCGCGCGCCCCGCGCAGATCGGCGCCGACGCCGCCGGCAACGTGCTGGTGCTGTTCGCCGCCGCCGACCAGACCAGCTACCAGATCCGCAAACTCGGCGGCGGCGCGCTGGCCCCCTTGTATACAGTCGGCACGCCGCAAGGCAGCTATAAGACGGCCGCGCTGCACATGCGCGTGCTGGCCGACGGCGCCGTGCTGGTGGCCGGCCGGCACAGCGTGAGCCGCATCGGCGCCGACGGCAAGGCCGTGCTGCTGGCCGGCCTGGAAGACGACACGCTGCAGGCGGTCGACGGCCAGGGCGCGGCCGCGCGCTACGTGCACCCCGGCCTGCTGGCGGCCGACGCGAACGGCAACATCTACTCGGTGGAGCAGGCCGACGGCGCGCCGCGCACCGCGGTGATCCGCAAGACCACGCCGTCCGGTGCGGTCAGCACCTACGCCTCGGCCGAACTCAGCGTGCGCGTGACGGGCATGGCGGTCAATCCGGCCAGCCAGCTGCTGGTGACGGTGGCGCCGCTGGACGGCGCCGAAGGCGGCGGTCTCTACCGCGTCGAGGCCGGCAACAGCTTCACCCTGATCGCCGGCGTCCCGGGCAGCAATACCGCGCTGCCGCTGCAGCGCGACGGCACGGGGATCGCCGCGCGCTTCGGCCTTCCGGTGCTGGCCGGCATCGACAGCGCCGGCAACGTCTACCTCGAAGACCGCGTGCTCAAGAACAACTCCGGCACCAATGTGCGCATGGTCACGCCGCAGGGCGTGGTCAGCACCGTGGCCGCCCTGCCCGCCGGCCTGGGCGCGGCGCCGGACGGCAACCGCTACCGGACCGACCTGCAGGCCGGCGGCATCTTCCGCGTGGCGCCCGACGGCAGCCAGACCCTGGTGGCCGGCACGCCCGCGCTGCAACTGCAGCTGGGCACCGAACTGGGCGCGTTGCCCGGCCATTTGTCGCTGATCCGCAGCATCGTGCCGACCGGTCCCAACAGTTTCGCCGTGGCGTCGGGCTCGGCCATTGTGCGCCTGGTGCTGCCGCCGCGCTGAAGCGGCGCCCGGATAAGGTAAAATGGGCGCCTTTCCGGCCTGCCGCCGGACCATGCATATTAATTAGTAGGTTGACCATGCTAGACAATCTGACCCAGCGCCTTGCCAAGGTCGTCAAGACCATGCGCGGCGAGGCGCGCCTGACCGAAGCCAACACCGCCGAGATGCTGCGCGAAGTGCGCATGGCGCTGCTCGAGGCCGACGTCGCCCTGCCGGCCGTGCGCGAGTTCATCGCCAAGGTCAAGGAAAAAGCCCTCGGCGAAGAGGTGCTGTCCTCGCTCACGCCGGGCCAGGCCCTGGTGGGCGTGGTGCAGCGCGAGCTGGCCGCCCTGATGGGCGCCGACCTCGGTCCGGAAGCGTCGCAGCTGTCGTTCGCGCAGCAGCCGCCGGCCATCATCCTGATGGCCGGCCTGCAGGGTGTGGGTAAAACCACCACCGTCGGCAAGCTGGCCAAGTACCTGAAGGAAGAAAAGAAGAAGAAAGTGCTGACCGTCTCGGCCGACGTGTACCGTCCCGCCGCGATCGCCCAGCTGCAATCGGTGACCGGCCAGGTCGGCGCCGACTTCTTCCCCTCCACCGCGCAGGACAAGCCGGTCGACATCGCGCTGGCCGCGCTGGACTGGGCCAGGAAGCACTACCACGACGTGCTGATCATCGACACCGCCGGCCGCCTCGGCATCGACGAGGAGATGATGAAGGAAATCGCCGCCGTGCACGCGGCGGTGAAACCGATCGAAACCCTGTTCGTGGTCGACGCCATGCTGGGCCAGGACGCCATCAACACCGCCAAGGCCTTCAACGACGCGCTGCCGCTGACCGGCATCGTGCTGACGAAGCTGGACGGCGACTCGCGCGGCGGCGCCGCGCTGTCGGTGCGCCACGTGACGGGCAAGCCGATCAAGTTCGCCGGCGTGTCCGAAAAGCTGGACGGCCTGGAACCGTTCGACGCGGCCCGCATGGCCAGCCGCGTGCTGGGCATGGGCGACATCATGGCGCTGGTGGAAGAGGCGCGCAAAGGGGTGGACGCGAAAGCGGCCGCCGACCTGGCCGCCAAGGTCAAGTCGGGCGGCAAGTTCGACATGAACGACTTCAAGGCCCAGCTGGGCCAGATGAAGAAAATGGGCGGCATGGCCAGCCTGGTCGACAAGCTGCCGGCCCAGTTCCAGCAGGCCGCCGGCGGCGCCAACATGGACCAGGCCGACAAGCAGGTGCGCCGCATGGTGGGCATCATCGACTCGATGACGCCGGCCGAACGCGCCAAGCCGGAGCTGATCAAAGCCACCCGCAAGCGCCGCATCGCCGCCGGCGCCGGCGTGCAGGTGCAGGAAGTCAACCGCATGCTGAACCAGTTCGAGCAGATGCAGACCATGATGAAAAAGCTCTCGGGCGGCGGCATGATGAAGATGATGCGCTCGATGAAGGGCATGATGCCGGGCCTGCGCTAATCCGGTGCATCGCGGCAAAAAGGGGCCAGGGTTATTTAATTAACCCTGGCCCCTTTGCGCTTCCTTTGCCCTTGCGTGGCGTTTCCGAGAAAAAACACGAAAAACACTTGCATAGTCGGCAAATCCCCACCAATATTAGCCGTGCGATTGAATTGCGCAACTTTTCCCTGTGTTCGTTAAGGAGGCTCGAATATGGCAACAGCCAAGAAAACCCCAGCAGCACCAGCAAAGAAAGCAGCAGCAGCAAAGCCTGCGGCCAAAAAAGCAGCTCCGGCTAAAACCGCCGCCGCCAAACCTGCCGCCGCCAAGAAAGCCGCAGCACCTCGCAAGCCCAACGCCGCCTTCATGAAGGAACTGACCCCATCGGCTTCGCTGGCCGCCGTGGTAGGCGCCTCCCCGCTGCCGCGCACCGAAGTCACCAAGAAAGTGTGGGACTACATCAAGAAGCTGAATCTGCAAGACGCGGCCAACCGCCGCATGATCAATGCAGACGACAAGCTCAAAGCCGTCTTCGGCGGCAAAGCCCAAGTGTCCATGTTCGAAATGACCAAGCTGATCTCCGATCACTTGAAATAAGAGCCTGCGCGTGCGCAGCGCACACTAAAGCCCCCGTCGCACGCGCGGCCGGGGCCTTTTTTTTCGCCTCCCGCTTTTGCCCCGTCCTATTTGAAGCCGAACGCGGCCTTCATCAGATCGAACACCCTGGTGTTCTCCATGGTGCCCTTGAACGCCTGCGCGCCGGCGCCGGTGGCGTACAGCTTGACGTCGCCGCCGCCGTGCGTTTCACCCTTGATACGGATGCCCGTCTCCTGGTGGTAGTGGTCGCCCAGCGCGGTCTCGCTGGCCACGTCGGCGCGCTCGTTGGGCCGGTTCGGACCATTGCCGAAGGCCAGCGCGGTGTAGGTGCGGCCGTCGGCATCCCGCGCCGGCGTGCCGTCCGCGTTGCGCACGATGTCCAGGATGGGGTTGCCGCGCCGCGCGGTGCCGTTGAAGGCCAGCGTGTGGTCGTGGTCCGCCGTGATGACGATCAGCGTGTTGCGCAAGCCCGGATCGAGCAGCTGCATGCGGTCGATCGCGGTCTGGATGGCGTCGTCGAACGCCACCAGGTCCACCAGCGCGTGCTTGGCGTTCGAATCGTGCAGGCCGTGGTCGATCTTGCCGCCTTCGACCATCAGGAAGAAGCCTTCCGGCTTGGCCGACAGCAGCGTGATGGCCTTGGAGGTCATCTCCGACAGCGACGGCTGCGTGGCCGCCTCGCCTTTCGGATTGCGCGCGCCGCGCTCGAGCTCATAGGCCAGGTGGTCCTCCTTGGCATACAGGCCGATGAACTTCCGGCCCGGCTTGGCCGCTTCCATCTGGGTGCGGTCGGTGGCCACCGCGTAGCCGCGCGCGGCCAGTTCGGCCAGCAGGTCGCGGCCATCGGCGCGGCCCTTGGTGTTGTCGGCGCTGTAGGGCGTGAAGTGGTGGCGGCCGCCGCCCATCAGCACGTCCAGCCCGTCGCCCAGCGCCGGATTGTAGCCCGCGCCGCCCGGCACCGCCTGCACCGCGATGGCGTAGCCGCTGCTGCGGTGGCAGCTGTGCGCGTAGGTGGAGGCCGGCGTGGCGTGCGTCGCTTCGGTGGTGGTGACCGCGCCCACGGCCTTGCCGTGCGCCTTGGCCAGTTCCAGTATCGTCACAGCGGCCCGGCCGTTGCCGGCGGCGCAGGTGTCGATGGTGGGATTGCCGTGCGCGTCCTTCTTCGGCGCCATGGCCTTGGTGTCGGACGACATGGAGATCACTTCGTTCTGGATCTTCACGCCGGTCATGTAGGAGCCCATGGAGGGCGCGCTGTCGGTGGTTTGCGCGTCCTGCGAATAGGTCTTGATGCGCGCCACGCGCTCCAGGCGCTCGAACTTGAGCAGGCCTACTTCCTTGTACTGGTAGATGCGCGCGGCGGTGATGGCGGTCGGGCCCATGCCGTCGCCGAGGAAGAAGATGACGTTCTTCGCTTCGCCGGCGTGCACGTGGGCGGATGCGGCAGCGGCGGCCAGCAGCGCGGAGATGATCAGATTGCGTTTCATATTGTTGTTATCCTTTACCAGCCGGCTGCGTTCTTGATCAGCGTGTGCACCTGGGTGTTCTCGATCGTGCCGCGGAAGTCGGCCGCGCGCGCGCCGATGGCGCCCAGGTAGACGTCGGTGCCGCCATTGGTGGTGGCGCCCGGCGCCATGCGCACCGTCGCTTCCTGGCGGTAGTTCGGCTCCGTCACGATGGCGTCGCTCAGCAGCGAGCCGCCGGCGCGGCTGCCCTTGACCCGGTTCACGCCGTTGCCGTAGCCGATGATGGTGTAGGGCACGTCGTCCAGGTCCTTGTAGTATTTGCCGTCCGTGTACTTGCGCACCAGGCCCAGCACACCCGGTTCGGTGGCGGTGGTCTTGCCGGTGCGGATCGAATAGCCGTTCAGGATCAAGGTGCTGTCGCTGCTGGCGGTCATGACGATCAGGGTGCGCTTCAGGCCGGGGTCGATGGCCTGCATCTTGTCGATGGCCGTTTTCAGCGCGGCGTCCAGCGCCACGGTTTCATCGAGCGCGCGGCGCGCGGTCGATGCGCGCTGCGCCTGGCCGATCTGGCCGTTGCCCACCACCAGGAAGAAACCCTTGCCGCTCTTGGCCAGCAGGTCGATTGCGGCCGAGGTCATGGCCGGCAGCGAAGGCTCCTTGCCGTTCGCCGGCACGGCGGCGGAAGCGGTGGCGGACGGCGCGTGCAGCGCGCCATTGAACAGGCCGATCACGCGCTGGCCGGCGACCGCAGGCGCGGGCGATACGGCGGGCGCCGACGCTGCGAGCGCCGCCAGCGCGGCCGAGTCGGCCACTTGCGTGTAGCCCTGGCCGCGCAGTTCGGCCAGCAGGTCGCGGCCGTCGGCACGCTTGTGGAAGTGCTGGGCGCCGCCGCCCAGCACCAGGTCCAGGCCGCCCACCAACTGTTCGTTGTAGCCTGCGCCGCCCGGCACCAGCGCGGCGGCGATGTCCTCGCTGCGCGCGGCCTGGCAGGTGTGCGCGTAACCGGCCGCCGTCAGCGGATCGGTGACGCTGGCCGCGTTGACCACGCCGGCCGCCCAGCCGCGCTTGCGCGCCAGCTCCAGCAGCGTGGCTGGCGCGCGCGGCGCGGCGCCGCCGGCCGGCGCGCAACCGGTCACGGCCAGTTGGCCGTTGTTGGTCTTCACGCCCGTCATGTAGGCCGACATGGCGGCGGCCGTGTCGGTCACCTGCATATCGCTGGAATAGGTCTTTACGTAAGCCGACTCGGGCAGCGTGTCGATGGCCAGGTCGCCCGACTCGCCCACCGCGTAGTTGCGCGCGGCGGTGAGCGTGTTGAAGCCCATGCCGTCGCCGACCAGGAAGATGATGTGCTTGAGCGCCGTGGATGCAGCCGGCATGGCGGGCGGCACGGGCGCCTCGGCTTGCGGGCCTGGCTGCCGCGAGCCGGTGCCGGCGCAGCCGGACAGTGAAACTGCAATCGCGGTAATGGCAAGCCCTGCCGCCGCACGCTGAATCCGATTTTCCATGGCCCACCTTCAAGTTGCAAAGGCAGCCATCTTATCTGAAAACGGTGCTGTGGAGAATCAGATAGGCGGAGTGACTTTCCAGTTGTTCCAGGCCGCCAGCACGGCGTTCGGATAGTCGGGCCGGCCGCGCGAACCGTTGTAGCGGCCCAGCGCCAGGAACAGGTTGCCGCGCTCCATGTCGATGTACATGCGCAGGATGGCGCAGCCGTAGCGCAGATTGGTCTGCATGTTGAACAGCTTGCGGCGGTCGCGGTCGCCGATCACATTGGTCCAGAACGGCATCACCTGCATGTAGCCGCGCGCGCCCACCACCGACACCGCGTATTTGCGGTAGGCCGACTCCACCTGGATCAGCCCCAGCACCAGCCCCGGCTCCAGCCCGGCGCGGCGCGCCTCGTACCACGCCGTTTCCAGGAACTCGGTGCGCAGCTGTTCGTCGGGCAGCTTGCGCTTCAGGCGCGCCGACATCTGCGCCAGCCACAGTTCATAGCGCTGGCGGTCGGCCGCGTTGGAAAAAGAGGGCTTGGGCGGACGGGCGTCCAGGATGGCGTTCGACAGCGCCAGCCGCACCGAGTCGGCCAGCGCTTCTTCCTGCTGGTTGCCGGCAAAGCCGAACGGCGCGCTCAGCACGCCGGTCGAGAACGCCAGCACGTGCCACCAGCGCAGCGGGCGGGCCCAGAACCGGCGCCGTTCCGCGCCCTTGCGCTGTTGGCTGATGGTGCTCACTGCTGCACTTTGCCTTTGATGAATTCCACCACCTCGGCCAGCGGCACGGCGGTCGCTTCGGCGTCGCGGCGGCCCTGGTATTCCAGGTTGCCTTCCTTCAGGCCGCGCTCGCCGATCACCACGCGGTGCGGCACGCCGATCAGTTCCCAGTCGGCGAACATGGCGCCCGGGCGCAGACCGCGGTCGTCCACGATGACGTCGATGCCGGCTGCCTGGGCGGCGGCGTACAGCTTGTCGGTCTCTTCCTTGACCAGTTCGCTGCGGTCATAGCCCATCGGGCACAGCACCAGCTCGAACGGGGCCAGCGAGGTCGGCCAGATGATGCCCTTGTCGTCGAAGTTCTGCTCGATGGCGGCGCCCAGGATGCGGGTCACGCCGATGCCGTAGCAGCCCATCTGCAGCGGCGCGGCCTTGCCGTTCTCGTCCAGGAAGGTGGCTTTCATCGATTCCGAGTACGCCGTGCCCAGCTGGAACACGTGGCCCACTTCGATGCCGCGCTCGACCGCCAGCACGCCCTTGCCGTCCGGCGAAGGATCGCCCTCGACCACGTTGCGCAAGTCGGCCACGATGGCGGGCTCGGCCACGTCGCGGCCCCAGTTGGCGCCGGTGTAGTGGAAGTCTTCCTCGTTGGCGCCGGTGATGAAGTCGGCCATGTTGGCCACGCTGCGGTCGGCCACCACGGTGACCGGCGCCTTGGTGCCGATCGGGCCCAGGTAGCCCGGCACGCAGCCGTACACTTCCAGGATTTCCGCTTCGGTGGAGAAGCGGTGGCCGGCCAGGCCCGGCACCTTGGCCACCTTGATTTCGTTCAGCTCATGGTCGCCGCGCAGCAGCAGCATGAAGTATTGCTTGCTGCCGGCCTTGCCGTCCTTGCCTTCCTGCTCGACCGTCAGCGCCAGCGTCTTCAGCGTTTTGCTCAGCTCGGTGCCCAGCAGCTTGGCCACGTCTTCGCACTTGGCTGCCTTCGGCGTGGCGGTTTTCACCAGCTCGGCGCCGGGCGCCGGGCGGGTGCCGGCCGCCAGCGCCTCGGCCGCTTCCATATTGGCCGCGTAGTCCGAGGTCGGGCAGTACACCAGCGCGTCCTCGCCGGTGGAGGCGATCACGTGGAATTCATGCGAACCGGTGCCGCCGATGGCGCCGTTGTCGGCCGCCACCGCGCGGAACTTCAGGCCGAAGCGGGTGAAGATGCGGGTGTAGGCGTCGAACATGACCTGGTACGACTGCTGCATGCCGGCCAGGTCGCGGTCGAAGGAATAGGCATCCTTCATGGTGAACTCGCGGCCGCGCATCAGGCCGAAACGCGGACGGCGCTCGTCGCGGAACTTGGTCTGGATGTGGTAAAAATTCAACGGAAGCTGCTTGTAGGATTTAATTTCCGAGCGAACAACATCGGTGATCACTTCCTCGGAAGTCGGCTGGATGGCGAACTCGCGGCCGTGACGGTCCTTCACGCGCATCAGTTCGGCGCCCATCTTGTCCCAGCGGCCCGTCTCCTGCCACAGCTCGGCCGGCTGCACCAGCGGCATCAGCAGCTCAATGGCGGCGGCATTGTTCATCTCTTCGCGCACGATGGCTTCGACCTTGCGGATCACCTTCAGGCCCATCGGCATATAGGTGTAGATACCGGAGCCCAGGCGCTTGATCATGCCTGCGCGCATCATCAATTTGTGGCTGACGATCTCGGCGTCGGCAGGCGCTTCTTTGAGAGTTGAAATAAAAAATCGGGAGGCACGCATACGGTGAATTCTTTTTAAAAAGAGAGAGTTATAATCAACCTAATTTTAAAGGATTAGCTGGCTGATGCGTCCATACTTTATACAAATGCGTTCATTAGATGGCCCGCCGACGGTTTTCGTACCCCGAAAACCGGGCTGGCGCGCAGGTTTGTGGGCAAAAATATAAGAAGGACGTACTGCAAGCAGAAAGTTTGAGGTGCAACATGCTCGACCGTGAAGGGTTTCGGCCCAACGTCGGCATCATCCTGCTGAACGCCCATAACGAGGTGTGGTGGGGCAAGCGGGTGCGCGAGCACTCATGGCAGTTCCCGCAAGGCGGGATCAAGTACGGCGAAACGCCTGAACAGGCAATGTACAGGGAGCTGGAGGAAGAAATAGGCTTACGGGCGGAACACGTCAAGATTGTCGGCCGCACCCGCGACTGGCTGCGCTACGAGGTGCCCGACCACTTCATCAAGCGCGAAATTCGCGGCCATTACCGTGGCCAGAAGCAGATCTGGTTCCTGCTGCGCATGTGTGCGCGCGACAACGACGTGAACCTGCGCCTGACCGACCATCCCGAGTTCGACGCGTGGCGCTGGCATGAGTACTGGGTGCCGCTGGATGTGGTGATCGAGTTCAAGCGCGACGTCTACCAGCGCGCGCTGCAGGAATTGTCGCGTTTCCTGACGTGGCCGGCGCATGGCAACGGCAACGGTAACCGCCACCACACGTCGCGCTACCTGCGCCAGCCGCATGCTCCCAGGAATGGCGGCGGCAATAGCGGAAATAATGGCAACACTGGCAATGTTGGCAGCAATGCCAGCAAGGCAAGCATCGCCAGCGCTGCCGTGGCGGCCAACGCCGCCAACGCAGCGGCCGCGGTGGGCGCGCCGGAGCTGGTGGGCGGCGATCCCTGCGATTGCGCGGCCGACACGCCCCGCATCGTACTGCCGGGCCAGGACTAGGCAAAAACGGACGCTCGCGCGTCCGTTTTTTTATGCCGGGGTACAATACCGCCCATGTTTAATCCCTCCTCCGACGACGTGCGGCGCTTCTTCTGCGCCGTGTTCCAGAAGCAGCGCGCCAACGACATCCTGACGCCGCTGGAAACCATGGCGGGCGACTGGATCCGCCACCATCCCGAATACGAAGACATCCTGAGCGACGTGGAAGCGGCCCTGGCGCGCGACTACTCCGTCGATACCGGCCAGACCAATCCCTTCCTGCACCTGTCCATGCACTTGTCGATCGACGAGCAGATCTCGATCGACCAGCCACCCGGCATCCGCGCGGCCGCCACGGCGCTGACCCTGAAACTGGACTCGGCGCACGAGGCCCAGCACCAGATCATGGAATGCCTGGGCGAGATGATCTGGAACGCCCAGCGCAGCGGCCAGCCGCTGGACGGGCTGGCCTACATCGAAGCGGTGCAGCGCCGCGCGGCGCGCTGACGCGAAACAACCCGCCGCGGCGGGTTGTTTCTTTGCTACCCCAACATTACCAGCCGGCCGACAGCGTGTACTTGCCGTTGGTCGAACCGGTGCCGCCGCTGTAGCGGATCACCTTGGCGTACAGCACGCCGGACGCCGTGCTGGTCACGGTGTCCACCTGGCCGGTGCCCTTGGTGCTGGAGGTCAGCTTGGTGCCGGCGCTGTTGTACAGTTCCAGATCGTAATCCGAGGCGGCGTTCGGGGTCAGGGTCAGCGTCAGCGTCTTGCCTGCTGGCAAGGTCACCTTGTAGTAATCCACATCCGAGTTGGCGCTGATGGTGCCGTTCACCGTGGTGCCGGCCGTGGCGATCACTTGCGCGGTGGCGGTGGTGTTGTTGCTCTCGGTTTCGGCCACGCTCGGGCCGCTCGGCGTGGACGACAGGATGTTCTGCGCCTCGAACTTGGCCTGGAAGGTGTTGGCATAAGTCAGGTCGGCCGGGTACAGCGTCTTGGCCGCGTTGACGATGGCCGTGGCCATGGCCGGCATCTTGATGTTGCTGCCCAGGCCGAAGTGCGCTTCCAGGATGATCTGGTCGATATTGCCGCGCGGCTTGCCGGCCGCGATCAGCGCCACCATGGACTGGTACAGCGGCGCCGACCACAGTTCGTCGGACGAGAACGAGACGCCGCCTTCGGTCACCGACTGGTGCGCGCCGTAAGTCTTGCTGCTGTTGTACTTGGCATCGGTGCGGTTCAGCATGCGGCCGGCCCAGCAGGCGCCGTGGCCGTCCCAGCTGAAGGCCCATTCCGGGTGGAAGGTCTTGCCGTTGGGAGTGCTGTACGAGTAGGACGCGGCCCAGTAGTCGCCGAAGCCTTCGCCCATGGCGCCGGTGTCGCCGCCGCTCCAGCCGGAGTTGATGTTGCGGTGGATGCCGTGGCCGTACTCGTGCAGGATCACGTCCGCGTCCTCGCTGTCGTTCACGCAGCCGTGGCCGAAGGCCAGGTAGTCGGTGCTGCCGCTATAGCTGTAGTGCGAGTTGTCGTCGCCGTTCAGGCCGTCCGTGTCGACGTCGAACGGACGGTTGATGATGGACTTGGTGCCGGTGAAGCCCAGCGACTGGATGTAGCGCTGGTTCTGGTCCAGATGGAAATAGACGTTGGTGTCGTCAAAGGCGTTGCTGCCGCGCTTGGCCGTCCACACGCCGTTGGTGGTGGTCGACGGCGCGGTGTTGGGCGCTTCGATGTTCTTGATGTTCACGTAGGGGCCGGTCAGCGTGTAGTTGCTGCCCACCACGGTCAGGTCGCGCAGCGATTTGTTCGAGTAGCCGGCGTCGAAGGCGGACGCGGCCGACGTGTCGGTCAGCGCCTCGGTGGCCAGCGCGGTGCGCGGATCGGGATCGAAGGCGTAGCCGGAACCGTTGATGCCGGACGGCGCCAGCGCGGCGACCGGCGCCGAAGCGCGCAGCGAAGTGCGGGCCGCCTGGGTGTCGCTGGCCGCCTTCATGGCGCTGCGGCGGTCCAGCACCGGACCGCCCACTGTGGCGCGCGCCGCCAGCGAGCGCTCGCCCTTGCGCGGGATGGAGGTGGAGTAGGAATCGATGACGCTGCCGTCGTGCGCGTTCAGGTACTGCACGAAACCGCCGGTCGGCATCTGCGCTTCGATGCTGACCTTGCGCGCCAGCTGCACGCCGTCCTTGCTCGGCACCCACACCAGCTCGGTGCGCGGCACGTCCACCAGCGGGTGCTGCACCTTCATGTTGTTCCAGCCCTTGTCCAGCGCCTGCTCTTCCGAGATGTGCGACTGGTTGTACAGCTGGTTGACGGCCTTGGCGTCCACCTCGTCCGAGATGTGGCGGGTTTCGTTGAAGATCTTCTGCAACTGGCCGCCCTTGCCGATCGACACGATGATGACGGCCCGGTCCACCGGCAGGCCGCGCAGCATTTGCTGGTAGTGGTAGTGCTTGCCGGTCAGCGACTCTTGCACTTTCACCAGTTCCAGGTTCTTGAGCGAAGCGGGCAGGCCGAAGCGGGCCGCGTTCTGGCGCAGCGCGTCCTCGGCCGAGCCGGCCTTGGTGTTGGAGAACAAGGTCAGGTTGTCCACCGAGCGGCTGTCCGCGTGGGCGGCGCCGGCGTAGGCGAGGACGATCAGGGATGCGAGGATGGGACGGGCAAAGTGGCGCATGCGGCAACGACTCCTATCAGTTCGGTGGTGTGCAAATAAGGGGGCATATGCTGGTGCATATGGCTGCCAGCCGAGTATAGCCACGCGTTTTGCGCCGTTGTAAAAGCAGGCCTTTTTAGACAGAACGCCGCGCTTTGTTCAATTTGAGACAATTTGGAGGGCGCCCGAACTCGGGCTAAGATGGGCCAACTTTACAAGGAGCGAAGCCCATGCGACGAGTGCTATCCCTGACATTGACCTGCGCGCTGGCCGCCGGCTGCGCCATGCCGGCCGCCCAGGCGCAGCGCACAGCGGCCGCGGCCGCCGCTGCGCCCATCGAGGATGCCGAGCCGGAAGTGACCAGGGAAGTGGCCGCCGCGCTGGCGCGCAGGGGCGCTGGCGCGGGCACGGCGGAAGCGGCGCTGCTGCGCCCCTGCCCGGCCCCGCTGCAACTGGAACTGCTGCGCCGCAGCACCGACGGCGAGGAGCGCAGCTATCTGTACCGCGTGCGCTGCCCCGCCCCGCTGCTGGCCTCCGCCACCTACGGCAAGAACGCCGCCATCAAGCGGCTCACGGTGCAGGCGGAATAAAAAAAGCCACGCGCTGCGTGGCTTTGGCCGATTGATGCTGCAGCGCGGAATCAGCGGTGCGTCACCATATTGCCTGGCAGGCTGTGCAGGTACGCCGCCAGGTCTTTGATGTCCTGGTTGCTCAGCGGCTTGACCTGGCCGGTCATGATGGCGTTGCTGCGGCCGTTCGGCGCGTCGCCGCGCTTGTAGGCGGTCAGCGCGTGCTGCAGGTAATCCTTGTGCTGGCCGGCCAGCTTCGGATACGACGGGTCGATCGGCGAATTGTAGTCCTTGCCGTGGCAGGCGGCGCAGCTGTACTTCTCTGCCAGTGCCTTGCCGGCGTTGATGTTGCCGCCGGCGGTGGCGGCGAAGGAAGCGGAAGCGCAGAACAGGGCGATGATCAGTTTTTTCATGTCGTAAGGCCTCATTTCTGCGCGGTTTTAGCGGTCTGCTGCGAATAGAAGGCAGCGATGTCGGCGATATCCTGGTCCGACAGGCTGACGGCGATGCCCTTCATCGAAGGGTGCTTGCGCTCGCCCTTCTTGTAGCCTTGCAACGCGTTCTCGATGTATTTAGCCGATTGGCCACCAATCATGGGCACCTGAAACACTTCCGGGAAGGTGGCTTTGTAGCCGGGGATGCCGTGGCAACCGATACACATTTCGATCTTGGCTGGAGCCGCCTTGGCGTTTCCAACGATGTCCGCTGCTGCGGCAACGTTGGCGATGCCTGCAAGCACGAGAACTGCGTAGATTTTTTTCATGGTGGATGGCTAGGTTAGCGTCAGTAATGTGATTGATACTGCGTGAAACAGTAGTCGCAAAAGTTGACTTTTACACTACCAGCCAACGATTCTAACCCAATAACAAGTTGCGAGTCCACATCATCCGCCCGCAGTGTGGTATAGCGTTCTGGCATATACTCAGGGGATTCATTTTCCACTAAGAGACGCCATTCTATGCAAGCAAACAAGGGCCAAGGCCAACGCTTCCAGGGTTCCGACAACTACGTCGCCACCAACGACCTGAAACTGGCCGTGAACGCGGCCCTGACGCTGCAGCGCCCGCTGCTCATCAAGGGCGAACCGGGCACCGGCAAGACCATGCTGGCCGAGGAAGTGGCCGCCGCGCTGGACATGCCGCTGATGCAGTGGCACATCAAGTCCACCACCAAGGCCCAGCAGGGCCTGTACGAATACGACGCCGTGTCGCGCCTGCGCGATTCGCAGCTGGGCGACGAGCGCGTGCGCGACATCCACAACTACATCGTCAAGGGCGTGCTGTGGCAGGCGTTCACCGCGCCGGAACCGGTGGTGCTGCTGATCGACGAGATCGACAAGGCCGACATCGAGTTCCCGAACGACCTGCTGCGCGAGCTGGACCGCATGGAATTCTACGTCTACGAGACGCGCGAAATGGTCCAGGCCAAGCACCGCCCGCTGGTCATCATCACTTCCAACAACGAAAAGGAACTGCCGGACGCCTTCCTGCGCCGCTGCTTCTTCCACTACATCAAGTTCCCGGACAAGGACACGATGGAGCAAATCGTCAAGGTGCACTACCCCACCTTGAAGCAGGAATTGCTGGCCACCGCGCTGCAGACCTTCTATGAAGTGCGCGACGTGCCCGGCCTGAAGAAAAAGCCGTCCACTTCCGAGTTCCTGGACTGGCTCAAGCTGCTGCTGGCCGAGGACATCCCGCCCGAAGCGCTGCGCAGCAAGGACGCCAAGGCCGTGGTGCCGCCGCTGCACGGCGCGCTGCTGAAGAACGAGCAGGACGTGCACCTGTTCGAGCGCCTGGTGTTCATGAACCGGACCAACCGCTGATGAACAGCGCCCTGGCCAATTTCGCCTCCGTCACGCTGGAACTGAACGGCGTGCGCCTGGAGCCGCTCGGCCCGCAGCACGCCGCCGGCCTGCTGGCGGCCGCCCACGACGGCGAGCTGTGGAAGCTGCGCATCACCTCCGTGCCGGCGCCGGACCAGGTGGACGGCTACATCGCCACGGCGCTGGAAATGCGCCCGGGCCGCTTCGCCTTCGCCGTCGTCGACAGCGTGACCGGGGAAGTGGTGGGCACCACCAGCTACCACGACATCGTGCCGGCGCTGGACCGCGCCGAAATCGGCTACACCTGGTACGCCCGCAGCCGCCAGCGCAGCTACGTCAACACCAGCTGCAAGCTGATGCTGCTGACACACGCCTTCGAAACGCTGGGCTGCGCCGTGGTCGGCTTCCGCACCGATAACTTCAACCACGCCTCGCAGGCCGCCATCGAGCGCCTGGGCGCGAAAAAGGACGGCGTGCTGCGTCACCACGCGCTGCGCCGCGACGGCACCGTGCGCGACACCGTCATGTACAGCATCGTGCGCGGCGAATGGCCGGAAATCAAGGCGCACCTGCGCTACAAGCTGGATAGAGAGTGACATGCTGATCGATTTTTTCTTCACGCTGAAAGACGCGAAGATCCCCGTCTCCATCAAGGAGTTTTTGACCTTGCTGGAAGCGATGCAGAAGAACGTCATCGACGCCTCGATGGACGATTTCTACTATCTGTCGCGCCTGACCCTGGTGAAGGACGAAGCCCACTACGACAAGTTCGACCGCGCCTTCGCGCAATACTTCAAGGGCATCAACGGCGCCTTTGAAACCAACAGCGCGATTCCGCTCGACTGGCTGATCAAGCGCATGGAGCGCGAGCTGAGCGAGGAGCAGAAGGCCGCGCTGGAAAAATTCGGCTACGACAAGCTGATGGACCGCCTGAACGAGCTGCTCAAAGAGCAGAAGGAACGCCACGAGGGCGGCAGCAAGTGGATAGGCACTGGCGGCACCTCGCCGTTCGGCAACGGCGGCACCAACCCGGAAGGGGTGCGCATCGGCGGCAAGGGCGGCAACCGCACCGCCGTCAAAGTGTGGGAAGCGCGCGCCTACAAGGACTACGACTCCGAACGGGAGCTGGGCACGCGCAACATCAAGGTGGCCCTGCGCCGCCTGCGCAAGTTCGCGCGCGAAGGCCACGAGGACGAACTGGCGCTGGACCAGACCATCCGCGCCACCGCCAACAACGCCGGCTTCCTCGACATCAAGATGCAGCCCGAGCGCAAGAACAACATCAAGGTGCTGATGCTGCTCGACGTGGGCGGCACCATGGACGACCACATCGAACGCACGGAAGAGCTGTTCTCGGCCGCCAAGACCGAGTTCAAGAACATGGAATTCTTCTACTTCCACAACTGCGTGTACGACTACCTGTGGAAGAACAACCGCCGCCGCAACGCCGAACGCTTTCCCACCTGGGACGTGCTGCGCAAATATACGCCGGACACCAAGGTGATCTTCGTCGGCGACGCCACCATGAGCCCCTACGAAATCCTGCAGCCGGGCGGTTCGGTCGAATACAACAACGAGGAGGCCGGCGCCGAATGGCTGGGCCGCTTCACGCACGCCTTCCCCAAATTCATCTGGCTCAATCCGGAACCGGAAGGACTGTGGCAGTACCGCCAGTCGATCGCCGTCATCCGCCAGCTGATGAACAACCGCATGTTCCCGCTCACCATCGAAGGGCTGGAGCGGGCCATGCGCATGCTGAGCAAATAGCGCGCGACGAAGCGCCTAGCCCCAGGGCTGGTAGTCGATACCGTCCTGCATCTTGCCGATCAGCTGGGCGTAGTTTTCCGCGCTCTCGCTGAAGCCGGTCAGCACGTCGGCCACGGTGGCCTGGCCGGTGTTCAGCGCGGTCACCCAGAAATTCAAGCCCTCCTGGTCGGGCGCGCGGTGCAGCACGTTGAAGTAGAAGCGCAGCACGATTTCGGCGTTGCTGGCATTGGCGCCGTAGGTGTCGCGGAACTCGTTCGAGGTGACGAAGTTCTGCGCGATGGCGCGCAGGCTGTAGCCCTGGTCCATATGCGCCATCCAGAAGCCCAGCCCCACTTCGTCCGGTTCGCGGTTGAAAGCGGCCTGGTACAGCCGGTAGGCCTCGCCGCCGTTGCCGTCGATGTCCAGCGCCACCGCCCCGTCCTTGAAGTTCAGGCGCTCCACATTCATCAGCAGGTCCAGGCCCTCATCGCCGACCTCGTCGTTGACCCAGAACTGTCCGCCGTCGGCCAGCACCGAATATTCGCCGCGGTAGCCGTTGTAGAAGGCCTCGTCGAGGCCGGCGCCGCCGTTCAGGTAATCGTCGCCCCGGCCGCCGAACAGGGAGTCGTAGCCGGCGTAGCCGTACAGGTCGTCGTCGCCGGCGGTGCCGTCGATGTTGTCGTCCCAGTCGGTGCCGTGCAGTATGTAACCCATCATGCTCTCCTCGCGCAATCGATGGCTAATCTTAGGCCGCTGTTTTGACGCGCATGAGAAGAATTACAATTTGTTTCTAGCCGGGCAGCTGCAGCCGGTAGCCGACCGCCGTTTCGGTCAGCAGGTATTTCGGCTGGGCAGGATCGTCCTCCAGCTTGTGGCGCAGGTGGCCCATATAAATGCGCAGGTAGTGGCCGTTTTCGCTTTGCGACGGCCCCCATACGGCGCGCAGCAGCTGCGGATTGCTCATCACGCGGCCGGCATTCCCCACCAGCACCGCCAGCAGCCGGTATTCGGTGGGCGTCAGGTGCACGCCCTGGCCGCCCTTGGTGACGCGGCGGTTCTGCAAATCCACCGCCACTTCGCCGAAGCGCACGATGCCCGCCGTGTCGGCTTGCGGCTGCCGCTGGCGGCGCAGGGTGGCGCGCACCCGGGCCAGCAGCTCGCCCACGCCGAAGGGCTTGGTCAGGTAGTCGTCGGCGCCGGCGTCCAGCGCCTTGATCTTGTCGGCCTCGTTGACCCGCGCCGACAGCACGATCACCGGCACCGTGGACCACTTGCGCAAATCGTTCAGGAAGGCCACGCCGTCGCCGTCCGGCAGGCCCAGATCGAGCACCACCAGGTCCGGCTTGCGGGTGCCCGCATCAATCAGGCCGCGCTGCATGGTCGGACATTCGTGCACGTGCCAGCCCTCCTCTTCCAGCGCGGCGCGCACGAAGCGGCGGATTTGCGGTTCGTCTTCCACCAGCAGGGCGACGGGCGGCGTTTCGCCCGGTTTTTCCATCGGTCGGGTATTCATCATTCCATCAATTCTTCAGGCGGTGCAGGCGGCAAGCCGAGCGGCAGCGCGATGACGAAGGCGGCGCCGCCCAGCGGCGACGGAGCGGCATGGATGGCGCCGCCGTGCGCTTCCACGATGGCGCGGCAGATCGCCAGTCCCAGGCCCACGCCCGGCTTGGCCGACTCGCGTTCGCCGCGCGTGAATTTCTCGAACACGGCTTCCTCGCGGCCCGCCGGAAGGCCGGGTCCGTCATCGTACACCATCACATTCATCCAGGCGCCGTGCAGCGCGGCGCTGACGACGATCTGCGAGCCGGGCGGCGTGTACTTGGCGGCGTTCTCCAGCAGGTTGCACAGCACGCGTTCCATCAGCACCGCGTCGTAGCGCAGCAGCGGCAGGCCGTGCGGCAGCCCGGTGCTGACGGCGTGCCGCCTGAGCTGCGGTGCGCTGGCGCGCAAGGCGCTGCCCACCACTTCCTCCAGCGCCTGCCACTCCAGGTTGAACTTCACCTCGCCGCTCTGGATGCGCGCCATGTCCAGCAGGTTGGCGACCAGGGTACTCATGCGCAGCGATTCGGCGTGCAGCGACTGCGCCAGGTCCAGCTGCTGCGGCGCCAGCGGCGGCTTCGAAGCGGCCAGCGATTCGGACAGCCCGACCAGCGACGTGAGCGGCGTGCGCAAGTCATGCGAAAGGGCAGCCAGCAGCGAGTTGCGCAGCCGTTCCGATTCCATGCTGACCAGCGCGGCCTGCGCCACCTCGATGTAGTGCACGCGTTCGAGCGCGATGGCGGCCAGGGCGGCGAAGGTATCGAGCTGCTGCCGCTGTTCGGGGATCAGCATCCAGCGCCGGTTTTCCGGCTCGATGGCCAGCACGCCGCGCGTGCGCATCGGCGCCACCAGCGGCAAGTAGAAGATGCGGCTGGCCGGCAGTGTGTCCGTACCCAGGCCGGCGCTTTCGGCACGGTCGTAAGCCCACTGGGCGATGCCGAGGTCCAGCACCGACAGGTTGACGGCGCCGGCCGCACCGCTTGGCTGCGGCGCGGCCGGCTGCAGGCGGCCGTCGTCGTCCGGCAGCAGCAGCGTGGCCCTGGCGCGGAATGCGGCCCGCACCGCGCTGCGGGTACTGTCGAAAATCTGCTCGGTCTGAAGCACGCCGGACAGCTCGCGCGCGAACTCGTACAGGGCGCGCGAGCGCGCCTCCCGGTGCGAGGCGACACGCGCCTGGAAACGCAGCCCGGCCGTCAGGTGGCCGGTGATCAGGCCCACCGCCAGCATCACGCCGAAGGTGATCACGTACTGGAAATCCGACACGGCGAAACTGAAGCGTGGCGACACGAAAAAGAAGTCGAAGCACAGCACGCTGACGCAGGTGGCCAGCACGGACGGGCCGCGCCCCAGGCGCACCGCCACCAGCACCACCACCAGCAGGAACAGCATGGCGATATTGGCCAGGTCCACATGCGGCAATAGTGGCGCGGTGGCCAGCGCGGTGGCGATACTGGCGGCCGCCGCGCCCAGGTAAGCCAGCCCGCGCCGCTTGCCGGCGGCGCCGGGCGCGTCGTCGCCGTCTGCGGAGCCGGGGGCTGAGGCCGCGCCGGCGCCCGCCGCTGGCACGCTGTCGCGGCTGGCGGCGCCGATCTCGATCAGGTCCACATCCGGCGCCAGGCCGGCCATGCGCTTGATGTGGGCCGCGCGCCAAGGCCAGCCTGGATGGCCGCGTCCCAGCGCGATCCTGGACAGATTGTGGCTGCGCGCATACTCGACCGCCGTCGCGGCAATGTCGCCGCCGGCCAGCACGGCCGTGACTGCACCCAGCTCCTGGGCCAGCTTGAGCGTCCTCAGGATGCGCTCGCGCTCCGCCTCCGGCAGGCGTTGCAAGGCCGGTGTTTCGATGTACACCGCGTGCCACTCGGTGCCGAGCTGGCCGGCCAGCCGGGCGGCGCTGCGTACCACGTGCTCGCAGCCCGGACGCGGGCCCACGCAGCACAACAGCGAAGCGCCGGTCTTCCAGATCGTGCCGATGGATTGTTCGACGCGGTAGGCGCGCACGTCGTCCTCCACGCGGTCGGCGGTGCGGCGCAGCGCCAGCTCGCGCAGCGCAATCAGGTTTCCCTTGCGAAAAAAATTCTTTGACGCGCGCTCGGCCTGCGGCCGCTGGTACACACGGCCGCTTTTCAGGCGCGCCAGCAATTCGTCGGCAGGGATATCGACCAGCACCACCTCGTCGGCCGCGTCGAACACGGTGTCCGGCACGGTTTCGTTGACGCGGATGCCGGTAATGCCGCCCACCACGTCGTTCAGGCTGTCGAGGTGCTGCACGTTGACGGTGGTGAGCACGTCGATGCCGGCATCGAGCAGCTCCTCGACGTCCTGCCAGCGCTTGGGGTGGCGCGAGCCGGGCACGTTGGAGTGCGCCAGCTCGTCCATCAGGATCAGCGCCGGCCGGCGCGCCAGCGCGGCGTCGATGTCGAACTCCTTGAGCACCTTGCCACGATAGGCCACCTCCTTGAGCGGCAACACGTCCAGCCCGTCCAGCAGGATCGCGGTCTCATTGCGGCCGTGGGTTTCCACCACGCCCACCAGCACCTCCTGGCCTGCCGCCTGCAGCTTGCGCGCTGCCGACAGCATGGCGTAGGTCTTGCCGACGCCAGCCGAGGCGCCGAAATAGATGCGCAGCCGGCCGTGCGCAGCCTTGCGCTCCTGCGCCTGGACCTGCGCCAGCAGCGCGTCGGGATCGGGCCGTTGGCCCTCGCTTGGAAACATGGATCTCTACTCTGCAAAACGATTCAGCGAGTATGCGCGGATTTGCCGTCCAGCGCCAGATTCAGCGCCAGCACGTTCACGCGCGGCTCGCCGAAGAAGCCGAACACGCGGCCGCGCATCTGGCGCTCGATCAGCACACGCACCTGCTGGGCGTCGAGGCCGCGCGCGGCGGCAATGCGGTGCACCTGGTACTGGGCGGCGGCCAGGCTGATCTCGGGATCGAGCCCGCTGGCCGAAGCGGTCACCAGGTCCACCGGCACCGGCGCCGTGTTGCCGGGATCGGCTGCCTTGAGCGCCTCGATGCGGCTTTTCACCGCTTCCAGCAGGGCCGGGTTCAGCGGCCCCTGGTTGGCGCCGCCCGAACCGGCGGCATTGTTGGCCATGGGCGCGGTGGCCGACGGGCGGCCCCAGAAGTACTTGGGCGAGGTGAAGGACTGGCCGATCAGTTCCGAGCCGACCGCCTTGCCGTTCACTTCAACGATGCTGCCCGCCGCCTGCGACGGGAAGGCGGCGGCGCCGATGCCGGTGACGGCCAGCGGATACAGCACGCCGCAAATCAGGGTCAGAGTGCCGAAGACCACCAGCGCGGGACGAAGATGGGATGTCATGATGGTTCCTGTTTAAACGAGGTTGAACGCGGCCAGCAGCATGTCGACCAGCTTGATGCCGATGAAAGGCAGGATGATGCCGCCCAGGCCGTACACCAGCAGGTTGCGGCGCAGCAGCGCGGTGGCGCCGATGGCGCGGTACTGCACGCCCTTCAGTGCCAGCGGGATCAGCGCAACGATGATGAGGGCATTGAAGATCACCGCCGACATGATGGCCGAGGAGGGGCTGGCCAGATGCATGATGTCGAGCGCTTTGAGCTGCGGGAAGGTGCCGACAAAGGCCGCCGGAATGATGGCAAAGTACTTGGCGATGTCGTTCGAAATCGAGAAGGTGGTCAGCGAGCCGCGCGTCATCAGCATCTGCTTGCCGATTTCAACAATCTCCAGCAGCTTGGTGGGATTGGAATCCAGGTCCACCATGTTGCCGGCCTCCTTGGCAGCCTGGGTGCCCGAATTCATGGCCACCGCCACGTCGGCCTGGGCCAGCGCGGGAGCGTCGTTGGTGCCGTCGCCGGTCATGGCCACCAGGCGGCCTTCGGACTGGTAGCTGCGGATCAGCTTGAGCTTGTCCTCCGGCGTGGCTTCGGCCAGGAAGTCGTCCACGCCCGCTTCCGCTGCTATGGCGGCGGCGGTCAGCCTGTTATCGCCGGTGATCATCACCGTCTTGATGCCCATGCGGCGCAGTGCGGCGAAGCGCTCCTTGATGCCGCCCTTGACGATGTCCTTCAGTTCCACCACGCCCATTACGCGGCCGCCGTCGGCCACCACCAGCGGCGTGCTGCCCCTGCGCGACACGTCCTCCACCGCGCGCGCCACCTCGTCCGGGTATGGCAGGCCCAGCGACTCGACGTATCTCTTCACCGAATCGGCCGCGCCCTTGCGCACGTCCCGGCCCGGCAAATCCACGCCGCTCATGCGGGTCTGCGCGGTGAAGGGCACGAACACCGCCTGCAGCGACGCCATGTCGCGTTCGCGGATGTTGAACTTCTGCTTGGCCAGCACCACGATGCTGCGGCCTTCCGGCGTTTCATCGGCCAGCGAAGCCAGTTGCGCCACGTCGGCCAGCTGCTGCTCGCTCACGCCGGGCGCCGGCACGAAGGCCGACGCCTGGCGGTTGCCCAGCGTGATGGTGCCGGTTTTGTCCAGCATCAGCACGTCCACGTCGCCCGCCGCCTCCACCGCGCGGCCGGAGGTGGCGATCACGTTGGCCTGCATCATGCGGCTCATGCCGGCCACGCCGATGGCCGACAGCAGGCCGCCGATGGTGGTCGGGATCAGGCACACCAGCAGCGCGATCAGCACCGTGATGGTGATCGGCGTGCCGCTGCCGGCGGCGGCAACCGAGAACAGCGAGAACGGCAGCAGCGTGACCGTCACCACCAGGAATACGATGGTCAGCGCCACCAGCAGGATGGTCAGGGCGATCTCGTTCGGGGTCTTCTGGCGTTTGGCGCCTTCCACCATGGAGATCATGCGGTCCAAAAAGGTTTCGCCCGGATTGGCGCTGACCTTCACCACCAGCCAGTCCGACAGCACGCGGGTGCCGCCGGTGACGGCCGAGAAGTCGCCGCCCGATTCGCGGATCACGGGAGCCGATTCGCCGGTGATGGCGCTTTCGTCCACCGAAGCCACGCCTTCGATCACCTCGCCGTCGATCGGGATCACGTCGCCCGCCTCGACCAGGATGAAGTTACCCTTGCGCAGGTCCGGTCCGTCGCAAGGCAGCCAGGTGGTGCCGTGGCGCGGCGAAGCCAGCTTCTTGGCCGTCACGCTCTTTTTCAGGCTGCGCAGCGAAGCCGCCTGCGCCTTGCTGCGGCCCTCGGCCATGGCTTCGGCGAAATTCGCGAACAGCACGGTAAACCACAGCCACACGGTGGTGGCCAGGATAAAGCCAGGAGCGGTCTCGCCCTGGCCGAACAGCGCCTGCAGATACAGCAGCGTGGTGATGATGCTGCCGACGTAGACCACGAACATGACCGGGCTGCGCAACTGGGTGCGCGGGCTCAGCTTGCGCAACGAATCGGCGATGGCCGGCAGCAGCAATTCGGAATCGAACATTTTCAGGCGCCGGGCCGGCGCCGCTGCGTGCTGCGTCATGTCCTTGGCGGATGGATTAGCTTGCGACATGCAGTGCTCCTTATTTGTTAAATAGCTGCAGGTGTTCGACCACCGGGCCGAGCGCCAGCGCAGGCACGTAGTTCAGCACACCGACCAGCGCCACCACGCCCACCAGCAGGCCGACGAACATGGCGCCGTGGGTCGGCATGGTGCCGGCGTTCGCCTCCAGGCGCTGCTTGCCGGCCAGCGAACCGGCGATGGCCAGGATGGGTACGATCACGGCGAAGCGGCCGAACCACATGGCAATGGCCAGCATGGTGTTGTAGAACGGCGTATTGGCGGACAGGCCGGCAAACGCGCTGCCGTTGTTATTGGCGGCAGAAGTGAATGCGTACAGGATTTCCGAGAAGCCGTGCGCGCCGGGATTGGCGATGCCGGCCTTGCCGGCGTCCGTCATCACGGCGACGGCGGTGCCGCCCAGCACCAGGAGGGGCGTGACCAGGATGGCGATCGAGGCCATCTTCATTTCATAGGCCTGGATCTTCTTGCCCAGGTATTCCGGCGTACGGCCTATCATCAGGCCGGCGATGAACACCGCCATGATGGCGAACACCAGCATGCCGTACAGGCCGGAGCCCACGCCGCCAAAAATCACTTCGCCGAACTGCATCAGCAGCATGGGCACCATGCCGCCGATCGGCGTGAACGAGTCATGCATGGCGTTCACCGCGCCGCAGGAGGCGGCCGTGGTCACGGCCGCGAACAGGGCCGAGGCGCTGATGCCGAAGCGGGTTTCCTTGCCTTCCATATTGCCGCCCGACTGCAGCGCGCTCATGCCCTGGTCCACACCCAATGCCTGCAGCGCGGGATGTGCCTGCTGCTCGGCCACCAGCACCACCGACGCGCAGGCGACGAACAGCACGGTCATCGCGCCCAGCACGGCCCAGCCCTGGCGGCGGTCGCCCACCATGCGGCCGAAGGCGAAGCACAAGCCGGCCGGGATGATGAAGATGGCCAGCATCTGCATGAAATTGGTGAGCGCCGTCGGGTTCTCGTACGGGTGGGCCGAGTTGGCGTTGAAGAAGCCCCCGCCATTGGTGCCCAGCATCTTGATCGCTTCCTGCGAGGCGACCGGGCCCATGGCGATGGTTTGGGTGGCGGCCGTCATTGCCTCGATGGCCGGCTGGCCCAGCGCGTCCGGCACGGGCTGGCCGTCGGCGCCGGTTGTCGGCACGCTGTAGCTGACCTGGTCCAGCAGCGCCACTTGCTTGTAGGCCGAGAAATTCTGGATCACTCCCTGGCCCATCAGGAACACGGCCAGCAGCAGCGACAGCGGCAGCAGCACGTACAGCGTCGAGCGCGTGGCGTCGACCCAGAAATTACCGATCGACCTGGCCGAGCGCGCGCTGAAGCCGCGTATCAGCGCATAGGCCACGGCCATGCCGGTGGCGGCCGAGAAGAAGTTCTGGCAGGTCAGCGCCAGCATCTGCACCAGGTAGCTCATGGTCTGTTCGCCGCTGTAGCCTTGCCAATTGGTGTTGGCCACGAAGCTGACAGCGGTGTTGAAGGACGAATCCGGGCTGACATTGCCCAGCCCTTGCGGATTGAGCGGCAGCCAGGCTTGCACCCGCTGCAGGCCGTACACCACCAGCGCGCCCAGGCCGTTAAAGATCAGCAGGGCGATGGCATAGCTTTCCCAGCCCATGCCGCGCTGTTCCGCCTTGAGCGGCACGCCGGCCGCGCGGTACAGCAGCTGCTCAACGCGCAGCAGCCAGCCGAAGCCGGGCAGCGCGCCCCCTGCGCCATCGCCGACGCGGGCCAGCAGAATGCCAAGCGGCCAGGCCAGTGCCAGCAGCACGCCAAGGAAGGCCGCCAGCAGCATGAAGGACTCCATCGAGGATTGCATCGTCATCACAGGTCCTCCGCTTTCAGCAAGGCTGCCACCAGATAGACCAGCAGGCCCGCCGCCGCCGCCGCACCGAGTACATAGAAGCCAGTCATTTCCGCTCTCCCAGCACGCCGCAGCCGGCGGCCAAGCCGCAGCTCGCGGCCAGAAGGACGACTATTGCGCCGATAAACACCACATCCATTTGAAGCCCTCGCAGGTCTTGTTTTGATGTTTCCAGCTTATCGGCAGGGGTCTAAAATCGGTGTAAAGACTGGCGGGGCGGGTGTAAACAAGCCGTAAAAATTGCCTGTGATGACGGACATCGCCGCCGCGCCGCCCTATGCTGACGCCGTTCCAGGAGTCCCCATGCAAAAAATCCGATCCGCTTGGCGCAACGCCCTGCTCTTGTCCCTGTGCGCGCCAGCCGCGCAGGCCGGCCGTCCCATGGCAGCGGACGACGCCGCCATCCTCGATCCGCGCCAATGCCAGCTGGAGACGTGGACGCAACACAGCCGCGCGCAGGACGAGTACTGGGCGGTCCCGGCGTGTAACTTCGGTGGTGGATGGGAGTTGGCGGCGGGCGCCGGACGCACGCGCGACCTGCAGGATAGCGCCGCCATGTCACTGGCGCTGCTGCAGGCGAAAACGATGCTGCGCGCCCCGCAGGACGATGGCTGGGGACTGGGCCTGGTGCTGGCCGACCAGTTCCGCGCCGGATCTGGCGGGCGCGGCGACCTGTCGCTGAACTTGCCGCTCAGTGTGGAACTGGCGGGCCAGCGCGCCATGCTGCACGCGAACCTGGGCTGGCTGCGCCAGCGCGGCCGGCAGGACCAGCCCAGCCCAGGCGTGCAGCGCAGCTGGGCGCTGGGGCTGGAGCTGGCGGCCGGCGAACGCGCCGCCCTCACGCTGGAGGCCTACGGACGGCAGCGCGCCGGCAGCTATGTGCAGCTGGGCGCGCGCTACAGCCTGGTCCCCGGCCGGGCCGATATCGACATCGGCTACGGCGACCGCGCCGGACGCCGCGGCGCCGAGCGCTATCTCGCCATTGGCCTGACGCTGGCGGCTTCGCTGGGCGACTGAGTCGCGTGCAGCCTAGAACACTTTGCTGACGGTCAGCACCAGCGCGGTCTTGCCCAGGAACTTGCCATTGGCGGGCGAGGCGTAGGCGGCTTTTCCGGCGTTGGTGCCGACCACGGCCAGCGCGCCGGTGACCACGCCGAAGTCCTTGGTGGCGCCGATTTTCCAGTCGGTGTAGTCGGCCTGGCCGGCATTTTTCACCTTCTGGTGGCCGGCGTGCAGGTTGACGGTGTAGCCGCCGCCCGCCTCGAGATTGACGCCTGCGTCCAGGTAGCCGCTGTTCTTGCTGTCGACAAAGCCGAACAGATTGGTCACCGCGTGCGAATACTTGACATAGGCCGGACCGTAGCCCAGCTGGCCGTAGACTTCGGTGGTGTCGGCGTTGGCGAAGCCGGCCACGCGTTTCAGCCCGTTGGACGGATAAACATAGGTCAGCACGCCGACGTCGTAGGACACGTCCGCGCCCAGCACGCCGCGCTTGCCTGCGTACAGGTCCAGCTCCACGCTGCCGTCGCCGCCGGCGTCGCCTGTCCACTTGATGCTGGAGCCCCAGGCGCCGGCGTAGAAGCCGCTCGGGGCATGCACATAGTCAGCGCCGCCTTGCAGCGCGGGCTGCAGCCGGGTCTGGGAAATGCCCCGGTAGCGATAGTCCGACGTGGCGGCCGCATTGTAGACCAGGCCGCGGTCCGGCGCCTGTTCTCCGGCGTGCGCCGGCACGGCCAGCATAGCGGAAAGTACGGCCGCGATGGCGGCGGGAAGCAGCGATTTCTTCATGGTGCAATCTTTCTCAGGTGGGTGGATTGGTCAGGCGGCGAACACGTCGCGGTACAAGCCGGGCATGCCATCGGCCGCCTTGTCCTTGTGGACGACGGTGCAAGCCAGGGCAGCCGACGTCACGCGCAAGCCCGGATCGGATGCGGGCCGAGTGCAAGCGGGCGATCAGCTGGTGCTGTCTGGCCCGGTCCGCCTGTCCGGCAGCTTATCGGCCGGCCCGTAAAAACGGCCTAAAAAGAGGTGTGGCGGGCGTATACGCGGCGTATAGATCAGGCCAGGCGCATCAGCTTCATGAGCACCGCGCGCAGCGTGGGGTCGGAGACGGGTTTGTCGAGCAGGCCGGCGGCGCCTGCGGCGCGGGCGCGCGCGCTGTCATAGGGATAGCCGCGCGACACCGTGAAGATGACGTCCGGGGCGCGCACCGCCACGCCGCCGGCCACCCCGCCCTGCGCGCGCAGCGCGGCGCACAGCGCGTAGGGATCGATCCCGGCCAGCGACGTATTGACCAGCACCACCGCCACCGGCGCCAGCATCTGCGGCGCGTCCGCGCAGGCGGCCAGCGCCGACGGCTCGTCCGACGCCCACAGGGTCGCTACATCCCAGGGCTTGAGCAGTTTGCCGATGTGCTGGCTGAAGCGCGCGTTGCGGTCCACCACCAGCACGGCGCCGCGCCTGTCTTCGGCCGGGCTGCGCTGGACAGCGTAGTCGGAGGGATCGGTCAGGTCCAGGTCCAGCCGCGCGCGGGTGCGCCGCTCGGCCGGCGGCGGCCGGCCGGTGCCGGCCAGCCTGGCCAGCGCGTCGGCGCGGCGTTCCACCAGGCGCGCCAGCTCGGCGTGCAGGCTGTCGTCGTCGCACGGCAGCGGCAGCGACGGATAGGCCGGCGCCAATGCAGGCGCCGCGGCGCCCAGCAGCAGCGCCGGGCGCACGTCGCCCGGGCTGAGCGTGGCCAGCGCGGCCAGCGCCTTCAGGTCCGCGCCGTTGACCAGCAACAGGTCCGGCTCTTGCAAACTGTCGGCCGACACGCAAAAATACGCCGGCCCGCCCGGTGGCGTGCGGCCGAGCGCCGCCGCCAGGGCATCGGCCTGCGCCCCGGCAAAGCCGATCAGGCGCACTGCGAACGGAAAGGTGTCTGCATTCATGGACGCGGCGTGCTTCAACGAGGTCAAACGTGGTGAACCGTGGTGATATTGACAGCGCTTTTCCCCATTTAACCACAACTGCCCGCCATTTCCAGCGCCGTGAATCCCGCCGTTGCCGCCGGTTGCGGATAGAATGCGCAAGCAAGCGCGCCTGCCGGCGTTGCGCAGAAAGCACTTCCGGAGCGAAATAACTGTATATAATCACAGCATTTTGCATCGCACTGAGCAGATGAGCTGCCGCACCAATAAGAACCGCACAACCTAGCTTGATCACGTATGGCCACTAAAAAACCAGTTTCCGACTATAGCGAATCATCCATCCGCGTCCTCAAGGGCCTGGAGCCCGTCAAGCAGCGTCCGGGCATGTACACCCGCACGGAGAACCCGCTGCACATCATCCAGGAGGTGATCGACAATGCCTCCGACGAGGCATTGGGCGGCCATTGCAAAAATATCATCGTCACGCAGAATGCCGACGGCAGCATCACGGTGGAAGACGACGGCCGGGGCATCCCGGTCGGCCTGCACCCGGAAGAGAACGTGCCGACGGTGGAAATCGTCTTCACCCGCCTGCACGCGGGCGGCAAGTTCGACAAGGGCTCGGGCGGCGCCTACGCCTTCTCGGGCGGCCTGCACGGCGTGGGCGTATCGGTCACCAACGCGCTGTCCAAGCGCCTGGAGATCTCCGTCTGGCGCAAGGACGACAAGGGCAACGGCTACCACCACCTGGTGTTCGAGCACGGCGAAGTGGTGGAACCGCTGAACTCCATGCCGGCGCCGAAGGACGGCAAGAAGTCCGGCACGCGCGTGACCGCCTGGCCGGACGCCAAGTACTTCGATTCCTCGCTGATCTCGCAGGTTGAGCTGCAGCGCCTGCTGCGCTCCAAGGCCGTGCTGCTGCCGGGCGTGACCGTCACGCTGAACAATGCCAAGACCGGCGACTCGCAGACCTGGAAATACGACGAAGGCCTGCGCGGCTACCTGACCGAAGCGCTGGCGCAGGCGTCCGACGGCGAAACCCTGATCCCGCTGTTCGAGGGCGCGCAGTTCGCCGGCCCGGACGCAGAAGGCTTTGCCGAGGGCGAAGGCGCGGCCTGGGTGGTGGCCTGGACCGAATCGGGCGCCGTGGTGCGCGAATCCTACGTCAACCTGATTCCCACGCCGAACGGCGGCACCCACGAATCGGGCCTGCGCGACGGCCTGTTCGGCGCGGTGAAGAATTTCGCCGAGATGCACTCGCTGCTGCCCAAAGGCGTGAAGCTGCTGCCGGAAGACGTGTTCGCGCGCGTTTCCTTCGTGCTGTCGGCGAAAGTGCTGGACCCGCAGTTCCAGGGCCAGATCAAGGAGCGCCTGAACTCGCGCGACGCGGTGCGCCTGGTGTCCACCTTTGCCAAGCCGCCGCTGGAGCTGTGGCTGAACCAGCACATCGACTACGGCAAGAAACTGGCCGAGCTGGTGATCAAGCAGGCGCAGTCGCGCCTGCGCTCGCTGCAGAAAGTGGAAAAGAAAAAATCGTCCGGCGTGGCCGTTTTGCCGGGCAAGCTGACCGACTGCGAATCGACCGACGTGACCCGCACCGAGATCTTCCTGGTCGAGGGCGATTCGGCGGGCGGCTCGGCCAAGATGGGCCGCGACAAGGAATTCCAGGCCATCCTGCCGCTGCGCGGCAAGGTGCTCAACTCTTGGGAAACCGACAAGGACCGCCTGTTCGCCAACAACGAGATCCACGACATCTCGGTGGCCATCGGCGTCGATCCGCACGCCAACGGCGACTCGCCCGACCTGTCCGGCCTGCGCTACGGCAAAATCTGCATCCTCTCCGATGCGGACGTGGACGGCTCCCACATCCAGGTGCTGCTGCTCACGCTGTTCTTCCGCCACTTCCCGGCGCTGATCCAGAAGGGCCATATCTGCATCGCCCGTCCGCCGCTGTACCGCGTGGACGCGCCGGCGCGCGGCAAGAAGCCGATCCAGAAGCTGTATGCGCTGGACGACGGCGAGCTGGTGGCCATCGAGGACAAGCTGCGCAAGGACGGCCTGAAGGACGGCAGCTGGTCGATCTCCCGCTTCAAGGGCCTGGGCGAGATGAACGCCGAGCAGCTGTGGGAAACCACCATGAACCCGGACACGCGCCGCCTGCTGCCGGTGAAAGTGGGCCGCCCCGGCCACACCAGCTCCTCCGCGCGCTTCAACATGCTGATGGGTAAAGGCGAAGCCGCCGCCCGCCGCGCATGGATCGAGGAACACGGCAACGAAGTCGAAGCCGACATTTAATACAGCACACGTTATCTGATATGACTCATCAAGCAAATCTCTTTGACGAACCGGCGCAGGAAGCAGCTACCGGTGCAGAAAAAGCCGGCCCCGGCGTCAATCCCGTGGCTGAGACCATGGACGAACTGCAGCCGCTGGACGACGCCGCGGCCGCAGCCGAAGGCAATGGCGGCGACGGCGACGGCGGCGACGGCGGCGATGATGGCGGCGACGGCGATGACGGCGACGGTGGCGACGGCGGCGAAACGCTGGTGCTGTCCACCTTCGCCGAACGCGCCTACCTCGACTACGCGATCTCCGTGGTCAAGGGCCGCGCCCTGCCTGACGTATGCGACGGCCAGAAGCCGGTACAGCGCCGCATCCTGTACTCGATGAATGAACTGGGCCTGGGCCACACCGCCAAGCCGCGCAAGTCCGCCACCGTGGTGGGCGACGTGCTGGGTAAATTGCACCCGCACGGCGACCAGTCGGTGTACGACGCGCTGGTGCGCATGGCGCAGGACTTCTCGCTGCGCTACCCGCTGATCGACGGCCAGGGCAACTTCGGCTCGCGCGACGGCGACGGTGCGGCGGCGATGCGGTACACCGAAGCCCGGCTGACGCCGATTTCGCGCCTGCTGCTCGACGAAATCGACCAGGACACGGTCGATTTCCAGCCCAACTACGACGGCTCGTCCGAAGAACCGAGCCTGCTGCCGGCGCGCCTGCCGATGGTGCTGCTGAACGGCGCCTCCGGCATTGCCGTGGGCCTGGCCACCGAAATCCCGTCGCACAACCTGACCGAGGTGGCGCAGGCCGCCGTGGCCATGATCCGCAATCCGAAGATCAGCCACGCCGAACTGATGGCCATCATCCCCGGCCCGGACTTCCCGGGCGGCGGCCAGATCATCACCCCGCCGTCGCAGATCCAGGACATGTACGCGTCCGGCCGCGGTTCGATGAAAGTGCGCGCGCGCTGGAAAATCGAAGAACTGGCGCGCGGCCAGTGGCAGGCCGTGGTCACCGAACTGCCGCCGGGCACTTCCTCGCAGAAGGTGCTGGAGGAGATCGAAGAGCTGACCAACCCCAAGGTCAAGATGGGCAAGAAGGCGCTGTCGCCGGACCAGCTGGCGCTCAAGCAGCTGATCCTCGGCTCGCTCGACACCATCCGCGACGAATCGGGCCGCGCCGCGCCGGTGCGCCTGGTGTTCGAGCCGAAATCGAAGAACCAGGACCAGACCGAATTCATGCTGATGCTGCTGGCGCATACCTCGCTCGAATCGTCGGCCTCGATCAACCTGGTCATGATAGGCAGCGACGGCCGTCCGCGCCAGAAAGGCATCGGCGACATCATCGGCGAGTGGATCGGCTTCCGTTTCGAGACCGTCACCCGCCGCACCCAGTTCCGCCTGAAGAAAGTGGACGACCGCATCCACATCCTGGAAGGCCGCGAAACCATCCTGCTGAACATCGATGAAGTGATCCACATCATCCGCAATTCGGACGACCCGAAAGCGGCGCTGATCGAACGCTTCAAGCTGTCCGACCGCCAGGCCGAGGACATCCTGGAAATCCGCCTGCGCCAGCTGGCGCGCCTGGAAGCGATCAAGATCCAGCAGGAACTGGCCGAGCTGCGCAAGGAAAAACAGGGCCTGATGGACCTGCTGGAAAATCCGTCGGCGATGAAACGCCTGATCATCAAGGAAATCGAAAGCGATTCGAAAGCCTACGGCGACGCGCGCCGCACGCTGATCGAGGAAGCGCAGCGGGCCGTGGCAGAACAGAAAGTGGTGGACGAACCGGTCACCGTCATCATCTCGGAAAAGGGCTGGATACGCGCCCGCACCGGCATCGGCCACGACAAGACCCAGTTCACCTTCAAGGTGGGCGACGCGCTGCACGACGCCTTCGAGTGCCGCTCGGTGGACACCCTGCTCGGCTTCGGCGACAACGGCAAGGTGTACTCGGTGCCGGTGGCCGCGCTGCCGAACGCGCGCGGCGACGGCGTGCCGATCACCACGCTGGTGGACCTGTCCGGCGGCGTGCGCATCAAGCACTACTTCGCCGGTCCGGCATCGACCCAGCTGCTGCTGTCCTCCAGCGCGGGCTTCGGCTTCATCGCCAAGGCTGGCGACATGGTCAGCCGCCTGAAGGGCGGCAAGGCCTTCATCACGCTGGATGAAGGCGACCTGCCGCTGCCGCCGTCGGTGGTGGCGGAAGACGCCAGCGCCGTGGCCACGCTGTCCGAAAAGGGCCGCCTGCTGGTGTTCGGCATGGCCGAAATGAAGACGCTGACCAACGGCGGCCGCGGCGTGATCCTGATGGAGCTCGACGCCAGGGAAACGCTGCTGTCGGCTGCGGCTATCACACAGAAAGGCGTGATCGTGCACGGCACCATGGCGGCCAAGCCGCGCGAGCTGGAAATGTCCGGCAACGTGCTGGCGCCGCACTTCGGCAAGCGGGCCCGCAAGGGCAAGGAGCTGGTGCAGCGTATCAAAGCGTCCACGCTGGCGCCGAAGTAAGGCAATCCCGGTCCTCCACCCAATTGACTTGGGCTATCGACATGCTCACAATGGGCTGATTCGGGTGGAGGGATGTCATGAGCAACGGCCGTTCCGGCTTTGACTTCAAGGATGCGCTGCTGGTCGGCGCAGTGGTCTTCGCCTGCTCCATCTTCGGCATCTACACCGCGCCGCCCGGCGTGCTGGCCGCGTTCTGGCCCACCAACGCGGTGCTGGTCGGCCTGCTGCTGCGGCGCCAGCATCCCCCCAATCTTCTGCACTGGCTGGCCGCCGCCGCCGGCTACATGCTGGCCGACCTCTATATGCAGCACGGCTGGCCCAAAAGCGCCATGCTCACCTGCACCAACCTGATGGGCGTGCTCACCGGCTACGCGCTGCTGGCGCGCATGAGCGCCGACCACCAGCGCCTGCGCCACCCGCGCTCCATGCTGCGCTTCGTGCTGGTGGTCGTGAGCGCGGCAGCGGCGGCCGGCGTGGCGGGCATTTTCATTCACCCGGTGCTGTTCGGCGGCAGCCCCGCCTACGGCTTCGCATTCTGGTTCTCCACCGAGCTGGTGAACTACATCGCCATTTTGCCGGTGATGCTGACTTTCCCGGACCTGCGCGTCTGGATGAAGGCGCACCGGCGGCGGGCCGACTGGCCCAGCTGGCGCCTGGAGCAAGTGGCGCCCCTGGCCGCCTTCGCCGGCAGCCTGTGGCTGGGCACCCAGCTGGGCGGACCGGGCGTGATCCCCTACCCCATCCCCGCCATGCTGTGGTGCGCGCTGACCTACAGCCTGTTCGCCACGGCCGGCATCACGCTGTTCTTTTCCATGTGGACCCTGCTGGCCATCTCCAGCGGCACGCTGGTCATCGGCGCCAACTTCGACACCCAGCAGGCCATCATGTCGCTGCGGGTGGGCGTGACGCTGACGGCGCTGGCGCCGCTGACGGTGGCCAGCGTGATGGTGGCGCGCAACGAGCTGCTCGAGCGCCTGAAATACGCCGCCTCGCACGACCCGCTCACGCACGTGCTGAACCGGGGCGGCTTCATGCTGCGCACCGGCGAGCTGCTGGCCACGCCGCAACTGATGCGGCGCCCGCTGGCCGTCCTGATGATGGACATCGATTTCTTCAAGAAGGTCAACGACAGCCATGGCCATGCGGCCGGGGACACGGTGCTGATCAATTTCGCGCGCATTGCCGAAGGCTGTTTGCGCGGCGGCGACCTGCTGGGCAGGCTGGGAGGGGAAGAATTCGCGGTGCTGCTGCCCGGCTGCAGCGAAGAAGACGCGCGCCTGATCGCCCAGCGCATCTGCGACGCGTTCGCGCGGCACACGGTGGCCGTAGGGGACGGCAAGCTGCTCAACGCCACGGTGAGCATCGGCGTGCACTGCGCGGCGGACAGCGGCACGCCGGTGGAAACCATGCTGTCGCGCGCCGACGCCGCCTTGTACAAGGCCAAGCAATCGGGCCGCAACCGGGTGGAATCGGCATAAGAAAAGGGGCCGTCTCCGGCCCCTTCCTGAGCGATACGGCGGGTCAGGCGCGCGCGCCGCCCCCCCCCGCCGCGCTAGCCCTTACTTGACGGTGGCTGCTTTCACGTCGGCAGCGGCTTTCGCTTTCACCTCGTTGGTCTTGGCGGCGGCAATGGCTTTGTCTTCCATCGCTTCAGCCTTTTCCTTGGCTACCTTGGCGTCGGCCTTGGCGGTGGTCTTGTCGACCTTCATGTTGGCGTCGGCCATTTTCTTGTCGGCCTTGGCTTCGGCTTTCACCTTGTCTTCAGGGTCGGCCTTGGCGATCTTTTCTTCGCCCTTCATATGGGTCTTTTCGGCCTTGGCATGGGCCTTGGCGACTTTTTCGTCGGCCTTGGCCTGGGCTTTCGCTACGTCTTCATCGGCAGCGGCGTCCTTTTTCATTTCCTTGGCTTCGGCTTTGGCTACCGATTTTTCGGCCTTGGCCTGGGCCTTGGCAACGTCGGCGGCTGGCGCCGGGGTTTGCGCCATGGCGGCGCTGGCAAACAGACCTGCGATCAGGGTAGCAATCAGCTTATTCATGGTATGGACCTTTCAGTAGTTTTCTGGGATGTGCTTGTTTCTTGTCACGGGTCCAGAATATGCTGAGCTACCTTTGCCATCTGTACGGTGGCGCACTAAGTACACGTATCAAACGTTACCAAACGTTAACGAGGTTCACCGGGATCGCGCGAATACAGGTCGATGGTTTGTCCCACCGCCTCGCTGCACACGGCACAGAACTTCTCGCTGCGGTCGAACATCAGGCATTGCTGCGCCGGGCGGTAGTAGCCGGTGGCTTCGTAGTTGGCGCCTTCGAAGGCGCCCACTTCATGCTTGTGCGGCGCGGCCGAGAACAGCTTGTTGGTCCACGCCAGGTCTTCCTTGAACAGCGCGCTCATTTCGGACTCGGGACGGTTGGCCTTGCGCAGCGCGGCGCGCGTCTTCTGGTACTCGCGCGAGTGCGCCTCGTACTCGGCTTTCGGCCACGGCGTGGGCAGCGGCGTGGCGGCGTTGGCCAGGTGCTTCCACTTCAGCTTGGACGGGTCGCGCAGCGCGGTGGCGTTGGGCTCCCACGGTTCCACCCGCTCGCCGGTGGACTGGTAGGCCACCGGCGAGGTGTAGTACTCGTCCGCCAGGCCGGCGAAATGGTGGCCGAATTCGTGCACGAACAGGTAGTTGGCCCAGTCGCTGTTGGCCGCGGCGGTGCTGAACTGCCCATAGATGCCGCCGCCGCCATAGGTGTCGTTGTTGACCAGGATCTCGATGAACTCGTACGGCGCATGCTGGGCGATGTCGCGCAGCGCGCGGTTGTCCAGCGCCAGCACATAGCGCTCGCTGCCGAAGATGTCGTAGCGGGTGCCCAGCGGCGAGGCGTGGTGCACGCCGGTGGACGGGCGCGACACGCCGGACTCCTGGGTCGGCACGGCCAGGCCCCACACGTTGAAGTCCTTGGCGCGCTCCTTGAACGGCGACACGCTGAACAGGTAGTCCGCCAGGCGGCGCGCGGTGGCCTCGAACCTGGGCATGTCGGCCTTGGTGTAGCCGTCGCCCATGATCAGCAGGTCCACCTTGTCCGGCGAGGGGCCGCTGACGCGGATCGGGATCGGCTTGGCCGGCGCCGGCTCCTGCTTGCGCACCACGTCCGGCGCGTCGGTGTCGATCTCCACGCTCCACACCACCGAGAAGGCGTTGCGCTCGTCGCGCTTGAGGATGCGCACCTTCACCGGGCGGTCCGGCTTGGGAAAGCGCACCGACTCCTGGAAGCCCCGGCTCATCTTCTGCGCTTCCTCGGTGCTGCGCCATTCGCCGAAAATGGTGGAGAAGCCGCGCGAGTACAGCAGGTCGCCGCTCCTGGCGTCCACCACTTCCACCCGGTTCACGCCGCGGTCGGTGTCGTCCAGGCTGCGCGACAGCTTGCCGGCCCACGGCAGCGGCTCGATCACCACGCGGTCGATCGAGTACTGCTCGTTGAGGGCGTTGCCGGTGTGCAGATAGTCCAGGCGCACGGTGGCGGGAACGGCAGCCTTTGCCGTGGCGGGCACGGCGTAGGGTGCGGCGAAGGCGGGGAAAGACAGGGCAAGCGCCGCGCCGAGCAATGCGGCGCGGGCCTTGGTGGTGAGGGTCATGGCGGGTCCTTGTACCGGGGTTGTGTGCCCGGTATTCTAAGACAGCCCGCGCCGCATTAGTTCTTGTATTTGTACAGCGGACGTTGCACTTCTATGGGACGGATATCGAGCCGCAGGTTCAGGATCGAGTACGCCTCCACCACCGACGACAGGTAGCCGGTGCTCTCGGGCGTTTTGGAGAAGCGGAACTCGAAGCCGATCTCCGGCGCCGTGCCGCGCGGGTCGCCGCTGGCGATGCCGATGGCGTCCTGCTGGTCGCTGTCGATCAGCTTTTCCATCAGGTCCACCACCGCGCTGTTGCCCAGGATGTCGTTGCTGTAGACCGCGCCGCGCCGCACCGGCCGCGTGTTGTCCAGCCGTCCGTCGGCCTTGTCCGGCGCCGGCGTGAAGGTCTGGGTGGCGATGTTGAACTTGTCGCCCCGGTCCAGGTAGCTGATCAGGATATTGCTGACGTTGAAGGCGCTCGATTCGGAATCCATGGTGGCGCGCGACAGGTCCAGCAGCATGGCGCCGCGGTAGCCGATGATCTCCACCTCGCGCTTGGCGTTGACCACCATGGCGCTGTTCTCGTCGATGCCCAGGCCGAGCTGGTAGCCCTTCTTCAGCATGGCCGGGATCATGCGCGCGAAGCGGCCGCGTATCAGCAGGTGCTGGTCGACGAAGATGTCGTCGCCGATGAAGCCCAGGCCGGGCGCGATGTCCTTGCCGTCGGCCACGCCCTCCTGCAGCGTGGCCAGCACGCGGCGCGCGTCGTAGAACATGGTGCTGCTCATGATGGCCGCGCCGGCGCTGGTGCCGGCGATCACGCCGCCGCGCCGGTAGATGTCCCAGATCGCGTCCAGCGCCGCGGTGCGGGTGCCGTCCGCGCGCACCAGCGCCTGCGTGATGCGGCCCTGGTCGCCGCCGGCGAAATACACGCCGTCGGCGCGCCGCACGCGGTCGGCCAGGGTCATGTCGTCGGCCGCCTTGCGGTAGTCGCTATTGGCCAGCTTGACGGCGATCGGCACCAGGAAAGGGTCGGCGCCATAGCGCTTCAGATAGCCGATGATGGCCTGGCCGGAGCGTTCCGGGGTTCCGGCGGCCGAAGGGAAAACGGCGATGCGGGCGCCCTTGCCGCCCGCCAGCTGGACGATGCGCTGCCAGATGTCGGCATTGTCGCCGCGCAGGCCGCCGCCGATGATGACCAGCGAACCTTTCGGCTGCGCCGGCTCGGCGGCATGCGCATGGGTGTGGGCGCCGACTATGGCGTACCAAAGCAGGGAAAAGCGGCCTACGCTATGAATCAAAGTCTTGAGTACACCCATATCCAGTCCGTTTTGCAGAGAAATTGCGGGGGGAGGCGCCCGGAACGGTGCCTACTGCTTGCAAATATACATCAAATGCGCATAATCCTTCGATACCACACCATCAGGCCACCTCCATGCGAACCATAAAACACCCCATCTCGGCGCCCCAGAGCAGCGCCCAGTTCGAACTGACCAGCTACCGCTACGGCGCGCCCGGCAGCGGCAAGAAGGTCTATATCCAGGCCGCGCTGCACGCGGACGAAGTGCCGGGCATGCTGGTGGCGCAGTTCTTGCGCAAGCAGCTGGAGGCGCTGGACGCGGCGGGCAAGGTCAAGGGCGAAATCATCCTGGTGCCGGCGGCCAACCCCATCGGCCTGTCGCAAGCCATCCACGGCGCCCCTTTCGGCCGCTTCGACCTGACCACCGGCGTGAACTTCAACCGCGCCTACAAGCACGTGGCCGGCGAGCTGAAAACCACGCTGGCGGGCAAGCTGGGACCGGACGCGGACGCCAACGTACGCACCATCCGTGAACACGCGCTGGCCTCGGTGGCCGCATGGCAGCCCAAATCGGATGGCGAGGCGCACAAGAAACTGCTGCTGGAAATGGCCATCGACGCCGACATCGTGCTCGATCTGCACTGCGACAACGAGGCCGTGCTGCACATCTACGCCGGCACGCCGCTGGCGGAAGGCATCGCCCCGCTGGCGCGCCTGATGGGCGCCCACGCGGTGCTGCTGGCACTGGCGGCGGGCGGCGAGCCGTTCGACGAGGCCTGCAGCCGCCTGTGGTGGGACTTGCAGGAGCATTTCGGCGACGCCTATCCGATCCCGCCGGCCTGCCTGTCCACCACGGTGGAGCTGCGCGGCGAGATGGACGTGAGCTACGAGCTGGCGCAAAAAGATGCGGACGCGCTGGTGCGCTTCCTGGCGCAGGCCGGCGTGCTCGATGCGGAAGTGGGCGAACTGCCGGCGCCGCTGTGCGCGGCCACGCCGCTGGAGGGCGTGGAACCGATCCTGGCGCCGCACGCCGGAGTGCTGGTCTATAAGCGCGAGATGGGCGAAAGACTGAAGGCGGGCGACGCGGTGGCCGACGTGATCGATCCGGTCGGCGGCGCCGCCAGCACTGTATGCTGCAGCGTGGACGGCGTGCTGTTTGCGCGCACCGCCCACCGCCACGTGCTGCGCGGCTGGAACATCGGCAAAATCGCAGGGGCCGAGGCGTTCCGCTCCGGCGACCTGCTCAGCCAATAAATACAAGGACGTTATGAAACTCCGCATCCCGAACACCTACGTGCTGGTCTTCGCCATTTTAGCGCTGATCGCGCTGGCGACCTGGCTTATCCCCGGCGGCAAGTACGACACCCACCTGGTCAACGGCAAGCAGCTGATCAACCCGGACACCTTCCACTACGTCGAGAGCAAGCCGCAAGGCCTGGCGGCGCTGATGATGGCGCCCATCAAGGGCTTCGCCGAAGCGGGCCTGATCATCGGCTTCATCCTCATCGTGGGCGGCACCTTCCAGGTGCTGCACAGGACCGAAGCGATCGACGCCATGATCAAGTCCATCGCCAAGGCGCACACGCATTCACCCTTTGTGCGGGCCGCGCTGATCCCGGTGTTCATCACCCTGTTCTCGCTGGGCGGCGCCACCTTCGGCATGAACGAGGAGGCGATCCCCTTCATCCTCATCTTCGTGCCGCTGGCGCTCGCGCTGGGCTACGACACCATCACCGGCGTCTCCATCCCCTTCCTTGGCTCGCAGGTGGGCTTCGGGGCCGCCTTCCTGAACCCGTTCAACGTCGGCATCGCGCAGGGCATCGCCGGCATCCCGGTGTTTTCCGGCATGAGCTACCGCCTGATCTGCTGGGTGGTCGCCACCGCCCTCACGGCCGGCTTCATGATGTGGTATGCGGCGCGCATCAAGCGCAACCCGGAACTGAGCCCGACGTATTTGCTGGACCAGGTCAAGCGCCAGGAAAGCCAGCTTGACCTGAACGACTTCGCGGGCATGACGCTCAAGCACAAGGTGGTGCTGTGGATCTTCGCCGCCTCGCTGCTGGGCATGGTGGTGGGCGTGGTGAAGTTCGACTGGTACATCGAGCAGATCGCCGCGCTGTTCATGACCATGGGCATCCTGATTGGCATCATCGGCGGGCTCGATTCGGACGAGCTGGTGGGCGCCTTCATCCAGGGCGCGAAAGACCTGGTGGGCACGGCGCTGGTGATCGCCCTGGCGCGCGGCACCATGATACTGGCGCGCGACGCCAACATCATCGACACCATGCTGCACGGCCTGCTGCCGCTGGTGCAGTCGTCCAGCCCGGTGTTCGCGGCGCAGAAGATGTTCGCCATCCAGACCGTGATCAACTTCTTCATCCACTCCGGCACCGGCCAGGCCTCGCTGACCATGCCCATCATGGCGCCGCTGGCGGACCTGGTGGGCGTCACACGCCAGACGGCCGTGCTGGCCTTCCAGTTCGGCGAGCTGACCACGCCCATGATCCCCACCTCGGGCATCACCGTGGGCGTGCTGGCCCTGGCGCGCATTCCCTGGATTACCTGGGCCAAGTGGATGATACCGCTGCAGCTGATCTACGCGGTGATGGCGCTGCTGCTGCTGATTCCGCCGGCGCTGATGCAGTGGCAGTAGTTCATTTCACGCAGTTCATTTGACGTAAAGGTCGGGGAAGTAGCGCTCCATCAGGGTCTGCGGACGCTGCGGGGGCGCAAACCCGAACTGCGCGTACAGGCCGTGCGCGTCGCCGGTGGCCAGCGTGAAGCGGCGCAGCCCTTGCAGCTCGGGATGGGCCATGATGGCCGCCACCAGGCGCTTGCTGTGGCCCAGGCCACGGTGCTCCGGCAGCACGAACACATCGACCAGGTTGGCGAAGGTGGCGCCGTCCGTGATCACGCGGGCAAACGCAATCTGCCCGCCATCCTCCTGATAGCCGCCGAAGCACAGCGAATTGGCAATGGCCTTCTCCAGCATCGCCAGCGGCATGCCCACCGCCCAGGTGGAGCGCTCGCTCAGAAAACGGTGAATAAGCGGTATGTCGAGTGCCGCCTTGTCGGTGCTGATGTTCAATGCTTGCCTTTCAATGCTTGCCTTTCAGGTAGCGCGCCGGCAGCGGGTTTTTTTCGCTTTCCGCCTGCCACACCAGCGACTGGATCCACCAGCGCTGGCCGTCGTTCACCAGCTGGATGCTGTTCATGCCGCGCTGGAAGGGCGTGGCCTCGTCCGGCGAGCGGCGCGATTCATAGGTACTGAACACGTGGGCGATCTGGCCGAAGCTCTCCGTGCTGCGCGCCAGTTCGGTTTCGTAGAAGCCTTCCTTGGCAAATACCGGCGTCACCCGCGAAATGTAGTCGGAAATGGTCAGCACGCGGGTGGTCATGTCGCCGGTCTTGTTCGGGCCATGCACTGCCATGCGGCCTTCATGCGTGAACAGGCTGCGCAGGCGCTCCCAGTCGCGCGGCGCGCCAGCCGCGCCGGAGATGGTGCCGTACAGCGCGGACAGGATGCCGTCCAGCGTGGTCAATTCGGGCGCAATGGCAGGCGCCTGGCCTGCGTCGCCCTCGGCGGCGCCGGAGGCTGGCGCGGCAGGCGTGGCGCCGGCCGCAGGCCCGGCGGGGGCGGCTGCGGTGGCGGCCAGCGGGGCGGCCGGTGCGGCGTGCACGCCACCGGCGGTGGCCGTGCCGCACAGCGCACCTGCCATCAAAACGTACAACAGGCTGGCTATGGCTGGCTGTTTCATGCTCTGTTCTCCGGGTGCGCGACGCGTGTCTTCATGGTGCCATGATCGGCGATTTCAGCCCGGCTGTCACGCCCGTGGCGCCCCGGAATCGGTGAGGAAGGCCAACCTTGTTTATAATCGTCGCTAATCCGCACGCCCACCCTCTTATAAAAATCATGACTGATCAATTCTCCAAGAAGGGCGAAGCCTGGTCCGCTCGCTTCTCCGAACCGGTTTCCGACCTCGTCAAACGCTACACGGCTTCTGTATTTTTTGACAACCGCCTGGCCAGGGCCGACATCGAAGGCTCGCTGGCGCACGCCGGCATGCTGGCCGCGCAGCAGATCATCACGGCGGCCGACCTGGCCGACATCCAGCGCGGCATGGCGCAGATCAGCCAGGAAATCGAAGCGGGCAAGTTCGAGTGGCTGCTGGACCTGGAAGACGTGCACCTGAACATTGAAAAACGCCTGACCGAGCTGGTGGGCGACGCCGGCAAGCGCCTGCACACCGGCCGTTCGCGCAACGACCAGGTGGCCACGGACATCCGCCTGTACGTGCGCTCGGCCATCGACGACGTGACCGCCCTGCTGAACCAGCTGCGCGGCGCGCTGACCGACCTGGCCGAACAACACGCCGACACCATCCTGCCGGGCTTCACCCACATGCAAGTGGCGCAGCCGATCACCTTCGGCCACCACATGCTGGCCTACGTCGAGATGTTCGGCCGCGACGCCGAGCGCATGGCCGACTGCCGCAAGCGCGTGAACCGCCTGCCGCTGGGCGCCGCCGCGCTGGCCGGCACCACCTTCCCGATCGACCGCCTGCAAGTGGCCAAGGCGCTGGGCTTCGACGACGTGTGCCACAACTCGCTGGACGCCGTGTCGGACCGCGACTTCGCCATCGAATTCACGGCCGCCGCTTCGCTGATCATGACCCACGTGTCGCGCATGTCGGAAGAGCTGATCATCTGGATGAGCCCGCGCGTGGGCTTCATCGACATTGCCGACCGGTTCTGCACCGGCTCGTCCATCATGCCGCAGAAGAAAAACCCGGACGTGCCGGAACTGGCGCGCGGCAAGACCGGCCGCGTGTACGGCCACCTGATGGGCCTGCTGACCCTGATGAAAGGCCAGCCGCTGGCCTACAACAAGGACAACCAGGAAGACAAGGAACCGCTGTTCGACACCGTCGACACGCTGATGGACACGCTGCGCATCTTCGCCGACATGGCCGGCGGCATCACCGTCAAGCCGGAAGCGATGCGTGCGGCAGCCCTGCAGGGTTACGCCACCGCCACCGACCTGGCCGACTACCTGGTGAAGAAAGGCCTGCCGTTCCGCGACGCGCACGAAGCCGTGGCGCACGCGGTACGCGCTTGCGTGGACCTGGGCATCGACCTGTCGGAAATGTCGCTGGAGCAGCTGCAGGCCTTCTCCACGCTGATCGAGCAGGACATCTTCCAGGTGCTGACGCTGGAAGGCTCGGTGGCCGCGCGCGACCACGTGGGCGGCACCGCGCCGAACCAGGTGCGCAAAGCCATCGCCCGCGTGCGCGGACAACTGGCGGGCTGAGCGCCCGTCGCGGCGGGTTACGGCTGCGCCTGGCCCGCCCTAGGCAGGCCCCGCTGGTAGCGTAGGGCGGGTTAGCACACCGTGCGTCACCCGCCAAGCGCCGCCGCGAGCCGCCATCACTGCGCCACCAGGCGCGACAGCACCGCAATGGCGGCGCCGGTCTGGCGCTGCTCCAGCAATATCGTCAGCTCGGTGTGGGTGCAGATCATGTTCACCAGGTTGATCTTGTCCCACGCCAGCTTCTTCAGGATGCCGTGGTAAATCCCCGGCATGTTGAACGTCTCCGGGTCCAGGTGCAAGGTCACCGCGTTCAGGCACTCCAGCCGCGCCAGCTGGCGCTCGGTGACGAACACCTCGTCGATCGCGCTGGTGAGCGGGCGGCTGCACACCACCATCACCTCGTGGATGCCGCGCGTGACCGAGACGAACGCGCCCTGCTGCGGCGCGGCCACGGCCAGCAGCCGGCGGTGGCATTCATAGGTATTCTCCGAATAGCGGAAGGTATACATCGTCAGGTCAGTGCGGGTGGTCAGCTCGCCGGTCTTGCGCGCCAGCGACAGCTCGCCGTGCGCGGCCGCCTCGTGCTGCGGCAGGCGTTCGGCCACGCGCCGCAGCGCCATCACCACGGCCGCCTGTCCCACCGGCTTCCACAGGTCCGTTTCAAGCTGCGGCTGCAGCTGCCGCGCCAGTTCCGACAGGTTGATCAGTCCGCGCCCCAGTCCCTCGGTCAGGAAGGGCGATTCCATGACGATCCGCTCAACTTTGGTAGATATAGAGAGCATAGTAAACAAAGAAAAAAGCTGTCCCTGCGAACCTGGCCACGGGTGGGCGAAGGCGCGCGATGGCACCGCGGAAGCCGGGTTGCGGCGGGCGGCGTACGGATGTGCTGGGGGCGGCGGCGAGGCCCGGCGTGGCCCTATGAGGGCTGGGGTTGCGCTGTGCGTGTGGTCATGTTCTCTGTTCCCTGTAGTTCCCGGTGCGCGTCGTTTTTGTTGGGTCTGGCCCTGCGCTTTGTGCTTCTAGTGTAGATCGCAACATTAAGAAATTGCAACCCGAGCGTGCTGAAGAATTGGGCAATGTGTCGCGTACGTCACGAAAATAGAGTGTTACGTCTATTCCGTTGCGTGTAACACACAGTATCGGCATAAAACCCACCAATCGTGCGCCATTGCTAGCGTTTTTGTAGGCAATCCCGACATGGGCCGGAGGCAAGTTTGTCCCATTTTTAACAGTTTCCCCGTTCACGACTCATTTCCCAAGTTTTTTGACTTGCCGCATCGGCAAGGAATAGTGTCGCTGCGCTGGCCCGCCAAAAGCACTGCCAGAACACTAACGAAACCCTTGGAGAGAAGATGAACCTACGTAAGAACATGCTTGCCGCAGCCATCGCCGCCCTGCCGATGATGCTCGCCGCCCAGGCCCACGCGGCCGGTCCCCAAATGATGGCGGCGCCGGTCGCCCAGGCCTCTCCACAAGAGAGCGCCGGCCTGGCGGCCAAACTGGCCAAGCGTCCCAGCTCGGCCGGCCTCGGCATGCAGCACGGCTTTGCCATCGGCGGCCAGCACCCCGGCGTGGCCGGCACCAAGATCACCCGCGCCCAGCACACCTATAACGGCCTGCGCGTGTTCGGTTCCGAATCCGTGATCGTCACCGACGCCACCGACAACATCGTCAGCGAGTCCGTGTCCGACCGCCGCGCAGGCCTGAACGCGCCGCGCGGCGTGGCCGCCAACGGCAGCCGCACCGGCGCGCCCGAACTGACGCCGTCGCTGAGCAGCGCCGACGCCGTCGCCGCCGTGGTCAAGAGCGTGGCGCCGAACGGCGTGCACCGCTGGGCGCCGCAGGCCGAACTGCTGATCTATCCGGTGATGAAATCGGTGCGCGTGGCCTCGGCCCTGAACAAGGCCGAATCGGCCCTGAACGCGACCGACCTGGAAGAGGTGGTGGACCGTTACGAGCTGGCCTACCTGGTGAAAACCCGCATGGCCGACAGCCGCAAGCGCGTGCGGTACCACGACACCGTGGTCAACGCCAAGACCGGCGCCGTGATCGCCCAGTGGGAAGCACTGCAAACGGTGGTCGGCACCGGCAACAGCCAGTACAACGGCGCCGTGCCGATCAACACCACGCTGTCGGGCAGCACCTACCAGATGAAAGACCCGTCGCGCGGCGTGGGCGGCACCTTCGGCGGCATGGCCATCACCAACGCCAACCACGCGCCGGAATCGAACCCCACCCCGGGCACCGTCTACACCAACAGCAGCAACACCTGGGGCGACGGCCAGCAGTACATCAGCGGCGGCAGCACCACCAACGCCAACGGCCAGACCGCTGCCGTGAACGCGATGTGGGGTCTGATGAACACCTACGACACCATGAAGAACACGCTGGGCTGGCAGTCCCTGGACGGCAACAACACCTCCACCTACATCGCCGTCCACGTCGACAACAACTACGACAACGCCTTCTTCGACCCGAACTGCAAATGCATGTACATCGGCGACGGCGGCTCGTCGTTCAACAACCTCGGTTCGATCGACGTGATCGGCCACGAGATGGGCCACGGCGTGATCGACGCCACCTCCAACCTGACCTACTCGGGCGAGTCGGGCGGCCTGAATGAATCGGGCGCCGACATCGCCGGCGAGATGACCGAGGCCTATGCCCGCGCGGGCGGCACCGGCAACGTGATCCCGGCCACCGGCAACGATTGGATGATGGGCAAGGAAATCTCGAAGAGCGGCCAGCCGCTGCGCTGGATGTACAAGCCGAGCAAGGACGGTTCCAGCCCGAACCAGTGGAGCAGCACGCTGAAGAACCTGAACGTGCACTACAGCAGCGGCCCGAACAACCGCATGTTCTACTTCCTGTCGCAAGGCTCGAACGCCACCTCGAGCAGCGACTACTACAGCTCCTACCTGAACAAGCAGCCGCTGGCCATGACCGGCATCGGCAACGACAAGGCCTACCGCATCTGGTTCAAGGCGCTGACCACCAAGTTCACCTCATCCACCAACTACGCCGACGCGCGCACCAAGATGATCACGGCGGCCGAGGAATTGTACGGCGTGGGCAGCAAGGAAGCCACCGCCGTCAAGCGCGCCTACGCGGCCATCAACGTCGGCCTGGACGTGGATGAAGTGGCCAGCGGCGGCGTCGCCATCGGCACCCAGCCGGGCAGCATCACCGTGGCACCGGGCGCCACCGCCTCGTTCTCGGTCAGCGCCAGCGGCGGCACCGCGCCGTACGTGTACAAGTGGTACCGCAACAACGCGCTGATCTCGGGCGCCACCTCGCCAACCTACTCGTTTACCGCGCAAAGCACCGACAACGGCGCCGTGTTCAAGGCCACCGTGACCGATTCGTCGTCGCCGGCCGTGACGGCAACGTCGAGCAACGCCACGCTGACCGTGTCCACGGTGGGCGGCGTCGAGCGCGTGACCAATGGTGGCTTCGAGTCCAGCACCACCGGCTGGAGCGGCAGCACCGGCGTGATCGGCTCCTACAGCGGCCAGACCGCGTTCGAGGGCACCCGCTTCGCCTGGCTGGGCGGCAATGGCACCACCGCCACCGAAACGCTGACGCAAGCGGTGGCCATCCCTTCGGCAGCCACCTCGGCCACGCTGAACTTCGCGCTGCACATCGACACCGCTGAAACCACCACCAGCACCGTCTACGACAAGCTGACGGTCACGGTGAAAAACAGCAGCGGCGCGGTGCTCGGCACGCTGGCCACCTACTCCAACCTGAACAAGGCCACCGGCTACCAGACCCGCACCTTCAACCTGCTGCCGTACAAAGGCCAGACGGTGACGCTGTCGTTCGCGATGACGGAAGACTCGTCGGCCCAGACCTCGTTCGTGGTGGACAAGGTTAGCCTGGTCACCCAGTAAGCGTAGCAAACCAGCCGGGCTGAGCCGCATTCGGCCAAATCCGGGGTCAGACCCCGAATTGGCGCGAATGCGGCTCAGCCCGGCTTCCAAGTACGACAGTGAAGGGCGGTAATGCAGTATCAGATCCAGGTGCAGCCTGCCACGAACGGCAAGGCTGGCCGTCAGACCATAGCAATTGAGGCGGCAAGCGAATCGGATGCGGTCAGGCTCGCGCTGCGCCAGGGCTGGCGCGTGCTGGCCGTCGATGGGCCGGCGCAGTTTGCCGCCGTCGGCGCCACGCTGCGTACCGGCAAGCAACCCTTCCCGCTGCTGCAATTCAGCCAGGAGCTGCTGGCCCTGCTCGAAGCGGGCCTGAACCTGGGCGAAGCCATCGCCACCCTGCACAGCAAGGAAGCGCGCGCCGGCGCCAGGGCCACGCTGGCCGGCATGCGGCGCTCGCTCCAGCAAGGCAAAAGCTTTTCCGACACCCTGGCGGCGCTGTCGGCCACCGATCCCGCCGCCTTTCCCGACATCTACGTCTCCACCGTGCACGCGGCGGAACGCTCCGGCAACCTGCCCGAAGCGCTGGCCCGCTACGTGGCCTATCAGCTGCAGTTCGACGCCATCCGCAAGAAGCTGGTGTCGGCAGCCATCTATCCGGTGATGCTGCTGTGCGTGGGCACGCTGGTCACGCTGTTCCTGCTCGGCTATGTGGTGCCGAAGTTCAGCGTGGTGTACGAAAGCTCCGGCCGCGAGATCCCGTGGCTGTCGCAGATGCTGCTGGCCTTCGGCCGCGGGCTGGCCGCCCATCCCTGGCTGTGCCTGGCCGCGCTGCTGGGCGCGGCCGGCGGCGCCGTCTTCGCCGCCGCCAACGCCGCCATGCGCGGCGCGCTGCTGCTGCAGGTACTGCGCCTGCCGCTGCTGGCCGCCAAGGCCGCCGAATTCCGCCTGGCGCGCTTCTACCGCGCCCTCAGCCTGCTGCTGCATGCAGGCATACCGCTGCCGAAGGCGCTGTCCATGGTGTCGGCCATGCTGCTGCCGCAACAGCAGCATGCGCTGGCCCGGGCCCGCCGGGCGGTGGAGGAAGGTCAGCCCGTCTCCGTTGCGCTGGAGCTGCAGGGACTGGCCACGCCGGTGGCGCAGTCGCTGCTCAAGGTGGGCGAGAACACCGGCCGCCTGGGCGACATGCTGGAGCGCTCGGCCAGGTTCCACGACGAGGAATTCGCGCGCTGGGTGGACTGGGCCTCGCGCCTGCTGGAACCGCTGCTGATGACGCTGATCGGCGTGGTCATCGGCGGCGTGGTGGTGCTGATGTACATGCCGATATTCGAACTCGCCGGGAGCCTCTCTTGAACGCACGCGCACCGTCCTGCCCAGCCGCGCTGGCGCCGGCTGTCACGCCCGAACTGCTGCACAGCGCAGGCGCCGCCGCGCAGTCCCAGGGCAGGCCACAGCTGGCGGTGCTGGAAGAACTGGCCGGGCTGGCGCCGGAAGAATTCACGCGCCAGCTGGCGGCGCTGTTCTGCTACCCGGCCTGGCCCATGGCCGCCCTGCAAGCGGGCACGCCCGCCTATCGCCTGCTGTCCTATACCGACTGCGCGCAGCGCGAATGCGTGCTGATGGAAGGCGCCGCCGGACCGGTGCTGGTCATCGCAAATCCTCTGGCGGACGACGTGCTGCAATGGGCAGCTTACACGGTGGGCGCCGCCTTCAGCGTGGCGCTGGCGCACCCGGACGACCTGGCGGCCTACCTGGCGCAGCAGGAATCCGTCCAGCAAGCCATGGCCGGCATGAGCGGCGAAGCCGCCCAGGACGCGACCCTGGACCAGACCATCGAGGACATTTCGCTGATCCGCATCAGCGAGGACAGCAGCCCTGTCGTCAAGCTGGTCAACTCCACCATCTACGACGCGCTGAAGGTCCAGGCCAGCGACATCCACCTGGAATGCGACGTGGCCAGCCTGGTCATCAAGTACCGGATCGACGGCGTGCTGGTGCAGGCCGGCCAGGTGCAGGGCCTGCAAATGGCCGAGCAGATCATCTCGCGCATCAAGGTGCTGGCCGACCTGGACATCGCGGAGCGCCGCGTGCCGCAGGACGGGCGCTTCAAGGTGCGCGTCAAGGGCAGCGAGATCGACTTCCGCGTTTCGATCATGCCCAATATTTTCGGCGAAGACGCGGTGCTGCGCCTGCTGGACAGGCGCGCGCTGACCGCCGCCGCGGCCGCGCTGCGGCTCGAGAGCCTGGGCCTGAACTCGGACGCCATCGTGCAGATCCGCCGCCTGGCCGCCAAACCGCACGGCATGCTGCTGGTGACCGGCCCCACCGGTTCGGGCAAGACCACCACGCTGTACGCCGCCATCACCGAGATCAACACGGGGCGCGACAAGATCGTCACCATCGAAGACCCGGTCGAGTACCGCCTGCCGCGCGTGCTGCAGATCCCGGTCAACGAAAAGAAGGGCCTGACTTTCGCGCGCGGCCTGCGCTCCATCCTGCGCCACGATCCGGACAAGATCCTGATCGGCGAAATCCGCGACGACGAGACTGCGCAGATCGCAGTGCAGGCTTCGCTGACGGGCCACCTGGTGTTTACCACCGTCCACGCCAACAATGTGTTCGACGTGGTGGGCCGCTTCCTGCACATGGGGGTCGACCCGTACAGCTTCGCGGCCGCGCTGAACGGGATCGTCGCCCAGCGCCTGCTGCGCCTGAACTGCACGCACTGCGCGGTGGAGGTGCAGGCCGACCCGCAGGATTTGCGCGACAGCGGCCTCACCGAACAGGCAGTGCAGGGATGGCGCTTCAAGGCCGGCGCGGGCTGCGGCCACTGCCGGGGCACCGGCTACAAAGGCCGCAAGGCGGTGGCCGAGGTGCTGATACTGAACGACGCCATGCGCGAGATGATCTGCACCCGCGCGCCGGTCAGCCGCATGAAGGAGGAGGCCGCGCAGAACGGATTCCGGCTGGCGCGGGAAGCCGCGCTGGAGCTGGTGCGGCTGGGAGAAACCACGCTGACGGAGCTGAATCGTGTCACTTATTAAACGCATCGCAGGACTGCTGCCGGCGCGCCGCACGCTGCACATCCACCTCGCGCAGCAAAGCCTGCTGGCAGTGGTGCGCCACGGCGGCCGCATTGCGGACAATGGCGCGCTGCACATCGCCGTCGGCAACCCCGCAGGCCAATGGCAAGCGCCGCTCGCCGCCCTGCGCGCCCTGCTCGCTGAAGCCGTGACCGTGGAGCACGGGGCGGGTTCCGCTGCGCGGGCCGCCCTGGCTGCGCGTCTGCCGCTGCACTTGAGCCTGTCCAGCCGCTGGTGCCAGACGCTGATGGCGCCGTGGAACGACGCGCTGCTGTCCGAGCCGGCCGCCTCGCGTTTCCTCACTATGCAGCTCGCCGCCGTCTACGGTGACGCCGCGCGCGCGTGGACGGCCAGCAGCGACGACGCGCCATACGGCCAGCCACGCCTGGTCTGCGGCATAGCCACCGAACTGCTGGACGCCCTGCATGCGCTGGCTGCCGAACACGGCACGCGCTGCGCCGCCATCGAGCCGCTGGCCAGCGTGGTCTGCGCCTCGCTCGCACCGGGCAAGCCGCAGGCTTTCGCCGTCATCGAGCCGGGCCGTATTACGATGGCCGCGCTGGCGCAAGGCCGCGTGAACGCCGTCCTGTCGCAGCCCTGCAGCGCCGCATGGCACGGCGAGCTGGCACAAGCCTGGCAGCGCTGGGCCTTGCGCGCCCCGGAGCTGGCGGAGGTCGCAGCCGTCGCCGTGGTCGACCTGAGCGGTCAACATGCCGCCCATGCGGAGGGGCGGCTCCCGGGCCGCTTCCGTCTTGCCGGCACGCCGTTCGGCCACGCCGGCGGCTTGCTGGAGGCCGCATGAGCGTCACCCGCCTCGCCTTCGTCCGCGTTGCGCCACCGCTGAACGGCTGGCGCCTCGCGCTGCTCGCGGCAGGCTTCATCGCCCTGCTTCCCTCCTGCGCGCTCTGGCTGCGGCAGGCAAACGAAATCCAGCGCCTGGAGGCGCTGCTCGCCCAGGCGCAACCGCGCCGCGCGCCGCAGCCGGCGCTCACCCCCATCCAGCAGCGCGACCTGGACCAGCAAACCAAAGCGATCGCCGAAGCCGTGCGCCAGCTCAACCTGCCGGTCGCGCGCCTGCTGAAAACCCTGCAAGCACCGGCCGACCTGCATGTCGCCCTGCTGGGCCTCGACCTGAACGGACAGCCGTTGCACGAAGCCGATGCTGTGCAGGCGGGCGGCGCCAAGGCCGCGCCCATCGCCGTCCCATCCGGCACCATCAAGATCGCAGCCGAGGCGGAAACCGCGCAAGACATGCTGGGCTACCTGGCCTTCCTGAACCAGCAGCAGATGTTCCGCTCCGTCTACCTTGTCAAACACGAAACGGCCAGCGTCACCGCCGGCCAGGCATACCGATTCCAGCTGGAGGCCCAATGGCGGCAATGAAGTCCGGCGCAGTGCTGAAGTTCGCGCTCCCGGTGAACCCAGGCCAGCGCCTGGCCTGGGAAAGCAAGCGCCTGTGGCGCAAGACCGGCCACACTGCCGCGATCGGTATCGCCGCCCTGGCCGCAGCGGTGGCCGCGCACTGGCACACCGCCCAACTGCAGGAACGCGAGTTCACCCTGCGCAAGCAATTGGCGGCAGCGGCCCGCGCCGCAACGCAGCCGCCAGCCGTGGTTCCCACCGCCGCCGACGGCCTGCGCGCATTCTATGCCTATCTGCCCGCGCACGCCGCCATCCCCGACCAGCTGCAAACGCTGGTGGAAATCGCAGGCAAGCACAAGGTGCCACTTGCCAGGGCCGATTACAAAGCCCAGTCCGGGCCGCACGCCGGCTTCATGCAATACCAGATCAACCTGCCAGTGAAAGCCGAGTACGCCAGCGTGCAAGCATTCATGCTCGAGGCCATGCAGGCCATGCCCGCCCTGACGCTGGACAGCGTCGCGTTCAAACGCGAACGCATCGATAGCGGCGACACCGAAGCGCGCATCCAATTCATGCTGCTGGTGCGTAAAGCGGAAGGCGCGCAATGAGGAAAATGATACTGGCCGGCGCGGCGGCCGCCACCTTGCTGGCCGCATGGTTCGCGCCGGAAGACGAAGGCCTGATCGTCTCGCCAGCGGCGGCTACGACGCGCCCGGCCCGCGACCCGAACAGCACCGTCATCGCGGCGCAGGTCGCCCAAGCCAAGGCCGCGGGCGCACAGCCGCCCGCCATCCCCATCGAACTGCAGATCCAGCGCCGCGTGGCGGAAGAAGACCTCGGCAACCTGTTCGCCAGCCAGGGCTGGCCAACCCTCTCACCGCTCAAACCCATCGACGCGCGTGCGCCGCAAGATCGGCAGGCCGGTGCGGGAAGCAAAACCGGGAACGGCAACGGCGCACCCGCGCTCCCATTCCAGTTCATGGGCCGCTTCATCGACGACGGCAAGGCCGCTTACTTCCTGCAAATGGACGACCGCAACATCGTCGCCCGCGTCGGCGAAAAAGTCGGCGACCACTATCAGCTCGACGGCGCAGCCAACGGGACGCTGACCTTCACTTATCTGCCGCTCAACCTGAAACAAACCTTAGCCGTAGGGGACACGAATTGAACCACTCCGCTGCAAAACGCCTGCACATCCTGGCGCTGAGCGTCCTGCTGGCCGCCTGCGCCGGCAGCCAGACTTACACTGAAGGCAATGCTTTGCTGGAGGCCGGCCAGACCGAACATGGCCTGGCGAAACTGGAACAGGCGGTACGCGAGGATCCCCACAACGCGCAATACCGCATCACCCTGCTGAACCGGAAAGCCAGCCTGGTAAACGGCTTGACCGCCCGCGCCGACGCCCAGCGCGCGCAAGGAACCGATGCCGCCGCCGCGCAAGCGCACAGCCTGTACCAGCAAGCGCTGGCCATCGATCCCAACAACGCCATCGCCCGCCAGGGACAGGCAGCGCTGGCGCAAGAGGCACGCTACCGTCAGGCCGTGACTGAGGCCGAAGGGCTTGCGCGGCGTGGCGGCGAGGCCAACCTGGCGGCCGCCCAGGAGCTGCTGCGCCCCGTGCTGCAGGAGCGCCCCGGCCAGCGCGACGCCCTGCGCCTGAAAGCCCGCATCACGGACGAGCAGTCGCGCCAGAAGCCCGGCGCAGGACGCCTGGCCGCGGCCTACCGCAAGCCGGTGACGCTGGAATTCCGCGACGCCCCGCTGCGCTCGGTGTTCGACTTCATCGGCAAAGTCTCGGGTTTGAACTTCGCCTTCGACAAGGAAGTCGATCCCGGCCTGCGCGCCACCATCTCCGTGCGCGATGCCAGCATCGAAGAAGCCATCGCCATGCTGCTCGGCTCCAACCAGCTGGAGCAAAGCATCACCGGCGACCGCTCGCTCACCATCTACCCCAACACGGCGCAAAAGGTGAAGGACTACCAGCAGCTCCTGGTGCGCACCTTCTTCATCACCAACGCGGACGTGAAGCAGGTGGCGTTCACGCTGAAAACGCTGCTCAAGGCACGCGACATCGTCACCGATGAACGGGTGGGCATCATCATCATGCGCGACACGCCCGAGCTGATTCGCATGGCCGAGCGCATCATCGCCGTGCAGGACGTGGCGGACCCGGAAGTGGTGCTGGAAGTGGAAGTGCTGGAGGTGAAACGCACCCGCCTGCAGGAACTGGGCGTGCGCTGGCCGGAACAGGCCAAGCTGAGCGTGGGCAGCGCGGCAACCAGCGTGGGCGGACTGAAACTGGCCGACCTGCGCCGCGTGAGCAGCGAGACCACCAACCTGGAACTGGGCTCGGTGGTCATCAACGCGCTCAAGACCGACACTGACAGCAACATCCTCGCCAATCCGCGCATCCGCGTGCGCAACAGGGACAAGGCCAAGGTGCTGATCGGCGACCGCGTGCCGGTGATCACCGTCACCACCAACAACGGCGTCAGCTCGGACAGCGTGAACTACATCGACGTGGGCCTGAAGCTGGACGTGGAGCCGAACGTCTACCTGGACGACGAGGTGGCCATCAAGGTCAACCTGGAGGTGAGCAATGTTGTGAAGGACGTGACCAGCAAGTCCGGCACCCAGGCTTACCAGATCGGCACCCGCAGCGCCTCCACCGTGCTGCGCCTGCGTGACGGCGAAACGCAGATGCTGGCGGGGCTGATCAGCGATGAGGACCGCAGCACCGGCAACAAGGTGCCCGGCATCGGCGAACTGCCCATGCTAAACCGCCTGTTCGGCAGCCAGAAGGACGACCGCTCGCGCAGCGAGATCGTGCTGTCCATCACGCCGCGCCTGGTGCGCGCAATCCGCAGGCCGGAGCTGAGCGAGGCAGAGTTCCTGTCGGGTACCGAGTCCAATATCGGCGGACGCGGGCCGATCGCCGGCAGCGATGGCGGAGCCGCTGGCGCCTTGCCCGCTGGTGCCGGCAGCGCCAGCTACGCGCAGCCGGGCGCCGCCGTCGGCTCGGGCGGCGCACCGGCCGCGCTGCAAGCGCCGTCCGAACCGCTGCCGCCCCGCAACTCCTCCATGACCGGCGGCGACGACCAGGGCAGCGCCTTCGCCCAGCCTTCCAGCCCGGCCAAACCCGAGCCCGTCGGTCCGGTGCCGAACGTGCCCAAGAAGGGCCGGTAAATGCCGGCCCGCGCACCGGATGCCGCCCAGCGCGGCTTCACCTTCATCGAACTGATGATCACCCTTGCCATCATGGCCACGCTGGCGGCGGTGGCCGTACCCATGGTGCAGGTGGCGGTGCAGCGCGAGCGCGAGCACCAGCTGCGCGCCGCCCTGCTGGAGATCCGCGAGGCGATCGACGCCTACAAGCGCGCCGCAGACAACGGCAGCATCAAGCTGAACATCGGCGACTCCGGCTTCCCCAAGAAGCTCGAAGAGCTGGTGGAAGGCGTGCCCGACCAGCGCAGCCCGCGCAAGCAAAACATCTACTTCCTGCGCCGCCTGCCGCGCGACCCGTTTGCGCCGGCCAGCGCAGCCAGCGCGGCCGCCACCTGGAACAGGCGCGCCTACAGTGCGCCGCCCGACAACCCCACCGAAGGCGAGGACGTGTTCGACGTCCACTCGCGTTCCGACAAGGTGGGACTGAACGGTATCCCCCTCAAGACATGGTGACCGCAATGCATAAACGAGGCTTCACGCTGATTGAACTGCTGGTGGTGCTGGCCATCATCTCCCTGCTGCTGACGGTGGCGCTGCCGCGCTACTTCGGCTCGGTGGAGAAGTCCAAGGAAGTGGCGCTCAAGGAAAACCTGAAGGTCCTGCGCATCAGCATCGACAAATTCTATGGCGACAAGGGCGAATTTCCCGCCGGCCTGGCGGACCTGGTGACGCACCGCTACTTCAACAAGGTGCCGGTGGACCCCATCACCGAATCGGCCGCCACCTGGCAGCTGGTGGCGCCGCAGGACAGCGAAATGACCGGCGTGGCCGACGTGCGCAGCGGCGCCAAAGGCAGCACGCGCGACGGCGTGCCCTTCGGCCAGCTATGAAGCTGCTTCGGCAAGGCGGCTTCGCCTATATCTGGACCCTGATGCTGGTGGCCTTCGCGGGCGTGGGCCTGGCCATTGCCTCCGAAACCTACGCCACGGCGGCGCGCCGCGACAAGGAAGCGCAACTGCTGTTCATCGGCCACGAGTTCCGCCAGGCCCTGGGCCGCTATCACAACGCGCAAGGTGCGGGCGGCGCGGCGCAATACCCCCTCACGCTGGACGAACTGCTGAAAGACCCACGCTACCCCGGCGCCAAGCGCCACTTGCGCCGCCTGTACAAGGATCCCATCACCGGCAAGGCCGAATGGGGCCTGCTGCGCCAGCAGGGCCGCATCGTGGGCGTGTATTCGCTGTCCGTGCAGGCGCCCATCAAGCAGGGGGGCTTCCGCGACGAGGACAAAAGCCTGAACCGCAAGCCGCGCTACGCCGACTGGCTGTTCACCTATCCCGCCGACCTGTTCACGGGGGCTCCAGCCCCCAAAACTGATATCATCCCGGCCATCACTTCTGGAGGAAAGTAGCATGACTATGAGCATAGGCGTAGGCGGCAAAACCGCTGAACAAGCACTGGCGACCCTGTCCGACATGACGGCGGGCGCTATCCCTATCGGCAAGGAAGAACATCTGCAGCGCATCGCCAAAGCCCAGGCTTATATGCGCGAGCAAGGCATCGCCGCGATCTACATCAACGCCGGCTCCAACCTGCTCTACTTCACCGGCACCCGCTGGCACGCCAGCGAGCGCATGGTGGGCGCCATCCTGCCCGCGCAAGGCGCGCTGGAATATATCGCCCCCGCCTTCGAGGAAAGCACGCTGCTGGACTTCATGCTGGTGGAAGGCAAAGTGAATGGCTGGCACGAGCACGAAAGCCCCTATCAGCTGTTCGTGGACACGCTGGGCCGCATGGGCATTGCCGCCAATACAGCGCAAGCGCCGCGCGTGGGCATCTGCGAAAGCGCCGCCTTCTTCATCTACGACGGCATCCGCCCGCTGGCCGCAGGCTACGCGCTGGAAAACGCGCGCAGCGTGACGGCGCACTGCCGCACCCGCAAGTCCGCCGCCGAAATCGCGCTGATGCAGCGCGCCAAGGACATGACCCTGGCCGTGCACGTGGCCACCGCCAGCATGCTGCGTGAAGGGATCACCACCACCGAGGTAGAGCAGTTCATCGCCGCCGCGCACCGCAAGGTGGGCGCGCCGGGCTCCTACTTCGTCATCGTACTGTTCGGCGAAGCCACCGCCTACCCGCACGGCGTGAGCTATGTGCAGACGCTGAAGCAAGGCGACACGGTGCTGATCGACACCGGCTGCAAGCTGCATAACTACATCTCGGACATCACGCGCACCTATGTATACGGCGAGCCGAGCGCGCGCCAGCGCAGCGTGTGGAACAGCGAGAAAAAAGCCCAGGCAGCCGCCTTCGAAGCGGCCCAGCTGGGCGTGCCGTGCGAGCAGGTGGACCAGGCCGCACGCCGTTCGCTGGAAGCGGACGGCTACGGCCCCGGCTACAAGCTGCCCGGCCTGCCCCACCGCACCGGCCACGGCATCGGCCTGGACATCCACGAATGGCCCTACCTGGTGGGCGGCGACACCACCCCGCTGGCGCCCGGCATGTGCTTCTCGAACGAGCCGATGATCTGCATCCCCGGCGAGTTCGGCGTGCGCCACGAAGACCACTTCTACCTGACCGAATCCGGCCCCAAATGGTTCACCGAACCGGCCCACAGCATCGATGACCCGTTCGGTCTTGCGCAGGCGCAATAAACGAAGGGGCTCATTTGACGCTTTCAGGCATGCCGCCTAAGATGTAAGACAGCGTTTTACCAGCCGGAGGCATGATGGAAAGCGAAGCGACCATACGGCGGCAAGGAAACTCGGTGGGCTGTGGAAGCTTTGCCACCAGAAGTCATCGCCGACGCGATGGCACGGCTGCAAGCCGCACTCGATCCCGCGCCGGCTTAGCGGCTTTTTTTACGCGTGCTTGGACACCAGCGTCAGGATGTCGTAGCTGGCCACCAGCTCGTCGTTCTGGTTGGTGACCTGCACGTCCCACGCCACCACGCCCTGGCCGAGGCCTTTGTCGTCGGTGCGGTTGCGGTCCACTTTGCGCTTGCATGTCAGGCGCGCGCGGATGGTGTCGCCGATCGCCACCGGGGTGATGAAGCGCAGGTTGTCCAGGCCGTAGTTGGCCAGCACCGGGCCCGGCGCGGGCGACACGAACAGTCCCGCGGCCGCCGACAGCACGAAATAGCCGTGCGCGATGCGCTTGCCGAACTGCGTGTCCTTGGCGGCGATGTCGTCGAAGTGCATATAGAAGTAGTCGCCCGACACACCGCCGAAGTTGACGATGTCCGCTTCGCTCACGGTGCGGCGGTGCGTCAGCAGCGAGTCGCCGATCTTCAGGTCTTCGAAGTGGCGGCGGAATGGATGCACTTCGCTTTCGTTCACGGCCGCGCCGCGCACGTATTCGCCCGTCACCGCGGCCAGCATGGTTGGCGAGCCTTGCACGGCAGCGCGCTGCAGGAAGTGGCGCACCGCGCGGATGCCGCCCAGTTCTTCGCCGCCGCCCGCGCGGCCAGGGCCGCCGTGCTTCAGCTGCGGCAGCGGCGAGCCGTGGCCGGTGGAGTCCACCGACGATTCGCGCTCCAGGATGTGCACCCGGCCGTGCGAAGCGGCTGCGATAGGCACCGCGTAGGCCGCCGTCTTCGGATCTTTGGTCACCAGCGTGCTCACCAGGCTGCCCTTGCCGCGCGCGGCCAGTTCCAGCGCCTCGTCGATGCCTTCATAGGTCATCATGGTGCTGACCGGCCCGAAGGCTTCCACGTCGTGCACTGCGTCGTTGCTGCCGGCGTTGCGGCACAGGACCAGCGTGGGCGAGAAGAACGCGCCTTCCGCCACGCCTTCGCCGACCAGCTTGTAGCCGTCCTTCTCGCCGAACACGATCTCATTGCCTTGCGCCAGCAGGGCCAGGCGTTCGCCGACGTCGCGCTGCTGGTCCTTCGAGGCCAGCGCGCCCATGCGCACGCCTTCCACAGAAGGGTCACCGATGGTGACTTTCGCCAGGCGCTCGCGCAGGCGTTCGGCCACCGCGTCCACGCGGTCCTTCGGCACGATGATGCGGCGGATGGCGGTGCACTTCTGGCCGGCCTTGCCGGTCATCTCGCGCGCCACTTCCTTGACGAACAGGTCGAATTCGGGATCGTCCGGTGTCACGTCCGGCGCCAGGATGGCGCAGTTCAGCGAGTCCGCTTCGGCGGTGAAGGGCACCGAGTTGGCGATCAGGTTGCGGTTGGTGCGCAGCCTGGCTGCGGTGTCGGCCGAGCCGGTGAAGGTCACCACGTCGGCGCCGCCCAGGCGGTCCAGCAGGTCGCCGGTGCTGCCGATCACCAGCTGCAGCGCGCCTTCCGGCAGCAGGCCGGATTCATGCGCCATGCGTACCACGGCTTCGGTCAGGTAGCTGGTGGCGGTAGCGGGCTTGCCGATGCAGGGCATGGCGGCCAGGAAGCTCGGCGCGAATTTCTCCAGCAGGCCCCAGATCGGGAAATTGAAAGCGTTGATGTGCACCGCCAGGCCGCCGCGCGGCACCAGGATGTGGGTGCCGGCGAAGCCGCCGCGCTTGCCCAGCGCCATGGCCGGGCCTTCGTGCAGCACGTTGGACGACGGCAGCTCGCGGCTGCCCATGCTGGCGTAGGCGAACAGGGTGCCGATGCCGCCTTCCACGTCCACCCAGCTGTCGGCGCGGGTGGCGCCGGTCAGGTGCGAGATCTTGTACAGCTCTTCCTTGCGTTCCATCAGATACATGGCCAGCGCCTTCAGGCGCGCGGCGCGCTGCTGGAAGTCCAGCTTCATCAGGGCGGGCACGCCGGTCTTGCGGGCGTAGGTGACGGCTTCGCTGAAATCGATGGCTTCGGCGTGGGTATGGTAGATCAGGCTGTTGTTCAATGCGCTGTGCAGCGGGGTGGCCGCTTCCTTGCCGTGCCAGCGGCCGGCGATCAGGCTTTGCAGAGTTGGTGCCATTGCGGGTTCTCCAGTTTATTCAGATTGTTCAGTAGCGTTCTTGTGCAGGTGCAGCGGCAGCGACGATTCCCACTGCATGCGCTGGCGGTCCGGCTCCACCTCGGTGAGCGCCACGGTCTCGCGCATGGTGGCGAGCGAGCGCACGCTCAGCTCCTGGTATTGGGCGGTGCCGGAGGACTTCCAGCTAATTTCGTTGTCGGTCACTTCGCGCACCACGCGGGCCGGCGTGCCGACCACCAGGCTGCGCGGCGGCACCACCATATTGGCCTTCACGAAGCTCATCGCCGCAACGATGCTGTCGGCGCCGATGACGGCGTTGTCCATGATGACCGAGTTCATGCCCACCAGCGCGTTGCGGCCGATGCGGCAGCCGTGCAGCACGGCGCCGTGGCCGACGTGGCCGTCCACCTCCACCACCGTGTCTTCGCCGGGGAAGCCGTGCATGATGCAGCCGTCCTGCAGATTCGATCCTTCTTCCAGGATCAGGCGGCCGAAGTCGCCGCGCATCGACGCATGCGGGCCGACGTAGCAGCGCGGGCCGACGATCACGTCGCCGATCAGCACCGCGCTCGGGTGGACGTAGGCGGTGGGATGGACCACCGGCGTGATGCCGTTCATTTCATATACTTTGACCATGACTGCTCCTTACATGCCCAGGTAGGCGCTTTGCACCTGCTCGTTTTTCAGCAGTTCGGGTCCGGGTCCGGACAGCGTGATGGCGCCGGTCTCGATCACATAGCCCACGTCCGCGATCGACAGCGCCGCGTGCGCATTTTGCTCCACCAGGAAAATGGTGATGCCCTGGTCGCGCAGGCTGGCGACGATGCGGAAGATCTCGGCGATCAGCAGCGGCGCCAGTCCCATGCTGGGTTCATCGAGCAGCAGCACCGACGGCTTTCCCATCAGCGCGCGCGCCATGGCCAGCATCTGCTGCTGGCCGCCTGACAGCGTGCCCGCCAGGAGAAGGCGCTTTTCTTTCAAGATCGGGAACAGCTGGTACATGCGCTCCATCTCCGCCTCCACCTCGCCCTTGGGCCGGGTGTAGGCGCCCAGCAGCAGGTTGTCCTGCACCGACATGGGGCCGAACACCTGGCGCCCTTCCGGCACCTGGCAGATGCCGGCGCGCACGCGCTTGTCCGCGCTGGCGCGGCTCACGTCCTGGCCGCTGAAGTGGATGCTGCCGCCGCTGATAGGCTGCACGCCGGAGATGGCGCGCAGCAGCGTGGTCTTGCCCGCGCCGTTGGCGCCCACCAGCGCCACCAGCTGTCCCTGGCGCACTTCGATGTCGATGCCGTGCAGCGCCTGGATACGGCCATAGTGGCTGGTGAGCCCTTTGATTTCGAGCACCAGCGGCTTCACCGTCACGTCGGTATTGTTCGTCATGGCATCCCTCATGCTGCCGCTCCCAGATAGGCCGCCACCACGTCCGGATTGGCGCGCACTTCGGCCGCCGTGCCTTCGGCCAGCTTCTTGCCGTAGTCCAGCACCAGGATATGGTCGGATAGATTCATCACCAGCTTCATGTCGTGCTCCACCAGCACCACCGTCACGCCGGACTGCGCCACCTTGCGGATCAAGGCCTCGATCTCGCCGGTCTCGGTGTGGTTCAGGCCAGCGGCCGGTTCGTCCAGCAGCAGCACTTTCGGCCGCGCCGCCAGCGCCCGCGCGATCTCCAGCCGTTTCAGCGCGCCGTACGGCATCTGGGTCGAGTCGGCGTCCACATACTGGCCCACGCCGACGAAATCCATCAGCTGCGCGGCCTCGTCGCGGCACACCCGGTCGGCCTTGCGCACCGACGGCAGGCGCAGCATGGACGCGAACAGGTTCTGGTTCAGGCGCAGGTGCGCGCCCACCATCACGTTGTCGATGGCCGTCATGTTCAGGCAGATCTGCAGGTTCTGGAAGGTGCGGCTCATGCCGCGCCGCGCCAGCGCGTCCGGCGACATGCCGGCCACGTTCTCGCCGCGCAGCAGGATCTCGCCCCTGGTCGGCGTGTAGACGCCGGTGATCAGGTTGAACAGCGTGGTCTTGCCGGCGCCGTTGGGACCGATCACCGAATGGATGGAGCCCTCCTTGATGGCAAAGCTCACGTCCTGCACCGCGTGCACGCCGCCGAAGCTCTTGCTCAGGTTGCGGATCTCAAGCATGGCCGCCTCCCTGCTTCTTCACCAGCTGCAGCGCAGCGCCTTCGGCCGGCGCCGGCTTGCTGCGGCGGCGCGCCAGCGACGGCACCAGGCCGCGCGGCAGGAAGATCATGGTCAGCATCAGGATGGCGCCGAACACCACCACTTCCCAGCCTTCGAAGGCGGACAGCAGCTGCGGCAGCAAGGTCAGCAGCGCGGCGCCGAGGATGGAGCCGAACACCGACGCCATGCCGCCCACCACCACCATCGTCACCAGCTCGATGGAGTGGAAGAAGCCCGCCATATTGGGCGTGATGAAGCCGATGTAGTGCGCGCTGATGCTGCCCGCGATGCTGGCCACCACGGCCGACAGCACGAACACCCGCACCTTGAAGCGTGTCGTGTCGATGCCGACCACGCGCGAAGCGACTTCGGAACCGTGGATGGCCTGCAGCGCGCGGCCCACCGGCGAATCGATCAGGTTCAGCGCGAACCAGGTCACCAGCAGCAGCAAGGCGGCAGCCACGGCGTACCACGATTTTTCGCCGGTGATTTCAAAGCCGAACACGGCGAAGCCAGGCACCGAAATGCCGTCCGGCCCGCCGGTCCACTGGCCCTCGTTGTTGATGGCGATCGAGATGATGATGCCCAGGCCCAGCGTGGCCATGGCCAGCGTGTGGCCTTTCAGCTTGAGCACCGGGCGCGCCAGCACGAAAGCCAGCAGGCCGGTGGCGGCGGCGCCGGCAGCCAGCGCGGCCGCCGGTGGCCAGTTGAAATGCGTGGTCAGCACGGCTGAGGCGTACGCGCCCAGGCCGAAGAAGCCGGCGTGGCCCAGGCTGATCTGGCCGGTGTAGCCCATCAGCAGGTTCAGGCCGATGACCACTACCGCGTTCAGGGCGATGCGGATCGCCACGTCGAAGTAGTAAGCGTTCGGCAGCAGCAGCGGCAGCGCGGCCAGCACCAGCGCCAGGATCAGCAGGCCAGGATGTGCCACCCGGCGGGAAGCGAAGGTCTTCATACGCGCTCCGACACTTTGGCGCCGAACAGTCCGCGCGGCATGAAGAACAGGATCAGCAGGATCAGCACGAAGGGCACCGCGTCCTTGTAGGCCGACGAAATGTAGCCGGCCGTCATGGCCTCGGCGATGCCCAGTATCAGCCCGCCCGCGATGGCGCCCACGCCGCCGCCCAAGCCGCCCAGCACCGCCGCCACGAAGCCCTTCAGGCCCAGCATGATGCCGGCGTCATAGGAGGTGTAGGTGATGGGCGCCAGCAGCGCCCCGCCGACGGCGCCCAGCAGCGCGGCCAGGCCGAACGACAGCAGCAGCACGCGGCGCGTGTTGATGCCCACCAGCTGCGCGGCCAGCTTGTTGTGCGAGGTGGCCAGCATGGCCTTGCCCAGCAGCGTGCGGCCGAAGAACCAGCCCAGCGCCGCCACGATCAGCAGGGTCACCCCAAGCACCCACAGACTTTGCGGCAGCAGGCTGGCGCCCAGGAACTCGATCGGCGCGTCGCCCGAGAAGGCTGGCAGCGTGTGCGTGCCCTTGCCGAGCCAGATCTGCACCAGCCCGCGCACCACCAGCGAGGCGCCGATGGTGATGATGATCAGCGTGACCACCTGCGCGTTCTGCGCCGGTTCGATCACCGCTTTTTCCATCACCAGGCCGACAATGGCGGTGAGGATGACGGCGCCGATGATGGCCAGCGGCAGCGGCACGCCCGCCCCCGCCATCATCGCGGCCAGCATCCCGCCCAGCATGATGAATTCGCCCTGGGCGAAATTGATCACGCCGCTGGTGTTGTAGATGATGGTAAAGCCGAGCGCCGCCAGTGCATAGGCGGAGCCGACCGTCATTCCCGAGTACAGGAATTGCAGGAATTGGGCGAGCATAGCGGTCCCCTGCTTACTTCAGCAACTGCCAGTCGCCGTTCTTCACTTCGACCATGCGGAACGCCGACAGGTCCAGGCCCATGTGATCCTTGGCCGTCATGTTGAACACGCCGGTGGTGGACACGAAGCCCTTGGTCTGTTCCAGCGCGGTGCGGACTTTTTCCTTGTCGGTGCCGCCGGCGCGCTTGATGGCGTCCACCGACAGGTTCAGCGCGTCCAGCGCGTAGCCGCCGAAGGTCGATGGTTCCACCTTGTAGCGGTCGCGGTAAGCCTTGTCGTAGCCGGTGACGATGGCCTTCTGCGGGTCGGTGGCCGGCAGCATCTGGCCGATCAGCAGCGCAGGCGTCGGCAGGCGCACGCCTTCGGCGGCCTTGCCGGACAGCTTCAGATACTCGTCCGACGCCACGCCGTGCGACTGGTACATCGGCAGCGCGGTCATGCCCAGCTGGCCGTAGTTCTTGGTCACCACCGCCGGGCCCTGGCCCAGGCCGAACACGAACACCGCCTGCACGCCTGCGGTGTTCTTGATGCGGGTCAGCTGGGCCGTGACGTCGGTGTCTTTCGGGCCGTAGGTTTCATCGGCCACCAGCGTGATGCCGTATTTGGAGGCGACAATCTGCGATTCCTTGCGGCCGGAGGCGCCGAAGCCGCTGGTTTCGGACAGCAGGCCCACCTTGCTGATGCCGCGCTTCTTCATGTCCTCGAATACCTTCTCGGCAGCCATGCGGTCGGTGTGCGGAGTCTTGAAGACCCACTTCTTCACCGGGTCGATGATGACCACCGCGCCGGCCAGCGAGATGAACGGCAGGCCCGCCTTGTCCACCAGCGGCGCCATGGCCATGGTGGCGCCGGTGGTGGTGCCGCCGATCAGCACGTCGACCTTGTCGGACTCGATCAGGCGCTTGGTAAAGCCGTTGGCCTTGGCGGCGTCGCTGCCGTCGTCGTAGTGCACCAGTTCCAGCTTGCGGCCCAATACGCCGCCTTCGGCGTTGATCTTCTCGACATACATCTGCAGCGTTTTCAGCTCGGGATCGCCCAGGAAGGCGGCCGGGCCGGATACCGACAGCACCGAGCCGATCTTGATGTTCTGGGCCAGCGCGCTGCCGGCGGCGAGGATCAAGGAAGCGGCGATGGCGGTCTTTTTCAGGATATTCGTGAACATTGTTGTCTCCGTAGTTTTAGTTTTGGATCGTGTTCAAACGCGTTCAATTACCAGTGCAATGCCCTGCCCCACTCCGATACACATGGTGCACAGGGCATAGCGGCCGCCCGTGCGTTCCAGCTGGTTCAGCGCGGCCGTTACCAGGCGCGCGCCGGAGGCGCCCAGCGGGTGGCCGATAGCGATGGCGCCGCCGTTCGGGTTGACGTGGGCGGCGTCGTCGGCCAGGCCCAGGTCGCGCGTCACGGCCAGGCCCTGCGCGGCGAACGCTTCGTTCAGTTCGATCACGTCCATCTGTTCTATGGTCAGGCCCAGTTGCGCCAGCACCTTCTTCGATGCGGGCGCGGGGCCGAAGCCCATGATGCGCGGCGCCAGTCCCGCAGTTGCCATGCCCAGCACCTTGCCGCGCGGCTTCAGGCCGTACTTGTCCACCGCCGCAGCCGAAGCCAGCAGGATGGCGCAGGCGCCGTCGTTCACGCCGGACGCATTGCCCGCCGTGACGCTGCCGTCCGGCTTGACCACGCCCTTCAGCTTGGCCAGCATCTCGATGGTGGTGTCCGGGCGCGGGTGCTCGTCGGTGTCGACAACCTTCGCTTCGCCCTTCTTTTGAAGGATCGTCACCGGCACGATCTCGCTCTTGAAGTGGCCCGCCGCGTGGGCTGCCGCCCAGCGCTGCTGGCTGCGCACGGCGAACGCGTCCTGGTCGGCGCGGCTGATGTTGAATTCATTGGCCACGTTTTCCGCCGTCTCCGGCATCGAGTCGATGCCGTGCTGCGCCTTCATCAGCGGATTGACGAAGCGCCAGCCGATGGTGGTGTCCTCGATCTTGGCGGCGCGCGAGAAGGCGCTGTCGGCCTTGCCCATGACGAAAGGCGCGCGCGTCATGCTCTCCACGCCGCCGGCGATGACCAGGTGCGCCTCGCCGGACTTGATGGCGCGCGCGGCGATGCCCACCGCGTCCAGGCTGGAACCGCACAGGCGGTTGATGGTGTTGGCCGGCACGTCGACCGGCAAGCCGGCCAGCAGCACCGCCATGCGGCCCACGTTGCGGTTGTCCTCGCCCGCCCCGTTGGCGCAGCCGTAGTAGACGTCGTCCACCTCGGCCCAGTTGACGCCGGGGTTGCGCTCCTTGAGCGCGGCGATGGGCAGTGCCGCCAGGTCGTCGGCGCGCACGCCGGAAAGTGCTCCGCCGTAGCGGCCGAAGGGGGTGCGTACCGCGTCACAGATGAATGCTTCGTTCATGTTGGTTCCTTAGACTATCTTTGGTCGTTTGTCGATGACGCGCCTGGCCTTGCCGGTCATGGTGCGTTCGATGCTGTTCGATGCCAGCAGGCTGACACGGGTGGTGACGCCGACATAGGTCTTGATGGCGTGTTCCAGCTCGCGCGCCAGCGCCTCCACTTCGTTGGCGGTCAGCTTGCCGGTCAGCTCCGGGCGCAGTTCGCCGATCACGTCCAGCTTGTCCAGGTGGCCGTCGCGGCTCACCACCAGCTGGTATTGCGGCGCCAGCTTCGGCATCTTGCAGATCAGCTCTTCGATCTGGGTCGGAAACACGTTCACGCCGCGGATGATCATCATGTCGTCCGAGCGGCCGGTGATCTTGCCGATGCGGCGCATGGAGCGCGAAGTCGGCGGCAGCAAACGGGTCAGGTCGCGCGTGCGGTAGCGGATGATGGGCAGCGCTTCCTTCGACAGCGAGGTGAACACCAGTTCGCCGTCCGAGCCGTCCGGCAGCACTTCGCCGGTGTCGGGGTCGATGATCTCGGGGTAGAAATGGTCTTCCCAGATCACCGGGCCGTCCTTCGACTCGATGCATTCGCTGGCCACGCCGGGGCCCATCACTTCGGACAGGCCGTAGATGTCCACCGCGTCGATGCCGGCGCGCGCCTCGATCTCGGCGCGCATGGCGTCGGTCCACGGTTCGGCGCCGAAGATGCCCACCTTCAGCGACGATTCGGCCGCGTCCAGTCCCTGGCGCTGGAATTCCTCGATGATGTTGAGCATGTAGGACGGCGTGACCATGATGATCTCGGGCTTGAAGTCCTGGATCAGCTGCACCTGCTTCTCGGTCTGGCCGCCGGACATGGGGATCACGGTGCAGCCCAGCCGCTCGGCGCCGTAGTGCGCGCCCAGGCCGCCGGTGAACAGGCCATAGCCGTAGGAGATGTGCACCATGTCGCCGGCGCGGCCGCCCGCGGCGCGGATGGAGCGCGCCACCACGTTGGCCCAGGTGTCGATGTCGTTTTGCGTGTAGCCCACCACGGTGGCCTTGCCGGTGGTGCCGCTAGAGGCGTGGATGCGCACCACTTTCTCGCGCGGTACCGCGAACAGGCCGAAGGGATAATTGTCGCGCAGGGTCTTCTTGTCCGTGAAGGGGAACTTGGCCAGGTCGGCCAATGTCTTCAGGTCGTCCGGATGTACGCCCTTCTCGTCGAATGCCGCGCGGTAGTGCGGCACGTTTTCATACGCATGCTTCAACGTCCACTTCATGCGTTCCAGTTGCAGCGCCTGCAGCTCGTCCTTGCTGGCGCGTTCGATAGGCTCCAGGTCGGCTGGGGCGGGATTGCGTTGAACCATTGCTGTCTCCTCGTATTCTTGAACTAACCCTGCTGCGGCGCCACTTCTCCGCTGACGCGGTGCGACTTGCCACGGAACAGGGCGATGATGCGTCCGTCCTGGTTGCTGACCTTGACGTCGTAGATGCCGCTCTTGCCGGCCAGCGCCTGCTCCACGGCTTCGGCCGTCAGCAGGTCGTGATGGCGGCCGGGGGCCAGGTACTCGATCGTGCAGCCGGCGCCCACCGTGTTTTGGTTGTGGCTGTTGCACGCAAACGCGAAGGCGCTGTCCGCCAACGCGAAAATAAAGCCGCCGTGGCAGGTCTGGTGCCCGTTCAGCATGTCTTCCCTTACCGGCATGGTCATGCGCGCATAGCCGGGCCGGATCTCGGCCAGCAGCATGCCCATGGCCTGGGTGGCGCGGTCGCGCGCATACATCGCGTCGCCGGCGGCCCGGGCCAGCGCCTGCGCCTCGGCGGCGGTTAAAACCGGTGCGTCTTTATGCATGGAATTTCGCTCCCGATGCCTGTTTGCGGCGCAGCAGCGGCGACACGCGGTAGCGGTCTTCGCCATAAGCGGCTGCGAGGTTGCCCAATACGGTGGCGATGCGATCGACGCCGACGGCGTCGGCCCAGGCCAGCGGCCCGCGCGGATAGTTCACGCCCTTCTGCATGGCGACGTCCGCGCCCTGCGCGCTGCACACGCCCTGGTTGACCGCATCGGCCGCTTCGTTGGCCAGCATGGCCACGGTGCGCATCACGGCCAGCCCGGGCACGTCGTCCAGTTTCGTCACGGCGAAGCCGGCGGCCTGGAACAGGCCCACCACGGCGCTGTACGCTGAAGCGCTGCACTGGTCGGCGGCGGCGATGGCGATGCGGGTGGCTTTGCCGTAATCGTACGCCAGGTCGAACACCACCGTGTCCGGATGCTTGTTGTCGGCCGCGCGCTGGGTAGCGCTGCGGCCATCGGTCAGATAGACGGCCGCGCCGTTGCAATGGAAGGCCGGCGCATGCTCCTGCACGATCGCCGCAGCGTGGCCGTGCGCCTCGCTGGCCTTGCGCAGCGTGACGGCGATGCCGCGCTCCTGGAAGCGCGCCAGCACGGCGTCCGTCACGCACGATGCGCCACTGGCGCCTGGTTCCACGCTGTAGCTCACGTATTCAGGCCTGGCTTGCGCCGCCTCGCTTTGCGCTGGCGGCACCACGGCGCCGTCGCCGTAGGCGTAGAAGCCACGGCCCGACTTGCGGCCCAGGAAGCCGGCGTTCACCAGCTCCTGCTGGATCACCGACGGCGTGAAGCGCGGATCGCTGTAATAGGCGTTGAAGACCGACTGGGTGACGGAGTAGTTCACGTCGTGCCCGATCAGGTCCATCAGCTCGAATGGCCCCATGCGGAAGCCGCCCGCCTCGCGCATCACGGCGTCGATGGTGGCGGCGTCGGCGGCCTGCTCGTTGAGCAGGCGCAGGCCTTCGGCGTAATACGGGCGCGCCACGCGGTTGACGATGAAGCCGGGGGTGGACTTGGCGTACACCGGATTCTTGCCCCATGCGACCGCCGTATCGGACACCGTCTCTGCCACGGCAGGTTCGGTGGCCAGGCCGCTGATCACTTCCACCAGCGCCATCAGCGGCACCGGATTGAAGAAGTGCATGCCCACCAGGCGCTGCGGGCGGCGCAGCCTGGCGGCGATGGCGGTGACGGAAATCGAGGAAGTATTGGTGGCCAGGATGCACTCGTCGCCAACGATGCCTTCCAGGTCGGCGAACAGGGAGCGCTTCACGTCCAGGTTCTCGACGATGGCTTCCACCACCAGCGCGGCATCGGCCATGCCGGCCAGGCCGTCGGCCGCCTGCAGGCGGGCAGTGGCGGCTTGCGCGTCGGCGGCGCTCATGCGCTCCTTGTGCACCAGCTTCTGGTAGACCTTGGCGATGTCGGCGATGGCCTTGTGCACCGCCTCGGCGCGCGTGTCGTACAGCTTGACCGTGTGGCCGGCGGCCGCCGCCACCTGCGCAATACCCGAACCCATGGCGCCGCTGCCGATGACGGCGACGACGCTGGCTTTATCCAGAGCTGCCATTGCTTACTCTCCTTTGAACTCGGGCGTGCGCTTGCCGATGAAGGCGGCCACGCCTTCGCGGTAGTCATGGCTGTAACCCAGCTCGCGCATCATCTCACCTTCCAGCTTGAGCTGCTCGGGCAGCGAATTGCAGTGGCTGATCTGCAGCGCTTTCTTGGTGAAGGCCAGGCCCTTGGTCGGCGCGGCGGCAAAGTGTTCGGCCATGGCGGCGGCTTCGGTCATCAGCAGTTCGTCGGGCACGGCTTTCCAGATCAGGCCCCACTGCTCGGCACGGTCGGCGGTGAGCTTCTCGCCCAGCATGGCCAGGCCGGTGGCGCGCGCCATGCCGATCAAACGCGGCAAGATCCAGGTGCCGCCGGTGTCCGGGATCAGGCCCAGGCGGCAGAACGCTTCCACGAAGCTGGCCGATTTGCCGGCAATGACGATGTCGCAGGCCAGCGCCAGGTTGGCCCCTGCGCCTGCCGCCACGCCGTTCACGGCGCAAATGACGGGCATGGGCAGGCTGCGCAGCGTGAGCACCAGCGGGGCGTAGAATTTCTCCACCGAGTCGCCCAGGTCCACGCCTGCGGCGCCGGGTTCCACGGCGCGGTCGCCCAGGTCCTGGCCGGCGCAGAAGCCGCGTCCCGCGCCGGTGAGCAGCAGCACGCGCACGGATTTGTCGGCCTGCACCTTGGCCAGCGCGTCGCGCACTTCCAGGTGCATGGCCTGGGTGAAGCTGTTCAGCTTGTCCGGGCGGTTCAGGGTCAGCTTGGCGATACCGCCTTTGATTTCAAACAGGATGTTCTCGTAACTCATGGCGTCTCCGTTAAAGCAGGGGTCGGACCCAGCGGGTCTGAGCCCAGGTTTATTCGTGCTGGTCGAAGTCGACCACCACCTTGTCCGTCACCGGGAAGCTCTGGCAGCTCAGCACGAAGCCGCGCGCGATCTCGTAGTCTTCCAGCGCGTAGTTCACGTCCATGTCCACTTTCCCGTCCAGCACCTTGCAGCGGCAGGTGGAGCACACGCCGCCCTTGCACGAGTAGCGCATGTCGATGCCGGCGCGCAGACCGGCGTCCAGGATGGATTCCTTGTCGCGGTCCATGGTGAACATGGTGTGGTTGCCGTCCATGACCACCGTCACCTCTGTCAGCCCGGTACCCACCTCTGCTTGCGCGCGCGGCTTGTGCTGGTGCTTCGGGATGCTGGCCGCGAACAGTTCGATCTTGATGTTCGCCTTCGGCATGCCCGCTTCCTGCAGCGCGGCCGAGACGCCGTGCATCATGTCTTCCGGGCCGCAGATGAAGGCGTTGTCGTAGTCCGCCACGCGCACCCAGTGCTGCAGGAACTGCTGCGCTTTTTCCTTGGTGATGCGGCCGTTGAACAGTTCGATATCCTGCTGCTCGCGGCTCATCACGTAAGCGATGTTCAGGCGGTCGGTGTAAATGTCCTTCAGGTCGGCCAGTTCGTTCTTGAAGATCACCGACGACGAGGCGCGGTTGCCGTAGAACAGCGTGAAGCGGCTGTTCGGCTCCGTCAGCAGCGTGGTCTTGATGATGGACAGGATAGGCGTGATGCCGCTGCCGGCCGCGAACGCCATGTAGTTCTTGCGGTTGGCGGCGTTCAGCGGCACGTTGAAGTGGCCCATGGGCGGCATCACTTCGATCACCGTGCCCGGCTTCAGCGTGTCGTTGGCCCAGGTGGAGAACATGCCGCCGGGCGTGCGCTTGATGGCCACGCGCAGCGCGCCGTCCTGCACGGCGGAGCAGATCGAGTACGAGCGGCGCACGTCTTCGGTGTTGATATGGGTGCGCAGCGTAAGGTGCTGGCCTTGCTGGTATTTGAAGCTCTCTTCCAGTTCGGGCGGCACGGCGAAGGTGACGGCGATGCAGTCGCGCGTTTCGTTGCTCACCTGGGCGACGGACAGCGGATAGAATTTGCTCATAATGGTTATGCTCTCAGTGGCACTTGAAGTAGTCGAACGGCTCGCGGCAATCGAGGCACTTGTACAGCGCCTTGCAAGGCGTGGAACCGAACTGGCTGGTGTTTTCGGTGTGGCTGGAGCCGCAATGGGGGCACACCACCTTGGGCCGCGCAATGGCGCCGCGCTTGATATTGGCACGAAGGCCGGCGGCCAGGTCGGCAGTGCCGGAAGCCCCGCGGCGCAAGCCGCTGATGTCGACCACCTGCTGCGCGGGCGGGGCGATGCCGTAGCCCTTCAGCTTGGCCTTGCCCTCTTCGCTCATCCAGTCGGTGGTCCATGCCGGCGACAGCTGCGTGCGCAGGTCCACCTGCGCGATGCCGCGCTCGCGCAGCGCGTCGGTGACGGCGTCCGCGATCACCTGCATGGCCGGGCAGCCCGAGTAGGTGGGCGTGATGGTGACGGTGCAAGCACCGCCCTCCGCCACGGCCACGTCGCGCACGATGCCCAGGTCGACCACGGAGATCACGGGGATTTCCGGATCGGCCACCTCGGCGAGCCAGGCCCAGACCTGCTCAGCGGTGACGGCGGCGCCCGTGGCGGCAACAGCGGCGGCGGCGTTCACTTACCACTCCGATCCGGGATAGGCGCGCTGCAGGAACTGCATTTCGGCCAGCAGGTAGCCCAGGTGCTCGCTGTGCACGCCCTGCTTGCCGCCCTTCTGCATCCAGGCGTCCGGCGACGGCATCGTCAACGTGGCTTCGCCGAAGATGTCGCTCACGTGCGCCAGCCATTGCGCGCGCAGCGGCTCGCAAGCCGGGGCCACGCCGGCGGCCACCATGGCCTGGTCCACCGCGTCGTAGTTGAAGAACTCGCCGGTGTACATCCACAGCTCGTCGGCCGCCGTCTGCGTCTTGGCGCGGCTGACTTCAGTACCGTCGCCCAGGCGCACGATCAGGTCGCCGCTGCGGCGCAGGTGGTAGGTCACTTCCTTCAGCGACTTCTCGGCGATCTCGCGGATGCGCTCATCGCCGGAGCTGGTCAGCGCGCCGATGAAGAAGTAGTGCCAGGTGTCGAAGTAGAACTGGCGCACCATGGTGTCGGCGTAGTTGCCGTTCGGCTGCTCCACCAGCAGGCAGTTCTTGAAATCGTGCGCGTCGCGGTGGTAGGCCAGCCGGTCCTCGTCGCGGCCGGCGCCTTCCAGTTCGCCGGCGCAGGTGTACCACATGCGGGTCTGGCCCAGCAGGTCCAGCGCCACATTGGTCAGCGCCATATCCTCTTCCAGCGCCGGCCCCTTGCCGCACAGCTCCGACAGGCGCTGGCTCAGGATCAGGGCATTGTCGCCCTGGCGCAGCAGCCAGGCGAGCTTATCGTCCATGAGTTTGTCCATGACCGCGTCCCGCTTACAGGTTCTTCACTTCTTCCGGCATCGGGAAGAAGGTGGGATGGCGATAAACCTTGCTGTTGGACGGTTCGAACAGCGCGTCCTTGTCGCCCGGGCTGCTGGCCACGATGTCGGTGGCTTTCACCACCCAGATGCTCACGCCTTCATTGCGGCGGGTGTAGACGTCGCGCGCGTTGTTGACCGCCATGGCGGCGTCGGACGCGTGCAGGCTGCCCACATGCTTGTGCGCCAGGCCGTGCTGGCTGCGGATGAATACTTCCCACAATGGCCATTCTTTGCTCATCTTATGTCTCCTCAGGCCGCAGCCTTCTCCTCTTTGTGTTTGTCGGCGTAGGCCACCAGCGCGTCGCGGAACCATTCGCCGTCCTCGTAGGCCTTGACGCGGGTGCGCAGGCGCTCGCGGTTGCACGGGCCGTTGCCCTTCAGCACAGCCTGGAACTCGCTCCAGTCGATTTCGCCGAATTCATAGTGGCCGGTTTCGGCGTTGAATTTCAGGTCGGGATCGGGCACGGTCAGGCCCAGGTATTCGGCTTGCGGGACGGTCTGGTCGACCATGCGCTGGCGCAGTTCGTCGTTCGAGAACAGCTTGATGCGCCATTGCGCGGACTGCGCGCTGTTGACCGACTCGGCGTCGGACGGGCCGAACATCATCAGCGACGGCCACCACCAGCGGTTCAGCGCGTCCTGCGCCATGGCTTTCTGTTCCGGCGTGCCCTTGGCCAGCGACATCATGATGTCGTAGCCCTGGCGCGCATGGAAGGACTCTTCCTTGCACACGCGGATCATGGCGCGCGAATACGGACCGTAGGAGCAGCGGCACAGCGGGATCTGGTTGATGATGGCCGAACCGTCCACCAGCCAGCCGATGGCGCCCATGTCGGCCCAGCTCAGCGTGGGGTAGTTGAAGATGCTGGAATACTTGGCTTTGCCGCTGTGCAGGGCGGCCAGCAGTTCGTCGCGCGAAACGCCCAGCGTTTCGGCGGCGCTGTACAGGTACAGGCCGTGGCCGGCTTCGTCCTGGATCTTGGCCAGCAGCACGGACTTGCGTTTCAGCGTGGGCGCGCGCGTCACCCAGTTACCTTCGGGCAACTGGCCGACGATTTCGGAATGGGCATGCTGGGAGATCTGGCGGATCAGCGTCTTGCGGTAGGCGTCGGGCATCCAGTCCTTGGCCTCGATCTTCACGCCGGCGTCGATGCGGGCCTGGAACGCGCGCTCGTCGGCGCTCATGTCCTCGTTCGTCTGAACTTTCTTCAGGCCGGTTTCAACCATCTGTGCGTACATGTTTTGTCTCCTTGGTCAAGGGTGTAAAATCATCATACGATACAAAAATTCGTTTGCATACTGTTTTTTTGACTCAAATCAAAAAACTGTATCCCTTTGCGGCGTGTTGGTGCCAGAATGGCCCGATCCAAGAAAAATAATGCTGCGCCGAAGCCACAGCAAAGTAAACTCCCCGCTTGAGAGAAAAACACCCGTGCGCAAGATGAAAACCCTGAACAGCAACGAATGGATAGCCCACTTCCTGGCCAGCGACCCGCCGCGCTCCAAATCGCTGGTCATGACCATCTTCGGCGACGCCATCGTGCCGCACGGCGGCGTGGTGTGGCTGGGCAGCCTGATCGAGCTGCTGGCGCCGTTCGGCGTCAACGACAGGCTGCTGCGCACCTCGGTGTTCCGGCTGGCGCAGGAGGGCTGGCTGGTGTCCCAGCGCGACGGGCGGCGCTCGTCGTACTCCATTCCGCCCGAATCGCAGGCCCGCCTGGCGCGCGCGCAGCGCCGCGTCTACTCGCCGCTGCACCTGCACTGGGACGGCAACTGGACGCTGGTGATGAGCGGCAACAGCCTGGGCGCGGCGGAGCGCACGCTGCTGCGCAAGGAACTGGTGTGGGAAGGCTACGGCCTGGTGTCGGCCGGCGTGTTCGGCCACCCGGCCGGCAATCCGGACACGCTCGACGAGTTGCTGGCCCGCACCGGCACGCGCGACAAGCTGTTCATCTGCCACGCCGCCCAGATGCCGGGCGCGCGCAGCGGCCGTCCGCTGCGGGAAATGATAGACGAGGGCTGGGACTTGAGCGGCGTGATGGATGGCTACCAGCAATTCATCGCGCAGTTCCAGCCGCTGCTGGCCCTGCTGCGCGGCGGGCACCACCCGGCGCCGGAGCAGGCCTTCGTGATCCGCTCGCTGCTGATCCATGCCTACCGCCGGGTCCAGCTGCACGACCCGCAGTTGCCGGTGGAACTGCTGCCCGATCCATGGCCGGGCGCCGCCGCCTACGAGCTGGCGCGCGAACTGTACCGCCTGGTGGCGGGCGCCGCCGAGCAGCACGTGCTGGCCGTGCTGCGGCGCGAGGATGACACCGCCGCCGAAGCCGGCCCCGCCTTCTACCAGCGCTTCGGCGGACTGAACTGACTAGCCTTTGTAGATGCCGCAGATGATGACCAGGTCGCCGGCCTTCTCCACGTAGGTGGACTTTTTCTCGATGGCCTTGCTCACCGGATTCGGCCACTTGTAGTCGACCCAGCCGCTGCCCTTGGTGGCGGCCACGTCGAGGAAGGCCTTGATGAAGTGCTTGTCGTCCACGTCCTTCAGGTCGATCATGGGCTTGCCGATCAGCTTGGCGTTGCCGCCGTGCGCCAGGGTCACGCCCCTGGTGTCCAGCACGGCGATATACAGGTCGCGGTCCTTGAACTGGCCGCTGGGGTTGTTAATTTCAGCGTAGGCCTTGTCCTTGCCGTTGGCCGCGATGTAGGCGGCCGCCTTCTTCACCATCGCCACCGCCTCGTCCGCCGATCCCACATTCGCCGCCGACGCAGCCGGCAAGAACGAACAGGCCAGCAAGGCCGCCAACACTACCCGAAACAGCTGCTTCATCTATGTCCCCTCAGAGTGGAAGAACGCCGCACTGCCCCGGCACGCGGCCAGGGCAGTGTAGCGTACATTTTCCTCAGCGCAAGGGTTTGTCAGCGCGGCGCAACAGGCGGGAAGGCGGCGGGACCGCGGACTGAATGCAGCCACAGGCCGGCAGCGCGCGTCAGCCCTCCTGCCCCACCTGCTTGGCGGCCGCGAGCAGATCGTCGCCCATTTGTTCGAGCATGCGGGCCTGGTGGGCCATGCTGTCGAGCATGGCGACCGAGAAAGCGAACTCGGCGGGGGTAGTGTAGCCGGGGAAGCGGATGATGCGCAGCAGCTCTTTCAGCGTGGTGCCCTGGCCCAGGTGCGCCAGCGCGTCGCTCAGCGCGGTGATTTTTTTGTCCAGCACTTCAATGTGGTCCGGTCCGCAATGATCCATGGTGGTCTCCTGGTAGCGCGGCGCGGCCGCACAATGCGGAGGGCCGCAAGCCAACATAGCAAGCCGGCGCGCAGCCCATGTTGATCTGGCTCAGGGAAAGTGGACTTTGCCGATCAAGGCTCCGGCCAGGGACGGCGGCCTTCGAACAGGTCCGCCTGCCGCCGCAGGCCGTCGCCCAGCGCCTCCAGCACGGCGCCGATGCGCGCCACGCCGCGCGTGCTGGCGTGCGACAGCAGCCACAGCCCGGACCGGAACTGCGGCTGCGGCGGCAGCACGCGCCGCAGCGCGGGGCTGGCGTCGCCCAGGTAGCACGGCAGCACCGCCAGGCCCATGCCCTGCTCCGCCAGCCGCATGACGGCCACGGTGCTGTTGCAGCGCGCGGCGGCGCGCGCCAGCAGGCCACGCTGCTTCAGCCACTGCAGCGACGCCAGGTGCGCAAAACCGTCATCCAGGCAGACCCACGGCACTGCGGCGAGGCGCGCCTCGTCGACCGGCCGCCACGCCGCCGGCCGGTACACCGCGGTCTCGATGCCGCACACCACGCGGCCCACCAGGTCGTCCGGCGGCTGGCCGCCGGCCCGCAGCGCCACGTCGGCCTCGCGCCGCTGCAGATTGGCCAGGCCGTCCGCAATGTCCAGCGCGACCAGTATCCCGGGCGCGCTTTCCCGCAGCCGGGCCAGCACCGGCGGCAGCACGGTCGGCAGCATCGTTTCAGTCGTGCTCAGCAGCACCGTGCCGCCGACGGCGCCGTGCGCGGCAGGAGCGGACATGTCGTTCAGCCGCTGCGCAATATGTTCGGCCAGTTCCAGCAATTCAGCCGCTGCGGCGGTCGCGCGATAGCCCTGGCGGCTGCGCTCGAACAGCGTCGCCCCCAGGGTCTGCTCAATGGCCTGGATGCGGCGGAACACCGTGGGATGGCTGGTGCCCAGCAGCGCCGCCGCCTGCGACAGCGAGCCGGTGCTGGCCACCGCGTGCAGCACATGCAAATCGCCCCATCCCAGTTTGCCGCTGCCCGCCATGTCCCGCCCTTTCTGTTGTTCACCGGCGAACGCGCCGATTGCACGGCGTGCCTTTCGCCGCCCCGGCGCGCGCCGCACAATGGCCGCACCAACCCACCGGAGACGCGCAATGTATCACACCAGTATTTTCCGCCCAGCCGAGCTGCAGCCGATCGAAGACCTCGTCAAGCGCCACCCGCTGGCCCTGCTGGTCAGCCATGGCGATGCCGGCTCGCAGGCCACCCCGCTGCCGCTGGTGCTGCAGCGCACCGAAGGCGGCGGGCTGGAGTTCATCGGCCACCTGTCCACGCACAATCCGCAGCTGGCCAGCCTGCGCCAGTCGGGCCGGGCGCTGCTGGTGTTCACCGGCGCCCAAGGCTACATCTCGTCCGCCTGGCTGCGCGACCGGCGCAACGCACCCACCTGGAACTACGAGATGGCGCAGTTCGACGTCGACCTGGAGTTCGGCAGCGGCCCGGACGCCACGCGCGCGGCCTTGCAGGCCCTGGTCGACCAGATGGACGCGGGCGAGGCGTGCCCGTGGCGGCTGGCGGAAAGCCCGCGCTACGAGGTGCTGAGCCAGTACATCGTGCCCTTTCGCGCCCGGGTCCGCACGCTACAGGGGCAATTCAAGCTGGGCCAGGGAGAAACGCCCGAGGTGCTGGCCGACAGCATGCGCGGCCTGCTGCGCCAGGGCGGCCATGGCAGCCTGGAACTGGCCGGCGCCATGGCCGCATGGCACCAGCTCGACCTGCCGCTGCCCGCGGCGGCGTAAGCACCGGCAGGCAGCCTGGGCGCCGTCAGTAGAAGCGCACACCCGGTCTCAACAACAGCTGGAAGACCAGCAACAGCGCCGCAACCGCGCAAAGCGGCCAGGCAACCGACGCCGCCGCCGCGCCGCCGGCACCTTTGACGCTGCCCGCGCCGGGGCGCCAGGCTCCGGCCTGCATCCAGAATACGCCGGCGATGGTCACCACCACCGGCACCAGGACCACTTCCGTCCAGTCCCTGGGAATGCGAAACAGGAAAATCGCGGGCAGCGCCAGCACCGCCGGCAGCGCGGCCAGCTCGAACAGCAGCAGCTTGCTGCCCGTGGGACCGGGGATACGGTCCACGCCGCCAACCTGGTCGAGCAAGCGCTGCCGCAGCCAGCCGGCGAACAGGGGGATGGCGCCAAGCGCAAGCAACGCCGCCGTCAGCTTGGCGGCCTGCGTGGTCCCCAGGTACGCCATCGCCATCCCCACATCGCTCTGGGTGCTGAGCGCGCCGATGGCCACCTGCGGCAACGCCATGAAGATCCCGCTGTACGCCATCCAGAATAGCAACAGGCGCGCGGCGGCCGATTTGCCGCTGCCTCGCCACAACAGCCATGCGCAAAAACCACCCGCCAGCAAGGTCGCCAGCGCGCCTGTCCCCTGGAACAGGCTTGCCAGCGGGTTCTCGCCCTCCCAGCGGTGGTTGTTGTGGAACAGGGTCGGGCGCAAACCCGGCGTAAGGGCCTTGGGCAGCACCAGGAACAGCTCCTGGATGAAGAAGGTCAGATTGAAAGCGAAGACATACAGCAACGCCGACATCAGCGTCCAGCGCCATCGCACGCTGCCGCCGGGTTGCGGGGCCGGCGGAGCGCGGCGGGTCTTGAACCATCCGGCCAGGCCCAGTGCCGCCGGTCCAACGACAAGCACCAGCAGCACGGCGATGCCGACGAAGTATCCCCCGGTCATGGCGAAGCGCCCTGCCGCGCCGCTACCGGCGGCCGGCGTTGATCAGGTAATTCTGCATGGTGGCTTCGGCCACCGAGGCCCACTGGTTCTGGTCCTGGCGGAACTTCTTCCACGGCTCGTAGATCTTCTTGAACTTGGCGTTCCTGGCCGCTTCCTCTTCCATCACGGCGGTCGACAGCTTGTATGACGCGTCCATGATCTCTTTCGAGAAGGTGTGCAGCCTGGCGCCGTTCTTCAGCAGGCGCGCCAGCGCGGCCGGGTTCCTGGTGTCGTACTCGGCCTGCATGGTCACGTGGCACTCGTAGCTGGCGCATTCCACCGCCGCCTGGTATTCCTTGGGCAGCTTTTCCCACTCTTTGATGTTGACATAAAACGACAGTTGCGGCCCGGCCTCCCACCAGCCCGGCGCGTAATAGTGCGGCGCCACGCGCTGCAGGCCCAGCTTTTCATCGTCGTACGGGCCGACCCACTCGGCCGCGTCGATGGTGCCCTTTTCCAGCGCGCCGTAGACGTCGCTGGCCGGAATCTGCTGCGGCACCGCGCCCATGCGCTCCATCACGCGGCCGGCGAAGCCGGCGATGCGGATCTTCAGGCCCTTCATGTCGGCCACCGTTTTCACTTCCTTGCGGTACCAGCCGCCCATCTGCGTGCCGGTATTGCCGGCCATGAAATTGATGATGCCGTAGCCCTTGTAGAACTCGCGCATCAGCTCGCGTCCGCCGCCCTGGTCGTACCACGCGGTCTGCTGGCGCGCGGTCAGGCCGAACGGCACCGCGCAGTCGAAGCAGAACGCCGGATCCTTGCCGAAGTAGTAGTAGGACGGCGTGTGGCCCATCTCCACCGTGCCCGCCTGTACCGCGTCCATCACCTGCAAGCCCGGCACGATCTCGCCGGCGGCGTGCTGGCGGATGGTGAATTTGCCGCCGGTCAGCTCGGCCACGCGCTTGCAGAAGTGGTCGGCCGAGCCGTAGATGGTGTCCAGGGTCTTGGGAAAGCTCGACGCCAGCCGCCACGTGACGGCGGGCTGCGCCTGGGCCAGCGCCGGGGCCACGGCCAGCGCGCCGGCGCCAGCGCCCAGGGTGGCGTTTTTCAGGAAGGAACGACGCTGCATAGGTTCTGTCTCCGGTGTTGTTTTCATGAGGAATCCCGGCCTAGTGTATGACCGAATTAACAAGCTTGCAATCCCAAGCTTGTCCATAAAACTAGTATCATGTCGCACACCCGATACTTTTACCCATCAGGACAGACGCAATGCCTATCAAAATCAGCCACCAATTCGATGCTGGCGCCATCGACGTTCTGCGCGCGGACGACCCTTCCGCGATCGACCTGAACATTCGCAAAGATTCCGCTGCCGACATCATCCAGTGGTTCTACTTCCGCGTGCAGGGCGCCAAGGCGACCCCGCTGACCATGAACTTCCTGAACGCCGGCCAGGCCGCCTATCCGGACGGCTGGAAAGACTACCAGGCCGCCGCCAGCTACGACCGCGAAACCTGGTTCCGCGTGCCCACCTCGTACGACGGCCAGACCATGGTCATCGAGCACACGCCGGAATACGACAGCGTCTACTACGCCTACTTCGAGCCCTACTCGTGGGAGCGCCACCTGGCCCTGCTGGACAACGCCCAGCTGAACGACTACGTGCGCGTGGAAGACCTGGGCAGCACCCTGGACGGCCACGACATGAACCTGATGGTGATCGGCGAGCCGGAAGAAGGCAAGCCGAAGGTGTGGGTCATTGCGCGCCAGCACCCGGGCGAGACCATGGCGGAATGGTTCGTGGAAGGCATGGTCGACGCCCTGCTGGACGTGGCCAATCCCTTCGGCCGCCAGCTGCTGCAGGAAGCGGTGTTCTACGTGGTGCCGAACATGAACCCGGACGGCTCGGTGCGCGGCAACCTGCGCACCAACGCGGCCGGCGCCAATCTGAACCGCGAATGGCTGAACCCGACCATGGAGCGCAGCCCGGAAGTGTTCCTGGTGCTGAACAAGATGAAGCAAACGGGCTGCGACCTGTTCCTGGACATCCACGGCGACGAAGGCCTGCCCTATGTCTTCACCGCCGGCAGCGAAGCGCTGGAAACCTGGAGCAAGGCCGACGCCCAGCGCCAGCAGGACTTCGTGCAAGCCTTCAAGATCGCCAGCCCGGACTTCCAGGACGCGTTCGGCTACGGTGAAAGCCCGCTGACGCCGGAAACCCTGACCATGGGTTCGCCGCACATTTCGCACGCCTTCGGCTGCCTGTCGCTGACGCTGGAAATGCCGTTCAAGGACAACGCCAACGACCCCGATCCAGTGACCGGCTGGGATGGCGCCCGCAGCGCCCGCCTGGGCGCGGCCATTTTGCAACCGGTGCTGATGTCGCTGCGCGCCAACGCTTGAGAAAATATTTTGCCGGCCGGCGCCCCGCCGGCCGACGCCGATTTGCCGCGATTTGCGGTGATTGTCGGCAATATTCGGCATTTGCGCCCATCTGCCGCGTATCGAGCCGGATAGACAGCCAAGCCGCTGCCAATGCACCAAAATAGCCAATTGAAAGTAGGCAACGTTCCTATTACCATAACGGCAAAGTGGACAAAGCCCGCCTCTGAGCGGGCTTTTTCTTGTGCAAACATTACCCAATCGGCAACCACCATGACCCAACGGCTCCGCCCGTCCCCCACCTTGCTGCGCCTGCTGGCCGCAGTTCCCGTTCTCATCAGCAGCGCCCAGGCCTACGCGGCCGACGAACCGGTCCAGCCCGCCAAGCAGCCGATTCAAAAGGTGGAGATCAAGGGCGCGGCCGAGACCTATGACGCGCGCCGCAACGACACCGCCACCAAGATCGTGGTGACGCAGGAAGAAATCCTGAAGAACGGCGACACCACCATCGGCGAGGTGCTCAAGCGCCTGCCGGGCATCACCGTGGGCGGCGTGCAGGGGCGCGGCGGCGACATCCGCATGCGCGGCCTGGGCAGCGGCTACACCCAGATCATGCTGAACGGCGAACCGGCGCCGCCCGGCTTCTCGCTGGACTCGCTGTCGCCGGACATGATCGAGCGCATCGAAGTGATGCGCGCGGCCACCGCCGAATTTAGCACCCAGGCCATCGCCGGCGGCATCAACATCGTGCTGAAGAAAGCCATCGTCACGGCCCAGCGCGAAGTCAAAGTGGGCCTGCAGGACGACAACGGCAAGCTCGGCACCAACACCAACTTCCAGCTCTCCGACCGCAAGGGCGCCATTTCCTACGCGGTGGGCGGCGGCGTCACCTACGGCAAGTTCAACCGCCCGGCGGAAATCGTCACCACCGGCTACACCCCGGCAGGCGAACAGCACCTGCTGCGCCGCACCGAGCAGACCAGCCAGGGCACCTTCCAGGCGCTGAACCTGTCGCCGCGCGTGAACGTCAACCTCGGCCCGAACGACATCGTCACCTCGCAAAGCTTCGTCAACGTGAACCGCTTCCGCGGCGACACCGACGAGCGCGTGAATACACTGCAAGGCAAGCTGCCGCGCTACAGCGCCACCAGCGTGAACATCGATTCCGACGTCGCCCTGCTGCGCACCGACCTGACCTGGACCCGCAAGCTGGCCGCCGGCGCCAAGCTGGAAGTGAAAGGCGGCGCCAATTACAACAAGCGCTCCACCGAAGCGCCCACGCTGCAGTACTTCGCCAACAACGTGCTGGCGGTGGACCGCCTGGTCACGTCCGACTCCACCGACAAGGGCTTCACCACCACCGGCAAATACTCCACGCCGCTGTTCGAAGGCCACGCGCTGGCCACCGGCTGGGACGCCGGCTACAGCAAGCGCGACGAAGACCGCATCCAGCGCGAAAGCAGCCCGATCGGCGCGCCGGTGTCCGACCTGGACCAGGTCTACAACGCCGAGGTGCAGCGCCTGGCCCTGTACGCGCAGGACGAATGGACCATCACGGACCGCTGGTCGGTGTACTTCGGCCTGCGCTGGGAAGGCATCGAGACCACCAGCGAAGGCAACGACTATGCGCCGGTGAGCAACAAGTCCAGCGTGTGGAGCCCGCTGTTCCAGACCTTGTGGAAAATCCCCGGCAGCAAGGCCGACCAGGTCCGCCTGGGCATTTCGCGCACCTACAAGGCGCCTGGCGTCAACAGCCTGATCCCGCGCCGCTTCGCCGCCAACAACAACACCGCCACCAGCCCGGACCAGACCGGCAACCCGCTGCTGAAACCGGAACTGGCGTGGGGCCTGGACCTGGCGTTCGAGCATTACCTGCCGGGCGGCGGCCTGATGACGGCCAGCACCTTCGTGCGCCGCATCAAGGACATCACGCGCCAGCAGGTGGCGCTGGTCGACGGCCTGTACGTGTCGCGCCCCATGAACGCCGGCACCGCCAACACGCGCGGCATCGAACTGGAAGCCAAGCTGCCGCTGCGCTCCATGTACCCGACAGCGCCGGCCATCGAAATGCGCGCCAACCTGTCGCGCAACTGGTCCGACCTGGACTCCGTGCCCGGCCCGAACAACCGCCTGGACCAGCAGACCCCGGTCAGCGGCACGGTCGGCGCGGACTGGAAACTGGACAGCTTGCCGCTCACGCTGGGCGGCAGCTTCAGCTTCCAGAGCGGCGGCCCGGTGCGCATCTCGGAGAAACAGTACGCGTACTCGATACCGAAGCGTTCGCTGGACCTGTACGGCTTGTGGAAATTCACCCCGAAGACCCAGCTGCGCGTGGCCGTGGCCAACGCCCTGCACCAGGACAACTACAGCGAATCGACCTTCGTCGAACCTACCGGCACCCTGCGCGACGGCACCCTCACCCCCACCACCGCCGTGGTGCGCGCGCTGCTGGAAATGAAATTCTGATGTAGCACAAGCCCGCCGCGAGTTTATGCTTGCGGCGGCGTGCGCCTGCGCAGATCATGGTCTCCAGCGCCTTGCTTGGAGAACGCCATGAAAAAACCGATGCTGTTGTCCCTGCTGTGCCTGTCCGCCTGCAGCATGCCCTACCGCCCCGCGCAGTTCATGGAAGCGGGCACCACCTTTCCGGGCCTGGCCCATTTTGTCGAACACACGCCCGGCCACCGGGTCGACGTGCTGCTGGTGCACGGCATGTGCACGCACGACGCCAGCTGGGCCAAGGAGACCGTGCGGCAGCTCGGCAGCGCGCTGGCCGCCCACCTGCCGCCGGCCGCCCCGGCGCTGTCCAGGGCCGCGCCGGGGCAGATCGAGATCATCCCCGCCACCGTGCCCGCCGGCGACGGCGCGGTCCGCTTCCAGTCGCTGATCTGGTCGCCGCTGACCACGCCCCTCAAGCAGCAGCTGTGCTACGACCAGACCGACAAATCCCCCGTCTGCCAGGGCAGCCCGCCCTACGCGCCGCAGCGCGCCGGCGTCAACGCCCGGGTGAAGGACCGGCTGATGGACGACTGCCTGCCCGATGCGCTGATCTACCAGGGCGAAGCGCGCGGCCAGATCCAGCAGCGCATGCGCGACGCGGTGCTGCGCGCCACGGCAGGCGCGGCGCCGGATGCGCCGCTGGTGGTGATCGCGGAAAGCCTGGGCAGCAAGATCCTGTTCGACACGCTGAGCAGCATGCTGGACGAACGCGGCGCCGCACCCGGGGCGACAAGAGCAGCGGAAGCCGCCCAGCAAACGCTGGACCGCCTGGCCTACCTGGTGATGGCGGCCAACCAGATTCCCATCCTGGGCCTGGCCGACCAGGGGCTGCCGCTGGAAGTGGGCCGCCGCGCGCTGCCGCAGGACAGCCTGCAGCGCGTGCTGGAGCGGCGCCGCCCGCGCAGCGCCGGCGCCCCGGCACCGGCGGCATCGGAAGCACCGGCCGCCATCGCCGGCCTGACGCTGCTGGCCTTCACCGACCCGAACGATCTGCTGTCCTACACGCTGCTCAAGGAAAAGTACGAACGCCCGGGCGTGGCGGTGCACAACGTGCTGGTATCCAACGCCCGCACCTGGTTCGGCGCCTTCGAAAATCCCGTCGACGCCCACGTGCGCTACCTCGACAACCCCGACGTCGCCCGCCTGATCACCTGTGGCCAGCCCCAGAGCACTCTTTGCCGATAAGCAAAATGTGCGGAATTAAGTTACTTGCCGCGGCCGGCGCTGATGAGGAAGTTCTGCATTGTCGCTTCGGCCACCGAGGCCCACTGGTTCTGGTCCTGGCGGAACTTTTTCCATGGCTCGTAGATCTTGGCGAACTTGGCGTTGCGTGCCGCCTCTTCGTTCATGACGTCGTTGGCGGCCTTGTAGCAGGCGTCCATCATGTCTTTCGGGAAGTTGCGCAGCTTGACGCCGCCCTTCAGCAGTTTCGCCAGCGCGGTCGGGTTGCGGAAGTCGTATTCGGCCTGCATCACCACGTGCGCTTCGTACGAGGCGCACTCGATCGCGGCCTGGTATTCCTTGGGCAGCTTTTCCCATTCCTTGATGTTGACGTAGAACGAGAACGAGGCGCCCGCCTCCCACCAGCCCGGCGCGTAGTAGAACGGCGCCACCTTGTGGAAGCCGAGCTTTTCGTCGTCGTACGGGCCGACCCATTCGGCCGCGTCGATGGTGCCTTTTTCCAGCGCCGGGTAGATGTCGCCGCCGGCCAGCTGCTGCGGCACCAGGCCCAGGCGCTCGAGCACCTTGCCGGCGAAGCCGCCCACGCGCATCTTGGTGCCTTTCAGGTCGGCCACGGATTTGACTTCCTTGCGGAACCAGCCGCCCATCTGGGTGCCGGAGTTACCTCCCAGGAAGTTGATGATGCCGTAGCCCTTGAAGAATTCGCGGGTCAGCTCGCGGCCGCCGCCCTGGTCGTACCAGGCGGTGTGCTGGCGCGAGGTCAGGCCGAACGGCACCGCGCAGTCGAAGGCGAAGGTGGCGTCCTTGCCGAAGTAGTAGTAGGAGGCACTGTGGCCGCACTCGACGGTGCCGGCTTGCACCGCGTCCATCACCTGCAGGCCGGGCACGATTTCGCCGCCGGCGAACGAGCGGATGTTGAACTTGCCGCCGGTGAGCTGGGAGACGCGCTTGGTGAAGGTGTCGGCGGCGCCGAAGATGGTGTCCAGCGATTTGGGGAAGCTGGACGCCAGGCGCCAGTTGATGGTGGGCAGCGACTGCGCCAGGGCCGGGGCGGCGATGATGCCTGCGGTGGCGCCGACAGCGGCCTTGGTCATGAATGAACGGCGTTCCATACATTGTCTCCTAGGTTTTTTTAATATGCCGGGGACAGTGTATGGAAACGTGGGCAAGCTTGCAACGGGAAATTAGCTTCCTGCAACAACCATTTTTTCGATCAGGATGGAACCGGTCTGCTTGGTGCCGCGCACCAGTACGTCCGAGCCGATACCGACTATTTGCTGGAACATCTCTTTCATGTTGCCGGCGATGGTGATCTCCTCCACCGGGTACTGGATCACGCCGTTTTCCACCCAGTAGCCGGACGCGCCGCGCGAGTAGTCGCCGGTCACGTAGTTGGTGCCCTGGCCCATCAGTTCGGTCACCAGCAGGCCGGTGCCCATCTTCTTCAGCATGGCCACGAAATCGTCGTTTTTCTTCGTCAGCGAGGACGTCATCGACAGGTTGTGCGAGCCGCCCGCGTTGCCGGTGGTTTGCATGCCCAGCTTGCGCGCCGAGTAGGTCGACAGGAAGTAGCCCTGCACCACGCCGTCCTTGACCACGTCGCGGCGCTGGGTGCGCACGCCTTCCTCGTCGAACGGGGCCGAGCCGACCGCGCCGATCACGTGCGGGTCTTCCTTGATCTGGATATGCGACGGGAAGGCCGACCGGCCCAGGCTGTCGAGCAGGAAGGTGGACTTGCGGTACAGCGCGCCGCCCGAGGTGGCCTGGACGAAGGCGCCCAGCAGGCCGGCCGCCAGCGGCGCTTCGAACAGCACCGGGCAAGTGCGGGTGTCGAGCTTGCGCGCGTTCAGGCGCGCCAGCGCGCGCTCGGCGGCGTAGCGGCCGATGGCTTCGGGCGCGGCCATCCTGGCGGCGTCGCGCACCGAGCTGTACCAGTCGTCGCGCTGCATCTTGGCGCCCTTGCCGGCGATCGGCGCCACCGACAGGGTGTGGCGCGAGTACGGGTAGCCGCCGATGAAGCCGCGCGAGTTGGCCGACACGAAGTGCGACTGCTGCACGTGCACGCCGGCGCCTTCGCTGTTGGTGATGCGCGGGTCCACCTCGAAGGCGGCCGCTTCGGCGCGCTGCGCCAGCGCCACCGCCTCTTCGGTGGAGATCAGCCACGGGTAGTACAGCTGCAGGTCGCGCGGGTTCTTCTCCAGCATGTCCTCGTCGGCCAGGCCGGCGCAGTCGTCGTCGGCGGTGAAATTGGCGATGTTGTAAGCCGCGTCCACGGTGGCGCGCAGCGAGGCCGGCGAAAAGTCCGAGGTGCTGGCGTTGCCGCGCTTCTGGCCGATGAACACGGTCACGCCCAGGCCCTTGTCGCGGTTTTGCTCGATGGTTTCGATTTTCGCCTTGCGCACAGAGACGGACAAGCCGCTGCCCTCGCTGATCTCGACGGCGGCATCGGTGCCGCCCTTCTCGCGCGCGTACGCCAAAACGTCGCGTGCAAGCTGCTTCAATTGATCCTGGCTGTGGCTAAATGCGGAGTCGCTCATGTGGTGTTTTCTTCGGGTGACCGTTAAAACAGTTATCATAGCAGTCGTTTACAGTTTTTACAGGCCGGGTTCATGCCCTGCCTCACAGTTATCATGCCAAATGCAAACCGGGGCGCCGTCGGCTTCCAATCTTCCGAGTTCGAACAAGAATACGAGCGCCCATCTAAAACCGAACTCAAGCGCCAGTCCGACGCCCTGCAGGCGCTCGGCGCCGAGCTGGTGGAAGCCCCGCGCGACCGCGTCAAGCGCGTCCCCATGCCGGAGGACGTGAAAGAGGCCATCCTGACTTGCCAAACTATCACTAATCACGAAGGCCGCCGCCGCGCGATGCAGTTCGTGGGCAAGAAGATGCGCACCCTGGACGAGGAAGAAGTGGCCGTCATCCAGCGCACCATCGAGGGCTGGAAAGGCGCGTCCAAGGCCGACACGGCCGCCATGCACGCGCTGGAACGCCGCCGCGACAAGCTGCTGGCCGACGACAACGCGCTCACCACGCTGCTGTCGGAGAACCCGGAACTGGACGTGCAGCACCTGCGCACCCTGATCCGCAACGCCCGCAAGGAGCAGGCCGAGAACAAGCCGCCCAAGGCTTACCGCGAGATCTTCCAGATCCTGAAGCAGGTCGACGCCAAGCACCGCAAAGCCAAGGCCGACGATGCCGACGCCGAGGATGAGGACAGCGAAGAAGATGACGAGTGACGTGGCAGCGCCGGTGCTGGTGATCGGCCTGGTGTCGGTGTCCGACCGCGCCAGCGGCGGCGTCTATGAAGACCAGGGCCTGCCCGCGCTGCAGGAATGGCTGGCGTGCGCGCTGACGACGCCCTTCCGCGTCGAAACCCGCTTGATTCCCGACGAGCGCGCGCAGATCGAAGCGACGCTGGTGGAACTGGTCGACACCGCCCGCTGCCACCTGGTGCTGACCACCGGCGGCACCGGCCCTGCGCGGCGCGACGTGACGCCGGAGGCCACGCTGGCCATCGGCACCAAGGAAATGCCCGGCTTCGGCGAGCAGATGCGCCAGATCAGCCTGCAGTTCGTGCCAACCGCCATCCTGTCGCGCCAGACCGCCGTGATCCGCGAGATCGATGGCCACGCCGCGCTGGTGATGAACCTGCCCGGCCAGCCGAAAGCCATCAAGGAAACCCTGGAAGGCTTGAAGGACGCCGACGGCAAGCAGCTGGTGGGCGGCATCTTCGCGGCCGTGCCTTACTGCGTGGACCTGATCGGCGGCCCCTACATGGAAACCAATCCGGCGGTATGCAAGGCATTCCGCCCCAAATCGGCAATCAAGCCTGCCTGAGGATTTGCAATGACCGCACTGCTGGAAAACATCGAAATCGAATCGGGCACGAACCCGACCGTGTCCATCATCTGGATGCATGGCCTGGGCGCCGACGGCAACGACTTCGTGCCCATGGTAAATGAGCTGGACCTGGACGGCCTGCCCGCCATCCGCTTCATCTTTCCGCATGCGAACACCATGCCGGTGACCATCAACAACGGCTACGTGATGCGCTCCTGGTACGACATCGTCCACACCGACCTGGGCCGCCAGGAAGATGAAAAAGGCCTGCGCGCCTCGCAGCTGCAGGTGGAAGCACTGATCGCGCGCGAAAAAGCGCGCGGCATCCCGGCCCACCGCATCATCCTGGCCGGCTTCTCGCAAGGCTGCGCCATGACCCTGCAGGCAGGCTTGCGCCACCCTGAAAAGCTGGCTGGCCTGATGTGCCTGTCCGGCTATGTGCCGCTGGCCGACAAGGTCGCCGCCGAGCGCAGCGAAGCCAGCCTGCAAGTGCCGGTCTTCATGGTGCACGGCCGTATGGACCCGGTGATCCCGGTGGCCCGCGCCGAGGCCTCGCGCGACCTGCTGGCCAAGCTGGGCTACCAGGTGGAATGGCACGACTACTACATGCAGCACTCGCTGTGCCAGGAAGAGGTTGTGCACATCAGCGCATGGCTGAAGAAGGTCCTGGCCTAACCCCCGCAGTACCACTGAAAGCAGAAAATGAAGAAAACCGGCATGGCAAAAAGCGACGCCAAGAAGTTGATGGGCAAGATGGTTGCCCCTGGCGCGGCCGGATTCGGCAACACCGGCGCCGCCGGCGAGGTGGTGGACAAGCGCGAACAGCGCCGCCGCGACCAGGCGCTGGGCCTCGTGCCCTTCGCCGTCAAGCTCAATAGCGACCTGGTGGCGCAGCTGCAAGCGCTGGCCAAAGACAGCGGCAAAGACCTCAACGAAGTTGTCGCCGACGTGGTAACCCGCGGCCTGGCACCGCAATAAGCCGCCAATGCCGCGCCGCCAAGCCCGCAGCTAGGGCAGCGGCGCCACGCCCGACAGCGGCGCTGCCGACTGCGCGGCATTCATCACCATCGCCAGGAACGTGTAGTAGCCGTTCAACCCCATCAAATCCACCACCCCGTGCTCGCCGAAGCGCGCCAATGCGGCGCTGTAGGTGGCGTCGCACACCCGCTTGTTCCTGTGCAGTTCCACACAGAAGTCGTGCACCAGCGCCTCGTCGTCCATCATGGCGTCGGGCCGGCGCCGCCCGGCGATCGCCTCCACCATGGCGGGGCTGATCCCTTCCTGCAGCGCGATCGGCGCGTGGATCGCCCACTCCACCTGCTGGTCCCACTGCCGCGCCGTCACCAGGATGGCCAATTCCGACAGGCGCGTGCCGATGGCGCTGCGGTAGCGCAGGTATTCGCCCATGCGCTGCGCGCATTCCATCAGCTCCGGGCTGCGTATCAAGGGCACGAAGGGGCCGTACAGCGCGCCGCGCGGGCCGTCGATGATGGCTTGGGCGGCGGCTTGCTGCTGCGGCGAGAGCTCTGCGAAGGGAATGGGGCCGAGGCGTTCTGTCATGCGGAAATATTAGCAAACAACTCTTGGCTTAAGTGAGCCGTGTTTGCGTTTTTCGACATTGTGCTCACTAGCTGCGTGATATTTATTAAGGCGCAGTCCCACATCGATTCCAGAAAGGAGCAACACATGTCTTCAATTCTCAAACGCATCGTAGCGCCCGTGGCGCTTGCGGCCTGTCTCGGCATGGCGGGCAACGCCAACGCGGGCGTCCTGGAGTTCCAGGGCGTCACCTTCACGACTTCCTTCATGGCAAACGTGCTGCGCCTCGAAATCGACGCCGCCAATCCCACCGGCGACTGGTCCACCGCCACCACGCTGGGCATGCTCGGCATAAAGGACGTTGGCTCGTTCAGCAGCGTATCGCTGACGGCGGCGCCACCCGGTGGCCTCAGTTGGACGATCAACAACAACGAGCTGTCCGCCAACGGCTGCGTCAACGGCGCCAACCCCATGAAAATCTGCGCCTTCGGCTCGCACCTGGCGCTGACGGACGATATGGTGTTCGAGTTCACCTTCACCGGCGGCACGCAAGACTTCACGTCGCCGCACCTGAAGGTCGGCATGTACGAGGGCGACAGCCCGGACAAGGTGGGCAGCCTGATGTCGCTGAACGTGCCCGCCATCCCCGAGCCCGAAACCTACGGCATGCTGCTGGCCGGCCTGGCCCTGGTGGGGGCGCTGGCACGCAAGCGCGCATCCTGACGGAAATTTTTCGCACCGGAAGCGACAAAAATCAACAACTCCGGCTGCGCGGCGATCTATTGTCGTCTCTCCATATCAACCGGAGGACGACATGAGCCACATCATTCACCGCAGCCTGCGCCAGATGCCGCCGATTGCCGTCGGCGGCAAAGGCATCACCCTCCGCGACAGCCGTGGCAATACCTATCTCGACGCCAGCGGCGGCGCCGCCGTGTCCTCGCTGGGCCACGGCCACCCGGACGTGCTGGCGGCCATGCATGCGCAGATCGACCGCCTGGCCTACGCCCACACCGGCTTTTTCACCAGCGAAGTTGCCGAGGAACTGGCCACGCGCCTGGCCTTCGACGCGCCGGGCGACCTGAATCACGTCTACCTGGTGTCAGGCGGTTCCGAGGCGATGGAAACGGCGCTCAAGCTGGCGCGCCAGTACTTCGTGGAGAGCGGCCAGGCGCAGCGCAGCGTGTTCATCGCGCGCCGCCAGAGCTACCACGGCAACACGCTCGGCGCGCTGGCGCTGGGCGGCAACGAATCGCGCCGCAAGCATTTCGCGCCGCTGCTGATGGACGTGCGGCGCGTGTCGGCCTGCTACGAATACCGCGACCGCCTGCCGCAGCAGACGCTGAACGACTACACCGCCTCGTTGCTGGCGGAACTGGAAGCGGAGATCCTGGCGGCCGGGCCGGAGAAGGTGATCGGCTTCTGCGCCGAACCGGTGGTGGGCGCCACCGGCGGCGCCATTACCGCCACGCCCGGCTACTTCAAGGGCGTGCGCGCGCTGTGCGACAAGTACGGCGTGCTGCTGATCGCCGACGAGGTGATGTGCGGCATGGGCCGCACCGGCACGCTGTACGCGGTGGAGCAGGAAAACGTGCTGCCGGACCTGGTGGCGCTGGGCAAAGGGCTGGGCGCCGGCTACCAGCCGATCGGCGCGGTGCTGGCCCGCGAACACGTGGTGCAGCGCATCCGCGAAGGCAGCGGTGTGTTCCAGCACGGGCACACGTACATCGGCCACCCGGTGGCTGCGGCGGCGGCGCTGACGGTGCAGCGCGTGATCCAGCGCGACTGCCTGCTGGGCGCGGTGACCGTGCGCGGGGCGGCGTTCCGGCGCATGCTGAAGGAGGCTTTCGGCAACCATCCGCACGTGGGCGATATCCGGGGACGGGGGCTGTTCTGGGCGCTGGAGCTGGTGCAAGAACGCGAGAGCAAGGAGCCGTTCGCGCCGGCCGCCAGGATGCATGCGGCGGTCAAGGAGGCGGCCATGGGGCGCGGGCTGATGGTGTATCCGATGGGAGGCACCATCGACGGCGAGCGCGGCGACCATGTGCTGCTGGCGCCACCCTTCATCGCCACCGAGGCGGAGCTGGCGGAGATCGTGGGGCGGCTGCAGGAGGCGCTGGCCAGGGCGCTGGCGTGACGTGGCCGCTCGGGGCTACGCCACAACCTCCCTGCGAAATGCGCAGCCGTGCAAGCGCCTGGCCCGCCGCGGTCAATACTGCTGGTAAGCGATGACGTCCTGCTGCTGTTCGCCCAGGCCGGCGATACCGAGGCGCATGAAGTCGCCCTTCTTCAGGAAGCGCTTCGGCTTGCGCGCGTTGCCCACGCCGGGCGGCGTGCCGGTGGCGATCACGTCGCCCGGTTCCAGCGTCATGTACTGCGACAGGTAGCTGACGATCTGGCGCACCGAGAAGATCATGTTTTCGGTGCTGCCGGTCTGCATGCGCTTGCCGTTCAGTTCCAGGTACAGGTCCAGCTTGTCGATGTGGTAGACCTCGTCGCGCGTCACCAGCCATGGACCGACCGGACCGAAGGTGTCGCAGCCCTTGCCCTTGTCCCACTGCGAGCCCTGCTCCAGCTGGTACTCGCGTTCGGACAGGTCGTTGACCACGCAGTAGCCGGCGATGTGCTTCTCGGCGTCGGCCTCGCTCACATAGCGCGCGCGCGTACCAATGATGATGCCCAGCTCCACTTCCCAGTCGGTCTTCCTGGAACCCTTCGGCAGCATCACGGGATCGTCCGCGCCGGACAGGCAGGTGGTGGCCTTCATGAACACGATCGGTTCCTTCGGAATCGGCAGATTCATCTCGGCTGCATGATCGTAGTAGTTCAGACCGATGCCGATGAACTTGCCCACTTTCGCCACCGGTACGCCCATGCGCGGATTGCCGCGCACCAGCGGCAGGTCCGCGTGCGCGATCTTGGACAGCTTCTTGATGGCCTTGTCGGACAGCTGCTCGGGACCGATGTCATCGATCACGCCGGACAGGTCGCGCAGCTTGCCTTCATCATCAATCAGGCCGGGCTTCTCTTTGCCGGGACGGCCGTAACGAACCAGTTTCATAATCTTCCTTGGAGTTGATAGCCGCCATTTTACCGGATCGCGCGGAGCGACCCCGGCGGCGCGCAAGGAAGCGTACCAGCCCGGCCAGTTGCAGCAGCACCAGCACGCCGAACGCGGTACGGTAAGCCACGGCCGGATAGTGCTGCAAGGCGTCCGGCCGCCACAGTCCGACGATGGCGCCGAAGCCCGCCTGCACGGCGAACGCGCCCAGGAATATCAACAGGTTCAGGCACGTGGAGGCGCGTCCGGTGAGCGCCGGCGGCATGGCCTGCGCGACGATGGCGTACTCGATTCCGGTGATGGTGCCCACCAGCGTAAACAGCACCGACAGCAGCTGGTAGCTGGGCGCCCAGTCCAGCACGAAGCCGCACTGGATGGCGATGTAGAGGGCGATGCCGGCGGCCGCCACGCTGAGCGGCGCGATGTTTTTGCGCGCGGCCCATTCAGTGATCATGCCGACCGAGATGGCGCCGAAGATGACAGCCGCCATGCCGAGGTAAAGCAGCCAGGCGATGGCCTGCTGGTCGAAGTGCGCCACGTCGTTCAGCCAGCGCGCGACCCACAGGCCCTGGATGCCGAAGAACACGGCGTGCGGCATCAGCACCAGGCAGGCGGTCTCGCGGAACATGGGATTGGCGCAGACCTCGGCCAGCATGCGCCGCGTGAAGGAAGTGCGCGGCGTCTCCGGCGGCGTCGGCGCCAGCAGGAAAATCAGCAGCGCGACGATGGCGCAGCCGGCCGCCAGCGCGATGAACAGCCAGCGCCAGTCGATGTAGCGCAGCGCCAGCCGCACCGGCAAGGTGGCGCTGGCCGCGCCCAGGCCGCCGGCGGCGATCAGGTAGCCTTGCACCGACGGCAGCCTGGCCGGCGAGATCCAGGTGGAGATGGATTTGACGGCGGCCATGAAGCAGCCCGCCAGGCCGATGCCCATCAGCGCGCGCGCCAGCAGCAGCTGGTTCAGCTCGCGGCTGCCGGCAAACGCCAGCGCGCCCGCGGCGGCCAGGCACAGCATGGCGAACTGCACGCGGCGCGGGCCGTAGCGGTCCAGCGCCACGCCCACCGGCAGCTGCACCAGCGCAAAAGAGAAGAAATAGGCGCTGGTGAGCAGTCCAAGCTGGGCGGGCGTGAGCGCCAGTTCGGCCATCAGCTGCGGCGCCAGGACGGCGTTCACATTGCGCAGCAAGCTGGAGAGGTAGTGGCCCAGCGCGAACGGCAGGAACACCAGCAAGAACACCTGCGCGCCCGGCAGCGAGCCGGGTTGGCGCACGCGGCCGATAACGGCCGGAACGCCATATGCCAGCCATGACGATGCGCTGGCCGCGGCTCCATGGCCGGTTGCGGAACCCGCCCCACGGGGTGGCGGCCCGCACGCGGCATCGGCAGGATCGGCGCCTGCGTAGGGCGGGCTAGACGCCGTCGTATCCCGCCAAGCCTGCGCCTCGGCGGCGCGCGCGCCACCGTCGGAACCCCCATCGGCCATGGCGTCATCTCCATCAGGCCGCGTTGCTGCGCGAGCCGCAGGACGGCGACGGCACCGCGCCGGCGCGCGCGGTGGCAAGCCGAATGATCTTGCGCGGCGGCGTCTGGCCTTCCTCGAAGAAGAACTTCTCCTTGCCGAAAGCCGGCACCAGCTCGTCCATCCACGTGGCGTCGGCATCGTACCTGGCATAAAACGGCCTGCGCACCCAGTCCGCATTGCGCGCCTGCAGGAACTGCAAAGCGAACACCTTTTCGCCGGCGATGGTGGCCACGCCGTCGATCACCACCTTGCCCGGGAATGCGCTCATGGACGGCCCGCGCACCGTGCGCGACAAGCCGGACACCATCTGGTAAGCCTGCTGGAAAATTTCGTGCGCGCGCGCCAGCGGCAGCTGGAAGTACTCGCGCGGCCCGGTGTCCCGCTCCACGAACATGTAGTACGGAATGGCCCCCAGCCGCACGCCGGTGGTCCACAGCTCGGCCCAGCTCTTCGGGTCCTCGTTGATGTGGCGGATCAGCGGCCCCTGCATGCGCAGGGTGGCGCCGGTGCCGACGATGCGCTTGACCGCCTTCTGCGCAATCTCCTGCCTCAGCTCCACCGCGTGGTTGTAGTGTCCCATGATGGCCATGTTCTTGCCCGACGCAACCACCCGCTCGAACAGGCGCAGCAAATCATCTGCATCCTTGTCGGACACGAAGCGCTGCGGCCAATACGCCACCGACTTGGTGCCGATGCGGATGTTCTGGATGTGCGCCAGCTCCGGCGCCAGCAGGGGTTCGATGAACGCTGTAAGCGAGCGCGTATTCATGATCAGCGGGTCGCCGCCGGTAATCAGCACGTCCGTCACTTCCTTGTGCTCGCGCAGGTAAGCCGCCAGCTGCGCCGTTTCCCTGGCGTCGAATTTCATGTCCTCCATGCCCACGAACTGCGGCCAGCGAAAGCAGAAAGTGCAGTAAGCGTGGCAGGTCTGCCCGGCGCTGGGGAAAAACAGCACCGTCTCCTTGTACTTGTGCTGCAGGCCTTTGAGCGGCGCGTCGTTCACGCGCGGCACGTTGTGCGTCATCTGTCCGGCCGGGTGCGGGTTCATGCGCATGCGCAGGCCGTGCACGTAGCGCGCAATGGCCGCGTCGTCCTTCTTCGCCAGCACCAGGTCGCGCAGGTGCGCGTACTCCTCCGGCGCCAGCATGTCGCGGTGCGGGAAGACCAAGCGGTAGATCGGATCGTCCGGCACCTTGTTCCAGTCGATCAGCTGGTCCAGCACATACTCATTGGTGCGGAACGGCAGCACATGCGACACCACTTGCGTCGCTTCACGCAAGTGGTCCGGCATCCACGCCCACTGGCGGGCCTGGTTGATGGTCTGGCGGGTGTAGGGCTTGAACTTCACGGGCAACGAGTCTGCGGTCATTGCAATCTCCCGGGTGATGGAAATTTGGGTGGGAACTTCATCGTAGTTTTCAACGGCCGGGCCGCGTTGCCGAGGATCAAGTTGCACCCGGCTATTTTCCAGAAAGGCACGTTTTCTTGACGCATCCGCAGCGGCTGAAGATGACTCGCAGCAAGCTTGCGCTATCGCAATTCGGACGCTGCCTGCGGGACGTAAAGTAATCCGACACACAACTCACGGAGGACCTCCATGAAACGCATGCTGATCGGCACCCTGCTCTGCCTGGGCGCAGCTGCCACCATCTCGTCGGCCCGGGCCAGCGCCGAGCCGAGCGAGAAAGACGCCATCGCGATGGCCGAACGCGGCGCCGCCTTCATCAAGGCCAACGGCAAGGAAGAAATGATGAAGAAGATCAGCGCCAAGGACCCGGAGTTCCTGCAGGGTTCGCTGTACGTGGACATGCGCGACATCCACACCGGCATCGTGCTGGCCCACCCGGTCAATCCGGCCATCGTCGGCAAGGACCTGACAGACGTACCGGATGCCAACGGCAAAAAGTACCGCCGCGAGATCATCGAGCTGGCCGCCAAGAAGGGCAAGGGCTGGGTCGACTACATGTACAAGAACCCGACCAGCGGCAAGATCGAACCGAAGACCACCTACATCCTGCGGGTGGGCGACGTGGTGCTGGAAGCCGGCATCTACAAGAAGTAGCAGAAGTGGCGAGCGAATGCGAACCTGGCCGGGGAGGCTGCCATGCTGAACAAACTGCGGATCGGACCGAAACTGCTGCTGGCGCCCTGCCTGGTGCTGGTGCTGCTGGTGGTCACCTCGGCCAGCGCCTACTACGGCATGGTGCGCCAGAACGCCTCGATGGAAAACCTGGTGCAGGTGCGCGCCGCGCGCCTGCAAGCCACCGCCAGCGTGATGGGCGACGCCAGGTTCGCGCACGCCAATATCTACCAGCTGCTGGCCTGGATCAACGGCAGTTTCGCACAGGCGCGCCTGGACGCGCTGAGTGCGCAAATCAAGGCGCGCCATGCCAGCGTGGACAAGCAGCTGGCCGCGCTGGCCGGCGTGGCCGACCCGGCCGAACGCAAATTCGTCGACGCCTCCGCGCAGGCGCTGGCCGGCTACCGCAAACAGGTGCTGGAGACCATGGAGATCGCCGCGGTCGACCAGTCCATCGCCACCAATTCCATGGCCAAGGCAGAGGCGCAGTTCGTGCTGCTCAACGAGCAGCTGGGCCAGCTGGCCGCGCTGGAGAAGCACCTGAGCGAACAGGCCCACAGCCAGGCCCGGGCCGACTTCCAGGCGCTGGGCGTGACCATGGCCGGGCTGGTGCTGCTGTCGATCGCGCTGTCGCTGCTGGCCACGGTACGGGTGCGCGCCGCGCTGCTGCGCGACATCCACGCCATCGGCGACGCAGTGCGCGAACTGGCCGCCGGCCGGCTGGCGCTGGGCAAGCGCAACGAAGGGCGCGACGAAATCGCCGACACGGCACGCGCGCTGGACCAGACCATCGCCAACCTGAGCCAGACGCTGCGCACCGTCACCGGCGCGGTGCAGTCGATCGACACTGCCTCGCACGAAATCGCCAGCGGCAACCTGGACCTGTCCAACCGCACCGAACGCCAGGCCGCGTCGCTGGAAGAAACCGCCAGCGCCATGCAAAACCTGACCCAGGCGGTGCGCCAGAACGCCGACAACGCACGCCTGGCCTGCGCGCTGGCGGCCAGCGCCAGCGGCCTGGCCAGCAAGGGCGGCGCGGCGGTGGCGCAAGCGGTCAACAGCATGGACACCATACGGGCCAGCTCGCGCAAGATCGTGGAAATCATCGGCGTCATCGACGGCATCTCGTTCCAGACCAATATCCTGGCGTTGAACGCGGCAGTGGAAGCGGCGCGCGCGGGCGAGTCCGGGCGGGGCTTTGCCGTGGTGGCCGCCGAAGTGCGTACGCTGGCGCAACGCTCGGCCGGCGCCGCCAGGGAGATCAAGGCCCTGATTGCGGACTCGGTGGCCACCATCGACAGCGGCAGCGCCTGCGTGAACCAGGCCGGCAGCAGCATGGACGACATCGTGGCGTCGGTGCAGCAGGTGAACGACATCATCACCCGCATCAGCGACGCCAGCGCAGAGCAGGCGCAGGGCATCGCCGAGGTCAACCAGGCGGTGGAACGGATAGACGACGTAACGCAGCAGAACGCCGCGCTGGTGGAGCAAGCCGCCGCCGCCGCCGAGAGCCTGCAGCAACAGGCGGCGCAGCTGTCGCTCGCGGTCGGCGTGTTTCAGCTTGACGGCAGCGGCGCCACCAGCGCCGCCGCCGAACGCCGGGCCGAAAACAGCCCGATGCGAAGTACGGCGCTGCTAACCGGAGCACGCCCCAGCATGAAGTCCCAACGCCGCGCAGCTTGACGCTGAATCAGAAGAACTTGACCGGCTGCCATTTAAATTGATAACTCGACATCATCCAAAAATTGGACGGGGCCGGCAGTCCGCGATTGGCCGCCGTCCGTAGCGATACGACATTCGCGCACGAACTGATCACGGCCATCCCTTGTTCCGCCAGCGCCTACCTGAATGGCCGGCTCAGGAAGCGCGAGCCGGCTTCGCCGAAACGCCACGGCAGCTCGATCGCCTTGGAAATCCCGATGCGCGGGCCCACGGCCAGCGCTGCCGGCAACAGCGGCACCGAGGGCGCCACCAGCTCGAACGGCGCAGCCGTCAACGCCAGACCGTTGTGCGCGCGCGTCACCGCCATCGCCTGGCACAGCTTGCCCGGCCCTGAGCACAGCATGCGCACATCCTCACCGCCGCGCCGCACGCGCATCGCGTCCAGCCCGGCCAGCGGCTCGATGGCCCGTATCAGCACCCCGGCGCCGTGCCCTGCCTCGCGGCACACAAAATTCAAGCACCAGTGGATGCCATGCGACAAATACACATAAGCATGCCCCGGCGGCCCGAACATGGAAGCGTTGCGCGCGCTAGGCCCGCTGAAGGTGTGCGCGGCCGGCTCGGTCATGTCGTAGGCCTCGGTTTCCACGATGCGCCCGCCCACGCCATCCACCAGCACGGTCACACCGATGAGCTGCGGCGCCACCTCGTGCGAAGGTGCGTTAAAATCTATCCCAGCAATGATAGTAGTCATAAGTGCAATACTAGCGCGCCCCAGCGGCGCACGCTTGCATGCACGCGGTGCACATCTGCCAATGTTTCGCCGGCACGTGCTGCATTTACACTTTTTTTCTCGGAATTTTGCGCTACAGCAACGCGGAACGAGCGATAATCAGCAATTCGTGCGGACCCGCCCCCCAACCAATCATGAACTCAGTTGCTGCCCCAGCCCCGGTAATCGCCTCCACGGTAGAGGACGCGCTGCTGCGCTCGATCCGCATACCGCCGCGTCCCAGCCTGCTGGTCGATCTGCAACGGGAACTGGCGGAAACCGATCCTTCGCCACGCCGCATCGCCCGCATCATCGGCAACGACGTCGGCATGTCCGGCGCGCTGCTGAAGCTGGCCAATTCGCCTTTCTTCGGCGCCGCGCGCAAGGCCAAGTCGGTCGAGCAGGCCATCAATTTCCTCGGTATTAACCAGTGCGCCGCGCTGCTCACCGGGCTGCTGGCGCGCCAGGCCATCGACGGCAAGGACGGCAACCTGGACAGCTTCTGGGAAATCTCGGCGCGCCGCGCGCAGGCACTGGTGTTCACCTCGCGCAGGCTGCGCATCGCGCCGCCGGACATCGCCCACACCTTCGGCCTGTTCTGCGACATCGGCGTGCCGCTGCTGATGAGCCGCTTCCCGGACTATAAAGACACCTTCGCCATCGCCAGCCGCGACGCCGAACAGAAATTCACGCTGGTCGAGGATGCCCGCCACAGCACCAACCACGCCGCCATCGGCTGCCTGCTGGCACGCAACTGGGGCTTGTCGCCGGACGTGTCCTGGGCCATCCTGCACCATCACGACTACGCCGTGATGAACGACGACGCCACCGACGACGCGGTGCGCTCGCTGGTCGCGCTCTCGGTATTGGCCGACAAGGGCATCCAGCGCCTGCACGGCTACGGCAGCTCGCTGGAGTGGGACAAGGGCGGCGACATCGCCTGCGCCCACCTCGGCTTGTCCGAGGACGAAACCGCCGACCTGCTCGACGAATTGCACGAAACCTTCCACACCGAACATTAAATACGCCATCAGCGCACACATGCCTAAAAATAAGCGCCCCGCTCCCCGCAAGAACAGCACCCCACCCGAAGAAAAAGAAGAATTCCTGGCCGAGGCGCTGTGCGCCACCGCGCTGGAACTGGCCGAGCAGGAGGACAGCGACCAGCTGAGCGCCGAGCTGCGCCAGAAGGCCGCCGAATTCCCGCGCCAGGTGCGCAAGTACGTGCAGCAGAAGAAGGACGAGCTGCTCTACAGCGCCATCGAACTGGCCCGCTTCGAAGACGTGGACGCCTACCGCCTGCTGCGCGAGACCGTCGAAGAGGCGGCCGGCACGGTGCTGATCCGCCGCGAAGGCCAGCCCGACATCGAGATCAACGCCTTCGCCATTCCGGTGTTCGTGCACAGCACGGGCGGGCTGGTGCAGGCGCAGGAATTCCAGGACGAAGCCGCGTTCGACGCACTGCTGCAGAGCTTTACCAAGGACGGCCTGGAAAGCCCGAAAGCCAAGGTGGTGCTGGTGCAGCATGCCTACGACCTGGACGAGATCGACCGCGTCAGCTACAGCCAGCTCAACGCCATGGTGCGCGAGGCGGCCACCTCGATGATGGAAAAGAAAATGCAGGCTGCGCCCGCGCTGGAGCGCAGCATGGGCGGCTGGGCGCCAACCGGCTTCGGCGCGGACGACACGGCGGTGGAACTGCGCTTCCTGCTGGGCTTTGCGCTGAAGCGCGCCGACGACCCGTTCTACCAGCCGCCGCAAGGCGAGCAGGAACAGGACGACTACTACGCCGCGCGCATGGAGCGCTACCGCCAGTGGACCTTGAAGGCGGCGCCGCTGGTGCAGCGCTGCCTGGCCGGCGCGCGTCCGCTGGAGCTGAACTTCCTGTACCAGGACCTGTTCTACGGCGCCAAGGAACAGGCGCAGGCCGAATACGCCATGCTGGACATGATGGCCAAGCTGGGCCAGGCGCTGCAGGCGCATCCGGAGGCCAGCGCCGTCATCGCCCCGGCCGACGTGCGCGGTGACATGGTGCTGCGCGTGACCCTGTACGGCGCGCCCGGCGGCGCCGTGCTGCTGTGCTGCGACAAGCCGATCGACCTCGGCTGCGACCTACAGCTGGAGGTGGACGACATCGCCGACGCGCTGGCCACCATCGGCCTGCACGCAGTGTCCGTGGCGCAGCGTTTCGACGCCCAAGGGCAACCGGTGGAAGCCAGGCCGCTGGGCTAAAATCCCCGCCATTCTGCCCTGCGGAGGGCTGCTGCAACGCCGCATATTTGCCGTTTGACAGTGGCATGGCAGCCGAGGATACTTGTTTCATGGAGGTGTACCATGAAACGCTTTACCGCCCTGCTCCTGTCGCTCACCGCATCGCTGCTGCTGGCCGGTTGCGCCACGGTGGCGCCGCCTCCGCCGTCCGCGCAGCTGTTCCAGGATGAGCTGTTCGGCCAGCCCGACCCCGACATCAACGCCGGCCAGATTTTCGCTCTCACCGACGAAATGAAGAAGTACGCGCAAACGCTGGCGCATTCGCGCGCCAGGCGCGAGCCGCAACTGATCCTGTTCGACGCGCTGTACAAGCGCGACCAGCTCAAGCTTGAGTACGACGCCACCATGACCCGCAACGCCGCCCAGACCTTCGAGGCGCGGCGCGGCAACTGCCTGTCGCTGGTGGTGATGACGGCGGCCATGGCGCGCGAAATGGACATGTCGGTGCAATACCAGGCCGTCACCACCGAGGAGACCTGGAGCCGCACCGGCAACCTGTACTTCGCCAGCGGCCACGTGAATCTGGTGCTGGGCAAGTCGCGCATGAAGGACACGCACAATGTGGAGCCGAACCAGTTCATGGTGGTGGATTTCGAGCCGCCCGCGGAAACCAGGAACCTGGTGACGGTGCCCATCCCGGAACAGCGCATCGTCGCCATGTTCATGAACAACCGCGCCGCCGAGTCGCTGGCGCGCAAGGAACTGCAGCGGGCCTACTGGTGGGCGCGCAAGGCGACCCAGGCCGACCCCACTTTCTTCAGCTCCTACAATACGCTGGCCATCGTCTACCAGCACCACGGCAACCTGCCGCAGGCGGAAGCGGCACTGCGCTACGCCCAGCAGCTGCAGCCGAACAACACCATTGCCATGTTCAACCTGGTGCAGGTGCTCGACAACATGGGCCGCACGCTGGAGGCGGCGGCCATACGCGAGGAGCTGGCGCGGCTGGAGCCGTACCCGCCCTTCCATTATTTCAACCTTGGCCAGAAAGCCATGAAGGAAGGCGACTACAAGAAGGCGCGCCACCTGTTCGCGCGCGAAGTGGACCGGGCGCCCTACTATCATGAGTTCCATTTCTGGCTGGCGGTCGCGTCCTACTACCTGGGCGACATGAAAACCGCCGACAAGCACATGAAACTGGCGATGGACAACAGCACCACGCGCAGCGACCACGACCTGTACGCGGCCAAGCTGGACCGGCTGAAGTTCCAGGAACGCCAACGCAACGCCTACTCAAATTGACAACATGCGCGATGGGCGGGTTACACTGATGGGCTCAGCCCCGACTATGTAAACGCCCATGACCGCACCACGCACCGCACCGCACGCTCCACTACGCACCGCCCTTTCCGGCCTGGCCCTCGGCCTGCTGCTGGCCTTCGGCGCCGCGCACGCCGGCAACGACGCCCCCGCCGCCGATACCTATTCGGTGCGCGAGCACTACACCAAGTACGAGTACCGCATCCCCATGCGCGACGGGGTGCGCCTGTTCACCGCCGTCTACGTGCCCAAGGACAGCTCGCAACGCTATCCCTTCCTGATGCAGCGCACGCCCTACAGCGCCGGCGTGACGGCCGATGAGAAGCTGCGCTACGGCGTGGACTTCTATCCCAAGCACCTCGGCCCGTCGCGCGCGTTCGAAACCAGCGGCTACATCTTCGTCAAGCAGGACGTGCGCGGCCGCTTCATGTCCGAGGGCAAGTGGCAGGAGATGACGCCGCACCTCAACGCCAAGCGCCAGCCGGGCGAAGGCAACGAAAGCCAGGACATGTACGACACGGTGGAGTGGCTGCTGAAGAACGTGCCCAACAACAATGGCAAGGTCGGCATCCACGGCATCTCCTACCCCGGTTTCTACACGTCGGCCAGCATCATCGATTCGCACCCTGCCATCAAGGCCGCTTCGCCGCAGGCGCCGGTGACCGACCTGTACATGGGCGACGATTCCTACCACGGCGGCGCCTTCATGCTGGCCGCCAATTTCGACTTCTACGCCGCCTTCACGGAAGAGCCGAACCCGACGCCGCTGCCGGCCACCTGGACCGACTTCGACTACGGCGCGAGCGACGGCTACGACTTCTTCCTGAAGCACCGCACGCTGGAGAAAATCGGCGCCACCATGACGGACAAGCAGCGCGCGCTGTTCTGGCCCAACGTGGAGCACAGCACCTACGACGCGTTCTGGCAAAGCCGCAATATCGCGCCGCACCTGAGGAACATCAAGGCGGCCGTGCTGACCGTGGGCGGCTGGTACGACGCGGAAGACCTGCAAGGCCCGTTTACCACCTACCAGTCCATCAAGCGCCACAATCCCGGCATCTACAACGGCCTGGTGATCGGCCCGTGGGTGCACGGCGGCTGGGCCGGCGACGACGGCAAGCGCCTCGGCCATGTGCGCTTCGACGCCAAGACCTCGGACTACTTCCGCCAGCACATCCTGCTGCCCTTCTTCGAGCAGCACCTCAAGGATGCGGGGGAAAAGGGCGGCAAGGCGGCCGCCGCGCCGAACGTGCGCGCCTTCGAGACCGGCAGCAACGTCTGGCGCAGCTACAGCGCCTGGCCGCCGCAGCAGGCCAGGGCGCGCACGCTGTACTTCGGCGCCAACGGCACCCTGGGCTGGCAGCAGCCGGGCGCCATCAGCGGCGCCGGCTACGACGAATACGTCAGCGATCCGGCCAAGCCGGTGCCCTACATCGGCTACCCGGCCACCGGCGTGCCGAAGGAATACATGGTCTCCGACCAGCGCTTCGCCGCCTCGCGGCCGGACGTGCTGGTATACCGCAGCGAAGTGCTGGAACAGGACGTGACGGTGGTGGGCACGGTGTCGCCCAAGCTGTTCGTCTCCACCAGCGGCACCGACGCCGACTGGGTGGTCAAGCTGATCGACGTGTACCCGGACGACTATCCGCAACCGGACGAAGGCAAGGTCGGCGGCAAGCAGGAGGAAGAGCACGACGTGGGCCCGCCGCAGGCCAACATGGCAGGCTACCAGCAGCTGGTGCGCGGCAATCCGCTGCGCGGCAAGTTCCGCCACAGCTTCGAGAAGCCGGAGCCATTCGTACCGGGCAAGGTGGAGGCGCTGAACTACAGCATCGGCGAGGTGAACCACACCTTCCGGCGCGGCCACCGCATCATGGTGCAGGTGCAAAGTTCCTGGTTCCCGCTGGTGGACCTGAACCCGCAGGCTTTCATGGAGATCCCGCGCGCCAGGCCCGAGGACTTCAAGAAGGCCACGCAGCGCGTGTATCACGCGCCGGGCATGGCGTCCGGCATAGCGGTGCAGGTTCTACCGTGAGGGATTGTTAACCGACGTTGGGAGGCAGCGTGGCGAGACTATTGAACAGCATGAGATTGTGGCAGCGTTTCGCCCTGCTGGGCATGATGGGTGTGCTGCTGGTGTTGCCTCCGCTGGTACTGTACCTCGATGGCAGCAACAAGAGCATAGACTACTCGGTCACCGAGCGCAGCGGCGTGGCGCCCAGCGAAGCGGCCATGCGCCTGCTGCAGCGGGTACAGCAGCACCGGGGCCTGTCTGCCGCCTTCGTCACCACCGGCCAGCTGGCCAACCAGCGCAGCGCCAAGGCCGAGGAAGTGGGCCGCGCGCTGGCCGAAGTGGAAACCCTGCTCAAGGGCGAGCACCGCGCCACCGCCAAGGTGCTGGCGCAGGTGCGCAACGACTGGCAGGCGCTGCAAGCCCGGGTCGCATCGCGCAGCCTGAACACGGCCGACAGCTACCAGGGCCACACCGCCCTGTGCGAAGTGCTGCTGCTCTTGCTGGAAGGCGTGGCGGACCGCTATGGCCTGGCGCTGGACCCGGACGCCGACAGCTATTACCTGATGCGCGGCGTGCTGTTCGACCTGCCGCAGCTGTCCGAAAGCACCGGCCAGCTGCGCGCCAGGGGCGCCGGCATCCTGGCCTCGAAACAGATCGACATCGACGGCCGCGCCGCCATGTACGGCTTGCTGGCCAAGGAAAGGCTGGCGATCGACAGCGCCACCCGCTCCTTCCTGAAGAGCTACGACGGCAATGCCGCCGTCGAGCGCAAGCTGGGCACGGCAGTGGCCAGCGCCATGCGCATGGCGCAGGAAGTGTCCGACCTGGCGCGCGGCAAGGTGCTGGCCGACACCATCGACTATCCTTCGTCCGACTATATCGCGTTCACCACGCGCGCCATCGACACGCAGTTCGAGGCGGCATACGCCGGCCTGGGCGAACTGGGCGCACTGATCGACGACCGGGTCGCGCGGCAGCGCCAGACGCGCAACCTGATGGGCGCCAGCGTGGCGGTGATCGCGCTGCTGGCAGGCCTGATCGGCTGGGCCATCAGCCGCCACCTGATCCGCCAGCTGGGCGGCGAACCGGCTTACGTTAACGCAGTGCTGCTGAAGGTGGCCGAGGGCGACCTGACGCAGCACATCGCGCTGGCCGCGCGCGACAAGGACAGCATGGCGCGCTCGCTCAAGCTGATGGTGGAACGCCTGGCCGATACCGTGGGCCGGGTGCGCGAAGCGGCCGACGGCATCAGCGAAGCCGCCAGCCAGACCAGCGCCACAGCCCAGTCGCTGAGCCAGAGCTCCAGCGAACAGGCGGCCGGCGTGGAGCAGACCAGTGCCTCGGTGGAGCAGATGACGGCGTCGGTTCAGCAGAATTCGGCCAACGCCAAGGTGACGGCGGAAATCGCAGGCGATGCCGCCAGCAAGGCGCAGGCCGGCGGCGGGGCGGTGGCGGAGACGGCGGCGGCGATGCAGCAGATCGCCAGGAAGATCGTCATCATCGACGACATCGCCTACCAAACCAATTTGCTGGCGCTGAACGCGGCCATCGAGGCGGCAGCGCGGGGGAACACGGCAAGGGATTTGCGGTGGTGGCGGCCGAGGTGCGCAAGCTGGCCGAACGCAGCCAGGTGGCGGCGCAGGAAATCGGCCAGACGGCGCACGCCAGCGTCGGCATGGCCGAACAGGCGGGCGCGCTGCTGCAGGAAATCGTGCCGGCCATCGGCAAGACGTCAGGGCTGGTGCAGGAGATCAGCGCCGCTTCGGACGAACAGAGCGCCGGCATCGGCCAGATCAACCAGGCCATGGGGCAGCTCGGCCAGTCGACCCAGACCAACGCCGCCTCGTCCGAGCAGCTGGCGGCAACCGCCGAGGAACTGAGCGCCCAGGCCGAGACGCTGCAGGAGCTGGTGGCCTTCTTTAAGGTGTAAGCGGGGCCGGCGGCCGTGGCTACGGCAGCTGCGGCCCGCTGTGGCCTTAGCGGCGGCGCGGGAAGTTTTGCGTCGGCGCTGGGCCGCGTTTTTCGATGTGGCGGAAAATGATGCGGCCCTTGGTCAGGTCGTACGGCGACAGCTCGAGCGTCACCTTGTCGCCCGCCAGGATGCGGATGTGGTTCTTTTGCATTTTGCCCGAGGTATAGGCGATCAGCTTGTGGCCGTTGTCCAGGTCCACGCGGAAACGCAGTTCCGGCAGCGCTTCGGACACGACGCCACTCATTTCAATCAGTTCTTCTTTAGCCATGCATTTACTCCTGTGTGGGCGCTGCTGCGCCGAATTCGGGGACCAACTGGGGAGGACGGGAGGCGGGAAAAAAAAAGCCCGCTTGCTGCGGGCTTCGTTTCAATGTATTGCCAATAATGCTACAATCGCTGCTTGGCCCGTGCTATCTGCGCGGTGCCGGAGCTTCGGACGCCCATGCTATCTGCATGGTGCCTCCAATGTGTAAACCGACTATCGTATCTTGAACTACAATCCCCATCCGACTTGAGTGCTTCGCAGCTTTACACACGCGGCATCGCTCGTCTCCCAGGGCTCGGCGGGGTTCAGAACTCCACCGAAGACGCAAGTGTAACACAGTTTTGTGCGACGCACAAAACTATTTCGCAGAAAGAATTATGAGCACCCCCAGCGCAACCCCAGACCTGCCATTCCGCGCCACCACCGACGAAGCCTGCGCCTGGCTGGCCCAGCAGACCGCCACCCCGTGGACGCTGGCGCGGCTGATCGAACAAGGGCTCACGCCCTACGTGTGGCTGGACTACGACGCCGCCTACCCCGAGCTGTTCGGCGACGCCAACGGCGGCTACGCGGCGCCCATCTTCTATGAGGGCGACACGCAGCGCCTGGCGGCCGGCAGCGCGGACGTACTGATCACCATCACCAAGGATGCGTACAAGATCGTCACGCGCCTGCCCGAGCCGGGCTTCCGGCGCGAACTGCATGCGCTGCGCTTCCTGAAGAAGGAAGTGGAAAAACTGGCCGGGCGGCTCAAGCACGAGGCCGAGGCAGCGGCCAGGCCGCCCAGGCTGGAGACCGCGCGCGAGTCGCAATTCGGCATCCCCAAGGCCGAAGTGCTGGCCGCGTTCGGCCGCCTGGCCAGGCTGGACCTGGACCAGGCGCTGGACGAGGCCATCGGCATCTTCGGCGACGACGGCGCGCGCGTGAAGGCCAGCGCGAAAAAGTCCAGGCGCAACGCGGTATGGAACCCGGTCACCCTGGCGCTCGGCCTGCACGACGTGTACGGCGTGCCGATCGGCTCCCTGAAGCGCGCCTTCAAGTCGCACGATTTCCTGTACGGCTGGAGCCAGGACTGGGAACAGTCGCTGGCTTTGCTGGGCAAATAGTGGAAGTTGCGAAGGCCGGCTTCCGCGCTCGGGCCAGCTAGCGCGCCAGCAGGCGGCGCAGCTGGGCGGCCTGGTAGGCGCCGAAGGTGTCGCTGAACAGGCAGCGGACCAGGGGGTCGTCGACGGCGTCGGCGTCCTGCAGACAGCGCTCGGTGGCGGGATCGAATACGGCGTCGTTAATGCGCATGTACATGGACGTCAGCGACTCGCCCAGCTCCAGCGCGGCATACAGCTTGGCCGCCGGGATTTCCGTGGTCCAGCCCAGCGCCGCGTTGCCGTCGTCAGCATGGGCGCCGCCGGCATCCAGGCGGTAACGGAACCGAGTGACCTGGCCGGCATGGTCGTAGACCGACAACTGCCAGTAACGCGTCTCGTCGAAATACTCGGACGACGCTTCCACATCGCCGTATTTCTCCAGCAGGCCGGAGCGGCAATAGTCCGTCACGCGCGAGGCCTGCGCGGCCGTCAGCGGCGCGAAATGGCGCGCGATGTCGGCCGTGCGCGGAGGCGCGGCGTTGCCTTGGTATTGATAGTCCACGTCCTGCTCGCCCACCGGCACGACCCAGGGCAGCGGCGGCGCGGCCTTCAGCGAGGCGGCATCCAGCAGCACCGACACGGATGGATTGAGCCGCACCACCTGCGCCTGCGGCAGCGCCTCGCCCACCTCCCGCGCGAACTGGCGGTAGCTGATCGGGAAGAAGGCGCGGTTGTACCAGGACCAAGGCTCCTGCAGGAACTGGCAGGAGCTCGGCACCACGTAGCGCGGCTTGAGCACCTTGAGCTGCGCGATCCACTCTTCCGGCAGTTCCGGCGGCGCGGCCGCACTGCGCGACGGCTGCAGCACCTCGATCTCGCGCATGGTCTGGAAAGGCCACAGCACCATGTCCCACGGGCCCTCCTGCGCCAGCTGGGCCAGCGTGTGGCCGTCGATCCACGAATCGACCACGTTCAGCACGTTCATGCCGGCCGCCTTCACCTGGAACATCGAATCCACGTCCGCATCCATGGCCTCGCGCGGGATCACCTCGAACGGACCGGCACGCACCGGCACATTCAGCTGCAGCTGCTGCACCTTGGCGAAGCCGAGCCGGCGCACCATCTCGAACAGCTCGTCGAAGATGCAATAGATGTACAGCGGCGTGGCGCGGTCCAGCAGGTCCAGGCTTTCGAGCGAGCAGTGGTCGTCATGGAAGTGCGAGATGAACACGGCGGCGAACTTCTGCTCGCGGATCTGCGCGTGGTCGAAACGCACGTCCGGGAAAGCGTGGCAATTGCGGCTGAACGGATTCTCGAAGATCGTATCAAACGCGATCTGCGTCCCCTCGCACTCGAACACATAGCCCGCGTGCAGTATTCTCGAAATTTTAAGTTGCTTGCTCATGCCGCATTCTACAGCGAGCAGCATGCGATCTCAGGGCGGGGTAGCCTGGGCAGTACCGGTTGCGTCAGGGGAAACGGCTTCATCATACAGCCGCAGTGCAAGCAGGCCGTGGCCGACTGCCGCGCCGGCGCGCAGGGCGGAGGCGATGAATACCGCCTCGGCGATCTCCTCGCGCGTGGCCCCTGCCCTGGCGGCGTTCTTCGCGTGCGCGTCGATGCAGTAGGAACACTGCGTGGCCAGGGCGACCGCGATGGCAATGAGTTCGCGGTACTTCTCCGGAATGGCGCCGCCTGCGCGTTCGGCAGCGGCCTTCAGGCCGAGGAAGGCTTTCGCCTCCGTGGGGGCGAGCTGGATGAGTTCTTTCGCCAGGGTCAAGTCTGCTGGGCTTTGGTATCCGGACATGTGGTCTCCTTGGGGTTGTGTGGAAGTACTGCATCAGCTAAGAGGCGGGCAAGCGCCGAAAGGATTCGCGGCACCGAAAAAATAATTCGATCGGAATCTGCTTGACTCCGGCTTGGCGCCGGCCTACATTAACCCTTATGGGTGAATATAATACAACGCAGCTGGACGATCTCTTCGTGGCGATGTCCGACGGAACGCGGCGCGCCATCCTCGCGCGGCTGGCGCAGTCGGATGCGCGGGTGACCGAGCTGGCGAGCGCTTTTCCGATTTCGCTCAACTCGACCTCCAAGCACATCCGCATTTTGGAACGCGCGGGGCTGGTCAAGCGCACCGTGCAAGGCCGCGACCATGTACTGTCCCTGAACGCCGCCCCTATGGCGGCAGCCGCCGAATGGATGGCGTTGTACCGCCGCTTCTGGGATAGCCGATTGGCGGCCCTGGAGGATTTCGTACTCAGGAACCGCAACAAGAACAAACCCGGGAGCACACAATGACACAGGCAAAGAACGGCAACAATACCGGCAGCGATGCCGAAAACACCGCGGGCACCGTGGTGGTCAGGCGCACCATTCCCGCCACCGTCGATGAACTGTTCGACGCCTGGCTGGACCCGGAAAGCCTGGCGCAGTGGATGCACCCCGGCACCACGGCGCGCAGCACCGCAAGCGTGGACGCGCGCGTCGGCGGCGCCTTCGAAGTGATCATGCACTCGCCGAACAAGCCCTTGCGCCACTACGGAGAATACCGCCACATCGAGCGCAACAAGAAGCTCGCCTTCACCTGGATCTCGGACGCCACGCACCACGCTGAAACGCTGGTGACAGTGGAATTCAACATCGCCGGCGCCGGCACGGAAATCGTGCTCACGCACGAGCGCATGCCCGGCCGCGAGGCCGGCCAGGCCCACGCACAAGGCTGGGCACAGGGCTTCGAACTGCTTGAAAATCTGGTCGCGCCCAAGCCGCTGGTGCTCGCCACCTTCGACTGGGTGCCCGAAATGCCGAGGGGCTTCGTGCGCGACATTCGCGTGCGCTGGGCACTGGAAGAAGCCGGCCTGCCCTACCGCGTCCAGAGTGTGCCGTTCAGCGACCGCCAGGCCGAACACTTTTCGCACCAGCCCTTCGGCCAGGTGCCATGGCTGACCGACGGCGGCATGTCGGTCTTCGAGACCGGCGCCATCCTGCTGCACCTGGGCGAGCGCAGCACGGCGCTGCTGCCTGCCGACCCGCGCGGCCGCGCCGAGACCCTGGAGTGGCTGTTCGCCGCCCTCAATTCCGTCGAGATGGCCAGCCTGCCGTGGGCACTGATGCAGTTCTCGGGCAACAACGACGGCACACCGGGATGGCAAATGATGGACGACTTCCTCAAAAAATCCCGCCTCCCCCACCTGGAGCCGGTGCTGGCCCAACGCGAGTGGCTGGCCGGCTCCTTCTCCATCGCCGACATCACGATGGCCGACGTGCTGCGCCTGGTAGACCGCTTCGGCGGCCTGTCGGACTTCCCCGCCTGCCGCGCCTACCTCGCGCGCGCCACAGCCCGCCCATCCTTTGTAAAGGCCCACGCAGACCAGATGGCGCACTTTGCCGCGGCGGACGCCAGGATGGGCCCGCGCTAAAGCAGCACTTTCCACCGCTCCAGCTTTTGCGCCAGCGTCAATGACGCATGGGCTGGCGAGGTGGAAGGCAGCACCACGGCGCGGTAGCCCTGCGCGGCAAACCCGGGCGCGAACTTGCCGGAGGTCTGGCCGTTGAAACCCACCGTTTCCAGTAGCGGACACAGTTCGCGCAAGCGGGCGAAGTCGTTGGCGGCGGGCTTGCGGATGGCCGAATCCAGGCTGCCTTGGCGCTCGCAGGCGCCCAGCACATCCCACAGCCCGAACCCGTGCGCCAGCAGGCGCGGCAGCCGCTCGCCGTAGGGCAAGCCTGCCAGGTCATCGCCGGTCAGCGCGGACAGGATGGGCCACAAGGCATTGCGCGGGTGGGCGTAGTATTGCTGTGCTGCCAATGAGGCGGCGCCGGGGAAGCTGCCCAGGATCAGGATGCGGGTGCGGGCGTCGATCACCGGGGCCAGGCCGGCCAGCGCCGTGGTTTCTTGTTTGTTCGTCATGGCCTCTTGTTGGGGCGGGGTTCCAGTGTAGAATCGGACGGTAGTGCTGAACAATAACAATGCTGGAGATTCTGAGCATGAGTGAACCGCGCCCCATCGATGTGCTGCTGGCCAAGTATAGCGAAAGCCACCTGAACCACACCAACGAGATCATCCATTTCGTGTGCGTGCCGGCCATCGTATTTTCCCTGCTGGGGCTGATCTGGTGCCTGCAGCCGCTGGCGGCGCTGGGCGTGGTGCTGCTGTCGCTGGCCTATTACGTGCGGCTGTCGATCCCGTTCGCGGCCGGCATGCTGGTGATGTCGCTGGCCATGCTGGGCGTGCTGTCGGTGCTGCCGCCGCCGTCCATCCTGCCGCTGTCGATCGCGATCTTCGTGCTGGCCTGGATCGGCCAGTTCATCGGCCACAAGATCGAGGGCAAGAAGCCGTCCTTTTTCGACGATGTGCGCTTCCTGCTGATCGGGCCGCTGTTCGTGCTGAGCTTCCTGTACCGCAAACTGAAGCTGGCGTACTGAGCCGGCCGGCAAAAGTTAGTACCGAGCAAGACACGGGGAAAGCCCGTATACTGCCCGCATGTCCTCGCCTATCCTCTTCGCCATCGCCTGCCTGATCTGGGGTTCCACTTTCTGGGCTATCACCCTGCAACTGGGCGACGTCGCCCCCGCAGTCTCCATTGTGTACCGCTTCGGCCTGGCCTCGGCCACCTTGTTCGCCTGGTGCCTGCTGCGCGGCGACCGCCTGCGCATGCCGTGGAAGGTGCAGCGCTGGATGATGCTGCAGGGCGTGGCCACCTTCGCCATCAGCTATGTCTGCACCTATACTTCCGAGCAGTACCTGGTGTCCGCGCTGGTGGCCGTGCTGTTCGTGCTGATGGTGTTCTGGACCCCGATCTGCAACCGGCTCATGTTCGGCACGCCGCTCACCTGGCGCATGTGGAATGCGGCGGCGGTGTCGATCTGCGGCGTGATCCTGCTGTTCTACCAGCCCATCCACCACGCGTGGAAGGACATCCTGTCCGGCGGCAGCGGCCATTTCCTGCTCGGCCTGGGGCTGGCGCTGTGCGCCACCGTGGCCAGCACCATCGGCAACGTGGTGGTGGTGAAGGTGCGCGAAGAATCGTCGAATGTGTTCCTGACCATGGCCTGGGCCATGTTCTGGGGCACCGTGGCGGTGGCCTGCTGGGCGCTGCTCAACGGACAGGAATTCCGCCTGCCTTCGCGCCCAAGCTACTGGGCCGGCCTGATTTACCTGTCGCTGTTCGGCTCCGTGATCGCCTTCGGCGCCTATTTCACGCTGATCCACCGCATCGGCTCGCAGAAGGCGGTGTACATCGGCGTGGTGACGCCGGTGATCTCGGTGCTGCTGTCGATCCAGCTGGAACACTACCGGCCCGGTGCCATGGAGTGGTTCGGCATGGTATTGTGCCTGTCCAGCGTGGCCTGGGCGCTGAAAGCGCCGTCGCCCGCCAAATCAACCCCTTTAGAAAGCAACCTCGAAGCATCATGAGCTCAAACAGCCTGTCCATCCGTCCCGCCCTGCCTGAAGACGTCAACGCCATTTTCGGCATGATTTTTGAGCTGGCGGTGTTTGAAAAACTGGAACACATGGTGGTGGCCGACGAGCGCAAGCTGCATGAAAGCCTGTTCGGCGACCATCCGGCTGCCGAGGCGATCGTGGGCGTGGAGGACGGCGAAGTGGTGACGTTTGCCCTGTTCTTCCATAACTTCTCCACCTTCCTGTGCCAGAAGGGCTTGTACCTGGAAGACCTGTACGTGAAGCAGAATTGCCGCGGCAAGGGCTATGGCAAGCAAATGCTGGTGGCGCTGGCGCAACTGGCGGTGGAACGCAAATGCGGCCGCTTCGAGTGGTCGGTGCTGGACTGGAACGAGAACGCCATCAAGTTCTACCAGGGCATGGGCGCCACCGTGATGCCGGACTGGCGCATCTGCCGCGTGACCGGCGACGCGCTGTCCCAGCTGGCTACCGACTGATCCGTCCCCCGGGCGCCGCCAGGCGCTCCAGCAGTTCGAACAGGCCTTGCGTGAGCAGGGCCAGCGCGGCGGCGGGCAAGGCGCCCGCCAGCAGCATATCGTTGTCGTTCAGGGCCAGGCCGATGGTGATGCGTTCGCCGTAGCCGCCGGCGCCGATAAAGGCCGCTATGGTGGCCGTCCCCACGCTCATGACCGCCGCCGTTTTCACGCCCGCCAGTATCACCGGCATGGCCAGCGGCAGCTCCACATGCACCAGCTTGTGCCATCCCCTCAGTCCCAATGCCTGTGCGGCCAGTTTCAGGCCGGGCTGCACCTGGCCGATGCCGGTGCAGGTGTTGCGCACGATGGGCAGCAGCGCGTACACGAACAGGGCCACCAGCGCGGGGCCGGTGCCGATGCTGCCCAGCAGGGGAATCATCATGGCCAGCAAGGCCAGCGAGGGGATGGTTTGCAGCACGCCGGTGAGCGCCAGCACCGTTTGCCGCAGGCGCGGGACAGAGGCGGCCAGCACGCCGAGCGGCACGCCGACCGCGCAGGCCAGCGCCACCGCCAGCAGCACCAGGGTGACGTGCTGGCGCGTGAGGGTCCACAGGCTGGCGTCGAAGATCTTGGCCAGCAGGCCGGGGCGCGAAGCCGAGCCTGCGGCCTGCTGGCCGGAGGTGGACGGGGCGGCGGCGGCGGCGGCGGCACCAGCGTCGCCCGGCGCGGCATGCGCGCTGCCGGCCGGCATGGGACGGGCGGGCTTGGCGGCGCGGGTGGCGAGCCAGGCGGCGGCGACTGCTGCGAAGCTCTTGCCTTCGACTTCGGCGGCGGCGTTCATGGCGATCATATCGGCGGCCGGGATGGCGCCCTCCAGCTGCTGGATGGCGCGCCAGGCAGCAGGGAAACGCTGGGCGGCGTCCAAGCGGTACAGCAGGACCGCGTCGTAGCGGGGGAAGTAGGCTTTGTCGTCGTCCAGCACGCGCAGGCCGTATTGGCTGATCTTGGCGTCGGTGGAATAGATGTCGATCACGTCCACCTGCTTTTGCGCCAGCGCTTCGTAGGCGATGCCATGGTCCAGGCCGACCGGCTTTTGCGCCAGGCCGTAGCGTTGCGCGAGCCCGGGCCAGCCATCGGCGCGGCCGATGAATTCATGCGACAGGCCGAACTTGTAGCCGCCCTGCCCCACCAGGCCGCTCAAGGTGCGCGGCGCGCCGCTTCCGGCGTCGCCGCGCGTAGCCAAGGCGTAGGTGTTGTTGAAACCGAGCGGCACCGCCGCGCCCAGCCCCATCGGCGCCAGCTCGCGCCGCAGCTGCTCCAGCGGCGCGGATGCGCCGCGCCTGAGGATTTCCAGCGCAATGGTGCCGGTGTATTCGGGGTAGACGTCGATCTTGCCGGCCTGCAGGGCGGCCAGCACGATGGCGGTGTTGCCCAGCCCTTGCCTGTGCTCCGTTTTGACGTGCGGCGCGGCGGTCTGCGCCAGTACTTCGCCCAGCACGTAGGATTCGGTGAAGCGCTTGGAGCCGACGCGCAGCACGCCATCGTCGGCCGCGGCGGCGGCCGTCGCTGCGGCGGCGAGCAGCGCGGCGCATAGGCCGGCGCCAGCCGCGCGCCCGCTCGGACTCAGGGCAGCCCGCCAGGCAGGCGCGCTGAAAAGATCGCTGGCGCCGCGCACGCCGCCGCTCGGGCGCCGCAAGTCAGGCGCCCGTGCGCAGCATCGGCGCTTTGAGGGCCTGGCTCAGCGTTTCATAGCTCTCGGCCAGGTGCGCCCGCGCCTCGTTGCTGATGGAACCCGACATGGCGCCGCGTATGTCGCGCTGCAGGGCCAGCGCCTGCTGCCGCTGCAGGCTGCGCGCGTCCGCCCGCGCACCGGGCGCGGAGCGCAGCAGCGACGTGGCCACCCGCTTCAGGTGTTCGCGCTGCAGGTTGCGCCGCATGCTGCCGATGTCCTTGCCGGTTTTCAGCTCGCTCCACACGGCTGCTTGCACCGTTGTGTACAGCTCGTCGAGCGCCAGCGCCTTCTTCGGCTGGTCCACCTTCTCCTGCGAGTCGAGCAGGCGGCCCGCCACCGGGTCCGACATCAGCTGGTCCAGCGCAGCCGCCTGCAGCGACAGCACGTAGCTGCCGATTGAGATATCGGGCCGCGTGCGGTTCAACAGCTGGTCCCCGCCCAGGCGGCTCACCATGTCCGGCGTGAACTTGAAGCTGTCGGCGCGGAACAGGTTGTTGGTCAGCAGCTTGAGCGCGGCGCGCTGGCGCTCGACCGGTACCGGCGTGAACGTGGCGCGGCCGGTGCCTGCGTGGTCGCGCAAGTGCGTCACCCCGCCGACATACTTCACCACCACCGGCATCACCCGCGCAAACTGCGAGAAGCCATATTCAAAACTGCGGCGCAGCGACTCGTAGCTCTCGCCCGGCTTCAGGCGGCGCGTCTGCACGCGGTCCCACAGCTCGCGCGACATGGTCAGCCGCTTCTGGAAATAGGCCAGCGGATCGTCGCCCAGGTCGAAGATGTTCACGCCAGGGTCGGACACGCCGCCATAGGCTTCCTGGTCGGTGCCAAAGGCCAGCAACGGTTCGTTGGAGCGGTTGGCGATGCGCGCCAGCTCCTCCTTCTCCTGCTCCGGCGCGATGGGCTTGTAGGCGTATTCGATGGCCCAGTAGTCATACGGCCCCAGCGCGGACGTGACGTATTCGCCCTGCTGCTCGCCCTTCACCGCCAGGTTGAACGGCGTGTAGTCCATGACCGAGCCGCTCATGCCGTTCTTGCTGGTGAAGGCCTTGTCCTGCAGCTGCTTCAGCTTGTAGATGGTGGACGAGCGGAAGTTGTGGCGCAGGCCCAGCGTATGCCCCACCTCGTGCATGATGACCGAGCGCACATAGGCTTGCGCCACCGCCTCGGCCTGCGGACTGTCCATCTCGACGTCGCCGCGCGCCTCCATCAGGTCCATGGCGAAACCCATTTCCTGGGCCGATTCCATGCCGTAGTCGCAGCGGATACCGTTGACGGTGCGATTGCCGGCGTACCCGTGCGCATGGTCCGCTGCTTCCGGATTGAAGCGCGTGTCCTCGCTGGCCATGCGGCGCGCGCCGCGCGCGAACACGTCGGACATGCCGATGTCCGCATCGAGGATCTCGCCGCTGCGCGGGTCCACCTGGCGGGGACCGATGGCGAAGCCGGCGTCCACGCCCACGTACCAGCGCACCGAAGCGTGGCGCGCGTCCATGGTGTCGAAATTGTCCTTGGCGTCCTGCTGCTTGACTACGATGGCGTCCTTGAAGCCGATGCGCTCGAAGGCGGCGTTCCACGCCAGCACGCCCTGCTTCACGGATTCGCGGTATTTCTCGGGGATGTTCTTGTCCAGCCAGTAAACGATGGGCTGCTTCGGTTCCGACACGGCCAGCGCCGGGTCTTTCTTCTCCAGGCGCCAACGGTTCACCGCATGGCTGGCCTGGCTGGGCTTGATGTCGTCCGTGAAATCGAGGCTGGTGGTGACGAAGTGGCCGATGCGGTCGTCCGCCGCGCGCGCCGGCATGGGCTGCGCGGGCAGCGGCATGAAGCTGTAGTAGAAACCGAGGAACATGCTGCGCGGGTCGGGCAGCGTGAACGGCGGCGGCATATACATCGGCACCGGCATCAGCGGCGCGGCGGCGATGCGCGGCACGAAGTAGTGCGCGTTCACGTGGAAGCCGGTCATGCCGTCGTCGCTGCGTACGTTGCTAAAGCTGCTGTTGCGCGGGTCCAGGCTGTACGGCAGGCGGAAGGCGTAGTCCAGCCGCGTGGCGTAGCCGGGTATGTCGGTGAACAGCAGCGCGTTCGCTTCCACCAGGATGCCTTTTCCCTGCGGATTGGGCGCGCTGACCACCGGCGCTGCGCTCAGCAGGCTGTCCGAAAAGCCCTGCGACACGGCCAGCGCCTGCGGCGTTCCCAGCGTGGCGCGGAAGCCGGTGTTCAGCGCGATCAGCTGCACCAGGCTGCCGATCCTGCGGAACATGACCACTTCGCTGCGCGTCATCTGGCCGCCATACACGCCCCGTTCGCCGATGCCGTTCGGGGTATTCACGGACATGAAGAAGGGCTTGTCGAACTGCTCAGGTTTCAGCTCCAGCCATACTTTCTCGTCCTTCTGGTACAGGGACAAGAAACCCGGCAGGCGCTGCGCGCCCTTGACGATGTCGGCGAAAGGCTTGGGCGCTGCGGCGGCGGCCACCGGCGCGGCAGGCGCGCCGGGTGCGGCAGGCTGTGCCGGCGTGGTGGCGACCACCGGCACATCCGGATTGGGCGGCACCGGGGACGGCGGGGTCTGGGCGATGGCCTGGGTGCTCAGGGCCAGCAGTACGGCGAGGCGGATCGGACGCATGATGATCTGGGAAGGGGCGCTGGTGATCGTATTAATGTACACGATCGCCAGCGCCCCCGGGCGGGATTTTAGAGCGCCGGCGCCCGCAGCACGCCGCCGTTGACCACGCCCCGGCAGGGGTTGTAGCCGAAGGAATAACACAGGTCGGCCGGACGCGCGATGTCCCACAGCGCGAAGTCGGCGCGCTTGCCCGCTTCCAGCGTGCCGATATCGTTCTGGCGGCCCAGCGCGCGGGCCGCGTGCACGGTACAGCCCGCCAGCGCTTCCAGCGGAGTCAGCCGCCACAGGGTGCAGACCATGTTCATGGCCAGCAGCAGCGAAGTCATCGGCGAGGTGCCGGGATTGTTGTCGGTGGCCACCGCCATCGGCACGCCGGCCGCGCGCAAGGCGGCCACCGGGGGCGGCGTGGTGTCGCGCAGGAAGTAGTAGGCGCCCGGCAGCAGCACGGCGACCGTGCCGCCCGCCTGCATGGCGGCGACGCCGTCCGCCGTCAGGTGCTCCAGGTGGTCGGCGGACAGGCCGCGGTAGCGCGCCACCAGTTCGGCGCCGCGCTGGTCCGACAACTGCTCGGCGTGCAGCTTGACCGGCAGCCCGAGGGCGGCGGCGGCCTGGAACACGCGCTCGGTCTGCGCGTTGCTGAAGCCGATGCGCTCGCAGAAGGCGTCCACCGCGTCCACCAGTCCCTGGCCGGCCAGCAGCGGCATCATCGCGCACACTTCGGCCACGTAGTCGTCCGCGCGGCCGGCGAATTCGGGCGGCACGGCGTGTGCGCCGAGAAAAGTGGTGGCCACGCTCACCGGCAGCGTGGCGCCCACGCGGCGCGCCACGCGCAGCATCTTGGCTTCCGATTCCAGTGTCAGGCCGTAGCCGGACTTGATCTCCAGCGTGGTAACGCCTTCGGCCAGCAGGCTGGCGATGCGCGGCAGGCTTTGCGCGTACAGCTCGTCGTCGGTGGCTGCGCGGGTGGCGCGCACGGTGGACATGATGCCGCCGCCGGCCTTCGAAATGTCCTCGTAGGTGGCGCCGTTCAGGCGCGCCTCGAATTCGTCGCTGCGGTTGCCGGCGTGGACGATGTGCGTGTGGCAGTCGATCAGGCCGGGGGTAAGCCAGCAGCCGGCGCCGTCGTGCACCGTGGCGGCGCTGCCGGCCGCTGCGGCATCGCCGGCACTGCCCAGCCAGGCGATGCGGCCATCCTTGACGGCGACGGCGCCGTTGCGCAGTTCGCCGTAGCCTTCGGCACCGGCCATGGTGGCCAGGTGCACATTGGTGTACAACACGTCCCACGTCATTATTCGTCTTCTTCCTCGTTGGGGATGATGTCGACGATGAACACCGTGGCGCTGGACGCCTCCAGGGTCCACACGTCCTCGGTGTTGAGCACCAGCGCGTCGTAGCGCACCATGGCCACGCGCTCGTCGGCGCTGATCATGGTCAGGCTTTCGCCTTCGGCCAGGAACACGATGGTGGTGGGGCTGCGCCGCTCCAGCGTGGAGAAGTCGCGCACCACGCGCCGCTCCAGCTGGTGGCTGCAGCGCGCGCGCCGCGTCATGACGTTGAAATCGGTGGTGGGGCCGTCGCCCACGGTGGCCGACACGGCGATCTCGCCCGGGAAGGCCACCACCGGTTCGCGCTCGCTGAGCGCTACCTGGCGCTCGTTGCCCACATCCAGCACCACGCACGGCCCGCTCACCAGCGTCAGCGTGCGGTCGATGCCGGGAAAGAGCGAGAACGGACCGCTGTGGGCTATCGTGGCCAGGCTGATGCGCCAGTCGAAGTTGTCGAAAGTGGCGCCGTTGGGTGCGATGGCGATCTCGGTGGTGCTGCCGCCGCCGTTCTTCCACGGCGTGGCGTGCAGGCTTGCGTACTGTATCAGCTTGCTCATTACCTGAACTCCCGCAGTTCGGCCAGCGTCTGTTTGAACCGCGCGGCGATGGCCTGTTGCGCCGCGTGCTTCTGCTCGCGCACCACCCACTGGCCGCCAGCCAATACATGCTTCACCAGATTGTCGTTGCCGCTGAATACCAGGGTGCCGAGCACTTCGTCCGCCGCCAGCCCGTACAAGTTCGGATGGCCGTCGTCGAGCACGACGATGTCCGCCCGCTTGCCCGCTTCCAGCGCGCCCACCGCGCGCCCCGCCGCCTGCGCCCCGCCCTGCAAGGCGCCCTGCCATAAAAAGTCGCCCACGTTGCGCTGCACCGCCGACACCGCGATATTTCGGCGCTGCTGCATCAGGCGCTGCCCGTACTCCAGCCAGCGCAGTTCCTCGACGGCGCTGTGCGAAATATGGCTGTCGCTGCCGATGCCGAAACGGCCGCCTTGCGCCAGGAACGGCTCCAGCGGGAACAGTCCGTCGCCCAGGTTGGCCTCGGTGGTCGGGCACAGGCCCGCCACGGCGCCGCTTTGTGCGATGGCCTGCACTTCGCCGTCCACCAGGTGGGTGGCGTGCACCAGGCACCAGCGGCGGTCCACTTGCACCTCATCATACAGGTATTGCACCGGACGGCGCCCACTGAAGTCCAGCGACTGGCGCACCTCGCCCTGCTGCTCGGCGATATGGATGTGCACCGGCCGATTGTGCGGCAAGGCGGCCAGCACTTCGTTGATCTGGGACACGGAAGCGGCGCGCAGCGAGTGCGGCGCCACGCCGACCTCGGTTTGCGCGTCGCGCAGCGCTTCCAGCTCGCCAATGATCTTCAGCACGTCCTGCGCGTCGGTCTTGAAGCGCAGCTGTTCCGGCTTGAGCGGCGTTTCGCCGAAGCCCGCGTAGCTGTACAACACCGGCAGCATGGTCACGCCGATGCCGGCCAGCCTTGCGCCGGCGATCACGCGCCCGGCCGTTTCCGCGGCGTTGGCGTACATGGCCCCGTCCGGCGCCCGCTGCACATAGTGGAACTCGCACACCGAGGTGTAGCCGTGGCGCAGGCATTCGCTGAATAGCTGCGCGGCAATGGCTTCCATGTGCGCGGGGGTGATGTTGCGGGCGAAGCGATACATCAGGTCGCGCCAGGTCCAGAAGGAATCCGGCCCGTCGCCCGCCTTCTCGGTCAGCCCGCCCAGCGCGCGCTGGAAGCTGTGCGAGTGCAGGTTGACCATGCCGGGGATGGCGTATTCGGCCAGCTCCACGCCGGCCGGGTGCAAGGCGTTGGGCGTAACGTCGATCAGCTCGCCGCCGGCGTCCCATTGCAGCAGCACGTCCTGCGCCCAGCCGGACGGCAGCAAGGCGTTTTTTGCAAACAACGCGCTCACGCTTGCGCTCCCTTGGCCGCCCAATCGGCTGCCGCCTGCGTCAGCTGGCGCAGCAGCGGCTGCACTTGCGCGGCCAGGTCGGGACGGTAGCCATAGGGCGCCGTCTCGTCCATGTAGGTGGATTGGCACATCTCCAGCTGGATCGCGTGCACGTTGTGCGCCGGCTTGCCGTAGTGGCGCGTGATGTGGCCGCCCTTGAAGCGGCCGTTCACGGCCACCGTGTAGCCGCCGTGCGCCTGCGCCAGCGTGGCGATGGCGTCGGTCATGCCGGGCGCGCAGGCGGCGCCGTCGGCGGTGCCGAAATTCAGGTCCGGCAACTTGCCTTCGAAAAAGCGCGGCACCACCGACGCAATGGAGTGCGCGTCCCACAGCACCACGCGGCCGTGGATGGCCAGCAGCCGGTCCAGCTCGGCGCGCAGCTGCTGGTGGTAGGGCTTCCAGTACAGCTGCAAACGGCGCTGCACTTCGGCTTCATCGGGCGCGCCGCCTGCCGGGTACAGCGGCGCGCGGCCGAAGGTGTCGACCGGGCACAGGCCGGTGGTGTCCTGCCCCGGATACAGATTGGTGTTCTCGGGCGGACGGTTCAGATCGATCACGTAGCGCGACCAGCGCGCCGCCAGCGTCGAGGCCCCCATTTCCCGCAGGAAGCCATACAGCTGCACCAGGTGCCAGTCGGTATCGGTCTTGACCGCCGCGGCCGGCGCGAAGCCGGCCGCGATATCGTCCGGGATGTCGGTGCCCACGTGGGGCATCGACACCAGCAAGGGCAGGCTGCCTGCCGCGAATTGAAAGTCCATCTGGTCGTCCCCCTGAAGCTCGTTACGGATGCAGCGGCGTGAACAGGTTCTTGCAGGTAGCGCTCAGCTCACCCTTCAGCACCATCTGCTTGGCCGCCTCGATATCCGGCGCGAAGAAGCGGTCGGCGTCGAAGAACGGCACCTGCGCGCGCAGCTGCGCGTGCACGTGTTCCAGCTGCGGCGAGGTCTTCAGCGGACGGTGGAAGTCGATGCCCTGCGCCGCCGCCAGCAGCTCGATGCCGAGGATGACAGCCGTATTGTGCGCCATGTCGTCCAGGCGGCGCGCCGCGTAGGTGGCCATCGAGACATGGTCTTCCTGGTTGGCCGAGGTCGGGATGGTGTCCACGCTGCCGGGATGGGCCAGCGACTTGTTCTCGGACGCCAGCGCGGCTGCCGTCACGTGGGCGATCATGAAGCCGGAGTTGACGCCCGGATCGCGCACCAGGAAAGGCGGCAGGCCGGACAGCGTGGCGTCGATCAGCAGCGCGATGCGGCGCTCGGCAATGCTGCCGATTTCGGCGATGGCCAGCGCCAGCGTATCGGCCGCGAAGGCCACCGGCTCGGCGTGGAAATTGCCGCCCGAGACCACCACGGCGCTGTCGCCCTCCTGGAACAGCAGCGGATTGTCGGTGACGGCGTTGGCTTCGATCAGCAGGGTGCGGCTGGCGTTGCCGATGATGTCCATGCACGCGCCCATCACCTGCGGCTGGCAGCGCAGGCAGTAAGGATCCTGCACGCGCTCGTCGCCCACCAGGTGCGAGGCGCGGATGGCGCTGTTGCTCACCAGCTCGCGGTAGATGGCGGCGGCGGCGATCTGGCCCGGCTGGCCGCGCACTTCGTGCACGCGCGCGTCGAACGGCGAATCGCTGCCCTTGGCCGCGTCCAGCGACAGCGAGCCGGTGACCATGCCCGCTTCCAGCAGGCGCTCGGCCATGAACAGGCCGTGCAGCGCCAGCGCGTTCGACACCTGGGTGCCGTTGATCAGCGCCAGGCCTTCCTTCGCCGCCAGCACCACGGGGGCGATGGCGGCGGCCTTCAGCGCGTCCAGCGCCGGCACCAGCTCGCCGTTGTGGCGCACCTGGCCCACGCCCAGCATGGCCAGCGTCATGTGCGACAGCGGCGCCAGGTCGCCCGAGGCGCCGACCGAACCCTTGGCCGGAATGGCGGGCATGATGCCGGCGTTGTACAGCGCCAGCAAGGTGTCGATGATGAGCGGACGCACGCCGGAGTAGCCGCGCGCCAGGCTGCCGATCTTCATCAGCATGATCAGGCGCACCACCGCGTCCGACAGCAGCTCGCCGGTGCCCACCGAGTGCGACAGGATCAGGTTGCGTTGCAGCTGTTCCAGTTTTTCGTCGGGGATGCGGGTCTTGGCCAGCAGGCCGAAACCGGTGTTGATGCCGTAGGCGGCGTCGCCCTTGGCCACGATGGCGCGCACGGCGGCGGCCGACGCTTCAATCACCGGATAGGCTTCGGCGGCCAGCGTCACCGGCGCGCAGTCGTTCCAGGCCGCGCGCAGTTCGCACAGGGTCATCTTGCCCGGGTTCAGGGTCCAGGCTTTGCTTTGGCTTTGCGTCATTGGGTGCTCGCTTACTTGATCATTGGGAGATTGAGGCCGTTGCGCTTGGCGCAGGCGACCGCAGTTTCATAGCCGGCGTCGGCGTGGCGCATCACGCCCGAGCCGCTGTCGTTCACCAGCACGCGCGCCAGGCGCTTGGCGGCGGCGTCGGTGCCGTCGGCCACGATCACCACGCCGGAGTGCTGCGAGTAGCCCATGCCCACGCCGCCGCCATGGTGCAGCGAGACCCAGGTGGCGCCGCCGGCGGTGTTCAGCAGCGCGTTCAGCAGCGGCCAGTCGGAGACGGCGTCGGTGCCGTCCTTCATGCTTTCGGTTTCACGGTTGGGGCTGGCCACCGAGCCGGTGTCCAGATGGTCGCGGCCGATCACGATCGGCGCCTTCAGCTCGCCGTTGCGCACCATCTCGTTGAACGCCAGGCCGGCGATGTGGCGCTCGCCCAGGCCCAGCCAGCAGATGCGCGCCGGCAGGCCCTGGAAGGCGATGCGCTCGCGCGCCATGTCCAGCCAGCGGTGCACCTGCGCGTGGTGCGGGAACAGTTCCTTGATCTTGGCGTCGGTCTTGTAGATGTCTTCCGGGTCGCCGGACAGCGCCACCCAGCGGAACGGGCCGCGGCCTTCGCAAAATTGCGGGCGGATGTAGGCCGGCACGAAGCCGGGGAAGTCGAAGGCGTTTTCCACGCCCTGGTCGAAGGCCACCTGGCGGATGTTGTTGCCGTAATCGACCACCTTGGCGCCCAGCTGCTGGAACTCCAGCATGGCTTGCACGTGGGCGGCGCAGGAGTCGGCGGCGGCGGCCACCAGGCGCGCGTGGCGCTCGGGGTCCTGCTGCGCCGCTTTCCAGTCCGCCACGCTCCAGCCGCGCGGCAAATAGCCGTTCACCAGGTCGTGCGCCGAAGTCTGGTCGGTGACCATGTCCGGTACCGGGCCGCCTTCCTTGGCGCGCCTGACCAGCTCCGGCAGGATCTCGGCCGCATTGCCCAGCAGGCCGATGGAGATGGCTTCCTTGCGTTCGGTGTGGAACTTGACCAGCGCCAGCGCCTCGTCGATGGAGGCGGCCTGCTTGTCCAGGTACTTGGTGCGCAGGCGGAAATCGATGCTGCTCTGCTGGCATTCAATGTTGAGCGAGACGGCGCCGGCGAAGGTGGCCGCCAGCGGCTGCGCGCCACCCATGCCGCCCAGGCCGGCGGTCAGGATCCAGCGGCCGGCCAGGTCGCCGCCGAAGTGCTGGCGGCCCGCTTCGGCGAAGGTTTCATAGGTGCCCTGCACGATGCCCTGGGTGCCGATGTAGATCCAGGAGCCGGCCGTCATCTGGCCGTACATGAACAGGCCGGCGCGGTCCAGTTCGTTGAAGTGTTCCCAGTTGGCCCACTTCGGCACCAGGTTGGAGTTCGCCAGCAGCACGCGCGGCGCGTCCTCATGGGTCTGGAACACGCCGACCGGCTTGCCGGACTGGATCAGCAGGGTCTGGTCGGCTTCCAGCGCCTTCAGCGACGCCAGGATCTGGTCATAGCATGCCCAGTTGCGCGCGGCGCGGCCGATGCCGCCGTACACCACCAGGTGCTGCGGGTTTTCCGCGACTTCGTTGTCGAGGTTGTTCTGCAGCATGCGATAGGCCGCTTCCGCACCCCAGGTCTTGCAGACACGCTCGGGGCCGCGCGGGGCGCGGATATTGCGGGTGGCGTCGAAACGTGGATCGTTGGCGAGGGCAGTGCTCATGTCGTCTCCTTGGTTGCAGGTGATGCGGAGGAGCAAAAGATCGTCGCACGCCCTCCGCGCATCTTCCCAGCATAAGTTGTCTATACAACCAAGTCAAGCCCTGTCTGACAAATATCGCTTCCCTTCCCCTGATTGGATTTGCCCCTTGTGAATGAAGCCTTGGGGCAAGCCGTCGCCATCCGGATAGGGCCGTGAAAGCCCAGGCTGAATTGCCTGCCAAACAATACAAGCGGCTTGCGTCTGCAATATTCACACTGCTGCGCGACGCGACGCCACATGACAGCTTGCCTTGACAGGGCGCGAAGCGTCGCGGGCGCCGCGCGCCGCACCCAATGCCACCCCCAATTACTTCTTGTACACCTGCTTGCCCGCCACCCAGGTCTGCAGCACGGTGATCCTGCCGATGTTGGCGGCCGGGACTTTGAACAGGTCGGCGTCGGTGACGATGAAGTCGGCCCATTTGCCCGCTTCCAGCGAGCCGATGTCCTTCTCCTGGCGCGCGGCATAGGCGGCGTCCAGCGTGAAGCAGCGGAAGGCTTGCAGCAGCGTCATGGCTTCGTTCTTGTACCAGCCGCCGGCCGGGGCGCCGCTGGCGTCCTGGCGCGTCACGGCCGCGTGGATGCCGGCCAGCGGGTTGGGCGACTCGATCGGGAAGTCCGAACCGCAGGCGATCTTCGAACCCTGGCGGAGGAAGGTCTGCCACGCATATGCGCCCTTGATGCGCTGCGGACCGACGCGCTGCTCGGCCATGTTCTGGTCGGACGTGGCGTGGGTCGGCTGCATGGACGGGATGATGCCCAGCGCCTTGAAGCGCGGGATGTCGGCCGGCGTCACCACCTGCGCATGCTCGATGCGGTGGCGCTGCGCGGCGGCGTCCGGGTATTTCTTCAGCAGCTCGGCGTAGGCGTCCAGGATCTGGTGGTTGCCGGCGTCGCCGATGGCGTGCACGTTGACCTGGTAGCCGGCCTTCATGGCCTTCTCCATCTTGGCCAGCATCTCGTCGTTCTTGTAGAACAGCAGGCCGTGCGTATGCTGCGCGTCGCTGTAGGGCGCGATCAGCGCGGCGCCGCGGCTGCCCAGCGCGCCGTCCGAGTACAGCTTGACCGCCGACAGCGCGTACATGCCGCCGGCATAGCTTTGCAGCGGGCCGTCCTTGGCCAGCCGGTCGAAGTCGGCGCTGGTGTCGCCGATCATGGCATAGATGCGGGCGGTGAGCTTGCCGCCGTCGGCGTAGGCGCGGAACAGGCGGTCTTCGCCAACGCCGATGCCGGCGTCGTGCGCGCTGGTCAGGCCCACCTTGGCCATGTGCGCCAGCGCGCCGTCGAGCGAGGCGCGCGACTCGGCCTCGGTCGGCACCGGCACCACTTTGTTGACCAGGTCCATCGCGGCATCGACCAGGATGCCGGTCGGGCGGCCGATTTCGTCGCGTTCGATCTTGCCGCCGGCCGGGTCGGGCGTTTCATGGGTGATACCGGCCAGCGCCAGCGCCTTGCTGTTGACCCATACGGCATGGCCATCCACGCGGTGCATCAGCGCGGGACGGTCGGCCACCACGCCGTCCAGTTCCGCCGCTGTGGGGAAGCGGCCCAGCTTCCAGATCTCCTGGTTCCAGCCGTTGCCCACCACCCAGGCGCGCTGCGGGTTGGCCTTGCTGAAGTCGGCCACCGCCTGCAGCGCGCCGGGCAGCGAGGTGGAACTGTACAGCTCCACGCCGGTGGCGATGGCGCCCAGGCCGAACACGTGGCCGTGCGCATCGATCAGGCCCGGCAGCACGGTCTTGCCCTGCATGTCGACCCGGGTGGCGCCGGCCGGCGCCTTGGCCGCCACCGCCTTGCTGCCGCCCACCGCGATGAGCTTGCCTTCGTCGTCGTACGCCAGCGCGGCGAACCTCACCAGCCGGCCGGCCGCGTTGAGCGTGTAGCCGTTGGCGTTGTCGATGATGGTGGCCGCGGTGGCCAGCAGGGGCAGCGCGGTGAAGAGGGCAAGCATCAGGGTGGTCGGGCGCATCTAAACAATCTCCAGAGTGAATTCAACAGCAAGAAGGAGAGTGTAGCGAAATTTGCAAGCTGGTCCAATATGGTTTTCCCCTGGAGCGTAACCATGCTGACCCTGTTCGACTACCTGCCTTCCCAGAACGCCTGGAAAGTGCGCCTGCTGCTGCATCATTTGCAATTGCCCTACCGCACCGAGTACATCAGTATTTTCGAGGGCGAAGGCCGGCGTCCGGACTTCCTGGCGGTCAATCCGGCCGGCGCGGTGCCGGCGCTGCGGCTGGACGATGGCCGGGTGCTGGCCGAATCGAACGCCATCCTGGCCTACCTGGCGCAGGGCACGCGCTACCTGCCGCAGGATGGCTTCGGCCTGGCCAAGGTGATGCAGTGGCTGTCGTTCGAGCAGGACTACGTGGGCGCCATCGCCACGCTGCGGCACTGGACCATGACCGGCAAGCTGGAACGCCGCCCCGCCGAGCTGGTGGCGATGAGGCGCGCCGGTTCACTGCACGCGCTGCGCATGCTGGACCGCGAACTGGCCACGCGGCCGTTCATCGCGGGCGGCGCCTATACGATTGCGGATATGTCGGTGTATGCGTACACCCACCGGGCGGAGGAGGCGAATTTGCCGCTGGCCGAGTTCGTGCACGTGTCGGCCTGGGTGGCGCGGGTGGCGTCGCAGGAAGGCTTCCTGCACCAGTGCCACCCGTACTCGATCGACCCGTTTTCGGGCCGGGAGTTGCCTTGAGGCTCAGCTTGCGTCGTGGAAGATGATGCCGAGGGTGTGGCGCGAGCCGCTGCGCAGGCGCGACACGCCATGCCGCAGGTTGACGCGGTAGGCGCCGCGCGTGCCGCTCACAGGGCGGTGGAAGACCGGGAAGATAACCATGCCGCCCTGCTCCAGCGGCACCACCTCGGCGCGCGACTGCATGCGCGGGCGCTGTTCGGTGAGCACGAATTCGCCGCCTTCATAATCGGCGCCGGGCTGCGACAGCAGCACCGCCGCTTGCAGGGGGAACACGTGCTCGCCGTACAGGTCCTGGTGCAGGCAGTTGTAGTCGCCGGCGCGGTATTGCAGCAGCAGCGGCGTGGGGCGGACCTGGCCGGCGGCGTGGCAGCGGGCCACGAAGTCTTCATGCCGCGGCGGGAAGCGCGGCTCGAGCTGCATGGCGTCGTACCAGCGGTTGGCGATGCGCGCCAGCGGCGGGTACAGGGCGGCGCGCAGTTCGGCGATGGGACCGGGCAAGGGATAGGCAAAGTACTGGTATTCGCCTTTGCCAAAGCCGTGCCGCTCCATCACCACCCGGCTGCGGAACAGTTCGGGCTTGGCGTAGGCGCCGGCCAGGCGGACGCACTCTTCTTGCGTCAGCAGGCCGGGAACGATGGCGCAACCGTGGGCGTCCAGGTCTGCGGCGATGTCCTGCCAGTCGAGCGCTTGGCAGCGCGCGGACAGGCCGGCGAAGGCGCCCGGCGCGGGGGCTGCGGCCCGGGGCTGGCGGGGGCTCACTTCGCCCCCTCGCGCTCGAGCAGCGCGGCCTTGCGCTCCACGCCCCAGCGGTAGCCGGAAATCGAGCCGTCGTTGCGCACCACGCGGTGGCAGGGGATCGCCACCGCGATGGCGTTGGCGGCGCAGGCGCCGGCCACGGCGCGTGCGCCTTTCGGCAGCCCTACCCGCTCGGCCAGCTCGGCGTAGCTGACGGTCTGCCCGGCCGGAATCTCGCGCAAGGCTTGCCACACGCGCTGCTGGAAGGCGGTGCCGCGCACGTCCAGCGGCAGCGCCAGGCCGATTTCGGGCGCCTCCACCAGTCCGATCACGGCGGCCACCACCCGTTCGTAGTCCTGTTCGGCGCCGATCAGCTCCGCTTTCGGGAAGCGGTCCTGCAGGTCGCGCGCCAGCTCGTTTGGGTCGTCGCCGATCAGGATGGCGCAAATACCCTTGTCGGTGCTGGCCACCAGGATCGCGCCCAGCGAGCACTGCGCCACGGCGAAGCGGATCGCCGCGCCGCTGCCGCCGGCCTGGTAGGCTTTCGGCGTCATGCCCAGCGCGCCGGACGACTGGGCGTAGAAGCGCCCGCTGGAGTTGAAGCCGGCCGCGTAGATAGCGTCCGTCACGCTGGCCTGCTTGCCGGGGCCGGCCAATCCGGCCTGCATGCGGCGCTGCTTCACGCCGGCCGCGTAGGCCTTGGGCGTGAGCCCGGTCTGGGCCTTGAAGATGCGGTGGAAGTGGAAACGGCTCATGCCGCTGGCCTCGGCCAGGCTGGCCAGGTCCGGCTCGCTCTCGGCTTCGTCGATCAGGCGGCACATCTGCGCCACCATGGCGGCGTGGCGCTCGGCCAGCGGCGGCTGGTCGGGCTTGCAGCGCAGGCAGGGCCGGAATCCGGCCGCCTCGGCCTCGGCCATGCTGGCGTGGAAGCGGACGTTGCGCCGCAGCGCCGGGCGCGCACCGCACGAGGGGCGGCAATAGACGCCGGTGGTGCGCACGGAATAGTAAAACTGGCCGTCGGCCTCGCCGTCGCGCTGCTGCACGGCGGCCCAGCGCTCGTCGTCATTGTTGAAGGTGGTGTCCATGACTGCTCCGTAGTGGTTTCATTATGGGGCCATGGTAGCCAGCCGCCAAGATCGCCACACCCCGACTCTTGCTTTTGAATTAAAATCATCCCATGAACCAACATCAGGCAGCCGAAACCACCCCCATTTTCCAGCGCATCAAGGACCATCTGCTGGAGCAGATCGCCGCCGGCACCTGGAAGGAAGGCGACGTGATCCCGTCCGAACAGGCGCTGGTCAAGCAGTTTGGCGTCTCGCGCATGACGGTCAACCGCGCCGTGCGCGAGCTCACCGCCGAGCAGGTGCTGACGCGCCGCCAGGGCTCCGGCACCTATGTGGCGCAGCAAAAATACCAGGCCACGCTGCTGGAAATCAAGAGCATCGCCGACGAGGTGCGCGCGCGCGGCCACGCCCACCGCAGCAGCCTGCAACTGCTGGAACAGAGCAAGGCCGGCGACCTGCTGGCCAAGCAGTTCGAGCTGCCGCCGGCCTCGGTGCTGTTCCATTCGGTCATCGTGCACTTCGAAAACGGCGTGCCGATCCAGGTCGAGGACCGCTGGGTCAACCCGGCCTGCGCGCCGCTCTACATGAGCCAGGACTTCGCCGCCGTCACCCCCAACGAATACCTGATGGCCGCCGCGCCGCTGCAGGGGGCCACCTACAGCATCGAGGCGCTCAGCCCGCCGCGCGACATCGCCGACATGCTGGCCATCGACACCCGCCAGCCCTGCCTGGTGCTCAAGCGCCAGACCCGCTCGGCCGGCCAGGTGGCCTCGATCGCCACCATGTGGCATCCCGGCCACCGCTACCAGTTCGCCGGCAGCTTTGCCTAGGCCGGCGTGCCCTCCGCAAGGCTCGCTTGCACATTGCAAGTGAATAAATAGCTAGTGCCTGGCGGCCATAAAGTAAACCCTACAGGCAAAATTTCGATGCTATAGTTGGCTGAGAAAAACGGGGCCGCGCCCCGTGCGCATTTGCGAAAGGGAAGCTCTTGCTGCATCGCCGTCCTCAGTCCAGTTTGCCGTCCGGTCCGCGCCGCCCGCGCTGGGCTGCCGCGCTGGCCTGCGCGGCGGCTTCTGCCGTGGCCAACCTGCTGCTGGCGGGCGGCGCCGGCGCGGCCGAGCCCATCACCGTACAGCTGAAATGGCTGCACCAGTTCCAGTTCGCCGGCTACTACGCCGCGCAAGACAAAGGCTATTACCGCGAGGCGGGGCTGGACGTCACCCTGCGCGAAGCCCAGCCCGGGGCCGACCCGGTGCAGGCCGTGCTGGAAGGCAAGGCGCAATACGGCGTGGGCAGCAGCGCCCTGCTGCTCAAGCGCGCCGCCGGCGACCCGGTGGTGGTGCTGGCCACCATCTTCCAGCATTCCGCGTCGGCGCTGTTCGTGCGGCGCGGCGACAACGGCGTGCCGCTGGACTGGCGCGGCAAGCGCCTCATGCTGGCGCCCGGCAACGAAGAACTGCGGGCCTACTTCAAGCAGCAGGACATCGACCTGGACCAGCTGCGCAGCGTGCCGCACAGCTACAACCTTGACGATCTGATCAACGGCAAGGTGGACGCCATGTCGGCCTACACCTCGGAGGCGCCCTACGTGCTGGACCGCGCCAGCCTGCGCTACGACGTGATTTCGCCGCGCGCGGCCGGCATCGATTTCTACGGCGACAACCTGTACACCACCGAGAGCGAACTGCGCGAGCATCCCAAGCGCGCCGCCGCCATGCGCGCGGCCACCCTGCGCGGCTGGCAGTACGCCATGGCCCACCCGGGCGAGATCGCCGACCTGATCCGCGCGCGCTACCCCAACAGCCACAGCCGCGAGCACCTGATGTTCGAGGCCCAGCACACCATCCCGCTGCTGGAGCAGCGCTTGATCGAACTGGGCTACAGCAACCCGGCGCGCTGGCGCGCCATCGCCGACACCTACGCCAGCCTGGGCATGCTGCCGGCCAACTTCCCGCTGGACGGCTTGCTGTACCAGCCGCCGGCCGACAGCGCGGCCTGGCAGTACGGCGCCGGCGCGGCCATCCTGGCGCTGCTGCTGGCGGTGGCCGGCGCGCTGCGGCTGCGCCGCCTGAACGCGGCGCTGGCGGCCGCCGAGGACCGCGCCAGCAAGGCCGAGCAGCTCACCACTTTCGCGCTGGAGGGCACCGGCGACGGCGTGTGGGACTGGCTGCCGCAGTCCGACGCGCTGACGCTGTCGCCGCGCTACTGCGACATCCTGGGCTACGACCCGGCCGAGTTCAAGCCCGACGCGCAGCAGGTGATGGCGCTGGTGCACCCGGACGACCAGGCCCGGGTGGCCGACGAATTCATGGCGCCGGTGGGCCCCACGGCGCCGGCCGGCGGCGCTGCCGAGCCGGTCCCGGCCCCGGTCCCGGAGGCGGCAGCCGGGCCGGGCCAGGCCGAGCGCACCGCGCTGTCCTGCGAGTTCCGCATCCGCTGCCGCGACGGCAGCTGGAAGTGGGTGCTGGGGCGCGGCATGGTGGTGGCGCGCGACAGCAGCGGCCGCGCGCTGCGCATGACCGGCACCCTGGGCGACATCAGCGAGCGCACCGCCGCCGAAGAGGCGCGCGTGGCGGCCATCCTGGAGGCCACGCCGGCGGCCATGATGCTGGCCGACCGCCACGGCCACGTGCGCCAGGCCAACGGCGCCTGCGCCCAGTGCTTCGGCTACGGCGCCGCCGAGCAGATGGCCGGCCTGTCGATGGAACTGCTGGTGCCCGACACCATGCGCAGCACGCCGGGCCGCCCGCGCGAGCTGTTCACCCGGCCCGGCCTGCCCGGCCGCGTGCTGACCGCGCGCCGCCAGGACGGCAGCCATTTCCCGGCCATGGTGCACCTGGCGCCGATCCAGATGGCCGGCCAGGGCCTGTCGGTGCTGTCGCTGCGCGACATGACGCAGCGCCAGCGCGCCGAGGAGGCGCTGCAGGCCAATTCGGAACGCTACCGCCTGATCGTGCAGACCGCCGCCGAGGGCATCTGGATGACCGACGCCGACGACAAGACCACCTTCGTCAACCCCACCATGGCGCGCATGCTGGGCTACGAGACCGAGGAAATGCTGGGCCAGCCGATGAGCGCCTTCATGGACGAGGAAGGCCAGGCGCTGCTGCTGCGCCACCAGCGCCGCCGCAGTTCCGGCCAGGCCGAGCAGGGCGACGTGCGTTTCTTCCGCAAGGACCACACGCCGATGTGGGGCCTGCTGTCGACCACCCTGGTCAATACCGACAGCGGCGCCTACGCCGGCACCCTGGCCATGATCACCGACATCAACGACCGCCGCCTGGCCGACCAGGCGCTGCGCAACTCCAGCCGCCGCATGGCGTCGGTGTTCAACGCGGTGACCAACGGCCTGGTGGTGCTCAACGGCGACGGCCTGATTTTGGAAAGCAACGCGGCTGCCGCGCGCATGCTGGGCGCGGCGGCCCACCCCGGCGCCGGCCTGTGGCCCGGCGTGCACGAGGACGGCCTGCCGTTCGCGCGCGACGAGCACCCGGTGTACCTGGCGCTGGTGTCGGGCCAGTCGGTGCGCGGCGTGGTCATGGGCGTGCGCCAGGCCGACGGCAGCCAGTGCTGGCTGTCGGTGAACGCCGAGCCGATGCGCGACGAGCTGGGCGCCACGCCGATGGCGGTGGCCAGCCTGACCGACATCAGCTACCGCAAGCGCAGCGAGGACGCGCTGCGCCAGGGCGAGCAGCGGCTGCAGGAAATCATCAAGATGATGCCCACCGGCCTGTTCATCAAGGCGCCGGATGGCCGCTTCCTGCTGATGAACCCGGCCTGCGAAGCGCAGTTCGGCTACCGCTTCGAGGAGCTGATGGGCGGCGACGACAGCGCCTTCCACTCGCCCGACGAGCTGGCCGCGTTCCGCGCCCGCGACGCGGCCGCCTTCGCCGGCGGCGTGATGCTGGACTACGAAGAAACCGTGTGGAACCCCACCTTGCGCGAACAGCGCCACTTGCGCACTTTCAAGAACCCGGTGTTCGACGAGCGCGGCCAGCCGGCCTACCTGATCTGCATGTCGATCGACATCACCGACAGCAAGCACGCCGAGCAGGCGCTGCGCGAACTGAACGAGCACCTGGAAGAGCGCGTGGCGCAGCGCACCGAGCAGCTCGACCAGGCCAAGCAGGTGGCCGAGGAGGCCAGCCTGGCCAAGGGCCAGTTCCTGGCCAATATGAGCCACGAGATCCGCACCCCGATGAACGGCGTGATCGGCATGGCCTACCTGGCCTTGAAAACCGACCTCAACCCGCGCCAGCGCGACTACCTGGAGAAGATCCGCTTCGCCGGCGAACACCTGCTGGGCATCATCGACGACATTCTCGACATTTCCAAGATCGAGGCCGGCAAGCTGGAAATCGAGCAGGTCGACTTCGCGCTGGACCATGTGATCCAGACCCTGACCACAGTGGTGGCGCCGAAGGCGGCCGGCAAGGGCCTGAACCTGCTGTTCGAGCTCGACCCCAGCCTGCCGCCGGTGCTGCGCGGCGACCCGCTGCGCCTGGGCCAGGTGCTGATCAACTACACCAACAACGCCATCAAGTTCAGCGAGCACGGCCACATCGTGGTCAAAGTGGTCAATGCCGTCAGCGACGCCTCCAACTGCCTGGTGCGCTTCGAGGTGCGCGACCATGGCATCGGCCTGTCGGACGAGGAAATGGGCAAGCTGTTCCAGTCCTTCCAGCAGGCCGACACCTCCACCACGCGCGAATACGGCGGCACTGGCCTGGGCCTGGCCATCTGCAAGCAGCTGGCCCAGCTGATGGGAGGCGAGGTCGGCGTGCGCAGCGCGCCCGGCCAGGGCAGCACGTTCTGGTTCACCGCGCGCCTGGGCGTGTCGCCGCGCGCGGTGCCGCAGCTGATCAGCAGCGTGAGCGACGCGGCCGCCGAGCTGGTGGCCAGCGCACGCACCGCCGCCGTCATGGCCGCGCTGAAGGACGCCCGCATCCTGCTGGTGGAGGACAACACCTTCAACCAGCAGATTGCGCTGGAAATGCTGGAGGAGGCCGGCAGCTCGGTGTGCCTGGCCAACAACGGCCAGGAAGCGCTGGCCCTGCTGCACCAGGCCAGCTTCGACTGCGTGCTGATGGACGTGCAGATGCCGCTGATGGACGGCCTGGAGGCGACCCGCCGCATCCGCGCCGACCCCGAGCTGGCCGAACTGCGGGTGCTGGCCATGACCGCCACGGCCACCAGCGAGGACCGGGTGCGCTGCCTGGACGCCGGCATGGACGACTTCATTTCCAAGCCGATCCAGCCGGCGCTGATGTACCAGACCATCGCCAACTGGCTGCCGGCCCAGCGCGCCGAGGACAGCGACGCGGCGCTGCACAGCGGCACCGCGGCGCCGTCCGCGCGCCCGCGCGTGCCGGCCTTCAAGCCCACGCTGGCGGGCGACCCGGCGGTGGTCGATTTATCGGTGCTGGCGCAGCTGCTCGGCTACAATCCGCAGAAGATACGCAAGTTCGCCTTCAAGTTCCTGCAGACCACGCAGGACGGCTTCGAGGAAATCGACAGCGCGCTGGCGCGCGGCGACGTGGCGCGGGTGCGCGAGCTGGGGCACCGCATCAAGTCCTCGGCGCGCACCGTCGGCGCGCTGGGCATGGCCGAGATCTGCCTGGCGCTGGAGCAACTGGCGCCCGGCACGCCGCAGGAGGAGCTGGCGCGCGCGCGCGCGCTGGCCGCCGGGCTGTGGCCGCTGCTGGAACGGATCACCGAAGTCATCATGAACAACACCACTTTCGCCAACGACGACTAAGCAACGACTAAGCAATGACTGCCCAAACAAGTACGCAACAATCCGGCCCGGCCCCGCTGCGGGTGCTGCTGCTGGACGACGACTCCTTCATGCTGGCCCTGCTGGAAGACATGCTCGACGAACTGAGCCCGCTGCGCGGCAGCTTCGACGTGGCCAGCGCCACCTCGGCCAAGGCGGCCCTGGCGCTGCTGGCCCAGGGCCCGCGCGACCTGCTGGTGTGCGACCTGTCGATGCCGGACATGGACGGCATCGAATTCCTGCGCCTGGTGGCCGAAGGCGACTACCGCGGCACGGTGGTGCTGCTGTCGGGCATGGACGCGGGCGTGCTGCGCGCCGCCGAACGGCTGGCCATGGCGCAGGGGCTGACCATCCTGGGCGCCTGCAAGAAGCCGGTGGCGCCGGCCGAACTGGACGACCTGGTGGCGCTGGCCCTGGCGCACCGCAGCGCCTAGCAGCACGGTCAGGAAATGGCGCATCGATGTGTTGCCCGCGAGCCACAACAGCATTTTCCGCACAGGCGGCAAAAATGCGTTATTATTTGATCCATCTCCCGCCTGTTATCCTCTTGCCATCATTCAGGGCATCTGTTGAATTCATGGAAAGCGTCTCCATCTGCGGCCTGTAACCCGGCAGCGTCAAGACGATATCCATCTACAGTGGCATAATCATCCAGGCGTAACTAACCCATACCCCCCACCGAGGGAAAAACATGAGCGAAAATATCAAACACATCTCCGACGCATCCTTCGACACCGAAGTGCTGAAATCCGACCGTCCAGTGCTGGTGGACTTCTGGGCGGAATGGTGCGGTCCTTGCAAGAGCATCGCCCCGATCCTGGAAGAAGTGGCCAAGGAATACGAAGGCAAGCTGACCATCGCCAAGCTGGACGTGGACGCCAACCAGGCCGTTCCTGCCAAGTTCGGCATCCGCGGCATCCCGACCCTGATCCTGTTCAAGAACGGCGTGCCGGCAGCGCAAAAAGTCGGCGCGATGGCAAAAGGCCAGCTGACCTCTTTCATCGACAGCAATATTTAAGTAAGATAGGCGGCGCTGCGCCCGCAGCACCGCCTGCTTGGCCGGGGAAAACGGGCCACACCGTTTCCCTCATTGATCAACCCCACGCAGTTCCCTCCCCTACCTTTTTCTTCCCGTCACGGGACACTCACACATATGCATCTATCTGAACTGAAGGCCTTACACGTCTCCGCCCTGCTGGAGATGGCGATCGGCCTGGACATCGACAACGCGGCCCGCCTGCGCAAGCAGGAACTGATGTTCGCCATCCTGAAGAAGCGCGCCAAGTCCGGCGAGCAGATCTTCGGCGACGGCGCACTGGAAGTGCTGCCGGACGGCTTCGGCTTCCTGCGCTCCCCGGACGCGTCCTACATGGCGTCGACCGACGACATCTATATCTCGCCTTCGCAAATCCGCCGCTTCAACCTGCACACCGGCGATTCGATCGAAGGCGAAGTGCGCACGCCGAAAGACGGCGAGCGCTATTTCGCACTGGTCAAGGTAGACAAGGTCAACGGCGAATCGCCGGAAGCGTCGAAGCACCGCATACTGTTTGAGAACCTGACGCCGCTGCACCCGAACGAGCCGCTGCGCCTGGAGCGCGAGATGAACGGCGCCGAGAACATCACCGGCCGCATCGTCGACCTGATCTCGCCGATCGGCAAGGGCCAGCGCGGCCTGCTGGTGGCCTCGCCGAAGTCCGGCAAATCCGTGATGCTGCAGCACATCGCGCACGCCATCACCGCCAACCACCCTGACGTGACGCTGATCGTGCTGCTGATCGACGAACGTCCAGAGGAAGTGACGGAGATGCAGCGCTCGGTGCGCGGCGAAGTGGTCGCCTCGACCTTCGACGAACCGGCCACCCGCCACGTGCAGGTCGCCGAGATGGTGCTGGAAAAAGCCAAGCGCCTGGTCGAGATGAAAAAAGACGTGGTGATCCTGCTGGACTCGATCACCCGCCTGGCGCGCGCCTACAACACCGTGATCCCGGCCTCCGGCAAGGTGCTGACCGGCGGTGTGGACGCCAACGCGCTGCAGCGTCCGAAGCGCTTCTTCGGTGCTGCCCGCAACATTGAAGAAGGCGGCTCGCTGACCATTATCGCCACCGCGCTGATCGAAACCGGCTCGCGCATGGACGACGTGATCTACGAGGAATTCAAGGGTACCGGCAACATGGAGGTGCACCTGGAGCGCCGCCTGGCCGAGAAGCGCGTCTACCCGGCCATCAACCTGAACAAGTCCGGCACCCGCCGCGAGGAACTGCTGATCAAGGCCGACCAGCTGCAGAAGATCTGGATCCTGCGCAAGCTGCTGTACTCGATGGACGAGATCGAAGCGATGGAGTTCATCCTCGACAAGATGAAGGCCACGAAGACCAACCTGGAATTCTTCGACATGATGAGAAGAGGCGGTTAATTCCCCCGTTTCGTCATGAAAAAGCGGCAAAGCCACCCGGCTTGCCGCTTTTTTTTATCCGCTGTATAATCGACGGTTGTTTTTAACCACTGGCAAGTGAGCGGCAATCGGGTCAAGAAGCTGGACGACCGACGAAGTGCTGTTTGGCTACCTACCCCTAGAGAGAAGCACATGAAACCAGAAATCCATCCAGACTACCGCGAAGTGGTGTTCCACGACCTGTCGTGCGACTTCAAGTTCATCACCCGTTCGACCATCCAGACCCGCGAAAAAATTGAACACGAAGGTAAAGAATACCCTCTGGTCAAGATCGAGGTGTCGGCTGAATCGCACCCATTCTTCACCGGTAAGCACAAAATCGTCGACACCGCTGGCCGCGTTGAGAAATTCCGCCAGAAGTTCGGTTCCGTCGGTTCCAAGACTTCCGTCGCTGCAGGCTAATCTGCCCCAGTGCGAGAAAAAAGGCAGCTACGGCTGCCTTTTTTTCATTCATACTCATTTCTTTTTGCGCCCCTGCCGATGAAGCCAGTCCGTCTGCCCGCCGCCGCCACCCTGGCCCTGCCCCGCTGGGCCATCTACGCCCTGTTCCTGCTGTACATCCTGCCGGGCCTGATCGGCCGCGAACCGTGGAAGAGCGACGACGCCGCCAGCTTCGGCATCATGTGGACCATGGCGCAAGGCGGCGTGCAGGACTGGCTGTGGCCCAATATCGCCGGCCTGCCGATGCCCGACGAAGGCCCGCTGGCGTTCTGGCTGGGCGCGGCCTGCATCAAGCTGTTCGGCTGGCTGATGGGCGACGTGCTGGCCGCGCGCGTGTCCACCATCATGGTCTTCCTGCTGGGCGTGCTGTCGCTGTGGTACGTCACCTTCGCGCTGGGCCGTCGCCAGGACGCCCAGCCGCTGAAACTGGCCTTCGGCGGCCAGCCCGCGCCGGACGACTTCGGCCGCACGCTGGCCGACGCGGCCAGCCTGATCTACCTCGGCTGCCTGGGCCTGCTGGTGCAAAGCCATGTCACCACCGCCGAACCGCTGCAAGTGGCGCTGCTGTCGCTGCTGCTGTACCGCTCGGTGCGCTACATGGAACTGCCCTCGGTGCGCAACGCCGCCCTGATCGGCCTGGCGCTCGGCCTGATGGTGCTGGCGCGCGGCTGGCTGGCGCCAGCCTTCCTGGTGCTGGCCCTGTTGCTGTGCTCGCAATTTTTGGCCATGCCGGCCGGCCGCACGCTGGGCCACCTGGCCGTGTCGGCCGGCGTGGGCGCGCTGGCCACCATGCCGTGGCTGCTGCCCGCCGTGCTCAGCCATGGCGACGCCCAGCTGGGCGCGTGGATGCAATGGAACTACGCGCAGATCGCGCTGCCGACGCCGCAGTCGCTGGGCTACTTCCTGCGCGTGGGCGTGTGGTTCTTCTGGCCGGCCTGGCCGTTCGCCGCCTGGGCCGTGTACGCCTGGCGCCGCCAGCGCCGCGTGCTGCACATCGTGGTGCCGGTCACCTTCACCGGCATGGCCACGCTGCTGGCCCTGTGCCACCCGGCGCCCGAGCAAGGCCAGCTGCTGCTGCTGCTGCCGCCGCTGGCCATCATGGCCGCCTTCGGCCTGTTGACCATGAAGCGCGGCGCCATCAATGCCATCGACTGGTTCTCCGTCATGGTGCTGACCCTGTGCGCGGCCACGCTGTGGCTGTTCTGGAGCGCCATGCTGACCGGCTGGCCGGCCAAGGCGGCGCACAACGCGCTCAAGCTGGTGCCCGGCTTCAACCCCGAGTTCCGCGCGCCGGCCGTGCTGGTGGCCTTTTGCGCCACCATCGGCTGGTTCATGCTGGTGCACTGGCGCCTGTCGCGCCAGCCGGCCGTGCTGTGGCGCGCGGTGGTGCTGTCGTCCGGCGGCCTGATCCTGGTATGGATCCTGGCCATGACCCTGTTCCTGCCGGCCGCCAACTACAGCAAGAGCTACGCCACGGTGGCGCGCCAGGCAGCCGCCGTGGTGCCGCCCGGCACCGGCTGCGTGGAAACCAATGTCGCCCCGGCCCAGCGCGCCTCCTTCGTGTATTTCGGCAAGCTGCCGTTCGGCAAACCGGGCCAGCAGTGCCAGATGCTATTACTGCAAGACAACATCCGCATGGACGACAGCGCCGAATTGGCGCCGGCCTACCGCGCGCCGCACTGGCAACAGCTGTGGGAAGGCCGCCGCGCCTCCGACCGCCAGGAACGTTTCCGGCTGTACCGCCGCGCGCAATAGCGCGCCGCGCGGCTTGCCATGGTAGGCTGCGTGCTGTTAATAAAGTATCCATGGCAACAAGACTGATTTTTATGACAACGCTGCTGGGGGCTGCGCTGGCCGCCGCGCCCGCCGTGGCCGGGCTGCCGGGCGCGCTGTTCATCGCCGGCGAGCATTCGCCGCCGGCCAGCTGGAAGGAAGACGGCCAGGTTACCGGCCGCGAAACGGACAAGATCCGGGCCATGCTGCTGCGCGCCGGCGTGCCCTACCAGATCGACATCCTGCCCTGGAAACGCGCTTATACCCTGGCGCTGCAGCAACCCGCCACCTGCGTCTATTCCACCTCCCGCACGCCCGAGCGCGAGCACCAGTTCAAATGGATAGGCCCCACCGACCAGTCCGAATGGGTGTTCATCGGCCGCGCCGACCACAAGTTTCCGCTGCGCACGCTGGAGGACGCCCGCCCGCTGCGCATCGGCACCTACCATGGCGACGCGCGTGACGAGTTCCTGCGCACCCGGGGTTTCCATGTGGAGCCGGTGCAGAGCGATGCGTCCAACCCGAAAAAGCTGCTGCTGAACCGCATCGACCTGTGGGCGATAGGCATGCGTTCCGGCAACCACGCGCTGGCGCAGTTCCCCGCCATCGAGCGGGGCGAGCTGGCGCCGCTGCTGACTTTCCACAAGGTGAAGGTCTACCTGGCCTGCAATCCGGCCCTGCCGGACGCGCTGGTGGACAAGCTGAACGCGGCCCTGGACGGCATGCGCCGCGACGGCACGTACGCCCGCCTGGAGCGCAAGTACGCGTTGTTGGAAAAACGAAAATAGTCCTTGTAATCAAGGCATTATCAAGCTGTCCACGCTGTGGCTGAGTCCGTTTTTTTCTGCGCCGACTGCACACAAAACAGGCAGAGCACGCTATAGTGCTCGATATCCATTGCCCTAGGGCATGCTTAAAAGCAACGCTGGCCACCGCCCCACCCTGCGCTCCAGCCCCTGTACGACATCTTCTGGCCACAGCCCGCCAGCAGTCTGCCGAGTCCAAAGACCATGTTCAACATCTATAAGCTTCAGCTCGCGCTCAAGAATACTTGGGTCCGTATTGCCCTGCTCGCCGCCATCGCGCTGGCCGTCGGCCTGGCCGCCTGGCGCAGCAATGTGGCGCAAGACACCAGCCCGGTGGTGCGCTCGCAGAACATCGCCGAGATCACCGCGCTGGCAACCCAGCGCGAGCGGCTGGACTACCTGCTGGTGGCCAAGCCGCTGTCGGAAGCGCCGCGCTACATCTACAAGTTCAAGGACGCGCCCGAGCTGCACGTGGTGAAAGTGCCCAGCACGTCCCACCTGAGCCTGGAGCGTGAGGTATTGCTGCGCAACGGCATTCCCTACGGCATTGCGCAGGAAGAATGGCTGTCCAGCCACAAGGCCGTGCTGCAGGACGACGGCGGCGCCTTGGCGCCCACCCGCGACTTCCTGCAGCGCCACGCGTTCGACATCACCGTGGTGCTGCTGTTGCTGCTGGGCCTGAAATTCGGCATTCCCGGCATGGGCATGAGCGCCAGCGTGATTTCGCCGGACCAGCTGAAGGGCAGCCTGGACGACCTGATCGGCATGGACGACATCAAGCAGGAAGTGCTGCACCTGGAAGACATGATACGCAACCGCCGCGTCTACCAGTCGCACAACATCGACAAGCCCTTCAACGTGATGCTGACCGGCCCGGCGGGCACCGGCAAGACCAAGCTGGCAGGCTACCTGGCCAAGCGCCTGAACATTCCGCTGATCCAGGCTTCCGGCTCGGCGCTGGAATCGGGCTATATCGGCGGCGGCTCGAAGGCACTGAACGCGCTGTACAAGAAGGCCTGCGCACGCGGCTCCTGCATCATTTTCCTGGACGAGGCGCAGGCGCTGTTCATGCCGCGCGGACGCGGCGAAAAGAAGTGGGAAGACGACACCGCCAACACCCTGCTTGGCCTGCTCGACGGCGTGAAGAAGGACGACGGCGCGGGCGTGATCTGGGTGGTGGCGTCCAACTTCGACGACGCCAGCTCGCAGATGGACGAAGCCATGCTGCGCCGCTTCTCGGTGAAGATCAACTTCCGCCTGCCGAACAAGAACGAACGCGCGCAGCTGGTGGAATCCTTCCTCAAGCGCAAGCAGGAAGGCTGCGTGGACTGGAACAAGCTGGACTTGAACCAGGTGGCCGAGATCACCGCCAACCTGAGTCCGGCGGTGCTGGAGACCGTGGTCGAGCGCGCCAGCATGATCGCCATCCAGGAAGGCAAGGTCATCGACACCGGCCTGATGTTCCGCGCCTTCGAGCGCGCCACCATCGGCCTGACCGACCGCGCCACCACGGCTGAAAAGAGCCGCCAGCGCGAGCGCATCGCCTTGCACGAACTGGGCCACTTCTTCATGCAGATCGATCCCTACCTGCGCCAGGGCCTGCCGCTGGCCGAGATCAAGGAAAAGTCGCACCTGCTGAAAATCAGCACCGAATCGGTCTCGAAACTGGGCGCGCTGGGCTATGTGCTGTCGGCCGGCGACGATATGGCGCTGCGCACGCTGGAGGAGCTGGAGCAGGATGTGATCCAGCTGTACGGCGGCGTGGCGGCCGAGGAACTGTTCTACGGCGCGCGCGGCATTTCCGTGGGCAGCCAGAACGACATCCAGAAAGCCACCCGCATGCTGGACACCATGGTCAACCAGCTGTCGATGTACTCGCGCTCCAAGCTGGACTACAGCCAGTTCAAGCACGACAACAACGAGCACACGCTGGCCGAAGTGGAAGCCAAGGCCGACGAGCTGTACAGCTACACGCTGGGCGCCATCGGCGACTACCGCGCCGTCATGGAATCGGTGAAGGAAGAACTGCTGGAGCGCTACGTGCTGTCCAAGGACGAAATCTTCGCGCTGCTGGAAGAACGGCTGGACACGGCCCCGCCGCAGCGCCCGGAGCGCCGCGTGGCGGACCGCCGCGCGCACGCGGCCAGCCTGGCGTAGCTTAGCGCACCGCCATCATCACCGTGCCGGGAGGCAGCACAGCGCTGGTGACGAGCCGTTCGTAATTGCGTATCGTGAGTTCAGCTCCCTTGTTGCTGAACTCCACGCGCGCGCCGGCAGGCGTGATAAACACGCCGGGTGCGCGCGGCAGCAGCTCGGTCCGCGGCTCGCCCCCCAACTGTGCAAAATAACGCTGTCCGCGCTGGGAGAACGCGATGCGCTCGCCATTGCTCAAATCGTAGGATGCCGCGTACTCGTCGAACTCGCCCGGCGCCAGGCGCATGACTTTTGGCGCCTGCTGCGGCGCCTTGATCTGCACGCTGTCCGACTGCGCTTCCGCATCCGCGCAGAACATTGCCAGGCCCAAGGCTGCGCCCACGACGGCGCCCAGATAAGTTTTCATGATGCGCTCCCATCAGCGGAAAGGCCGCTGCAGCATCATTTCATACTAGCAGCCGCACGGCGGAGCGTAAGCGCCGATTTCACTGATTCTTTCTATCCCGGCGCGCTTCCCCATAGCGCCGTGGGCCGGGGCGCGCTTCGGCCGGCTAGCGCCGGGCCAGGACGGTCACGCCCTTGGCCGGCATCGCCTGCGCCATCGGCAGGCGCTCCAGCTTGTCGATGGCGACCAGCCCGCCCTGCTCGCGGAACTCGAAGCGGGTGCCGGCGGCGGTCTTGAACACGCCCGGCGCCTGCGGATACATTTCGACGCGCCCAGCGCCGGGAAGCTCGGCGTAGTAGCGGTTGACGCTGTTGGCGAATTTGATCTTGGTGCCATTGCTTAGCACGAACAGGTGGGCGTAGTCGTTGAACTCGGATGGGGACAGCTTGTAGGCCGCGCGCTTGATCTGCACGCTGTCGGCGCTGTCGCCGACGACTTGCGGGCCGGCGGCGGCGCCGGCGGCGAGGAAGGACAGAGCGGCAGTGGCTGCCATTGCGGCGAATGTTCTTTTCATGGTGTTTCTCCGTATGCTGGTTGACCTGGCGGTCACCGCTGTTCTCGTTTTAGCGGGGACAGGATCAAGATAGCAAAGCGGCTGGCGCGCCGCTGCATGCGCGCGACAAACGGCAGATTGACGGGGCCAATCTGCGATTTCACGCGGACAGGCGGCAAAGCGGCGGAGTAAGATAGCCGCATGCAGATCCGACCTTACCAGCGCGGCGAAGAGGCCCTGCTGCGCGCCATCTTCCACTCCTCCGTGCACGGCCTGGCCAGCCGCGACTACACGGCCGAACAGCTGCGCGCGTGGGCGCCGGACGACTACGATGCCGCATTGTGGGAACAGCGCATGCGCGCCAACCAGAGCTGGGTGGCCGAGGTGGACGGCGAACTGGCCGCCTTCACCGACCTGCAGCCCTCGGGCTACATCGACATGTTCTTCGTGGCCGCGCCGTATGCCGGGCGCGGCATCGGGCAGGCGCTGCTGCGGCATTTATTCGGGCTGGCGGCCGAACGCCGCATCGCGGTGCTGCGTTCGGACGTCAGCCTGACCGCCGAAGCGCTATTTGCGCGCCACGGTTTTACCGTCGAGACCCGCAACCAGGTCGCCGTGCGCGGCGAACTGCTGGCCAACGCCACCATGCGCAAGCTGCTGCCGTAAGCCCGCGTTACACCTTCATCGGCAAAATCACCATCTGCAAGCCTTCCAGATGCAGGCGGCGCTGGATGGCGAGGGAGGCCTGGTTGTGCAGGGCGCGCGTGAACCAGTTGTCGGCGGAGAAAATGAGCTTGCTGGTGAAGAAGATCGCATTCGGGAATTCGTTGCTGATCTCTTCGCACATGCGGGTCACCTCGTCCACCGCGTCGGTGCCGAAGCCCAGGTAGGACGAGGACGCCATGCCGTGGCTGTGGCAGAAGTCCACAAAGTACTCCAGCGTGGTTTCCGCCTCGTTGCGCATCTGCTCGAGCGCGCCTTCGCCGCCGTAAGCGTGCGAATCCACCGTGCGCGCGTTGATGAACAAAAAGTTCTTGAAGTGGCCCGGGAACATACGCTGCACCCACAGCAGCGCGTGCAAACCGCCGCCGCGCGAATTGCCGACGATGAAGACCGCCGTCTGGTCCTGCGGGTCCGGCTCCACCGGCTCGCGGTTGGGGCCGAACGGCTGGCTGGAGAACACTTCGTCCACCGAATGGATGGCGCGCTTGGTCTCGCGGTAGTGGTTGCGCACCACCACGCACACGGCGGCGATGCCGCCGATGATCAGCGCGGTGGCCCAGCCGCCCTCGGCGAAGCGCTCAATCAGCAGGATCACGAGGATGCCCGCGCAGATCGTGAAGCCGACCAGCGACAGCAGGAAGCGCCCCAGCCAGCGCGGGTTCTTCTTGCGGTTGCGCACCCAGTACAGGCACAGGCCGAACAGCGAAATGGCGAAGGTCAGGAACACGGAAATCGAATACAGCACCACCAGCAGGGTGACGCTGCCGCCGGTCCACCACAGGATGGCCAGCGCGGCCAGGCCCATCACCAGGATGCCGTTCTGCGTCACCAGCCGGGTCGACAGGTAGCGGAACTTGTGCGGCACCCAGGAATCGGCCGCCATGTTCGACAACACCGACGGCCCGCCCAGGAAGCCGGTGTTGGCGGCCACGAACAGCAGCCCGGCCTCGAACGCCAGCACCACCGCCAGCAGCACCTGGTTCACCACCGGCCCGCCCAGGTCCATGTGGTTGATGATGCTCTTGAAGGTGGACGCGTTCAGCGTCTCGCCCGGCACGTGCTGGGCGTCCCACAGCAGGTACAGCATGATGATGCCGCCAGCCGTCACCGCCAGCGACAGCGCCATGTACAGCATGGTCATCTTGCCGGTGCGCACACGCGGCTCGGCCAGCAGGTTGACGTTGTTGGACACCGCTTCCAGCCCGGTGTAGGTGCCGCCGCCCTGCGAGTAGGCCAGCAGCAGCATGCCGGCCACGCCGGTCCAGCCTATGCCCTGCGCCAGGCTCACGGTTTCGTCCATGGTGCTGGGGATCAGGCCGGGCAGGTGTTCCGCATGCGCGACGATGCCGTACACGATCAGGATCAGGTGGGTGACGACAAAGCCGACGAAGATCGGCAGCAGGATCTGGATGGCCTCCTTGAGGCCGCGCAGGTTCATCACGATCAGCAGGCCGATGAAGAACACCTCGGCCCATAGCTTGTAGGGCTGGAAGCCGAGCGGCAGGAAGGAGGCCAGCGCGTCCACCCCGGAGGCGATGGAGATGGCGATGGTAAGCACGTAGTCGAGCACCAGCGCGCAGCCGGAGATCAGGCCCATGTAGGGACCCACCAGCTTGGTGGCCACGCGGTAGCCGCCGCCGCCGGTGGGGAACAGCTCGATCACCTGGTTGTAGGCCAATGCGATGATGAACACCGTGATGGCGGTGGCGATCGCCATATACAGGCCAAGGTGGGTGTGCGTGCCCAGCGCGCGGAAGGTTTCCTCCGGGCCGTAGGCGGACGAGGACAGACCGTCGGCGCCCAGGCCGACCCAGGCCAGGAAGGCCACCAGCGCCATCGAATGGCGGGTTTCGGAGCGCATCGGGTCGAGCGCCTTGCCCAGGATGATCTCGCGTATCTTCTTGTTTTTCATGCGTTCGGCCCCGGCTGGGGGCGGTTGGCGTACGTAAGCAGAATGATGACACAGGCGGGCCGTGAGCAGGCTTACAATTTCTCCGGGGCTGGACTATAATGTATGCCTTGCGCGTACAGTGCCGCCCTGGTGGTGGAACTGGTAGACACAGCAGACTCAAAATCTGCCGAAGAAATTCGTGCCGGTTCGATTCCGGCCCGGGGCACCATTACCGCACAACAGCATCAGCGCAGAACCCGCATGTCTTCCCTGGCAGTGCGGGTTTTTTGTTGCCTCGCGCTTGGTATATTGGCAATTTCCCCGCGTTTGATGCTAGGATTGCATTCCGTTAATTAGTTATCAAAAAGGACTGCAATGAAACAGCTACTCCTGATGCTCGCGGCCGGGGCCGCACTGGGCGGTTGCGCCACCAATGCGGAAATGGAAGGCAAACCCACTTATGAAGAGCAGTACGCCCAGACCGGCAGCCGCCTGCCGCGCCGCGACTCGACCGTCAAAGTGACCAGCAAGGAACGCCTGGAATACGACTTGCAAACCGTCACCAGCGGCACGGCAGCCGGTCCCGAAGGGGGCCGCTAAGCGGACCTGGCGAGGCGGCCGCCTCAATCTTCGTCGGTGAAGAAATTTTCCTGCAGATAGCTGCGCGCCTCTTCCAGCATGGCTTGCAGCTGCTGCTGCTCTTCCTCGTCGCCATCGCCCATGCCTTCTACGCGGCATACGCTGTAATGCTTCATCGGATCCTGCCTTGTGCGCCCCGTGAAGTAGTCGTGGCCAGCTTATGCATTGCCTATGACAGCGCGGGCGTTTCCGCGCACGCCGCCCACACTACCGAGTGCGCCGTGCGCAGCAAGAAATAGCGCACGCCGGGACGCAGTTGCTCCAGGCCCAGACCGTCAATGTAGGCGTTGCCTGCCATTTCGCACAGCACGGTCCGTTCGTCCGGCACGCGCAGGCCGTGCATGGCAGCGACCGCTTCTTCCATCACTTGGTACAGAATGGGGCTGGCGAAGGTCACCGTGAGGGCGGCCGCATCCCGGTCCGTCACGACGCGCCGCCCCTCCTTGCGGGTCGGGCGCAGCGTGACGGCCACCGCGCTCCCGTCGTCAGCCAAGCGCTCCAGCAACAATTCGGTCGCCCCCTTGAAATCCATGTTGCAGGCATCAACGCCCTGGACCTTTCCCGACGCCAGGGCCTCGCGGGCGGCGGCCGTATCGTCCGCCTCGCCGGTGGCGCGCCAGACCAGGCACTGTCCTCGCCATATCAGCTCAGCCATACGCTCTCATCCAATTCCGGAATGGAAAACTCGTCTTCATTCAATTCGGCACAGCCGCAACACATGGTCATATTTCCACATGGAAATGTGATAATGTATGTTGCTGACATTTATTGCAACAGGATTTATTCAATCGCCAACCGCCATGGACCAAAGTTCCCTGCTGCAGCTGTTCTCGCCGCCGGCCGAGCCGGCACTGATGACCTATGGTCAGTACGATCCCAAGCTGGTGGTGCTGTCGGTGCTGGTGGCGGTGTTTTCGTCGTGGATGGGCTTGCAGCTGGCGGGCCAGGCGCGCGGCGGCAGCCACCGCATGCTGCGCACCGTGGCGCTGCTGGCCGGCAGCCTGGCGCTGGGCTGCGGCGTGTGGTCGATGCACTTCATCGGCATGCTGGCGTTTAACCTGTGCACCAGCGTCAGCTACGAACCCACCCTTACCATCCTGTCCCTGCTGCCCAGCCTGGGTGCGTCCTGCGTGGCGCTGGCCCTGGTGCGGCGGCGCAAGGTTACCGGCAAAACCCTGGGCTGCGGCGGCCTGATGGTCGGCCTGGGCATCGCCGCCATGCACTACGCCGGCATGGCGGCCATGGAATCGACGCTGGCGCTGCGCTACGACCCGGTGATGTTTGGCGTCTCCATCCTGGTTGCAGTGGCGCTGGGCACGGCGGCGCTGTGGGTGCGCTTCGGCCTGCGCGGCGCGCTGCACCTGAAGAACGGCACCCGGCTGGCGCTGAGCGCGCTGTTCATGGGCTGCGCCATCGCCGGCATGCACTACACCGGCATGGAGGCGGCGCGGTTCGTCGGCGTGCCGCCGCCCGGCACTGCGCCCGGACCCGGCAGCGGCTTCCTGGCGCTGGCCATCTCCGTCATCACCGTGGCCTTCACCGTGTTCGTGACGGGCGCCTACGGCCTGCTGCGCTACCGCGAACTGTACCGCAGCCTGCGCCGCAGCGAGAGCTGGATGCGCGCGCTGCTGACCACCACGGTGGACGGCGTGATCTCGGTCGACGGCGACGGCGTGATCCAGGACTTCAACGCCTCTGCCGAGCGCATCTTTGGCTGGCGGCGCAGCGAGATTATCGGCCGCAACGTGGCGGTGCTGGTGGCCGATCCGCTGCAGTCGGCGCAGGACGGGCTGCTGTACCACCTGCGCCAGCGCGACAGCGCAGCGGCGCGCCAGGCCCACGCGGGCACGGAGCTGTACGGCCTGCACAAGGACGGCAGCCTGGTGCCGATCCGGCGCGCGCTGGGCCACGCCAGCCTGGGCGGCGAGGACCTGTTCGTGCTGTTCATCACCGACATCAGCGAGCGCCGTGCCATGGTGCAGGCATTGGGTGAAAGCGAGCAGCAATTCCGCTCGCTGATCGGGCATATCCCCGGCATCTCGTTCCGCTGCATGGCGGGCGGTGCGCATCCGCTGGTGTTCCTGAGCGACGGGGTGGAACTGGTGGCCGGCTATCCGGCAAGCGACTTCGTCGGCCCGGACACCAGCCGCACGCTGACCGGCCTGATCGTGCCCGCCGACCGCCCGCGCGTGGTGCAGGCACTGGACCAGAGCATCGCCAGCGAACAGCCCTACCTGATCGAATACGCCCTGCAGCATGCGGATGGCGGCCTGCGCTGGATCTGGGAGCACGGCGCCGTGGTGCGCGACGCGGCAGGCCAGGTGCGCTGGATCGACGGCGTCATGCTGGACATTACCGAACGGCGGCAGATGGAGCAGGAACTGCGGCGCGCCAAGGACCACGCCGAGCAGGCTGCCGCCGCACGCGCCAGTTTCGTGGCCAATATGAGCCACGAGATCCGCACGCCGATGAATTCCATCCTCGGCTTCACCGACGTGCTGCTGGACACCGAGCTGCAGCCGGAGCAGCGCCGCCATCTGAACACGGTGCGCAGCGCGGGCCGGGCGCTGCTGCGGCTGCTCAACGAGATTCTCGACACGGCGAAACTGGACAAGGGCGCGGTGGAACTGGAGCTGGCGGACTACGATTTCCTGGCGCTGATCGACGAGCTGACCTCGACCAGCGGCGCCAGCGCGCGCGCCAAGGGGCTGGCAATGGAGGTCGGCTATGCGCCGCAGTTGCCGGTGCGGCTGCACGGCGACGAGCTGCGCATGCGGCAGATCCTGACCAATTTGCTGGACAACGCCATCAAGTTCACCGCGCACGGCGGCGTGGCGCTGCATGCGGCGCTGCGCGACGGCCAGCTGCACCTGACGGTGCGCGACACCGGCATCGGCATTGCGCCGGACCGGCTCGAGGCGATATTCGATCCCTTCACGCAAGCCGATCCGTCGATGACGCGGCGCTATGGCGGCACGGGCCTGGGCACCACCATCAGCAGGCAGCTGGTGCAGCTGATGGGCGGGCGCATCTGGGCCGAGAGCGTGCAGGGCCAGGGCACGGTGTTCCATGTGCTGTTGCCGCTGGTGCCGGCGCAGGCGCAACCGGCGCTGGCAGGCGGCGCGGCGGGTATCGAAGGATTGGCCGGATCGGCGGAGACAGCGGAGGACACGGCGGCGGCGCTCGCGGACCGCGCAGTGGCGCTACCGCCGCTGCGCATCCTGGCGGCGGACGATGTGGCGCAGAACCTTGAACTGCTGCGGCTATTGCTGGAACGGCGCGGCCACAGCGTGACGACGGCGGCCGACGGCGCCGCCGCCGCGAACCTGGCCGGCAGCGCGGACTTCGATGTGATCCTGATGGACGTGCAGATGCCGGTGATGGACGGCCTGGCCGCCACCCGCGCCATCCGCACGCAGGCGGCGCAAGCGGGCCGGCGGCGGGTGCCCATCATCGCCATGACGGCCAGTGTACTGGACGCGCACCGGCAGGCCAGTTCGGCGGCCGGCATGGACGGCTTCGCATCCAAGCCGGTCGACTGGGCGCAGCTGTCGCGCGAACTGGCGCGCGTGCTGGCGCAGGCGACGCCGGACGCGCTTGCCGGGCAGGCCGCGGTTGCCGCACCGGATGCGCCAGCCGCGCCACACGCCACCATCGCCCCCATCCTTCCCGCCCTGCCGGTCCCGCCTGCAGGGCTGTACGGCGCGCGGCCTGAACTGGGGCTGCAGGTGCTCAACGAAGCAGCCGGCCTGCGGCGCTGGGACGGCAGCGAGCATGGCTACCAGGCCGCGCTGGCCCACTTCCTCACAGAACACGGCAACGGCGCGCAGCAGTTCGCCGCGCTGCGCGCCAGCGGCGACCATGCAGCCATCCAGGCGCTGGCGCACCGTTCGCGCGGCGTGGCCGCCAACCTCGGGCTGGAACAGCTGGCGCAGGCGCTGTCGGATATCGAAGAGCTGGTCGCAGGACAGGCGGAAGACCAGGCTGCGGCGTCCCCGCCGGGCGCGGCGCTGGAAGCGGCCCTGGCTGGCGCGGCACTGCAGCTCGCCGCCGCGCTGAAGGCGATCCGCGCACGGCAGCAGGACCAGGCCGGGACAGCCGGACAGGCGGCGCCTCCCTCGCCGATACTGGCCGCGCTGGCGCTCGACATTGCAGCGGCGCGCGAGGATGCGCAGCGGCTGCTGCACTCGCTGCGGCGCGGCGCGCTGGACGACGCGGCGCTGGCCAGCCTGTCGCACCGCGTGCAAGGCCACGTGCCGCCCGCCGCGCTGGAACAGCTGCACCTGGCGGTGGCGAATTTTGATTTCCCGCTGGCGCAGGCTAAACTGGACGCCGTGATGGCCGACGCGCTGCCCCATTCCCAAGAGAGTCCGCAATGAACCAAGCCCCTTTGCAGCCGCTGATCCTGGCGGTGGATGACGAAGCGAGCAACCTGCAGCTGCTGCGCCACATCCTGCAAGACCACTACCGCCTGCTGTTCGCCAAGGACGCCGCGCGCGGCCTCGACCTGGCGCGCCAGGAACGGCCCGACCTGATCCTGATGGATGTGATGATGCCCGGCATGACCGGCTACGAAGCCTGCCGCATGCTGAAGGCCGACCCGGCCACCGCTGCCATCCCCGTCATCTTCGCCACCGCCTTGTGCGATCCGGACGACGAGGTCACCGGCTTCGAGGCCGGCGCCGTCGACTACATCACCAAGCCCCTCAGCCCGCCCATCGTACGGGCCCGCGTGCGTACTCACCTGTCGCTGGTGCGGGTGGACGAACTGAAGGAAACGCGGCTGCAGATCGTGCAGCGGCTCGGCCTGGCCGCCGAGTACAAGGACAATGAAACCGGCCTGCACGTGATCCGCATGAGCCACTACGCGCGCGTGCTGGGCCTGGCCGCAGGCCTGAGCGAGATCGCCGCCGAGGACCTATTGCACGCCGCCCCCATGCACGACGTGGGCAAGATCGGCATTCCGGACCGCATCCTGCAAAAGCCGGGCGCGCTGGACAAGGACGAGTGGAAGATCATGCAGTCGCACTCCACGATAGGAGCCGACATCATCGGCGAGCACGCCCACGGCATGCTCGCGCTGGCGCGCAATATCGCGCTCACCCATCATGAGAAATGGGACGGCAGCGGCTACCCGCGCGGGCTGGCCGGAGAGGACATTCCGCTGGAGGGCCGCATCGTGGCGATTGCCGACGTGTTCGACGCGCTCACTTCAGCCCGGCCCTACAAGGAGGCGTGGCCGGTGGAGGAAGCGGTGCAGTATTTGCGCCAGCAGCGCGGCCAGCATTTCGATCCCGAACTGGTGGACCTGTTCCTGGAGCGCCTGCCCGCCATCGTCGAGATCAAGGCGCGCTGGGCGGAGCGCTGAGGCTTATTTCCCGGCCAGCTCGCGGTACAGTTCCACGTAGCTGCGCGCCATGCGCTCGGCGGTGAACAGGTCCTGGTACCGCTGGGCGGCGCGGCGGCCCATGGCGGCGGCCAGTTCCGGCTGCTCCCACAAGGTGCGCATCGCGGCGCCGAAGGCCTGCGGGTCGCTCGGCGGCACCACCAGCCCGGTTTCCTGGTCCACGTTGATGTAGGTGGTGCCGGTGCCGATCTCGCTCGATATCATCGGCTTGCCGTACATGGCCGCCTCCAGCAGCGAAATGCCGAACGCCTCCGAACGCAAATGCGACGGGAACGCCATGGCGTAGGACAGCTCCAGCAGCGCCACCTTGTCCTCCTCCTCCAGCGCGCCGACGAACATCACGTGGGTCAGGCCCAGGCGTTCCGCGTGCGATTTCAGCTCCTGCTCCAGCGGCCCGGCGCCGACGATCACCACCGGATAGTCGGTGCCGGCCAGCGCGTCCAGCAGGATGTGCAGACCCTTGTAGTAGCGCAGCATGCCCACGAACAGGAAGAAGCGCTGGCCACAGCGCGCGCGCCATTTGTCCAGCACCGCCTGCGAAGGCTTGGGATAGATCGACTGGTCCAGGCCGTAGGTGATGGTGCGGGTCTTGTGCTTGAAGCGGCCCAGCACCGGCGACGAGGCCAGGTAGTTGGGCGAGGTGGCGACGATCGCGTCCACGCTGCCCAGGAAGCGCCGCTTGAGCGGCGCGTACACCCGCAGCAGCGTTTTCTGGCGCACGATGTCCGAATGGTAGGTAACCACGCTGGGCTTGCCGATTCCCGCCATGAAGTGCGCCAGGTCCATGAAGGGCCACGGGAAGTGGTAATGGATCACGTCGGCGTCGCGCGCCAGCTGCTTGAGCTTGCGGATGGCCGCGAACGACATGCCGTTGGAGGCGATTTCGAAGCTGAGCGGCACGCGGTGCACCGTGTGGCCTTCGATCTCCATCTGCGCGGGGCCACCGTTGCGGGTCAGCGTGAGCACGTCGTTCTTCACGCCCAGGCGCGTGGTGCCCACGCACATCTGGCGGATCACCTGCTCGACGCCGCCCCACGAATCGGGGTAATAGGTCTTGTAGAAATGGAGGACGCGCATAGGTTCAGGATAAGAGGGTGTGGTACACGGCTGCCGTCTTGCGGGCGGTCTCGGCCCAGGTCAGCTCGACGGCGCGCACGCGGCCGGCGGCGACGCAGCGCGCGCGCAGCGCGTCGTCGCGCGCCAGCTCCAGCATGGCCGCGCCGATCTCGGGCACCGACAGCGGATCGACCTCCAGCGCGGCGCCGCGCGTGACTTCCGGCAGCGACGACGTGTTGGAGGCGACCACCGGCACGCCGGACGCGAAAGCCTCCACCACCGGGATGCCGAAGCCCTCGTACAGGGAGGGGAACACGAACACGCCCGCGCCCGCGTACACATGGCGCAGCTGCTCTTCGTGGGTCAGGCGGTCCAGCCAGACGACGTTTTCGCCGTTCTGCACCGCCGCTTTCATTTGCGCCTGCTGTTCCCCGCTGCGCCAGCCCGGCGCGCCCACCACCACCAGCTGGCGCTTGGCGCGCACCACCGGCGGCAGGGCCAGGTAGGCTTCCAGCACGCGCCCCAGGTTCTTGCGCGGCTGCAGCGTGCCGACAAACAGGAAATAGCCCGGCTTCAGGCCGTACTGCGCCTGGGTGGCGGCCACCGCCTCGGGGGCGGGCGCATCCAGCCAGCGCTCGTCGACGCCGTTGTGCACCACGCTGATGCGGCGCGGATCGACGCCAAAACACTGTTCCAGCTCGCGCACGGCGAAGTGCGACACGGCGATCACGTGGTCGGCCTTGCGCGCGGCCTTGCGCTGCAGCCAGTTCTTCAGGCCGCGCAGGCGAGGGCTGCACCATTCGGGGTGCGACAGCGGCAGCGCGTCGTGCAGCGTGGCCACCACCATGCAGTCCATGCGCACGGTGCGGTAGTCGGTGGAGTGGTACAGGTCCACGCTGGGCATGTGCTCGCGCACGGCGCCCGGGGTGGACAGGTCGCGCAGCGTGGTATACGGGAAGGAATGCGGCATGGGGGCGCCCACGCTGAGGGCGGAGGCGCCCTGGCCGAAGGGCGCAAACGACAAGGCCTGCACCGCGCAGCCGGCCGCCGGCAAATGCCGCAGCAGGGCCTGGCTGTAGACGCCTATGCCGTCAAGCCGGCCGCCGGTCAGGACCGGCTCAACAGTGGTGGTGGAAAGGCCAATGCGCAAGACACTCAAGCCTCGTACATCCAGCGCAGCGTTTGCTCCAGCGGCACCGGCACGATCTGTCCCACCACGCCGGCCAGGCGGGTGTTGTCGCCCACCAGGCGCACCACTTCGTTGGCGCGCACAAAGGCGGGGTTCACATGCACGTTGATCTGGTAGCCGGCGATGCGGCCCATCATGTCCAGCGCTTCGCCCAGCGAGTAGCCGGTGCTGGAACAGATGTTGAAGGTTTGCCCGGCCGGCGCCTTGGCCAGCAGCTGGCGGTAGGCCGCCGCCACCATGCGCACGTCCGAGAAGTCGCGCCACACATGCAGGTTGCCCAGTTCGATGTCGGCCGCCTTGCGGCGGAAGTGCGACACGATTTTCGGCAGCAGGAAGTTCTCGTGCTGGCCCACGCCCGTGTAATTGAACGGACGCGTAAGGACGATGGGCAGCTTGTCCATCCATAAGCGGGCCATGTATTCCATGGACAGCTTGGAGACGGCGTAGTCGTTGGCGGGGGCCGGCGCCACGTCTTCGTTCAGCATCGGCAAGTCGGCGTTGCCGTAGATGTTGGCGCTCGAAGCGACCAGCACGGCCGACGGTTTCTTCGCCAGCGCGGCCAGCGCTTCCAGCAGGTTGCGGGTACCCACCACGTTGACGCGGTAAATCTGTTCGATGTCGGCGTGCGCCACGAAAGCGATGGCCGCCAGGTGCACCACCACGTCCGGCTGCACCTGCTGCACCATGGCCGCCACGGCGGCGCGGTCGGTCAGGTCCACCGCCAGCATGTCCTCGGACACGCCGGCATGGCCCGGCACCGTGGTGCCGGTGACGCGGTAGCCGGCCGCGCGCAGTTCGGCCGCCACGTACTGGCCGGTAAAGCCGGCCAGCCCCGTGACGAGCGCGCGCTTGCCTGCGCCTTCCTGCGCGGGCGACAGCAGTTGCAAGGCTTGCACCGGCGCGTTCATCAGAACGAGAAGCCGATCTCGTTGCGGCGCAGGTCGGCGTCCACCATCAGCTGGCACAGCTCTTCCAGCGTGGTTTTCGGCGCCCAGCCCAGTTCCTTGGTGGCCTTGGCCGGATTGCCGATCAGCAGCTCCACTTCGGCAGGACGGTAGAACTTCGGATTGACGCGCACCAGCACTTTGCCGGTCTTGGCGTCGTGGCCGGTTTCCTGCTCCGCTTCGCCCTTCCATTCGATGGCGATGCCGACGGCCTTGAAGGCCATGGTGACGAAGTCGCGCACGGTTTCGGTGCGGTTGGTGGCCAGCACGTAGGTGCCCGGCTCGTCAGCCTGCAGGATGCGCCACATGCCTTCCACGTATTCCTTGGCAAAGCCCCAGTCGCGCTTGGCGTCCATATTGCCCAGTTCCAGCACGTCGAGCTTGCCCAGCTTGATCTTGGCGACCGAGTCGGTGATCTTGCGGGTGACGAACTCGCGGCCGCGCAGCGGCGACTCGTGGTTGAACAGGATGCCGGAGGAGCCGAAGATGCCGTAGGACTCGCGGTAGTTCACGGTCATCCAGTGGGCGTACAGCTTGGCCACGCCGTACGGGCTGCGTGGGTAGAACGGCGTGTCTTCCACTTGCGGGATGGCTTGCACCTTGCCGAACATTTCCGAGGTCGACGCCTGGTAAAAGCGGATCTTCGGGTTGACGATGCGGATAGCTTCCAGCAAGTTGACCGGGCCGATGCCGGTGATTTCCGCCGTGGTGACGGGCTGTTCGAAGGACACGCCGACGAAGCTTTGCGCCGCCAGGTTGTAGACCTCGTCGAAGTCGCCGTTCTGCAGCAGGCGGATGCTCGAGCTCAAGTCGGTCAGGTCGTACTCGACCAGTTTCAAATTGGGGTGATTCTGTATGCCCAGTTCTTCGATGCGCCAGAAATTAACGGAGCTGGTGCGGCGGTAGGTACCGGTGACAACATAGCCCTTGCCCAGCAACAGTTCTGCGAGATAGGCGCCATCCTGGCCGGTAATGCCCGTAACGAGCGCTTTTTTAGTCTTTTGCATGATATTCACGTTTTCCAACAGAACTTTGACAGCCGGTTATTGTAACAGAGACATGCAGCCCGCCCGGTTGGCGCCGGACGGGCTTTACACTACTTACATCTCGTTACAGGGCGATCTCAACCAGTTGGTTTACGCCTTGCGCTGGGCCACCGCGTCCACCACGCACAGCGCCGTCATGTTGACGATGCGGCGCACGGTGGCCGAGGGGGTCAGGATGTGCACCGGCGCGGCGCAGCCCAGCAGGATGGGGCCGACCGCGATGCCGTTGCCGGCCGCCGTTTTCAGCAGGTTGTAGGCGATGTTGGCCGAGTCGATGTTGGGCATCACCAGCAGGTTGGCGTCCGCCGTCAGGGTCGAATCGGGCATGATCTTCTGGCGCAGCTTGGAATCCATGGCGGTGTCGCCATGCATTTCGCCGTCCACTTCCAGCTCCGGCGCCTGTTCCTTGACGATGGCCAGCGCGGCGCGCATCTTCTGCGCCGAGGCGCTGTTGGACGAGCCGAAGTTCGAGTGCGACAGCAGCGCGGCGCGCGGCTGCAGGCCGAAACGCTTCATTTCCTCGGCGGCCATGATGGTGATGGCGGCCAGCTGGTTGGCGTCCGGGTTCTCGTTGACGTGGGTGTCGACGATGGCCAGCTGGCGCTCCGGCAGCACCAGCACGTTCATGGCGGCGTAGACGCAGGCGCCGGGACGCTTGCCCAGCACCTGGTCGATATACTTCAGGTGCAGGTCGGTGGTGCCGAAGGTGCCGCAGATCATGCCGTCGGCGTCGCCCTTCTTGATCATCATGGCGCCGATCAGCGAATGGCGGCGGCGCATTTCCAGCTTGGCGTATTCCTGCGTCACGCCCTGGCGGTTGGCCAGCGCGTAGTAGGCGGTCCAGTAGTCGCGGTAGCGCTCGTCGAAGTCCGGGTTGATGACATCGTAGTCGATGCCCTGGCGCAGGCGCAGGCCGAATTTGTGGATGCGGCTCTCCAGCACGGCCGGACGGCCGACCAGGATAGGACGGGCCAGGCGCTCGTCGACGATGACCTGCACGGCGCGCAGCACGCGCTCTTCCTCGCCTTCGGCGTAGACGATGCGCTTCAGCTCGGCCGGGGTCTGCTTGGCCACCGCGAACAGCGGCTTCATGAAGGTGCCGGAACGGTACACGAACTGCTGCAGGCTGTCGGCGTAGGCTTCCAGGTCCTTGATCGGACGGGTGGCCACGCCGGAGTCGAAGGCCGCCTTGGCCACGGCCGGGGCGATCTTGGTCAGCAGGCGCGGGTCGAACGGCATCGGGATCAGGTATTCCGGACCGAAGGACAGGTTCTGGATGCCGTAGGTGGTGGCCACGATGTCGGACTGCTCGGCGTGCGCCAGCTCGGCGATGGCGTGCACCACGGCAATTTCCATCTCGCGGGTAATCGTGGTGGCGCCGCAATCGAGCGCGCCGCGGAAGATGTAGGGGAAGCACAGCACGTTGTTGACCTGGTTCGGGTAGTCCGAACGGCCGGTGCAGATGATGGCGTCGCCGCGCACCGCTTTCACGTCTTCCGGCAGGATTTCCGGGTTCGGGTTGGCCAGCGCCAGGATCAGCGGGTTGGGCGCCATCTGCTTGACCATGTCCTGCTTGAGCACGCCGCCGGCGGACACGCCCAGGAAGATGTCGGCGTCCGGGATCACTTCGGCCAGGGTGCGGGCCGGGGTGTCGCGCGCGAACCGCTCCTTGTCCGGGTCCATCAGCTCGGTGCGGCCCTTGTAGACCACGCCGGCCAGGTCGGTGACGAAGATGTTTTCCAGCGGGAAGCCGAGGTCGACGATCAGGTCCAGGCAGGCCAGCGCGGCCGCGCCGGCGCCGGACACCACCAGTTTGCATTCCTTGATGTCCTTGCCCACCAGCTGGATGCCGTTCAGCAGCGCCGCGCCGACGATGATGGCGGTGCCGTGCTGGTCGTCATGGAACACCGGGATCTTCATGCGGTCGCGCAGCTGGCGCTCGATGGTGAAGCACTCGGGCGCCTTGATGTCTTCCAGGTTTACGCCGCCGAAGGTCGGCTCCAGCGAGGCGATGATGTCGCACAGCTTGTCCGGGTCCGATTCGTTGATCTCGATGTCGAACACGTCGATGCCGGCGAACTTCTTGAACAGCACGCCCTTGCCTTCCATCACCGGCTTGGCGGCCAGCGGGCCGATATTGCCCAGGCCCAACACGGCGGTGCCGTTGGTGATGACGGCGACCAGGTTGCCGCGCGCGGTGTACTTGTAGGAATTAGCGGGATCCGCGACGATTTCTTCGCAGGGGGCAGCCACGCCGGGAGAGTAAGCGAGCGCGAGGTCGCGCTGGTTGGTCAACTGCTTGGTGGGGGTTACACTGATTTTGCCGGGTTTGGGGCACTCGTGGTATTCGAGCGCGGCCAGGCGCAGTTGTTGTCTCAATTCCTCTTTTTTATCAGATGACGAATCCATGCTCTTGCTGCCTTCCTGTTTGTCTATCGGGAAAGCTTCCGATTCTATCAGACCAATTCTTTCAGTCAGCTAGGTATTTTCACGAATCCGGCAGAATAACTATCGGCCTTATCAATTTTATCAATTCTTTCTATGGCACATCCGCCTTTCGGAGCGCAACTATTGCGCCAGGATCAGGATAGTTGAATGAAAGGCTTTAGTTCTCCTAGACAATGTAGCTTTCACGTAATAGACTGGCCTTACTGACATGCTTTGCCATTTTTGAAAGAAGGGCGCGCGATGAGCTACCAGTTCTGGCACAACAGCTTCCGACTCTCCAGTCTAGCCTTTCCCGTTGCCACGGTGATGCTGTGCTTTGCCGAACCCGGCACTGCGCAATCGGCGCTGCTGGCGGCGGCGGCCATCGTCTCGACCGGCATCTGGGGCTACAGTTCCAGCCGCCACAAGCGCCAGGCGGCGCTGGAGGACGAACTGGCCGAGGGCGGCAACGCCTAGTACGCTAGTACAATGGCGGCATGCTCTCCGAATTCGACCTCATCGCAGAATACTTCAAGCGCCCCCGCCCGCTGCGCGCCACGCTCGGCATAGGCGACGACTGCGCCCTGCTGACGCCCGGCGCCGGCATGCAGACCGCCATTTCCTCCGATATGCTGGTGGAGGGCCGCCATTTCTTCGCCGGCGCCGACCCGTACCAGCTGGGCCATAAAAGCCTGGCCGTCAACCTGTCCGACCTGGCCGCCATGGGCGCGCGCCCCGTCGCCTTCACCCTGGCGCTGGCGCTGCCGTCGGCCGACCGCGGCTGGCTGGCGGGCTTTTCGGCCGGCCTGTTCGCGCTGGCCGACGCCCACGGCTGCGAACTGGTGGGCGGCGACACCACCAAGGGGCCGCTCAACATCTGCATCACCATCTTCGGCGAACTGGCGCCGGGCGAGGCGCTGCGGCGCGACGCCGCCAGGCCCGGCGACGATATCTGGATCTCCGGCACGCTGGGCGACGCGCGCCTGGCGCTGGCGGCCTGCCTGAACGAGCCGGGCGCGGGGGCGCAGCTGGCGCAGGCGGCAGGCGGCGCGGACGGGGCGGCGCGCTTCGCGGCGGCGTCGGCCCGGCTGCACGCGCCCACGCCGCGCGTGGCGCTGGGGCGCCTGCTGGCCCAGCAGCGCATCGCGCACGCGGCCATCGATATTTCGGACGGACTGGTGGGCGACGTCGGGCACATCCTGAAGCTGTCCGGCGTGGGCGCGGTGCTGGACGTGGACGCGCTGCCGGCCGGCCCGGTGCTGGCCGGCTGCGCGCAGGACTGGCGGCGCGCGTACACGGCGGCCGGCGGCGACGACTACGAGTTGTGCTTCACCGCGCCTGCCGAAGCGCGCGGGGCGGTGCTGGCGGCCGGCGCGCAAAGCGGCACGGCGGTCACGCGGGTGGGTCGCATCGAAGCCGAAGCCGGCCTGCGCCTGGTCGATGTGCACGGCGCGCCGCTGGCCCTCAAGCTGCACGGCTTCGACCACTTTGGCTGAACGCTGGCGGGTCACGCCAGCGACGTATGGTCCTCGCCCGGCTCGCCCACGCGGCGCCCGGTGCCGTGCATCAGCCAGTAGTGGTGGAAGGCCAGCCGGATATTGTCCCGCAGCTGGATATCGTCCCAGGGCTTGGTGTAGAAGCGGTAGATCGCACCCCGGTTGATCGAATCGAGCACCGCCTCCAAGCCCGTATAGCCGGACAGGATAATCCGTATCGTGTCCGGATACATCTCCTTGACCTTGCTGAGGAACTCGGTGCCGCTCATGATGGGCATGCGCTGGTCGCACACGATCACCTGCACCGGGTACAGCGCCAGCAGCTCGAAGCCTTCGGCCGGCGTGGCAGCGGTCAGGATGCGGTAGCCGTCGCGCCGGAACAGCCGGTGCAGCGAGGACAGCACATTGACGTCGTCGTCCACGATCAGCAGGGTTTGCGGCGGCTCGGCAGCCTGGTTCGGGTCCGGCGGCAGGCTGCGCCCGCCCTCGACCAGCTGGCCCATCTCGTCGGCCGGCAGCGGGCGGCTGAAGAAATAGCCCTGGATCTCGTCGCAGCGGTTGCGGCGCAGGTATTCCAGCTGCGGCCGCGTCTCCACGCCCTCGGCGATCACCCGCAGCTTCAGGCTGTGCGCCATGCTGATGATGGCCAGCGCGATCGCCGCGTCGTTCGGGTTGGTGGTGATGTCGCGCACGAAGGCGATGTCGATTTTCAGCTTGTCGATCGGGAAGCGCTGCAGATAGGCCAGCGAGGAATAGCCGGTGCCGAAATCGTCGATCGAGCACTTCACGCCCAGCTCCTTGAGCCGTCCCAGCACGCCGATGGTGCGCTCGGCGTTGGACATCAGCGCGGTCTCGGTCAGCTCCAGCTCAAGCAGCTCGGGCGGCACCTTGTGGCGCTCCAGCGCGGCCTTGACCTCGCCTTCCAGGTCGCCCTCGACGAACTGGCGGCTCGACACGTTCACCGCCACCGTCACCGGTCCCACCATGGAGCGGCCCCAGGCGGCGATCTGGCGGCAGGCCGCGTCGATGATCCAGGCGCCGACCCGCACGATCAGCCCCGTGTCCTCCAGCACCGGCACGAATTCGGCCGGGAACACCATGCCGTAGTTGGGCCGCTGCCAGCGCAGCAGCGCCTCGGCGCCGCTGATGCGGCCGGTGGTCAGGTTGACCTTGGGCTGGTAGTACAGCAGCAGTTCGTTCTCGTCGAGCGCGCGGCGCAGCGCCAGTTCCAGGTCCAGCCGCGCCAGCACCTGCACGTTCATGCCGGCGGTGAAGAAGCGGTAGCCGTCGCGGCCGGCCTGCTTGGCGCGCTCCATGGCGGTGTCGGCGTACTTGACCAGGGTTTCGGGGTCGGTGGCGTCGTCCGGGTACATGGCGATGCCGATCGAGGCCGTCAGCGCGGCCGGGTGGCCCTCCAGGTCGAACGGCGCGCGCAGCGCCTCGCGCACCTCGTTGGCCACCAGCACCGCGTCCTGCTGGTTGCGCGTCATGGTCAGGATCAGTGCGAACTCGTCGCCGCCCAGGCGGCCCACGGTGTCGCGGATGCGCACGCACTGCACCAGCCGGTTGCTGAACTGGCGCAGCAGCTCGTCGCCGGCCGCCGGACCCAGCGAATCGTTGATGTTCTTGAAGCGGTCCAGCGCGATGAACAGCACCACGATGCGCCATTCCTTGTCCTGCGCCAGCTCGATGGCCTCGGCCAGGGTCTGGAAGAACAGCGTGCGGTTGGGCAGGCCGGTCAGGCTGTCGTAGTGCGCCATGTGCAGCAGGCGCTCCTCGGCCAGGCGGCGTTCGCTGATGTCGCGCGCCACGCAAATCAGGGTCGGCTGCACGCCCGCCGGATGCGGCCCGGCCTGGTCGAAGCCGCCGCCCTGCTGCAGCTGCCAGTACAGTTCCACCGGCACCGCCGCCAGGTCCTGGCGCGTCAGCTCGGTCTCCAGCAGCTCGGGCGCGCGCGCCGTCCCCACGGTGGTCAAGGCTGCGTTGCAATGGACCTGCAGGCTGTCGCGCGCACCCAGTCCGATGCGTTCGGGCTCCAGCGCCAGCAGCTGCGGGCGGGCGTAGCCCAGCATGCGGCAAGCGCCGTCGTTCACGTCCACCAGCGCCAGCGTGGCGGTGTCGATCAGGAAGATGGCGTCGGCGGTGGCGTCCATCGCGCTGCGGAAGCGCTGCAGCTCGGCGGTGCGCTCGCGCACGGTCTGCTCCAGCAAGGCGCTGTAGTTCTTCGATTCGCGGTGCATCAGCCGCACTTCCAGCATATTGCGGATGCGCGTGAGCACTTCCACCGGGTCGAAGGGCTTGCTGACGAAATCGCGCGCGCCGGCCTCCAGCGCGGCCAGCTTGTGGTCCGGCTGCGCCGTCACCACCAGCACCGGCAGGTAGGCATCGGCCTCCAGCGGCTTGAGCGCGTTCATCACGTCGAAGCCGCTCATGCCGGGCATGTGCAGGTCGAGGATGATCAGGTCGTAGGTGTGCTGCTCGTGCCACGGCGCCACCACGCGCGGGTCGGTGGTGGAGCTGACCGCGGTGTAGCCGGTGGTGGTGAGCAGGTACTCCAGCAGCTGCACGTTGACGGCCTGGTCGTCGACGATCAGGATCTTCGCGTTGAGGATGTCGGCCTGGGTAATCATGACATTTCCTTGCTGGCTTTGCGGTCGGTGCGTTCGGCTACATAGGCCAGCGTGCTGTTGATGGCCTCCGTGAACTCATCGATGTTGATCGGCTTGATGAGGTAACGGAAGAATCCTGCCGCAACGCCCTTTTCTATGTCGCGCGGCATGGCGTTGGCGGTCAGCGCGATGACCGGAATGTGCTGGGTGCGGCTGTCGCTGCGCAGCACACGGATGGCGTCCAGGCCGCTCATGCCGGGCAGGTTGATGTCCATCAGGATGACGTCCGGCTGGTGCGCGCGCGCCAGTTCGATGCCGAGGTGGGCGTCGGGCGCCGGCAGCAGGCGCAGGTCGGGCCGGAAGCTGATGATCTCCTCCACCAGTTTCAGGTTGGCCGGATTGTCCTCGACATACAGGATCACGGCCGGCGCGTCCGGGGCGCGCCCGCCGGCGCTGTCGACCAGCGCGCGCGCCGTTTCGCTGTCGACCAGCGAAGGCAGCGGCTCGGTGGCGCGCAGCTCGATCCAGAACAGGCTGCCCACGCCCGGACTGCTGGAGGCGCCGATCACCCCGCCCATCAGCTCGACCAGGCGCTTGGTGACCACCAGGCCGATGCCGGTGCCCTCCTCCGGCCCGCTCTCCTGTCCCAGGCGGTTGAAAGGCTGGAACAGCATGGCCACCTGCTCCGGTTTCAGGCCGATGCCGGTGTCCTGCACCGACAGGCGCAGCAGGCCCGGCCCGCTGCTGCTGCAGTCGAGCACCACCGCGCCGCCCTCGCGGTTGTACTTGATGGCGTTGGACAGCAAATTGAGCAGCACCTGCTTGAGGCGGGTGCGGTCGGCGCCCACGGTGGCCTGGCAACTGTCCGGGAACAGCATGCGGATGCCGCGCGCGGCCGCCAGCGGCTCGGTCATGCTCTGCACCTCCTGCAGCATCTCCTGCAGCGCCACCGGCTCCATCGACAGCGCCACCGCGCCCGATTCGATCTTGGCCAGGTCGAGGATCTCGTTGATCAAGGTCAGCAGGTGGCGGCCGGACTTCAGGATATGGCCGGCGAACTCCTTCTTCTGCACCAGGGTGGAGGGCAGCTTGTCGGAAGTGAGGATCTGGGCGAAGCCGAGGATGGCGTTGAGCGGCGTGCGCAGTTCGTGGCTCATGGACGACAGGAAGGCCGACTTGGCCTGGTTGGCGCTCTTGGCCTCTTCCATCGCCATGGCCAGTTCGCCGTTGGTGGCCTCCAGCTGCAAGGTGCGCTCGTGCACGCGCTGCTCCAGTTCCTCGTTCAGCCGCATCACTTCCTGCTGCGCCAGCGTGCGCTGCTCGGCCTCGCGCGCCAGTTCGCCGTTCGACTGCGCCAGTTCGCGCTGGCGGATTTCCACTTCGCTCAGCATGGAGTTGAACGACTCCACCAGCTGCGCCACCTCGTCCTCGCTGGTGGGCGCGGCGCGGCGCGAATAGTCGCCGGTCTGCACCACCTCGCGCGCCACGTCGCGGATGTCGAGGATGGGGCGGGTGATGATGTAGTCGGTGCGGCGCATGATCAGGTAGGCGATGCCCATGGCCGGCAGCATCACCAGCAGCGCGATGCCCACGTAGTCGGCCAGGCGGCCCACCATTTCGTACTCGGCGCGCAAATAGACCGTGCCCACCAGCTCGCCGTTGTCGACGATGCGCTTGAACAGCGTCAGCTTGCCGTCTTCAAAGCGCATGGCGTCGGCCTCGGCCTGCTGCGGGAAGTGGTCGTCCTGGCCGGGCGCCACGTAGCTGGCGAACAGCTTGCCCTTGGCGTTGTAGATGGCGCCGGCGTTGATCTTGGGGCGCAGCCGCAGCAGCGACAGGGTCTGCTTGGCCAGCGCGCGGTCGTCGAACGCCAGCGCGGCGCTGCTCATGTGGCCGATCAGCTCGGACTGCGTGCTCATGTCGCCGCTCACGCTCTGGTGGTAGGCGCGCAGGTCGTAGGCCACGATCATGGCCAGCGACACCAGCAGCGCCACCAGCGTGGTCAGCATGACTACGCCCAGCAGCTTCTGGCGCAGGGAACGCATGCGCCGCATATGCCCGCCCTTCATGTGCCCCCCTTCCATGCGCTGGTCCGTCATGTCGCCCCTCCCGGCACCACCCGGTACGCCGCCGACAGCATGCGCGCGCTGATGCGGATGCGGGCGGCGGCGGCCGGCTTGAGCGCGACATCGAAGCGCAGCCGCTCGTCGGCCAGCACGAAATTGATGATGCTGCCCAGCGCGTGCGCTTCCTCGCTGTCGGACACGGTGAGCATGGGCTGGCTGCGGATGGCGGCCAGCAGCTCCTGCAGGCTGGCCCTGTCAAGCGCGCCGATGAACAGGATGTGCAGGTGGCCGGGCGGCTCGCCCTTCCTGAGTTTTTTTATCTGCAAGGGGTGGCCGTTGGCGCTGTGGCCGGCCGCGCTGCGCTCAAGCTGGTCGGCCAGCGCGTCGGCGCCCATCACGCCGATCAGCAGCGGGCTGTCGGGGCGCACGAAACTGCCCTCGGGCCATTCGACGAAGCCGGCAAACTTGACCAGGTAGGCGGCCTTGACCTGGCGTTCCAGGCTATTGTCCTGGGCGGCGGCGGGCCGTGGCGCCGCCTGCAGCAGCAACAGCAGGAACATGAGGGGCACGGCAAGCTGCGGCGCGAGCCGGCGGACGAACCGCGCCAGGACCAGCGGCAGACGCAGCAGTCGCGGCAAGCTTGCAAGCTGCATGTCTCCCCTCCCTTTAACTTAGAAACCAAGTAGATTCAGGCCAATCGAGTGTACGCATTTTTGCCCTTGCTGAGCATAATTTTTTGACCGTGCGCAAAGCGCGGCGGGCTAGAATGTGTCCATTAAATAACTGTACGCAATGCAAGAGGAGTACGCAAATGGACAACACGGCAACGGAACAGGCAAGCCAGGCGCTGGAAGGACCGGACGGGCCGCAGCGCCTGGCCGCCGACGTGGGCGCAGCGCTGCACAGCCGCGGCCTGCGGCTGTGCACTGCCGAGTCCTGCACCGGCGGCGGCGCGGCGCAGGCGGTGACGGAAATTGCCGGCTCCAGCGGCTGGTTCGAGCGCGGATTCGTCACCTATTCCAACGAATCCAAGACCGGCATGCTGGGCGTGCCGGCCGGCCTGATCGCGCAGCACGGCGCCGTCAGCGAGGAAGTGGCGGCGGCGATGGCGGTGGGCGCGCTGGCCCACAGCGCGGCCCAGGTGGCGCTGTCGACCACCGGCATCGCCGGCCCGGGCGGCGCGGTGGCCGGCAAGCCGGTGGGCACGGTGTGCTTCGGCTGGGCCGGGCCGGGCTGGGTGCGCACCGAGCGGCTGGTGTTCGGCGGCGACCGGCGCGCCGTGCGCGAGCAGGCCGTGGCGCATTCGCTGCAAGGGCTGCTGCGCTTTTTGGTATAGTGCGTGCCGGGCAGGCCCACTAATCAGAGACATATTTCACGAGAGCGCGATGCAGAACACCGTACATTTCATCCTGCAGGGCAAAGGCGGCATAGGCAAGACCCTGGTGTCGACCATCCTGGCGCAATGGCTGGCGGCCAAGGACGAAACCCCGCTGCGCTGCTACGACACCGACCAGGAAAACGCCACCTTCTCGCGCTACAAGGCGATGGACGTGAAGCACGTGCCGGTGATGACGGACGCGCGCACCATCGACCCCAAGCGCTTCGACGCGCTGATGATCGACATCCTGGAGGAAGACGGCAACTGCGTGATCGACAACGGCGCCAACACCTTCTCGCCGCTGGTGGCCTACCTGATCGAAAACGACTGCTTCGCGCTGCTGCAGGAGTCGGGCCGCAAGGTCTACATCCACACCATCGTCGGCGGCGGCGACACGCTGCACGACACCGCGATGGGCTTTTTGTCCACGGCAAAATCGACCTCGGTGCCGCTGGTGCTGTGGGAGAACGAACACTTCGGCCAGCTGGTGTCGGCCTCCGGCAAGTCCTTCATCGAATCGCAGACCTACGCCGACAACGCCGCGCGCGTGGTGGGCCGCGTGGTGCTCACGCAACGCAACGCCGACACCTTCGGCGCCGACATCAAGAAGATGAACACGGCGCGCCTGACGGCCGACGAAGTGAAAGCCAGCGACAAATTCAACGTAATGGAAAAGCAGCGCATCAAGGTGGTGTTCCGCGACCTGTTCGAGCAGCTCGACAAAGTCAGCTGGTAAGAGGACGGCGCCATGGACCAGCACAAGCTGCGCAGCCTCGTGTTTGAAAAAACCGGCGTCAAGGTCGATATCGACGATCCCATCTTCGCGCTGGTGGCGCTGAACGAAGCGGTGCTGGCCGAATCGGTGGAGCGCCACATCGCGCGCATCGACGCCGCCTCGCAGGAGCTGGCCGAGCAGGCGCGCGCCGCCGGCGGCCTGGCGCCGGCCCGCGCCCCGGCCAGCCCGGCCGCCCCCGCCACCGCCGGCTACGCGCCCGCCCCGGCCGCGCCGGTGCAAGCCATCGCCACCCAGTCGCCGCTGCTGACGCCGCGCGAACTGCGCCTGCTGGCCGCCGCCGCCGGCATCTCGCTGCTGACCGCGTTGCTGGTGACCGGCGTGCAGGCGCTGTTCAGCAAGCCTGCGGCGGCGCCCCAGTTGACCGTGCAGCAAGCGGCGGCGCTGGCCCAGGCCGAGAAGCTGACCCGCGCCATCGACAAGCTGGACGCCAAGGCCCGCGAGCAGATCCAGGCTGAACTGCAAAAGTAAGCGCCCGCCGTAATGTGCTAACATGTGAACACCTATTCATATGTTGACTTATGTGCACCCCACCCGAATCCGACGCGTCCATCGCCCAGCTGGCTGACCTGTTCCACCTGCTGGGCGATCCGACGCGGCTGCGCATCGTGCTCGCCTGCGTGGCGGCGCCGGTGGCCGTGGGCGACATCGCCGCCGCGCTGCAATTGAGCAGTTCGCTCGTCAGCCACCATTTGCGCCTGCTGCGCGCCGCCCGCATCGTCAAATCCGAGCGCCTGGGCAAGCAGGTCTTCTACGCCGCCGCCGATGCCCACATCAGCGGCGTGCTCCACGATATGCTCGAGCATATCGCCGAACCCGGATAAGCCATGCCACACGACCACGACCACCAGCACGAACCGCAGCGCGCCGGCCACCGCCGCGCGCACGAGCACCAGCATGGCCACCAACATGCCCACGATGACGAGCACGACCATGAGCATGGACACCAGCATGACCACGGCCGCAACCATGACCATGATCACGGCCACGGTCACGGCCATGGCGGCCATCACCACCACCATGGCGACCCGAACAGCCAGGGCCGCGCGTTCGCCATCGCCATTGCGCTGAACACGGTTTTTGTCGCCATCGAATTCGGCTACGGCTTCGTCGCCAACTCCACTGCGCTGATGGCCGACGCCGGCCACAACCTGTCCGACGTGCTGGGCCTGATGCTGGCCTGGGGCGCCGCCATCCTGGCCAGGCGCGCGCCCAACCAGCGCTACACCTACGGCCTGCGCAGCAGCTCCATGCTGGCCGCGCTGTTCAACGCCATGCTGCTGATGGCCGCCTGCGGCGCCATCGCCTGGGAAGCGGTGCAGCAGCTGATGAACCCCACCCCGGTGCACGGGCTGACGGTGTCGGTGGTGGCGGCGGTGGGCATCGCCGTCAACGGCTTCTCGGCCTGGCTGTTCATGGCCGGCGCCAAGGACGACATCAACATCCGCGGCGCCTACCTGCACCTGGCGGCCGACGCCGCCATCTCGCTGGGCGTGCTGCTGGCTGGCCTGGCCGTGCTGTGGACCGGCTGGACCTGGCTCGACCCGCTGGTCAGCATCGCCATCGTGGTCATCATCATGGTGAGCACCTGGGCGCTGCTGCGCGAAGCGCTGAAGCTGGTGCTGGCGGCGGTGCCGGAATCGGTGGACGCGCCCGAAGTGGAGCGCTTCCTGCGCGCCCGGCCCGGCGTGAACGAGGTGCACGACCTGCACATCTGGGCCATGAGCACCACCGAAACGGCGCTCACCGCCCACCTGGTGATGCCGGGCGGGCACCCCGGCGACGAGGCGCTCGACGAGATCGCCGCGCGCCTGAAGGCCGACTTCGCGGTGCACCACTGCACGCTGCAGGTGGAGATGGGCACAACCGACCACGCCTGCTGCCTGCAGGCGCCCTGAGCGCGGCCGGCCGCTACTGGTCGGCCAGTCCCGAGAACAGCGCCGTGCTCAGGTAGCGCTCGCCGAACGACGGGATGATGGTGACGATCAGCTTGCCCGCGTTCTCGGGCCGCTGCGCCACCTGGATCGCGGCCCACAGCGCCGCGCCCGACGAAATGCCCACCATCAGCCCTTCCTGCGACGCCGCCGCCCGCGCGGTGGCGAAGGCATCCTCGTTCTTCACCCGTATCACTTCCTTGTACACCTGGGTGTTCAGCACGGCCGGCACGAAGCCGGCGCCGATGCCCTGGATCGGGTGCGCCCCCTTGGGGCCGCCCGACAGCACCGGCGACGCGTCCGGCTCCACGGCAATGCACTGGAACTCCGGCTTGCGCGCCTTGATCACTTCGCCCACCCCGGTGATGGTGCCGCCGGTGCCCACGCCGGCCACCAGGATGTCGGCGCGGCCGTCGGTGTCGCGCCAGATTTCCTCGGCGGTGGTGCGGCGGTGCACCTCCGGGTTGGCCGGGTTGTTGAACTGCTGCAGGATCAGGTAGCGCGGGTCCGACTCGGCCAGCTGCTCGGCGCGGCGGATCGCGCCCAGCATGCCCTCGCTGCCCGGCGTCAGTATCAGCTCGGCGCCATAGGCGCGCAGCAGCATGCGGCGTTCGCGGCTCATGGTGTCGGGCATGGTCAGCGCGCAGCGGTAGCCGCGCGCGGCGCACACCATGGCCAGCGCAATGCCGGTATTGCCGCTGGTAGGCTCAAGGATGATGGAATCGGGGCGGATCTGGCCGGCCGCTTCGGCGGCCTGGATCATGGACAGGCCGATGCGGTCTTTCACGCTGTGCGCGGGACTGTAAAACTCTAGCTTGGCAAGGATTTGCGCCGGTGCGCCGGCGGCCATCCGGTTGATGCGAACCAGCGGCGTGTTGCCGATCAGTTCAGTGACATCGTTGGCAATATTCATGGCGTAGGCTCCGCTCGAGTGGCTGGAAGCTTCAGTCTACGCCGAATTCGAGGCCGCGCACCACGCCGGGCGCGGCCTGGCAGGACTTATTTCACGTCCAGCAGTTCCACTTCAAAGGTCAGTGCCGAGTTCGGCGGAATCTCGCCGGCCGAACGCGGGCCGTAAGCCAGTTCCGCCGGGATGATGAGGATGCGCTTGCCGCCCACCTTCATGCCCTGCACGCCCTGGTCCCAGCCCTTGATGACCTGGCCCTTGCCCAGCGTAAACTCGAGCGGCTCGCGGCCGATGGAACTGTCGAACTTCTTGCCGCGCTGGTTCTTGGCCAGCGGGCGGTACAGCCAGCCCGTGTAGTTGACGCGCACCAGGTGGCCGGCGGTGGCTTCCTTGCCGGCGCCGACTTTGACGTCGTTGACGATCAGCGAATCGGCGGCTGGGCCGGGCTGGGCCGAGCCGACCACGACCGGCGCCGGCGCGGGCGCATCAGCGGCGGCAGCGGTGGCGGGCGCTTGGCCGGCGGCCTGCGCCAGGGTGGCGGTGGCGATGCTGGCAAGCAGGAATGCGAACAAAACAGAACGACGGGCCATAATGTATTCTTTCGTTGAGGTTTCAAGCGACGCACATGATAACAAATCAGCCATCCGATGCAATTATTCAACAGACCGGCCACAAGCTTTTTTTCGCGTTGTGGCCGGATGAGGACACGCGCGCCGCGCTGGCGCGGCTGCAGCCGCTGGCGCCGGGACGGGCCATCGCCCCGGCCAAGCTGCACCTGACGCTGGCGTTCCTGGGGCAACAGCCGGCCGCGGCGATGGCGCCGCTGCTGTCGATACTGGACGGGCTGGCGGTGCCGGAGCTGCGGCTGCGGGTGGACATGCTGGGCTACTTCCAGCGTCCGCGGATTGCCTGGGCCGGCATGTCGGCGCCGCCGCCGGCGCTGTCCGCGCTGCAGGCCGACCTGATGGGGCGGCTGGAAGCGGCCGGCTTTACCGCCGCCACGCACGGCGACTTCAAACCCCACATCACGCTGGCGCGCGAAGCAAAAAGCGCCCCGCCGGACGCGCAATTCGAACCGGTGCCGTGGCACGCCACCGGCGTGGCGCTGGTCGAATCCTTCCCCAACGGCAGCTACATGGCCATTGCCGCAAAACATGCTCAAGTAAATCAATAACTTACGCAAGCGAGCTCAGCCGCATTTACCCCCACTTCGGGGTCTGACCCCGAAGTGGGGGTAAATGCGGCTCAGGCTGCTTGGCTGGGCTTTGCCTGGCTGGGCTGGGCTGGGCTGGGCTAGGTTAGGCTGGGCTAGGCTGGGCTGGGGGATGTTGGTTCAGGCTGCAGCCGGGGCGGGGGGCGGGGTGACCTGGGCGGCGAGCTTGTTCAGGACGTGGCCGGCGGCGACCATGCCGAAGGTGGCGGTGACCACCATCGCGGAGCCGTAGCCGGCGCAGTTCAGGCCGGTGACCGCCCGCTCGTCGCCGTCGATCGAGCACGCTTCGCCGGTGTTGGGCGCCTGCAGCGGCTCCATCGAGAACACGGCGTCGATGTTGTACTTGTTCTTCATGCCCGGCGGGAAGCCGTAGTTGCTGCGCAGCCGGCGCCGCACTTTCTTGAGCAGCGGCTCCTGCTCGGTCTTGGACAGGTCGCGCACTTCGATCTTGGCCGGGTCGGTCTTGCCGCCGGCGCTGCCGATCACGATCAGCGGGATCTTGTGGCGGTGGCAGTGGGCCACCAGCGCGGTCTTGGCCTTGGCGCTGTCGATGGCGTCAACCACGTAGTCGTAGCGGCCCACGCCGACCATCTGCTCCAGGTTGTCCGGCTCGATGAAGTCCTCGATCTGCGTCACGTCGCAGTAGGGGTTGATCTGCGCGATGCGCTCGGCCAGCGCGTGGATCTTGGCCTGGCCGAGCGTGCCGGTCAGGGCCTGGATCTGGCGGTTGATGTTCGATTCGGCCACGTTGTCGAGGTCGATCAGGGTCAGGCGCCCGATGGCGCTGCGGGCCAGCGCCTCGACGATCCAGGAGCCGACGCCGCCGACGCCGATCACGCAGACGTGGGCGTTGCGGAAGCGTTCCAGCGCGGGCTGGCCGTACAGGCGGCCAACGCCGCCGAAGCGGCGCTCGTAGTCCACTTCGGGGTTGGGGGGGGAAATTAGGTCGGTCATCCCGTCATTCTAACGGACGCGGGCGGCAAGGATTTATTCTAGAATGGCTGACTATCCATAGCCAAACCGACGAGCCCCTCCATGAGCAATTCCCTGATCGACACGGCGCCCGACTTCAGCCAGCCCATCGCCGTCCTGAAACACTGCCACGACCGCATCCGCCAGCAGCTCGCCACCCTGCGCAAGCTGCTGGCCCACCTGCCGCAGCACGGCGCCGACCAGCAGGCGCGCCAGGCGGCGCAGGCGGTGCTGAAATATTTCAGCAACGCGGCCCATTTGCACCACGAGGACGAGGAGCGCAACCTGCTGCCCATGCTGGACGCCACCGCGCGCGGCGACGATGCCGCCGTGCTGCGCGACATGATGCCGCGCCTCCTTGCGCAGCACCAGCAAATGGATGGGGATTGGCTTATAATTAAAGCACAACTTGACAAAATTGCCACAGGGACAGATACCGCCCTGTCCGCTCCAGCGGTGGAGAAATTCGTCGCCGACTACACGGCCCACATGGAGCAGGAAGAACAGCACATCGCGCCGATGGCCAAGCGCATCTTCAGCCCGGTGCAGATGCAGCAACTGGGCGATGCCATGCAGGCGCGGCGGGGCATCGCGCCGGCAGCGGCGCCGGCCCCAGCCACCGCCGCCGGCGTCGACATCGCCGACTTGCGGCTCGATTACGGCCGCGCCAGCCTGGACGAGGCCGACACGCTGGACCACCCGGTGGACCAGTTCGCCAAGTGGTTCGACGAAGCCATGACGGCCGAAGTTTTCGAGGCCAACGCCATGAGCGTGGCCACCGTGGGCGCGGACGGCAAGCCCAGCTCGCGCGTCGTGCTGATCAAGCAATACGACGCGCGCGGCTTCACGTGGTACACCAATTACGAGAGCCAGAAAGGCCAGCAGTTAGCGCAGAACCCGCATGCGGCCCTGCTGTTTTTCTGGCGCGAGCTGGAACGCCAGGTGCGCATCGAGGGCCGCGTGGAAAAGACCTCGGCCGAGGACAGCGATACGTACTTCTACAGCCGTCCCGTGAAGAGCCAGCTGGCGGCGGTGGCCTCGCATCAGAGCGAACGCATTGCCAGCCGGGCCGAGATGGAAGCGAATTTTGCGGCCGTGGAAGCGGCCAGCGGCGGCCAGCCGCAGCGCCCGCCGCACTGGGGCGGCTACCGCCTGGTGCCGGAGCGGGTCGAATTCTGGCAGGGCCGCCGCTCGCGCTTCCATGACCGCATCGTGTTTACGCTGCAAGCGGACGGCAGCTGGAAGAAGGAGCGCTTGCAGCCCTGATTTTTTAGGGAGGCAACCGTGTTCGCGCAAAACCGACTCAGCGCCTGGATGGCGGGGGTGCAGCACCAGACCGCCATGCCGCTGCGCATAGAACTGTGGAACGGCCAGCAGTTCGACTTTTCCCCTGAGCCGCCGCGCGTGACGATACGCCTGCCGCGCGCATCCGCCGCGCGCTACCTACTCACGCCGTCCCTGTCCAACCTCGGTTCGGCCTACGTGGAGGGCCTGATCGAGGTGCGCGGCGCGGCGCGCGACATGATCGCCGTGGTGAACGCGCTGGCGCGCTCCACCCTCAAGGAGCAAGGGCGCTTCGCCCGCATCGCGCGCAATTTTACGCATGACCGCAAGAAGGACGCCGAGGCGATCCGCTACCACTACGACGTCTCCAACGAGTTCTACCAGCAGTTCCTGGACCCGGCCATGGTGTATTCCTGCGCCTACTTCGAGCGCGGCGACGAGGACCTGGCGGCCGCGCAGATCAAGAAAATCGACCATATCCTGGCCAAGATCCGGCTGCAGCCGGGGCAGACGCTGCTCGACATCGGCTGCGGCTGGGGCGCGCTGGTGATACGCGCGGCGCAGCGCCACGGTGCGCGCTGCGTCGGCATCACGCTGTCGCAGAACCAGTTCGAGCTGGCGCGCGAGCGGGTGCGCGAGGCGGGGCTGGAACAGCTGGTGGAAATCCGCCTGCAGGATTACCGCGACGTGCGCGGCAGCTTCGACCGCATCACCAGCGTGGGCATGTTCGAGCACGTGGGCCTGAAGTATTTGCCGGCCTATTTCAGCGCCATCAATGCCCTGCTGGCGGAGGACGGCGTGGCCATGAACCATGGCATCACCAGCACCGACGCGGAGGGCGGCGAGACGCCATACGGCGGCGGCGAATTCATCGACAAGTATGTGTTCCCGCACGGGGAGCTGGTGCACCTCGGGCAGGTGCTCAAGGCCATGCAGCAAGGCGGGCTGGAGGCGTACGACGTGGAGAACCTGCGCCGCCACTACGCGCGCACCTGTTCGATCTGGACCGACAATTTCGAGGCCAACGCGGAGCGCATCAGGACGCTGGCCGGCGAGAAGCGCTTCCGCATCTGGCATGTGTATCTGGCGGGCTGCGTGTACGGCTTCGAACAGGATCTGCTCAGCTTGTACCAGATCGTGTGCGGCAAGGCCGGGCGCAATCCGCGCGTGCTGCCCTGGTCGCGCGGCTATATGTACCAGGCCGGGGCATCTCAAGCCAGGGCGTCGCCGAGGGCTGAGTAGAGCTGCTGCAGCGCCGCTTCCATGGCGGGGATGCTGGCGCTGTCGGCGGCGGCGATGGCGCGCGCGGCGCCGAAGTTCATCAGCACGCCTTTGAGGTTGTGCACGGCGCGCGCGGCGCGCTCCCTGTCCTGCGCGGCCTGCGCGTCCGCCACTTCGCGCCAGAGCTGCGGGCCGTCCAGCAGGAACAGCGCGGCCAGTTCGCGCAGCAAGTCCTGGTCGCCATCGAGCCGCTGCAGTGCGGCCTGCCAGTCCAGCACCGGCAGGCCGCCGGGAGCACCGTCCGCCTCCCGCCGGGCCAGGGCGGGCGCCGCGCAGCCGGCCAGGGCGTCCCGCAGGCGCGCCAGGCTGATGGGCTTGGACAGGTAGCCGTCCATGCCCGCTTCCAGGCAGCGCTCGCGGTCGCCGGCCATGGCGCGCGCGGTCATGGCGATGATGGGCAGCCGCCGCGCCGCCGCCGCGCCGGGTGCGCCGCCCTGCCCTGCGCCTTGATCTCTGCCCTGCTCCCAGAGGCGGATGTGGCGCGTGGCCGCCAGGCCATCCAGACCGGGCATCTGCACGTCCATCAGCACGGCGTCATAGCGCACGCTGGTGGCGTATTCCAGCGCCGCGACGCCGCTGTCGACCAGCGTGGCGCGGTGGCCCAGTTTTTCCAGCAGGCGCAGCGCCAGGCGCTGGTTGACCGGGTTGTCCTCCGCCAGCAGCACGCGCAGGCTGCCGGCGCGCGCCTCGGCCGGCGCCCCGGGACTGCCGGCGGCGGCCGGATCGCGGCGGCGGTCCTGGCCGCTGCGCATGTCGGCGTGGCGCGGCGTCGCCGGGCCCGGCGACGCGGCCGCCACATCGCCCTCCGCCAGCACCAGCCCGCGCGCGGCAGGCGGCTGCAGCGCGGGCAGCGGCGCGGCCACGGCCAGGCCGGTGTGCCGCAGCGGCACCGTGAAGCTGAAGGTGCTGCCCGCCCCCGGCTCGCTGGCCACGCCGATCTGCCCCTGCATCAGGATCACCAGCCGGCGGCAGATGGTCAGCCCCAGCCCGGTGCCGCCGTATTCGCGCGTGGTGGAGCCGTCCACCTGCGCGAACGCCTCGAAGATCAGCTTCTGCTTTTCCAGCGGGATGCCGATGCCGGTGTCGCGCACCGAAAACGTGACGTCGCAGCGCTCGTCGTCCTCGCGCCCCAGCGCCACCGCCACCGTGACGCCGCCCTGGCCGGTGAACTTGATGGCGTTGCCGATCAGGTTGATCAGCACCTGCCGCAGCCGCCCCGGGTCGCCCTTCACGTTGCGCGGCAGGGAGGCCGGCAGTTCGCAGCGCAGCGCCAGCCCTTTCTGCCGCGCGCGCAGCGCCATCACGCGCACGCTGTCCTCCACCATCTGGCGCAGGTCGAACGGCACGTCCTCCAGGTCGAGCTTGCCGGCCTCGATCTTGGAGAAGTCCAGGATGTCGTTGACGATGGCCAGCAAGGCGTCGGCCGAGGCCTTCACCAGGCCGATGTCGGCGCGCTGCTCGGGCGTGAGGTCCGATTCGAGCACCAGTTCCGTCATGCCGAGAATGCCGTTCATCGGCGTGCGCACTTCGTGGCTCATATTGGCCAGGAACTCGCTCTTGGCGCGGCTGGCCGTTTCGGCCGATTCCACCGCGCGCTGCATGGCGTCGCGCGCGGCGCGCTGTTCGCTGATGTCGATGAAGTAGCCCAGCATATAGCTGCGCCCGCCGCTGTTGATGACGCTGCGGCTGACCAGCACGTCGCGCGGCGGATCAAAGCTCATCAGGCGCCGCTCGCTGGTCACCATGCGGCCGCTGCGCCAGGCCAGGCTGTCCTCGGCGCGCGTGGCCTCGGCCCAGCGCGGGGAGGCGAAGTGCTCGATGGTGCGCCCCAGGATTTCTTCGCGCGTGCGCTGCGTGAATTCCTCGAAGCGCTTGTTAAAGCGCAGGAAATGCCCTTCGCGGTCCTTCAGGAACACGGGGATGGGCAGCTGGTCCAGGATCTGTTCGGTGAGCTCCTGCCGGTGGCGCGCGTCCGCCTCCGTCTCACGCTGCGGCGGCAGGCCGGGACCGGGGCCGGGGTCGGCGCGCTCGCCCTCCACCAGCAGGGCCAGCAAGCCGTTGGCCAGCGTGGTTTCGCCGATGGCGCGCAGGTCCGCCAGGCGCTGCCGCATTTCCGCGTCGTCCTGCGCGCCCAGCGCGCGCTGCACCAGGTTGAGCAGGCGGGCGTACTGCATGGCGGCGCCGCGCGGCTGGCCTCAGGCCGGCCGTCCCTCGTCGCGGTAGCGCGCGCTGATGGCCTGCACTTCGCCCCAGCGCGCCAGCAGCGCGTTCACGCAGCGCGCGTCGAAATGGCTGCCGCGGTGGTCCAGCAGGTACTGGCGCGCCTGTTCCATGCTCCAGGCCTGCTTGTACGGCCGCACGCTGGTGAGCGCGTCGAACACATCGGCCACGGCGACGATGCGGCCCACCAGCGGGATGTCCTCGCCGGCGTGGCCGCCCGGATAGCCGGCGCCGTCCCAGCGCTCGTGGTGGCTGAGCGCGATCTCGGCGGCCAGCTGCAGCATGCGCGCCTGGCTGCCCTTGAGGATGTCATAGCCCATGCGCGCATGCTGGCGCATCACCGCCATTTCCTCCTCGTTCAGGCGGCCCGGCTTGAGCAGGATCTGGTCCGGCGTGCCGACCTTGCCCACGTCGTGCATCGGCGCCGCGTTCAAAATGTCTTCCTGCTCCTGTTCGGACAGCCCCAGTTCGGCCGCGATCAGGCGCGAATAATGCGCCATGCGCAGGATGTGGGCGCCGGTTTCCGGATCGCGGTATTCGGAGGCGCGCGCCAGCAGCATGATGGTTTCCTGCTCGCGCGCGCGCAGTTCGGCGGTGGCCTTGCGCACCTCGTCGCGCAGGCCCACGGTGGCGCGGCGCAGCTGCAGCATGTTGCGCGTGCGGGCCAGGAACTCCACCTTGTCGATCGGCTTGATCAGGAAGTCGCTGGCGCCGTTCTCCAGCGCGCGGTGGCGCACCTCGACGTCGGTGCTGGCGGTGACCATCAGCACCGGCGGGCGTTCGCGCGGGTCCGCCTGCAGGCCATGGTTCAACCCGGCGATCAGCGCCAGGCCGTCCATGTCGGGCATCATGTAGTCGATGATCAGCAAGTCCCAGGCATGGCTGTTGCACCATGCCAGCGCCGGGTGCGCGGCCCGGAAGCTGACCGTCTCCACGCCTTCGAGCTTGCCGATCAGGCGCGACATCAACACCAGGTTGATGTGGGTATCGTCAACAATCACTACCTTCATGGGGCAGCCACTTATTGTTATCGTTTTTATACAGCTTACTTCAGGCGGTTGCTGTAGGTCTTGCGGAACTTGGCCACCTTGGGCGCCACCACGAAGGCGCAATAGCCTTGCAGCGGGTGCTGCTCGAAATAATTCTGGTGATAGTCCTCGGCCTTGTAGAAAGGCTGCGCGGGCGACAGTTCGGTGACGATGGGCGCGTCCCACACCACCGCCATTTCGGCGATCACCTGGCGCGCGGTGGCTTCCTGTTCCGGCGACTGGTAATAGATCACCGAGCGGTACTGGGTGCCGACGTCGTTGCCCTGGCGGTTCAAGGTGGTGGGGTCATGGATGGTGAAGAAGATTTCCAGCAGGTCGCGGTAGCTGATGACGGCCGGGTCGAACTCGAGCCGCACCACTTCGGCATGGCCGGTGGCGCCGGTGCACACCTGTTCATAGGTGGGGTCGGGCTGCTGGCCGCCGGTGTAGCCCGATTGCACGCCGCGCACGCCGCGCACTTCCAGGTACACGGCCTCGGTGCACCAGAAACAGCCGCCGCCAAGCACGGCCACTTCCGTCGCTGCCGCATTGCTAGTCATACCGTCCCTCCCGCTCAGAGCACGTTTGATGATGACTACTGTAACGCAAAGCGCAAGCGCATGCACCTGCAAATGCTGTGCGGTGCGGTTCTTTGGCATAATGTTGGAAAATACAGGTTCCCCATGAATATTAGCTCCCCCCGCGCCGACTCGCGTGAATTCGATACGCTGCACTTCCGCCAGGCGTTGTCGCAGTTTGCCACCGGCGTTACCGTCATCACCACCCGCCTGGCCGACGGCACCTTCCGCGGCCTGACGGCCAGCTCCTTCAATTCCGTCTCGCTCGACCCGCCGCTGGTGCTGTGGAGCCTGGCCAACGGCGCCAACAGCCTGCCCATCTTCACCGGCAACTCGCACTACGTGATCAACGTGCTCAACGCCAGCCAGGCACACCTGGCCAAGCTGTTCTCCAGCCGCGGCGAAGACCCGTGGGCCAGCGCCGAGTACGAGCTGTCGCGCACCGGCCAGCCCATCCTGAAGGGCGCCGCCGCGTGGTTCGAATGCCACAACCGCAGCCGCTACCCGGAGGGCGACCACGTGATTTTCGTGGGCGAAGTGGAGCACTGCGAATCGGCCCCGCAGGCGCCGCTGGTGTTCCACGGCGGGCAGTTCCGGGGGCTGCGCTGAACCCTGGGCTAAAAACGGAAATTGGTGTCGCCATTTGAATAGCCGCTGCGGGGTCGGCGTTCTAGAATACCGGGATCTTTCACCATAACCAGAGACCACACCATGAGCCAAGCCCGCGCGCAATTCCACTGGGACGATCCCCTGTTGCTGAACGACCAGCTGACCAGCGAAGAACGCATGGTGCGCGACGCCGCCGCCGCCTACTGCCAGGACAAGCTGGCGCCGCGTATCCTGGAAGCGTTCCGCCACGAGCGCATGGACACCAGCATCTTCCGCGAGATGGGCGAACTGGGCCTGCTCGGCCCCACCATCCCGGACCAGTACGGCGGCCCCGGCCTGAACTACGTCAGCTACGGCCTGATCGCGCGCGAAGTCGAACGCGTGGACTCCGGCTACCGCTCCATGATGAGCGTGCAGTCGTCGCTGGTGATGGTGCCCATCTTCGAGTTCGGCACCGAAGCACAAAAACAGAAATACCTGCCCAAGCTGGCCACCGGCGAGTGGATCGGCTGCTTCGGCCTGACCGAGCCGAACCACGGTTCCGACCCCGGCTCGATGATTACCCGCGCCCGGAAGGTAGCGGGCGGCTACGCGCTGTCCGGCGCCAAGATGTGGATCACCAATTCCCCGGTGGCGGACGTGTTCGTGGTGTGGGCCAAGGACGATGAAGGCGCGATCCGCGGCTTCGTGCTGGAAAAAGGCATGGCCGGCCTGTCCGCGCCCGCCATCCACGGCAAGTTCGGCCTGCGCGCCTCGGTCACCGGCGAAATCGTGATGGACAATGTGTTCTGCCCGGAAGAAAACGCCTTCCCGGACGTGTGCGGCCTGAAAGGCCCGTTCACCTGCCTGAACTCGGCGCGCTACGGCATCGCCTGGGGCGCGCTGGGCGCGGCGGAAGCCTGCTGGCACACGGCGCGCCAGTACACCATGGACCGCCAGCAGTTCGGCCGTCCGCTGGCGGCCAACCAGCTGGTGCAGAAGAAGCTGGCCGACATGCAGACCGAGATCACGCTGGGCCTGCAAGGCTGCCTGCAGCTGGGCCGCATGAAGGACGCCGGCACCGCCGCCGTCGAGATCACCTCCATGATGAAGCGCAATTCCTGCGGCAAGTCGCTGGACATCGCCCGCGTGGCGCGCGATATGTTGGGCGGCAACGGCATCTCCGACGAGTTCGGCGTGATCCGCCACATGGTGAACCTGGAAGTGGTCAACACCTATGAAGGCACGCACGACATCCACGCGCTGATCCTGGGCCGCGCCCAGACCGGCATCCAGGCTTTCCAGTAAGCCGGGCCCGGACGAAAAAAAAACCGCCGTGAGGCGGTTTTTTTTCGTCTGCCGCGGCTTAGAAGTGGGTGCCGAGCATGATGGCAACGGCGGTCGGGTCCAGGCGCGCTTCCTGCGTCTGGCCGGTGGAGTAGCTGGCGGTGGTCTTGAGCCTGGTCTTGACCACGTTCACGTCCGCGAACCACTTGGCGTTGATGGCCATGGTGGCACCCAGTTGCACGCTGGCGGCCCACTTGTTCTTCATCGTGAAGGTCGACGCGGGGCCGCCCGGGTTGAGCAGCGCGGTCAGCTGGCCGGAACCGGTTTCCTTGCGAAAGTAGGCGTAGGTCAGGCCGACGCCGGCGTAAGGACGGATCGTGGCGGTCGGCTGGAACAGGCGGTATTGCAGGAAGGCAGTGGGCGGCAGCACTTCCGAGGTGGCCAGCTGGCCCGTGCCTTCCAGCGATCCGGCGCCATAGATCTTGTGCTTGTACGGCAAGCCCAGGTCCAGTTCGGCCGAGATGTTATCGGTCAGCATGCGGCCGATGGTGAAGATCGGCTGGGTGTCCGCGCCGATGTCGGCTTTGCTCTCCGGCAGCGCCGGGGCGCTGACGTTGCCGCTCTTGACCTTGGGCGTGATCTTGTTGATACCGGCTTTCACCACCCATTCGCCGGCCGCCTGCGCCGACGCGCCCGAGGCGGCGCCCATGGCGGCAGCCAGCGCCAGCATTTTGACAGCGCTATTGAAACGAATTTTCATCTTGTTATGTCTCCAGAATTGCAGTGATTACAGCCAGCCCTTGACGACCATTTTTTCCGACACGTAGCGCGCCAGCAGGAAGTGCAGGAACGGGGTCGGGTGCACGGTGTCGGCGTACGAGTAGTGGCTGACGTCGCCGGCTTTCAGGTTGGAGCCGTTGCAGGTCAGCGAGCTGCTCAGCGGGTTCTTGGCCGCCGTCAGGTCGCAAGCGGTTTCCTTGACGTTGGTCAGGCCGTACGGGCCCGGGTTGGTGGCCTGGTCATGGCTGACGCTGTAGGTGTCGATGATCAGCACGCCGTCGGTGGTGCCCAGTTCGGCGGTCAGCGTATCGTTGAAGCCCTTTACCATGGCGTTGATCAGCGTGCGCGTCGATTCCGAGCGCGACAGGCCGGACGGCGTGTTGGCCACGTCCGGGATGTTGTTGACCACCACGTACTTGGCGCCGTTGGCCAGGATCTGCGTCTTCACCAGGGCCGAAACTTCCTTGGCGGCGGTGATCATCACCGGCACCAGTGCCGGGCCGTTGGCGGCGGCGTAGTCGGCGCCAGCCTTGGCGCCGGCGGCAGCGCCGTCTGCCTTGGCCTTGGTGACGATGGCCAGCTGGTTGGCCGGCACCGCGGCGGCGGTGTTGCCGGCCATGACGGCGGCGGTCACGGCGGCGGTCACCACCGAGGTCTCGGTCTTGCCGGGACGCGCGTTTTCGGTGGCCAGGGCCAGGCCGATGGACGCTGCCGCCGTTTGCGGGTTGGTCGCGCCGGCCGCCAGCTGGGCCACCAGGCTGTTGGCGAAGGCGGTGTTGCCGGCGGCGGCGCCGGCGGCGGTGGCGGCGGTGGACAGGTGCTCCAGGCCCAGCAGCAGGTCGTTATTGCCGCTCCACATGAAGACGATCTCGTCGCCCTTGAACTTGCCGCCCACGGCCGCCAGGTGGTTTTTCACCTGGGTCACGGCCGGCACGGTCAGCGCGCCGACGTCGCTGCCGGTGGACTTGTGGTTGTCGCCCACCGGGTTGGTGACGCGCGAGCCGCCCTGGCCGTAGGCGTAGCAGCCGGTGTGGTTCTGCACCGGCACGCTGAAGCCCTTGGCCGCGTTGCCTTCCAGGCCGGTCTGCGCCGCGCAGGGGGCCGGCAGGCCGAACTGGGCCGCCAGCAGCTCGATCCAGATCTTGCCGGTCAGCGCGGGATTGGCGGCGGTGTTGTTGCCGTTGATGGTGAACTTGCCGCCGCCCAGGGCTGCCACGGTGCCGACCTTGTAGGTGCCGACGTCGGACAGGCTGTCGCCGAACGACACCTGGGATGCGAATTTGACTTTGAGGGTTTGGTCGCCGCCGGTTGGGCTGCCGCTGCCGCAAGCGGCCAGAATTGCCGCGGCCATGACCGCCAGGGCGAGTTTGGTGTGACGCATTGTATCTCCTGAAAAGAATATTCTTGTTTTAAACGCACGGGCGTGCTATTTGCAACCCGATTAATATGCCAGCCCCGGCAGGGGTTGTATAGCGCAATTTTGTAAATTGGGCAGTTTAGACTAAAGCGTCAAATAATTACAGTACGGATACATTTCACTCAGGATACATTTCACCGGGCACGGAAGAAGTCGCGCGCCGCGCGCAGGCAGAACGGCGCCACCAGGCCGGCGTGGTAGGCGTCGCGCACGGCGGCGTCGCCCGAGCCGCCGCTGACGGCGGCATTGGCGCGCACCGCCGTCTTGGCGGCCAGGAAGCCCAGCTTGGGCTGGGAATAATCGTCGCCGAACAGCGACGGGGTGGCGTCGAGGTTCACCACGTGCAGCGTGCCGCCCGGATTGCGGGCGCGGAAATGGTCGGCCGCCGCGCTGGTGTTGTAATAGGGAACCAGGGGATCGGCGTCGCCGCCGCACAACAGCAGCGGCGCGGCCGGCGCGTAATTGCGCAGGTCGTTCTTCTGCAGCCACAGGCGCAGCGGGTGCTGGGGCGCGCAGGCCAGCGCGTCGGCGGCGGCAGTCCCGCTAGCGTCACAGGGCCGCGCGCGCAGGTCGGCCGTGTAGGCATCGCGGTAGCTGGTGCGGACCAGGTTGCCGTCATTGAAGTAGGCCTTGCTGCCGTCCGCCTGCGGCATGGAATCCAAGGCGAACAAGGCACTGGCGGGCAGCTTGCCCAGGCTGGCCAGGTCGCCCAGGCTGAGCGTGCCGGGCAGGATGTCTTCGACGCCGAAGGCGTACGGCGCCTCGTACATCTCGCCGGGGCTGGCGTACAGGCGCGCGCCGGCGTGCTGGCCGGCGTTGACCAGCATGGGCAGGAAGGCGGTGGCGCCGTGCGTGGGCGCGCCGCCGAACATGGCGTCGCCGAATTTGAGCAGCGCGTAGGGACCGGACAGGCCGGCGGCGGCGGTTACCGTGAACTCGGCGGCGTGGCGCGTCTGCATGGCGCGCTGCGTGGCCAGCGCCACGTAGCCGCCCTGCGAATAGCCGGTGACGTACAGCCGCGCCGAGGCGCTGGCGCCGACAGCGCTGAACGCGGCCCGGGCCGCGCGCAGGCCGTCCACCATGTCGGCCGATTGCTGCTCGGCGTCCAGGTAGGCGTGGTAGCCCAGCGAGGAGCCGGCGTAGCCGGCATAGTTGGGCGCGACCACGATGTAGCCTTGCGCGGCGAAGATGGCGGCGATCAGGCGCGCCTCGGTGCCGTCCAGCTTGCTCATATCGTAGGACTTCAGCGGCGAGGTGCCGTGCGCGTACAGCAGCACCGGGCGCGGACCGGTGCAGGCGGGATCGGCGCCGGACGGCAGCATGAGGGCGGTGCTGGCGTCGGTGTCTTCGCCGGCCGAACCGATGGTGCGATAGCGCAGCGTATAGGTGCTGACGGCGCACAGCGGCGTGCTGGTGATGCTGCTGGCGCCGCTCTGCGCGCTGTCAAGCAGCTGCTTGAGCGCTTGCGCGTCGTAGGCAGCGACCGCCGTGGGGCCGCCCACCAGGGTGCCGCGCTGGGATGGCGGCGGCGCCACCACCACGGGGCTGGTGCCGCCCGGCGCGCCGCTGTTGCCGCCGCCACTGCCACTGCCTGCGCTGCCGCCACCGCAAGCGGCCACTGCAACCGCCAGTAGTGAAACTGTCAAAACTTCTGGTAAAACATGCCAACTCCGCCGATTTTTCTGTCAAATCAGCATAGCAGAGTCAGGGCATTGCGGACTGGAAAAAGCTGCGCGCGGACATCAGGCAGAACTGCGCAGCCAGCCGGCTGTGGTATCGATCGGACACCGCCTTGACAGGATCGCTACCCTTTTTGACAGCATCGGCGCGCATCGTGTCGCGTTCTCGCGCGAAACCTTGTTTGAACGGCAAATAAGGATCGTCCGGCAGCGGCGTTTCCAGGTCCACCAGCACCGCTGCCGCGCCATGCGCGGCAAAGTAGGCATGGGTGGCGACGGCGTTCGCGAACGGCACCACCGGGTCCTTGCCGGCGCCGCACAGCATCAGCGGCGAGGTCGGCGTGAAGGTGCGCAAGTCGTTCTTCTGCATCCATTTGCGCAGATTGTGCTGGGGCGCGCAGGCCAGCGGTTCGGCCGGGTCGCGCTCGCAGGGGTTGCTGGCCATGTCCTGCAGGTAGGCATTGCGGTAGCTGGTGCGCACCAGGTTGCTGTCCGCGAAGAAGGCGGAGGCGTCCGCCGCCTGCGGCTGCGAGTCGCGCGCAAACAGGGCGCCGCCCTTGGGCAGCCGGCCCTTCCTGACCAGGTCGTCCAGCCGGACCTTGTTGGGCAGCAGGCTTTCTATGCCGCTGGCGTAGCGCGCTTCGTACAGGTCTTCCGGCGCGGCGTACAGGGCGGCGCCGGCGCGCTGGCCGGAGGTGGTGAGCAGCGGCAGATAGGACGTGACGCCGGTGTTGGGGCGGCCGCTGAAGATGCCGTCGGCCATTCTCACCAGCGCATACGGGCCGGACAGCGCCGCGGTGGCGGTGACGGTGAATTCGTCCGCATGGTGCAGCTGGATGGCGCGCTGCGTGGCCAGCGCCACGAAGCCGCCCTGGGAGTAGCCGGTCAGGAAAAGCTGGGCGGACGCCTTGGCGCCGAGCACGGCGTAGGCGGTGCGCGCGGCGCGCAGCGCGTCCACCATGTCGCCGGCCTGCTGCTCGGCGTTCAGGTAGGGGTGGTAAGGCAGGCTGGAGTTGCCGTAGCCGGCGTAGTCCGGCGCCACCACGATATAGCCCTGGGCCGCGAACATGGAGGCGACCAGGCGCGCTTCGCCGTTCAGGCGCGCCATGCTGAAGGTCTTGTCGAGCACGGTGCCGTGGGCGTACAGCAGTACCGGGCGGGGGCCGCTGCACTGCGGATCGGCGCCGGAGGGCAGCATGATGACGCCGCCGGCGTCGGCCGGCTCGCCCTGCCCGCCCACGGTCTGGTAGCGCAGGCTGTGGACGGCGATGGTGCAGCGCGGCTCGCCGGTGACGGCCAGCAGGCCGTCGCGCCGTTCCAGCAGCGTGCGCAGCAGCGCAGCTTCAAGCTTGTCGACCTTGTCGGTGACCAGGTCGATCGGCACCACGGCGGGACCGGCCAGCAAGGTGCCGCGCGGGGCCGCCGGCTGCACGGACATGGCGGCCGATGGCACCGTCTTGTGGACCGCGCGGGCGCTTGCAGGGGCGGTCGGGGTGGCAATTGCGGGGGCGGACGGGATGGCAGCAGGAGGCGGCGCGGAGGCGGCGCCCGGCCGGGGCATGCTGACCGGCGCGAACGGCGGCGGCGCGTCCTGGGCCGGCGAGCTTGCAGGTGCGGCGGCAAGGATCGCCGCCAGCCAGGCATACAAGGTTCGGGTCATGGCGACCTCCTCTTCTTGTTATGCGCGCCGGACCGCTCCGGCGTGGTTCCCTTTCACTATTGCAGGAACGTCTCAACAATACCAGAAGAACCGAAAGCTGCGCGCCGGAGTCGGTCATTGACGCCCAGCCATGCGTCGTTTTGTGGCGGCGTTTCGACGAGGATCAACTCGGCGCCGGTCTGGTCCATGGCGCGTAGCGCGGCGTACAGGCCGAAGGCATAGCCGGCGGCGTCCGGCGGCATATGCTGGTGCGGCCCCTGCTTCGCCTGCGGCAGGGCCGAATAATGGATCACGGCTGCCTTGCGGCCCTTGGCGGCCAGCTTGGCCAGCAGGTCGGGCAGCACCGCGCTGTCGGCCAGGACGACCGGGGCCTTGGGCGCGTAGTGCGATTCCAGCGTGCCGGAGGCGCGCGGGGCGCTCTGGTCGGGCAGGTTGGGCATGGCGCCGATGACGTCGGCGATGTCCTGCGCGCCGATATGGCCGGGGCGCAGCAGCACCGGGCCGTGCGTGGCCAGGCGCGACAGGTCGAGGATGGTCGATTCGATGCCGACCTGGCTGGAACCGCCGTCGAGCACGGCAAGGCGCAGCGCGCCGGCGGCCGACGCCGCGCCGGCGGCTGCATCGGCCGGGTCCGCCATGCTGGCGGTGATGGCGGCGGCGTAGGCGTGGGCGGCGGCTTCGGCCGCTTCCGCCTCGTCCAGCACCATGGCGCCGAATTCGTCGCGCACATGCTGCGCGGTGGTCGGGCTGACGTTGCCGAACTTGTTGGCCGACGGCGCGGCCACGCCGCCCTTGCCGCCCTTGAAGGCGGCCAGCAAGGCGATGGCCACCGGGTGCGACGGGCAGCGCATGCCCACCGTGTCCTGGCCGCCGGACACGGCGTCCGGGATATGGGCGTTGCGCTTGAGGATCATGGTCAGCGGGCCGGGCCAGAAGGCCTTGGCCAGCTGGTAGGCCTCGGCCGGGATGTCGCTGCACCAGTAGCCGAGGTCGGCGCCCGGCGCCACGTGCACGATGACCGGATGGTCCTGCGGCCTGCCCTTGGCGGCGTAGATGGCCGCCACCGCTTGCGGGTTTTCGGCGTCCGCACCGAGGCCGTACACGGTCTCGGTGGGAAACGCCACCAGCTTGCCCGCTTCCAGCAGCACGGCGGCCGCGCGGATGGCGGCCAGGTCGATCGCTGCGGTCACGGTGCGATGCCCAGGATGGCGCAGGCCGCTTCCAGCTGCCGCCGTGCCTCCGCCAGCGTAGGCGCGACGAAGGTCACATGGCCCATCTTGCGCGCGCGGCGCGGGTCGTCCTTGCCGTACAAGTGCAGATTGGCGCCGGGCAGCGCCAGCACCTGGTCCCAGGCCGGCTCGCGCGTGGCGTCCGACTCGTCGCTGAACCAGACGTCGCCCAGGATGTTCAGCATCACGGCCGGCGAATGCTGGCGCACGTCGCCCAGCGGCAGCCGCGCCATGGCGCGCACCTGCTGCGCAAACTGGCTGGTGACGCAGGCGTCCATGGTGTAGTGGCCGCTGTTGTGCGGGCGCGGCGCCATCTCGTTGACCACCAGCGAGCCGTCGGCCAGCACAAAGAACTCGATGCACAGCACGCCCACGTAGCCCAGTTCGGCCACGATGGCTTGCGCCGCCGCCTGCGCCTTTTTCGCGCAGTCGTCGGACACATTCGGGCCCGGCACGGTGGTGGTAAACAGGATGCCGTCGCGGTGCACATTTTCGGCGATCGGGTAGACCACCGACTGGCCGTCCGCACCGCGCGCGGTCAGCACCGACACTTCGTAGGCCAGCGGCAGCATTTTCTCCAGCAGGCAGGTCACCTTGCCCATGGATTCAAACGCGGCGCGCACGTCCTCGCGGGAGCGCACGCGCACCTGGCCCTTGCCGTCGTAGCCCATGCGCACGGTTTTCAGGATGCCCGGCAGCAACGCGTCGCCGATGGCGTCGATGTCGTCCTGCGAGGCGATCACCTTGTGCGGCGCCGGCTGCACGCCGGACTTGGCCGCGCAATCGACGAAAAAGCGTTTCTCGGCGATGCGGTCCTGCGCCACCGACACGCCGTGCGCGTCGGGCGCAACGAAGACGTGCTGCGCCAGGCGCGACAGACTGTCGGCCGGCACGTTCTCGAACTCGGTGGTGACGGCGAAGCACTGCGCGGCCAGCACGTCGAGGCCGGGGCCGTCGCTGTAGCCGGCGTTGATCAGGCGCTGCGCGACCTGCCCTGCCGGGCAGTCGTCGGACGGTTCCAGCACGGCCACCTGGTAGCCCATGCTTTGCGCGGCTTGCGCGAACATGCGGCCCAGCTGGCCGCCGCCCATGACGCCCAGCCAGGCTTGCGGATTGGCGGTGGGCAGGAACGGGGCCAGCGCGGTTGCAGGCTGGCGGGCCGCCTGCGGTGAAGACTTGGGATTACTCATTATTCAAGCGCACCATTCAAGCGGCAAAGTCGTGGAGCGGCAAGGTCATGGCCTGGGCCACGCCGGTTTGCTGGACGCGGAACGCTTCCAGCTTGTCGGCCAGCGCGTCGTCGGTGGCGGCAAGCATGGCCACCGCCGTCAGCGCGGCGTTGGCGGCGCCCGCTTCGCCGATGGCGAAGGTGGCCACCGGCACGCCCTTGGGCATCTGCACGATGGACAGCAGCGAGTCCTCGCCGCGCAGGTACTTGGACGGCACCGGCACGCCCAGCACCGGCACGATGGTCATGGCGGCCACCATGCCGGGCAGGTGGGCCGCGCCGCCGGCGCCGGCGATGATGGCGCGCAGGCCGCGCGCGCGCGCGCTCTTGGCGTAGGCGTACATCTGGTCGGGCATGCGGTGCGCGGAAATGACTTGGGCCTCGAACGGCACGCCGAACTGCTTGAGGATGGACACCGCGTTCTGCATCACGTCCCAGTCCGAGGACGAACCCATGATGACGCCGACGACAGGCTTGTTCTGATCGGCCATGCTTATACCTTCAGCTTCTCGCCGGTCAGGCGTTCGATGGCTTCGAAATACTTGGCCTGGGTTTTGTCGATGACGTCGGCCGGCAGCGCAGGCGCCGGTGCGGTTTTGCCCCAGGCCAGCGTTTCCAGGTAGTCGCGCACGAACTGCTTGTCGAACGACGGCGGCGACATGCCGGGCTGGTAGGAATCGGCCGGCCAGAAACGCGACGAGTCGGCCGTCAGCACTTCGTCCATCAGGTGCATCACGCCGTTTTCGTCCAGGCCGAATTCGAACTTGGTGTCGGCGATGATGATGCCCTTGGTGGCGGCGTATTCGGCGGCCGCCCGGTACAGGGCGATGCTGGTGTCGCGCATCTTGGCGGCCAGTTCGGCGCCGATGCGGCTTTCCATTTCGGCAAAGCTGATGTTTTCGTCATGCTCGCCCAGGTCGGCCTTGGCGGCCGGGGTGAACAGCGGCTCGGGCAGCTTTTCAGCCTGCTTCAGGCCGGCCGGCAGCGCGATGCCGCAGATGCTGCCGGTGTCCTGGTAATCCTTCCAGCCGGAGCCGATGATGTAGCCGCGCACCACCGCTTCCACCATGATGGGCTTGAGGCGCTTGGCCACCACGGCGCGGCCCTTTACCTGCTCCACTTCATCGGCGGCCACCACGGATTCCGGCGCCACGCCGGTCAGGTGGTTCGGCACGATGTGGCCCAGTTTCTCGAACCAGAAGTCGCTCATCTGGTTCAAAACCATGCCCTTGCCGGGAATCGGTTCGTTCATGACAACGTCGAAGGCCGACAGGCGGTCGGTGGTGACGATCAGGATCTTGTCGTCGCCGACAGCGTAGTTGTCGCGCACTTTGCCATGGCCGAGCAGTGGCAGGGATTTGATGGAGGATTGGTAAAGGCTGTTCATAGCGGGGAGGGTGATGTGATAAAGCGAGACAAAGCGAAACCGGCGCGCGGGCCTGCGTGCCCGCCGGTCAAGAAAATCGGGCCGGGGAATCCCCCGGCCCGTTCCAGACAGAATTTTACTTCACAATCTGCGCCAGGGCGCCGGCCTTGTAACGCTCGGCCATTTTTTCCAGCGGCAGCGGCTTGATCTTGCCGGCCTGGCCTTCGCAGCCGAACGCCAGCAGGCGCGCCTTGACGATCTCTTCAGCGGCGGCGCGGGCCGGCTTCAGGTAGTCGCGCGGGTCGAACTTGGCGGGGTTCTCGAACAGGTATTTGCGGATGGCGGCGGTCATGGCCAGGCGGATGTCGGTGTCGATGTTGATCTTGCGCACGCCGTGGCGGATGCCTTCCTGGATCTCTTCGACCGGCACGCCGTAGGTTTCCTTCATGTCGCCGCCGAATTCGCGGATGATGGCCAGCAGTTCCTGCGGCACCGACGAGGAGCCGTGCATCACCAGGTGGGTGTTCGGAATGCGGGCGTGGATTTCCTTGATGCGGTCGATCGCCAGGATGTCGCCGGTCGGCTTGCGGGTGAACTTGTAGGCGCCGTGCGAGGTGCCGATGGCGATGGCCAGCGCGTCGCACTGGGTGCGCTGCACGAAGTCGGCGGCCTGGGCCACGTCGGTCAGCAGCTGCTCGCGGGTCATGGTGCCGTCGGCGCCGTGGCCGTCTTCCTTGTCGCCCTTCATGGTTTCCAGCGAACCGAGCACGCCCAGTTCGGCTTCCACCGTCACGCCGATGGCGTGCGAGAACTTGACCACTTCGCGCGACACTTCCACGTTGTAGTCGTAGGAAGCCACCGATTTGCCGTCCGCTTCCAGCGAACCGTCCATCATCACCGAGGTGAAGCCGGAGCGGATCGCGGCCATGCAGACCGCCGGCGACTGGCCGTGGTCCTGGTGCATGACGACCGGGATGTGCGGATAGGCTTCGACGGCGGCGTCGATCAGGTGGCGCAGGAAGGCTTCACCGGCGTATTTGCGGGCGCCGGCCGATGCTTGCATGATGACCGGGCTGTTCAGGGCATCGGCGGCAGCCATGATGGCCTGCACCTGCTCCAGGTTGTTGACGTTGAAGGCTGGGATGCCATAGCCGTTTTCGGCGGCATGGTCCAGCAGCTGACGCATGGATACGAGGGACATGGTATTACTCCAAACAATAAAAAAATCGGTACGTGATCAGGCCGGGGAGAATTCCCCCACCTTCACTATCTTCAATGCGTTGGTGCCGCCCACCTGGCCCATCGGCTCGCCCCAGGTGACCACGATCATGTCGCCCTTCTTGACGATGCCGTACTCCACCAGCAGCTCTTCGACCTGGTGCAGCACCACTTCGCTCGAATCGCCCTGCGCCAGCTGGTAGGCGCGCACGTTGCGGTACAGCGAGGCCTTGCGGGCGGTGGTCACGCTCGGGGTGAGCGCGAAAATCGGCGTGTCGATGCTGTGGCGGCTCATCCACAGCGCGGTGGAGCCGGATTCGGTCAGCGCCACGATGGCCTTCACGCGCAGGTGGTGCGCGGTGAACAGCGCGCCGTAGGCGATGGACTGGTCGATGCGGGTGAAACGGACGTTGAGGAAATCGGCGTCCAGCTTGTTGTATTCGGATTGCTCGGCCTCGACGCAAATCGCGGCCATCATTTCGACGGTCTCGATCGGGTATTTGCCGGAGGCCGTTTCGGCCGAGGTCATGACGGCGTCGGTGCCGTCCAGCACGGCGTTGGCCACGTCGGACACTTCGGCCCGGGTCGGCACCGCGTTGACGATCATGGACTCCATCATCTGGGTCGCGGTGATGGCCAGCTTGTTCGATTCGCGCGCCATCTTGATCATGCGCTTTTGCAGCGCCGGCACGGCGGCGTTGCCCACTTCCACGGCCAGGTCGCCGCGCGCCACCATGATGCCGTCGGACGCGTCCAGGATCTCCTGCAGCGCCGGAATCGCTTCGGCGCGCTCGATCTTGGCGATCATCATGGCCTTGTGGCGGTATGGCTCGCCGGCGATGTTGGCCAGCTGGCGCGCCATCGCCATGTCGGTGGCGTTTTTCGGGAAGGAAATGGCCAGGTAGTCGGCCTGGAAGCTCATCGCGGTCTTGATGTCTTCCATGTCCTTGGCCGTCAGGGCCGGCGCGGTCAAGCCGCCGCCGTGGCGGTTGATGCCCTTGTTGTTGGACAGCTCGCCGCCGATTTTCACGGTGGTGTGGATTTCGCTGCCGCTGACGCGCTCCACCACCAGCACGATCAGGCCGTCGTTCAGCAGCAGCACGTCGGCCGGGCGCACGTCGGTCGGCAGCGCCTTATAGTCCAGGCCCACGCGCTCCTGGTTGCCCAGTTCGCCGTTCTCGCCCCACTTCGCGTCGAGGATGAACTGGTCGCCGTTGGCCAGTTCGATCTTGCCGCTTTCAAACTTGCCGATGCGGATTTTCGGGCCCTGCATGTCCGCCATGATCGCCACCTCGCGGCCGCACTCGGCGGCCGCCTTGCGCACCAGCGCGGCGCGCTCGATATGGTCCTGCGCCTTGCCGTGCGAGAAATTCAGCCGCACCACGTCCACGCCGGCCCGTATCATTTTGACCAGGATGGCGAAGTCGGTGGAAGCGGGGCCGATGGTGGCGACGATTTTGGTACCACGGGACATAGAGTTCCTTTGCTGGGAGCGGACAAGCAGATGCGACGGGCGGGGCAGACCCATCGGGTCCGCCCCCAGGTTTTACTTGTTGAAACGCTGGGTCAGAATTTCCACCGCAGGCAGAGTCTTGCCTTCCAGGAACTCCAGGAAAGCGCCGCCGCCGGTCGAGATATAACCAATTTTATCGGTAATGTCATATTTTGCAATCGCCGCCAGCGTATCGCCGCCACCGGCAATCGAATATGCCTTGGAACCGGCGATGGCCAGCGCCAGCGTCCTGGTGCCTTCGCCGAACTGGTCGAACTCGAACACGCCAACCGGGCCGTTCCACACCACGGTGCCGGCCGCGGCGATCTTGTCGGCCAGCAGCTTGGCCGTTTTCGGGCCGATGTCCAGGATCATGTCGTCGTCCGCCACGTCGGCCACATCCTTGATGGTGGCCGCCGCCGTTGGCGAGAATTCCTTGGCGCACACCACATCCACCGGGATCGGCACTTCGGCGCCGCGCGCGGCCATGATGTCGATGATGGCCTTGGCTTCGGCCACCAGGTCGTTTTCCACCAGCGACTTGCCGATGTTCAGGCCGACCGCCTTCATGAAGGTGTTGGCGATGCCGCCGCCGACAATCAGGCCGTCCACTTTCTCGGACAGCGCCTTCAGGATGGACAGCTTGGACGACACTTTCGAGCCGGCCACGATGGCCAGCAGCGGACGGGCCGGGGCGCCCAGCGCCTTGCCCAGCGCGTCCAGCTCGGCCGCCAGCAGCGGACCGGCGGCAGCCACCGGCGCGAACTTGGCGATGCCGTGGGTGGAGGCCTCGGCGCGGTGCGCGGTGCCGAACGCGTCGTTGACATAGACGTCGCACAGGGCGGCCATCTTCTGCGCCAGCTCGTCGGCATTCTTCTTTTCGCCCTTGTTCACACGCACGTTTTCCAGCAGCACCACCTGGCCGGCCTGCAGGCCTTCCAGACCGGCGCCGTCCACCCAGTCCTGCTTCAGTTCGACCGGCTGGCCCAGCAGCTCGGCCAGGCGCCTGGCGACCGGCGCCAGGCTGTCTTCCGGCTTGAACTCGCCCTCGGTGGGGCGGCCCAGGTGCGAGGTGACCATGACCTTGGCGCCGGCCGCCACGGCGGCGCGGATGGCCGGCACGGAGGCGCGGATGCGGGTATCTTCGGTGATGTTGCCGGCGTCATCTTGCGGCACGTTCAAGTCGGCGCGGATGAACACGCGCTTGCCTTGCAGCGCATGTTGGTCGATCAGATCTTGCAGACGAATGAAGTTCAGAACAGCTTGCATGGCTACCCAAAGGACGAAGGTTGGAAAGACCGCTATTCTACCGCAACGCCGGGCCCGATTCCCTTAGAAGATATGCAACAGTCTCAGGGTTGTGAAGAACAGCATGCCGAAAATGATGGTTTCCAGCATGTTCCTGCGCACCACGTAAAACGCGATTGAGACCGCGCCGGCCACCAGTTTCAGGTTGTCGAAGCCGATATGCACCGCGCCGTCCTGCGCCAGCAGCAAGTCCGGCGCCACGATGGCCGCCAGCGCGCAGGCCGGCGCATAGCGCAGCATTTCGTTGACCCGTTTCGGGATGGTGATGTGGTGCCCCACCAGCCAGAACGAGGCGCGCGTGGCGGCCGTGGCGATGGCCAGCGCCGCGATGGTCAGCCAGATTTCCCAGTCAGCCATGCTTGTCTTCCTTCAGGCGTCCGCGCTTTTCCGTCAATTCTTCCACCGCCATGGCGCTCAGCATGCCGATCACGACAGCGGCCAGCAGGCCCAGCTTGTATGGCAGGCCGGCGCCGGCCACCGCCACCGCGCCCGCCACGATCACGCCGACCACGGCCGGCCGGTTGGCCGTCAGCGGCACCATGATGCAGATGATGGCCAGGGTGCCCGCGAAGCCCAGCCCCCACTCGGCCGGCACGGCGCTGCCCAGGAACACGCCGGCGATGGAGCCGATCTGCCAGGCGGCCCAGTTGGGGTACATCAAGCCTTTCAGATAGGAGACCTTGCCGCGCACCGGTTCCACGCTGGGGTATTTTTGCAGGAACAGCGCGGCCGTCATGTCGCCGGAGCAATAACCGAGCACGAAGCGCTGGCGCCACGGCAAGCCGGCGAAATGCGGCGCCAGGATGACGGAAAAGATCACGAAACGCAGGTTGACGGCAAACGCGGTCAGGAAAATGACCCAGATCGGCGCGCCTGCCGCGATCAGCGGCAGCGAGGCCAGCTGGGCCGAGCCGGCAAACACCATCAAGGTCATGCCCAGCGCCTGCGGCACCGTCAGCCCGCTCTTGACCATGGCCACGCCCACCACCAGGCCCCAGGCGCCGATGCCGAACAAGGTGGGAATGCCGGTGCGCAGTCCCTCGCGCCAGGCGGCTTCGTCGTGCAGGGCTACGTCGGCGGCTGTGACTGTGGCGGTGGCGGCGGCGGTGGCCGGAACAGGGGCAGGCGTGGCTTCGTTCATGTGGTTTTCCTGCCACGCGCGCCTCGTTTCAGTGGAAGCGAACGCCATCGGCCGGTACTGTAGATCAGGCGCTATTCTACCGATGATTCTTGGAATTGCGCGAATCCGTTAAAATCGGTGTTTTCAGCCTAAGTTTCACGGAGATAGCCAAGATGACCCAAGCCACCCAAGCCGCTGCAGTTGAGCTCGACGGAAAAGACCTGCCGGCCCATTGCCCGAACCCAGCCATGCCGCTGTGGTCCTCGCACCCGCGCGTATTCCTGGAGTTCAACCATGATGGCGTGGCCAAATGCCCGTACTGCGGTACCGCCTACCGCCTGAAGCCGGGCGCGGTGGTGCCGCACCACTAAGCATCAGCATGTTTTCCATCAACGCCCGGAGGCTGCCATGCCAAAAAAGCAATTAAACGGTAGCGCAAGCGAAGTCGAAGCCGCTTTTTACGATGCGCTGAACCGGGCCGACGTGGAAGCCCTGATGGCCCTGTGGGCTGACGACGAGGAAATCGCCTGCATCCACCCGGGCGGTCCGCGCCTGGTGGGGCACCGCGCGATCCGCGAATCGTGGTCCATCATCCTGGAACATGGCGGCCTGCACATCCGGCCGGCGGTGTTGCATGAAACGCACAATCTGATGAGTTCCATCCACTCCGTGGTGGAAGGCACCACCGCCGCCACCGGCGAGCCGGCCCACCTGGTGGCCAGCAACGTCTACATCAAGACGCCGAAGGGCTGGCGCATCGTGCTGCGCCATGTGTCCGTGGCGCCCGGCCCGATCCCGGTGGACAATCCGCAGCAGGTGCTGCATTAAGGTTGCCGCAGCCGAGTTCCGTTGTGAGTACAGGGCCATGAACTACACCGCACCACTGTGGCTGCCCAGCGGCCACCTGCAAACCATCTACCCCGCCACCTGCATCAGCAAGCCGCCGGTGGCCTTCCGCCGCGAGCGCTGGCAGGCGCCGGACGGCGACTTCATCGATGTCGATTTCGTCGACGGCCAGCCCGGCCAGCCCTTCGTGGTGCTGTTCCACGGCCTGGAAGGCTCGTCCGACAGCCACTACGCGCGCGCGCTGATGGCCGACGTGTGCGCACGCGGCTGGTCCGGCGCGGTGCCGCATTTCCGGGGCTGCTCGGGCGAGGCCAACCTGGCGCCGCGCTTCTACCATTCCGGCGACGCGGCCGAGATCGAATGGGTCATCCGTCGCCTGCACGCGCGCGCCATGGATGCCGCCTGCAGCCGCTTCTACGCCACCGGCGTGTCGCTGGGCGGCAATGCGCTGCTGCGCTGGCTGGGCGAGTCGCAGCATGGCGCCGAGATCGTCGATGCGGCGTGCGCCGTGTCGGCCCCGCTGGACCTGGCGCGCGGCGGCGAATCGCTGTCGCGCGGCTTCAACCGCATCTACACGCGCATGTTCCTGAACACGCTCAAGCCCAAGTGCGTGGCCAAGCTGAAGCAGTTCCCCGGCCTGTACGACTTGAACGCGCTGATGGCCGCCGACGACCTGTACGCCTTCGACAACGTGGTGACCGCGCCGCTGCACGGCTACCGCAACACGGACGACTACTGGGACCGCGCCAGCGCCAAGCACGTGCTGCTCGACATCACGGTGCCGACCCTGGTGCTGAACGCCAGGAACGACCCCTTCCTGCCCGGCATTCACCTGCCGCGCAAGGCGGCGCCCGGCGTGCTGCTGGAGTATCCGGAACAGGGCGGGCATGTCGGCTTTGCCGTGGGCCGCCCGCCCGGTTCGCTCAACTGGCTGCCCAGGCGCATGATCCACTTCCTGGAAGGCGAAACCGCCAGCCGTGCGGCCGGCCGTGGCCAGATGTGCGAAGCTTGAACCATGGATGACATCGTAAAACAGGCGCTGGCCAAATGGCCGAACGTGCCGCACTGCTACGGCTGGCTCGGCCTGGATGCGCGCGGCAACTGGCGCATGCGCGACGAGCGCGCGCAGCACTTCAATCTGCCCGGCGACAAGCTGACCAACGCCGCGCTGGTGGGCTTCATCGTGCGCAACTACGCCAGCGACGAGCGCGGCTGCTGGTACTTCCAGAATGGCCCGCAGCGGGTGTATCTGAATTTGGAGACCACGCCGTTCGTGGCGCGCACCGATCCGGCGCAGGGCTTTGTGCTGCACACCGGCGAGGCGCTGGGCCGGCCGGAGGCGGCGTATCTGACGGAAGACGGCGAGGTGCTGCTGCAACGCGGCGCCGTGGTGGCGCAGCTGGACGACCGCGACGTGGCGCAAGCGATGGAGCTGCTGCAGATGGATGGCCACCCGGTAGGCGACGACACCTTGCTGGCATGGATCGAGGACAGCGCGGCCACCGCCGCGCTCACCTTGCGCACCGGCGGTGCAACGGTGCCGGTGCAGCGCCTGCGGCGCGACGACATCCCCGCCCGCTTCGGCTTCGTGCGCCTGCCGCAAGCGGACGCGGCGCCCTGACGCCCGGCGGCTTACGGTGCTCCGCACCGAACCCGCGCTACGCGGCCGGCTACCCGCTCGTCCCGCTCGCCCACAGGGCGGATTAGCGCGCAGCGCGTAGTCCGCCAGGCGCCGCCTACGGCTCCTTGTACTTGTCCCCCATTGCATCCTTGCGCCGCTGCTTGAGCTCGCGTTCGCGCGCATCGATCTGCGCCTGGTCGTAGAAGGACGCATCGCTGGCCTTGCGCGCCAGGTTCAGCTGGTCCAGCGCCGCCAGCGTGCCGCCCTGCAAAGTGTACGACTCCGCCAGCGCCATATGCTGCAAGGCCATCTTGCCCTGCTTCGCATACGCCCTGGCCAGCAGATCGTGCACCTCCGGCTCTTCCTTGTAGAACTGCGCCTGCTCGCGCAAGTAGCGCGCCGCCTCCTCCAGCTGGCCGGACAGTATCATCGCCTCCGCGTACTGGTGCGCAATGCCGCGCGACAACGGGAACTGCTGGTGCGCCGCCAGCGCCTCCTTCAAGGCCGCCGCCACCATCGCCTGATTCGACTCCTGCGCCAGCTTGATATCGAGCGACAGGCTGGTGAACACGGTCGGCGCCGTGTCGCGCTTGCCCATGCCGAACACGCCGGCCGGCATCGGCGCCTCGATGGTGGCGCGGGCCTTGTCCAGCCAGCGCTGCGCCGCCACGAAATCGTTCTTCTTGAACATGGCGAAGGCCATGCCGTACTGGCCGGCCGTCTTCTGCTGGCGGTTGTCCTGTTCCATCAGGCTTTCGAAATACTGGATCGACTCCGCCAGCCCCTGCGTGCTCAAATCCTGCAGCACCCGCGCGCGCGAGCGCACCAGGTAGAACGCCAGGCTGTCGAGGCGCTGCTTGTAGGGCTGCTCGCGGATGCGGGCCTGGATGTCGGCGATGCGTTCGGTGGTCAACGGATGGGTCAGCAGATAGGCCGGCACCAGGTCGCTGTAGTTGCGGCTGGCGGTCTGCATGCGCTGGAAGAAAGCCACCATGCCGCTGGTGTCGAAACCGGCCTCGCCCATGATCTGGAAACCGACCCGGTCCGCCTCGCGTTCGGCATCGCGGCCGAAGTTGAGCTGCCGCTGGATGGCCAGGCCCTGCCCGCCCATCATCACCCCCATGGCCGCGTCCGGACTGGACTTGGCCGCCAGGATGGCCAGGATCATGGCCGCCAGCGGGATCAGCGCGTCCTGCTTCTGCTGCCCCAGCTGGCGCGCGATGTGGCGCTGCGCCACGTGGCCGATTTCGTGGCCCAGCACCGACGCCAGTTCGGACTCGGACTGCGCCGCCAGCAGCAGCGCCGAATGCACGGCTATGAAGCCACCCGGCAGCGCGAACGCGTTCAGCTGGCCGTCGCGCACGGCGAAGAAGAAGTAGTTGAAGCTGGCCTCGCCGCGCGCGCCCGGATGGGCCGCCACCAGGGTGTTGCCCAGCGTGTTCAGGTATTCCAGGATGGGGGCGTCGTCGAGGTAATCCTTGTTGCTGCGGATGTCATACATGATCTCCTCGCCCAGCTTGCGCTCGATCAACGGCGACAGCTCCTGCCGCTCGGTGTCGCCGAGGCTGGGGAGATTCAGGGGCTTGGACAGCGGCATCTGGGCCATGCCCGTGGGGGCGGCCAACAGCAGGGATGCAGCCAGAGGGAGCAAGCGCAGCAAAAAACGTTTTGATTTCACAATGATATGATACCTGTCGATACCTGCAACTGACGAACTATACTCCAATGACCAGCACTCCAGCCCCAGACCAGCTCACCCACTTCGACACCACCGGCCAGGCCCACATGGTGGACGTCGGCGCAAAACAGGAAACGCACCGCACCGCCGTGGCCGCCGGCAGTATCCGCATGAAACCGGAGACGCTGGCGATCATTTTAGCGGGAAGCGCAAAGAAGGGGGACGTGCTGGGGATCGCGCGCATCGCCGCCATCATGGGCGCCAAGCGCACCAGCGACCTGGTGCCGCTGTGCCATCCGCTGGCGCTGACGCGCGTGACGGTGGACTTCACCACCGACGAGGCCGCCTCCAGCGTGCACTGCACTGCGCAGGTGGAAACCTACGGCAAGACCGGCGTGGAAATGGAGGCGCTGACTGCGGTGCAGGTGGGGCTGCTGACCGTGTACGACATGTGCAAGGCGGTCGACCGCGGCATGGTGATGTCCGATATCCGCGTGATGGAAAAGCACGGCGGCAAGAGCGGCGACTGGAGCGCGACCAGCTAAGTTTTCAGTACGCGGCTCCGTACGCGGCTCAGTACGCCCGCTTGCCGGGCACCGTCAGCGTGATCTCGGTGCCGGCGCCCGGCTTGCTGCCGATCTCCAGGCTGGCGCCGATGCCGCCGGCGCGCTCGCGCATGCCGACCAGGCCCCAGTGGCCCGGCCGGTGGCCGGCAGCGGCCACCGACTCGTCCAGCCCCCGGCCGTTGTCCCGGATGCGCAGCACGAAGGCGCTGCCGCCATACGCCAGTTCCAGTTCGATGCGCGTGGCATCGGCGTAACGCGAAGCATTGAACAGCGCCTCCCGCGCGACGGCGTAAATCTCATCCTGCACTTCCTTGCGCAACTGCCTCGGCGTGCCGGCGACCTGCATGGCGAACGCATGCGGACGGTGGTCGGCCAGCGCCTTGCCGAGCTGCTCGAGGGTCAGCTCCAGCATGTCCGGCGAGGCCGACGCGCGCAAGTCCAGGATCTGGTCGCGGCCTTCCACCAGCAGCTGCTCCGCCAGGTTGAGGGTACGGTCCAGGCGGGTGCGCTCCTGCGTGCCCTCCTCCAAGTGGCGGCTGTGCGCGTCGAAGGAGATCAGCAACGAGTGCATGCTCTGCAACAGGGTGTCGTGCAGGGCGCGCGCGATGCGGGTGCGCTCCGCCAGGCGCTCTTGCAGCCGTTCCTGCATCCGCCGCGTGAGGTAGCGTATGCGCAGCGCATAAGCCGCGTACAACAGCAGCAGCACGAGCGCACCCAGCAGCAGCTTGAACCAGCCGGTTTGCACGAAGGTGGGCGGTATTTCCAGTTCCAGCGCCGCGCCCTTGGTGTTCCATAGATGGTCTTCGTTCGATGCCGTGACCTCGAAACGGTATTTGCCGGGTGCCAGATTGGTGTAGTACGCCTGCCGCCGCCCTTCCGGCTCTTGCCACGCTTGATCCAGCCCGGCCAGCCGATAGCGCAGCCGCACGCGCTCCGGAAGCGACAGGCTCAGCGCGGTGAAGTCGATCTGCAGGTCGCGCGTGCCCTGCGGCAGCGCCAGCGCGCCGGCATCCGGGATGGCGTAGCGCACGCCACCGGACAGCACGCTGACCACTTCCACCGGGGGCGGCAACGGATTGCGCGGGATCCTGGCCGGATCGATGGTGCCGACCGAGCCGGTGGTGGCGTACCACAACGCGCCCTCGCTTGACAGCCTCAGCGAGGGCACCGGCCGCAACTGCGGCGCGCGCCCCTGCATGCCGTCCTGCGCATTGAAGCGCTCGAATGCCACCGGCTTCGCGCCGCTGTTCAGCCACGCGCCGAGGTCGGCTGAGGAAACGCGGAACAGGCCGTCTGCCCCGTTCAGCCACAGGTCGCCGCCGGGCAGGCGCACGATGCCGGACACGCCCCTGAATTGCTCGCTGCGTTCACCGCGCAGGGGGACGAAACGGCCGTCCCGGTAGGCGGCAACGCCGTTTTCGCCGCCGGCCCACATGGTGTTGCCGTCGAAGTACAGATGCAAGGCGGTCCCGATCTGCAAACCCTGTTGCGGCCCGAGCCGGCGTACCTGCCCTGGTGCGGCGACCGTGATCTGGCTGCGCAGATGCCCCATCCAGACGTTGCCTTCGCCATCGAGCGCCATGGTGGTGATCAGCGGCGCGGGAATGCCCTGCAAAGCGCCCAGCTTCGTCCATGCCCCTTGCACAAGCTTGTATACGCCTTTGCCGGACGAGAAGGAGACCCACAGGGCGCCGTCGCGGTCCTGCTGCATGGCGTGTATGCGCAGGCTTTTCACCTCGTCCGGCGAGCGTATCAGCGTCTCGCTGCCATCGGGCGCGCGGCGCTGCACGCCTTCCATTCCGCCCAGCCACAGTACGCCGTCCGGGCCGGTGTAGCTGGCAGTGATCGGCCCCGCGACCTCGCGGCGGACACGGCCCTCGGCGCGGTAGCTCCACACGTCGCCCGAATAGTCGCCCACCCATACGTCGCCGGACGGCCCGGCCACCAGCGCCGGAAACTCCAGCTGCTTCTCGACGGGCATGGTGCGCAAGCGGTTCGGGCGCAGCCGGTCTATGCCGCGCGAAGTGCCGATCCACAGATTGCCTTCGCGGTCCAGGAATGAGGCGCCCAGCATGGGGCCGCTGATACCGTTCAGTTTCGACAGGCGCTGGTCGGGCAGGCTGGGACCGTCGGGCGCCAGCCTGCGCTCCAGGCTGTCGCGGTGGATCATCCACATGGTGCCCTGCCGGTCGAAGCGCATGAACGAGCCTTCGAGCTCGGGCTTGACGGGTCCCTCCCCGGCGGCGGGGGCGACGGTGTGTATCCGGTAGTAGCCGCCTGCAAAATCGTTGCCCCACAGGGCGCCGTCGGGCGCTTCGCACAGCGCCACGAGCGCCTTGCGCGGCCATGCCTGGCTGAAGCGGGTTTCGCCCGGCCGGCGGAAGTAGGCCCCGGTGTTGGTACCGATCCAGGTGACGCCATCGCGGGTGAACAGGATCTGGAACGCGCCCAGCGACGGCAGGCCGGCTTCGGGGCCAAGGTATTGGAAGCGCTTGCCGCCCGGGGGCAGCACCGCCACGCCGTCGCGCATGGCGGCCCAGACCGCCCCGTCCGGCGCCGCTTCGATATGCATGACGCCCACTGTTCGCAGGCCGTCGCTTTCCCCATAGGTGTGCGCGCCGTCCTTCCTGAAGACCGACACGCCGCCGACGCGGTAGCCGACCCAGACTGCGCCATCCTGCGTGGTGGCCAGGCCCATGATGTTGCTGGCGGCAAGCGGATGGCCGTAGACCTTCTCGGTGCGCTCGAAGCGCACGCCGTCGAAGCGATACAGGCCGGTTGGAGTGGAGATCCACAGCCAGCCGTCCGGCGCTTGCGCAAACTTCGTCGCGCCGGCCGGCGCGCCGTCCAGCTCAGTCCAGGCTGTGTGGGTGTAGTCGATGAGCAGCGGCCGGGGCGCGGCCGCAGCGGCGGTTGGATACCCGGCGAGCAATAACAGAAACAACAGGGATGTGATGGCAGGCAGGATCATCATGTGGCACGGCATTGTTACGGTGGAGTGCTGCGATGGTATAGAAAGGAGCGTCATTATTGCAATACTGTAAAAATATTACCCCCGGTATATAATCGATTTCATAGACATAGGAACAACAAAAGGGCGCACGAATGAGCAGTGGTAGCACGCCAGCCGAGATCAAGCCTCAGGAATATGAATTTGAACAGATGAACCTCCAGGTCGGAGGGAGGATACAGTTCATCACGCACCGGACCATGAAGCCAATCCAGCACTTTTCCACGCTGATCGGCTGGGTGAAGGACGAGTACATGATCGTCAAGGTGCCGTTCGAAAGCGGCGCGCCCATCTCGGTCACCGAGGGGGACAAGCTGACCATACGGGTGTTTTCGGGCGTGAACGTATGTTCCTTCTCGGCCATCGTGCAGCGCGTGTTCGGGCGGCCGCTGTTCTACGCCCACCTGTCCTTCCCCGAGAAGATCCAGGGTACCAGCTTGCGCACGGCGATGCGGGTGAAGGTGGATATTCCGGCGCAGCTGAGCTGCGAGACCAGCGGCAGCGTGTCGGTGTTCCTGGTGAACCTGAGCGTGTCGGGGGCGCTGATCGAATCGAAGCGGCAACTGGAATCGGATGATGCGATGGTGGGACTGTCGTTCACGCTGATTGCGCAGCCGGGCAACCGGCAGGTGCTGGTCAACACGCACGCGAGCATCCGCAATATCAACGTGATCAAGCCTGCGGCGGGCGACAAGCCGGAGGTGTTCACCTATGGCGTGCAGTTCGTGAATCTCGACCCGACGCATTACACCTTGCTGCAGAACCTCACCTACGAAGCGCTGATCGCCGACCGGCAGAAGATTGTGTAGGCATAAAAGCAAAAAAACCTGGCCGAGGCCAGGTTTTTTTTCGCGCCGGCGCCGGAGCGCCGTCTGCGGTGATGGGGTGTTAGCTTATGGGGCTGGCGCTGGGGCTGGGGCTGGGGCTGCTGCCGCGGTAACGTTATTCTTCGTAATGGCGGCCAGTGCGGCAGGTTGAGTCACCGTGGTCGTGTTATCCCAAGAAATCGTCGAGCCGTTCAGCGTAGGTGCCATGGTAATGAGCAGACCATCCACACCAGTGCCGATGCCAGTACCCATGGTCAAGACAATGGTACCGTTCGTGACGGTTACGCCGGCGACTTCTTTAGTTGGGGTGAAAACAGGAACGCCGCCGGAGCCGGTATCGCAGGTGTCGAACGAGCCACCGGCTTCTTGCGAGCACAGACCAACCGCAGTCTTGATGGAGTTGACCGAACCCAGTGCATTACCGACCTTGGCTTTGATGGTGTAGTCGCTGTACGCAGGAATTGCCACTGCTGCCAGGATACCGATAATTGCCACGACGATCATCAGTTCGATCAGGGTGAAACCGGCTTGGGCTTGTTTCTTCATCATTTTCATGGATTTCATTTTGCTGCTCCTCAAGGGGTGAACTGGTTGTTTGGTGCCACACTTGAGTTAGAGCAATTGGTGTGCCAGGTCCTAAACCGGCCTTTTGCATGTAATCTGCGCCAATTTTCGTCACTTCGGCCCCGTCTGGCTGACGATTTTTGTCAGCCGGGCTGCCGAAGTTTGGCAGTTGACGATTTTTGTCAGGCTAAATCTTGTTTGAATGCCATCTGCGTGCCGCTCAGGTCAAGCACGTCGCCGTTTTGCAGGCGTTGGGGCTGCCTGCCAAGGGCGGCGCCGTTCAGGGTGGCGATGGCGTCGCCGTCGGCTTGCACCACGGAATAGCCGTCCGCCGCGCGCGAGACGACAATCACCTGCACGCCGGGCCGGCCCAGCGTGGTCAGCGGTTTGGTCAGCGCCAGTTGCTTGCCCGCGTTGGCGCCGTTCAGCACTTCAATGCGGCCAAGCGCGGCAGGGGGTAATGCTGCGGACAGCGCGGCAGGCGCCGCAGCGGCGGCGGGCGTGGACGCGTTTGCGGCCGCCGGAGCGGAGCCCGGGCGGTATGGAGGGGCGACCGGGATGGTGACGCTCTCGCCCATCGGTGCGGGAACCGGGCGCACGCCGTCGGCCAGGTATTCGATCCGGTATCTGGCGATCTTGATGGTGTCCTGGTGCTGCAGGAAGTGCTTGCCCACGCGCTGGCCGTTGACGAAGGTGCCATTGGTGCTGCGCAGGTCTTCCAGGAAGGATTCGTCGAGGATGGTGGTGATGACGGCGTGCTCGCCGCTGACGGCCGGATGGCTCAGCACGATGTCGTTGCGGCTGCGGCGGCCGATGCTCATCCGTTCCCGGCTCAGCGGGACTTCCTGTTCCACCACGCCGTCGCGCGAAATGATGATCTTCCCCAAGCAAAATCTCCAGGCAATAAAAAACGGGGAGCCTAAGCTCCCCGTTATTATTCACTAAAACAGTGAATTACAGCATTGCCTTCAGCAGACGCGCCATTTCGGACGGGTTCTTGGTGACGGTGATGCCGCAGGCTTCCATGATTTCCAGCTTGGCTTGCGCGGTGTCGGCGCCGCCGGAGATCAGCGCGCCGGCGTGGCCCATGCGCTTGCCCGGAGGAGCGGTGACACCGGCGATGAAGCCCACTACCGGCTTCTTCATGTTGTCCTTGATCCAATATGCAGCATTGGCTTCGTCCGGACCGCCGATTTCGCCGATCATGATGACCGCGTCGGTATCCGGATCGTCGTTGAAGGCCTTCATGATGTCGATGTGCTTCAGACCGTTGATCGGGTCGCCGCCGATGCCAACTGCCGACGACTGGCCCAGACCCAGGGCGGTCAGCTGTGCCACTGCTTCATAGGTCAGGGTGCCCGAACGGGAAACCACGCCGATGCGGCCCTTGCGGTGGATGTGGCCTGGCATGATGCCGATCTTGATTTCGTCAGGGGTGATCAGGCCTGGGCAGTTAGGGCCCAGCAGCAGGGTCTTCGAGCCGGCTTTGGCCATGCGGTCCTTCAGGGCCATCATGTCGCGGACAGGAATGCCTTCGGTGATGCAAATGGCCAGGTCCATTTCGGCTTCCACGGCTTCCCAGATGGCGGCAGCTGCGCCTGCTGGTGGAACGTAGATCACGGAAACGTTGGCGCCGGTTTCTTTTTTCGCTTCGGTTACGTTAGCGAAAATTGGAATGCCTTCGAAGTCTTCGCCGGCTTTCTTCGGGTTCACGCCTGCGACGAAGGCATTTTTGCCGTTCGCGTATTCGCGGCACATACGGGTGTGGAACTGGCCGGTCTTGCCGGTGATGCCTTGGGTGACGACTTTGGTGTCTTTATTGATCAGAATGGACATGTTGATTCCTTAATTAAGCTTGACCGGCTGCAGCGGCGACAACGCTCTTGGCTGCATCTTCCATGGTGTCGGCTGCGATGATAGGCAGACCGGATTCGGCCAGCATCTTCTTGCCCAAGTCTTCGTTGGTGCCCTTCATGCGCACCACCAGAGGCACTTTCAGCGAAACGGCTTTCGATGCGGTGATCACGCCTTCGGCGATCACGTCGCAACGCATGATGCCGCCGAAGATGTTCACCAGGATCGCTTTCAGCTCTGGGTTCTTCAGCATGATCTTGAACGCTTCGGTGACTTTCTCTGCAGTGGCGCCGCCGCCTACGTCCAGGAAGTTGGCTGGCTCGCCGCCGAACAGCTTGATGGTGTCCATGGTGGCCATGGCCAGGCCGGCGCCGTTCACCAGGCAGCCGATGTTGCCGTCCAGGGAGATGTAGGCCAGGTCGAATTTCGATGCTTCGACTTCGGCTGGATCTTCTTCGTCCAGGTCGCGGTAGGCGACGATTTCCGGCTGGCGGAACAGGGCGTTGGCGTCGAAGTTGAACTTGGCGTCCAGGGCGATGACTTTGCCCGAACCGGTCAGGATCAGCGGGTTGATTTCGGCCAGCGATGCGTCGGTTTCCCAGTAGGCTTTGTACAGGCCTTGCAGGTTGGTGACGGCGTCGGCGATCGAACCTTCCGGTACGCCGATCTTGGCGGCGATGCCGGCCGCTTCAGCGTCGGTCAGGCCAACTGCAGGATCGATGGCGATGGTGTGGATCAGTTCTGGGTGGGACTCGGCAACTTCTTCGATGTCCATGCCGCCTTCGGAGGAAGCCATCAGCACGACGCGCTGGGTAACACGGTCGGTTACCAGGGATACGTACAGTTCTTTCTTGATGTCCGCGCCTTCTTCGATCAGCAGGCGGCGTACTTTCTGGCCTTCAGGGCTGGTCTGGTGGGTCACCAGCTGCATGCCCATGATCTGGTCAGCGTATTCTTTCACTTGTTCCAGGGACTTGGCTACTTTCACGCCGCCGCCTTTGCCGCGGCCGCCAGCATGGATCTGCGCTTTGACTACCCAAACCGAACCGCCCAGCGTCTCGGCAGCTTTGACTGCGTCGTCTGCGGACAGGCACGGGATACCGCGCGGAACCGTCACTCCGAATTTTCGGAGGATTTCTTTGCCCTGATACTCATGGATTTTCATGCTGGCTTCCCTTCTGATTGAAACTGATGTTTAAAGTTTATGTTTAAAAAACTAGGATAGTGCGTGCGCTAGGCCAACTCGGGTTTGGCTACCCAACGCGGGTAAAACTGGGCAACTGCCCCGCCGTCGGTGCGGAGGGCGTGGCATTTGTCGAGCTGGAAAGGCTTTTCATGCGGAACGTTGTCGCTAGCCGCATCATGCGTCGGCCAGACATCGTTAGCGAAGGCCTGGACTGCCGCCGTTGGCAGGATCTGGGCCAGTTCCGTCAGATGGGTGCAGCCGGCGATGCCATGCAGGCGCTGCTTGAGTTCATGCCGGAATCCTTTCATCAGGTTCAGTCCCACCAGGGCCGCGTAAGCAGGGCCGATGGTGTTGCAAAAACCGGGATAGGGAACCGCGTCAGAGACGGCTTCGGCGGCAACGATGTTCAGTTGGCGGTCTACCGTAATGCGTAAGGAAAGGTCGTGCAGGGGCATGCCGCCGTCGCGCACGCCGGAGGCGAGCTTGGTGGCGTTTACTTTGATGTCGGTGATATGGGCGTCGAGATCCCATAGCCCATCCTCGCGCGCGAACGCCTGGATGTCTATTGCGCGCGTGTGCCGCAGCGCACGTCGGGAGACTGGAGTTGACAGGGACATAAGACCGATGCCGCTCGCGCGGCCAAATTTAGTAAGCAGCCTTGCACTATTCTCTTAACAAGAATGCACGTTGCCGCAGCTTCTACGGACAACCACCGCACCCGCGGTGCTGCAAAAACCCCAAAAGTGTAGCACACCCAAGCGCGACTTGCGACGTGGCATATAACAAGTAGTTGCAAATCCTTAGCCGCCGCAGGGACTTTTACGCTTGCGCACGGGCGTCAGTATTCATCGAGGTCGACGCCTTTCATAGCGGCCTGGATGGCCTTGGAGGAGAAGCCGCGCTGCAGCAGGAAACGCATTTGCTTGTTGCGTTCCTGGGCGTCCTGCGGCAGTTCGCCGAACTTGCGGCGCCACACTTCGCAGCAGCGCGCGGTTTCGTCTTCGGCCAGGCCGGCCTTCAGTTCGTTCAGCGCGTCGCCCTTGATGCCGTTCTGCTGCAGCTCGGCCACGATGCGGGCGTTGCCGTAGCGCGCCGAGCGGCGGTGGATCAGCGATTCGGCGTAGCGTTCCTCGGACAGCCAGTTGTTCTTTTCGAGGAAGTCGAGCAGCGCTTCGATATCGTCGCCCTCTTCCGCGTGGCGCGCCAGCTTGCGCGCCAGCTCAGTGCGGCTGTGCTCGCGCGCGGACAGCAGGCGCAGCGCGCGGGCTTTGAGGCTGACGGGAGGCATGGGCATATGTGAAAAGGGCGGACTGACCGGTCCGCCCCTGGTTTTATTCTACGGCTTTGAGCTTGGGCGCAGGGTCGGCGCCCATGGCCGGCAGCGCGCGCACGCCGAGCGAGGCGCGCACCTTGTTTTCAATCTCGTGCGCCAGTTCGGGACGCTCCACCAGGAAGGTGCGGGCGTTGTCCTTGCCCTGGCCGATGCGTTCACCGTTGTAGCTGTACCAGGAACCGGACTTCTCGACGATCTTCGCTTCCACGCCCAGGTCGATGATTTCGCCTTCGCGCGAGGTGCCCGCGCCGTACAGGATGTCGAAGTGGGCTTCCTTGAACGGCGGCGCGATCTTGTTCTTGACGACCTTGACCTTGGTTTCGTTGCCGATCACCTCGTCGCCCGACTTGATGGAGCCGGTGCGGCGGATGTCCAGGCGCACGGAGGCGTAGAACTTCAGCGCATTGCCGCCGGTGGTGGTTTCGGGCGAACCGAACATCACGCCGATCTTCATGCGGATCTGGTTGATGAAGATGACCAGAGTGTTGGTGCGGTTGATGGAGCCGGTCAGCTTGCGCAGCGCCTGCGACATCAGGCGGGCTTGCAGGCCGGGCAGCGAGTCGCCCATGTCGCCTTCGATCTCGGCGCGCGGCGTCAGCGCGGCGACGGAGTCGACCACCACCATGTCCACGGAACCGGAGCGCACCAGCGCGTCGCAGATTTCCAGCGCCTGTTCGCCCGTGTCCGGCTGCGAGATCAGCAGCTCGTGCAGGTTCACGCCCAGCTTCTGCGCGTAGCCCACGTCCAGCGCGTGCTCGGCGTCGATAAAGGCGCAGGTGCCGCCCAGCTTTTGCATTTCAGCGATGGTTTGCAGGGTCAGCGTGGTTTTACCCGACGATTCCGGGCCGTAGATTTCCACTACGCGGCCGCGCGGCAAGCCGCCTACGCCCAGCGCGATGTCCAGGCCCAGCGAGCCGGTGGAGACCACCTGCACTTCTTCGATCGGCGCGCTGGCGTCCATGCGCATGACGGAGCCCTTGCCGAACTGCTTTTCGATCTGAGCCAGTGCGGCGGCCAGGGCCTTGGCTTTTTCGGCTGCGGGTACTGCGCCTTTTTTATCGTCCATGATTAATCTTTCGGCAAGAGGTTGGTCTGTACAGGTGGTACTGTATAAAAAACCAGTGCTTTTTGCAAGCACTGTTTTCAACGGAGTTTGCAGCAGATCAAAAGCTAGCCACCTTGAGAGAAATGAAACACAATGGAAGCTTCTGAAGCCGGGTGACATTATGCGTATTTTACTTGCCGAGGACGACAGCGTACTGGCCGACGGGCTGACCCGTTCGCTGCGCCAGTCCGGTTATGCGATCGACTGCGTGAAGAACGGGCAGGAGGCCGACACCGCCCTGTCCACCCGGGAGTTCGACCTGCTGATCCTGGACCTGGGCCTGCCCAAGCTGTCCGGGCTGGAGGTGCTGCGCCGCCTGCGCGCGCGCTCCTCGCTGCTGCCGGTGCTGATCCTGACGGCCGCCGACTCCATCGAGCAGCGCGTCAACGGCCTGGACCTGGGGGCGGACGACTACATGGCCAAGCCTTTCGCGCTGTCCGAGCTGGAGGCGCGGGTGCGCGCGCTGACCCGGCGCGGCCAGGGCGGCGGCTCCACCATCATCAAGCACGGCCCGCTGAGCTACGACCAGGTGGGCCGCTCGGCCTACATCAACGACCAGATGCTGGACTTGTCGGCGCGCGAACTGGGCCTGCTGGAGATATTGCTGGCACGCACCGGTCGGCTGGTGTCCAAGGAACAGCTGGTGGACCACCTGTGCGAATGGGGCGAGGAAGTGAGCAACAACGCCATCGAAGTCTACGTGCACCGGCTGCGCAAGAAGATCGAGGTGGGCGGCGTGCGCATCGCCACCGTGCGCGGGCTGGGCTATTGCCTGGAAAAATACAGCGAAACGCCGCGCGGCGAGGCCAAGTAAGCCGTGGACCAGCGCGACGCCGGCACGCTCAAAGAGCAGGACGAGGAAGACCTGCCCTGGCAGGAGCCCGCCGGCGCCGGCAAGGAAGACGATATCCAGCACTCGCTGTTCGGCGAGATCCTGGACTGGATGCTGGCCCCGCTGCTGCTGCTGTGGCCGATGAGCATCGCGATCACCTACCTGGTGGCCAAGTCCATCGCCAACCAGCCCTTCGACCACGCGCTGGAAGACAGCGTGACCGTGCTGGCGCAGCAAATCCACGAAGTAAACGGCAAGCTGGCGCCGCGCCTGCCCGGTTCGGCGCGCGACATCCTGCGCGCGGACGATGTCGACAGCGTGTACTTCCAGATCGTCGGCCCCAACGGCGCCTACGTGGACGGCGACCGCGAACTGGCGCCGCCGTCGGAGGAGGACCGGGTCAAGCCCGGCCTGGTGCAGTTCCGCAACGGCAACATGCACGGCACGCCGATCCGCATCGCCTATTCCTGGGTCGGGCTGGAGGACCAGGGCGCGGAGGAATCGCGGCTGGCACTGGTGCAGGTGGCCGAGACGCTGGAAAAGCGCGCCAAGCTGGCCAATGAAATCATCAAGGGCGTGATCCTGCCGCAGTTCATCGTGCTGCCCATCGTGCTGGCCCTGGTGTGGTTCGCGCTGGCGCGCGGCCTGTCGCCGCTGGCGCAGTTGCAGGAGCGCATCCGCGCGCGCAGTTCGGACGACCTCAGCCCCATCGATTCGCGCCAGGTGCCGGAGGAGATCACGCCGCTGGTGCGCTCGCTCAACGAGATGCTGAGCCGGCTGTCGCTGTCGATCGAGATGCAGAAACGCTTCATCGCCGACGCCGCCCACCAGATGAAGACGCCGCTGGCCGGCATGCGCATGCAGTCCGAGCTGGCGCTGCGCCAGACCGACCAGGACGAGATCCACCGCTCGCTGGAGCAGCTGGCGAAAAGTTCGGAATCGGCCACCCGGCTGGTAAACCAGCTGCTGGCCCTGGCGCGCGCGGAAAACCAGCCGCAGGCCGGCGCCGCGCTGCTGCCGGTGGACCTGGCCGAGCTGGCGCGCAGCGCCGTGCGCGACTGGGTGCCGGCCTCCTTCAACTACCGCATCGACCTCGGCTTCGAGGCGCCGGCCGACGGCGACGTGCCGATCGAGGGCAATCCCACCATGCTGCGCGAGGCGCTGTCCAACCTGATCGACAACGCGCTGCGCTACACCCCGGCCGGCGGCGCCGTCACGGTGCGGGTGCGGCGCTCCGAGCGCGAGGGCGTGGTGGAAGTGGAAGACACCGGGCCCGGCATTCCGCCCGCCGAGCGCCCCCATGTTTTCGAACGCTTCTACCGCATCCTCGGCAGCAGCGCCGAGGGCAGCGGACTGGGGCTGGCCATCGTGCGCGAGATCGCGCACCAGCACGGCGCCGACATCGACATTTTCAGCAACCCGCGCAGCAACAACGCCAAGCTGCCCGGCAGCCTGTTCCGCCTGAGCTTCCCGCTGCGCGCGGCCGACGGCGAACCCGATCCAGAAGAGCCTTACTATGGTTAAGCCCGCAGACCACGCCGCGCCGCCCGCCCCGGCCGGCGCCGATCCCGGCGCGCTGCGCGCGCGGCGCGCCCTGCACTGGCGCAAGACGCGCCGCGTCACCACCGCCCTGCTGCTGCTGTGGCTGGCCACCAGCTTTGGCGTGGTGTTTTTCGCGCGCGAGCTGACCGGGCTGATGCTGTTCGGCTGGCCGCTGTCGTTCTACCTGGCGGCGCAGGGCGCTTCGCTGGTCTACCTGGCCATCATCGGTCTCTACGCCTGGCGCATGCGCCGGCTGGACCGCCAGTTCCACGCCGCCGCGCCGCCGGCCGCGCCGCCGGCCGGAGAGCACGCATGAGCGCCAAGCCCGGTTACTTCAGGCGCCTGTCGCGCTACTACCTGACCTTCTCGGCCGGCTTCGCCTGCTTCCTGGTGGCGCTGGCGGTGCTGGAGAACGAGGGCATGCCGCGCGTGTGGATAGGCTATCTGTTCATGCTGGCCACCATCACGCTGTACGCGGCCATCGGCCTGGTCAGCCGCACCTCCAACGTGGCCGAATACTACGTGGCCGGTCGGCGCGTGCCGGCCATGTTCAACGGCATGGCCACCGCCGCCGACTGGATCTCGGCGGCCAGCTTCATTTCCCTGGCCGGCACCCTGTACCTGCACGGCTTCGACGGCCTGGCCTACGTGATGGGCTGGACCGGCGGCTACTGCCTGGTGGCGCTGCTGATCGCGCCCTACCTGCGCAAGTTCAGCCAGTACACCATCCCCGACTTCCTGGCCGCGCGCTACGGCGGCCCGCACCACGGGCGCTATGTGCGCATCATGGCGGTGGCGGCCACCATCGTCGTCTCCTTCATCTACGTGGTGGCGCAGATCTACGCGGTGGGCCTGATCGCCTCGCGCTTCACCGGGGTGGACTTCTCGGTCGGCATTTTCCTCGGCCTGGCCTCCATCCTGGTGTGCTCCTTCCTGGGCGGCATGCGCGCCATCACCTGGACCCAGGTGGCGCAATACATCATCATCCTGGTGGCCTTTCTGCTGCCGGCCATGTGGCTGTCGGCCAAGCACAGCGGCAACCCGATCCCGCAAGTGGCTTACGGCAAGCTGCTGCCCACGCTGGGCGCGCGCGAGGCCAGCCTGGCGCACGATCCCAGGGAACAGGAGGTGCGCGCCATCTTCCTGCAGCGCGCCAACGACTATGGCCAGAAGCTCGACGGCCTGCCGGCCAGCTGGGACGCCGGCCGGGTGGAAGCGCAGCGCCGGCTGGACGCGGTCAAGCAGCGCAACGCCACGCTGCTGGACATCCGCGCGGCGGAAAAGGCCCTGATCAACTATCCGAAAACCGTCGAGGAAGCGGCCGCCGCCTGGGACGCCGCGCGCGCCTACAACCTGCGCCGCGCGGCGCCGCCCACGCCGCACGCCGAGCCCTTCCCGGCGCAGGACCGGGCCCAGTCGGACACCAAGCGCAACAACTTCCTGGCGCTGGTGTTCTGCCTGATGGTGGGCACGGCCGCCCTGCCGCACATCCTGATGCGCTCCTACACCACGCCGTCGGTGCACGAAACCCGGGTGTCGGTGTTCTGGACCCTGTTCTTCATCCTGCTGATCTACCTGACCATCCCGGCGCTGGCGGTGCTGGTGAAGTTCGACGTCTACACCGCCATGGTCGGCAGCGACTTTGCCAAGCTGCCCACCTGGGTGTCCTACTGGGCCAACGTGGACAAGCTGCATCCGCTGATCAGCATCGCCGACGTGAACCGCGACGGCATCGTGCAGCTGGCCGAGATCGCCATCGACGGCGACGTGCTGGTGCTGGCCACGCCCGAAATCGCCGGCCTGCCCTACGTGATATCGGGCCTGGTGGCGGCCGGCGGCCTGGCCGCCGCGCTGTCCACGGCGGACGGACTGCTGCTGGCCATTTCCAACGCGCTGTCGCACGACATCTATTACCGCATCGTCGATCCCAGCGCCTCGACCCAGAAGCGGGTCACCATCTCCAAGCTGCTGCTGCTGGCGGTGGCCTTCATCGCCGCCTACGCCGCCTCCACCAAGCCGGCCGACATCCTGTCGCTGGTGAGCGCGGCGTTCTCGCTGGCCGGCTCGACCATGTTCCCGGCGCTGGTGCTGGGCGTGTTCTGGCCGCGCGCCAACCGCCAGGGCGCGGTGGCCGGCATGGTGGCGGGCTTCGGCGTGTGCCTGTACTACATGCTGCACGCCAATCCCATCCTGGGCGGCAGCGCGGCCGGCCAGTGGTTCCACATCGCGCCGGTGTCGGCCGGCATCTTCGGCGTGCCGGCCGGCATGCTGGCGATGGCCGTGGTCAGCCTGCTGACGGCGCCGCCCGGGCGCGACACCCAGGCGCTGCTGGCCCATATCCGTTCACCGGAGCAAAACTAGGCAAACGCGGCGGGAAATGTTATTGTGTGGAAATTATCTAATTTGCAACCGCACTAGCCCGACCGTATGCCTACCTTCCAGCCCATGTGCGCCGCTGCGGCCTGCATCTTCGCCGCCGCGCCCGGCTTGGCAAGCTCGGCAGTCACGGCAGCTCCGGCCGCCCTGGCGGCAGACCGCCCCCTCCCCGCCGCCAGCTTCTTCCAGCCGCCGGCCGTCAGCGCGGCGGCCCTGTCCCCCGGGGGGCACTTCCTGGCGATCCGGGAAGCCGGACCGAAGCGCCAGCAAGTCAGCGTGATCGATTTGCGCGACAACAGCCGCACGGTGGCGGCGCGCTTCGCCGACGCCGACGTGGGCGAGTTCCGCTGGGTCAACGACGAGCGCCTCCTGTTTACTGCGGGCAACCGCTATGCCGAACGCTACTCGGAACGCTACGCGCCAGGCCTGTTCGCGGTCAACCGCGACGGCAGCGGCTACCGGCAACTGGCGGCCCGCACCAGCCGGGCGGTCCGGTCCGAAACCGCCACCCGCCTGTTGCCATGGCATACCTTCATGCTCGACGACGCCGGCGCGCAGGACTCGGACTGGGTCTATGTCGCCGACGTGCGCCACGCCGGCGCAGGCTATGGCTACAGTGCCCGGCTGCTCAAGCTCGACACCGTCACCGGCGACCGGCAGGAGATCGACTCGCCGCCCGGCGTGGCGCGCTACCTGCTCGACGCGCAGGGCGAGCCGCGCCTGGGCGTGGCGGGCACCCAGGGCGACACCGGTATCTATTACCGTCAACCGGCCACCGGCAAATGGGAAGTGGTGGCCAGCTTCAAGACATTTACCGGCAGTGAAGACAGCTTCGACCCGCTGGTCTTCCTGCCCAACGGCAAGCTGCTGGCCCGCGCCAACCGGGACAACGACAAAAGCGGCGTGTATGTGTTCGATCCGGACGCGCGGCAACTGCTTGACAAGCGCTGGCTCGCGTTGCCGGGCCGCGATTTCGAAGGCGAGTTCATCGTTGGCAAGAACGGGGTGCGCGGCCTGCGCTACGCGGGCGACGACCAGGGCATGTGGTGGGACGACGCGGCCTTGAGCGCGATGCAGAAGGCCATCGACAGCCTGCTGCCCGACACCCGCAACCTGGTGGAACTGCCGGCCCGCGCCGCCACCGCCTGGGTGCTGGTGCAATCGTTTTCGGACCGCCAGCCGGCCGTCTACTCGGTGTTCAACACCGGCACCGGGGCACTGGTGCGCGTGGCCGAGAGCCGTCCCGCCATGGCGCCGCAGCAGATGGGCACGCAGCGCATGGTGCGCTACAAGGCGCGCGACGGCCTGGACATTCCCGCCCTGCTGACCTTGCCTGCCGGGCAGGCCGCGCAGCTGCCGCTGGTGGTGCTGGTGCATGGCGGGCCGGCAGTGCGCGGCACGCTGTGGGGCTGGAACGCCGAGACCCAGTTCCTGGCCTCGCGCGGCTATGCCGTGCTGGAGCCTGAATATCGCGGCAGCACGGGCAACGGCTACGCCCACTACCGCGCCGGATGGCAGCAATGGGGACTGAAGATGCAGGACGACATCGCCGATGGCGCCAGCTGGGCTGTCGGGCAAGGCATCGCGGACGGCAAGCGCATCTGCATCGCCGGCGGCAGCTATGGCGGCTATGCCGCGCTGATGGGCCTGGTAAACGATCCGCAGCTGTTCAAGTGCGGCATAGCCTGGGCCGCCGTCACCGACATCCAGCTGCTGTACGACGGCCACTGGCGCTTCAATGCCAACTTGTCCAAGGACTTCCAGCAATACGGCATGCCCACGCTGCTCGGCGACCCGGTCACGCACGCCGAGCAGTTCAAGGCCACCTCGCCGCTGCAGCAGGCCGCGCGCATCACCCAGCCGCTGCTGCTGGCCTACGGCGACGACGACCGGCGCGTGCTGCCGGTGCACGGCGAACGGCTGCGCAAGGCGCTGCGCGCGGCCGGCAACCAGCAAGTGGAATGGATCGAGTACGAAGACGAGGAGCACGGCTGGAGCAAGCCGGCCACCCGGGTCGACTTCTGGACCCGGGTCGAACAATTTCTGGGCCGCCACATCGGCCCCCGCCAGGCAGCACCAGCCAAGGAGTAAGCCATGCGCAGCCATCCCCTCCAGTCCGCGCGCCTGATCCTGTGCGCGGCGCTTGCCGCGCCGGCCCTGGCCGCCTCGGCCGCGACACCGCCGTCCGCCGGGCATTTCTTCGAAAGCCCCAGCTTCAGCCGGCCCAAGCTGTCGCCCGACGGCAAATATGTGGCCTTCACCGGCAGCCGCGAAGGCGGCCGCGCCGCCCTGTACGCGCTGGAACTGGCCACCCGCAGCGTGAAGGGCGTGGCGCGCTTCGACAATGTCGACATCGATGACTTCGAGTGGGTCAATCCGCAGCGCCTGGTCTTCGACACGCGCGACGCCAGCGTGCCGGCCGGCGACCGCAGCAGCGCCCCCGGCATGTTCGCCGCCAACGTGGACGGCAGCGGCTACCGCATGCTGGTGGACCCCAGCTTCACCCCGGCCAGCGAAACCGGCAGCATGGTCAAGCAGCGCGCGCTGCCCTACAACACTTACCTGCTGGGCCAGCAGGGCGCCCAGGACAGCGACTCGATCTATGTGCGCCGCGCCAACTGGAACGAACTGACCTGGGATCTGGACAACTACGACCTGCTGCGCCTGAACACCGTCACCGGCAAGGCCGACGTGCTGCCGCGCCCGGCCAAGGTGCTGAGCTGGCTGCTCGACGCGCAGGGCGAACCGCGTGTGGCCATGTCGGACCAGGACGGCACCGCCACCGTGCATTTCATGGACCCGGCCGGCAAGGCCTGGCGCCAGCTGGCCAGCTTCCCGTCCTACGGCGACTCGCCCGGCAACTTCTGGCCGGTTGGCCTGGCCTCGGACGGCAAGCTGTACGTGAGCAGCCGCGCCGGCAAGGACAAGGAGGCGCTGTACCTGTACGACACGGCAAAGCAGCAGCTCGCCGCCGAGCCGCTGGTGTCGCTGGCCGACTATGACTACCAGGGCAGGATGATCTACAGCGGCGGCAAGATCGTCGGCCTGGAGCTGCTGTCGGATGCGCGCAGCACAGTCTGGCTGGACGCGCGCATGAAGGCGGTGCAGGCGGACGTAGACGCCAAGCTGCCGGGCCTGGTGAACCTGGTGCGCCCGGCGCTGCGGCCGCAAACGCCGTGGATGCTGGTGACCTCGTATTCGGACCGCCAGCCCAAGATCTACTACGTGTACAACGCCGACACGCAGGAGCTGGGCAGGTTGGGCGCGGCGTACGGCCGCATCGACCCGGCCGCCATGGGCCAGCAGGACCTGGTGCAGATCAAGGCGCGCGACGGCCTGGCCATCCCGGCCTGGCTGACGCTGCCGGCCGGCGGCGGCAAGCAGCTGCCGCTGGTGGTGCTGGTGCACGGCGGGCCTTTCGTGCGCGGCAACGAGTGGGGCTGGGACGAGCAGGCACAGTTCCTGGCCTCGCGCGGCTACGCGGTGCTGGAGCCCGAGTTCCGCGGCAGCACCGGCTTCGGCTCGCGCCATTTCCGCGCCGGCTGGAAGCAATGGGGCCTGGCCATGCAGGACGACATCGCCGACGCCGCCACATGGGCCATCGCGCAGGGCCACGCCGACCCGCAGCGCATCTGCATCGCCGGCGCCAGCTACGGCGGCTACGCCACCCTGATGGGCCTGGCGAACAACCCGGAGCTGTTCAAATGCGGCGTGCAGTGGCTGGGCGTGACCGACCTGGCGCTGCTGTACAAGGACCACTGGAGCGCGATCTCCGATACCGACGAGGGCTGGCGCCAGTACGGCATGCCGCAGCTGGTGGGCGATCCGGTGCAGGACGCGCAGCAATTGCGCGACACCTCGCCGGTCCACCGCGCCGCGCGCATCCGGCAGCCGCTGCTGATGGCGTACGGCGGCGAGGACCGCCGCGTGCCGCTGCCGCACGGGCGCAGCTTCCACGCGGCCGTGCAGGCCCACAACCCGGCGGCCGAACTGGTGGTCTACCCGGGTGAAGGCCACGGCTGGTCGCTGACCCGGACCCGCATCGACTTCTGGACCCGGGTGGAGAAGTTCCTGGGCCAGCACATCGGCCCCCAGCCGTGATCCAAGCTTTGTTATATTGATAATTTTACAATCGGAAGGATAACCATGCAGCGTTTGTTCCAACGCACCATCCTGGCCGCCGCGCTGTCGCTGGCGGCGCTGGGCGCCCCGTTCGCCTGCGCCGCCGCGCCGTCCGCCACGGCGGCCGCCCTGCCGCCGGTTGAGGACTTCTTCAGCACGCCCGAGTTCAGCAGCCCGACCCTGTCGCCCAGCGGCCGCTACCTGGCCGCGCGCCTGGGCGGCAAGGGCCAGCGCGACCGCCTGGCCGTGCTGGACCTGAAGGACAACAGCGCCAAGGTGGTGGCGCAGTTCAGCAATGCCGACATCAGCAGCATCACCTGGGTCAACGATGAGCGTATCGCCTTCGATTCGACCGACCGCACGCTGGCGCCGGGCGACGAAAAGTCCGGCCCCGGCCTGTACGCCGTCAACCGCGACGGCAGCGGCTACAAGCAGCTGGTCAACCGCAACATCGCCTACGACCACCCGTCCCCGGCGGCCAAGCTGGTGCCGTCCAACGTCGTCCTGCTGCAGCAGCGGGGGCCGCAGGACAGCGAGTTCGTCTACGTCCTCAGTCCGCAATACAGCGCCGGCGGCATCGACTATGTCGACCTGCTGCGCCTGAACACGCTCACCGGCAAGGCCAGCCAGGTCAGCCGTCCCGGCCCGACGCGCGCCTGGCTGCTCGATTTCAAGGGCAACGCGCGGATGGCCCTGACGCTCGACCGCGACCAGGCGGCCATCCACTACCTGGACCCGGCCACGGAAAAATGGCGCCAGCTGACCGCGTTCCCCGCCTATGCCGAGCTGAACAGCTTCACGCCGGTGGGACTGGGACCGGACGGCACCCTGTATGTCAGCGCGCGCGCCGGGCAGGATAAGACGTCGCTGTACAGCTACGATATCGCCAGCGGCAAGCTGGCCGCCAAGCCGCTGGTGACGGTGGCCGATTATGACTTCGCAGGCAGTCTGATCATGGACAAGGACAAGCTGCTCGGCGTGCGCTACTCGGCCGACGCCGTCGACACGGTGTGGCTCGATCCGGCCATGAAGGCGATGCAGGCGCGGATCGACGCCCTGATGCCGCACACCACCAACCTGGTGACCTTGCCGCGCCGCCCGGAAACCCCGATGGTGCTGGTGACGGCTTACTCGGACAGCCAGCCGTCCAGCTACTACCTGTACGACCGCGAAAAGAACAAGCTGGACCGCGTGGGCAGCAGCTATCCGAAGATCGATGCGGGCGCCATGGGCAAGCAGGCCGTGGTGCGCTACGCTGCGCGCGACGGGCTGCAGATCCCCGCCCTGCTGACGCTGCCGCCCGGCCGCAGCAAGCATTTGCCGCTGGTGGTGCTGGTGCATGGCGGCCCGTACTCGCGCGGCAGCAGCTGGGGCTGGAATCCGCACACCCAGTTCCTGGCCACGCGCGGCTACGCCGTGCTGGAACCGGATTTCCGCGGCAGCACCGGCCTGGGCGACGCGCACTTCCGCGCCGGCTGGAAGCAGTGGGGACTGAAGATGCAGGACGACGTGGCCGACGCGGCCAAGTGGGCGACCGCGCAAGGCATCGCCGACGGCAAGCGCATCTGCATCGCCGGCGCCAGTTACGGCGGCTACGCTGCGCTGATGGGCCTGGTCAACGACGGCGACCTGTACCAGTGCGGCATCAACTGGGTGGGCGTGACCGATATCGCGCTGATGTACAGCGCCAAGGGCAAGTGGCATATCCGCCCCGACCTGAGCGACGACTGGAAGCAGTACGCCATGCCGCTGCTGGTGGGCGATCAGGACAAGGACGCCGCCCAGCTGAAGGCCACCTCGCCGCTGCAGCAGGCCGCGCGCATCCAGCGTCCGCTGCTGATGGCGTACGGCGGCGCCGACCGCCGCGTGACCCAGGAGCACGGCACGCAGATGCGCGACGCGCTGCAGGCCGCAGGCCAGGCGCCTGAATGGGTGCTGTACCCGGACGAGGGGCATGGCTGGAAACTGACCAAGACCCAGATCGATTTCTGGACCCGCGTGGAACGCTTCCTGGATAAAAACATCGGCCCTGCGAAAGGAGCGCAATGATGCGTATCGCCCATTTGCACCTGGCCCTGCGCACCGCACTGCCGGCCGCCCTGGCAGCCCTGCCCGGTCCGGCCGCCGCCGCGCCGCCCGCCATCGAAAGCTTTTTCAACCACCCCAGCTTCAGCGACGCGGAATTGTCGCCGGACGGGCGCTACGTGGCCTTCAAGGTCAACAACGGCAAGGAACGCGACGGCCTGGCCGTGGTGGAGCTGGACACCCGCAAAGTCAGCGGCGTGGCGCGCTTTAGCGACGCCGACATCGGCAAGTTCCAGTGGGTAAACAACCAGCGCCTGGTGTTCGATACGGTGGACCTTGCCGAAGCGCCCGGCGCCGTGCGCTACGCGCCGGGCATGTATGCCGCCAACCGCGACGGCAGCGACATGCGCCAGCTGGTGGAACGCGCCACGTACGCGCGCGACAGCACGCAAACCAGCATCCGCACGCGGGTGCTGCCGTTCAACGTCTACCTGCTGTCCCAGGTGGGCGCGCAGGACTCCGATTCCATCTACGTGCAGCGCGCCAATTTCAACGAGGTGCGCAACGAGGTGAAGAGCTACGACCTGCTGCGCATGAACACCGTCAACGGCGCAGTCGAAACGCTGACGCGGCCCGGCGAGGTGCAGAGCTGGCTGCTCGACCAGAACGGCGCGCCGCGCCTGGTGCTGACCGAAGAACAGGACAAGACCTCGGTAATGTACCTGGACCCGGCGCAAAACAGCTGGCGCAAGCTGGCCAGCTTCGCGAGCTATGGCCTCACGACCGGCGTCTTCACGCCGCTCGGTTTCGGCGCGAACAGCAAGCTGTACGTCAGCGCGCAGCACGGCAAGGACAAGCGCGGCCTGTACACCTACGACCTGGCCAGGTCCGGCATGGACAAGGATGCGCTGCTTGAGCTGGCCGACTACGACTTTTCCGGCGCACTGGTGTACAGCCAGGGCCGCATGGTGGGCGTGGAACTGCTGAGCGACGCGCGCGGCACCACCTGGCTCGATCCTGCCATGGCGGCAGTCCAGCAGGCCGTCGATGCGCTGCTGCCGGACACCGCCAACATCGTGCGCCCGCCGCGGCGGCCGCAATCGCCATGGATGCTGGTGGAGGCGTTTTCCGACAAGCAGCCGGCGCTATACCTGGTGTACAACACCGAGACCAAGGCGCTCAGCAAGATCGGCGCCGCCCAACCGGCAGTCGACCCGGCAGCGATGGCCCAGCAGGACCTGCACCGCGTGACGGCGCGCGACGGCCTGGTGATCCCGACCTGGCTGACGCTGCCAAAGGGCAGCGAGAAGCAGGCGAAGAAAATGCTGCCCATGGTGGTGCTGGTGCACGGCGGCCCGTATGTGCGCGGCAACGAATGGCAGTGGGAAGCGCAAGCGCAGTTCCTGGCCTCGCGCGGCTACGCGGTGCTGCAGCCGGAGTTCCGCGGCAGCACCGGCTTTGGCGCGCGCCACGCCCACTCGGGCTGGAAGCAATGGGGCCTGGCCATGCAGGACGACGTGGCCGACGCCACCCGCTGGGCGGTGGCGCAAGGAATAGCCGATCCCAAGCGCATCTGCATCGCGGGCGCCAGCTACGGCGGCTACGCCACGCTGATGGGCCTGGTCAAAGATCCGCAGCTGTACCAGTGCGGCATCAGCTGGGCGGGCGTGTCGGACCTGACCATGCTGGCCAGCCAGAACAACCGCTTCGTGTCCGACATGGGCGACACCTACCGCCAGTTCGGCTTGCCGGTCCTGCTGGGCGACCCGGTCAAGGACGCGGCGCGCTTCAAGGCCACCTCCCCGCTGCAGCAGGCGGCCGCCATCCACCGTCCGGTGCTGCTGGCGCACGGCGGCGCGGACCAGCGCGTGCCGGTGGCGCAGACCAAGCTGCTGTACGACGCGCTCAAGCCCGGCAGCCCGGACAGCGAGCTGGTCATCTACGGCGACGAGGGCCACGGCTGGACGCTGCCCAAGACCCGCGTCGACTTCTGGGGCCGGGTGGAGAAATTCCTGGACCGCCACATCGGCCCGAACGCAGCGCGCTAGGGCCTGCGCACACGCAGTGGAAGCGCGCGCCGCACTCAACGGCGGCAAGCTACGCTCTCTCATCATTAAAGGGGAGAGCGGCTATGGGATTGAAAGTGTTGCAAGGCGGTCTGCAAGGCGTCGCTGCGCTGCTGTTCGCGCTGATGTTGACGGCGCCAGCGGAGGCCGAGGTGCCGGTCCGCAGGTTCTTCGAAAAGGCCCCGGTCAGCGGCGCCAAGCTTTCGCCCTCCGGGCGCTATCTGGCGCTGCGCACCGGCGGCTACCGTACGCGCGACGGCCTGTCGGTGATGGAACTGGACACCGGCAAGCTGCAAGTACTGGCGCAGTACGACGAAGCCGACGTGAACCAGTTCATGTGGATCAGCGACGAGCGCCTGGTCTACAACCTGGGCGACAAGTCGACCGCCATTGGCAACCGGTACTACGCGCCGGGGCTGTTCGCCGTCAACCGGGACGGCAGCGGCGAGCGGCAGCTGGTTTCCCGCGACGGCCAATCCAGCGAAGTTCATGGCAGCGCCCCGGGCGAGATACTGCCCTACAACACCTACTTTCTGGATCAGCCGCCCGGGCGGGACAACAACACGGTCCATGCCGCACGGGCCCAATGGGACAACAAGGGCACCTCCGTCAGTTTTGAGCTGCTCCAGATCGACACCTTGAGCAGAAACACCAGCGTTGTGTCCTTGCCGGCACCGATGCATGGATTGCTGCTCGATGCGCAAGGCCGGCCGCGTCTGACGCTCTCGGTTATGAACGGCAAGAGCACCTACTACTATCTGCAGCCCGACAGCGACAGCTGGCGCGTGCTGGCCAGCTTCGACGCCGCTGGGGAATCAGCCAGCAGTTTCGACCCGGTCGCATTTAGCCCCGATGGCAAACTGCTGGTCAGCACGCGTGCCGGAGGCGACAAGCTGGCCTTGCGCCGCATGGACCCGGCTACCGGTGAATTGGAACGTGATGCGCTGGTCGCACTGCCGGCCTTCGATTTCAGCGGAGTACCCGTGCTGAGCAACGGAAAATTGCTCGGCTACGAAGTGCTGGCCGACGGGCGCACCATGGCCTGGCTGGACGAGGACATGAAGGCGGTGCAAAAGCACATCGATACGCTGGCGCCAGGCCTGATCAACCTGGTGACGCCGCCGCTGCGCCCGCAATCGCCGTGGCTGCTGGTGCGCAGCTACTCGGACCAGCAACCGATGGTCTACATGGTGTATCGCCGCGACACCGGGAAGCTCACCACCATTGCCGCCACCCGGCCGGCCATCCGGCCCGACGACATGGGGCAGAAGGACTTGAAATGGCTCAAGGCGCGCGACGGCTTGCCGCTGCCGGCCTGGCTGACACTGCCCAGTGGCAGGAAAAAAAGCCTGCCGATGGTGGTGCTCGTGCATGGCGGTCCCTGGCAACGGGGCGGCGAGCTGCAATGGGACGAGCAAGCGCAATTCCTCGCCTCGCGGGGCTACGCCGTGCTGGAGCCCGAATTCAGGGGCAGCACCGGCTATGGCAACAGGCACTTCCGCGCCGGCCTCAAGCAGTGGGGCCTGTCGATGCAGGACGACGTGGCGGACGCGGCGCGCTGGGCCATCGAGCAGGGCATCGCTGACCCGCAGCGTATCTGCATCGCCGGTGCCGGCTACGGCGGCTACTCCGCCTTGATGGGCCTGTTGAAAGATCCACAGTTGTTCAAATGCGGCGTCAACTGGGCCGGCGTGACCGACATCGCGCTGATGCAACAGGAAGATCGGTTTGAACCGTACTACCTGCCCGTGGACTGGCGCGGCCCCGGCATGCCGGCGCTGGTGGGCGACTTGAAGCAAGATGCAGCGCAGCTGGCAGCCACCTCGCCACTGCAGCAGGCATCGCGCATCCGCCAGCCCCTGCTGATGGCTTACGGCAGCACCGACAGACACGTTCCACTCAGCCACGGCCGCAGCCTCTACAAAGCGCTCAAGGCCCATAATCCGCAAGCCGAGCTGATGGAGTACGAGAACAAGGAGCACAGCTGGGACATTCCCCAGACCAAGATCGACTTCTGGAGCCGGGTGGAGAAATTCCTGGCCCGGCAAATCGGCGGGGCCGCCAAAGCCGAGTAAAAACGGAGTAAGCTGGCGGCAGTCCACTCACGAGGAGATGCGCATGCCGTCGGGAAAAATTCTGGTCGCACAGGGAGGCGGTCCCACCGCCGTCATCAACCAGTCGCTGGTGGGCGTGGTGCTGGAGGCGCGCCGTTTCCAGCATGTGACGCGGGTGTACGGCGCGCTGCACGGCGTGCGTGGCATCGTCAACGAGGACTTCGTCGACCTGACCCAGGAAACCAGCCACAACCTGGAGATGGTGGCCGCCACGCCCTCCTCCGCGCTCGGCTCCACCCGCGACAAGCCGGACGCGGCCTACTGCGAGCAGATCTTCGAAGTGCTGCGCGCGCACGAGATCGAGCACTTCTTCTACATCGGCGGCAATGACTCGTCCGACACGGTGCGCATCGTCAGCGAGCGCGCCAGGGCGGCCGGCTACCCGCTGCGCTGCATCCACATCCCCAAGACCATCGACAATGACCTGGTGGGCAGCGACCACACGCCCGGCTTCCCTTCGGCGGCGCGCTTCGTGGCGCAAGCGTTCGCCGGCGCCAACCTGGACAACGCCGCGCTGCCCGGGGTCTACGTGGGCGTGGTGATGGGGCGCCATGCCGGCTTCCTGACGGCCGCCTCCGCGCTGGGCAAGAAGTTCCCCGACGACGGCCCGCACCTGATCTACCTGCCCGAGCGCGTGTTCTCGCTGGAGCAGTTCCTGGCGGACGTGCAAGCCACTCACGCGCAGTACGGCCGCTGCGTGATCGCGGTGTCCGAAGGCATCCACGACGCGTCCGGCGAAGCCATCGCCACCCTGCTGGCCAAGGAGGTGGAGCGCGATGCGCACGGCAATGTGCAGCTGTCGGGCACCGGCGCGCTGGCCGACCTGCTGTGCGACCAGATCAAGGCCAGGCTGGGCATCAAGCGCGTGCGCGGCGACACCTTCGGCTATCTGCAACGCTCCTTCATCGGCTGCGTGTCGGACGTGGACCAGCGCGAGGCGCGCGAAGTGGGCGAGAAGGCGGTGCAGTTCGCCATGTGGGGCGATCGCTGCGGCTCGGTGGCCATCAAGCGCACCGGCTACTATTCGGCCGACTACGTGCTGCTGCCGCTGGCCGACGTGGCGGGCAAGACGCGCACCATGGAGGACGAATTCATCACCGCCAGCGGCACTGGCGTGACGGACGCCTTCCGCCTGTACCTGCGGCCCCTGCTCGGCTCCGGCATGCCGGACGCGTTCCGCCTGCGCCCGGCGCCGGTGGCCAAGATCCTCAAGAAGTGAGGTGGGCGAAGGTCTTGTTGACGATGCGCCACGCGCCGTCGGCCAGGCGCAAGGTCAGGTATAGGTGGTAATTGAATCCCAGCATGGGCGAATGCAGCCGCACAGTGGCGATGCTGCCCATGCTGTCCACCGACAGCACCCGCATGCGGTACGGCTCGCCCAGCGACTGTGGACTGGCGCGGCTGGCCACGCCTGCCAGGTAGGCGGCGATGGTCTTGAAGTAGGGCTGGCCGTCGATGTCGCCGTAGACCTGGGCCTCGGGCGCGAACAGCGCCGCCAGGGCGGCGCTGTCCCCTTCATATACGCCGCGCAGATAGGCTTCGGCCACGGCGGCGATCCCGGCGATGTCGGCCGCTGCGGGCCGCGTGGGTGGCTGGTTCATCTCATGCTCCTTTCAAAAAGGGGAACACGCCGGCTGGCGCCCTCCCCGTGCCGCAGCGCTATGCGGCGGCAGCGACGTGCTGCAAGGTTGCCTGCAATTGCTGCTCCAGCTTGTCGGCATGGGCATAGCCGGGGCTGATCTCGTACAAACCGTCGCCGGTGTCCAGCAGCAGCGCGGGGAAGCTGCGGATGCCCAGCGAACGCACATGCGAGAACTCGGCCGCCGTCACGGCGATGGCCGCCGCGCTATTCCACTCCGCATGCAGGGCGGCGGCCGGCACCGCGTGGCCGGCCTTGGCCAGCGCCGCCGACGCCACCTCGGCCAGCACCGCGCCGTCGGTCGTGTCCAGGCCGTCGACATAGAACGCATGCTGCAGGGCGCGGAACACGGCCAGCTGGTCGGCCTGCGGCGCCACGCGCCGCACCGCCACCACAGCGCGGCAAATCGGCTCGGTGTCGTAGACGAAGTTCTCGCGCGCCAGGAACGCGGCGCGGTTGAACGGCAGGCCGCTGCTGTCCTCGACCCGGGCCCAGTGGCCCAGGCGGAATTGCTTGCCGGTGTCGTCCAGCAGGTCGGTGGCGCCGGCCCGCACGCCGCCCACCAGGATCTGCAGTTCCAGCTCCGGGTGGCGCTGCGTCAGCGCGGTCAGCTCTTTGCCAAAGCCGTAGCACCACGAGCACATCGGGTCGCCGGCGAAGACCAGTTTCATGACTTGTCTCCCAGCTTGGCCGCCGCGCGGGCTGCCGCTTCGCGCGCGCGCATGGTGACCACGTTCTCGCGGTTCACGCCCCAGCTGTCCATCTCCACTTCGTCGATGATGACGAAGGTGGTGGCCGGGTTCTTGTTCAGCACGCGCTGCAGCAGGTCGGTTGCGCCTTCGATCAGTTCCAGCTTCTGCGCAGCGGTGGCGCCTTCCTTGGTGATGCGGATATTTACGTACGGCATGGTGATTCTCCTTGGGGTGAAGTGATGGGCGGTGGGGGTGCTTACCAGGTGCCGGCCGCTGCGCCGCCGTCGACCACGGCCACGGTGCCGCTGACGAAAGACGAGTCGGTCAGGTACAGCACGGCGTTGACGATGTCGTCGGTCTCGCCGACGCGGTTGGCGGGCGACAGGCCTTTCAGGAAGTGCTGGGTGCCTTCGTCGGTGCCGTGCATCGGGGTGCGGATAATGCCGGGCGCCACCGCGTTGACTTGCACATTGGAGCCGGCCAGTTCAATCGCCAGGCCGCGCGTGGCGTGGTTCAGGCCGCCCTTGATCAGGATGGGCAGCAGCGCGTTGACCTTGGCGTTGGGCTGCTCGGCGATGGCAGCGGTGATGGTGACGATGTGGCCGGCCTGGTTGGCGCTCATGTGGCGCGCCGCCTGCTGCGACGGGTAGAAGAAACCCATCAGGTTGGTGCCGACAATGGTGTTGACTTCTTCTTCCGTGTAGTCGCCCACGGCCTTGGGCAGGAAGATGCCGGCGTTGTTGATCAGGATGTCCACCTTGCCGAACGCGGCAACGGCTTGCTCGAACAGCGCGGCGGCGGTGGAGGCCAGTGCGATGTCGCCGGCCACCGGCAGGAAGTTGGCGGGGTTGCCCAGCTGGGCGGCGGCGGTCTGCAGGCCGTCGGCGCTGCGGGCGTTGCCGACCACGTTGTAGCCGCGCGCCAGGTAAGCCTTGGCGATGGCAAAGCCGATGCCGCTCGATGCGCCGGTGACGATGACGGTTTTGTTGCTGTTCATGGTGTGCTCCAGTTCAGGTTTGAGAGGGTTACCGCTGGGTTTGTTTGCGGCATGAACACACTTTACTTATTCCATCCGGGCCAATAAATGGCTAATATGGAACATGACTTAATACACGGTGTAATCTATGCAGCGTAACTTCGACGAAATGCAGCTCGGCACCATCGAGCTGTTCTGCCAGGCGGCGGAACTGGGCAGCTTCACGGCGGCGGCCAACCAGAGCGGCGTGACGCCGGCGGCGGTGAGCCGCTCGATCGCGCGGCTGGAGGAGCGGCTGGGGGTGCGCCTGTTCGTGCGCACCACGCGCCAGATCCGGTTGACGGACGGCGGCCAGCGCTACTACGAGCAGTGCCGCGAGGCGCTGGACCGGCTGCTCGAGGCGGAGCGGGAAGTCACCGGCGCGCAGAAGGCGCCGGCGGGCCCGCTGCGCATCAGCGTGCCCACGCCCTACGGCCACTACCGGCTGCTGCCCATGTTGCCCGAGTTCCGTGCGCTGTATCCGGAGGTGACGGTGCAGGTCCACATCAGCAACCGCAACATCGATTTCGCCGACGAAAGCTACGACATGGTGGTGCGCGGACGCGACCCGGCCGATTCATCGCTGATCGCGCGCAAGCTGGAGGATGCGGAACTGGTGCTGGTGGCGGCGCCGGCCTACCTGAGACGCGCTGGCGCGCCCAAGTCGCTGGACGAGCTGAAACAGCACGAGTGCATCCAGTTCGACCTGCCCAGCAGCGGGCGCAAGATCCCGTGGCAGTTCAAGGTGGACGGCAAGCAGATCGACATGATGACCAGCGGCGGCTACACCTGCGCCGAAGACGTGCTGGGCATCGTGACCCTGGCGCGCGCGGGCGCGGGGCTGGTGCAGACCTACCGCTACATCGTCGAGCGCGACCTGGCGGACGGCTCGCTGGTGGAGCTGCTGCCGCAGTTCGGCGGCACCTCGCGCCCCTTCATCCTGCTGTACCCGCACGCGCGCCACCTGTCGCTGCGGGTGCGCGCCTTTGTCGATTTCATGACGGGGCGCCTGGGGCAAGCCGCGCCCCGGGAGCGGGTGTAACACGCGCCGGGCAGGGCCGGCGGCCCTTGGCGGCTTATTTGCGGTAGGCGGCGGTGGCGCGGCCGAGGTTGTCCTCGATGGCGCCGGGTTGCTGCAAGCCCTGCTCCACCAGCGCTTTCAGGCGCTGCTGGGTGGCGGGACGCTTGACCGAGGCGATGAAGGCGTCCCAGCCCGGCTGCATTTCGGCGTCCGGCGGCAGGCTGGCCAGGTTCACCAGCGCCTTGGTGTCGACGATGGCGGCGCGCTCGAAGGAGGCGATGCGGCGCGCCATGGTGTCGACGAAACCGTCCAGCTCGGCATCCGGCAGCGAACGGTTCACGTAGCCGTAGCGCTCGGCCACGTCGCCGTTGATGTCGTCCGAAGCCACCAGGATTTCCAGCGCGCGGCCGCGTCCCACCAGGCGCGGCAGGCGCGCCATCGGGCCGCCGCCCGCCACCAGGCCGGCGCCCACCTCCCACTGCGACAGCACGGCTTTTTCGCGGCTGGCGAAGCGCATGTCGGTGGCCAGTATCAGCTCGCTGCCGATGCCGGTGGCGCGGCCGCGGATTGCCGAGATGGTGACGATCGGCAGGCGGGCGATGCGCACCATGAGGTCCGGCACCGGGTGCATGCCGGTGGGGCCGGGCGCCATGCCGGTCGATTCTTCCAGCGGGGTAAGCAGGTCGTAGTGGGCGATGAAACTGCCGGGGATGGCGCTGTCGAACACCACCACCTGCACCTGCTGGTCGGCTTCGATGGCTTCCACGATCCGGACCAGTTCGCGTACTTCCTTCGGGCCGACGATGTTCAGCGGCGCGTTGGCGAAGGTCACTTTCCAGTATGCCGGCGTGACACGGGTCAGGCGGATCTTGGCGTCCGGCGCTTCGGCGCCAATCGGGGCGGCGCTGATCGGGGCGGCGCTGGCGGCAGGCGCCTTCGGTGCGGCAGCCTGGGCGGCGCCGGCGAAGCTCGCGGCAAGGGTGGCGGCGGCGAAGGCGGCCGCCAGCGCACCGGCGATGCGTTTGATGGCGAAGGTCATGATGGTCTCCTCAGGCCAGGCGTGCCGTGACTTGGCGGATGCGTTCGCCGAACAGGCGCGCGGTCTTCAGGTCGCCGGCGGGGATTTCGTCCACCGCGGCGTCGGACGGGGTGGCGGTGGCCAGGCCGGCAAAGGAGGACAGGTAGTTGACGTCGTCGCGGTGCGCGCTCTTGGCGTTGCTCGGCATCATGCCGGTACCGGCCCACAGCATGCCGTGCTGCTGCGCCAGGGTGAACAGGGTGTACAGCGTGGTCTGCTTGTCGCCCGCCACCGAGGCCGAGTTGGTGAAGCCGGCCGCCAGCTTGTCCTTCCAGCCCTGCTTGAACCACACCGACGAGGCGGTGTCGGCAAAGCGCTTGAACTGCCAGCTCACGTTGCCCATGTAGGTGGGCGAGCCGAAGATGATGGTTTGCGCCTTGGCCAGCAAGTCCCAGCCCGCTTCAGGCAGCTGGCCTTCGGCGTCGATGGCCAGCAAGGTGGCGCCGCTGCCTTCGGCAACTGCCTCGGCGATCCTGGCGGTGTGGCCGTAGCCGCTGTGGTACACGATGACGATGTGCGAGTTCATGATGGTTCTCCAGGTTGTGATGGTGGGGTTTCCTTAGCTGCTGCCGTCGTTTCCGTTCGGCATGGAACCACTATAGTTGTTCCCAAGGCGAACATAAATCCCACAATCAGCAATTCATTTGATACATCATGTAACCAATAAAGACGTAAAAAAGGCATGCCGCAGCATGCCTGGGATGGTGTGCTGCGGCGCGGATCAGGTCCGCGCCTTGGCCATTAGACCACCACGCACTGGTGTTCGCCTGCCGCCGACGCGCGGATGGCGCCGATGCGGTAGACGGTTTCGCCGGCCGCTTGCAGCTGGGCCATGGCGGCGTCGGCGTTGTCGGCCGAGACGATCACGGTCATGCCGATGCCGCAGTTGAACACGCGGTGCATTTCAGCGTCGGCCACGCCGCCGTGCTGTTGCAGCCACTGGAACAGCGGCGGCAGGGTCCACGACTTGCCGTCCAGCTCGGCCGTCAGGCCGGGCTGCAGCACGCGCGGGATGTTTTCCACCAGGCCGCCGCCGGTGATGTGCACCAGGCCCTTCACTTCCATCGAGGCCATCAGCGCCAGCAGCGGCTTGACGTAGATGCGGGTCGGCTCCATCAGCACGTCGGCCAGCTTGCGGCCGTGGAAGTCGCCTTCCAGGTCCGGCTTGGCCACTTCGATGATCTTGCGCACCAGCGAGTAACCGTTCGAGTGCGCGCCCGACGAGGCCAGGCCCAGCACCACGTCGCCCGGGGCGATCTTGGTGCCGTCGATGATTTTCGATTTTTCCACCACGCCCACCGCGAAACCGGCCAGGTCGTACTCGCCGGCCGGGTACATGCTCGGCATTTCCGCCGTCTCGCCGCCGATCAGCGCCGCGCCGGACTGCTCGCAGCCCTTGGCGATGCCCTTGATGACGTCGGTCGCCTGCGGCACGTCCAGCTTGCCGCACGCGAAGTAGTCCAGGAAGAACAGCGGCTCGGCGCCCTGCACCAGGATGTCGTTGACGCTCATGGCCACCAGGTCGATGCCCACCGTGTCGTGGCGGTTCAGTTCGAAGGCCAGCTTCAGCTTGGTGCCGACGCCGTCCGTGCCGGACACCAGCACCGGCTCCTGGTACTTCTTGCTGATCTCGAACAGCGCGCCGAAGCCGCCGATGCCGGCCATGACGCCTTCGCGCATGGTGCGCTTGGCAAACGGCTTGATCGCTTCGACTAAAGCATCACCAGCGTCGATATCGACGCCGGCGTCACGGTAGGACAGGGAAACATTAGAAGGTTGGCTCATGGTGTATTTCGCAGCGGAGGCGGTAAAATAGAAGGCGGTGGCCGGAATTCGTGCATTTGTGACGCAAAACCCGGCAAGTCCGCTATTTTATCAAAATGCCCCGTCAACCTGCCGTTTTTACGAAAAACATCTTCCCCACATGCCATTCCCCCTCTCGGTCGAACAAAAACAAACGGCATTCTGGGTAGCATTGTGGCTGGCATTCGGCGTCCTGCTGGTGGCGCTGGGCCCTGTCCTGACACCATTCCTGGCGGCGGCCATCATCGCCTACGCCCTCAATCCCGGCGTGGACCGCATCGACCGCCTGCGCGTGGGCCGCTTCGACGTGCCGCGCCCGATCGCGGTGGTGGCGGTGGTGCTGCTGTTCCTGTGCGCGGTGCTGTCGATGGTGCTGATCGTGGTACCCGTGCTGCAAACCGAGATCCCGCTGCTGCAGGCGCAGATTCCCGCTTTCCTGGCCAAGGCCAACGACCTGCTGAGCCCGCGCCTGCGCGAAATGGGCATCAAGGTGCAGCTCGATTCGGCCGGCATCAAAAAACTCGTCTCGCAGCAGATGGTCGCCAGCGGCGACGAAATCTGGACCGCCGTGCTGGCCTCGGCGCGCGTGGGCGGCACCGCCGTACTGGGCTGGATCGCCACCCTGGTGCTGGTGCCGGTGCTGCTGTTCTACCTGCTGCTGGACTGGCACCAGATGATGGCGCGCATCGCCGGCGCCGTGCCGCGCCGCTATATCGGCGCCACCGTGGCCATGGCCGAGGAGGTCGACACCCTGCTGGCGCAGTACCTGCGCGGCCAGCTGCTGGTGATGGTGGTGCTGGCCGTGTACTACTCGAGCTGCCTGGCCATCGCCGGCTTCGACGTGGCGCTGCCGGTGGGCATCCTGACCGGCCTGCTGGTGTTCATCCCCTACCTGGGCTTCGGCCTGGGTCTGGTGCTGGCGCTGATCGCCGCCGTGCTGCAGTTCACCGACTGGAGCGGCGTGATCGCGGTGGCCGTGATCTACGGCGCCGGCCAGGTCATCGAAGGCTTTTTCCTCACGCCGCGCCTGGTGGGCGAGCGCATCGGCCTCAACCCGCTGGCGGTGATCTTCGCGCTGCTGGCCTTCGGCCAGCTGTTCGGCTTCGTCGGCGTGCTGCTGGCCCTGCCCGCCTCGGCCATCCTGATGGTGGCCTTCAAGCATCTTCGCGGCCACTACTTGCGCAGCAGCTTTTATAATGCGTAGTGTGAAGACGAATATGCAAACTGCGGGGCGGGAGCCATGAAGCAACTGGTGCTGGATTTAGGCGCCGAGCCTGTGCTCACCCTCGACTCCTTCGAGGTGGGCCAGAACGCCGAGGTGGCCGCGCTGATGCGCGAGTTCGCCGGCCGCACCTCGCGCGAGCATTTCGCCTACCTGTGGGGCGACACCGGCGCCGGCAAGAGCCACATCCTGAAGGCACTCGGCGCCCTGGAAGGGGCGCGCTACATCTCGCCGTTCTCGATCGAATCCGAATTCGTCTATTCGCCGGAGGTGGACCTGTACCTGCTCGACGACTGCGAGAAGCTGTCGCCGCTGGCGCAGATCGACGCCTTCGCCCTGTTCAACGAGATCCGCGCCAACAACGCCTTCATGGTGTGCAGCGGCGCGGTGGCGCCGGCCGTGCTGCCGGTGCGCGAGGACTTGCGCACGCGCATGGGCTGGGGCCTGATCTACCGCCTGCACGGCCTGACCGACGATGAAAAGGTTGCCGCATTGACCACGGCGGCGGCGGCCCGCGGCTTGACGCTGTCGCCCGGCGTGTTACCCTATTTGCTTTCGCATTACCGGCGCGACATGCGCTCGCTGTCGGAAATGCTGGACGCGCTCGACCAATATTCCCTTGAAACCCAACGTCCCATTACCCTGCCGCTGCTGCGCGAATGGCTGCAGGCGGAAGCGAAAGAATGATGAACCTGGCCCTGTTTGACCTCGACCACACCCTCCTGCCCATCGATTCGGACTACGAATGGGGCCAATTCCTGTGCCGCATCGGCGCCGTCGACGCGCAGGCCTTCGCGGCCCGCAACCAGGCCTTCTTCGAGCAGTACCAGGCCGGCACGCTGGACCCGGTGGAGTACCTGGAGTTTTCGCTCGGCACCCTGGCCGGCTTCCCGCGCGCCAGACTGGACCAGATGCACGCGCAGTTCATGCGCGAAGTGATCGCCCCGGCCATCCGCCCGACCGCGCGCGCGCTGCTGCAAAAGCACCTGGACGCCGGCGACCTGGTGGCCATCGTCACCGCCACCAACCACTTCATCACCGCGCCCATCGCCGAGGCGCTGGGTATCGAGCACCTGATCGCGGCCATGCCGGAAGTGGCGGCCGACGGCAGCATCACCGGCAAGCTGGTGGGCACGCCGACCCAGGGCCACGGCAAAGTGGTGCACACCAAGGCCTGGCTCGAGAAACTGGGCAAGCGCCTGGAAGACTTCGAGACCGTGCATTTCTACAGCGACTCGCACAACGACATCCCGCTGATGTCGGTCGTCACCCACCCGGTGGCCACCAATCCGAACGCCGCACTGACCAGCCACGCCGCCGAAAAAGGCTGGCCAACGATAAATATATTCAATGATTAAGAAATTGATCCGCAAAATCCTCGGTGTCAAAGAAGCCCCCGTGCGAGACACCAGTGTCCCGGTGGTACTTGGCGCCAACCAGCACGGCATCGACCCGCGCCTGCTGTCCTCGAACGCCGTGCGCGTCACCAGCACCCTGCAGGAAGCGGGCTACCAGGCCTTCGTGGTCGGCGGTGCCGTGCGCGACCTGCTGCTGGGCGTGAAGCCGAAAGACTTCGACATCGCCACCGACGCCACGCCCGAGCAGGTCAAGCGCCTGTTCCGGCGCGCCTTCATCATCGGCAAGCGCTTCCAGATCGTGCACGTGATGTTCGGCCAGGACCTGCTGGAGGTGACCACCTTCCGCGGCCCCTCGATCGAGAACGCGCCCAAGGATGAACACGGCCGCGTCCTGCGCGACAACACCTTCGGCAGCATGGCCGAGGACGCCGAGCGGCGCGACTTCACCATCAACGCCATGTACTACAACCCGGCCAACGAGGAAGTGTGGGACTACCACGGCGGCATCGAGGACATCCGCGCCAGGACGCTGCGCATCATCGGCGTGCCCGAAGCGCGCTACCGCGAAGACCCGGTGCGCATGCTGCGCGTGACGCGCTTCGCGGCCAAGCTGGGCTTCCAGATCGAGCCGGGCACGCGCGAGCCGATCACCATCATGGCGCCGCTGATCAACAACGTGCCCCCGGCGCGCGTGTTCGACGAGATGCTCAAGCTCCTGATGTCGGGCCAGGCGCTGGCCTGCCTGCTGCAGCTGCGCAAGGAAGGCCTGCATCACGGCCTGCTGCCGCTGCTCGACGTGGTGCTGGAGCAGCCGCTGGGCGTGAAGTTCGTGACCCTGGCGCTGGACTCGACCGACAAGCGCATCCACGCCGGCAAGACCGTCTCGCCGGGCTTCCTGTTCGCGTCGCTGCTGTGGCACCAGGTGCTGGAGAAGTGGAACGCCTACAAGGCCGCCAGCGAATTCCCGATCCCCGCGCTGCACCTGGCGGCGGACGACGTGCTCGATTCGCAAACCGAAAAACTGGCCCTGCAGCGCAAGATCGGTTCGGACATGCGCGACATCTGGTCGATGCAGCCGCGCTTCGAACGCCGCACCGGCAAGAACCCGTACAAGCTGCTGGAACACCTGCGCTTCCGCGCCGGCTATGACTTCCTGCTGCTGCGCTGCGCCTCGGGCGAGATCGACGCCGAGCTGGGCGAATGGTGGACCGCCTTCTACGACGGCGACGAAACCGAACGCGAACAGCTGGTGGCCGGCTTGAGCCACGGCGGCGGCGCTGCCGGCGGTGCGAAGCGCAAGCGTCCTCCGCGCCGCGGCGGCCGCAGCAAAGGCGAAGGCGGCGAAGGCGGCGAAGGCGGCGATGCCGGCCAAGGCAGCCAGGACGGCGACAGCGACTACAGCGGCGGCAGCCGCGCCGACGCGGGCCAGGCCGGCGGCCGCACAGCGGGGGGCAATGCGCACGCGGAAGCAGGCGCCGACGCCGCGCCGCGCGAACCGCGTCCGCCGCGCTCGCGTGCACCGCGCGCGCCCCGCAAACGCGCCCCTGCCAGCGCCGACACCGGCAACGGCGGCGGCAACGACGGCCAATGAGCGCGGTGCTGAACGCCATGGGCACCACCGCCTACATCGGCATCGGCGCCAACCTGGGCGACGCACAGGCCAACGTGCAGGACGCCATCGCGCGCCTGCGCGCCCTGCCCGGCTGCACCGTGAGCGCCGTCTCCTCGCTGTACCGCACCGCCCCGATCGACTCCAGCGGCGACGACTACATCAACGCCGTGGCCTGCCTGGAAACGGAACTGGGTGCGCAAGCGCTGCTGCAGGCGCTGCAGGGCATCGAGCAGGCGCACGGCCGCGAGCGCCCCTACCACAACGCCCCGCGCACGCTGGACCTGGACCTGCTGCTCTACGGCCGGCAACAGATCAACAGCCCCGAGCTGACCGTGCCGCACCCGCGCATGTGCGAGCGCGCCTTCGTCATCGTGCCGCTGCTGGAAATCGCCGGCAACATCGCCATCCCCGGCCGCGTCCCCGCGCGCTGCTTCGAATCGGCCGTCGCCGGCCAGGCCATCACCAAGCTGTAAGCGCCCATGCAAACCCTCCTTCTGCTCGCCGCCTCCAACATCTTCATGACCATTGCATGGTACTGGCACCTGAAGGGCGGCATGAACAAGCCGCTGTTCACGGTCATCATGATCAGCTGGGCCATCGCGTTCGTGGAGTACTGCCTGGCGGTGCCGGCCAACCGGATCGGCTTTGCCAGCGGCTGGAGCGCCGGGCAGCTGAAGGTGACGCAGGAGGCCATCGCGCTGATCGTGTTCGGCGTGTTCATGGTGACCGTGCTGGGCGAGCCGGTGAGCTGGCGGCACCTGGCGGCGTTCGGCTGCATCATGGCGGCCGTAGCCTTCCTCTTTGTGGGCAAATAGTGGCCGCCGTCTATTTCGGATCCCCACGCTGAAAAGAAAGTTCTTTCGCAGGTAGAATACGCGGTTTGGCGGCAGGCATTACACTGGCGCCACCGGGATCACACTACTTGAGGAACATCCATGTCTGGTTATTTGCAAGGTAACGAAATGGCGGGCAGCGCTCCTGTGCCGGCCGCTGGTGCAAGCGCTGCCGCCGCTCCGGCCGCGGCGCCGGCAAAACCCGTGGCGCACAAGGCGGTCACCATCCCAGCGCTGAACGCGCGCAAAGCCGCCGGCGACAAGATCACCATGCTCACCTGCTATGACGCGAGCTTCGCCTCGCTGATGGACCGCTGCGGCGTGGAAGTGCTGCTGATCGGCGATTCGCTGGGCATGGTCTGCAATGGCCTGGACTCGACGCTGCCGGTGACGCTGGACGAAGTGGCTTACCACACCCGGGCGGTCGCGCGTGGCAACAAGTCTGCGCTGGTGCTGGCCGATATGCCGTTCGGTACCTACGCCAACCCGCAGCAGGCGTTCGACAACGCGGTCAAGCTGATGCAGGCCGGCGCGCACATGGTGAAGATCGAGGGCGGCGCCTGGCTGGCCGAGACCGTGAAGTTCCTGACCGAGCGCTCGGTGCCGGTATGCGCGCACCTGGGCCTGACGCCGCAGTCGGTGCACCAGCTGGGCGGCTACAAGGTGCAGGGCAAGACCATCGAGAGCGCCGAGCTGCTGAAGTCGGACGCGCTGAAGCTGCAGGCCGCCGGCGCCGCGATGGTGGTGCTGGAGGCGATTCCCACCCAGCTGGGCAAGGAAGTGACCGAGCTGCTGGCCATGCCGACCATCGGCATCGGCGCCGGTCCGGACTGCTCCGGCCAGGTGCTGGTGATGCACGACCTGCTGGGCGTGTTCCCTGGCCGCAAGGCACGCTTCGTGAAGAACTTCATGGAAGGGCAGACCAGCATCGACGCGGCCGTCAGCGCCTATGTGGCCGCCGTCAAGGATGGTTCCTTCCCGGCCCAGGAACACTGCTTCTAGGCGCAACGGCGGGTTGGCGCCTCGGGCGCGTCACCCGCCCATCGTCAGCCGATCTGTATCCAGGTCGTCTTCAGCTCGGTGTACTTGTCGAAGGCGTGCAGCGATTTGTCGCGCCCGTTGCCGGACTGCTTGTAGCCGCCGAAAGGCACGGTGATGTCGTCGCCGTCGTACTGGTTCACGTGCACCGTGCCGGCCCTCAAGGCCCGCGCCACCTGGATCGCCTTGCTCATGTTGGCGCTCCACACCGCCGCCTGCAAGCCGTACGGCGTGGCGTTGGCCTGCTTCACCGCGTCCTGCACATCCGTGAAGCTGAGCACCGACAGTACCGGTCCGAATATCTCTTCCTGCGCGATCCTCATGCCGCTGTCGACCTGGTCGAACAAGGTCGGCGCGACGTAATAGCCGCCGCTTTGCGCGCGCTCCTGCGCGCCGCCCGCCAGCAGCCGCGCGCCGCCTGCCTTGCCCGCCTCGATATAGCCCAGCACCGTTTTCATCTGCACTTCGTCCACGATGGCCCCCATCACGGTGGCTTCGTCCAGCGGATCGCCCGGCTGGTAGCGCGGCACCATGGCCAGCGCCTTTTCGATGAAGGCGTCCTTGATCGACTCTTCCACGAACAGGCGCGACGGCGCGTTGCAGCTTTCGCCCTGGTTGAAATAGATCGAGCCCACCGCCGCCGCCACCGCCGCGTCCAGGTCCGGGCAGTCGGCGCAGACAATGTTGGCGGACTTGCCGCCCAATTCAGTCCAGGCGCGCTTCAGGTTCGACTGCCCCGCCATCTGCATGATCTGCTTGCCCACCCGGGTGGAGCCGGTGAAGGCGATGCAGTCGACGTCCATGTGCAGCGCCAGCGCGCTGCCCGCTTCGTTACCGTAGCCCGGCAGCACGCTGAACACGCCGGCCGGAATGCCCGCCTGCAGCGCCAGCTCGGCCAGCCGCAATGAAGTCAGCGGCGCCTTTTCGGACGGCTTGAGCACCACGCTGTTGCCCGCCGCGAGCGCCGGGGCGATCTTCCACGCGGCCATGATCATCGGGTAGTTCCACGGAATGATGGCGCCCACCACGCCCACCGGTTCGCGCGTAATCAGCGCCAGGCTGTTGCTGGCGGTGGGGGCGATTTCGCCGTACACCTTGTCCACCGCTTCGCCGTACCAGCGCATGCAGTTGGCGGCCGCGCCCACGTCCACGCTCTGACTGTATTTGATCGGCTTGCCCATGTCCAGGGTTTCCAGCAGCGCCAGGTCGGCGGCGTTTTGCTGGATCAGGTCCGCAAAGCGGATCAGCACGCGCTTGCGTTTGGCGGGCGGCATGCCGGCCCAGCGGCCATCCTCGAAGGCGGCGCGGGCGGCTTGCACGGCCGCGTCCACGTCGGGCGCGCCGCAGCGGGCCACGGCGGCCAGCTTGCGGCCATCGATGGGGGAATGTTTGTCGAACTGCTGTTCGGTGCGGGACCAGGCGCGCTCACCGTTGATGAAGGCGCGGCCGTCGATGTTCAGCGCAAGTGCGCGCTCGTGCCAAAGTGCGTCTGCCATGCTTGCTCCTTGATTGGCGGGCAGGCGCCCGCCAGATCATTTTACGCCTTGCCGGCGGCGGAGACTTGTTTCATTCGTGCGCGCTGGGTGCGCGCCATGTAGACGCTGGAGGCGATCACCGCCACCGTCACCACCAGGATGGTGATGGCTGCCACCGCGTTCACACGCGGGTCCAGCCCGAGGCGGGCGCGCGAGAAGATCACCAGCGGCATGGTGGTCGAGCCTGGCCCGGACAGGAAGGCCGACAGCACCACATCGTCCAGCGACAGCGTGAACGTCAGCAGCCAGGCCGAGGCCAGCGCCTGCTTGATGTTGGGCAGCGTGACCAGGAAGAACACCTGGTAGGGACGGCAGCCCAGGTCCATGGCCGCCTCTTCCAGCGACTTGCTCATCTCCTGCAGGCGCGACTGCACCACCACGGTGGCGTAGGCCATGCCGAGCAGCGTGTGGCCGATCCAGATGGTGTTCAGGCCGCGCTCCGGGAAACCGAACATCTTCTGCGCCGACACCAGCATCAGCAGCAGCGACAGGCCGATGATCACTTCCGGCATCACCAGCGGCGCGCTGGTCATGGCCGAGAACAGGGTACGGCCGGCGAAGCGGCGGTAGCGGTTCAGCACGAAGGCGGCGAAGGTGCCCAGCACCACCGATGAGCAGGCCGTCAGGAAGGCAATGCGCAAGGACAGGCCGAAACCGGAAATGATCTCGCTGTCGTGCATCAACTCGCCGTACCACTGGGTGGAGAAGCCGCTCCACACCATGTCCTGGCGCGAACTGTTAAACGAGAACACCACCAGCACGATGATCGGCAGGTAGAGGAAGATGTAGCCGAGCGAAAGCCAGCCGCGGCCGAACCAGCGCGGGATCAGGGAGCCCTTCATTTGCGCCCTCCTTCGCTTTGTTCGGCCTGGTATTTGTTAAGGATCGCCATCGGCACCAGGATCAGCAGAATGACCACCACGGTGACGGAGGACGCCATCGGCCAGTCGTTATTGGTAAAGAATTCGTCCCACAGCACGCGCCCTATCATCAGCGTTTCCGGGCCGCCCAGCAGCTCGGGGATGACGTATTCGCCCACGGCGGGAATGAACACCAGCATGGAGCCGGCGATGATGCCGGACTTCGACAGCGGCACCGTGATGCGCCAGAACGCCTGCCACGGGGTGGCGCCCAGGTCGGCCGCCGCTTCCAGGTAACGCAGGTCCATCTTGGCCAGGTTGGTGTACAGCGGCAGTATCATGAACGGCAGGTAGGCGTACACCATGCCGAGCACCAGCGAAAACGAGGTGTTCATCATGTGCAGCGGTTCCTGGATGGCGCCGATGGAGATGAGGAAGTTGTTCAGGATGCCCTGGTTGGCCAGGATGCCCTTCCAGGCGTAGATGCGCAGCAGGAAGGAAGTCCAGAACGGCAGCATCACCATCATCAGCAGCACCGGGCGCAGCGAGGGCCGCGCGCGCGCCATGAAATAGGCGAACGGGTAGCCGATCAGCAGGCAGCAGGCGGTGGTGATGGCGGCGTACTTGAGCGAGCTCAGATAGGTCAGCACATACAGCTCGTCGGCCGCGATGAACAGGTAGTTCGATACCTTGATCTTGATATCGACGATGCCCTCGGCATAGGTCACCAGGGTGCCGAAGGGATTGCCGGCATCGACCTCGGTGAAGCTGATGCGCGCCACGATCAGGAAGGGGATCAGGAAGGCGCCGATCAGCCACAGGTAGGGCACGGCGATGACGGCGCTGCGGCCGCTCAGCCAGCGCAGCGTCAGCAGGTCTTTGAAGAATGTGAACATGGAAAGCCCCTGCCGCTCAACGGGTCAGCACGACAACGTCGCTGCCGTCCCACCACGCGTGCACGCGCTGCTCGCGCTGCAGGGGTGCTTCGGCATGGCGCGCCGAGTTGGTGCGCGCCACCTTGAGCCGCATGCCGCTGTCCAGCCTGACCTGGTAGTGGGTTTCGTTGCCGAAGTAGGACACCGCCGCGATCACGCCCTGCACGCAGTTGTGGCCGTGCTCTTCCACCTTGGCGCGCTGCGACATGGTGGGCGCGTTCGGCTGCAGCACGATCTTCTCCGGGCGCACCGCCACGCTCACTTCCATGTCGTCGGTGCCGGTGATGCCGTGGCTGACGTAGTGGCTGGTTTCGTCCGATTCGATCACCACGTAGCTGGGCTGGTCTTCGGTGACCCGGCCTTCGAACAGGTTGACCGAGCCGATGAAGTCGGCCACGAAGCGGCAGTTCGGGGTTTCATAGATTTCGCCCGGCGCGCCCACCTGCAGGATGCGGCCCTCGCTCATGATGGCAATGCGGGTGGCCATGCTCATCGCCTCGTCCTGGTCGTGGGTGACCATCACGCAGGTCACGCCGACCTGTTCGATGATGTTGACCAGCTCGACCTGGGTCTGCTCGCGCAGTTTCTTGTCCAGCGCGCCGAGCGGTTCGTCCAGCAGCAGCAGCTGCGGGCGCTTGGCCAGGCTGCGCGCCAGCGCCACGCGCTGCTGCTGGCCGCCGGACAGCTGGTGCGGCTTGCGCTTGCCGTAGGCCGTGAGCTGCACCAGCGACAGCATGTGGTCCACGCGCGCGGCCACTTCCTGCGCCGGCAACCCGTCGCGGCGCAGGCCGAAGGCGATGTTGTCCCACACCGACAGGTGCGGAAACAGCGCGTAGGACTGGAACATCATGTTGATGGGGCGCTCGTACGGCGGGGTGCTGATGATGTCCTTGCCGCCCAGGGTAATGGCGCCGGAGGTGGGCGTTTCGAAACCGGCCAGCATGCGCAGCAGGGTCGACTTGCCGCAGCCCGAACTGCCCAGCAGGGCGAAAATCTCGCCCTTGTTGATCGTCACCGACACATCATTGACGGCGCGCACGCCGTCAAAATCCTTGACCAGATTGCGGATTAACAGGAAAGGCTGGCCAGCGTCGGCGGGTTGGACTGTCGTCATATTGGCGAATTGATAAGCTTAATCGGGATGCACGCGCGCGGCGAGGCCGCACGGCAAGAGACGTGATTATAAATGCAGCATATCGAGGAAGACTACCAAAATGCGGTTACAACAGCCCTCTTTGGCGCACTTCTTCCAGCGTCAGGTCCAGCGCGCGGCGGATCAGCGACACCATCTCGTCGATTTGCGCGTGCGTCATCACCAGCGGCGGGGCAATGATCATGCGCTCGCCCACGGCGCGCATGATGATGCCGGTGTTGAACATGTGGGCGCGGCACAGCATGCCCACGCCCAGCGCCGGGTCGAACCGCACCTGGTAGTGCACGTTTTCCGCCTTGCGCTTGACCAGGTTGAGCCCGGCCACGAAGCCGCAGCTCTCCGCGCTGCCGACCAGCGGGTGCTCGGCCAGCGTGAGGAAAGCCCGCTTCAGATAGGGGCCGGTGTCGTTCGCCACGCGTCCGACCAGCCCCTCCTCTTCGAGGATGCGCAGGTTTTCCAGCGCCGCCGCGCAGGCCACCGGGTGGCCGGAATAGGTGAAGCCGTGGTTGAAGTCGCCGCCCTGCGCGATCAGCACGTCGGCCACGCGGTCGCTCACCAGCACGCCGCCCAGCGGCACGTAGCCGGAGGTGACGCCCTTGGCGAAGGTGATCAAATCCGGCCTGAAGGGCTCGGAGGCGAACCAGCGCCCCAGCCGCCCGAAGCCGGTGATGACCTCGTCGGCGATCAGCAGGATGCCGTACTTGTCGCAGATGCGGCGGATCTCGGGCCAGTAAGTGTCCGGCGGGATGATCACCCCGCCGGCGCCCTGCACCGGCTCGCCGATGAAGGCGGCCACCTTGTCCGGTCCCACTTCCAGGATTTTCGCTTCCAGCCAGGATGCCGAGCGCAGGCCGAATTCGTCGGGCGTGAGGCCGGCGCCGTCGTCGTAGTAATTCGGCTGGCCGATGTGGACGATGCCGGGAATCGGCAAGCCGCCCTGCTCGTGCATGCCGCTCATGCCGCCCAGCGAGGCGCCCGCCATGGTGCTGCCGTGGTAGGAGTTGTGGCGGCTGATGATGACGTGGCGCTCCTTGAAGCCCAGCAGGTCCCAGTAGCGCCGCACCATGCGCACATTGGTGTCGTTCGCTTCCGAGCCGGAGCCGGTAAAGAACACGCGGTTGAAGCCCGCCGGCGCCAGCTGCGCCAGGCGCGCCGCCAGCTGCACCGCCGGCACGTTGGTGGTGTTGAAGAAGCTGTTATAGAACGGCAGCGTCTCCATCTGCTCGTACACGGCCCTGGAGATGCTGGTGCGGCCGTAGCCCACCGCCACGCACCACAGGCCGGACATGCCGTCCAAAATCTTGTTGCCTTCCGAGTCCCACAGGTAGATGCCCTCGCCGCGCACCATCACGCGCACGCCCTTCTCGCCCAGCGCCTTGTGGTCGGTGAAGGGATGCAGGTAGTGCGCATGGTCCTGCTGCTGGATGGTTTTGGTGTCCGTCATGATGGCGCCCCTGTCAAACGTGCAGCAGCAAATGTTCGCGTTCCCAGGGGCTGATGACCTTCATGAACTCCTGGTGCTCCACGTCCTTGATGGCGGCGTAGACGTCGATGAAGCGGTCGCCCAGCACGGCGCGCAGCTTGTCCTCCTTGCGCAGCGCGGCCAGCGCTTCCGGCAGGCCTTGCGGCAGCTCGTATTTCATGTCGTAGGCGCTGCCGGTGGTGGCCGGCGTCGGTTCGAGCTGCTCGGTCATGCCGAGGTAGCCGCAGGCCAGCGTGACGGCCAGCGCCAGGTAGGGATTGGCGTCCGCGCCGATGATGCGGTTTTCCACGCGGCGGTCCTGCACGCCGGATTCGGGCACGCGGAAGCCCACGGTGCGGTTGTCCACGCCCCACTGGATGTTGATCGGCGCGGCGGTGTGGCGCACCAGGCGGCGGTAGGAGTTCACGTACGGCGCCACGATGGCCATGGCGGCGGGCATGTAGCGCTGCAGGCCGCCGATGTAGTGCTTGAACACGGCGGCCGGCGAGCCGTCCTCGTTGCTGAAGATGTTGCGGCCGCTCTTCACGTCCACCACGCTCTGGTGCACGTGCATGGCCGATCCGGGTTCGCCCGCCATGGGCTTGGCCATGAAGGTGGCGTACATGTCGTGCTTGAGCGCCGCTTCGCGCAGGGTGCGCTTGAAGAAGAACACCTTGTCGGCCAGGCCGAGCGGGTCGCCGTGCAGGAAATTGATCTCCATCTGGCCGGCGCCGATTTCGTGGATCAGCGTGTCCACGTCCAGGCCCATCAGGTCGCAGTAGTCGTAGATGTCCTCGAACAGCGGATCGAACTCGTTGACCGCGTCGATGCTGTAGATCTGGCGGCTGGTCTCGGCGCGGCCGCTGCGGCCGATGGGCGCCTTGAGCGGCAGGTCGGGATCGATATTCTTGGCGGTCAGGTAAAACTCCAGCTCGGGCGCCACCACCGGCTTCCAGCCGCGCTCCGCGTACAGCTTGAGCACGCGCCGCAGCACGGTGCGCGGCGCGAAGTCCACCAGCGCGCCGTCGGCGAAATAGCAATCGTGGATCACCTGCGCGGTGGGGTCGGTGGCCCACGGCACCATGGTGATGGTAGTGGGGTCGGCCTTGAGGATCATGTCGCGGTCGGTGGCCGAGATGGCGCGGTCGTAGGCCGCGTCGTCGGTCGGATAGTTGCCGGTGACGGTCATGCCCAGCACCGCTTCAGGGATGCGCATGCCGCGCTCCTGCGTGAATTTCCCGCGCGGCAGGATCTTTCCACGGGCGACGCCGGTCAGGTCGGGGACCAGGCATTCAATTTCGGTGACCCGTTTTTCATTGAGCCACAAATCCATATCTGTGTACGTAAAGTTTTCGCGAATTGCCATGATGAGCTCTCTAAAAGTCTTGATCTGACACGGCCGGGTATCGCTTGCGGGCCGTGTACGCGGGACTGCAGCGTGGCTGCAATGAGAGCGCAGCTAAGGAATGCGTTCCTGGTAGGTACGGCATGCCTGCCCGAAGGCTTGGAACATTTTCATTGAATCCTGGTTGGCGGTGGCCTGCCACTCAGGGTGCCACTGCACCGCCAGCGTGAAGCCGGGCGCCGTGGCGACGGTGCAGGCTTCCACCAGCCCGTCGTCGGCGGTGGCTTCCGCCACCAGCCCCGGCGCGAGACGGTCGATACCCTGCCCGTGCAGGGAATTGACCATGATCTCGCGCGCGCCATCGAGGATGTGCGCGAGTTTTCCGCCCGGCGCGATTTGGACGCGGTGCGCCGGGCCATACTGTTTTTCAAGCGTATCCAGCGGACTGTCGCGGTGGTCCAGCATGCCCGGCACTTCCTGCACCGCCTGGTGCAGGGTGCCGCCCAGCGCCACGTTCAGTTCCTGGAAGCCGCGGCAGATCGCCATCAGCGGGATGCCGCGCTTGAGGGCGGCGCGTATCAGCGGCAGCGTGGTGGCGTCGCGCGCATGGTCCTGCGGCAGTTCGAGGTTGAGTACTTCCTGGCCGTACAGGATGGCTTGCAGATTGGAGGCCGAGCCGGTGAGCATGATGCCGTCGGCGGCCGAGAGCACGGCTTCGAAATCGGTCTGCGCGCCCAGCGCAGGCAGGATCAGCGGCATGCAGCGGGCTCCCTGTACAACGGCGTCGATGTACTTGGAATGCACGGCGTGGTCGGGATGCGAGCCTATATGCCGGGTGCAGGCGGGGACGATAACTAATGGTCGGCGCATGGCTTCAGTCTCTGTGCAGAGGCCTCCGTTTAAGCGATAAGCCAATTTATCACATTTCCAGATTTGCTATCATCACGCACAACACTTTTGCTGCAAAGCCACACATTGAAACATCTTCCCTGGCGCGACTTCTTCGCCCTCATCCTCAGTATCGGCGTCGTCGGCCTCGGGCTCGGCGCCACCATTCCCCTCGCCGCGCTCACGCTGGACCAGCGCGGCGCGGGCGCGCACTTGATCGGCCTGGTGACGGCGGCCAGTGCGCTCGGCATCCTCGGCTCGGCGCCTTTCGTCACCGGCTGGGTGGCGCGTTTCGGGCCGCGCGGCACCATGATCGGCGCGGTATGGGCGGCGGCGCTGTCCACCGCCCTGATGCAGATCACGGACAACGTGTGGCTGTGGGGCGTGCTGCGCTTCGTGTTCGGCGCCGCCATGGGCGTGCTGTTTACGGTGGGCGAGGCATGGGTGAACCGGCTGGCGCCGGACAACTCGCGCGGGCGCGTGGTGGCCATCTACACCACCAGCTTTACGCTGTTCCAGCTGGCCGGTCCGGCGCTGGTGGCGGCGCTGAACGGCAAGGTGGCGTGGAGCTTTGCGGCCTGCGGCGGCCTGTTCCTGCTCGCGCTGCCGGGCCTGGGACTGATCAACGGGGCGCGCCTGCCGGACAGCGATGAGCCGCATCCGCGCTGGCAGAGCGTGCTGCCGAAAATGCCGATGATCGTGATGGGCGCGGCCTTCTTCGCGCTGTTCGACACGTTGATCCTGAGCTTCCTGCCAGTGTATGCGATCCGCCAGGGCATCGTAACGGAGCTGGCGCTGCTGTCGGCCACCGTGGTGCTGGTGGGCGATACGGCGCTGCAGTTCGCCATGGGCTGGCTGGCGGACCGCTACGGCCGCCGGCGCGTGCACGTCGCCTGCGGCGTGGCGGTGTGCCTGCTGCTGCCGCTGCTGCCGTTCGCCGCCGGCACGCCGTGGCTATGGTGGACGCTGCTGGTGGCGCTGGGCGCGGCGGCCGGCGCCATCTACATGCTGTCGCTGGTGGCATGCGGAGAGAAATTCTCCGGGCCGTCGCTCACCACGGCCAGCGCGGTGGTCAATGCCTCGTGGGGCGTGGCCAGCGCGGGCGGTCCGCTGGTCACGGGGGTGCTGATGCAGAGCGCCGGCATCCAGGCGCTGCCCGCCGTGCTGTTCGCGGGCTGCGCGCTGTTCCTGGCCAGCGCGTGGTGGGAACGGCAGCGCGGCCTGGCCCCCGCGCGCAGCACTCCCTGAGCGCGCCGGCGTGGAAATTGGTGACATTTGGACACAGGCCGCCATGCTACGCTAGCGCTCCTTTTTCTCCTCCAGCTCAATCAATGAACGCAAGACTACTATTTGGCGCGCTGCTGCTGGCCAGCATGCTGGCCGGATGCGGCGGCGAACAGCCTGCCGAACCAGCGGCAGCCATGCAGCCCAAGCTGCTGAGCGGCGGCGCCGTCGCCAGCGCCGCTGCCGCCGTCAGCGCCGGCACCGAGGTGCGCCGCTTCGAAGGCCTGCGCTCGGACTACACCGTCTACAACTCCGGCAGCTATGCCACGGTCACCAACAAGAGCGGCGTGCAGGTCAGCGTACCGGTCAACAGCACGCTGCGCTTCTCCGACAGCTCCCTGGTGCTGGGCACGGACGGCACACCTGCGGTGGTCTACCGCCTGTACCAGGCGGCGTTCGGCCGCGCCCCCGCCATTGGCGGCCTGACCTTCTGGACCAATGCGCTGGACAGCGGCTATTCGCTGGAAACCATTGCCGGCAATTTCATCGACTCCGACGAATTCCGCCGCCTGTACGGTCCGGCCCCCGCACCGAACGACTTCGTCAGCAAGCTGTATCGGAACATCCTGCACCGCGATGGCGATCCGGACGGCGTCGCCTTCTGGCTCACCGCCCTGATTCGCGGCGTCGCCACGCCGCCGCAAGTGCTGATGGGGTTCAGCGAAAGCGACGAAAACCGCCTGGGCGTGAAGGCCGCCATGCAACAAGGCATTGCCATCTTCGAGCGCGGCGTCAGCTACACCCCGGTGGCGCGCACCGGCGGCTCGCAAGAGGTACTGGCCGGCTCGCAGGTGCAGCTGGACGGCACGGCCAGCACGGCCAATGGACCGCTGACCTATGAGTGGGCCATGCTGATGCGTCCCGGCGGCAGCCAGGCGGTATTGGCCAACACCCAGGGCGGCACGCCCACGTTCACCCCCGACGTTGCCGGCCAATACCTGGTGACGCTGACGGTGCGCACCGGCGCCACGCGCAGCAAGGAAGTGTCCTTGCTGGTGGTGGCCAAGGTGATACCGGAACTGTGGAAGCCGGACGCCAGCGCATTGCCGGCGGCCGGCAACTACGTGTACCTGCAAGGTTCGGGCGGCGACTACATCGTCGGCAACCGCAGTTATCTGTACCGCCAGAGCGATGCCGCGTTTACCCTGTCGGCCAGCGACAACTACCTGTCGCTGCGGGTGGCGGGCGACCAGGACTGGACGGGCGACTTCAAGCAATCGGGCAGCGGCGCCAGGCTCTCGCCCGGCTACTACGGCGACCTGACGCGCTATCCCTTCCAGAACGCGAATATGGGCGGCCTCGACTGGTCCGGTGAAGGACGCGGCTGCAACACGCTGCGCGGCTGGTTCGTGGTGGACAAGGTGGAATACGCCGGCGCCAAGCTGTCGGCAATCGACCTGCGCTTCGAGCAGCACTGCGAAGGCGGCAGCTCGGCGCTGCGCGGGCAGGTGCACTGGAACGCGGCCGACAACACCGGCGCGCCAGGCCCGGTACTGCCGGTGCCCGCGGGTCTGTGGACGCCTACGGTGAACCCGGCCGGCAATTCGGTCTACCTGGAAAGCACGGCGGGCGACTACATCGGCGGCGGCAAGAAATACCTCTATCTGGAGAGCGCTGCCACCGTCAGCGTTACCGGCAACAGCTTTACCGTCAGCGTCAACAGCAACGGCGACCGCTGGAGCGGCGAGTTCGTGGGCATGAATTCGCTCAGCGAGCTCAAACCGGGCTACTACGGCGGACTGCAGCGCTACCCCTTCCACAACGCCGTCAAAGGCGGCATGTCGTGGGGTGGCAACGGACGCGGCTGCAATACGCTGACCGGCTGGTTCGTGATCGACAAGATCAGCTACGAAAACGGCAACGTGAAAGAACTCGACGCCCGCTTCGAACAGCACTGCGAGGGCGGCAGCAGCGCCCTGCGCGGGCGGATACGCCGCGTGTTCTGAGGCGTATCCGCCTCAGGCCGGCGCATCGGCGGCGATTTCCAGCCGCGTTTCCGCCAGCAGTTTTTTCAGCTCCGGCACGCAGGAGCCGCAGTTGCCGCCGGCCTTGACGCAGGCGGTCACTTCCGGCACCGACTTCAGGTCCTGCTCGCGGATGGCCGAGCAGATCGTGTTGCGGCCCACGCCGAAGCAGGAGCACACGGTGGGCCCCACATCCACGCCCTTCTTCAGCGGACGGCCGATCAGCAGGCTGGCGCGGTCGGCGTCGGCCAGTGCCTCCTCGGCGAACAGGCCGGCCAGCCAGCTGCGCGCCGGCAGGTCCAGGCGCGGCGACAGGAAGATGCACTGCTCGATGCGGTCGTCCACCACGTGCACCGCGCGGTACATGCCCTCGGTGCGGTCGGCGTATTCCAGCCAGTCCGCGTCAGGATCCTGCACGCCCAGCAGTTCGCGCGCCCAGCCGCTGAAGTCGGCGATGCTGTTGCGGCCGGCCAGTTCGTAGCGCGCGAATTCCTTGCCCTGGATGCGGGTCCAGTGCGCCACGCTGTCCAGGCCGAGCTCGCTGCGGCTCAGGATGAAGGCATGCCAGCTCACGCGGAACTGCTCGATGCGCACCGGCGTGTGCTTGAACTCAGGCTCGCCCGACACCGGATCGACCACCGGGTTGACCACCCCGCCCACGCGCGCGTCCGACGAAGTCTGGCCGCTCCAGTGGATGGGAATGAACACGCCGCCGCGCGCGATGCCGCCGCCGTGCTGCACGCGCGCCACCATCGAACCCCACTGGCTGGTCACGCGCGCCAGCTCGCCTTCGCGCACACCGTGGATCAGCGCGTCCTGCGGATGCATGTCGATGAACGATTCCGGAACGTGGTCCGCCAGCCTGGCCGAGCGGCCGGTGCGCGTCATGGTGTGCCACTGGTCGCGCACGCGGCCGGTGTTCAGCGCCAGCGGGAAGTCCTCGTCGATCTGGTGTGCCGGCAGGCGCGGCAAGGTGGCGATGAAGCGCGCCTTGCCGTCCGGGTGCGAATAGCGTCCATCCTCGAACAGGCGCGCCGTGCCGCCGTCCACGCCGACGTGCTCGCGCACCGGCCACTGGACAGGCGACATGGTGTCGAAAGCGCTATGGTTCATGTTCGCCAGGCCGCCGATGTTGAACACGCGCGGCAGGTCGTCGGCGCTGTTGCGCCAGGCGCTCAGGCGCGCGTGTTCGTCGAACACTTCGTGCACGGCGCCGAAATCGAAGCCGGCGTAGCCCATGCGCTGGGCGAACTGCGAGATGATCCACCAGTCGCCGCGCGCTTCGCCCGGCGCCGGCAGGAAGGCGCGCTGGCGCGAGATGCGGCGTTCGGAATTGGTGACCGTGCCGTCCTTCTCGCCCCAGCCCAGGGCCGGCAGCAGCACGTCTGCGTAGGCGTTGGTGTCGGTGCCGAGGACGATGTCGGAGGCCACCACCAGCTCGCACTTGGCCAGCGCGCGCTTGACCTGGTCCGCGTTCGGCAGGCTCACCACCGGATTGGTGGCCATGATCCACACCGCCTTCACGCGGCCGGCTTCAATGGCCTCGAACAGGTCCACCGCTTTCAGGCCGGGCTTGTCCGCCATGCGCGGCGAGTCCCAGAAGGTCTGCACCGCGTCGCGGTGGGCGCAGTTGTCCAGGTCCATGTGCGCGGCCAGCATATTGGCCAGGCCGCCCACTTCGCGCCCGCCCATGGCGTTCGGCTGGCCGGTGATGGAGAACGGGCCCATGCCCGGCTTGCCGATGCGGCCGCCGACCAGGTGGCAGTTGATGATGCTGTTGGCCTTGTCGGTGCCGGCCGAGGACTGGTTCACGCCCATCGAGAAGGCGGTGATGACCTTGGCGGTGGCGGCGAACGATTCGTAGAATTCCATCAGCGCGCCCAGGCTGATCTTGCAGGCCTTGGCGACGGCGGCCGGATCGGCGCAATCGACTTCGGCGGCGGCCAGCGCGGCCTCGAAGCCGTTGGTGTGCGCCGCCACGTATTCGGGATCGACCGCGCCGATGCGCGACAGATAGCTGAGCAGGCCGTTGAACAGCCACACGTCGGTGCCCGGCTTGACCGGCAGGTGCAGGTCGGCCAGTTCGCAGGTGGCGGTGCGGCGCGGGTCGACCACCACCAGCTTCAGATTGGGGCGCTTCTCGCGTTCGCGGGCGATGCGCTGGAACAGGATGGGATGGCACCAGGCCATGTTGGAGCCCACCAGCACGATCATGTCGGCCAGTTCCAGGTCTTCGTAGCAGACCGGCACCAGGTCTTCGCCAAAGGCGCGCTTGTGGCCGGCCACGGCCGACGACATGCACAGGCGCGAGTTGGTGTCGATATTGGCGCTGCCGACGTAGCCCTTCATCAGCTTGTTGGCGACGTAGTAGTCTTCCGTCAGCAGCTGGCCGGAGACGTACAGCGCCACCGCGTCCGGGCCGTGTTCGGCGATGACGGCCTGCCATTTGCCGGCCACCTTGCCGAGCGCTTCGTCCCAGGAGACCCGGCGCAAGGCGGCAGAACCGCGTTCATCCCTCACCTGCGGATACAGCAGGCGGCCGTCCAGGCTTACCGTCTCGCCCAGCGCGGAACCCTTGACGCACAGCTTGCCCAGGTTGGCGGGGTGGTCCTGGTCGCCGGCCACGGCAACCGTGCCGTCGCCCTGCGGAGTGGCCTTCACGCCGCAGCCGACGCCGCAGTATGCGCAAGTGGTTTGTACCGACAGATTATCTTGGGACAGGTTCACGATGGTTCTCACTCAATTTTTACGCGGCGCACAGGGCCTGGCCGAACAGCAGGTGCTGGCGTATCGGGGTGATGTCGGTGCGGTTCTGGATCAGGTCGTAGTACCACGGGCCGTCCTGCACGTCGCCGTACAGCACGGCGCCGGTGATGCAGCCGTTCTTCAGCACCAGGCGCTTGTACACGCCGCGCTTGGCGTCGCGCAGCACCAGGTCTTCGCTGCCTTCGCCGCCGATGAAGTCGCCCACCGAGTACAGGTCCACGCCCGTCACTTTCAGCCGGGTGGGGGATGTCTGCTGCACGTAGCGGCGGTGGCCGGCGCCGGCCAGGTGGGCGCCGCACACGCGCGCCTGCTCCCAGATCGGGGCCACCAGGCCGAACGTGGCGCTGCGGTGCTGCACGCATTCACCCACGGCATAGACGCGCGGGTCGTAGGTTTGCAGCGTGTCGTCGACCACGATGGCGCGGTCGCAGTGCAGGCCGGCTTCCTTGGCCAGCGCGATGTTGGGGCGCACGCCGGCGGTCATCACCACCAGGTCGGCCGGTATTTCGCTGCCGTCCTTGAAGCGCACCGACGTTACACGGTCCGGGCCCGCTATTTCTGCGGTCTGTGCGTTCAGCATGAAGTTCAGGCCCTTGTTTTCCAGCGCCTTCTGCAGCAGCTGGGCGGCCGGCTTGTCGAGCTGCTGGTTCATCAGCGCATCGGTGACGTGCACCACGGTCACCTGCATACCCTGGCGCAGCAGGCCGTTGGCCGCTTCCAGCCCGAGCAGGCCGCCGCCGATGACCACCGCGTGCTTGTGGTTGCGCGACGCCTCCAGCATGGTCTCCACGTCCTGGATGTCGCGGAAGGCGATCACGCCGGGCAGCTGGTGGCCGGGCACCGGGATAATGAAGGGCTTGGAGCCGGTGGCCAGCAGCAGGCGGTCGTAACGCACTTCCTTGCCGGACTGCGCGCGCACGATGCGCTTGCGGCGGTCGATGTGCACCACCGGGTCGCCCGCGTGCAGCGTGATGTTGTGGCTCTCGTACCACTCGCGGGTGTGCAGCATGATGTCGTCGACCGTCTTCTCGCCCGCCAGCACCGGCGACAGCAGGATGCGGTTGTAGTTACCGTATGGCTCGGCGCCGAACACGGTAATGTCGTACAGGTCCGGCGCCAGCTTGTGCAGCTCCTCGACGGTGCGCATGCCCGCCATGCCGTTGCCGATGACGACCAGTGCCGGTTTCATTACGCACCCACCCAGACTTTGCCGCCGTCGATGCGGGCCGGATAGGTCGCCACCGAGTGTTCCGGCGCTTCCAGGCATTCGCCGGTCTGCAGGTCGAAATGGTGCTTGTAGATGGGCGAGGCGACCACGATGCGTTCGCCCAGATTGCCCACCAGGCCGCGCGAGAGCACCGACGCGTGCGAGTTGGGGTCGTAGTTGTGGATGGCGAACACGCGCTGCTCGCCGTCGTTCACGTGGAACACGGCCACGTGCTCGCCCTGCAGCAGCGCGCACACGCCGGTGTTCGGGACGATGTCTTCCAGCGCGCAGATGGCGGTCCAGCGGTCGTTTTGGATATCGCGGTGCATGGTGCTTCTCCTCAAGCTACTTTGATCGGGATGACGACGGCCTTGCGCTCTTCCAGCGTGGCCGGGCGGATCTGGCCGCGTTCTTCCATGAAGATGACGTTCGGGTCGGCCTGCTCGCTGTTGACGAAGTGGCGGAAGCGCTTGCGCGTCTCAGGGTCGGTAACGGCCACCTTCCACTCGCACTCGTAGGTGTCGACGACGTTCTGCATTTCGGCTTCCAGCTCGGCGGCGATGTTCAGCTTGTCCTTGATGACCACGTCCTTCAGGTAGTCCAGGCCGCCTTCCAGGTTGTCGCGCCAGGTGCTGGTGCGCTGCAGGCGGTCGGCGGTGCGGGTGTAGAACATCAGGAAGCGGTCGATGTACTGCACCAGCGTGGCCTTGTCCAGGTCGGAGGCGATCAGTTCGGCGTGGCGCGGCTTCATGCCGCCGTTGCCGCACACGTACAGGTTCCAGCCTTTTTCGGTGGCGATGATGCCGACGTCCTTGCCCTGCGCTTCGGCGCACTCGCGGGTGCAGCCGGACACGCCGAATTTGATCTTGTGCGGCGTGCGCAGGCCCTTGTAGCGGTTTTCCAGCTCGATGGCCAGGCCCACGCTGTCGTCCACGCCGTAGCGGCACCAGGTGGAGCCGACGCAGGACTTCACGGTACGCAGCGACTTGCCGTAGGCGTGGCCGGTTTCGAAGCCGGCGGCAATCAGCTCTTCCCAGATCAGCGGCAGCTGCTCGACGCGCGCGCCGAACAGGTCGACGCGCTGGCCGCCGGTGATCTTGGTGTACAGGCCGTATTTCTTGGCCACGGTGCCGACCGCGATCAGGCCGTCGGCGGTCACTTCCCCGCCCGGCATGCGCGGCACCACCGAGTAGGTGCCGTCCTTCTGGATATTGCCCAGGAAGTAGTCGTTGGTGTCCTGCAGGCTGGCGTGTTCCTTCTTCAGCACGAAGTCGTTCCAGCAGGAGGCCAGGATGCTGGCGGCCAGCGGCTTGCACACGTCGCAGCCCAGGCCCTTGCCGTGCTGCGCCAGCAGCGCGTCGAAGGTGCGGATCTGGCCGACGCGGATCAGGTGGTACAGTTCCTGGCGCGAGTAGGCGAAGTGTTCGCAGACATGGTTGTTGACGTCCATGCCCAGCTTCTTCATCTCGGCCTTCATCACCTGGGTCACCAGCGGCACGCAGCCGCCGCAGGCGGTGCCGGCCTTGGTGCAGGACTTGAGCGCGCCGATGCTGGTGGCGCCGTCGCCGACGGCGGCGCAGATGGCGCCTTTCGACACGTCGTTGCAGGAGCAGATCTGGGCGCCTTCGGGCAGCGCGTCCACGCCCAGCCCCGGCTTGGCCTTGCCGTCCGACTGCGGCAGGATCAGGAACTCGGGCGACTCCGGCAGTTCGATCTTGTTGAGCATCATTTGCAGCAGGGTGCCGTACTCGCTGGCGTCGCCCACCATCACGCCGCCCAGCAGGTAGCGGCCGCAGCTCGACACCACGATCTTCTTGTAGATCTGCTTGCGCTCGTCCATGAACTGGTACACGCGGCTGCCTTCTTCCTTGCCGTGCGGGTCGCCGATGGAGGCCACGTCCACGCCCATCAGTTTCAGCTTGGTGCTCATGTCCGCGCCGTTGAATTCGGCCGCTTCGCCCAGCAGGTGCTTGGCCGCCACGCGCGCCATTTCGTAGCCGGGCGCCACCAGGCCGTAGATCATGCCGCCCCACAGCGCGCATTCGCCGATGGCGTAGATGTCGCGGTCCGAGGTCATGCAGTTGTTGTCGATGACGATGCCGCCGCGCGGCCCCACTTCCAGGCCGCTTTCCTTGGCCAGCATGTCGCGCGGGCGGATGCCGGCCGAGAACACGATCATGTCGGCGTCCAGGTGGCTGCCGTCGGCGAACTGCATGCGGTGGGTGCCGTCCACGCCGTCGACGATGGCGGTGGTGTTCTTCGCCGTGTGCACGGTCACGCCCAGCGCTTCGATCTTGGAGCGCAGCACGCGCGCGCCGCCGTCATCGACCTGCACCGCCATCAGGCGCGGCGAGAACTCGACCACGTGGGTGTCCAGGTTCATGTCGCGCAGCGCCTTGGCGCATTCCAGGCCCAGCAGGCCGCCGCCGATCACCACGCCGGTCTTGGAGCGCTTGCCGCATTCGAGCATGGCTTCCAGGTCTTCGATGGTGCGGTAGACGAAGCAGTCCTTGCGTTCCTTGCCCGGCAGCGGCGGCACGAAGGGGAAGGAGCCGGTGGCCATCACCAGCTTGTCGTAGCTGAGCACTTCGCCGTCGCTGGTGGTGACGGTCTTGGCGGCAGCATCGATGGCCGTGGCGCGGGCGTTCAGGCGCAGCACCATGTCGTCGCGGTCGAAGAAGCCGGGCTTGACCAGCGACAGGTCCTCGGCGCTTTTCCCTGCGAAGAACTCGGACAGGTGCACGCGGTCGTAGGCCGGACGCGGTTCTTCGCACAGGATGGTCACGTTCAGCCTGGCGTTGCCGCCGTGGGTGGCCAGGCTTTCGAGGAATTTGTGGCCTACCATGCCGTGGCCGATGACGATGATGTTCATTGCTTTGCTCCTAGATTCTTAAGCTGCGGCCAGGGCCGACTCTTCAACCGCCGCGCTGCTGAAGCGCGCTGCGATGGCGCATACCGCCGATGCCGCGACCAGCACGCCGAGGATGCTCAGGGTTTGCTGCACGTCGCCGCCCATGCCCTTCATGAGGAAGCCCGCCGCCACCGCGCCGACGTTGCCGCCCGCGCCGATGATGCCGGCCACGCCGCCCAGGGCGCGCTTGTCGACGAACGGCACCAGCGCGTAGGTGGCGCCGCAAGCCATGTGGGTGAACAGGCCGAACACCAGCATGGCGATCACCGCGAAGGCGACGCTGTCGGCGTTGGCGAACCACAGCAGGCCCACGCCTTCGCCGATCATCATGATGAACAGCAGCGTGACGCGGCTGTTCAGGGTGCCGCGCATGGCGGCCTTGTCGGATACCCAGCCGCCCAGGGCGCGGGCGAACAGCGCCAGCAGGCCGAAGCTGCCGGCGGCCATGCCGGCCTGGCCCAGCGACAATTTGAAGTGGTCCACGTAGTAGACGGCGGCGATGTTGTGGATGAAGATCTCCACCCCGAAGCAGGCGCCGTAGGTGACGAACAGCAGCCACACGCGGTAGTTGGTGGCGGCCAGCTTGAAGCTGTCCCAGCCGCCTTTCTTACCGCCTTCGATGGCGATGCCGGCCGCGCGCAGCTCGCTGTAGTTACCTTGCGGGCAGTCCTGCGTGAATTGGTAGTACACCACGGCCATGACCAGCATCAGCACGCCCGGCACCACCAGTGCCGCGCGCCAGCCGAACTTCTCGCCCACGCCCAGCATGATCATGGCGGCCATCAGCAGCGGCATCAGCGCCTGCGCCGCACCGCCGCCGGCGTTGCCCCAGCCCGCGGCTGCCGCGTTGGCCGTGCCCACCACGTTCGGCCCGAACATCACCGAGGTGTGGTACTGGGTGATGACAAAGCTGGCGCCGACCGCGCCGATCAGCAGGCGGAAAAATAAAAAGCTTTCGTAGCTCTGCGCGGCGGCCACGCCCAGCACCGGGATCGCGCCCAGCAGCAGCAGGCCGGTATAGGCCTTGCGCGGGCCGAAATGGTCGCACAGCGGGCCGATGATCAGGCGCACGACGATGGTGATGGCTACTGCGGCGATATTGATGTTGGCGATCTGCGCCATCGTCAGGCCGAACTCTCCCTTAATCACCGGCATCAGCGGCGCGCAGGCGAACCAGGCGAAGAAACAGATGAAGAACGCCATCCAGGTCAGGTGGAAGGCACGCATCGGCGGCGTGGAGATGGTGAAGAGCTTGATGCTGGTAGCTTTGCTGGCCATTTTTTTATCCCGTCTAGAAAACAAAAAAGCGTCCGCGCAGCCTTGATCTAACATCAAGCTGGGCGGACGCCGTTGTCCTGCCAGTCCGTCGTTAGACCAGCGCATTTGTTTGGGGGATCGCCATTGATCCTGTCCTTATCCTTTGCAAGAGGCGTGCCAGACAGGCGCAGTGCGGTTTACAGGGGGGAGCGGCCGATATTGTTACTTCAACGAACTTAATTCAGGGTGCCGGTGGCATATTGCGGTGCAACAGCGCACTCCGATGGTGCGTATGCGGGTGCACCATCGTGTGCACCGCCCCATGCGTCCGCGCAGCGCACCACGTCGCCCACCACGATGATGCTGGGGCTGCCCAGGCCGCTGGCGGCCAGCGCCTGGGGCAGTTCGCCCAGCGTGGTGATCAGCTGGCGCTGCGCGTCACGGGTGGCCGATTGCACCACCGCCACCGGCGTGTCCGGGCGCGCGCCGCCGGCCAGCAGGCCGGCCTGTATTGCGGCGCAGCGCGCCACGCCCATATAGATCACCAGGGTCAGCCCGCTTTGCGCCAGCGCCGGCCAGTTCGGCTCCGAGCCGGCGTCCTTGCCGTGGCCGGTGACGAACACCGCACCCTGGCTCCAGCTGCGGTGCGTGAGCGGGATGCCGATGCTGGACGGCGCTGCCAGGCCGCTGCTGATGCCGGGCACCACCTCCACTTGTATGCCGTGCGCCAGCAGCTGCGCGCGCTCTTCGCCGCCGCGCCCGAACAGGTAGGGGTCGCCGCCCTTCAGGCGCACCACATGCTGGCCGGCGCGCGCTTCGGCGATCATCAGCCGCTCGATGAATTCCTGCGGCGTGGACTGGCAGCCGCCGCGCTTGCCGACCTGGACTACGCGCGCCCGCGGCGATGCGCAGGCCAGGATGTCCGGGTTCACCAGGTCGTCCACCAGCAGCACGTCGGCGGCGGCGATGGCCTTGGCGGCCTTGAGGGTGAGCAGGTCCGGGTCGCCGGGACCGGCGCCCACCAGGGTGACTTTGCCTTGCTGGTTCATGCTACGCTCCTATGCATTGGCCGTGTTCAGGGCCGTTTTCACCATGTCGTCGATTTCGCCGGTGATGTTCGACAGCACGCCCGCCACCACGGCGAATTCGCGCCCGGCGAAACCGGCCCGCGCCGCCACGATGCGCGCGTTGAAGGCCACCATCTTGGCCTGCTTGGCAATGGTTTCGATTTCCGTGATCACCCCGCGCAGCTGCTTTTTCATCAGCAGCGCGTGCTTTTTGGACTGCTCTTCATAGATGGCGGTGATCTGGTTCAGCAGCGCCAGCACCGGCGTTGTCATCTCGACCAGCTGGGCCAGCAGCGCCTGCGCGCCGCGCGACTCGTCCTCGCAGGCCCGCAGGGTGCGCTCGGCCAGGTCCATGAAGTCCCGGATCTGGCGATCGCCGCCGGGGCGGCCGAAGTAGACCTCCTCCAGCTCGGGGCAGAAGATGCCCGGCACGGTATCGCTGCCCTCCACCAGCGCGTGGTGGGCGCCGCGGAACAGCGCCAGCGCCTCGCGCGCGGTGGCGGCGGCGTTTTCCTGGCCTTGGCCGGCCAGCACCGCGTACAGCACCAGGCGCTGCGACGTGAAGCGCCGCCGGCCGGAAAGATTGATCAATGCGCCAAATACTTCGCCCGACAGCGCGGGCGCTTCGTTCTTGGTGGCCAGTGCGGCCGCTCCGTAATTTGCCATCTGCACCCTCTTGGTGGGTTTCTACTACTGCCTGATGCTGAAGGACGCCGCATAGCGTTCCGGGTCGCTGCCGTTCCACTGTTTGCCATCCATCAGCGTGGAACTGCGCAGGACGCTTTGCGGCACGGGTGTCTCCGTCATTTCCGCTGCTTCGCGGTATAGGTTTATCTGGTGTACCGAACTGGCCACGGCCAGGTAGTCGGGATCGGCCTTGAGCAGGCCCCAGCGCCGTTGCTGGGTCATGAACCACATGCCGTCCGACAGGTAAGGGAAATTCACCGCGCCTTCGTGGTGGAAGCGCAGCGGGTGCGGGTCTTCCCAGCTCTTGCCCAGGCCGTCCTGGTAGTGGCCCAGGATGCGCTGGCAGATCACGTCCTTGCTGGTGTTCACGTAGGGCACGGCCGAAATGATCTCGGCCATGGCCATGCGGTTGGCGGCGCTGGCGTCTATCCAGCGGCTGGCCTCCAGCACGGCGGCAATCACCGCGCGGCAGGTGTTGGGATGCGTGCGCGCGAATTCGGCCGACGCGGCCAGCACCTTTTCCGGATGCTCGGGCCAGATCTGCTGGCTGGTGGCGGCGGTAATGCCGATGCCGTCCATCACGGCGCGATGGCCCCAGGGCTCGCCGGCGCAAAAGCCGTCCATGTGGCCGGCGCCCAGGTTGGACACCATCTGCGCCGGCGGCACCGTGATCACGCGCGCATGGCGCATCGGATCGATGCCGTGCGCCGCCATCCAGTAGTACAGCCACATGGCGTGGGTGCCGGTGGGGAAGGTCTGCGCGAAGGTGTAGGTGCGCGGCGCGCTTTTCATCAGCGCGGCCAGCGAAGCGCCGTCCACCGCGCCCTGCTCGGCCAGGCGGCGCGACAAGGTGATGGCCTGGCCGTTGCGGTTCAGATTCATCAGGATGGCCATGTCGCGCTTTTGCCAGCCGATGCCCAGTTGGGTGCCGTACACCATGCCGTACAGCGAGTGCGCCGCGTCCAGTTCCCCGGTGAGCAGCTTGTCGCGCACGCCGGCCCACGACGACTCCTTGCTCGGCACGATCTTGATGCCGTATTTCTCATCAAAGCCCAGCACCGCAGCCATGATCACGGAGGCGCAGTCGGTCAGCGGGTTGAACCCGATCCTGACCACTTGCTTTTCCGGTGCCGCATGCTTCGTCATCGCTCTTTTCCTCTACAAAAATGCACCATAATGGTGCATGCACCAAAATCAGCCCAGTAAATCCTCGACGTCGAGGATGCGCTGGGCGATCTCGGCAAGCTTCAAATTCTTGTTCATGGCCATGCTGCGCAGCTTCTGGTAGGCCGCGTCCTCGGTCATGCCGTGGCGCGTCATCAGCAGGCCCTTGGCACGGTCAATCACCTTGCGTTCGGCCAGTTTGTGGCGGGTGTCGTCCAGTTCGGCCAGCAGCTTCTGCTCCTGCTTGAAGCGCGCCAGCGCCACGTTCAGCACCGGCTTGATGCGCTCGGCCTGCAGGCCCGCCACGATGTACGCGGACACGCCGGCCGCCATCGCCGCTTCCATGCTGGAAGGAGCGTCGTCCTCGGTAAACATGACGATGGGGCGGCGCTCGTCGCGGGTGGCGATGACGATGTGCTCCAGCACGTCGCGCGCGTCCGATTCGGCGTCGATGATGATCATGTCGGGCTGCAGCAGGGCGATCTGCTCGGGCAGATGCATGTCGGCGGGAAGGGAGGCGACGATCTCGTAGCCCGCCTCCTGCAGGCCGGCGTTCAGGGCGTGCGCGCGCGTTGCCGCGTCGGCCGCCTGGACCACCACGATACGTAGATTGCGCGCCGGGGGCGCTGATTGTCGCTTGGATGCCATCTTGGGGTGCTCTGATTCAATACTGGGTTACTAGCAAGAATCAAACCACCCCCGAACGATCACTATTTTGCCGGCAGCCCGGCGATGGAGGGCGCGCGCTCTTTCTGCAGGCGGGCGGCGACCTGTTCGGCCTTGGCCAGCGCGCGGATGATGTTGCCGCCGGCCAGCTTGGCCAGGTCGGCGTCCTTCCAGCCGCGCTGTATCAGTTCGGCGAACAGCGCCGGGTAGGTGGACACGTCATTCAAGCCCTCGGTGGTGGCGCCGCCGTCGAAATCGGCGGCGAGGCCCACATGGTCCATGCCGGCCACCTTGGCCACGTGATCGATATGGTCGGCCACCTGCTGCAAGGTGGTCTTGGGCGCGGGGCCGGCCTGCCTGATATAGGCCGCTTCCACCACCTTGTAGGCGGGGCTGTCGCGCTCCATGGTGCGGGTGCGGGCGATCAGGCCGTCCTTCCAGCGCATGTAGTCGGTGGAGACGAAGGCCGGCACGAAGGTCACCATCACCACGCCGCCGTTGGCCGCCATGCGGGCCAGCACGTCGTCCGGCACGTTGCGCGGATGGTCCACCAGCGCGCGGGCGCTGGAGTGGGAGAAGATGACCGGCGCTGCGCTGGTGTCGAGCGCCTGGCGCATCACGTCCGGGCTGGTGTGGCTCAGGTCCACCAGCATGCCGAGGCGGTTCATCTCGCGCACCACTTCCTTGCCGAAGTTGCTCAGGCCCTTGTTGCGCGGCAGGTCGAGGGCGGCGTCGGCCCAGTCCAGGGTCACGTTGTGGGTCAAGGTCATGTAGCGGGCGCCCAGGTCGTAATAGGCGCGCAGCGCGCCCAGGCTGTTTTCGATGACGTGGCCCCCCTCCATGCCGATGAAGCTGGCCAGCTTGCCGGCCTTGCGGGCCTTGGCGATGTCGGTGCTGCGGGTGGCCAGCACCAGGCGTTCCGGGTAGCGCGCGATCATGCGCTTGGCCAGGTCGATCTGCTCCAGCTGGGTGCGCGCCCAGCCCTGTTTCAGTTCGCCGGGCACGAACACGCTCCAGAACTGCACCGCCACGCGGCCTTCCTTCAGGCGCGGCAAGTCGGTCTGCTGGCCGTTCAGCTTGCGCAGGTCGTAGGCATCCACATCCATCGGATGGGCCTTGTCCTCACGTATGGTCCACGGCAGGTCGTTATGGCCGTCCACCAGCGGCACCTTGTCCAGCAGCGCCTTGGCGTGCTTGAGCGCCGCCTCGGCAGGCGCTTCGGCGGCGTGGGCGGCGGTGAGTCCGAAGGCGAGCAAAAAAGCATATGCATGACGCATGAGTATGGCTTTCATGAATTGGCAAGACAGCCATCTTAACCATTTTTCTGCTCAAGCATGACATAGCACAAACCGTAGCGCACACGCGGCAGTACGCTGGCTGCCCCCCGTGAACGCCGGAGTAACTGATGCCCACGATTCGCTCGTTCCATGAGACGCTTCGCGCCTTGAGCCTCGTGCTTGGCTGGGCTAAGCTACATCAGAACGAACTGCTCACCAACTGGCAGTGGTGCCAGACGTTGCAGCGCCCAAATCCCATACCGCCTTGGGAGTAAAAATGCACTGGGAGGTTATCGAAGTCAGGCTGCAGGACAATTCCACGCGACCTCGCTCCCGACGCCATGCATGAGCAGATTCAACGCAACGGACGCTGGGTTCTGGAATAGGCCGCATCAGCGTTGCATACCCCAGCGGCGGATGGTGGCGCGTTCGAGGGTGCGGAACACCAGGCTGTCGACCAGCAGGCCGATCAGGATCACGGCGGCCAGGCCGGCGAAGACTTTGTCGGTGTAGAGCTCATTGCGGTTCTGGAAGATGTACCAGCCCAGACCTCCCTTGCCGGACGAGACGCCGAACACCAGCTCGGCGGCGATCAGCGTGCGCCAGGCAAAGGCCCAGCCGATCTTGAGGCCGGAGACTATCGCGGGCAGCGCGGCGGGGACGAGGATCTGCACCACCAGCGGCAGGCCGCGCAGGCCGTAGTTGCGGCCGGCCATGCGCAGCGTTTCGGGAACGCCCTGGAAGCCGGCGTAGGCGCCCAGCGCCAGCGGCCAAAGCACCGCGTGCACGATGACGAACAGCAGGCTGCCGTTGCCCAGGCCGAACCACAGCAGCGCGAGCGGCAACAGCGCGATGGCGGGCAAGGGGTTGAACATGGCGACCAGTGTTTCCAGCAGGTCGCGCCCGAGGCGGGTGGTGACGGCCAGCGCGGTGAGCGCGAAAGCAGCGACTACGCCCAGCACATAGCCTTGCAGCAGGATACTGAGCGAGACACGCACGCGCTCCAGCAGTTCGCCGCTGGCGACGCCTGCCGCGAAGGCGCTTGCGGTTTGCAGGAAGGTGGGCAGCAGCAGGTCGTTGTTCTGCCAGCGCGCGATGGCTTCCCATCCGGCGGCCAGCGCCAGCAGGATCAACGCCTTGCGCAGCCAGTCCTGCTGCCATACGCGCTGCGCGAGCGGTAGCGGACGCGTGACGCTGGCCGGCGCCGGCGGCGCGGCGGCGTATTCGAATTCCTGGCGGATCGGCGGTTCGAGCAGCAGGTTCATAACGCGAGCCTCCGGCCGATGGCATCCACGGCATCATAGCGGCCCAGCGGCAAAGCAGGCGTTGATGCCGGGACCGGCACCGGCAGGCCAGCCGCACTGGCGATTGCAATCGCGGCGGCAGAGATGGAGGCTTCGGCCGGAGCAGCGGCGGTCCTGGCATCCCTGGCGGAGGCGGATGCCGTTGCGGATGCGGGCGTGACGGTGGCCGATGCAGCGCTGGCAGCGTCGCTGTCGGGCGCGGCGGATACATCCTCGTCGAACAGCAAGCGGTGGATGCGATTGGCAGCGGCCTGGAACTCGGGGCTGCCGGTGCTGTGCAGGCCAAACTGGTGGCTGTTCAGCTCGGCCCGCACGCGACCCGGGTGCGGCGACAGCAGCAGGATGCGGTTGCCGACCACCAGCGCCTCTTCTATCGAGTGCGTGACGAACAGCAGCGTGAAGCGCGCCTCCTCCCACAGGCGGCCCAGCTCCTCTTGCATCTTGCGGCGCGTGAGCGCGTCCAGCGCGGCAAAGGGCTCGTCCATCAGCAGCACTTCCGGCTGCATGGCGAGCGCGCGCGCAATCGCCACGCGCTGCTTCATGCCGCCCGACAGCGTGTGCGGATACGCGTCCGCAAAGCCGGCCAAGCCTACCTTGCCGATCCAGTGCATGGCGCGTTCCTCGGCCTCGCCGCGCTTCAGCTTGCGGGAAGCCAGCAGCGGGAACATGACGTTCTGCTTCACAGTCTTCCACGGCGGCAGCTGGTCGAACTCCTGGAACACGGCCACGCGGTCCGGTCCCGGTCCATGCACCGCCTGCCCGTTCAGGCTGATGCTGCCGGCACTCGGCGCGAGGAAGCCGCCCGCCGCCTTCAGCAGCGACGACTTGCCGCAGCCCGAAGGTCCAAGCAGCACAAAGCGGTCGCCGCGATAGACATCGAAGCTCACGTCATGCGTGGCGCGCACCGTGTGCGCCCGGCTGCGGTATTCGAGGCTCACGCCCTCGGCGCGCAGCAGCGGCTGCACGGCCGCCTGCGCCGCGCCGTTGGGGAGCGTGTGCCATTTCGGCACGGCGTGCAATGGCGCATGTGGCGTCGGATGCTGTCGCGACTGCTGGCTCATGATCGTCCTATCCGCCCTGGCCAATGGCCGGGTCTTCAAAGAAGTAATCGCGCCAGCTGGCGGGCTGGTTCTTCAGCACGCCCACGCGGTGCAGGAACTGCGCCAGCCCGAAGGTGTTCTGCGGCGCCACCTTGAACTGCACCTGCGGGTTCTTGATGATCTTCAGCAGCAGCGCGCGGTCCACCTTGCTCTTGCTCACGCGCAGATACGCATCGGCCGCGCCCTCGGGATTGGCGGTCGCGAACTGCGCCGCCTCCGCCAGCGCGGCCGTGAAGGCGCGGTAGGTCCTGGGGTTCTCGTTGCGGTACTTCTCGGTGGCGTACAGCACCGTCGACGAACTCGGCCCGCCCAGCACATCGTAGGAATTGAGCACGATGCGCGCGTTCGGATTCTGCGCCAGCTCCTGCTCCTGGTAAGGCGAATTGCCGAAGTGCGCATTGATCTCCGTGCCGCCCGCGATCACCGCCGCGGCGGCATCAGGATGCGGCAGCGTTTGCGTGAGCTTGTCCAGGCGGTTGAACTCCTTGTCGCCCCACTGCCTGGCCACCGCCATCTGCAGGATGCGCGACTGCACCGACACGCCCGCCGCCGGCAGGCCGATGCGGTCCTTCTCGGTGAAGTCGGCGATGGTCTTCACCTTGGGGTTGTTGCTGACCAGGTAGTAGGGGAAGTTTCCGAGCGAGGCCACGCCGCGCACATTCTGCTTGCCGTTGGTGCGGTCCCATATCGTCAGCAGCGGGCCGACTCCCGCGCTGGCGATATCGATGCTGCCGGACAGCAGCGCGTCGTTGATGGCGGCGCCGCCCGAGAGCTGCGTGCGCTCGACAGCGATATCGATGCCCTGCTGCTTGCCATGCTTTTCAATCAGCTTGTGGTCCTGCGCAATGTTCAGCAGCAGATAGGTGACGCCGTACTGCTCGGCGATGCGGATGCGGCCTTCGGCTCGCGCCTGCGCGCTCAGGCCGAGCGCGGCGGCAGCCACGGCGGCGGCGATGAACTTCAGTTTACTCATGCTTGCTCCAGATATGTTCAGAACGGGACGTCGCCCTCGATGGTGGTGCGGTACAGCTTGCGGCGCATGTGGGGCGGACAGCCGGCCGCCAGATGCATCAACGAGCGGTTATCCCAGAACACCATGTCACGCGGGCGCCACTGGTGGCGGTAGATGTGCTCGGGCTTGACGCTGTGCGCGAACAGTTCCGCCAGCAGGGCGGTGCTCTCGTCTTCCGGCAAACCCGCGATGCGCGTGGTGAAATGCTCGCTGACGAACAGCGCGCGGCGCCCCGTTTCCGGATGCACGCGCACCACCGGCTGCAGCACCGGCTTGACTTCATCGATCTGCTCCTGCGTCAGCGGCGGGCGGAAAGGATTGCGGCGCCGCAGTTGCTCGTACTGCGCAAGGTAGCTGTGCTCCGCACGCAGCCCCTGCACGGCGCGGCGCAGCGCCACCGGCAATGTTTCGTAGGCCAGGTGCATATTGGCGAACAGCGTATCGCCGCCCTGCTCCGGCAGCTCCTGCGCGTGCAGCATGGAACCCAGGCTGGGCTTGTCCTTGTACGACAGGTCCGAGTGCCAGAAGTGGCCGGCGTCCCCCAGGCCGGTGGGCTGGCCGTTCTCGATGATGTTGGAAATGATCAGCACCTCGGGCGCCTCGGCCAGCTGGAAATTGCGCAGCACGTGGATCTGCAAGGGGCCGAAGCGGCGGCTGAACGCCACTTGCTGCTGCGGCGTGATGCGCTGGTCGCGGAACACCAGCACGTGGTGGTCCAGGTGCGCGCGGTGCAGGCGCTGGAAGTCGCGGTTGCCGAGCGGCTGCGACAGGTCGAGGTCCGTCACTTCCGCGCCGAGCGGCGCGTCGAAAACCTTGATATCGAAAGATTGAACAGGACTGAGCACGGCAGACATGGGACTGGTCCTTGCGTTGAATATGCCCCCAGTCTATGCCGCTCCCCTCATGAAGAAAACGAAGCTTATCGGCTATTCATATGCGATTCTTGTCGCATACTATTTCCGCCCAGCCCAGTAGGCCGGCCGGCGCCTTTGATGAGCAAGCGCAACCACACGCAGTTCCTCTGGAGCCACTTGATAGATGACGCTATAAGGAAATCTGCGAAGAAAGTAGCGGCGACGGGCACCGCGAAAAACGGCGCCCAATTGGGGGCTGAAAAGACAAGATTCACGACCCGCTCAAACTCGGCCACAAACGCACGCCCCAACTCAGCATTCGCTTGCACAGTATAGAAAGCGGCCGCATCCTGCAATTCCACGAGGGCCGCAGGAACGATCACCAGTTTCACTTCAAGCCCGCACGCACCAGCGCCAAGGCATCCGCCATGGGGATAACCTTCGTCTTCCCGCTTTCGACTTCGTCGATACGACGCTCGACTTCGGCCGCAAGCGCGTCTTCATTGCCAGCTTCCGTATCCAAACTGGCGACTAGCAATTGCACGAATGCCTCGCGCTCTCCCTGCGATAGCTTCAATGCCTCTGCTGCCAATAGTTCAAGTTTCGTTTGCATTCGGTGCTCCTCTTCAGCCTGGATAATCATACCTCCGCTTCAGGTCTCTCCCCAAACTACCGCCCGGTCCTCTGCTGTGCATCAATAATCTCGCGCGCTTTGCGCAGCGCGGCGACCATGGCGGCAAGGGCGCGGGATTTTTCGTCGGCGCCGGGCACGCGCAGCACGTAGGCGGGATGGTAGGTGGCCACCACCCAGCGGCCGGCGTGCTGCACCGGCTGCTCCATATAGTCTTTCAGCGCGGCGTGGCTGTCTTCGAGGATGGCCTTCAGCGCGGTGCTGCCGAGTGCGACCACCACTTGCGGGGCGACCTGCTCCAGTTCGCCCTCCAGCCAGTAGTGGCAGGCCAGGATCTCCTTCTGCGCGGGGGTCTTGTGCAGGCGGCGCTTGCCGCGCGGTTCCCATTTGAAATGCTTCACTGCGTTGGTGACGTAGACTGTGGCGCGGTCCACGCCGGCCTGCGCGAGGGCGCGGTCGAGCAGCGCGCCGGCGGGGCCGACGAAGGGATGGCCTTGCAGGTCTTCCTGGTCGCCGGGCTGCTCGCCCACCAGCATGATGCGCGCCTTCCGCGCGCCCTCGCCCGGCACGGCTTGCGTGGCGTGCTGCCACAGTTCGCAGCGGCGGCATTCGTCCAGCGTGTGCGGCTGCTGGCGCTCGGGCTGCGCTTTCTCGGGCGCGATGGGAATCGTGGTGCCGCTGCGGCGGCCAACGGCGCTGGCCTGGCCCACGCGGCGCGCGCCGGCCGCCGCTTGCGACACCATCTCCGGCACCAGCGCCGCTTCGGGCATATGCTTCCAGAAGCGCGAGCGCACGTGGCTGTGCATCACGTCCGGGTTCAGGCGCGCGGGGTTGAAGATGCTGCGGTAGTAGGTGAGCCACAGCGCTTCGCCGGCGTCCTCGATGTCGGCAGGGCCGCGCGCGAGCGGGCCGGTGGCGTGCAGCGCGGCGCCGTCCCACAGCACGGTGGCCTCCGGCGTGGCGATAAGCCAGGTGGCGCGGCCCATGCGGGCGGCGAAGTGCTGCGCCACTTGCGGCAGCACGTCGTGCGCGGGCTCGAACCAGGCCACGAAGCGCGGCGCACCCTCGCCCGCAGGCCGTTCGCGGAAGCGCAAATAGGCGTGCATGTCGTGTTCTTCGCGGCGCACGGCGCGGACCATGCCGTGCAAGCGGTTGCCGTCTTCGTCCGCCATCGACATCACCTCCCGCTGGCCTTGCTGCCAGCGCCACAGGATCTTGTACAGGAAGGCCCAACGGTCTTCAGCACGGTAGCAGGCGGCCCCTTGCAGCAGCGCCATCAGCTCGCGCGGAATGCGCATGGCGGACGCCGCAGGCATTGCCGGCGCGACGGACGCTGCGCTGCCCAGGGACGCTGCGCTAACCGAGGCGGCGGCCACGCCAACAGCTGCACGCGGTATCGCGGGCGAAGCGGGCTGAGCGGCAGTACCGGGCACGGGAGCCGGGCCGGCCACGGCGCCGAACAAGTCGCCGCCGCCTCCAGGTGCGCTCCATTGTACGGATTCAGGCGGCACGCGGCGCACGATCAGTCCGCGCGCAGCCGCGCGCCAGTCGTCGAAGCCGGCCACGGCAATGGAGTGAACGAGCCCGGCCATTACGCCGCCCGCAACTCCGGCCACAAGTTCATCTGCTGCGGCGCATCGGCCATGGCGCGGCGCAGCGTGTCGGACGGCGTGGTGTCGCTCGCGGGCGCGTAATCGGCCACGATGATGAAGGGGGCGATCTTCTTCATGCTGCAGCGCAGGCGCGACAGGTCGGCGTAGCGCACCCGCCGCAGGCGCCGCAGCTCGACGATGCGCTGCGCGTTGCGCAGGCCGATGCCGGGCACGCGCGCGATCATGGCCGCGTCGGCGCGGTTCAGATCCATCGGGAAATGCTCGCGGTTGGCCAGCGCCCAGGCCAGCTTGGGGTCGATGTCCAGCGCCAGGTTGCCGGGTTGCGTGCCGTCGCCCGGCAGCAGTTCGCTGACCCGGAAGCCGTAGCTGCGCAGCAGGAAGTCGGCCTGGTACAGGCGGTGCTCGCGCTGCATGGGCGGCGGCGCCAGCGGCACGCTTTTCGGACTGTCCGGGATCGGGCTGAAGGCCGAGTAGTACACGCGCTTGAGCTTGTAGCTGCTGTACAGCGTTTCAGCCGTGCCCAGGATGTGCTTGTCGTCGCTGGCGTCGGCGCCGACGATCATTTGCGTGCTCTGGCCGGCAGGGGCGAAGGCGGGCGCCTTCGGTTCCTCGGCTTTTTCGTCCAGCCGCAGGCGGATGGCGCCCATGGCCAGCTTGATGGTGTGCACGTTCTTCTCCGGCGCCAGGCGCGCGATGCTGTCCTGAGACGGCAGCTCGATGTTCACGCTGAGCCGGTCGGCATAGCGGCCGGCGGCGGCGATCAGCGCGGGATCGGCGTCGGGAATGGTCTTCAAGTGGATGTAGCCGCGGAACTGGTGCGTTTCGCGCAGCTCGCGGGCGATGGCGACCAGCTGTTCCATGGTGTAGTCGGCAGACTGGATGATGCCGCTGCTGAGGAACAGGCCGTCGATGTAGTTGCGCAGGTAGAAGTCGACCGTCAGCTTGACCACCTCCTGCACCGTGAAGCGGGCGCGCGGCACGTTGGAGGTGCGGCGGTTGACGCAGTACTGGCAGTCGTAGATGCAGAAATTGGTGAGCAGGATTTTCAGCAGCGACACGCAGCGGCCGTCCGGCGTGTAGCTATGGCAGATGCCCATGCCGGTGCTGGCGCCCAGGCCGTCCTTGCCGATGGAGTGACGCCGGGGCGCGCCGCTGCTGGCGCAGGAGGCGTCGTACTTCGCGGCGTCGGCCAGGATTTCCAGCTTGTCGGTGAGCTCCATTGATTGCCTCGATACTGTATATATAAACAGTATATCGCAGGCAGGCGGGGAGCTACCGAAAATTAGCGGGTCAGGGGCGGGTCAGCCTGGCGGGTGCGGCGCTTGCAGCGCCAAGCCGCCCTCCGGCCAGCGCCCAGGACCCGGGGCGCCGCGGCGCTTAGGCGGTGGCGTCGTATTTGCCGAGGCGGCTTCCCAGGCGGGCGGCCAGTTCGTGCCCGGCGCTGACCGTCATTTCCAGGTCGTGCAGATGGCCGTCCTTCAGGCCGTACACCCAGCCGTGCACGGTCAGCGGCTGGCCGCGGTCCCACGCGTCCTGCACGATGGTGGTCTGGCACACGTTGACCACTTGCTCCACCACGTTCAGCTCGCACATGCGCTCGGCACGTTCGCGCGACGGCAGCACGTCGCCCAGGTAGCGCTCGTGCTTCTGCGCCACGTCGTTGACATGGCGCAGCCAGTTGTCGACCAGGCCGACGCGGGTGCCGGTCATGGCGGCGTGCACGCCCTTGCAGCCATAGTGGCCGACCACGATCACGTGCTTGACCTTCAGCACTTCGATGGCGAACTGCAGCACCGACAGGCAATTGAGGTCCGAGTGCACCACCACGTTGGCGATGTTGCGGTGGACGAACACGTCGCCGGGAGCCAGGCCCAGCAGCTCGTTTGCGGGCACGCGGCTGTCGGAACAGCCTATCCACAGGTATTCGGGCGAGGCCTGCTGCTCCAGGCGCTTGAAGAATTCAGGATCGCGCTGAACCATGGAATCGGCCCAGGCGCGGTTGTTGACCAGCAGGTCTGCCAGCGGCGAATTGCTTACGTTTTGTTCGCTCATATGTCCTCTCAAACGTGCGAAGACCGCCCGTTTGCCGGGGTGGCAAGGGGCGGTCCGGGAATAACGCTATGTTACCTGATTTGGTGCGGCGCATCATCTGCGCCGAACAATGGCTGCTATTCGAAGAAGTCCTTCACCTTGTCGCGCCAGGTCTTGCTCTGCGGGCTGTGCTTGGAACCGCCTTCCACGGTGGCGCGGTCGAACTCGCGCAGCAGTTCCTTCTGCTTGTCGGTCAGCTTGACCGGCGTTTCCACGGCCACGTGGCAGAACAGGTCGCCCGGGTAACCCGAACGCACGCCCTTGATGCCTTTGCCCTTCAGGCGGAAAGTCTTGCCCGACTGGGTGCCTTCGGGAATGGTGAACGACACCTTGCCCGACAGCGTAGGCACTTCGATTTCGCCGCCCAGCGCCGCGCGCGCGAACGAGATCGGCATTTCGCAATGCAGGTCGTCGCCTTCACGCTGGAACACCGCGTGCTGCTTGATGTGGATTTCCACGTACAAGTCGCCCGGCGGCCCGCCGTTGGTGCCCGGTTCGCCGTTGCCCGACGAGCGGATGCGCATGCCGTTGTCGATGCCGACCGGGATCTTCACTTCCAGCGTCTTGTTGCGCTTGATGCGGCCCGCGCCGCCGCAAGGCGAGCAAGGATCGGTGATGATCTTGCCGGTGCCATGGCATTTCGGGCAGGTCTGCTGGATGCTGAAGAAGCCCTGCTGCATGCGCACCTGGCCGTGGCCGCCGCACGTGGAGCACGTGACCGGCGCGGTGCCGGGCTTGGCGCCGGAACCGTGGCAAGTGTCGCACTTGTCCCAGGACGGTACGCGGATGGTGGTGTCGAAGCCGTGCGCCGCCTGTTCCAGCGTGATTTCCAGGTTGTAGCGCAGGTCCGCGCCGCGGTAGACCTGCGGGCCGGAGCTGCGGCCACGGCCGCCGCCGCCGAAAATGTCGCCGAAGATGTCGCCGAAGGCATCGCCGAAGCCGCCCGCGCCGAAACCGCCGCCCCCGCCGCCGCCCATGTTCGGGTCCACGCCGGCGTGACCGTAGCGGTCATACGCTTCGCGTTTTTCCGGATTGGTCAGCATCTCGTAGGCCTCTTTGACCTCCTTGAACTTCTCTTCCGATTCCTTGCTGTCCGGATTGCGGTCCGGATGGTATTTCATCGCCAGCTTGCGATAGGACTTCTTGATCTCGTCTTCGGACGCATTCTTCGCGACGCCGAGGATCTCGTAAAAATCACGCTTTGCCATGTTGTAGGCACCTTGCTTATTTACTGGTACTGATTATGCGAAAAAGCCGAGCCGGCCCCTTTGCAGGGATGCACGGCTCGGCGTCAGTCTTGCGGCCGCAGCCGAAAAACCAATTACTTGCTGTCTTTGACTTCCTTGAAGTCGGCGTCGACCACGTCGTCCTGCTGCGCCTTGGACTCTTGCTGGCCGCCAGCCTGCTGGCCGCCTTCGGCGCCGCCGCCGGCCGCAGCCTGCTGCGCCTGCATGTCGGCGTACATCTTCTCGCCCAGCTTCTGCGAAGCGGTCGACAGCGCTGCCACCTTGGCGTCGATGTCGGCCTTGTCGCCGGCCTTGATCGAGGCTTCCAGATCGGTGATGGCCGCTTCGATCTTCTCTTTCTCGCCAGCTTCCAGCTTGTCGCCGTATTCGGTCAGGGACTTGCGGGTCGAGTGCACCAGCGCGTCGGCCTGGTTGCGCGACTCGGCCAGTTCCTTGACCTTCTTGTCTTCTTCCGCGTTCAGCTCGGCGTCCTTCACCATCTTCTGGATCTCGTCTTCGGTCAGGCCCGAGTTCGCCTTGATGGTGATCTTGTTTTCCTTGCCGGTGGCCTTGTCCTTGGCGCCCACGTGCAGGATGCCGTTGGCGTCGATGTCGAAGGTCACTTCAATCTGCGGCGTGCCGCGCGATGCCGGCGGGATGCCTTCCAGGTTGAATTCGCCCAGGCCCTTGTTGCCGGCCGCGATTTCACGCTCGCCCTGGTAGACCTTGATGGTCACCGCAGGCTGGTTGTCGTCGGCGGTCGAGAACACTTGCGAGAACTTGGTCGGAATCGTGGTGTTCTTGTGAATCATCTTGGTCATCACGCCGCCCAGGGTTTCAATACCCAGCGACAGCGGGGTCACGTCCAGCAGCAGCAAGTCCTTGCGGTCGCCCGACAGCACCGAACCCTGGATCGCGGCGCCGACGGCCACGGCTTCGTCCGGGTTCACGTCCTTGCGTGGATCCTTGCCGAAGAACTCTTTGACCTTTTCCTGCACCTTGGGCATGCGGGTCATGCCGCCGACCAGGATGATGTCGTCGATGTCGGTCACTTTCACGCCGGCATCCTTGATGGCGGTGCGGCATGGCTCGATGGTGGCGTTGATCAGCTCTTCGACCAGCGATTCCAGCTTGGCGCGGGTCATCTTCAGGTTCAGGTGGACCGGCGCGCCGTTCGCCATGGCGATGTAGGGCTCGTTGATCTCGGTCTGCTGCGACGACGACAGTTCGATCTTGGCGCGCTCGGCCGAAGCCTTGATGCGCTGCAGGGCGATCGGATCCTTTTTCAGGTCCAGGCCGTTGATCTTCTTGAATTCGTCGATGATATAGTCGATCACGCGCTGGTCGAAGTCTTCGCCGCCCAGGAAGGTGTCGCCGTTGGTCGACAGCACTTCGAACTGCTTCTCGCCGTCCACGTCCGCGATTTCAATGATCGATACGTCGAAGGTACCGCCGCCCAGGTCGTACACGGCAATCTTGCGGTCGCCCTTGTCGGTCTTGTCCAGGCCGAAGGCCAGCGCGGCCGCGGTCGGCTCGTTGATGATGCGCTTGACGTCCAGGCCGGCGATACGGCCGGCGTCCTTGGTGGCCTGGCGCTGCGAGTCGTTGAAGTAAGCAGGCACGGTGATCACGGCTTCGGTGACTTCTTCACCGAGGTAGTCTTCCGCCGTTTTCTTCATCTTGCGCAGCACTTCCGCCGAGATCTGCGGTGGCGCCAGTTTCTTGTCGCGCACGCCGATCCACGCATCGCCGTTGTCGGCTTTGGTGATCTGGTAAGGCATCAGCGCGATGTCCTTCTGCACTTCTTTTTCTTCGAATTTGCGGCCGATCAGGCGCTTCACCGCGAACAGGGTGTTCTTCGGGTTGGTGACTGCCTGGCGCTTGGCCGGCGCGCCGACCAGAATTTCGCCGTCATCTTGGTAAGCAATGATCGATGGCGTGGTACGCGCGCCTTCCGCGTTCTCGATTACCTTAGGCTGACCGTTTTCCATGATGGAAACGCAGGAGTTGGTGGTTCCCAGGTCAATACCGATAATTTTGCCCATGATTTATTTTCCTTGTTTGCTAAGTTTCAGATGCTTCTTATATGTGGGAAATGCTGTGTGATTTCAAGTGCTTGCGCTGAGCAACTCTTACTATTTATTTTGCCTGCGCAGCGGTCACGATGGCCGGGCGCAGCAGGCGGTCGGCGATCATATACCCCTTCTGCAGCACCGATACCACGGTGTTCGCTTCCTGCTCGGCAGGCACCACGGCCACGGCCTGGTGCTTGTTCGGGTCCAGCTTGTCGCCCTGGGCCGGCATGATTTCCAGCAGGCGGTTCTTCTCGAAGGCCGAATTGAGCTGTTTCAGCGTCATTTCCACGCCTTCCTTCAGCGATTCCAGCGTCGGCGCTTCCACCTTCAGCGCCATTTCCAGGCTGTCCTTCACCGGCACCATGGCCTCGGCGAAGCTCTCAACGGCGAATTTGTGCGCTTTCGCAACGTCTTCCTGGGCGCGGCGGCGGATGTTTTCACCGTCGGCCTTGGCGCGCATGAAGGCGTCGTGCATTTCAGCCAGGCGCGCTTCGGTGCTGGCCAGCTGCTCTTCCAGCGTAGGAGCGGCGCCGTCGGCGGGAGTCGATGGCTGCGCTGGCGCTGCTTCCGCCTCGGGATTCGGGACTGCTTGATTTTCCTGATCTTGCATCTGAAAGACTCCTACAAATCGTGTGTTAGACATTACTTGGTACGGCACGGGCAGCAAGTGGGGCTATAACCTACCTTTTCAAGGGGTATTCGCGCGGCGTTGCACTTTGCGTAACAGCGCCGTTACAAACTGACTCACAAGAGAGATATTTTTTTGCACCGCAGCAGCTACTATGTAATGGAAGGCGAGCACGGCGCCGCCGTCCAGCCAACCGTACAGCGTGGGGAGCGCATCATGAAGTTGCCACTCATCGCAGCGTCCATCGTGGCCTACATCGTTCTGGCCGTCGCCTGGATCTGCTACTCCGAATTACTACAGTAGTTGCCGCCCGAAGACCGGGTATTGTAACAGGCTGGCACTCACCACCGGCAAGTGCTGATTATCACTTGGACAGCATTGCCGGGCGAGCGTCAGTTTTCCGCACCAAGCTTGAGGGCGGCCGCGCGCGCGGCTTCGCCCTCTTTCTTGAGAGCATCGCGCTGGGGCTGGGCCACCATGGTCGGCCAGCCTATCATGTGCTGTTCGGCGATCTCGGCCAGCGCGGCGATCCAGCCGGCGGTGGCGTTCAGGCAGGGGATGTAGTGGAATTCCTTGCCGCCGGCGGCCATGAAGTCGTGCCGCACTTCCATGGCGATTTCTTCCAGGGTTTCCAGGCAGTCGCTGGTGAAGCCGGGGCAGATCACGTCCACCCGGCGCACGCCGTCGCGCGCCAGCTGCTGCACGGTGGGCGCCGTGTAGGGCTGCAGCCACTCGGCCTTGCCGAAGCGGGACTGGAAAGTGACCACGTATTGCTCCGGCGTCAACTTCAGCCTGGCGGCCAGCAGGCGCGCCGTTTTCAGGCATTCGCAGTGGTAGGGGTCGCCCAGCAGCAGGGTGCGCTTGGGCACGCCGTGGAAGCTCAGCACCAGTTTTTCCGGACGGCCGTGCGCCTCCCAGTGCGCCAGGATGGACTCCTGCAGCGCGTGGATATAGCCCTCATGGTCGTGGTAATTGCGGATGAAGCGCAGTTCCGGCACGTTGCGGATCTGTTTGTAATGGGCGAACACGGCGTCGTAGATGGAGCCGGTGGTGGTGCCCGAATACTGCGGATAGGCCGGCAGCAGCAGCACGCGCTCGCAGCCGTCCGCCTTCAGGCGCGCCAGCACGTCCGGCAGCGACGGCGAACCGTAGCGCATGGCCATGGCGACGGTGACGTGGTCATGGCCGCGCTCGCCCAGCGCGGCGCGCAGCAGCAGCGCCTGCTCCTGGGTGTTGACCTTGAGCGGCGAGCCCTCGCGGGTCCAGATCGACGCGTATTTTTTGGCGGACTGGCCGGAACGGAAAGGCAGGATGATGAGGTTGAGAATGAACCACCACAGCGCGCGCGGAATCTCCACCACGCGCGGGTCGGACAGGAACTGTTTCAGGTAGCGCCGTACCGCCGAGCGCGTGGGCGCATCCGGCGTGCCGAGGTTGACCAGCACCACGGCGCTGCCGCCGGGACTGCCGTGGGTGTGGGGTGGTTCTTTGAGGAAGGCCATGGATCGCAATGACGGGAGGAAGACCCGACATTATAAAGCCAACAACTCCCGGGCGTGCTTGCGGGTGGTGGCGGTGATTTCCAGCCCGCCCAGCATGCGCGCCACTTCTTCCACGCGGGCCTTGCTGTCGAGCACGTCGATGCGGGAAGCGGTCTTGCCGTTGTCCAGCGTGCCCTTGGCCACCTGGAAGTGCTGGTTGGCCTGGCTGGCCACCTGCGGCAAGTGCGTCACGCACAGCACCTGGCGCGCCTGGCCCAGGCGCTTCAGCAGGCGCCCCACCACCTCGGCCACGCCGCCGCCGATACCGCTGTCGACTTCGTCGAAAATCAGGGTCGGCGTGGCGGTGGCGTTGGAGGTGATGACGGAAATGGCCAGTGCGATGCGCGCCAGCTCGCCGCCGGAGGCGACCTTGGCCAGCGGACGCGGCGCTACGCCGGCGTGGCCGGCCACCAGGAATTCCACCTGCTCCAGCCCGCGCGCGCCCGGCTCGCAGGGGTTGAGCGCAATGTCGAAGGCGCCGCCGGTCATGTTCAGTTCCTGCATGGCCTGCGTGACGGCGGTAGCCAGGCCCCTGGCAGCGGCGGCGCGGGTGGCGGACAGCCGGCGCGCCAGCGCCATATAGGCCGCCTTCAGCTGTTCTTCCTGCTGGCGCAGGCTGTCCAGGTCGCTGGCGTCGGCCAGCTGGCGCAGCTTGGCCGACAGCTGCGCGTGCTCGTCCGGCAGGTCGTCCGGCGCCACACGGAACTTGCGCGCGGCCGAATGCAGCGCTTCCATGCGCGCGTCCACCTGGCGCAGGCGGTCCGGGTCCAGCTCCACCCGGTCCAGGTAGGTGTTCAGCGCGTACACCGATTCCTGCAGCTGGATGCGGGCCGATTCGATCAGGTCCACCGTGGGCTGCAGCTCGGTGTCGATGGCGGCCAGCTTGCCCAGCTTCTGGCTCAGCGAACCGAGCTGCGAGACGATGGGATGGTCTTCCGCTTCGGAGATGGCGGCCAGCGCTTCCTGCGCGCCTTCCAGCAGGCTGGCCGCGTGCGACAGGCGGCTGTGCTCGTTGGAGATGTCCTGCCACTCGCCGGGCTTGGCGGCCAGCTTGTCCAGTTCGCCCACCTGCCACTCCAGGCGTTCGCGCTCGTAGGCCAGGTTGGCGGCGTTGGTTTCGTATTCCTCCAGCTGGCGCGCCAGCGCGCGCCAGGCCTTGTGCGCGGCGGCCACCGCCTTCAGGGACTCGGCGGCGGCGCCGTCCTTGATGATGGCCTGGTTGTCCAGCAGCTCGCGCTGCGCGTCCGTTTTCAGCAGCGACTGGTGGGCGTGCTGGCCGTGGATGTCGACCAGCAGGTCGCCCAGCTCGCGCAGCTGGGCGGCGGTGGCGGCCACGCCGTTGATGTAGGCCTTGGAACGGCCGGCGTTGTCGATCACGCGGCGCAGCAGCGCCCCGCCCTCGTCGGTGGCGAACTCGTTGGCGGCCAGCCAGGCGGCGGCCTGCTCGGTCACGGCGAAGTCGGCCGTGATGTCGGCCTTGGCCGCGCCTTCGCGCACCACGCTGGCGTCGCCGCGCCCGCCCAGCGCCAGGGTCAGCGCGTCGATCAGGATGGATTTGCCGGCGCCGGTTTCGCCGGTGAAGACGGTGAAGCCGGCGGAAAATTCAAGCTCGATGGTGTCGACAATGACGAAGTCGCGGATGGACAGGGTACGCAGCATGGGCAATAGCAAAGTGAAGTTGGACCAGTGTCAGACTAATTTGCCGTCGGTGGACGGGTATTCGTTCCAGTGCAGCTTTTCGCGCAGCGTGTTGTAGTAGCTCCAGCCTTCCGGGTGCAGGAAGGTGATGGCGTGCGGCGAACGCTTGATGATGATGCGGTCCTGCGCCTGCAGGCTGGCGAAGGTCTGCATGTCGAAATTGACGGTGATGTCGCGCCCGCGCACGATCTCGATCTGGATCTCGCTCGAATCCGGCAGCACGATGGGCCGGTTCGACAGCGCGTGCGGCGCGATCGGCACCAGCACGATGCCGCCCAGCGTGGGATGCAGCAGCGGCCCGCCGGCCGACAGCGCGTAGGCGGTCGAGCCGGTGGGGGTCGAGATGATCAGGCCGTCCGAGCGCTGGTTGTACATGAAGTGGGTATCGACATCGACCCGCAGCTCAGCCATGCCGGCGCCGGCGCCGCGCGACACCACCACGTCGTTGACCGCCAGGCCGACATGGATTTCCTTGCCGTCGCGCAGCACGCTGCCTTCCAGCAGGGTGCGCCGCTCGGCCTGGTAGCTGCCGGCCAGCATCTGCGCCAGGATGGGCAGCATGCCTTCCAGCGGAATGTCGGTCATGAAGCCGAGCCGGCCCTGGTTGATGCCGATCAGCGGCACGTCGTAGGGCGCGAGCTGGCGCGCCAGGCCCAGCATGGTGCCGTCGCCGCCCATGACGATGGCCGCGCTGGCGTGCCGGCCGATCTCGTCCGGCGTCATGGCCGGGTAATCCTGCATGCCCAGGTGGGCCGCCGTTTCCGCCTCCAGCACGATGTGGTGGCCGCCTTCCTGCAGGAACGCCAGCAGGCTGCGGACCGGCGTTTCGATACCGGCCGTGTTTTGGCGGACAACCAGGGCGATGGTGTTGAATAGGGCTTGCGTGGCGGGCATAGATCTCTCGGTCTTGATTGGGGGGAGCAACTTGGGGTGGCAACACCAGTCAGAGTAACCGATAATGCAGCCTTCTGCCATGCAGCAAACGCACACAAATACTGTATATGCAAACAGTATAAAACGGCCGGCGGCGGAGTGCAAGCAAGATTGCATCAAGGATAACGACCGGCGACAACAGCGGTCATCACCACAGGGAGAACAGCATGGCAAAAGCATTGGGCGTGGGCGGCGTCTTTTTCAAATCGCGCAATCCGCAAGCGCTGATGAGCTGGTACCAGGCCCACCTGGGCTTCCCCGGCGAATCCACCGACTACGCGTCCTTCTTCCCCGGCGCCATGCCGGCCGGCGGCTGCACCGTGTTCAGCCCGTTCAAGGACACCACCGGTTACTTCGCGCCGTCCAAGCGCGAGTTCATGTTCAACCTGGTGGTGGACAACCTGGACGAGGCATTGGCCCAGGTGGTGGCCGGCGGCGCCGAACTGGTGGGCGATCCGCAGACCTTCGACTACGGCCGCTTCGGCTGGTTCATGGACCCGGACGGCAACAAGGTCGAGCTGTGGCAGCCGGCGGTGGCGCCCGAGTAGCCCGTCCTGCCGGCCTAGTGCGCCGTGGCCACCCCGGCGCCCATGGCCACGGTGATGGCGATGGCCAGCGAAATGCCGTGCGCCATCATCAGCACCGTCCAGCGCAGCGCCGTCGCGCTCCGGCTGCCGCCGTACACCCGGCGCATGGCCCACGGCAGATAGCCGACCAGCCAGCACAGCAGCACGAAGGTGAAGAAATTGTCTTCCGGGATCAGCTTGATCGCCGCGAACATGACGAAGGCAAACGAACTGGTGTGCAGCGCGAACAGCAGGTGCTCGCCGTAGCGCCGGCCCGATCCCAGGTACAACACCTTCAGGTACAGCGCGAACAGCGGCATCAGCGCGAACATGGCGTACGGCCCGTAGCGGAAGAAGCCGTCCGACAGCGCCTGGCCCTTGCGTTCGGCGGGCAGCTTGTCGAAGTTCTCGATGGCGTCGGCCATGCGCGGCGATTTGGAGCGCACGGTCTCCTGCAGCATCACGTCGCGCCCTTCCTTGTCCTTGACCGTGCCGTTGGCGATGATCTCGCGGCGTATGCCCTGCGCCTCCTGCTTGACCGCCTGCGCCACCTCGGCCGCCGGCTGCGGCGTCTTGGCGTCCAGGTTGATCACTTCGGTATTGGTGAATTTCAGCAGCGCGAAAAACAGGATGCTCAGCGTCAGGTACAGGCGCAGCGGCTCCACGTAGCGCTTGCGGCGCCCGGCCAGGTATTCATTGGTGAGCGCGCCCGGGCGGAACAGCAGGCGCGTAAAGGTGCCCCACAGCCGCCCTTCCAGCGCCACGTAATGGCCGACGAACTCGTGCGCAAATTCCATGAAGCTGGGCGCATGGGTGCGTGTTTCCTGGCCGCAGTTGTGACAGTAATTGCCGCTGATGCCGGCGTTGCAGTTCAGGCAGTTGGCGGGCGCGGCGTGCTGATCGTGCGGTTCGGGTGGACGGTCCTGCTGCTGGGCGAGTTCGGGCTTCACGGCTGAGTTCTCTTCTGGGCTGACGGCACAAGCAGGAATGTTACCTGAGTTCATGCAAAAGATGCACTGTTTCAATAAAGTTCAATTGCGCGACTGCGCACCGTTCGCGGCGCTAAGATGATTCCTCAATGCAGACAAGGGAGGCCGATCATGGTTACCGAAGCCAAGGACCGCCAGGTCAACACCGAGACGCCGGTGCGCAGCGACGATGAAAAACGCCTGCCGCACGAGCGCGACGAGTCGCCCGACGGCCATCCGCCCAAAGCGCGCAGCGTGATCCGGCAAGCCGCCAGCGACCTTGAACAAGGCCTGGTGGACACCGACCTGCACGGCGTGCGCGGTGTGGAAAAAGTGCAACCGCGCGCGCCCGGCAAGGCCCAGCCGCAAGCCGGAGTGAAACAGGACTGACGCGCCGCAACCGCCCCAGCCGAACGACCACCCACCGAGAGACGCCGCCCATGAGCTCGAACGCCGCACCGATCCGCCCCGCACTCGCCCTGGCCGCCTTTGCCGCTGCCGCGCTGGTTGTCATGACCGGCGCAGCCGAAGCCCAGCAGTATCCGCCCGGTTTCGGACCGCAACCCGTGCTGCCCGCGCCCGAGCGCTCGCTGATCCCCACGGTCAACGTGGCGCCGGTGGCGCGCTGGGCCGCCAATGGCGCGCCGGTGGCGGCGGCCGGCTTCTCGGTGCGCGCCTACGCGCGGGACCTGGACCATCCGCGCTGGGTGTATGTATTGCCGAACGGCGACGTGCTTGTGGTGGAAAGCAACGCCCCGCCCAAGCCGGAGGATGACAAAGGCATCAAGGGCAAGATCATGAAGTCGCAGATGAAGAAGGCCGGCGCCGTCACGCAATCGGCCAACCGCATCACGCTGCTGCGCGGCATCGACGCCAACGGCGTGGCGAAAACCCGCAGCGTGTTCCTGAAGAACCTGCATTCGCCGTTCGGCGTGGCGCTGGTGGGCCAGGACCTGTACGTGGCCAACACCGACGCGGTGGTCAAGTTCCCCTACCAGGAAGGCCAGACCGAGATCACGGCCGCACCGGTGAAGGTGATGGACTTGCCGGGCGGCCCGCTGAACCACCACTGGACCAAGAACATCATCGCCAGCCCGGACGGCAAATACCTGTACGCCACGGTGGGCTCGAACAGCAACGTGGGCGAGAACGGCATGGACAAGGAGGAAGGCCGCGCCGCCATCTGGCAGCTGGACCTGGCCACCAATAAAGCCAGGCTGTTCGCCACCGGCCTGCGCAATCCGAACGGCATGGCCTGGCAGCCGCAGTCAAAGGCGCTATGGACCGTGGTCAACGAACGCGACGAGCTGGGCAACGACCTGGTGCCGGACTACCTGACCTCGGTGAAGGAAGGCGGCTTCTACGGCTGGCCCTACAGCTACTTCGGCCAGAACGTGGACGCGCGCGTCAAGCCGCCCAGGCCGGAACTGGTGGCCACGGCGATCGCGCCCGACTACGCGCTGGGCGGCCATACCGCTTCGCTGGGCCTGGCGTTCTACGAAGGGCAGCTGTTCCCCGAACGCTACCGGAACGGCGCCTTCATCGGCCAGCACGGCTCGTGGAACCGCAAGCCGCACAGCGGCTACAAAGTGGTGTTCGTGCCGTTTGCCAACGGCCAGCCGTCCGGCCCGCCGCAAGATTTCCTGGCCGGCTTCCTGAACCGGGACGGCAAGGCGCAGGGCCGCCCGGTGGGGGTGGCGGTAGATAAGGGCGGCGCGCTGCTGGTGGCCGACGATGTCGGCAACATCATCTGGCGCGTCACGCCCAAGGGAAACTAAAAGGGAACTGAAAGAGCACGCACGACGGGCAACCTTTTGCCGGTTTTTGCCCGGCCGGCCTTACTCGAATTGGAGACGACAATGAGCTATCTGGACCGAGACACTTTTGGCATTTACCGCGACACCGACAGCGGCCCCGGCCCGCGCCTGATGGGGGCCGACACGCTGATGGGTGAAGACGTGTACAACCGCATGGATGAGGACCTGGGCGACATCAAGGAGTTCATGCTCGACATGCAGACCGGGCAAGTGGCGTACGCGGTGCTGTCCTTCGGCGGTATCCTGGGCATGGGCAACAAGCTGTTCGCCGTACCCTTCCAGGCGCTGGAACTGGACACCGTGAACAAGCGCTTCATCCTGGATGTGAGCAAGGAGCGCCTGGAAAACGCCCCCGGCTTCGACAAGGACCACTGGCCCGACATGGCCAGCGCCGAGTTCAGCAACCAGATCCACAGCTACTACGGCACCACGCCCGGCGCCGGCTACCGCACCGCCAGCGGCAGCGTGATGGGCTCGGGCAGCAGCACGCTGCAGAGCGACCTGGGCGGCAGCGGCTACAACCCGACCAACCCCGGCAACCGCTAAACGCCGGCGCTGGCCGCAGCGCCAGCGCGATCGCGGCAAAGCGCATAGAATCCTGCTTTTACATGAGGATTTCTATGCGCATACTGCACACCATGCTGCGGGTCGGCGACCTGCAACGCTCCATCGATTTCTACACCAAGGTGCTCGGCATGAACTTGCTGCGCACCAGCGACAATCCCGAATACCAGTACACGCTGGCCTTCGTCGGCTACGGTTCCAATCCCGACCACGCGGAACTGGAACTGACCTATAACTACGGCGTCACCGAGTACGAGCAGGGCACGGCCTACGGCCACCTGGCCATCTCGGCCGACGACATCGTCAGCGCCTGCGCCGCCGTCAAGGCCAACGGCGGCAACGTGACGCGCGAACCGGGCCCGGTCAAGGGCGGCAGCACCGTGATTGCCTTTGTCACCGACCCGGACGGCTACAAGATCGAGCTGATCGAGCGCAAGTTCGACGCCGCCGGCGCCGGCCTGCACGCCTAAGCGCGCGGCCGCCCCGGCGCGGCCCGCTCAGAAGTCGGTGGTGGCCGAGAGCAGCAGGCTGCGCGGCGCCCCCGCCGTGAGCGTGCCCCAGGTGGACGCGCCGGACCAGTAGTCTTTGCCGCCGGCATTGCGCAGCGTGGCGCGCAGCACCACCTGCTTGCCGCCCACCACCGTGCGGTAGCGGGCTCCGGCATCGACAGTGGTCCAGGCCGGCAAGCGCTGGCTGTTGGCCTGGTTGGCGTACTGCGCGCTGTTGTGCAGCACGCCGCCGGTCAGGGTCAGCCCCGCCAGCTGCGGCACATCCCACTCGGCTTGCGCGCTGAGCTGGAGATCCGGCACGCCGACGGCGGTCTTTCCCGCCGTGGCGGGATTGCCGGTCTTGACGAGCTTGGCGTCTGTCCAGGCCAGCCCGCCGTGCAGGCGCAGGCCGCCCGCGACCGCGCCGTAGGCGTTCAACTCGACGCCGCGGTTGCGCTGTTCGCCTTCCACGCCGAACACGTTGCCGCTCATGAAGCCGCTCGGGCGCGTGATCTGGAACACACTCAGGCTGGTCATCAGCCGGCCATGGTCGACCTTGACGCCCACTTCGCGCTGCCTGGCCTTGTAGGGCGCGAACACCTCGCCAGCGTTGCTGGCCGTGCCGGGCGCGATGTCGCCCTTGCTCAAGCCTTCCACATAGTTACCGTACAGCGCCAGCCCGTGTGCCGGCTGGATCACCACGGCCACCATCGGCGTGACGGCGCTATCGTCGTAGCGCGCCGTCACGGCGCCGGCGGGGGAGAAGTTGTCGGAGCGCACGTCCTGCTTGCGCAAGCCCAGCATCAGTTGCAGGCGCTCGCCGAACAGGGACAGGGTGTCCGACACGGCGGCGCCGTCCAGCCGGCTGGCGGAACGCAGCGGCAGCGAGGCCGGCGCGGACACGGCCTGCGCCGGCCGTTCGGCAGGCCGGTGGATATTCGACGCGTAGGCCTGCCCGGCCACCGAGCCGGTGCCGTAGCGGTCGTTGTAGCGGCTCCATTGCAGCGTAAGCCGGTGCCGCACGGCGCCAGTGGCGAAAGCGGCGCGCAGCCCCGCTTCGCCGGCGTCGCGCTCGATATCGAAGCCGGCCCGGGCCGGCGCCACGCTGGTGTCGCCGGCGGCGTTGACGATGGACGGCGTGTTGAACAGGCGCTGCACGTCCGAGCTGGCCGCGCCGTGGCTGGCGAACAGCGTCAGCGCGCGCGCCGCCTGGTACTCGGCGCGCAGCAGCGCCGAGCGTTCGGTGCTGTCGTACCATTCCCAGCGCTGGGTCAGGTTGCGCCGGGCGCCGGGCGCCTGCGGCACGGCCAGGCCGGCGCTCAGGAACGGCCGCCGCGTCGGCGCGTCGACCTGCTCGCGCTGGTCGATGGCGTCCAGCGTGACGCGCAGGCGTGCGTCCTCGTAGTCCAGCGCCAGCGCGCCCATGCGCGCGCGGCGCGACTGCTGGTCAAGCGCGGTGTCGCCGTCCTGCAGCGTGGCGTTGAAGCGCGCGCCGAACTGGCGCTGCGCGCCGAAACGGCGGCTCAGGTCGAGGTGCCCGCCCAGCTGCGAACGCGACGACAAGTCGGCCCGCACGCGGCTCAGGTCGGCACCGGCGCGCTTGGGCACCAGGTTGATACTGCCGCCCACCCCGCTGTTCGGCGACATGCCGTACAGCATGGCCGCCGGGCCTTTCAGCACCTCGATACGCTCGGCGTAGTCGGCCATGAGGCGGTAGTTGGGCGCCACGCCGTACAGGCCGTCGAAGGCGATTTCGCCGATGTTGTTGTCGCCCAGCGCAAAGCCGCGCACGAAGAAGGCGTCCGCCACGTCGCCGCCCGGCGCCGTGCTGCGCACCGACGGGTCCAGCCGCACCATGTCGGCCACGGTGGCGGCCTGCTGGTCGGCAATGGCCTGGGCGGTGAAACTGCTGAGCTGGAACGGCGTGTCCATGGTGTCGACGTTGCCCAGCAGGCCGAGGCGGCCGCCGCGCGCCAGCTGGCCGCCCGCGTACGCCTGCGGCAGCAGGCCTTCGGCCTCGGCGGTAACGGTCACCTGCGGCAGGATACGGCTGTCCGGTGCGGGGTCGGCGGCCATTGCCGCCGTTGCCGGGGCCATCGTGGCGGCCAGGCCGCACAGTAGATTGATGCGCAAATCACACTCCAAAAAGAACAGGGTTTACCAGCGATAAGCCAGGCTGGCGCTGGCACGGCGGCCTTCGCCGTAGTTGCAGCTGCCGGAACCGCAGGCCAGCGCCTGCTTGTTGCCGAGGTTGGAGAAGTTCAGCGCCAGCAGCCAGGGGCCGGTCCGGTAACCCAGCATGGCGTCGACCACGTTCACCGCCGGCACGCCCGCGCCGGTGCCGTTGACATCCGCATAGCTGCCCACGTGGCGCGCGCCCAGGCCGGCCTGGAAACCGCCGCCCAGCTCGCCGTCCGCCCACACCGACGCCTGGTGGTAGGGCACGTACTCGGTGCGCTTGCCGACCTCGGCCGTGTTCAAGCTCCGGGTGGTGCGCGCATCCGTGTAGGCATAGGACGCGATCAGGTTCAGGTGCCCGCCGATGCGGCCCTTGGCTTCCAGCTCCACGCCGCGCGCGCGCACTTCGCCCAGCTGGCGCCGCAGCTGCGGCTGCGCCGGGTCGCGCGTCACCACGTTCTGCTGGGCCAGCTGGTAGGCGCTGACCGACAGCAGCAGGCCGTCCGGCGCCAGCTGCCAGCGCAGGCCGAACTCGGCCTGTTCGCCTTCGGTGGGCTTGAAGCGCTTGCCGCTCTGGTCGCTGCCCGCCTGCGGCTGGAAGGACTGGCTGAAGCTGACGAACGGCGCCAGGCCGCCGTCGGCCAGGTAGACGCCGCCGGCGCGGCCGGTGAAGGCGCTGTCGCGTTCCGTGCTCCAGGCCGGCGTGCCGAACAGCGGCGAGGCGGCGTCGCGCGTCCAGTCCTGGCGCCCGCCCAGCAGCAGCACCCAGCGCTGGCCGAACTTGATCTGGTCCTGCGCGTACAGGCCCTTGCGGGTCTGCACCGTCCGCTGCGAATAGCTGGGCACCAGTGTCATCGGGCCGGGCTGCGCGCCGTACACCGGCGCGTACAGGTCCAGCGGCGCCAAGCTGGCCAGGGACCACTGGCTGTGCGGGCGCAGCCGGCTGGCGTCCAGGCCCACCAGCAGCGTGTGCGCCACGCCGCCGGACTGCACCCGGTATTCCACGCTGGTGTCGGTGCTCACGCCGGAAGTGCTCTCCAGTTCGTCGTACGCGGTGCGGTGCTGCGCGCGCGGCGCGGCCGGATCGACCCAGCCGTCCAGGCCGGTGAAGCGCACGCGGTTGGAGGACTTGATCCAGCGCAGGCCGTGGCGCAGCTTCACGGTATCGGAGAAGGCGTGCTCGAACAGCCAGCCGAAGGCGCTCTGGCGCGTGTCCTCGCGGTCGAAGTCCGGCTCGCCGACGAAGCGCTCACGCGGCAGCCGGCCGTAGCGGCCGGGCACCAGCGTGCCCTCGGCGGGCAAGGGGTAGTAATAGGCGGTGCGCCGTTCCTGGTGGTAGCCGAGCAGGGTCAGCGAGGTGGCCGCGTCGGGGCGCCAGGTCGCGGCGGGCGCGATGTAGCGGCCGTTGCTGGGGGTGTGGTCGACATGGGTGTCGCCGTTGCGCGCCAGGCCGGTCAGGCGCCAGCTCCACGCGCTGTCCGGCGCCACGGCGCCGCCCAGGTCGAAGGCGGCCTCACGGTGGCCCAGGTTGCCGATCCCGGCGCGCACTTCGCGCAGCATGTCCGGCCCCGGCCGCTTGCTGACGGTGTTGAGCACGCCGCCCGGCGCGCTGGCGCCGTACAGCACCGAGGCGGCGCCCTTCAGCAGTTCCACCCGTTCCAGGCCGTACGGCTCCTGCTGGCCGGACGCCCAGCCGCTACCGCCCAGCTTCAGGCCGTCGCGCACCAGGCTGCCGCTGTCGTCGCGCAGCGCGAAGCCGCGGCTGACGAAATTGTCGTAGGATTTGCTGTAGCCGGCCACGGCAATCACGCCGGGCGTGTAGGCCAGCGCGTCGCCCAGGCTCTGCACCTTGAGCACCGCCATCTGGTCGGCCGTCACCACCGACACCGCCTGCGGCGTTTCCAGCAGCGGCGTGTCGGTCTTGGTGCCGGCCGCGCTGCGCCTGGCCGCGTAGCCGATGACCGGGCCCCAGGCGCTTTCCTGCCCGGCCTGCGCCAGCACCGTCACCTCGCCCAGCGTGGCTTCCTGCGGAGCCGCTTGCTGCGCCGCTGCGGGCGCGACGGCCAGGGTGTAGCCGGCGGCGGTCTTTTCCAGCTGCCGGCCGCTGCCGCGCAGCAGCGCGCGCAAGCCGTCTTCAGGGCTAAAGCTGCCGTTCAGCCCGGGGCTGGTCTTGCCGGCCACGGCCGCTGGCGCAAAGCTCAGCACCACGCCGGCTTCGGCGGCAAAGCGGGTCAGCGCTGGACCCAACGGACCGGCGGGAATGGCGTACTGCCTGGCCGCCTGCGCGTAGGCGCTGCCGGCCAGGCCGGCGCCGCCCAGCAGCACGCCGCTGGCGGCAAGGTGGAGGGCGAACAGATGGCTGGCGCGGCGGCCGGATGGTATGCGTGTCATGAAAAGGGTTCCTTGCAAGGTTGGAGTAATGGTGCTATCCCCTGCTTGCCAATCGAAACCGGAAAAAGTACAGTCCGCATCGCCATTTATTTTCGGCGCACCAGCAAGTCGCTTTCCCCGCCGGGCTGGGCGCGGCGCTCCACCCGCACCGGCAGCGTGGCGCCGACAGCAGCCAGGGCGCGCTCGGTGTCGCGCAGCGGAAAGGCGCCGGAGATGCGCAAGCGGGCGGCGGACGGGTCGCAGAGCAGCGGCGCGGCGCGGTAGCGCGCCAGTTCGGCCACCAGCTCGCCCAGCGGCATATCGTCGGCCACCAGCATGCCAGAGACCCAGGCCTCGCCGGCGGGCGGCGCGGCGTGCCGTTCGAGCAGGCCGTTGCGGTTGAAGCGGGCGGCTTGTCCCGCGTCCAGGATGGGCGCCCGGCCGTCGGCGGGCAGCGCGGCGGCGACGCCGGCAATGCCGCCGGCATGCAGCGCCACGCGCGCCGCCAGCACGGTGGCCAGCGTGCTGTCCGGGTCCTTGCGCACGGTGAAGCGGGTGCCCAGCGCCTGCACCCGGCCGTCCGCCGTCTCCACCATGAAGGGACGCTTGCGCGGCGCCGGATCGGCCGCCGTGACGACCAGGATGCGGCCGCGCCGCAGCCGCAGCACCCGGCTGCCGGACGAAAACGCCACGTCCACGGCGCTGCCGGTGTCGAGCAGCAGGCGGCTGCCGTCGGCCAGCGTGGTGTCGCGCTGCTCGCCGGCGGCGGTGACGAAGTCGGCCGACCAGTCGCTCAGGCGGTAGGCCTGCATGCCGCCGGCCGCGACGGCCAGCAGCACCGCCAGCTGCGCCAGTCCCTTGCGGCGGCTGCGCGACGGGGGCGCGGCGGCGGCAGGCAAAGTGGGAAGGGGATTGGACAAACGGGGATCGGCCAGCGCGCGCAGCGACGCGGCCGCATGCCCCTGCGGAATGGCGGCAAAGCGGGCGGTGCTGCCCTCCACCCGCTGCCAGGCCTGTTCATGGTCAGGATGCGCGTCGCGCCAGGCCTGCCAGCACACGCGGTCCGCCTCGCCGGCCTCGCCGGACGCCAGCACCACGAACCACTGCGCGGCCTGCTCCACGGCGCCCGCCTTCGTACGCTTGCCGTCCACGATTCAGGCCCGCTCGATGCGCATGCAGTGGGTCACCGCCTGCAGCATGTATTTCTTCACCATGCTCAGCGACACATGGAGCCGCTCCGCGATCTGCGCGTACGGCAGCCCTTCCAGCTGCGACAGCAGGAAGGCCAGGCGCGCCTTGGGCGGCAGGCCGTCGAGCAGCGCGTCGATTTCCATCAGCGCCTCGACCACCAGCGCCCGGCTCTCGGGACAAGGGCTGGACTGGCCGGGCTGGGCGGCCAGCGCGTCCAGGTAGGCGCGTTCCATGGCCTGGCGCCGCAGCTGGTTGACCATCAGGCCGTGCGCCACCGTGCTCAGGAAGGCGCGCGGTTCGCGCACTTGGCTCCAGTCGAGCGGACGGCAGAGGATGCGCACAAAAGTGTCCTGCGCAAGGTCGGCGGCGTTGTCGGCGCAACCCATTTTTTTGCGCAGCCAGCCGCTCAGCCAGCCGTGGTGGCGGGCATATAAATCGGCAACAGGATCGTGTGCGGCGGCTAAGCCCAAGCCAGACTCCGGAACAGAGGGGAATGTTGGCTTGCCCAGGCAGGCTGGCTACATAAGAATGATTCTCATTATTATCTTAATCAAACTGTATGTCAATACAACAAAAAACCCCGCAGATGCGGGGTTTGTGTCGGGACAGGCAAGCCGCAGCTTACTTCACCAGCAGTTCGTTGATCGGCGCCAGGTCCGCTTCCTTCAGCGTGCCGGCCGCCGACTTCAGGCGCAGGCCGTTCATGATGGTGTCGTAGCGTGCGCGCGACAGGTCGCGCTGGGTGGAGTACAGCTGGCGCTGCGCGTTCAGCACGTCGATGTTGATGCGCACGCCCACCTGGTAGCCCAGCTTGTTCGAGTCCAGCGCCGACTTGCTCGACACTTCGGCCGCTTCCAGCGCGCGCACCTGCGCCAGGCCGCTGTTCATGCCCAGGAAAGCGGTGCGCGCGTTCTGCGCGGCGGCGCGGCGCGTGGCCTCCAGGTCGTTGCGCGCCTTGTCTTCCAGCGCGATCGATTCGCGCACCCGGCTGGTCACGGCGAAGCCGTTAAACAGCGGCACGTTCCACTGCACGCCGACCGCGTTGGTCTTGGTGATGCCGGAGGCGGTCACGCTGTCGCGGCCCTTGCTGGCCACCAGGTCCAGCGTCGGCAGGTGGCCGGCGCGGTTGCGCGAGATGTCGCGCTTGGCGATTTCCAGGTTCAGCTGTGCGCCCACCACGGAATAGTTCTGCTGCTCGGCCGACGCTATCCACGGTTCGATCGCGGCCGGCTGCGGCGCGGCGATGGTCACGCCGGTGCGCAGCGTGGACAGCGAGCCCGGCGCGGCGCCGATGATCTGCTGCAGCGCGTTGCGTTTGACTTCCAGGTCGTTTATGGCGGCGAACTCCTGCGCCACCACCAGGTCGTACGCCGCCTGCGCTTCGTGCGTGTCGGTGATGGTCTGGGTGCCGACCTCGAAGTTGCGCTTGGCCGAGGCCAGCTGTTCGGTGGTGGCCGATTTCTGCGCCTGGATCGACGACAGGTTGTCCTGCGCGGTCAGCACGTCGAAATAGGCTTGCGCCACGCGGGTGATCAGGTCTTGCTGGGCCTGGGCGAACACGGCTTCCGTGGACGCCTGGCTCAGTTTGCTCTGCTGGTAGGTTTCCCAGCGGTCCCAGCGGAACAGCGGCTGCGACAGGCTCAGCGACCACTGGTTGCGCGAGTTGTCGCGCGGGCCGCTGCCGGCGCCGAACGGGTCGTCGGCCTTCGATTCGAAGTCGCCGGTGATCTTGGTGCTGGAACCACCCAGGCCAATCACCGGCAGCAAACCGGAGCGCCCTTGCGTCGTCCTTTCCTGACCTGCAGCAAGTGCAGCGCGCGCGCTGGCATACGTGGCGTCGTTGGCGAGCGCCTGCTGGTACACTTGGATGAGGTCGGCCGCCTGTGCGTTTATGGTCAACAGTGCGCTGCTGATCAGCAAGGCGATTAAGGGTTTCTGCATTGCGTTCTCCGTGGAATCAATAACAATTAGTATTTTGGCATGGTGCTGTCGACCTGAACAGCCCACGCATGTATGCCGCCCGTCAAATTCGTGATCTTGCCGAAACCGTTGCGCTCCAGGAAAGCGGCCACCTGCATGCTGCGCGCGCCGTGGTGGCAAATGCAGACGATGGCCGCGTCCTCATCGAGGTCGTCGATGCGGGCCGGGATGGAGTTCATCGGCATCAGCGTGGAACCGGCGATATGGCAGGTCTCGTACTCCCAGTTCTCGCGCACGTCCAGCAAAAACGGGCTGGGGCGCGCGTCGTCGGCCAGCCAGTCGGCCAGTTCCAGCGCAGTAATGTGTTGCATGCGACGCTCCCGTTCCGCTTAGAACGTGAACTGCGACGGCTTGGTGGCCGATTGCAGCGGCTTGACGTCGGTTTCAAACAGTTTCTTCTGCTCGTAGCCGTCCGAGGTGCGGGTGATCAGCACGCCCGACATGACCGGCGCCTCGCCGATCAGGGCGAAGATGCGGCCGCCCACTTTGACCTGCTGCAGGAACGCTTCCGGCAGCTTGGGCAGCGCGCCCGACAGCACGATGACGTCGAACGGGGCGCCGTTGGTCCAGCCCTGGGAGCCGTCGCCCAGTTCCACGGTGACGTTGGTGACGCCGGCGGCAGCCAGGCTCTGCTCGGCCTGCGCCTTCTGTTCCGGCGCAATCTCGACGGTGGTGACGTGGCGGCCGCGATGCGCCAGCAGGGCGGCCATGTAGCCGCTGCCGGTGCCGATTTCCAGCACGTTCTCATGTTTTTTCAGCTGCACGTCCTGCAGGATGCGCGCTTCCAGCTTGGGGGTCAGCATGGTGTAGCCATTGCCCAGCGGGATTTCGGTATCGGCGAAGGCCAGGTTCTTGTGGCTGGCAGGGACGAAGTTCTCGCGCTTGACCACGTTCAGCACCTCCAGCACGTCCACATCCAGGACGTCCCATGGACGGATTTGCTGTTCGATCATGTTGAAGCGGGCTTGTTCGATATTCATCTTTAAACTCGGTGAAGGATTAAATAATCCGTCATTTTATCGTTGAACTGGTCAGGACGGCATATTAACGATATCGGCGACGGACTGAGGGAAATTGCGACAGCCTGCAGATTCGGGGGGCTGAACGCGCAAAAAACGCCCGCGCTGCCCATTTTTACGGCACCGCGGCGTCCGGGGCCAGCCCCCGCACGGCCAGGTCGAGGAAGGCGGCCATGTACTGCTCCGGATCGATGCTGCTGCCGCCGCCACAGGGCAGGAAGGCGTTGTTCCACATCATCAGCATCAGCACCGGGGCGCTCAGCACCGGCATCATCACCTGCGGGTCGTGCGGGCGGAACTCGCCGCGCGCCAGGCCGCGCTCGAGCACGCGCACCAGCAACGCATTGCCGCGCGCCACCACCTCGTCTTCATAGAAGCGCACCAGTTCCGGGAAATTGCCCGACTCGGCCATCATCAGCTTGGTGATGCCGGCCAGCTTGGTGGCGCCGACCTGGCCCCACCAGCGCATCAGCATTTCCTTCAGCAGCGTGGCGCTGGGGGCGTCGGAAGCGGCCAGGTCCAGCTCGGCCTGGCCGATGGCCTGGCCGATGGTGGCGCGCACCACGGCCTTGAACAGTTCTTCCTTGTTTTCGAAATAGAGATACAGCGTGCCCTTGGAGACGCCGGCGCGGCGCGCCACGTCTTCCAGCCGGGTGGCGGCGAAGCCGCGCTCGACGAACAGCTCCAGCGCGGCCTCCAGCAGTTCCTGCGGCCGCGCGTCCTTGCGCCGTTCCCAGCGCGGTTTGATATCAGTTGGAGCTTGCATGGGGATAGTGATGACTTGCCATCTTACTTACTTTTGAGTCATTTATATTAGACCCCCGGCAAGGGGGCGTCAAGTTTGCCCGCTTGGCACGGCGGTGTTCGTTTGCGCGCTGAATTGACCCACTCCGTTTGACCCTCCCTCCACTGTCTGGCGAACGCCGCGACCCTGTCGTAAGACCCCTTAAATCCCAAATTGATCANCTATCCGGTCTTCAGTATTGTCTCGCTTGGCACGGCGGTGTTCGTTTGCGCGCTGAATTGACCCACTCCGTTTGACCCTCCCTCCACTGTCTGGCGAACGCCGCGACCCTGTCGTAAGACCCCTTAAATCCCAAATTGATCAGCTCCTCGTGAAGCTGCTTGAGGCTGCGTCTCTGCTTACGGGATTTGGCCGCCTCTGTCTTGAGCCAGCCCGAAAGCTGGAAGGCGTATGGATCGATGGCGCTGGCGGATTGGCGCTCCGCATAGGCGGGTTCGGTAATTTCCGAGCGCAGATAGCGCCGGACGGTGTTGCGGGAGATGCCGGCGTATGGATCGATGGCGCTGGCGGATTGGCGCTCCGCATAGGCGGGTTCGGTAATTTCCGAGCGCAGATAGCGCCGGACGGTGTTGCGGGAGATGCAGAGCCTCTTGGCAATTTCCCTGAGCGGGACCTGGTCACGAAGGTGCCAGCGTCTGATTATTCCTAGTAATGCCACGTCAATCACTCCGATCCCCTACTCATTCTGATAAGTAGGATTGTGTGCTAACCGTGGGTCAATTTTCGATGCAAATTATGCGGCAAAGTGGGTCAGTTTTCGGTGCAAATCAACACACTTTCAATAAATAGTGATGTGAGCGTAGATTGAATCGAGTTTAAGCTAGCAAACTTCGATACAATATCACCGACATGCCGCTTCTCAAAATACTGGACGGGAAGTCGAGCCAAATGCGAGAAAACCCTAGTTGCCCATTGGTAGCCAATTTCTACCCCCATCGCATTAAAAACCAACTTCGCGCCAAGTCAATTAGAGTTCTAGTGACCAATACTAGCCAAAAAGACATCACCAGGACCGTCATCATCTCGCGATCTTGTGAAACGATCGCACCATCGATAATGAACTGATTAAAAAGTGGAGCGCCAATCGCTAAAATTTCTAGTGCCACCGCAAGCGTTAATATGTGCGCAAGCGCCCGGCGGATAGCCACGACGGGGCCAACCAGGTCGGATAATGGGGCTGTCGGCTGCGCTTTGCGTTTTTCAAATCTGGGCGTTACGCTGAATTCAAGTGCCACCCCGGTAAAACTACGGGAAAGTTCATTGAGTGATACCTCCCGTTCGCCGTAGCCAGGGTCCAGTATGACTGCTGTGCGTTTTTTCCGCTAAAGTTTAGCCTCTTTAATACAACAAAGTGGTTCATATTCCAATGAAGAACTGCAGGCAGCTGAAGATGTTCCAACTCTTCCATTTCTGCTCGAACGGCACGTGCCGCGAGGACCAAAGCATCGGCTGTTTTGATGAGCTGCGGCAAGGCGCTGCCCTTTAAACTTGTTGGAAAGCGCCGACGCAATTGTTGAAGGTCGATATGGTGACCATGATAACTCGATAACATGGCAATACAAGCCAAGCCAGACTCGCTGGCCTCTGTCTGAAGAATTTCTCTCATAATTTTCTATGTTGACCTTTAACGAAGAACGAACACATCGTTCTAGGTGAGCTTTACTTGCTTGATAATGAGATTTGACGCATCATAACGGCACATTGACTATCGGAAAGATTATATATGGAATGGATGAAAATATTTAAGTTTTGGGAAGGCAAGCCAGTAAAAAAATGCCGTGTGACCGTGGCGTTCCTCTTCGTAGCCGCCGTTGGCGGCGCTCAGGCGAACGACTTCACGGTGCGAAATCCCAGCTTTGAAGAATGGGAGGGAGGATTATCGCTAAAATACTGGCAAGCTAACGTCGACATAGGGGACTCCATGCCGCACTGCGCTAACTCCCACTCTGGAAAATGTGCCATCTATCTCAGCAAAGCAACGCCAACGCGGGGTGGCATGGTGCAGTTACATCAAAGCTTACCCGCCTCAGAATTGTCAGGAACAGTCGTCTTGGCTGGGTGGATTAGAACAAAAAATCACGTTTCGGGAATTTCAGCACTTTGGATTAAGACCGTTTCAAAAGAAGGAAAGACGCTTGCCCTTGACAATATGTATGGTAGAACTCCACATGGCAGCACCGATTGGACAAAGTATGAGATACATCAAAAAATTCCGCCAGGTACAGCTCGGATTGTGTACGGCGTCTTATTCAGCGGTGATGGTGAGTCTTGGTTTGACGACATTCATCTGACTGTTAATAATTCTACAGTTGATGATGGGAAATTGTCAGCCGCGCCTGAAGTAGCCGCAAGGCCCACTGAGTTTTCAGGATCGGGGGCGGAGCGCCTCCATAATTTTTCAGCCTCTGCCTTAGAAAAACGAATTGACTTTAAAATATTAAAGGACATTCTAGACGCAAGACGGGCTCAGATTGTTGCTTTAGGGGAAAGCGGGCATGGCGTCTCCGAGTTTTCAACCGTAAAATCTGATCTTATTAAATATTTGCACGAAAATGCTCGAGTAAGCGTCGTCGCTTTCGAGAGTCCAATGCAGAGTTGTGCGGAGGTAAATACAGTACTCGAAAGCATGGATGCTGAGGCGGCGGTGCGGAAGTGCTTGTTTCAAGTTTGGCACACCAAAGAAGTTGTCGAATTGTTCAAATATATCAAGAGCGCTCGCGCTGCAGGGCGAACGCTTGATATAGTTGGCTTTGACATTCAAGAGCCGAAGTTTAAACCCGCGATAATTGACGAGATTTCGAGGAATACCTCTGACCGGGAGAGCACTGCTCGCGCATTACAGATCGCCGAGAAGAAGCTAATAGTAGCGTTAAAGGATAAACAATTCGATGGTATAGAAAAAACTTACCGCGATCTTGAGACCGTGCTGCGGCAACGTATAAAAGGTATGAGCAGGGTAGACGAGGTAGCACGTATAAATTATCTCATTTCCCTCTTAACTGCTCGCCAAGATTATATATCGATGCAGCAAACTGCCCTTGGCGGCAGTGAGCGACTGAACCGTCGAGACGCAGCGATGGCAGCCAACGTGCAGCTATTGGCAGAAAATCTACCCAAAGGTGATCGCATGGTCGTCTGGGCCCACAATTCTCATGTGGCTCGCAATTGGCCTGGACCGACAGGATCCCTCATGATGGGAGAACGTCTAAGCACAGCTCTGTCGGCGAAACTGTACGCTATTGGGCTCATCATGGGAAATGGCAGGGCGTCAAATAATGCCCGCCAAGTCTATGAAATAACTCAGCCGGAGAGCACGACTTTGGAAGGGGTACTTAGCGGGCAGAAATGCAAAGTATGCTTTGTGAACCTAAGCGATAGTCAACAAGACACTCGTTGGAAGCAGAAAATTTACACGCGTAATTGGGGAATAAATATTATTCAGATCACTCCAAAACTTAGTTTTGATGGTTTGATTTTTGTGAACGAAGTGTCGCCACCGAAGTACCTGACCCGATAGTGATAAAAAGAATGCGAAGCCGAGAAAATTTTGGCTTCGCTAATATTACTTAACGCCGAAAGAGGATAGCCCAAGCTTGTTGATTTGCACCGAAAACTGACCCACTTTGCCGCATAATTTGCATCGAAAATTGACCCACGGTTAGCACACAATCCTACTTATCAGAATGAGCAGGGGATCGGAGTGATTGACGTGGCATTACTAGGAATAATCAGACGCTGGCACCTTCGTGACCAGGTCCCGCTCAGGGAAATTGCCAAGAGGCTCGGCATCTCCCGCAACACCGTCCGGCGCTATCTGCGCTCGGAAATTACCGAACCCGCCTATGCGGAGCGCCAATCCGCCAGCGCCATCGATCCATACGCCTTCCTGATCAATTTGGGATTTAAGGGGTCTTACGACAGGGTCGCGGCGTTCGCCAGACAGTGGAGGGAGGGTCAAACGGAGTGGGTCAATTCAGCGCGCAAACGAACAGCTCTATAGCCCATCGAGACAATACTGAAGACCGGATAGCCGTCCTTATTCCCCGTTTCGCGAGCTCAATGGCATGGGACCGGAGCATTTTGTTGACGAGATCGACAAAATGGCGCTGTGCCGGTTCGTCGGGCCGCACATTGCCCGATGCCAAGCCTTCCAATAAATACGCAAACCGGCGGTTAGGAGCATCGAACGCTCCCAATTTGTCAAACAGCGTTTCAACAGGTCAATCGTCGGGATTTCTGTGGACGTGTTGCTCAATGTCGGCGAGCAGCCCCGACGGTTGGCGCCCGAAAACGTCCGCCCATGGGTCTGAACCGAGGTCCCAGAGCGAGTCCAGCAACGCGTCAAATCCCTTGACGTCGGTATAGAGGTCAACGGTGTCTAGTACGCGCGCCACTTCGCGCCTGCAGCGCTTGGAAATATCGGGGCAGCAGTCATCGGCCCAGATGATATCTTCCAAGCTCATGCGCACAGCCGGACTCGGCGCGCATTTTTCGAGAAATCGGCCGGCTATGTCGGCAAGCTCCTCATCGGGAACTTCACTGATGGCCCAGTCCAGCCGACCTCGCTTTGACATCTCGCTGTCGGGGTCAGGCATTCCCAAGTCTTCGCATAGCTGGGGTATGGTCCTGTGGGTGACCGCGACCGTCATGTGGGCAAATTCACCTCTCAAAATTGCGCGGAGCTGGGCTACGTCCATTTGGCGGCTAGGCGAAGGGCGGCTTAAAACGGCGGGGCTAGCTCACAAGCTTGTTTTGCGCGCTCTTCCAGCTCGCGAAGGGTGATCCGGAAGTAACTACCCTCGCTTCCTCCCATTCGGCAGCGGTCGTCCCAAGAATTTTGGTCTGTACAGTCAGCTCCGCTGGCGGCTCGGAGAAACGGTAAACCATCAACTGCGAAGCTTTCATAATTTTCCTCGAAGGCGGAGCCTGACAGCCAATTATAGTCCTTCACGACGGCACAGTCGCTCAGGCCTGCGCCGCGGGTGATCGACCTGGCTACTGCACGCTCCCGTTCAAGTCTATATTTATTCGCCGTTTCCACAGATAGGCACTGCAGCAGGTTGTTCAAGCTACGGGAGCGCGGCTAGAATGAGGGGCCGAGCCGTAAGCCCATGATTCTAAAGGCCCCTTGTTCAAGTCAATGTTCCGAGCTGCCACCGCTCTGGTGTCCGAATAGATGACTGCACCGATGGCAGGCAAGCTCAACGATGCACGTCCAATAGAGAGAAGACCTTCCGCACTACGCCGGCTCGCTGAACAGGCGGCGCCTTACACGCGCCGACGGCGCGGCCTATACTGAAGAAGGGACTGCTGCAAGGAGCAGCATGGTGCCCGACGGCGCGCTGGTGCCGGCGCTGCCAATACGGCCATGGGCAGCAGCGTGGCGTAGCGTGCGTGCAGCTGGACATGCCGCCAAAGCTATGGAGGTTAACATGTTCAAGCATATTCTCTTACCCACCGACGGGTCGGCCATGTCCGAAATGGCAAGCCGCAAGTGCATCGCGCTGGCCAAGGAGATGGGCGCGCAGGTCACCGGCCTCTGCGTGACCCCGGAGTTTCACGTGCTGTCGATCCTGCCTGGCGTCTTGTCGGACACGTCCGGGCAATACCGGCTGGACAGCCAGGCCTTCGCCGCCAAGGTGCTGGCCGGGATTCAGGGCGCGGCAGACGAGACCGGCGTGGCGTGCAAGACCGTGTCCATGGTCAATGACCATCCCTATGAAGCCATCGTCAAGGCGGCCCGGGACAAGGGTTGCGACCTGATCTGCATGGCGTCGCACGGACGCAAGGGCGTGAAGGGCGTGCTGCTGGGCAGCGAAACCCAGAAAGTGCTGACCCATACCGACATCCCGGTGCTGGTTTACCGCTGAGCGCTGTTACGGGCCTTGGGCGGCGCTGGCGAGCCGCTCATGGCCCCGCCGCTGCCCGCGCCTGCGCGCAGTTCGCGGCGCGCCTGCACGATGACGGTGCGCGCCGCCGTCAGTCCCAGCACCGCCATCACGGCCGCCACGGCCAGGTCCGGCCAGCTGGCGCCGCTGCCGAATACGCCCAGCGCGGCCAGCATGACCGCGACGTTGCCGATCGCATCGTTGCGCGAACACAGCCACACCGAACGCATGTTGGCGTCGCCGTCGCGGAAGGCGTACAGCAATAGCGCGACCGTGCCGTTCGCCAGCAGGGCGATGACGCCGATCAGGCCCATGGTGGCCGGCTCGGGCGCCGTGCCGGCGGCCAGGCTCCAGCCAGCCTTGCCCAGCACAAACACGCCGTAGCCGCCCATCATGACGCCCTTGGCCAGCGCGGCGCGCGCGCGCCACGCCGCCGCCATGCCGAGCACAAACAGCGACAGCGCGTAGTTGGCGGCATCGCCGAAAAAGTCGACGGCGTCGGCCAGCAGCGACACCGACTCGGCCCGCAGTCCCCCCAACAGCTCGACGCCGAACATGGCGGCGTTGATGAACAGGGCCACCCACAGGATGCGCCGGTAGCGGGGATCGATGGGCGGCTTGCTTGAGGCGCAAGCGCCGCCGCAGCAACTGGACATGGTGTGCTCCGAAGAAATTCAAGCTTAGCAGTACTATAAGACCGGTTGATAGAATACTGCCATCCTTTTAACAGCCAGCCCGCCGCATGCATACACCAGCGCCACTCAGCGATTCCGGCACCGCCGCCCCTGCAGCCGTCAGCTTCGGCGAGGCGTTCCGCTTCTGGCTCAAGCTGGGCTTCATCAGTTTCGGCGGCCCGGCCGGACAGATCGCCATCATGCACCAGGAACTGGTGGAGCGCCGCCGCTGGATTTCGGAGCGGCGCTTCCTGCACGCGCTGAATTACTGCATGCTGCTGCCCGGCCCCGAGGCCCAGCAGCTGGCCACCTATATCGGCTGGCTGATGCACCGCACCTTGGGCGGCGTGGTGGCCGGCGCGCTGTTCGTGCTGCCTTCGCTGCTGATCCTCACCGGCCTGTCATGGGTGTACGTGGCCTATGGCGACCTGCCGCTGGTGGCCGGCCTGTTCTACGGCATCAAGCCGGCCGTGGCGGCCATCGTGCTGCAGGCAGCGCACCGCATCGGCGGACGGGCGCTGAAGAACGGCTGGCTGTGGGGCATCGCCGGCGCCTCCTTCGCCGCCATCTTCGCCGGCGGCGTGCCCTTCCCCGCCATCGTGCTGGCCGCCGCGCTGGCCGGCTACGCGGGCGGACGCTGCATGCCGGACAAATTCCAGGCCGGCGGCGGCCACGGGGCGGCGCTCCCGTCCTTCGGCGCGGCGCTGATCGACGACCATACGCCCACGCCGGCCCACGCGCGCTTCAGCTGGCGCAAGCTCGCCCTCATCGCCGCCGCGGGCGCCGCGCTGTGGGCCGTGCCCATGGCGACGCTGACGGCCTTGTTCGGCTGGCAGCACACGCTCACGCAAATGAGCTGGTTCTTCACCAAGGCCGCGCTGCTCACCTTCGGCGGCGCGTACGCGGTGCTGCCCTATGTCTACCAGGGCGCGGTTGACCATTTCGGCTGGCTTACGGCCACGCAGATGATGGACGGCCTGGCGCTGGGCGAAACCACGCCCGGCCCGCTGATCATGGTGGTGGCCTTCGTCGCCTTCGTGGGCGGCTACGCCAAGGCAGCGCTGGGGCCGGACCTGCTGTTGCTGGCCGGCGCCACGGCAGCCGCGCTGGTCACGTGGTTTACCTTCCTGCCTTCCTTCCTGTTCATCCTGGCCGGCGGCCCACTGGTCGAATCGACCCACGGCGACCTGAAATTTACCGCGCCGCTGACCGCCATCACGGCCGCGGTAGTGGGCGTGATCGTGAATTTGGCACTGTTCTTCGGCTACCACGTGCTGTGGCCGCAGGGCTTCGAGGGCCGCTTCGACTGGCTGTCGGCGCTGGTCGCGCTGGGCGCCACCGTGGCGCTGTTGCGCTACAAGGTCAACGTGGTGCAGGTCATTGCCGCTTGCGCGCTGGCCGGGCTGGCGCTGCGGCTGGCCGGCGCCGCGTAGCGCTGGCCGTCTTGCAAACTCGACTGCCGCTGGCTTGACTGCTGCAGCGGCAGCGTGATGCGGAAGCGGCTGCCGGCGCCGGGCGCGCTCTCCACATCGATGCGGCCACGATGGTTCTGCACGATGCCGTACGACAGCGACAAGCCCAGCCCGGTGCCCTTGCCGATGGCCTTGGTGGTGAAGAAGGGATCGAATATGCGCGGCAACACATCGTCCGCGATGCCGCAGCCGGTGTCGGCCACTTCGATCCAGCCCTGGCCGTCCGCCACACCGGTGCGGATGGTGATCAGGCCGCGCTCCGGCCCCACTGCGTGGCTGGCGTTGACCAGCAGGTTCATGAACACCTGGTTCAGCTGCGAGGGCATGCATTCCACGTCCGGCAGCGGGCCGTATTCCTTGCGCACGTCGGCCACCTTGCGCACTTCGCTGGCGATGATGTTGAGGGTGGAGTCGATGCAGCGGTGCAAATCGGCCCACTCCCACTGCTGCAGCGAGTCGGTGCGCGAAAAATCCTTCAGCGACTGCACGATCTTGCTGACGCGGGCCATGCCGTCGCGCGATTCGGCCAGCAAAACCGGGATGTCATCGCGCAGGTAGTCCAGCTCCAGCCGCAAACGCTGCGCCTGCAGCCGTGGCGCCAGGCCCGGAACGGCGCCCATGGCCGGCTCGGCGTCCTGGTAGATCGCCAGCATCTCGAACAGCCGCTCCAGGTACTGCTCCAGCATGTCGGAATTGGAGGCCAGGAAGCCGAGCGGATTGTTGATTTCGTGCGCCACGCCGGCCGCCAGCTGGCCGATGGAGGCCAGCTTCTCGGACTGCACCAGGCGTCCTTCCAGCTGCTTGCGCTCGGCCATCTCGGTTTGCAGCTTGTCGTTGGCGCGCAGCAGCTCGCCAGTGCGCTCGCGCACCGCCGCCTCCAGGCCCTCGTTGGCCTGCAGAAGCCGGCTGTTGAAGCTATTGATGATGGCGTGGCTGCGGATCAGCCGCCAGCCGGCGTAGAGCAACAGCGCGGCCAGCGCCGCCGACAGCAGCAGCAGGCCGGCGCGGTGCTGCTGCATCTGCCGCGCGTCGCGCTCCTGTCCGTGGTTGAGCAATGCGCTGATCTGGTCCATGTGCGTGCCGGTGGGCGCGGCGGCGACGCGCGCCAGCAGGCCATGCACGGCTTGCTGCTCGCGCAGCGCGGTGTGCACGTGGAGGGTGAACAGGTCCAGCCGCTGCGCCAGTTCCGGCGGCAGCGAACGGCGCGCCGCCGCCAGCCCGGCCAGTTCCACTTCAATGGCCGCCAGGTGCTCGTCGGCGCCGGTCTGGTTGTGCACCAGCGTGGCCAGCAGCACTTTGCTGGCCGCCGCGCCGGCGCGCCCGATGGCGCTGTCCGGCGCCTGGCTGCGCCCCAGGTCCACCAGTTCGCCGGTGGCGACCGGCAGAAAGGCCAGCGAGTTGCGCAGTACCGCGTTGTGCGACTTGAACGACTCGATCAGCGCGGCCTTGCGCGACAATTCGCGTTCCAGTGCCGCCACGCTGCCGGCCAGGGCTTGCGCGCCAGGGCGGTCGAGCGCGCCGGTGTCCGCGCCGAGCTGTTGCGGCAGCGCGTGCAGCATCGGCAAGGGATTGACCAGCTCGTCGTAACTCTGGTTGATGCCCAGCCTGGACTTCATCGCGTCGAGTTCCCATTGCGCGTCGAGCTGCTTGATCTGGCGCAGGCGCGCCACGCTCTCAAAATAGGACGAGGCGTCGTAGCTGGGGCCCTGCCGATACTGGAACAGCAGCGCACCGGCCAGCGCAACGCCAAGAATCCCGCCCAGCAGCGGCAGCCGGGAGTTCATGGCCGTGCTCCCGGCCGCGATACCGGCTGCGCGTCCAGCGTGGCCAGGAACTGGGCAATCAGCGCCTTGTCCTCGGCGCTGCCGGGGCGTCCCAGCTGGTACTTGAACATGATGTCGATGGCCTGTTCCAGGGTGGCGGCCGAGCCGTCGTGGAAGTACGGCGCGGTACGCGCCACGTTGCGCAGGCTGGGTACCTTGAAGACGTATCTGTCTTCTTCGCTGCCGGTAAGCGCATAGCGCCCCTGGTCCGGCCGGCCGGCGGACCAGCCGGCCCCGCCGCGCGCAGGATAGTCGGCCATCACGCCGAATTTCTGGAACATATTGCCTCCCACATTGACGCCCTGATGGCAGGCGATGCATCCGTACTGCTTGAAGCGCGTGTAACCTGCCCGCTCGGCTGCGCTGATGGCGCCGTGCTCCCCGCGCAGGTAGCGGTCGAAGCGCGAATTGGGCGTAATCAGGGTGCGCTCGAACGAGGCCAGCGCGTGCTCGATGTTGGCGCGCGTTACGCCGTCCTTGTAGGCAGCCGCGAAGGCGCTGCTGTAGGCCGCGTCCTGCTGAACCTTGCGCACCACGTCCGGCCAGCGCGATCCCATCTCGGCCGGGTTTTCTACCACCAGGCCAATTTGCGCCTCCAGCGTGTCGGCGCGGCCGTTCCAGAACTGTTTGAAGTTGAGCGCCGCGTTGAACACGCTGGGCGCATTCATCGCGGCCGGTTTGCCATCCAGTCCAAGGGACACGCCACGGCTGTCGGCGCCGCCGCGCGCCAGGTCGTGGCAGGTGGCGCAGGACACGCGGTTGTTGGCCGACAGGCGCGTATCGTTGAACAGGCGCTGCCCTAGCGCGGCCTTGGCGGGATCCTGGCGCAGCGACTGCGGCACGGGCTGGATCGGTTCGTTGACCGGGGCGGCCGGCACGGGCGCAGTCGCCAGCAACAGCGCCAGCGCCGGCATGGCCGCGCACCGCCGTGCGGGTGGCGCAGCGGTCCTGTATTGTGGATGGCGGAACGACATGGCGGGCTCCTGCGGCGGAATGGTCAGGCGCACTGCGCCTGGTCGGCGCTGGACAGGCCGTGCAGCTGCCAGTAGTGGCGGAACGCGGCACGGACATTCTCGCGCAGCATGCGGTTGTCCCCGGGCTTGGTCCAGAACCGGTACAGCGAGCCCCGGTTGATCGACTCCATGATGGTGGCCAGGTCGGTGTAGCCGGACAGGATGATGCGGAAAGTATCCGGATACATGTCCTTGACCTTGTCGAGCAGCTCGGTGCCGCTCATTTCCTCCATGCGCTGGTCGCACAGCACCAGCTGCACCTGGTGGCGCGCCAGCAGTTCGAAGGCCTCGGCCGCGCCGCTGGCGGTCAGCACGCGGTAGCCGTCCTGGCGCAGCAGGCGCTGCAGCGACGACAGCACGTGCGGCTCGTCGTCGATCAGCAGCAGCGTGCGCAGCGGCGGTGCGCCGGTGTCGGGCAGCGCCAGGCTGGCGCCTTCCAGCAGCAGGCGCTGGAACTGCATGGCAGGCACCGGGCGGCTGAAATAGTAGCCCTGGATCTGGTCGCAGCGGTGGCGCGCCAGGTAGGCCAGCTGGGCTTCGGTCTCCACGCCTTCGGCGACTACTTCCAGGTCCAGGCTGTGCGCCATGGCGATGATCGCGTCCACCAGCGCGGCGTCGCCCGGGTCCACGGTGACGTCGCGGATGAAGGCGATGTCGATCTTGAGCGCGTCCACCGGGAAGCGCTTCAGGTAGGCCAGGCTGGAATAGCCGGTGCCGAAATCGTCGATGGCCACTTTCACGCCCATGGTGCGCAGCGTCGCCATGGCAGCGGCGGTACGCTCGGTGTCGTCCATCAGCGCGCTCTCGGTGACCTCCAGCGCCAGCAGCTCGGGCGCGATGCCGTGCGCCGCGATGGCGTGCGCCACGGTTTGCTGCAGGCCGCTGTCGGCGAACTGGCGGCTGGCCACATTGACCGCCACCGGCACCGGCCCGCCGGGACATGCGGCCCACAGGGCAATCTGGCGGCAGGCCGTGTCGATAACCCAGGCGCCCACTTCCACGATCAAGCCCGTCTCCTCGAGCAGCGGGATGAAGGCCGACGGCGACACCGGGCCGTAGCCGGGCCGGTTCCAGCGCAGCAGCGCCTCGGCGCCGACCATGCGGCCGCTGCTCACTTCCACCTTGGGCTGGTAGTACAGTTCGAATTCGCCGTTGGCCACCGCCAGCCGCAGCGCGCGCTCGAATTCAAAGCGGCGCTGGGCCTGCACGTCCATCGCGTCGGTGAAGAAGCGGCAAGCGCCGCCGCCGCCCTGCTTGGCCTGGTGCAGCGCGGTGCTGGCGTATTTCATCAGCGTGGCGGCGTCGGCCGCGTCGGCGGGATGCAGCGCAATGCCGATGCTGGCCGTCAGCAGCGTTTCGCCCTGCTCCAGCTGGAACGGCCGGGCGCAGCAGTGGCGCAGCTGCTCGGCGGCCTGCAGCGCGTCGTGCTGCGTGGCCAGGCCGCCCAAGGCCATGGCGAATTCGTCGTTGCCGAAGCGGCTCACCACGCTGCCTTCCGGCGCGCATTGCTGCAGGCGCTGGGCGAACTGGCGCAGCAGCGCGTCGCCGGCGGCATGGCCCAGGGTGTCGTTGGTGCGCGCGAAGCCGTCCAGGTCCAGCATCAGCACCGCGCTGGAGCGCTCCCCTTCGCCCGCCAGCATCTGCTCCAGCGAACGCTGGAACAGGCTGCGGTTGGGCAGGCCGGTCAGCGCGTCGTAACAGGCCAGGCGGGCGCCCTGGTCGCGCGTGCCGGTGTACAGCAAGCGCACTTCAAGCAGGTTGCGGATGCGGGCCAGCACCTCGCAGTGGTCGAACGGCTTGCAGATGAAGTCCATCACGCCGGCGTCCAGCGCGCGCTGCTTGTGCTCGGGGGCCGCCGTCACCGCCAGCACGGGCAGATATTCGCCCGCCTCCACTTCCTTCAGCCCTTCCAGCACTTCAAAGCCATTCATGAACGGCATGTTCAGGTCCAGCAGGATCAGGTCATAGCGCTGCGCGCGGTGCAGTTCCACCACGCCGCACGGGTCGCTGGTGGTATCGACACGCGCGTAGCCGGCGCACTCCAGCATGGTTTTGAGCAGCACCACGTTGACGGGGCGGTCGTCGACGATCAGGATGCCGGCCTGCTGCAATTCGGACAAGCTTGCCATGGTATTCTCCAGTGCTGTTGTTATGGTTGCAGCTATTGCCAGCCCGTGCGGGCGGCGGCGATCGCCTCCAGCAAGGCTTGGTCGTTCATCGGTTTGAGCATATAAGCTAGCGCGCAGCCGCGCTGCACGCGCGCCTGCCCTTCGGCCGTGTGCTGGCCGGTGACGGCGATCACGCCGGTGCGCGGCGCCAGCTCGGCCAGGCGCCGCTGCACCTCGAGGCCGGACATGCCCGGCATGTGCAGGTCCAGCACCACGCAGAACGGCGCGCCGGCGCCGTCTTGCAGCGCCGCCAGCAGCGCGGCGCCGCCGTCGTAGTCGCGGGCCGGGATGCCGGCCGCGCGCAACAGCCGCATCAGCGCGCGCCGGATGGCTGCCTCGTCGTCGACAACGGCAACCCAGGGAAGTGTGGTGGTATCCATGACTGGCAAGATAGCGCGCCGGGCCGGCGCGCGATATTGGACCTTGGCCCAACCCTACCGGGTGCGCAGCTTGTCGGCCAGGCGCACCAGCGCCGTCAGCGAGCGCACTTGCATTTTCTGCATCACGCGGGCGCGGTGCACCTTGACGGTCTTTTCCACCGTGCCCAGCTGGGCCGCCACCTGCTTGTTGAGCAGGCCTTCGACCAGCAGCGCCATCACCTCGCGTTCGCGCGGGGTCAGGCTGTCGTAACGCCGGCGCAGCGCGTCGCGCTCGGCGTCCGCCGTGCGCAGCAGCGTGTTGAGTTCCAGCGCAGCCTGCACCGCCGCCATCAGCTCGTCGGCGTCCACCGGCTTGGTGAGGAAGTCGAAGGCGCCCTGCTTCATGGCCCGCACGCCGCTGGCGATGTCGCCATGGCCGGTCAGGAAGATCAGCGGCAGCACGCTGCCCTGGGTTGCCAGCGCCTGCTGCAGGGCCATGCCGTCCATGTCCGGCATGGACAGGTCCAGCACCAGGCAGCCCGGCTCCGCCGCGGCGCCGCTGGCCAGGAAGGCCTGCGCCGACTCGTAAGGCGCCACGGCGAAACCGGCCGAGGCCAGCAGCCGGGTCAGCGCCTTCAGGATGGCCGGCTGGTCGTCCACCACGAACACCCGCGGCGGCGGCCGCACCGGTGGCGGCAGCATGGCGCCGTTCATGCCGGCGCTCCCTGTCCCACCGCCGCTTCGGCGCCGGCCAGCGGCAGCCGGACGTGGAAACTGGCGCCGCGGTCCGGATTGCTCTCGGCCCACAGCTGGCCGCCGTGCGCCGACACAATGCCGCGGCAGATCGACAGGCCCAGTCCCATGCCGCTTTCCTTGGTGCTGTAAAAGGGCGCGAACACCTGCTCCAGCGCGGCGGCGGGGATGCCGCTGCCGCAGTCGGCGATGATGATGCGCACCCAGCCATCGTCGTCCAGCGCGGTGCGCACGCCGATCGCCTTGCCGCCCGCTTCCGTCAAGGCCATGGCGTCGCAGGCGTTCATCAGCAGGTTGATCAGCACCTGCTGCAGCTGCACGCTGTCGGCCAGCACGTGCGCGCCGCCGGCGCCCAGCACCGACGACAGCGCCACGCCATGGCTGAGCAGGTCGTTGCGCAGCAGGCGCAGCACGCCGATCACCACCTGGTTTACGTCCACCGGCTGCCGCGGCGCCTCGCGTTTGTCGAACAGGCGCCGCAGGCGGCGGATGATTTCGCCCGCGCGCTGGTCCTCGGCCACGATGTCGGCCAGGATGGCGTCCACCTCCAGCAGGTCGGGCGTGGAATGGCGCAGGAAGCGCTGCGCCGCCTGCGCGTTGCTCAGGATGGCTGTCAGCGGCTGGTTCAGCTCATGGGCCAGCGCGCCGGACAGCTCGCCCAGCGTCGCCACCCGCGCCAGGTGCGTCACCTCGCGCTGCTTTTGCTGCATTTCCAGTTCGGCCAGTTTGCGCTGCGTGATGTCGAGCGCCACCCCGCGCACCAGCCGCGGCACGCCGTCGCTGCCCGCTTCGCAGCTGCCGCGCGAAGCCACCCAGCATAAGCCGCCCTGCGGTGGCTCGATGCGGTACTCGATTTCATAGCGCTCGCCGCGCGCGGCCTGCTCCAGCACGCGCCGCACGGCGGCGCTGTCGTCCGGGTGCACCCGCTGCAGCAGCGTCTCGACCGACACCGGCTCGTCCGGGCGGAAGCCGAACAGTTCGCGCCAGGAGGCCGACACCCAGACCCGCTCGCGCACCAGGTCGCGCACCCAGATGCCCATGCGCGCCGCTTCGGCCGCCAGCGCCAGCTGCTGCTCGCTCTCGCGCCGCTCGGCCTGGGCAGTGCGCACCGTGGCCCCCGCCTGCTGCAGGGCCAGGCCCAGCTCATTGGCCTCGCGCAGCGCCAGCGGCGGGATCGCCGGCACCTCGCCGGAGGCCACCGCCGCCGCCGGGCCGGCCAGCGCACGCACCGAGCGCGCGATGCCGCCGCCGATGCGCCAGGCCAGCGCCAGGCCGAGCGCCAGCGCGGCCAGCGTAACGGCGATCAGCCAGGCCAGCGAACGGCGCAGGCCAGCTGTCAATTCGTCCAGCGGAATGCCCAGTGCCACGCTCCAGCGGCTGTCCGGCGAGCGGCTGTACACGGTGTACACCGGGATGCCGTCCAGGGTGGTGGTTTCGAATCCGCCCTCGTCGGCCAGCTCGAGCTGGCGCAGCAGCGCCGGCGTGGTGGGGCGGCCTGCGAAACGCGCGATGTCGTGACTGCGCGCGGCGATCTTGCCGCTGCCGTCGATAATGGCCGTGCGCCAGCTGTCGGGCAGCTTGCGCGCGGCCAGCAGCGCGGCCAGCTGCACCGGCGAGGCGGTGGCGTTGAGCGACATGGCGATCGCGCCGTCGCGCCGGACCGGCACGCCGATGGTGTACATCAGCTGCCCGCCCACCGGGGCCGGGAACAGGTTGGAGACGCCCGGCCGGCCGGTGGCCAGGATGCGCTTCAGCAGCGGTGTCGGCCCCAGCTTGGGCAAGGGTTCGCCGTAGGCGCGGCGGGTCGACATCAGCAAGTTGCCGCCGGCGTCGATCAGGATCACGCCGTCGGCCTCCATTTGGCGCTGCGCCTCGACGGCGCGGGCATGGAAACCGGCCAGGTCGCCGCGCTCGAGCTGGTGCGACGTACTCAACGCCTGCAGCGCCGCTTCGGTGCTGCGGAACCCGGCGTCCACGGCGGCCATGATGGCGCGCGCCTGGCCCACCGTGCTGGCCAGCAGCTGGGCGCGTTCGCGCGTGTAGAAATCGACTATCAAAAAGCCAGCCACTGCGGCCATGGGCACAATGCAACCCACGACAAGCAGGGCGAGGCTGGCGCGCACACCGATGGCTTGCCTGCGTGGGGGCGGCGGCTCGGACGAGCGCATGGACGGTGCACCTCCTGCTGGCGGAAACGACGCTTCGATTCTATTGCAAAACCGGCATCACGTCGCTAACTTTCCTCCGCCCGCCGTAGCGGCAAGGTGACACGGAAGGTGCTGCCCGCGCCCGGCGCGGATTGCACATCGATGCGCCCCCGGTGCTGCTGCACGATGCCGTAGGAGAGCGCCAGGCCCAGGCCGGTGCCCTGGCCGATGTCGCGCGTGGTGAAGAAGGGATCGAATATGCGCGGCACCACCTCGGGCGCCATGCCGCAGCCGTCGTCGGCCACTTCGAACCAGGCCTGCCCGTCTTGCGTACCGGTGCGGATGGTGATGCGGCCGCGCTGCGGGCCCACGGCCTGGCAGGCGTTCAGCAGCAGGTGCATGACCACCTGGCTCAGCTGCGAGGGCACGCATTCGATGTCCGGCAGCGCGCCGTATTGCTTGACCACGCCGGCCTTCTGCTGCAAGTCGCTGGCGATCAGCTCCAGCGTAGCGTCGATGCAGCGATGCAGATCGGCCGGTTCCCACTGCTGCTGCGCGTCGCTGCGCGCGAACTCCTTCAGCGCCTGCACAATCTTGCTGACGCGCGCCATGCCCTGGCGCGATTCGCGCAGGATGTCCGGGATGTCCTCGTGCAGATAGTCCAGCTCCAGCCGTTCGCGCTCGCGCCGCAGGCGGGCCGCCAGCTCGGGCTGGGCGGCCATGGCCTGCTCCGCGTCCCGGTAGATGGCCAGCATCTCGAACAGGCGCGCCAGGTACTGCTCCAGCATGGCGGCGTTGGCGCCCAGGAAGGCCAGCGGATTGTTGATCTCGTGCGCCACGCCGGCCGCCAGCTGGCCGATCGAGGCCAGCTTCTCGGACTGCACCAGGCGCCCCTCGAGCTGCTTGCGTTCGGCGATTTCGGTCTGCAGCTGGCCGTTGGCGCTCAGCAGTTCGCCGGTGCGTTCGCGCACCGCCGCCTCCAGCCCCTCGTTGACCTGCTGCAGCTCGCTGTTGACGCGCTGGATGATGGCATGGCTGCGGATCAGGCGCAGCGCCGCGTACAGCAGCAGCGCCGCCAGCGCGGCCGACAGCAGCAGCAAATACAGGCGCTGCTGCTGCACCCTGGCGATACTGTGCTGATGCTCGGCGGTGAGGATGGCGCTGATGCGGTCCGCATGCGCGGCCGCCGGCGCCGCCGTGACGCGCAACAGCAGGTCGCGCACGGCGAGCCGTTCGCGCACCACCGTGCGCGCGTGCAAGCCGATCTGCTCCAGCCGCTGCGCCAGCGCCGGCGGCAGAGGCCGCGCGGCGGCGGACAGCACCGCCAGCGCCAGTTCAATATCGAAAAAGGCTTCGTCGCTGGGCCTGCCGTTGTAGACCAGCGTAGCCAGCAGCACCTTGTTGGCGGCCGCGCCGGCATGCCGCACCGCGCCGCTGCCGCCGTCGGCGCCCAGCTCCACCAGTTCGTCGGTGGCCTGCGGCAGGAATGCCAGCGCATTGCGCAGTGCATCGTTATGGACCTGGAACTGCGCAATCAGCCCGGCCTTGTGCGTCAGCGCGCTCCGCAGCGCCGCCACGCTGGCGTCCAGCGCGCCGGAACCGGATTGGCCGGCCGGGGGGATACGCAACAGCTTGGGCAAGCGGTCCAGCTCGTGCAGTGTGGCCGCCAGCGCTTCACCGTCCTGTTTCATGCCCAGCCGGGCCTTCAGCACGTCGGCCTCCCAGGTGGCGTCCAGCTCCTTGATCTGGCGCAGCAGGGCCACGTTCTCGTAATAATCCGAGGCCGCGCTGCGCCTGTCCTGCAGGAACAGGTAGAGCAGCGCGCCCGCCAGCAGCACCGCCAGCAAGCCCAACGGCCACCAGCCCCGCGCGCGCGCGGCTGGTCCGGTATCCGGTCCCAGGGCTGGGTTGCTTGTGAAAAGCTGCTCTCGTGCGCGCATGAGCGAAGCGCCTCCCCGCTACTGTCAGGTCGAACTCGATTGTATTGAACAATGGCCGCGGTGTCGCCGCTAAATTCGCGTTTTCCTGAAACCGATCCGGCGCCCCTGACGTATATGCGTGTGCAGCACCTCCACACCACATGACAAAAGGGGAACTAGCATGGCAAATAGCAGACTGCACCTCAGACCCTGGTTGATCGGCAACCTGGTCGCCCTGGCACTGGCGCCGCAAGCGTTCGCGTCCAGCCACAGGGAAGCGCCTTTCATTACCAAACAGCCCAAGGTGGACGCCACCGACTTCTATATGTTCCGCAGCTACGAGCCCGGCCGCGAAAAGTTCGTCACCCTGATCGCCAACTACGTGCCGCTGCAGGACGCCTACGGCGGCCCAAACTACTTCGCCATGGACCCGGACGCGTTGTACGAGATCCACATCGACAACAACGGCGACGCCAGGGAAGACCTGACCTTCCAGTTCCGTTTCAGCAGCACCAACAAGGACACCCAGCTCACTGTGGGCGGCAAGAAGGTGTCGATCCCGCTGGTGATCAACGGCGGCGCCGTGAACGACGTCAACCCCGCCGGGCTCAATGTGCGCGAAACCTACAGTGTGTCCGTGGTGCGCGGCGACCGCCGTGGCGGCGGCCGCGCGGCGCTGACCAACGCGGCCGGCGGCGGCAGCACCTTCGACAAACCGGTCGACAACATTGGCAACAAGACCATTCCGGACTACGCCGGCTACGCCGCCAAGCACGTCTACGCGGTCAACATTCCCGGCTGCGGCACGCCGGCGCGCCTGTTTGTGGGCCAGCGCAAGGACCCCTTCGTGGTGAACCTGGGCGAAACCTTCGACCTGATCAACATCAAGGCGCCGGCGGTGGAGTTCCTGGCCAGCGCCGAGAAGAACGCCCGCGACGACCTGGCGTTCAAGAACGTCACCTCGATCGAACTGGAGGTGGCGGCCGACTGCCTGACCGCCTCCGCCACCGGCGGCGACCCCGTCATCGGCGGCTGGACCACCGCCAGCATGCGCCAGGGCCGCCTCCTCAACGCCACGCCGGGCAGCGCGGTGGGCTCTTCGAAAGAAGGCGGCGCCTGGACCCAGGTGTCGCGCCTGGGCGCGCCGCTGGTCAACGAGGTGGTGATCGGCCTGAAGGACAAGGACCGCTTCAACCACAGCAAGCCTTCCGCCGACGGCCAGTTCGCCGACTACGTGACCAACCCCACGCTGCCGGCGCTGGTTGAAATCCTGTACGGCAGCGCCGGCGCCAAGGCGCCCACCAACTTCCCGCGCAACGACCTGGTGGCGGCCTTCCTGACCGGCGTGAAAGGCCTGAACCAGCCGGCCACGGTGACCGCGTCCGAGATGCTGCGCCTGAACACCGCGATCGCTCCCACGCCGAGCGGGGCGCAAAAGCGCCTGGGCGTGATCGACGGCGACAACGCCGGCTTCCCCAACGGCCGCCGCCCCGGGGACGACGTGGTCGACATCGCGCTGCGCGTGATGATGGGCAAGCTGTGCACCCTGAACCTGGGCTGCACCCCGGCCGACGCTCCGGCCGGGGCGCTGCGCTTCACCGACGGCGCCTTCCTGGACGAAACCTTCGTCACGGCCGGCTTCCCTTACCTGAAGACGCCGCTGGCCGGCTCTCCGCAGAAATAGGAGGCGCCATGAAAACGCCCATCCGCGTTACAACGCTCGCACCGCTTGCATTGGCCCTGCTGCTGGGAGGCTGCGGCGGCTCCGGCGGCGGCACCCCCGCCGCGCCGGTGGTGGCGCCGCCGCCGCCGGTCACCATGGCCGACGCCTTCTATTCCGCTGTGCTGGCCCTCATCGGCGCCAGCCCCGAGGACAAGGAACCAGCGGCGATCGACGGCGTGGCAGTTACCACGCCGGAAAACAGCGAACCGGCCGAGTAGGCCGGCAACGCCCTGCGCCGTACCGCAACCCCGTCCGGTGCAGGGCTCTCATTGGATGCAATACCATGCACAAGACTCGCTCCATCCTGCCCGCCAGCACGGCGGTCATGGCGCCCTTTCTGATGGCAGCCGCTTTCGCCGCCATCGTTGCGCTGCAGGCGCCGCCGGCGCTGGCGGCGCCCTACCTGCCGCGCTCGGGCGCGGACGTGATCGAAACCCTGCCGCGCCGCGCCGACCCGCAGCAGCAGGAACTGCGCCGCATGCGGCTGCAGCTGGCCGCCGCACCGGCAGACGTGCAGCTGGCCGCCGCCCTGGCGCAGCGCTACATCGCCGCCGGCCGCAGCGAGGCCGACCCGCGCTACTTCGGCTATGCGCAAGCGGCGCTGGCGCCGTGGTGGAAGCAGGCCGCGCCGCCCGCCGCCGTGCGGCTACTGCGCGCCACGCTGCTGCAAGGCACGCACCACTTCGCGGAGGCCATGACGGACCTGGACGCGGTGACGGCGGCCGAGCCGGCGAACGCGCAAGCCTGGCTCACGCGCGCCACCGTGCAGACGGTACTGGGACAGTACGCCGCCGCCACCGCCAGCTGCGCGCGCCTGTCGGCGCTGGCGGGCGAGCTGGCCAGCATCACCTGCCTGACCAATGTGTCCGGCCTGACCGGGCAACTGCGCAAGAGCGAGCTGCTGCTCGCCACCACCTTGCAGCGCAGCGCCGGCGCCGACCCCGCCATGCAGGCGTGGACGCTGACCCAGCTGGCCGAAATGGCCGCCCGGCGCGGCGACGCGCGCCTGGCTGAAGCGCGCTTCCTGGCCGCGCTCAAGCTGGCCCCGCGCGACAGCTACCTGCTAGGCGCCTACGCCGACTTTCTGCTGGACCGCGGGCAGCCCGGCCAAGCGGCCGGGCTGCTCAAAGAACAGCGCCGCATCGATGGCCTGCTGCTGCGCTACGCGCTGGCGCTCAAGCAAAGCCAAGCCACGCTGCCCTCCCCGGCGCGGCAAGCGGCGCTGGCCGACGCCGTGCGCGAACTGCAGGCACGCTTCGACGCCGCCTCCCTGCGCGGCGACAGCGTGCACCAGCGCGAACAGGCCCGCTACGAGCTGCACCTGCGCGGCAACGCCAGGGCCGCGCTGGCACTGGCGCTGCAAAACTGGGCGGTGCAGAAAGAGCCGGCCGACCTGCGCATCCTGCTTGAAGCGGCCCGGCAGGCGAACGACCGCGCCGCCGCGGCACCCGCGCTGGCCTGGCTGGCGCAAACCGGCCTGGAGGACAGCAGCATCCAGCCGCTCGCCGTTCAACTTGCCATGCCGGCGGGCGCAACGCCCATCGCCATCGCCGCGCGGAGCCGGCCATGATGCGCCGCCTTCGCACCGCGCGCCGGCTGCCGCGCCGCGCAGCCGCAGCCACGATCAAAGCCGCACTAGCGGCCACCCTGGCAGTCATGCTGGCGCTGCCGGCCGGCACCGCACAGGCCCACAAGCCCAGCGACAGCTACCTCACCTTGCGCACCGGCGGCGAACAGATCGACGGCCAGTGGGACATCGCACTGCGCGACCTGGACTATGCGCTGGGCCTCGACAGCGACGGCGACGGCCAGCTCACCTGGGACGAAGTGCGCGAGCGCCACCCGCAAATCGCCGCCTACGCGCTGTCCCGTCTCAGCCTGGCAGCCGGCGGCGCCGCTTCGGCGCCCTGCACCGTCACCGCCGGCGAGCAGCTGATCGACCATCACACCGACGGCGCCTACTCGGTGCTGCGCTTTCGCGCCCACTGCCCCGCCGTCCCGGAGGCGCTGCGCATCGGCTACCGGCTGTTCGCCGACACCGACCCGCAGCACAAAGGCCTGCTGCGCCTGGAGCACACCGCCGGCGGCGCAGCGCACAGCAGCAGCGCCATCTTCGGCAGCGAGCGGCCGGAGCAGGTACTGCAGCTTGCGCAAGCTTCCCGCCTGGCGCAGTTCAGCGCCTACCTGAAGCACGGCGTGTGGCATATCTGGATCGGCTACGACCATATCCTGTTCCTGCTGTCGCTGCTGCTGCCGTCCGTGCTGGTCTGGCGCGAGCGTGCCTGGCGCGAAACGCCCCACTTCCGCGCGGCCGCCATCGACGTATTGAAGACAGTCAGCGCCTTCACGCTGGCGCACTCCATTACCCTCAGCCTGGCCGCGCTCGGCGTGGTCGCCCTGCCGTCGCAGCTGGTGGAATCCGTGATCGCCGCCTCGGTGATCGTCGCCGCACTGAACAACCTCAGACCCTTCGTGCACACGCGGCGCTGGGCGGGCGCCTTCGCCTTCGGCCTGATCCACGGCTTCGGCTTCGCCGGCGTGCTGGGCGGCCTGGGGCTGCCGCAAGGGTCGCTGCTGCTGGCACTACTGGGCTTCAATGCCGGCGTCGAGCTGGGACAGCTGGCCATCGTGGCCGCCTTCCTGCCGCTGGCCTTCCTGATGCGCGCCACCTGGTTCTACCGCCGCGTGGTGGTGGCGGGCGGTTCGACGATCATCATCGCGGCAGCCAGCATGTGGTTCAGCGAACGCGCCTTCGCCGCCGGGCCGCCCCTGGTGGTCGCGGTCGTGGGGCACTACGACAACGCCGTCGGGACATCGGACGCGGCCAGCCAGGGCCGCATCACCTCCAGCCTGATTGCCAGCAGGCCCGCGCTACGCACCGGCGAACTGCTGGAATTCGTGCCCGGCATGATCGTCACCCAGCACAGCGGCGACGGCAAAGCCAACCAGTATTTCCTGCGCGGGTTCAACCTCGACCACGGCACCGACTTCGCCACCTTCATCGACGGCATGCCGGTCAACATGCGCAGCCACGCGCACGGCCAGGGCTATTCGGACATGAACTTCCTGATACCGGAACTGGTGCAACGCATCGACTACCGCAAAGGCCCCTATTTCTCCGAGGAGGGCGACTTCGCCTCCGCCGGCACGGCCCGCATCCGCCTGGCCGACGAACTGCCGTCCATGGCCAGCGCCACCATCGGCGGCAACGGCTACCGGCGCGCCATGGCGGCGGGCAGCACCGGCATCGGCACTGGCACTGGCGCCCTCACCGGCAGCGCGGCGCCCGACGGCAAGCTGCTGTACGCGCTGGAAGCGAACCGCAACGACGGCCCCTGGGACACGCCCGAGCGCGTGCGCAAATACAGCGCTGTGCTGCGCTACAGCGCCGGCACGGCGGACCAGGGCTACAGCCTCACCGCCATGGCCTACCGCAACCGCTGGAGCGCCACCGACCAGGTGCCGCTGCGCGCCGTCGAGGCGGGCCTGATAGGGCGCTACGGCACGCTGGATCCCAGCGACGGCGGCGACAGCGCGCGCTACAGCCTGTCCTGGCAGCTGCACCGGCGCGGCGCCGCCAGCCGCTCCGAACTGAGCGCCTACGCCATCCGTTCCAGCCTGGACCTGTACAGCAACTTCACCTACCTGCTGGCCGATTCCGGACAGGGCGACCAGTTCAACCAGAGCGAGCACCGCAACGTGGCCGGCTTCGACGCCAGCCATACCTGGCTGCATGCTCTGCACGGTGTCGAGATGCGCAGCAGGATCGGCGCGCAAGGCCGCTACGACAAGCTGTCGCCGGTTGGGCTGTACGCCACCCGACGGCGCGAACGCACCGCCACCATCCGCGAAGACCGCGTTGCAGAAAGCAGCGCCGCGCTGTATGCCGAGAACGTGGCCCAGTGGCTGCCGGCGTTCCGCTCCGTGGCAGGCCTGCGCTACGACGCCTACCGCTTCGCGGTGTCCGGTGGCGCCGCCGGCGGCAACGGCAACGAACAGGCGTCCGGCGGTATCGTCTCGCCCAAGCTGTCGCTGATCTTCGGCCCCTGGGCGCGCACCGAGTACTTCCTCAACTTCGGCAAGGGTTTCCACAGCAACGACGCGCGCGGCGTAACGCAAAGCGGCCAGGCCGGCGGCACGCCGTCCCAGCCGGCCACGCCGCTGGCCGCCACGCGCGGCTATGAAGCCGGACTGCGCAGCGAACTGCTGCCCGGCCTGCAAAGCTCCCTGGCGCTGTGGCGGCTGGACCTCGATTCGGAACTGGTGTTTGTCGGCGACGCGGGCCAAACCGAAGCCAGCCGCGCCAGCCGCCGCAGCGGCATCGAATGGAACAACCACTATCTGGCCCGGCCCTGGCTGCAGTTCGACCTGGACCTGGCAGCCTCCCGCGCGCGCTACCGCGACAGCGACCCGGCCGGCAGGCGCATACCCGGCGCGCTGGAAAAGGTGGCCTCGTTCGGCGTGACGGTGACGGATGTGCAGCGCTGGTCCGGCGGCGTGCAGCTGCGCTATTTCGGCCCGCGCCCGCTGGCCGAAGACAATGGCGTACGTTCGGCCTCGAGCGCGCTGGCCTACGCGCGCGTGGGCTACAAGCTCGGCGCCGGCACCAGCCTCGCACTGGACGTGTTCAACCTGTTCAACAAGCGCGCCAGCGACATCGATTACTACTACGTCTCGCGCCTGCCCGGCGAAGCGGCCGAAGGGGTGGCAGACCGCCACTTCCACCCCGTCGAGCCGCGCTCCTTCAGGCTCACGCTGACGCACAGGTTTTAACCCGGCGCGTCAGAGCAGCCTCACCCAGTTACCCTTGTACAGCACCGGACCGGTGGGACCGTCCGGATTGGGCGAGCCGCCTTTCGGCTCCAGGCTGATCGCCAGCAGCTGCACGTCGCTGCCGATGGCGCGCTCGGACAGCGCCAGCTTCGCGCTGCGGTTGTCCGGCAGGATGCCCAGCGAGCGCGGGTTGCCCTGCTTCGGAATCGCCCACAGCTGCAGTGTCTTGTCGTCCGCCACGGCCACGCTGTTCACCACGCGCACCTCCAGCACCTGGCGCCGGCTATCGCCGGTCAGCAGGATGGCGGTTTGCGACCGCTCGTCCGTCAGCGTGGCGGCGTAGTTGATGGCCGGCACCTCCGGCGGCGCCTGGGTCAGCGTCACGGCAAGCACCACGGCCAACGCGCCGGACGCCAGGCTCAGGCCGCGCCAGAAGCCCACCGATTCCTGGCGCCAGAACTGCCACGCAGGCGCCGGCGCCTTCAGGTTCAGGCGCCGCTCGATGCCGCGCCACACTTCCGCGCGCGGGCGCTGCTCGCCTGCGAACTCGGACAGCGGCAGCAGGCGATCCTGCCATTCGGCCACGGTGCGGCGCAGCGCTGCGTCGTTGTGCAGATGGCCCTCGAAGCGGCGCCGCGCACCGCCCTTCAGCGTACCCAGCACGTACTCGGCGGCCAGCTTCTCGCGCAGGCCCGGCTTGTCGCGGAGGTTCATTGCCGTTCCCCCTTGGCCAGGCAGGTCTTCAGGCGCTCCAGGCTGCGGCGGATCCAGGTTTTCACCGTGCCGATCGGGATGGCCATCTGCTGCGCCACTTCGCTGTGCGACAGGTCGTGGTAGAACGCCATGCCGATCACCTGCCGGTGCAACCCTTCCAGCATCGACATGCAGTAGGCCAGCGCCTTGGCGTCGCTGCTGATCTGCAGCGCCTCGATGGGCGTGGCGCCGGGATCGTGCAAGGCATTCAGGATGCTGCTGTCGAAAGTGTCCACATTGATCTCCAGGGTTCCGTCCGTGCGGCGCAGCGCGTCGAGCGCCTTGTTGCGCACGATGGCCGCCATCCACGTCATGGGCGCGGCCAACTGGCTCTGGTAGCTGCGGGCGCTGTTCCAGATAGAGACGAAACTCTCCTGCAGCACTTCCTCGGCCAGCTCGCGCTTATGCAATATACGCAGCGCGTAGCCGAACAGTTTCGGGGAAGTTGCATCGTACAGGGCGCGGAAGGCCTTGGCGTCGCGGGCGGCCGCAGCGGCCAGCCAGGCTCGGAGTTGCTGGGGATCGGTGGGGGACGCTGATGCCAAGGTATGCCTCGGTGGAACTTGCGTTAATGGGAAACCGCGCGGTGACAGCAACAGCGGTAAAGATTAGCGCAATTTCAACGCCGAAGCGAGCATTGTCTCGGTGGGGACCAGTTCAATTCCAGTTCAACGTCCCGTCTCCGGCGACAGGCGCACACAGTTGCGGCCGGCGCGCTTGGCGTCGTACAGCGCCTCGTCGGCGCGCAGGTAGGCCGTGTCGAACGGCGTGCCGCGCGGGTTCCAGCTGATGCCCACGCTGGCCGTCACCGCCCGGTCGATCGGCGCGGCGAACACTTCGCGCGCGATGGCGTGGCAAATGCGCTCGCCCAGCACGGCCGCCTCGGCCAGGTGGCGCGTCGGCCACACCACGGAAAACTCCTCGCCGCCCACCCGGCCCACCGCCACCTGCTCGCCCAGCAAGCCATTCAGGCAGCGCACCACGGCCTGGATCACCGCGTCGCCGGCCGGGTGGCCGAAATCGTCGTTGACCTGCTTGAAATGGTCGATATCGAGCACGATCAGGGCCACGTCGTCCTGCTCCAGCAGGCCGCTGGCACGCTCGATCAGCGCGGCGCGGTTCAGCGCCCCGGTCAGCGGGTCGTGCGTGGCGCGGTACTCCAGCTGGCATGCCAGCTCGTGCAGCTGGCGGTTCAGCTGGTTCATGTCGCGTTCGGCGCGGTCGCTGCGGCGGATCAGGCGGCGCGTCTCGCGCATCAGGCGCTCGTAGTGCACCATCATTTCGCCCAGCACGCGGCGGTAGTCGGCCGCGCCGGCATTGTCGTCCTCGTGCGCCGCGCGCGCCGCGGCCAGCACCGCGCTCTCGGCGGCGAACAGATCCGGCTCGGCCATGGCGTCAGTTGTGCGCCACGGGATGATTGACGAATTCCAGCGCGCCGAAGTCGTCCTGCAGCTCCTGGCCGAACTCCAGGATGGTGTCGTCGTCCTCGTCGTAGTACCAGTTCAGGCGCACCGCGCAGCCGTCCATGGCGGCCTGGTTGAACGCCTCGAACAGCGTAAACAGCATCTTGGTGCTGGAGCTGTTGAAGTAGGCCAGCGACACGTTGACCGTGATGTCGGCCTGGCCGCAGCCGGCCAGGTAGGCGCGCACTTGTTCGATCACCGGGCCGTAGAACAGCGCGGCGTTTTCCGGATAGGATTCGCCCTTGATCGACAGCGTGTGGCGGTCGAAGCGGAAATCGATCTCGGGCGAGGTGGGGGAAGCTGAGATGTAGTAGGGTTCCATGTCGTAGGTTTTCTTGTTCAGATAATGGCCTTGATGCAGAACACCGTGGTATCCGGGTCGTGCGTCTCCTTGACGAACTCGAACTCCAGCGGCGCGCTGGCGTCGCGCGCCATGGTCAGGAAGCCGAGCCCCGCGCCCTTGCTGTCGGCAGGGGTTTCGTCGCGCAGCGCCTTCTTGTAGGCGGTTTTGATCTCTTCCATGGTCATGCTGTGCAGCGGCTCCAGGCGCGCGCGGATATTCTCCACGCTCTCGGTCGACACCGGGTTGGCGCACAGCAGGAAGAAGCTGTCCCCGCGCATGCCGATGCAGAACGAGCCGCGCCGCATCTGGCTCGCCAGCGCGTGGTCCGGCGTCAGCGTGTCCGACGAGTAGTGCATGATGTTCTGCGACATCTCGACAAAGGACGAGAAGATGCGGCGCCGCGTCGGCCCCGCCGCGCCAGCCGTGTCCAGGCGCGCCTTGATGGTCTCGGCGATGGCGGCCACCACGTGCTGCGAGAAGTAGCCGGCGTAGAAAAAGATGATGTTGCGCTTGCGCGCCACGTCCCAAAACTCGTTGAATTCTTCGTAAAGCAAAGCTAGTTCCCTCCTTAGGGACGGCAGCAGAAAAAGGTAAGGTCGTCGCGGCGCGGCTGCGCGCCTTGCCAGGCCTGGAAGTCGTCCAGCAAGGCCTGGCTGAGCTGCGCGGACGGCGCGGCGCGCTGCGCCAGCAGCACGTCGCGGATACGGCGCTTGCCGTAAGCGATCTCGCGCGGGCCGCCGATCTGGTCGACCAGGCCGTCGGTGGTGATGAACAGCAGGCTGCCCGGCGCCACTTCCACCGTGCGCGCGTCCCAGCGGAAGCCGAACGGCGTGCCGACGTAACCGACGCCCATGCGGTCGCTGTCCAAGGTCTGCACCGGCGCGTCCGATCCGTCCTGCGCCGGCGGCACGATGTGCAGCGCCAGGCGCGCGCCGGCGAAGCTGAGCTTGCGGCTGGACTGCTCGAACCACAGGAAGGCCGCGTCCATGCCATCGTCCGATTCGGTGGCGCCGCCCTGCCCTTCCATCTGGCCCAGCATGGATTTCACGCCGCGGCTCACCTCCGCGATGAGCGCGGCCGGATCGCGCGGGCCCAACGCCTGCAAGGCCTGCGTCAGGATGGACGAGGAGATCAGGGTCATGAAGGCGCCCGGCACGCCGTGGCCGGTGCAGTCGGCGATGGCGGCGAACCAGCCGTCCCCGTATTTCGCGAAGTAGTAGAAATCGCCGCCGACCACGTCGCGCGGCTGCCATACCAGGTGCGCGTCCGGCAGCGTTTCCGCCAGCGCCGCGCGCGAGGTGCGCAGCATGGCGCGCTGGATCACGCTGGCGTAGTCGATGCTGTGCATGATCTGGCGGTTTTTCTCGGCCTGCATATTGGCCACCACGTTCATCAGCTGCAGGCCGAAGCCGACGCCGCCCAAGGCGCCGCCGCGCGTGATGATGAAGCCGTCCGCCAGCGCCTTCTCGCCCGACTCCACGGCGCGGAAAGTGAGCGCCTCGATGCTCATGGCCGCGTCCACGATCAGCGGCTCCTTGTCCATGAAGGCGATGCAGCTCTTCTTGCCGTACACCTCGTGGTAGAAGGGCTTGGACATCTGCGACATGAAGATGTTGCGGCTGATCAGGCCGATCGGGCGGTCGTTCTCGATGACGGGCAGGCTCATCAGGTCGCGCCGTTCGGTGAACAGTTCCAGCACGCCGAAGTTGCTCATGTCCGACTGCACGGACACGGTTTCTATGCACAAATCGGCCGCCGTCGACAGACGGAAGCGGGGCAGATCCAGGCGCGATGCGTTGAACTCCACAGCCGGTTCCTTTAGAAAAAAACGGCCCGCACCGGGGAGAGTGCGGGCCAAAACATCCATTGGGAGAGAGATGAACAGCCGGCATCTTGCCATGCCTTTGTTACATCAGTATGACGCTACGGCAACCTTGGTTGTCGGCAAGCTAGCGCGGCGGGCGGGCCGGCAGTGCTAAGGTAGAACTTCTGCATCAGGAGCAAAGCCATGAACGCCCATCTCGACCTGGCGGAACAGCCCACCATCGCCGAAGTGCACCGCGCGGAGGCCGACACCGCCGCCGTCCGCGCCGCGCCGCTCACGCTCAACAGGCAGCTCAGCGCGGAGCAGGCCTTCCGCCGCATCGCCGCCAATTGCCGCGAGCAGATCGCCGCCAACCACGCCGCCGTCGCGCGCGGCAACGCGCCCGAAGCGCTGCACCAGATGCGGGTGGGCTTGCGCCGCCTGCGCTCGGCACTGGCGCTGTACGCGCCGCTGCTGGAACTGCCCGCGGCGCTGCGCAGCGACCTGCGCTGGCTGGGAGAACAGCTGGGCGCGGCGCGCGACTGGGACGTGCTGGCATCGTCCACGCTGCCGCGCGTGGCGGAAGGCCTGCCGGACGACATGGAACTGGTGCTGGTGCGGCTGGCGGCCGAAAGCCGCGCCAACGACCTGCGCGCGGCGGCGGCCGACGCGGTCAGCACGGAACGCTACGCAGAGCTGATGCGCAACCTGGGCGGCTGGCTGCACGACGCGGCCTGGCGCAGCCACTGCACCGGGCGCCAGCGCCAGGCGCTGTCGCAGTCCGCGCTCGGATTCGCCGACGAAGCGCTGGCGCAAAGCCGCGCGCGCCTGCTCAAGCGCGGCCGCAAACTGCGCCTGTCCGGTGCGCACCGGGGCGCGAAGGCGCGCCACCGCGTGCGCATCGCCGCCAAGCGCGCGCGCTACGCAGCCGAATTCTTCCAGTCGCTCTATCCCAAGCGGCAAGTGCGGCCGTATATCGGCAGCCTGGCCAAGCTGCAGGACGAACTGGGCTGGCTGAACGACACCGCCGTGGCGGACGGCCTGCTGAAAAAACTGCAGCACGGCGAAGCGCGGCTGGACGGCAGCGCCGCCTTCACGCGCGGCTATCTGGCTTCCACCACGCACGGCGGCAAGGGCAAGCTGCGCAAACTGTGGCGCCGCGTCCGGCAGGCGCGCGCGCCGGCCTGAGCAAAGAAACAACAGTACGTAACAATTTGCATGATTTCTTTCCCGGTGTTTTATATACTCGGCAGCTTGCCCGCGCGTGCCCCACCCCCGCACTGCACGGGCATGATAAAAAATATAACGCTCCAGGGACGCACCAACCATGCCTCAGACCTTGCATGCGCCAGCCTCAAAATCGCTGGCCAGTATGTGCTTTTGCGTAGCCGCCGCGCTATCGCTGCCGCCGCTCACCTTGTTCCCGCTGCATGCCGCGCACGCGGCCACAGCGGCGCAGGAAACCAACGAAACCCGTATCAGCGACGCCTACGCCGAGTCGCTGCGCCAATGCACGCTGCGTTCCGGCGTGGCCGGCGAAGTCACCGAGCTGCTGGTCAAGACCGGCGACCGCGTGAAAGCCGGCCAGCTGCTGGCGCGCATCGGCGGCACGGAAATCGCCGCGCCCTACGACGCCATCGTCTCGGCCACCTTGGCCAAGGTGGGCGACGTGGCGATGCCGGGCCGGCACGTCATCACCTTGTTCGATCCGACCCGCATGCGCGTGGTCGCCTCGGTGCCGCGCTCGCGCTTGCGCGAACTGAACCTGGACGAGCCGGTGCAAGTGGACATTGCCGCGCTGAAGCAGCGTGTCAAGGCGCAGAAAGTGATCGTCATCTCGCAAGGCGACAAGCCGATGCAGATGGCCAAGCTCTATCTGGAACTGGGTGAAGTGGACGGCCTGCTACCCGGCCAGCAGGCGCGCGCCACCTTTGCGCTGAGCAGCTGGCCTTCGCTGCGGCCCTAACGTTGCCGGCGCAGGAGTATACTGTCGGCCTCGAATTCCAGCGCCGCGCAACAGTGTACTCATGACAACAGCAAAAACCGCGGTGCAGTGCCGCCCCGGATGCGGGGCCTGCTGCACCGCGCCCTCCATCACGTCGCCGATTCCGGGCATGCCCAACGGCAAGCCGGCCGGCGAGCGCTGCATCCAGCTGGCCGACGACATGCGCTGCATGATCTTCGGCCAGCCGGAACGGCCCGCTTTCTGCGCCGGCCTGCAGCCGGCCGCCGACATGTGCGGCGGCAGCCGCGAGCACGCCATGGTCTGGCTGGCGGACCTGGAACGCGCGACCGCGCCCTGAGGGCGGGCAGGCCTTACTGGCCGCGCGGGCCCTTGTCGGCGCCCTTGTGATCCTTCTGGCCGTCGTTCTTGTGGCGGCCCGCGACTTCAGCTTCCTCGGCGCGCTGCTGGTTCTTGGCCGCTTCCTGCTGCGCTTGCTGCGCCTCGCGCTGCTGCTGTTCGCGTGGATCGTTGTTGTGCTTGCTCATGGCAATCTCCTTCGGTGGCTGGAACAACCACCTTACGCCCCGCTCGCGATGCTATCCGTTCGCTGGCGTACACAGGAGTCCATTGGGACTGTCGACCTGGGGTTGCGCCTGGAAGAAGCGCACCAGGTCCCCCACCGTTACGACTTGCCCATGCCGCGGATTCTGCTCCAGGTTCTCCAGCGAACGCAGCGAACGGTGTGCGATGCCCGGGACAATTGCCAGATCCAGATCCTCATGATCGATAAACAGGTCTGCGACGAGCCGGTCGCCGGCCGACAGCGGAAAGCCTGCGCGGTATGCGCCAAGTTCGTCCTGCAGTGTTTCATACACAGCGCGAACAACCCAGGTGTCGGTTGCGCGGCAATCGAACTCCCGCGCGAAATGGCAAATCGATCGCCCCTGCCGCCGGGCTGCAAGAAGCGATAAACCGCCAGCGACCTTGTTCGCGTGCCGCGCCAGGTCACACCTGATCAGCACACCAAACCCGGCGAGGGCCGACAGCGTCGCCAGCGGATACATCAGGAGCGGCACGGCAATACCGGCCAGTGCCGCCAGGACCATCCACCAGATACCGATTGCAGGCTTCGCGCCGGCAAGCCGCCTGACGACCAGCCGGGATGAAAGGTTGCGCATAGACGGCAGCTGCCTGTCAGCTGAAGCCGGCCACCGGGTGCGGCACATAGGCCGATTCGAGCAGCGCCAGCTCTTCCCTGCTCAACCGCACGGACAGCGCCTGCACCGCGTCGTCCACGTGCGAGAACTTGGCCGCGCCGATGATGGGCGAGGTGACCACGGACTTCTGCAGCACCCAGGCCAGCGCCACCTGCGCGCGCGGGATGCCGCGCGCCTCCGCCACTTGCTTCACGCGCTCGGCCACCAGCCGGTCCGACGCTTCGGTGGCGGTGTACATTTCCTTGGCGATCAGGTCGGTGTCGGAGCGCCTGCTGGCTTCGGCCCAGTCGCGCGTCAGGCGGCCGCGCGCCATCGGGCTCCACGGGATCACGCCGATGCCTTCGGCCGCGCACAGCGGCAACATTTCGCGTTCTTCCTCGCGGTTGATCAGGTTGAGCTGGTTCTGCATCGAGACGAAGCGCGTCCAGCCATGGCGGTCGGCGGCATACAGCGCCTTGGCGAACTGCCAGGCGTACATTGACGAGGCGCCGATGTAGCGCGCCTTGCCGGCCTTGACGATGTCGTGCAGCGCTTCCAGCGTTTCCTCGATCGGCGTGCTGTAGTCCCAGCGGTGGATCTGGTACAGGTCCACGTAGTCGGTGCCGAGGCGGCGCAGGCTGTTGTCGATTTCCGCCATCAGGGCCTTGCGCGACAGGCCGCGCTGGTTCGGTCCCTTCCCCTGCGGGAAATAGGCCTTGGTGGCGATCACCACTTCGTCGCGGCGGGCGAAGTCGCGCAGGGCGCGGCCGACAATTTCCTCGCTGGTGCCGTCCGAGTACGAGTTGGCGGTGTCGAAGAAGTTGATGCCCGCCTCCAGCGCGTGGCGGATCACGGGACGGCTCTGCTCTTCGTCCAGCGTCCATGCATGGCCGCCGCGGTCCGGTACGCCGTAGGTCATGCAGCCCAGCGCCAGGCGCGATATTTTGAGGCCGCTGCGGCCGAGATTCACATATTCCATGCAACTCCTCCTTGACAGTCCGGGCCACTATAACGCGGCCGATTCATTGTATCTATATCATGCATGGTAAAACAGAAACCACGATAAGTTGTAAGTGAGGACGTATGAGAGGCATCGAACTTCGGCAGCTGCGCTATTTTTCCATCGTGGCGAAGGAATTGCACTTCCGCCGCGCGGCGGAACTGGCGTTCGTCACGCAACCCGCGCTGAGCCAGCAGATTGCCAAGCTGGAGCAGACCATGGGCGTGGAGCTGCTGCGGCGCGACCGGCGCAGCGTGGAGCTGACGCCCGCCGGCGCGGTGCTGCGCGATGAACTCGACATCATGTTCAGCCAGATGGAGCGCGCGCTGCGCCTTACGCGCGAGGCCGGCCAATACCGCAGCTGCACGCTGTCCATCGGCCTGGTCGAGTACACCAACCTGGCCTTCATCCCGCCCGCGCTGATACGGCTGCAGGCGCTGTATCCCAACGTGCGCATCCTGCGCCATGAAATGAATTCGGTGCTGCAGATGGACGCGCTGCTCAAGCGCACCATCGACGTCGGCTTCGGCGTGCAGGTGGCGCCGCTGCCGGCCGACGGCAGCCTGCGCGGCCAGCCCATCTTCGATTCCGGCTGGGCCCTGCTGCTGCGCGAGGACGATCCGCTGGCCGCGCGCGCCGCCATCACCGTGGACGACCTGCGCAGCCAGCGCCTGATCATGTTCGAGCGCCGTCTGAACACCGACCTGTATGACCGCATGGTCGACAGCTGCCGCGCGCACGGCTTTACGCCCAGCTTCGTCTACGAAACCTCGCAGCCGCAGATGGGCATGTCGCTGGTGGGCCAGGGTATGGGGGCGATGGTGGGCGCCACCTATATCTTCTCGGCGCCGCCCGCCGGCCTCGTGGTGCGCCCGGTGGAGGGCATGGGGCCGCTGCAGGTGCAGGTGTTCTCGCGCGGCGGCGAGGACAACCCGCTGATCCTCGAATTCATCGAACTGGTTGCGGCTGAAGCGCGCAGGGCCCAGTTCGATCTGGCCGAGCTCTCTGGGCGAAGCTGACCGCCACCGCCAGCCCGGTGGCGGCGATGCCCAGCGCGCACACGCCGCTCCAGGCCCAGCGGCCCCACACCCAGGCCGTCAGCCCGGACATGAGCGCCGCGCCGATGAAGGTGCCGAGGATGTAGATGGTGCTGACGCGGCCGCGTATGTCCTGCCCCAGGTGGTAGATCATGGTCTGGTTCGACACGTGCGAGGCCGTCACCCCCAGGTCCAGCAGCAGCACGCCCGCCACCAGCCCGGCCAGATGCTGGCCGAACAGCGCCATCACCATCCACGCCAGCAGTGCCAAGGCGGTGCCCAGGCGCACCGCGAACAGCGGGCCGCGCCGGTCGGCCACCTTGCCGAAAACAGGCGCGGCGAAGGCGCCTGCCGCACCGATCACGCCGAACAGGCCGGCCACGTCGCTGCCCATGTGGAAGCGCGGCGTCTCCAGGTAGAACACCAGGCTGATCCAGAAGGCATTGAAGGCGCCGAACATCAAACCCTGGCGCGCGGTGGCGTAGCGCACCACCGGCTGCCGGCGGAATACGGTCCAGAGGGAAGCCAGCAGGCGCGGATAGCTCAGATCGCTGCGCGGCATGGTGGGCGGCAGGCGCCAGGCCAGCAGCGCCGCCATGGCCATCATCAGCGCGGCGGCGATCCAGTACACCGTGCGCCAGTCCGTGTAGTGGCCGATATAGCCGCTGGCCGTGCGCGCCAGCAGGATGCCGGCGAAGATGCCGCGCACCAGCAGGCCGGTGACGTGGCCGCGCTGCGCCGGCGGCACGATCTTGGCGGCGTAGGCCGGCAGCAAATAAGGCGTGATGGTGGTGACGCCCATCAGCGCGCTGGCCCAGGTCAGCGCCGGCGCGGACGGCGCCAGGGCCACCAGCGCAAGCGCGCCCACGTGCGCGCAAATCATAGCCAGTATCAGCTTGCGGTCATTGACAATGTCGCCCAGGGGCAGAAACAGCAGCGCGCCGATGGCGATGCCGATCTGGGTAAACATGGGCAGCGCGCCCGCGTAGGCTTCGGATACGCCCAGCGCGCGGCCGATGTCGCCCAGCAGCGGCTGCGCGTAGTAGCCGCTGGCGATGGAGACGCCGCACACCAGCGCCAGCAGTGTTATCAGTCCCTTCGGCGCTGCCGTTTCCTTCATAGTCGTCATGATTTGCTCCTGCTTGATCGATGGCAGGAGTATGGAATTGCCGTCCGTTTACATCCAATTCGACTTTACCGGGGCTGTGATAAGTCCAGCTTATCACCGGCAAGGTACAATGCGGGCCGCGCCCGATAGGGGGCGGGCGAACGCGGCAGGTCATGGTAAGCTTCGACGCCCTTTTCCCAATCACTTGCTATTACGACAAATATGGACATCACACTCGCGTTGCAGGCCTTGATCATGGGCCTGGTAGAAGGCTTTACCGAATTCCTGCCCATCTCCTCCACCGGCCACCTGATCCTGGCCGGCAGCCTGCTCAATTTCGTCGGCGAGAAAGTGAAAGTGTTCGAGATCGTGATCCAGACCGGCGCCATCATCGCCGTCATGTGGGAATACCGCGTACGCCTGGCCTCGGTACTCAGCGGCATGTTCAGCGATCCCAAGGCGCAGCGCTTCATCGCCAATCTGGTGATCGGCTTCCTGCCGGCGGCCGTCCTCGGTTTCCTGTTCAACAAGGCCATCAAGGCGCATTTGTTCTCGCCGGTGCCGGTAGCGGCGGCCTTCATCGTGGGCGGCTTCGTCATCCTGTGGGTGGAAAAGCGCGCCAAGGTCAACCCGGCCGCCGTGCGCGTGCAGTCGGTGGACGACATGAGCGCGCTGGACGCGCTCAAGGTCGGCTGCGCCCAGGCGTTCGCGCTGATCCCCGGCACCAGCCGTTCCGGCGCCACCATCATCGGCGGCATGATGTTCGGCCTGTCGCGCAAGGCGGCCACGGAATTTTCCTTCTTCCTCGCCATTCCCCTGCTGCTGTCGGCCACGGTATACTCGCTGTACAAGGAACGCGCGCTGCTGTCGGCGGCCGACTTGCCGATGTTCGGCGTCGGCATGGTAGCCGCATTCGTGTCGGCCTTCCTCTGCGTGCGCTGGTTGTTGCGCTATATCAGCTCGCACGACTTCACAATTTTTGCGTGGTATCGCATCATATTCGGACTGGTGGTAATCGCCACCGATTATTCCGGCCTGGTAGTGTGGGCCGATTAAAGTAGAGAAATGACCAATCAGGACACCAGCGAACGCGCCCTCAATCTGCTGCAAACCGTTTTCGGCTACCCAGCCTTCCGCGGCCACCAGGCAGAAATTGTCGACCATGTCAGCAACGGCGGCGACGCGCTGGTCCTGATGCCCACCGGCGGCGGCAAGTCGCTGTGCTATCAGATTCCCGCGCTGGTGCGCGACGGCGTGGGCGTGGTGATCTCGCCGCTGATCGCCCTGATGCAGGACCAGGTGGACGCGCTGGCAGAGGTAGGCGTGCGCGCCGCCTTCCTGAACTCCACCCAGACCTACGAAGAAGCCAGCCGCATCGAGCGCCTGGTGCGCACCGGCCAGATCGACCTGGTGTACGTGGCGCCCGAGCGGCTGATGACGCAGCGCTGCTTCGACCTGTTCCAGGCCTCCAACATCGCGCTGTTCGCCATCGACGAAGCGCACTGCGTGTCGCAATGGGGCCACGACTTCCGGCCCGAGTACATCAAGCTGTCGATCCTGCACGAGCAGTTCCCCAACGTGCCGCGCATCGCCCTCACCGCCACCGCCGACCAGCAGACCCGCGCCGAGATCGTGCAGCGCCTGCAGCTGGAAGACGCGATGCAGTTCGTGTCCTCCTTCGACCGGCCCAACATCCGCTATCAGATCGTCGAGAAAGCCAACGGCCGCAAGCAGCTGCTCGACTTCATCACCGCCGAGCATGGCGGCGACTCCGGGATAGTCTACTGCCTGTCGCGCAAGAAGGTCGAAGAGACGGCCGAGTTCCTGAACGAGAACGGGGTGCGCGCCATGGCCTACCATGCTGGCATGGAGCACGCCAAGCGCGCCGCCAACCAGGCCCGCTTCCTGCGCGAAGACAATATTGTCATGTGCGCCACCATCGCCTTCGGCATGGGCATCGACAAGCCGGACGTGCGCTTCGTGTGCCACCTGGACCTGCCCAAGTCGATCGAAGGCTACTACCAGGAGACCGGGCGCGCCGGCCGCGACGGCATGCCGGCCAGCGCCTGGATGGCCTACGGCCTGCAGGACGTGGTGCTGCAGCGGCGCATGATCGACGAATCGGAAGCGGACGAAACCTTCAAGCGCGTGCTGGGCACCAAGCTCGACGCCATGCTGGGCCTGTGCGAAACGCTGAGCTGCCGGCGCGTGCGGCTGCTGGACTATTTCGGCGAGCAGGCCATCCCGTGCGGCAACTGCGACACCTGCTTGATCCCGCCGATCAGCTTTGACGGCACGGTGCCGGCGCAAAAACTGCTGTCGGCCATCTACCGGGTCGACCAGCGCTTCGCCGCCGGGCACGTGATCGAAGTGCTGCGCGGCGTGGAAACGGAGCGCATCAAGACCTGGCACCACGACTCGCTGTCCGTGTTCGGCATCGGCGCCGACCGCAGCGAGCAGGAATGGCGCGCCATCCTGCGCCAGCTGATCGCGCTCGGGCTGGTGACGGTGGACCACGAACAATACAGCTCCCTCAAGCTGACCGACGCGGCGCGGCCGGTGCTCAAGGGCGGCCAGAAGGTGCAGCTGCGGCAGTACCAGAAGCCGGTCAAGCAGAAGCGCTCCACGGCGGCGGCGGCCAAGGGCTACGCCGAGACCGAACTGTCGGGCAAGGAACAGGCCATCTTCGACAAGCTGCGCTGGTGGCGGGTGGAGACGGCGCGGGCGCACAGCGTGCCGGCGTACGTGATCTTCGTCGACGCCACCCTGCGCGAAATCGCCAAGGCGCAGCCGACCTCGCTGGACGACATGCGCGGCATCAGTGGCGTGGGCGAGAAAAAGCTCGCCTCGTACGGCGACGAGATCGTCGCCCTGATCGCGGACATGCTGTAAAGGCTGGAGCGCGCGTCAGGCGGCGACGATCTGCCGGTAGCGTCCCGGCGGCGCGCCGGTGGCGGCACGGAAACGGTGGCTAAAATGGCTCAAGTCCGCGTAACCGCAAGCATCCGCCACCTGCTGCAAGGGCAACTCGCCCGACCTCAGCATGCTGCGCGCCCGGTCCAGGCGGCGCTGCGCCACCCAGGCCGACGGCGGCATCCCGAACGACACCTTGAACATGCGCGCCAGGTGGAACTCGGACAGGCAAGCCACCTGCGCCAGCATGCCCAGCGTGATGGCCTCGGCCAGGTGGGCCTCGATAAACTCCGCCAGCCTGCGCCGCACCACCGGCGCCAGTCCGCCGCGCAGCCGCGCGCCCGGGTCTATCATCGACTGTGACTTCAGCAGCTCGCTCAAGGTCGCGTGGGTAATTTCGTTCACGCGCAGCAGCGCGTCGGCGCCCTGCCACGGCGAAGCCACCAGCGCCTCGCACAGCTGCACCAGGCGCGGATCCTCGAAGTAGGTGCGGTCGGCCAGGGTCAACTCGCGCGGCTCGCGGTCCAGCTCCACCACGGCGCGCCGGGTGAAATGCTCCGGCATGAAATACACGTGCAGCAGGCGCAGCTTGTCACGCACCAGCCAGTGCGACTCGTGCCAGTCCGGCAAGGTGCACAGGCGCTGCGGCGCCCCATACTGCCCCGGCGCCACACCCGCGCCATTGCGCTCGGTGCGGTAACCGCCGCCCAGATAGCAGGAAAAGGTATGGTGTCCCGGCTGCGAGTAAGTGGTCACTTCCTCATCCGTCTCCCGTTGCCAGATGGCGGCGGCCAGCCCGTCGCCCAGCCAGGCAAAGCGCTCCAGGGTCGCGTCGGTATTCGACATGGTCTTGAAGACCGCATGCGAAATCGCCTCCGCGCCGGGCGGCGCGGCCGTATCGAAAGCGGAGCGGGAAAAAGTAGCCATGCAAAAAGTCTAGCACGCCCGCCAAGCACCCGCCCGCCGCCCGCCCCAATTTGCGCAAGATCAGACAATCCCTCCCCACCCAGACAATTCCCACAACCAGCCTGAGCCGCATTCCCCCAAAACCGGGGTCAGACCCCGAAGGGGAAAGAATGCGGCTCAGCTCGCTTTGCAAGCTGCGCCAAATCGGACTATCCCTCATCCATCGGACAACTCCCACAAGCAGCCTGAGCCGCATCCCGCCAACTTCGGGGTCAGACCCCGAAGTTGGCGGGATGCGGCTCAGGTCGCCAAGGGTGGCTGATAATTGCGCAAACCGGGACAAGCGGCGGGGACGGGACGGCGCCATCATGCCAGCTCGCCATCTAACGGACCGCACCATGAACGCTTTTCTTTACCTGCTTACCGTCCTGATCTGGGGCACGACCTGGATCGCCATCAAGTTCCAACTCGGCGTGGTGCCGGCGCCCGTGTCCATCGCTTACCGCTTCTGGATCGCGGCGGCAGTGCTGCTGCTGGTGCTGTTTGCCATGCGCAAGAAAATTTGGCCGCCGCGCGCGGCCTGGCCTTACCTGGCCGCGCAGGGCGTGGCGCTGTTCTGCTGTAATTTCCTTTGCTTTTACTATGCCAGCCAGTGGGTGCCGAGCGGCTTGGTGGCCGTGGTCTTCTCCACCGCGCCGATCTGGAACGCGCTGAACGGCCGCCTGTTCCTGGGCCGGGCGCTGCGCCCGCAGGTGGTGGGCGGCGCCCTGCTCGGCCTGTGCGGCATCGCCCTGCTGTTCCTGCCCCAGATGCAGGGCCACTGGAACGACGGCGGCATGCTGGCCGGCCTGGGACTGGCCTTGCTGGGCACCCTCTGCTTCTCGACCGGCAACCTGCTGTCCAGCCGCATGCAGGCGCTCGGCCTGGCGCCGTGGCTGACCAACGTCTGGGCCATGACCATCGGCGCTTCCATCCTGACCGTGGGCGCGCTGGTGCTGGGCATCCCCTTCACCTGGGAGCCGGGCCTGCGCTATGCCGGTTCGCTGCTTTACCTTGCCATTCCCGGTTCGGTGATCGCCTTCACCGCCTATCTGATGCTGGTCGGGCGCATCGGCCCTGACCGTGCTGCCTATTCCACAGTATTATTCCCCATCGTGGCGCTGAGCGCGTCCACCATATTCGAGGACTACCACTGGACCGCGCTGGCCTTCTGCGGCCTGGCGCTGGTCCTGGCCGGCAACCTGCTGGCCTTCATGCCGTCCTGGCCTGCGCTGGGCCGCACGGAGGCCCGCGCGAGATAAACAAACCAGGAGAACTGCATGCGCGGTACCGGATTCGCCCTCACCTTGTTGCTGCTCCCGGCAGCGGCGCTTGCCTCCCCGGCCGCCCCGGCCGACACGGTCTACCGCAACGGCTACATCTACACCGTGGACGCGCAGGACAGCGTGCAGCAGGCGCTGGCCGTGCGCGGCGGCCGTATCGTCTACGTGGGCGACAACGCCGGCGCGCAAGCCCACACCAGCGGCCAGACCCGCGTGATCGACCTGCAGGGCCGCATGCTGATGCCCGGGCTGGTGGACGGCCACATGCATCCGCAATCCGGCGGCTCGCGCCTGCTCAATTGCAGCCTCGACTATCAGCCGCTCACGGTGCCGCAGTTCCAGGCACGCATCCAGGCCTGCCTGGACAAGGAGAAGAACGCCGCTCCACAGCGCTGGCTGAAGGTGGTGAACTGGTTCCAGCAGGGCATGCTGCCGGACGGCGTGGCGATCACCAGCGCCGCGCTGGACAGCCTTAAAACCAGCCGCCCGGTGGTGGTGCGCTCGTCCTTCGGCCACTCCGTGCTGCTCAACTCCAAAGCCCTGAAGCTGGCCGGCGTCACCGCCCGCACGCCCGATCCTGAGGGCGGAAAAATCGCGCGCGACGCCGCCGGCAACGCCACCGGCATCCTGGAGGACGCGGCGCAGGACATGGTCAGCAAGTTCATGCCCGTGCTCACGCCGAAGGAAAACCTGGCCGCCTCCTCCGCCGCGCTGGAGGCCATGCGCAAGCAGGGTATCACCACCTTCCTCGACGCCTATACCGATCCCGAGACGCTGGCCGCCTTCTCGCAGCTGCAAAAGCAGGGCAAGCTCACCGCGCGCGGGCACTTCGCGGTGCTGGTCGATCCGCAGGACGCCATATCCGGCAAGGCGTTCAAGGAAATCAGTCAGCTCGCCAGGCGATTCGACCAGGGTCCCACGCGCACCGCGCCGTCCATGCAGGTGCGCCACGCCAAGCTGTTCATGGACGGCGTGATCGCCGCGCCGGCCCTCACCGGCACCATGCTGGCGCCCTACTACACGAACCAGGGCACGCCGCAGCATCCGCACTGGGCGCCCGGCACCAGCAAGGGACCGGACAGCTACTTCACCCCGGCGCTGCTGAAATCCACGCTGTCGGCGCTCGCAAAAGCCCGCATCGACCCGCACATCCACGCCGACGGCGACGGCGCCGTGCGCGACACCCTCAACGCCCTGCAAACGCTGCGCGCCGCGCCGGAAGGCAAGGACGTGCGCGCCGCACTGGCGCACGACGAAATCGTGGACCCGGCCGACTTCCCCCGCTTCAAGCAGCTGGACGCCACGGCTGTGCTGTCCTTCCAATGGGCCAAGCCGGCGCCGGACACGGTGGGGGCGCTGAAGGAATACCTGGGCAAGGAACGCTACGCCATCGTGCAGCCGCAATCGCTGCTGCTGGACGCGGGCGCGCGCATCGCCTATGGCAGCGACTGGCCGGTGGACCCGCTGAACCTGTGGTACGCCTTGAAAGTGGGCGTGACGCGCACTGCGGCGCAAGGCGCCGCCAACCCGGCGCCACCCGAGTACGCCGGCCGGCTGGGCGAGGCGCCCGGCATGCCGCGCGCGGCCGTGCTGCGCGCCGTCACGATGAACGCGGCGTACACCCTGCGGCAGGAGAAGGAGACGGGTTCGCTGGAAGTCGGCAAGCTGGCCGACCTGATCGTGCTGGACCGGAACTTCATGGAAGTCCCGGCCGAGGACATCGCCGACACCAAGGTGCTGCAGACCGTGGTGGGCGGTAAGGTCGTGTACGAGGCGGTGGCTTTTTGATTACTTCTTGGTGAACACCAGGTCCCATACGCCGTGGCCCAGTTTCAGGCCGCGGTTTTCAAACTTGGTGAGCGGACGGTAGGCCGGCTGCGGCGCGTAGCCTTCGGCCGTGTTTTGCAGGCCAGGCTCGGCGCCCAGCACTTCCAGCATCTGCTCCGCGTATTCCTGCCAGTCGGTGGCGCAGTGCAGGTAGCCGCCCGGCGCCAGCTTCTCGGTCAGCAGTTTGACGAACGGGCCCTGGATCAGGCGGCGCTTGTTGTGGCGCGCCTTGTGCCATGGGTCCGGGAAGAACACATGCACGCCGTGCAGCGAGCCGTCCGGGATCATGTTGTTCAGTACTTCCACCGCGTCATGCTGGATCAGGCGCAGGTTGGTCAGCTCCTGCTCGCCGATCTGCTTGAGCAGGCTGCCCACGCCGGGCGTGTGCACTTCCACGCCGAGGAAGTCCTTCTCCGGCATGCCGCGCGCGATGTGCGACGTGGTGTCGCCCATGCCGAAGCCGATCTCCAGCACCACCGGCGCCTTGCGGCCAAAGGCTTGCTCGAAGTCGAGCGGCGCTTTCACGTAAGGCACCATGAATTTCGGACCCAGTTCTTCCAGCGCGCGCGCCTGCGCGGTGGACAGGCGGCCCGCGCGCGTGACGAAGCTGCGGATGCGGTGTTCGGTCGGGTCGTAAAGCATGGCGCGTGCTGGGTTGGCCGGGTTATCGTTTGGAGTATCGGAAGACATGTGAGTAAGGGACGAATTCTAAGGACGATCCGCCATTATACGTGAGCCGGTCCGCAGCAACCACCGGCGGCGCCGGGCCTGCGATAATACGGCTTTGACCGACTAGCCCTCCCCACAATGACCGATGCACTCCTTCTTGCCATCATGGCACTGTCCCTGGCCGCCATGTACCTGCTGCTGAAAAAGGGCTTCCGCGTGCCGCCGGCGCCCGCCCCCAAGCAGGCAGGCGCTTACGAGCCCGCACAGCCGGCGGCGCCGGTGAAGCACTGGTCCGACGGCGGCCGCATGCTGACCGAGGTGGTGGCCGAATCGCGCTACCTCGCCACCGTGCGCGCGCTGGCGGGCGAGCACGGCGACCAGGGCGCCGACTCGCGCCTGCAGGCGGTGCTGGCGGTGGACCCGCTCAATCCCTATGACGACAAGCCGGTCGCGGTATTCATTGCGGGCCGCATGACGGGCTACCTGTCGCAGAAGGACGCGCAAGCCTTCCGCGACCGCCAGCGGCGCGAAGAGATCGAAGGCCAGTCCGTCTCCTGCGACGCGGCCATACGCGGCGGCGCAGTTTGGCAAAACAAGCATTTAGCGTATGCTGTATGGGTGGACGTAGAGCTGTCCCGCTGATGATCGCTGTCCTTATTAAGAAGATACGCAATGACTACCGTTACCGTTAATTTCAGCCAGGCCATGCTGGCCACCCTGGAAGCCCACCGCACCGCGCGTCCCACCGCCTCGCTTGCCGGCGAGGTCGGAAAATTCATCACGGCCGGCGCCAACTTCACCGCCGCCCATAGCACTTACGCCACCGGCTCGCTGGCCGGCCCGGACGGCTACCTGGACTACCCGGACGGCGCATTCCAGACCCTGGCTGGCCTGGTCAACACGAATCCCGGCGCGGCCAGCGGCAACTTCTCGGCCGGCTCGCTGGAAGAACACGTGTCGGGCAGCTACCGCCTGGTGTACGACGGCCAGCTGAACTTCGGCTATACCAGCAACGCCAGCGGCGGCCTGCTGCTGGCGAACAAGGGCGGCACGTTCAGCACACTCACGCTGCAGCAGCTGGTCACCAGCGGCGCAACGGGTTATGACAGCACGATCGGCAACACGGTACTCAAGGCGCACGGCGCCATCGTCAGCGACGGCAACATCTTCTCCGGCGTGGTGGACACCCTCACCCGCACCACCGAGCTGTTCGAACAAGGCGGCCGCATCACCGGCACCTTCAACATATCTGGCAACGCCACGGCCATCGGCCAGGGCACCGCCAGCGCCACCGTCTCGGGAACGCTCACCGACTATGCCCAGTACTACGTGGACGGCAGCTCGGCCCTGATCAGCGGCGCATCGATGGCGGTCACCGGCAGCACGGTGCCCAACGAACAGCAGCTGCTGGCCAACGCAGCCAACTTTGCCGGCAATGACGTGATCAGCGTGTCGCTGCCGGCCATCGTCAACACGAACTGGCTGGTGGCGGCGGGCGACGGCAATGACCGCATCAGCGTGACTGGCGGCGGCGCGCGGCTGTCGGTTAACGCCGGCACCGGCAGGGACAGCATCGTCCTGGGCGACAATGGCCACGCCGTCAACGGCGGCGAAGGCATCGACACCGTCGTCCTCGCCGGCAACCGCGCCGCCTACACGGTGACGGGCGTGGCCGGCGGCTACACCGTCGGTGCGGCAGCAGGCGGCGCTGTCAATACCTTGACGGGCGTGGAGCGCATCCAGTTCGCCGACAGCAGCCTGGCGCTGGACGTGGACGCCAGCGGCAGCGCCGGCCAGATTTTCCGCCTGTTCCAGAGCGCCTTCAACCGCGCACCGGCGGCCGGAGGCCTGGGCTTCTGGCTGCAGGCGATGGACAACGGCTACTCGCTCGAACAGATCGCCGACAGCTTCACCCGGACGCCGGAGTTCCTGAACCTGTATGGCAGCATCACCAATTTGGACACGCTGGTCACCGGCTTGTACGTCAACACGCTGGACCGCCAGCCGGACGCGGAAGGCAAGGCGTTCTGGATGAACGGACTGGCAGCCGGCGTGAGCGTGGCGCAGGTGATGCTTGGATTCTCGGAGAGTCTGGAAAGCCAGGCGCTGAACGCCGGCCTGATCGCCAACGGTTTCGCTTACACGCCGTACGGCTAAGGTTCTGGATGGGAGCGGGCGCGAATGCGGGCCCGCAGTGGCTCGGCGCCTGCGCGCCAGTGGCCGGAGCAGCTGGAGCGGGTGAAGGGGATCGAACCCTCGTCGTAAGCTTGGGAAGCTTCTGCTCTACCATTGAGCTACACCCGCATGCCACGCATTCTACGCGGGTTTGCACGCTGTTGGCAAACCCGCAAGCGATTCCTACAACGCCCGGAGTAATGCCTGCTGAAACTTCTCCGGCTCATCGTGATGAATCTGATGTCCTGAATTTTCGAATGAGAACAGGCCCTTCTTCGGAGCCCGTAGTCTCTCGTAATACTCTGTCGTGATTCGGGTGGATGTCTGGATGTCGTTCTTGCCAACGAAGAAGTAGATGGGGATTTCAACTCGCCCCAAGGTCTTGGGCAAATCGATATTCATCACTTCATTCCATACCGGAGACCAGTTCTTCGACCAATGGAGAAAGCCGGTTCGGAATTCGTTGCTTGTTACCTGCTTTTTACCTTCTTTGTAGAAGAGCCATTTCCTCAGGTATAGCAAGTCTTCGTCATTCTTGAATGGGATATTGACCTTGGCCAGTTCTGCGCTCGCCACGGAATCTTCCGCGAAGTGGGTCTTCAAGGTCGCCAGCAATTCTTTCTCGCTTGCCAGTTGGCTGACTACAGGGTTAACCGCGAAGTACGCGTGCAGCAGATGGGCATGGTTACGGACCATCTGGAATCCCAGGACGTTTCCCCAGGAACTGCCCAACAGATAGATCTTCTCCTGCTTCAGCTCTTTTCTGAGGAACTCGATGACTTCAAACGTATCGCGTTCCATTAGCGCCACGCTCGGCTGGACGGGTGAGGGATTCAGTTTGAAGGTCTTGCCGGCATCCCGCTGGTCCCATTGAACGATAGTGAATCGTTCTCTCAAGATATTGGTGTAGGAGGCGGCGTTGTTCATCATGGAACTTCCGGGGCCGCCGGATAGAAACAGGAGAACGGGTTTGCCGGGATCATCCGTCGTTATTTGCACGACTTGCTTGATTCCGCCGATTTCAGGCGTCAGAAGCGCAGAAGTGCCCTGCGGTGCCGGTGCGGTCGCGTTGTGAGCTTGGCATGCGTACAGCGGAACCAAGGCCGCAAACAGGAATGCGGCTATGCTTCTTTTCGTCATGAAATAATCCCGAATTGCCAAAACTGCATTCTACGCGGCTTTTGTGTGCCATTTGGCAATTTGGCAGCCGGGCCGGCGCAAGCGCGCTACAGCGCCTTGATCCACGGATGTGCGTCCAGGTTGGCGTGGCGCCGCAGGAAAGCGCGCATTTCTTCGGTCAGCAGGCCGCGTCCGTGGATTTGCGGGCCGATGGTCATTCCCAGGTCGTTCAGTTCCAGTATCACCGGCCCCTTGTCGGTCAGGGCGAAATCCCAATGGTGGATGCGCATCAGCGGGAAGCACGCGCCGCCCTGGCGGCATGCCTCCAGCACCTGCTCCCAGCCCGGCACCCTGAACCCTTCCAGCCGCGCGCCGGTGAGCGGGTGCGCGAGGTGGACGGAGGTGTTGGGCCAAAACGCCGTCAGCGTGCGGGTGACGCTGCCGTCGGCCAGGTTGACGCTGGCCAGCAGGTTGCCGTACTTGCCCTTGCTGAAGTTGTCGACGTGGTTGGGCGGCACGGCGATTTTCCACAGCGCGGCGATGGGCCTGGCGCCTTCCGGTCCGTTCAGGCAGATGACGCGCACGCCGCAGATGGCGGCCCAGTGGGTCAGCGCGTGGATTTCCGGCGCGGGCGCCAGCGGCGACTGGAACACGAAGCCGCACTCGGGACGGTGATAGCGAGGATCGATGCTGACGGTGAGGCGGCGCAGGAAATCGTCCACCGCCACGGTGGCGCCGCCAAGGATCTGCAGCGCGTCGATTTCCCGGTCGTAGCCAGACAAGTATTCGGCGCCCTTCCCTTGCTGCGAGAAAGCGGGCTTGGCGAACAGCGGGAAATTGGCAGGGTTGCGCAGGAAGGCGCCCACTTCGGCTGGCGTCTTCAGATGCTCGCCATGGCTCGGCGGCACAAGCGCCGCGCTGTGATAGTAGGCCCGCAGCGGTACGACGGGCAATCCTGCGGCGCCGGCCAGCGCCGTGAACGCAAGCTTGTCCCAGGCCGGCAGGACCGCGTGGCGCGGATTGAGCGCCATCCCGAGGCTGGACTCCAGCCGCCAGCCCAGGTAGTCGCGCGCGCCGCGCCCCAGCTGGTAGCTGTCGTCGTACAGTTTGTAGCAGTAGTAGTCGGACATGCCGCATCGGCCGCCCATGCTGCGCAGGGCGTGGATCTCGCGCAGCTGCGTCATGACACTCTTGCCGGTCTGCTGCCTGGCCAGCGCGCTCCAACTGCGCCATTCGTTCAAACTCTCGGCGTACTTTGTCAGCATGTTCTCACTCCGATCTATCAGGGTGGCCGGATGCGAGCTTCCAGAGTAGGTGAGAACATGCGCCAATTCAACCTGAATCGCTGGTTTGCGCTCCATTTGCGGATCTGCCATGATGGCCGGTATTTCCCCCGATCCGAGGACTTTGCATGACGCCGATTTCCACCCGCAACGCCGGCCTTGCCGCGCTGGCCATGTCGTTCACATTCGCCGTCCCGCACGCCGCCGCGCAGCCCCCGGCAGCAGCACCGGCGGCGTCCGCCGATCCGGTCGCCGCGCTGGTCAATCAGCTGGACCTGGAAAAGTACAAGGCCACCATCAAGAGCCTGACCCGTTTCGGCGACAGGCGCCAGGGCACGGAGCGTAACCGCCAGGCGCTGGACTGGATCGAGGCGCAGCTGAAGTCCTATGGCTGCACCAACACCGAACGGGTGCAGTACCAGTTCACGGAACCGGCGGTGCGCGGCAAGCCTGCGGTGCAGGCCGGCGGCGGCGCGGGCGGGCCGCCGGGCCAGGGTGGCAGCACGCTGTTCGGCAAGCGCGCGCCCATCGGCGTGAACAACGATCCCATGCTGCAGCCCGACGAACGCCTGCGCGCGATCAATGCGGAGCCGACGCCGCTGGGCACCTCGCTGCGCGAGAACGTCTATTGCACAAAGCTAGGCAGCACGCATCCGGGCGAAATGTACATCGTCAGCGCGCACATGGACGGCATCGGCTTCGGCGAGGCGGCCAATGACGACGGCTCCGGCACCGCACTGGTGATGGAGCTGGCGCGCATCTTCAGCGCACCGGGCGTGGAGACGGACCGCTCGATCCGCTTCATCCTGTGGAACAACGAGGAGACCGGCTTGAACGGCGCCAGCGCCTACGTGGCGCAGCGCCAGCATCTGCAGGGCGTGGAATCGCCGCCGGGATCGGGCAAGTATCCTGAACCGAAGTGGCTGGGCATGATCCAGCACGACATGATGCTGTTCGACCATGGCATGCCTGTGCCCAAGCTGGACGCGGCGGGCAAGCCGGTGCTGGACGCGAAGGGCCAGCCGGTGTACACCGCGCCGAAGGAGCAGCGCGCGGAGGCGGACGTAAACATCGAGTACCAGTCGCAGTCGAAACAGGCGGACGCCTCGGCCAAGCTGGCCTGGGCCTTCCGCGCCGCCAACGACAAGTACGCCACCCACTACCCGGCGGCTGTCGGCTTCCATATGACCAACACCGACTCCACGCCGTTCATGGACCTGGTGCCATCGATTTCGCTGCGCGAGAACGAGCGCGGACAACAGATCGGCGCCGGCTGGAATCCGCACTGGCACCAGCCCACCGACCTGTACGCGAACTTTTCGGACAAGGACTTCCTGCTTGGCCTGAACGCGGCGCAAACCACGCTGGCCGGTGTGGCGCAGCTGGCCGGCGCGCGCGTCAAGCCGGCACAAAGAAAATGAGCTGAACCACGCACTGTTGTAACCATGCCACTGGGAAATAGTTGACACTTGAATCTGTTAGTATGCAGGCCACCTTTCGTCAACTCCATGCACAGGATTGCACATGCGCAGCACACCGCAAGCGGCCGGCCACGAGACCGTCCTTGAAGACGGCAAGCCCATCGTCACCACCACGGATCTGAAGGGGCGCCTTACCTACGCCAACTCCACCTTCATGCACGCCAGCGGTTTTGCCGACGAGGAGCTGGCCGGGCGCGCGCAGAATGCGCTGTACCATGCCGACATGCCGCCGGAAGTGGACGCGGACATGTGGCGCACCGTGCTGTCCGGCGAACCGTGGCGCGGGCTGGTGAAATACGGCCGCAAGGACGGCGGCTTTTTCTGGTGCATCGCCAACGTCACGCCGGTGATAGAGAAAGGCGCGGCGACCGGCTTCATGTCGGTGTGCACCAAGCCCAAGCGCCAGCAGATCCAGGACGCCGAGCAGCTGTACCGCAGCGTCAAGGGCGGCAACCCGGACGGCATCAGCATCGTGCGCGGCGCCGCTGCGGCGCGCGGCTGGCGCAAGCTGGCCAATGCGCTGCGCGACATCACGCTGGCGCAGCGCCTGGCGCTGTGCTTCGGCGGCATGACGCTGCTGGCGCTGGCGATGGCGGCCCATGCCGTGCTGCCGTATGGCGAACGCGCCTTGCACCTGCAGGCGCTGCTGATGGCGCTGATGGCGCTGTCCGGCTGGCGCAATCTGCACCAGGCCATCGTGGCGCCGGTGCAGGCCAGCATCAACGCCACCCGCATCCTGGCGGGCGGCGACCTGACCACCCGCATGGCGGTGGACCGGCACGATGAACTGGGCCAGCTGCAGGCATTCATCCGCCAGCTGAACCTGAACCTGGCCTCCATCCTGGTCGATATCCGTGGCAACTTCGCGCTCACGCGCAGCACCACCACCCAGGTGCGCAGCGCCAATGCGGACCTGTCGGCGCGCACCGAGGCGCAGGCGTCCAACCTGGAACAGACGTCGGCCAATATGGGCCACATCACCGGCACCGTGAGCCAGACGGCGGACAACGTGAACGCCGCCAGCGGCGTGGCGAGCGAGGCGACCGCGCTGGCCGAGCGCACCGGCGTGGCGGTGGCGCAGGTGGTGGTGGCCATGAACGACATCAGCAGCTCTTCGCGCCAGATCGTGGACATCGTCAGCCTGATCGACGGCATCGCTTTCCAGACCAATATCCTGGCGCTCAATGCGGCGGTGGAAGCGGCGCGCGCCGGCGAGAGCGGGCGCGGGTTCGCCGTGGTGGCCGGCGAGGTGCGCAGCCTGGCGCAGCGCAGCGCGGCGGCGGCCAAGGACATCAAGGCGCTGATCGACGCTTCGGCCGGCAAGATAGCGGCCGGCGCAGACATCGCCGGCACGGCCGGCAAGGATATGGATGCGGTGATCGCGGCCATCGGCCGGGTGGCCGGTATCATGGGCGACATCAGCCATTCAACCCGCGAGCAGAGCACCGGCATTAGCCAGGTGAAGGACGCGATCGTCCAACTGGACGAGGTAACGCACCAGAACGCGCTGATGGTGGAGCAAGCCTCGGCCGCCACCGCCGTGCTGGACACGCAGGCGCAAGCAGTGGCCAAGGCGCTGGAAGTGTTCAAGCTGCCGCCGCAGGCGGACGCGCGGAAAACCTCGCCCGGAGCGGCTGTCAGCGCGGCGCCGGCGGTGCCGGCACGGACCAGGCACGCGGCGCTGCCGATGGCGCGCCGGGCCTGATTTCACTTGATACCGCTTGATACCGCTTGATACCGCTTGATCCGGGTTTGATGCCGCCGCTTACCTGGCGGCGTAGAACGCCTTCATGAAGCGGTAGAAGTTCCACACATCCACCTTGCTCGCCATCTCGAAGGTGGAGTGCATGCTAATCAGCGGCACGCCCATGTCGATCACTTCCATCTCCTGCTGCGACATGAAGCGGCCGATGGTGCCGCCGGTGCCCACATCCACCTTGGGCGTATGGGTTTGCCACGGGATGGACGCCTGGTCGAGGATGCCGCGTATCCTGGCGGTGTACTCGGAGTTGGCGTCGAAGCCGCCGCCGTAGCGCTTGATGGTCACGCCGAAACCGATGCGGGCGGCGTTGCTTGCCTCGGACGCTTCCGGGAACAGCGGCGACAAGCCATCGTTGGTGTCGGCGCTGACCACCTGCGCGTGGCGCAAGGCCGTGCGCAGATCGATCTCGCTGTACAGCGCGCCCTTCTGGCCGCTCACCAGGCGCGCGTAGGCGGTGTTCAGCAACTGCGACGATGCGCCGGTATTGTTGACCGAGCCGACTTCCTCGAAATTGGACAGGTAGGCGATGGCCGTTTGCGCCGGTGCGCCGTCCAGGTCCAGCAAGGCGCGCAGCGCGCAGTAGGTGCTCAGGCGGTCGTCCTGGCCGTGGGAACCCACCAGGCCGCGGTCTATGCCCACGTCGCGCGGCTGCGTTGCAGGCACCAGGTGCAGATCGGCGCTGACGAAGTCTTCTTCCTGGATGCGGTATTTCTCCTTCAGCGCGCGCAGCACTTCGGCCACCACGCTGGCTTTCTCGCCAGGGATACTGCCCGCCACGGGGTCCAGTTCCTCGCCCTTGAACACTTCGGTGTAGCTGCGGTTGCGCAGTTCCTTGTCCGCGTGCGGCGCCGCGTCGCCGATGGCGAACACCGGATCTGCCGCATCGAAGCCGATCGAGACGGCGATGGTGCGGCCGTCGGTGGTGTCGATGCGCCCGGTCAGCGCCAGCGGCACATTGGCCCACTGGTATTTCTTGATGCCGCCGTAGTAGACGGTGTTGAACACGGCCAGGCCGTCGCGCGCGGCGCCGTTCACCGGGCGCGCCTTGAGCGCGATGTGCGGGCTGTCGTGGTGGGTGCCCACCACGTGCGAACCGGACACCAGCGGCTGCTGGCCTACCACCGCCAGCACCACGGCGCGGTCGCGCGCGGGCAGGATCAGGCGCGCACCCGGTTTCACCTGGTCGGGGCGGGTCAGTTCGGCGAAGCCGGCCGCCTTGGCCAGGCGGATCGCTTCGGCCGTGGCGGTGTAGGGGCTGCGCGCCACCGCAAGGTACTGCTTGTACTGCTCGGCGAAGCGGAACACTTCGTCGCGCTGGCCGCCCTGCAGCGCCAGCCAGGACGACTTCTTGCCGGCCCAGACGCTGGCGCCGCCCGCGGCCTCCTGCGCCTGTGCATGCATGCCCGCGCCCGCGCATGCCCACGCCGCCATCACCATGATGGCCAGCTTGCCGTATCGTTTCATTCACGTCCCCTTGTCTTATTTTCAAGCAGCGCCGTTGCCGCCGAAGGCGCTATGCTAAGGGGGCGCAGCGGCGTTGGCAATGCCTTGCGCGGGGCCGCTCAGTCCGGGCTTTCCACGGTGTAGCCCTTGGCCTTGAGCGCGGCCAGGTAGCCATCCGGCTTGAGGATGTCGGCCAGGCGCAGGGTGGCGAAGGTGCTGTTGTTGGTGGCCAGCGCCTTCTCGGCGGCCGTCACCCAGGCGGCCTGCATCCTTTCCTTCACGTTCTGGAAGCCGGGCCGGCTCTTGGCGAATTCGGCGTTCAGCATGGCGTCGCCGCATTCGGTTTCCTGGTCGGGGAAGCTCAACTTCTGGATCGCTTCCAGGTCGCCCTTGGCCCACGCGTTGGCGCGCACGCGCATGGCGTCAAGGTCGCTTTCCAGGCGTTCCAGCGTCTTCGAGAAGCAGGCGACATCGGCCAGCTGCGACTTCTTGAAGTCCTTCATCATGCCGGAGGCGTCGTCCGTCGGCAGCTGGATGCCGGTCTTGACGACCTTGATGTTGTGCTGCTTGACGATGCCGTCCAGCTTGCGGCCCACTTCGTAGCCCTTGGACAGGCCGGCCTGCTGCATGCCGGCGCGGAACAGGGTTTCGGCAACGAAGATGGGGCGCTCACGCTCGATGCTGTCGTTGTCGCCCAGGTATTTGGCTTTCAGCGGCAGCCAGCGCGCGTAGACGTCGGCCGGCAGCACGTCCTTCAGGGTGGCGCCGTCGGGATTCTTCTTCACGCCGATCAGGCTTGGCAGCAGCGTCAGGCCGCGCAGCCAGCCGACGCTGGCCGACGCGCCGGGCGGCGTCAGGTACTCCTGCGACTGGGACAGCACCGATTCAACCTGCTGCGAACGCCATTCCATTTTCTGGGGCAGCGGCGAATAGGTGCCGAACACCCACAGCACGTGTCCATCCTTGCTCACCTTCCACAAGCCCGGTCCCGGCTTCTGTCCCACCACCAGGATTTTTTCCGGCACGGCCTCGGCCTCGGCGCCGGCCGCAGCCTCCGTTTGGACCGCCGGCGGCGTCGCTTCGGTTTGCGCCCAAGCCGAAGCGGCTGGCAAAATCAGGCACAACACGGGAAGCACTTGTTTCAGCATGACACGTCCTTTCAATAAAAGAAGTCCAAGGTTACTATTCTTGCATTTGTTGCGTGGCAATTTTTCAGGATGTTACACATATGCCTATATCGTTCCCGAATCTGAGCGCCGTGCTGCTGGCGGCAGGCCTGGCGCTGCCGGCCGCGGCGCAGGACCAGCAGGCGCTCCAGCACGATCACCAGCAAGACTACCAGCGCGCCGGCGTGGCCGACAACATGCCGGTGTTCCAGCAGGCGCTGAAGGCCAAGCTGGCCTTTCCCATGGCCTGGTCGCCGCAGGTGAAAGACTTGCCGGCCTGGCGCAGCACCGGCCGCGCCAAACTGTGGGAACTCACCCTGCAGGCGCCCGACAACACGCCCTTCCAGCCGCAGGCGATCGCCGAGACCGACCGGGGCAGCTACGTGGCGCGCCAGGTGGTGTTCAACCTGAGCGCCGAGAGCCGCGTGCGTGCGCTGATGCTGGTGCCGAAGGGCGCCGGACCATTCCCCGCCGCGCTGATGCTGCACGACCATGGCGGCAAGTTCGACATCGGCAAGGAGAAGGCCATCCGGCCCTGGGGCGACACGCCGCAGGATTCGGAACAGGACAAGGCGCGCCTGGCGTCCTCGCAGGCCTGGGCCGACAAGCACTTCTCCGGCCGCTATCCGGGCGACGCGCTGGCCAGGCGCGGCTACGTGGTGCTGGCGGTGGACGCGCTGGGCTGGGGCGACCGGGGGCCGCTGACGGGCGACACGCAGCAGGCGCTGGCCGCCAACGCCTTCAACCTGGGCAGTTCGCTGGCCGGCATCATGGCCGCCGAGGACGCGCGCGCGGCGGCCTTCCTGGCCTCGCGGCCGGAGGTGGATGCGCGCAGGGTGGCGGCGATAGGCTTTTCCATGGGCGCGTTCCGGGCCTGGCAGGTGGCGGCGCTGTCGGACGCGGTGACGGCCGTGGTGGCGGCCAACTGGATGGCCACCACGGAGGGCTTGATGGTGCCGGGGAATAACCAGCTGCGCGGGAGTTCGGCCTGGAATATGCTGCATCCCGGCCTGCTGCGGCACATGGATTTTCCGGACGTGGCCAGCCTGGCCGCGCCCAAGCCGGCGATGTTCTTCGCTGGCGCGCAGGACAGGCTGTTCCCCGCCGCGTCGGTGCAGCAGGCGTTCGGCAAGATGGAGAAGGTGTGGCGGGCCTGGGGCGCACAGGACAAATTCGAGGCGCGCATGCTGCCGGGCGGGCACGTGTTTCCGCAACAGGAGCAGGATGATGCGTTTGACTGGCTGGAGAAGCAGTTCGGACGCGCGCCGGGCGATGGCGGGTTACGCGCTCCGCGCTAGCCCGCAGGAGCCGCCTGCGCCTAGGCCGGTGCTGGCAACAGCTCGACGCGCTCGCGCAGCAGCGCCAGCTGGGGCGGGTCCATGCGGCCGGCGGCGTTTTGCAGATAGCGCGCGGCGGCGCTGACGCCGCCGCGATCGGCCATCGACAGCCATAGCCATGCCTGCGCCATGTCCGGCGCGGTGCCCTGCCCGCTGTAATACATCAATCCCACGTTGAACTGCGCGCGCGCATGCCCCTGCGCGGCCGCCTTCTGATACCAGGCCAGCGCCTCGCCGTAGTCGCGCAGCAGCCCGTGCCCGGTGTCGTAGCGCAGCGCCAGCGCGAACTGCGCCAGCGCGTGGCCCTGCTCGGCCGCCTTGCGGTACCACAGGCCGGCCTGCACGCTGTCCGGCGCCGGGCTGTCGTCGCTGTCGAGCAGCTGGCCCAGGCTGTACTGCGCCGCCGCGTAATCCTGCTCGGCCGCCTTGCGGTACCAGGCGATGGCCTTGCGCCCGTCCTGCGGCACGCCGCGTCCCGTTTCATAGCGCAGGCCGAGGTCGAACTGCGCGCGCAGGTGGCCCTGGTCGGCTGCCTTGCGGTACCAGAACACGGCTTCCTGCACATCCTGCACCACGCCGTGGCCATTGTCGTACAGCAGGCCAAGATGGTATTGCGCGGCGGCGTAGCCCTGTTCGGCGGCCATGCGGTACCAGTGCTGCGCCTGTTCGTAGTCCTGCGGCACGCCCTGGCCATGGTCGTAGCGCAGACCGAGGTTGTTCTGCGCAGCGGCATGGCCCAGCGCGGCGGCCTTGCGGTACCAGTGCAGCGCCTTCTGCTCGTCGCGCGGGACAGGCTCGCCAGCTCCGCTGCCGCCGCCATTGTCGTAGATCAGGCCCAGGTTGAACTGCGAACTGGCGTGATCCTGCTCGGCCGCGCAGCGGTACCACTGGATGGCCTGCTGGGTGTCCTGCGGCACGCCGTCGCCCTTGTCGTAGCGCAGCGCCAGGTTGAACTGCGCCGGCGCGTAGCCCTGCTTGGCGGCCTTGCGGTACCAGGACATGGCCTGGTTCACGTCCTTGGCCACGCCCTGCCCGTTGTCATAGCGCAGGCCGAGATTGAACTGGGCGCGCGCGTAGCCCTGCTCGGCCGCCTTGCGGTACCAGGCGATGGCCTGCCTGAAGTCCTGCGGCACGCCCTTGCCGGTGTCGTACATCATGCCCAGGTTGTTCTGCGCACCCGCGTCGCCCTGCTCGGCGGCCTTGCTGAACCAGTGCATGGCCTGCTGCGTATCCTGCTGCAGGCCATGGCCCTTGGCGTACATCCAGCCCAGGTTGTATTGCGCAGCGGCGTAGCCCTGCTCGGCCGACAGCTGGTACCAGCGCGCCGCCTCGGCCAGGTCCTGCTTGAGGCCCTGCCCTTTCTGGCACATCACGCCCAGGTTGTACTGCGCGTGCTCCAGGCCCGCGTTGGCGGCCTGGCGGTACCAGGCCACGGCCAGCTCATAGCTCTGTTCCACGCCCTGGCCGTTGAAGTACATGAAGCCCAGGCTGTGCTGGGCGTTGGCCACGCCGCGCTCGGCCAGGTCTTTCACACGCAGGAATTCGGCGGTGTAGTTCTCCGGCCCGGTGCCGGCGCCAGGGGCGTGCGCTTCCGAGGCGGAAAATTTCTGCATGGCCGGTTCCGCCGCGTCAGGCCTGGAAGGCCGCGATGACCGCTTCGTGCTGGACCAGCGCGTCGGCGCGCGCATGCTCGGGCGCCTGCTGCTGCAGCACGCCGATGAAGCTGGTCAGCGAAATCGGCCGGTGGTAGAGGTAGCCCTGCATGGTGGTGCAGCCGTTGGCTTGCAGGTAGCGCGCCTGGATCTCGGTCTCCACGCCTTCGGCCACCAGGTGCAGGCCGAGGCCGCGCGCGATCGAAATGATGGCCAGGATCACCGGATAGTGGCCCTGCTCGTCGTGGATTTCCTTGACGAAGCTCTGGTCGATCTTGATGGTGTGGATAGGGAAGCGGTGCAGATAGGACAGCGAGGAATAGCCGGTGCCGAAGTCGTCGATCGCCACCGACACGCCCAGCTGGCACAGCTTGTTGAGCTGCTCGATGGCGTAGAGCGGATTGCGGATGCAGATGTTCTCGGTGATCTCCACCTCGATCTGCGCCGGCGAAATGCCGTAGCGCGTCAGCGCGCCGCGCATTTTCTCGAAGAAGTCGCCCCGGTCCAGGTATTGCGGCGACAGGTTCAGCGACAGGCGCAGCGCTTCGCCGCCGTTCGCGTTCCACTGCAGCAGGTCGCGGCACAGCGCGCCCAGCATCCAGTCCGAGATCGGCAGCATCAGGCCGTTCTCTTCGGCGAAGGGCAGGAACTCGCCGGCCGACAGCAGGCCGCGCTGCGGATGGTTCCAGCGCATCAGCCCCTCGGCGCCGATGATGCGGCCGGTGGCCACGTCGATCTGCGGCTGGTAATACATTTCCAGCTCGTTCTGCTCCAGCGCGCGGCGCAGCGCCTGCTCCAGCGCGATCTTCTGGTGCGACATGTCCAGCATGGAGTTGTGATAGAAGCTGTGGCCGTTCTTGCCCAGCGCTTTCACCTGGTACATGGCGATGTCGGCATGGCGCAGCAGCTCGTCGATGCTCTCGCCGTCGCTTGGATACACGGCAATGCCGATCGAGGCCGAGATGTGCACCTGGTGGCCGTCCAGGTCGAATGGCTTTTGCAGGCTTTCCAGGAACTTCTCGGCAATCACCTTGGCGTCGCCCCGGTCGCGCAGCTCCGGCAGCACGATGGTGAATTCGTCGCCGCCCTGGCGCGCCAGCGTGTCGCCCTTGCGCAGGCATTCCTTCAGCCGCAGCGCGGCCTGCTGCAGCAGCTCGTCGCCCTTGACGTGGCCCAGCGTGTCGTTGACCAGCTTGAAGCGGTCCAGGTCGACGAACATCACGGCCAGTTCGGTAAGCTTGCGCTTGGCCTGGATCACCGCCAGGCCCAGGCGGTCCTTGAACAGCATGCGGTTCGGCAGGTCGGTCAGGATGTCGTGGTAGGCCTGGTAGGAAATCACTTCCTCGGCACGCTTGCGGTCGGTGATGTCGCGCGCCACGCCGTAGATGCCGTAGTGCTCCTGCCGCGCATGCTCCGGGGTGTGCACGCCGATGGCGTTCATCGGCATCGTCATCAAGGTGTTGCTGAAGGTGCGCTCGATGCCGTTGCCCTTGCACTTCAGGCGCAGCTCGACGTTGCGCGAAGTGCGTTCATCGACCCTGCGTTCGCCGCCGCGCTCGTTGAACACGTAGCGCGCGCGCTCCAGGTCCTCGTCGTGGATCAGCACCGAGTAGTGCCGTCCCAGCAGTTCTTCGCGCGTGAAGCCCAGCAGCTGGTAGGCGCGGTCGTTGACGAAGGTAAAGTGGCCATCCTGGTTCAGCGTGTAGATGATGTCCGGCGAGCTGTCCACCAGGTTGCGGTACATGCGCTCGGAGGTTTCCAGCCGCTCGGCGATGCGCTCGTTGTCCACCGCCAGGCGGCGCTGCGCCAGCGCGTTTTCCACGGTCTTGAGCAGTTCTTCGCGGCTGTAGGGCTTGCGCAGGTAGTCGTAGGCGCCGCGCTTGAGCGCGCCGATCGCCGCTTCGATGCCGACGTCGCCGCTCATCACGATCACGTCGCTGTCGATGCCCTTGCCGTTCATGAAGTCCATGATCTCGTGCCCGCTCATGTCGGGCAGGCGCAGGTCCAGCAGCACCAGGTCGAACTTCATTTTGGTCAGTTGGGCCAGCGCTTCGCTGCCGCAGGTGGCGGTCACCAGCTGGTAGTCGCGGTCGCGCAGCAGTTCGTACAGGGAAGACAGCAGGCGTGGCTCGTCATCCACCAGCAGCAGGCGGGGACAGAAATCGCTCGCCAGGGGTACGGCGGCGGTTGCACTCGTGGCGTCGGTTGCCGGGAGCGGGGTTTGGGCGCCGGCAGCGTAGGGCGAGTTCATCGCGTCTTTCATACAGAATCCATCGCCCGCGATTGCGCGCCGGCGGTGAGGTTGTTGCCGCCCCTCACGGGCAGCAGGATTTCAAAAGTCGTGCCGGCTTTGCCGCTGCGGCAGGTGATCATGCCGTCCAGCTTCTTGACCAGGCTGTGCACGATAGACAGGCCCAGGCCGTGGTGCTTGCCCTCCTTGTTGCTGCGCACCGGCGTAAACAGGTTGGCCAGCACCTCGGTCGACAAACCGGGGCCATTGTCGCCGATCACCAGCTCCAGGTACAGCCTGCGCTCGCGGTTCACATGGCCGCGGTTGGCGATCTCTATCCGGCCGCCGTCCGGCAGCGCTTCGACCGCGTTCTTGACCAGGTTGACCAGGATCTGTTTCAGGATGTCGGCGTCGCCCTCGATCTCGGCCGGCTCGTCCTGCATGCGCACCAGGATCTGCACCGAGGCCGGCACGAAGTCGGTGGCGCGGAACAGGCGCAGCACGTCGTCCACCACGCGCGCCACGTCGGTCACGCGGTTGCCGTCGGACGGCTGCAGGTCGGCCAGGCCGTTGATCAGCGCGCCGACCCGGTCGATCTCCTCGTTCAGGATGGACATCTCGCCCACCACCGGCTCGCGCCGCGCCAGCTTGGTGTCCAGCACCGACAGGTAGTTCTTGATGATGGACAGCGGGTTGTTGACCTCGTGCACCACGCGGCGCGAGGCCTCGCGGTATTCCTCGGCCACGTGGGCGATCTGGCGCCGCGCGTGGCCGCGTTCGGAGAGCTGGGTTTCCAGCGCGGCGGCAGCCTGGTTGCCGAAGGCCTGCAGGAAGCGCTCGCGCTTGTGGTACGAAGGCAGCTGCCAGGCCGCAGCGCCGCCCACCAGCACGCCCAGGCAGCGCTGCCCGGCCACCAGCGGCACGCACACGAAACTCTCGGTGCCGAGGATGCGGAACAGCTGCTCTTCCGAGATGCCGACCGGCGCCGCACCCTGCCCGGCCTGGCTCAGGTAAGCCACGCGGCGCTCGCGCGCGGCGTCGGCTACCGTGCCGCCCTTGGCCAGCGGGATGGAGAATTCGGCCAGGCGCTGCTGCTGCTCGCCCGCCGCCATGCCCACCAGGGCGTGGCCGGTGGGGTTCTCCAGCAGGATCACGGTATTGTCGAAGTCGAACAGGATGCGCGCCGAGCGCGTCATCGCTTCCAGCATGCCGGTCTCGCCGGTCTGGCGCGCGAAGGTCTGGCCCATTTCGGACACCAGCACCATGTTGCGCACCTCCTCGGACAGGCGCTGCTGCACCGGGTCCACCGGCGGCGGCGGCGCGTAGGCGACCGGCGCCACGATGTCGTCCGCGCCGGCCAGTTCGATGCCGAGGTAGGCGGCCGACTTTTCCACCTGGCGCGCGGCGGCGTGGCAGATCACGTGCAGCGCGTCGCTGCCGATGGCGCACAGGCCGGCGGCCGCCTCAATGGCCTCGTCCTCGTCCTCATGGCTGCACAGCAGGTGCGCCAGGCGCACGATGCGGATCAGCGGATGGGCCGCTTCCAGGCGCGCCACCGGCTCGTGGTGGTACAGCACGCTGTCGGCCAGGAAGGAGTCCAGGTTCCAGCGCTCGATCAGCCAGGCGCCCGCTTCGGAGTGCGTGATCTGCAGGGTGCGCTGCTCCACCGCGCACAGGTCTTCGTCGTCGCGCGCGGTGAAGTTGAAGGCGTATTCTTTCGGCGCGGTGGCCAGCAGCGCCAGGCGGCCGACGTTGTGCAGCAGGCCGGCCAGGTAGGCTTCTTCGGCGTGCGGGTACTCGAGCTGCTTGGCGATGTCGCGCGCGATGACGGCGGTGGTCAGCGAGCTTTTCCAGAAGCTGCGCAGGTCGGTGCTGCCGGAATGGGGGAAACTGTTAAATGTCTGAAATACCGATTCGCTGATGACCAGCGTCTTGATCATGTCCGTGCCGAGCGATACCAGCGACTGCTCCAGCCCCACGGCGCGGTTGTTGCGGTGGTAGGCGGAACTGTTGGCGACCGACAGGATCTTGCTGGTCATGCCGGCGTCCTTGGCAATCAGCGCGGCCAGCTCCGGCATGCCGGCGTCGTCGGCCTGCAAGTGCTCTATCAACTTGATGAGTATCTGCGGCATGGCCGGCAGACGGGCAATCAGCAAGCGATTGCGAATATCATGGTCTGATTGATGCATCGTATCACGCATTGCCGCCAAGGAACTTTATCGAAGTTGAGAGGCGCTCAACGGCAGGGCGCCACCGCATTAATATTTAACCAACTGTAGAAAACTGTAGAAAAATCAGGCACTCGGAAAGCGATAGTAGCATAAACAACTTAGATAACTTATCGGCAATTAAAATTTCTTCCTAAACTTATCACACTTCCTTGCCGATAACTATCCGCCCGCCTGTTGGGCTGACAGCATGCTCCGGTAATAGCGCGCCGTCAACCACAATGCCAGCGCCGTCACGGTGAACGCCAACTGCCCGTATGCCAGCCACAACACGGAGTCCGACAGCACCGGTGCGATGGCGCCGGCCACCACGGCGCCCAGCAAGGTGGTGGCGAATGACTGGCAAGATGCTACCGTACCACGAATATGCGGGAACAGATCCAGTCCCAGCAAGGTGGCCGCCGGCGCCACCACCGACATGCCGAAGGTGTAGAAGAACAGCGGCGCCACGCTCCACGGCAGCGACGGCGGCTGGAACCAATGGTAGATGACGTTGACGCTGGCCGCCGCGATCAGGAAGCAGAAGCCGATGCCGATCTGGCGCGCGAAGCTCATCTTGCCGGCGATGCGGTTGGCCGCCAGCGCGCCGAGGAAGATGCCGCTCACGGCGGGAATGAACAGCCAGCCGAACTGGTCCGGTCCGAGTCCGAGGTGGCGCGGCAGCATCACCGGCGCCGCCGTGATGTAGACGAACAGGCCGGCGAAGTTGAACGCCACCACGCCGGACTTCAGGTGGAACAGCGGCGACGTCAAGATGGTGCGGTAGTTGCGCGCCAGGTAGCGCGGATTGAAGGGCTGGCGCCGGCCGGGCGGCAGCGTTTCGGGCAGGCGGCGGTAGCACACCAGGAACAGGCCCACGGTGTAGATGAACAGGAACAGGAAGATGGCGCGCCAGTCCAGGTATTTGACGATGACGCCGCCCAGTACCGGCGCGATGGCCGGCGCGATCGAGAAGATCATGGTGACCATGGACAGCAGGCGCGCGGCCGGCGCGTCCGCGTACAGGTCGCGGATGATGGCGCGCCCCACCACCACGCCGGCCCCGGCCGACACGCCCTGCAGCACGCGGAAGAACCACAGGTAATGCACCGAGTGTGCGGCGGCGCAGCCCATGGTGCCGATGGCGAACAGCACCAGCGACACCAGCACCACGTTGCGGCGCCCGAAGGCGTCGGCCAGCGCGCCGTGCCACAGCACCATGGCGGCGAAGGCCAGCATGTAGGCGGTGAGGGTTTGCTGCACTTCCAGCGGCGTGGCGTGCAGCGAAGCCTGGATATTCGGGAAGGCCGGCAGGTAGGCGTCGATCGAGAACGGTCCCAGCATCGACAGCGACGCCAGCACGATGGCCAGCGCGAAGGCGCTCAGCGGCTTGGCGTGGCTCGGTTCGGGCGGGGGGATCTCGGCGACGGGATCGGGAGGGAGGTTCGCGGGAGGCGTAGGAAACATGTCAGGTCCGGTTCTGCCGCCGGTCCGGCATCGCCGGACCTGCGCGGCGGGTAATGCTTATTGTGCTTTCGGCTTGGCTTCTTCGCGGCGGTTGTAGCCGGCCACCATGTCGAAGCGGAACAGACGGCATTCCAGCGCGCCGTTGAAGAACGGCGTCTTGCGCGCTTCCTTCAACCGCAGCAGCTTGGGCAGGCCCAGGTCGGCAGTGAACAGGAAGGCGGTCCAGCCGGCGAAGCGCTGCTTGAGCGTGGTGCCGAAGGCCGAGTAGAACGAGGTCGCCAGTTCGTCTTCCGGCAGGCTACTGTCGCCGCGCACGCCGATGCGTTCGCCGTACGGCGGGTTGGTCAGCAGGATGCCCGGCTGCTCGGTCGGCGCCTTCACTTCCTGCGCCTCGATCTGCTTGAGCGGAATGTCGAACATGATGCCGGCGCACTTCAGGTTGTGGCGCGTCATGGCCACCATGTCGCCCGAAATGTCGGAGCCGAAAATGGTCGGTTCGGACGGCAGCGGGTTAGGCTTGATGGCGTTCTTCATGTCGGCCCAGACCGCAGGCTGGAAGTCGTGGAACTTCTCGAACGCGAAACGGCGGCGCGCGCCGGGCGGAATGCCCTGCACCATCTGCGCCGCTTCGCACAGGATGGTGCCGGAGCCGCACATCGGATCGAACAGCGGCGTGCCCGGCTTCCAGCCGGAGACGCGCAGCAGGCCGGCGGCCAGGTTTTCGCGCAGCGGCGCGTCGCCCGTTTCGTCGCGCCAGCCGCGCTTGAACAGCGCTTCGCCCGAGGTATCCAGGTAGACGATGTACTGGTGCGCGTCCAGGAAACCGACGATGCGCATGTCCGGTTCGCGCGTGTTCACCGACGGGCGCGAACCGTACATGTCGCGGTAGCGGTCGCAGATCGCGTCCTTGATCTTCAGCGTGGTGAATTCCAGGCTCTTCAAGGGCGACTTCACGGCCGTCACATCGACGCGGATGGTGTGGTCGACGCCGAACCATTCTTCCCACGGCTGCGCCAGGGTCAAGTCGTAGATGTCGTTCTCGTTCTTGTAGCCGCCGGCGGCCATGCGCATCAGCACGCGCGAGGCGATGCGCGAATGCAGGTTGACGCGGTAGGCGTCTTCCAGCGCGCCGGAGCAATGCACGCCGCCGGGCACCTGGTTGTGCACCTTCAGGGTGCTGCCGGGCAGCTGCGTGATTTCAGTCAGTTCTTCGGCCAGCGCCGCTTCCATGCCGCGCGGGCATGGGCAAAAATAGGAAGCCATAGGGGTACCTTTTATCCGTTTAAAAAAAACGTTCCGCCTGCGCGGAACGATGTACTTCAGGGGGCCAGTGCGCGCTCGAGGAAATCGAGCCTGTCCTGCCCCCAGAAACTTTCACCATCGAGGATGTACCACGGCGAGCCGAATATATTGGCGGCGGTGGCTTCCTCGGTGTTCTTGTCGTACTCGGCCTGCACGCTGGCCGTCTCCGACGATTTGACCAGCGCGCGGCCATCCAGGCCGCAGCTGTTCGCGATCTGCACCAGCGTCTCTTCGTCGCCGATGTTGCGCTCCTCGGCCCACAGGCCGCGCATGATGGCGCCCGACAGCTGCAGCGCCGTGTCCACGCCGTGCGTCAGGCGCGCGGCGATGATCAGTTTGGCCGCCGCATCCGGCGACACCGGGAAGAACCTGGGCTGCACGTTCATCGGCACGCCGAGGAAGGTGGACCAGCGCGCCAGCTCCACCAGGCGGTAAGCCTGGCGCTGCGGGGCGCGCTTGGCCAGCGGCAGGCCGCCGGACACGCCAAACACCTTGCCCAGATCGAAGGGACGGATATCGATCTGCGCACCGTGCGCCTTGGCCAGCGCCACGAAACGCTCGTGGCCCAGGTAGCTCCACGGCGAATGCGGGGCAAAGTAGTATTGGCAGGTTTTGCTCATGCGCTTCTCTCTTAGAAGGGTTTGACGACAACCAGGATGACGATGGCCAGCAGCAGCAGCACCGGCACTTCATTGAACCAGCGGTACCACGTGTGGCTGCGGGTATTCACGCCGCGCTCGAATTTCTTCAGGATGGCGCCGCAGGCGTGCGAATAGCCGATGGCCAGGATCACCAGCGCCAGCTTGGCGTGCATCCAGCCCGGCATCTTGAAGCTGTCGCCGCCGCCGTACTGCAGCCACAGCAGCCACGCGCCCAGCAGCACCGCCGGCACCGACAGCATCATCATGAAGCGGTACAGCTTGCGCGCCATCAGCAGCAGGCGCTCCTTGCTCACGCTTTCCTTCTCCAGCGCCAGGTTGACGAAGATGCGCGGCAGGTAGAACAGCCCGGAGAACCAGGACACGACGAACAGGATGTGGAACGCTTTTACCCAGAGCATAGGCCGCCTTATTTCCGTACTTCGCCGTGGCCGAACACCACGTATTTGAGCGAGGTCAGGCCTTCCAGGCCGACCGGGCCGCGCGCGTGCAGCTTGTCGTTCGAGATGCCGATCTCGGCGCCCAGGCCGTACTCGAAGCCGTCCGCGAAGCGGGTGGACGCGTTCACCATCACCGAAGCCGAATCGACTTCGCGCAGGAAGCGCATGGCGTCGCTGTAGTCTTCGGTGATGATCGATTCGGTGTGCTTGGACGACCAGGTGCTGATGTGGTCCATGGCCTGCTCGATGCCGTCCACCACGCGCACGGCGAGGATCGGCGCCAGGTATTCGGTGGCCCAGTCCTCCTCGGTGGCGTGCGCCAGGTGCGGGTAGCCTTCCAGGATCTTGTACGACTCCGGATCGCAGCGCAGCTCCACCTGCTCGGCCGCGTACAGCCTGGCCAGTTCCGGCAGCACCTGCGGCGCGATGGCGCGCGCCACCAGCAGCGTTTCCATGGTGTTGCACGGGCTGTAGCGCTGGCACTTGGCGTTGAAGGCCACGTCCAGCGCCTTCTTCATGTCGGCCTTGGCGTCGATGTAGACGTGGCAGATGCCGTCCAGGTGCTTGATCATCGGCACGGTGGACTCCTTCATCAGGCGCGCGATCAGGCCCTTGCCACCGCGCGGCACGATCACGTCCACATACTGCGGCATGGTGATCAGCGCGCCGACGGCGGCGCGGTCGGTGGTGTCGACCACCTGCACGCCGTCTTTCGGCAGGCCGGCGCCCTGCAAGCCTTCCATCACCAGCCTGGCCAGCGCGCGGTTGCAATTGATCGCTTCCGAACCGCCGCGCAGGATGGTAGCGTTGCCGCTCTTGATGCACAGGCCGGCCGCGTCCACAGTGACGTTCGGGCGGGCTTCGTAGATGATGCCGATGACGCCCAGCGGCACGCGCATCTGGCCCACCTGGATGCCGCTCGGGCGGAATTTCAGGCCGCTGATCTCGCCGATGGGGTCCGGCAGCGCCACGATCTGGCGCAGGCCTTCCACCATGGTGGCGATGGCCTTGTCGGACAGCGCCAGGCGGTCCAGCAATGCCGGGGCCATGCCGGCGGCGGCGGCCGCGTCTAGGTCCAGCTGGTTGGCGGCGCGCAGGGCGGCCGCGTCGCGTTCGATCGCGTCGGCGATCAGCAGCAGCGCGCGATTGCGCTGCGCGCTGTCGGCGCGGGCCATGGCGCGCGATGCAGCGCGCGCCTGGCGGCCCACTTGTTCCATGTATTGCGTGATGTCCATTACATTCCCTCGGAAAACCACTGCAAGTTCCGGGGTCAGACCATCGGGTCCGATCCCGGCCGTTGCGGTTGGTTGTCAGCCGCGCGCCACCTTCAGCGCCAGCTGCAGCATTGCGTCCCATGCGTCGCCCGCGAAAGCCTTGGCGCGCAGGCCCTTGATCATCTTATCGATTTGCGCCGCTTCCTGCAGCGCAGCCTCCAGCAGCGGCAGCGACACGCGCCGCAGCGCCGGTTCCATCATGCGCTCTTTCGGGCCCCAGATGCGGTACTCCTTGAGCAGCGCGCCCAGCGGCCGTCCCTGCGCCGTACCGGCCTTCAGCTTGAGCAGCGTGCGGATTTCCTCCGACACCGCCCACAGCACCAGCGGCAGCGCTTCGCCTTCGCCTTTCAAGCCTTCGAGCATCCGCACCAGCCGCGCGGGATCGCCGGACAGCATCGCTTCACTCAGTTTGAACACGTCATAGCGCGCCACGTTCAGCACCGCGTCATGCACTTGTTCGTATGTCAGTTTGCCCGCTTCGTGCAGCAGGCCCAGTTTCTGTATCTCCTGGTGCGCCGCCAGCAAATTGCCTTCAACGCGGTCGGCGATGAAGTCGATGCTCTGGCGGTCCGCGCTCTGGCCTTGCGCAGCCAGGCGGTTGCCGATCCAGCCCGGCAGCTGCGCGCGTTCGACATTCGGAATGTCGATGTACACGGCGGCCTGCTGCAGGCTGGCCACCCAGGCCGCCTTCTGCGTCTGCCAGTCCAGCTTGGGCAGCGTGATCAGCGTCAGGTTGTCCGGACTCAGATCCTTCACATAGTTCTGCAGCGCCGCGCCGCCGTCCTTGCCCGGCTTGCCGGTCGGGATGCGCAGCTCGATCAGCTTCTTGTCGCCGAACAGGGACAACGCCTGGTTCGCCGCCAGCAGCTCGCCCCACTTGAAGCTGCGCTCGACGGTCAGCACGTCGCGCTCGGAATAACCCTGCGCGCGCGCGCTGCGGCGGATCTTGTCCGCCGCTTCCAGCGCCAGCAGATGCTCGTCGCTGGTGATGACGTACAGCTGCGCCAGCGGCTTGCTCAAATGCCCGTCCAGCGCGTCCAGCCTCAGTTGCATACGTTGTTCCGCATCCGTTTATTCCTTGGGCGCGGCAACCGGCGTGGCCGGCGCCATCGACATCTGCGACACTGGCTTGATGGCGGCCATGCGGCGCATCATCTGCTGCACCAGGTCGGTCTGCATGTCCTTGTACAGCAACGCCTCTTCCTGCTCCTTCGCCAGCAGCTGGGTCTCGTCGAAGGTGATCGGACGATTCAGGCTGATGCTGGTGGGCGCCAGCAGCTCGTTGCCAAGCTTGTCGCGCACGCGAAACACGATGGTGTAGGCCAGCAGGTATTCACGCACGCGGCCATTGTTGTTCAGCGACAGAATGCTCTTGGTGCGGGTCTTTTCCGGATCGGTCAGCACCTCGATCACACCGTCGGCCTTGGCCGGATCGGAGACCACCACCGTGTTGCCGTTGACGCGGATGTTGCGCTTCAAATCGATCGCCAGCGGCGACGATTCCGGCAGGCCGACGTACATGGCCGGGAACGGCAGCGTGTAGTGGCCGCCCGAGCCGCGCAGGTGGAAGCCGCAGGCCGACAGCGAGCCGGCCAGCGCCGCCGCCACCAGCAGCGCGCCGGCGCCGCGTTTCAGGTTATGGATGGTGGTCTGCATGCTTACACCACGATGTTGACGAGTTTGCCCGGCACCACGATGACCTTCTTCGGCGTGCCTTCGATGAACTTCTGCACGCTTTCCTCGGCCAGCGCGGCAGCTTCGATGGCGGCCTTGTCGGCGCCCTTGGCCACCTTCACCGAGCCGCGCAGCTTGCCGTTCACCTGGATCATCATCTCGATCTCGGACTGCTCGAGCGCGGCGGCATCGACCTGCGGCCACGGCGCGTTCAGCAGGTCGCCCAGCGCCTTGCCGTAGCCCAGCTCTTCCCACAGCACGTGGGTGATGTGCGGCGCCACGGGATTGAGCAGGCGCAGGAAGATGGCGAAGCCTTCCGCGATCACGGCGTTGGATTCGGCGCTGTCGTCCAGCTTGGCCGACTCCATGGTGTTGAGCATCTTCATGCAGGCCGACACCACGGTGTTGTACTGGATGCGCTTCAGGTCATAGTCGGCCTGCTGCAGGATCTTGTGCAGTTCGCGGCGCAGGGTTTTCTGCGCGTCGCCGGCCACGGCCGCCGACACGGTGGCGCTGCCGCCCACCGCTTCGATGCGCGCTTTCTGCGCATAGCCGAAGGCCCACACGCGGCGCAGGAAGCGGTTCGCGCCTTCCACGCCGGAGCCCGACCATTCCAGCGTCTGCTCGGGCGGCGAGGCGAACATGGTGAACAGGCGGGCCGTATCGGCGCCGTACTGCTCGATCTGCGCGGCCGGGTCGATGCCGTTGTTCTTCGACTTGGACATCTTCTCGGTGCCGCCGATGTTCACCGGCTGGCCGTCTTCCTTCAGCAGCGCGCTTTGCGGGCGGCCCTTGTCGTCGGTGGTCAGGTTGATGTCGGCCGGGTTGTACCAGGTCTTCTTGCCCGCCGCGTCTTCACGGTAGTAGGTCTCGTTCAGCACCATGCCCTGCGTCAGCAGGTTGACGAACGGCTCGTCGAACTTCACCAGGCCGAAGTCGCGCATGATCTTGGTCCAGAAGCGCGCGTACAGCAGGTGCATCACGGCGTGCTCGATGCCGCCGATGTACTGGTCCATCGGCATCCAGTAGTCGTTGCGCTCGTCCACCATGGCGTTGTTCGAACCCGGCGAGGTATAGCGCATGTAGTACCACGACGAATCGACGAAGGTGTCCATGGTGTCGGTTTCGCGGCGCGCAGGCTTGCCGCACTGCGGGCAGTCGCACTTCAGGAAGGCTTCGTACTTGTTCAGCGGGTTGCCGGTGCCGTCCGGCACGCAGTCTTCCGGCAGCACCACCGGCAGGTCTTTTTCCGGCACCGGCACCGAGCCGCAGTCGGCGCAGTGGATCATCGGGATCGGCGTGCCCCAGTAGCGCTGGCGCGAAATGCCCCAGTCGCGCAAGCGGAAGGTGACCTTCTTCTCGCCCAGGCCCTTGGCTTCCATGTCGGCCGCCACGGCGTCGACAGCGGCGGCGTAATTCAGGCCGTCGTACTTGCCGGAGTTGGTGACGATGGACACGTCCTTGTCGCCATACCATTCCTGCCATTCGGTGCTGGAGAACTCGGGATTGGCGGCGGTGGTGATGACCTGCTTGATCGGCAGGTTGTATTTGTTGGCGAAGGCGAAGTCGCGCTCGTCGTGCGCAGGCACGCCCATCACGGCGCCGTCGCCGTAGGTGATCAGCACGTAGTTGCCGACCCAGACTTCAACCTGCGCGCCGGTCAGCGGATGGGTGACGAACAGGCCGGTCGGCATGCCCTTCTTCTCCATCGTGGCCATGTCGGCCTCGATCACGGAGCCCATCTTGCACTCGGCGATGAAGGCCTGCAGTTCCGGGTTGTTCTGCGCGGCGTGCGCGGCCAGCGGGTGCTCGGCCGCCACGGCGCAGAAGGTCACGCCCATGATGGTGTCCGGGCGGGTGGTGAAGACGAACATCTTGCCGTCCTGGATCAGCTTGCCGTCGGCGTCCTTGATCTCGTGCGGGAAGGCGAAGCGCACGCCGGTCGATTTGCCGATCCAGTTGGTCTGCATGGTGCGCACGCGCTCGGGCCAGCCCGGCAGCTTGGTGTCCACGTATTCCAGCAGCTCGTCGGCGTAGTCGGTGATGCGGGCGTAGTACATCGGGATTTCGCGCTTTTCAATCAGCGCGCCCGAACGCCAGCCGCGGCCGTCCACCACTTGCTCGTTGGCCAGCACGGTCTGGTCGATCGGGTCCCAGTTCACGGTGCCGGTCTTTTTGTAGATGATGCCTTTTTCCAGCATCTTCAGGAACATCCACTGGTTCCACTTGTAGTATTCCGGCTTGCACGCGGTCATTTCGCGCGACCAGTCGATGGCCAGGCCCATGGACTCCATCTGCTCGCGCATGTGGGCGATGTTGGAGTAGGTCCATTGCGCAGGCGGCACGTTGTTGGCCATGGCCGCGTTTTCCGCCGGCATGCCGAACGCGTCCCAGCCCATCGGCATCAGCACGTTGTAGCCGTTCATGCGCAGGTAGCGGTACATCACGTCATTGATTGTATAGTTGCGCACGTGGCCCATGTGCAGCTTGCCCGAAGGGTAAGGCAGCATCGAGCAAGCGTAATACTTGCCTTTGGGGAAACGTGGGTCGTTTTCTACCGCTTTGTAGGCGTCGATCGCCTTCCAGTGCGATTGGGCGGCTTTTTCAACGTCGGCGGGACTATATTTATCTTGCATGATGTGTGCGGCCAGTATGAAATATTGGTGGATATGAACCGGTCATTATAACAGCATGCACTATAAGGAATTTCCGCCTCACCCCGTCTTGCGCCCGTATGTCGCGTGCCTGTGGGCGAGCGCGTCCGGCGGCCCGGCGCAGGACGGCCGCGCGGCCTCGCACCGGGTGCTGCCGGACAACTGCATCGACATCCTGTGGCAGGATACCGGCGCGCCGGCGTTCGCCGTCGGCATGATGACACGCGCCATCCATGTGGCCTCCGAGCGGGTGGTGCGCACCGTGGCGGTGCGCTTCAAGCCGGGCGCGGCAGGCATATTCCTGTCGCCGCCGCATGGCCCGGCGCTGCCGCTGCACCACCTGGCCGACCGGCGCAGCGACCTGGACCAGCTCTGGGGCCGCAGCGGCGCCGACCGGCTGGCCGACAGCCTGTGGGGCCGCGAGCTGAGCGACACCCAGCGCTTGGCGCTGATCGAGCGCAGCCTGCTGGCCCGGCTGCGGGAAGCCGCCGCTGGCGGCAAGGCGGCCGCAGCAATTCCCCCGCGCCCGGCCCGGCCATCGGCAGGCGGCCTGTCCGCGCCGTCACCGGCCGGCCCGCTGGTCGGCGCCGCGCTGGACGCCATCGAGCGCAGCGGCGGTGCCTTGCGCATCGAGACACTGGCCGACGGACTGGGTGTGTCGCGCCAGCACCTGGCCGCCCAGTTCCGCGCCAAGGTGGGCCTGACGCCCAAGATGTACGCCCGCATCGCCCGCTTTCGCCGCGCCACCGGCGCCCTGGCCGAAGCCCCGGCCCCGGACTGGGCCCGGCTGGCCCTGGACTGCGGCTACTTCGACCAGTCCCACTTGATCCACGACTTCCAGGAATTCTCCGGCAGCGCCCCGGAAAACTTCCTGCGCTGACCTTCCAATTTTCCAATCGCGGCCGCTCCCGGCGTGGCAAGATAGCCATCATTTCAACCAGGGAGAGCAAGATGATCAAAGGATTACGCACCGCCATGTACCCCGTGCCGGACATGGAACAAGGCAAGGCCTGGTACACCAGCGTGTTCGGCGTGGGCCCCTATTTCGACCAGCCGTTCTATATCGGCTTCGCCATCGGCGGCTTCGAGCTGGGGCTGTTCCCGGACGGCACGCCCGGCCCGTCCGGCAGCCGCGTCTACTGGGGCGTGGACGACATCGACGCCGAAGTGGCCCGCATCACCGCGCTGGGCGCCACGGTATTTTCCGCCATCCAGGACGTGGGCGAAGGCATCAGGGTAGCCGAACTGAACGACCCCTACGGCAACGTGCTGGGCCTGATCTACAACCCGCTGTTCAAGGCGGAGGACGTACGCTGACCCCCGTGCGCTGATCCGCAACCCATGGTAATATACGTTTCATATACACTTCATATATCAAACGAACAACCATGGGCATAGTAAAAATCTCCGACCAGATGCACGAGAACCTGCGGGTGGCGAGCGGCGCACTGAGCCGCTCCATCAACGCGCAGGCCGAACACTGGCTGCGCATCGGCATGCTGGCCGAAACCAATCCCGAACTGCGCTACAGCGACATCTGCCAGATGCTGCTGCGCTCCGCCGCGCAGGACGGCCCGACGCTGGCCGACGCCATCGGCGCCCCCATCGAGGAGCGCCGGCACCATGCGTAAGAAAAAGCCGAACGACATCCTCATCAAGAGTCCCGACCAGATCGCCCAGGCGCGCGTGGCGGCCCAGCTGGCGGCCGACGTGCTGACCATGATCGGCCCGCACATCAAGGCCGGCGTCACCACCGAACAGCTGGACAAGATCTGCAACGACTACATCGTCAAGGAGCAGCAGGTGATCCCGGCCAACGTGGGCTACGGTGGCTTCCCGGCCACCGTGTGCACCTCGGTGAACGAAGTGATCTGCCACGGCATCCCCTCGCCCAAGCGCGTGCTGCGCGACGGCGACATCATCAACATCGACGTGGCCGTGATCAAGGACGGCTGGCACGGCGACACCAGCCGCATGTACTACGTGGGCCAGCCCAGCAAGCAGGCCGAACGGCTGGTGGACGTCACCTACAAGTCGATGTGGGCCGGCATCCGCGCGGTGAAGCCGGGCGCGACGCTGGGCGACGTCGGCCACGCGATCCAGACCGTGGCCGAAGCGGCCGGCTTCAGCGTGGTGCGCGACTACTGCGGCCACGGCATCGGCCTGGTGTACCACGAGGACCTGGAAGTGCGGCACTACGGCAAGCCGGGCACCGGCGTGGTGCTGCAGCCGGGCATGCTGTTTACCATCGAACCGATGATCAACGCCGGCAAGCCGCAAACGCGCGAAATGCCGGACGGCTGGACCGTCGTCACCGCCGACCGTTCGCTGTCCGCGCAGTGGGAGCATATGGTGACGGTGACCGAGACCGGTTTCGAGGTGCTGACCCTGGCACCCGGCGAGCAGCAGCAATAAGCTAAGCGCCCCCGGTCGCTTTTGCGGCGGGCGGCGGCGTTTTGCGGGCGTAGTCGACCAGGTCCTTCGGATACACCAACTCGTCGCGGTATGCGCTGTCGTCGATATCGTAGAGGTAAGTGAACGCGGCGGCGCAGAAGGCCCAGTAGCCTACGTATGAAGAATACTCAGGCTTCATTTTCTCGTGCTTTCCCCAGAAATGCGCCAGCCCTTTCATCGAAGAATACCACTTCGACACGTACTTCTTCATCGCTTGGGTTTTGGCTGCCGGCGTGTCGCTATCTATCACGTCAACCAGCAACCCGTAGGGTTTATTCCAGAACCATTCATCTACTGGAGGACGGTCAGGCAGATAAAAAACCAGCAGTTCTTCCACCACAAGATCCACTGCATCGTACGCGCCACCTGCTACCAAGGTGTAAACGCGCGGTAGCAGATCCTCGCGATGCAGCAAAACGCAGGCACTGATCAAGCCGATAAAGTCGACATACTCATCGATAGGATCGTCCATGGCGAAGACTGGAATGTATTCGTCATCGGGCAGGCGGGCGGATGACTCTGCTTCTCTCTCATAGGCGGCGACCACTTTCGTGAGCAATTCTGCCAGGTCGGGAAGCGGATCGCCTGCCGTGTACCGCAGTTGAAACTCGCACCACAGGAAGTTTGCCAAGAATCCGAGAATCACACTTTGCTCACGCGGCACGTGCCCGTTCTCCGTCAGTTTTTGCTCGCCTTGATCTTCGTCGCGGCGATAGTGGGCTATCGTGTTGAGAAAGATCTGCTCGTCGATGTAAGGCTGGCGCCGGCGGACTAAGAAGGGAGTGGCCATTTCACCTCCAGGCACTTACGCTCATGTAGCGGAATTCCACTGCCAAATTGTCTGGCCGTATTCGGATGCATCGAACGAAGGCATGAGTTCGCCTTCATTGAAATGCCGGGCGCTGTCCTCTTTGGCTGGGCTGAACCAGTTTCCCGCCCTTGGGCAGCGCTGGCCGCCGGCAACACGCAGCATTTCATTGCCGTCCTTGAGGCGGACAGGTTTGCGCGGCATGCTGCGGGCGTAGTCCACCAAGTCCTTGGGATACACTATTTCGTTCCGATATCCGCCGTCGTCAATGTCGTAAAGATAGGTGAATGCGGCGGCGCAGAACGCCCAGTAACCAACGTAATCTGAGTACTCCGGCGAGATTTTCTCGTGCTTGCCCCAGAAATGCGCAAGGCCCTTCATGGACGGATACCACTTAGTCACATACTTTTTCATGGCCTTGGCTCTGGCGGCGGGTGTCTCGCTGTCGATCACCTCAACCAACATGCCGTAAGGTTTGTCCCAATACCATTCATCTACTGCTGGGCGGTCAGGCAAATAGAAATTCAAGAGCTCTTCAATCAGCAGATCGGTTTCATCATAGTCTGTCCCCTCCATCAGGGCAAAGATGCGCGGTATGAGGTCTTCGCGGTGCAGCAATGCTGAGACGCTAAGCAATCCTATATAGTCCACATACTCGTCGATTGGATCGTCCAGCGTGAACACAGCGCTGTATTCGTCCTCGGGTAGCCGGTCCGTTGCGTCGGCCTCGCGCTCATATGCTTCGACGACTACCGTGAGAAAAGCAGCAAGGTCAGCCAGACCTTCGCCTGCCGTGTATCGTAGCTGAAACTCACGCCAACGTCCTCCAGCTATGTAACCCAAAAGCACGGTCCCGCCACGGGGAGCATCTTTTCGCTCTGGCCACGTCTCTTCTGCCAGCTCCTCATTGCGCCGATAGGTAGCTATTGTGCTGGCAAAGCTCTGCTCATCAATATAAAGCTGGCGCCGGCGGACCTTGAACGGAGTGGTCATTTCATCTCCACGCGCTCACGCTCAGGTACCCGGATTCCACTGCCAAATTGTCTGGCCATATTCAGAGGCATCGAACGAAGGCATATGCTCGCCTTCTTTGAACTGGCGGCCACTTCCCTCTTTCGCAGGACTGAACCAGTTTCCAGCGCGCGGCATGATTGGCCACCCGCGACACGAAGCAATTCGCTTCCGTTCTCCAGTTTGACTGGCCGACGTGGCATGCTGCGAGCATACTCAACAAAGTCCTGCGGGTACGCCACCTCGTCGCGATACGCGCTGTCATCGAGGTCGTAGAGATAGGTAAAAGCCGCAGCAGAAAATGCCCAATACCCGACGTACGAAGAATACTCAGGCTTCATCTTCTCGTGCTTGCCCCAAAAATGGGCCAGTCCTTTCATCGACGAATACCACTTCGACACATACTTTTTCATCGCTTTGGTTTTGACTGCAACTGTTTCGCCGACGATGACCTCAACTAGCAGCCCGTAGGGTTTATCCCAGAGCCACTCATCCATTGCGGGACGGTCCGGTAGATAAAAACCCAGCAATTCCTCAATCAAGAAATCCACTTCGTCATATGCGCTTCCGGCCACCAAAGCGTGTATACGCGGGATCAGGTCCTCGCGATGTAGAAGTACGCAGGCACTAATCAATCCGATAAAGTCCACATACTCATCGATAGGATCATCTAGTGCAAAGACAGGAATGTACTCTTCCTCGGGCAACCGGTCCGACGACTCGGCTTCGCGTTCATACGCAACTACGACCTTGGTAAGCAACTCAGCTAGCTCGGGAAGAGGATCACCAGCGGTGTATCGTAGCTGGAATTCGCGCCAGAGGAAGCCCGCCATAAATCCAAGAATCACACTTTGCTCACGCGGCAAATGTGAATTCTCGACTAGATCTTGCTCGCCCTGTTCCGCCTCCCGGCGATAGTGCGCTATCGTATTGAGAAAGGTTTGCTCGTCGATATACGGCTGACGCCGGCGGACCGAGAACGGTGCGCTCACGATACGGCCTTAGACGCATGGCTATGCACTTGGGTTCCATTGCCAAATTGTCCGGCCGTATTCGGATGCGTTGAAGGTCGGCATAAGTTCACCATCGTTAAAGTGCCGCGCGCTGTTCTCTTTGGCTGGACTGAACCAGTTTCCCGCGCGTGGACAAGGCTGGCCTCCTGCCACCCTAAGAAATTCAGTACCGTCCTTGAGTCGGACGGGCTGGCGAGGCATACTGCGCGCATAGTCTACCAGGTCTTTGGGATACACGACTTCGTCCCGGTAAGCGGTGTCATCGATATCGTACAAGTACGTGAACGCGGCGGCACAAAATGCCCAGTATCCGACATATTCCGAGTATTCTGAAGTGACCTTTTCGTGCTTGCCCCAAAAATGCGCCAGCCCCTTCACTGACGAATACCACTTCGTCACGTACTTCTTCATGGCTTTAGCTCTGGCAACTGATGATTCGCTGTCAATCACCTCGACTAACATACCGTACGGCTTATCCCAGAACCATTCATCTACCATGGGACGCTCCGGGAGATAGAAGTTGAATAATTCTTCGATCAGGAGATCTGACCCGTCATAGTCGGTACCTTTCATGAGCGCATGGATACGTGGAATCAAATCCTCGCGGTGCAGTTTGGACGGCGCCTCGCCCGCCGTGTACCGCAACTGAAAATCGCCCCATATAGAAGTGGCCAAGGCCCCTAGAATTACGCTCCTGTCACGCTCTGTATCTCGATATCTTAGTAGTTCCTGTTCCCCAAATTCTGCTTCGCTCCGGTTGTGAGCAAGTGTATTTATAAAACTGATCTCATCGATGTAGGGCTGACGCCGCCGCTCCGAAAACGTAGCATTCACGATGGCCTGTCGCGCGTGCTTAGATACTAGGGCTCCACTGCCAGATTGTCTGGCCGTATTCGGACGCATTGAACGTCGGCATGAGCTCGCCTTCCTTGAAGTGGCGCGCGCTGTCTTCCTTGGCAGGGCTGAACCAATTTCCAGTCTGTGGGCAGGGCTGGCCGCCAGCAACACGCAGGATTTCATTTCCGTCCTTGAGGCGGACAGGTTGGCGCGGCTTACTGCGGGCGTAGTCCACCAAGTCCTTTGGATACACCGTTTCATTCCGGTATCCGCTGTCGTCGATATCATAGAGGTAAGTGAAGGCAGCGGCGCAGAACGCCCAGTAGCCGACATAGTCCGAGTATTCCGGCGTGATTTTCTCGTGCTTGCCCCAGAAATGAGCTTGCCCCTTCATCGAAGAGTACCACTTCGTCACATACTTTTGCATGCCTTTGACTTTGGCCGCTGCAGTCTCGCTGTCAATCACTTCCACCAATATACCGTAGGGCTTGTCCCAGAACCACTGATCGACCATTGGGCGATCAGGCAGATAAAAATTCAACAGTTCTTCAACCAGCAGATCTGCCTCGTCGAAATCCGTCCCTGCAAGGAGGGCGTGAATTCTGGGTATCAGATCCTCTCGATGCAGCAGGACTGCGGCGCTCAGCAAACCGATGTAATCCACGTACTCATCCATCGGGTCATTCAGCGTGAACACTGGCGCGTAATCGTTTTCTGGAACTTGGTCTCCTATCTCTGCTGCCCGCTCGTAACCTTCCACCACGACCGTAAGGAAGACAGCCAAGTCGGCAAGCGCATCGCCCGCTGTGTAGCGCAGCTGGAACTCTCGCCAGAGATTCCCCGCCATGAAGACCAGCGTCCCGCGTTGTCGCTTCGGTGAGCCCTCCTGCCGCAATAGCTTTTCCTCAGCAATCGTCTCATCGCTACGATAATGCGTGATCGTGTTTAAAAAAGTTTGTTTGTCAATATATGGCTGACGGCGCACCAGTTCAAATTCATTGTTCATTTTATTTTTTCGGCCTTGTCTTAGGGGGCTTACCCGATTTTTTGTATGTCTCGTTAGCCTTATCTATATCCACCGCATCAAACTCATTGGCAATACTGTGGTTAGCATGCTCAGATGCGAACTCCTGTGCCTCTCGAGGTTTATTAATCAAATCATTTTCTAATATCTTATTTAATGCAGAAATATGTTCCGCTGCTTCCACAGGAGTAACCAACATAACGTGACGAGTGTAGTTATCATCGACTCTAATAAATATTGATCCAAAATCTCTTCTTAGTCGCGCCTGGACCCACTCTTCACTCATCTGCAGGACTTTGGACTGCACAGGCTTTCGAGCGGGTCGAGGCCTTGCAGCTCCGGTTCTATTCCCTCCACTGCCCGGCCGTTGTCCGCCAGGAGATTGGCCCGGTACTGCTGTACCGTTTGCTTCCCCAAGCAAACTAAGTAATTGAGCCCCCGGGTTCATACTAGCCTTGGCCTCGACTACAGCATATTGACGAGGAACATTACGGTTTGTTATCCAGAGTGAATCTATGCCGCTGGTCAAAACATGAGAGCTTGGCGTGCACAAATACAAAGGAATCTCATTGTCATTAATTTTCTTGTAATCATTTTGCCATCCGCTCTTTTTGCCTCCCCTGCTCGCAGCAATTATGTCGTGCCGATTCCACTGCATTCCCCAGCTCTTCTTTTCGATAACATAATGATCAACAATGTGTTCCCCCAATAGCCCCTTCAATGCATGATTTAGGACAGCATAAGCTTCATAGGCCATTTTTTGGGCCACAGTAAGTGTGCGTCCAGATGCTTTCTTACCTTGAGTGCGAGGAGTTTCCGCCATATCCTTATGCCTCGGCGGACTACGCGCACCGTTTGCACGGCTGGCGGGGGCGCCGCTGCCGCGCACCATCGCAGCATTGCCCGCCACCGACATCGCCACGGCAGCCGCATGCTCACCCAGCAGGCCTTCCAGGAATTTGCGGATCTCGGCGGCGGCTTCGCGGATCGGGGCGGCGAGCTTGCCGCGCATGGAGCGCAGGCTGGGGGCGACGTCGCGCGCCAACTGTTCTATGCGGTCGGGGCACCACCAGTGTTTCTGGCCCAGGTAGTCCAGCATGGCAATGCAGCTTTCCAGCGCCATGTTGGCCTGGATGATGGCCGCTTGCGTGTTGCCGGCCCAGTCCAGCGCGCGCACCCAGCGCACGGCGCCGCCTTTCTTTTTGCCGAGCATGGTTTCTATCATCGCCACGCCGCTGTTGATGACGCCCTTGGCGCGCTTACGCTGCCGGTACAGCGGCTTGAACACGGTCTTGAAGGCGCTGCCCACTTCGGGGATCACGCCGAAGGCGGCGAAACCCAGGTCCACTTTCTGGTCCAGCGAGGCCTTGCCGAAGCCGCCGTGCTTGTTGATGCGGTACAGCGTGCCGGAGATGTCGCGCACGTCCATCACCTGGTCCATCACGGGGATCAGCGAGACCAGGCCGCCGATGATTTGCGCGGACACCATTTGCTCATCGTTGAAGTCGCCCATGATGAGGTCTTCCAGGAACTTCACGCAGTCGTCGATGATGCTCAAGCTTGCCCCCTTTCGTACTCGGCGCGCGCCTGCTCAACGGCCAGCCTGCCCTGCTCGCGCACCTCGGCTTTCCTGTGCTCCGGTTCGGGCAGTGGCGGCGCTTCCCAGTCGCGCGGGTCTTCGCCGAACTCCACGGTGTAGTCGCCCGGCGGCACGTTCTTCAGCTGGGCGTGGCCTTTGTCGTCCAGCTTGCCTTTGCGAACGGTGCCGTTGGCGAAGGTGACGAGGAAAGGGGCGCCAGGCACGCCGTCCAGGTCGTCGTACTGGAAGCGCAGTTCGATGTCGTTGCCGATGTTGTCCGGGTGCGGCAGCGCGGGCAGTTCGGGACTGGCGCTGGACGGGCCGGTCAGGTCTTTCATGGCGGCCTTGAAGGACATGGTGCCGGGGCCGTGCACGTCGATGTTGCCGCCTTCAAGGCGAATGTAGGCGCCCTGTGCCGTGAGCAGCACGTGCTGGCGCGCGGCGGCGGTGACGCTGCCGGCCGTGCTGGCCACGGTGATGGTTTTGTCGGCCGTGGCGCGGGTGGGGCCGGACTGGCTTTGGCTGCTGAACTTGCCGCTGGCGGCGTGCAGGCGTATGCCGGTTTCCTGGTTGGGCTTGTCCGCGTTGCCGGCTTTGCCGTAGGTGAACAGGGTGATGCCCGATTTGACCTGGTGCAGCAGGTTGCCTTGCGCGGCCTGGTCGATGTCCTGCCCGGCGGTGATGGCGCTGTGGGCCGCTGCCGTGACGATGGCGGAGGCCGGGGTGAGCGCGGCGATGCCGGCCGGGCTGGACAGCTGCAGCAGCGGCTGGCTGTAGGCGGTGGCGTCGCCCAGGCCGCCTTCGCCACCCTCGCTGCCGCCGCCCATGGCGCTGCCGCCGGCAACGGCGCAGAGCGCTGCGGCGGTCTGCGTGGTCTGCTTGATGGCTGGCAGCTCGGCCGGTGCGGGCTTGGCGCCGTTGGCGTCCGGCAGGCCGGCGTTGTGCTGCTGGGCGGTATCGGCCAGCTGGGTTTGCAGCTGGGCTGCGCTGTCAAGCTGGGTTTGCGCTTCGCGCGCGTCCATGTGGGCGCCGATGCCGCCGGCGCGGGCGTCGGCCGACAGCAGCATGCCGGCGCCGGCGCGCAGCGCCGTGGCGTGCTCGGCTTTGAGTTCGGCGCCGAAGCCGGCCGGGACAAGACGCTGGTTGTCGGTCTGGTGCCGCAGATGGCCGAGGTTGAGTTCGGCCGTGCCGGTGTGCGGGCTGGCATGGTGCTGCAAGGCCACGCGCGGCTGGCCGGGGCTGTCGTCGAACACCAGCTGGCGGTAGCTGCCGTCGCCGCGCTGGCTCGCTTGCAGGGCCTGGCTCTTGATGCCGGACAGTACGGCTGGATGCGCATGGCCAGCCGCTTCGCCGGGAAACCAGGCGGCGGCGTTGCCGGTGGCGCTGCCGCCGCCTTGCGCCACCTGGTTGCTTTGGGCGTCGGCGGCGCCTTTGCCGTTGTAGAGCACGCCGATTACGACGGGGCGGTCGATGTCGCCTTCGATGAAGTCCACCAGCACTTCCTGGCCGACGCGCGGCACGGCGTTGCTGCCCCAGTTGGCGCCCGCCACCGGGGCCAGCGGCGTTGCCACGCGCACCCAGGTGCCGGCCTGGTCGTCGGCCGGGGCGCCGGCGTGGCTGGCCGGGTCCGGGTGCGCCAGGCGGCTATGGCTGGCGTCGCCGCGCTGCCAGTGGAACTGGACCTTGATGCGGTGGTCGCGGTCGGTGTACACGGGCGCGCCGGGCGGGCCGACCACCAGCGCGGTCTGCTGGCCGCGCACGGCGGGACGGGGGCGCAGCAGCTGGCCCTGGCCGTCGTCGCGCCGCGAGCGGTAAGGGACGGCGGCGCGGATGGCTTCAATACGGTTGCGGTACAGCGGGCGCTCGGCGATGCTGTCGCCGGCAGCGTGCGCGCTGGCGGTACTGTCGAGCAGGCCTGCAGCGCGGCCGGAGGCCCCGACGGCGGCTCCGGCGCCATTGGCATCGCCTGCGCTGCGGCCGGCAGCAGCGGCGCCGACAGCAGATACGGCGGCGCTGTGCAGCACGGCGCCCAGCTCGCCATCCAGCAGGGCTTGCAGCGGGCTGGCGGGCAGCGCGCGGGCCACGCTGGCGCGCAGGTCGGCGGCCAGGTTGTTGTGCATCAGGTGGACGGCGCGCACCACCAGCATGGTGCGCGCGTCGCCGCCGGCGGCGTCCAAGGTCGCTTCGCCGCTGAGGGTGAAGGTGGTGCCGGGCAGCAGCGTGCGCACGGTGCCGGCGCCCACGTGCACTTCCTGCTGCGCTTCCAGCGCTTCCAGCTGGCGCTGCGCGATGCGCTGGCCGTGCTCTCGGCTCACATAGGCGTACAGGCCGGGCGCGTCGCGGCTGGCCAGCGGGGCGCCGTCGCCGGCCGGGTCGGCGCTGGCGGCACTGACGCTGCGCACGTCCAGCGCGCGGTAGTCCCAGCTGAGCAGCTCGACCGCGTTGGTGCCGAGCCGGAATTCGGTACGCCAGCGGTCCATGCTGTCCTGCTTCATGACGGCGCCCGGCTGCGTAAAGCGCACTTCGCCGCAGGGGTTGGGCTGGAAGCTGCCGTTGTGGTCGGCAACCACCAGCGTGTGCATGCCGAGGCTGGGGCTGGCCGGATCCGCGCTGTGCTCGTAGTAGTAGAACAGGCCCTCTTCGCTCATCAGCCGTTCGGCGAAGGCGAAGTCGCTCTCCTGGTATTGGGTGACCAGGCTGCGGCGCGGATATTGCGCGCGGTCCTGGATGTCGAAGCGCCAGGCCGGGGCCAGCTTGCCCTGCCCGTGCCAGCGCGCAAACACGGCGTCCAGGATGTCGAACACGGTCGCGTCCTGGAACACGCGGCTGTCGCGGCCGTGGGCCAGGAAGGCGGTCCATGGTTCCAGGGTGAGCGCGTAGCGGGCGAAGCCGCCGTCCGCGCCGCCCAGCTCGGCAGCGGTGATGTGGCCGTGGAAGGCGCGCGGCGCGCCGGCCTCTTGCGAGAGCACCTGCAGCACGGCCGGCTGGCCGATCAGTGCGCGCAGGCCCAGGCCGGCGTCGGTGGACAGCGCGTCGATGCGCACCCGGAAGCCTTCGCCCAGCGCCTCTTCCGCCCGCACGCGCTCGGCCAGCAGCACGTCCGCCCCGAGCGGGGTGGCAAGTTGCAACAATCGGCTTGCTTGAGTGAAGTCAGGCGCGGGCATCGGAATGTTAGCGAATTAATATGTACGGCTGAGATTACAACTCAGAAATACACATCACGCAAGAACGATTCGATTGCCGCGCAGTAACCTGCGGGCGGCGCCCGGCTTACTTCAGGGTCAGCTTCAAGGCGGGCTTTTCGCCGTAGTCTTCGTAGCGCTCGTTGATGCCGCCGATGCAGAACGTGATCTCTTCGAGGATGTCCGGCACCGCCGCTTTCATGGCGGCGGCATCCTTGATGACCACCTCCAGCACCTCGTTCGGCTTCAGGTGGAAGCTGGTCATGCCGTCTTCGTCGCGCACATAGCTCAGGCAGTCGATCCACGCGTCCATGGTGTTGCCGTAGGTGTCGGGGAAGCCGAAGGCGGCCTTGCATTCGGCGTGGAAGCTGTCGAAATCCTTGATCGCTGCGCCGTTCAATTCTGCGGTAGCCATGATTATTTTTCCTTCGGGTCGGTAACGAAACCCATCTTGCTCAGGCCGCGCGTCTGCGCGGCCGCCATCACTTGCGCTACCACTTCGTAGCGGGTGTCCTTGTCGGCCCGCAGTTGCAGCTCGGGCTGTACTTCCATCCTGGCCGCTTCGTCCAGGCGCTGCTCGAGCACGGCCTGCGCGACCGCTTCATTGTTCCAGTAAAGCTTGCCCGCGCCGTCGATGGCCACCGTCACCGTGGCCGGTTGCTGCTGCGACTGCTGCGCCTGGGCCTTGGGCAAGTCCAGCTTGACGGCGCTGGTAAAGGCCGGCGCGCCCAGGATGAAAATCACCAGCAGCACCAGCATCACGTCCACCATGGGCGTGACGTTGATGTCGGACATCGCTTCCTTCTGCCGGTGGTGGTTGAATGCGCCGAAAGCCATGGCGGTTCCTTAGCGGGCTTTGGTCAGGTAGGCGTGCAGGTCGTGCGCAAACGCGTCCAGTTCGGACAGCGTGAGGCGGTTCACGCGGTTGAATCCATTGTAGGCCAGCACCGCGGGGATCGCCACCATGAGGCCGATGCCGGTCATGATCAGCGCCTCGCCCACCGGGCCGGCGATCTTGTCGATCTGCACCGTGCCGTGGCTGGAGACGGCCGACAGCGCATGGTAGATACCCCACACCGTGCCCAGCAGGCCGACAAAGGGCGCGGTGGAGCCGATCGAGGCCAGCAGCGTCAGGCCGCTTTCCAGCTTGATGGTGGAGCGGTGGATGGCGCCGCGCAGCACGCGCGTGACCTGTTCGGCGTGGCCCATGTCGCCGGCCAGTGTGCGCTTGCTGACCACGTCCACCTGCGCTGCGCCTTGCTGGGCCAGCGGCAGGTAGATGCGCTCCGGGTCGGCCGCTTCCAGCGCGGCCACGCCGTCGCCCATGGTGGGTGCGTTCCAGAAGATTTCCACGGCGCCGGCGCTGCGCCGCACCCGCCACGAGGCGAACGCCTTGGACAGGATGAAGTACCAGCTCACCAGCGACATCGCCAGCAGCACATAGGCCACCGCGTGGCTCAGCGCATCGCCCTGCTCCCAGTAGCGGGCCAGGCTGAAGTGGTTCTCCAGGTCGTTCATCGTCAGTTCAGCGACAGCACGTCATTCATGTCGAACAGGCCCACGGACTTGTCGGCCAGGAAGCGCGCGGCGCGCACCGAACCGTTGGCATAGGACACGCGGCTGCTGGACTTGTGGCTGATCTCGATGCGCTCGCCGTCCGCCGCGAACAGCACGGTGTGGTCGCCGATGATGTCGCCGCCGCGGATGGTGGCAAAGCCGATCGAGGACGGATCGCGCGGACCGGTCACGCCTTCGCGCGCGTAGACCGCGCAATCCTTCAGGTCGCGGCCCAGCGCCTCGGCCACCACTTCGCCCATCTTCAGCGCGGTGCCGGACGGCGCGTCCACCTTGTGGCGGTGGTGCGCTTCGATGATTTCGATGTCATAGCCCACGTTCAGGTTCCTGGCCGCCAGTTGCAGCAGCTTGAGCGTAACGTTCACGCCCACGCTCATATTGGGCGCGAACACGATGGCGGTCTTCTTGGCCGCCGCGGCGATGGCCGCCTTGCCGGCCTCGTCGAAACCGGTGGTGCCGATCACCATCTTGATGCCGTGCTCGGCGCAGTAGGCCAGGTGTTCCAGCGTGCCTTCGGGGCGCGTGAAGTCGATCAGCACCTGCGCGCCGGCCAGGCCCTTGGCCAGGTCCGATTCGATGGCCACGCCGGCCGGCTTGCCGGAGAAGGCGGCGGCGTCCTGGCCCAGGCTGGGCGAACCTTCGCGGTCCAGCGCGCCGGACAGGCGCACTTCCGGCGTGCCCTGCACGGCTTCGATCAGCATGCGGCCCATGCGGCCGCTCGCGCCCGCGATTGCAATGTTCAGTTCAGTCATGCTCGGTCCTTCTTACTTCGATTCGATTTTCGGCGTGACCGGCACGGCCGCGCCTGCGCCCGAGTCGGTGCCGGCCGGCAGCGGCGCCGAGGTCGGCGACACGCCCTTGTTCTGCTCTTTCAGCACCTGCTTGGCGTTTTTCGGCGGACCGGCGATCAGCGCGATGTACTCCTGCTCGGTGGGCAGGTTGCCGCCTTCGAAGCGGTCGACCTTGCCTTCCTTGAAGTACACCACCACGGTGCTGTCGATGGTCTCGCCATTGCCGCGCGCCAGGCGGAACGGATAGTCCCAGCGGTCGGCGTGGAAGATGTCCTGCAGCAGCGGGGTGCCGAGGATGAAGCGGACCTGGTCGCGCGTCATGCCGGGCTTCAGCTGCTGCAGCATTTCCTGGGAGATGAAGTTGCCCTGCTGGATGTCGGGACGGTAAGGGGAGAAGAACCACATGAATTTCTGCAGCTGCGAAATGCTGCGGACCTGGGCGCCCTTGCCGGCCACCACCGCGTTGTCTTCGACTTTCAGGTCAGCCTTCTTTTCGCCCAGCGTGCTGAGCGAGGCGCAGCCGGAAACGGCCAGCGCAAGGCAAATCGCGCCCGCCGCGAGGGGCGTGCGGCGTTTCATAGTGTGCAACATGGACTGCGGTATAGCCTGGGTGATGCGCATAAATGACCTCAAATCGATTGAGCGGAAGTGCCAAAACACTATATGATAAAGCACATTGTCCCACACACGAGTAAGAAACATGAGCAACAACCCAACCGACCTGAAGGCAAGCGGCCTGAAAGCGACTTTACCGCGCCTGAAGATCCTCGACATTTTCCAGAATAGCCCGGTGCGCCACCTGACTGCGGAGGATGTTTACAAGATCCTGCTGGCGGACAATATGGATGTTGGCCTGGCAACGGTCTACCGTGTGCTGACCCAGTTCGAGCAGGCCGGCCTGCTGAACCGCAACCACTTCGAGACCGGCAAAGCCATCTTCGAGCTGAACGCCGGCTCGCACCATGACCACCTGGTGTGCCTGGACTGCGGCCGGGTGGAAGAATTCTTCGACGAAGAAATCGAGCAGCGCCAGCAAAGCATTGCCGAAGCGCGCGGCTTCAAGATCGCCGAGCACGCGCTGGCCATCTACGGCAACTGCGTCAAGACGGCCTGCCCGCACAAGCCGTAATTTCCTGAGTGGTTGGCGCGTGGTCGCCTGATGGCTGCCTGATGGCTGCCTGATGGTAGCCTAGTGGTTGCTGAGGGCGTTTGACAGCAGCTTGGCGGTGATGTCGACGATCGGTATCACCCGTTCATACGCCATGCGCGTCGGCCCGATCACCCCCAGCGTGCCGACAATCTTGCCGTTCGCCTCGTACGGCGCGGTCACCACGCTCATCTCGTCCATCGGCACCAGGTTCGACTCGCCGCCGATGTAGATCTGCACGCCGGAAGCCTTGCTCGACACGTCCAGCAGCTGCATCAGGCCGGTCTTCTGCTCGAACATGTCGAACATCTGGCGCAGCGACGTCATGTTGGACGACAAGTCGCTCACCGACAGCAGGTTGCGCTCGCCGGAAATGACCATGTCGTCCGCGCTGTCGGCCATCGCTTCGCTGCCGGCCTCCACTGCCTGCTGCATCAGGCGTCCCATGTCGGTCTGCAGCTGGCGCAGCTCGCCCTGCATGCGTCCGCGCACTTCCTCCAGCGCCAGGCCGCTGTAATGCTGGTTGATGTAGTTGGCCGATTGCACCAGCTGGGCCGGCGTGTAGTCGACGTCGGTCAGCAGCATGCGGTTCTGCACGTCGCCGGCCGGGCTGACGATCACCAGCAGGATGCGCTTCTCCGACAGGCGCAGGAATTCAATCTGCTGGAACACCGACTCGTGGCGCGGCGCCATCACCACCCCGGCAAACTGGGACAGCGAGGACAGCATCTGCGCCGCGTTGGCGATCAGCTTTTGCGGCTGCTGGCTGGGCAGGCGCATGCGCGCCTCCACCGAGCTCTCGTCGATATGCTGCACCGTCAGCAGCGTGTCGACGAAGATGCGGTAGCCGCGCGGCGTGGGAATGCGGCCGGCCGAGGTGTGCGGGCTGGATACGTAGCCCAGCTCCTCCAGGTCCGCCATGATGTTGCGGATGGTGGCCGGGGACAGCTCCAGTCCCGAGATTTTCGACAGCGCGCGCGAGCCTACCGGCTGGCCGTCGGCAATGTAGCGCTCCACGAGCGCCTTGAGCAGGGTTTGGGCACGAATATCGAGTTGCATAGGGTTATTATGCACGCAGACGCGCGCTGGCTGTAGATCAATCTGCCAGCTGGGTCTCCAGCCAGTGCAGAAGTTCGTCGAATGTGGCGCAGACGGCGTCCGGCGCGATGCCGTGCGCCTCGGCCTCGGCCAGGGCGGCGGCGCCGCGCCGGTTCATCCACACCGCGCGCAGGCCGGCGCGCTGGGCGCCCTCCACGTCCAGTTTCAAATCGTCGCCGACATATACCGCCGCCGACGGCGGCACGTTCAGCACCCGGCACGCTTCCAGGAAAATGGCCGGGTCCGGCTTGGCGCTGCCGAAGTGGGCGGCCGCCAGCGACACCTTGAAATGGTGGGCCATGCCGACAACTTCAAGATCCGCGTTGCCGTTGGTGATGGTGCCCAGCACCAGGCGCTCCTTCAGCTTGAGCAGGCCGGGCAGCACATCATCGTACAGCTGGACGGCGTTGCGCGCGGCCGAGAAATGGCGCATGGCGCCGTCCAGGTGGCGCTCGTCCTCGCCCAGCTCAGCGAACGCCGCCTGCAGGCCGGCGCGGCGCAGGCTGGCTAGGTCCACGTGCAGCTCGGGGCGCTCGACCAGCAGCGCCATGCGGCGCGCGCGCAGCTGGTCGATGGAGAACTGCTGCGCCACGCGCGGGGCGTGCTCGGCCAGCCAGGCGTGCAGGGTCACTTCGGCCTGGGCGATCACCGGGGCAATCGGCCACAGCGTGTCGTCCAGGTCGAACAGGATGGCTTTCGGGGGCATGCGGGCAGTCATGGCGGTATTGTCGCACGGCTGCGGCGGCATGGGGAGCACGCGGCGGCGCTGCGGTTGCGGTGCAAGGCAGGGCCAGCGCATGCTAAATTAGCGGATTGTCCACACGGAGTGTCCCTTGCCCCAACTGCCCGCCTTGCGCGCCCCCTCCCCGCTGCCATTGTCGCCGCTATGGCGGGCATGGCGGCCGCTGGCCGCGCTGGCCCAGCTGGCTTTGCTGGCAGCCTGTTCCCTCCAGCCCACGGCAGGGCCGGCACAGCTGTCCGCCCCGGCCGCACCGGACGCGCAGGGCGGCTACGCCGCCTACGTGCTGGTGGGCGAGTCCGGCGCCGTCGCGCGCGTGGTGCTCGACGCGGCAGCCTGCCCCGCCATCGTGGTCGATGGCGCCAGCCGCCCGATGGCGCAGCGCGCCGCGCCGGCCACCCTGCCGCTGCGCCCCAACGCCACCAAGGGCGACGCCAAGCCCTCCGCCTTCCCGCTACGCGTGTGCGAAGCGGACCTGCCGCCCGGAGCCGCCAGCGCCAGGGTGGAAGGGCCGGGCTTTGCCACCGCCTTGCCGCTGCCGCGCCCCGCGCCGCAGCGCATCGTCGTCATCGGCGACACCGGCTGCCGCCTTAAAAGGAGCGGCAACGAATTCCAGGACTGCAACGACCCGCAAGCCTACCCCTTCGCCACGGTGGCGGCGGCGGCGGCGGCCTGGAAGCCGGACCTGGTGGTGCACGTGGGCGACTACCACTACCGGGAAAGCCCCTGCCCGCCCGGCAAGGCGGGCTGCGCCGGCAGCCCCTACGGCTACGGCTGGGACACCTGGCGCGAAGACTTCTTCCGCCCCGGGGCCGCCCTGCTGGCGGCCGCGCCATGGGTCGTGGCGCGCGGCAACCACGAACACTGCGAGCGCGCCGGGCAGGGCTGGTGGCGCCTGCTCGACCCACGCCCCCTGCAGAGCGGCCGCGACTGCATCGATCCCGCACGCGACGGCGACGCCAACTACAGCGCGCCCTACGCCGTACCGCTGGGCGGCGGCGCCCAGCTGCTGGTGGCCGACACGGCTTCCACCACCTGGAAAGGGCTGAAACCGGGGGACACCGGCCACGAGCAATACCGCGCCACCTACCAGCGGCTGGACGGGCTGGCGCAGCAGGCCGAGTGGAACATCGCCGTGATGCACCACCCCATCCTGGGTGTGGGCGCCGAAGTCCAGCCGAACGGGGCGCTGGCCTGGCACCTGGGCGACCTCGGCCTGCAGCAAAGCTTCGGTTCGCTCAATCCGCAGCTGTTGCCGGCGCGGGTGCAGGCGCTGCTGTCCGGGCATGTGCACCTGTGGCAGCAGCTGAGCTTTTCCAGTGCGCACCCGACCCAGTTCGTGGCAGGCTTCTCCGGCACCGCCGAGGCCATGGCCCCGCTGCCGGCCAGGCTACCGGCCGGCATCACCCCGGCGCCCGGTGCGGTGGTCGATCAGTTCAGCAGCTGGATAGGCGGCTTCGGCTTCATGGCCATGGAGCGCGGCGCGCCGGGCGAGTGGAGTGTGACGGTGCACGACCGCCATGGCGCGATAAAAAACCGCTGCCGTATCAGCGGCCGACGCTCCGTATGCAGCGTGACACAAGTACAATAGCCGGTTTCGCATGTCAAAAGTCACAAGCTGTTACAAGTTGCCGGTTCCGGATGCACTAAAATAGGCGCCGATTGCGCCTCTTGCCTCCGCAGCCGCAAGGCCCGGCCTTCCTTACCTTTGTACCTACATCAGTATCTGGAGAGTTTTATGAAAAGTTTGACCTCGCGTTGCGGCGCCGCCCTGCTGTTGGCCAGCGCGCTGGCCGCTTGCGGCGGCAGCGACAGCGGCAGCCTGCCGGTGAGCGGCAGCATTATCGGCCTGAACCGTGCCGGCCTGATCCTGAGCAACGGCGGCAAGCAGCTGGTGATCGACGGCGCGCCGTCCAGCTTCTCCTTCCCCGACCTGCTGGCGCCGGACACCGCGTTCGAAGTGAAGGTCGACAAGAGCCCGGACGGCCAGACTTGCCTGCCGAGCAACAACAAGAACAAGATCAACTACTACACCTACAGCACCACGGTGATCACCTGCTCCACCGAGCCGTTTGCGCTGGGCGGCACGGTTAGCGGCCTGACCGGCGCCGGCCTGGCATTGGCCAACGGCGACAACACGGTGGCCATCCTGCCTGGCGCCACCACGTTCACCTTCCCGGTCCCGGTGCCGAACGGCGCGCCGTACGGCGTGACCGTGCTCACGCAGCCGGCCGGGCAGAACTGCACCGTCGCCAACGGCACTGCGGCCAAGATGCCGATGGCCGCCGTCAACACCGTCGCCGTGACCTGCGTGAACAAACCTGCGTGATCAAACAAGCCTGGAGCAATACATGAAAGCATTCCCTGTACGCACTACCGCTGCGGCGGCCCTGCTGCTGGCGCTGAGCGCCTGCGGCGGCAAAGCGTCGTTCGACGTGGCCGGCGTGTTCGTCACCAGCCAAGGCGTTTCGCAGCCGATGGCCAATAGCGGCCTGGTGCTGCAAAACGGCAGCGACAACCTGCCGGTGCCGGTGGGCGCCACCACCTTCAAGTTCGGCAACAGCATTTCCTACGGTACCGCCTACGACATCAAGGTGCTGAAGCAGCCGGACCACATGACGTGCAGCGTGGTCAACGGCAGCGGTTCGGCCGGCCACACCGCCTCCATCTCGGCCAGCGTAATCTGCACCCAGAACACCTACACCATAGGCGGCACGGTCACCGGCATCACCGGCGACTACAACGTCAAGCTGACCAACGGCAGCCTGGGCGGCCAGGTCCTGCTGACCAAGGACACGCCGAACTTCACCTTCGGCACCCCGGTCGCGGATGGCCAGGCCTACGGCGTGTCCGTGCTGGAAATCACCTCGGTCACGGTCAGCCCGGTCAAGCTGGGCTGCAGCGTTGCCAATGGCACCGACGTGATGGGCAACGCCCCGCGCGCCAACATCGTGGTGACCTGCGCACCGACGCCGTAAGAAGGAGCGGGGAGATATAAATTAGCAGAATAACTGGTATCGCCAAAATAAATTGGCGATATATTCTGCGGCGCAGCATAATGCACCTGTCTCCTCCATTTCTTCCCAAAGAATTGGATTTAGCCCGCTCCCTGAGCGGGCTTTTTTTTTGCTTGCTCCAACGCAAAATGGGGTCAGGGTTAATTATCTATGCGTGGATTGCATAGATAATTAACCCTGACCCCATTTTGGGGTTGGGAAAGTTAGACCGGTTTCAGCAAGTTGGCGAGGGCGACATAGCCTTCCAGCGCGACCGTCTCGGGGCGGGCGGTGGGGTCGATGCCGGCGGCGCGGATCTGCTCTTCGGTGAACATGCCGGACAGGCAGTTGCGGATCACCTTGCGGCGCTGGGAGAACGCCTTCTGCACCACCGCTTCCAGGGTCTCGCGGTCGCACGGCAGCGGCTTGGCCACCGGGATCATGCGCACGATGGCCGAATCGACCTTTGGCGGCGGGTCGAACGCTTCCGGCGGCACCACGAACAGCAGGTCCATGTGGTAGCGCCATTGCAGCATCACCGACAGCCGGCCATATACCTTGCTGCCCGGCTCGGCCACCATGCGCTCGACCACTTCTTTTTGCAGCATGAAGTGCTGGTCCTGCACCTGCGGCGCGAAGTCGGCCAGGTGGAACAGGAGCGGGCTGGAGATGTTGTACGGCAGGTTGCCGACCACCCGCAGCTTTTGCCCTGCCGGCACCGGGATGCTGCCGAAGTCGAACTTGAGCGCGTCGCCGGAGTGGATGGTCAGCTTGTCGCGCGGGTATTTCTTTTCCAGCCGCGCCACCAGGTCGCGGTCCAGCTCGACCACGTGCATGTGGGGCAACGAACGCAGCAGCTGGTCGGTCATCGCGGCCAGCCCGGGGCCGATTTCCACCATGGCGTCGCCGGGGCGCGGGTTGATGGATTCGGTGATGCTGGACAGGACGTTGTCGTCGTGCAGGAAGTTCTGGCCGAAGCGTTTGCGTGCGATGTGTTTCATGGTTGTTCTTTTAAATGTGGTGAGCGGCGCCGGCCATGGCGGCGGCCGCGGCGATGGCCGCTTCCATGCTGCCGCATTCGGCGCGGCCCAGGCCTTGCGCGGCCAGGTCGAGCGCGGTGCCGTGGTCGACCGAGGTGCGGATCAGCGGCAGGCCGAGCGTGATGTTGATGCCGCGCCCGAAGGTGGCGTATTTGAGCACCGGCAGGCCCTGGTCGTGGTACATGGCCAGCACGCAGTCGGCGTCGCGCAGGTATTTGGGCTGGAACAGGGTGTCGGCCGGATAGGGGCCGCTGGCGGCGATGCCGCGCCCCTGCGCCGCCGCGATGGCCGGGGCCACCACGTCGAGGTCTTCGCGCCCCAGGTAACCGTTTTCGCCCGCGTGCGGGTTCAGGCCGGCCACCAGGATGCGCGGCGCGGCGATGCCGAATTTAGTCTTCAGGTCGTGCGCGATGATGTCCAGCGTGGTGCCCAGGCTGTCCACCGTCAGCGCGCCGGCGACATCCTTGAGCGGCAAATGGGTGGTGGCCAGGGCCACCCGCAGCGGCGGCTGCGGCGCCTCGCCGGCCGGCGACAGCGGTTGCCCGGCCAGCATCATCACCACTTGCGCGGTGCCGGTTTTTTCGGCGAAGTATTCGGTGTGGCCGGAGAACGGCACGCCGGCGTCGTTGATGGTGCTCTTTTGCAGCGGCGCCGTGGCCACCGCGTCGAACCAGCCGGCGCCGATGCCTTCGATGGCCGCGTCCAGCGTGGCCAGCACGGCACGGCCGTTTTCCTTGTCCAGCGTGCCGGGCACCACGTGCGCGGCCAGCGGCACGTCGATCACGCTGACGGTGCCGGGGCCGAAGTGCGGCAGGCCGCCGTTGCGCACCGCCTGCAGCGACAGCGCGGACAGCCGGATCTCGGGGTCGATATAGCTGGCCGTCATGGCCAGGAAGGCGGCGTCGCCCAGCAGCACGCAATTGACTTCCTTGCGCATGGCCCAGGCGGCGCGGATGGAAATTTCCGGACCGATGCCGGCCGGTTCGCCCACCGTGACCGCAATGGCCGGGCGGGCGCCGGGGGGGCGCACTCTGGGGCGCCCGGATTGCAGAGTGGCGCTCATCGAGGCTCCCCTTCCCTGGTGGATTATTTCAGGTCGTCGCCGCGGTACTCGACGTAGGCGCGGTCGCGTACCTGGCGCTGCCAGTCTTCGGCCGCTTCCTCGGTCTTGCGTTCGCGGATGGCGTTGCGGGCGGCGGTGCGCTGCTTCTCTTTCGACAGGTCGTCGGTCTTGCGCTCGAGCACTTCGATCAGGTGGTAGCCGAAACTGGTTTCCACCGGGGCGCTCACTTCGCCGATCTTCAGGCCGTTCATGGCCGCCTCGAACTCCGGCAGCGTGTCGCCCGGCATCAGCCAGCCCAGGTCGCCGCCCTTGGAAGCCGAGGTGTCGTTCGACTGCAGGCGCGCCAGATCTTCGAACTTGGCGGCCTTGTTGTCCAGGCGCTCCTTCAGGTCTTCCAGCTTGCGCTTGGCGTCGGCCGCGCTGGTGCTGGGGGTGACCTTGATCAGGATGTGGCGCGCGCGGGTCTGCGTCACGGCCGCCGCCGCCTGGGCTTCGGCCATGCTGCGCTTTTCGCTCAGCTTCAGGATGTGGAAGGCGCCCACGCTTTTCATCACCGGCGTGACCTGGCCCGGCTTGAGTTTTTCCAGCGCTTCGGCGAACAGCGGCGGCAGGCGGTCGGCGCTGCGCCAGCCCACTTCGCCGCCCTTGAGCGCGTCGCCGGCGTCGGAGTAGGTGGCGGCCATCTTGGCGAAGTCGGCGCCGGTGCGCAGCTGGCGCATCACTTCGTCGGCGCGCGCTTTCTTCTGCGCGATCACTTCCGGCGAGGCGTTCTCCGGAATCCGGATCATGATCTGCGAGATGTTCATTTCAAACTGCTCGGCGGCCATGGCCGCTTCGGCGGCCAGGTGGGCGTCCACTTCGGCGTCCGAAATCTGCACCTTGGAGTCGACCTCGTGCTCGCGCAGGCGCTGCATGATGATCTCTTCGCGGATCTCTTCGCGGAAGGCGGCGAAGGTGATGCCTTCCTTCTCCATCTGGTTGCGCATGTCCTGCACGGTGAGCTTCTGCTGCTCGGCGATACGGGCGATGGCGCGGTCGAGCTGATTGTCGTCCACGCGCACGCCCATTTCCTTGGCCAGCTGCAGCTGGGCGCGTTCGACGATCATGCGCTCCAGGATCTGGCGCTGCAGGTCGGCGTCGCCGGGCAGCTGCACGTTTTGCGCCTTCATGCGCTGCACCACGGTCTTGACGCGCTCGGTCAGCTCGCGGCGGGTGATGACGTCTTCATTGACGACCACGGCGATCGAGTCGATCGGCGTGTTATTGGTCTGGCCGACCGGGACCGGCGGCGTGAAGCCCTTGCCGGCGGCAGGGGCGGCTGCGGGGGTGGCGGCTGGCTTGGCGTCCTGCGCCAGGGCTTGGCCGCCGGCGGTGATGGCGCACAGCAGCAGGGCTGCGATCTTGAGTTGGTGCATACGGGCATTACGCATAGATGTGACGCTCATGAGTCAGTGGTGAAGGATAAAGCCGGGTTAGCGGCGGGTGCTCTCGTTCAGGCGCTGGTAGCCTGGAATGCTGTTGCGCAGCACCTCCAGCGGATTGCCGACGCCGAACTTGGACAGGCCGTTCAGTTCCAGCTGGAAGAAGATCGGCGTGGACGCTTCCTCGGCGGTGGTCACGAAGCGCTGCGCGCCCATGCGGAACACCCAGCAATCGTGCGCGTATTCCAGGCCCAGCAAGCCTTCCAGGATCTTCTTGCCCTGCAAAGAATAGCTGATGCGGCCCACGCCGTACCAGCGCGCCGTCAGCGGCCATTGGCTGGACAGGTCCACGTTCTTGAACACGTCCTTGTTGCTGACCGAGTCGCGCAGGTAGCGGTAGCCCAGGTTCAGCACTTTCTTCGGGCCGGGGCTCCAGCGCACCGCGTGGTTCGAGCTGACCACCCGGCTGTCCGAGGGATTGTACTGCACCGCGCTGTCGAGCACCCAGCTGTCGGAGATGACGCCGGTGGCCGCCAGCAGGATGTCCGACTTGGCGTCGCGCGTGGGGGTGCTGGCGTCGAGCTGCACGCGCTGGTCGCTGAAGTAGAAACGCTGGCCAAAGGCCAGGCGCAGGCGCTCGGCGCCGCTCGCTTCCAGGAAGCGCGACACCACCGCCGCCGTGACGTGGTTGGCGTCGCCCACCCGGTCCGAGCCGACGAAGCGGTTTTCGTTGAAGATCTGCGAGAAGTTGAAGGTGGCCGCCGCCGTGTCGAAGTTCGGGAACTCCTTCTGGTCACGGTACGGCGTCTTCACGTAGAACAGGCGCGGCTCCAGCGTCTGCGTGGCGTTGCGGCCGAACAGCTTGGTGTCGCGCTCGAACACCAGACCCGAATCGAGCGACATGGTGGGCACGGCGCGCGTGAGCGACTTGCCGTCCGCGCCGTCGTGCGGGTCGAGCTGGTAGGCCGCTGCGTTGAGCATCAGCTTGGGCGTGATGAAGTAGCTGGGGCCGATGATGGGGTAGCTCACCTGCGGCACCGCCACCAGGCGGTTGCCGCGCGTCAGGGTCGGATGCCAGAAGCTGGTCAGTTCACTGCTGACCTGCCAGTCGAAGCCGGCCACGTCGTAGCGGGCGGCGTGGAAATTGATGGCCGGCAGGCGGTCGTACGGGCGCGGCACGAACAGCGGCGAGCCGGCGACGGCCGCCGGGTCTTGCAGCACCTGGTACTTCTGCACCCGCGCCGACAGGCTCCAGTATTCGCCGCGATAGTCGGTGCGCAGCTCGCGCAGCAGCTGGCGCTCGGCCGAGCCGGACACGGTCTTGGAAAAGTCGTTCGGGTAGTTGTTGTCCGATGCGGCGCGCACGTTCCAGCCGTAGGACCAGTCCTTGGCGATGGCCTGCGTGTGGTTGGACGTGATCATCCAGCGGTCGGCGTCGGCCAGCTTGTCGTTCGGCAGGTACTCGACGAAGGTGTCGCCGGCGTAGCTGCCGGCGTCGGTTTCGCCGATATAGCGCGCATGCGCCCCGATCTGGATGCCGCGCCGCGCGATCAGGCGCGGGAACAGCGTCAGGTCGCGGTTGGGCGCGATGTTGAAGTAGTACGGCACCGTCAGCTCGGCGCGGCCCTTGGAGCCGAAGCCCGGGATCGGCGGCAGCCAGCCGGAGCGGCGCGCGCCCGACAGCGAGAACGACATGGCCGGGGTGCCGATGATGGGCACGTCCTTGAAGTAGACGACGGTCTTGCCGGCCACGCCCACGTCGCGCCCGGAATCCAGGTTCAGCGTGCTCGATTTCAGGTACCAGTCCGGATTCGGTCCCTGGCAGGTGCTGTAGGTGCCGTCGATGACCAGCGCCTCGTCCTCGTTGAGGAAGTTGATGCGCTGCGCCTTGCCCTGGGCCGCGTTCAGCTCCAGCTTGTAGGTCGGGTTGAGCATATAGCCCTTGCCCGACTCCATGTTCAACTTGAGCTCGTCGCCGGTGTAGTAGTCGCCGTAGCGCCAGATCTTGACGCCGCCGCGCGCCTCCACCTCGTCCTCGACCTGGCGGAAGCAGGCCGTGTCGGCGGTGACGCGGGTCTTGTCGCGCACGATTTCCACATCGCGCGTCAGATTCAGCTCGCGGTCCGGCCGGCCGTCGAATTCTTCGGCGCGGATGACGGTGGGCGCTTCCGGGTCCGCCACGTGGCTGCGTTTGGGGGCGGTCTGGGCATAGCCGGGCACCGCGGCGGCGGTGACGAGGGCCGTGAGCGCGAACGCCCAGCTGTGGGGGCTAGGAGGGACTGAGAACCGGCTCATGAAATGAAGGGACGAAACACCATTGACAGGCGATTTTTTAAGTTGAATCCCTTATTATATGGGAATTGTTCACACCAACCGGATTCCACAGGCTGTTTCATGTCTTTATTGTCTAACTTATCACCTAACGGCGCATGCAACGCCGCCCACGACGGCGCCCAGGCGACCGACGCACGCCTGATCCTGTTGAAAGATTGGCTCGTTTCCCTCAACCTGGTCGATCCCGCGTCGGCCCGCCCTGCCTCGGCAGACGCCAGCTTCCGCCGCTATTTCCGCGTCGACGTGCTGCCCGCGCACCAGCCGGCCCACGGCGCCACCCTGATCGTGATGGACGCGCCGCCCGAACGCGAGAACGTGCCGGCCTTCGTCAAGGTTGACGCGCTGTTCGCCGCCGCCGGCGTATCGGTGCCTGCCATCGTGGCGCAGGACGTCGAGCGCGGCTTGCTGCTGCTGCAGGACCTGGGCGTGAGCACCTATCTGCAAGTGCTGGACCACGACAATGCCTCCACCATGTATGCCGAGGCGCTGGAAGCGCTGGTGAACATCCAGAAGGCCAGCCAGCCCGGCGTGCTGCCCGAATTCGACCGCGCCTTCATGCTGCGCGAGCTGAACCTGTTCCCGGAATGGTACATCGCCAAGCACCTGGGCGCGGTGCTGACCGAAGCCCAGGCGGCCGAGCTGCAGAAGGTGTTCGACGCCATCATCGCCAACTGCCTGGCGCAGCAGCAGGTCTACATGCACCGCGATTTCCACTCGCGCAACCTGATGTGGATGGACGAGAAGAATCCCGGCATCCTCGATTTCCAGGACGCCGTGTACGGCCCCATCACCTACGACGTGGCCTCGCTGCTGCGCGACGCCTACATTTCGTGGGACGAGGAACTGGTGCTGGACTGGGCCATCCGCTACTGGCAGCACGCCAAGGCCGAGGGCCTGCCGGTAAACAAGGACATCGATTCCTTCTACAAGGACTTCGAGTACATGGCGCTGCAGCGCCACTTGAAAATCCTCGGCATCTTCTGCCGCCTGAACTACCGCGACGGCAAGCCGCTGTACCTGGGCGACTTGCCGACGGTGCTGGAGTACGTGCGCAAGACGGCCGGCCGCTACAAGGACTTGAAGCCGCTGGTGCGCCTGCTGGACGCGCTGGAAAACAAGCAGCCCCAAGTCGGCTACACCTTCTGAGGACGGCGCCATGAAAGCCATGATACTGGCCGCCGGACGCGGCGAGCGCATGCGTCCGCTGACCGACGACTGCCCGAAACCGCTGCTGAAGGTGCGCGGCCGGCCGCTGATCGTCTGGCACATCCTGAACCTGGTGCGCGCCGGGATCACGGACATCGTCATCAACCATTCCCACCTCGGCCACATGATCGAGGACGCGCTGGGCGACGGCAGCCAGTTCGGCGCACAGATCCGCTATTCGCCGGAGCCGGTGCCGCTGGAAACGGCGGGCGGCATCGCGCAGGCGCGCCACCTGCTGGGCGAAGAGCCCTTCCTGGCCATCTCGGGCGACATCTACTGTCCCTACTTCGACTTCGAACAGGTCAAGGACGTGCTGCACGATAAGGACATGTGGGGCAACCCTTACCCGAAGGACAAGCGCGACGCGGCCTGGATCTGGCTGACCAAGAACCCCTGGCACAACCCGAAGGGCGACTTCGCGCTGAACATGTACACCGTCGCCAATGAAGGCGAGACGCTGTGGAACTTCGGTAACATCGGCGTGTACCGCGCCGAAATGTTCGACGGCATCGCGCCGGGCCAGCGCGCCGGCCTGGGCAAGCTGCTGCGCCAGTATGCGGACCTGGGCCAGGTGGGCGGCGAGCTGTACGAGGGCGACTGGGTCAACGTCGGCACGGTGGACCAGCTCAATGAGCTCAACGGCGTGAAGGCCGCCGCCGGAAGCTCCGCGCCATGAACGCCTACGCCCTGCGCCGCAAGCGCCTGCTGGCGCTGATGGAGCCGGGCAGCGTGGCCGTGCTGGCCACCGCGCCCGAAGTGCCGCGCAACAGCGACAGCGACTATCCCTACCGCCACGACAGCCACTTCTACTACCTGACCGGCTTCACCGAGCCCGAAGCGGTGCTGGTGCTGGCGGCGCCGCATCACGACACGCCGGCCCAGGCCATCCTGTTCTGCCGCGAGAAAAACGCCGAGCGCGAAATCTGGGAGGGCTACCGGCACGGCCCCGAAGCGGCGCGCGCAGCCTTCGGCGTCGACGCCGCCTTCCCCATCGCCGCGCTCGATACCGAGATGGCGCGCCTGCTGGCCAACGTCGCCACGCTGTACGCGCCGCAAGGCCGCGCGGCGCAGCACACACTGCTGGAGCCGCAAATCAAGCGCTGGATAGACGCGGTGCGCGGCCAGTCCCGCAGCGGCGTGACGGCGCCGGAAACGCAGCACAACCTGCTGCCGCTGATCGATGAGATGCGCCTGGTCAAGGACGAGGACGAGCAGGCCACCATGCTGCGCGCCGCCACCATTTCCGGCCTGGCCCACGCGCGCGCCATGCGTGCCTCGCGGCCCGGCATGCACGAGTACGAGATCGAGGCGGAGCTGCTGTACGAGTTCCGCCGCCATGGCGCGCAGGCGCCGGCCTACAACTCCATCGTCGCCAGTGGCGCCAATGCCTGCGTGCTGCACTACAACGCCAACAATGCGCAAACCAAAGACGGCGACCTGGTGCTGATCGACGCCGGCTGCGAGCTCGATGGCTACGCTTCCGACATTACGCGCACCTATCCGGTCAACGGCCGCTTCAGCGCGCCGCAGCGCACGCTGTACGAACTGGTGCTGGCGGCGCAGGCCGCCGCGCTGCAGGCGATCCACCCCGGCCAGCCCTACCAGGCGGTGCACGACGCCGCCGTGCGGGTGCTGGCGCAGGGCATGCTGGACCTGGGCCTGCTGGACAAGAGCAAGTACGCCAGCGTGGATGAAGCCATCGCCGCCAAGGCCTACACGCGCTTTTATATGCACGGCACCGGCCACTGGCTGGGCATGGACGTGCACGATGTGGGCCTGTACCGCGATGTACACACCGCCGGCACCCCGTCGCGCCTGCTGCACGCGGGCATGGTGCTGACGGTGGAACCGGGCATTTACGTGCGCCCGGGCGAGGACGTGCCCGAGCAGTACTGGCACATCGGCATCCGTATCGAGGACGACGTGCTGGTGACGAACGAGGGCTATACCATCCTGAGCGCCGCCGCGCCGAAGACGGTGGAAGAGATCGAGACGCTGATGCAGCACGCCGTGCAGCAAGCGGCGCAGCCGGCCGCGCAGCCATGAGCGGCCCGCGCACCTATACCGGCGCAGCGCCGGTGCAGCAGATGCAGCCGCTGCCGCCGGACTATGACATCGCCATCTGCGGCGCCGGCCCGGCCGGCATGGCGCTGGCGGCGCTGCTGGTCAAGCGCAGCGTGGCGCCCCAGCGCATCGCGCTGATCGACGCACGCACCCTGCAGCAGGCCAGCAACGATCCGCGCTCGCTGGCCCTGTCCTACGGCAGCCGCCAGATCCTGGAAGACATCGGCAGCTGGCCGGTGCCCGCCACCGCCATCCACCAGATCCACGTGTCGCGCCGTGGCCAGTTCGGCCGCAGCGTGATAGACCGCGAGGAGCACAAGCTCGACGCACTGGGCTACGTGAGCCGATACGGCGCGCTCGTGACGGAGCTGGGCGCGGCCTGCGGGCGCGCCGGCATCGCCGCGCTGCGGCCCGCGCTGGTGACCGGCCTGGACGAGCAGCCCGGCCAGGTCGCCATCGCCGTCGAGGAGGACGGCAAGCGGCGCACGCTCACGGCCTCCATCGTGGTGCAGGCCGAGGGCGGCCTGTTCGGCGAGCAGCAGGCCAAGTCCATGCAGCGCGACTATGGCCAGACCGCCATCATCGCGCAGGTGCGCAGCAGCGCGCCGGTGCCGCACCGCGCCTACGAGCGCTTCACCGCGCAAGGCCCGCTGGCGCTGCTGCCGCAGGACGATGAATACTCGCTGGTGTGGTGCGTGCGGCCGGAGACGGCGCACAGCCTGCTCGGCCTGGACGACGCGGCCTTCCTGCAGCAGCTGGGCGAGGCCTTCGGCACGCGGCTGGGCAGCTTCACCGGCGTCTCGCGCCGGCTGGCCTTCCCGCTCGGATTGAACGCCGGCGTACAGGGATCGGCGCGCATGGCCGCCATCGGCAACGCCGCGCAGACCCTGCACCCGGTGGCGGGCCAGGGCCTGAACCTGGGCCTGCGCGACGCCGCCGTGCTGGCGCGCCTGCTGGCGCAAGGCGCCACGCCGTCCATGCTGGCGCAATATGAAAGCCTGCGCCGCGGCGACCGCAGCCTGACCGTGCACCTGACCGACACCATGGCGCGCGTGTTCGCCAACGACTCGCCCGCGCAGGTCCTGCTGGGCGCCTCGCTTGCCGCCATCGACTTGTTCGGCCCCGCGCGCAGCGTGCTGGCCGAACTGATGATGTACGGCCGCCGCTAGACGCCCAGCCAGCCACCAGCCAGCCGACGCGCCATGCCCGCCTCCGCCCCCCAAGCCAGCGCCTCCCTTCCGCTGCACCGGCGCGCGTTGAGCGTGGCGCTGGCCGTGGCGGCGTTGCTGTCCGCCTGCCGCGCCGCGCAAGCCGGCGACGTGATGACCTGGGTGATGCCCGACTTCGCCCCCGCTTCCATCCCTGTGAACGGCAAGCCGGGCCAGGGCGTGGCCGACCAGGCGGTCAATTTCATCCTGGCCAGATGGCCGCACACCGAACACCGCTTCATCTACGCCAACGCGCGCCGTACCTGGGAGATGCTGGGGCGCGGCGAGCAGGTCTGCTTCGCTGCGGCGCTGCGCACGCCGGACCGCGAACGGATCGCCTACTTCAGCGACGCCAACCGCCTGCCGCCGCCCAGCCTCGTGGTGCGCAGCGACACCCTGCCGGCCATACCGCTCAACAGTGCCGGCGAAGCCAACCTCACCGCCCTGCTGGCGCAGGGCGCGCTGCGCGGCCTGGTGGTGGACAAGCGCAGCTATGGCGAGTTCGCCGACCAGGCCATCGCGCAGCGGCCCGCGCCATCCGGGCTGCACACCACGGCGGCCGGCAACTACGGCAAGAACATCTTCAAGATGATCGCCGCCGGCCGCACCGACTACACGCTGGACTATGACTTCGCTTTCGCCTACGAGCGCGCGCGCGCGCCGGAGCTGGCCACGCTGGCCACGGTGCCGGTGGCCGGCAGCGGCGCCCCCGTCACCGCCGGTTTCGCCTGCCCTCGCACGCCGTGGGGCCGCGCCGCCATCATCCGCATCGACCGCCTGCTCGGCACGCGCGAAGGCGCGGCCGCACTGGTGCGCGCGCAATCGAGCTGGCAAACCGAATCGTCGCGCCAGCGCTACGCCGCCGACACCGCCGAATTCGCCCGCCGGCGCGCCAGGCCCAGCCCCGCGTCCGATTTCGACTAAAAAAAAAGCCCGCCGGAAGGCGGGCTTTGGTCTGGCGCGCAGCCGCCTTATTCGACCGCTTTGACCATGTCTTCAATTACTTTCTTGGCGTCGCCGAACACCATCATGGTGTTGGCCTGGTAGAACAGGTCGTTATCCAGGCCCGCATAGCCGGAGGCCATGGAGCGCTTGTTGACGATGATGCTCTTCGCTTTGTAAGCCTCCAGGATCGGCATGCCAGCGATCGGCGATTTCGGATCTTTCGCGGCGGGGTTCACCACGTCGTTCGCGCCCAGCACCAGCACCACGTCGGTCTGGCCGAATTCGCCATTGATGTCTTCCATCTCGAACACCTGGTCGTACGGCACTTCGGCTTCCGCCAGCAGCACGTTCATGTGGCCGGGCATGCGGCCCGCCACCGGATGGATCGCATACTTCACGGTCACCCCCTTGTGGGTCAGCTTCTCGACCAGCTCTTTGAGCGAGTGCTGCGCGCGCGCCACCGCCAGGCCGTAGCCTGGCACGATGATGACGGTTTCCGCATTCGACATGATGAAGGCCGCGTCGTCCGCCGAACCCGATTTGACCGGGCGCGCAGGCTGCGAACCGCCGCCCGAGGTGGCCGCCGCTGCGTCGCCGCCGAAGCCGCCCAGGATCACGTTGAAGAAGGAGCGGTTCATGGCCTTGCACATGATGTAGGACAGGATCGCACCCGAGGAACCCACCAGCGAACCGGCGATGATCAGCATGGAGTTGTTCAGCGAGAAGCCGATGCCGGCCGCCGCCCAGCCGGAGTAGGAGTTCAGCATCGACACCACCACCGGCATGTCCGCGCCGCCGATCGGGATGATGATCAGCACGCCCAGCACGAAGGCGATGGCGGTCATGATGATGAACGGGGTCCATGCCGGTTCCACGCCGCCGGCGAACACGAAGGCCAGGCCGAGGCCGACCATCACCACCGCCAGCGCCAGGTTCAGCATGTGCTGGCCGGCGAACACCACCGGCGCGCCCTGGAACAGGCGGAACTTGTACTTGCCCGCCAGCTTGCCGAAAGCGATCACCGATCCCGAGAAGGTGATGGCGCCGACAAAGGTGCCGATGAACAGTTCCAGCCGGTTACCCAGCGGCAGTGCCTCGCCCACCTTGGCGATGTTGAAGGCGTGCGGCTCGGACACGGCTGCCACCGCGATGCAAACTGCGGCCAGGCCGATCAGCGAGTGCATGGCGGCCACCAGTTCCGGCATCTTGGTCATCTCGACGGTCTTGGCCAGATAGGCGCCGATGCTGCCGCCCACCACCACGCCCAGCGCCACCAGGCCGAGGCCCAGGCCATTGCCCGAGCCGATGCCCGCGCTGGCAGCGTCGGCGCGCAGTTTGAGGATCAGCGCCAGCGTGGTGACGGCCGCGATGGCCATGCCGGTCATGCCGAAGGCATTGCCGCGGCGCGCGTTGGCCGGCGACGACAAGCCCTTGAGCGCCTGGATGAAACACACCGAGGCAATCAGGTACATCATCGTGACGAGGTTCATGCTGATGAAGCTCATGCTTTGCCTCCCTCGATCGCGGCAGCCACAGGCTTGGCCTTGGGTTCCTTTTTCTTGAACATTTCCAGCATGCGCTGGGTGACCAGGAAACCGCCGAACACGTTGACGGCGGCCAGCGCCACCGCCACGGTGCCGGCAACCTGGCCGGTCAGGCCTTCGGTCAGACCGGCCGCCAGCATGGCGCCGACGATGATGATGGCCGATACCGCATTGGTCACCGCCATCAGCGGTGTATGCAGCGCGGGCGTAACGCCCCAGACCACGTGGTAGCCGACGTAGATCGCCAGCACGAAGATAATGAGATTGATGATGGTGTGGCTAACTTCCATTTTGTTCTCCTTATTTGCGCAGGACCAGATTGTCGGCGCACACCAGGGTGGCCTTCAGGATCTCGTCTTCGCGGTCGATCACCAGTTTGTCTTCCTTGTCGATGATCAGTTTGAGGAAGTCCAGCACGTTGCGCGCGTACAGGGCGGAGGCGTCCGCCGCCACGTGGCAGGCCAGGTCCGGCTCGCCGACGATGTGCACGCCGTGCTTGATGACGGTCTTGTTCAGTTCCGACAGCGGGCAGTTGCCGCCCTGGCTGACGGCCAGGTCGACGATGACGGAGCCCGGCTTCATGGCCTTCACGGTTTCCTCGGAAATGAGCACCGGCGCGGCGCGGCCCGGGATCAGCGCGGTGGTGATCACGATGTCGGCCAGCTTGGCGCGCTCGTGCACCAGTGCCGCCTGGCGCTTCATCCAGTCGGCCGGCATGGAACGGGCATAGCCGCCCGAACCTTGCGCAATCTCTTTCTCTTCGTCGGTGAGGAAGGGCACGTCGATGAACTTGGCGCCCAGCGATTCCACCTGCTCCTTCACCGGCGGGCGCACGTCCGACGCTTCAATCACCGCGCCGAGGCGCTTGGCGGTCGCGATCGCCTGCAGGCCGGCCACGCCGACGCCCATGATCAGCACGCGGGCCGCCTTCACGGTGCCGGCGGCGGTCATCAGCATGGGCATGAAGCGCTGGTAGGTGTTGGCGCCCACCAGCACCGCCTTGTAGCCGGCGATGTTGGCCTGCGAGGACAGCACGTCCATCGACTGCGCGCGCGTGATGCGCGGCACCGCTTCCAGCGCGAAGGCTTGCAGCCCGGCAGCGGCCATGGCGGTGATGTTTTCCGCATCGAAAGGGTTGAGCATGCCGATCAACACCGTGCCCGGCTTCATCAGCACGCGCTCCTCGGCGCTCGGGGCGCGTACTTTCAGCACCACCTCGGCGCCATACGCGTCCGCCGCCGTGCCGATGGTGGCGCCGGCCGCCGCATACGCCTCATCGGTCACCGAGGCCGTGATGCCGGCCCCCGCCTGGACGATGATTTGGTGCTTGGCAGCGAGCTTCTTTACTGTCTCTGGCGTGGCCGCGACCCGGGTTTCCCCAGGCCTCGTTTCCGCCGGTATGCCTATCCTCATGTTGCCTCCAGAAGTTGCTAATAATATTGCGAAATATATTGCCAAATAATGTTGCAAATCTTGCTCTTCCAGAGAACATAGCACGGTTTTCTAGAAAGATAACCTTTTTGGCCGAGCAACAACCATAGCCTGTCGCGCATAAGACACCCCCGGTTTCATACCGTGGAAACCATATTCCACCACGTGCAAAACAAGTCCCAAAAACCGGTTTTAATCGAAGTTTCCCTCTATTTAGGCGACATCGGAACGCAACACCCCGGAACAAGCTAAAATGGCGGCTCTTTCAAGGAAGAGACACATGCCGCGTACCTGGAGACCCTCTGTAACCGTTGCCGCTGTCATCGAACGCGATGGCAAATTCCTATTGATCGAGGAGGAAACCAGCGACGGAATACGCCTGAACCAGCCGGCCGGCCACCTGGATCCGCTCGAGTCGCTGGAGCAGGCCGTGGTGCGCGAAGTGCTGGAAGAAACCGCCTACGATTTCACGCCCACCGGCCTGGTGGGCATGTATATGTCGCGCTACCGTTCGGCACGCACCGGCGAGGCGGTGCAGTATCTGCGCTTCGCCTTTTGCGGCGTGGCAGGCGCCCTGCACGAAGGGCGCCCGCTGGACGAAGGCATCCTGCGCACCATGTGGCTCACGCGCGATGAAATCGCGGCCTGCGCCGAGCGCCACCGCAGTCCTTTGCTGCTCACCTGCGTCGACGAGTACCTGGCGGGCAAACGGGCGCCCCTGGACCTGTTGCACACACATGTCTCCGTGTTTGACGAGGTTTGAGCGAATTTGAAGCAAGTTAAAAGAAGTTTGACGGAAATCAAGAATGAGTAAGAAAAAAGTCGTTATCGGCATGTCGGGCGGGGTCGATTCCTCGGTCGCGGCGTGGATGCTCAAGGAACAGGGTTACGAGGTGATCGGCCTGTTCATGAAGAACTGGGAAGATGACGACGACTCCGAATACTGCTCCACGCGCCAGGACTGGATCGACGCGGCCAGCGTGGCCGACGTGGTGGGCGTGGACATCGAGGCGGTCAACTTCGCCGCCGAGTACAAGGACCGGGTGTTCGCCGAGTTCCTGCGCGAATACCAGGCCGGCCGCACGCCGAACCCGGACGTGCTGTGCAACGCCGAAATCAAGTTCAAGGCCTTCCTCGACCACGCCATGCACCTGGGCGCGGACCTGATCGCCACCGGCCACTACGCGCGCGTGCGCCAGAATGCCCGGCACGGCCGCTTCGAGCTGCTCAAGGCCTTCGACCACACCAAGGACCAGAGCTACTTCCTGCACCGCCTGAACCAGGCGCAGCTGTCGAAGACGCTGTTCCCGCTGGGTGAAATCCCGAAAACCGAAGTGCGCAAGATCGCCGAGCAGCTGCAGCTGCCGAACGCGGCCAAGAAGGATTCGACCGGCATCTGCTTCATCGGCGAGCGCCCGTTCCGCGAATTCCTGGGCCGCTACCTGCAGCACAAGCCGGGCCCGATGAAGACGCCGGACGGCAAGGTGGTGGGCGAGCATGTGGGCCTGTCGTTCTACACGCTGGGCCAGCGCAAGGGCATCGGCATCGGCGGCGTGAAGACTTACCAGAACCCCGACGGTTCCAGCGACGCCTGGTACGTGGCGCGCAAGGACATTGAAAACAATACGCTGTGGGTGGTGCAAGGCCACGACCATCCGTGGCTGCTGTCGTCCGCGCTGACGGCGGACCAGGCCAGCTGGATCGCCGGCGAGGCGCCTGAAGCCGGCCGCATCTCGGCCAAGACGCGCTACCGCCAGGCCGACGTGCCGTGCGACGTGCAGGCCGACGGGGCGCTCAACTTCTCGCTGGGCTTCCCGGACGCCCAGTGGGCGGTGACGCCGGGGCAGTCGGCCGTGCTGTATGACGGCGATGTGTGCCTGGGCGGCGGGATTATCGCTGGCTCGACGTTCTGAGCTCGGCGGGCCACGCTGCGCTCCCCCCTACCCGCCCGGCGCTTCGCCGCCGTTCTGCTCCGCCAGCGCTTTCTGCTGGCGCTTGACCATCGCGATCACGGTGTTGCGGATGGTGTTGAGCACCGTGCCGGCGTTGAAGGGCTTGACGATGAAGCCGTTCACGCCCATGGCGTGCGCCTTCTGCACCGTGGCCGCGTCGAACTCGCTCGACACCATGAAGATCAGCGACTTCGGCCAGCCCTTGCGCAGCTCGGCCACGGAGGCCTCGTCGGCGTCGAACACGTCGCGCGCAATGCACACCAGCTGCGGCTGGTGCTTCACCATCAGGGCGATGGCGCTGGCGCCGGTGTGGCCCTGGCCCACCACGTCGTAGCCGCCGTCGAGCAGCACCGTGTTCAGCAAGCCGCGCGCCACCGCGCTGGTGTCGACTATCACCGCTTTTAACATCTCTCACCCCACTTGTTTTATCTTTTACGCGGATTCCCAGGCCAGCATGTTCCAGCTCACGCCGACCCGCACGTCGGTCTTCAACTGCACCAGCTGACGAGAAAGATACAGCATCTCGCGCTCTTTTCGTAACGTTTCGCCCAGCGTGTCCTTGAGGATGCCGGCGCCGGCCATGATGGCGTCCAGATTGCCGTAAGTGCGCAACAGCCTGGCCGCTGTCTTCAGGCCCACCTTGGACACGCCGGGAATGCTGTCGGTGGCGTCGCCCATCAGCGCCAGCAGATCCGGCAGCTGCTCGGGCGGCACGCCCCACTTCTTCTCGCACCAGGCATAGTCGTGCCATTCGCTCTTGAAATGGTCCCACACCAGCGCGCCCTGGGCAACCAGGCAATGCAGGTCCTTGTCGGTGGTGGCCACCACCGCCGCGCCCCTGTCCTCGGCCAGCCAGCGCAGCACCACGGTGCCGATCACGTCGTCCGCCTCCACCTCCGGCAGGCTGACCACGCGCAGGCCGAAGCCGGCCAGGCGCTGGTAGAACTCCGGCAGCGCCTCGCGCAGCACGCCGGGCATGGGCGCGCGGCCCTCGCGGTAGCCGGCGTAGAGCTGGTGGCGCCAGGTGGCGCCGCCGTAGTCGAAAGCCGGCAGCACGTGGGTCGGCTGGTGGTCGGTGATCAGGTTGCGGAACGAGGACAGCGCGTGGCGCAGCGCGATGTCGGCCTTCAGGTCCGAATCGGGTTCGGGGCTGGCTTCATACACGCGGCGCACAATGTTCAAGCCGTCGATGGCGAGGAGTCTACCCATGGAGAATCTGCTTCTGGTTCAGTGGCGCCATTCTAGCACTGGCCACCGCCGCCCCCCCAGCGCACCGGCTCAGCGCAGCAGCTCGTAGGGGCCGCCTTTTTCCAGCGCGCGCTGGTAGGCGTGGCGGGCGTGGATGCGCTCCAGGAAGGCCATCAGCTTGGGGCGGCTGCGCGCCAGGCCGCCGCGCGCGGCGGCCGCTTCGAGCGGGAAGCTCATCTGCACGTCGGCCGCGCTGAACTCGGCGCCGGCGAACCACTCGGTCTTGCCCAGTTCGCCTTCCAGGTAATCCAGGTGCTGCTCGATCTGCGGCAGGATGTAGCTGCCCTTGACCTTGGCCGCGATGGCCTTGGCGATGGGTTTGACGAAGAACGGCGCCGGACTGCTCTCGACCCGGTCGAACACCAGCTTCATCAGCAGCGGCGCCATGGCCGAGCCTTCCGCATAGTGCAGGAAATAGGTCCAGCGCCGCTTGTCGGCGCTGCCGGCGGGCGGCACCAGCCTGCCGTTGCCGTACTTTTCCACCAGGTATTCGATGATGGCGCCCGATTCGGCCACCGTGGCGTCGCCGTCGGTGATCACGGGCGACTTGCCCAGCGGGTGGATGGCGCGCAGCGACGGCGGCGCCAGCATGGTCTTGGCGTCGCGCTGGTAGCGCACGATGTCGTATTCCAGCCCCAGTTCCTCGAGCAGCCACAGCACGCGTTGCGAGCGCGAATTGTTCAGGTGATGGACCACGATCATGACGGCTTTCCTCATAGTGCGCGGGGCGCGCCCCGCAATCCGCCAGCTTAGCATTCCCGCCATGTTTCGGCTGGAACTATCACTCTAGCTGAATGGGAATGATAACAATTCTCGTTTACATAGTGGCTTGCAATTGCTATCATCTCGTTGATCTTTACAAACTTTTACCGAGAAAACACAACATGGCAATCAAAAGCCGCAAGCACGCAACCCCAGCCTTCACTCCGATGAACACGCTCCTGGCCGCCATGCTGCTGCCGATGGCTGCCACTGGCGCCCACGCAGCCGAAGCCGCCGCCGCCGGCAGCAGTGCCGCCGCCCCGGCCGGCGCGGTGCAGGAAGTGCGCGTCGAAGGCGCCAAAGAGAACGAATTCAAGGCCGACCGCGCCGCGTCCGGCAAATACACGGAACTGCTGGTCAACACGCCGCAGACCATCACCGTCATCAAGCGCGAGCTGATCGAACAGCAAGGCGCCGTGACCCTGACCGAAGCGCTGGCCAACACCCCGGGCGTGGGCGCCTTCTTCCTGGGAGAAAACGGCAACACCAACACCGGCGACGCCATCTTCATGCGCGGCTTCGACGCCTCCAGCAGCATCTACGTGGACGGCGTGCGCGACATGGGCTCGATCTCGCGCGACACCTTCAACGTGGAACAGATCGACATCCTGAAGGGCCCGGCCGGCACCGACAGCGGCCGCGGCTCGCCGACCGGCTCGGTCAACCTGACCTCCAAGCAGGCCCAGATGCAGGACGCCTACTCCGGCCGCGTGACCGTGGGCAGCGCCAAGCAAAAGCGCGCCACCGCCGACGTGAACCAGGTGCTGAGCGCTGAAAAAGGCATCGCTTTCCGCTTCAACGCGCTGGCGCAGGACAGCGGCAAGCCGGGCCGCGACGTGATCAAGAACAAGCGCTGGGCCATCGCGCCGACCGTTTCCTTCGGCCTGGGCAGCCCGACCCGCCTGACCCTGAGCTACCTGCACGTGGACCAGGACAACATCCCCGATGGCGGCGTGCCGACCATCGGCCTGCCCGGCTACAGCAGCCCGGACTCGAACAATAAAGACGCCGCCAAGCGCCGCCTGTACCTGAACAGCGCCGCCATGGTGGACCCGGAAGGCTTCTACGGCTCGACCAGCGACTACGACAAGGTGAAAGCGGACATGGCCACCGTGCGCGTGGACCACGACTTCTCGCCGTCCCTGAAGCTGCAGAACACCGCGCGCTTCGGCAAGACCAAGCAGGACTACCTGCTGACCGCCTTCATGGTGACCGGCCTGAACGCCACCACCGGCGCGGTGGGCAACCTGATCACCGAGACCCCGGCCGGCGTGGTGCTGCCGACCTCGCAATGGATGTTGAAGCGCAACACCCGCACCATCAAGGACCAGCGCAACGAGATCCTGACCAACCAGACCAACCTGACCGCCGAATTCGACGCGGCCGGCATGAAGCACACCGCCGTGGCCGGCGTGGAGTTCACCAACGAGAAGCAGGTCAGCTACAGCTACCTGGCCGCCAGCCTGGGCACCCTGGCCGACACCCCGCTGTACGCGCCCGACCCGTCGGCCGCGCTCACCGGCCTGAACCCGACCCGCAGCGGCGCGTTCACCGACGGCAGCACCAACACCCAGAGCCTGTACCTGTTCGACACCGCCAAGCTGGGCGAGCAGTGGATGTTCAGCGGCGGCATCCGCGCCGACCACTACCGCACCACCTACAACGCGGTGGCCCTGTCGACCGCCACCGGTACCGCGATCCCGGTGGGCACCCCGGTGCCGACCAACCTGACCGCGTCGGACACGCTGGTCAACGGCAAGCTGTCGGCGCTGTACAAGCCGACCCCGGACAGCAGCGTGTACGCCACCGTGGCCACCTCCAAGCAGCCGCCGGGCGGCAACAATTTCGCCCTGTCCGCCAGCGCCAACAGCGCGGCCAATCCGAAGTTCGACCCGCAGGAAACCGTGACCCAGGAAATCGGCGGCAAGTGGGACCTGCTGAAGCAGAAGCTGGCCCTGACCGGCGCCATCTACCGCACCACCGTGAAGAACGAAGTGGAGCAGGACGCGACCGACCTGACCAAGTACTACCAGACCGGCAAGAAGCGCGTCGAAGGCATTGAAATCGGCGTCACCGGCGAGATCGCGCGCGGCTGGCTGGTCAGCGCGGGCTACGCCCACATGAAAACCGAAGTCCTGTCCGGCAAGACCATCAGCGCCAGCGGCGAGAACCAGCTGACCTACACGCCCAAGGATTCGTTCACCGCATGGACCTCGTACACCCTGCCGATGGGCCTGAAGATCGGCGGCGGCCTGCGCTATTCGGGCGACATGCTGCGCGGCACCGACGGCGCCGTCGGCACCCCGGCCTTCGTGGAAGGCTACTGGGTTGCCAACGCCATGGCTGCGTACGCCATCAACAAGAACGTGGACCTGCAGCTGAACATCAACAACATCACCGACGAGACCTATGTCGCGGCGATCAACAAGTCCGGCTACCGCTACACCCCGAGCACCCCGCGCTCGGCCAGCCTGACCGCCAACTTCCGCTTCTAAGCATCCCGCCCCGGCCGCCCCTTCGCGGGCAGGCCATGCGTGCAGCGCCACCGGGTTCACCGAACCCCGGTGGCGCTTTTTTTGTTTCCGCCCTACAATCGGCCCACCGTACCGACCAGGAGCGTCCATGACCATGCTGCGTTATTCCGCATTCGCCGGCGCTGCCGCCGCCCTGCCGCTGTCACTGGCCATGGGCGCGCCGCTGTGGGTGCCGGCGGCGGCGGCCGTGCTGACCGCCGTCGGCATCGCCGACGTGCTGCAGACCAAGCGCGCGCTGCGGCGCAACTACCCCATCCTGGCGCACTTCCGCTTCATGTTCGAGGCGATCCGGCCCGAGATCCGCCAATACCTGCTGGAGGACGACCAGTCGGCCGCGCCGTTCTCGCGCAACCAGCGCAGCATCGTCTACCAGCGCGCCAAGCTCGACACCGACAAGCGCCCCTTCGGCACCCAGCTTGACGTCTACCAGGCCGGCTACGAATGGATCAACCACTCGATCCAGCCGGTGCCGGTGAACGGCCACGACTTCCGCATCGAAATCGGCAACCATCCGGACTGCCCGCGCGCCCAGCCCTACAAGGCCAGCGTGTTCAACGTGTCGGCCATGAGCTTCGGCTCGCTGTCGGCCAACGCCATCCTGGCGCTCAACGGCGGCGCGCGCATCGGCGGCTTCATGCACGACACCGGCGAAGGCAGCATCAGCCCCTACCACCGCGAAAACGGCGGCGACCTGGTATGGGAAATCGGCTCGGGCTACTTCGGCTGCCGCAACGCGGACGGCAGCTTCTCGGAACAGAACTTCGCCGCCAACGCCTGCACCGCGCAGGTGAAGATGATAGAACTGAAGCTGTCGCAGGGCGCCAAGCCCGGCCACGGCGGCGTGCTGCCCGGGCCCAAGGTGAGCGCGGAGATCGCCGCCACGCGCGGCGTCATGGCGGGCGTGGACTGCATCTCGCCGGCCAACCACTCGGCCTTCTCCACGCCGCTGGAAATGCTGGCCTTCATCGACCGGCTGCGCAAGCTGTCCGGCGGCAAGCCGACCGGTTTCAAGCTGGCCATCGGCCACCCGTGGGAATTTTTCGGCATCGTCAAGGCCATGCTGGCGTGCGGCATCACGCCCGACTTCATCGTGGTCGACGGCAGCGAAGGCGGCACCGGCGCGGCGCCGCTGGAGTTCACCGACCACGTCGGCACGCCGCTGCAGGAGGCGCTGCTGCTGGTGCACAACACGCTGGTAGGGGCCGGGCTGCGCGAGCGCATCAAGATCGGCGCCTCGGGCAAGATCATCACCGCCTTCGACATCGCGCGCACCTTGGCGCTGGGCGCCGACTGGTGCAACTCCGCGCGCGGCTTCATGTTCGCGCTGGGCTGCATCCAGAGCCAGAGCTGCCACACCGACCACTGCCCGACCGGCGTGGCCACGCAAGACAAGCTGCGCCAGCGCGCGCTGGTGGTGCCGGACAAGACCCAGCGCGTGGCGCACTTCCACCAGAACACGCTGAAAGCGCTGGCCGAGCTGATCGCCGCCGCCGGCCTGACCCATCCGTCGCAACTGAAGCCGCACCACATCGTGCGGCGCATCTCGCCCAACCAGGTCAAGCTCGCGTCCGCGCTGCTGCCCTACCTCGAGCCCGGCCAGCTGCTCGATCCCACCCTGCTCTCCAAGCTGCCGCCGGTGTTCGGCCTGTACTGGCCCGTGGCCCAGGCCGAGTCCTTCCATCCACTGCCGTAAAGCAAAATGGGGTCAGGGTTAATTTTCCCGCACGGGAAAATTAACCCTGACCCCATTTGTCTGGCCGGAAAGATCAGCGCTGGACGTGGAGCTTGATGACGCGCCGGGATACCGGCGGGGACGGCGGGGCGGCGGCGTCTTTGCTACCGCCGCTGCCGCCGCTGCCGCAGCTGCCGCAGGAACCGCAGCCGGAACCGCAGCTGTCCTGCACCTTGAAGAACCTGGCCAGCTTGTCTTCGTTCAGCCCGCACCGGGCCAGCCCGTAGACGATGCGGCGGCGCCAGCCGGCCGGCAGATACTTGGTGCTGGCGTGCACCAGCGCCGCTGCGACGATCAGGCCGACGATGATCTGCTGCCACATATCAGGCTCCCAGCATGACCGCAACGCGGTAGGTGATGAACGACGCCGTATAGGCCAGCGCGAACATGTAGCCAGCCATGATGAAGGCGTAGCGCACGCTGCCGGTTTCGCGGCGCACCACCGACAGGGTGGACAGGCATTGCGGCGCGAACACGTACCAGGCCAGCAGCGACAGCGCGGTGGCCATCGACCAGGTCTGCGACAGGATGGGCTCGAGCTGCGAGGCCAGCTCGTCGCCGGTCTGGGACAGCGCGTACACCGTGCCCAGCGCGCCTACCGCCACTTCGCGCGCGGCCATGCCCGGCACCAGCGCGATGCAGATCTGCCAGTTGAAGCCGATCGGCGCGAAGATGAATTCCAGGCCGCGCCCCAGCAAGCCCGCCAGGCTGTAGTAGATCGGCGGATGGGTGGCGCCTTCCGGCGCGCCGGGGAAGCTGCTCAGCGCCCACAGCAGCACCATCAACGTCAGGATCACGGTGCCGACGCGGGTCAGGAAGATCTTGGCGCGCTCCCACAGGCCGATGGCCAGGTTGCGCATATGCGGCCAGTGGTAGCTGGGCAGTTCCAGCATCAGCGGCTGCTTGCTCTTGGCGCCCAGCGAACGCTTGAAGAACCACGCCACCGCCATGGCCGAGACGATGCCGGCCACGTACAGCCCGAACAGCACCAGGCCCTGCAGGCTGAGCATGCCCCACACTTCGCGCTCGGGGATGAAGGCGGCAATCACCAGCGCGTACACCGGCAGGCGCGCCGAGCAAGTCATCAGCGGGGCGATCATGATGGTGACCAGGCGGTCGCGCGGATTCTGGATGGTGCGCGCCGCCATCACGCCCGGGATGGCGCAGGCAAAGCTGGACAGCAGCGGGATGAAGGCGCGCCCGGACAGGCCCACGCCGCCCATCATGCGGTCCAGCAGGAAGGCCGCGCGCGGCAGGTAGCCGCAGTCTTCCAGTACCAAGATGAAGAAGAACAGGATCAGGATCTGCGGCAGGAACACCAGCACGCTGCCCACGCCGCTGATCACGCCGTCCACCAGCAGGCTGCGCAGCACGCCGTCGGCCATGTGCTCCTTGAGCAGGCCGCCGCCGCCGTCCACCGTGTCCTTGATCCATTCCATGACGGGCGCGGCCCAGGCGAACACCGCCTGGAACACCAGGAACATCAGCACCGCCAGGATGATGGGGCCGAGCACCGGGTGCAGCACCACGTCATCGATCTTTTCGCTCAGGTTGCCCTTGTCCGCGCTGTCGTTGCTGACCACGGACAGGATGCGCCGCACTTCGCGCTGCGTCTCCTCCACCGGCACCGCGTCGATGGCGGCCAGCGGATTGGCCTTGCTGGCGGCCAGCGGCCACATCAGGTCCAGCGCGCGCAGCAGCGACTTTTCGCCGCCCGCCGTCACCGCCACGGTTTCCACCACCGTCATGCCCAGTTCCCGGGCCAGCTTGTCGGCGTCGATCGCGATACCGCGCTTCCTGGCCACGTCCACCATGTTCAGCGCCAGTATCATCGGCAGGCCGAGGCGCTTGATCTCCAGCACCAGGCGCAGGTTCAGGCGCAGGTTGGTGGCGTCCACCACGCACACCACCACGTCCGGCGCCGCTTCGCCGGCGCGCAGGCCGGCCACCACGTCACGCGTGATGGCTTCGTCCGGCGTGTGGGCTTTCAGCGAATAGGCGCCCGGCAGGTCCAGCAGGCGGAAGCCGTGGCCGTCGGGCGAAGTGAACTGGCCTTCCTTGCGTTCGATGGTCACGCCGGCGTAGTTGGCCACTTTCTGGCGCGCGCCGGTGATGCGGTTGAACAGCGCGGTCTTGCCGCAGTTCGGATTGCCCAGCAGGGCCACCATCGGCGCCTGCGCTGCGGCCTGCGCCGGTTTTTCTACTGCACCCATGGTTTATTCCGGTTGAATGGAGATCAGCGCGGCCTCGAAGCGGCGCAATGCAAAAGTGGAGTTGCCGACCTTGATGGCCAGCGGCTCGCCGCCCGGCATGCCGCGCTTCAGCATGCGGATGCGCTCGCCGGGCACGAAGCCCAGCTCCATCAGGCGCCGCGCCAGGTCGGCGCCGTCTTCCATTTCTTGCGGATTGCCCGGCGCCACGTGCACGACCACGGCGCTTCTGCCGGTCTCCAGCGTGTCGAGTTGGGTCAGGGGGGGCGCTTGCGTCATGGGGCTTCCAGTCGGATCGGTGATGAATTTCTGTGCGGCCATTATAGAGCTAAATGAGAATGAGTTGGATTTGCAGGAACTGCTTGCATTGTACGCCGGGTTGCGGCAGAATAGGAAACGTAATGATAATGATTCTCATTAAGAAACAATTAAAAGTGACGAATCGGCATCAGAATCAGTGAGCATTTAGTTAGCACCATCCTAGCCAGAAGGTAACGCAATGATTGTTTGTATTTGCAACAACATCTCAGACCGCGAAATCCGTCAAGCCATAGAACTGGGCATCACTTCGATCGACGAATTGCGCGCCGACCTGGGCCTGGCCACGTGCTGCGGCCAATGCGCTTCGACTGCCGAAGAGATCCTGACCGCACATCTGGGCTGCATCAATGAAACAGTATTGAAGCGGCCTTCCATGACCACGTAAGGAATGCAATGCATGCGATGACGATAGACGGGCCCTCACCCGACGGGCTGGCAAAGCTGGGTAAATTCACGGCGATCGTCGCCATTCATGCAGGATTCTTCTACCTGCTGCAAACGGGCATGCTGCGCGACGCCGTGCATGCCGTGCTGCCGCAGGTAGTCAACGTGTCGTTCGTGGCGCCTCCCGCGCCGCAGCCGGAACCGCCGGCGCCCAAGACCGTTCCCGTCATGCAGGCCCCGGCCATCACGCCGCCGCCACTGCCGCTGCTGAACATCACCGTCGAAAACACCATCACGCCGCCGCCGGCCCAGCCGCGCAGCGCGGACGCGCCAAGCGCGCCGTCCACCGCGCAGCCGCAGCAGGCCGCCCCGGCGCCGCCGGCGCCACCTGCCGCGCCGCGCCTGGTGCAGGGCGTGGAGTACGTGCGTGCGCCGGCGCCGGTGTATCCCACCATTTCACGCCGCCTGGGCGAAACCGGCGTAGTCATGCTGCGCGTGCTGATCAGCGAAAAAGGCTTGCCGGAGCAGGCCATCATCGCCAAGTCCTCCGGTTCCGGCAACCTGGACGAAGCGGGCCGCGTCGCCGCCATGCGCGCGCTGTTCAAGCCCTATATGGAAGACGGCAAGCCGGTCGCGGTGTACGTGCTGGTGCCGATCAACTTCCAGCAGGTCTGAGCGCCCCGCCTCCCTTTTCACCGCTTACGAGTACCACCCCTTCAGTCCCCACCGGCGCCTCATGGCGCCGGCGGGGATTTTTTTCGTCCTGGCTGCCAGCCCCTACATCTCGGCCCACATGCGCAGCAGGTTGTGATAGTGGCCGGTCAGCCCGACCGTGGTGTGGTTGTCGCCCAGCTGGCCGCGCACCTTCTGGATGTTCTGATCCAGCTCGAACAGCATGGCGCGCCGGGCGTCCTCGCGCACCATGCTCTGGGTCCACAGGAAGGACGCCATGCGCTCGCCGCGGGTCACCGGCATCACGCGGTGCACGCTGCTGGACGGGTAGACGATGGCGTCGCCGGCCGGCAGCTTGACCTCGTGCGAGCCGTAGGAGTCCATCACCACCAGTTCGCCGCCTTCGTACTCTTCCGGTTCGCTCAGGAACACCGTGGTGGAGACGTCCGCGCGCAGGGTCTGCAGGGTGCGGCCGTCGGTGCGCACGGCGCCGTCGATATGCAGGCCGTACTGCTCGCCGCCGGCGTAGCTGTTGAAGTACGGCGGCAGGATGCGCAGCGGCAGCGCGGCGGCGAAGAACAGCGGGTTGGCGGTGAGCGCGCGCGCCACCATGTCGCCCAGCTCCTTGGCCAGCGGCGAGCCCTCGGCCAGCTGGCGGTTGCGCTTGACCTGCGCGCCTTGCGCGCCCACGCTTTCGCGGCCATCGACCCAGTCGGTTTGCGCCAGGCGCTGGCGGAAATACAGTACCTGTTCCGGCGTGAGCACGCCGGGAATGTGCAGCATCATATCGGTGTCCTTGCTTGAAGATCAGCCGATATTATCCGCCAAGTGTGCGCAACTGCGCGAGTAACGAAAACGAGAATTGTTCGCACTTCGAACAGCGTTTTCACCACCACTATTATCTGACCATTTTTTCATGTTTTCCTTACAGATATGAGCTTGTTCATGGCAGAATGGCGGCATTTCCTGCTTCAACAACCAGACAAAAAGAGGTATCCCATGAAGGGTGACAACGACGTAATCCGCCTGCTGAACGCGCAGCTGACCAATGAGCTGACCGCCATCAACCAGTACTTCCTGCACGCGCGCATGTACCGCCACTGGGGCTTCGAGAAGATTGCGAAGAAAGAGTACGAAGAATCGATCGGCGAGATGAAGCACGCCGACAAGCTGATCGACCGCATCCTGATGCTGGAAGGCCTGCCTAACCTGCAAGCCATGCACAAGGTGATGATAGGCGAGAACACCGAAGAGATGCTGGACTGCGACCTGAAACTGGAGCGCGCCGCCCACATCACGATCAAGGAAGGCATCGCCCAAGCCGAGAAGGTCGGCGACTACGTGTCGCGCGACCTGCTGCTGATGATCCTGGAAGACACCGAAGAGCACATCGAGTGGCTGGAAACCCAGATCGACCTGATCGGCAAAGTCGGCATCCAGAACTACCTGCAGAGCCAGATGTCCGAATAAGCCGCTCCGCATTACCCCTTGGCCGCCGCCCCCGCTGCGGCGGCCAGTTCCGCTTCTTCCGCGTCCCGGCCGCGCGCCGCCTTCACCTTCACCAGCAGCATCGCCAGCGCAGCGCACAGCAGCAGCGCACCCGCCAGCCTGATCACGTTCTCCGGATGGCCGCCCAGCCACGCGCGGTAGTACAGCGGCAGCGTGAGGATCTGGATGATCATCGGGATCACGATGAACATATTGAAGATGCCCATGTAGACGCCGGTGCGCTCGGGCGGAATGCTGCCCGCCAGGATCACGTAGGGATTGCCCATCATGCTGGCCCAGGCCACGCCGATGCCCAGCATGGGCAGCAGCAGCAAGGCCGGGCTGTCGATCAGCGGGATGCACAGCATGCCCGCGCCGGCCAGCGCCAGGCATACGCTGTGCATGCGCTTGGGGCCGTAGCGGCGCGTGAACGGCACCAGCGCGAACGCGGCCAGGAAAGCGATGAAGTTGTAGAAGGCGCCGATCTGGCCGTTCAGCAGGCCCGCTTCACGGAAGCCGGGCGAAGCCGGATCGCTGCTGTGGAACATGGTGGCCGCCAGCGACAGCACGATGTATTGCCAGTAGCAGAACATGGCGTACCACTGGAACAGCTGCACCAGCGCCAGCTGGCGCATGGTCGACGGCATGTCGCGCACGGCCGCGCCGATTTCAATCAGCGTGCTGCGCCAGCCCACCGGCGCGGCGCGGATGCGGCGGATTTCCTCGTCGTCCAGCGGCAGCTCGGGCGTGGTCTTCAGCGTCCATAGCACGCTGGCCAGCGAGAACACGGAACCGATCAGGAAGGCGGCGATCACCACATGCGGGATGTGGCTGCCGCTGACGGCGTCCCGGCTCATGCCGAGAAACACCAGCAGCGACGGCGTGAGGTAGGCCAGCGTTTGTCCCAGGCCGGTGAACGCGCTCTGGGTCAGGAAGCCCAGCGAGTGCTGGGCCGGCGCCAGGCGGTCGCTGACGAAGGCGCGGTACGGCTCCATGGTGACGTTGTTGGCCGCGTCCAGTATCCACAGCAGGCTGGCCGCCATCCACAGCGCGGCGCTGAAAGGCATGGCCAGCAGGCCCAGGCTGCACAGGATGGCGCCGACCAGGAAGTAAGGGCGGCGCCGGCCCCAGCGGCTCAAGGTGCGGTCGCTCAGCGCCCCCACCAGCGGCTGCACCAGCAGGCCGGTGACGGGACCGGCCAGCCACAGGTAGGGCAGGCTGGCTTCGTCGGCGCCGAGGTAGCTGTAGATGGGGCTCATGCTGCTTTGCTGCAGGCCGAAACTGAACTGGATGCCGAAGAATCCGACGTTCATGTTGACGATCTGCCAGAACGAAAGGCGGGGCTTGTGCAGCGCCATGGCGTGCTCCGGTTGGGGTGTCAGGCGGCGCTGTGCCAGCGCGCGAGCCAGGGTTGGTAGAAGGCGGTGTCCTGCGGGACGGCGCCGGCGATGCCGCAGATGCCGCCGGCGAAGGCGTTGGCGCGCGCCATGGTGAGCGCGAGCGGCCAGCCTTGGGCGCTGCCGTACAGGTAGACCGCGGAGAAGGCGTCGCCGGCGCCCACGGTGTCCACCATGCGCGGCACGTCGGCCGGGCCGCTGGCGGTAACTTCGCCATCGGCGCCGTAGTGCACCGCGCCGCGCGGGCCCAGCGTGACGATGATGCAGGCCAGCGAGAACTTGGTGATCAATTCGGCGCACGCCAGGCGCACGTCCAGGCTGTCCATGTCGGCGGTGCCGGGGCTGATGTGGGCGTACCAGTCGAACAGCTGCACCAGTTCTTCTTCGTTGACCTTGAGCGTGTCGGCGTGGCACAGCGAATCGAACACGGTGGCTTCGCTGGCCTGGCCGTCGCGCAGGTTCAGATCGAGGTAGCGCGGTGCTTTGCAGGCTTGCAGCAGCGCTCGCAGGGCGGCGCGGCCTTCGGCGGTGCGCTGGGCCAGGGTGCCGAAGTAGACGGCGGAGGGGGCGCCGGGGCCGGGGCCTGGCTCGGCCAGGCCGGCCAGCGCGCCCAGCATGGGTGCGGGCTGCACGCGGTCGTAGGCCTGGTCCGGCAGGATGTGGAAGCGGTGGCTGCCGTCACCGGTGCGTTCGACTTGCACGCGGCCGGTCGGTTCACCGGCGCCCACTTGCAGGCCGGCCTCGCTCATGCCGAAGCGCTGGAACTCGCTGCGCATGCGGGCGCCGTTGGCGTCGTCGCCGATGCGGGTGACCATCAAGGGCGGCATGCCGAAGCCGGCCAGGTTGCGCGCCACGTTGAACGGTGCGCCGCCGACTACCTGCAAGTCGCCGAAATCGTCCACCAGCGCTTCGCCAAATACCACGGCCGTTGCCGCTCCGCGTGCTTGTTCCATTGCTGCTCCTTTAAGCTGGTTCATGGCGCCGCCTCCAGCCACAGCATGGACCAGGGCGCGAGCTCCACTACACCCGAGCATAGCTGGCCTGTCAAGCTGTCGCGCCAGCCGGCGTCTGCGGCACCCTGCCCTGGCGTGACTCGCGCCAGGGTGTGCGGCTGCATGCTGCCGGAAAAATTGAACAGTGCCACGAAGCGCGGGCCGCGCGCCAGCGCCAGCACGGCGGCAGCCGAGGCCAGCACGGTGCGCGGGGCGCCTGCCGCCAGCGCGTCCAGCCGCCGCCGGGCGCCCAGCAGCGCGCGCAGGCCGCCATACATTTGCCCGGCGGGCGTGGCCGGGTCGCCGCGCTGGGCGAAAGCATATTCGTCAAATACCGGGCGCTGCAGCCAGCGGCTATCCATGGCGTGCTCGGAGCGCCCGCGGTAGCTGTCGTCGTTGCGCTGGGCCAGTTCATCGCCCATGTAGAGCACGGGCAGCGCGCCCGCACTCAGTGCCAGGCCGTGCAGCAGCAGCGCGCGGCGCAGGGCGGCTTGCTGCCGCTCCAGGTCCTGTGCAAGCGGCTGCGGCCGCGACGGATGCTGCGGCGATGGAGGTGGCGCTACCTGGGCCGGTACCCCGGCCAGGCCAGCCAGCGAGGCGGCCATGCCGTTGCTGCCGTGCGCCGCGTGCGGGTCGCTGCTCTGGAAGGCGGCGCCGCTCGGCCGCGCGCCATCGGCGTACTGACCTGCCGAGCCGCTGTAGAAGTTGGCGATGGCGGCCAGGCGCGCGCGTGCACGCTCCGGGCCGGCGTCCGCGCCGTCCGCCTCGCCCGCCTCGGCGCGCAGCACGTTCCAGCCGATGTCGTCATGGCAGCGCACATAGCTCAGCCACGATGTGTGCGGCGGCAATTCGGGCGTACGGGCCAGCACGGCACGCAGCAGCGCGGCGTCCTGCTCGGCCAGCGCGCCCCACCCTGCCGCCATCAGGCTGCTGTGGTAGGCGATATGGCATTCGGGCGCTTGCGCGTCGCCGAAGTAGGCCGGCAGCTCGCGCGTCGGCACGATGGCCTCGGCCTTGAGCAGCACGCCCGGCGCGGCGATGGCGACAATCGCGCGCAAGGCCTGCAGCAGCGCGTGCGCCTCCGGCTGGTTCATGCAGTTGCTGCCTTCGCGCTTCCACAGGAAGGCCGTGGAATCGAGCCGGAACACTTCAATGCCACGGTTGGCCAGGCGCAGCAGGGCTGCCGCCATGTCCGCAAACACCGCCGGGTTGGCGTAGTTCAGGTCCCATTGGTAGGGATAGAACGTGGTCCAGACCCAGCCGCCCATGTCTTCCACATAGCTGAAATTTCCTGGCGCCACTTGCGGGAACACCTGGCCCAGCGTGCGCTCGTAGCGGTCCGGCATGCGGCGGTCGGGGAAGACGTGGAAGTACGCGCGCAGCGCGCTGTCGCCGCGCCGCGCGCCGCGTGCCCAAGGATGGTCGTCCGCCACGTGGTTGAGGATGAAGTCCGAGCACAGGCTGATGCCGGCAGCGCGCAACCGCGCCGTCAGCGCATCCAGGTCGGCGTTGCCGCCCAGCTTGGGATCGACGTCGTCGAAGCTGGCGACGGCGAAGCCGCCGTCGTTTTCGCCGGCGCGCGGGCGCAGGAAAGGCAGCAAGTGCAGATAGCGCACGCCCAGCTCCCGCAAGTGCGGAATGCGCTGCGCCACGCCGGCCAGGCTGCCGCCGAAACGGTCGGCGTAGGCGCAGTAGCCCAGCATGGACTGGTCCTGGAACCAGTCCGGATTGGCCAGCCGCTGTTCGTCCTGCGCCTGCAGCTCTGCCGGGCGGGCCGCCGCCAGGCGCCCCACTTGCGCCGCCAGTTCGGCATACCAGCGCGCAAAGCCGGGCAGGGTGCCGTACAGTCCGGACAGGCGCTGATGCAGCACGGCCTCCTGTTCGCTGTAGCGGCGCGCGAATTCGCCGCGCCGCGCGTCGGGCAGCGCCGGCATGGCGGACAGCAGGGATTGCAAAGGCGGCAAAGGCTGGGACATCTCGATCATCTTCTTCTAGAGGGTTGCGGGTGGATCAGAAGCTGTAGCTCAGGCTGGCCTTGACCGCGCGGCCGGTAATGGCGCGCGCCGCGTGGCCGTCCCCTTCCACCTCGGTGTAGCCCAGCTTGTTGAACAGGTTGTTGGCGCTGAGCGACAGCACGGTCTGCGGATTGAGCTGGTACTTCAGGTAGGCGTGCACCACGCGGTAGGCCGGCATGTCGATGGTGTTGGCGTCGTCCGCCCACGAGCGGCCGGTGCCGATGATGCTGGCGCCGACGGTCACGTCGCCGATTTCATAACTCGGCGCGACCTGGTACACCACCTTGGCCTGGCGGCGCGGCGTATGGCCGATCACCGATTCCTGGCCGGGGGCGGTGCCGACAATCTCGGCGTCCGTGTAGGTCAGGCCGCCGCTGACGCGGAAGCCGCCCATGCTCCACGCGGCCTCCAGCTCGGCGCCCTTGGCTTCGTAGCGGTTGGCGGTGCTGAGCTGCGTGGTCGCTTCGAAATTGCTCTCGTTGGTCTTGGCCTGGAACAGCGTGAGGAAGGCGCTGGCGCCGCCCTGGCGCCATTTCACACCGCCTTCGGCCTGCTTGACGGTGTTCAGGCTGATCGGCGCGCTGCCGTCCAGCGGGCTGCCGAACAGGATGCGGTCCGCATTGAAGGACACGCCGTCGCTGATGCGGGCGAACAGCGCCAGGTTGCGCTGCAGCTGGTAGTTGCCGCCCACCGAATACGAGGTGCGATCGGCCTGGTAGTTCACCAGTTGCTGCGTGGCCGCTTCGTAGCGCAAGCCGGCATTGCCAACGCCGCTGGCGATATTGCCGCTGCCGGTGGCGCGCTGGTTGTCCTGGCGCACGCTGGCGTCGATGTTCAGCGGGCCGCTTTCCCAGCCCAGGTTGGCGTACGGCGAAGTGAGCTTGTATTCCATGTCCACGGCGCGCGAGCAGCAGCCGCCGAAGGCCGCGCCGATCAGGCCGGGCGTGGCGCTGGACGTTTGCAGCAGCGCCGGACTGTCGCCCTTGGCCTGCATCAGGTATTCGTTGAAATTCCAGGTCAGGCCCAGCTTTTGCAGGGAGCTGTACAAGCCCGCCGTGCCGGTCAGCTTGCCGCCGCCGACGGACAGCGACTTGGACAGCTTGACGTCGTTCAGCGTATTGCCCGCGTCGTCGATGGCGGTGTTGAACACCACGGCGTTGAAGGCGCGACCGTTGTAGGCCTGGCCCTTCTGCGGACCGCTGGCAATGGTGTACGCGCCCATCACGCCATTATTGGCAGGGAACACGCCGATGAAGCGGCCGCTGTTGTCGCTCTTGCGGAAGTTCTCGCTCAGCGTTACACCATTGCCCAGGTCCAGCGACAGGGCGATGCCGAAGCTGTCGCTCTTCACGGCCAGGCCATCGTTGACGTTGCTGGAAACATGGCCGTTGCCCTTGTCCAGCGACACGTCGCGCACCCAGTACGGCGAGTAGAAGCTCACGCTGCGCGGGTCGATACCCGGAATCTCCGAGATGCGGCCGTTGCTGACCTGCACCGGCACCGGCAGCGCGGTAGGCGACTTGTCGTCCAGGTGCTTGAAGGACAGGCGGATGGTGCCGCGTTCGAATTCGTGGGTCAGGTTGCCGCGGATCTGGCCACCCTCTTCCGTGCTCATGCCGGTGCGGCGGATGCCTTCGCCGGTACGGTAGTGGCCGCCGATGAAGAAGCGCGTCTTGTCGGTCAGCGGGGCGCCGTAGCTGAAGTCGTAGCGGGTCTGGTCGTAGCCGAGGCCGCGCGCGATGCCGATGCTGCCGCCCTTGCTTTCGCCGGTCTTGCTGATGAAGTTGATGATGCCGCCCGGCGAGTTGCTGGCCAGGGTGGAGGCCGAGCCGCCGCGCACCACTTCCAGGTGGTCCAGCGTGCCGTCGATCTTCACGTAGCTGTCCGGCGTGATGAAGTTGAAGTCGCCCGACTGCAGCAGCGGCAGGCCGTCTTCCTGCATCTGCACGTAGCGCGAGCCGCCGGCCGAAATCGGCACGCCGCGCACGGTGATGTTGGCGTTGCCTTCGCCGCCGGAGGACTCCGAGCGCAGGCCGGGCACCGAACGCAGCACCTCGGCCGCGCTGGTGGGCGCGGCCAGGGCGATGGTGTCGGCATCCATGGTGCTGACGGAAACGCTGGACTTCATCTTGGAACTGCCGCGCGCGGTGCCGGTGACGACCACGCGCTCCATGTTCAGGCCGTCGGCTGCCGGCGCGGCAGGTGCGGCCGCAGGGACGGGAGCGGCGCTGGCGCTGGCGGCGGTGGATGCGGGAACGGCGGCTTCGGGAGCGGCGGCGGACTGCGCGGCGGCGCTCAGGTGCATCAGGGCGGCTGCGACGGCCGCAGCCATGCAACCCAGTTTTGCGGGATGGTTTTGCATCATGTCTCCTGGTTTTTCTCGGTGGCGCCGCATTCGCTGGCGGCAGGTCTGCGGTGTGCAGTTGCCTCATTATTCACCAGTTCGCATTTTATTGCAATCGATTGCAATAAATTTTCCAAAGACGTTGCAGCGCCTTTGCCTTACGAATTGCAAACGGTTGCAGTTTGACTGTGGGGAAGCGCCGGGTCAGGCGCTGGCGCGCCGCACCAGTTCGGTGGGCAATTGCTGCGAGGCAGCGTCGTGGCCGTCGGCCAGCGCCAGCAGCGCGCCGACCAGCGCGCGCCCGGCCGCGGCGATGGGCTGGCGCACCGTGCTCAGGGGAGGATGGAAATAGGAAGCCAGCTCGATATCGTCGTAGCCGACCACCGCCACGTCGTCCGGCACGCCGCGCCCGAGCGCGCGCAGGGTATTGATGGCCGCCATGGCCAGCAAGTCGCTGCAGGCGAACAGGCCGTCGAAGTGCGCGCCACGGCGCTGCAGTTCGCGCACGCCCTCCTCACCGCCGCCCGGCAGGAAGGACACCGGCACCATCAGCTGCGGATCGGCCTGCAGCCCCTGTGCGGCCAGCGCCTGGCAATAGCCCTGGTAACGCTGCGCCACTTCAGGCAGGTTGGTGTCGCCCAGGAAGGCGATGCGCTTGCGGCCCTGGGCCAGCAAATGCCCGGTGGCCAGCGCGCCGCCGGCCACGTTGTCGCCGCCGACAGTGCAGTACAGCTGCTGCGGCAATTGCGCGCCCCACACCACAATGGGCACGCGGCGCGCGGCCAGCTGGTTCAGCTGGTCATGGTGGCGCCACTGGCCGATCAGGATCACGCCGATCACGCGGCCGCTGTCGAATGGCTGCGCGGCGGCGTCCAGCGTGCCGGCGTCGACCCGTGTCAGCAGCATGTCCAGGCCCTGCTCGGTGAGCGCGTCGGCCAGGCTGCCCAGCATGGCCAGGAAGAAGGGATCGGTGAGCTGCTGGCGGGTGTCCGGGTCGTAGGGCACCACCACGCCCACCGTGCGGTTCTGCTTCAGGCGCAGGTTCTGCGCGCCGATGTTGATGGAGTAATTCAGCGAGCGCGCCAGTTCCATGACGCGCTGCCGGGTTTCATCGTTGACCAGCTTGCTGCCCGCCAGCGCGCGCGACACGGTGGACGTGGACACGCCGGCCAGGCGCGCGATGTCGGCCATCTGCAGGCGGCGCTGCTGGGCGCTGGGCGCGTCCGGCTTGGTGGGCGGCATGGTGCGGCGGGCGGCGGTGGCTTACTGCGGCGCGGTGTCGCGGAACGACGGCCGCTCGGACAGCTTGTCGTACAGGCGCGCCAGGTTGGGATGGGCGCCGCGCCAGTCGATTTCCGGGAAGCGGAAGGACAGCCAGCCCAGCGTGCAGCCCACGGCCACGTCCGCCAGCGAATAGTGGATGCCGGCGCAGTACGGCGACTCGTCCAGCCTGCGCGACAGTTCGGCCAGGCCCAGCTCCACCTTTTTCAGCTGGCGCGCGATCCAGTCGGCGCTCTGCTGCTCGGGCGGACGCTGGGTGCGCTCCAGGCGCACCAGCACGCCGGCGTCGGTGATGCCGTCCGCCAGGGCTTCCCAGCACTTGATGTCGGCGCGGTCGCGGCCGTTGGGCGGCAGCAGCTTGCAGACCGGGGTCAGCGTGTCGAGGTATTCGACCATGACGCGCGAATCGATCATCGCCTGGCCGTCTTCCATGATCAGGCAGGGTACCTTGCCGAGCGGATTGACTTCATTGATGCGGGTTTCGGACACCCACACGTTTTCCAGTTCGAACTGGCAATCCAGCTTCTTTTCTGCCAACACAACGCGGACTTTGCGTACATAAGGACTGGCGAGGGAACCGATGAGTTTCATAGAGGCCAACAGGGTAGAAGTAGGCGCCAGTATAACATCGACAATCCGGCCCAAGGCGCTGCGGTGGTAGAATGGCGGCCTGCTGCGTCTTCTATTGCTCCGTCTTCATTAACTTGCTTCCCGCCTCCATGACTACTACGCCATATTCCACTCTGTCGGCCCTGTCTCCGCTCGACGGCCGCTACGCTTCCAAGACCGACAAGCTGCGCCCCATCCTGTCCGAGTCCGGCTTCATGCACAACCGCGTGAAGGTTGAAATCAACTGGCTGCAAGCGCTGTCGCAAGCCGGTTTCGCCGAGATCAAGCCATTCTCGGCCGACGCCACCGCGCTGCTGGACAAGCTGGTGTCGGACTTCACGGAAGCCGATGCGGCCCGCATCAAGGAAATCGAAGCGGTCACCAACCATGACGTGAAAGCCGTGGAATATTGGCTGAAAGAACAAGTCAAGGACGTGCCGGAACTGGTGGCCGCCTCCGAGTTCATCCACTTCGCGTGCACCTCGGAAGACATCAACAACACTTCGCACGGCATGATGCTGAAAGCGGCCCGCGACGGCGTGATGGTGCCGGCCCTGCAAGGCCTGGTGGCCAAGCTGACCGAGATCGCCCACGTCAACGCCGAGCTGCCGATGCTGTCGCGCACCCACGGCCAGACCGCCTCGCCGACCACGCTGGGCAAGGAGTTCGCCAACGTGGTGGCCCGCCTGCAGCGCGCCGTCAAGCGCATCGAGCAGGTTGAAATCCTGGGCAAGATGAACGGCGCCGTGGGCAACTACAACGCCCACCTGTCGGCCTACCCGTCGTTCGACTGGGCCGCGTTCTCGCAAGCCGTGATCGAGCAGCGCCTGGGCCTGGTGTTCAACCCGTACACCATCCAGATCGAACCGCACGACTACATGGCAGAACTGTTCGACGCCTTCGCGCGCGCCAACACCATCCTGCTGGACCTGAACCGCGACATCTGGACCTACGTCTCGCTGGGCTACTTCAAGCAGAAGCTGAAGGCCGGCGAAATCGGTTCCTCCACCATGCCGCACAAGGTCAACCCGATCGACTTCGAGAACTCGGAAGGCAACCTGGGCCTGGCCAATGCCGTGCTCAAGCACCTGTCCGAGAAGCTGCCGGTGTCGCGCATGCAGCGCGACCTGACCGACTCGACCGTGCTGCGCAACATCGGCGTGGGCTTCGGCTACACCCTGCTGGCCTATGACAGCTGCCTGCGCGGCCTGAACAAGCTGGAAGTGAACCCGGCGCGCCTGGCGGCCGACCTGGACGCCAGCTGGGAAGTGCTGGCCGAGCCGGTGCAGACCGTCATGCGCCGCTACGGCATCGAGAACCCGTACGAGCAGCTGAAAGAGCTGACCCGCGGCAAGGGCATCTCGAAAGAAGCGCTGCGCGACTTCATCACCGGCCTGGCGATCCCGCAGGAAGCCAAAGACCTGCTGCTGGCCATGACCCCGTCCAACTACATCGGCATCGCCGACAAGCTGGCCAAGGCCATCTAAGGACCTGCGCGCGGGGCGTGAACGCCCCGCCGCGCGCCCTATCTAAGGCAGTCTTAAGCACGGTTTGATTTTCTTTGGTATATTAGTCCTAACACGTACTAATTTCCGAAAGGCGCCGATGCAACGCTATTCCAAAACCGCCATGCTGCTGCATTGGCTGGTCGCCATCCTCATCATCGCCGCCTTCTTCCTGGGGCTGACGATGGTCGACATCAAGGGCTTCTCGCCCACCAAGCTCAAGTACTATTCCTGGCATAAATGGCTGGGCGTGACCGTGCTGCTGCTGGCCGCCGTGCGCATCCTGTGGCGCAAGGCCACTGTGCCGCCGCCGCCGCCGGCCAGCCTGCCGCAGTGGCAGGTCAAGGCCGCCGACGCCATGCACTACGCGCTGTACTTCTTCATGTTCGCCGTGCCGCTGTCCGGCTACCTGTACACCACCGCCGCCAACGTGCCGGTGGTCTACCTCGGCCTGTGGCAAATCCCCGCGCTGTTCGAAGGCACGCCCGAGCTGAAGGAATTCTTCAAACCCATCCACTACTGGCTGAACATGGCCATGGCCGCCGCCGTGCTGGCCCATGCCGGCGCCGCGCTGAAGCACCATTTCATCGACCGCGACGATGTGCTCAAGCGCATGCTGCCCAAGCTGCCGGACCTGTCCAAGCTGCGCAACTGATTTCCACCTGCCACCTACCCCTGGAGCTTTCATGAACACCACGCACCGCGCCGTCCTCGTTTCCCTGCTGGGCCTGTCGCTGGCCGCCAGCGCCGCCGTCCTGAAAACGGACGCCGCCAAGTCCAGCGTTTCGGCCACCTTCAAGCAGATGAACGTGCCGATCGAATCCAAGTTCAAGAAGCACAACATCGTCATCGACTACAACGCGGCCGCGCCGGAAACGTCCAAGGCCACGGTGGAAATCGAGACCGCCAGCATGGACCTGGGCGACGCCGACATGAACAAGGAAGTGGCCAAGAAGGAATGGTTCAACTCGGCCCAGTTCCCGAAAGCCACCTTCACCTCCACCGCCATCAAGAGCGCCGGCCCCGGCAAGCTGACCGTCACCGGCAAGCTGACCATCAAGGGCAAGGCCGCCGATGTGAGCTTCCCGCTGACCGTGAAGGCCGACGGCAAGAACCAGGTATTCGACGGCGCACTGCCGATCAAGCGCCTGGCCTTCAACATCGGCGAAGGCGAATGGAAGGACACCGGCATGGTTGCCGATGATGTTACGATCAAGTTCCACGTAGTCGCACAGTAAAAATCCCCCCTTTGCACGGAGACGCAATGAAATTCAAGTTCCTGATCGCCGCACTGATCGCCGCCACCGCCGGTTCGTCCATGGCTGCCGAAACCTTCAACATCGACCCGAACCACACCTTCCCTAGCTTTGAAGCCGACCACATGGGCCTGTCGGTCTGGCGCGGCAAGTTCGGCAAGACCACCGGCACCGTGCAGCTGGACCGCGCCGCCAGGAAGGGCAGCCTGGACATCGTGATCGACGCCAAGACCATCGACTTCGGCCTGGAAGCGATGAACGTCCACGCGCGCAAGGCGGACATGTTCAACGTCGAGAAATTCCCGGAAGTGACCTACAAAAGCACGTCGCTGAAATTCGACGGCGACAAGCTGGTGGCGGTCGAAGGCGACCTGACCCTGCTGGGCGTGACCAAGCCGGTGACGCTGAACGTGAGCAAATTCAAGTGCATCATGCACCCGCGCTACAAGCGTGAAGTGTGCGGCGCCGACGCCACCGGCGAATTCAAGCGCAGCGACTTCGGCATGAACTACGGCCTGCCGAACTTCTCGCCGGAAGTGAAACTGGCGATCCAGGTGGAAGCGATCAAGGCCGACTAAGCCTGCCCGCCTGTGCTCGCAGGCGCCCCCGTCGCCGTGCGCCATGTGCACGGCGGTCTATTTCTGCGCCAGCAGCGCCTTGATGGCCGCTTCGGTCTGGCCATACTGGCCCTCGCCGAAATGGGTGTACACCACCTTGCCGCTGCGGTCGATCAGGTACAGCGCCGGCCAGTACTGGTTGCGGTACGCGCTCCAGGTGGCGTAGCGGTTGTCCTGCGCCACCGGGTAGCGGATGTCGAAGCGCTTGAGAGCGGTCTGCACGTTGCTGGTGCTGCGCTCGAAGGGGAATTCCGGCGTGTGCACGCCGATCACCACCAGCCCCTGGTCCTTGTACTTCTCGTGCCAGGACTTCACGTGCGGCAGCACGTTGATGCAGTTGATGCAGGTGTAGGTCCAGAAGTCCACCAGCACCACCTTGCCGCGCAGTTGCTGCACCGTGAGCGGCTCGCTGTTGAGCCATTTTTCGATGCCGGTGAATTCGGCGGCCGGCGTGGGGTTCTTCAGCGGGCCGGCCACGGCGCCGCCGCTGGCGATGGCGCAGGCGGCGGCAAGCGCCAGGGTGCGTGGGATGTTCATGTCACAGTCCTTTCAGGGTAGGGAAAACGGCAGCCACTTGGGCGTAGATCAGGATGTCGTATTGCAGGTAGATGGCAGCAGCGGTGGCAATCACCAGCACGCCGAACACTTGCTGCAGCCGGGCGGCGTGGCGCGCCACGATGCGCACTTTGGCGGTGGCGTACTGGCCGCCGTAGATGATGCCGAGCATGGGGATGGCGGCGCCGATGGCGTACAGCGTGATCAGCAGCGCGGACCAGGCCAGGTCCTGCGAGCGCACCACCAGCGCCAGGATGGAGGCCAGCACCGGACCGGCGCACGGCGTCCATACCGCGCCCAGCGACATGCCCAGCACGAAACCACCGAAATGGCCGTCGCCCGCGCCGCCCGCCCCCACCGCCGCGCCCATGCCGGGCAGCGCCTGCTGCAGGCGCGCCACCAGCCAGTCATAGGGGCCAGGCCACAGGCGCAGCAGGCCGGAAATGGCCAGCATGGCGATGGCGGCGTTGCGCAGCGCCTCCTGCGCCTGGTGCACCGCCGAGGACACCGCGCCCAGCAGCATGGCGAAGGAGGCGAAGGTGAGAATGAAGCCGGCGACGATGAACAGCGGCCGGGTGTTCCTGCCAGTCTTGCCGGCAACGCCGGCTACCGCCTCCGCGCCGGGGCGCGCCGCCGCGCTGCCCAGCAGGATGGGCATCACCGGCAGCACGCAGGGGGAAGCGATGGTAAACACGCCTGCCAGCAGGGCCAGCGGCGTTTCGAGCAGGTTGTACATGGCGCCGCTCCCTTTCTCGGATTGGTTTGGATAAGCTCCATTGGACCGCCCGCAGGTATCCTGCATGTGTCCGCCGCGCGGCGCCGTTGCAATGTAGTGTGTACCGCGCCGCAGCGGATACAGAGGGATACAAAGACCGAATTGGGCTGGGGTATCATGGCTGCATGGAAAACACCGACCACATCCTCATCGTCGACGACGACCGCGGCATCCGCGAACTGCTGGCTGCCTACCTTGAAAAGAACGGCATGCGCGTGTCGCTGGCCGCCAATGGGCGCCAGATGCGCGCCGTGCTGGAACAGGGCGAACCGGACCTGATCGTGCTGGACCTGATGCTGCCCGGCGAGGACGGCCTGCTGCTGTGCCGCGAACTGCGGGCCGGCAAGCACCGCACCGTGCCGGTGCTGATGCTGACCGCGCTCAGCGAGGAGGCCGACCGCATCGTCGGCCTGGAGATGGGCGCCGACGACTACCTGTCCAAGCCCTTCGCCTCGCGCGAACTGCTGGCGCGCATCCGCGCCGTGCTGCGCCGCGCGCGCATGCTGCCCAAGAACATGCAGGTGACCGAGGCCGCCCATGTGCTCGGCTTCGGCGACTGGAAGCTGGACACGGTGGCGCGCCACCTGCTCGACGCGGACGGCACCATGGTGGCGCTGAGCGGCGCCGAATACCGCCTGCTGCGGGTGTTCCTCGACCATCCGCAGCGGGTGCTGACGCGCGACCAGCTGCTGAACCTGACCCAGGGCCGCCAGGCCGACGCCTTCGACCGCTCCATCGACCTGCTGGTGAGCCGCTTGCGCCAGACCTTGAAGGACGAGCCGCGCGAGCCGCGCTACATCAAGACGCTGCGCAGCGAGGGCTACGTGTTCTCGTCCGCCGTGACCGTGCTGGAGGGGCGCGGATGAAGGCCGGCGCCAGCGCGGGCATGGATGCCGCCGCCGGGGCGGCACGCGGGTCCGACGGCGGCCCCGACGGCAAGCCCGACGGCGGCCCCAATCGCGGGCCCGCGCTGCGCTGGCCGCGCTCCCTGTTCGCCCGGCTGGCGTTGATCCTGTTCGTCGGCCTGGCGGCCGGCAACGCCGCCTCCTTCTGGCTCACCATGACCGAGCGCAACCAGGCCACCATGAACGTCATGGTCGGCTACATCGAGCGCGAGGTGGCCAGCTCGGTCGCCCTGCTGGACCGCCTGCCCGCCGCCGAACGCCCGGCCTGGCTGCCGCGCCTGGCGCGCCGCAGCTACCACTTCATGCTGGAACCGGGCGTGGACGGCGGGGCGCCCGACGCCACCCTGTCGGCCCGCGTAGCCGCCTCGATCGCGGACGGCATCGGCACCACCTACGAGCTGACCGCCAACGCCGTGCCCGGCGACCGCGAGCGCCTGCAGGTGCACCTGCGCCTGAGCGACGGTTCGCCGCTGACCATCGACATCACGCCCATGCCCGGCATCCCGCTATCGCGCTGGCTGCCGCTGGTGATGGTGCTGCAGCTGGCGGTGCTGATCGCCTGCTGCTGGTTCGCCGTGCGCCTGGCCACCCGTCCGCTGCACCAGCTGGCGCAGGCCGCCGACACCCTGGGGCCGGACCTGAAGGCTGAACGCCTGCCGGAAGACGGCCCGTCCGAAGTGGCGCGCGCGGCGCGCGCCTTCAACGCCATGCAGGACCGCATCGCCGGCTACATGACCGAGCGCCTGCAGATCCTGGCCGCCATCTCGCACGATCTGCAAACGCCGATCACGCGCATGCGGCTGCGGGTCGATATGATGGACGACGCGCCCCAGCACGCCAAGCTGCAGCAGGACCTGCAGGAGATGGAAACCCTGGTCAAGGAAGGCGTGGCCTATGCGCGCACCCTGCACGGCACCAGCGAGGAGCCGCGCCGCATCGATCCCGACGCCCTGCTCGACAGCATGCTGGCCGACTACCGCGACGCGGGCCACGACGTCACCCTGCACGGCAAGGCCGGCGGCGCGCTGGTAGCGCGGCCGCAGGCGCTGCGCCGCGTGCTGGGCAACCTGGTGGACAACGCGCTCAAGTTCGGCGGCGCGGCGGAAATCGCGGTGCAGCCGCAAGCGGGCCTGCTGACGATCTCGGTGCTGGATCGTGGCCCCGGCATTCCGGCCGAGTCTCTGGAGGCCGTGTTCGAGCCGTTCGTGCGGCTGGAAACATCGCGCAACCGGGGCACCGGCGGCACCGGCCTCGGCCTGGCGATCGCGCGCCAGCTGGCGCAGGCGATGGACGCTACGCTGAGCCTGCACCAGCGCCCCGGCGGCGGCCTGGAAGCGCGCCTGGCACTGCGCCACGGCTGAGCGACGCAAGCGGCTGGGCGCCGCACGCCCGCCGCGCAGCGTGCCTCGCTTACTTCCCGCTTAAATCCTGATAGGCGGCAGGGACGTTCAAGGCCGGATGGACCCAATCGAACAGCGCGTAACCGGAAAACTCCGGCATGGCGACCTGCTTTACCGTCTCATCCAGGCCCAGCCCTTTGTCCACCGCGGCTTGTACCTGGCTGCGGACGCTATCGAGGTAGTCGATATGCCACTTGATGTCTTCTTTGCCCATCGGCACACCGTGCCCCGGAACGACACGGGCGTCGGCCGGCAGGAAGGCATACACCCGGCGCAGCGTGTCCAGCGTCGCGACCAGGTGGCCATCGAGCAGCCAGGGCAGCGCGGGCTTGTGGGCGATCACCGGGTTGCCCGTCCATAGGACTTTTGCCTGCGGCTCCCATACCCACAAATCGCCGCCGGTCTGTGCAAAGCCGAAGTCGATGATGTCGACTGTTTTGCCGCCCAAGTCCAGCGTCAGTCTGCCGCCCGGCACAACCAGCAGATCAGCCGCGCGCGCCTGGATTTGCTCAATGCCGCGCCCGGTTCCGAAATGCTTGATCATGAACGCCTTGTCGTCGTCCAGGTGCCCGGACAGATAACTGCGCGTCTGCGCATGCTGGATGATGATGGTCTGCGCCGGCAAATACATGTTGCCGTAAGTATGGTCGCCGTGCGAGCTGGTGTTGACGGCGTACAGGATGGGCTTGTGCCCGAGCCGCCGGCTCAAGGCTTGTACCTGGCTGTTCAAGCGCTTGTTCAGCATGGTGTCGACCAGCAGCGCGCCCTTGGCGCCCACCACCAGGCCGCCGCTGGTGGCCGCAGCGCCGCCTTTGGCGTTGAGCTCCTTCGCATTGCTGGCGTAGTAGGCATACACGCCGTCCGCCAGCTTCTCGCTCACCATGTCGACCTGGTTACCGTCCCAGATAGGCTCGGCGCCGCGCGCGTGCGCGGCAAGCAAGGACCCGGCTAGCGCGATAAGGTGAAGAATGTTCATGTCGCTGTCCTCCCAGGCTTCAGGCGATGGAGCGGACCACGCCGCCGTCCGCCTTCAGTGACGTGCCGTTGATCGCGGCCGCCAGGGGACTGCAGACGAACGTGACGACCGCCGCGATTTCGTCCGGGGTGATAAAGCGCTGCAGTATCGATGATGGCCGCACGGTCTGGAAGAATGCTTTCTCGAACGCGTCCCTGCCCTGGCCGCCCTCCCTGGCCATCTGGTCGACAAAGGCGCTCACACCTTCCGAGCTGGTGGGACCGGGCAAGACCGCGTTCACTGTCACGGCGCTGCCTGCGGTCGTTTCCGCCAAGCCGCGCGAGACGGCAAGCTGCGCTGTCTTGCTCATGCCGTAGTGGATCATCTCGGTCGGGATCTGCAGGCCCGATTCGCTGGAAATGAAGACGATGCGGCCCCAGTCCTGCGCCAGCATGGGCGCGAGATAGTGACGGCACAGCCGTATGCCGCTCACCACGTTGACGTCGAAAAAACGATGCCAGTCGGCGTCCGATATGTCACCGAACGGCTTGGCCTCGAAAATGCCCAGGTTATTCACCAGGATATCGACTTGCGGAAAGCGCTCGGTGCATAGCCGGAAACCTTCTTCGCTTGCCAGGTCCGCCGCCAGGCCATGCGCGGCGCCGCTGGCGGCCATCGCCTTGCTGACGCGCTCTTCGGTGCGGCCGTTCACGATCACGTCCGCGCCCTCGCTTGCCAGCCGTGTGGCGATGGCCAGGCCGATCCCGGCGGTGGAGCCGGTGACCAGCGCGGTTTTTCCTGCCAGGTCGAGATTCATGGCTGTCCGCCTTTCATGGAAGGGGCGCCGAGGAATGTGCGGATCACCGCCACGGCCTCGGCCGGTTTCTCTTCCATCAGCCAGTGGCCCGATCCCTGGATGACGGACTCTTGCACATTGGCCGCCACTTCCCGCATGATCTGCGCCTGCATGGCGCCAAAGGACTTTTCCCCGCCCATGGCCAGCACCGGCATGGTCAGCTTGCTCTTGGCAAAGGCCTGGTTGTCCTGGGCGTCCTGGCTGAATGCGGCGAACTGGGCGAAGCCGGCCCGCATGCCGCCCGGACGGGAGTAGGTCTTGGCGAAGAAGTCCTTGGTGGCCGCATTGGGTTGATCCGGGCTGGCGGAAAAGGCGTTCCAGATGCGGTTCAGATAGATCCGTTCGCGGCCCGCCACGAGGCGCTCCGCATCCGGTCCGTTGAAATTGAAATGCCAGACGCCAGGGTGCTGCAGGATCTGGTTCCAGGGGCCGATGCCGGGAATCGGCGCATCCATGACGGCCAGGCGTTCCACCTTGTCGGGATACGTCGCCGTATACGCATAGGCGACCATATTGCCGATATCGTGTGCCACCACCGCTGTCTTGTCATGTCCCAGGGCCTCGACCACAGCGCGGATGTCGCCGGCCTGCGTTTTCTTGTCATAGCCGCCGGCCGGAATCGACGACCGTCCAATGCCGCGCAAATCGGGGACGATCACGGTATGGTCCTTCATCAGGTCGGCCGCCAGCGGGCCCCAGGAATCGCTGTTCTCCGCATAGCCGTGGATGAGCACCACGGCAGGGCCGGACCCGCCCGACCGGACAAAAATCGCCGTGCCGTCGGGCGCCTTGACAGTCCGTGCTTTAAAGCTCGACGGCAGCGAAGGGATCTTCTGCCCGGCCGCCATGGCGGCGTTGAAGAAATACGGACCGCTCAGGGTCAGCATCATGAAAACCGCTGTCACACACCGTTTCATCATCAGCTCCTTTGTTTGCGTAACGTGAAAACCGGAACCGATCATGTCACTGGCGCCTGTTGGCGACTATCCCGTGAAAGGGTTATTTTTCCGCCACCCACATGTCACAAATTCAATGTTAGACTGAAAAAATTCAGTGGACTGCCTCTCAGAAGAAGACGGAAACATGGTGCTAACTTCGCGCTGGGGCGGATGCTGGGTGCTGCTCGGAATGCTGCTGTTGTCCTTGCTGCCCGCCCGCACCGCCCGCGCCCTCGATCCAGACCGCTCAGTCTCGCAATATGCCCATACGACATGGCGCATGGCCGACGGCGAACTGCCTGGCATTCCCCATGCAATCGCGCAGACGACCGACGGCTACCTTTGGGTAGGGACAGGGGGAGGCCTGGTCCGCTTCGACGGCGCGCGCTTTGTGCCCTGGGTGGCGCCGGCAGGAGACGCCCTCTGCGAATGCGCCATCCTGAGTCTGCTGGCGGCACGGGACGGCAGCTTATGGGTCGGCACGCCCCGCTGGCTATACCGCGTCAAGAACGGCAGCGCGAAGAAGTACCCGCTCCGCGCACAGATCAACCAGATCGTCGAAGACCGCGCCGGCAACGTCTGGATCGCCAAGTCCAGGCTGATCGCCCCGGACGACGCGCCGCTCTGCCGCATCACGGAAGCCGCCATCAGCTGCTTCGGCGCCAAAGAAGGTCTCCCATTCAAAACGGACGGCCTGGCAGCGCTCGCCGAGGACGGCTCAGGAGGAATGTGGCTGGGTACGGTTCATGGCGTGTACCACTGGACGCCACAACAGATCACCCCGCATTTGCCGCCGCCCCTCGCCTCCGCGTCGGGCGCGACCGGTGTACTGGCACTGCTGCGCCAGGCCGACGGCAGCGTGCTGGTCGGCGTGGGACAAAGCGGCGAAGGGCTCGGGCTGCAACGATTGCAGGATGGTGCATGGCGCGGCTTCCGGGCCCACGATGCCAACGGGACAGCCTGGGCTGTCAGTGCCCTGCATGCCGACCGCTCAGGCGGCCTCTGGGTGGCGACGGTCCGCGACGGCATCTACCACGTGCAGCGTAACGCGGTGGATCGTTTCAGCCGGCATGATGGACTGGCCAGCGAGTCCCCGGATGCGTTGTTTGAAGACCGCGAAGGGAATATCTGGGTCGCATCATCGCAAGGCATCGACCGCTTCCGCGATTTGCCTATCGTTTCATTGACCGCCCAGCAGGGACTGAGCGGCGACCATGTGGCCAGCGTGGCCGCCACGCGCGACGGTGGGCTCTGGGTCGGCAATGGCAACGCGCTGGATTTCCTGAAGGACGACAAACGCCTCCACTCGCTCACTGGGGACGATCTGCTGGGCAAGCAGATCACGGCGATGTTGATCGACCACCGGGACAGGCTGTGGTATGGCGTCGATGTGAATCTGGTGGTGAGAGAGGAAGGCCGCTCCCGGATGGTGACCAAACCCGACGGCGGCGCGCTCGGCGTCGTCATCGGCATCGTGCAGGACGGAGAGCAGAACATTTGGGCCGTGACGACCGGCAGTCCGCAAACACTCCATAAAATCCGCGGCGCGCAAGTGCTCGAATCCATTCCGGTCCCGAAGTCCGCGACGGGCCGGGCGATCGAGGCCGACGTCCGCGAGGGCGTTTGGATCGGCGGAGCGCGCGGCGACCTGCAGCGCTACACGGGCGGAAAAATGACGGTGGTGGCCAGCGCGGGGGATGGCAATGGTATCGGCGGAATGTGGATGGAGCGCGACGGCTCATTATGGGGGGCAACGTCTCGTGGCATTGCGCGCTGGAAGGACAACGTGCTACGGATCATGGACAGCCGCAACGGACTGCCCTGCAACCGTACCGAATCGTTGATTAAAGACGATGCCGGCACCCTGTGGGTCTACGCAAGCTGCGGGGTGATCGCCATTCCCGCCTCGGAATTGAACACCTGGTGGAGCAGTCCGAATGCCGTGGTGAAGTTCCGGCTTTTCGGCTTGCTGGACGGTTACGTCGCAGGTTCGTCGCCCTTCTCTCCCGAGGTCGCGAAATCGACTGATGGCCGGCTGTGGTTTGCCAATGACAGGACCTTGCAAGTCATCGATCCGCGCCGCTTGCCGGCTAACCGCGTCCCGCCGCCGGTACATATCGAAGCAATCATCGCCGACCGCAAGCGCTACGCGCTCGCGGACGGCCTGCGCTTGCCCGCGCTGACGAAAGACATCCAGATCGACTACGTAGCGCTGAGCTATGCACTGCCCCAGAAGGTCAAATTCCGTTACAAGCTTGACGGGCATGACGCCACCTGGCAGGAACCGGGCAACCGGCGCCAGGCGTTCTACAACGATCTGCGGCCAGGGAGCTACCGCTTCAACGTGATCGCCTGCAACAATGACGGCGTCTGGAACGACACCGGCGCAGCGATTCAGTTCACGGTTACCCCGGCGTATTATCAGACCACGTGGTTCCGCGCCCTGGCCGCTGCCTTGACCGTCATGATCTTCTATCTGGCATACCGTATCAGGGTGCGGCAAATTGCTGCCGCCCTCACCGCGCGGTTTGATGAGCGGACCGCCGAGCGCACCCGGCTTGCGGCAGAGCTGCATGACACCATACTGCAATCGATACAGGCCACCAAGCTGATAGCCGATCACGCGCGCCACGATGCGGAATCCAAAAAACCCGGGGAACTCAACGACGCTATCGTCAGCATCTCCAACTGGCTCGCGAAGGCGACCGTGGAGGCGCGCGCGGCACTGAACGACCTGCGTTCGTCCACGGTGGAAAAGAACGACCTCGCCCAGGCATTCCAGTGCGCCGCCGAATCGCTCGGCGTCCCGGCGTCGATGCGATTTACAGTGTTTGTTGAAGGCAGGGCGCGCGACCTGCATCCCATCGTGCGCGAGGAAGTGTATCGCATCGGGAACGAAGCCATCCTCAATGGCCTCAGGCATTCAGGCGGCGATAAGCTGAACGTCGTGCTGGTTTACGCGCACAGGCTGATCGTGCGCATCACCGACAATGGAACAGGGATCGCACCCGATATCGCCAGGAGCGGCAGGCCCGGGCACTTCGGCTTGCTGGGCATGCAGGAGCGGGCTTGCCGCATCCATGCAAAGTTGACCATAGGGAGCGGGTCGACTGGCGGTACCGTGGTGGAACTGGCCGTTCCAGGAAAGATGGTGTACGCAGAACACCACTACGGCATGCTGAAACGGCTTTCTAAGAAGGTCGCACACTGCTTCCCGCGCAGACAGGCTGCCACTGACGACGCCAAAGGACCGATGTGATGAGCGAACCCGCCAAAATCAGCTTGCTCGTCGTCGATGACCATCCGCTGATGCGCGAAGGCGTGTCGAAGGTGATCAACGATCAGCCCGACATGCATGTCGTGGCGCAAGCGGCCAAAGGCGGCGAAGCGTTGGCACTGTACCGCCAGCACAGGCCGGCCATTACGCTGCTCGATCTGCGTCTGCCCGATATCGGCGGTATCGAAGTCCTGGCGGCAATCCGCGCCGAGGATCCGCAAGCGAACGTCATCATCTTCACCACCGCCGAAGGGGACGTGGACATTCAGCGCTGCCTGCGCGGCGGGGCGCACGGCTATGTCCTTAAAAGTACATTGCCGCACGAGCTGACGGCGATCATCCGCCAGGCCCATCAAGGCAGGCGGTGCATTCCGGCGGACGTGGCAGCGCAGCTTGCCCACTACACCGGCGAGTCCGGCCTGACGGCGCGGGAGATCGAGGTGCTGTGCAAGGTCGCCCGCGGCCACCGCAACAAGGACATCGCCGGTCAGCTGTTCATTTCAGAAGAAACGGTGAAGGCGCATATGAAGCACATCCTGGACAAGCTGGGCGCCAGCGGCCGCTCGGAAGCCGTGGCGATCGCGGTACGGCGCGGCATCATGCAGCTCTGATCATCGAGCTGGCCTTCACCGGATACGCCCCGGCGGCGGCGGAAGCGCGCCTGGCGCTTTGCCAAGGCCGAGGAACCGGCCCTAGGGGCCGGCAAGGTCGCCCGCCGGCCGGAAATGGCTGGGCGGCGCACCCGCCCACGAGACGAAGGCGCGCCTGAAATTGGTCGCGTCGCTATAACCCAGGCGCGCCGCGATTTCATTATTATTCAGGTCGCTGGTTCTTAAATAACTGAGCGCCAGCTGCATGCGGTGGCGCGACAGGATTTCACTATACGTGGTGCCTTCCGCCTCCAGCCGGCGGCGCAAGGTGCGGGCGTTCACCGCCAATTCCTGCGCTATTTCGTCTATGTTGGGAAATACTCCCGAGCAGCCCAGCAATATCATCAGCACGGCGCCCGCCGCAGTGGCGTTGCGCGTCATCTTCTGCAAGGACTGCTCGCACAATTCCAGCATCATCGCGTGCGTGATGGCGTCCGCTTCCGGCCGCTCCTTTATGGTCTGCATTTCGCTGAAAACGATTTCATTTCTTTCCTGCTCAAATAATATCTCGCAGTTGAATATCGCCATATATTCTGCCGCATGCGGCGGCGCGGCGAATCGCAGCCTGATGCTTTTAAATTCAAAGCCGTCGCCATATAAATCCCGCACCATCGATTTAAAACACGACATTTTCAATTCGACGACGAAACGGTATAAGGGATCGGTGGGGGCGCAGGCCAGCTTGGGCTCGATTTGCCAAACGGCCCAGCAATCCTTGCCTGCATAACGCAGGCTCGTCAGCGGGTCGATCAGGCAATCGTATTTCAATATGGCTTGCAGCAGCGCCCTGCGGTTCGGACTGCTCAGCAGGGCAAACCCGAAAATTCCGCAGGCCGAGGCATTGAAGCAAGTGCCCACTTGCAGCGCGGCGTCCGGCGCATAGCGGATGGCGTTGCGGATCACCGCCACCATCTGCAGCACGGAAAAGCGCGTCGCAGCGACACGCATCTCGTCCTCCCCGATGCCGCTGCCGGCCAGCGCCTGCTGCGCAGCCACGCCGCGCGCAGCCAGGTGGTTCAGCAGGAACACCACCAGGTGAGCGGGATAGAAGCGCACGCCGTGGCTGTAGGGCGCGGGCGCGGCGGGGGACGGGCTGGAATCCTGAAGCAATTGACTGACCTTGACTGACTGATTCATCTCTCTTTTAACCTGTCCTGAACTGACCTGAAGAATGTCCGGTATCGACCTATGAACATTTCCCAAAAGGAAGTATATTGGTCATTTTGCAATTCAGCGCCAACTGATTCAGATAAAAATTATAGCACCCGATCTTTAAGAGTTCACAAATTGAAAATATATTTTACAAGTGGCATTCAATAATCAGGCAGCCATCATTCTGCTCTTCAGCAATAGATCAATTCGATGATTTTTATCAGAGCCTGTCTTTGGGGTTTGCTTGTGATCGCCTTGATACTGATCTGATGCAATTGAAAGACCTCCGGATATGTTCAAGAAAATCACGCGCGAGCAAGCCCGCGTCGGCATGTATGTGCAGGCATTGTGCGGCAGCTGGTATAGCCATCCATTCTGGCAACGCTCCTTCCTGATCCGCGACAGCGACATGCTGGCCAGGCTGCAGGCCAGCGCGGTGGAGGAAATGTGGATCGACCCCGCCAAAGGCGTCGCCGCAAGCGGCAACGAGCTGGCGCGCGCCGCCGAACTGGTGGACCGCGCGCGCGCGGCCGTCTGCGCGCTGTTCAGCCAGGCGCGCGCGGGCGACGCCGCCGCGCTGCCGGGCGCGCTGGCGTCCACCCTGCCGCTGGTGGACGACATCATCGGCTCCCTCTCGCACCATCCCGGCGCCATGCTGAGCCTGATCCGGCTGCGCACCAGCGACGACTACACCTACACCCATTCGGTCGCCGTCTGCACGCTGATGGTAGCGCTAGCCCAGCATATGGGCATGGCCCCCGGCGCGGTGCGCGAATGCGGCCTGGCCGGCCTGCTGCACGACATCGGCAAGGCCACGGTGCCGCCGGAGATCCTGAACAAGCCCGACCGGCTCAGCCCGGCCGAGTTCGAAGCGGTCAAGCTGCACCCGGTGACCGGGCACGCGCTGCTGAACGCGGCAGGCGGCCTGCCGGCGGTGGTGGCGGACGTCTGCCTGCACCACCACGAACGCTACGACGGCATGGGCTACCCGTCGCGCCTGGCCGGCGCCGACATCAGCCTGCAGGCCCGCATGGGCGCGGTCTGCGACGTGTACGACGCCATCACCTCGCAGCGTCCCTACAAGGCGCCCTGGAGCCCGCCGGACGCGCTGCGGCGCATGGCGGCCTGGACCCGCGAAGGCCATTTCGATCCCGCCGTCTTCGCCGCCTTCGTGCGCTGCATCGGCATCGCCCCCGCCGCAAATTTCACTTGCGTAACCGAAGTGAATTTACTATAGTCGTTGTAACTTCACCAAGCAGGCCGCATCGATGAGCAAAACCTCCTTCGCCGACAAGAACTGCCCCATCGCCCAGACGCTGGAGCAGGTGGGCGAATGGTGGACTTTCGTCATCCTGCGCAACGCCTTCTGCGGCATGCGCCGCTTCCAGGAATTCCAGCAGCACCTGGGCATCAGCACCAGCATCCTGACGCAGCGCCTGAACCGCCTGGTCGACAGCGGCATCCTGCTGCGCCAGCCGGCCCCGGACGACGGCCGCGTACTGCACTACCTGCTGACCGACAAGGGCCGCTCGCTCTACCCCATCCTGGCCGCCATGACGCTCTGGGGCGAACAATGGGCGCCCAACCCCAAGGGCGCGCGCCTGACCATGGTGGAACGCGCCACCGGGCTGCCGGTGGCCGGCGTGGGCATCCTGTCGGCCGACGGGCGCCAGCTGATGCCGGACCAGATCGACACGGTGGCCGGCCCCGGCGCCGACGACAGCACGCACGCATTGATGCGGATACGAGAGGAGACCATAAGAGATGCATCCTGAAGTTGACCAAGACCTGCGCTGGCTCAAGTCCTATCCGGAAGGCGTCCCGGCCACCATCGACCCGGAACAATACCGCTCGCTGCTGCAGTTGTTCGACGAGTCCTTCGCGCGCTTTGCCGCGCGCAATGCCTACGTCTGCATGGGCAGCGCGCTCACCTACGCGGAGCTGGACGGCCACTCGCGCAGCCTGGCGGCGTGGCTGCAGCAGCGCGGCCTGGGCCAGGGCGCGCGGGTGGCGGTGATGATGCCAAACCTGCTGCAGTATCCGATCGCGGTGGCCGCCATCCTGCGCGCCGGCTGCACCGTGGTCAACGTCAATCCGCTGTACACGCCGCGCGAACTGGCGCACCAGCTGAAGGACTCCGGCGCCGAAGCCATCATCATCCTGGAGAACTTCGCGGGAACGCTGGAACAGGTACTCGCGGACGGCGCGCCGGACATCAAGCACGTTGTGCTGGCCACCATGGGCGACATGCTCGGCACGCTCAAAGGCGCGCTGGTAAACCTGGTGCTGCGCCGGGTGAAAAAAATGGTGCCGGCCTACCGCCTGCCTGGCGCGGTTCCCTTTCGCCAGGCGCTGCAACAGGGCGCCGCGCTGCCGTTGCGGCCGGTGCAACCGCAACACGGCGACGTCGCCTTCCTGCAGTACACCGGCGGCACCACCGGCGTGTCCAAGGGCGCCACGCTGACGCACCGCAACGTCATCGCCAATATGCTGCAGAACGACGCCTGGGCCGGTCCGGCGCTGCGCCAGGCGCAGGCGGGCGGCGCACTGGTGACCGTGTGCGCACTGCCTCTGTACCACATCCTGGCGCTGAACGCCTGCATGTTGATGGGCGCGCGCTGGGGCGCCACCAACCTGCTGATCCCCAATCCGCGCGACATGGCCGGCTTCGTCAAGGAACTGTCGCGGTACCGCGTGAACTTCTTCCCCGGTGTGAACACGCTGTTCAACGGCCTGCTGAACCAGCCCGGCTTTTCCAAGCTGGACTTCTCCGGCCTGCGCATCACGCTGGGCGGCGGCATGGCGGTGCAGAAGGCGGTCAGCGACCGCTGGCGCGGCATCACCGGCGTGCCTATCCTGGAAGGCTACGGCCTGTCCGAAACGTCGCCCACCGCCACGCTGTGCCCGCCCGGCCAAGGCGAGTTCTCCGGCACCATCGGCCTGCCGGTGCCGTCCACCGAAGTGGCCATCCTGGACGACCACGGCCAGCCGCTGCCGCCAGGCCAAGCGGGGGAAATCGCAATACGCGGCCCGCAAGTGATGGCGGGCTATTGGAACCGGCCCGACGAGACCGCGCAAGCGATGACCGCCAGCGGCTATTTCAAATCGGGCGACGTCGGCGTCATGGACGAACGCGGCTACGTGAAAATCGTCGACCGCAAGAAGGACATGATCCTGGTGTCCGGCTTCAACGTCTACCCGAACGAAGTGGAAGGCGTGGTGGCGGCGCACCCGGACGTGCTGGAGTGCGCCTGCATCGGCGTGCCAGATTCCGGCTCGGGCGAAGCGGTCAAGCTGTTCGTGGTGCGCCGCAACGCCGCGCTCACCCAGGCGCAGCTGATGGACTACTGCAAGGCGCAGCTGACCGCCTACAAGAAGCCGAAATACATCGAGTTCCGCGACGCGCTGCCGAAGTCCAATGTCGGCAAGATCCTGCGCAGGGAACTGCGGGAAGCGGCCTAGCGCGGCAGCCGGCTCAGGGCAGCAGCAGCGAGTGCTGGCTGGCGGTGTGGAAGTCGCGCCAGACGCGGTTGATTTCGCTCTCTTCGTGGGCGGCGTACAGGCCGCAATAGGGATACAGTTCGTCCACCGCCTGGCGCGACACGGCCACCAGCGCCAGCGAAGCGGCTTGCAGTCCCGCCATGTCGGCCGCGCCCAGTTGCGCGCCCGCCGCCACCAGCGCCCAGGCGCGCTCCAGCACCCAATAGAAATGCTTGCGCGCGGCCGCGAAGGAATGCTGTTTCGCCTCCAGCAGCGCCGCCACGCCCGGCGCCTCCAGCAGCGGCAAGCCGGACATGGAATGCTTGCGGCGGCTCATCGCGGGCCGCGCCAGCTGCATGAAATGGGCGGCCATGCCGGCCATGTTGGCGGCCAGCGTGACGAAAGCCAGCGAGTAGAACGGGAAGCGGTACAACGGACCGTCCGCCGTGGCGCTGGCCGCGCCGATGGAAAAACCATGGTCGCGGTGCAGCCACTGTCCGGCGATGCGGTAGCTGTGCGAGGCGCTGGCGCGCATGCCGATGCTGCCCCACGACGGCACCATTTTCACCTGCCCGGCCGGCACAATGAAGGCGCGGATGCGCGGCGCGCCATGCTCGTCCAGCAGCGGCCGGCCGTGTTCGCGCAACACCGCGTTCAAGGTGAAATGAGTGGCCATGGGGGCGCCGCTGGCGTAGTCCCAGCGGCCGCTGATGCGGTAGCCGTCGCCCTCCAGGTCGGCATGGCCGGTGGGCGCGCCGCTGCCGCCCACGCACACGCGCCGCGTGCCGACGATGGCGCGCGCCGTGTCGGGCGGCAGGAAACCGGCGAACCAGCCGGCGCCGGCGCACAGGGTCAGCACCCAGCCCATGCTGCCGTCGATGGCGGCCACCGCTTCCTCGAGCCGCACCGCGTCCGGCAAGGCCAGTTCGGCGCCGCCGCAGGCGCGCGGCGCCAGCATTTTCAGCCAGCCGCGCCGGTGCAGCAAGGCTTGCTGGACGGGATGCAGCAAGCGTTCAGCGTCCGCCGCGGCGGCGTAGTGCGCAATGCGGCGCGCATCGCGCGCCGCCAGCGGCGCAGCGTAGCTGTCCGGCGCGGCCCCCGGCAGGGAGGCAGATGCGGCGGGGGACGGGGGGGAGGATGCGTCGGCGGAGTCGGTCATGCTGGGCTTGCTCAGTAGCTAAGCCCAGCATTCTCGCATTATTTCTGCTCAGGCGCCGAGCTGGCCTGGTTGCGCTTGGCGATCTCGTTGCCGAGGTAGCCGCCGCCGATGGCGCCGGCCACCGTGGCCAGCGTGCGGCCTTTGCCGCCGCCCACCTGGTTGCCCACCAGGCCGCCCACCACCGCGCCGATGCCGATGCCGAGCGCACTGTTCTGAGGCTCGGCGGCAGGCGCGGGCGCCGCAGCGGGCTGCTGCGCCACCTGCGGCGCCGGCTGCGGGACAGGCTTCGCGTACTCATGGTGCACCACGGTCTTGTGATGCACGACCTGCTTGGGCGCCGGCGCCGGTGCCGCTGCCGGCGCGGGGGCCGGGGCTGGCGCCGCCGCGGCAGGCTGGACGGCCAGCGCATTGCCTGCAGGCAGCGTGGCCGGCGCGGTGGGGCTCAGCTCGGCCGGCGCGCTGCCCTGCACCGCAGCCGTGGCGGGCACAGTCGCCACATCGCTTTTCGCGCCGGGCAGCAGGCCGGCGAAGGCGGCGGCGCCAACCAGGCTGGCGATGGTGACGGACGCGGCGGCGACAGCCATCAGCGGGTGGATGCGGGTGCTGGTCGAGGTATTTTCCATTTTTGTTCTCCGTAGGATAGACGCACAATGGCGCCGATACCGGTGATAACGCGCCAAAAACGGATCGGGCTGTTGGAAAAATGTTTCCAGAGTAATCAAATGTAAGCGGCCAGCGTACGCTGGCGCACGGACTGCCCCCCTCTTCCCGCCGAGAATAGTCCCAAGGGCCACCCGGCCGGGTTGGCCTGTCTGTCAACTGTGAAGGGGAATCGACATGAACTTTATCATCTGGATCGTAATTGGCGGCATCATCGGCTGGCTTGCCAGCATGGTCATGAAAACCGACGCGCAGCAAGGCATCCTGCTGAACATGGTGGTCGGTATCGTAGGCGCGCTGCTGGGCGGTTGGCTGCTCTCGCCGCTGTTCGGCGTTTCCACCATCAACGCGGACGATTTCAGCGCGCTGTCGCTGCTGGTTTCCTTCCTGGGTGCGGTTATCCTGCTGGGTATCGTCAACCTGATATTCCGGGGCCGCTTGCGCTAGCTAGCGCCCTGCCCCGCCGGTAAATCATTATCGAAAAGCCAACGCCCAGCGTTGGCTTTTTGTGCACAGCAACCAAGAATATCGTTGACGTAATTGAACGCCATAAGGATACTCGGCATTTTTCCGCCCTTGAGTGTCCTATTCAATGAACAAAACCCTGATCGCGCTCGCCATCCTGAGCACCGCAGCCCACGCCGATGAAGGCATGTGGATGCCGCAACAGCTGCCACAAGTAGCTAAGCAACTGAAAGCCGCCGGCCTGAAGCTGGACCCGTCCAAACTGACCCAGCTGACCGAGTTCCCGATGGGCGCCATCGTCAGCCTGGGCGGCTGCTCGGCCTCCTTCGTGTCGCCGCAAGGCCTGGTTGCCACCAACCACCACTGCGTGTACAACAGCGTGGCGCACAACTCCACGCCGCAGAACGACCTGCTGGCCAACGGTTTCCTGGCCAAGACCTTCGCCGACGAAGTGCCGGCCACGCCGGGCACGCGCATCTTCGTGACCACCGAGGTGCTGGACGTGACGTCCAAGATCATCACCCCGGAAGTGGCCAGGCTGAACGGCAAGAAGCGCAGCGACGCGATCGAAAAGAACCAGAAGGCCATGGTGGCCGAGTGCGAAAAGGATCCGGGCCACCGCTGCACCGTGTCGGCCTACTATGGCAGCCTGGAATACTACAAGATCAAACAGCTGGAAATCCGCGACGTGCGCCTGGTGCACGCGCCGCCTGAAGGCGTGGGCAAGTTTGGCGGCGACACGGATAACTGGATGTGGCCGCGCCACACCGGCGACTACGGCTTCTACCGCGCCTATGTGAGCAAGGACGGCAAGGCCGCCGACTTCAGCAAGGACAACGTGCCTTACGTGCCGAAGCACGTGCTGAAGCTGGCCAAGGAAGGCGTGAAGGAAGGCGACTTCATCATGGTGGCCGGCTACCCCGGCCGCACCAACCGCCACCGCCTGCCGTCGGAAGTGGACTTCACCTTCGGCTGGAACTATCCGCAGTTCGTGAAGGCGTCGGGCGACAACCTGGCCATCATCGCCGCCGAGACCAAGGACAACAAGGATGCCGCGCTGAAGTACGCCGGCCAGGTTGCCAACGTCAACAACTACTACAAGAACCGCCAGGGCATGCTGGACTCCTACGCTGGCAGCGATTTCCTGGCCCGCAAGACGCGCGAGCATGAAGAGCTGAAAGCGTGGGTCAACAGCGACGCCAAGCGCAAGGCCGAATACGCGGCCGGCATCGCGCAGGTGGAAGAGCTGATCGCCAAGCGCGACGCCAACGTCAAGCGCGAGTTCGAACTGAGCTACTCGCAGCCGCGCCTGCTGAACACCGCGCGCACGCTGTACCGCCTGGCCAATGAATCGCAAAAGCCGGACGTGGAGCGCAAGGCCGGCTACCAGGAACGCGACCTGAAGCGCATTGAAGCTTCGGTGGCGGCACTGGTGCGCAACTACGACGAAAAGGTCGACAAGGCGCTGGTGCTGCACCACCTGGCCAAGTACGCCGCCATGCCGAAGGCAGAGCGCAACGCCAACTGGGACGCCGCCATCGGCATCGTCGACGGCATGGACGCGGCCGCGCTGAAAGGCGTGATCGACAAGCTGTACGCCGGCAGCAAGCTGGGCGACGCCGCCGAGCGCAAGGCATGGCTGGGCAAGAAGCCGGCCGACTTCCAGGCCGCCAACGACAGCTTCATCAAGGCCGCCGTCGCAATGTACGACGTGGCCATGAAGGAAGAAGCGGAAGAGGAAGAACTGGCGGGCAGCCTGCAGCAGGCCTACTCGAGCTACATGAAGGCCAAGATCGCCTACATGAAGACCAAGGGCCAGGCCGTCTACCCCGACGCCAACAGCACCCTGCGCGTGACCTTCGGCAAGATCGCCGGCCGCCCATGGGGCACCGCCGACGGCACCGCCTGGACCGCGTTCACCACCGTCAAGGGCGTGGCCGCCAAAGCCACCGGCACGGGCGAGTTCAACGCACCGAAAGCGCAGCTGGACGCGATCAAGAACAAGGACTTCGGCAAATACGTCGACCCTGTGCTGAAATCGGTACCGGTGAACTACCTGGCCACGCTGGACATCACCGGCGGCAACTCCGGTTCGGCCGCGCTGAACGCCAAGGGCGAGTTCATCGGCCTGGCCTTCGACGGCACGCTGGACTCAATCATTTCCGACTGGGACTTCAACAACGCCAACACGCGCGACATCCAGGTCGACCTGCGCTACATGCTGTGGAACATGAAGCACGTGGACAAGGCCGACAACCTGTTGAAAGAAATGGGCGCCGAGTAAACATCGGCGTCTAACCCCGGGCGGTCACTCCCCGCCCTTTTGAAAGCCACGCGCGCCCGACTGCCCGCGTGGCTTTTTTTCGCCTCTCCGATCAGGCCGGCGCCAGTTTCAGGCCGGCGATGCAGGCGATGATGGCGGCGATCAGCAGCAGGCGCAGGGGGCTGGCGCTTTCGCCGAAGGCGGCGATGCCGATCAGCGCGGCGCCGGCCGCGCCCAGGCCGGTAAACACGGCAAAGGCGGTGCCCACCGGCAGGTGCTTGAGCGAGATCGTCAGCAGCGCTATGGCGCCGTTGGCGAACACCAGGCCCGCCACGCTGGGCCAGAAACGGGTCCAGCCTTCGGCGTATTTGAGGGCCACCGCCATCGCGATGTCTACCAGTGCGGCGGCCAGCAATATCGTCCAGGCCATGTCATTCCCCTTGCGCCTGCGCCATGCCGCGCGCCGTGGCGGGGCGGCGCGCAATGCGCTCCAGCCACGCGGACACCGCAGGATACGCCGCCATGTCCAGCCCCAGTTCGTGGTGCGAGGCCAGCCACGGCCAGGTGGCAATGTCGGCAATGCTGTAGTCGCCGCCCGCCAGCCAGGCGCTGGCCGCCAGCCGCTGTTCATACACGCCATAAAGACGGCGCACTTCGCGGCCGTAGCGCTCCAGCGCCTGTTCGTTGCGCGGTTCGGTGCAAGCGCCATGGCGGAACCACCACAGCTGCCCCAGCATCGGCCCCACGCTTGCCACCTGCAGGAACAGCCATTGCAGCACTTCGCTGCGCGCCGCGCCGTCTTTCGGCAGCAGGCGTCCGGCCTTATCGGCCAAGTGGATCAGGATGGCGCCGGATTCAAAGATGGCCTGGCCGTCGTCCACCAGCAGCGGGATCTTGTGGTTGGGGCTCATGGCGGCGAAGTCCGGCTGGTGCTGCTGGCCGGCGTTCAGGTCCAGCACGCGGACTTCATGCGGCAGTTCCAGCTCCTGCAGGGCGATGGTGGCCTTCTGGCCGTTCGGTGTGTTGGCGGTGTACAGCGTCAGCATGGTGCGGCTCCTGTTGAATCGATGGAGCCAGTATAGGTTCTGCGAAAACGCATTAAAATTGGCAAAAACTGCTTAATGATTCTGCGAAAATGCATAACATGGATTGGGAAGACCTGCGCTACTTCATGGCCCTGAGCGGCGCCATGGGCCGTGGCGGCGGCGTGTCGGCCGCCGCGCGCGAACTGGGCGTGAACCACTCCACCGTGCTGCGCCGGCTGGACAGCCTGGAACGCGCGCTCGGCGTGCGGCTGTTCGAGCGCTTCCAGTCCGGCTACACGATGACGCAGGCCGGCGAAACGCTGCAGGCCAGATTGGCCGGCGCGGAGGAACAGATCGCCTCGGCCCGCAGCGCCGTGGCCGGCCAGGACCAGCAGCTGGAAGGCGAGATTCGCATCACCACCACCGACACCCTGGCGCGCAGCCTGCTCATGCCCTGCCTGGCGCGCTTCCAGCAGCGCCATCCCGGGGTGCGCCTCCAGCTGGTGCTCAACAACGCCTTCCTGAACCTGAACCGACGCGAGGCCGACGTGGCGCTGCGCCCGTCCAACTCGCCGCCCGACACCTTGGTCGGCCGACGCCTCGGCGCGCTGTCGAGCGCCATCTACGCCTCGCACAGCTATCTGAAAGCGGCCGCCAAGCGGGGGCTTGGCGGCGCGGGTGGCGCCGGCCGCATCAGCGGCGGCGATGGCGGCGGCAGCGGCAACGGCGCCACCGGCATCGGCCCGGACGACTGGGCTGCGCACGACTGGATCGGCCTGGACGACACGCTGGCCCACCTGGAGCAGGCACGCTGGCTGGCGCGCCACGTGCCGCCCGAGCGGGTGCGCATGCGGGTCGACAGCCTGCTGGCCATGGTCGACGCCGCGCGCGACGGTATCGGCATGGCGCCGCTGCTGTGCCACCTGGCGGACCCGGAGCGCCGCCTGCAGCGCGTGGCCGGACCCGATCCGCGCTTCGACACCGGCCTGTGGGTGCTGACCCACCGCGACCTGAAAGACACCGCGCGCATCAAAGCGCTGACCCAGTTCCTCTACGAAGACCTGGGTCCGGCGCTGGGCTAAACGGCTGGGCTAAACAACCACCGCCGCGCTTACTTCAGGCGCGCTTTCAGTTCCTGCGACGCCTGGCTCATCGCCGCGCGCACGCCGTCCACGCCGGTCAGTGGGTTCAGCAGGCCGAAGTCGTGGATCATGCCGTTGTAGCGCACCGTGGTGACGCTCACTCCGGCGGCGTCCAGCTTGCGGCCATAGGCTTCGCCTTCGTCGCGCAGCACATCGAATTCGGCGGTCTGGATCAGGGCTGGCGGCAGGCCTTGCAGTTGCGGCAGCGTGGCTTGCAGCGGCGACGCGTAGATTTCTTTGCGCTGGGCTGCGTCCTTGGTGTAGCTGTCCCAGAACCAGACCATCATGTTTTTGGTGAGGAAGTGGTTGTCGGCGAATTGCTGGTAGGAGGGCGTGTCAAAATTGGCGTCCGTCACTGGCCACAGCAGCACCTGCGAGCGCAGCTTCGGTTCACCCTTGTCCTTGGACATCAGCGCCACCACCGCCGCCATATTGCCGCCCACGCTGTTGCCCGCCACCGCCAGGCGGCTGCCGTCCACCTGGATCTCCTTGCCGTGCGCTGCCACCCACCTGGTGGCGGCGTAAGCCTGCTTGATGGCCACGCCGTAACCGGCTTCCGGCGAGCGGGTGTAGTCTACATAGACCGCCACCGCGCCGGAGCCCGACACCAAGTCGCGGATCAGGCGTTCGTGGGTGGGGAAGTCGCCCAGCACCCAGCCGCCGCCGTGGAAGAACATGAAGGCGGGCAGCGTACTCTTGCTGCCGGCGGGACGCACGATCACCAGCTTGATCTCTTCCCCGTCCACGCTGATGGTCTTGCGCGACACGTCGGCTGCGGGCAGCTTGGCGCCCCTCTGCGCGCCTTCCAGCACGGCGCGGGCGGCGGCCGGGGTCATGGTCTCGAGCGGCTGGCCGCCCTCCAGCGCGGTCAGGAACTTGGCGGTCTTGGCTTCCACGCCCGGCAGGGCGCCGGCGAAGGCGCTCGATGCGATCAGGGTGGCCAGGGATGCTGCGATCAGGGTTTTGATGGTGCGCATGATGTTTCCTATCGTTGGTTATTTAATAGTGCACTACTTATTTGAGGGAGGCCGGCAACGTTGTTGCCGCTGCATGGGATGAATAATATATAGCGCGCGATTTAATAGCAAGCTATTTTTATCGTCCGCCCGGCGGGCGGCACTTGCGTTAAAGTCAGGTTTGCATATTCACCAATGAAAGGAAGTCCCATGACCACCAAGAAAATCGCCGTCCTGATCGGCAGCCTGCGCAAGGATTCCATCAACCGCAAGTTCGCCCACGAGCTGATCGCCCTGGCGCCGGCCTCGCTGGCGTTCGAGTTCGTCGACATCGGCGGCCTGGCCCTGTACAACCAGGACCTGGACGACGTAGGCCAGGCGCCCGCCGCCTGGACCGCCTTCCGCGACACCATGGCCAGGGTGGACGGCGTGCTGATCGTCTCGCCCGAGTACAACCGCTCCATGCCGGCCTCGGTCAAGAACGCGCTGGACGTGGGCTCCCGCCCTGCCGGCAAGAGCATCTGGAGCGGCAAGGCCGGCGGCGTGGTCACGGTGTCGCCGGGCGGCGTGGGTGGCTTCGGCGCCAATCATGCCATCCGCCAGTCGCTGGTGGCGCTCAACGTGGCCACCATGCCCGCGCCGGAAGCCTATATCGGCGGCGCCGCCAAGATGCTGGGTGAGGACGGCAAAGTGAACAACGACCAGACCCGCGAAGTGCTGCGCAAGTTCATCACCGCCTACGCGGCCTGGGTGGACAAAAACGCGCCTGTGTAAGCGCGCGGCCGGGGCGGGGAAGACCGCCCCGGTGCTACAATTCGGCTCTGATCCAGCGCCTACCCGGCGCGCCTTCACCACCATACCTCTGAGATCCAGACGCCATGCACCCAGAAATGCTCACGCCCTACGAAAAGGGCAACCGTAACCAGACCACCCTTTGGACCGAATGCATCGCCTTCTACGAAGAGCTGGCGCGCCGCTTCCCGCAGGTGCTGCGCTTCGAGCAGATCGGCGTATCGGACGGCGGCATTCCGGTGCACCGCGGCGTGGTGAGCGCGGACGGCGTGTTCGGCCGCGAAGAGATCAAGGCCGCCGGCCGCACCGTCTTCTTCAACAACAACGGCATCCACCCGGGCGAGCCGGAAGGCGTGGACAGCTGCATGGCCATGGTGCGCGACTTTTGCCACGACCCGGCCAAGCTGGCCGCGCTGGGCGAAACCGTGTTCCTGTTCATCCCCGTATACAACGTGGACGGCTGCCTGAACCGCGCCAACACCTCGCGCGTGAACCAGGACGGCCCGGAGCAGTTCGGCTTCCGCGGCAACAGCCGCCACCTGGACCTGAACCGCGACTTCGTCAAGTGCGACACCCTGAACGCGAAGCTGTTCAACCAACTGATCGCCTCGTGGCAGCCGGACGTGATGGTGGATACCCACACCTCCAACGGCGCCGACTACCCGTATACCATGACGCTGATCCACACCCAGGCCGACAAGCTGGGTTACGGCCTCGGCCCCTTCCTGCGCAACACCATGCTGCCTGCGATCTACGCCGAGATGGAGCAGCGCGGCTGGCCGACCTGCCCGTACGTCAATCCGGTGCAGGACACGCCGGACGACGGCATCGCCGAATTCCTGGAAGTGCCGCGCTTCTCCACCGGCTTCGCGGCGCTGCACCACGTGATCGGCTTCATGCCCGAAACGCACATGCTCAAGCCCTTCGCGGACCGCTACGAATCCATGCGCGCGCTGGTGGAAACCACGCTGGCCTTCACCGTCAGGCACGGCGCCGAAATCAAGCGCCTGCGCGCCGAGGCCAGGGCCGAGGGCCGCAAGCAGGCCGCCTGGCCGGTGATGTGGCAGATGGACGAGAGCAATCCCGCCACCTTCCGCTTCAAGGGCTACGCCGCCAGGCGCCACGCCAGCGTGATCGGCAACTACACCCGCCTCTCCTATGACCGCAGCCAGCCTTGGGAAAAGGACATCGCCTACTACAACAGCTTCCCCGCCAGCGTCACCGTGCGCGCGCCGAAAGCGTATGTGGTGCCGCAGCAGTGGCGCGAAGCCATCGAGCGCCTGCAATGGAACGGCGTGCGGATGACGCGCGTTGAGAAAGCCGAAACGGTGCAGGCGCAGTACTACCACATCGCCTCCGTGCAATCGCGCCCCACCGCCTACGAGGGCCACATGTTCCACGACGGCGTGGAAGTGGAAGCGCGCACGGGCGCCTTCCAGCTCAACGTGGGCGACTACATCGTTTCGCTGGACCAGGACAACGCCCGCTATGCGGTGGAGACGCTGGAGCCGCAAGGCCACGACAGCTTCTTCCGCTGGGGCTTCTTCAACAGCGTGCTGGAAAAGAAGGAAGCCTTCTCCGACTACGTGTTCGAAGACCTGGCTTTGGACATGCTGGAAACCGAGCCTGAACTGAAAGCCAAATTCGAAGCGTGGAAGCTGGCCAACCCTGCCCTGCTGAGCAACCAGGACGCGGTGCTGCACTTCATCTTCCACAACGGCAAACGGCATGCCGAGCCGGAGTGGCGCCGCTACCCAGTGCTGTCGATCCTGTAAGAGATCGATGCACTACGCACTCAACCTGCGGACCTTCTTCTACAGCCACTACTTCCACCTGGGCCTGCGCTTCGCGGCAGGCCTGGTCGGCGTCACCATCATCGCGCTGCAGTTTACCGGCATGGCCGTCGCCATGACGGTGTGCATCGGCGCGCTGTGCACGGCGCTGATGGACATGCCCAGCCCCCTGAAGCACAAGCTCAACGAGATGCTGGCGTCGGTGCTGCTGTGCACGACCGTCACGCTGCTCATCAGCCTGTGCGGCCCCGTGCCCTGGCTGCTGATGACCATGCTGGTGCTGGTGAGCTTCTTCGCCAGCATGATGGTGGTGTACGGGAAGAAGTCCATGCCTTTGCAGCTCGCCACGCTGTTCATCATGACCATGTCGATGGAACATGTGATGACGGTGCGCGAGTCCTTTATCCACGCCGGCCTGTTCCTGCTGGGCAGCGTGGCCTATCTGGCCTATGCGATGGCGCTGGCATGGCTGCTGCGCCACCGCATCAAGCAGCAGGTGCTGGCCGAGGCGCTGTTCGAGCTGGCCGCCTACATCGACATCAAGGCCGACTTCTACGACACGCGCTACAACCTCACCGAGCAGTTTAACAAGCTGGTGCGGCATCAGGCGCTGCTGGCCGACCGCCAGCAGGCTTCTCGCGACCTGATCCTGCGCAGCCACCAGAACCGCAAGGACGCCATCGTGGTGCAGGTCCACGTCTGCATGCTGGACCTGTACGAGCAGATCCTGTCCACCCACACCGACTACGCGCTGCTGCGCACCCACCTGGCCGACGCGCCGGTGCTCAGGACACTGCACGACCTGGCCTACAAGGCCGCGCGCGATATCGAGTCGGTCGGCTACGCGGTGACGCGCAAGCGGCCCTCGCACGCGGCCATCAGCTACGCGCCCGAGATGGAGGCGCTGGAAGCGGCCATCGCGCAGCTGCAGGCGGACGCCGACGCGGGCAAGCCCGCAGGCGAGGCGCTGGCTGTGCTGCGCGCCCAGCGCAACAAGATCCGCGCCATCATCCGCATGATAGGCGAGCTGCACGTGGCCAGCCAGAAGGAGTACGAAGGCACACCGTTCTGGGTGGACGCCGACATGCAGCCCTTCCTGTCGCAGCAGAAGTACGAACTGCAGCTGATGCTGTCGCACTTCCGCATGGACTCGCCTATCTTCCGCTTCTCGCTGCGGGTGGCGATGGCGATTGCGGCCGGACTGGCGGTGGGCCACATGCTGCCGTACGCGGCGCACAGCTACTGGATCGTGCTCACCATCGTGATCATCCTGAAGCCCAGCTTCAGCATGACCAAGCAGCGCCGCAGCGACCGCATCGCCGGCACCATCATCGGCTGCGTGATCACGGCGCTGATACTGAAGTTCGTCGACTACACACCGGCCATCGTCGGCATCCTGATCCTGGCGACGGTGGCCACGCCCACCTTCATCTACCTGCGCTACCGCTACGCGGCGATTGCGGTATCCATCATGATCCTGCTGCAGATGCACCTGATCGCACCTGGGAACACCAGCCTGATCACCGAGCGCCTGGTGGACACCTTCATCGGCGCGGCGGTGGCCACCGTATTCAGCTTCGTGCTGGCCAACTGGGAATACCAGACCTTGCCGCGCCTGATACGGCAGGTGCTGGACGTGAACCTGCGCTATATGCAGGCTTCGTTCGAACTGCTGCAGGGAAAAAGCCGCAACGACTTCCCCTACCGCATAGAGCGCAAGCGGCTGATGGACAGCCTGGCGGGCCTGAGCGCGGCGCTGGTGCGCATGCTCGACGAGCCGGCCAGCAAGCAGCGCGCGGCCGAGGACATCAACCTGTTCATCGTGCAGAACTACCTGCTGGTGGCGCACGTGGCGGCGCTGCGCGCCATCCTGCGGCGGCACGTGAAGGATATTCCGGCGGACGCGGTCAACGCCATGCTGGCGCACAGCCACGCCCAGGTGTACCTGACCCTGTCGCGCGCGCTGGCGCAGCACGGCCAGCCGATTGCGCCGCTGCCGGCGCAGCCGGTTCCGACCGAGCCCCCCCACGCGGAAGCGGCGGTGGCCTGGCCGGGCTGGCCGGTGGTTCAGAGGCGCATCCGGCTGCTTCAGGCGGATGCGGATAAAATCGTGGTTCACAGCGAGGCGATCGTCCACAACGTCTCCCCCAACTAGCCACAGGAGACAGCATGACCGACCACGCCCCCTTGAGCGGACGCGACCTGATAGCGGCGCTGTGCGTGGTCCTCATCTGGGGCACCAACTTCGTGGCCATGAAGTTCGGCCTGCGCGACTTCACGCCATTCCAGCTCGGCGCCGGGCGCTTCCTGTTCGCCATCCTGCCGCTGGTGTTCTTCATCCGCCCGCCCAAGCTGTCGTGGCGCATCGTGCTGCTGTACGGGCTGTGCCAGGGCGTGGGGCAGTTCGGATTGCTGTTTCTCTCGCTGCGGGCCGGCATGAGCGCCGCGCTGGCCTCCGTGATCCTGCAGACGCAGGTCTTCTTCACCGCCATCTTCAGCTACGCCCTGCTGAGCGAGCGCCCCAGCCGCGCGCTGCTGGCCGGCCTGGCGCTGGCCGCCTGCGGGCTTGGATGCTTCGGCCTGAACTACGTGGGCGGGGCCAATGCGGCCGCAGGCGCAGCGGCGGGCGGGACCACCCTGGCCGGCTTCCTCCTGTGCCTATGCGCGGCCGCGATGTGGGCGGCGTCCAATATTGTGGTGCGGCGCGCGCAGCGCAGCACACCGCAGTTCGACGTGCTGGCCTTCATGGTATGGAGCAGCCTGGCGCCCATCCTGCCCTTCATCGGCCTGTCGCTGCTGTTCGACGACCCGGCCACGCGCTGGCGCTGGACCGGCGCGCCGCCCAGCACCTGGGCCTCGCTGGCCTACCTGGGCTGGATGGCCACCATCCTCGGCTACGCCATGTGGACCGGCCTGCTCAAGCGCCACCCCGTGAACCGGGTGGCGCCGTTCAGCCTGGGCGTGCCCGTGGTGGGCATCGCGGCCGGCATGCTGGTGCTGGGCGACACCATCAACGCCCTGCAGTGGGCGGGCATCGCCCTGATCGTCGCCGCCCTCGCCTGCGTGCTGTGGGGCGGCCGTTTCCTGGACCGCGCGCGCCCACGGCCATAGGCGGCATATGATGTGTAGCGCACATAAGGCGCGGCCAGTCAGCTCTACAATACAAGCACCCCCAACCAACCGGAAGCACCACGATGAAACAGCTGATGCTCGTTTGCAGCGGCCTGCATGCCCTGATCGCGCTGCTGTTCGGCGGCGGCGCGCTGCTGCTGGTCGCCATTGCCGCGCGCATGGGCTGGTATGCGGCCGGCGGTGAACTCGGCCTGGCTGCGGCGCAGGAAGTGATCGAAGCGATCGGCATCCTGGCGGCCGCCGTGGTGGCGCTGCAAATCGCCGAAACCATCATCGAGGAAGAAGTGGTGCGCGACGCCGACATCAGCGCGCCTACGCGGGTGCGGCGCTTCCTGTCGCGCTTTTTCGTGGTGGTGGTGGTGGCGCTGGCCATCGAAGGCCTGGTTGCCACCTTCCGCGCCGTCCACGAGGACGCCGAAGACTTGGTTTACGTCGCAGCGCTGGTCGCCAGCGTCGGCGTGCTGCTGGCCTCCTGGGGCATCTTCGTCCACCTCAACCGCTCGGCGGAAGAACTCGAACCCGCCGCCATGGAACAAGCCCAGGCCGAAGACCACAAGGTGCAGCCTTAGATTCAACTATGCATATCCGATGCTCCCGAAAAGCAAAATTCCCGTCCCTCAAATTGAATCTCGGGACAAACCGCACACAGGCCAGTAACACTGCCACGGATCGCCAACTGTGGCGACACCAATACCGCGTTCCCTTGACTATCGTTTGATAGGACGATTTGCATCGCTGTAGCCCATGGACTACAGTTATTTATGCTTCAGATTCTGCAAAGCGAAAGGTTCAAACGCTGGCAAACGGCACTCAAGAATCGTCAGGCAGTCTTGCGCATCAACGCGAGACTGGAGCGTTTGCGGGCGGGAAATTTTGGCGACACAAATATCTGCGCGATGGCATCAGCGAGCTCAGAATTGACGCAGCTGGCCAAGGATACCGGGCTTGCCCGCGAAAGCCTCTACAAGGCATTGTCGGCAGAGGGCAACCCTGAATTCGCGACCATCATGAAGGTCGCGAAGGCACTTGGCTTATCGTTCAGCCCTGGTCGTGCCTAGTGCTTAGCGCCACGCGGGCGGCGGCGAGGTCCCAGGCGGCGCAGCCGACGGTTTTGAAGAGCACGGGCTCGGCGTCGGCCATCGGGGCGGCGCCCAGGGCTTGGGCGATGCCTTGCACTTGCGACCAGTCGGTGCCGGCTTGCAGCAGGTCGCCGGCTTCGTGGCGGGCGCCTTCGGGGTCGTCGACGTAGATGCGGCTGCCTGACACCGTGGCGGGGGCGATTTCGGCGGCGTCGGGTTTGAAGGCGCCGACGGCGATGATGAGGCGCCCGGCGCGCGCGGGGTGCAGGTAGACCGGCTGCTTGCTGGTGGTGCCGGTGATGACGACGTCGATGTCGTCGGCCATGGCGGCGATGTCGGCGGCTGCGGGCGGGCGCGCGAAGGCGCCCGGTTCATGCGAGTCTGCACCATGGGCGCCAGCATGCGCCGCGTGCAGGTGCTCGGAGATGAAACGTTCGGCGGAGGCGCCGGTGCGGCCGCCGATGCTGACGGCGGCGTGCGGGTAGATGACGGCCAGCGCCTTCGCATGGTTCAGCGTCTGGGTGCCGGTGCCGACCAGCAGCACATGGCGCGGCGCGCGGCCCAGCAGCGTGGCGATGCCGAGCATGGACAGCGCGGCGGTGCGGCGGCCCGTGACGGTGGCGCCGTCCAGCGTGAGGACGACGGCGCCGGTAGTCGCGTCCAGCACGCTGACCTGGCCCGCGATGGTGGGCAGGCCGCGCACGCTGTTGTCCGGCACCACGGTAATCAGCTTGTGGACCGCGATGTCGGGCGCGGTGGCGACCATGGACAGGATCACGCCGCCGCCGGCCAGCGGCGCCACTTGCCGCGCCGGGCAGGCGATGACGCCTTGCGCGGCCTGCCATACGGCCAGGCGCAGCGCATCCAGCAGCGCGGGAAAAGGAATCAGGGCGGCGGTGTCGGCCGCGTTCAATGCTGCTGAGGACATGGATGTCTCCGTTTCCGGTAGCCGCGCGCACGCTTGATTGCGTGCGGTGTCCTGACTATCATAGCAGTCAACATTGTTTCATTGTTATGGAAGATGTCCGCACACTGTCAGAGCTGTGGCGCCTGCTGCGCCAAATTCCGCGTGTCATTCTATTGGGGCGAAACCGATGCGCATCCGGGCGGCACCGTGCCGCAGCGCATGGTGGTGCCGATCTCGCCGCACCTGGTGGCGATGCGCGGCACCGAGCACCGGCCGTCGCGCTGTTCGGCGCTGGACGGCGAAGTCGGCCGGCAGGTCGGCTGTTCCATCTATCCGCAGCGTTCCAGCACCTGCCACGAATTCGAGGCGGGCACGCCAGCCTGCAACGCAGCGCGCGCCCATTATGGTCTGACCGAGATCGAAACCGACGCCGAAGCCGTTTAGGAGCTTATGCGTGGCAGACGCGGTTGCGCCCCGCTTCCTTGGCCTGGTAGAGCAGCGCGTCGGCCTTTTGCAGCATGGCTTCGGCAGTGCCCACGGCGTAGTCGGCAAACACGCCCATGCTCATGGTGACCTTCAAGCCGGGCTCCACCTCGTGCCACGGGTGCTGCTCGATGATCTGGCGCAGCTTATCGCACAGGGCAGCCGCTTGCGGCAGGTCGGTTTCCGGTAGTGCCAGCACGAATTCCTCGCCGCCGTAACGCGCTACCAGGTCGCTCAGCCGCACGTGCTGGCGCAGGATGGCGCCCACCTGGCGCAGCACCGCGTCGCCGGTCGCGTGCGAGTAGTTGTCGTTGATCTTCTTGAAGAAGTCGATGTCGCCGATGACCAGGCTGAGTGGGCGCTTGTGGCGCACCGCCTGGTTGTACAAGGTGCTGGCCTGTTCGTCGAAATGGCGGCGGTTGTACAGGTTGGTGAGCGCGTCGCGGATGCTGAGCTCACGCAGCTGGTCGGCCTGCTGCAAGATGGTCTGGTGCGACGCTTGCAGTTCTTCGTGGCTGCGCGCCAGCTGTTCGCTCATTTCGTTGAAGGCGCTGGCCAGGGTGGCCACTTCGTCCTTGCCTTGCACCGGCACTTGCTGGCGCAGCGAGCCGCCGTGCATGGCGCGCACGGCGCTGGTGAGGTGGCTCAGGCGGCTGCTCAGGCCCCGGCTGAGCGCCAGGCCGAGGCCCAGCGCCAGCAGCGCAGCACCGGCGGCGCCGGCGGCCAGGGAGGAACGCATGGCGGCAAGGAATTCGAGTTCCTGCCGGCTGGGCGTGATCACGCCTTCAGGAGAGACGTAAGCGGCCACCTTGCCATTCACTTCGATCGGGCGCGCCTTGGCGCGGGCATCGGCCGGCAACTGGCTGTCGCGGCTGTACTGGCCGGCGCCGAGCAGGACTTTGTAGTCCGGGTCGGTCAGCACGAAGCGGTATGGTGGCGCCTGGCGCTGGCGGCCGCGCTCTGGACGGTCGTCGGACGGAGCCTGGCGCTGGCCGGCGAACGGCTCGGTCGCGCCGGTTGCCTGCGGCTGCTGCAGGTAAGCGGCGCGCCAGATACGGGGCGCCGCCTGCGGCGTGCCGCGCTCGTCGGCCTGCACGCTGCGGTCCTCCTTAGCCGGAGCGGCGGCCGGAGGCGCGCGGCGGTCTTCGAACTCGGGGCGGCGGCCATCGGGCGGGCCACGGCGCTCGTCGAACTCGGGGCGGCGGCCGTCGGGCGGGCCACGGCGCTCGTCGAATTCGGGGCGGCGGCCGTCGGACGGGCCACGGCGCTCGTCTAATTCGGGGCGGCGGCCATCGGGCGGGCCACGGCGCTCGTCGAATTCGGGGCGGCGGCCATCGGGTGGGCCACGGCGCTCGTCGAGTTCGGGGCGGCGGCCATCGGGTGGGCCACGACGCTCGTCGAACTCGGGGCGGCGCGCGTCGGGCGGGCCACGGCGCTCGTCGAGTTCGGGGCGGCGGCCATCGGGTGGGCCACGGCGCGCGTCGGGCTGAGGGGCGCCTTCGGGGCGTGGCGGCCGCGCCTCGTCCTGGCGCGACTGGCGGTCGATATTGGGCGGCATGCGTTCAAGCAGGTCGCTCGGACGCTCGCTGTCCGGCGCCACCTGGCCGCGCTCGGTGCGCTGGACGAAGCGGTCAAAGGACTCAGTGGCAATCGCCGTCTTCCAATCGCCATACTCGGTCAAATAAGCCGTCATGAATTTATGGAAGTGCTCGGCGGCCTGCTTGCTCCGTATGGTGTCGAACTTGGTGTTGACACTGGAATAAGTCAGGCCGCCCACCACCGCCACCGACGCCAGTCCGGTCAGCAGCAAGGCGAGCATGAGTTTGATACGCAAAGACATCCCGAATCCCCTGTTTTTAATTGCTTTTAGGCCATCAATGATACAGCAGAGCTACCTCTGCGTGCCTGCAGCTTCGGCAGAGTTATTTGAATTTTTTATAGGCCACATCACAAATGAAAAGTTTATTTATGGATGTGGAGCATCTATACTGCACTGCAACATCACACGCATTGGAGCACATCATGACCACCGCAAGCAACCTGACGTTCAACAGCTACAACGAAACCAGCTATTTCGCCAACGTTGGCCGGGCAGCACGCGGTCTGATGGCTGCCCTGCTGGCCCACAAGCCTGCCGCCGCACCGGTGCAGCGCAGCAAACCACAGGCTACGCTGTTCGAACTGGCCAGCCGTCCAGACGCGAACATGCCTAACCTGATGACCGAACTGCACTTCATGGCATCGCGGGGTTAATCATGGAACTGATCGCCCTGTTCACCACTGTCATCGCCGCCGCCGCAGTCGCTGCCCGCATCTGCCTGCAACCCGTCCTGGACCGTTCGCTGGAAGAGCTGGAAACCCTGGCCAAGGCGCACTAAGGCAGGCAATACCAAAGAAAAACCCGGCCGAGGCCGGGTTTTTGTCATTCTGGGCACATGCCCGCCGACGGTCAGGCCTTCTTCAAGCGCGAGTTGTGCATGCTGTAGCCGAAGTAAGTCACCACCGCCACCAGCATCCAGATGGTGAAAATCACCTTGGTGGCGTGCGACAGGTTGACCATCAGGTAAGCGCAGGCGCCGATGCTGAGGGCCGGCACAAAGTAAGGTCCGAACGGCACGCGGAAGCCGCCCTTGGTCGGAATGCCCGCCTCGCGGTCCTTGCGGCGCAGGACCGGCACCGCCACGGACACGATGATGAAGGCGGTCAGCGTGCCCATCGAAACCATGTCCCACAGGAAGGTGGAATCGACCAGGCCGGCCACCACGCCCACCACCAGGCACACGATCAGCGTGTTGCTGACCGGGGAATGGGTTTTCGCGTTCACCTTCTGGAAAGTCTTCGGCACCAGGCCGTCCTTCGAGATGGCGTACAGGATGCGGGTCTGGCCGTAGATGGTCACCAGCGTCACCGAGAACACCGAGATCACGGCGCCCGCCGACAGCACCAGCGCGGGCCAGGCCTTGCCGGTGACGTTCTGCAGGATCACCGCCAGGCCGGCGGCCTGGCCTTCGAACTTGTGCGCCGGCTGGGCGCCCATGGCCGCCACGGCGACCAGCAAGTAGAACACGGTGACAATGACCAGCGCACTCAGGATGCCGATGGGCACGTTGCGCTTGGGGTTGCGCACTTCCTCGCCGGCGGTGGCGATGGTGTCCAGGCCGATGAACGAGAAGAACACCGTCCCCGCCGCCGCCGCGATGCCGGTGGCGCCCGGCAGCCACTCGCCGCTCACCGGTTTCAGGAAGGGTGTGAAGTTGTTGGAATCGAAGCCGCTCAGCGCGACGGCGGCGAAGAAGACCAGGATGGCCAGCTTGACCAGCACCATGATGGCGTTGGTGGTGGCCGATTCCTTGGTGCCGCGCACCAGCAGCACGCAGCACATGGCCACCAGTATCATCGGGGGCAGGTTGAAATGGCCGACGTTCCATGCCCAGCCGGTGGGCGTGGCCAGGATCAGCGGTGTGCGCAGCGTCTCCGGGATCTGCCAGCCGATGGCGTTGACCAGGAAGTTGTTCAGGTAGTCCGACCAGCCGATCGCCGTGGCGCTGGCCGCCAGCCCGTATTCAAGCAGCAGGCAGAAAGCGACGATGAAGGCCAGGAACTCGCCCACCGTGCTGTAGGCGAAGGAATAGGCGGAACCGGAAGCGGGAATGCGGAACGACAGCTCGGCGTAGCACAGCGCGGTCAGGCCGGCAGTGATGGCCGCCAGCAGGAAGGACAGGATCACCGAGGGGCCGGCCTTGGGCACCGCTTCCACCATGGTGAAGAAAATGCCGGTACCGATGGTGGCGCCGACGCCTATCATGGTCAGCGAAAACAGGCCCATGGAACGGGCCAGGCCTCCGGTATGGGTGTCGCCCTGTTCGGCGTGCAAACCGACCGGCTTGGTACGGGTCAATTTCTGGGCCAGCGTTTGAGTCACAGGCATTCCTTGTATGGTGTGTAGCCGCCGCGCCGGTTGTGCCGCCGCGCTCTGCTGATGGGTACGGTCAAAAACAAGCGATTATAGGGCCTTACGCCGCGCTCGCCATGAGGATTTTTGTACAAGAATGACAACTGTGTTGTTGCGTTAAGACGCAGGCCGGCCGCCTCCGTGCCCCCGGCCCTCAGCGCTGGCCCAGGCGCGTGCTGCCGAACAAATCCTTCAGTTCGCGCGGCTGTGAACGCCAGTACTGCGGCGGCGCCTGCACCTGCGCGCCCAGTTTGGCCGCCGCGTGCCAGGGCCAGCGCGGGTCGTACAGCATGGCGCGCGCCAGCGCCACCACGTCCGCGTCCTCCTGCGCCACGATGGATTCGGCGTGCTCCGGTTCCGTCACCAGGCCGACGCCGATGGTCGGCAAGCCGGTGGCGTGCTTGATGCGGCGGGCGAAATGGATCTGGTAGCCCGGCCCCAGCGGAATCTGCTGCAAGGGCGAGATGCCGCCGCTGGACACGTGGACGAAGTGCGCGCCGGCCTGCTGCAGTTCGCGCGCGAGCACCACGCTCTGCTCGATGTCCCAGCCGCCCTGCACCCAGTCCGACGCCGAGATGCGCATGCCCACGCACACCGACTCCGGCACCGCCGTCCGCACCGCGCGCAGCACCTCCAGCGGAAAGCGCATGCGGTTCTCCAGCGTGCCGCCGTAGCGGTCCGTGCGCTGATTGGACAGCGGCGACAGGAACTGGTGCAGCAGGTAGCCGTGCGCGCCGTGCAGCTCGATACCTTCGATGCCCAGCGCATGCACGCGGCGCGCCGCGGCCACGAAGTCATCCTTCACGCGCTGCAGTCCCGCCTCGTCCAGCGCCAGCGGGGCGTGCTCGCCCGTTGCATGCGGCACGGCGGACGGCGCCACGGTCTGCCAGCCGCCGTGCGCGGGCGGCACGCTGGCGCCGCCCTCCCAAGGGCGCTGGCTGGAAGCCTTGCGGCCGGCGTGCCCCAGCTGCACCGCCAGCGGCATGGCCGAATGCTTGCGGATGGCCTGCACCACCGGCGCCAGCGCGGCCTGGTGCGCGTCGGACCACAAGCCCAGGTCCCAGGCCGAAATCCTGCCCTCGGGCGACACGGCGGTGGCCTCGGTCATCAGCAGGCCGGCGCCGGACAGCGCCAGCTGGCCGAGGTGGATCATATGCCATTCGGTGGCCAGGCCGTCCTCGGCGGAATACTGGCACATGGGCGCGATGGCGATGCGGTTCGCCAGCGTCAGCGGGCCAAGTGCGTAAGGGGTGAACAGCTGGCTCATGAAGCGCTCCAGAAGGGAAAAAATGCCAGTGTACCGCCACTTCAAGTGGCCAGTTACAGTTGCTTACTTTTGATACAGGGCCATGTATAGCTTGCGGCGTGCCGGATCGTTAATCTTGAGTCTCGGCAAAATAACAAAGGAGATCATCATGGCGATCATCAAAAAAATCCCCACTGTCAGCAACCGCTTCTCAGCGCTGAGCGCAGTTGCGGCGATCTCCGTCATTATCCTGTGCATGGCCGGCACCGCCGCCATCGCCGGCTGGCTGCCTGCCCACCCGCGCGCGGCAGGACAGGACACACCGGATAATGACTTGCCGCCGGTTTCTTCCGCTCCCCAAGCGTCGCCGATTGCGGCTCCGGTTGCAGCACCCGTTGCTGCCCCTGCGCCCGACCGTTCCATGCAGCCGCGCGTGCGCCGCGCCGCGCATGTGACCTCTACAACCTGAGCGCAAAAAAACAACAGCACTCCAGAGCAACTTTCAATTGAAAAGGGGGCGGCGCCATAGGGCGGCGCCCCCTTTTTCACGCCCGGGCATTTCTGCCCATTTTTTTTGCTTTGTTTTACCTATGAAACGCTGATTTTTATTTGAGACAAAAAGCTGGATTCTCGAAAAATGTCTGCTATATTTCAATCACATTACAACCCACATACGAAGCGTTGTTTTATATGTGGAACATATGATTGTGAGAGAAATGATGATCGAAATCGAATTCCGCAACGTCGGCAAGAGTTTCATCGACCGGCAAACCTCACAGCCGCGTTCTGCGGTTACCAACGTCAACATTTCCATTCGCAGCGGAGAAGTCGTGTCCATCATCGGTCCGTCCGGCTGCGGCAAAAGCACACTGCTGAACATGGGCGCCGGCTTGTACCTGCCGACGGTGGGCGAGGTGTACGTGGGCGGCGAACTGGTGACCAAGCCGGTGAAGAAAGTGGCCTTCATGCTGCAAAAGGATTTGCTGATGCCATGGCGCACCATCCGCGCCAACGTGGGGCTGGGCCTGGAGATCGACGGCGTGTCCGCCAAGGAGCGCGACCAGGCCGCCAATGCGCTGCTGGCCAAGTGCCACCTGAAAGGCTTTGAAAGCCACTACCCTTACCAGCTGTCCGGCGGCATGCGCCAGCGCGCGGCGCTGGCCCGCACCCTGGCGGTGGACCCGCATGTGCTGCTGCTGGACGAGCCATTCTCCGCGCTGGACGCCCAGACCAAGATGATCCTGCAGCAGGATCTGGCACAGATGCTGTACGAGAAGCAGCGCACCGCGCTGTTCATCACCCACGACCTGATCGAAGCCATCGCCTTGTCCGACCGCCTGCTGGTGATGAGCGAGCGCCCCGGCACCGTGATCGAGGAAATCGTGGTCGATCTGCCGCACCGCAACGATCCGCTGGCGCGCCGCAAGCTGCCCGAAATCGGTCCCCTGGCGGGACGCCTGATGGAGCTGCTGAAAGTGGGCAAGGACCAGGAAGCCGAACTGCATTAATCCATACCGAACGCCGTTTCGATACTAATCAGGAGTGTATATGAGCATGCATAAAATCCTCGCCTCGGCCGCCTGTGCCGTCGCCATGGCCTTCGCCGCCGCACCAGTGCTGGCGGCACCTGAAGAAGTCACCTACCTGCTGCCGGCGCCGCCGAACACCCCGGCCTTCGCGCCGTGGATGATCGCGCAGCAGAAGGGCTACTACGCGGAAGAGAACTTGAAAGTGAACTTCGTGGCGGCCAAGGGCGGCGTGGACGTGGCCAAACAGATCGGCGCCGGCAACGCGGTGATCGGCGGCGCCATCGGCGACACCCCCATCATCGTGCGCGCCAACGGCGTGCCGGTGAAAGCCATCGCGGTGCTGGGCGCGGGCTCGCTGACCATGGTCGGCGTGCACCAGGGCGGCGGCATCAAGTCGCTGGCCGACCTGAAGGGCAAGACCATCACCGTCATGTCCTACACCGACACCACCTACTACGCACTGCTGGGCAATATGAAGCACGTGGACCTGGGCAAGAGCGACGCGGCGATCCAGGCCGCCGGCCCGTCCGGCGTGTGGCAGGTGTTCGCGGCCGGCAAATCGCAGGCGCTGGCCGGCGTGCCGGACTGGATCGTCAGCGCCACCGACGCCGGCGCCAAGGTGGACATCATCGAGACCAACGGCTTCAAGTCCATGGCGCAGGCCATCCTGGCGTCCGACGACACCATCAAGAACAAGCCGGAACTGCTCAAGCGCCTGGTGCGCGCCACGCTGCGCGGCATGGAAGACATCATGAAAGATCCGAAGGCCGCCACCGCCGCCTACGTCGAAGCCATCCCTTCCTACAAGGGCAAGGAAGCGAGCATCGAGCAGATCTTCAATATGTACCGCAAATATGTCTACGCCAACCAGAAGCCGCTGGGCCAGATCGACGGCGCGCGCATGGAAAGCGTGCAGAAGTTCTATGTCAGCGAAGGCATCGTCTCCAAGGCGGCCGCCGTCAACGACCTGTTCACCAACCAGTTCATCGGGACGGCGCGCTAAATGGATACCGCAACTTCAGCCAATTCAGTCTCCCCCGCCATCATGACCACGCCCGCCAAGACCGCCCCGCTGCTGAGCGAAAAAACGCGCACCGTGCTGGGCAGCCTGCTGGTGCTGGCGATCTTCCTGGCGGCCTGGGAATGGGGTCCCGGCGCGCTGGGCATGCCCGAGTTCATCCTGCCCCGCTTCTCGCGCGTGCTGCAGGAATCGGTCTTCATGTGGAAAAACAGCGACCTGCTGGGCCACTTCGGCATCACCGCCATGGAAGTGGTGATCGGCTTCGCGCTCGGCTCCCTGCTGGGACTGGCGGTCGGCGTGGCGCTGGGCCTGTCGCCGCGCGCCGAAGCCATGCTCTCGCCCTACATCCTGGCGCTGCAGATCGCGCCGAAAGTCGCCTTCGCGCCGCTGTTCGTGATGTGGCTGGGCTACACCATCTACCCGAAGATCATCGTCGCGGTGCTGATCGTGTTCTTCCCGGTGATGATCAACGTGCTCTCGGCCATCCGCACGGTGGACCCGGACATGGTGAACCTGGTGCGCACGCTGAACGCGTCGCGCTGGCAGATCTTCTGCCTGGTGGAATTCCGCTCCGCCATGCCGGCCCTGTTCTCCGGCCTGCGCATCGCCTCCACCCTGGCCGTGATCGGCGTGACGGTGGGCGAACTGGTGGGCGGCAACCAGGGCCTGGGCTTCCTGCTGGTGGACGGCGAGGGCCAGGGCAACACCGCCGCCGTGTTCGTGGCCATCTGCGCGCTGACGCTGACGGGCATCGTCACCTACGGCGCGGTGGTATGGGCCGAACGGCGCGTGCTGCACTACCTGCCTAAAGCAGCAACCAGCACGAAATAAGGAGGCGCTTCAGATGACTACTATCCAACTCCTGGCCGGCCGCAAGGTGCTCGTCACCGGCGCTGCGCGCGGCCTGGGCCTGGCCTTCGCCACCGCCATCGCCGAGGCCGGCGCTACCGTGGCGCTGGCTGACATCCTGCACGACACGCTGGCCGCTTCGGTGGCGGCGCTGCGTGAACGCGGCCTGCAGGTGCACGGCTTCCCGCTCGACATGGCCGACCCGGCTTCGATCGACGCCTGCGCCGCCGCGGCGGTGGCCCGGCTGGGCGGGCTCGACGGCCTGGTCAACAACGCCGCCATCACCAATTCGGGCGGCAGGTCGTCCGAGCAGATCGAGATCGCCATGTGGGACAAGGTGATGGAAGTAAACGTGCGCGGCACCTGGCTGATGACCAACGCCTGCCTGCCCGCGCTGCGCGCCTCCGGCAGCGGCGCCATCGTCAACCTGGCATCGGACACGCCGCTGTGGGGCGCGCCCAACCTGATGGCCTACGTGGCCAGCAAGGGCGCCATCATGGGCATGACCCGTTCGCTGGCGCGCGAGGAAGGTGCCCACAACATCACCGTCAACGCGGTGGCGCCGGGCCTGACCAAGGTGGAAGCCACCGAGTACGTGCCGGCCCAGCGCTACCAGACCTACCAGGACGGGCGCGCCCTGCAGCGCCTGCAGGTGCCGGAAGACGTGACCGGCGCGGTGCTGTTCGCGCTGTCCGGCCTGTCCCGCTTCGTCACCGGCCAAGTCCTTGCCGTCAATGGCGGCTTCGTAATGAACTAAATCAGGAGCATACAAATGAGCGACGTATCCGAACAAAAGCAGATCCAGCGCAGCTGGGACCAGCCGCAAGGCGCCTCCTTCGAGGAATGGATGAACACGCGCGTGGCGCGCTTCTCCACCCGCAAGTACGACTGGAACGCGCTGAAATTCCAGGCCGACTACGATCCGAAGTACCGCCGCGCGCAGATGCGCTACATCGGCACCGGCGGCACCGGCGTGGCCAACGACAGCAGCGTGATCCCGTCCGAGCACTTCACCTTCTCGACCATGATCATCCCGGCCGGCCATGAAGGCCCGCCGCACGTGCACGTGGACGTGGAAGAAGTGTTCTTCGTCCTGCGCGGCAAGCTGAAGCTGGTGCTGGAAAAGGACGGCGAGCGCTTCGAGACCATCCTGACCGACCGCGACGTGGTGTCGATTCCGCCCGGCGTGTACCGCGAAGAGATCAATATCGGCGAGGAAGACGCGCTGATGTGCGTGATGCTGGGCGCGCAAAAGCCCATCACGCCAACCTATCCGCCAGAGCACCCGCTGGCCAGCATCAAGCGAGGCTGAGATGAACTTTGCCGGCATCAGCGCCATGGCACCGGAAGCGGACGGCTTGCAATACGCCCTGTCCCTGCTGGAGCGCCATTTCGCGGAACGCACGGTCGCCGTTGAAGGCGGCATGGTGAGCTACCGCGAAATCGCAGCCGCCCCGGGCGCGCCAGGCGTGCCGCCGGCGCCCGCCGCGCAGTCCGCCACGCAGTCAACCGTAGTGCTGCTGCACGGCATAGGCTCGGGCGCCGCCTCCTGGCTGCCCTGCGCGCTGGAGCTGGCCGCCGCCGCACCGGGCAGCCGCGTGATCGCATGGAACGCGCCCGGCTACGGCAGCTCCTCCGTGCTGGCCGCAGCGCGTCCCGGCGCGGAAGCCTACGCCGCCCGCTTGCGCCAGATGCTGCAGGCACTGGGGGTACTGGACTCCGGCCGCTTTGTGCTGGTGGGCCACTCACTGGGTGCGATGATGGCCTGCGCCTACGCCGCCGCCCACCCTGCCACGCTGGACAAGCTGGTGCTGCTCAGCCCAGCGCGCGGCTACGGCCAGGCGGCGCGGCTGGCGCAAGGTGCGCAAGTGGCGCGCGAGCGCCTGTCCACGGTCGGCGAACTGGGTGTGCACGGCATGGCCACGCAACGCTCCAGCCGCCTGTTGTCGGGCAATGCCGGCACTACCCAGCGCGACTGGGTGCGCTGGAACATGGCGCAGCTGAACCTGCCAGGCTACACCCAAGCCGTGCACCTGCTGTGCGGCGACGCCATCGACAATTATGCGCTGTCCGGCGCGGTGTGCGCGGTGGCCTCGGTCCATTGCGGCAGCGCCGACAACGTCACCACGCCGGCCGATTGCCGCCTGGTGGCCGAACACCACGGATTGCCGTTCGCCCTGATCGACCAGGCAGGCCACGCCTGCTACGTGGAGCAGCCCCAGGCTGCCGCGGCGGCCATCCTGAACTAAACCATTACAACTTACGGGACCAAACATGAACAACAAGCCTGAACAAGCGGAAGATGACAGCGCCGACAAATACACGGTGCCCGGCCTCGAACGCGGCCTGCGCCTGCTGTGCGAATTCAGCCGCCACGAGAAGACCTTGTCGGCGCCGGAACTGGCCAAGCGCCTGGACGTGCCGCGTTCCACGGTGTTCCGCCTGCTGACCACGCTGGAGCGCATGGGCTTCGTCGAGCGCGCCGAAGGCGGCCGCGATTACCGCCTCGGCATGGCCGTGCTGCGCATGGGCTTTGAATACCTGGCTTCGCTGGAGCTGACCGAGATCGGCCGCCCGCTGCTGGAACGGCTGCGCGACGAAATCGGCTACTCCACCACGCTGGTGGTGCGCGACGCGCGCAACATCGTCTACGTGGCCAAGTCCAGTACCCCGGCGCCGTTCGTCAGCACCGTCAACGTCGGCACCCGCCTGCCGGCGCACGCCACCGTACTGGGCCGCGTGCTGCTGCAGGACCTGACCCTGCCGCAGCTGCGCGAGCTGTATCCGGAAGAGCACCTGAAGGTGTACTCGGACAGCACGCCGCACACGGTACTGGACCTGTTCAACATGCTGCAGCAGGACCGCGAACGCGGCTACGTGTGGGAACAGGGCTTCTTCGAGCGCGGCATTTCCACCATGGCCGCGCCGGTGCGCGACCACAGCGGCAAAGTGGTCGCCGCGCTGGGCGCCACCATCCCCGACCAGCAGATCGGCACCGGCCACCTGGAGCGCATCGTGGCCCAGGTACGCGGCAGCGCGGACGAGCTTTCCCGCCTGCTGGACCATGCGCCGACCGAAACCGCGCAAATCGTCAACCTCTGGCAGCGCTGATTTTACGGAGCACATGATGAGCATGACTAATCTTGCAGGCCGGGTAGCGGTGGTGACGGGCGGTTCGTCCGGCATCGGCTACGCGACCGTACAGCTGCTGCTGGAAGCCGGCGCCGCCGTGGCCCTGTGCGGCCGCGACGCCGCCCGCCTCGAATCGGCTGGCGCCGAACTGCGCGCGCAGTTCCCCGCCGCGCGCCTGCTGGCGCAAACCTGCGACGTGCTGGCGCCGGAACAAGTGGCGGCATTCGCTGCCCGCGTGCAGCGGGAACTGGGCGCCGCGTCCATCCTGGTGAACAATGCCGGCCAGGGCCGCGTATCGACTTTCGCCGATACCGCCGACGAAGCGTGGATGGAAGAACTGCGTTTGAAGTTCTTCTCCATCATCCACCCCACCCGCGCCTTCCTGCCGCAGCTCAAGACCGGGCCCGGCGCCGCGGTGGTGTGCGTCAACTCGCTGCTGGCGGTGCAGCCGGAGCCGCACATGGTGGCCACGTCCGCCGCGCGCGCCGGCGTGCACAACCTGGTGCGCTCGCTGGCCACCGAATTCGCGCCGGACGGCGTGCGCGTGAACGGCATCCTGATCGGCCTGGTGGAATCGGGCCAGTGGAAGCGCCGCTTCGACGCCCGTCCGGAAGAGGACCAACACCTGGACTGGGCCGCGTGGACGCGCCGCCTGGCACAGAAAAAACAGATTCAAATCGGCCGTCTCGGCCTCCCCGAAGAAGCAGCGCGCGCCATCATGTTCCTGGCCTCTCCGCTCTCTTCCTACACTACCGGCAGCCATATCGACGTCTCTGGAGGACTTTCACGCCATGTCTAATACCAATCAAATCACCGTCGGCGGCGCCATTGCCGCTTTCCTCGAGCAGTGCGGCGTGAAAGCCGCCTTCGGCGTGATCTCCATCCACAACATGCCCATCCTGGACGCCTTCGGCGAACGCGGCCAGATCCGCTTCGTGCCGGCACGCGGCGAAGCGGGCGGCGCCAACATGGCCGACTCCTATGCCCGCAGCACCGGCGGCCTGGGCGTATGCCTGACCTCGACCGGCACGGCGGCCGGCAACGCCGCCGGCGCCATGGTGGAAGCGCTCACCGCCGGCACCCCGCTGCTGCACCTGACCGGCCAGATTGAAACGCCTTACCTGGACCAGAGCCTGTCCTATATCCACGAGGCGCCGGACCAGCTGACCATGCTCAAGGCCGTGTCCAAAGCCGCTTTCCGCATCCGCAGCACGGACACCGCGCTGAGCACCGTCAAGCAGGCGGTCCAGATCGCGCTGACACCGCCGATGGGCCCGGTCAGCGTGGAGATCCCGATCGACATCCAGGCCGCGCTGATCGACATGCCGTCCGACTTCAAGCCGCTGCCCATCCAGCGCAACGAGCCGTCGGTGCACGCGCTCGACGAACTGGCCGCGCAGCTGAAGAAGGCCAAGCGCCCGATGCTGTGGCTGGGCGGCGGCAGCCGCGGCGCCTCGAAGCAGGTGCAGCGCCTGCTGGACATGGGCTTCGGCGTGGTCACCACCACCCAGGGCCGCGGCGTAGTGGCCGAAGACGACCCGCGTTCGCTGGGCGCCTTCAACCTGCATAAGCCGGTGGAGAACTTCTACCAGACCTGCGACGCCATGCTGGTGGTGGGTTCCCGCCTGCGCGGCAATGAAACGCTGAAGTACGAACTGAAGCTGCCGCGCGCGCTGTACCGCATCGACGCAGATCCGGCCGCCGAAGGCCGCTGCTACAAGAGCGACTACTTCGTCTGCGGCGACGCGGAGCTGGCGCTGGAAGCGCTGGCCGACCGCCTGGAAGGCAAGATGAGCATCGACCCGTCCTTCATCGCCGACCTGCAGGCCGCCCGCGCGGTGGCGGTGGCCGGCCTGGTCGACGGCCTCGGCCCCTACAGCGCGCTGGTGGACCAGCTGCAGGAAGCGGCGGGCCGCCGCTTCAACTGGGTGCGCGACGTGACGGTGTCGAACTCCACCTGGGGCAACCGCTACCTGCGCATCTTCGATCCGCTGGCGGGCGTGCATGCACTGGGCGGCGGCATCGGCCAGGGCCTGGCCATGGGCATCGGCGCAGCGGTCGGCGCGGCGGTGACCAAGTCGGGCAAGAAGACCTTCACGCTGGCCGGCGACGGCGGCTTCATCCTGAACCTGGGCGAGCTGGCCACGGCAGTGCAGGAAAAGGCCGACATGGTCATCGTGCTGATGAACGACAAGGGCTACGGCGTGATCAAGAACATCCAGGACGTGCAGTACGGCGGCCGCCGCCACTACGTCGACCTGCACACGCCGGACTATGCCGAGCTGTCGCACTCGCTGCAGCTGCGCCACGCCCGCGTGAGCAACCTGGCCGATGCCGGCCAGGCGCTGCGCACCGCGCTGTCCGAACCGGGTCCCTTCCTGCTGGAGATCGACATGCTGTCCATCGGCAGCTTCAAGACCGCCTTCGCAGGTCCGCCGGTGAAGGCAGCCGCGCCGGCCGAAGCCGCCACCGCCACCGCATAAGGAGAGCCCGCCATGCTGCATGTATCGATGATAGGTTGCGGCGCCATCGGCGTCGGCGTGATGGAGCTGCTGAAAAGCGATCCCGAGGTGGTGTTCGACCTGGTGATCGTGCCGGAGTCCGGCCTTGAGCACGCCGGCGCCACCGTGCGCGAACTGTGCCCGCACACCAAGGTGGGCGTCGGCCTGAACGGCAGCCGGCCCGACCTGCTGATCGAATGCGCCGGCCACCGCGCCATCGAGGAACACATCATCCCGGCGCTGGAGAGCGGCATTCCGTGCATGGTGGTGTCGGTGGGCGCCCTGTCCGAGGAAGGCCTGGCTGAAAAACTCGAACAGGCGGCGCAGCGCGGCAAAACCCAGGTGCAGCTGCTGTCCGGGGCGATCGGCGCGATCGACGCGCTGGCTGCGGCCCGCATCGGCGGCCTGGATTCGGTGGTCTACACCGGCCGCAAGCCGCCCGGCGCGTGGAAGGATACGCCCGCCGAAAAGCTGGTGGACCTGGACGCGCTGACGCAGGCCACGGTCATCTTCGAAGGCACGGCGCGCGAAGCGGCGCGCCTGTATCCGAAGAACGCCAACGTGGCGGCCACGCTGTCGCTGGCGGGCCTGGGCCTGGACCACACGCAGGTGCGCCTGCTGGCCGATCCCGCCGCGACCGAGAACGTGCACCACGTGGAAGCGAGCGGCGCCTTCGGCGGCTTCGAGCTGACCATGCGCGGCAAGCCGCTGGCGGCCAATCCCAAGACTTCCGCGCTGACGGTATTCAGCGTGGTGCGCGCACTGAACAACCGCGCGCACGCCCTCTCGATCTAAGGCAAGACAGATGAACCCGAACATCACTCAACAAATCTGCGTCGCGGGCGAATGGCGCCTCGGCGGCGGCGACAAGTATGCCACGCTGTATCCCGCCACCGGCGAACCGGTAGCCTACCTGCACGCCGCCAGCGTGGACGACGTGCACGAAGCCATCGAGCGCGCCGACCTGGCCTTCCGCACCAGCGGCTGGGCACAGCGCAAACCGCACGAGCGCGCCGCCGTGCTGAACAAAGTGGCGCAGCTGATCCGCGAACGCGGCGAGGAACTGGCGCAGATGCAGCGCCTGGACAACGGCAAGCCGATCACCGAAACGCGCAACCTGGTGGCCAGCGCCGCCGCCACCTTCCAGTTCTTCGCGGCAGCCTGCGAAACGCTGGAGGAAACCATCACCCCGGCGCGCGGCGACAACCTCACCATGAGCGTCTACGAGCCGATGGGCGTGGTGGCCGCCATCACGCCGTGGAACTCGCCCATTGCCAGCGAAGCGCAGAAGATGGCGCCGGCACTGGCGGCCGGCAACGCGGTGGTGGTGAAACCCGCCGAAGTGACGCCGCTGGCGGCGCTGGAACTGGCCCGCATCTGCATCGAAGCCGGCGTGCCGGCCGGCCTGATCAGCGTCCTGCCGGGCAAAGGCTCGGTGATCGGCGACGCCATCACCCTGCACCCGCTGGTCAAGCGCGTGTCCTTCACCGGCGGCACCAGCACCGGCAAGCACATCGCCCACATCGCGGCCGACAAGATGATGCCGGTGTCGCTGGAACTGGGCGGCAAGTCGCCCACCATCGTGTTCGAGGACGCGGACCTGGACCACGCCGTGGCCGGCGTGCTGTACGGGATCTTCAGCAGCTCGGGCGAGTCGTGTATCGCCGGTTCGCGCCTGTTCGTGGCGCACAGCATCTACGACAGCTTCATGGAGCGCCTGGCCGCCGGCGCCGCCGCGCTGCGCGTGGGCGACCCGGCCGACGAGAAGACCCAGCTCGGCCCCCTGATCACCGCGCGCCACCGCGACAGCATCGAGTCCTATGTGGCGCTGGGCGTGGCCGAGGGCGGCCGCATCCGCACCGGCGGCATGCGCCCGCAAGGCGCCCAGTTCGAGAAGGGCAATTACTACCTGCCGACCATCATCGAAGGCGTGCAGAACGACTGGCGCATCTGCCAGGAAGAGATCTTCGGCCCGGTGCTGGTGGCCATGCCCTTCACAGACGAAGCGGACCTGATCGCCCAGGCCAACGACAGCGTGTACGCGCTGGCCGCCGGCATCTGGACCCAGGACTACAAGAAGGCCTGGCGCTACGCGCGCGCGGTGCAGGCCGGGAACGTGTGGATCAACACCTACAAGCAGTTTTCGATTTCGACCCCGTTCGGCGGCTGGCGCGACAGCGGCCTGGGACGCGAAAAGGGCCGCCTCGGCATTCTGCAATACATGGAACAGAAAAGCGTCTACTGGGGCATGAACGACATGCCGCTGCCGTGGGCGCAGGGAGCAAAGTAATGGACGTACTTGGAATCGACGAGATCACCTACGGCGCGGACGACCTGCCCGCCTGCAAGACCTTCTTCTCCGACTGGGGACTGAAGCTGGTGGAGGAAACCGCAGGCCTGCTGGCATTCGAGACGCTGAACGGCTGCCGCGTGCTGGTGCGCCGCGCGGACGACCCGGCGCTGCCGCCGGCCATCGAAGCCGGTCCCACGCTGCGCGAAGTGGTGTGGGGCGTGTCATCGCCCGAGGTGATGGAGCGCTTCGGCGCCATCGTGCGGGGCCTGCCCGGCGCATACGAAGACGCTGCCGCCGGCCGCATCGGCTGCACCGACCCGAACGGCCTGGCCGTGCGCTTCCAGGTCACCCGCAAGCAGGACGTGGACGTGCAATGCGCCGAGATGAACACCTGGTCGCACCGCCCGCGCGTGAACCAGCGCAGCCCGGCCTACGAGCGCGCCACCCCGATCGAGGTCGGCCACGTGGTGTTCTTCGTGAAGGACGTGGCGGCCTGCGAAGCCTTCTACCGCAAGCACTTCGGCTTTGTGCAGTCGGACAGCTACCCCGGCCGCGGCGCCTTCCTGCGCTGCGCCGACGTGGGCGGCCACCACGACATCTTCCTGCTGCAGACGCCCGATCCGAAGGCCGGCCTGAACCACGTGGCCTTCACCGTGCGCGACATCCACGAAGTGTTCGGCGGCGGCATGCACATGTCGCGCCAGGGCTGGGACACGCAGCTGGGACCGGGGCGCCACCCGATCTCGTCGGCCTACTTCTGGTACTTCAAGAATCCGGCCGGCGGCCTGATCGAATACTACGCCGACGAGGACCAGCTGGACCAGCACTGGGAGCCGCGCGAGTTCGAACCCGGCCCCACGGTGTTCGCGGAATGGGCCATCGAAGGCGGCCTGGATGGCAACACGCGCAGGCAACGCAACGCCAAGGCGCCCGAAGGCAAATTCCTGACCGACAAACCAAAGTCCTGAACGGAGACACATCATGCAAGAACGTTACCTGACCGTACACCAGACCCGCCGCCGTGAACCCACCGGCTATGAGGACTTGCTGGGCGATTCCATCGAACGCGCTTTCGCGTCCGGCATCGCCGACCTCACCGCGCTGGTGGCGCACCTGAACCGCACCGGCCCCGGCTTCCCCGGCGGCGGCGCATGGACCGAAGAAGGGTACCAGGCCGAAGTAGCGCGCCTGGCCGCTGAATGCTGAACAAGGAAGGACAAGCCATGAGAACCGTAGCCAACGATCCAGTAGAAGCCGTCCTCGCCGCCGGCCTGAAAGACCTGTGGTATCCGATCTGCCCGTCCGGCTTTATCGCCGAGCGCCCCGTCTCGCTGCGCCGCCTGGGCCGCAAGTTCGTGCTGTGGCGCGAAGCGAACGGCACCCTGCACGCGCTGGAAGACCACTGCCCGCACCGCGGCGCGCCGCTGTCGAAGGGCATCGTGCTGGGCGACCGCATCGCGTGCGGCTACCACGGCGTGCAGGTGCGCTTCGACGGCGTGGTGACCAGCGTACCGGGCAGCCCGGGCTGCAAGCTGGAAGGCGCCAAAGCCACCCGCTCCTTCCATGTGCAGGAGGCGGCCGGCGCCATCTTCCTGTACAACGCCAGCAAGGATGTGGACCAGCCGCCGCCGCTGGAACTGCCGCCGGAACTGAGCGCGCCCGAGTACTCGAATTTCCTGTGCTACGCCGAATGGAACGGCGACTACCGCTACGTGCTGGACAACGTGCTCGACCCGATGCACGGCACCTTCCTGCACAAGCAGTCGCACTCGATGGCCGAAGGCGAATCCACCGCCGCCTTCCGCGTGCGCGACACCGACACCGGCTTCGTGTTCGAGAAGGAAGGCCAGCGCGGCGTGAACTTCGACTGGACCGAATATGCCGAAACCGGCATCCAGTGGATGCGCCTCGAGATCCCCTATCCGAAGACCGGCGGCCCGGGCGGCAACTTCATCATCATCGGCGGCTACGCGCCGATGGAGGAAGGCGCCACCGCCGTGTTCTTCTGGCGCGTGCGCAAGGTGGAAGGCTGGCAGCGCGACACCTGGCGCTTCCTGTACAAGAACCGCCTGGAAGCGCGCCACTGGCATGTGCTGGAGCAGGACCGCGAGATCCTGGAAGCGATGGAGCCGGACGCCAACCAGCGCGAAATGCTGTACCAGCACGACATGGGCATCGTGCGCCTGCGGCGCCACCTGCGCGGCCTGGCCAAGGCGCAGATCGCCGCCGCCGAAGAGAAGACCGCCTAAGACATCAGAGTATCGGGAGCAATCGCCATGAGCAACAGTCAACAGATCACCGTGCGCGTGCAGGCCATGCGCTTCGAAGCGCAGGGCATCGTCAGCGTGGAGCTGGTGTCGCCGGACGGCGCCGAGCTGCCCGCCTTCGCGGCCGGTTCGCACATCGACCTGCATTTGCCGAACGGCGTGGTGCGCAGCTACTCGCTGTCGAATTCGCCGCTGGAGCGGCGCCGCTACGTAATCGGCGTGCTGCATGACCGGAACTCGCGCGGCGGCTCGCGCTACGTGCACGAGCAGCTGAGGGTGGGCTCCACGATACAGATAGGCGCGCCGCGCAACAACTTCCCGCTCGACGAAACGGCCGCGCACACGGTGCTGATCGCCGGCGGCATCGGCATCACGCCCATCTACAGCATGCTCAACGAACTGCGCCGCATGGGCAAGTCGGTGGAACTGCTGTACTGCGCGCGCAGCCGCAACGAGGCGGCGTTCGTCGACCAGCTGCTGGCCGACGGCCGCGCACAGACCCACTTCGACCAGGAGGCGGGCGGCCCGCCGGACCTGCGCGGCTACCTGGCCGGCAAGTCGGCCGCGGCCCACTTCTACTGCTGCGGCCCAACGCCGATGCTGAACGCGTTCGAAAGCATTTGCGCGGAACTGAAGCTGCCCAATGTGCACATCGAGCGCTTTGCCCCGGCCGAGCCGGTGGTGGCGATGCAGGGCAGCGAGTACGAATGCCAGCTGGCCCGCTCGCAGAAGATGGTGATGGTCCCGGCCGGGAAGTCGCTGCTCGACGCGCTGCTGGAAGCTGGCATCGATGTGGACCACAGCTGCCGGGAAGGCGTGTGCGGCTCGTGCGAAACGGCGGTGATCGACGGCGTGCCGGAACACCGCGACGGCGTGCTGACCAAGGCCGAACGCGAGTCGGGCAAGACCATGATGGTCTGCGTCTCCGGCTGCAAGGGGAACCGCCTGGTGCTCGACCTCTAAGCCACGCGCGCTGCGCTACCGGCACCCGGCCGGTTTTTTTTGCGCCCAATTCAAGTTTGAAACGACGTTTTATCCATGAAACGCGGCTCGCGCCGCCTATAACAAAAGGGGAGTTCCGATGAAGAAGCACATCTACGCCGCAGCAGCAGCAATCGCCAGCACCGCAATCACCGGCGGCGCAGCCCAGGCGCAAAGCAACGTCACCATCTACGGCAGCCTGGATGCGGGCGTGGCTTACGTGAGCAACCTGGCTGGCAAGTCCACCGTGCGCGTCGACCAGGGCACCATGCAGCCGGACCGCTTCGGCTTCCGCGGCGTGGAAGACCTGGGCGGCGGCCTGAAGGCCGTGTTCCAGCTGGAAGGCGGCTTTGCCACCGACACCGGCGCCAGCGTCAACGCCACCAAGCTGTTCAACCGCACCACCATGGTCGGCCTGTCCGGCAATTTCGGCAGCGTCACGCTTGGCAACATGCCGGACATCGTGTTCGACTACGCGGGCAAACTGAGCAACGGCTTCCAGCTGACGAACTTCTACCTTTTCCACCCCGGCAACCTGGACACGCTGGCCAATACCTACCAGTACAACAACGTGGTGCGCTACACCTCGCCTGTCATGAACGGCCTGACCGTCAGCGCCATGGTGGGCATGGGCGAACAGGCCGGCGACAGCAGCAAGGGCCGCAACGTCAGCGCCGGCGCCAACTACGTCAACGGCCCGGTGCGCCTGGCCCTGGCCTACAGCAAGCAGAACGACCGCGCCGCCGGCTATGCGGGCGCCTTCCTCTCCACGCTCAACCTGGGCAACGCCGGCACCGTGTTCGACAGCCTGACCACCTGGGCGGCCGGCGGCGGCTACAAGGTCGGCGACTGGCGCCTGAACGCGCTGTACACGCAAAGCACCGTGGACCTGCCGGCCTCCAGCTTCAAGCAGAAGAACGTGGACCTGGGCGCGGCCTGGAACTACACCCCGCTGAACACCCTGAACATCGGCTTCACCAACTCCAAGCTGGGCGGCGCCAAGTACAACCAGTTCAGCATCGGCAACGCTTACGCTTTCTCCAAGCGCACCGAGTTCTACGTGCAGGCGGCCTACCAGAAAGCCAGCGGTTCGGCGCGCTTCGCGCTGCAGAACAACACCGGCGCGGCCGATGGCCGCAACCAGCTGGTGACCACGATGGGCGTGCACCACTCGTTCTAAAACCTGATCGCAGTGCCACGCCGCGCCGTGCCCCTGTTCCGGTCAGGGCCGCGCGGCGTTCTCCATGGAGTTCACATGTTCGCAAATCTTAAAATCGGCAACCGGCTGGCGGCAGGCTTCGGCATCATCATCGCGCTACTGGGCGGTATCGTACTGGTGGCGGTACAAAGCCTGGCCAGCCTGAATCAGGCCACCAGCCAGATCGTCGACGACCGCTATCCGCAAGTGGTGCTGACCACCAGCCTGCTGTTGCAGGTGAATGAGAACGCCATCTCGATGCGCAACATGCTGCTGGCCGATAATCCGGACATGCTGAAGGCGGAAACCGCCTCCATCGCCGCCGGCGAGCAGGCCATCGCCGAAGGGTTGAACAAGCTGCAGGGCATGCTGTCCAGCGAGGCGGGACGCAAGGCCTACGCGGATATGCAGGTGCTGCGTGCGAAGTACCAGGCCGGCCAGGCCGAGTTCATGAAACTGGCGGGCAGCGGCGGCACCATCGACGCGTCCGCGCTGCTCATGACCACGCTGCGCGACGACCAGCTGGCCTACACCGCGCGCATGAAAGGCTTCCTGGCCGGCGGCGGCAAGCTGATGGAAAAGAGCGGGCGCGAGGCGGCCGACCTGTATGCCGCCAAGCGTTTGCACATCCTGCTGCTGGCCGCCGCAGCCTGCGTGCTGGCGGTCGGCTTCGGGCTGTGGATCACGCGCACCATCACCGGCCCGCTGGGCGAGGCGGTGCGGGTGGCACGCACCGTGGCCGGCGGGGACCTGAGCAGCGAGATCGAGGTGCGCTCGCAGGATGAAGTGGGCCAGCTCCTGCAGGCCTTGAAGGAAATGAACGGCAGCCTGCGCAACATCGTCAGTGAAGTACGCAGCGGGACCGACGCGATTGCCGGCGCCGCCAGCGAAATCGCGCAGGGCAACCTGGATCTGTCGGGCCGCACCGAGCAGCAGGCCAGCGCACTGGAGGAAACCGCGTCGGCCATGGAAGAGCTGTCGGCCACCGTGAGCCAGAACGCGGAGCACGCGCGGCAGGCGCGCGAACGGGCGCAGGACGCGTCCTGCGTGGCCGCCGGCAGCAGTTCGGTGGTGGAGCAGGTGGTGGCGACCATGGATGCGATCAGCGCGTCCTCGCGCCAGATCGGCGATATCATTGGCGTGATCGACGGCATCGCCTTCCAGACCAATATCCTGGCGCTGAACGCGGCAGTGGAGGCGGCGCGCGCAGGCGAACAGGGACGCGGCTTTGCCGTGGTGGCGTCCGAAGTGCGTACGCTGGCGCAGCGCTCGGCGGCCGCGGCCAAGGACATCAAGCACCTGATCGACGCCTCCACCGCCAGCGTGGCGAGCGGCGGCAAGCTTGCGCAGCAGGCCGGAGCGACGATGCATAATGTGGTCACCAGCGTGGCGCAGGTGGCGGTGTCGGTCAGCGAGATCGCTTCCGCCAGCGCGGAACAAAGCAGCGGCCTGGCGCAGGTGAACCAGGCGGTGGTGCAAATGGATGAGACCACGCAGCAGAACGCGGCGCTGGTGGAGCAGGCGGCAGCGGCGGCGCAGGCGCTGCAGGACCGCGCGGCAGAGCTGGCGCGGCTGGTGAGCGTGTTCCGCCTGAACGCCGGCGACGGCATGCACGGTCCGGCGCTCCGCGCGGCGGGCCCGCGTCCCGCCCTGCTGGCAGCCTGACCGATTTTGAGAGGAGTGCGGATGGAACAGATCAGTGTAAGCAACTGGAACGAATTCACGGCCCTCAGCGCGGAGCTGGACGGCTGGGCATTCCGTGGCCAGCAGGATGTGCGCTGGCCGCTGATGACATCCCTGGCGCGCTACCTGAGCGCCTACATCCCGGACCAGGCCAGCTGGCGCGCGCGCGAGGAACGCGCCATCCGCATCTTCCGCCGCAAGGCGCACAACTACCTGACCGACCCGTCGGTGCTGGACAACGCGCTGCGCTGCCTGGCACTGATGCAGCACCACGGCGCGCCCACCCGCCTGCTGGACTTCACCAAGTCGCCCTTCGTGGCGGCGTTCTTCGCGCTGGAGCGCGCCACCGGCGACGCCGCCGTCTACGCGCTGAACACGCCGCGCCTGTGGACCGCCGCGCCGCACACCGATCCCGGCATGGACCGCGACCATATCGACCCGCGCGAGGGCGGCAACTTCACGCGCTTCTACCTGCCCAACAGCCACGCCATCATCTGGATCGGCGAGCCGACCGAGATGGACCGGCGCCTGGTGGCCCAATCGGGCACGCTGGTGGTGCCCGGCATGCTGGACAAGCCGCTGGACGAGATCCTGCCCGCCTATGGCGACAGCGGCGCCCTGCTCAAGCAGATCGTGCTGCCGCAGGCCATGCGCGACGAGGCGATGAAAGCGCTGTACCGGATGAACATCACCAACGCCACGCTGTTCCCGGACCTGGACGGCCTGGCGCGCTCCATCGGCATGGAGCTGGAGATGGTGTGGCCGGTCGCCACCGGCCCGTGATTCTCAGAACGGCCCGAGGAAATCCAGCTTGCCCAGCTTCACGCCCTGCGCGCGCAGGATGCCGTAAGCGGTCGTGATGTGGAAGTAGAAGTTCGGCAGCGCGAAGGTGAGCAGGTAGCCCGAGCCGGTAAAGGACTGGCTGAAGGCGCCGAACGCCAGCGTCACCTCGCGCGCATCGGCGCCGTCGAACTGCGCCTGGGGCACGCTCTCCAGGAAAACGATGGTTTTCTCGATGCGTTCCTGCAACTGCTGGAAGCTCGCTTCGTTGTCTTCAAACTTGGGCGCATCCACCGCGCACAGGCGCGCCACGCACAGCTTGGAGGCGTCGCTGGCGCGTTGCACTTGCGCCGACAGCGGGAGCATGTCTTCGGCCAGGCGAGCGCCCAGCAGCACGTCCGGCACGGCGCCGCTGGCGGCGGCATGCTCCTCGCCCTTCTTCAGCAACGCGGACAATACATTGAGCCCGCGCACAAACACCGGGACCGACACCTGATACATGGATAGGGACATGGCGGCTTCTTTCGATGATAGGAAGGTGGAAATCATACGTGTATTATCTGGTTTTCGCTCGCAGAAGCGCAATTATAGGAATGACAATGAAGTTCCCATCGATTTTCAAGGCCGCCGGCGTTGCCGCTGCGGCCACCCTGGCCCTGAACGCGCAGGCCGACAGCTTCACCTCCTCCGCGTCGAGCGCGGGCTCCGCTTCCAGCGGCAGCGTGTCCACTTCGCTGAACGGTTCCAGCAACAGCTCCAGCGGCGACAACAAGACCGCCGGCGGCCCGTACCACATCATCCAGATGGCGGCAGCGCCGGGCAAGGCCAACACCACCCGCCTGACCCTGCAGCACGACGCCAGCGGCAAGCTGCTGGTGCTCGACCTGCCGGCGGCCATCGCGGCCAAGGAAGGCCTGGAACTGGGCGGCGTGGTGCTGACGCAGCCGCGCTCCTACGGTTTCGAGTTCGCGCACGCGGACACGCAAAAAGCCTTCTTCCTGGTGCTGGAGGACGACTGGCATAGCGAACTGGCCGCGCGTCCCGTCAACCTGTGACATTGCGCCACCTGGCGGCATGCGCGCTGAGCGCATGCATGCTGAGCCTGGCCGCGCTGCCGCTTGGCGGCGCCCAGGCGGCCACCTTCTGCGACCGCTCCAACAGCCTCACCGCCGGTGAGCAGGATCGCCTGCTGCGCTTCGCCGCCGTGGTGCGCGAAGAGCTGGGCCAGCCTGGCGGCAGCGCAGCACTGGTGAGCCGCTCCGGCCTGGACCTGTCGCGCTTCAACATCCGCTACTCGCACGCAGCGCTCGGCTGGCGCGGCGATGCCGGCGGCTGGACCACGCGCCAGCTTTACTATTCCTGCGACGAAGACCGCCCGCGCATCTTCGACCAGGGCGTGGCCGGCTTCGTCATGGGCACGGACGATCCGAAGCTGGGCTATATCTCGGTGGTGCGCCTGCCGGCGGAAGCGGCCAACACGGTGCGCCTCGCTTCGCTGGACGGGCAGATTGCACTTGGCCTGCTGGCGGGCACTTACAGCGCGAACGCCTACGCCTTCGGCCTGCAATACCAGAACTGCAATCAATGGGTGGCGGAGCTGCTGGCCGCCGCGTGGGGCAACCTGGCCAACGGCGGCGACGTGCGCGAGCGGGCGCAGGCCTGGCTGCGCGAAACGGGCTATGCGCCGGAGGGCGTGGCTGTAAACTCGAGCTTCCTGATGCTGGCTTCGTACTTCGTGCCGCATGTACACCTGGACGACCATCCGGCGCAGGACCGCTATGAGATGAAACTGAAGGTGAGCTTGCCGTCCACGCTGGAGGCCTTTGTGCAGCAGCGCTATCCTGCCAGCGAGCGCACGGAGATCTGCCACAACGCGCGGCAAATCGTGGTGCACAAGGGATGGACACCGGCCGCTGCGGGATGCCAGGCCGGACCGGGCGACCGGGTGATCGCCCTGGACTAGCCTGGACTAACTGAGCCGCACCACCATCAAGCCTGCGCGCAAGCCGATGCGGACGTCCGGGTTCGGGAACACCACCATTTCTTCCGGGTGCTGAACGGTATAGACCGTGTCGCCGTCGCGCGCGATTTCGTCACCCTGCTTGAGCGGTGTGAAGTTCCAGGTGTCCTTGCCGAACGCCATCTGGAATTGGTCGCTCAGCTTGATGATCTGGCGCGCGGTGGCGTACACGTGCGGCGCCGCTTTCGCCTGCCTGGGCTCCGCGCCGCGCAGCAGGTCGTCCAGCGCCTGCGACGCTTCCGTGAACTGCTCCAGGTTGTTTTCGCCCAGCGTGCCGACACGGCCCAGCTCCACCGTGGTGCCGGCTGCGGCGTGATGCTCGGCGGAGTAGTAGCTGTAGGTGCCCACCGATGCCGGATTCATGATGACGGCGCCGATCGCCGCCTGCCCCAGCCAGCCGATCAGCTTTCCGCGCGCGCCGTCCTCGATGATCTCGGGGACAATGGCGAAGGTCGGGTAGACCGAGGGGCGGATGGCGGTGTGCAGGTCCAGGTGCCAGCGCACCGGCCCCGCATCCTTGAAAAAGTCGCTGGTGGCGGCAATCATCACGTCGGCGCGCGCCGCTTCGGCCGTGCCTTCCAGCGTGCCGCGCTGGGCGCGGAACATGCGGTTCAGATCCGCGTCGATGAAACGCTTGCCGGCGCGGATGGCGCCGATGTTGCCGACACAAAGCATCAGGTCCACCGCCAATGCCGACGCATTGGCCGCAACGTCGCGCGACAGCGCGTCCAGCAGGTAGGCCACCACTTCGATCGGGCCGGTCTCATCGCCATGCACACCGACCGAGACCAGCACCGCAGCACGCGCGGCGCCATCGGCATCCGCACCGGCATCGGCCGGGGTAGGACGCTTCACGGTCAGGATGCCGTCGGCCGGCTGCGTCACCGCAAAACCGGCCGCCGCGAAGCGGGCCGCGACGGCGCTGAAGTCCGCCTCGGCCAACGCCCTTACTGCTTCAGGCAACATCGCCATGCGCTTAAGCCGCCAGCGGAACGGCGTTGGCCGCTTCGGACAGCGCCCACACGTCCAGCATCGCCTGCTCCAGGTCCGCCGAGGTGGCGTAGCCGGACAGCCCCAGCGTGTTGGTCACCACTTCCACGGCTTCGGCCGCGTCGTGGCCGTTGGTGGCGCGGGCCAGCACTTGCGTCAGCAGGCGCTGCTGCGTGCGGCGCAGCGCGTGCTGGGCGTAGCTGCGCAGCTGCTCTTGCGAGCGGCTGGCGGCAGGCAGCTTCAGGCCGCGTTCCAGCGTGTCGATGCCCGCCTGGCTGCGCAGGGCCATGCCCACTTGCAGGAAGGCCGGCAGGTCCATGCCGCCCGGACGCTTGACCGACAGCGCCGCGAACACGAAGGCCGCCACGGCTTCCACCGCGTCCACCGCTTTCCATGCATGCGCGAATTCAGGACGCAGGCCCGGCGTGGTGTCGGCTTCGGACTGGCCATCGGCCGGCACCAGTTTCTTCAGCATGTCCGGCTGGGCGAACAGGCGGGTCAGCTCGTCCACGCCGCCGGCTGCGCGCAGCTGGTCGGCAGGCACGGCCAGCACGCCCTGGATCACAGCGCGCTGCAGGCTGCGGGTGCGGCCGTCGACCTTGATCGACACGGCGCGCGGCACTTTCAATGCATCCGCGTCCAGCGCCTCGAACACCGGCGCCAGGTTCAGCGCCGACCATGCCTGGCCCCAGGCCAGGATCACGTCGGCTTCATCCACGCTATGTTCGGCAGCCAGTTCGCGCAGCATCAGCGGACCGCAGCGGTTCACCGATTCGTTGGCCAGCACGGTGGCCAGGATGGCGTTGGCCAGCGGGTGCGCCAGCGCGGGACGGGTGGCCACCAGCAGGTCCGGGAAGTACGGCTTGAGCACCGCCTCGGCCCAGCTCTCTTCCGTCAGCGGCAGCGCCGACAGCAGGCGCTTGTAGCGGTTCTTCACGTTGGCGATCACCACCGCCAGTTCCGGCGTGGTCAAACCACGGCCGTCGAGCTTGCGGCGCGCCAGTTCAGCCACGGTGGGCAGCTGCTCCAGTTCACGCGACAGCGCACCCTCTTCTTCCAGGCTGGCGATCAGCGCGGCGTAGCCGTCCTGCACCGCTGCCTCGGACTGTGCTTGCTGTTCGCGCACCAGCAGGTGCGTCTGCAGCGTGTTGTCGCGCAGGACCAGGCGCTCGATGTCGTCCGTCATTTCGTTCAGGATGCGGTTGCGGTCCGCTTCGGACAGCTGGCCGGCGTTCATTTCCACGTCCAGCCACATCTTCGCGTTCACCTCATGGTCCGAGCAGTCCACGCCGGCCGAGTTGTCGATCGCATCGGTGAAGATGCGGCCGCCCGCCAGCGCGAACTCGATGCGGCCGGCCTGGGTGGCGCCCAGGTTGCCGCCTTCGGCCACGATCTTGCAGCGCAGTTCACTGCCGTTGACGCGGATATTGTCGTTGGCGCGGTCCTTCACTTGCGCATGCGACTCGGCCGACGACTTGATGTAGGTGCCGATGCCGCCGTTGTAGAACAGGTCCACCGGCGCCAGCAGGATGCGGTGCATCAGCTCTTCCGGCGGCAGCGCGGTTTCCGCGATGTCCAGCGCGGCGCGGATCTGCGGCGACAGTTCGATCGAGCGGGCGCTGCGCGGGAATACGCCGCCGCCCTGCGAGATCAGTTCCTTGTTGTAGTCTTCCCACGAAGAGCGCGGCAGGGCGAACATGCGCTGGCGTTCGGCAAAGGAAACGGCGGTGTCCGGATTCGGGTCCAGGAAGATGTGGCGGTGGTCGAACGCGGCCAGCAGCTTGATCTGGTTCGACAGCAGCACGCCGTTGCCGAACACGTCGCCCGACATGTCGCCCACGCCCACCACGGTAAACGGGGTGGTTTCCATGTTGTGGTCCATCTCGTAGAAGTGGCGCTTGACCGCTTCGAACGCGCCCTTGGCGGTGATGCCCATCTTCTTGTGGTCGTAGCCGTTCGAGCCGCCGGAGGCGAAAGCGTCGCCCAGCCAGAAGCCGCGCTGCACGGCGATGCCGTTGGCGATGTCGGAGAAGGTCGCGGTGCCCTTGTCGGCGGCCACCACCAGGTAGGGGTCGGCGCCGTCGTAGCAGACGGTGTCCGCTGGCGAGACGATATTGCCCAGCACGCGGTTGTCGGTCACCTCCAGCAGGCTGGAAATGAACAGGCGGTACACGGCTTCGCCTTCAGCGGCGATGGTTTCGCGCACGGCGTCCTTCGGCATCATCTTGCACACGAAGCCGCCCTTGGCGCCGGCCGGTACGATGACGGCGTTCTTCACCATCTGCGCTTTTACCAGGCCCAGCACCTCGGTGCGGTAGTCTTCCATGCGGTCCGACCAGCGCAGGCCGCCGCGCGCCACGGGGCCGCCGCGCAGGTGCACGCCTTCGAAACGGCGCGAAAACACGAAGATCTCGCGGAACGGACGCGGTTCCGGCACCAGCGCCAGGTGGCTGGTGTCGAACTTGAAGATGATCTTGTCGCCCTGCTGCTTGTTCTGGTAGTAGTTGGTGCGCAGCGTGGCGGCCATCAGGTCGACCATGGCGGCCAGGATTTCCTCGGTGTCCGCATGGTTCACGGACGCCAGGCGCGACTTGACGCCGGCCAGTTTCTCCAGCGCTGCGGTGCGCTCGGCTTCCGGCAGCGCGGGGTTGAAGCGCTGTTCAAACGCATCGACCAGTTCCTTCACCAGGGCCGGCTGCTTGCGCAGCGTTTCAGCCACGTAGCGCACCGAGAAGCGGCTGCCGGCCTGGCGCCAGTAGCTCGCATAGGCGCGCACCAGCTGCACCTGGCGGGTGCTCAAGCCGCCTTCGATGACCAGGCCGTTCAGGCGGCCGTCTTCTGCTTCGTTGTTGAACAGCGAGGTGACCAGGTCCTGCACCACTTCGGCCACGCCGGGCTGCGCCAGCTTGGCGGCGCTGACCTCGTCCACCAGCAGGCTGGTGACGAAGTGGCGCTTGCCGTCGCCGGTGTGGATGGTGTAGGTCTGCTCGCGGTCGATCGCCACGCCGGCATTGTGCAGCGCCGGCAGGATATTGGACAGCGACGGCACGCGCTCCACCGAGTACAGGCGGATGGTGGTGGCCTTGCTGTCGGCCGAAGCCAGTTCCACGCGCGCGGCCACGCGGCCGCCGTCGCCCTGGCGCAGCATGGCGCCCAGGTCATGGAAGGCCACGGCGGGTGCGGTGGCGTTCACGTAGTCCACCGGCAGCGTGGCGCACAGTTTGCGCAGGCTGGTGCGGGTGCCCTCTTCGAACACGGCGTCGGCCAGGGTGGAGAAGCTGTTGTGCCAGCCATCCAGGATGGACAGCAGCGGACGCTGGATGTCGGACTCCAGGTCCAGCGGATAACGGGCGGCGTGCGCGATCAGGTAAACGCGCGCCAGCGGGCCGTCGGCCACCAGGGTTTGCGAGCTGACGTGCGAGGCGCCCGAGCTTTGCTGCAGGGCCTTGGCCAGCGCGTGCGCCACCGAGGCGCTGTAGCGCTCGCGCGGCAGGTAGACCAGCACATTCAGGTGGCGGGCGTACACGTCGCGGCGGGCGAACACCTTGGTGCGCGGCTGCTTGTACAGCGACACGACCGCGCCGCACACGTCGGCCAGCCACTGCGGTTCGGCTTCCATCGCTTCGGTGCGCGGCAGCGATTCCAGGATCTCGACGAACTTCTCGGCGCGGAAGCCTTCCTTGCGCACGCCGGCGATCTGCAGCACCTGCGCGATGCGGCCGCGCGCGAACGGCATGCGGGTCAGCGGGGTGATGGTGGCGGCGCGGGTGAACAGGCCGACGAAGCAGTGTTCGCCCAGGATGGCGCCGTTGGCGTCGGTGTTGCGCACGCCGATGAAGTCCAGGTGCTGGTCGCGGTGCAGCGTGCCTTCCACGTCGGCCTTGACGATGGACAGGGTATGCGGACGCTTGGAGAGGGTGTCGAAGTCGCCGGGGATGTTGGCCAGGCAGGTGCCGTAGATCGGGTGCGAGGTGTCCTGCAGCACGCCGATGCGGCTCGGGATGTCGCGTTCCAGTTCGCGTACGCCAGGCTTGACCTGGTAATAGGCGTAGCCGAACGGCTCGAAGCCTTCGGTGCGGGCCCAGTCCAGGAAGGCGGCCACTTCCTGGCCTTCTGCACCGCCGTTCGCGGCTGCTGCCGCGCCCACGCTGGTGAAGCGCTCTTTCATGGCGTCCAGGTCGCGGCGCACCACGGCGGCGTCGCGCGCCACCATTTCCAGGCGCGCCACCAGGGCCGCCAGGTCGCCTTCGGCCAGGTCGTCGGCCAGCAGGACCAGCACGTAGGATTCGAACTTGCCGCCGGCCGCGTCAGCGCCGACGGCGGTCGCCACGCCGTCGGCGGAACGCGCCACCGGCAGCACCGCGTTCAGCACGCCGTTGGCGATCAGGCGCTGCTTGCGCAAGGCCATGACGATGGAGTCCACCAGGTACGGCATGTCGTCGTTCAGGATCAGCAACGCGGTCGCCTTGCCGCCGCGGCCGTCGGCGTAGCGCAATTTGGCGATCTGCACACCTGCGCCGCTGCGCTTGGCAGCCTGCGCAAAACCTTCCCACAGCACCGGGACCAGACTGTCCGGCGCGACGCCGGCCAGGTCTTCTTCATCTATGGCCGCGAGCCAGGCGCCGATCAGGGCGGAGACTTGGCCGCTGTCGGCCGACTTGTTCGCGTTGATCAGGTCCAGCGTCTGTTTGCGCAGGTCTTGTGGCATTTGTGTCATCGTTGCTTCTCCAATACGTTGTGTGTATTCCGTCCACACCGTGAGGCTTTTGGCTGGACGGCGGCGACGCTTTATTCGGTTGCGGGGGTTGGCCCCGCAACCATATGGGGATGATTACTCGAATTTACAGATCGAACTTACAGATCATACAGCCCCGGCAAGCCCAGCATGCGGGTCAGCTCCTCCAGTGCGGCGCGGGTTTCCAGCGCCAGCGCGGGGTCGGCCAGGTCTTGCGGCTCCAGGTGGTCGCGGTAGTGCTTCTCCACCCACGCCACCAGCGTGTGGTACAGCGCCTCGGTCATGACCACGCCCTGGTGCATGGCCGCCGCTTCCTGGTCCGTCAGCGCCACGCGCAGGCGCAGGCACGCAGGGCCGCCGCCGTTGCGCATCGACTGGCGCAGGTCGAAATGGATCAGTTCATCGACCGGGCCGCCGCTGGCCACCAGGCCGTCCAGGTAGCGCGCCACGGCGGGGTTCTCCTGGCACTCCTGCGGGATCACCAGCGCCATCTTGCCGTCCGCCTTGGACAGCAGCTGGGAGTTGAACAGGTAGCTGTGCACCGCGTCGGCCACGGCCACGGCGCCGGTGTCCACGCGCACCGCCTGCAGCTCCGCGCCCACGCCGGCCATGGCCGCGCGCACGCGCTCCAGCGTGGCCGCTTCGTCGGCGAAAGCCTGCTCGTGGTAGAACAGCACGTTGCCGTTACCGACCGCGATCACGTCGTTGTGGAACACGCCCTGGTCGATCACGTCCGGGTTTTGCTGGACGTAGACGGTGCGCTCGGCGGCCAGGCCGTGCAGGCGCGCCACGGCTTGCGATGCTTCCAGCGTCTGGCGCGCCGGGAAGCGCTTGGGCGCGGGCGCGGCCGCGTCGAACTCCACGCGGCCGTAGACGAACACTTCGACCGCTTGCGCGCCGTGTGCGGCGCACAGGCGCGTGTGGTTGGCCGCGCCTTCATCGCCGAAGGCCGGAGTACCGGGCAGCGCGTCATGCACGGCGAAGTGCTTCGGATCGCTGAAGATGGCGCGCAGGCTGCGCGCCGACTGCGCGTGCTCGAAAGCGCGGTGCAGCTTGTTGTTCAGGTTGGCCGGCGTGAAGTGCACGCGGCCGTCGCCGGTGTCCGCCGAGGGGCTGACGGTGGCGGCGTTGGCGGTCCACATCGGCGAGGCGGAGTAGGCGCAAGCCAGAATCACCGGCGATTCCTTGTAGGCCCTGGCCAGCACGTCGGCGTCGCTGCCGGTGAAGCCCAGGCTGCGCAGCAGGCGGAAATTGGGACGGTCCTGCGGCGGCAGCAGTGCTTGCGCAAAACCGCGCTGCGCCAGCGCGCGCATCTTCGCCAAGCCCTGCAAGGCGGCCTGCTTCGGGTTCGACGCGCTCTTGACGTTGTTGAACGAAGCCACGTTGCCGAACGAGAGGCCGGCATAGTTATGGGACGGGCCTACCAGGCCATCGAAGTTGAATTCGCGTGCTTGCGCCATGGCGTCGTTTTCCTTAGAAGTTCATGCCGGGCGACAGCTTGGCCGGCATTTCGAGTGCGCTGTTCTCGATCGAAGCGACCGGGTAGGCGCAATAATCCGCCGCGTAGTAGGCGCTCGGACGGTGGTTGCCGGACTTGCCCACGCCGCCGAACGGCGCGCTGCTGGCAGCGCCCGTGGTGGGGCGGTTCCAGTTGACGATGCCGGCGCGCGCCAGCACCTGGAACTTGTTCCACAGCGCTGCGTCGTTCGAGATCAGCGCTGCTGCCAGGCCGTATTCGGTGGCGTTGGCGGCTTTGATGGCGCTGTCGAAATCGTCCACGCGGATAATCTGCAGCAGGGGACCGAACCATTCCTCGTCCGGGATGCCCTTGGCGTTGGTGGTGTCCACGATGCCGGCCGAAACGAAGCCGGTGCCTTGCTGCAGCTGCTTCATTTCCAGCAGCAGCTTGCCGCCCCTGGCCACCATGTCGTGCTGGGCCTGCACCAGGCGCGCGGCGATCGGCGCCGACACCACCGGGCCCATGAACGGCTGCGGCTCGGCGTTCGAGGCGCCCACCACCAGCTTGGAGGCGACTTCCACCAGGCGCGCGATGAAGGCGTCGCCGGCCGGGCCGGTCTGCACCACCAGGCGGCGCGCACAGGTGCAGCGCTGGCCGGCCGAGATGAAGGCGGACGACACGGCCATGAAGACGGCTGCGTCGACGTCCTTGATGTCCCACACCACCAGCGGGTTGTTGCCGCCCATTTCCAGCGCCAGCAGCTTGCCGGTCTGGCCGGCGAACTGGCGGTGCAGCGCGGCGCCGGTCTGGCTGCTGCCGGTGAACAGCACGCCGTCGATATCCTTGTTCTGGCCCAGCGCGATGCCGGTGTCGCGGCCGCCGTTCACCAGGTTCAGCACGCCGGCCGGCAAGCCGGCCAGCTGCCACAGCTGCACGGTTTTCACGGCGGTGCGCGGCGCGTATTCGCTGGGCTTGAAGACCACGGTATTACCGGCGATCAGCGCGGGTACGATGTGGCCGTTGGGCAGGTGGCCGGGGAAGTTGTACGGGCCGAACACGCCGAATACGCCGTGCGGGCGGTGGCGCAGCACGGCTTCGCCGTCGGCCACCTTGCTGCGGGTTTCGCCGGTGCGCGCGCCGTAGGACTGGATCGAGATGTCCACCTTGTTGGCCATGGTGGTTACTTCGGTGCGCGCCTCCCACAGCGGCTTGCCCACCTCCTCGGCGATCAGCAGCGCCAGCTCTTCGGCGTTTTCCTTCAGCAGGTCGCGGAAGCGGGTGACGATGGCCACGCGCTGCTCCAGCGGCGCGAGGGCCCAGCCTTCGAACGCTGCGCGCGCCGCGCCAGCCGCCGCGGCCACGTCTTCCGGGGTCGCTTCGCGGCTGGCCCAGGTCTGCTTGCCGTTCGACGGGTCGATGGTCACCAGTTCGGCGCCATGGCCGGCGGACCACTGGCCGTTGATGAAATTGCTCAGGGCGTTGTTCGATGCGTCAGACATTGGTGTTTTTCCTCACGTTGAGAGTCAAGGTGCGCACGACGTCGCCGGCGTGCACGCGCAGCAGTTTCTGGTCGTCGGCGGACAGGTCGATCTTGCCGTTCACCGAGGCGGCGTCCGACAGGATCATGCGAAAATCCTTCAGGTTGGTGTTCGACACCAGCACCGGCTCCTGCTGCGGCGCGCAGGCGTGCGTCATGTCGGTGTCGACGTCGACCACGGCCAGGGCGCTGTCGCGCACCGCGCGCAGCTCGGACACGCGGCCCTGCAGCACCGGCCCGGCGTCGAAGATGTCGACGTAGCCTTCGAAGTGCATGCCTTCCTGCTCCAGCAGGCGGCGCGCCGGCACGGTGGAGGTGTGCACCTTGCCCACCACGTCCTGCGCGTCCTGCGGCAGGTAGGCCACGTACAGCGGCTGGCGCGGCATCAGCTCGGCGATGAAGGACTTCTTGCCCTGCGCGGTGAGGGCATCGACATGGTCGAACTCCATCTTGAAGAAGTGGCGGCCCAGGCCTTCATAGAACGGCGAGCGGCCGTCCGACTCCTGGTAGCCGCGCATTTCGGCGATCAGCTTTTCCGTGAACAGGTGCGGGAACTGGGCGATGAACAGGAAGCGGCACTTGGACAGGAATTTGCCGTTGTTGCCGTGGCGGTAGTCCGGGTTCAGGAACAGCGAGCACAGTTCGGTGCTGCCGGTCAGGTCGTTGGACAGATACAGCGTCTCCATGCGCGTGAACACCTTCAGTTCGCGGCTGGAATGCACCAGGGTGCCGATGCGGTAATTGTAGAACGGCTCGTCCAGGCCCACCGAGCCCTTGATGGCGCACACGCCGGCCAGGCGGCCGCTGTCGGTGTCCTCCATGACGAACATGTAGTCGCGCTTTTCGGGCGGGATGGTTTCGGCGAAGGAGGCCACGGCGATTTCCAGGCGGTCGCCCAGCATCTTCATGTCCGGCTTGAGCGTGGTCATGCCGGAGCCGACCTGGCTGGCCATGTCGAACAGGGCGTCCAGGTCGCTGGCTTGTATGGCGCGTACTACTAGCATAGGAGTCTCTTTTTAGATGCGTACACAAATCACGCTGCCGCCTTCGGCAACCTGCAGCGTTTCCTGCACTTCCACCGGCAGGGCGATGGTGGCGCTGCCTTCGATGGCCGGCACCGCCACCACCACGGCGCGGAACTCCTGGCCGGCGTTGGCGGCCACCGCGTAGGGCACCACCGGTTCGCCCGCGCGCGACGGGCGCGGCGTGGCCACGGTGCGCTGCAGCGACGAGGTGCAGGTGCGCAGCGCGTGCTTGTGCGCCTGCAGTATGGGGCCGCCGTCGAAAATGTCGATGTAGTCGTCGGCCTCGAAGCCTTCGGCCGTGAGCAGGCTGAAGGCCAGTTCGCCGGACGGATGGATCTGGCCCATCACGGCTTGCGCGTCGCCCGGCAGCAGCGGCACGTACACCGGGTAGTGCGGCATCAGCTCGACGATCAGCGTGCGGTTGCGCGCGCCGCCTATGGTGCGCTCGGCGTCGAGGAAGTCCATCTGGAAGAATTTGCGGCCCACGGCGTCCCAGAACGGCGACTCGCCGTTCGGGCCGGTGGCGCCGGCCAGGGGCACGAAGAAACGGTCGGCGAAGCGCTGCGGCGCCATGGCGGCGAACAGCAGGCGCGCGCGCGACAGCAGCGCCGCCTCGGGGCGGTTCTGCACCGCTTCGTTGACATAGAAACTGGACAGCTGCGAATAGGCAGTCAGCTCGGAGCACAGCGTCAAGGCGTGCACGCTATGGCTGATGTTCAGGTCGCGCGACACCTGCTGGATCACGTCGTTGCGGAACGAGAAATAGGTGCCATTGGAGCCGGCCGAAGCGAAGATGGCGGCGGTGCCCACGATGCCGTGGTCCGCCAGGGATTCCAGCACGAACAGGTACGATTCCTCGCTGGGGATATCGACGTGGGCGCTGAAGGATGCGATCGAAGCCTCGACCGCCTGCGCGATTTTGTCGCGCGTCTTGGGCAAGGTATGGACACCCGGCATGCTTACCGCAGCCAGCTTTTCCAGCGCTGCGATATCCGCAAGTTCTACCGGACGGACAACATACATGTGAACTCCTTTGTTTTTATACTTACGGGCGCTGCAGGGGACGGACCGGGCGGCCCGTCCCCGGGGGCATTACGCGGCCAGGCTGTCGAGCGCGGCGCGCAGCAGGCGGCCGGCTTCGGCGATCTGCTCGTCGCTCACCACCAGCGCGGGCGCGAAACGCACCACGTCGGTACCGGCGATCAGCACCATCAGGCCTTGCGCTTCGGCTGCCTTCTGGATGTCTTTCGACTTGCCCTTCCACGCGTCGGCCACCACCACGCCCAGCAGCAGGCCGCTGCCGCGCACGGTCGACAGGATGGCAGGGTATTCCTTGGTCAGGTCCTGCAGCAGGGCCACCAGCTTGCCCGACGCTTCATTCACGCGCGCCAGGAAGGCCGGCTGGTTGATGGTGTTCAGCACGGTCAGCGCCACGCTGGCGGCCAGCGGGTTGCCGCCGTAAGTGGTGCCGTGCGAACCGACGCCCAGCGAGGCCGCCAGTTCGTTGGTGGTCAGCATGGCCGCCACAGGGTAGCCGTTGCCCAGCGCCTTGGCCGAGGTCAGCACGTCCGGGGTGATGCCATAGCCCTGGTAGGCGAACAGGTGGCCGGTGCGGCCCATGCCGGACTGCACTTCGTCGAAGATCAGCACGGCGCCGGTCTTGTCGCACAGGTCGCGCAGCTCTTGCAGGAAAGCCTTGTCGCCCGGCAGCACACCGCCTTCGCCCTGGATCGGTTCCACGATCACGGCGCACACGTCGTCGCCAATGGCGGCGCGTGCGGACTCGATGTTGTTGTATTCGATGTGGTCGATCGCTGGCGGCAGCGGCTCGAATCCTTCGGTGTACTTCGACTGGCCGCCAACCGACACGGTAAACAGCGTGCGGCCGTGGAAGGAGCTGAAGCAGGACACGATGCGCGATTTGTGCTCGCCGAACTTGGCGTGGGCGTGCTTGCGGGCCAGTTTCAGGGCCGCTTCGTTGGCTTCGGCGCCGGAGTTGCAGAAGAAGGCGCGGTCGGCGAAGGTGGCTTCGGTCAGGGCCAGGCCCAGGCGCAGCACCGGCTCGTTGGTGTAGCCGTTACCCAGGTGCCACAGGGTGTTGGCCTGCTTGGTCAGCGCTTCGACGATGACGGGATTGCAATGGCCCAGCGCCGTCACGGCGATGCCGGAGGTGAAGTCCAGGTAGTGCTTGCCGTTCTGGTCCCACAGGTCCAGGCCCGATGCGCGCACCGGCACCATCGCGGCTGGCGCGTAGGTTGGAACCAGTACTTCGTCAAAAGTCTGCCGGGTGACAGGGCGAGTGGTTACAGTCGAATCAAGCTTTGCGTTCATGGCATTCCCTATCAATGTATAGAGGTACGGCCGCAACCAGGCGGCCACGGGTGGTACGACATTATAAAAAGCGGGATGCTAAAACTCTTTTGCGGATGCGACAAGGATTTTCATAATTCAGAAGGCCTCCGCATACCCGGTATGCCCGGCGGACTATGCCACGGCTCAGCCGTTCAGCTTGCGCTGGCGCTCCTCGCGCGGGGTGTTGCCGAACAGGGTGCCGAAGGCGGTGGAAAAATGCGAGCCGGAGGAGAAGCCGCACATCAGCCCCACCTGCACGATGGATGAATTGGTCTCAAGCAACAACTGGCGCGCGCGCTGCAGGCGCAGCTCCAGGTAGTAGCGCGACGGCAGGCTGCCCAGGTACTGCTTGAACAGCCGCTCCAGCTGGCGGCGCGACAGGCCCACCAGGTTGGCGATGTCGTCGGTCGACAGCGGCTCCTCGATATTGGCCTCCATCAAGGTCACCGCCTCCGACAGCTTGGGCTGCAGCGCCCCGAAGCGGGCCTGCAGGGCCACCCGCTGGCGCTCCTCGTGATTGCGCACGCGGTCGATGCACAGCGCCTCCTTCACTTCGGCCTGCACGTTGGCGCCATACAGCGCGTCCACCAGCGTCAGCGCGAAGTCGGCGCTGGCGGCGCCGCCGCAGCAGCTCAGGTGCGGGCCGTCGATCTCGAACAGGTGCGGCGTCAGGATGGCGCGCTCGGAAATGCTTTCCGTGTCGGCGTACAGCGCCCACGGCAGGGCGATGCGCACGCCGCCCATCAGCCCGGCTTCGGCCAGCCACAGGACGCCAGCGCCCACCCCGCCCCAGTAGGGCGCGGCACGCAGCCGCTCCACCACGGCGCGCAGCTGCGCGGGCGGCGGCGCTTCCTGCTGCTCGTCGGCCACCAGCAGCGCCAGGTGCCAGCCCCCGGCGGGCCCGGCGGCCAGTTGCTGCGGGGTGCGGATGTCGAGCTGGAATGGCGGGCCCACGCTGCGCGCGGCCAGGCGCAGCGGCTGGACCAGGCCGGCCCAGGTAAGCGTGTCCGCCTCGCCCGCATTGACCAGCAGCACGCGCAGCGGCTGCTCCTGGGACAGGCGGGACAAAGGGGAAAACGGCATCGGCGGATCTGAGCTAGTGGGTGATTACTCGGGCGCCAGCGCGGTCGGAGGCCGCGCTACGCTCCATTGGCTCACTATCATACCGGAGATCAACAAAACCGCGCCGAGCAGGCCCGTCCAGGCGAGCGTCTCGCCCAGCCAGAAATAGCCGAACATGGCGGCGCAGCCCGGCTCGAAGGCATAAATCACGGCCGCCTCGTTGGCCGTGCTGTGGCGCTGGCCCCAGGTTTGCAGCGAAATGATGAGGGCGGTGGCCACCACCCCCAGGTAAATCAGGTTCCAGCGGTACAGCTTCAGGCCCTGCCAGATGTATTCCCAGTAGTCGCCCATGTCCTGCGGGCCGGCCACCGGGCCGCGCGGCACCTCGCGCAGCGCGATCCACAGCGCCGCGCATACCGCCACGGTGAGGATTTGCGCCGCCGTCAGCGTCATCAGGCGCCCGGCCTTGCGGGTGAACACTTCCATCATCTTGATGTAGCAGCCGAAGCACAGCGCGGCCAGCAGCGCCAGCGTGTCGCCCCGGCCCCAGACAAAGGCGCCGTCCCAGCACAGCGCGAACAGGCCCACCAGCGCCAGCGCCAGGGCGGCGACGATGCGGCGCTCCGGCAGCTTGCCCAGGAACACGCCCAGCAGCGGCGGCACCAGCACGTTCAGGCCGCAGACGAAGGCGTTGCGGTTCGAACTGGTCAGCGACAAGCCTTCCACCTGGAACAGGTAGCAGAAAAACAGCACGATGCCGCTAAGCAAGCCGTAGCGGCAGTCCGCCCACCTGGCGCGCACCAGGAAGGGCGACAGCAGCACGCTGGCCATGGCAAAGCGCGACACCACGATCCAGTTGGTGGACAGGTACGCAGTCATGTCCTTCATGGCCGGGAAGGTGGTGCCCCAGACAACGGTGACGAGCAGCAGGGCGGCGATGCCGCGGGCGTGGCTAGGCAGGGACGGCATGGATCGGCTTCATGTTCATTTATCAATATTCGCTGGCCGCGTAGTGTACCGCGATTGCCGCCCCGCAGCAGGGAGCTATAATCACGGTCTATGGGCGAACGATATTTGAAAAGTATCCGGTTACTGGCCGAATGCATGCAGGGCTTTGAACGCCTGTCGGGCGAGCACGTGCGCGAGTGCGGGCTGACCCATGCGCAATTCGACATCATCGCCACGCTGGGCAACACCGAAGGCATGTCCTACAAGGAGCTGGGCGACAAGACCCTGATCACCAAAGGCACCATGACAGGCGTGATCGAACGCCTGGAGCAAAAAGGCCTGGTGGAACGGGTCCGCAGCCTGGACGACAAGCGCTCGTGGTTCATCCGCCTCAGCCCGCAAGGCGAGCAAGTGTTCCGCGAAGTGTTCCCCAAAGTCATCTCCCGTGGCGGCGAGGTGTTCGCCGGCTACAGCGACGACGACTTCGCCGCCCTTGAAAAAACCCTGTCCGGCCTCAAACAAGTGATATCGGCAGGCGGCGCCTGAGGGCCGGCCAGCGGACTCGCACAGCGGCCCAGCGCGCGCCCATCCCCCCAACAACCAAGGAACGACATTGAAAACCTCCCTGCTCGAAGGCAAAAAGCCTGCGAAATTCGACAAGCACATCATCGGCAACCTGTTGCTCAACGTCGACACCCCGGACGAAGTGCGCAAGGAAAAGCTGATTATCGGCGTGCGCAATGAAGACGGCGAAATCTACCGCCTGATCGGCGCCACCAAGCACAACAGCTTCATGAACGCCATCGAGGAGCTGTTCGACCTCGGCCTGGTCGACGAACTGCAGGACAGCGAAGGCACCAGCGAAGGTTGCGACGCTATCTTCAGCGAAGCCGACTAAAATACAAGCGGATCACGCCGCGTGGCGGCGCGACCCGCAGTCCCGGCACGAATTGTGTCGCAAATAAATTCCACACGGCAATAATTTGCGTATAATTTCCTGATGGACAGACTGGACGCCTTCAAGCAAATCGCTGCTCAAGCGAGCCGGGGGGATCTTGCGTTCCCGACCAATGTGAACGCGTCGATCCGGCTGCAGGAGGCGCTCAGCGATCCCGACTGCCACGTCGAGGCCGCAGCCAAGCTGATCCAGGCCGACCCGCTGCTGGCGGCCCGCACCGTGGCCATCGCCAACTCGGTGGCCTACAACCGTTCCGGCACTGAAATTTCCAGCGTGCGCTCGGCCGTCCAGCGGCTCGGCGTGCGCACCCTGCAGTCGCTGGTGGCCGCGCTTATCGTGCGCCAGCTCGGCAGCAAGATCACCGATCCCACCCTGAAAGCCATGGCCGCCCAGCTGTGGGAGCACACCGCCCATGTGGCGGCGCTGGCCCAGGTGATCGCGCGCCGCGTCACCCATGTCGATCCCGATACGGCGCTGTTTACCGGCATCATCCACGAGGTGGGCGCCTTCTACATGCTGGCCCAGGCCGACGCCTACCCCGGCGTCATGCAGGGCGAACCGGAAGACTGGGTGGAGCACGGCGAGATGGTCATCGGACGCGGCGTGCTGCGCAAGCTGGTGGTACCGGAAGCCGTGATGGCGTCCGTGGAGGCGATGTGGGAAGGCATGCGCGCGCTGCCGCCGGAAAACCTGGGCGACACCCTGCTGCTGGCCAACGACCTGGCCCCGGTGCCCTCCCCCATGCACCAGCGCCCCGGCGCCACCACCCCGGCGGCGGCCCGCACCATCGATTTCGCCATCGGCGAAGGCACGCTGGACGGCATCCTGCGCGAATCGGCCAGCGACGTGAAATCGCTGTTCTCGGTGCTGATGCTGTAGCTTGCTGCCGGTTCGCTGAAGATGGGCTATAGTTGCAGCAACATTAACTACAACTCACGCTTCCATGTTCTCGCCGCCCACCGTAGACAGTATCAATTCCCTGCTTCCTTCCGAACCGCTGCTGATGATGGGCGCCGGCCCGGTGCCGATTCCGCACAGCGTGGCGCAAGCCAATTCCATCGTCATCAACCACCTCGGCGGCACGATGGCCAAGATCATCCACCAGATGAAGGAAATGGCGCGCTACGTGTTCCAGACCGAATCGCGCTGGATACTGGGCGTGGCCGGCCCCGGGTCGGCGGCGATGGAGATGAGCGTCTGCAACCTGGTGTTCCCCGGCACGCGCGTGCTGAGCGTGTGCAACGGCTACTTCGGCCGCCGCTTCGCCGAGATGGCCACCCGCGTGGGCGGCCAGGTGGCGTGCCTGAACGTGGCGGACGGCGAGGCGGCCCAGGTGGCGGCCGTGCGCGAACACCTGGAACGCTTCCGCCCCGAGGTGCTGACCATCGCCCAGGGCGAAACCTCCTCCACCGTGTTCAACATCCACCTGCCGCAGATCACCCGGCTGGCGCGCGAGTATGGCTGCTACGTGATCGTGGACGCGGTTTGCACCCTGAGCACCATGCCGTGCGAGATGGACAACTGGAAGATCGATGCGATGGTGACCGGCGGCCAGAAGGGCCTGTCGTCGATTCCCGGCGTGTCGCTGATCGCGTTTTCGGAGCGCGCCTGGGAGCGCATCAACGCGCGCCCCGTGCCGCCGCCGCACTGGTGCCTGGATGCCAAGTTGGCGGAGCAGTTCTGGCATAACGCTTCCTACCACTACACGGCGCCGGTGTCCGGCATCCTGGCGCTGCACGAGGCGCTGCACCTGATCTGCCAGGAGACGCTGGAAGTGCGCTTCGCGCGCCACCTGCGCTGCTCCATGGGCCTGCAGCGCGGCGTGGAGGCGATGGGACTGAAGCTGTACGGCACGCCGGAGTCGCGCCTCAATTCCGTGGTCGGCATCGTGGTGCCGGAGGGCATTAACCGGGCCGAGATCTGCGAACAGATCTCGCTCAAGTACCGGGTGGAGATTTCCGGCTCCTTCGGCCTGAACATCGTGCGCATCGGCCAGATGGGCGAGCAGTGCCGCGCCCACCACCTGTTCCGCACGCTGCATGCGCTGGGTTCGACCATGAAGGAGCTGGGCGCGGACGTGGACGTGGCGGCCGGCGTGGCGGCGCTGGAGCGGCAGCTGCAGGGCGCGCTGTAAGGCGCGGCCGGCGGCGCCCCGGCGCCGGAGGCAAGCGGCCACCGGCTTTGCTCAGCTGCGGCTTGAGCCGCTGCCCCAGGCGGTTTCGCTGTAGCGGAATTTCGGCCGCAGCTCGCGGGCGAACTGCTGCAGCTCGAGCGTGAAGCCGCCCAGCGACAGTTCGCCGTTCATGTAGCGGCCGATCAGCGGCGGCAGGTCCAGACCGTCGCGGAAATCAATCTCCCTGGTGTCGATGAAGCCGCCGCGCCGCAGGTCCGCTTCCAGCGCCTCGGCGCGCTGCGCATCCTCTTCCGCGTGCTGGCGCGCGGCCAGTGCGCGTTCGTAGTCGCGCCGGCTGCCGGCCAGCTTGTCCTGCAGGTTCACCACCTCCAGCACCAGCTTGTCGTCCTCCGGGCTGGGCGTGGCGCGCGCCTGTGCGATCAGCTCCGCGATCGGCAGCGACTTCAGGCTTGCCGCCTGCAGCTCCTGCGCGCGGCGGTAGCGCGCGTCGGTGCAGGCGGCGTACTCGGCCAGGCCGGCGCGCACGCGGCGCAGCCGTTCGTCCGCCTGCGCCAGGGCTGCTTCCAGCGGCGCCACGGCCTGCGCAATGCGCTCGGCGATGGTGGGCGGCGGCGGCGCGAAAGACAGCGCATCGAGCTGCGCGCGCGCATCGGCCAGCGCCTGCGCGCTGCGTTCGGCACGCGCCGGCAAGGCTTGCTGCATGGCCAGCAGGATGTTCTCGTTGCGGCGGTTGGCGTCGAAATTACACAGGCCCGCGATCCAGTCGTCCTTGACGGTCTGCGCGCCGCTGCGGCGGTAGTCGGCCGTGCGGTAGCCCGCTTCGCGCAGGAAGACATACAAGGGGTCGCTGCGATAGCCGGCCAGCTTGGAGACGATCTCGGTCTCCAGTTCGGCGTTCATGGCCAGCAGCGCCTGGTGCGCGTCCTCGGCGCGCTGGTAGCGTTCGCGCGCCGCTTGCAGGACCTGGGCCGCGTCCAGGTGGGCGCCGGGCCGCAGCGCCGCTTCGCGGATCTCTGCGCCGCGCTGGCGGATGGCTGCCACATGGTTGGCGACGTCGCTGTTGACGGTTTGCAGTTCGGCGCGCAGGGCTTGCCACTCATCGGCGCGGAAGGCCAGTTCGCGCTCCACTTCGGCCGCGATATTCTGGCCGCCTTCCAGATGCAGCGAGGCTACCTGCCGCAGCAGGCCGGCGATCTTCTGTTCCAGCGCGGTCTGGTCCCGGCTGGCATCGGCCGTGCGCTGGTCGCAGCTTTCCAGCTTGCCCTGGTAGATGCGGGTGTTCTCGGCGATGGCGGCGGTGAATTCGCTGGCGAGCATGGCGTTATTTGACAAGGCGGGTCAGCCAGCTTTTCCAGCCGGACGGGCGTCCCTGGCCGGCACGCTGGGCTGCAATGTATTGCAGCGCTTTTTCGCGTTCGGCGGGGTCGGCGGGGCCGGGTTCGAATTCCAGGCGCTGTGCGAAATAGGCGCGCACGCCTTCGGCGATCAGCTCGTCATCCACGGCGAGCCGGTTCGCTGCGTAGTATTCGCGGATGCGCGCGGCCACTTCCTCGCGCCGCCTGGGCAGGTCGAGATATTCGTCCACCACCATCTGCCGGTGGCGCAGCTCGTCGATGATGGCCATCGCGCCCAGCTGCTCACTCAGACTCCCTGCCATACCGCCTGTCCTTTCATGCCACTAAAAACTGTCGCTGGTGCTGTAGCTGCCGCCGCTGCTGCTGTCCGAGCTGCTGCTACTGCCACTACCGCTGGAGCGGCCGTTTGATGTGCCGCCCGATGCGCTGCTGCCCCAGTTGCTGCCGCCCGAATTGCCGCGCCCCGAACGCCGGCGCGAGCCGGAAGAGGACGAGCCACCGCCGCTGCTGGCCAGCGCGCCCACCACCGCCACCACCACGGCCCCCACCGTCAGCAGCACGGTGCCGGTAAGCTTGGCGCCGGTCTTGCCGACTTCGATCCACGAGATCGTACCATCGTCGTCATGGTAAGGCCCCAGCTCGCGCGTGTGGCGCCCGATTTCCGCGTGCACCTGCTGTTCGCTGTACTTGCCGTTCACGTAGCCGTCCAGCACCTGCCGCAGATCCAGTTCGTCCTCGAAGAAGTGGCGCGTCACGCCGCCCGCCTGCGGCAGCGCCTCGAGCAGCCGGTCCCGGATTTCGCCGGCCAGCAGCCGTTTTTCGCGGGCCTCGCGCAGGCGCTCCGCCAGCGCGCCGTATGCCTGCTCCAGCGCGGCGCGCTCCTGCCGCAGGCCGGCCAGGCGCTGCACCAGCGCGTCGTCTTCCGCTGCCGGGGTGGCGGCCGCCTGCGCCGCCAGCTCGTCGATGGAACGGGCCTGCAGGAAATTCCGCACCAGCTGCTGCGCCGCGACATAGCGCGCGTCGCTCTTGTCCGCGTAGGCGGCCAGCACCGCGCGCACGCCGGCGACGGCGCCCTGCTGCAAGTCCAGCTCGCGGCTGCGCTCGGCCAGGCGCGCCTCGGCGCCCGGCAGGCCCAGCGCGGCGGCGGCGGCGTCAAGCAGCTTGTGCTCGGCTTGGGCCGCCTGCGCCAGGTCCGCGTCCAGCAAGCAGGCGCGGCGCGCCAGTTCCTGCTGCATCTCCAGCAAGGTCTGCTCCGAGGCGCGGTTTTCCTTGAAATGGCAGAGCCGCGCGACCCAGGCATCCAGCATGCGCACCGGCGGCAGCGCGCCGTAGCTGCGGTCGCCGTAGCGGCGCTGCCGCAGGTAGGCGTACAGGCTGCCCTCGGCCTGGTAGGGGCCCAGCTTGGCGCTGCATTCGGCGCTCAGCTCGTGGTGGTCCGGCTGGAAGGCATCGCGCGCCTGGCGCGCCAGCACGTGCGTCTGCGCACTGATGACGAACGCCGTGTCGGCGGCCAGGTTGGCGTGCAGCTGGCTGCGCAGCGCCTCGCACTCGCGGCGCGCAAGGTCGCGCGCGGCCAGCGCCTGCGCCACCGTGGCTTCGGCCTGGGCCAGCCGGGCGCGCTCGCGCTGCTCTTCGCGCGCGCGGTCGGCCAGTTCGCTCTTGACCCGGTTGCCGAACTCGACCTGCTGGTCCAGCTGGAGCTCGGCCACCTGTCCCAGCAGCCCGGCGCTGGCGGCGTCGCACCCGGCCTGGCGCGCGGCGGTGTCGGCGCTCTGCCGTTCGATGCCGGCCAGGGCCTGCTCGTGCTGGCTGCAAAAGGCCTCGAGTTCCGCAATGTAGGTATCCTGCTCCATCACCACTCCGTAATCGTGTCGGGCTGCGCCTTCAGCGTGCGCGCGTAGCGCACCGTGAGCGAGTTGGCCGGCTTGCTGCCCATCTCGCGGCTGTCCACGTGGCCGCTGGACTGCTTCTCGGCCTTCACCCTCTCATACTCGCTGCGGCTCACGCGCACGCCATAGAATTCGGTCCAGGTGCTGTCGCCGGTTTCCGCATTGCGCACCGGGACTTGCACATTGTTGCCCTCCGCGTCCAGCGCTTCGACAATCAGGTACCAGGACTTGCCGCCCGATGCGTTGTAGTTGCGCTCCACTCCCGAGCGCACACCGTCGCGGTCGGCCACCAGAATGTTCAGCGGCAGCCTGGCGAAGCTCAGCAAGGCCTCAGCCTGCGCGGCCAGCGCCTCCACGCGCCCTGCGTCCAGCTGCGCGGCGGCACTCAGGGCCGACTGCGACAGCGCCTGCACGCGCAGCCTGTCGTCGCCGGACAAGCCCATCTTGCCAAGCAGTGAAACGACTTGGCGCACGTCCTGCAGGTGGCCTTCCGCCAGGGCGGCCTGCGCCAGCTGCGTACCCAGTTCCGTTACGGCGAGCTGCGCGGCGGTGGCGCCGGCGCCATTGTTTTCTTCCAGCGCCAGTTGCACCTTGCGCACCTGCTGCCGGATGGCCGGCGCGTTCCACAGCACCGCTTCGCTGTACTGGCGCTGCAGCGCCAGCATGGCCGATTGCGCCCCAAGCATCAGCTCCAGCCGCTGCAGCGTGTGCTGCGCCTGCGTCAGCACGGCTTGCGCGGACTGGGCTTCGGCCTTGCGCTGGCCGAGCGCCGCCAGGAAGGCGCCGCGGTTGTCTGCGGTGATGGCGTCCGCTTCGGGCGCGGCGTCCTTCAGCGTTGCTTCGGTTTGTTGCAGCCCGGCCTGCACCTGGGCCAGCATGGCTGCGGCGGGCCGCAGCTGCGCGTGGGCCGCGCCGGAGCGTCCGGCCAGCTGCACCGCCTGCGCGATCACGTCCTTCTGGCTGGCGCGCGCCTGCTCCAGCACCTCGGCCAGCTGCGCCACGTGTTCGCGGCTGTCGCGGTGCAGGCGCCAGTGGTCGCGGTAGTTCATGCCGCCCCACATGGCCAGGCAGGTCGCGGCGCAGCCCAGCCACAGACCGTAGGCCTTCGCGTGCTCGCCGCGCTTGACGTACAGGCGCGACAGCAAGCCGGCCAGCTTGCCCGGCGCGGCGGGACGGAATTCCAGGCGGCCGTCGAAGTAGGCGCGCACGCCTTGCGCGACCAGCGCGTCGTCCACCGGGATGTTGTGCGCCGCGTAGTAGTTGCGGATGCGCTGCTCCGCGTCGGCGCGGCGGCGCGGCAGGTCGAGATGCTCGGCCACCACCATTTGCCGGTGGCGCAGATCATCAATGATGGACATCGCTCCCAGTTGTTCGGACAGCCTGCCTGCCGCCACTAAGCAGCGCCCTTGTTCAGCAGGGCGATGAAGCGCTGTTTGCTGTCCTCGGTGGCCGCTTCGATCTCTTTCGAGGTGCGGGTCGATTCCTCGCGCAGTTCTTCGATCAGTTTCAGGCTGCTGCCCTGGAATTCAACGATGGCGTTGGCCAGCGCGCTCACCGAGCTGGCCTTCAGCGTGGAACCGTAGCCGGCGCGCAGGCCCGCTTCGAGCTGCTGGCCGCCGGCCTTGGCCAGCGATTCCAGGCCCTGGTTGATGCCGTCGGTCATGGCGTCCATGGTGCTGGTGGTTTCTGCCAGGCCGGCCATCGAGGTGAACGACGCGGCCAGGCCGGTGAACACCACTTCGTTGGTGGCGAAGAAGGTCACGGCGCGCTGGTAGATGCGCTCCTTGACGGTATGGGTCTGCTGCAGGCGGGCGAACACCAGTTCGGCCGTGTTGTAGGAGGTCTTCAGGTCGTCGGCGATGTCTTTCACGATCTGGTAGGACTTGTCCTCGTCCTGCACCGCGCGCAGCGCTTCGTCGCGCGCCAGTTCCAGGCGCGCGCGCTCGACGGCGTCGGCCACGTTTTCGGTGGCCTTGTTGGCCACGTCCAGCGCAACCTTGCGGCGCTCCAGTTCGGCGGTCGCCGTTTCCAGCACCTGCTGCGCGTCCACCTCGGCCGTTTTCAGCGCCATGCGGAAGTCGCGGTAGGCTTCCAGGATGGCGTTCTCGCGCTGGATCTGTTCGTTGGCCGACTTGGCCACGTCCAGGTAGGTGGCGCGGATGTCGTTGAAGCGGTCGGGAATCGAACCGCGGCGCATCTTCATCCAGCCCATCTGGATGCGTTCCTGGAAGTCGATCTTGCCGTCGGCCATCCAGCCGCTCATCTTCTCGGCATCCTCGCGGATGGAGTTGAAGCCGGTGGTGATCTCGGCGTAGCGGGTGGAGATGTCCATGCCCTGGATCTGGTCGCGCACGGCGGCGTTGAAGGTGGACGAGTACTGCAGCGTGGTGGCGATGGCCGTGATTTTCACGGCATCGTATTTGGAGACTTTCTCCAGCAGCGGCACCACCGGAGCAGCCTCGCGGTTGCCCAGGTTGACGCCGATGGTGCGCAGCGCATTGACTGCACGGTCGAGATAGCTGATTTGGTTCATTCGAGACTCGCAAGTGATGGGTTTGCTATAAAGAAAGTAGCCCGCAACGCATCTTATAACAAAAACATCCTTGCGAAAATCTCACCCGGCTTTTATCGCTTGCGGAACCGCAAGCCCGGCCAAAGCCGGGCCCATATTGGGCAGCAAACCAAGCAGCAAATTCGGCAACGGGCCCGGAGCCAGGTTCGGCGCCGGATGCGCCGAATTCACCGCGCCCGCCAGGCGCTGGCGCGACTTGCGCGCCGTGTCGCATAACAGGCACATGGCTCAGGCCTCCGCCGGCTGCGGCGGCAGCGCCTGCTGCGTCCGCTTCCACGCAGGCAGCTGCTGCATGCGCCCGAACCAGGCCATCAGGTTGGCGTAGCCGCCCAGCGGCAGCGCGGCCTGGTCGAGGTACATGATGGGCGCGGCCAGCGCCAGGTCGGCCAGGGTCAGGCTGTCGCCCACCACCCACTGGCGGCCCGCCAGGTGCTTGTCCAGCACGGTGGCGTAATCGGCCAGGTCGCTTTCGCCGCGCTCTTCTTCGCGCGCGTCCGGTCCCTGGCCGGTCACATAGCCTTTCCAGATACGCTCCCAGGTCAGCACGCCGATGGCCGGCGAGAGGTGCTGGCAGGCCCAGAACATCCAGCGGTTGACGTCGGCGCGCACACGCACGTCCTGCGGGTAGACGGTCTGGCCCGGCGTCTTCTCGGCCAGGTACTGCATGATGGCGCAGGATTCCCACAGCACGAAGCCGTCGTCTTCCAGCACCGGGATCTTGCTGTTGGGATTGAGCTCGCCCAGGCGGCGCCGGTCGTCCGCGCTCATCAGGTCAACTTCGACGAATTCCACCGCCGCCCCCAGGTGGGCAGCCAGCATGGCCACGCGGCGGGCATTGGACGAAATCGGGTGGTGGTATATGCGCATGGCTGGCTCCGTTTGTGATTAGCGATAAAGCTATATTAAGAGACAGCCATGACAGTTTCTGTCAGTAGCGTTAGGCTATAAATCCGCGCTACAGATCCACTTTCATGCTGAGCTTGACCGTGCGCGGCAGGCCGGCCGACAGGCGCGTGCCGCCGGCCGCCCAGTACTGCTTGCCGCTTGCGTTTTCCACATTGGCTTGCCAGGTGGTGCGCTTGCCGAACGCCTGCGTCACGTAACGGGTACCGGCGCTGAACAGGGTGACGCCGCCCAGCCAGGCCTGGTTCAGATCGTTCACCGGGCGCTTGCCGGTATGGTAGGCGCCGCCGTTGATCGACCAGCCAGGCAGCGCCGCCGGCGCGTAGGACAGGAAGGCGCTGGCGGTCTGGCGCGCGGCGTTCTCCGGCAGCTTGCCGTTGTAGGCGGCGCTGATGTTGCGGAAACGCGGAGCGAGCCACTGCGCCGAGGTTTGCCACGCCAGTTCGCGCGTGAGCTGGCCCTGGGTGGACAGCTCCAGGCCGCGGTAGCGCTGCTGGCCGTCTGCCACGTAACGGTTGGCACTGTTGGTGTAGTAGCCGGGACGCTCGATCTCGAACAGCGCCGCCGACAGCAGGGTGCCGCCGTTGCCGCCACCGGCGCGCCAGCGCGTGCCCAGCTCGCGCTGCTTGCTGACGCCCGGCGCCAGGCGCTCGCCCTGGTTGGCGGTGCCGGTGGGGCCGGTTTCGCCCTCTTCCAGGCCTTGCGCGGCGGAAGCGTAGAAGCTCAGCTCCGGCGCGGCCTTGTAGACCACGGCCGCCATCGGCGCGGTCTTGGCGGCGTCGTAGCGCGCCGCACCCTGCTCGCTGCGGTAGCCGGCGCGGCGCAGGCCGGCGATCAGCTGCCACCGCGCCCCCAGCTCCATGCGGTCCAGCGCGTACAGGCCGGCGTCGCGCGAGGCCAGCGCCGCCGTGGTGGGCGCCGTGGGCACGGCGCCGTAGACGATGCCGGCGATCGGCTGCGGGTGGTACAGGTTTTGCGCGGCGATGGTGTAGTTGGCCTGGTAGATCGGATCCTGGGTCTTGACGGTGCGGGCGGCGCCCAGGGTCAGCTCGTGGCGGATGGCGCCGGTGCCGAAGCTGCCGGCCAGTTCCGCCCGCAGCAGCTCGGACGCGGTCACCGAGGTCTGGATGTTGCCGTTGATGCGGCCGGCGCCGGTGGCCACGGCGGCGTTGTTGTTGAAGCGGAAGATGGCCAGGCGGCGGCCGCGCTCCGTCTCCGAGCGGCCTGCTTCCACGGTCAGCGCCCAGTTGTCGCCCAGCGCATAGTCGGCACGCAACTGGGCGTTGGCCACGCGCGCTTCGAAGAGGGCTTCTTCGGGGCCGGCCGGGCGGCGCGGGTCCACCGCGCGCGGCAGCGGGATGGCGCCGTCGGCCACGGCCGGCAGCGCGACGCCCACCTGCTCGGTCATCTTGCGGCGGTCGTATTCCAGGTCCGCTTTCAGCAGCAGGCGCGGCGACACGCGCCAGTCGAAGGCGGCCGAGGCGAAGCGGCGCATGCCGTCGTCCACGCCGTCCAGGTGGGAGCCCAGCACGCCGCCGGCGGCGTTCACGCGCAGGCCGAATTCGTTGGCGCCGCCGAAGCGGCGCGCCACGTCGGCGCTGGCCACGGCGCTGCCGTTATCGTCGATCTGCAGGCCGGCACTGGTGACGGGGGTGGCGCCGGCGCGCCTGGTGACGAAGTTCACCACCCCGGCCGGCGTGGTGAAGCCGTAGTACAGCGCCGAGGCGCCCTTCAGCACTTCCACCCGCTCCTTGTTCTCCATCGCCACCTGCGAGAAGTTCATGATGGGCAGCGAGCCGTTCAGGCGGTAGTTGGTGCGGTTCTCGACCGGGATGCCGCGTATTACCAGCTGGTCCCAGGTGTCGCCGGCGTTCTGCTGGCGCGTAACGCCGGCGGTGTTGCGCAGCGCGTCGTACAGCCCGCCCGCGGCCTGCAGTTCCAGCACGTCGCGCGTGACCACGTTGACGGTGGAGGGCACGTCCATGATGCTGCTGCCGCGGAAGCTGCCCGCTTCCACCGTGTTGGGCAGGAAGCCCTGCGCGCGCGCGGCGGTGACGCGCACCGTGCCGAGCACGGTATCGTCCTGGGCCCAGGCCAGGGACGAGGCGGACAGCACGAAAGTGAGGAAGAAAAAGCGGGGCATGACGTGGCTTTCAAATTTGCAGTGACTGACCCGGCATCATATCGCAAATGAGAATCATTCTCAAATTTGGGCAAAAAAAACCCGCCGGGGAGCGGCGGGTGAAGTCCAAAACTAGGGATGTCCTGAAAGAGACGGTTCCACTATAAGCCCGGGGGGCCGCGCACTCTGTGCGCTGACTAACGCAATCGGCAACTGCGGCGGCAACTGCGCGGCCAACCGCGCCTAGCTCTCCTCCGTGATGCAGTTTTCCTCGCGCCAGGTCTTGAGCAGCGCGTGGCGCGGGGTCGGATAGCGTTCTGCAATGCTGTCGGCGGACCGGATGCGGTCCATGCGGAAATGGCGCAGCGCGCCGCGCATTTCACAGAACGCGGCCAGCAGGCGCCGGCCCTCGAAGTAGGCCAGCGCGAATGGCCATACCACGCGCTCGGAGGCGCGCCCCTGCTCGTCGCTGTAGCAGATGCGCAGCTTGTGCTGGCGCCGTATCGCCAGCCGCGCAGGCAGGATGTGCGGGTCTTCCTGCTGCTGGTTGAAGCCGATCGGCACCCACAAGCTGGTTTCGGCCATGTCGTCGCGCAGGTCTTTCGGCGTGGCGGTGGCGATCTTGGCCAGCGCGCTGGCGGCGGCACGGGCCAGGTCCGGGTCGCCCTGGCGCTTGACCCAGCGCGCACCCAGCACCAGCGCCTCCAGCTCGTCGGCGCCGAACATCAGCGGCGGCAGGAAGAAGCCGGCGCGCAGCAGGTAGCCCACGCCGGCCTCGCCTTCCAGCGGCGCGCCCAGCTCGGCCAGGGTCTGCATGTCGCGGTAGATGGTACGCTCGGACACGCCCAGCTGCTCGGCCAGCACCGCCGCCGTCACCGGGCGCCGGCTGCCGCGCATGGCGTCCATCAGCTGGAATAGTCTTCCGGTACGGCTCATCGTGCATCCTTTGGTATTGCTGTATGAAAAATGCCGCCAGGCTTGCGCGTGGCGGCATTGTCGCGGGGCGGGAGTGTTACACCACAGCGCCGTCGGTTTCGTCCTTCTCCTTGATCGGCTTGATCAAGTCTTCGCGCTTCACGCCCAGCCACATGGCCACGGCGGCGGCCACGAACACCGACGAGTAAATGCCGAAGCAGATACCGATGGTCAGCGCGATGGCGAAGTAGTGCAGGGTCGGGCCGCCGAACAGCAGCATCGACAGCACCATCATCTGGGTGCAGCCGTGGGTGATGATGGTACGCGAGATGGTGGAGGTGATCGCGTTGTCGATCACTTCATGCACCGAGGCCTTGCGCTGCTTGCGGAAATTTTCGCGGATACGGTCGAAAATAACCACCGACTCGTTGACCGAGTAGCCCAGCACCGCCAGCACCGCCGCCAGTACCGTCAGCGAGAATTCCCAGCCGAAGTAGGCGAAGAAGCCCAGGATGATGACCACGTCGTGCAAGTTCGCGATAATCGCCGCCACCGCGTATTTCCACTCGAAACGCACGGCCAGGTAGATCATCACGCCGACGATCACCATCACCAGCGCGTTCAGGCCGTTCTGGGCCAGCTCGTCGCCCACCTGCGGGCCGACGAATTCCACCTTGTTCAGCTGCACGGTCTCGGCGCCGGCCGCGTCCACGCAAGCGTTCTTGGCGATCTGCTCGCCCTTGGCGGAGACGGTCTCCATGCGCTTGATGCTGCCGCTGTCGGCCTTGCACAGCGCCTCGAACACCTTCTGCGACGCGTTGGCCGTGTCGGTGCCCTTGGCGCCCTGCACGATCGGCAGTTTCAGCATCACGTCGCGCGCGGTGCCGAAGCTGGTCACTTCAGGGTGCTCGTAGCCCAGGCCCTGCACGGTGGCGCGGATGCCTTCCAGGTTGGCAGCGTGCGGGTACTTCACTTCCATCACGGTGCCGCCCTTGAACTCGATCGACAGGTTCAGGCCCTTGTGCAGCAGGAAGAAGACAGCCGCCACGAACGTCAGCGCCGACACCACGTTGAAGATCAACGCGTGGCGCATGAAGGGGATGTCTTTTCTAATGCGGAAAAATTCCATGTTGTTCTACCTTCTGTACGGTTATTTCGACTGGCCTGGAACCCAGACCGTGCCGATAGCGATGGACTGCAGCTTCTTCTTGCGGCCGTACCACAGGTTGACCACGCCGCGCGACACGAAGACGGCGGAGAACATCGAGGTCAGGATGCCCAGGCAGTGCACCACGGCGAAGCCGCGCACGGCGCCCGAACCGAACACTAGCAGCGCCAGGCCGACAATCAGGGTGGTGACGTTGGAGTCCAGGATGGTGGCGAAGGCGCGGTCGAAGCCGGCCGCGATGGCGGCCTGCGGCGATGCGCCGGCGCGCAGCTCCTCGCGGATGCGTTCGTTGATCAGCACGTTGGCGTCGATCGCCATGCCCAGCGCCAGCGCGATAGCGGCGATGCCCGGCAGGGTCAGCGTGGCCTGCATCATGGACAGCAGCGCGATCAGCAGCAGCAGGTTGACGCCCAGCGCCAGCACGCTGAAGAAGCCGAACATCATGTAGTAGGCGATCATGAACACGGCGATGGCGGCAAAGCCGTACACCATGGACAGCTGGCCCTTCTTGATGTTCTCGGCGCCCAGCGCGGGGCCGACGGTGCGTTCTTCGATCACGGTCATCGGTGCGTACAGCGCGCCGGAGCGCAGCAGCAGCGCCAGCTCGGCCGAGTTCTCGGCGTTGCCCATGCCGGTGATCTGGAAGCTGCTGCCCAGTTCACTCTGGATGGTGGCCACCGACAGCACTTCCGGCTTGCCCTTCTGTTCGTACAGCACGATGGCCATTTTCTTGCCCACGCGTTCACGGGTGGCTTCACGCATCTTGCGGCCGCCGTCGCCGTTCAGGTCGATCGACACGGCAGGCTGCTGGTTCTGGTCGAAGCTGGCGGTGGCGCGCGAGATGTAGTCGCCGCTCAGCACGATGTCCTTGTACAGCACCACAGGCACGTTCTTGCCGACGGTGAACAGCTCGGAATTGAACGGAACGGCCGCCTGCAGTTCGGTGCCGGGGGTGATGCTCTCGTCCACCATGCGCACTTCCAGCGTGGCGGTGCGGCCGATGATGGCCTTGGCGCGCGCCACGTCCTGCACGCCGGGCAGCTGGACCACGATGCGGTCCGGGCCCTGCTGCTGGATCACCGGCTCGGACACGCCCAGTTCATTGACGCGCTTGGACAGCGTGGCGATGTTCTGGCGCACGCCGTTGTCCATTGCGTCCTTCAGGGCGGCCGGCTTCAGGCTCAGCGTGAGCAGCAGGTCGGCGCCGTCGCTGCCGTCGGCCATGGTCAGGTCCTGCTGCTGGTCGGCGATGGCGGCCCTGGCGGCGGTGCGGGTGGCCGCGTCGCGGAACTTCACCTCGACGGTGTTGCCCTTGCGCTCGATGCCGGCGTGGCGGATGTTCTTGTCACGCAGCTGGCTGCGCACAGCGGTCTGGATGCCTTGCACGCGCTTGTCCAGCGCGGCCTGCACGTCCACCTGCATCAGGAAGTGCACGCCGCCGCGCAAGTCCAGGCCCAGGTACATCGGCAGCGCGCGGATGCTTTGCATCCAGGCCGGCGTGTTGGCCGTCAGGTTGTTGGTGACGATGTAGGTCGGGTCGTTCGGGTCCGGGTTCAGGGCGCGTTCCAGCGACAGCTTGGCCTTGAACTGGGTGTCGGTGTCGTTGAAGCGCACGCGCACCGAGACGCGGTTGCCGGCGCCATCCAGGGTCACGGCTTCATGCGCCAGTTTCTCCTGTTTGAGCAGGCTGTCCACGCGGGCGCTCAGCTCGCTGGTGACCTTGACGGTGGACTTGCCGCTGGTGACCTGCAGTGCGGGGGATTCGCCGAAATAGTTCGGCGCCGTATACAGTGCGCCCAGCAGCACGGTAATGGCGATGATGATGTACTTCCAGACAGGATAGCGATTCATATATTCTGCGTTCCAGGAGAGACTCAAACGGGCCGCGTATGCTGGATAGGCGGCCCGTGGTGATTACAGCGCTTTCAGCGTGCCCTTAGGCAGCAGCGTGGTGATCGATGGCTTCTGCACCACGATCTCGGTGCCGGCGGCCACTTCCAGGGTCACGTAGACGTCGGTCACTTTCGAAACCTTGCCCAGGATGCCGCCGGCGGTGACGACTTCGTCGCCCTTGGCCAGTGCGTCCATCATCGCTTTCTGTTCCTTGGCGCGCTTTTGCTGAGGACGGATCATCAGGAAATACATGACCACGAACATCAGGACCAGCGGCAGGAAGCTGGTGAGGTTGCCGCCCAGGCCGAGTGCGTCTGTAGGGGCTTGAGCGTAGGCATTGGAAATGAACACAGGGAACTCCAGTAGTTATATTAGTTTGAAAAAATAGCGCTGTATTCTAGCATTGGCCGGTCCGGGCTAGACGTTTCCACCATGTGGGGCCGGTAAATGTTTTTGCAAGCTTGCCGCTTAGACTCCGCGCGCCCGGTCGGCATGGAATTGCGTCACCCAGGCCGGGAATCGGTCCTCGTCCAGCGCCTCGCGCATCTGGCGCATGATGTCGAGGTAGTAATGCAGGTTGTGGATGGTGTTCAGGCGCGCACCGAGGATTTCCTGCGAGCGGTGCAGGTGGTGCAGGTAGGCGCGCGAGAAGTTGCGGCAGGCGTAGCAGGAGCAGGTTTCGTCCAGCGGCTGCGTATCTTCCTTGTAGCGCGCGTTCTTGATCTTGACGTCGCCGAAGCGGGTGAAGATCCAGCCGTTGCGCGCATTGCGGGTCGGCATCACGCAGTCGAACATGTCGACACCGTTCGACACGCCGGCCACCAGGTCTTCCGGCGTGCCCACCCCCATCAGGTAGTGCGGCTTGTTGGGCGGCAGGCGCGGGCCGACGTGGGCCAGCACGCGCATCATGTCTTCCTTCGGCTCGCCCACCGACAGGCCGCCGATGGCCAGGCCGGGGAAGTCGATCTCTTCCAGCTTGGCCAGCGATTCGTCGCGCAGGTTCTCGAACATGCCGCCCTGGACGATGCCGAACAGCGCGTTCGGGTTCTCGCCGCGGTTGAACTCGTCCATGGAGCGCTGCGCCCAGCGCAGCGACATGCGCATCGACTTGGCCGCTTCGTCCACGGTGGCCGGACGGCCCTGGATTTCATACGGCGTGCATTCGTCGAACTGCATCACGATGTCCGAGTTCAGCACGCGCTGGATCTGCATCGAGATTTCCGGCGACAGGAACAGCTTGTCGCCGTTGATGGGCGAATTGAAGTGCACGCCCTCTTCCGTGATCTTGCGCATGTCGCCCAGCGAAAACACCTGGAAGCCGCCCGAGTCGGTCAGGATGGGCTTGTCCCAGGCCATGAAGCCGTGCAGGCCGCCGAACTTGGACATCACGTCGTTGCCGGGGCGCAGCCACAGGTGGAAGGTGTTGCCCAGGATGATCTGGGCGCCGATTTCCTTCAGTTCCAGCGGCGACATGGCTTTCACCGAGCCGTAGGTGCCGACCGGCATGAAGATCGGCGTCTGCACTTCGCCATGGTTCAGTTTCACGGTGCCGCGGCGGGCCTTGGTCAAGCCGGTGGTATCGGTCTTGATGAGTTTAAATTCCAGCATGGTTTTCCTTATTGTGCCCGGGACTGCGTCGTCAGCAGCATCGCGTCCCCGTAGCTGAAGAAGCGGTATTCGTTGGCGATCGCGTGGGCGTAAGCCTGGCGGATCTCTTCAAAGCCTGCGAAGGCCGACACCAGCATCAGCAGGGTCGACTTCGGCAGGTGGAAATTGGTGATCAGGCGGGTGACCGACTTGAACCGGTAGCCCGGGGTGATGAACAGGGCCGTGTCGGCGCTGCCGGCTTCGATCCGGCCGCTCTGCGAGGCCGATTCCAGCGCGCGCAGGCTGGTGGTGCCCACGGCGACGACGTCGCGGCCGGCGGCGCGGGTGGCGCGCACCGCGTCCACGGTGGCCTGCGGCATGGTGTACCACTCGGTGTGCATCTTGTGCTCGGCCAGGTTTTCGGTGCGCACCGGCTGGAAAGTGCCGGCGCCCACGTGCAGCGTGACGTAGGCGAAATTGACGCCCTTGTCGCGCAGCTTTTGCAGCAGCGCTTCGTCGAAATGCAGGCCGGCGGTGGGCGCGGCCACGGCGCCCGGCACCTTGTTGAACACGGTCTGGTAGCGGGTTTCGTCGAACTCGTCGGCGGCGTGCTCGATGTAGGGCGGCAGCGGCAGGCGGCCGTGCGCTTCGATCAGCTCGAACACGTCATCCTCGAAGTGCAGGGTGTAGAACTCGCCGGCGCGCTCGCCGACGGTGACGTCGAAGGCGTCGGCCAGGCGGATCTTCACGCCGGGGCCGGGCGACTTGGAGGCGCGCACCTGGGCCAGCACGGTGCGGGTGTCGAGCACGCGCTCGACCAGCGCCTCGACCTTGCCGCCGCTGTCCTTGACGCCGAAGAAGCGGGCTTTCAGCACGCGGGTGTCGTTCATCACCAGCAGGTCGCCGGCCTGGAGCTGGTCCAGGATATCGGTGAACTGGCGGTCGTGCAGCGCGAGCGCCGCGCCTTGTCCATCCACGTGCAGCAGGCGCGATGCGCTGCGGTCCGGCAGCGGAAATTGCGCTATGCGCTCCTGTGGCAAGTTAAAATCGAAATCTGATAGAGAATACATGACGCACTTCTGAAACTGTTGGGCAACCCTCTATTTTACGCTAGTAGACGGAAGCACCTGCGAATTTGCCTAACCTATGCCCGTACCGACGCAAAAACCTGTCAAGAAAGCACCCGCCAAGGGCGGCAAGCTCACCGCCGCCAACGCCGAAGCCAAGCTCGCCAAACTGGGCCTGCGCACCGATATGGACCTGGTGCTGCACCTGCCCATGCGCTACGAGGACGAAACCCAGGTGTTCACCATCGCCGACGCCTGCCTGCGCGGCGGGCAGACCTGGCAGGTGGAGGGCGTGGTGACCAGGAACGAAATCACCTTCAAGCCGCGGCGCCAGCTGCTGGTGCACATCGCCGACGAGACCGGCGACATCCAGCTGCGCTTCATGAACTTCTACGGCAGCCAGGTCAAGCAGCTGGCCGAAGGCACGCGGGTACGGGCGAGGGGCGAAGTAAAGCACGGTTTCTTCGGCGCCGAGATGGTGCATCCGGTATACAAGGTAATCAACGAAGGCGCGCCGCTGCCCACCGCGCTCACGCCGGTTTACCCGTCCGGCGAAGGCCTGCCGCAGTACTTCCTGCGGCGCGCCATCACCGAGGCCATGAAGCGCGTGGACTGGACCGACACCCTGCCTGCTGAGCTGGTGCGGCGCATGCACCTGAGCGACTTCGAGCCGGCCGTGCGCCTGCTGCACTCGCCCACGCCGGAAGTGGACGAGCACGCGCTGATGGACCGCTCGCACCCGGCCTGGACGCGGGTGAAATTCGACGAACTGCTGGCGCAGCAGCTGTCGCTGAAACGCGCACAGCAGGCGCGCCGCTCCAAGGGCGCGGCCGCGCTGAAGAAGGTGGGCCAGTTATCGACAGCCTTCCAGGCCGCGCTGCCGTTCAAGCTGACCGGCGCCCAGCAGCGCGTGCTGGACGAGATCCGCGCCGACCTGCGCCAGCAGTATCCGATGCAGCGCCTGCTGCAGGGCGACGTGGGCGCCGGCAAGACCGTGGTGGCCGCGCTGGCTGCGGCGCAAGCCATCGACAGCGGCTACCAGGCCGCGCTGATGGCGCCCACCGAGATCCTGGCCGACCAGCACTTCCGCAAGATCGCCGCGTGGATGGAACCGCTGGGCGTGAGGGTGGTGTGGCTGACGGGCAGCCTGAAGAAGAAGGAAAAGACGCTGGCCACCGAACTGGTGGAGTCCGGCGAGGCGCGGCTGGTGATCGGCACCCACGCGCTGATCCAGGACACGGTGCAGTTCGAGAACCTGGGCCTGGTGATCGTGGACGAGCAGCACCGCTTCGGCGTGGGCCAGCGCCTCACCCTGCGCAACAAGGGCAACACGGGCGCCATTCCGCACCAGCTGATGATGTCGGCCACGCCAATTCCGCGCACCCTGGCGATGACCTACTACGCCGACCTGGAAGTGTCGGTGATCGACGAGCTGCCGCCGGGCCGCACGCCCATCGTCACGCGCGCCATCGACCAGAACCGGCGCGACGAAGTGGTGGCGCGCGTGCACGCGGCGGCGCTGGAGGGGCGGCAGGTGTACTGGGTTTGCCCGCTGATCGAGGAATCCGAAGCGCTGCAGCTGCAAACCGCCACCGAGACCCACCAGTTGCTGGCCGAAGCGCTGCCGGACCTGAACGTGGGCCTGGTGCACGGCCGCCTGAAGCCGGCCGAGAAGCAGGCCATCATGGACGCCTTCAGCGCCAATCAGATGCAGGTGCTGGTGGCCACCACCGTGATCGAGGTGGGCGTGGACGTGCCGAACGCCTCGCTGATGGTGATCGAACACGCCGAGCGCTTCGGCCTGTCTCAGCTGCACCAGCTGCGCGGGCGCGTGGGGCGCGGCTCGGCGGCCAGCGTGTGCCTGCTGCTGTACCAAAGCCCGCTGGGCCAGATCGCAAGGCAGCGCCTGATGACGATGCGCGAGACCACCGACGGCTTCGAAATCGCACGGCGCGACCTGGAGATACGCGGCCCCGGCGAATTCCTCGGCTCGCGCCAGAGCGGCCAGGCCATGCTGCGCTTCGCCGACCTGGAGACCGACGGCTGGCTGGTGGACCAGGCGCGCGACGCCGCCCACGCCCTGCTGCACGATCCGGCCAGCGCGGAAACCGTGGCAACCCATCTGGAGCGCTGGCTCGGCGGCCGCGAAGAGTTCCTGAAAGTGTAGCCTAGCCGTGCGCCAGGATGGCTAGCTCGCCACGGCCAGCCACAGCGGGCTGCCTGGCAAGTGTGCCAGGTTGCTCTGCCAGGCCGGACTCAGTTTCGTCAGCCAAGCCAGCGCCGCCTGGGTCCGGGACGCATCCTCCACCGTTTCGCCCGGCCAGGAGAGGGTCGAACTGCCGGTCAGCGCAGCGTCGCCCTTGGGCGCGAGTGGATGCGGCACCTTCATCTCGGACAGCACGCGCACCGCGCGCTCCTCTTCACTACTGAGCTGCGGCAAGGCGATACCGCAGATTTTGATCAGCGCGAAGAAGATCAGGCTCATTGTGAGGCACAGGCTGGAACAGTATTTGCCGCTGACGGCGGCGCAACCGGCCGGCGGGGCGTGTGTACCAAGCCCGCTGGGCCAAGTCGCCAAGCGGTGGCTGATGACGCCGACAGAGTTGCAGTAATTGCATGAAGTTGCGCGATGGAACGGGGTGTGCGAAACTCGCCCACCTAATGCGCACACTCTCCACCTCCATCCTGTCCCTGGCCGTCGCTGCAGCCTGTTTGCAACTGGCGAAGCCCGCGCATGCCGACCAGCAGTACGTGGCAGGCCCCGTCACACCTGCGGTAGCTGTGGCCGCGCCATCCGCGCCTACGCCTGCAACGCCGGCGCACGCACCGGCGGCCGCTGCGGCTGCTGCATCGACGTCGCCGGCGCCAGCGGCGACGGCAGCGGCGGGGGCTACCGCCACCGCATCAGCAAGTTCCACGCTGGGCGTGACGGTGGTGACGGCAGTGGGAACGACAGCTGGCGCCATGCTGGGCGCGATGCTGGGTCCGAAACCAGCGCCGGCGCCGGTGGCGGCGACGCCTGAAACTGGAACAGCCGCAGCAGAGAAGCCGAAATCCAGGTGGCTGTGGCCGCTGGAAAGCGCCAAAGCCCGCGTCAGCAGCTTCTTCGGCGCGCTGCGCGGCCGGCGCGCGCACGGCGGCGTCGACATCTCCACCCCGGTCGGCACGCCCGTCAAGGCAACCGACAGTGGCGTGGTGGTGGCATCCACCAACCGCTACCTGGGCGACAAGAAGTACGGCGAAGTGGTGGTGATCGAGCACTTGAACGGCTTCAAATCGCTGTACGCACACCTGAACACGCGCGACGTGAAGGTCGGCGACGAAGTGAAGGCCGGCCAGTCTATCGGCCAGTCCGGCCAAACCGGCCACTCAACCGGCCCGCACCTGCACCTGGAAGCGTTCTACAACGGCGCCCGCACCGACCCGGGGCATCTGCTGGCGGGCCTGGAAGACATCGCGCTGCCGTCGGCGCTGAACGCCAAGCAGTACACCTCGACCGACGGCAGCTTTGTCACCAAAGCGCCCTACGTGGCGCCCGCGAAGGCAGGAAAGGCCGGGAAAACAGGCAAGACTGGCAAGACAGAGAAGAGCTCCAGCAAAGCCAAAGCGGGCAATACCGGCAAAGCGGCGCCTCAGAAGCACATCAAGAAGCGCGCGCCCAAGTCCAGCAAGAATTCCGGCCGCAAGTAGGCCAGGAACACCAGCGCCAGCACGCCCGCCATTGCCGCACGTATCAGCCAGACCTTCATGCTGCCCTCCCGCGCCTACGCAGGCTTGAGCGCGCCGCGCGCCAGCGGACGCTCGTCCACCGGCAGATTGGCCAGCCCCGCCATCACGCCCAGCGCAATCGCAATGCCCCACACCACGTTGTAATTGCCCTGCAAGGCGAACAGGTAGCCTCCCAGCCACACGCCGAGGAAACTGCCGATCTGGTGCGAGAAGAACACCACGCCAGCCAGCATGGACATGTGCTTGACGCCGAAGATGCCCGCGATAACGCCGTTGGTGAGCGGCACCGTGGACAGCCAGATGAAGCCCATGGCCGCCGCGAACAGGTACACCGACATGGAAGACAGGGGCGCCAGCAGGAACAACCCGATCACGATGGAGCGGATGAAGTAGATCCCCGACAGCAGGTAGCGTTTGGGCACCATGCCGCCCCACTTGCCGGCGTAGTAGGAACCGAAGATGTTGAACAGGCCGATCAGCGCCAGCGCCATCACGGCCAGCCTGGGGTCCGCCATGCCCTTGTCCTTCAGGTAGGCCGGCAGGTGCACCGCGATGAACACCACCTGGAAGCCGCACACGAAATAGCCCGCCACCAGGAACAGGAAGGAACGGTTGCGCATCGCTTCGCCGAAGGCATCGCCGATGCTCTGGTGCGCGGCGCCGGCCGGCGCCACCGGCGGCTCGCGCAGGAAGAGGGCCATCGGCACCATGGCGATGATGACCGCCGCCGCCAGCATGTAGAAGGCGCCCTGCCAGCCGATCGACGAAATCAGGTACTGCTCCAGCGGCATCATGAGGAACTGGCCGAAGGAACTGGCGGCGCCGGACACGCCGAAGGCCCACGAACGCCGCTCCACCGGCGCCACGCGGCCGATGATGCCGCTGACCGCGCCGAACGCGGTGCAGGACAGCCCGAGGCCGATGAATACGCCGGAGCCGGCGATGAACAGCGTGGGCTGCGTGACCACCGCCATCCACACCAGGCCAGCCATGTAGCTGAGCGCGCCGACCAGCACCACGCGCATGGTGCCGAAGCGGTCCGCCGCCATGCCGGCGAAGGGACCGAAAGCGCCCCACAACAGGTTCTGCAGGGCCAGCGCCAGCGAATAGGTTTCGCGGGTCCAGCCGTTGGCTTCCGAGATGGGCTGCATCCAGAAGCCGAAACCGTGGCGCACGCCCATGGCCAAAGTCAGCACCACGCCGCTGGCCAGCAGCACGGATTTGAGCGTCGGTACGCGGTCTGATGTGAACATGGCGTGGCTCCTGGTTTTTATGGTTTGTTGTTGATGCGGTTACGACGCGTCGGCGCTGTAGCGCACGCCGATCTGGGCGCGCATGGTGTCGAGAATGCCCATCAGGGCGATGCTCTCGTCGAGCGGCATAACCGGGCTCTCCAGCAGACCGGCGCGCAGGCAGCGCACCACTTCGGCCGCCTCGTGCGGGTAGCCGTTGCCGCTGCGCGGAATGTGCAGCTCGGTCTTGCTGCCATCGGCCAGTTCCACCGTCAGCGAATTGGTGTAGTGGAAGCGCGAGTTCAGCCGCACATGGCCCTTGTCGCCGGAGATGGTCAGTTCGCACGGCGTGCGGGCGCGCAGGCTGGACAGGCAGGAGGACACGGCGCCGCTTTCATGCTTGAGCGTGAACGCGGCCTGCACGTCGACACCGGTGGCGCCCAGTTCGCCCTGCGCCTGCACCGAGGCGACCGGCCCGAGGAAATAGGCCGACAGCGACAGCGGGTAGATGCCCAGGTCGAGCAGCGAGCCGCCACCCAGCTCGGGGTTGAACAGGCGGTGCTCAGGGCCGGCGTCCGAGGCGAAGCCGAAGTCCGCGGTGACGCCGGCGGGCTTGCCGATGTCGCCGCTGTCCACGATGCGCTTGGCTTCCACGATGGCCGGCATGAATCGGCTCCACATGGCTTCCATCATGAACAGCTTTTTCTCGCGCGCGAGGGCGACGATTTCTTCGGCCTGGCGGCGGTTCACGGTGAACGATTTTTCCACCAGCAGCGCCTTGCCGGCGTTCAGGCACATGATGGCATTCTCGTAGTGCATGGGGTGCGGGGTGGCGATGTAGATGACGTCCACGTGCGGGTCGTCGGCCAGCGCCTGGTAGCTGGCGTGGCGGCGCTTTACGCCGTATTGCGCGCCGAACTCGTCCGCGCTTTCCTGCGTGCGCGATGCTACCGCTACCAGTTCGGCGCCGGGGGTGTCGCGCAGGCCTTCCGCCATTGCCTTGGCGATTTTTCCCGTGCCCAGTATGCCCCAGCGGATTGCCTTGTCCATCGTTTCTTTCGCTTTCTGCCGCACGGGCGGCGCTGCGGCGGGTCAGGCGCGTTCCGCGCTAACCCGCCCTACGGGTTGCATGTTGACGCTTCGGGCGGAAGACCGCGGCGTCGCTATAGAATTCTTCGTCCTGCTGCGGCCACCAGCCCGGCACGCCGAGCACCGGCAGCGGGGTGAAGGAGGCCTTGCTCAATCCTTCGTCCTGCAGTTGCCGCGCCACTTCCGCGTCCAGCCAGGCATGCTGGGCGGCGCGGTCGAGCGCGAAGTAGCCTTCGTCCGCCATCACCACGCGGGTGTGGGCGGTGATGGCCTTGTACGGCGCCACCAGTTTTTCCATCAGCGCGTGGCCGAACAGCCAGACCTGTGCCTGCCCTTCGCCGAACAGCGCGCGCCGGCCGATAAACGCCGTGCGCCAGTCGTGGCCGCGCAGCGCCTGCACCAGCGCCCTGCCCTGCTGCGTGTCGTGTACCACCAGCAGCGCGGCGTTCTCGTCGAACAGCGTGGCGGCGTCGCGCGCCGGTCCGCGCGATTTGCCGACGCCGTCCTGCGCGATCTGCGCGGCCTGCAAGGCGTTCAGCTGGCGCTTGATGCGCGGGAAGCTGAGCCACACCAGGGCGTTGAAAAAGTCGTGCAGGTTTTCGCGCGTGGGCACGCCGCCCGTGGCGCCGATGAACTCCTCGTAGGCCACGCCTTCCGGCAGCGCGCTTTGCGGCACGAACGCCAGCGGCAGCCCTTGATGATTGCACAATTCGCGCGCGCCCGCTTGCGCGTTGAAGAAGGGGATGATGCTGGCCGCGCCGAAGTCGCTGTCGACACGCGCCGCCGCAGCAGCGGCGCGCACCGAGTGGTACCAGGGACGCGCCCAGTCGATTGCTGCAAACACGCTAGTAGCCAGCCTTACGCCATCTTCCAATTGATGGTTTCGCCCGCGTTCAGCGGCACCACCTCCAGCTCGCCCAGCGGCAGCGTAGCCGGCAGCGTCCACTGCTCGCGGCGCAGGGTGATGGTGCCGGCGTTCGGCTCCAGGTTGTAAAAGGCCGGGCCGTTCAGGCTGGCGAACGCTTCCAGCTTGTCCAGCGCGCCGGCGCGCTCGAAGGCCTCGGCGTACATTTCCATCGCGTGCAGCGCGGTGTAGCAGCCGGCGCAGCCGCAGGCGTGTTCCTTGGCGCCCTGCGCGTGCGGCGCGGAGTCGGTGCCGAGGAAAAAGCGCTCGTCGCCGCTGGTGGCGGCCGTCATCAGCGCCAGGCGGTGCTCTTCGCGCTTCAGGATCGGCAGGCAGTAGTAGTGCGGGCGGATGCCGCCCTTGAAGATCTCGTTGCGGTTGTACAGCAAGTGGTGCGCGGTGATGGTGGCGGCGATCGGGCCTTCCGCTTCAGCCACGTATTCTGCCGCCTGGCGGGTGGTGATGTGCTCGAACACCACTTTCAGCTCCGGGAAGTCCTTGCGCAGCGGGCGCATCACGCGTTCGATGAAGACCGCTTCACGATCGAACACGTCCACTTCCGGATCGGTCACTTCCCCATGCACCAGGAAAGGCAGATCCAGTTCCTGCATCACTTCCAGCGTCTTGTAGCAGTTTTTCAGGTCGGTCACGCCGGCGTCGGAGTTGGTGGTGGCGCCGGCCGGGTATAGCTTCACGGCGTGCACGACACCGCTGTCGACGGCGCGGCGGATCTCGTCCGGGTCGGTATTGTTGGTCAGGTACAGCGTCATCAAAGGCTGGAAGCTCATGCCTTCCGGCAGCGCGGCCAGGATGCGGCTGCGGTAGACCTCGGCGGCGGCCACGGTGGTGACCGGCGGCTTCAGGTTGGGCATGACGATGGCGCGGCCGAACTGGCGCGCGCTGTGCGGCAGCACGCTGGCCATGGTGGCGCCGTCGCGCAGGTGCAAATGCCAGTCGTCTGGGCGGATGATGGTGATGCTGTCAGGGGTTGCAATGTTGGACATGGCGGCTGCTCTCAGTGAGGAATGCCGCCATTTTACCCTCTGCGCCCGGCATGACGCACAGTTGCGCAGACCGTTTGACAGGGCATCGCCAGTGGCGTGCCGTGAAATCCTACGTGGAGGCTACTCATGGATACGATTTCCGCCAGCGACGCCAGCGCCCGTCTTCATAGCTTGATTGATGAAACGGCAAGCAATCATACGCCGGTCACCATTACCGGGCCAAACGGCAGCGCCGTGCTCGTTTCGGCCGAGGACTGGGCCGCAGTACAGGAAACCCTTTTCGTCCTGTCCGTGCCGGGCATGCGCGAGTCCATACGCGCAGGAATGGCCGAGCCGTTGGAAAACAGCAGCGAGGAACTAAGCTGGTGCGCTGGCGCCTGGTTTTTACCAGGCAGGCGCAGAAAGATGCGCAAAAAATCGCCGCCGCTGGCTTAAAAGACAAGGCGCATGTCCTGCTCGACATCCTGGCGTCAGATCCCCTTGCCACTCCGCCGCGCTACGAAAAACTTGTCGGCGATCTGGCGGGCACCTATTCCGGGCGCATCAATATTCATCACCGGCTGGTCTACGAAATCATCGCGGACCGAAAGACGGTCCGCGTCCTGCGCATGTGGTCACATTACGAATGACTACTTCGCGTCCTGTGCGGCCACCCAGGCTTTCACGTCTGCCAACATCTTGTCGAGCGCGGCGCGGTCGTACGCGGTGCCGCGGCTGACCACCATGCGGACCTTGCGGGTGGCGGCGATGTCCTGCAGCGGGTCCGCGTCCAGCACCAGCAGGTCGGCGGCTTTGCCTTCCGCTACGCTGCCATAGCGGTCCAATTTGCCCAGGAAACGCGGGCCGGCGATGACGGCGCTCTGCAGCGCCTGTGCCGGCGTCAGGCCGTATTTCACGTACAGGCCGATTTCGTCGTGCAGCGCCTGGCCGGGATAGTCGAACGAGTTCAGGAAGCCGGCGTCGGTGCCGGCCACGATGCTGACCCCTTCCTGCGCCAGGATGGGCAGCAGCGCGGCGGATTTCTCGAACAGGGCGTGGCGCAGGGCGACCGCTTCCGGGCCGTCCTTGGCGGCGCGCTGCACGCGCCAGTCGTAGGTGGCGCGCAGGCCTTTGCCGATGTATTGCAGGTAGGCGTCCTTGCCGTGGTCGTTCTTGTCGAGATAGGCGGTGACGTAGGAACCGTACAGCGTGGGCACGATGGCCGTGCCGGCGGCGGCCATGCGCTTGAAGGCGGCGCGCGCGGCCGCTTCGTCGTAGCTTTCCAGGCTCAGCTTCATGGCGTCCCGGCTGGTCAGCTTGCCTTCGGCCACCTGCGCCGTCAGCTCGGCCTCGCGCGGAGTGGCTGCGCGCAGCAGGTAGGACTGGTGTTCCACCGTGCCCAGGCCGGCGTTGAACATGGTGTCCAGCGTGAGCTGCACCGGCACGTGGCCGGAGGTGCGCATGCCGCGCTGCCTGGCCTGCTTCAGCGCTTCCAGGTACAGCGCCGGCGTGAGCGTGTTTTCGGTGATCTTCACGAAGTCCACCTTCTGGCCCTGCAGCTGGTCCAGCGCGGCGCTCACTTCCGCCGGGTTGCCGACTTCGATGGTGCCCTTCCACAGCGGCTTGATGCCCTCCAGCTTCTGGCCGGAGGTGAAGATGGTGGGGCCGCTCATCTTGCCCGCGGCGACTTGCGCGCGCCAGTCCAGCACCGTGCCGGCCAGGTCGCCCGAGCAGTCGCGCACGGCGGTGATGCCGTGCGCCAGGTAGAGCGGCATCAGCTGCTTGTTTTCTTCGATCAGTTCCGGCCCGCCGCCGAAGTGCACATGGGTGTCCCACAGGCCGGGCATCAGGTATTTGCCCGGCAAGCGGATGGTCTTCTTCGGTGCGTAGTTCTTCAGCGCCTTGTCGTCCACCACGGCCAGGATGGTGTCGCCCTTGAGCACCACGGACTTGCCTTTGACGGCCTTGCCGGCTGCGACGTCGATCAGCGTAGCCTGGGTCAGCACCAGGTCGGCCGCGATCTTGTCGGCGGCGTGTGCGCTATGGAGCAGGCCGAGCGTAACCAGCGCGGCGGAGAGGGTTTTCATCGACGGCATGGCAGTGTCCCTGGAAATTCGAGTGCGCGCATATTACCGGATGATGGCCACTTTGCGCTGCAGCTTGCGCACCAGCCAGGACAGCAGGCTGCACGCCGCGAAATACACTACCGCCACGAACAAATACATTTCCACCAGCCTGCCGTCGCGCTGCGCCACCTTGCTGGCGGCGCCGACGAAGTCCGCCACCGACAATACGTACACCAGCGACACGTCCTGGAACAGCACGATGGTCTGGGTGAGCAGCACCGGCAGCATGTTGCGGAAGGCCTGCGGCAGGATCACATGGCCCATCACCTGCCAGTAGCCCATGCCCAGCGCCTGCGCCGCCAGCATCTGCCCGCGCGCCACGGACTGTATGCCGCCGCGCATGATCTCGCAGTAGTAGGCGGCCTGGAACAGGATGAAGGTGATCAGCGCCGACCAGAATGCGCCCACCTTGACCGGCTCGGGCGAGCCGATGATCCAGGCGCCGATGTAGGGCACCAGGAAGTAGAACCAGAAGATCACCAGCACCAGCGGCACGGCGCGCATCAGGTTCACATAGCCGGACGCCAGCAGCGACAGCACCGGGTTGGAAGACAGGCGCCCCAGCGCCAGCAGGGTGCCCAGCACCACGCCGCCCAGCATGGCGAACACGGTGAGCTCCAGCGTAAACAGCATGCCGACCTGGAACAGGTAGACCCAGGAGCGGGCGATAACGTCGAAGTCGAAGCCGGCGAACATGTCAGCGCACCCCGCCGGACTGGAAAGTGCCGGGCAGCGCCAGCTTGCGCTCGAGCAGATGCATCAGACCCACCACGACGATGTTGACGGTGACGTAGATCAGCGTGGCGGCGGAAAACGCCTCGAACACCTGGAAGGAGAACTCCTGGATGGCGCGCGCGCTGGCGGTCAGCTCGGTCAGGCCGATGGTCAGCGCGATGGAGCTGTTCTTGATGATGTTGAGGAATTCGCTGGTGAGCGGCGGCAGGATGACGCGGAAGGCCAGCGGCAGCAGCACGTAGCGGTAGGCCTGCCAGCGCGACAGGCCGAGCGCCAGCGTCGCCGTGCCCTGCCCTCCCGACAGCGACTCGATGCCGGCAGTGACCTGCACCGCCACCCGCGCCGAGGTGTAGAAGCCGAGCGAGATGACGGCCGTGACGAAGGGCGCGTTCGGCAGCGCCTTGAGCCAGGCGCCGGTGTCGGCCGGCACCAGTTCGGGCATGACGAAGTACCACAGGAACATCTGCACCAGCAGCGGCACGTTGCGGAACAGTTCGATATAGGCGGTGCCAAGGCGGCGCAGCACGGCGCCGGCGCGGGTGTCGGGCAAGGTGCGCGCGGTGCCGATCAATACGCCCAGCGCCAGCGCCATGATCCAGCCGCACAGCGACGCGGCCAGCGTCCATTGCAGGCCGTCAACCAGCGTTTCCCAGTAGGTGTGGACGCCGTCCGGCGACTCATCCCAGAAGATGCGCCAGTTCCAGTTGTAGTTCATGCTGCGGCCGCCGGCGCCGGCTTATTTCGGTTTCTTCCTGGCGGCGGCCTGCTGCGCGGCCGGCACCGCCGCATAGGCGGCCGGATCGGGCGAATCGGTCGGCTTGGCCAGCACTGCCTGCAGCTGCGGCGGCATGGGGAAATTGAGATTGATGCCCTTGGGCGGGATCGGCGACATGAACCACTTGTCGTACACCTTCTTGAAGTCCTCGCTCTGGTAGAAGCGCGCCAGGGTGGCGTCCACCAGCTGCTTGAAGGCCGGATCCTCGCGGCGCAGCATGATGCCGTACGGTTCGACCGACAGCGCCTCCCTGGTGATCTCGTAGTCGCCCGGATTCTTGGCGGCGGCCACTTGCGCGGCCAGCAGGATGTCGTCGTTGGCCTGCGCCACCGCGCGGCCGGTCTCCAGCATCAGGAACGACTCCGGGTGGTCCTTGCCGACCAGGATGGTCATGCCGAGGCCCATTTCGTTGTTCAGGATGGTCAGCTGCTTCTGCGTGGTGGTGCCGGCGGTGACCACCAGCGGCTTGCCCTTCATGTCGGCCAGGCTCTTGATGCCCGAGGATTTCTTCACCAGCAGCTTGTTGGCCACCACGAACATGGTGGGCGCGAAGGCAACCTGCTTCTGGCGTTCGGCGTTGTTGGTGGCGGAGCCGCATTCGAGGTCGATGGTGCCGTTGGCCATGAGCGGGATGCGGTTGGCCGGCGTGACCGGGTTCATCGTCACCTTCACCGACGTCATGCCCAGCTGCTTCTGCGCGGCGGTGACGATCTTCATGCACAGGTCGACCGAATAGCCGATGTACTGCTGCTTGTCGTCCAGGTAGGAGAATGGCACCGAGCCGTCGCGCACGCCCAGCGTGATGGTGCCGGTGCGCTTGATCTTGGCCAGGGTGCCGGTGAGTTCCTGCGCCGCCGCCGTAGCGGTGGCCATGCACATGAAGATAGCCAGCAGTGATTTCAACGTCATGATTCCTCCGGTAAGAAGTTCAACAACGTGATGCCCGATTCCGAAATGGCCTAGTGAATAATACGCGCCAAAAAGTCCTTTGCCCGTTCGGAGCGCGGCGCGCCGAAGAATTCGTCCTTCGAGCAGTCCTCCAGGATATGGCCCTTGTCCATGAATACTACCCGGTTGGCCACCTTTTTCGCAAAGCCCATTTCGTGCGTGACCACCATCATGGTCATGCCTTCCTGCGCCAGGCCCACCATCACGTCCAGCACTTCATTGATCATTTCCGGGTCCAGCGCCGATGTGGGCTCGTCGAACAGCATGGCGATCGGGTCCATCGACAAGGCGCGCGCAATGGCCACGCGCTGCTGCTGGCCGCCGGACAGCTGGTTGGGGAATTTGTCCTGCTGCGCCAGCAGGCCGACGCGGTCCAGGTATTTCAGGCCGCGCTCATTGGCTTCGTCCTTGCTGCGGCCCAGCACCTTGACCTGTCCCAGCGTGAGGTTCTCGCGCACGGAGAGGTGCGGGAACAGCTCGAAATTCTGGAACACCATGCCGATGCGCGCGCGCAGCGCCGGCAGGTCGGTGCCCTTGGCGCCGACGGAGGTGCCATCGACGATGATTTCGCCCTCCTGGAACGGTTCCAGGCCGTTGACGGTCTTGATCAGCGTGGATTTCCCCGAGCCGGAAGGTCCGCAAATCACCATGACATCGCCCTTGGCCACCTCGGTGCTGCAGTCGGTGAGCACCTGGAACTGGCCGTACCATTTATTGAGTTTTTTTATGGCTATCATTTTTTGCGTTTAAAATTCGGCCCGCAAACTGTTTATTTCACGCGATGTATGCCTCGTGACACAGTTGCTTGACACGCTACTGGGCCGCAAGGATACTGCGACACTTGCTCAGTTATTGATCACACAAACAACATTCTACCGGCCATTTACCCAATGGCGCGCAGTTTAGAGACACTACCACAGGAAACCCCGCCTATGAAAACACGCAATAATTTGACAACCTACATCATGGTTAGCCTGGTGCTAGGCATCATCGTGGGGTATTTCGCCAACGTCGGCCTGGCCAATCCTGGCAGCTTTGCCGAGTATATGTCTTATCTGACCACCATCTTCCTGCGTTTGATCAAGATGATCATCGCTCCGCTGGTGTTTGCCACCCTGGTGGTAGGTATCGCGCGCATGGGCGACGCCAAGGAAGTGGGCCGCATCGGCCTGAAGACGCTGGGCTGGTTCTTCATCGCCTCCGTCATGTCGCTGCTGCTGGGCCTCGTCATGGTCAACATCTTCCGTCCGGGCGACGCCCTGGTGGGCCACCTGCCGGCGGTCACCACGCCATCCGGCATCGCTGCCACCGGCCTGTCGCTGAAAGAGTTCATCACCCACCTGGTGCCGGCCTCCATCATCGACGGCATGGCCAAGAATGAAATCCTGCAGATCGTGATCTTCTCGCTGTTCTTCGGCACCGCCGCCGCCGCGGTGGGCGTGAAGGCTGAACCGCTGGTGGACGCGGTCGACGGCCTGGCCCACATCATGCTGAAGGTGACCGGCTATGTGATGAACTTCGCACCGGTGGCCGTGTTCGCGGCCGTGGCAGGCACCATCGCCAAGAGCGGCGTGGGCGTGCTGGGCACCTATGGCGTGTTCATGGCCGAGTTCTACCTGAGCATCGGCATCCTGTGGGGCCTGCTGATCTTCGCCGGTTTCATCTTCCTGGGCCGCCGCATCTTCGCCCTGATGAACGAAATGAAGGGCCCGGCCCTGCTGGCCTTCTCCTGCGCCTCGAGCGAAGCGGCCTATCCGAAAACGCTGGAAGGCCTGGAGCGTTTCGGCGTGCGCAACCGCATCGCCTCCTTCGTGCTGCCGATCGGCTATTCCTTCAACCTGGATGGCTCGATGATGTACTGCACCTTCGCCACCGTGTTCATCGCGCAGGCTTACGGCATTGAACTGTCGATGGCCACGCAGCTGACCATGATGGCCGTGCTGATGCTGACCTCCAAGGGTATTGCCGGCGTGCCGCGCGCTTCGCTGGTGGTGATCGCCGCCACCCTGGGCCAGTTCAACATCCCTGAAGCCGGCCTGCTGCTGCTGCTCGGTATCGACCACTTCCTGGACATGGCGCGCTCCGCCACCAACGTGATCGGCAACAGCGTGGCCGCCGCCGTGGTGGCCAAGTGGGAGGGCGAACTGGTTGCCCCGCTGGACAAGGAACTGTCGGATTCGCCGCTGCCGTAATCTTCGGCACGGACCTAAAAAAGGCTTCCCTCGGGAAGCCTTTTTTTTACTCTACTTCTTCTTCCACCTTGGCCTGCTGGCGCTGCCACATCTGCGCATACAGCCCGTCCGCCGCCAGCAGCGACTGGTGCGTGCCGCGCTCCACGATGCGGCCATGGTCGAGCACAATGATCTGCTCCGCGTCCACCACCGTCGACAGGCGGTGCGCAATGACCATGGTGGTGCGGTGCCTGGCAATCTCTTTGAGCTGGGCCTGGATGGCCTGCTCGGCCTTCGAGTCCAGCGCGGAGGTGGCTTCATCGAAGATCAGGATGGCCGGGTTCTTCAGCAGGGTGCGCGCGATGGCCACGCGCTGCTTCTCGCCGCCGGACAGTTTCAGGCCGCGCTCGCCCACCATGGTGGCGTAGCCGTCCGGCAGGCTGGCGATGAAGTCGTGGATCGACGCCGCCTTGGCAGCGGCCACGATGTCCTCCTTGCTGGAGCCGGGCTTGCCGTAGGCGATGTTGTACTCGATGGTGTCGTTGAACAGCACCGTGTCCTGCGGTACGATGCCGATCGCGTGGCGCAGCGAATCCTGCGTCACCGCGCGCAGGTCCTGGCCGTCGATGGTGATGGCGCCCTGGTTCACTTCATAGAAGCGATACAGCAGGCGCGACAGGGTGGACTTGCCCGAACCGCTGTGCCCCACCACCGCCGTGGTGGTGCCGGCCGCGATGGTGAAGTCGACGTCGAACAGGATCTGCCGCTTGGACTCGTAGCTGAAGTCCACGTGCGCGAAACGCAGCTGCGCGCCCTGGGTGTGCAGCGGCTTGGCGTCCGGTGCGTCCGCCACTTCGCGGTTCTGGTCCAGCAGCGAGAACAGGCGCTCCATGTCGGCCAGGCTTTGCTTGATCTCGCGGTAGATCACACCCAGGAAATTGAGCGGGATGTAGAGCTGGATCATGAAGGCATTCACCAGCACCAGGTCGCCCAGGGTCATCTTGCCGTCGATGACGCCTTGCGTGGCGCGCCACAGGATCAGCGTGACAGCGGTGGCAATAATCAGCGACTGGCCGGTGTTCAGGAAGGACAGCGAGGTCTGCGACTTCACCGCAGCCGACTCGAAGCGCTGCAGGCCCTCGTCGTAACGCCTGGCCTCGTAGTCCTCGTTGCCGAAGTACTTCACGGTTTCGTAGTTGATCAGCGAATCGATGGCCTTGGTGTTGGCCTTGGAATCGAGGTCGTTCATGGTGCGGCGGAAGTGCGTGCGCCAGTCGGTGACCGTGATGGTGAACACGATATAGGACACCAGCGCCACGAAGGTGATGGCGCTGAACCAGATGTCGTAATGCGTAACGAGGTAGGCCAGCACCAGCGAAATCTCCACCAGCGTGGGCAGGATGTTGAACAGCGTGTACGAGATCAGCGAACCGACGCCGCGCGTGCCGCGCTCGATGTCGCGCGTCATGCCGCCGGTCTGGCGGTTCAGGTGGAAGCGCAGCGACAGCGAGTGCAAATGGCGGAACACCTTGAGCGCGATGGTGCGCACGGCGCGCTGCGTCACGCGCGCGAACAGGAACTCGCGCAGCTCGGTGAACACCGTGGTCGACAGGCGCAGCAGGCCGTAAGCCACCAGGGCGCCGAGCGGCAGCACCAGCAGCGCGTGCGGGTGCGACGGCGAAATGGTCATCTCGTCCACCAGCTTTTTCAGCACCACCGGCACGCCCACGTTGGCCATCTTGGCACCGATCAGGCAAAGCAGCGCGGCCAGCACGCGCCATTTATAGACCCACAGGTAGGGAATCAGGGTCTTCAGGGTGGCCATGTCGCTGCGCGGCGGCTTGCCGGCGGCGTCTGGAGCGGGTGGCGGTGGGGGCGAGGTGGCTGAGCGGCGCATGGCGAAACGGGGCTTCCGTGGTTTACAATCAGTCCCAATTGTAGCCCTTACCGAGACATCACGATGACCACGCCCGAAAACACCACCACTGCGGCCGTTGCAGCTGCCGCGCCCCAGGCGCCGGAACGGCAAGGCCTGCCGCCGGGGAAAATGCCCGAACTGCGCGTCATGCCCGCCCCGTCCGACGCCAACGTCTACGGCGACGTGTTCGGCGGCTGGATCATGGCGCAGGTGGACATCGCCGGCTCGCTGCCCGCCACGCGGCGCGCCAATGGCCGCGTGGCCACCGTGGCGGTGAACTCCTTTGTGTTCAAAAACCCCGTCTTCGTCGGCGATCTGCTGTCCTTCTACGCCGACATCATCAAGGTCGGCAACACTTCCATCACCGTGAACGTGGAAGTGTACGCGGAGCGCAACCGCCTGCAGGCGTGCACCGTCAAGGTAACCGAAGCCACGCTGACCTACGTCGCCACCGGCCCGGACCGCAAGCCGCGCCAGGTGCCGCCGCTGGAAACGCTGCTGTAAGCGCGACGTCGCCCGCGCATGGAGCCAGGACGCCGCATCCTCCTGCTGAGCGGAGCCCGGCTATCGGCGCTCGCCGCGATGGCCGCCGCCGGCGCCACACTCGCCGGCAGCGAGCCGGCGCGCGGACAGCCAGGTGGACAGGCGCGCGCCCGCGGCGGCGCCGGGCAGCCCAGCCCGGGCGCCCTGAACGGCGCCGGCTACCCCTTCTCCCTCGGCGTGGCCTCCGGCTCGCCGCTGCCCACATCCGTGGTGCTGTGGACCCGCATCCTGTACGACCCGTTCAACGCGGCCGCCATGCCGCCGCTGGCCATGGCCGTGCGCTGGGAAGTGGCGCACGACGAAGCCTTCCGCAGCATTGCCGCCAGGGGCAACGCGCTGGCCGCCCCCGAACTGGCGCACAGCGTGCATGTGGACGTGGCCGGGCTGGAGCCCGGCCGCTGGTACTGGTACCGCTTCATGCTGGGCGACGCCGTCAGCCCGGTGGGCCGCACCCGCACCGCGCCCGCGCCGGACAGTATGCCGGCCGCGCTCAAGCTGGCCGTGGCCTCCTGCCAGCACTGGGAGTTCGGCAGCTACGCCGCGCACCGCCACATCGCCGCCGCCGCGCCCGACCTGGTGGCCTTCCTCGGCGACTACATCTACGAATGGGGCGCCTACCAGCGCCAGCATCCCGGCCGTGCCGTGCGCTCGGACGAAAGCTACACGCTGGAGCAGTACCGCGCCCGCTACGCGCAATACAAAAGCGACGCCGACCTGCAGGCCGCGCACCGCGCCGCGCCGTGGATACTCACCTGGGACGACCACGAAGTGGCCAACGACTACGCCGCCGACCGCGACGAGCGACTGTCCGCCACCTTCGCCGCGCGCCGCGCCGCCGCCTACCAGGCCTACTACGAGCACCAGCCGATCCGCCTCACGCTGCAGGGCGGCGGCTACGGCACGCTGCGCATGCACCAGCGCTACGACTGGGGCCGGCTGGCGCGCTTCCACGTGCTCGACAACCGCCAGCACCGCGCGCCGCAAGCCTGCACTGTCGGGCGCGGCGGCTCCAGCTCGGTCTACTGGCGCGCCTGCGCCGAGCTGCGCGACCCGGCGCGCGAAATGCTGGGCCGCGGACAGCAGCGCTGGCTGGAACAGGGGCTGAAGGAGTCGACGGCGCGCTGGAACATCCTGGCGCAGCAAACCCTGATGGCCGGCGGCAGCCAGGTGCCGCTGGTGAACGGCGAGGCAGGCCGCTACTGGACCGACGGCTGGGACGGCTACCCGGCGGCGCGCCAGCGCCTGTACGACGCGCTGCAGGGCAGCGGCGCTGCCAACCCGCTGGTGCTGTCCGGCGACGTGCACACCTTCTACGCCGCCGAGCTCACGCGCGACGGCCGCCGTCCCGCCGGCGCCGGCAACCCCGTGCTGGCGACCGAGTTCTGCGGCACCTCCATCACCTCCGGCTCGCGCGCGCAGGCGCGCACGCTGCAATACGTCGACATGAACCCGCAGCTCAAATACGGCCGCAGCGACAAGCGCGGCTACATGCTGTTCGACATCGGCCCCGAGCGCAGCCGCGTGCAGTTCCTGGGCCTGGACGACGTGCGCAACCCCGCCAGCCCCATCGCCACCCTTGCCAGCTTCACCGTTCCGAACAGCAAAATGGGGTCAGGGTTAATTAAAAGTGCAACTTTTAATTAACCCTGACCCCATTTTGCGGGGGTGAAACTATTCAGGTCTTCAGGCGGCTTGCTTTTCGTCACGCAGCTGGCGACGCAGGATTTTGCCGACGTTGGTTTTCGGCAGCTCGTCGCGGAACTCGATGTATTTCGGCTTCTTGTAGGCGGTCAGTTCGTGCTTGCAGAATTCCTGGATGGCTTCGGCGGTCAGGTTGGGGTCTTTGCGCACCACGAACAGCTTGACCGCTTCGCCGGAATTTTTGTCCGGCACGCCGATGCAGGCCACTTCCAGCACGCCCGGGTGCGCCGCCACCACGCCTTCGATTTCATTCGGGTAGACGTTGAAGCCGGACACCAGGATCATGTCTTTCTTGCGGTCGACAATGCGGGTGTAGCCGCGCTCGTCCATGATGCCGACGTCGCCGGTCTTGAAGAAACCGTCGGCCGTCATGGTCTTGGCCGTTTCGTCCGGACGCTGCCAGTAGCCGGCCATCACCTGCGGGCCGCGGATGGCGATCTCGCCCGGCTGGCCCAGCGGCACTTCGACGCCGTCGTCGTCCAGGATCTTGATCTCGGTCGACGGGATCGGCAGGCCGATGGTGCCGGTAAACTCCTTGATGTCGACCCGGTTGGCGGTCGCCACCGGCGACGTTTCGGACAGGCCGTAACCTTCGATGATAGGCGTGCCGGTCAGCTTCAGCCAGCGGTCCGCCACCGCCTGCTGCACCGCCATGCCGCCGCCGTTGCATACCTTGTAGCTGGAGAAGTCGAGCTTGGCGAAGTCCGGGTTGTTGAGCAGCGCGTTGTACAGCGTGTTTACAGCCGGGAACACCACCACCGGATACTTGGCCAGTTCCTTGACGAAGCCGGGAATGTCGCGCGGGTTCGGCACCAGGATGTTCAAGCCGCCGAAACGCATGCCCATGAAGGCGCTGATGGTGAGCGAGTAGATGTGGTACAGCGGCAGCGCGCACACGAACACCACCTGCTTGCCGCTGGTGTCCAGGCCCAGCCAGGCTTCGTTCTGCAGCACGTTGGAGATGACGTTGCGATGCAGCAGCACGGCGCCCTTGGAAACCCCGGTGGTGCCGCCGGTGTATTGCAGGAAGGCGATGTCCTCGTGGCCCAGCTGCACCGGCTTGAGCGTCAGGCGCGCGCCTTCGGCCAGCATTTTCTTGAAGCTGATGGAACCCGGCAGCGACCAGGCCGGCACCATTTTCTTCACGTTGCGCACCACGAAGTTGACGATGGCGCCTTTCAGGCCGCCCAGCAGGTCGCCCATGCTGGCCACGATCACGTGCTTGACCTTGGTGGCCGACAGCACCTGCTGCACCGTGGTGGCAAAGTTCTCCAGCACGATGATGGCTTCGGCGCCGGAGTCGTTCAACTGGTGCTGCAGTTCGCGCGGCGTGTACAGCGGGTTGACGTTGACCACCGTGTAGCCGGCGCGCAGGATGCCCGCCATGGCGACCGGATATTGCAGCACGTTGGGCAGCATGATGGCCACGCGCGCACCCTTTTCCAGTCCCTTGCTTTGCAGCCAGGCGCCCATCTGCTTGGACATCTGGTCCACTTCGCGGTAGGTCAGGAACTTGTCCATGCACACGTAGGCGTTACGGTCGGCAAACTGACGGAAAGACTCCTCCAGCAAATGCGTTACCGAGCTGTATTGCGTGTTGTCGATTTCCGCAGGTACGCCTTGGGGGTAGGAATTCAACCAAATCTTGTCCATCAGTAGCCTCGCTCAAACATTATTCGATAAAAAAACCGCCTGGCCAGCAGGCGGTTGTGCCTGTGGCCAGTGGGCTTATGCCGCTTTCTTCTTCTCGCCCACCACTTCGTCGCGCAGCACGCGGCGCAGGATCTTGCCGACGTTGGTCTTCGGCAGCTCGTCGCGGAACTCGATGTATTTCGGCTTCTTGTAGCCGGTCAGGTTTTCCTTGCAGTAGGCCATCAGGGTCTCCACGCTCAGGTTCGGGTCCTTGCGCACCACGAACACTTTCACCGCTTCGCCCGAATGCTCGTCCGGCACGCCGATGCAGGCGCATTCCAGCACGCCCGGATGGCCGGCGATTACGCCTTCCACTTCGTTCGGATACACGTTGAAGCCGGACACCAGCACCATGTCCTTCTTGCGGTCGACGATCTTCACGTAGCCGTTGGCGTCCATCACGCCGACGTCGCCGGATTTGAAGAAGCCCTCCGGCGTCATCACCTTGGCGGTTTCCTCCGGACGGTTCCAGTAGCCCACCATCACTTGCGGACCGCGGATGGCGATCTCGCCCGGCTGGCCCAGCGGCACTTCCTTGCCGTCGTCGTCCAGGATGGCGATGTCGGTGGACGGCACCGGCAGGCCGATGGTGGCGGTGAAGGCCGTGCCGTCGGCGCGGTTGCAGGTGGCGGTCGGCGAGGTCTCGGACAAGCCGTAGCCTTCGATGATGGGCACGCCCGTCACTTTCAGCCACTTGTCGTTGACGGCCTGCTGCACCGCCATGCCGCCGCCGTTGCAGATCACCACGCCGGAGAAATCCAGCTTGCTGAACTCGGGATGGTTCACCAGCGCGTTGTACAGCGTGTTCACGGCCGGCAGCATGTTGAACTTGTACTTGGACAGTTCCTTGATGAAGCCGCCGATGTCGCGCGGGTTGGGGATCAGGATGTTCATCGCGCCCATGCGCATGCCCCACATGGCGCAGGCCGTCAGCGCGAAGATATGGTACAGCGGCAGCGCGCAGACGATGGTCAGCGGCTCATTGGCCGGCAAGGTCTTCAGGCGCGGCTGGGCCCAGGCTTCGTTCTGCAGCAGGTTGGCGACGATGTTGCGGTGGGTCAGCGTGGCGCCCTTGGACACGCCCGTGGTGCCGCCCGTGTACTGCAGGAAGGCCACGTCGGACGCGTTCAGCTCCACCGGCGTGAGCTTCATGCCCGCGCCCTGCGACAGCGCGTCCTTGAAACGCACCGCGTTCGGCAGCGAGAAGGCCGGCACCATCTTCTTCACATTGCGCACCACGAAGTTGACGATCACGCCCTTCAGCCCGCCCAGCATTTCGCCCATGCTGGCCACCACAATGTGCTTGATCTTGGTGCGCGGCAGCACCTGTTCCAGCGTGGTGGCAAAGTTCTCGAGGATCAGGATGGCTTCCGCGCCGGAGTCGTTCAGCTGGTGCTCCAGCTCGCGCGGCGTATACAGCGGGTTGACGTTGACCACGGTATAGCCGGCGCGCAGGATGGCGGCGATGGCGATCGGGTATTGCAGCACGTTGGGCATCATCACCGCCACGCGCGCGCCCTTTTTCAGGCTGCGGCTTTGCAGCCACGCGCCCAGGCGCTTGGAATAGCTATCAAGTTCGGCATAGGTGAGGAATTTGTCCATGCAGACGTAGGCATTGCGGTCCGCGTACTTCTGGAAGGACTCTTCCAGCAAATGCACCAGCGAACGATATTGGTTCGGATCGATCTCCGCTGGAACGCCGGGGGGGTACGACTGCAGCCAAATTTTTTCCATCCTGTGCCTCGTCTCTTGATATGTTTTTTTGGGGGGCAAACAAAAAATAGTACGCTCGTACACAAACTGAGTAAGATGCTATCGGGCGCCACGCTAGTATGCAAGCGCTTTTGCAGATTTTGAACCCCTGCTCTACGAAGTAATGCGCAGACGCAACCTGCTGCAGCGCAGCAGAGTTCAGTGTTCCGGCGACGCTAGCGATTGCGTAGCGACCGTATCGGGTGGGGGTGGCGGCGGCTGTCCCAGATGCAGCAAGCGGGCCTGGCGCTCCTGCAGGCTCAAGGTCGACATGCCTTGCACCGCAGCATAAAAGCGCGGGAAGGTCTTTTCCTGCGCCAGCAAGGCGCGGAAGCCCGGTAAAAAATCATTGTAAGTTGCAACAGAGGCAAGGTGGGCATTATTTAATGGTTCGGCGAAGAAACGATCATAGCCCGCGTAGCCGCCCCAACTGTTGACTTTCATCAACTGATATTCCTCTTTCAGCGCGGCGAAAATGCGCAGTTTCTCTTCCCGCTTCTTCTTGTCGCTGACCTTGCGCGCATAGTTCGACGCCAGCAGCGCGCGGTGCCGCACCAGCAGGTCGAGGAAGTCGCGCCGGCGCACGCTGTAGCGCTCGTAGGCTTCGCGCATGGCGGGGTTGCCGTACATGTCCAGCCAGCGCTGCACGCCGGCTTCCTCCACCGCCGTGGCGAACGCTTCGTTGAAGCGCGAATCGCCCTGCACGTAGGCAACCTGGTGCGCCAGCTCGTGGAACACCATGCGCGCCAGTTCAGCGTCGGAATAGTTGATGAAGGACGACAGCAGCGGATCGCTGAACCAGCCCAGGGTGGAATAGGCCGGCACGCCGCCCAGCTGCACGTCGTTGCCTTCCTTGCGCAGCTCGTCGGCGTAGGCTTCGGCGTCCTCCTTGCTGTAGTAGCCGCGATAGCTGACGCAGCCGGCAATCGGGAAACACCACTGGATGGGCCGCAGCGACAGCGACGGCGTGGCCACCACGTTCCACAGCACATAAGGCCGGTTCAGGGCGGCGTAGTTGCGGTAGCTGGCGTTGTCCGGCAGGCCAAGCTCCTTGACGGCGAAGCGGCGTATCAGCAGCGCCTTTTCCAGGCGCGCCTTGAGCTTGGCGTCGGTGGCCGGATCGCCCAGCCAGTCTTCGATGGGACGCGCTTCGGACCACAGCGCGTACTGGCCCTGCGCGGCCTGGAAGTAGTACTTAAACTGGGCGCAGCCAGCCAGCATCAATGCGCACGCGCCCGCCGCCAGCCAGAACCTGGCACGCATTAGCTGTCGGGCAAATTTGCGCATTTTTCACTCTCACGCCGCTTTCTCTACCTGGACCAGTGTATCGTAAAAAGTCGGCGCGCGGCCCATATCGGTAAGCCGCTGGCTGGTCACTTCGTTGGCGTTTTTGCCGTCGCCGGCGAGCTTCTTCCACCATATGGAGAGGCCCACCACGAGCCCCGCGCGGGCCTTGTCGGTGACGCGCAATTTACATACGAATGAGCCACGATCGTTGTATATGCGCACCATTTCGCCGTGCGCCACGCCGCGCTGCGCCGCGTCGTCCGGATGCATGTCGAGCTGCGGCTCGCCCTCGGTGGCGCGCAAGCTGGTCACATTGACAAAGGTGGAGTTCAGGAAGTTGCGCTGCGGCGGAGAAATCATGCCCAGCGGGTACTTCGCGGCCAGCGCCGGATTGCTGGCGCGCGACTCGTACGGCGCAATATATGCGGGCAGCGGATCGAGGCCGTCGGCCAGCATCTGCGCCGAATAGAACTCGCATTTGCCGGACGGCGTGGGGAAGCCGCCCTGCGCGAACGGCGCGGCCGGCATGTTCAGGCGCTGCCAGCCTTTCTGCTTGAGCGACTCCCAGTCGAAATGGACGGCGCGCGCGTCTTTCGTATTGAAAGCCTGCGCCGCCAGCTGATCGTCGCTCTCATGGAAAACAGGATCGTCCAGGCCCATGCGCGCGGCCAGCAGGCGGAAGATTTCCGTGTTCGGCTTGGCTTCGCCCATGGGCGCGATGGCAGCGTTGTTGGCCATCATGTACAGGTGGCCGTAAGACGTGTGCACGTCCACGTGTTCCAGCTGCGTGGTGGCGGGCAGCACGATGTCGGCGTAGTCCACGGTGTCGGTCTGGAAGTGCTCCAGCACCACGGTAAACAGGTCGTCGCGCGCAAAGCCGGCCGCCACCTTGGCCGAATCGGGCGCCACCGCCACCGGGTTGGAGTTGTACACGATCACCGCCTCCACCTGCGGGCCGAATTCAGGCGAGGCCGGGCGCAGCAAGTCGTCGCCGATGGTGCTCATGTTGATGGTGCGCGGCAGTTTGGCGTGCCGCTGCAGCAGGTCGGTGCGCTGCAGCAGGGCCTTGTTGGCCGGGAAGGAGCCGCTGGAAGACAGCTGGATGCCGCCGGCCGCGTGGCGCCAGGCGCCCACCAGCGCCGGCAGGCAGGCGATATTGCGCACCGCCATGCCGCCGCCGCGCACGCGCTGCACGCCGTAGTTGGTGCGGATGGCCACCGGCTCGCCGTTCTTCGCCATGCCGCCGTACAGGCGCGCCAGTTCCACCACTTCCTGCACCGTGATGCCGCAGGTTTCCGCAGTGCGCTCGGGGGTCCATTCGGCGGCGCGTTCTTTCAGTTGCTCGAAGCCCAGCGTATACCCGGCGATGTAATCGTGGTCCAGCAGGTCTTCGGCGATCAGCACATGCATCATGCCCAGCGCCAGCGCGGCGTCGGTGCCGGGCAGCAGGGCGATGTGCTGGTGGCATTTCTCGGCCGTCAGCGAGCGGTAGGGATCGATGGCGATCAGCCTGGCGCCGTTGCGCTTGGCGGCCTGGGCGCGAGTCCAGAAATGCAGGTTGGAAGCGATGGGATTGCCGCCCCAGATGATGATCAGCTTGGCGTCCTGGAAATGCTCAAGGTCGGTGCCCGTGGAGCCGCCCACCGTGTATTTGTAGCCGGTGGCGCCGGCCGTGGCGCAGATGGTGCGGTCCAGCTGCGAGGCGCCCAAGGTGTGGAAGAAGCGTCCTGCCATGGATTCGCCCTGCAGCAAGCCCATGGTGCCGGCGTAGCTGTAGGGCAGCAGCGCTTCCGGTGCGCGCGCCACGATAGGCTTCAGCTTGGCGGCGATGGCGTCCAGCGCTTCGTCCCAGCTGATGCGCTCGAACTTGCCCTCGCCCTTCTTGCCGACCCGGCGCAGCGGATGCAGCAGGCGGTCCGGGTGGTAAGTGCGCTCGGTGTAGCGCGCCACCTTGGTACAGAGCACGCCGCCGGTGGGCGGGTGGTCCGGGTCGCCTTTCACTTCGGTGGCGACGCCGTCTTCGACGGTGACGATGATGGCGCAGGTGTCGGGGCAATCGTGCGGGCAGGCGGCACGGACGTGGCTGGTGGAGGTCATGGCGGGTCCAGGAACAAACATCGAAACCACTATCGTAAACGATTCCGCGCTACCCCATCCGGCGGCGGCAAAGGCTACAATGGCTATACCGCTATAGCGCACGGCGTCTTACAAAGACGCAAGCAAGAATAAAATACTGGAGAGCCCAGAATGAAACTTGTAGAACCGATTATTGCGTTTCAATCCGAGTTGCAGCAGATCCGGCGCGATCTGCACGCGCACCCGGAACTTTGCTACGAGGAAGTCCGCACCTCCGACGTGGTGGCTGCCAAGCTGACCGAATGGGGTATCCCCGTCGTGCGCGGCCTGGGCCTGACCGGCGTGGTCGGCATTATCAAGAGCGGCACCTCGGAGCGCGCCATCGGCCTGCGCGCCGATATGGACGCGCTGCCCATGCAGGAAATCAACACTTTCGCCCATGCATCCAAGCACGAAGGCAAGATGCACGCCTGCGGCCACGACGGCCACACCTCGATGCTGCTGGGCGCGGCCCGCCACCTGGCGCAGCACCGCGATTTCGACGGCACCGTGTACCTGATTTTCCAGCCGGCCGAGGAAGGCGGGGCCGGCGCGCGCCGCATGATCCAGGACGGCCTGTTCGAGCGTTTCCCGATGGAAGCGGTGTACGGCATGCACAACTGGCCGGGCATGCCGGCCGGCAGCTTCGGCGTGTGTGAGGGCCCCATGATGGCGTCGAGCAATGAGTTTCATGTGACCATACGCGGCAAGGGCGCCCACGCGGCCCAGCCGCACAAGGGCATCGATCCCATCATGGTGGCAGTGCAGATCGCGCAGGCCTGGCAGACCATCGTCACCCGCAACAAGAGCCCGCTCGACACGGCGGTGCTGTCGATCACCCAGATCCACGCCGGCAGCGCGACCAACGTGATTCCGGACGAGGCGAAGATGGTGGGCACGGTGCGCACCTTCACCACCGAGGTGCTGGACCTGATCGAGCAGCGCATGCGGCTGCTGGCCGAGAACATCGCGGCGGGCTTCGATGCGGAAGTCGATTTTGCGTTCAGGCGCAACTATCCGCCGCTGGTGAACCATGCGAAGGAAACCCGGTTCGCGGTGGAAGTGATGAAGGCAGTGGCCGGCGCCGACCAGGTGGACGAGCAGGTCGAGCCGACCATGGGTGCGGAAGACTTCGCCTTCTTCCTGCAGGAAAAGCCGGGCTGCTACATCTTCCTCGGCAATGGCGACGGCGACCACCGCGACGGCGGCCACGGCCTGGGTCCCTGCGTGCTGCACAACGGCAGCTACGACTTTAACGACAACCTGCTGCCCATCGGCGCCAGCTTCTGGGTGCGGCTGGCGGAAACGGCGCTGCCGCTGGCGCGCTGAGAGCGGCGCGTTAGGGCAACTGGTCCGGCCCGTTCCCCACGCGCTGCCCGGTGTTGAGCTGCTCCAGCCCCAGCAGCGCGGCCGAGTGATCCGCCTGCGGGAACATGTCCACAATCGCCTCATAGCGCTGCGTCACCAGGTCGGTGACCGGCAACTGCACGCCCGCCGCAGCCGCGGCGGCCAGGATGTTGTGCTGGTCCTTGAGCTGCGTGCGCACCTGCCCGCCCGGCATGAAATTGCGCTCCAGCATGCGCTGTCCATGCACCTCCAGCACCTTGCTCTCGGCAAAACCGCCCCGTATCGCGGCCCGCACCGCAGCCGGGTCCGCGCCGGCCGCCTGTGCCAGCAGCAGCGCCTCCGCCACGATGTTGATGGTACCGCCCACGATCAGCTGGTTGCACAGCTTGGACACCTGCCCGCTGCCAGCCGGTCCAACCAGCGTGCAGCGCCCCATGGCGGCAAACACCGGCTCGGCGTCCGCATAGTCTTGCGCATTGCCGCCCGCCATGATGGCCAGCGTGCCCGCCTGTGCGCCGGCCACGCCGCCGGACACCGGTGCGTCCACGAAACGGCAGCCGCCCGCCGTGAGCCGCGTGTGGAACTCCTGCGCCTCGGATTGACGGGTGGAGCTCATGTCTATCCACAGCGCGCCCGGCCGCAGCGAGGGCAGCGCCGCATCGATCACCAGGCCCACCACGGGCCCGGCCTCGAGCATGGAGATCACCACGTCCGCAGAGCTGACAGCGTCCCCCAGTTCGGCCACCGGCATGGCGCCGAATTCAGCCAGCGGTTCGGCCTTGCTGGCCGTGCGGTTCCAGACAGTGACGGGGAAGCCGGCTTGCAGCAGGCGCCGCACCATCGGCTCTCCCATCAAGCCGATACCAAGGAATGAAATTTGCGTTGACAATGGGACTACTCCTGAGTGAACAATGTTGAGGATGTCGTAAGAATAGTAGCGCCTCCTGAACGATTTTGTGAATCTCGGTAGAATGAAGTACTGCTATATAACTCGACATATAGCGCAGACTCTGAAAGAAGCCATGCAAACTAAAAAAATCCTCGCGGCGGCCGCCGCAATTCTGGCAATGCAAGCCGCAGTTGCCGACGACAAGCTGATCGATACGTCCTACGTGGAATACGCCAGCGCCTCCAAGATCCAGATGGCGCGCATCGGCGCCACTTCCGACTGGAACAAGCAGTGGTTCCAATCCAACGGCACCAGCCTGAGCGGTTACTGGGACGCCAGCTTCGGCGCGTGGCGCGGCAAGATGGCCAACAATGTGCCGGGCGCGCACCAGGACCTGGTGGACGTCGGTTTCACGCCCGTGTTCCGCTACGGCGCCGACAACAAGAAGGGTTTCTACGTTGAAGGCGGCATCGGCGTGCACCTGCTGTCCAAGCTGTACAACAACAACGACGACAAGCTCTCCACCGCCTTCCAGTTCGGCGACCACATCGGCGTTGGCTACGTGTTCGACAACCACTGGGAAGTGGCCGCCAAGATCCAGCACTTCTCGAACGGCGGCATCAAGAAGCCGAACAGCGGCGTCGACTACGCCGTGGTGAAGCTGGCCTACCGCTACTAATCCGCACGCAAGAAAAAACCTCCGCAGTTCACACTGCGGAGGTTTTTTTTCGTCCCGCCGATGGCTTACTCGGCCACGTCCGTTCCCACGTTGATGGCCGCGTAAGCGCGCTGCACGGCCTTGGCCTCCGCGCTGTTGACGCCATACAGCTCCTGCGCGGAAGCCAGCACTTTCAGGCGCGCGTCCGCATAGTTGGTCGAGGAGGTGAACTTGGTGCTCAGCGCCTTGAACCAGATGCGGTAAGCCTTGTCCAGGCCGATGCCGGTCATCGCCAACGGCGCCTTGGTCAGGTATTTGCTGTAGTACTCGCTGCCGGCGCTCGAGCTGGAACCCTTGGCCAGGAAGTAGAACATGCGGTTGTTCGGGCCGCTGCTGTAGTGCACGTCCAGGCGCTTGAGCGAGGTGCTCCAGGCATCCGGGCTGCTGCCGTCCTTGCTGGGTTTGTACATCCAGCGCAGCGGCTGGCCATCCTTGGCGATTTCCTTGCCCATCATCCAGTCGTTGGCGCCAGGCGACGGCAGCGTGGCGCCGCTGCCGCCGGCGCGCGCATACGCTTCCACCGCTTCGCCGGTGATGTCCGAGCTCGACTCGTTCAGGCCGCCGGATTCGCCCCGGTAGTTCAGGTTGGACGTGGCAGCGGTGACGCCGTGGCCCATCTCGTGCCCGATCACGTCGATCGAGCCCAGGTTGTTAAAGTAGCTGCCGCCGTCGCCGATGTACATGCATTTGCAGCCGTCGGAATAGTAGGCGTTGTCGTAGGCGGTGTTGACGTGGGCCGCGATGTAGGTCGAGGTGTTGTTGCCGTCCAGCGACTGCCAGCCCAGCACGTTCTTCAGCATGTCGTAGGTGTTCATCAAGCCCCACAGCGCGTTGACGGCGGCGGTCTGGCCGTTGGCGTTGGTGGTGCTGCCGCCGGCGATGTACTGCTGGCCGTCGCCCCAGGTGTTGCTGGAATTGGTGTACACGCTGCCGGCGCTGGTGGTGTGGTTGGCGTTGGTGATGGCCATGGCGCCGAAGGTGCCGCCGGTGCCGCGCGAGCCGTCCACCATCTTGTAGGTGGTGCCGCTCAGGGTGGTGTTGATAGGCACGGCGCCGTTGTACTGGCTGTTGCCGGTACCGATCACGGTTTGCAGCATGTTCCACTGCTCGATCACGCTGCCGTCCTGGGCGTTGACGATGGTGTTGTGGAACACGGGTTTGTTGCCGTTGGCCATGCGGGTCTGCACCAGGTAGGCCAGCTTGTAGCCGTCCAGCACCTCGGTGACGTCAGTGGCATTCAGCTCGGCTTCCGCCTTGTTCTCCGCGCCGGGTGCGCGCACGGTCTTCATGACGGGATAGATGATCAGCTCGGCGCTTGGCGGGTCGATCGCCACGCCGTACGGACCGACACGGCGCAGCGCCACGTCCACGGCCTGCTGGGCATGCAGCTTCGGCTTGATGTCCATGCGCTTGGCCGACAGCGCGCCGCGGCGGTCCGCGATCGATTCGCTGAGGATGTTGCCGCCGGCATCGGACACCACCACCGACTCGGATTCGAAGATGCGCACGCCCTTGTAGGTGTGGTTCAGGCGGCTGATGGCATGGCCGCGTGCGCCGGGATGCTGGCTGCCGATGACGAAGCCGTGATCGGTATCCAGGCCGTGCTTGCCGCGTTCGCCGTTCAGCGTGCTGATCAGCCGGGCCTTTTCTTGCGGGGAAAACGACGCCGGCGCGCCCATGATGGGGGCGGCGTGGGCGGTGGAAAGTAGCGACGCTGCAACGGCGGCGGCTAGCATGGTCGTACGAAGTGCCATTTCTATCTCCCAGGTTGGTAGGAGAGGAAAGTTAGCCCATCCGTTCAGGGGGAGTCAAAAAAGGCGGGAAATGAGACTTTTTGGTGGAAAGTGTCTCAAATGGGACAAAAATGAAAAAAGCCCACCAAGATCACTTGGTGGGCTTCTTTATATAACTAGCCTGACGATAACCTACTTTCACACTGGTTGCAGCACTATCATCGGCGCAAAATCGTTTCACGGTCCTGTTCGGGATGGGAAGGGGTGGCTGGTTGCAGCACTATCATCGGCGCAAAATCGTTTCACGGTCCTGTTCGGGATGGGAAGGGGTGGGACCGATTTGCTATGGTCATCAGGCTTTGACTTGTACGCCACACACTCAGGTGTGTGGCTGCAATCTGGAAGAAGTAAATTAGGTAGTAAATTCAAACACAGGCAAATGCGATATAACCGTCAAGGTTATAGGGACAAGCCTTACGGGCAATTAGTACTGGTTAGCTTAATGCATTACTGCACTTCCACACCCAGCCTATCAACGTCCTGGTCTCGAACGACCC